>NZ_JBHSBU010000001.1:0-2067500 GCF_042650885.1 Chitinimonas lacunae
CAGATAGCGCCGCGTGGCATTGAACAGGTCTTCGAGCAGCTTGGCTTTCCAGGCATTCCATACTTTGGGGCTGGTGCCGCGGATATCGGCGACCGACAGCAGGTAGAGCGCGATCAGATGACGCTCATCGCCCACCACCCGGGCAAAGCGCTCGACCGTGTCGGGGTCGTAGACATCCTGCTTCTGCGCCGTATGCGACATGGTCAGATGCTGCTCGACCAGCCAGGCCACCATCTCGCCGTCTTCGCGCGACAGACCGTGGCTGTCGCAGAACTGGCGTGCATCGATCTTGCCAAGCTTTGAATGGTCGCCACCGCGTCCCTTGGCGATATCGTGAAACAGCGCCGCCAGATACAGCACTTCCGGCCGCTCGAACGATTCGATCAGGCGCGAGCAAGTCGGGTATTCATGGTTAAAGGCGGGCGTGGCGAAGCGGCGCAGATTGCGCAGCACCATCAGGATATGTTCATCGACCGTATAGACGTGGAACAGGTCGTGTTGCATCCGGCCGACGATCTTGCCAAACGCCGGGATATAGCGGCCCAGCACGCCGTACTGGTTCATCCGCCGCATGACCCGGGTCGTGCCCCAGGGCTGGCGGACGATGGCCAGGAAAGTCGCCTTATTGACCGGATCGCGCCGGAAAGCCGCATTGATACGCGGCCGTGCATGCCAGAGCGCCCGCAGCGTGTCGGCTCCGATGCCGGTCAGTTCGGGATGCTGCTGGAGCACCAGAAAGGTCTCCAGGATGGCCGACGGGGTTTTCTCATACACATCGGGCCGGGCGATCTCCAGCAGCGGCCCGCGTGCCACAAAACGCTCGTTGATCGGCGTGGCCGGCATCTGTTCGGCACCGTAGAGATGGCGGCGGATTGCCTGGATCAATAAGGGCTGCAACTGCGCCACCACCCGGGCCGACAGATAGTAGACCGCCATCAGCTGCTCGCTGGCCCGGTTGGCGTCGGTGTCGTGGTAGCCGAAACGCTGGGCCAGCGCATTCTGGTAGTCGAACAGAATACGGTCCTCACGCCGCCGGGCAGTCAGATGCAAGGCAATTCGGAACGACCACAGCAGCTTCTCGGCCCGCTTGAGCTTGCGCATTTCCTGACCGGTCAGCATGCCGGCCTGCTTGAGGCTGGCCCAGTCGTTCCCCAGTCCGGCCGCCCGGGTCAGCCACAGCACCAGATGCAGATCGCGCAAACCACCGGGGGCTTCTTTGACGTTCGGTTCGAGCTTCATCGTGGCGCCCTGATGGCGCTCGTAACGCTGCTGCTGCTCCAGCAGCTTGGCCTCGAAAAAGGCGCGCGGGTCGAGGACGGCGGCGGTGGCGCGCTGGAATGCCTGATAAGTGTCGAGGCTGCCCGCCAGCAAGCGGTTCTCCAGCATGGCGGTCTGCACCGTGATGTCGCGCTGAGCCTCTTCGGCGCACTGCGCCACGCTGCGCACGCTGTGGCCGACTTCGAGCCCCAGATCCCACAGCAAGCCGATTAAGCCTTCGACTGCCGCCAGCGTCGGCCCGTCGGTCTCGGGCGGCAGCAGTATCAGCAGATCGATATCCGAACACGGAAACAATTGACCGCGCCCGTAACCACCCACCGCGACCAGGGCGGTACGAGGATCGAGCGGCAGTTCGGCCCAGCGCTGGGCCAGAAATTCATCGACCAGGGCGGCTTCGGCTGCGAGCAACTGACCCGCCTGTTCCGGGTCGTGATAACCATCGTGCAGCCGGGCACGGTCGGCCTGGAGTTGTTTTTTCAGCGTGGCAATCGGCGCATTCATGATGGGGCAAGCGGGAAAAATTGACGCCTATCTTGGCCCAACTGCCGGCGCTTGGCGAGTTGCAAGGGAGACTGGAGGGGAGGATGAAAGTAAGTCAATAAATAGTCGGCTTTTCTTGATCTTTCCTGCTGCTGGGGTGGTGGAGTGAATCTCTAGTGGAGACACGGAGAGTCAGCAAAGAAGAGTAGGGATGAGTGGGAGAGAGTAAACCAGTTTTTTTGTGAAAAATCTGGCGAAGCGTTGATTTTTTCCTATGGTGTATGGGTGCAAAACCAAGTGGAGCGTACTGCCAGCGTGGATTGGCTGACCGGGCGTCAGCAGTGAGTTTCAGCCTTGTAGCAGTGGGAGTGGGGGAGACGGGGCAAAATGAATGATTCACGCCAAATGACTGCAAGGAACTTAGCAATATTTGTTTGAAAAGGAATTATTGTTCCCTGGCTGACCAGTGTGTCATTTGTCATGGGGATTTCCCTATTTCTGCTTGAGCGCTTGCTTTGTGTAATGCCAAAGTCATTAATCTGTAGCACAATGGCCCGGCCCGTCTTCGGGCGATCACGACAATCAAAAACCTAGACAAGGAAAATCCGATGCTTCGCCGTTTGACCGCCACGGCCTGTGCCGTGCTCGCTCTGCAAGCCCAAGCCGCTTGTCCTGACTATGCAGTGATCGACCAGGCACCAGCCGCGCCGGCCGCACCGCGCGCCAGCTTCCAGCATTTCGGCAGCCGCCTGCTCTCCGCGCTCTATTCGCCCTGGCATATGGTGCACGACACCATGGTCGCCAAAGGCCAGTCGGCCATGGTGGTCGGCAAGTTCGACTATGATGCGGTGCTGCACAAAGACCTTGAGGACGAGCGCATCCATGTCTACCTGTACGGCGCCTCGACCAAGGGCTGGGAATATGTGGGCGTTCACCGTACCGACCGTGACGGCAAGATCTTCGTCTCGATGGGCCAGCGCCCGGTTGGTGAATACAAGGTACGGATGGTGGTCGAGGGCGATGGCAGCAGCGTCGAAGGTTTCCTGAGCGTGGTCGACCCGGGCCGCGAAGCGGTGCTGTTCGATGTGGACGGTACCCTGACCATCAACGACTTCGAAGCCTACGCCGACTATGTGGGCATCAAGACCGCCACGCCTTACTACTACGCACCGGAAACGGTCCGGGCCTATCGGGCGATGGGCTACCAGATCGTCTATCTGACCGCCCGTCCTTATTGGGTCACCCGTGACGCTCGCGAATGGTTCGGCAAGATGAACCTCGCCGCCGGTCACTACCGCTCCAATGCTTACGGCGACGGCCCGATTCCGCCCAATACCGAGCAGCACAAGACCGATTACGTCACCTATCTGCGCCAGACCGTGGGCCTGAATATCATCCGCGCCTATGGCAACGCGACCACCGATATCTCCGCCTATGCCAAGGGCGGACTGCCCAAGGCCGAGACCTGGATCATCGGCCCCAATGCCGGACGCGATGGCACCCAGGCGCTGAAGAACGACTACGCCTATCATTTCAGTACGGTGGTTTCCAAGACGCGGCCGGCGAAATGTAATTAAATTCGCGACAGGTGAATCTAAAAGGCTCAGTCTTATCTGAGCCTTTTTTATTGCCATTCCGAGTGAGATGAAAGTCGAGCTTCTCGGTTCAAGGGTTTGAGTGATTGAAAATTCCGATCGTGAGATTTTGCAAATTGTGGTTTCGGGAGTATTAAAATGCATCCTTTGGATTCAGATGACTATCTTTCTGCTTTGGTGAGAAGAACACAAATGAGATTTTTGTCTACAGGCTTTGATCTTCTTATTGTGGAGGATTGGTACGACGGTCCTGAGTCAGGGTTTGTCTTTACTTGTTCAGGAAGTGCGGTTTATTTTGTTCGCGTCGCTTGTTCAAAAAATAGTGGTTTACTGGGAGGTTTCGAACTTATCCAATTCAAAGGGAAGTGGCCGAGGGTGAAAAATTTTCATGGGTTAGATTGTTGCCCCAGCGAAAACATATCGGTGGTGGATGGGGGTGATTGTGAAGGCTGGGGTGCAATGAAGGATGAAATTATGAATTCTCCTAGGTTTGAAACTTTTTTGGGGCTGGGGAGCTACTATTTAGATAAATTGGCAATATTTCCTGTGGCTCAGGATGAATTAATTTCTTTACGAGCCTCCCCTGCTTGGGGAGTAGGTTACATGGGATTGCATCAAATTTTAAAAGAGAAGAGGAAGATTTTTGAAAAGGAAGGAGGATATTAGGGTGGGCGATTGACTTGCTTAGAGGGTATTGCGCAATAAATATTTACAAGGAGGCATCTCTTATATTTAGCCGGGGATGAGAGAAAATAAATGAAAAATGCCGCGACCTCGCAAAACTGAAAATCGACCGCAAAGCTGGGCTGGATGCGGCTTCCAACAAAAGTGCATAACAGGCTCTAGAGATTTCATTTGAGAGAAAGTCTGTGGGCGAGTTTGGATGGCGTGTTATTTAAGCTGATGAGGATAAATCTGTCCTCAAACATATCGCATGTCCTCATAACTTAAGCACAGCAAACGGCGCGAAAGCGTCTCTTCATTGAGAGTTGGGAGACGTACCGATGACGGAAATAATGTATTCTCTGGTGGCGATGGATACCGTGCTTGCCGAACTTGCAGCCGCTTCGCCAATTGGTGCCGCTTCCGTGGCGGACTTTTTCGAGCGATGCGCCGGTAGGGGCAGGCCCTGGAAGCATGTGGCGAACTGGGGAGATCTAGATGATATCGAGGTCTACCGGCATCTAACGCTGGCGGAAAAGCCGCAAGGTCCGCTTTATGGGGTGAGCGAGGCCTGCTAGTTCAAATCATCCGGTGCGTTCGCGCTCGACGCTGAAGATATGGAGCGCTTTGTGGAAGCGCATCTATCCTCGTTCGAAGAGTGTTTTTTCAATGGCGATACGATTATCTTCGAATTGAATCGATCCGTCGCTTGGCTGTTCAACCACGAGGGTTTCCACCATGTGTTTCGGTGGAAACCGCGCGGACAGGATAAGACATAAAGTTTCTCGGATTCATAAGTACCAATTTAAGAAAACGATACTTGGCGGCTGGAAATAGTTTGCGAGTCGCTAGGGCTGGAAGTCGATTTTGCCGATTGGGAAAACATTGCAGACGGCAGTCAACGCTGGCGTGTTGGCAGCTGGTGCTGCCAGCGATTATTACCTGCACCCCGTTTGACGCAATAAAAAAGCGACGCATAAGCGTCGCTTTCACATTTGATTTCAAATTCTTTTCTATCCGCTTGTAATCTTGCACGGAAATTGCAGATTATTTTCTATACCGCTCATTTCTTCCGCTGCGGCGGCAAATCCGTGCAATGGCCTTCGAACACTTCCGCTGCAAGGCCCACCGATTCGCACAGCGTCGGATGCGGGTGAATCGTCTTCGCGATATCGGTCGGGTCGCAACCCATCTCGATTGCCAGGCAAAGCTCGCCGATCAGATCGCCTGCATGGGTGCCGACGATGCCGGCGCCGACGATGCGGTGGCTTTCCTCGTCGAAGATCAGCTTGGTGAAACCTTCGTCGCGGCCGTTGGCGATGGCGCGGCCTGAGGCGGCCCAGGGGAAGAGGGATTTGCCGATCTTGATGCCCTGCGCCTTGGCCTGTTCCTCGGTCAGTCCAACCCAAGCGACTTCCGGATCGGTGTAGGCCACCGACGGAATCACCCGCGCATCGAAGAAGCGCTTCTGACCCGCCGCGACTTCAGCCGCTATATGGCCTTCGTGAACTGCCTTGTGCGCCAGCATCGGCTGGCCGACGATGTCGCCGATGGCAAAGATATGCGGCACATTGGTGCGCATCTGCTCGTCCACCGGGATAAAGCCGCGCTCGTTGACCGTCACCCCGGCATTTTCCGCACCGATCAGCTTGCCGTTGGGAGCGCGGCCGGCGGCGACCAGTACCATGTCGTAGCGCTGCGGCTCCTTGGGCGCCTGTTCGCCTTCGAAGGTCACCCAGATGCCGTCGTCACGCGCATCCACCGCCACCGTCTTGGTCTTCAGCATCACCCGGTCGAAGCGGTGGGCGTTCATCTTTTCCCACACCTTGACCAGATCACGGTCGGCACCCTGCATCAGGCCGTCCATCATCTCGACCACTTCAAGACGGGCACCCAGGGTCGAATACACCGTGCCCATCTCCAGCCCGATAATGCCACCGCCCAGAATCAGCATCCGACCTGGCACTTCGCGCAGTTCCAGCGCACCGGTCGAATCGACGATGCGCGGGTCGGTCGGGATAAAGGGCAACTGCGTCACCCGGCTGCCAGCGGCGATGATGGCCTGCTTGAACTTGACCACCTGCTTCTTGCCGGTCTTGTCGCGGCCCACCCCGTCGGTCAGCTCGACTTCGAGATGATGCGGATCGAGGAAGGTACCGACACCACGGATGACTTCCACCTTGCGTGCCCGTGCCATCCCGGTCAGACCGGTGGTGAGCTTGCTGACCACCTTGTCCTTGTAGCCACGCAGACCGGCCAGATCGATTTCCGGTTCGCCGAACTTGATGCCGTGCTTGGCCAACTGCTTGACCTCGTCGATCACCGCTGCGTTGTGCAGCAGTGCCTTGGACGGGATACAGCCCACATTGAGGCAGACTCCGCCCAGCGTGCCGTAGCGCTCGACCAGTACGACCTTGAGTCCCAGATCGGCTGCGCGGAAGGCGGCCGAATAGCCGCCTGGGCCAGCGCCCAGGACCAGCAGGTCGAACTCGGCATCGGCGCTGCCCGTGTGCTGGGCTGCCTGCGGAGCCGGAGCCGGAGCCGGAGCCGGAGCCGGAGCCGGAGCCGGAGCCGGAGTAGATGCAGCCGCCTTGGGTGCGTCCGCTGCTGCGTCTGCCGCGTCAAGCAGCGCAATCACCGACCCTTGCGACACCTTGTCGCCCACCTTGATCTTCACTTCGCGCACCGTGCCGCCGGCGCTGGCCGGCACTTCCATGGTGGCTTTGTCGGTTTCGAGCGTGAGCAGCGAATCTTCCTGCTTGATGGTGTCGCCGGCTTTGACGAACACCTCGATCACATCGACATCCTTGTAGTCGCCGATATCGGGGACTTTGAGTTCGATCGGATTGCTCATGGATTTCCCTTCGATGGCGGCGCCCAGGGCGCCGCGCCGGTTCACAGCATCAGACGGCGGATATCGCCGAGCACCTGGCCCAGATAGGCGGTGAAACGTGCCGCCGAGGCACCGTCGATCACGCGGTGGTCATAGGACAGCGACAGCGGCAGCATCAGCCGTGGCGCGAATTCCTGGCCGTTCCAGACCGGCTTGATCGAGGACTTGGACACCCCGAGGATGGCCACTTCCGGTGCATTGATAATCGGGGTGAAGGCCGTGCCGCCAATGCCACCCAGGCTGGAGATCGAGAAGCAGCCACCTTGCATATCGGCCGGCAACAGCTTGCCGTCGCGTGCCTTGGCTGCCAGGGCGGCGGTCTCGTTGGCGATATCGATCAGGCTCTTGCGATCGGCGTCGCGCACCACCGGCACCACCAGCCCATTGGGCGTATCGGCGGCAAAACCGATATGGAAGTACTGCTTGAGAATCAGCTGCTCGCCATCGAGCGAAGCATTGAATTCGGGGAATTTTTTAAGTGCTGCCACGCATGCCTTGATAATGAAAGCAAGTGGTGTCAGCTTGATGTCCTGTTTTTTGAGCTCTTCGGACATCTGCTTACGGAACGCTTCCATCTCGGTGATGTCGGCCTCGTCGAACTGGGTGACATGCGGAATCATCACCCAGTTGCGCGCCAGATTGGCGCCCGACAGCTTCTTGATCCGCGACAGCGGCTTTTCGCTGATCGGACCGAATTTGGCGAAATCGACCTTGGGCCAGGGCAGCAGGTCAAGACCGACACCCGAGCCGTTGCTGGGGGCGGCGGCCGAACCGGCCGCAGTCTGACCGCTCATCACCGACTTGACGAAGGCTTGCACATCGCTGTGCAGAATGCGCTGCTTTGGGCCGCTGCCGCTGACCCGGCTCAGATCGACGCCCAGTTCGCGGGCGAACTTGCGCACACTGGGGCTGGCATGGGCTTGTTTGAAGTTTTCACGATTCACCGGCGCACTGGCGGATGCTGGTTTGGCAGCGGGTGCCGGCGCCGCCGCAGTCGGGGCCGGTGCGGGTGCAGCGGCTTGCGGGGCCGGGCTGCCTGCCGGCGCCGAGGCGGCCGCGGATGCTTCGGCATCCACCACCACGATCACATGGCCTTCCGACACCTTGTCGCCGACCTTGACCCGCACCTCGCGCACCGTGCCGCCGGCGCTGGCCGGCACTTCCATCGACGCCTTGTCGGTCTCCAGCGTGATCAGGGCATCTTCCTTCCTGATCACATCGCCGACCTTGACGAAGACCTCGATTACATCGACGTCCTTGGCTTCGCCGATATCGGGCACCTTGATCTCGACCGGGCCGGCCGAGGCGGTTGCGGCGGCTGGGGTTGGAGCCGGCGCGGGGGAGGGGGCAGCCGCTTGCGGCGCCGGTGCTGCGGCGTCCGCAGCTTCCAGAATCACCACCACCGAGCCTTCCGACACCTTGTCACCGACCTTGACCCGTACTTCGCGCACCGTACCGCCGGCACTGGCGGGTACTTCCATGGTGGCCTTGTCGGTTTCGAGCGTCAGCAGCGAGTCTTCCTTGTTGATCGTATCGCCCGGCTTGACGAAGACCTCGATCACATCGACGTCCTGGTAGTCGCCGATATCGGGCACCTTGAGTTCGATCGCATTACTCATTTTTATCCTCCGTGCGACTGCACCGGCGCTTGGCGCCGGGCGGTCCACTGTTTCCGTGATATCAGACCGTCCAGGGCGCCGGGCGGTCGGCGTCGATGCCGTACTTGGCCAGGGCCTCGGCCACCACCGTGCGCGGCAGCTGGCCTTCGTCGGCCAGCGCCTTGAGCGCGGCGATCGTCACGTAATAGCGGTTGACCTCGAAGAAGCGGCGCAGCTGCTCGCGGGTGTCGGAACGACCGAAGCCGTCGGTGCCCAGCACCACATAGCGCTTGGGCAGATAGGCGCGGATCTGTTCGGCGAACATGCGCATCGAATCGGTGGCGGCGATCACCGGACCGCTCTGCTGGGCCAGGCACTCGGTGACATAAGGCACGCGCGGCTCGTCGGTCGGATGGAGCATATTCCAGCGCTCCACCGCCATCCCATCGCGGGCCAGTTCGGTAAAGCTCGGGCAGCTCCACAGATCGGACTCGACGTTCCAGTCCTGCCGCAGCAGCTCGGCCGCGGCGATCACTTCGTTGAAGATCGTGCCGGAGCCCAGCAACTGCACGCGCCGCTCACCCTCGCCACCGCGCCGGAAGGCGTACATCCCCTTGACGATGCCGGCCTCGGCACCTTCGGGCATGGCCGGGTGCGGGTAGTTTTCGTTCATCAGGGTGAGGTAGTAGTAGACGTCCTGCTGCTCGGCATACATGCGGCGCAGGCCATCTTGCACGATCACCGCCACTTCGTAGCCGAAGGTCGGGTCGTAGCTGATGCAGTTGGGAACAGTGGCCGAGATCAGATGCGAATGGCCGTCTTCGTGTTGCAGACCCTCGCCGTTGAGGGTGGTGCGACCGGCGGTGCCGCCCAGCAGGAAGCCGCGTGTGCGCATATCGGCAGCGGCCCAGGCCAGGTCACCGATCCGCTGGAAGCCGAACATCGAGTAGTAGATATAGAACGGGATCATCGGCACGCCGTGCGTGCTGTAGGAGGTGCCCGCCGCGATCCAGTCGCACATGGCACCGGCTTCGTTGATGCCTTCTTGCAGAATCTGACCGTCTTTCGATTCCTTGTAGAACATCAGCTGGTCGGCATCCTGCGGCACATACTTCTGGCCTTCCTGGCTCCAGATACCGACCTGGCGGAACAGACCTTCCATACCGAAGGTACGCGACTCGTCGGGCACGATGGGCACGATATGGCGGCCGATCTGCTTGTCCTTGAGCAGCTGGGTCAGCATGCGCACAAAGGCCATGGTGGTCGAGTATTCGCGGCCTTCTCCCGAGCCTTTGAGCAGGCTGTCAAAGCTCGCCAGTGGCGGAATCTCCAGCGGATAGGCATTGCGGCGCCGCGCCGGCAGATAGCCGCCCAGGGCCATCCGGTGGCCGCGCATATACTCGAGTTCGGGCGAGCCTTCTTCGAACTTGATATAGGGCACTTCGGCGAGCTGGTCGTCCGGCACCGGAATATCGAAACGGTCGCGGAACTGGCGGATTGCTTCCAGATCGAGCTTTTTCTGCTGGTGGGTGATGTTCTGGGCTTCGCCAGCCTGACCCATGCCATAGCCCTTGACGGTCTTGGCCAGGATCACCGTCGGGCGGCCCTGCGATTCGCTGGCTGCCTTGAAGGCGGCGTAGATCTTGGCCGGGTCGTGACCGCCGCGATTGAGTTCCCACACGTCCTTGTCGGACCAGTCGCGCACCAGATCGCGCAGCTCAGGGGTATTGAAGAAGTGTTCGCGGACGTAGGCGCCGTCCTTGGACTTCATGGTCTGGTATTCGCCATCGACCACTTCCATCATCCGCTTGGCCAGGATGCCCTTCTTGTCGCGGGCAAACAGCGCATCCCACTTGGTGCCCCATACGAGCTTGATCACATTCCAGCCGGCGCCACGGAAGTCGCCTTCGAGTTCCTGGATGATCTTGCCGTTGCCGCGCACCGGGCCGTCGAGCCGCTGCAGATTGCAGTTGATCACAAAGACCAGATTGTCGAGCTTTTCCCGGCCGGCCATGCCGATGGCGCCCATCGATTCGGGTTCGTCCATCTCGCCGTCGCCGCAGAAGCACCAGACCTTGCGGCCGGTGGTGTTGGCAAAGCCACGGTCGTGCAGATAGCGCATGAAGCGAGCCTGATAGATGGCCATCAAGGGGCCCAGGCCCATCGACACGGTGGGGAATTGCCAGAAGTCCGGCATCAGCCAGGGATGGGGATAGCTCGAAAGCCCGTTGCCATCGACTTCCTGGCGGTAGTTGTCGAGCTGCTCGGCGCTCAGCCGGCCCAGCAGATAGGCCCGTGAGTAGATGCCGGGCGCCGAGTGGCCCTGGGTAAAGATCAGGTCGCCGCCGTGCTGTTCGGACGGGGCGTGCCAGAAATGGTTGAAACCGACGTCGTACAGCGTGGCGGCCGAGGCGAACGAGGCGATATGGCCGCCGACATTGGTGTCCTTATTGGCCCGCACCACCATGGCCATGGCGTTCCAGCGCGTATAGGCGCGGATCTTGTGCTCGATGGTGGTGTTGCCGGGGAAGGGCGGTTCGAGTTCGGCCGGGATGCTGTTGATGTACTGGGTGGTGGCGCTGTACGGAATATTGGCGCCGCGCTGGGTCGCCTTGTCGATCAGTTGCTCGATCAGGTAATGCGCCCGCTTCGGGCCTTCGGCGCCGACCACGCTTTCCAGCGCGTCGAGCCACTCCTGCGTTTCCTGCGGATCGAGGTCGTCGAATTGCTCAGCCATCTTGAGTACCTTGTGGGTGTGTCGTTATGTGGAAAAGCGAGCGCGAACGGCACGGGAGTGGCCGGCCGGTGGAAACGGGACGGGCCGCCCACGACAGGGCGGCTGGAGCGTATAGGCGCTTCAATGTTGTCTCGGCGACCGGACGCGGCATTGGCGGGCCGGCTGGTTGTTCGCTTGGGTAAATCGCCGTCTGCGCGGCTTCGACGCTCAGGGCGTCGTCGGTTCCGGCGCCGGCGGACGGCGCTGGAGCTGGCCGTCCGAAGACGGCCGGCACTTACAGATCCTTGAGGATCGCAGCGCGTTTTTGCTGGTATTCGGACTCGGTGATCAGACCGTTGTCCTTAAGACGTTTGAGCACCATCAGCCGCTCTTCCGATTTGGTCAGCGGGACGGCCGGCAGCACGGCCGGCTGGCCGGCGACCGGCGCGGCCGGTACAGCGGCAGCCGGGGTCGCTGCCGGGGCGGCGGGCGGTACGACGACTGCCGGGGTCGGCAGGATGGTGGTTGGATGGGCCGGGGCCGGTTGATTGGCCTGGCTCAGGTCGATGGCCAGCCAGTCGGCCCGCTGATTGACAAAGGCGGCGCCGGGGCCGGCGACCAGCTCGCAGTCGAGCTTGGCGGGCTTCATCCGGCTGCCGGCGGCAAACGGCCGCAGTACGCCGGTGGCGCGGTACATGCCTTCGAACTCGGCTTCGCAGGCACCCAGGATCAGATTGAGCCGGCCGTTTTCGACAAACAGCCGGCCGCTATTGGCCACACGCGGAGTAAAGAACAGCTTGTAGGCGCGGTAGGTGCTGGCAAACAGGATATCGTCGCTGGGCTTGGCCTGGGCCAGCGCACGGGCCAGCGGCTTGGCGATCCGCTCCAATTGGTCGTTGTCGAACAGCGGGGCCACGCTGTCGCGGGTCTTGCGCTGGAAGGCGCCAAGCAGCCAGCTCACCTGTTCGGGGCTGATGCTGACGGGCTGCTGGTTGGCGGCGTTGACCGCTTCGAGCTTCACATATTCGAAGTCCTGCTTCCACACTTCTTCGGCAGCCACTACCGGCGTTGCGACAACCGTCGCCAGTGCGGCCAGACCGGCCCATTTGCGCGTCATGCGAAACTCCCATTCGTGGCAAAGGCGCTTTTATAGCGCATTCCGGCGCATTTGCCTGCTATTTTGTGCTATCTGCACGCCGGCGTAGTGCCTGGCGGCAGTATTCAAGCAAACGCCGGGTCGAGGCGTCGTGGCCGGTGGCACCGTCCTTGTCGCCGCGTAGTTCGGCTTCGATGGTTCGGGCCAGCTGCTTGCCCAGTTCCACCCCCCATTGATCGTAGGCGTTGACGCCCCAGATCGCGCTCTGCACAAACACCTTGTGCTCGTAGAGCGCAATCAGGCTCCCCAGCGTGGCCGGGTCGATCCGATCGAGCAGCAGGGTATTGGTCGGCCGGTTGCCGACAAATACCTTATGCGGTGCCAGCGCGGCAATCGCCGCCTCATCGAGGCCCTGGTCGCGCAGCTCGGCTTCGGCCTCGGCTCGGCTTTTGCCGCGCATCAGCGCCTCGGTCTGGGCCAAGCAGTTGGCCAGCAGGATGGTATGGTGGCCAAGCGGGCTGGCGGGGTTTTCCAGCGCGACGATAAAGTCGGCCGGGATCAATGCCGTGCCCTGATGCAGCAACTGGTAATAGGCATGCTGACCGTTGATGCCAGGCTCGCCCCAGATCAGCGGACCGGTACGGTAGTCGACCGGTTGGCCGTCGAGCCGGACCGACTTGCCGTTCGATTCCATGTCGAGCTGCTGCAAATAGGCCGGCAACCGGTGCAGCGGCTGGTTATACGGCGAAACCAGATGACTCGCGGCGCCAAAGCCGTTGATATACCAGACGCCCAGCAGACCGAGCAGCATCGGCAGATTGTCTGCCATCGGCGTTTCGCGGAAATGGCAGTCCATCGCATGCGCCCCGGCCAGCAGCTCGGCAAATCGCGTCGGGCCGATCTGTAGCACGATAGGCAGGCCAATTGCCGACCATAGCGAATAGCGGCCCCCGACCCAGTCCCAGAAACCGAACAT
The DNA here is from genome assembly GCF_042650885.1 of Chitinimonas lacunae. Lineage (NCBI taxonomy): Bacteria > Pseudomonadati > Pseudomonadota > Betaproteobacteria > Neisseriales > Chitinibacteraceae > Chitinimonas > Chitinimonas lacunae. The sequence goes on from NZ_JBHSBU010000001.1 coordinate 13,296, forward strand.
ATTGGCGGTATCAATACCGAAGGCGGCGACTGCCTGGCTATTCGTGGAAACCGCAACGAAGTGGCGCGCCACGGCCGTCTCGCCACCGGCTGCGGTGAGCCAGTCGCGGGCCGCACGGGCGTTGGTCAGGGTTTCCTGGGTGGTGAAGGTCTTCGAGGCGACGATGAACAGCGTGGTGGCCGGGTCGAGCGCTGCCAGCGTGTGGTGGAGCTGCCAGCCGTCGACGCTGGAGACGAAATGACAGCGCAGCTGCGGCGTGGCGTAGTCCTTGAGCGCCTCGCAGGCCATATAGGGGCCGAGGTCCGAGCCGCCGATACCGATATTGACCACATCGCGCACCGGCCGGCCATCGTAGCCCAGCCACTCGCCCTCGCGGACCGAGTCGGCAAAGCGGTAGAGCCTGTCGAGCGTGGCGTGCACCTCGGCCACCACCTCGTGGCCCTCGACCTCGATCCGGCTGCCGCGCGGCGCCCGCAGCGCAGTGTGCAGCACCGCGCGCCGCTCGGTGGCATTGATCCGCTCGCCACGGAACATCGCCTCGCGCCGCGCCTCGACGCCGCAGGCACGTGCCAGTTCAAACAGGGCGGCCCAACCGGCGTCGTCGATCAGATTCTTGGAATGGTCGAGCAGGATGCCGCAGGCCGCGGCGCTATAACGCTCGGCCCGGCCCGGGTCGGCGGCGAAGGCGGCGCGCAGGTCGAAGTCGCGCAGCGCGGCGGCACGGCGCTCGAAGTCTTGCCAGGCGGGCAGGGAAGTGAGGGCGGTCATCGCGGGGTCTCGCTTATTTGTCTTCGTAGCCGCGCACGCGGCGTTCCTTGAGATTGCGCTTGATCTTCTCCAACTGGTCGATCAGTTCGGGACCACGCCGTAGGGCGACGCCGACCGCCAGAATATCGACGATCACCAGATGAACGATGCGGGTGATCATCGGCGAGTACAGATCGGGGTCCTCCGGCGTATCGGCATACAGCGTGACGCTACAGCGCTTGGACAGCGGCGAGTTGGAGTGAGTGATGCCGATCACTTCGGCGCCGGCTTCACGTGCCAGCTCGACCGAACGGATCAGGTCGATGGTGCGGCCCGAGTTGGAAATTGCCACCACCGCGTCACCTGCCTTGAGCAGCGAGGCCGACATGCCGTGGATATGCGGGTCGGAATAGGAGATGCACGGCACACCGAGGCGGAAGAACTTGTGCTGGGCATCCTGAGCGATGATGCCCGAGTTGCCAAGGCCGTAGAACTCGATGCGCTTGGCGGCAGCCAGGATATCGATGGCCTGCTCGATCGCATCGGGGTTGAGCTCGTTGCGCGTGCGCATCAGGCTCGAAATGGTGTTGTCGAACAGCTTGGCCGCCAGATCGTGGGCCGAATCGTTCATTTCGACGGCGCTGTGCACATAGGGCACACCGGACACCAGGCTGCGGGTCAGGCGCAGCTTGAAGTCCTGTAGACCCGTGCAGTCGACCGAGCGGCAGAAGCGGATCACCGTGGGCTGGGAGACGGCAGCCATATCGGCAATCTGGGCAATCGGGGCGTGGGCCACGAAATTGGGCTGCGACAGCACCAGTTCCGCCACCTTGCGTTCCGACTTCGACAGCTCGCCCAGCAGCGACTTGATCTTTTCCAGCATGGCCATCTCCGTTCAGCGCCGCCGCGCCGCCAGCGCATCGAGCGCTGCCGCGCTGCCGCGCAGCGCTGGATGATCGGCCACGATCACAAAGCTCGCCACCGCCGCCAGATAGTCGGAGAAGCGGCCTTTTTGCTCGAAGCGGCTGCGAAACGGTGAGCGGGCGAAATAATCGCCGAGCTTGGGCACGATGCCGCCGCCAATATACAGCCCGCCGCGCGCGCCCAGCGTCACCACCAGATTGGCCGCTGCCGTGCCCAGCATGCCGCAGAAGATATCGACCGTCTCACGGCACAGCGCCGATTCATCGGCCACACCGCGACCGGTGATGGCGGCAGCGTCAAGCGGCTCGGCCTGAACGCCATGGAGTTCCGCCAGCGCCCGGTACAGATTGACCACGCCTGGCCCCGACAGCAGCCGCTCGGCCGAGACATGGCCGAATTGGCGCCGCAGCAGACGCAGGATGTCGTCCTCGCGCTCATTGAAGGGCGAGAACGACACATGGCCGCCTTCGCCTTGCAAGGGCAGCCAGCGGGGCGGTTCGCCGGGCTGATGGGCCGGGACCAGGCCCGAGACGCCAAGGCCGGTACCGGCGCCGAGCAGGGCGATTGGCAGGTCGGGATCGAAGCTGCCGCCGCCCACCTTGATCTTTTCCTCGTCGCGCAGCAAAGGCAGCGCCAGTGCAAGGGCAGTGAAGTCGTTGATGACCAGCAGCTCCTGCACACCCAGTTGGCTTTGCAGTTCGGCGCGCGAGAACTGCCAGCCCAGATTGGTCATGCGCACAAAGTCGCCGGCAATCGCCGTGGCGATGCCGATGGCGGCCCAGACCGGCTGGACCGCGACGCCATCGAGATAGGCACGCGCCGCTTCGAACAGGCCCGGAAAGTCGGCACAGGCAAGCGCACGTTCGTCGCTGAGTCCGGCTTCAGGCGCGCGCAGCAGGGCGAAACGGACGTTGGTGCCGCCGACATCGGCGACCAGACGCGGGTAGGTGGAGGCTTGCGACATCGAGTTATTCCGCCCAGAAGACATGGCACACCCCAGGCGCCCGGTCGAGCACCCGGCGTACCGGAAGATGAGGTTCAGCGGCCGAGGCCGCCATGGCCGCCTCGAAGATCTGTTTCTTTTTGCTGCCGGTGATATGAAGCAACAGATTGCGCGCCCGGGCAATCGTGGCCAGCGTCAGCGAGATCCGGCCATAGGGGGCGCTCATCGGCTGTAGGGCCGCGACCAGCCGTGGATTGGCCGGGTCAGCCGCCGCCTCCAGTTCGGCCGCGCACGGAAACAGGCTGGCGGTATGGCCGTCATCGCCCATGCCAAGCACCACCACATCGAACGGCTGCGGAATGGCCCGCAGCCGCTGATCGATGTCGGCCAGGGCCGCTGCGGGCTGCTCGTGCACGGTCTTGAGCGGGACGAAATGGGCCGCAGCGAGCTGGTATTTGAGCAGATGCTCGCGCACCAGCGCTTCGTTGCTGTCGGGGTGGTCCGCAGGCAGCCAGCGGTCATCGACCAGGGTGATCCAGACCTTGTCCCAGTCAAGCCGCATCTGGCGCAGCTGCTGGAACATGCCAAGCGGGGTACGGCCGCCCGATACCGCCAGGCTCGCGCTGCCGCGTTCGCTGATCGCGGTTTCGAGCGCGGCCGCGATTTCGCGGGCGAGCCAGATATCGAGGTCGGTACGGGAGTCGAATTCGTGCGGCTTGAGCTGGGCCATGGCGGTTGCTTCCATCAAAGTCATGCGGCCGCGCGCACGCGGCCGGAAAACGCCGGAGCGGGTTCAGCCTTCCTCGTGCCAGCAAAAGCCGTCACGCGACAGCAGCGCCGAACTTGCCGCCGGACCCCAGGTGCCGGCGGTATAGGACTTGGGCGCGTCGTCGCTCTGCTCCCAGGCATCGAGGATGGGTTCGACCCATTTCCAGGCGGCGTCGAGTTCGTCGCGCCGCATAAACAGTGTCAGACGGCCGTGGATCACATCGGTCAGCAGCCGTTCATAGGCGTCGGGCCGGCGGGTCTTGAAGGTCTCGTCGAAATCGAGGTCGAGATGAACGCTTCGGAGCTTCATCCGGTCGCCCGGCTGCTTGGCCAGCAGATAGAGCTTGACCGACTCTTCGGGCTGCAACTGGATCACCAGCCGGTTGGTGGTATGCGCTTCGGGCGGCAGACCGAAGATCGAATGCGGCACCTCGCGGAAATTGATCACGATCTCGGCCAGGCGCTCCTGCATCCGTTTGCCGGTACGCAGATAGAAGGGCACCCCGGCCCAGCGCCAGGTATCGATCTCGGCCTTGAGGGCGACAAAGGTCTCGGTCTTGCTGCCCGGGGCGATGCCCTGTTCGTCCTGGTAGCCGATCACCGGCTTGCCGCCGGTGGCGCCGGCGCGATATTGGCCGCGCACCGCCTTGGTGGCGACATCGTGCGGACCGAACGGGCGCAGGGCACGCAGGATCTTGAGCTTCTCGTCGCGCACCGCATCGGGGTCGATGCTGGCGGGCGGCTCCATGGCGATGATGCACAGCAGTTGCAACAGATGGTTCTGGATCATGTCGCGCAGCGCACCGGCCTTGTCGTAGAAGTCGCCCCGACTCTCGACGCCGACCTGTTCGGTCACAGTGACCTGTACATCGCGTATCCATTCGCGCCGCCACAGCGGCTCGAACAGGGTATTGCCAAAACGTAGCGCCAGCAGATTCTGTACCGCCTCTTTGCCGAGGTAATGGTCGATCCGGTAGATCTGGCTTTCCTTGAAATAACGGCCGACCTGGGCATTGATCGCCTGGCTCGACGCCAGGTCGTGGCCCAGCGGCTTTTCCAGCACCACGCGGGCGCCGCCCTTGTTGAGGCCGACGGCGGCCAGATGTTCGCAGATCCCGGCAAACAGATTGGGCGCGGTGGCGAGATAGAACACCCGAATATGGTCGGGATACTGGTTCAGGGTATCGGCCAGGGTGGCATAGGCGGCGCGGTCCTGGGCGTCGAGCCGCAGATAGAGCAGGCGGGCGGCGAACTCGGCCCAGTCCTTGTCGTTGAAGTAGTCGCCCAGATAGCGGCGGGCGGCTTCCTCGGCCATGGCGACATAGGCGGCCTGATCGGGCTGGCTGCGGCCCAGGCAGATGATCCGGCCGTCAGCCGGCAGATAGCCATCCTGGTGCTGGTGATACAGCGCCGGCAGCAGTTTTCTCATGACCAGATCGCCAGTACCGCCGAACAACACCATATCGAAGGGTTGAATCGATGTCATCCCTGTTTCCCCTTTGAATTCAATACAGAATCCCACCGCCTGAATCGGGCGCCTTTGTAACAATACTACTTTTATTAAGCCTTCGCAATGTAGTTTTGTTAGCTGAGGCTGGCGCGATGTTCAATGTTGCGGTGCAGCAAAGATGCAACGCATATATATGATTAGAGCTTGTCTATAGCGGTAAACCATAGCTTGCCATGGCGCTGGCTGCGGCGCCGATGCAACAGTGGAATGTTGCTGGTGTAAAAATTCCAAACCGCGCCTTGCGTTTTATATGTAGTAAAACTACTATCCGCGCTAATGGCCGACCAGGTGGTCGGCGGCTTTGCAAGGCAGGCGGCGGACCATCGGGCTCGCGGTCTGGACAGGGGGAGCGATGCATCTACATCCGCGGTTGATCGAGGTCAGCGAGCGAATCCGTGAACGAAGCCGGAGCCGGCGCGAGGCCTATCTGGCCCGGGTCGACAGCTGGGCTGCCCGCGAACCGGTCAGAAAAAGCCTGTCCTGCACCAATCTGGCCCATGCCTTTGCCGCCATGCCTGGCGGCGACAAGATCATGCTGCGCCAGCAGCGCCAACCCAATATCGCCATCGTCTCGGCCTACAATGATATGTTGTCGGCCCATCAACCGTTCGAGCACTACCCGGCCATCATCAAGGAAGCCGCCCGCCGTGCCGGCGCCACCGCCCAGTTCGCCGGCGGCGTGCCGGCGATGTGCGATGGCGTGACCCAGGGTCAGCCCGGGATGGAGCTGTCGCTGTTCTCGCGCGATGTGATCGCCATGGCCACTGCCGTGGCGCTCAGCCATCAGATGTTCGACGCCGTGCTGTGCCTGGGCGTGTGCGACAAGATCGTGCCGGGCCTGCTGATCGGCGCGCTGCAGTTTGGCCATCTGCCGACGGTGTTCGTCCCGGCCGGTCCCATGACCTCGGGTCTGGCCAACAAAGAAAAAGCCCATATCCGGCAGCTCTACGCCGAAGGCAAGGTCGGCCGCGAAGAGCTGCTCGAATCGGAAGCGCGTTCCTACCACGACGCCGGCACCTGCACCTTCTACGGCACGGCCAATTCCAATCAGATGCTGATGGAAATCATGGGCCTGCATCTGCCCGGTGCGGCATTCGTGAACCCCGGCCTGCCGCTGCGCGAGGCCCTGACTGCCGCGGCTGCCGAGCGTGCGGCCGCCATCACCGCCCTGGGCGCGGACTACATACCGCTGGCCCGGGTGATCGACGAGCGCGCCATCGTCAATGGTCTGGTGGGCCTGCTCGCCACTGGCGGCTCGACCAACCACACCATCCATCTGATCGCCATCGCTCGCGCTGCCGGCATCGTGATCGACTGGAGCGATTTCGACGATCTGTCGGCCGTGGTGCCGCTGTTGGCGCGCATCTATCCCAATGGGGCGGCCGACGTGAACCATTTCCATGCCGCCGGCGGCATGGGTCTGCTGATCCGCGAACTGCTCGACGCGGGCTTGCTCCATGAGGATGTGCAGACCGTGGTCGGCCAGGGGCTGCGCCGCTATACCGAGGAGCCGACGCTGAGCGAGGGGCGCCTGAGCTGGCGGCCTGCTCCGAGCGAGAGCGGCGACAGTGCGGTGCTCGGCAATATGGCCGCGCCGTTCTCGCCCGATGGCGGCGTCAAGCTGTTGCAGGGCAATCTGGGCCGGGCGGTGATCAAGACCTCGGCTGTGGCGGCCGAACACCGGGCGGTCGAGGCGCCGGCGCGGATCTTCGATTCGCAGGACGCCATGCTGGCCGCCTTCAAGGCCGGCGAACTCGAGCGCGATCTGGTAGCGGTGATCCGCTTCCAGGGCCCGCGCGCCAATGGTATGCCGGAGCTGCACAAGCTCACCCCGGCGCTTGGCGTGTTGCAGGACCGTGGCTTCAAGGTGGCGCTGGTGACCGATGGCCGGATGTCCGGAGCATCGGGCAAGGTGCCTGCGGCGATCCACGTCACGCCCGAATGCGTCAATGGCGGTCCGCTGGCCCGGCTGCGCGACGGCGACCTGGTGCGGCTCGATGCCGAAGCCGGTGTGCTCGAAGCGCTGGTCGAGCCGGCCGAGTGGGCGACGCGCGAATTGGCCGTGGCCGATCTGAGCGGCAACCAGCACGGCTTTGGCCGCGAACTGTTCGCCGGCTTTCGCCAACAGGCCAGCGGTGCCGAGCAGGGCGCGATGAGCTTTGGCTGGGCGGATTAGTGCCGGGATGGCTGGGCTATCCCGGCTTTTTCTGGTCTGAACATAAAAATAAAATATTGTGAATGAAGCTGTGCAAGATCCACTGCGAGTCTAAACAGTAAATTCAAAAATCATATTGTCAGGTCGGATGCGGCTGGCATTGGTGCAGTGCGGCATCGTGGCGACAGGGCGGGCCGACGGGAAGGGAATTCAGATGGGAACCATGACGATCCGTGAAATCATGGCGGCCGCGCCGGTGATGCCGGTGATCGTGCTCGACCGGGTCGAGGATGCCGTACCGCTGGCGCGCGCGCTGTGTGCAGGCGGTATCCGGGTGCTCGAAGTGACCTTGCGTACCGAAGCCGCCCTGGCGGCGGTGGCGGCGATTGCCGCCGAGGTCGACGAGGCCATCGTCGGGGTGGGCACGGTAACGCGACCGGAACAGTTTGCCGCTGCCCGCGCTGCGGGCGCCCGCTTTGCCGTCACGCCGGGCCTGACCCCGACGCTGGCGGCTGCGGCGCGCGCCAGTGGTCTGCCGCTTCTGCCCGGGGTGATGACCCCGTCCGAGGCGATTGCTGCCCGTGAGCAAGGGTTCGATGCACTCAAGCTGTTCCCGGCCGAGCAGGCAGGTGGAATGGGGATGTTGAAGGCACTCTACGGGCCTCTCCCCGATCTGCTGTTCTGCCCGACCGGCGGGATATCGGCTGCCACTGCCGCATCCTTCCTGGCCCTGCCCAATGTGGGCTGTGTCGGTGGGTCGTGGCTGGTGCCCAAGGAGGCGGTCCGTGCGGGCGACTGGGCGGCGATCAGTACGCTGGCCCGGCAAGCGGCAGCTTTGCGCTGAGGGGCGCCTGGCTGTGGCACGGTCCGATCGCGCCGAACCACAAAAACGGAAGCCGTCGCGTATTCCGTTGTTTCAACCCCAACCCAAACACGGAGAGGAGTGATCCGTATGCAACAACACAGCAAGCTGTTCGCGGCGGTCGCGCTGGCGCTGGCCGGCTTCGCCGCCAACGCCGCATCGGTGGATGTCCACGGTTATCTGCGCACCCAGGTCGGTGGCACGAGCGAAGGCGGTAATTTGCAGTGCTTCAAGCTTGCCCCGGCCCAGGCCAAGTACCGCCTCGGCAACGAGTGCGACAACTATGCCGAGATCCAGTTCGACACCAACCTCGGCGAGGGCAGCAATGGCGTGTGGGCCAAGCATCACCTGATGCTGGCCCTGCAAGAGAAGGGCGCCGTCGATTACGAGGGCGAGGAAGGCGACAGTTTCGATATCGCCCATCGGCAGAACTGGGTCGAATTCGGCGGCCTGTTCGGCAGCGGCATGAAAGACGCCAAGGTATGGCTGGGCAAGCGCTACTACAACCGCCATGACGTCCATATCAACGACTACTACTACTGGGCCAATACCGGCACCGGCGCCGGTATCGAGGATATCGCCGTGGGCGGCGGCGCCAAGATGGCGTTTGCCTACCACCAGAACGGCGGCAACGGCAACAAGGACACCGCCGTCAAGAAACTCGAAGCCCGCCTGTACAACCTCGGCGTCAACCCCGACGGTACGCTGGAGCTGGCGGCACAACTGATCCGCGGCAGCACGCCCGATCTGCCGACCACCGCCATCGACGAATCGTCCAAGGACAGCACTGGCTACCTGCTGACGGCCCAGCACTTCCAGGGCAATCTGCTGGGCGGCTTCAACAAGTTCGCCGTGCAATACGGTCGCGGCAACGGCGCAGGCGGCAGCTGGATTCCGGCTTACGCGAGCGGCACCGGCGACAAGAAGGACCGCTCCTACCGCGTGGTCGAAGCCTTTATGTGGCAGGTCGACAATTGGTCGGGCATGGCCAGCGCCATCTACCACGATATCAAGCCGCACAACGGCGCCAGCACCAAGTGGTACTCGCTGGGCGTCCGGCCGCAATACAACTTCAACGACAATATGAGCCTCGCGGTGGAACTGGGCTATGACCAGGGCCGCAGCGCAGGTGGTCCGACCCAGCGTCTGACCAAGTTCACCGTGGCGCCGCAGTGGGCGCTGCAGAAGGGCTTCTGGTCGCGGCCGGTGTTCCGTCTGTTTGCGACCTACGCCAACTGGAACGAAGCCGCTCGCGCCGGCCTCAATGCCAGCACCAACAACGTGTTTGCTGACAAGAAGCACGGTTTCACCTACGGCGCCCAGATCGAAGCCTGGTGGTGATCGCGCTCCGGTTGCCCGGTCTGTGCCGTGTCGACGGTGCAGTGACCGGGCCGGCCGGATCGTTGCGGCGGCCAGGCGGCCGCCGCCTGTGCGTCCATCCGCGTCGCCTGGGGCGAGTCGGATGGCCGTATTTCCCTGATTGGCGTAGAGAACGATGACTGACAAGCAGAACAAGGGCGAATGGTGGCGTGGTGCGGTGATCTATCAGATCTACCCGCGCAGCTTTGCCGACAGCAACGGCGACGGGGTGGGCGATCTGCCCGGCATTATCGACCGTCTTCCCTATATCGCCAGCCTGGGCGTCGATGCGATCTGGATTTCGCCGTTCTTCAAGTCGCCGATGAAGGACTTCGGCTACGACGTTTCGGACTACTGCGACGTCGATCCGCTGTTCGGCCAGCTGGCCGATTTCGACCGGCTGGTGGCCGAAGCGCATCGGCTGGGCCTCAAGGTCATGATCGACCAGGTGCTGAGCCATTGTGCCGACCAGCATCCATGGTTCCGCCAGAGCCGGCAAAGCCGCGATAACGAGCGGGCCGACTGGTTTGTCTGGGCCGACCCCAAGCCCGACGGCTCGCCGCCCAATAACTGGCTGTCGGTGTTCGGTGGCTCGGCCTGGCAATGGGAAGCGCGCCGGCGTCAGTACTATCTGCACAACTTCCTGGCCAGCCAGCCCGATCTGAATTTCCATCATCCTGCCGTGCAGGATGCCATGCTCGACACCATCCGTTTCTGGCTCGAGCGCGGTGTCGACGGTTTCCGGTTCGACGCCTGCAATTTCCATTTCCACGATGTCCGGCTGCGCAACAATCCGCCGGCCAAGGTGGCCGACAGCAAGACCGTCAGCGCCGAGAACCCCTACGGTCTGCAAGCGCATAAATACGATAAGTCGCAACCCGAGAATCTGGCTTTCCTGCGCCGGGTGCGGGCACTGCTCGACCAGTACGGCGCGGCCTCGGTGGGTGAAGTCGGCGATGACCATTCGCTCAAGACCATGGCCGAGTACACCTCGGGCGGCGACAAGCTCCATATGGCCTATAGCTTCAATCTGCTGACCACCGACTATTCGGCCGGCTATATCCGCCAGCAGGTCGAGGAACTGGAAGACCAGCTAAAAAAGACCGGTCGCCGGTTGGGCGGAGCAGGTTGGGGCTGCTGGTCGATCGGCAATCATGATTCCCGGCGCGTGATGAGTCGCTGGGGCAAGGGCGAGACCGACCCGGCCATGGCCAAGATGCTGCTCGCTATGTCGGCCAGTCTGCGCGGCAGCCTGTGTATCTATCAGGGCGAGGAACTGGCGCTGACCGAGGCCGAGATTCCGTTCGAGCAGTTGCAGGACCCCTATGGCATCACCTTCTGGCCCGAATTCAAGGGTCGCGACGGCTGCCGTACCCCGATGCCCTGGCAGGCCAAGGCTGCCCATGGCGGCTTTAGCAGCGGTGAGCCCTGGCTGCCCGTGCCGGCTGAACATCTGGCGCAGGCGGTCGATGGTCAGGAGCCGAAAAGCGAATCAGTGCTCAATTTCTACCGCCACTTCCTGAACTGGCGCCGTGAGCAGCCGGTGCTGCGGCTGGGAGACATCCGCTTTATCGACGCGGCCGAACCGCTGTTGGTGTTCGAGCGGCGCCATCAGGGTCGGCGCTGGCTGTGTGCCTTCAATCTGGGCCGGGCGCCGCTGCGGCTCACCCTGCCGGCCGACTGTCGCGGCGGCCGATTGCTCGAAGGCCATGGCCTGGGCGGCGCCACGCTCCAGCCCGACCAGCTCGAATTCGCGCCCTATGGCGGCGCGTTGGTCGAACTCTGAGAAAACACGGCGTCGAGCCGGAAAGCGAGGAAATATCCATGGCCGAGGTCGTACTGCGCGGCATCCGCAAATCGTTCGGCGAGATCGAGACTTTGCATGGCATCGATCTCGATATTCGTGACGGCGAGTTCGTGGTCTTTGTCGGGCCGTCGGGCTGTGGCAAGTCCACCTTGCTGCGCACCATCGCCGGGCTGGAGGACATCACGGCCGGCGAACTGCGTATCGGCGGCAATCTGGTCAATGACATACCGCCCGCCAAGCGCGGCGTGGCCATGGTGTTCCAGAGCTATGCGCTCTATCCGCATATGACGGTGGCCGAGAACATGGCGTTCGGCCTCAAGCTCGCCGGTGTCGACAAGCATGAGACCCAGGCGGCAGTCAGCCGGGCGGCGCGGATTCTCCAGATCGAACACCTGCTCGACCGCAAGCCCAAGGCCCTGTCGGGTGGCCAGCGCCAGCGTGTGGCGATCGGCCGGGCCATCGTGCGCAAACCCCAGGTGTTCCTGTTCGACGAGCCGCTGTCGAATCTCGATGCGGCGCTGCGGGTGCAGATGCGGATCGAGATCACCAAGCTCCATCGCGAACTGCGCACCACCATGATCTATGTGACCCACGACCAGGTCGAGGCAATGACGCTCGCTGACCGGATCGTGGTGTTGCAGGCCGGTCGGATCGAGCAGGTCGGCTCGCCGCTCGAGCTCTACCACCATCCGATCAATCTGTTTGTGGCGGGCTTTATCGGTTCGCCCAAAATGAATTTCATCGAGGCGCGGCTTCATGCCGTCGAGGCCGGCCGTGCCACGGTCCAGCTCGCCGACGGCGGCCTGGTCGAGGCGGCGGTCGACGCCAGCGGCGCCCAGCCGGGAACTCGCGTCACCCTGGGTATCCGGCCCGAGCATTTCGGCCTGGACGAAGCCCCGCACAACCGGGCCAGCGGCCGGGTGATCGCCGTCGAGCAGCTCGGCGAAGCCACCATGCTCTATCTGGAAATCGAAGGCGCCGGCGAACCCCTGGTGGTTCGAGCCGACGCCGACCACGGCGCCCGGATCGGCGAACAGGTGACGGTACGGCTGCCGCCCAACCGCTGCTATCTGTTCAACGAGGCCGGGATCGCTTTCCCGCGCACCCAGACCGCGTAGTAAAACTACCTCCGTCTATCAAGGAGTCAACCGCAATGATGCTGTCCCGCAAGTTGTCCGCCGCCGCCGTGGCTTCGCTGTTTGCCGCCGCTGGTCTGTCTGCCCACGCCGCTGAGCCCGGCAAGCTGTTGCTGTGGATCAACGGCGACAAGGGCTACAACGGCATCCAGAAGGTCGGTGATGAATTCGCCAAGAAGGCCGGGGTGCCGGTGACGGTCGAGCATCCCGAGGATGCCCCGAACAAGTTCCAGCAGGCCGCTGCCGTCGGCAAGGGCCCCGATATCTGGTGCTGGCCGCATGACCGCGCCGGCGAGTGGGTCAGCGCCGGTCTGCTCCACCCGCTCAATCCGTCGAAGAAGGTACGCGACGAGATCGACCCGCTGGCCTGGAAGGCCTTTACCCTGGGCGGCAAGGTCTACGGCTATCCGCTGTCGATCGAGGCCGTGGCGCTGATCTACAACAAGGATCTGCTGCCCAAGCCGCCCGCGACCTTCGAAGAAATCGCCAAGCTCGACAAGGAACTCCAGAAGAAGGGCAAGAAAGCCATTCTGTGGGACTACAGCAATACCTATTTCACCTGGCCGCTGCTGGCCGCCGGCGGCGGTTATGTGTTCAAGCAGAAGGCCGACGGCAGCTACGACCCGACCGATACCGGCGTCAACCATCCGGGCGCGCTCAAGGGTCTGGAAACCCTCAATAAGCTGATCACCGACGGGGTGATGCCCAAGGGCGCCGGTTACGCCGAAATGGAAGCCGGCATGGCCAAGGGCAATATCGCCATGATGATCAGCGGTCCGTGGGCCTGGGATAACCTCAAGACCAACAAGATCAACTTCGGCGTGGCACCGATTCCCACCGTGGCCGGCAAGAAGGCCGCCCCGTTTGTCGGCGTGCTGGGCTGCATGATCAATCGCGCCTCGCCCAATAAGGAAATCGCGGTCGAATTCCTGGAAAACAGCCTGCTGACCCTGAACGGCCTCAAGACCGTCAACGCCGATGTGCCGCTCGGCACCCCGGCCAACAAGGCCTTCTTCAAGGAATTGCAGGCTGACCCCAATATCAAGGTCACCATGGCCTCGGCGCAGGCCGGCAGCCCGATGCCCAATAACCCCGAGATGGGCCGTTTCTGGTCGTCGATGAATGCCGCGCTGCAAAACGTGACCCAGGGCCGCCAGTCGCCCAAGGAAGGCCTCGACGCCGCAGCCAAGCGGATCAAGGGGCAATAAGCCGCTGGCAACTACCCGCCTGTCGGGTCCCTGGACCGGACAGGCGTGAAGCAGAACAACGATGCGGCCTGCCGCATCGACAGAGAAGGGGTGGGGCGGTGCTGTCCGGGCCGGTCGGCGACCGTGTCGGGCCGGGGTCGTGCCCCTGATGGCGAGTCCGGAAGCCGGACCCCGTCTGCGCTGCCGGCGCGGACGCGCCGCCTGCACCCCAAAGCCTGGCGGGCAGCTTTGCTGCCCGGCTGGGCCAAGCGGATTCGTCTGAGTCCGCTTGGCCGAGTCGTACCGATGCGACCGGGGCGCGGATCATCGATCCGATGACCGAACCGGCTGGAGATTGAGATAGAAAATGGGGCGTATTTACGAGAAATTCGGCCTGCCGCTGTTGGCGGTGGCGGCTTTGCTGGCCGGGCTGTTCCTGGTGATGAAGATCTATCTGGTCGGTCAGCCCTTGGTGGCCGTGATCGGTCTGGCCGTGATCGGGGTCGCGACCTATATCTACACCTCGGCGCGCGGCTATGCCTATCGCTATCTGTTCCCGGGCCTGCTGGCGGCCGGTGTATTCGTGCTGTTTCCGCTGCTCTATACCTTCGCCATCGGCTTTACCAACTACAGCTCGAAGAATCTGCTGTCGTACGAGCGGGCGCGCCAGTTCTTTCTCGACGAAACCTATCTGGTCGAAGGCGAGACACTGGCTTTTACCCTGCATCCTGACGGCGCGGCCTTTCGTATCCGGCTGGAAAACGATCAGGGCAAGGTATTCCTGACTCCCTCGCTGGCCTTGCAGAAGGCCGAGCCGCTGACCGTCGAGGCGCGCCCGCCGCAGCCCGGCGAAGCGGCACTGGGCGAGCCTGCCCCGATCCGCCAGTTGACCCAGCGGCTGGCCGCATTGAAGCAGGTGACGGTGCTGCTGCCCGACGGCGCCCGCGCCAGCGCTTCGGGGCTGCGCGAATTCGCCCCGCTCAGAAAGCTCTATGCCGCCAACCCCGACGGCAGCCTGGTCAATCAGCAAGACGGCAGCCAGATCCGGCCCGATTTCGAACGCGGCTTCTTTGTCACGGCCAGTGGCGAGAGCCTTCAGCCCGGCTTTAAGGTGGCAATCGGCTGGGACAACTACCGCCGCATCTTTACCGAAGACGCCTTCCGCGAGCCGTTCCTGCGCATCTTTGGCTGGACCGTGCTGTTCTCGGGGCTGACCGTGGTGTTCACCTTCATGATCGGCATCGTGCTCGCGGTGCTGCTCAATTGGGAGGCGCTGCGTTTCCGCGGCGTCTACAGCACCTTGCTGTTCCTCCCTTATGCCGTACCGGGCTTTATTTCGATCCTGGTGTTCAAGGGGCTGTTCAACGACAACTTCGGCGAGATCAACTTCATTCTCAATGCGCTGTTCGGGCTCAAGCCGGCCTGGTTCAGCGACCCGGTACTGGCCAAGGTGATGCTGCTGATCGTCAATACCTGGCTGGGCTACCCCTATATGATGGTGCTGTGCATGGGCCTGATCAAAGCGATCCCGGCCGATCTGTACGAAGCGTCGGCGATTGCCGGCGCCGGTCCGCTGACCAATTTCTTCCGTATCACGCTGCCGCTGATCGTCAAGCCGATCACGCCGCTGCTGATTTCCAGCTTTGCCTTCAATTTCAACAATTTCGTGCTGATCGCCCTGTTGACGGGCGGCCGGCCCGACTTCCTTGAAACCAAGGTGCCGGCCGGGACCACCGATCTGCTGGTGTCCTACACCTACCGGATCGCCTTTGAAGACTCGGGCCAGAACTTCGGCCTTGCGGCGGCGGTATCGACGGTGATCTTTGTATTGGTTGCCATCCTGTCACTGATCAATCTGCGCCTGACCCGGGTCAATCAACAGGAAACACGCTGAAGGAGCTGCCATGGCCATCGTTCTCGACAAATCGCACCGCTGGCGCGTGCTGCTGGCCCATCTGGCCCTGATCGCGGTGATTGCGGCAGTGATGTTTCCGTTTCTGATGATCCTGTCGATCTCGCTGCGGCCGGGCAATTTCGCCACCGGCGAATTGATCCCGAGCGAAATCAGCCTGGAGCACTGGAAGCTGGCGCTCGGCATCGCCTACCAAGGCCCCGATGGCCAATTGGTCGAGCCGCAGTTCAATGTGCTGCGCTGGCTGTGGAATTCGATCAAGGTGGCCGGCATGTCGGCGCTGATTGCGCTCTGCCTCTCCACCACCTGCGCCTATGCCTTTGCCCGGATGCGCTTTGCCCTCAAAAAGCCGCTGATGAATTCGCTGCTGCTGATGCAGATGTTCCCCTCGGTGCTGGCACTGGTGGCGATCTACGCCATCTTCGATCAGATCGGCAACTATGTGCCGTGGCTGGGCATCGATACCCACGGCGGTCTGGTATTGGCTTATACGGGCGGCATTGCGCTGCATATCTGGACCATCAAGGGCTATTTCGACACCGTGCCGGTCGAGATCGAAGAAGCCGCCAAGGTCGATGGCGCCACCGCCTTTCAGGCGTTTCGCTATGTGCTGTTGCCGATGGCGCTGCCCATCTTGATGGTGGTGTTCCTGTTCGCCTTTATCCAGGGGATCATCGAATACCCGATCGCCTCGGTGCTGCTCCATGAAAAGGACAGCCTGACCCTGGCCGTGGGGGCCAAACAGTTTCTCTATCCGCAGCACTACCGCTGGGGCGACTTCGCTGCCGCCGCCATCCTGTCGGGACTGCCGATTACCGTGGTGTTCCTGCTGGCGCGCCGCTGGATGGTGGCCGGTCTGACCGCAGGTGGGGTCAAGGGCTAAGGGTGAATGGTGGTTATCAAATAATCAGCATAATCATCGCTAGACAAGGTGCGGAGGTAAAAGAAAAATGAACATAACAGGAAGAATAGGGCTGAGCCTGCTGGCACTGCTGCTGGCAGCCTGCGCGACGCAGGCGCCGACTCAGAACCCGACGCCGACTGTTGCTGTGACGGCAACCGCCGCAGCGGAACCGACCGCTCACCCGATGCCGGCCGCGCGTCCCGCCAGCTTTGCCGACAACCCCATCGTCTATTTCATCGTCACCGACCGTTTCCGCAACGGCAATCGCGCCAACGACCATAGCTACGGCCGCCTGGGCGATGGTCAGTCGGAGATCGGCACCTTCCACGGTGGCGATCTGGCCGGGATTACCGAGAAGCTGCGCGAAGGCTATTTCCGTGAGCTGGGTGTCAATGCGCTGTGGATCACTGCGCCCTACGAGCAGATCCACGGCTGGGTGGTGGGCGGCAACAAGGAATTCCGCCACTACGCCTATCACGGCTACTACCCGCTCGATTTCACCGTGCTCGACCGCAATATGGGCACGCCCGAGGAATTGCGCGAGATGGTCGATACCGCCCATGGTCAGGGCATCCGGGTGCTGTTTGATGTGGTGATGAATCATCCGGGCTATGCCGATATCGCCACCTTGTCGCGCTATCTGCCCGAGGTGCTGTGGAAAGGCTGGCAAGCCCATGGGCTGAGCGACTACCACAGCTGGATCGACTACAACAGTTTCGCCTTTACCGGCTGGTGGGGGCCCGATTGGATCCGGTCCGGCCTGCCCGGTTATCGGGAGGGCGGGCGCGACGACCGCACCATGCAGCTTGCCTATCTGCCCGATTTCCGCACCGAAGAGACCAAGCCGGTCGATTTGCCGCCGCTCCTCAAGAAGAAACCCGATACCCGGGCCGTGCCATTGCCCAATACGCCCGTGCGCGGCTATCTGATCAAATGGCTCAGCGACTGGGTGCGCGAATACGGCATCGACGGTTTCCGCTGCGATACCGCCAAGCATGTGGAGCTTGCGGCCTGGCGCGAGCTGAAAGCCGCCTCCTCTGAAGCGCTGGCGCAGTGGAAGGCCGCCAATCCGCACAAGAAGATCGACGATGCCCCGTTCTGGATGACCGGCGAGGTCTGGGGCCACGGCGTCGAGCGTTCGGCCTATTTCGACCACGGCTTTGACAGCCTGATCAATTTCGATTTCCAGGACCGGCCACTTGAGGAGCCGCGTCAGCTCAACCAGCTCTATAGCGACTATGCGGCCCGTCTGCGCGAGGGTGGCTTTGATGTGCTGTCCTATCTGTCCTCGCACGACACCCGACTCTACCGGCGCGACCGCATGATGGCGGCGGCCACCGCCTTGCTGCTGGCGCCGGGCGGCGTGCAGATCTTCTACGGCGACGAAAGCGGCCGGCAGCCCGGGCCCGCCAGTGCGGGCGATCCGCAGCAGGCTACCCGCTCCGATATGAATTGGGCGACGCTTGATCAGGCGCTGCTGGCGCATTTCCGCAAATTGGGCCAATTCCGCGCCCGCCATCGGGCGCTGGCACGCGGCAGCCATCGGATGCTGGGCGAAGCGCCCTATACCTTTGGACGAATCGATGAGCGGACCGGAGACCGCGTGGTCGTGGCATTGGGTGCCGATGGCACCGTCAGCCTGCCGGTCGGTGATCTGTTCCGCGAAGGCGAGCGGGTGCGCGATGCCTATAGCGACGCCAGCGCCACGGTGAGCGCGGGCCGGGTACGGCTTGACGCGGCCGGCGCGGTGGTGCTGCTCGAGAGGGCTTCCTGAGACGGATTTCAGGACCGGCGAGCCAAGCCGAGACGCGCGTGTTCAGGCACCTGGGCTGGATTCGGCCCGGAGGCTGGGTCCGGCTTGGACGCAGCAGGCATCCGGCCCGTCCCATCATTTGATTCTCTTTAGAAACGGCGTCAAGGACCGCAGAGCCGCAGGGTGGGTCAGTCGCGAATCGGTAGGACGCTAGATGGCTGTCTTCTGCCCACAGGATGGGAGCGGGCACGATAGCGACTCGGCTGCTTCGGTCTGCACTGCCTGGTGCTCTTGGTCAATTGGACGCCGCAGCGAAAGCGAATCGGTAATAACGAGGCGCCGCTTAAGTACGGCGCTGCGGCCGTCGGACGACCGACGGCATGGGAGTGAGACCGGCAATTGCCCGTTCAGAAACGCCCGAGCATCCAAGGAGCCAAGCTATGACTATCCGCATCGCCATCAACGGTTACGGCCGTATCGGCCGCAACGTGCTGCGCGGCCTCTATGAATACCAGCGCCGCGACGAATTCGAGATCGTGGCCATCAATAATCTGGGCGAGATCGAGGTCAATGCCCATCTGACCGAATACGACAGCGTGCATGGCCGCTTCCGCGCCGAAGTCGGCCACGAGGGCGATACGCTGCTGGTCAATGGCGACCGTATCCGCTATCTGTCCGAACGCGACCCGAGCAAGCTGCCGTGGGGCGAACTCGGGGTCGATGTGGTGCTCGAATGCACCGGCCTGTTTACCAGCAAGGCCAAGGCTTCCACCCATCTGGCCGCCGGTGCGCGCAAGGTGGTGATCTCGGCCCCGGGCGGCGAGGATGTCGATGCCACCGTGGTGTTCGGCGTCAATGAGTCGGTGCTGCGGCCCGAGCATACGGTGGTGTCCAATGCCTCTTGCACCACCAACTGTCTGGCCCCGCTGCTCAAGCCGCTGCATGCCGCCATCGGTGTCGAGCTGGGTCTGATGACCACGGTGCATGCCTACACCAACGATCAGGTGCTGACCGACCTCTACCATAGCGATCTGCGCCGTGCCCGCTCGGCGACCCAGTCGATGATCCCGACCAAGACCGGCGCTGCGGCCGCCATTGGCCTGGTGCTGCCCGAACTGGCCGGGCGGCTCGACGGGCTGGCGGTGCGGGTGCCGACCATCAATGTCAGCCTGGTCGATCTGACCTTCACCGCAGCGCGCAATACCACGGTCGATGAAGTCAACACCGTGCTGCGCGACGCGGCGGCGCGCAGCAATGGCATCCTGACCTATAACACCAAGCCGCTGGTCTCGATCGACTTCAACCATAACCCGGCGTCGAGCAATTTCGACGCGACCCAGACCAAGGTGACAGGTGGCCGGCTGGTCAAGGTGATGGCCTGGTACGACAACGAGTGGGGTTATTCCAACCGGATGCTCGACACGGTCAAGGCCCTGGCCGAAGCTGGTCGCTAGCCCGTTTTCAGCCGATTCGGCGTCAGCGTGTCCGGACCAGCACAGACGCCTGGCACTCAACCAGGCTTCGTGGTGACTCCGCTTCAGACGCCAAGGCGCCGAATGATCGGGCCGACAATCGAACACCGCCTGCGGGCGGTGTTTTTATTGCGCGACACCACTGGAAACGACGTTATGGCCACAATCATGCGGACGGAATGCGACAGAGAAGGCCTGTTTGTACTGCCGTTCGGCGTCAGCCCCAGTAGGACGATGGAACTTTGCGATAATGGCGCCCGCCTTCAGGCGCCGCGCGACTGCGCGAGAGATTTTGCTTTGATGTTTTTCCAGGAGTGGATGAGATGACACAAGAACGCAATCCCCGCCGCAATGCACTGGCGACCCTGGGTCGGTTGACGGCCGGCCTGCTGCTCGGTGCCGGTCTGCTGGTGCCGGCCCATGCCGCCGGTCGCGATCTGGTGGTATGGGTCAATGGTGACAAGGGCTATAACGGCATCCGCAAGGTGGGCGAGGAGTTCACCAAAGCGACCGGGATCGCGGTCAAGGTCGAGCATCCGGACGATGCGCCCAATAAATTCCAGCAGGCGGCAATCGCCGGTGGCGGTCCCGATATCTGGATCTGGCCACATGACCGGATCGGCGAATGGATCAAACTGGGCCTGCTGACCCCGATTTCGCCCAGCGCCGACGCCAAGCGCAATATTGTGCCGATCGCCTGGGATGCCTTTACCGTCAATGGCAAGGTCTGGGGCTATCCGATCTCGGTCGAGGCAGTCGGCCTGCTCTATAACAAGGCCCTGGTGAAAAAGCCGCCCCGCAGTTTCGAAGAACTGCCGGCACTCGATGCCGAACTGCAAAAGCGCGGCGCCCGGGCCATTCTGTGGGACTACAACAATACCTACTTCACCTGGCCGCTGCTGGCTGCCAACGGTGCCTATCCCTTCTTCCGCGATACCCGTGGCAACTACGACCCCAATGATACGGGCGTGGCAAAGCCCGGTGCCGTCAGCGGGCTTGAGGCGGTGGTCTCGATGATCACCCAGGGCCTGATGCCGCGCGGCACCAACTACGCCCAGATGGAAGAAGCCATGCACAGTGGCAAGGTGGCGATGATCATCAGCGGACCGTGGGCCTGGGAAGGCCTGCGCAAAGCCAAGATCGACTTTGGCGTGGCACCGATTCCGACTGTCAAGGGCAAGCCGTCCCGTCCCTTTGTCGGCGTACTGGGCGCCATGATCAATGCCAAGAGCCCGAATAAAAAGCAGGCGCTCAGTTTCCTCGAGAACTACCTGCTCAAGGCCGAAGGCCTCAAGCGGATGAACGACGATGTGCCGCTTGGCGTGCCGGCCGATATCACGCTGTTCTGGGAGCTTTACAACGACGAGAACATCCGCAAGTCGATGGATGCGATCCACCTGGGCAAGCCCATGCCGTCCAACCCGGAGATGAACCGCTTCTGGGGCGCGATGACCGAAGCGCTGCAAGCGGCCACCGATGGCCGGCTCAAGCCGCGCGAAGCGCTCGAAGGCGCTGCCGCGAAGATCGTCGGCAAAAAATAGCCGCCTGGGCTGCGCTATTTGCCGCCCCAAAGACAGCCGGCCGCGAGGCCGGCTTTTTCTTGCCTGTTGCAGGCGGCAAGTCCTGCCGCTCTATGATTGCCGATTTAGGAAAGATTTATTTTTCCTTGAAACTGGCTATGAATCTTTCAGATATACGTCCTGAAAATGAATAAATAATCTATCCATAATTTGCTTTCTATGGCACGGCTCGTGCTTTCGTCTGGCCCACTGTCCGCGAGCGAGGCTGCCATGCTTTCCAGAATCAGCGATCACTTTTCCTTCAACGAAGCCGCACTGTCGTTGCGGGCAACCCGTCAGGAAGTGCTGGCCAGCAATCTTGCCAACGCCGACACCCCGAACTACAAGGCGCGCGATTTTGATTTCGGCGCCACCTTGAAAAAAGCCACCAGCCAACGCGAAAGCAGCCTGCCATTGAGCCGCACCGACCATGGACATCTGCCTGGAATCCAGCGCAACTGGCTCGAAGCCGAGCTGCTGTACCGCAACGATGTTCAGCCTTCGATCGATGGCAATACCGTCGATAAGAATATCGAGATGGCCAACTACACCGACAACGCCATCCGCTACCAGGCCAGCCTGACCTTCCTGCAACGCCGCATCGAAGGTCTGCGTACCGCGATGCAGTCGCAATAAGGAGCCGCCGCCATGTCTTTGTTCCGGGTATTCGATATTGCAGGTTCGGCCATGACCGCCCAGTCGATGCGGCTCAATGTGGTAGCGAGCAATCTGGCCAATGCCGAGAGCGCCACCAGTTCCTCGGGCCAGCCCTACCGGGCCAAGCAGGTGGTATTCAGCGCGACCCAGATGACCCAGAACCAGCCACAGGCCGTGGGAGTACGGGTCAGCGCCGTCTCGGAAGACATGTCGCCGCCACGGCTGGTCTACGACCCCAAAAATCCGCTGGCCGACCAGAACGGCTATATCGCCATGCCCAACGTCAATGTCATCGAAGAGATGACCAATATGATCTCGGCCTCGCGCTCTTATCAGACCAGCGCCGATATGATGAATACTGCCAAGACGCTGCTCCAGCGTACTTTGGCGCTTGGACAGGCTTAAAGGGAATCTGCCATGCTTGCCGTCAACTCCTCCACCAATGCACCCAATCCCTACGCCAGTCTGAACGGTAAGACCACCGACAAGACCGAGATGGAGCAGACCCAGGACCGCTTTCTGAAGCTGCTGGTCAAGCAGTTGCAGAGCCAGGATCCGATGAATCCGATGGATAGCGCCCAGAGCACGGCCCAGATGGCCCAGATCAATACCGTGACGGGTATCGAGAAGCTCAACCAGACCATGACCACCATGATGAGCACCTTCCAGGCTGGTCTGTCGGTCCAGGCAGCCAGTATGGCGGCCGGTCTGGTCGGCCGTGAGGTCATTGCACCGGGCGACAAGACAACCGTCAAAGATGGCACAACCCTTGCTGAGGTAGGAGTGAAAGACGGTGTCAGCAATGTAGAAGTGACGGTCTACAGCGAAAGCGGCACCAAAGTCGGTGTGGTGAAGCTCGGCAACGTCAAGCCGGGGCGCCAGGCGATCGATCTGAATGGGATTGCCGGTGAGGGGCAAAAGCTGCCGGACGGCAATTACCGCCTGGTTGCCGCCGGGGTGGACAAGGATGGCAAGCAAGTCCAGCTCGATACCTTCACCAAGACCAAGGTGGTCAGCGTGGGCGTCAGCGGTACTGGCATCAATCTGAACCTGCCAGGCAATCGCAGCGTGTCGCTCGGCGACGTCACCCAAATCATGTAGTTGTAGTCGACACCGGAGCAAGCAACATGGCATTCCAGCAAGGTCTGAGCGGTCTGAATTCCGCTTCCAAGTTCCTCGACGTGATCGGCAATAACGTAGCCAACGCCAATACGGTCGGCTACAAAGGCTCGCGCGCCGAATTCTCGGATATCTATGCCAACACCCTGGCCAGTTCCAAGCTGCAAACCGGTATCGGTGGCCGGGCCTACAGCGTCAGCCAGCAGTTCACCCAAGGCCCGATCACCACCACGAATAATCCGCTCGACGTTGCTATCGGCGGCAACGGTTTCTTCCGTCTGCTCGACCAGAGCGGCAGCGTCAGCTACGGCCGCAACGGCCAGTTCCAGCTTGATCGCTCCGGCTATATCGTCAACGGCGGCCTGCGGCTCGCTGGCTATATGGCCAATGAGAACGGCCAGTTGCTGAGCGGCTCGACGCCGGAAGCCCTGCGCATCCAGACCCAGAATATCGGCGCCCGCGCCACCGGTGGTTCCTCGCTGGCCGACGCCGGTCTCAAACTGGCAATGAATCTCGATGCCCGTTCGGCCATCATCAATCGCGGCACCAACCAAGTCTCGATCAATGGCGCCGTACTGAACCCGGGTACGCCGCTTGGCCCGCATACCTTGCGCGTGACCGACTCGGCCGGTCAATTCCATGTGCTCGAAGTGACCGCTGAAGAAGCGAGCCCGGGTACCCATCTGTGGAACGTCAAGGCCACCCTCGACGGCAAACCGCTGCCAGACAAGCAACTCAAATTTGACGCCAACTCGGGCGCCATCGTCTCGGGTTCGCCAGTAGCCTATTCGACGACTGTCTCGGTGGCTGGCGTGGATAAAGCCATCCCGATGGACTTCCGTATCAGCTTCGGTGGGGTCAAGGAGAGCACGACGCTGCCCGCCAGCAACGGCACGGTCAAGATCGACGACGAAAGCGCCAAGAACACCCGCTTGCTCTATCCTGGCGTGAATCTGGATGCTTCCACCCCAATTGCCACCGACCCGGCCGCCCCCGATCCCTTGTCGCAACAGGCGCTGTCCACCGTCACGGTGCTCGACCCGAGCGGCGCTTCGCACACGGTTGATGTGACCCTGACCAAGATCGGTGCCAATGGCTGGCAAGCTGCCGTCTCGCTCGATGGTGCCCCGCTGACGCTGCCTGATCCGCAGCCGGTGCTGACCTTCAACGACAAGGGCCAGATTATCGACGGGATGGAATACGCGATCAGCGATACCGTGACCCAGATCACCGGTTTCAGCTTCAAGCTCGACTTCCATGGCATGACCCAGAAGGCCGAGGCGTTCTCGCAGACCACGCCGCCGTATGCCCGTGCCACCCCGGGTATCACGCCGTCCGACCCGAGCACCTATACCAGCTCGACCTCGGCGACGGTGTACGACTCGCAGGGCGTGCCGCATACCCTGACCTTCTATATGACCAAGGTCGCGCCCAATACCTGGGAAATCCAGACCAGCTTCGATGGAGCTGCTCCGATCACTCAGCCGACCTATATGCAGTTCGATGAGACCGGCAAGCTGATCAATGGCGATGAGCTGGCCTTTGCCGGCGATCTGGTTGGCAAGGATGGTGCGGTCGATCCGCTGGCCTTTACCACCTTCTTTACTGGTTCTACCCAGTACGGCAGCACCTTCGGGGTCAATGAACTGACTCAGGATGGCTATGCCGACGGTTCGATCACCGGTTTGTCGATCGGACCGGACGGCATTATCCAAGGCCGCTACTCCAACGGTCAGAACCGGACCATTGGCCAGATCGTGCTGTTCAATTTTGCCAATTCGCAGGGCTTGCAGCCGCTCGGTGACAACCGCTGGGCCGAGACTTTCGGTTCCAACCAGGCTCGTGCCGGTGTTCCCGGATCGGCTGATTTCGGGGCACTCCAGGCCGGTTCGCTGGAAGATGCCAATATCGACCTGACCAAGGAACTGGTCGATATGATCAGCGCCCAGCGCAGCTATCAGGCCAATGCCCAGACCATCCGCACCCAGGACCAATTGATGCAGACGCTGGTGAATCTGCGTTAATCGACCACTTCCCCCGCTTTCCACCCCGGCTGGTCTGCGGATCACCGGGGTTTTCTTGTTGATACGGCTGAGCTTGGCACGGAAGCTGCTTTTGCTGACCCGTACAGTCATCCGGATAGCGCAGGCGCCTTATGCTGGTGCCGATACCAGGGGAGACCGCTCCATGGACAGAATGATTTATGTCGCCATGACCGGCGCCAAACAGTCCAGCTTTCAGCAGGCCACCATCGCCAACAATCTGGCCAATGCCAATACCCCGGGCTTCCGGGCCGAACTTGCCGCTTTCCGTGCTGTGCCGGCAACAGGCGGCACAGGCTTGCCGACCCGGGCCTTTGTGCTCGAACAGACCACCGGCGCCGATATGACGCCGGGCGTGGTTCAGACCACCGGCCGCTCTCTCGATATCGCCCTGACCACGGGCGGTTTTTTTGCCGTGCAGACCCCAAGCGGTGAAGCCTACACCCGCAACGGCAGCCTCGAAATCGATCCCAACGGTATTCTGCGCACCCGCGACGGCCAACAGGTGCAAGGCGATGGCGGACCGATCTCCATCCCTTCCGAGAGCGTGATCAGTATCGGCCACGACGGCACCATCAGCGCTTCGCCGCCAGGTGATCCGACCCAGAGCAACCAGATCGGCCGGATCAAACTGGTCGAACCTGGTGAGCGACAGATGGAGCGCGGCAGCGATGGCCTGTTCCGGCCACGCGATGGCCAGCCGCTCGAGGCCGACGCCTCGGTCAAGCTGATGCAGGGCGCGCTCGAATCGAGCAATGTCAATGCCGTGGAACAGTTGGTGAAGATGATCGACTACCAGCGCCACTACGATATGCAGGTACGGTTGTTGCAAGCAGCCGACCAGAATGACAGGGCGGCCGCGCAGGTTCTGACGCTGAGCTGATTCCCGACCGAATACCGATTTCCCGCCAGGAAAGGGCCGCCATCATGATGCGCTCGCTGTGGATCGCCAAAACCGGCATGGATGCAATGCAGACCAATATCGACGTGGTCTCCAACAACCTTGCCAACGTCAATACCACGGGCTTCAAGCGCGGCCGCGCCCAGTTCGAAGACCTCTACTACCAGACCCTGCGCCAGCCCGGCGCCCCCAGTTCACAACAAACCCAATTGCCGACCGGCCTGCAACTCGGCACCGGTGTGCGTACTGTGGCAGTCGAGCGTATTCATACCGCCGGCCCGGCCCAGTCGGGCACCGATTTCGATGTGATGATCAACGGTGACGGCTTTTTCCAGGTGCAACTGCCCGATGGCAGCACCGCCTATACCCGCGATGGTGCCTTCAAGCGCGACAACCAGGGCCGTCTGGTGACGTCGGGTGGCTATCCCTATCTGCCCGGCATTACCTTGCCGCAGGAAGCGCAGGGTTTCACCGTCGGCCGCGATGGTGTCGTCACCGTCACCTTGCCGGGCGGCGGTGGCCAGCCGACCCAGATCGGCAATCTGCAACTGGCCAGCTTTATCAACCCGGGCGGCCTACAGAGCGTGGGCGAGAATATGTATATCGAGACGGCAGCGTCCGGTGCGCCGCAGGTCGGGGCGCCTGGCGCCAATGGACTCGGTGTGCTGATGCAGCAGTTCCTCGAAGGCTCCAACGTCAATATCACCGAAGAATTGGTCAATATGATCCAGGCCCAGCGAGCCTATGAGATCAATTCACGCTCGATCCAATCGTCGGATCAGATGCTGCAACGACTGACCCAGCTCTAACCCTCTTCGCCGGGAGAACCGCCATGCGTCCCTTCCTCGTTCTGTCTCTGTCGCTGCTGCTCGCCGCCTGCGCCACCCACACGCCCGAGACCATCGTGCAGCAGCCGACCACGGTGCGACCGAGCCAGGCCATGCCGCAGACGGTGGCCAATGGCAGCATCTTCCAGCTCGCCAACGCTCGGCCGCTGTTCGAAGACAAACTGGCCCGCCATGTGGGCGATATCATCACGGTTCAGATCGAAGAGCGGGTCTCGGCGTCCGCCAGATCAGGCAACCGGGCCCAGCGGGAAGGCACGATCTCCAATGCCCTGTCAGCGGGCGCAAGCTCGAGCTTTTTCAACCGCACCCTGGGCGGGCTCAATATCAGCAACAGCAGCAATAACGAATTCCAAGGCCAGGGCGAGAGCAATACCAGCAACAATTTCGCTGGCAGCATCACTTCCAGCGTGGTCGAAGTACTGGGCAACGGCAATCTGGTGATCGCCGGAGAAAAGCAGCTCAATATCCGCGGCGAAGTCAGCTATCTGCGTCTGTCCGGGGTGATCAACCCGAACGATATCAAGGCAGGCAATATGGTATCTTCCACCAAGATCGCCGAGGCCCGGATCGAAGAGATGGGTTCCGGCACGGTGGCCGCCGCCAACAAGGCGGGCTGGCTGCAACGCTTCTTCTTCAGCTTCTACCCCTTCTAGCCTATGAAACCGCTCCGCGCAGTCTGGAAGTTAATATTTATTGCCATTTTTTTTGGTAGTGCTGGAGCGGTAGAAGCTCAAAAACTAAAAGAAATTGCATCAGTGGGTGGCGTGCGGGTCAATCAGCTGGTCGGCTATGGCCTGGTGGTCGGTCTCGATGGCAGCGGGGACCAGACGACGCAGACGCCGTTCACGGTGCAGAGCATCATCAATATGCTGACCCAGCTCGGGGTTCAGCTTCCCACCGGTACCAATCTTCAGCTCAAAAACGTGGCGGCCGTGTCGGTGACGGCTACCTTGCCACCGTATTCCCGCCCGGGTCAGACGGTCGACGTCACCGTGTCGTCGATCGGCAATGCCAAGTCACTGCGCGGCGGTACCTTGTTGATCAGTCCGCTCAAAGGGCTCGATGGCCAGGTATATGCCATTGCCCAGGGCAATGTGGTGGTAGCCAGTCCAGGCGGGGCCGGCGGCGGTGGTGGCGGTCAGCAGGCCAACCCTTTGGCGGTAGGTCGGGTGCCTGGCGGGGCTACGGTCGAGCGCGAAGTGCCGGGTGGAGTGGGGCAGGGCGACTATGTGACCCTGGCGCTCAACGAAGCCGATTTTTCGCTGGCCAACCGGGTGGTTCAGGCCATCAATACCGGCATGGGCAGCGGCGTTGCCCGGGCGCTCGATGCCAGGGCCATTCAGGTCAGGGCACCGCAGGATCCTGATGCCCGGGTCGCGTTTATGGCCCGGCTGGAAAATCTGGATATCAAGCCGGGCGAAGCACCGGCCAAGGTGATCGTCAATGCCCGCACCGGCTCGGTGGTGATGAACCAGGCAGTCAAGCTCGAACCATGTGCCATCTCGCATGGCAGCCTCAGCGTTACCATCAATCCTCCCAGCGGCGGTCAGGCCCCGGCGGCCGAAGTCAGCGCCCAGACCAGCAAGGGAGCCGTCACCACCGTTCCCAAGAGTGCTTCACTCAATGAAGTGGTGCGCGCGCTCAACCAGATCGGTGCCACCCCGCAGGATCTGCTGGCGATCTTGCAGGCGCTCAAGGCGGCAGGTGCCTTGCGGGCCGAGTTGGAAATCATCTGATCTGCCCTGAAAAATCCAGTCGGCTCATTGGTTTAGCTGATTTCGGATAACTTGTAGAGCTTGGCATGGAAGCTGCTTTTAGACCGGCACTCTTCGACCGGGAGCGCCTGCCATGCAAGCCTTCACATCTCTTAGCGACAGCCGCCTGACCAGCAAATTTGCGCTGGACAGCCAAAGCGTCGGCGATCTGCGTGCCAAGCTCGGCCGTGATCCGCAAGGCGCGACGCGTGAAGTGGCCGAACAGTTCGAAGCGCTGTTCGTCGATATGATGATGAAGGCTATGCGTGAAGCCACACCGAAGTTCGACGAACTGGAGAGCGAGTCGGTGGGCTTTTTCCGTGGCATGTATGATCAGCAGTTGTCGCAGACTTTTGCCGGCGGTCGCGGTCTTGGCTTTGCCGACCTGATCGAACGCCAGATCAACCAATTCAACGAACAGCGCCGTAGCGTGCTGCCCATTATCGAACCGCCGACCTCGTCCGAGGCCGGCAAGCCGCCGGCAATGCTTGCCGCTCCGGCCGCCGCGCCTGCCATACCGTCCGGCCCGGCCAAATCTTCCAACGCTGAACAATTCATTGCCGAAGTGGGCGAGCATGCCGTCGATGCGGCCCGCTCGCTCGGAGTGTCGCCCCATCTGCTGCTGGCCCATGCCGCACTTGAGTCGGGCTGGGGCCGCCGTCCCATCGTCAACGAAGCAGGCCAGAACAGCCACAACCTGTTCGGTATCAAGGCCGGTCGCGGCTGGCAGGGCAAGACTGCCGAAATCGTCACCACTGAATACGTCGATGGCGTGGCACAGAAGCGGGTGGAACGCTTCCGTGCCTACGACAGCTACGACGAAGCCTTCGCCGATTACGCCCGGCTGCTCAACCAGCGCTATGGCGAAGTGGTGGGCGCCCCTGACGCCAAAGCCTTTGCCGGCGAACTGCAACAGGGTGGCTATGCCACCGATCCCCAATACGCCGCCAAGCTGACCCGCGTGGCGGAACATCGCGCGTTGCGCGCCTACCGGACCGTCTAAAGCCGGCCGCGAGGAGAATCTAGCATCATGGGCAACAGTATCTTCGGTATCGCTATCTCTGGCCTGCGTGCGGCGCAGATCGGTCTGGCCACCACCAGCCACAATATCGCCAACGCCAGCACTCCCGGCTATAACCGCCAGACCATGAGCCAGAGCGCCACCACCCCGCTCCCCAGCGGTGGCGGCTTTATCGGCCGGGGCGTCGAGATCGATTCGATCAGCCGTGTCTACAACGATTTCGTCACCCGCCAGGTGCAGAGCGCCCAGGCCCAGGATGGCTATCTGAGCAATCTGCTCAACCATCTGTCCGACCTCGACAATATGCTGGCCGACCCGTCGGCGGGTTTTTCCCCGTCCCTGCAGGACTTCTTCGGTGGTATCCAGACGGTGGCCAACAACCCGGCCTCGGTGCCGGCACGCCAGTCGCTGCTCGGCCTGACCGAGGCGATGGTGACCAAGCTGCAGACGGTCAACAACCGGATGAATCAACTGCGCGAAGACGTCAACGGCGAGATCAAATCCACCGTCACCAGCATCAATTCGGTGACTTCGCAGATCGCCAAGCTGAACGACCAGATCGTGCTCAACCGTGGCCTGGGCAACGGGCAGGCTCCCAATGACCTGCTTGATCAGCGCGACCAACTGGTCAAGGAACTCAATAAATTCGTCAAGAGCACCGTCGTGACCCAATCCGACGGCAGCTACAACGTGTTTGTCGGCAATGGTCAGAATCTGGTGGTCGGCAATCAGGCGTTCACCCTGGCGGCAGTGGCATCCAAGATCGACCCGCACCGGCTTGAGGTGGCTTATCAGCAATACGGGGTGACGGCACTGATCCCATCCAAGATGCTGACCGGCGGCTCGCTCGGCGGCGTGCTGGAATTCCGCGAGCAAGGGCTTGATCTGGCGCAGAATTCTCTCGGCCGGGTCGCGGCGGCCATGTCGCTGGCGATCAACCAGCAGCACCGGCAAGGTCAGGACCTGAATGGCCAGATCGGCGGCAATTTCTTCCGCATGCCGATGGCCACCCAGACGTTTGCCGAAGGCAGCAATACTGCCGTGCCTGCTGAATCGATCAAATTCACCGCCGAGTTGCAACCGTCGGTCAATTTCGTCGAGAGCGACTACAGCCTCGAATACGACGGCACCAACTATATGGTGACCCGCCTGACCGACGGCCGGCGTGAGCTGCTGTCCGTAGTGGATGGCTCGGCCAGCGCATTCGGTTTCTATATCAAGCTCGACGAAACCAATCTGACTCCGAATACCCCGTTCAACCCGATTTCGTTCTCGTTCCTGCCCAAGGCGCGAGCCATCCCCAACGGCAATAACGACATCAGTTCGAGCCAGTTGCTGTCGGTGGGGATCAAGGATGCGAGCAAGCTGACCACCAGCGATTATGAATTCAGCTATGAAGGTGATTCGCTGTGGACGATCCAGCGGCTCAGCGACGGCGCCAAATTCCTGGTCGATACGGGTGATCTGGATGGCCGGCCCTATGAGCTAGATGGCCTGCAATTCCCGCTGGTCAGTTCGGTGGCCGGGCTGTTCCAGCCCGGCGATAAATTCCTGATCCAGCCGACCCGCGAGTTTTCCAACAATCTATCGGTGGCGATTACCGATACCAGCAAGATCGCAGCAGCGGTGCCGATCCGCACCAGCAGCGATGTGCTCAATATCCAGGCGGTATCGAGCGACCCGGCCGCGACCACCATCAGCGTGCTGTCGCCGCTGATCAAGAGTGAAGGCGGGGCGACGGTCAACCCGATCCGGATCGAATTCGACGCTACCAGCTATAAGCTGGTCGATACCGTCAGCGGCAAGACCCTGAAGGAGAACCAGCCCTATACCGGTACCGATGATGTGATCGAGCTGAACGGCTGGCGTATCCAGGTCAATGGTGTGACGGCCGGCGAGACCATTGTGGTGACGCCGCGCAAGAACACCGGCTCGGGCACCATCTCGGCCGGCAAGATGAGCGGTGCGCCGCTGACGCTGGACCATCCGGTACTGACCGATGCGCTGGGCAATGCCTCGCCGATCAAGCACCGGCTGGCCTTCCAGTTCACCTCGGCCACCCAGTTCGATATTGTCGATCTGGACGCGCCGGCACCGGGTCTGGTGCAGAGCGGGGTATCTTTCACAGCCGGCAAGCCTATCCTGGTCAATGGCATGGAGTTCGCCATTACCGGCACGCCTGCCCAGGGCGACGCCTTCCTGGTCGAGCCCAATAAGGGCGGGGTGGCCGACAACCGTAATATGCTGGCGATGGGGAAGTTGCAGACCACCAATCTGCTCGACGGTGGCACCACCAACTTCCAGGGTGCCTATAGCAAGACGGTGGCCGATGTCGGGGTAAAGACCAACCAGGCCAAGATCAATCAGCAGGCCCAGGCATCTCTGCTGAAGCAGGCGGAAACCAAGCTGCAAGACTTATCGGGTGTCAACCTTGATGAGGAGGCCGCAGGCCTGCTCAGTTTCCAGCAGGCGTATATGGCCGCCAGCCGTACCATTCAGATTGCGCAGCGGGCCTTTGACGAAGTGTTGAATATCGGCCGCTAGCCAGGAGTAAGACATCATGCGAGTCGCCACCAGCAGCATCTACAATATGGCGGTTTTCCATCTGCAGAACCGCGAAAGCGACCTGTACAAGCTACAGAACCAACTGTCGACCGGGCGCAAGATCCTCACCCCGTCCGACGACCCGGTCGCCTCGGCGCGTTCGCTCGATCTGAGCCAATCGACCCGACTCAACGACCAGTACATCGAAAACGGCCAGTACGCCGACGGCACCTTGTCGCTGGCCGAATCGAACCTGCAACATTCGATCACGGTCATCCAGAGCATCCAGCAACTGGCTATCCAGTCGGGCAACCCGGCTCTGACCAGTGCCGAGAAGAAGATGATCGAAGCCGATATCCGGGGCAAATACCAGGAGCTGCTGGCCGTGGCCAACAGCACCGACGGCAACGGCCAATATCTGTTCTCGGGCTACAAGGGTGCCACCAAGCCGTTCAATGAACTCGAATACGGCAATGTCACCTACGACGGTGACCAAGGGCAGCGGCTGGTGCAGATCTCGACCGGCCGACAGATCCCAGTGTCCGATTCGGGCGCCGATATCTTCATCAAGGTCAAGAACGGCAACGGCACGTTCACCACGGCCATGTCGCAGCCCGGTTTCCCGCGCAGCGTGAGCTTCCCCGGTGGCTCCACGGTGCAGATCACCCGTCAGATCGGCCAGCAGTTCGCTCCGTCGGAATTCCGTCTCAGCTACGACGGCACCAACTACACCCTGACCCGGCTCAGCGACGGCAGCAGCGAACAGTTCGACCATAACACCCTGAGCGCCGGCTATAGCTCGGCGGCGTTCGGCATCAATCTGCAATCGCAAACGGCGGCGCCGCCGGTCAATTCGACCCATACCCTTGATCTGACCCTGCAAAAGAACCAGGGCACCGGCGTAGTCAGCCCGGGTGTGGTGGTCGATCCGGTACGCTGGTCCGACCCCAACAATTTGCAGGACTACCGGATCCAGTTTCACGTCACCAACAACCCCGACGATCCGAGCGGCAATACCAAGATCACCCGCTACGACATCGTCGACAGCCGCAACTACCTGGGCGACGGTGTCACCCCCAACCCGAACTACAACCGCTCGATGATCGACGGTTTCGATTACAACACAGGCGACCGGATCGATACGCTGCCCGCTACCCCCAACGCCTTCCCGCGTCTGTACAAGCCGGGCACCGATATCGAATTCCGTCAGTTGCCGGGCGAGACGGGCTTGCAGCCGGGCTGGGACTTCGGCGCCAAGATCTCGGTCGATGGCAAACCGGTCGATGGCGACAGCTTCCGTCTGCAAGCCAGTCGCAATGTCGACCTGTTCAGCACGCTGGGCGATTTTGCCAAGGCACTGACTTCCTATACCGAAGAGGATATGGGCCGGGCCGAATTCCAGAACCATCTCAATACCGCCTTGCAGCAGCTCAATAATTCGCTGGGCAATATCCTGACCACCCAGTCGAATATCGGGGCGCGGCTCAAGGAAATGGAATCGGTCAACAACACCAATACCGACCTCAACCTGCAATACAAGCGCACCATCTCCGGTCTGACCGATATCGACTACGCCTCGGCGATCAGCGATTTCAGCCTGACCCAGACTTATCTCGATGCAGCGCGCAAATCGTTTTCCTCGGTACAGGGCCTGTCGCTGTTTCAATACATCAGCTAATCAGAAATATTTCCAAAATAAACGAATGCCGCACTGGGTGCGGCATTCGTTTTGCTGGATTTTTGAAATTCGACCCTGGGCCAGCGCCGGCCCGGACAGATGGACTGCCCGGCAGCACTGGTGAGGCGAAGTCTTTGGCTGGACGTGCTTTCGCCTGTCCTGGAAGGCTGTGTCAACGCCCGTAGGCAGGGTGTGGACACGATGATTGGCTACGAACGTCGGTCTGGACCTGCTGGCGATGGCCGCTATCAGAAGCGGATCGACACCGACTCGTCTCCGAGCCAGCCCCGCAGCGCCGTCAGCAGCTCATCGCGCAGCGTCACGCGCCAGCCTTCGCCGAGCTTCAGGCCGCACTGGGCCTCGCGGTTGCGGTACAGCACCTCGATCGGGCAGTCGCCGCCGAGATAAGGGTCGAGCAACTGGCGCAACCGGCCCGCGTCGGCCTGGCCGTTGATGCCGACACTGAGCGCCTGGGCAAAGCGGCTGCGTGCCTCGGCCAGATCGTAGATCTTGTCGGCGATGATGCGTAAGCCGCCCGAGTAGCTATCTTCACTGACCTTGCCCTCGATGATCAGCAGAGTATCTTCGCGCAGCTTGGCACGGTTGACTTCGAAGGCTTCCGAGAACACCGAGACCTCGCGCCGGGCCGAGGCGTCGTCGAGGGTGATGAACGCCATCTTGCCGCGCTGGCCGATCTTGGTGCGCAGTTCGGTGACCACCCCGGCCAGCCACTGCGGCTCCTTGCGTGGCGCGAGCCGGGCCAGCGGGGTCTTGACGAAGCCGCGTACCGCGCGCGCCTGGGCATCGAACGGGTGGCCCGACAGATAAAAGCCGATGGCCGACTTCTCTTCGATCAGCTTGGTGGCCTCGTCCCAGCGTGGCACTTCGACCAGTTGCAACTGATGCTCGGGTGCGGCTTCAAGCAGATCGAACAGACTGCCTTGCGAGGCATTGACCGCCGCCTGCTCGGCCGCTTCGAGCGCCAGGCCCACCGAGGCGATCAGGGCGGCGCGATGGTCGGACAACTGATCGAAGGCGCCACCGCGAATCAAGGCTTCGATCACCCGGCGATTGACCAGCTTTTTGTCGGTACGCTGGCAGAAATCGAACAGATCGCGGAACGGCCCGCCCTGTTCGCGCACCGCCACGATATGGTCAATGGCCGCCTCGCCCGTGCCCTTGATGGCACCCAGTCCGTAGCGGATCTCGCGGCGCGACACCGGCACGAAACGATAGAAGCTGGCGTTGACATCAGGCGGCAGGATCTTGATGCCATTGGCCACCGCATCGTCGTAGAACACCTTGAGCTGATCGGTGTCGTTCAATTCAGTCGACATGGTCGCCGCCATATAGGCGGCGCAGTGGTGGGCCTTGAGCCAGGCAGTATGGTAGGAGATCAGCGCATAGGCAGCCGCGTGCGACTTGTTGAAGCCATAGCCGGCGAACTTCTCCATATAGTCGAAGATTTCGTTGGCCTTGGCTTCCGAGATCTGCTTGGTGGCGGCACCTTCGACAAAGATGGCGCGCTGCTTGACCATTTCCTCGGGCTTCTTCTTGCCCATGGCGCGGCGCAACAGGTCAGCGCCACCGAGGCTATAGCCGCCGCAGACCTGGGCTGCCTGCATCACCTGCTCCTGGTACACCATGATGCCGTAGGTCGGCGCCAGCACGGGTTCGAGCAGCGGATGGAGATATTCGAAGGCCTGGCCTTGCTTGCGGGCGATAAAGTCCGGGATCAGGTCCATCGGACCTGGCCGGTACAGTGCCACGAAGGCGATGATTTCCTCGAAGCGGTCGGGCTTGGCGCGCTTGAGCATGTCCTTCATGCCCGACGATTCAAACTGGAATACGGCGGTGGTATTGCCGTCCTGGAAGATCTTGTAGGCCTGCTGATCATCGAGCGCCAGCGTGGCCAGATCGACCTTGCCGCCGCCCAGCCGCTCAATGTACTGGCAGGCCATCTCGAGGATGGTGAGGTTGCGCAGCCCCAGAAAGTCGAACTTGACCAGGCCGATCTGCTCGACATCGTCCTTGTCGTACTGCGACACCGGCGAGGCATCTTCGCCGCTGGCCTGATAGAGCGGGCAGAAATCGGTGAGCTTGCCCGGCGCGATCAGCACGCCGCCGGCGTGCATGCCGATATTGCGGGTCATGCCTTCGAGCTTCTTGCCCAGCGCCCATAGCTCGGCCACTTCCTCTTCGTTGGCGATCCGCTCCTTAAGTTGCGGCTCCATCTCGACGGCGTCATCGAGGCTGAACTGCTTGCCCGGTGCGGCCGGAATCAGCTTGGACAGCTGGTCGCAGAAGTTATACGGCAGATCGAGCACCCGCCCCACATCGCGCACCACCGCCTTGGACGCCAGCGTACCGAAGGTGGCGATCTGGCTGACCGCCTCGTCGCCGTATTTCTGCCGCACATACTCGATCACGCGCCAGCGGTTGTCCTGGCAGAAGTCGATATCGAAGTCGGGCATCGACACCCGCTCCGGGTTCAGGAAGCGCTCGAACAGCAGGGCATAGCGCAGCGGGTCGATATCGGTGATCCCGAGCGAATAGGCGACCAGCGAACCCGCCCCCGAACCGCGGCCCGGGCCCACCGGGCAGCCGTTGTTCTTGGCCCAGTTGATAAAGTCGGCCACGATCAGGAAGTAGCCCGGAAACCCCATCTGGATGATGGTATCGGTCTCGAATTTGAGCCGGCTTTCATATTCCTCGCGCCGGGCAGCCAACTGGGCGGGGTCGGGGAACAGCAGGGGCAGACGCTTTTCCAGCCCCTCGCGTGCTTGCAGCACCAGATAGTCGTCGAGCGACAGCCCGTCGGGAGTCGGAAAAAGCGGCAGATAGTTCTTGCCGAGCTGGACCGTGATATTGCAGCGCTGGGCGATGGCCACGCTGTTGGCCAGCGCCTCGGGCACGTCGGCAAACAGTGCCGCCATCTCCTCGGGCGACTTGAAATACTGCTCCGGGGTATAGAGCCGGGGTCGGCGCTTGTCGGCCATCACATAGCCTTCGGCGATGCAGACGCGGGCTTCGTGCGCCTTGAAGTCGTCGCGATCAAGGAACTGGACCGGATGGGTGGCCACCACCGGCAGATCGAGTTCGGCGGCCAGATCGATGGCGCCATGGACCTGCGTCTCGGCACGCGGGTCGCCGGTGCGTTGCAGTTCCAGATAGAAGCTGTCGCGGAAACAGTCGGCCCACCAGCGGGCGCGCAGGCGGGCGGCTTCGAGATTGCCGTTGAGCAGCAGCTGGCCCACCTCGCCCAGATGGGCGCCAGACAGCGCGATCAGTGCGCTGTTGTCGCCTTGTGCCAGCCAGTCGGGCTTGATCTCGGCCCGGCCACGATATTGGTTATGGCGAAAGGCCGCCGTCAGCAATTCGCACAGCCGGCCGTAGCCGGCGCGGTTCTTGGCAAGCAGCAGGGCACGGAACGGTTTATCGCGGTCTTCGGGGTTCTCGATCCATACGTCGGCACCGACGATGGGCTTGATCCCGGCACTCCGGCAGGCCTTGTAGTGCTTGACCATGCCGAACAGGTTCATCAGATCGGTCAGCGCCAGCGCCGGCATGCGCTGCGCCTGGGCGCGCCGTACGGCGTCGTCGATACGGACGATGCCATCGGTGACGGAATATTCGGAATGGAGGCGGAGATGGATAAAGGCAGGCTGCGTCATCCCCGAATTTTACCCGTGCCCCGTGCTGCGCGCACCGTGACTTGGATTTCAGAACACCTGAACTAAGCTGAAGACGACGGATGCCGGGCGAAATGCCTGTCCGGTGCGGGACGCCAAAGGCCGGGAGTGATACATGGGCTTCATGCAGAGCATAAGCGGGCGACTCAATGTGCTGTTTGTGGTGATCGTCACCCTGGTGCTGGCGGGCCTTGGGGCATTCAACTACACCAGCAGTAAGCAGCGGCTCGAACGCGGTCTGGAGGAACAGGCCAATGCCCTGGCCACCCGCCTGCAATTGAGTCTGCCTGCTGCCATCTGGAACTTCGACAAGATCCAGATCGCCCAGATTCTCGAGGCCGAAATGGCCTCGGTGGCTTTCAACGGGATTCTGCTCAGCAATGGCAAGGACTTTATCGACGGCCGGATGCGCAACGCCGAAGGCAAGCTCGTCCCGGCTCCCAAGGACGCCAAACTCGCCGGCAGCATGCGCGAGATCAAACTCCAGTTCGACGACAACGGCCAGAAGAAGGATGTGGCCCAGGCCACGGTCTATGTATCGCGGGCCGAGGTCGAATCGGCCCTGCGCGAGAATCTGATCACGCTGGCTGTGCAGATCATCGTGCTCGATGTGCTGTTGAGCCTGGCCCTGTCGGTCAGCCTGTCGGCCGTGGTGCTCAAGCCCTTGCAGCGGCTCAACGACGCGCTCAAGGAAATCGCCTCGGGTGATGCCGATCTGACCCGCCGCCTGGCCGCGCAGGGCAGCCGCGAATTCGTCGAAGTCTCGCGCTCCTTCAATACCTTCGTCGCCCGCTTGCAGGAGGTGATGAAGCAGATCGCCGAAACCGCTCCCCAGCTTGCCGCCGCCGCCGAACAGACCAGCCGGATCACCGAACAGGCCAGTGAAGGCATCCAGCAGCAGCAGCACGAAACCGAACGCATCGTCTCGTCCACCGATGAGCTGACCTCGCAGGTCCATGAAATCACCAGCAATACCAACGCCGCTTCCGAGGCGGCGGCCTATGCCGATGCCGAGGCCGAAAAAGGCCAGGCGGTGGTACAGGACGCGATCCAGACCATCGGCGAGGCCACTGCCGAGGTCGAGAACGCGGCGATGGTGATCCAGCAGCTGGCCGAAAGCAGCGACAAGATCGGTACGGTGCTGCTGGTGATCAATGAGATTGCCAAACAGACCAACCTGCTGGCGCTCAACGCCGCGATCGAAGCCGCACGGGCCGGCGAGGCCGGCCGTGGCTTTGCCGTGGTCGCCGACGAGGTGCGCACGCTTGCCAACCGCACCCATGACCAGACGACCGAGATCCAGCAGGTGATCACCCAGCTTCAGGAAGGCACCATGCGGGCGGTCACGGTAATGGAGCGCAGCAAGGAAAAGGCCGATCTGGGCCTGAAGCGCGCCCGCGAGGCGGGCGGGGCCATCCATCATCTGGCCGAGTCGGCCCGCAAGATCGCTCATCTCAATGAGGAAATCGCCAACGCTTCCGACCGGCAGGACGAGATGGTGAGCGGGGTCAGCAGCAGTATCCAGCAGATCCAGAGAATCGTCGGCGAGGCCGCCACGGGCGCCCAGCAAACGGCGATCGCCAGTGAGGAGGTTGCCAAGCTCGCCGTAAGGTTGCAGATCACGGTGGAGCAATTCAAGGTCTGATTCGCGAGGGGTTCAATGATGCGGATGGGATGGCAGTCCTTCCGGGCTGGCCTGTTGGCCCTCATGTGTGCCGGGGCGGCGCTGGCCGAGGTCAAGACGGTGACCCTGGCTTCACTCGAATGGCCGCCCTATACCGGGGCCAAGTTGCCGGAGCAGGGCGCCAGTGTGGCGGTGGCACGGGCAGCGTTCAAGGCGATGGGCTATGAGCTGAAAGTCGAGTTCTACCCTTGGAGCCGGGCGGTGCAATTGGCCAAGAACTCACCTGGCCATGCCGGTTATTTCCCTGAATATTATTCCGACGAACTCAAAAACGATTTCGTGCTGTCCGAGCCCATGGGCAGCGGCCCGCTCGGGCTGGCCCAGCGCAACGATAAGCCGCTTAACTGGAGCAAGATATCCGATCTGTCAGCGATCAAGGTCGGTGTGGTACAGGACTATCTCAATACCACCGAATTCGACGCCCGCGTCGCCGCGAAGCAGCAAAGAGTCGATGTGGCGCCCGACGATTCGCGCAATCTGATGAAACTCGGCGCCGGTCGTATCGATGCCGCGGTGGTGGACAGCAATGTCTTTACCTACCTGCTGAAGACCGATCCGCAGCTCAAGCCCTATGTGGGCCAGTTGTCGATGAATCCCCGGCTGATGGAGGACAAAAAGCTCTATATCTGTTTCAAGAAAGGCGCCGAGGGTGAGAGGATTGCCCGCGTGTTCAATGAAGGGCTGAAGAAGATCGATATCAGCGCCATCATGGCCAAACACCTATAAAGACAACTGTCCCGCCTGCGACTTTCCAGTCGCAGGCGGGAGAGGCTGATCATCAATAAATCATGCTTTTCTGATATTCTCTTGTCTTTCTGATAGTTTTCAGATCTCTGCACGACTCCCCGAACCATGGCGGCGCTGCCGCCCTGCCTGCTCACAAGGATTTCCGCATGACCATCGCTTCGGCCTTTGGTGACGTGATCGACTGGTTTATTCCCGACAGCGTCAAGCAACATCCGATCGATCTGAGCCGCGCCCGTAATCTCGTCGGCGCTTCCTTGCTGGCCTCGCTGTGCGTACCGATCTTTTCGCTCAGCTATTTCCGCTTGAACCATGCGGCCATGGCCTGGGGCATCGTGATCGCCGGTGGCCTGATGATCATGATCAGTCTGCTGATGAAGCTGACCGGCGCGCTGGTGCTGCTGCGCGAATATGGCCTGGCGGTGTTTTTCGGCATGGTGGTGTGGATGTGCTATGTCAACGGTGGCATCGAGTCCTCATCTGCCTCCTGGTTTCTGCTGGTCCCCGTGGCGGCCATGTTTCTGGGCGGCCGGCGCAGCAGTATCTTCTGGACCGGCTGTACGCTGCTGGCCATTGTCCTGTTCTCGCTGGCGCACAGCCATGGCTGGCCATTGCCCAAGAGTCCGCTGGCGGCTTCGCTGCATGCCCAGTTGCAGACCCGCTCCCTGTTTGCCTTGACCCTGGTGCTGTTCTGTCTGGCGCTGATTTTCGAAGTCGGCAAGACCCGCAGTTTCGCCAAGATCGAGCAGGCCCGCGCCGCGGCCGAGCGCAGCAATGAGGCCATCGAGCGGATGCTGGGCCAGGTCACCCAGACCATCGGTACGGCATCCGGCCAATCGACCGAGATCAACGAACGCTCGCGTTCGATCAGTGAAGCCATGCGCCATCAGGCCAAGGAAACCGATGCCATGGCCCAGTTGATCGACCGTATCGCCGGCCTGACCGTCACCAGCGTCGAACAATCACAGCGCGCCGCCGACGAGGCGGGCCAGGCCGGGCGTCTGGCGCAGGAGAGCGGGGTCGCCATGACCCGCACGCTCGAAGACCTCGACGCCGCCTCGCGGGCAGTCGGCCACTCGGCCGAACGGATCGAGGACCTGGGTCGGCGCAGCGGCGAGATCGGCCATATCGTCCAGGTCATCAGCGAAATCGCCGATCAGACCAATCTGCTGGCCCTCAACGCCGCCATCGAAGCGGCCCGCGCCGGCGAGTCGGGACGTGGCTTTGCCGTCGTGGCCGATGAAGTGCGCAAACTGGCCGAGCGCACCACGGTCGCCACCCGCGAAATCGGCGATAAGGTCGGCAAGATCCTGACCGGCACCTCCGAAGCCATGGAAGCGATGCGCGAAGGCACCAGCCGGATGGCCGCCATCAATGCCCACGCCGCCGAAGCCGATGCCAAACTGCGCGCGATTATCGCCGGTACCGAACAGGTGGCTGGCCTGATCAAGGATGTGGCCGGCAACGAGGCCCAACAATCCAACCGTATCCAGGAAATCGCCCAGGATATCGCCGGCCTGCGTGCCGATGTGCTGGCCGCCAGCGAGTCGACCGCCGCCATTGCCGCAGCGGTGAAGACGCTCGATACCACCGTCCACGATCTCGACCAGCTTGCCAGTCAACTGCGCACCTGAGTGTCCGTGGGTCAGTTCGAGCAAGAATGGAGACGTAAGTCTCCATTTTTCTTTCAGAAGCGCTCAGGGGCTAGTGGATACTTTTCCTGAAATTTTCCTATTGGCCTCTCCGAGCCATGAGTGGCTCCGTCGCTGCCAAGGGATTGGCGGGTTGGGGGACGGTGGCGAAGGAAAGGCGGAAAAAGACACGGCCCGCTGCTGAGCGGACCGTGTGGTCTGACGTGGTCGAACGCGTCCCGCGTGACGGGACGCTTAGGCGACTTACTTACTATCCTTATCGATACTGGCGCTAAACACAGCGCCAGTATTTGCAATGGTTCGATCCGGATGGAAGGTTAATTAGTCAATCATCCGTTTACAGCTTGGCCGCATGTTCGCGCGTGGCATGGAACTGGACCTTGGGCCAGCGCTCCTGGGTCAGTTCCAGATTGACCCGGTTGGCCGCCAGATAGGTCAGATTGTCGGCGGCGTCGCGAGCGAGGTTCATGGCCAGCGATTTCTCGAAGTCCTGCAGGATGCGGGCATCGTCACACGATACCCAGCGTGCGGTATAGATCGAGCACGACTCGAAGATCGCATCGACGCCGTATTCGTTCTCAAGCCGGCTTTTCACCACTTCGAATTGCAGCACGCCCACCGCACCCAGAATCAGATCGGCGCCCGACAGCGGCTTGAATACCTGCACCGCGCCTTCTTCGCCCAACTGTTGCAGACCTTTTTGCAGTTGCTTCAGCTTGAGCGGGTTGCGGATGCGGACCGAGCGGAACAGTTCCGGCGCGAAGAACGGGATGCCGGTAAAGGTCAGCATTTCGCCTTCGGAGAACGAGTCGCCGATCTGGATATTGCCGTGGTTGGGCAGGCCGATAATATCGCCGGCGTAGGCCTCTTCCACCTGTTCACGACTCGATGCCATAAATGTGACAACCGAATTGGCAGCCACATCGCGTTCAAGACGCAGATGTTTCATTTTCATGCCACGCTCGAACCGGCCCGAGCAGACGCGCAGGAAAGCAATGCGGTCGCGGTGCTTCGGGTCCATATTGGCCTGGATCTTGAAGACGAAGGCCGAGAATTTTTCTTCTGATGGCGAGACTTCGCGCACGCTGGCGTCGCGCGAGCCCGGTGCCGGTGCCCAGTCGACCAGGGCGTTGAGAATCTCGCGCACCCCGAAGTTATTGATGGCCGAGCCGAAGAACACCGGCGTCTGCCTGCCGGCCAGGAAGGCGGCGAGATCGAACGGGTGCGAAGCACCCTTGACCAGTTCGAGTTCCATCCGGGTGTGCTCGATTTCGAGCGGGAACAGTTCATCGAGGCGCGGGTTGTCGAGGCCCTGGATGACTTCGGCCACTTCCTGACCGGCCTTGTCTTCACCCGGGGTGAACAGCAGCACCTCGTCCTTGAGGATGTGATAGACGCCACGGAAGGTCTTGCCCATGCCGATCGGCCAGGTGATCGGTGCACACTGGATCTGCAACACCGATTCGACCTCGTCGAGCAGCTCCAGGCTGTCGCGCACC
Organism: Chitinimonas lacunae; assembly: GCF_042650885.1. Classification (NCBI taxonomy): domain Bacteria; kingdom Pseudomonadati; phylum Pseudomonadota; class Betaproteobacteria; order Neisseriales; family Chitinibacteraceae; genus Chitinimonas; species Chitinimonas lacunae. The sequence continues at coordinate 56,129 of NZ_JBHSBU010000001.1, forward strand.
TCGCGGTCGTACTTGTTCATAAAGGTGACGATGGGCGTGTGGCGCAGCCGGCAGACGTTGAGCAGCTTGATCGTCTGGGCTTCCACGCCTTTGGCGGCGTCGATCACCATCAGGGCCGAATCGACCGCGGTCAGCACGCGGTAGGTATCTTCGGAAAAGTCCTGGTGGCCCGGGGTATCGAGCAGGTTGACCACATGGTCGCGGTAATCGAACTGCATCACCGACGAGGCCACCGAAATGCCGCGCTGTTTCTCGATTTCCATCCAGTCGGAAGTGGCGAACTTGCCAGTTTTCTTGCCCTTGACCGTACCCGCCAACTGAATGGCACCGGAGAACAGCAGCAGTTTTTCCGTCAGCGTGGTCTTGCCGGCGTCGGGGTGGGAGATGATGGCGAAGGTACGGCGGCGCGCCACCTCGGCGGCAATCTGGCGGGCAAACTCGGACATGACGGTGGACGGAAAGGGGGAAAAGGGGCGGATTTTAAGCGAGCCGGTCCGCCCCAAGCAAGTCTGCTGGCGCTAAGCAATTGATCTATCGACAGAAAAAGCCGGTTGCCTCACCGGCAGTGTCACAGGCCGAAGCTAAGTCGTCTTGGAGAATTTTTTAATAAAAAGAAGGACATCGCTACCTGTCTCGCACAGGATTTTCCTTTTTATTGGCTTTAAGGAGGGGGCTTTCATAGTCGGGCAATTCGCCCTGTTGGCGCAGCCTGAGCAGCGCGTCATTGAGGCGCGGCAGCAAAGCACGGTGGCGTTTGTGCAGATAGTGATAGAGCGGCTCGACTTCGCTGACGAAGCCGACTTCGCGTACCTGCGACAATTCCTCGCGCGCCAGCACCTGGGCCGCCTCGCTGCGCGGCAGCAGCGCGATATCGGCGGTACGGGTGGCCACCAGCCTCAAGGCATCGTAGCTGTCCAGTCCCTCGACCTTGTGGGGCAGAGGTTCGAGATGACGTTCGATAAAGCGGGCTCCGCGCATATAGGCCACCCGGTAGCGCGTGAGCGCCTGCCAGTTGCCGGGCACAGGAGTGCCCGGGCGGGCATAGGCGCCCAGCTCGACCTGGGCGATGGCAATCGGCACGCGCAGCAGATCGGGGTGTTCCTGACCGATCTGGCGGATGCGCAGCAATTCGGCATCGAGCTGACCACCCGCTGCCAGCAACAGGGAGCGTCGCGTCGGCAACCGCACGAGCTCGACCTCGATGCCCAATTGGCCATATACCCGCCGCATCAGCGCCTCGCCCTGGTCCGAGAGCGGTGAATGGCTATCACTGCGGCCGATCCGCAAAGGTTCGGCGGCAAGGCCCAGAGACAGCAGCAGCAAGGCCAGCCAGCGCCAGTGTGTGGGCAGGAGGGAAATGGTCATCACCGAGCGATTCCTCATCCGATCAGGTCCGGTTGACCGGTTGGCAGGCAAGTGCCATGGCATCCGACGGCTGGCGGCGGGTGCGACAGGTTTGTCTGGAAATTTTTATATCAAATAAAACGGCGCAATAAGTCTTGCGCCGTTTTTTCTTGTTATTTTAATTGATACCTGTTTTGCGGCAAGTCGAGGTTATGGGGCCTCGCCGCGTTGTTTCTTTTCCAGGACTTCCCAGCGCTCCAGCCTGTCGAGCAGGCCCAGCTCGATCGTGGCGATTCTTTCCTGCCAACTGGCGGCCTGTTTGGGGTCGTCGCGGTAGATTTGCGGGTCGAGCAGCTTTTGTTGCAGCGCGGCTTGTTCCTGCTCGAGTGCTTCGATCTCGCCGGGCAGCCGTTCGAGTTCGCGTGTTTCATTGAAGCTCAGTTTGACCGTGCGGTTGCCGCGCGAGGCCGAGGTCGGGGCCGGGGTGGCCGGTTTGGCGGCCGGGGCCTTGTCCTGGGCGGTTTTTTCCTGGGACAGCATGCGGGCGCGGGCGTTTTGCCAGTCGTCGTAGCCGCCCGGATTCTCATAAAGCCGGCCATCGCCTTCAAACACGATCACCTGGGTGACCACGTTGTCGAGGAAAGCCCGGTCGTGGCTGACCAGGAAGACCGTGCCTTCGTATTTTTCCAGCAGTTCCTCGAGCAGTTCGAGGGTTTCGATATCGAGGTCGTTGGTCGGCTCGTCCAGCACCAGCACATTGGCCGGCTGGGTAAACAGTCGTGCCAGCAGCAGGCGGGCCCGTTCGCCGCCCGAGAGCGAGCGGACCGGGCTGCGGGCGCGTTCGGACGGGAACAGGAAGTCCTCGAGATAGCTGATCACATGCTTGCGCTCGTTGCCCAGCGTCACATAGTCGCTGCCGGGGCTGATCACGTCGCAGATCGGCATTTCTTCATCGAGTGCTTCGCGGAACTGGTCGAAATAGGCCACCTGCTGCTTGCTGCCGCAGCGCACCGTGCCCTGGTCGGGGGTGATTTCGCCAAGGATCAGCTTGAGCAGGGTGGTCTTGCCGGCGCCATTGGGGCCGATCAGGCCGATCTTGTCGCCTCTGAGGATACGGGTGGTGAAGTCGCGGATCAGCGTGCGGCCGTCGTAGCCCTTGCTGACGTGTTCGAGTTCGGCCACCAGCTTGCCCGACTTGTCGCCGGCGTCGAGCGAGAACTGGACATTGCCGACCCGATCGCGCCGGGCCGCCCGCTCCTGGCGCAGCCGGGCCAGCCGTTCGATCCGGGCCTGGGCGCGGGTGCGGCGGGCTTCGACGCCCTTGCGGATCCAGACCTCTTCCTGCGCCAGCAGGCGGTCGGCCTTGCGGTTGATCACCGCTTCCATTTCCAGCATTTCGGCCTTGCGGGTCTGGTAGGCGCTGAAATTGCCCGGGAAACTTTGCAGATGGCCCCGATCGAGTTCGACGATCCGGGTGGCGACGTTATCGAGGAAGCGGCGGTCGTGGGTAATCAGCAGCACGGCGCCCGGGAAGGCGCGGATCAAGCCTTCGAGCCATTCGATGGCGCTGAAGTCGAGGTGGTTGGTGGGTTCGTCGAGCAGCAGCACATCGGGTTCGGCCACCAGGGCGCGAGCCAGCGCCACCCGCTTTTTCCAGCCGCCCGACAATTCGGCGATCTTCTTGTCGGCCGGCAGGCCCAGATGCGACAGGGTAGAGGCAATCAGCGAGTCAAAGCGCCAGCCATCGCGGGCTTCGAGTTCATGCTGCAAGGCGTTGAGCTGCTCGAGGGCCGCGGCGTCGCCCGTGCCGGCGGCCAGGGCGGCGGCGTGGTAGTCGGTCAGGAGTTGCTTCAGCTCGCCCAGCCCTTCGGCGACGGCGGCAAACACGGTTGATTCGGGGTCAAACGGTGGCTCTTGCGGCACATAGGCAATCCGGCCGCCGTGGGCGATGCGGATTTCCCCGTCGTCGAGCCGGGCTGCGCCGGCGATGGCCTTGAGCAGCGAGGACTTGCCGGCGCCGTTGCGGCCGATCAAGCCGACCCGCTCACCGGGTTCGAGCGACAGATCGGCATGGTCGAGCAGGGCGACATGACCAAAGGCGAGGCAGGCGTTTTCTACGGTAAGGACAGGCATGGGGATCGCTGCGGGGGGAAACGGAAGCGGCGATTATACCGCTTTGCCTCGGACGACCAGCCGGGCGGGGTGGGAAAAACAGCCAAACTGGCAAGCCGGATGGTGGCAATCGATACTAAAACCAAAGCGCGGCCGTGTCGGAACGTTCATCGGTCGCTATCGGTCCCATTTGGACTGCTTCTATTGCGGTATATCGGCTCAGGAAGGAGGTCATGGTGATCCGCTCGATCCATTCCTTGCAGCGGCTGCCTGCCGGCTTGGCCGGGCGGCGCTTTCACTGTCGCTCCCTGGCCTGCCCGGCCTGTCAGGCACTGCCTTGCTGCCGTCGTTTCCGGGCCGCTACCCCAGCCCCGTCGCCTCGCCGTTGGCGCGCCCCGATGGGGCGGCAATGGCGGCTTCATCCCGTCCATCTCTATATTCGTCCCGGCCCGATGGTCATGGCCCGCCTGGGTCTGCTCTATGGCCATCCGGGGACCACCGATCTGCGCGAACGCTGGCTGGTGGTGCCGATGCCCTTCGACCCCGATGGCGTGCTGACCGCCTTGCAGCAGCAGATCGGCTGGGGCTATCTCGACCGTGCCCTGACCCAGGCCGCGGTGCCTACGCTGACCAGCGGTTTCAGCTATGGCGAAGGTCGGCGCTTTGCCTGTCAGATCCGCTCGATCTTCGATCCGGTCCAGGTCTAGCGGTCCCCCGAGTCATGAAAAGTGACCCGGATCGGCGCATCGTTCTGCGCCCATCCTCTCTGGCGCCGAGCACGGACGCGTCGAAGGCAAGCGGGTCGTCCCGGACCTGAGACCAAGAGCCAGCGTCAAGCGCCTCAAGCCGCCTGGAACAGCAACTGCGGGCTGGTGGCGACTTCCTCATCGAGCGCGAGCTGGCGGCCGCTGTTGTCCCCCCAGGCCCAGACGCTGCGGGCGGCGGCCGCGAGGACGTGGGCCTGGCCGGCGGCGATCCTGACCACCCGGTCGATATCGGGCACCCGGGTCGGTGTGCGCACATCATGACGATGGGCCAGTCCCAGCTGACCCCGACTATTGCAACCCCAGGCGTAGACCCGGCCGCTGACTGACAGCGCCAGCGAGAAGAACATGCCGGCTGCCACCGCTGTCACGGGCTCGGGCAGCTTGAGCCGGACCGGGCGCACGCCAAAGGCAATCGAGGCTTGACCCAGCTGACCGTGATTATTGCTGCCCCAGGCCCAGACCTCGCCGTTGCGGTCGACGGCCAGCGAATGGCTGACGCCGGCATCGACGGTGGCAAAGCGCTGGGCACCGGCGACCTGGACCGGCACATAGGCATCGCGCAGCTCGCCATTGCCAAGCTGACCAGCGGCATTGGCGCCCCAGGCCCATAGATGGCCGTCGTCGTCGAGGGCCAGGGCATGGCCGCGTCCGGCGCTGATCGACACGATGCCGTGCAGGGTACGGATGGTATCGGGGCCGTCGTCGAGTGTGGCGCTGGGGCGACCGAGCGCGCCTTCGCCATTGAGACCCCAGGAATAGACCTGTCCCTGGCCATCGAGCGCCAGACTGAAGCATTCGCTGGCGGCGAGCTGGGTGATGTCCTTGAGCATCTCGATGGGTTGCGGCCGGTCGGGCGTGAGCGGGCGGGACAGACCGCCGGTACGATGCGTTCCCCACACATGCACCCGACCCAGTTCGATCAGCCCCAGGCTGATGCCGTAGCCGGCGGCAATCCGCACGAAGGGCTGTTCGATGCGGACATAGACGCCCTGACGGTTGCGGCCGCATGGTTCGGCCCGCAGGCTCGGGTCGCCGCCCCAACCTACGGCCTGGCCGTCGGCCAGCAGGATCAGGCTATGGTCGCGGCCGCAGGCAATATCGACGATCTGGTTCGATGACATGGTGATCTTCCTGGCATAAGACGCCCCCGCTGCGGCCGCTGGCGGCAGCAAGGAGAAGGCTGAAACGGGTGGGGCAGGGCGACCGTGGCTAGGAGGGCACGGTCCGGAGAGCGCGTGGCGGCCAGCGCTTATCCAGAGCCGGCGGGAGGGCAGGAACATGGCGGATGATTGGGCTCATGGGCTACCTCCCGATCAGGAAATTGGACACGCCGGATGGTTGGACTGCACTGCAATGACGATAGTCGATCGTTCCGGCAAAAGCGAAATTTTCCGTGGCCGGCGGTCGGGCTCGATGGTGACGGGGGTCTGGTATGATCGGAACCGAGCCCATTTCGCCCTATCCTATTTCTTATGCTTTATGTCGATCTACATAGCCATTCCAACGTCTCCGACGGCATGCTGCCGCCGCGCGAAGTGGTGGCGCGTGCTGCCGAACGCGGCTGCCGGCTGTTTGCCCTGACCGACCACGACGACCTGCGTGGTCTGGCCGCCGCCGCCGAGGAAGCCCGGGCGCGCGGCCTGCGCTTTGTCAATGGCGTCGAGATCTCCGTGTCCTGGCGCAAACACACCCTGCATATCGTCGGCCTCGATATCGACCCGGACAATCCTGTGCTCAATGCAGGTCTGGCCAGCCTGCGCGAAGGCCGTGACGGCCGGGCCGTGCGGATGGCCGAGGCGCTGGCCGAGGCCGGCATCCCCGATACCCTGGCCGGGGCACGTCGCTTTGCTGATAACCCGGAAATGATCGGTCGTGCCCATTTCGCCCGTCATCTGATCGAGCGCGGCGTTGCCAAGGATATGAAAGCGGTATTCAAGCGCTATCTGGCGCGTGGCAAGCCCGGTTATGTGGCCCACGACTGGGCCAGCCTGGCCGATGCCGTCGGCTGGATACGCGCAGCCGGTGGTATTGCCGTGATTGCCCATCCGGGCCGTTATGAATTCGGCAAGCAGACGATGTTGGAGCTGATTGCGGAATTCAAGGCTGCCGGTGGCCAGGGGATCGAAGTGGTCTCGGGCAGCCACGGGCCCGACGACTACGCCCGTTTCGCTCAACTGGCACGGGAACATGGCTTGCTGGCCTCGGTAGGATCGGACTACCACGCTACCGGCGAAGGCGCCCGCGAGCCTGGTGTGATGCCCGATCTGCCCCATGGTTGTGACCCGGTCTGGCGTGACTGGCAGGCGGTGGCCGAACTAGGCGGGCCGGCCTGAGCGTCCCGGGGCGGAAAATTCCGCGCGATTGGTATAAGCTCGCGCCCGCCCCGCTTCCGAGAACCCGATCATGGCCCAGTATTTCCTGATCCACCCCGACAATCCGCAAGCCCGTCTGATCCGGCAAGCGGTCGAGATCATCCGCGATGGCGGTGTGCTGGTCTATCCGACCGACTCCTGCTACGCCATCGGCTGCCAGCTTGGCAACAAGGAGGCGCTGGAGCGCGTCCGGCGTATCCGCCAGGTGGACGACAACCACCATTTCACCCTGGTGTGCCGCGACCTCAAGGAACTCGCCACCTATGCCCGGGTGGACAACCGCCAGTTCCGCTATCTCAAAAGCGCCACACCGGGCCGCTATACCGTGATCCTCACCGCCACCCGGGAAACCCCGCGCCGGGTGATGCACCCCAAACGCAATACCATCGGCCTGCGCGTGCCCGACCATCCGGTCGTGGCCGCGCTGCTCGAAGAGCTCGGCGAGCCGCTGCTGTCGGCCACCTTGCTGTTGCCGGGCGAGGAATGGCCGCTGACCGAAGGCTGGGAAATCCGCGAGCGGCTCGAACACGAGGTTGACCTGATCCTCGATGCAGGCAGTTGCTCGGTCGAGCCGACCACGGTGATCGATCTGACCGACGACGACCCGGTCCTGCTGCGCCGTGGTGCTGGCGATCCGGCGCTGTTTGGTCTGCAAGAATAAGCGCCATCGACAACTGGAAATAAATCGGACAATCCTCTGCAAGAAGAGGATTTTCTGATAAAGAAAAAATAAATATATGCGTCAACACTCGACCAGACTCTCCGATTTGCCGGGCACCACTCCCAACTGATCCCGACCATGGCCTTATGCGCCGGAAAGCCTTTTGCTGCCCATGCAGGAAATTCTTGAAGTCATCACCCTCTATACCCTGCCAGTGATTTTCGCCCTGACCTTCACCCAGGCCGCCCAGGCCATGGTGGCCGACCGGCTGGGCGACACCACCGCCCGCTCGATGGGGCGGCTGACCTGGAACCCGTCGGCGCATATCGACCCGCTCGGTACCATCCTGCTGCCGCTTGGCATGATCGCGCTGGCCAAGCTGTCCGGCGGCATGGTGCCGCCGATCCTGATCGGCTGGGCCAAGCCGATTCCGACCGATTACCGCATGCTGCGCAATCCACGGCGCGATATGCGCTGGATTGCCGCCGCCGTGCCCCTGACCAATCTGGCGATGGTGCTGTTCTGGGCGGTGCTGTTCAAACTGGGCGCCTGGAATCCGGACAGCTATGTGGCCGAGCCGCTGCAAAGGATGTCCTTGATCGGGGTGGTGCTGAATGCCTCGTTTGCCGTGCTGATGTGCCTGCCCATCCTGCCGTTCCCGGGCGGCATGATCACCCTGAGCCTGTTGCCGCCGCGTCTGGCCGAGCGCTATGCCCGTCATCAGCCCTGGGGCATGCTGATTCTGGTGGTGCTGTTCCTGACCGGGATACTGGGCTTTGTGATGCTGCCGTTCATCCATGCGCTGCTGGCGGTGGTATTCCTGCTGTTTGGCATTGCACCCTGACGAGCCTGCATCGGCCTTGTGTCCGACCCACTGACAAAAGCCCGCATAAGCGGGCTTTTGTTTTGCTGTCGTCAAGCTGTCCTGAGTCGGCTGGGCGTAGGCTCAGACGCTCGCGCACGCCTGGTTGGATCCGAGCCAAACGTCAGGGCGATAAAGCTGAGCGGCCGGGCCTGCTTCAGCGAGCACCTCGGTGGCCGAATCGACGGACAGGCAGGGTGCCTTAGCGCTTTTCCCCTGAAATCGGCGTCGCAGCAAGTCTGGTTGAGCGCAGGCAGCCGGCGCTTTGAGGGCCGGACACCTTGACTCCGAATCGACTGGAAATGCGCTAGCTGCAAAGCGGCGTCACCCACCATGTTTTCCGTCATGTGCGGTCGCTTGATCCTCAGCGAGAACCAAGGCAAGGGTGCGTTACGACCTTCGGTCTGGCGCACCCCTGTATGCTCGTATCCCGTAGGAGCGTTCCCTGCCGAGCCAAGACCAAATGCCGGATGCACCCGGCCAGACGCTGTGTTTTCACGCCGTTTTGGATGAGGTCTTCCCATTTCGCTGCGCTGAGCTGTCTAAGCCCGGGTTTTCCGGAAATGCATCGCCCATCACTGGCTGAGTGCTACAAAGAAAATTTCAGGAAAAACAAGCGCTAGCATTGTTGCATTCTACGAATAGAAAAAACAAAAACCCGCCGAAGCGGGTTTTTGTTGTCGATCGAGCGTGGCGGTCTCAGACAGCTTCGACCCCGGTCTCGCCGGTGCGGATCCGCACCACTTGCTCGACGGCGGTGACGAAGATCTTGCCGTCGCCGATCTTGCCGGTCCGGGCCGCCTTGACGATGGCGTCGATGGCGGCTTCGACCTTGTCGGCGGCCAGCACCACCTCGATTTTCACCTTGGGCAGGAAATCCACCACATACTCGGCGCCCCGGTACAGCTCGGTATGGCCTTTCTGACGGCCGAAGCCCTTGACCTCGGTGACGGTCAGGCCGCTGATGCCGACTTCCGCGAGCGCCTCGCGCACTTCGTCGAGTTTGAACGGCTTGATGATGGCTTCGATTTTCTTCATGTCCATCGGACGTCTCCCGGCGTAGGGCGGCGGGGCTGGCCCGCCTGACGATTACTCGATCTTGGCCTTGGCCTTCAGATCGCTGATCATCTTCTCGATTTGCTTGCCCTGGGCTTGCTGTTGCAGCTGGGGCTTCATTTCCTCGAACGACGGGCCTTGCACATCACGCATGTCTTCGAGCTTGATGATGTGGTAGCCGAACTGGGTCTTGACCGGCTCTTGCGTGATCTGGCCCTTCTTCAGCTTGCTCATGGCCTGGCCGAATTCCGGCACGAAGCTGTCAGGCACGCTCCAGCCCAGATCGCCGCCCTTGTCCTTGCTGCCCGGATCCTTGGACTTTTCCTTGGCCAGGTCTTCGAACTTCTTGCCCTTCTTCAGCGCAGCCAAGATGGCCTTGGCCTCGTCTTCCTTCTCGACCAGGATATGGCGGGCCTGGTATTCCTTGGGCGGCATCTGCGACTTCATCTTGTCGAACTCGGCCTTGAGTTCGGCGTCGGGCATCGGGTTGTTCTTTTGATAATGGGCCACGAAGGCGTTCAGCAGAGCGTTCTGCTTGGAGATTTCCATCTCCATCTGGGTATCGGCCTGCTTGTCGACACCTTGCTTCACGGCTTCCTGGGTCAGGACTTCCTTCAGCACCAGGTCATCGCGAATCTTCTGGCGCAGGTCCGGGCTGTCCTTGGCGCCGCGTTCGGCCAGCTTCTTCAGGATGAAATCCATCTTGGCCTGGGGGATGGCCACACCGTTCACGGTGGCGACCGGCTTGTCGGCAGCGAAGGCAGCGCCGGCGACCAGCGCGGCGATCAGGGTCAGGGCGAGGCGGGATTGGGTGCGCATCGATAAGTCCTTGTGGCGATTCGTTTGGTTTGGTTTGGAAATCAACACGCGGCCGGAAAGGCTGCGCTATGGGTGTTCCGTCGGTGTACGGGCATCGATGGCCAAGGCGTGGATTTCGCGCCTCATCATCTCGCCCAGGGCGTCGTACACCATACGGTGACGCGCCACACGCGACTGGCCGGCAAAGCGTTCGGAGACGATCGTCAAGAGATAGTGTCCGCCACCGCTTGCCGCACCGGCATGGCCGATATGGCGGGCGCCGTCGTCATGGAGTTCCAGGACGGTCGGCGCCAAAACCGCGAGTTTCGCACGGATTCGTTCGCTTGTGCTTGGCTCTTTCGCGTCGTTCATGCCGGTAGAACCTTCTTGAAGGGTTTGACTTCGACCTCGGCGTATACCCCGGCCGTGACATAGGGGTCGGCGTCGGCCCAGGCGCGGGCGGCGGCCAGATCGGCGAATTCCGCCACGATCAGGCTGCCGCTGAAACCGGCCGGGCCGGGGTCGGGGCTGTCGATGGCCGGGCAGGGGCCGGCCAGCAACAGCCGGCCCTGGTCTTGCAGCGCTTGCAGCCGGGCCAGATGGTCGGGCCGCGCTGCCAGTCGGCGCGCCAGGCTGTCGGGCGCGTCGCGGCCGAGAATCAGGTAGTACATCTCAGGACTCCTTATGCTGGCCGCTCTGTTCGGCCTTGTCGTCGGCCGGCAGATGGCGCGACAGATAGAGGGCCTGGAGCAGGATAAACACCGGGGTGATCACGATCACGCAGATCAACTTGAAATTGACCCAGGTGGCTTCGGGCAGACTGAACGCCACCGCCAGATTGACCACGCCCATCAGAACAAAGAACGCTGCCCATATCCACAACAAACGATCCCAGACCGGTTCGGGCAGGCTGAGTTCCTTGCCCATCACCGCTTTGAGCGGATGTTTGCCGTAGACATAGCGGCTGATGACAAAGGCCACCGCGCCTATCCAGTAGAGCACCGTGGGTTTCCAGTAAATGAATACCTGGTCATGCAAGGCGATGGTGGCACCGCCGAGCACACCGATGCTGATCAGGGCCATCCACTGCATCAGCTCGATTTTGCGGCCGCGCAGCTTGAGGTAGGCGATCTGCCCCACGGTCACCACGATCGCCAGAGCCGTGGCGAATTCGATCGGCTTATTGAGATGGAGGGCCGGCACGGTCAGGCCGGAATGAAAGCCGATAAAGAACAGCGCAATCGGCAGCAGGTCGAAGAGGAGTTTCATGGTCGCGCGATTATGCCGTCATCGTGACGACGGCACAACGCCAGCAAGTGCACTGAGGCCCGCGACAGTTGTATGAAAGTTTTGTGTCAAAAAATATTGACAGCGATAGGATGAACGCCGCACCCAATCTTGCACATATTTAAATAAATAAAAATTTGTGCCCGGATGGTATTTTTTCTCCGCCATCGATCAGGCGGCCAGGGCAGCCTGGCCCCGGGCGAGACCATGCTGCCGTCGCATCAACCCGCTTCGCCGATCGCCATCTGCCACTGGCCATCGCCGCCGCGCCACAGCGCAAGCGGCCAGCCATAGACGGCGCTGAGCCGCTCGCGCGTCAGCACCTCGGCGGCCCGGCCGCAGCCCAGCAGCCGGCCGTCACCCAGCAACGCCACCTGATCCGCCCAGCGCGCCGCCTGTGGCAGGTCGTGCAGCACTGCCACGATGGTGCGGCCGCGGTCGGCTTCCTGGCGGAGCCGGCGTAACAGCAGCGCCTGATGTTTGAGGTCGAGGTGGTTGGTCGGCTCGTCCAGCAGCCAGATCGGCGCAGCCTGGGCCAGCAGGCGGGCAAAGCCCGCGCGCTGACGCTCGCCACCTGAAAGCCGTGCCCACGGCCGCTCGGCGAGTGCGGTCAGTTCGCAGTCATCGATGGCGCTGGTCACCGCGGCCAGATCGTCTGCATCGGGTCGGCCGAACTGGCCCAGCGCCGGACGGCGGCCAAGCAGCACATAGTCATGCAGGGTGAAGGGCAGCGCAGTCGGGGCGAATTGCCCGAGCCAGCCAAGCCGACGCGCCCGTTCGCGGTCGGGGTAGCTGGAGAGCGTCTGACCGTCGAGCAATACCTGACCGGCCGAGGGCTGCGCCAGACCTGCCAGCAGCCGCAACAGGCTGGTCTTGCCCGCCCCGTTGGGCCCGACCAGCGCGGTCAGGCTGCCGGCGGGCAGGGCCAAGTCGATGCCTTCGAGCAGGACCCGGCCATGGCGATAGAGCGCGGCAGCCTGGGTACTCAGTACCGCGTTCATCGCTCACCTCGCCGGCGCAGAAACAGCCATAGAAAGAATGGCGGCCCGACCAGGGCAGCCAGCAGGCCGACCGGCAGGTCAACCGGGTAGACCGCGCCGCGCGCCAGCGTGTCCATACCCAACAAGAAGACCGCCCCGACCACGGCCGAGATGCCGATCAGCCGGCGTCGGCTACCTCCCAGCCACAGCGCGCAGGCATTGGGCACCATCATGCCGACAAAGCCGACCAGTCCGGCCAGCGTCACCGCACCGCCGACGGCCAGTGCGGCGCCCAGCGCCGTCCAGCGCCGCAGTGCGGGCAGATCGATGCCCAGGCTGATCGCCTCGTCCTCGCCCAGCAACAGACAGTCGAGATCGCGGCCTTGCCACCACAGGATCAGTAGACCGGCAATCGACACGGGTGCCGCCAGCCAGAGCGGTGCGGCGGCGGAATTGCCCAGATGGCCCGACAGCCAGGTGGTGGCGCCGCGCAGTGTCAAATCATCCGAGAGAAACAGCACCAGACCGCATACCGCACTGGCAAAGCTGCCGATGACCAGACCCAGCACCAGCAGGCCCAGTTCGCCGCCGTCGAGCAGCCGGTTGAACAGCAAGAGCAGCCAGGTAACGGCGAGGCCGCCGACAAAGGCGGCAAAGGGCATTCCCATGCTGTCCCAGCCCAGCGCCATCACGCCGATGGCCCCCAGCATCGCACCGCTCGAAGTTCCGATCATGCCGGGGTCTACCAGGGGATTGCGAAACAGCGCCTGGAGCGCGGCACCGGCGCCGGCCAGCGCCGCGCCGACCAGCAGGGCTGACAGAAGACGCGGCAGGCGCAGGCCGTTGAACAGCGGATCGTTCAGATCGGGCCATTGCCAGCCGTCGCCGTGAAAGCCGAAGGCAAAGCCGATCAGGCCAAGACCTGCCAGCAGCATCAGCCATGGGCCGCTGCCGGAGAACACTTGATAGACCGGTGGACGGGTCAGGCGCGGCGCTGCGGTCACGACGCCCCCAGTTCGCGCAGCCGCTTCACCACCGCCGGACTGTTCAGATTGATATTGAACAGTTCATGCACCGGCCATTCATAGACGCGGCCACGGCGGCCAGCCGGGGTGGCGGCGATATCGGGGCGGACACGCAATTGCTCCAGACTGCCGTAGACCGCCCGATTATGGCCGGCCACCAGGATCAGGTCGGGGGCGAGCCGGGCGATGGCCTCAGGTTCGAGCGGCTTGTGGCCCTCGACCTCTGCTGCGACATTGATGGCGCCCGCTGCCCGGATCAGCAGATCGGACGGCGTATCGCGCCCGGCCACCGTGCGGCCTTCGTAGCTGATCAGGATGCGGCGACCGCTGGCGGCCGCCGGGGTCATGCCTTGTTGCCATTGCTGCGCCAGCCGGTCGGCGGCCGGCGTGGCGCCCAGCAGAGAGCCGACGGTGCGGATCGCTTCGGCGTAGTCGCGGCCGTCGCCATGGGCCGACACCTGGACGGCACGGATGCCGACGCGGCGGAACTGTTCCCAGATGCTCGATGGCTGGGCGGCGGCGCTGCCCAGCACCAGGGTCGGTTGCAGCCGCGCCACCGGTTCGACCGAGAGCGCGCGCGACAGGCCGATCACCTTGGCGTGGCTGAGTTCGGGCTGGCGCGCCATCTGGTCGCGCCCGATCACGTCGCTGGCGCGGCCGAGCGCCACGGCAATCTCGGCCACATCGGCCGTCAAGGCGACCACACGCTCGGCTGCGCCTGCCGGCACGAACAGGCTCAGCGCCAGCAGGGGACTAAGCCAGCGTCGCATCGTCCGCCTCCGCATTGGCCAGTTCATGGGCCAGCCGAGTCCAGGCTGCCAGTTCCGGCTTGCCCGGCTTGCGGGCACCGAAGAACTGCACGATCAGTTCGCCCGCTTCATCGAAGCATTCGAGCGAAGTCACCATGCCGTCGCTGGTGGGCTTGCTGACCACCCAGACCCGGGCGAACAGGTCCATGCGCAGATGCAGATTAAAGCCCGGATCGAGCACATTGAGCCACGGCCCCATCGGCTCGATCCGCTTGACCGGGCCGGTATGGATCTGGATGCAGCCGGGGCTGCCGACAAAGGCCATGATGGGCAGGCCAGTATGGGCGGCTTCGCGCAGCATGGTTTCGACCGCGTCGGTACCGACCGGCCGCGCCAGCCCGTCGGGCGCCAGCCGCAGCGCCTGTTCGCGGGCAACACCAAAGCGGCGCAGCAGTGGGAAGAACTCGTGGGTGTCCTGTAGGGCAAGCCAACCGGCACGGAAGCCTGCCACATCGATTTCCGCATCGCGCACCACACTGGGCTGCGGCCGTTCGCGGTCGGGACTCAACGCTGCCGGCTGGCTGGCGTAATGGGCGACCAGCTGCTCGAACGCGGCCTGATCGCTGTCGCCGGTCAGAAACACCTTATGCACGGCGTCGCCGAAGCGGTCGAAGAACTGCAAGGAACAGCGCTCGCCGCGCAAGGCAAAGCCATAGCGCCACTGGCTGAGGAAAAAGCGCAGGTCGATCTCGTCGTTGAGGGCAAGTCCGATATGGCCGTCGATGCTGACATTGCCGTAGATGCCGGTCTTTTCGTGGACCGCGGCTTCGTTGCGGGTCAGGGTCATCACCGGGCCGAGCGGTTCGAGTGCACCCAGCAGTTCGGCGAATTTGGGAAACAGCGTCACTGCCAGCGGGTCGGCAGCGACCAGTTCGGCTTCGCTCACCCCGAGTTCACGGGCGGCGTCACGGGCACGCAGGCGTGGCTGATGGCGCTTGAGCGCTTGATAGGATTGCCACAGATCGGTCGCGTTCATCGCTTCTCCTGAGGGGAAAGTGCGCGTTTAGAAGCGCAGTTCGAGATTCGCCGCCACATTGCGGCCCGGTTGGCTATAGCGGTCGAGCGGCGCGCCGGTGGCGGCCAGGCCACGGGTATCGCTCCACAGCCAGTGCTTGCGGTCGCCCAGGTTGTAGACGCCGATATGCAGGCTGCCGGCGCGACCGAAACGCCATTCGGCGGTCAGGTCTAGCGTGCCCCAGCCCGGGGTGCGGAAGCCGTCAGGACGGCTGACCCGTTTCTTGCGCGCAGCGCCACGGGCAAGCAGGCCCACCTGCCACTGTTCGAAACGGTAATCGGCGCGCAGATGGCCGCTCAGCGGGTCGACGCTGTCGAGCGGCACTTGGTCGCTAGTGATATCGCCGCGAGCGATCGCCAGGGCGCCGCTCAGGGTCAGACGGGGCAGGGCCAGCCAGGCCGCCTTGAGTTCCAGTCCGCTGATGCGCACGCGGTCGAGGTTCTGGGCCTGGTATTCGAGCGCCACGCCGTTGTGGTTGGTGTCGCGCGGCGAGACCAGCACCTGCTCGATAAAGTCGCGGTAACGGTTGTGGTAGGCCGTGGCTGACCATTCGAAACCCTGGCTGCGGTAGCGGGTGCCGAGTTCGAGACTGCGGCTCTTTTCCGCCTTCAGCTGGGGGTTGGGCAGCACTTCGTAGCCGAACAGCGGGTTGGCGAACACCAGCATGGCGTCGTCAAAGCCCGGGGTGCGAAAACCGCTGCCGAGCTGGGCAAAACCGGTCCAGCCGCTGCCCAGCGGCAGGCTCAGTGCGAGACGGGGCGACCAGGCCGAGTCGCTGTAGTCGCTGACCAGATGATTGAACGGGTTGCTCAGCGCGAACAGGGCATCGGGGCTGGGATTCAGCTCGTAGTGGTCGTAGCGCAGCGAAGGCGTCACGGTCATCCCCGAGGCCCAGGCCAGCTCATCCTGTACAAACAGGCCCCAGCGGGTATTGCGGTTATCGGGGAAGGTCTTGTGCGGGAACTGTTCGCCGCCGACGCGCTTATTGGGCGGGATGCCGGGACGGTATTCGGTGCGGTCGCGCCAGCGTTCGGTCTGGCTGCGGGTGTATTCGCCGCCCCAGACGATGCTGTGGACCAGGTCGCCGCCGTCGAGCCGGTGGGTGAGCTGGGCATCGAAGGCATCGAGCTCCTGGTCGAAACGACCTTCGCTGACCCGGCGCACGGCGCCCGGGCGCCATTCGTCAACCAGCTCGCTCGAATCGAGGGTCTGGTGCGACCAGCTCAGGCGGGCGGCGCTAAACGGGCCGCTGCCACGGTAGTCGTAGGCCAGCGTGCTGCGGCGACGCTGGCTCTGGTCGTGGCTGTCCTGGGCCAGCACACTGGCGCTCAGATTGGACAGCAGACGGCCATCGACTTCGCGCTCGAATTGTTCGTGCGTGAGGCTGAGCCGCTGGTCCGGGAGCAACTGCCATTCGAGCTTGGCCAGTGCGTTATGGCTGTTCCAGTCAAGCGGGTTGGGGGTGGTGCGGCTGGCACCGATCGAGTCGTTGCTGCCCTGGTTATCCAGATTGTGCCCCCGGCGTGCGGTCAGGCTCAGCAGCGCGGCGAAGTTGCCGCTGCGCAGGGCCATCTGGCCGCCGAGCTTGCTGCTTTCATCGGCACCATGATAGGCCAGGCTGGCGCGGCCGCCGAAACGGGCGTTCGGTTCGAGCAGATCCTGCGGCGACAGTGTGCGATAGGCGACCACCCCGCCGATGGCGTCGGCGCCATAGAGGCCGGAGTAGGGGCCTTTGACGATCTCGACCGCCGCCAGGCTGTCGAGCTCGACCAGATCGCGACTGGAAATGGCGGCGCCGCCGCCTTGATACAGATCGGGCAGACGCACGCCGTCCACGGTCATCAGGAGCCGGTTGCCATCGATGCCACGGATGGTAAAGCCGGCATTTCCGCGCCGGTTCGGGTCACGGGCGACCGAGACGCCGGGCTCATCGGCCACCAGCGATTGGATATCGCGCACACGCGAGCGGTCGGTGCCTTCAGGCGCGAGGACGGCGACATTGGGGGCGGTCTCTTCGGTTTTCTTTTCCAGGCGGCTTGCCGTCACCGACACGGTGGGCAGGGCGGCGGCAGCGGCGGTCGGGGTATCGGCGAAGGCCGGCAGCACCGGCAAGGTGGCCAGCAAGGCGGCCAAGGGACGCAGGCGTGCGCCAGTCATAACGGGAAAGCTCCAAGCAGATCGGTCAGGCGCGGCAGCGCCACAGGACGGCAAAAAAATCGCCCCGAGCGGCGACACCGCTTCGGCCGTCGCTCGGGGCAAGGGCTTGGCTGGCTATCCCGACCGCACGAACCCTGCGAGGAAGGCGCGGCTAACGGAACTGGCTGGCTACATCGTCATGGATCGGGTGAATCCACCCGGCCACCCTCACTTGGTGAGAATGAGCTTTCCGTTGCGGGT
Organism: Chitinimonas lacunae; assembly: GCF_042650885.1. Lineage (NCBI taxonomy): Bacteria > Pseudomonadati > Pseudomonadota > Betaproteobacteria > Neisseriales > Chitinibacteraceae > Chitinimonas > Chitinimonas lacunae. Next base: position 73,614 of record NZ_JBHSBU010000001.1, read on the forward strand.
CATCCGCAGGCGGTACAGCTCGCCCTGGTGGGTGATCAGCAACTCCGGCTGACCTCGCAACAGGGTGCGCGCTTCAATGATCGTTGGGAGCGGGCGGGCAGGTTTGGGGGGGTGGGCGGCATTCATGTTGCGAATGATAATGATTCTCGTTTTTTATGGCAAGCGTCCAGTTGAGAGAAAAAGGAGGAGGATCAATCCAGCGGAGGACGGGTGAGTCAGGCAGAAGAAGGCACGACGTAGCGATCGGTTACTGCGCCTTGGGATTCTGGCGCAGCAACCGGACGATAAGCTTGACTCACCGCTCCGGCGCCCGCCCAAAAAACGGCAGGGCCCGCTGCGGTGGGGCGGAGAAGTGCAGCGTGGTAGGCTGGGTCAGCCATTCGTCGCGCCAGATCACCACCACCCGGCCGTTTTTCGGGTCGACCGCAAGCGGTGTGCGCCGACCTGCGCTCTCCAGCTCAGCACGCGCGCCAGTCGGCAGCACGAACACGGCGCCTTCTTCCTGACTGAACAGATTGGACAGCTTCATCCAGGCCCGCTGATACCAGGGCGTCATCGACTTGAGTTGCGCGGCCGAGCGGTTGAGCGCGGCGCGTAGCGTGGTGGCGGGCAGTTCGGTCTGGGGCAGGTTGAGCCAGAACGAGGCCAGCAGCACCAATTCGCCCGGCGCCCGGTTGCTGTGCAGCTCAGCCTTGTCGGCCAACGCGGCGGGGCGCAGCGGGATGTCGATTTCGCCATGCGGGCCGATCGGGATCGCCTCCTGAAACGTCGGCCCGAGCAGATAGAGCCTGACTCCGACCAGATTGCCGTCCGGCCGTGCCGGCAATAGACGCATCTCCAGCCGCAGCGGACCGGCTTCGCGCTGAAAGCGGCTCAGCCATTCATAGGTCTTGGCATAAGGCAGAAAGCCGGGATCGCGTTGCAAGCCTTGTTGGGCGGCGATCGCCGTGACGGGCCGGGTCGGCGCCGGTGCGGGATTGGCCAGCACGGTGCAAGTCAGCAGCAAAGGCAGGCAGAGGCGGGCGAAACGGGGCAAGGCGGTCTCCTGATAAACGGTCGGTCGGATTATAGGGGAGGGCAGACGCTTGCCCGCAGCGCCAGGCCGGCCTAGCATCGCTGGATCGTCTGCGGAGTCCCACCATGTTGAAGATCGGCGAACTTGCCCAACGCACCGGCTGCCAGGTCGAAACCGTGCGTTACTACGAACGCGAAGGTCTGCTGCCGCCGCCCGGCCGCAGCCAGGGCAACTACCGGATGTATGGCGAGAGCCATGTCGAGCGTCTGCAATTCATCCGCCATTGCCGTGCACTCGATATGACCCTCGATGAAATCCGGGTACTGCTGGCCAGCCGCGACGCTCCCGACCAGAGCTGCGCCGAAGCCAATGCGCTGCTCGATGCCCATATCGGCCATGTGGCTGCCCGTATCGAAGAACTACGCCGGCTCGAAGCCCAACTGCTCGATCTGCGCCACCGCTGCGGCGCCGCCCAGGCCGCGCGCGACTGCGGCATTCTGCGCGAACTGGCCGAACCCGGGCCGTTGCCGATCCGTGAAGAAGGCTGCCGGGTCGGCGGTACGCACAAGCACTGAGCCGGCTGCCGTCAAGACCGGCGTTTCATGCACAGGGCCGCGATGGCCTCGGACGCACTGTGTCCGGGAAAAGATCGGCGAAAAACCTCTTGCCGCCTTGATGGCGCTCACTGAGCGTCGGACCCGACCGAACCTGCTCGGGATGCTCTCAAAGATCCGGCAGTTCGAGGCGCTAGAGCATTTCCAGCCAATGCGGAGTCAGCGTGGCCGGACCTCAAAGCGCAGGCTCAACCAGGCTTGGTGGTGATGCCGACTTAAACGAAAATGCGCCAGCGGTCGTTTCCGGTAGACAGGGAAACAAGTGCTCAACCCATTTCCGTCTGTTAAATATACAATTACCTGCCATTTACATATAAGTCAGATGCCATTTATATGGGCATTCTCTATGTGAATGGAAAAATTTCTGCACCATCAATATAAAGTCGCCCGGTAGAATGGCGACTTCGTCAATGCCTGGGTATCCAAGCCCGGGCATTCGTTTCCGTGCTGTATTGATTTGTCCGGGAGTCCCATGTCTATCGCGCCGCCGCCTGTTTCCCTTGACCAGCCGATCTATGCCCTGGCGCTGCCCTTGCTCGCCGAGGCGCTCGAAAGTGCCGCGCGGCTGTTGCGCAAAGCGGCAGCGGCGCCGGCCGGTCAGGCAGCGGCGGATTTGCTGCGTCAGCGTCTGGCACCCGATATGTTCTGTCTGGCCCATCAGGTCGTGGTGCTGACTGACAGCCTGGAAGGCGCAGCGGCGCTGCTGGCGGGCGAGACGGACGAGCCCTTGGCCAGTCTGATCTTCAATCGCGGCGATGAAACGGCACTGGGGGAAATCGACCAGCAGCTCGAACAGAGCCTGGCCCGGCTCGAACGTGCCCGCGCCCGGCTGGCGGCCTTGCCGCGCGGCACTTACCGGCTGCGGCCCGGCGAAGTGGTGACGGTGGCGCGGCCCGGCCATGTGCGGCGCTTTGAAGCGCTCGATTTTGTCTGGCGTTATCTGCTGCCCAACGCCTATTTCCATGTCTCGATGATTTACGCCTTGCTGCGACAGGCTGGCGTGGAAGTCGGCAAGGCGGATTTTCAGGGGCCGGCACCCTATTCGATCGTTTAGTGTCTTGCCCGATAGTCGGACCTCAAAGCGCAGGCAGGCTCGGCAGCGACTCCGATTTGAACGGACATGCCGCAGGGCGCCGGACGCCCAAAGCGGCCCGGACAACGCAGCCGCTCTGGTCCGATACGACCGCGCCGGTCGAAACCGGCGCGGCAAGCGCTTAACACATATGTTGACCGCCGTTGATGGCGATATTGGCGCCGGTGATGAAGCCGGCGTTTTCACTGGCCAGGAAGACCACCAGCTCGGCCACTTCCTCGGGGCTGCCGAGTCGGCCGACCGGGATACCGGCGATGATGGCGTGACGAACTTCTTCCTTGACCGCCATCACCATCTCAGTCGCGATATAACCCGGGCTGATGGTGTTGACGGTGACGCCTTTTTTCGCGACTTCCTGGGCCAGCGACTTGGTAAAGCCGTGCATGCCGGCTTTGGCGGCCGAGTAGTTGGTCTGGCCGAACTGGCCTTTCTGGCCGTTGATCGACGAGATATTGATGATCCGGCCGAAGTTGCGGTCCATCATCAGCTCGACAAACGGTTTGGTGACATTGAAGACCGAATCGAGGTCGGTGCGCAGTACCAGATCCCAGTCGAGCTTACTCATCTTGCGGAAGGTGGTGTCCTTGGTGATACCAGCGTTGTTGACCAGGATATCCACCTCTCCCACATCGCGGCGCACCTGCTCTGCCATCGCCTGACAGGCATCGAAATCGGCGACGTCGCACTGATAGGCATGAAAGGCATAGCCCTGTTCCTGCTGGTCGGCCAGCCATTGTTGCTCCCGGCCCGGCCGGCTGTAGGTCGTGACCACGGTGTAGCCCGCTTTGGCGAGACGCTGGCAGATGGCGGTGCCGATGCCTCCCATGCCCCCGGTCACTAGTGCGATTCTGGCCATGTTGCTGACTCCTTTGTTGTGTCGAATGAGAGACTCAGTATGGTCGCTTGTGCAGGTTTCTTTGTTATGGCGACGCGACCGCCAATATAGACCACTGCGGCGCTGGTAATAAACTGTAGCAAAACTACGAAATGACTGACGGTCGCCACGGCGCAACAGAGCCGGCAGCAAGGCAAGGGGCAGGTATAATCGGCGGGCCTTTGCTACCGCCATTTGCCATGTCCCAACACGCCTTTACCGCCCATATCCAGCCTGGAACCCCGCCGCGCCACTGGTATGACGAAGCGCTGTGCCAGCCCGGTTTCCAGCGCGATCCTGCCCAGGCGCTGGCCATCGACCATTTGCAGCGACTCTACGACGAGCTGGTCGAATTCAAACGCAAGCGCGACCGGCTGTTCGGCCGCAGCCTGCTGCCCAGCCCGCCGGTGCCGCGCGGTCTGTATTTCTGGGGCGGGGTCGGCCGGGGCAAAAGTTTTCTGATGGATGGCTTCTTTGCCTGCGTCCCCTACAAGCGCAAGCGGCGGCTGCATTTCCACCACTTTATGCGCGAGGTCCACAATGGTCTGCGCCGCCATCAGCGCGAAGCCGACCCGCTGGCCGAAGTCGCAGCCGAGATCGCCCGGGCCGCCCGCTTGTTGTGTTTCGATGAATTCCATGTGTCCGATATCGCCGATGCCATGATCCTCGGCCGCCTGCTGGAGCGGCTGTTCGAGGCAGGCGTGGTGCTGGTCGCGACCTCGAACTACGAGCCGGACGGGCTCTACCCCAACGGTCTGCAACGCGCCAATTTCCTGCCCACCATCGCCCTGATCAAGTCGCGGCTCGACGTGGTCAATATCGATGGCGGCAACGACTACCGGATGCGCACGCTCGAAAACGCCGGCACCTATCTTTGCCCGATCACTACCGATACAGACGAGCGACTCGACCGGATTTTCTCCCAATTGGCCACCGGCCCCGATCTGTCGTCCGAGCTGATCGTCGAAGACCGTCCCTTGCAGGCACGCCGCCATGCTGCCGGGGTGGTCTGGTTCGACTTTCCCGAACTGTGCATGGGGCCACGTTCGCAGAACGACTATCTGAGCCTGGCCCAGCAGTATCACAGCGTGATCGTGTCCAATCTGCCCAGGCTCGCCTCGCGCCAATCGGCCGAGGCCCGGCGGCTGACCTGGCTGGTCGATGTGTTCTACGACCATCGGGTCAATCTGATCATTTCGGCCGAGGCGCCGGTGGAGGAGATCTACACCGAAGGCACCTTTGCCAATGAATTCTTCCGTACCGCCAGCCGGCTGACTGAAATGCAGTCGCGCGAATACCTGGCCCTGGCGCACCAGTCTGCCCCGACCAAAGATCCAGCCATGACGATGGCTTTGACCTAATAGATTCATTTATAAATTATTGGCGCTCTGCTTCTTGCAGTGTTTTTGCCGTTTATTTGATTCACTGCCTGAAGGAGCGTGTTGTGCATTGGATTTACCTATTGATCGCCGGGGCGATGGAAGTGGCGTGGATGGTCGGCATGAAATACAGCGCCGGCTTCAGCCGTCCGGGCTGGAGCGCCTTTACCCTGGCGGCGATGGGCGTGAGCTTTTTCTGTCTGGCCAAGGCGATCAAGGTATTGCCGCTTGGCACGGCCTATGCGATCTGGACCGGCATCGGCGCAGTCGGCGGGGTAGTGGTGGGCGTGGTGCTGTTCAACGAGCCGCGCGATTGGCCACGGCTGCTGTGCGTCAGTCTGGTGGTGATAGGCATTGTCGGGCTGAAGCTGACCCACGCCGACTAGAACATCTCCAGACAGTTGGGAGCCAGCGTGTCCGGACTGCAAGGCGCAGGTCGTGACATTCAACCAGGCTTGGTGATGATTTCGCCTTAAACGGAAAGACGCTGGGCGTCCATTGCACGAGGAGGACACGATGAACACGATGCATGGCTGGCAGCAGACCGGCCCAGGTGGCACCGATACCCTGTTCTGGGGCGAACTGCCCCGGCCGCGCCCAGGACGGGGCGAGTTGCTGGTCCGGGTCAAGGCTGCCGGGATCAACCGGGCCGATATCGTCCAGCGCGAGGGACGCTACCCGGCGCCCGCCGGTGTCACGCCGGTGCTGGGGCTCGAAGTCGCCGGCGAGGTGGTGGAGGTCGGCGAGGGTGCCGGTACCTGGCAGGTGGGCGATGCGGTGTTCGGGCTGGTGGCAGGTGGGGCGTATGCCGAGTACGTCCTGCTTGAGGCCGAACTGGCGCTTGCCAAGCCCGAATCGCTCGATTGGGCCGAAGCGGCCAGCCTGCCCGAAGCCTGGATGACCGCCTGGCTCAATCTGGTCGTGCTGGGCGGCCTGACGGCGGGAACCCGGCTATTGATCCACGCTGGCGCCAGCGGCGTCGGCGCGGCGGCGATCCAGCTTGGTCGGCTGTTCGGCGCCGAAGCGGTCTATGCCACGGCCGGTGGGCCGCATAAAACCGACTTCTGCAGGCAACTGGGCGCCACGCTCGCCCTCGACTACCGTACCGAGCCGGATTTCGGTGCCCGCCTCAAGGCGCTGGGTGGGGTCGACCTGATCCTTGACCCTGTCGGTGCCGACTATCTCGAGCGCAATCTGAGCGCTCTGCGGCCTGACGGCCGACTGGTGCTGATCGGCCTGATGGGTGGCGCCAACAGCACCATTTCGCTTGGGACAATGCTGGTCAAGCGGCTGTCGCTGCTCGGATCGACCCTGCGCGCCCTGCCAGTCGAGCGCAAGATGCCGCTGGCCCAGGCGCTGCGCGAGCGGGTGCTGCCCTGGCTGCTGGCCGGACAAGCCAGACTGACCATCGATCGCCGCTTCGGCTTCGGCGAGCTGGCCGCAGCCCATCGATACATGGAAGACAACGCCAATCTGGGCAAGCTGGTGCTGGTGGCGCCGTAGAAGGCACCTCATCCGGCTGTCCTATCCCTCTGCGCCGGACTGCTCGCTAGTCCGGCGCGCTGGAGCCTTTCCGACCAAGTCGGCGTCGGCGCGTCCGGACCTCAGTAACCCTCATGGCGACGCCGGGTTGAACGGACAGGCTGTCACGACCCGACTTCAAGGCGGATCTTTCCTCATCGCCTGACAAATCAATCGCTTGCCGCGCAGGCCGTGGCAGCCGCTTGCCCGAGCCTTGGCGCTGTCATTACCATGCGCAAGCGCCATGGCCGAGCTGAGCGTCATGGTGGATTTCCGATTTGTTACCTGGGGCCGATGCGACGGCCCGGAAAGAACCGTCGATGAGTGTTGGTCGATTCGTCGCCGTGGTGGTTGCGTTGAGCGCGCTGACTGCCGGGGCGGCGCCCAGCGATCCGTTCTATCCACAGCAATGGGCCTTGCATGATCCGCTGGTCGGCATCCGGGCCGAGCAAGCCTGGACCATGGCCACGGGTCGCGGAGTGCGGGTCGCGGTGCTCGATACCGGAACCCGGCCCCATGCGGAACTGGTGGGCAAGCTGCTGCCGGGCTACGACTTTCTCGACGCCAAGAGCAGCGGCGATGGTGACGGTCCCGACCGCGATGCGACCGATATGGGCGACGGCGACAGCCGTGAATGTCTGGTCAAGCGCATCCGTCTCAGCACCTGGCATGGCACCAAGGTCGCCGGCGTTATCGCTGCCAGCCGCGACGATGGCCTGGGATTGGTCGGGGCAGCGCCCGATGCGGCCATCGTCCCGGTCCGGGTACTTGGCCGCTGCGGCGGCGACCTCGATCAGATTCTCCATGGCATGTTATGGGCCGCAGGCGTGCATCCGACCGTGCCCAATCCGTATCCGGCCCGGGTGCTCAATCTGAGTTTCGGCGAGAACCATGCGCCGTGTGCCGGTACGGCTTACGGCCGGCGCTATCAGGCAGTGCTCGACCGGCTCAAGTCGGCCGGGGTGGTGGTGGTGGCGGCGGCAATGAATTATGGCCAGCCGGTGGAACAGGTCAGCCCGGCCAGTTGCCGTGGCGTGATTGCGGTAGGGGCGGTACGGCGTGATGGCAGCAGGCCCGGTTATTCCGACTATGGCCGCGCAGTCGCCCTGTCGGCGCCGGGCGGTGAAACCGGGCAGTGGAATGGCCGTGGCGTCGACCCGGCGGCCGGGCTGTGGCTGCTGAGCGACCGCGGTGGCAGCTATCCGGCCGGCGACGGTTATCTGAGCGACGAAGGTACCAGTTTCGCTGCCCCGCTGGTGGCGGCGACAGTGGCCATGATGCTGGAGCTCAAACCCGAGCTGCGGCCAGGTCAGGTACGTCATGTTTTGCTGAAAACGGCCCGACCTTTCCCACAGCCGTGCCAGGGTTGTGGCGCAGGAATGCTAGATGCCGAGGCGGCGTTAAAAAGGGTACTTGACCCGACGCCGATTCCGGAGGACGCTTTCTGAGTCACGACCTGCCGGTCGTGACTCCGTTGAGGGGAGATTGCCGCCCGCCTAGTCGGGCGGTTTTTTCTGCCCCGGTCGAAGTTCTCGCAAAGGATGGTTTATGCGCGCTTACTTGCTGTTGGGGCTGTTGTTGCTCTGCCCCGGTTGCGCGGTGGTCTCGGTCGCCACCACGGCGGTCGGAGTGGGGGTAACAGCCGTGGGTGTCGGCGTCGATGTGGCGGTCGGCGCCGGCAAAGCCGCCGTCAAAGTCGGCGGCGCCGTGGTCGATGCAGTCAGCGACGATGACGAGGACGAGGAAAAACCCGCCAAAGGCAAATAAGCCGGTCAGGTTTTCGCAAGCAGTGTCTCCGGACACTGCTTTTTTGTTGCCAAGTAAAATATCCTGCAAACTATATGCAAGACTAGACGTGGAAAAAATAGAAAAATAAATATTTTATCTAAGAATTTCCTCTAGTCGAGAGCGCCTGGGCATCGAGCCTGTAGCGTGTTTCCATTTTCTGCCTGAAAGGTATTTCCATGCGCCCATCCACTCAATCGAGCGGCAACGACGCCTTGGCTTTGCTCAATCCGCCCGGCCTGTACGATCCGGCCCCCAACGGCTATTCCCACCTTGCCCTGATCGCCGCCGGCTCACGGCTGGTCTTCGTCGCCGGCCAGGGCGGCGAGAGCGAGGACGGCCAGCTGTCGCCCGACTTTGCAACCCAGGTGCGGCAGGCATTTGCCAATCTGCGCATCGCGCTGACGGCCGCTGGTGCCGACGTCGGCGATGTGGCCAAGCTGACTGTCCTGATCGTCGATCATCGTGAAGAACGGCTTGCGGTACTCAGCAACGAGGTCAAGCGGGTATGGGAAGGCCGGATGGCACCGACCTGCTCCTTGATCCCGGTTCCACGGCTTGCGCTGGACGCGATGTTGTTTGAGGTCGAGGCCGTGGCAGTGCTGCCGGCTTAAGCCGTGCAGGACGGTCCGTTGCCACCTTGCAACGGGCTGTCTTTTCCTCGGTCAGGCAGGGGGCGCAATAGCCAGCGTGGCAGATCATAAAATTGAAATCGTCCAGTTGTACCTGTCGGATGAGGACAGCTGATCGATCCTAGGCACTGAACCCCAAATGCAATAGCCAGCGCTGCCCATCGGCGCTGACGATGGCGAAATCCTGCCAGTGGCTGTCATACCAGATCGGTGGGGTGACGAATATCTCGTGCAATTCGCACGGGCCGAAGCAGTCGAGCAGCCGTTCGATAAAGCGGGTGACGACCAGGGCCTGGCCGTTGCTGTGCTGGATAGGCAGTGGCGAGAAGTGCTGTTCGAAGAACCAGTGTTTGAGGATGGGCCGCAGGATATTGGGCCAGTTGCGATCGAGCGCGCTATGGCGGATATGCCAGGATACCTCGAGCGAGGCCGCTTCGGTACCTGGATGGCGAGCGGCGAAATATTGCTTTAGGGCCAGCCGCAGATCGAGCGCCGGGGGCAGGGGCTCGACCCGGTAATTCGAGCGATGGCCGCTGGCATCGTTGAGCAGGGCCAGGGCGTCCAGAAAACCGTTGAGGCCCTCAAGAAGAGGCGGGGTCGGTGCATCCAACATACTGGCTCCGCGACAGGGGAAACGGGACAGCTGGTCAGTCGACCGGCCGCTGATTCAGTACCAGCCAATAGAAGCCGGCATGGCGGGCCAGTTCGGTCAGATCGTCGAACTCGACCGGCTTGACCACATAGCTGTTCACGCCAAGGTCGTAGCTTCTCACCATATCCTGCTCTTCATGCGATGAAGTCATCACCACCACCGGAATGCGCCGGGTCGATTCGTTGGCTTTGAGCTGGGTCAGCACTTCCATGCCATCGACGCGCGGCATTTTCAGATCGAGCAGGATCACTCCGGGGTCCGGACCATCGCGGTCGGCATAGCTGCCGCGCCGCAGCAGATAGTCGAGTGCCAGATCGCCGTCGTTGAGCCAGATCACCTTGTTGCAGACCTTGGCACTCTCCAGGCCGCGCATGGTCAGCTCGGCGTCGAGCGGGTTGTCCTCGACCAGCAGAATCTCGACATGCTTAAGTTGTTCCATTCTGAGTTTCCCTAGGCAGCGTGAAATAGAAGGTGGCGCCCTGGTCTAGCGCGCCTTCGGCCCATACCCGGCCACCATGCCGGGTGATGATGCGGTGGACCAGAGCAAGCCCCACTCCGGTACCGCCGAATTCGGTGCTGTCATGCAGACGCTGAAATACGCCAAACAGTTTCATCTTGTAGCGGGCGTCGAAACCGGCGCCGTTGTCGCGCACAAAGTAGACATGCTCGTGTTCGTCGCTGATCGCCCCGATCTCGATCAGGGGCTGTTCGCGCCGTGCGCTGAATTTGAAGGCGTTGGACAGCAGATTGGTCCAGACCTGAGTAATCAGCGCCCGATCGCCATGGGCAACCGGCAAGGTGCCCAGCCGGATTTCGGGGGTGGGGCCATTGTGCTGGGCCAAGAGTGCCTGACAGGACAGATCGACCAATTCGCGCATATCGAGCCGGACCGGCTGCAAGGCCTTGCGCCCGAGCCGTGAGAAGGCCAGCAGATCGTCGATCAGCGTGCCCATGCGCAGCGCTTCGCTCTGGATGATGTCGAGCTGCCGCATCGCATTGGGCGGCAGGCTCGCGCCGTGATCCTGGGCCAGCAAGCGGGCAAAGCCGACCACTGCCCGCACCGGGGCCCGCAGATCGTGCGATACCGAATAGCTGAAGCTCTCCAGCTCCTTGTTGGCTTCCTCGAGCTGGGTGGTGCGCTCGGCAACGCGCCGCTCCAGCTCGGTGGCCAGCGTCCGCACCGATTCCTCGGCCCGGCGGCGGTCGTCGATATCGGTGATCGAACCGATCCATTCGATGACTTCGCCGCTCTGTTCATCGAGCAGCGGCAAGGCTTTGAGGCTGACATAGCGGTAGGATTCGCTGGCGGCATGCCAGAGCCGCAATTCCAGCTCGAATGGCGCCGAGTTGCCGATGCCGCCGGCCCAGGCCAGGCCCAGGCGCGGCTGGTCGTCCGGGTGGAAGACATCGCGCCAGCCCAGACCGTGACTTGCCGAGTCGTGCTGGCCGGTATAGCGCTCCCAGGCTGGCGCGGGCTCGATAAACGCGCCCTTGGTGTCGGCCACCCACAGCACGGCGGCCATGGCCGATACCAGGGTACGGTTGCGCCGTTCGCTGATCTGGAGCGCCTTCTGCACGCTGGCCCGCTCGGCTGCCTCATGGGCCAGCGAGCGGTTGCTGGCCTCGACCTCCTCGCTGCGCCGGCCCAGCTCGGCCAGCATGCTGTTGAAGGCATCGACCAGATAACCGACCTCGTCATGGCTGGTCTTGTTGGCGCGCAGGCTGAAATCGCGCTCGGTCATCACCCGCTGGGCCACTTCGGTGATCGACAGCAAGGGCCGGGTCAGGGCGCGCTGCAACCAGCTCGACAGAAAGAAAGCCACCAGAAGGCTCAGCACCGTGACCGCGCTCAGCAGCGCCAGATAATCGATCAGGCGCTGCGACGGGTCGTAGCTGGCGCGCAGATGGATGGTGCCGAGAATGCCACGCTGGTCGATCACCCGCTTGAACAACACCATATGGCCGCCGCTGGTGTGCACACCGTCGAGTTCGGGCAGCGCCGGCAATTCGGCCCGTGTTGTGCCGCGTCGGTAGGTGGCAAACAGCTCGCCGCGGGCAGTGTAGAGCGCGGCGGCTTCGATGCTGGGCTTGGCCTTGAGCAGCAGCAGGGTTTCCTGGGCGGCCTTGGGGTCGTTGAAGTCGAGCGCGGCCGACGAGGCGAGGCCGACGATATCGGCCTGGGTGGTCAGCTCGGCCGCCAGTGCCGCCCGGTAGTCACGCAGATCATTGAACAGCAGCGCCACCCCGGCCACGATCAGCGCCGACAGGGTAGTGACTAACACTACCAGCAGAATCTGACGGCGGATCGAGTGACGGACCCAGTCGAGCGTCATGGCGCCGATCCCGTCTGCACCTGGCGCGCCACCGACAGCAGGCGCGAGCTGATCTTGAGATGACGTTGTTCGGCCGCCGGCAGCGAGATCTCGAAGCGGACATGCTGCTCGGCCAGCACGAAATTGATCACGCTGCCCTGGGTCAGTGCACCTTCGGTTTCGGTGACGACCAGGACCGGCTGGCCTCGCACATTGTCGATCCAGGTCTTGAGCGCTGCGCCAGTGCTCTGGCCGACAAACAGCATCTGGACGCCGTTGGGGCTGTCGCCGGTCTTCAGCCGGCGCACCACCAGCGGCCGCCGGCCGATATGCCGCCCAGGTGCCAGCAGCTGTAGGGCGGCGGCGATCTGGTCCGATTCGACGATTCCCACCACAAAGGGCGCTTCGCTTTGCCCGGCGTCGGGCCACTCGACATAGGTGGCGAATTTATAAAGGAAAGCGGCCTTGACCCGGGCTTCCAGGTTGGGGTCGGTAATGGCGGCGGCGTTGCAGGCCAGCAGGGCCAGCAGCAGCCAGCGGATCGTCGGAGCAAGAAGGGAGTGAAAGCGTGGCTGCATCAGAACTCCGCACTCAGCTTGAGATCGATACCGCGTCGTGCGACACGCACGCCGTTGCCGTTGAATTCGCGGTAGCGGCGGTCAAGCAGATTGGTGCTGCTCAGGGCAAGTTCGAGGCCAGGTCTTGGCCGCCAGCCCAGCCGCAGGTCGAGTGCGCCATAGCCCGGCACGGCCGGCTGCGGCAGGCGGCCGACCTGGCGCCAGGCCAGATCGAGTTCGAGCCCGGCCGCCAGATTGTGCGAAGAGCGCAACTGGGCCTGATAGCTCGGATCGTTGCCGAGTATCGAAGGCGAGCGGAAGCTGTCCGGGTCGGCCCGGTAGTGCTGATGCAGCCGCAGCGTGCCCAGGCCCAGCCGCCAGCCCGGGCTTACCCGATAGTTGCCCCAGGCTTCCATGCCCCAGGTGCGGCCATGGATGCCGTTATCGATCACAAAGTAGCGCGGGCCGAGCTGCTTGATGGTGCGCAGGTCGCGGTAGCGCTGGTGGAACAGCGTGACCGAGTAACTGAAGTCCTGACCGCCGCCGCGAAAGCCCAATTCGGCCGAGCGCGAGATTTCGGAATCGAAATCCGGCCCGCCCTGGAGCTGGGCATTGACCCCGGGTGAGTGGAAATCGCGGTCGATCCGGCTGGGCGACCGTACCGAGCGCGACAGCGCTGCCCACCAGGTACTGTTGTCGTCGGTCCTGCCGCTCAGTCTGAGCGTGGGCAGGAATTCCCAGCCGGTATAGCTGTTGCGCTCGAGCCGGGCGCCCAGGGTCAGGTCGAGCTGGCGGGTCAGGGTGATTTCGTCCTCGATATACAGATTGATCCATTGCAGATCACGGTGGGCCGGCAGAAAGGCCAGGGTGCTGCTGCTGCCCACCCGGTCGCGCGCCAGCCGGTAACCGCCGCCCCAGGCGACACGGTGTTGTTCGCTGAGCGGCAGGCTGTGTTGCAGATCGAGATCGATCAGATCGAGCCGTTCCGAATAGGCATTGGGGAAGTTGCGTTTGGTGCGGTCGTAATAGCCATGCAGCCGCAGCAGACCGCCGTTGCTCAGATGCTGGGTCCAGCGCGCCAGCAGATTGGCGCCGGCGATCTGTGCCCGTCCCGGGCCGGTCTGTTCGAGACTGCCGTCGTACAGGTCGCCCTGGAGTTGCAGCGGTGTGCCGCGTCCACCGCCATCGAAGCGGAACCCTGCCTGGAGCTTGCGCCAGGCATCGCGTACTGGGGCGCCGTCCAGGCGCTCGCCACCGAGATAGCCATCCCATTTGAGATAGGTCCGGTAGGCACCCAGCTCGCCGAGCCGGTTGCTATAACGCAGGCTGCCATAGCGCTGCTGGTCGCCGCCGCCCGCTGTCAGGCGCAGGCCACGGCTGCTGCCGGCAGCACGGGTGATCACATTGATCACGCCATTGACGGCATTGCTGCCCCAAAGCGTGCTGCCTGGGCCGCTGATCACTTCGATATGCTCGACTTCTTCGAGCGGCACATCCTGGGCATCCCAGAATACGCCCGAATAGAGCGGGGTATAGACGGTGCGGCCGTCGAGCAGGACCAGCAGTTTATTGGCAGTGGTGGAGTTGAAGCCGCGTGCGGTGATGGCGTACTGCATGGTGCTGAGTCGCGCCACCTGGAGGTTGGGCGCGAGCCGCAAGGCTTCAGGCAGGGTACGCACGCCTGCGCGGCGAATATCTTCGGCGCCGATCACATAGATCGAGGCCGCCGCGTCGGCCAGTCGCTCGCTATGTTTCGAGACCGAGGTGATCAGGATATCGCCAAGCTGTTCCAGACTCAGATCTGCGAGCCCATCGTCACCCGCTTCGGCATCGGCGCCAGCACCGGAAGCCAGCACGGGCAGGGTCAGCGCCAGGGCCAACAGGGCGCACAGAGAACGGCGAGGGGAACGTAGCCCGGCCGGGATGGGGGCGGCACAGCGCGACATGGACACTCCTCTGGGTGACCGCGCTCTGAGGCGGGTCACTTCTTCTCGGTGACGGGACAGTAGATGTTTTCTGGCTTACCCAGTCTGTATAGCAAGGCCACATCAGGCTACGAAACGCGGTAGCGGCGACGGTTGGGCAAAGCGCCCGAAGTTCTTACTAATAGAAAATATTAGGAAATAACGTCGCAAGCTACAAAGCGGCCTGCGAGAAAAATAGAATAAAATATTTTATTTATTGCGGGAATGCCTGGACCAGTGCTCACGAGGCGGATACGGCAGGGCGGTGGCAGGCCGGACGGTCGGGTATAAAAACGCAACGGCAAGCCGCTGGGCGCCACTTTGCTTTATTTAGACTATCGTAATTTTTACACCAATTGTCAGTTTAAATAACACATTCGACGCGACCAGGCCATGTTCCTCCGCTATTTCTCTGCACGCTGGCGCCGTTGCTTGCTGGGCGGCGCGGTACTGCTGGTGCTGCTGTCGCTGCTGGGCTATCGCGCCTGGCAGGCACGGCAGCGGCTGGCCGAGCCGATTGCGGTGGAGCTGGTCGAGATCGCACCGATCCGGCTTGCCCGTCCGGACGCGCTGCTGGTCTCGGTCAGTCCACGCGATCTGCCGCGCGATGTGCGGCGGGTAGCGCTGCTCAAGGCCGTGCTGAGCGAGGATTTTCTATTCCCTGCCGAAGACCCTGACCGGCTCGGCCTGCTGGGCAGCCTGCGCCGGATCGCGT
Organism: Chitinimonas lacunae; assembly: GCF_042650885.1. Lineage (NCBI taxonomy): Bacteria > Pseudomonadati > Pseudomonadota > Betaproteobacteria > Neisseriales > Chitinibacteraceae > Chitinimonas > Chitinimonas lacunae. Next base: position 88,727 of record NZ_JBHSBU010000001.1, read on the forward strand.
ACGAGCATCAGCTCGATTTCGCCGACCGGGCACTGGCCTGGGTGCTCGATGCGCCGTTCGACATGGCGCTGTGGCGCGGCGAGGATGGCCGGCTGGAACACTGGCTGATCAATGCCCGTCGCAGCGGCACGCGCCAGTTGATCGAATGGGCGGCGCGCGTGGCGCTGAACGACCGCCAGTTGCGCCAGGTAGGCGAGCTGCCGCTTTCCGACGGCGGCACCACGCCGCTATACGAATTCCACTATCGCCGTGATGCGCGGCTGTTCTTTGCCGGGGCTGGCGACAAGCTGGTGCTGTTTTCCGATCCGACACTGTGGCGCGACACCGGCGAGCCGGCTCAGCGGGTATGGCAGGCGCTGCTCGATCCGCGCTGGACGGCCAGCCCCCTGCGGCGACGTTTTGGCTTGGAAAACTTCAGCGGCCGCCATGCCTTGGTGGTCGAGGCGGGCGTGCTGTCGTTTGGCTATCAACGGTTCTTTCCGACCCTGGAAGCGCTGCGTTTCGATTTCGACGGCCGCACCTGGCGCAACTATGTGCGGCTCGCTCCCGACCTCAACAGCGAAACCCGGTTCGACAGCCAGGCACTGTGGCGCGCCGTGCCGGCAGCGGCCAGCCTGTGCGCCGCGCTGCCGGTCGATTGGCGCACGCTGGCGCCGGTCTTTGCGCGTCTGCCCTCGGCCGATCCGGCCTTGCTGGCGCGATTGCGGGCGCCGGCGGCTGTATGCTGGTATCCCGATGGGGGGCTGCATGCGCCGCTTTTATTGGCCGGGGTGGCGCAGGAGCCGCCACCTGATGCGATGCTGGAGCGGCTGTTTGCCGTCAGTGTCGGCAAGCGCGCCGGTCCGATCCGCGCCGAGCGTCGTGGCAGCAGCCGGCTATGGCGTTTGCCGATCGATACCGGATTCGGCCGCTATGGCGTCACCTTGGCCTATCACGATGACTGGGTGCTGTTCTCGGTCGATGGCCGGCTGGTGGAAAACGGTCTGGCCGTGCTGGCGCGCAACCGGCCGGCGCTGGCCGACAGCCTGCCTGGCGATCAGCGCTATATCGCTGCCGTCCTGACACCGCGTACCCTGGCCCAACTGCTATTGCGCTCGATCCACGCCGATCTGCCACGCGAACGTGAGCCGGTGCTGCGCGATGCGGCTGACCGTCATCTGTTGCCCCGTCTCCAGGCGCTGGCAGCCTTTCCGTCCTATGCGCTGCTGCTGCCCGACCCGCTCTACACCGAACAACGCGCCTGGCAGCCCGTGCGCTGGCAAGCATTGGCCGATGTGCCTTGAGAGAAGGGGACGGCTCTGTGTCCTTGTGCTGAAGGCGCAGTCGGAGGGACAGGGCGGAGCAGCTATCTTGTTTGGATTCTCTTTAGGAAAGGCAATGACAAAGTGTCAGTTCCGCTGCCTTGTGATGGGTTGTTTTTATCCTTTCCTATTGTCAAGGACGCACTGTTCTATGGACGGAATTGGTGGATTTTGGACGGCAAATTGAAAGAGAATTCCACTGAATCAAGGTTCAGGTAGCCAACCGGCAGCAAGGTGCAAACGGGAGCAGATGGTGAGGCTGAGCACGCAGCGGCAATCCGAACTCCGTCGCCGGGCGACGGTACTGCTTTTCGTGCTGCTGGGGCTGTTGACGACGGTCTTCGGTGCCGAACCGGCCTGGCCGCCCAGCCGTTATCAGCCGCTCTATGGCCAGCCGTTTCTGCTGTTCAGTGAAGGCGGATTTTCCAGCCGTGACGAGGCGCGGGTGCAGCTTGAAAGCGTGGCTGACGACCTGCTTGCTTACCAGGGCGTCGATATTGCGCTCTATCGGATAGCCAAACCGCTCGATTTTCTGCGGCAACAGCCCGATCCGCACCGTCCGCAGCTCGACGGCGACTACCAGGGCGAAGGGCTGAGCAATGCCCTGAGTTTTCTGTGGGATAAGGCATTCAAGAAGTCGCGTCAGCTATTGCAGCGGATTTTCACGGTCGAGGCCCGCCGTTCGGTGGTCGAAACCGCGCCTGAACTGAAACAGAAGCCGGCGGCGCAACGGCCGCTCAATCTGGAACAGCCGCCGCAATACCGGCCGCTTGCCGGGTTCGAGCTGGTGCGGCGTTTCCGCTATCCGGCCCATCTGCTGCAAGCCGCACCACGGGTCGAGAGCAATGGTGAGGTGCGGCCGGCGCGCTGGCCTATTCCGCTTGGGCGCTTGCGACCCGGGCTTTATCTGGTCGAAGTGATGCTGGGCGCCCAGCGGGCGCTGGCCCTGGTGTTTGTGTCCGACAGCCTGGCGGTCAGCAAGCTGTCGGCAGGCGAGCTATCGGTCTGGACCGCCAGTCGCCAGCAGGGCCGGCCGGTGGCCGAGGTGGCGCTGCTGTGGAGCGACGGCCGGGGTGTGGTAAAGCAGGCGGAGAGCGACCGCGACGGTTTTGCTGTGCTGAAGCATGCGTCGCCCGAAAAAAGCTATCTGTTCGGTCAGGACCGCCAGGGTGGGGTGTTTGTCTCGGAGAACTTCTACGATGCCCGCGCACGCCAGCCCAACCGGCTCTATCTGTTCACCGACCGGCTGCACTATCGGCCCGGCGAATGGCTGCATTTCAAGGTCTTCAGCCGGCCTGTGGCCGACCTGCCGGCGTCGCCAGGACCGAGTACCCTGTCCTTGCTCGATCCGGCGGGACGGACCCTGGTGAGCATGCCGCTGACGCTGCACCCGCTCGAAGGCGGCGATGGCAGCCTACCGCTGCCCGAAGGGGCGCCGGCAGGGGAATATGGGTTGAGGCTGGAGGATCGGGGCGAGCGCTATACGCTGAATTTCCGACTGGCCGAGGCTTCCCCGCCACCTATCGAGATGGCCCTGGAGCTTGATCGCGACGATTTCCGGGTCGGCGAGCCCGTGACAGGCCGGCTCAGGCTGTCCTATCGCGACGGCCGCCCGCTTGCCGGCGCGCCGGTGACGCTGGTGCTGCAAAGCCAGGCATTGCCGCGCGGCGACGAGCCCGCTGGCTTGCCGGTCGAATGGGGCAAGATGCCGCATCAGTCCGATGCCGAGGGCATCGTGCGCTTCAGCCTGCCTGCGGCGGTCGAGCCGAGCCGTTATCTGCTTCGGGTGATAGCCAGCGAATATGGGGTGTTTTCGGTCAGTACCCGTCATGAATGGCTGGTGCAGCCGGCCAAGCCGCGCTATCGGATCGAAACCGCCATCGAGGACCAACGGCTCGACCTGACGCTGCACCCGCTGACTGCGGGTGCCCCGCCAGCAACGCGCTGGGAAGCGGTACGTCTCACGGATCACAGCCGGCGTGAAGGAGAGGTGGTGGCAGGACGCTTCAGCGTGGCATTCACCGAGCCCGGCGATTACCGGCTGTTTGTGCGCGACGAGCGTGGCGTCATGCTGGCGCAGGCCAATCACCGGGTAACGGGACCCGATGCCAAGGCGCCGCCCTTGCTGATCCGGGCTGACCGGGCACGCTACGCACCGGGCGAGACGGCGCGGCTGACGCTGTCGTTTGCAGAGCCTGCCGACGACGCGCTGCTGACGCTTGAACGCGACCGGGTCGAACGTCATGCCCTGCTGAGTTCGCCCAAACGCTGGCTGCGACTACGCCGGCTCGATCCGACCACCTGGCAGATCGATCTGCCGATCGAAGCGGACTATGGGCCGACGGCACTGTTCTCGGTTCTCCAGGTGAAAAACGGCCGCGTGCAGCTGCAAAACCAGCGGATCGAAGTGACCCTGCCGCAGCTGGCACTGGCGATCCGCCATGATCGCGCCGTCTACCGGCCAGGCGACCGGGTCGATGTGGAGATCGCGGCCCAGCTCGATGGCAAGCCCGTGCAGGCCGTGTTGGCAGCGGCTGTGGTGGAGGAGAGGGCGTATAGGCTGCAAGCCGAGTCCCCGCCTTCCATCTCCGATTTCTTCCTGCTGCCGCCGCATCAGGTATCAGTCACGACCAGCCTGGATTTCCGTCCTCACCAGGCGGCCGCAATCAATGCCAGCCTGCCTGGCCGGCTGCGCCGCGATGTCGAGCCTGCACCGCCACCGCGTCAGCCACTTCCCCAAACAGCCGCTTGGGTGCCCTTGTTGCGCACCGACGAGCAGGGGCAAGCCCGTTTCAGCTTCACGCTGCCCACCGTTTCGGCCCGCTGGCGCGTCATGGTGCGGGCGGTCAGCACTGAAGGCCTGGTCGGGCAGGCCAGTCCTGAGTTGATTTCGGCCAGCCCGGTGACGCTGCGCTCGATAAGTCCGCTGCGCTACCGGGTGGGCGACGAGCCACGTATCGGCCTGCGGATTGAGAGCGATCAGGCACGGGAGGCGTCGCTCAGTGTGAAGGGGTTGGTGGAAGCCAACCGGTCCTTGCGGCTCCACGCCGGCGTCAATACGGTCGAGCTGCCGCTTAGGCTGGAACACAGCGGCATGCTCGAACTGCAACTCGATGAAGACCAGCGCCGGCTCGATCAGCTGACCCTGCCCGTGACGGTCGAGCCGCTTGCCTGGCGCGCTCCTTATAGTCGGCTGATCCAGAGCGATACGCCGCTCGCGTTGCCCACGGACGCCGCAGCGCTGCGGCTGACGCCGTTGGGACGCGGCCAGTCGCCCTGGAGCGGATGGCTCGATGATCTGACCGGGCAGCCAGCGGGCACGGTGGAGCAGACTGCCAGCCGGCTGCTGGCACTGGCGCTTGCCTACGAAGCGCTACCGGAGGGGGTGGCGGCTGCCCGCACCCGGCTTGGCCGTCAGTTGCAGCTGACGCGGGGGCGCCTGCTTGGCTTGTCTGGGTCCGACGGAACCTTTCCCTGGGCGTCGGGAACCGGCGAGGCCGACCCCTTCCTCACGCTCTATGCCCACCATGTCGATTGGCACGCTAGCCGGGCACTTGGCATGCAGGTGCCGTCTGAGCATTGGCAGCGGCTGTTCGATGTCTACCAGCGTGGAGTGGCGCAAATGGTGCCGCTACAGCGACTGGTTGCCCTGTCGCTGCTGGAGCGGATGGGTTTGCCGGTGCGGACGCCTTTTGCCGGAGTGGAAGCGGCGCTGCGCGAAGAGGTGCCGACCGGCCCTGCCACCCAGCACGACAGCCTGGTGCTCGGCGCTCCGCAATCGGCCGAGGGACGGCAACTGGCATTGCTGGTCTGGCGCGACCTGGGCCGCCGGCTTGGCCTGGCTGCCGATCCGACGCTGACTGCGCGTGCCGAAGCCGCCGAGGTGGCCTGGCGCGAGCGTGGCGGGGCGCTGCGGCAGATACTGGTCGAGGCACTGTCTGGTCGGCCCGATCCCGTCCGGCTGGGGCGTTTACTGCCCGAGGTCGAGGCCACGGCGCCGGCACTGGAGCGGAGTCTGGTCCTCATCTGGCTGCGACCGGCCTTGCAAGGCGCTGCAACGCCCGCTTGGCGCCCACGCGGCGAGTGGCGGGCGGAGCATGTCGGAGCTGGGGTGGTATGGCGCCATAACGGCTCCGCGCCGCCAACACGGATCGACAGCGCCGACAGCCGGCCGCGCGCGCTGCGGCTCAGCTACCAGACCAGCGAGCCGGGAGGCCGCCCGCTGCCAGTGACACTGAGCCGCACGCTGTATCGGCTCGAACCGGGCCGGCCGGGGCGCTTTCGGGCCGTCCGCAGCGGGGCTGAGCTGGAGGCCAATTCGCTCTATGTCGACGAACTGGTGCTGACCCCGAGATCGGGGCGGACGGTCCGTTTCGGGCTGGCCGAAGTCCCGCTGCCACCCGGGGCCGTGCTGGAAACGCAGCGAACCGGTTTCGCCATCGATGGCCTCAAGCCGCTGGCAGGTGCCGAGGCCGGGAAGACCAATGCCGAGGCAACGCTCGGCCCGGCACGCGCCCAGGTCTTCGAGCGCCATTACACCGTGCCGCTCGCCAAACTGGGCCGTCGCACCGTGCTGCGGCAACTGGTGCGGTTCGGCCAAAGTGGCCGCTTTGTGCTGCCAGCGGCGCGTTTCTACCCGGTCTACGCTCCGTCCGAGCGAGCCGACGAAGCGGCGCTGCGACCGGTGTGGACGATACGATGAGTGCGGTGGGATGGGGCGGAGTTGGCGAAGGGTGGGAGAAGGGCGGTGCGGACAGTGAAAGCCGGCTCTTTTCGGCCAGAATGGGCTGATGAAAAGGACCATTCAGGCTGTTCCTGACGTCTGTCGGCTCGATGTGGATCAGCGCTTGCCGATAGAGCCTGATGGGGTATGATTTAACAATAAAAATAACTGCTTACCTTCCCTTGGCGTGATATTCCTGGAGGTTGCTGTCATGGCGATCAGTCTGCTTGACTCGGTACTTTCCTACCAGTTGACTTCGCGTGGTTTGCCAGAACAAGCCATCGCGCCTGTAGGCACCAGTACACAACCTCCAGCCGACAGCAACTACGGCGCCAGTAGCGACAAAGTCACCACGCTGTCGGGTTATGGCCAGCTTCTCTCGGCCGCTTCCACCTTCGATGACAACCTTGCCGCCGCCAGCATCAGCGGGCGGGCGGTGCAAAGCACCAATGCCTCGGTGGCGACCGGCAGTGCGGCGTCCGATTCGAGCCTGGGTAGCCTTTCCCTGTCGGTCGGTCAGGTAGCGAAGTCGCGCAGCCTGCAAAGCGCCTATTTCACCGACCCGGCCGCCGATATATTCAACCCGGGCAGGCTGTCGATCCAGGTTGGCAGCAATACGGCAGTCAACGTCAATATCAGCTCGGGTTCGCTCAATGGCATCGCTTCGGCGATCAATAGTGCCAATGCCGGCGTTACCGCCTCGGTCAGCCAGGACAGCAACTACGGCTACAAGCTCGTGCTGAGCGGCAATACCACAGGTACTTCAAGCAGCTTTACGGTGTCGGCGACGCAGAGCGACGACCCGCTCAACGGCGGCAAGATCAACCTGAACCTGCTTGGCCTGACCCAGACCCAGGCCGCCCAGAATGCCAGCTACAGCGTCAACGGCCAGGCGGCCACCAGCGAAAGCAATACCGTCACGGTCGCCAGCGGCGTGACGGCCACCTTGCAAGGGGCTGGTAATGCCGACCTCACCGTCAGCCAGAGCTATAGCGATCTGCTCGCCACGGCTCAAAAGCTGGTCGGCAGCTATAACGCGCTGCAAGGCAATATCTCCTTGCTGACCGGCAGCAACGGCGCACTGGCAGGCAATGCCAACGCCACCAGCACTGCCAACGGCCTCTCCACGGCGCTCTATAACAAGGCGCAAGACAGTTTCACCATCTCCGGCTCGTCACTGACCCAACTGTCGCAGATCGGTATCAGCTTCGGCGGCGGCAGTACCGCCAGCAGCCCACTCCAGCTCGATACCACCGCTTTGCAGAATGCCTTCAACAGCGATTCCACCGGTACGGTCTCGCTGCTCTCGACGGCTTTGCAGGGTCTGCGCGATGTCACGGGCGGCTATACCCAGTCGGGCGGCACCATCCTGACTCAGGCCGGCGTGGTCAAAGATGAAATCAAGCAAGGCATCAACACCACCCTGGCCCAGGGCTCCTCACCCGTGCCGACCTGGGTGTCGGATGTCCTGCTGCAACGTGCCATCGACTCCAGCGGCTCTATCGTCCTGCCGGGCTTCTCGACCTACGCCTGAAGCTAGCCGAACCGTTCGGCGGCCATCGCCTTATTCTTCTCTGGCCGAACTAGGCTGAAGAGAGGCCCCGGTTTCGCGGTGCCGAGTGGAATGAGGCCATGTTCGACCGCAGCAATAAGACCCTGATTTGCAGTGTTGTTTTCCTCGATCTTGTCGCCTACTCCAAACAGGCGGTGGCCGAGCAGATCCGGCTGAAAGAGCAGTTCAACAACCTCCTCAGCAATGCCCTGCACGACATTGCCGCCAATGACCGCATCGTGCTCGATACAGGCGATGGCGCGGCCATCAATTTCCTGGGCGACCCCGAAGACGCACTGTTCGTTGCCATCAATCTGCGCGATGCCGCGGCTGAGATGGGCTTGAAGATTCGCATCGGCATCAATCTCGGCCCGGTCAAGCTGGTCAAGGATGTCAACGGCCGCCTGACCCCACTGGGCGACGGCATCAATGTGGCCCAGCGCATCATGGGATTTGCCGAGCCAGGCGCGATCCTGGTGTCGCGCTCGTATCACGAGGTGGTGTCCTGCCTGTCCGATGTCTACGCCGAGCTATTCCAGTTCGAAGGCTCGCGTACCGACAAGCATGTGCGTGAACACGCGGTCTATGCGGTGGGGCCGGTGGCGGCCGATTTCCACCCGCGTCACCATATCAAGCGCCATCACGACCTCGAAGGTCTGCTCAACGAACCGATGCGCCTCAACAAACAGCGCCGCTGGCCTTTTCCCTTGCTGGCCGCTGGCGTGGCGATGCTGCTGTCAGCAGGTGGGCTGGTGTGGTGGAACACCGCGCCGCGCACGCCTGAACTCAGCCTGCCGCCGGTTGCGCAGTCGCAGCCTATCCCCAAGGCGGAACCCATGCCGATCCAGCCTGCGGTAGCCAGTCGGCCCGACAGCGTGGCGTCTCAGCCTGCTGTTCCGCCCGAGCTGGCTGCCCCGCTTGCGCGGTCAGCCGCCAAACCGGTGTCCGAGCCCCAAGAGCCGGACCTGCCAGCGGCCAAGCCGCCTGCGCCGGTGGTCAAGACCACGGTGGCCAGTTTGAGCCCGCTGCCGCCCAAGCCCGCGCCGGTCCGCCCCAAGCCCTCAGCGCCACCGCCGCCCAAGGCAACGGCCGATCACGAGTGCACGCCTTACCATCCGTGCTCGCCCAATCCCCGCTGGGTGCCGCGCGATCATTGAGCCGGATCTTGATCGGGGACTAATCAGGACATGCCTTTAAAAGACAAAAGCCGCTACTGGAGCGGCATTTGAGCTTCTATAGGACCGATTGGGACATCAACTCTTCTTCTGTGCAGCGAACAGCTCATTCAAGGTCCGGGCGATCCGGGCGCCGCCTTTGACCAGTTGTACCCGCACCAATGCATTGGCACGCTCGACGTAAGCCGCATCGAGAACAAATTCACGATCCTTGGTCTTCAGTTGGCAGAAGGGATTAGCCTCTCTGATGTCCTTGATGTCCTTGATGTCCTTGATGTCCTTGATGTCCTTGATGTCCTTGATGTCCTTGGTGTCCTTGACTTCGCCATTGAGCAAGCCGCCATAGACCGTGGCGCGGGCAAGCTGGTGGGATTGGGCAATCCACTGCGCCACCTGGCCTTGCTGGAATTCGCCGATTCTCTCTTTGTGCTGATTCAGCAGTTCGGCAGCAAAGGCGGGTTCGGACTGGCCGCGCAGGTTATGGCGGACAAACAGGGTATCCCAGGCGTAATGGAGCTTGGCCGGCCGCTCGACGCCGGGCAGCGTCACCATGGCGTCGTTGCCGCCCCGGTCGTCGTTGTCGGCGGCGTGCAGCGGCTGCTGCAGGTCGCCGACCATATGGATGATGAAACGCAGCGCATCGGCTTTCTTCTCCTTGTCGACGGCCGGGTCCTGGATCAGCTTGGAAAACGCTTCGATGCGCTGACTGGCGCAGTGACCCTCGGGGCAGAAGCGGGCCGCGTCGGCGGTGCCGCATAGCGGCAGGTCGTCGTAATGCCATTCGGCCGAGCGCGGATAGCGATTATCGAGTGCCTTGCGCTGATCGTCGGCCCAGGTGGCAGCGCTGGCCAGGTCGTCGTTGCCCAGCAGATCACGCACGGCCGCCCGGCTCTGGGCATTCATCAACTCGTAGGCGATCAGGCCGGTGAGGCGATGACCTTCGCGACCCCAGGCATGCGCGGCAGTGACGGGCAGCAAGGACAGAGTCAGCAGGGTGGCAGTGAACAGGCTGCGGGTGGGGAACATGGACGAACCTTCTGAAACGGCGATGGAAAAGGCGGCGATTATCGCATGGGGCCAAGACGGGACAGAGCGATAGAGCACGCTGGCGACAGGATGAAACCCGACTGCCTGGATTATCTTTGCCTGCTGATTTACATAATCAAATGGAGGGGAAGCAAATGCGAAAAACCGGTCAGCAAGAAGAGGAGGGTTGGCTCGTGGCTACAGCCGCTGTATGACAGGGTCGGGATTGGGAGTGGTGGAGGCAGAAAGAAGAAAGGTGAGCTTCTGGCGACAATCAAAGCGTGTTACCAGAATCTGCGCCGGTGTCTGAGGCAGGAGCATTTCCAGCCAGTTCGGAGTCAGCGTATCCGGACTTCAAAGCACTGGCACTGAGCATTCAACCAGGCTTGGCGGCGACGCCGGTTTACATGGATAGGTACAAGAGAAGGTGAGCCTTGGAGGAGAAGGGGACAGATTGGGACAATGTGGAAATGCTTTAATACGTCATCCAGTGCGGCATTCAGTTATGGAGAGGACAAATCGGGACATGGTGGACTCCCGATTCCCTGTCCAGACAGAACAGATTTGGGCATTCCCTGACAGCAGCGCTGATCTATTCTGCGGAGAGATTGGTACGGCATCCTCAATCCAGGCTTCTTGCCTCTGAAAAAAACCATGTCCACCACACCTGACTCCCCTCCGAGCATCTGGCGCCGTCTGCGCCTGCCGTATTCCCATGAACCCAATGCATGGCTGTTGCTTGCCCTGGTCACGCTGGTCATCTCCTATCCATTCCTCGACGACTATGACGGCGGCCGCGCAGCGATTGCGATTTTCGATCTGGCGATCCTGATGCTGGCGCTGCGCGCGGTGCAGGCCGATGGAGGGGAGAAAAAAATCGGCTATCTGCTGGTGATCCCGGCCGTTGTGCTGCATGTCTCCGCCGCGCTGGTGGCCCTCCCTGCGCTGCTGCTGGCGAGCTATGGTGCGCAGGCGGCGTTCCATGGCTTTGTCGTGATTTGCCTGCTGCGCTATATGCTGCGCGACGACATCATGACGCTCGACGAACTGTTCGCCGCCGCCGCGTTTTACGTGCTGCTGGCGTTCGTGTTTGCCTATCTGTACGCCTGCATCGAACAGTTGGTGCCGGGCGCCTTCTTTATCAACGAAGCCAATCGTGCGCCCGATTCGGTGCGCTGGTGGGATTTGCTGTATTTCAGCTTCACTTGCCTGACCAGCGTTGGTTTCGGCGATATCACCCCGGTCAGCGACTATGCCCGCTCGCTGGTGATGATCCAGCAGATGGTCGGCGTGCTGTATTTCGCCCTGATCGTGTCGCGGCTGGTGTCGCTACAGACCAAAGGGAAAAAGCGTGACTAGGTGCGCCATGGACGAGCTGGAAATCGAGCTGTGTTGACGTTGTCCACGACCTCGGCAACCACGATGACCGGTCCGCTGCTCCCACCGCACGGTTGACGCTGCTAGACGCCTTTGGCCCCACGCAGCAACACGATCACCGCCCCGGCACCGCCTTCGGCTGCGCGGGCCTGGGTGAAAGCCAGTACTTCCTGCCGCTGCCACAGCCAGTTGCGCAGCTTGTTCTTCAGCACCGGTTCCTGATCGCGCGAGCCATAGCCTTTGCCGTGAATGATGCGAAGACAGCGCCGTCCGCGCTGCATCGCCCGATGGAGGAATTCGCCCACTGCCACCCGTGCCTCGTCACTGCCCAGTCCATGCAGATCGAGTTCGGCCTGCACCAGCCAATGGCCGCGCCGCAGCTTGCGCAGCGTGTCGAGCTTCTGGCCGGGGCGCAGAAACATCAGTTCTTCGTCGGCGGAGAGTTCATCCCACGGCCAGGCATCAGTCATGGCGTCGTGTACCACCCGTTCGATCTCGACGATCTGGCGGCGCGGCATGCTCGACGGCTTCTGCGGCGGATGCGGGTAAGGCAGTGGATGGTCGAGCGGAATCACATCCCGGGTCGCCTGGCGAAACAGGGTGGACGGATCGTCGGGCGGCGGCGGAGGAGGCGGCGGGGGCGGTGCGGGCGACGTTTTCAGCCGGGCTTTGAGCGCCCGCAGCATGCGCTCGGTATCGGGTTTCATGCACAAAAAGCCGCCGTCCAGGCTGGACGGCGGCGGCGGGCTTACTTGAGGGTATCGAGGTACTTGTCGGCGTCGAGTGCGGCCATGCAACCGGTCGCGGCGCTGGTGACGGCCTGACGGTAGATATGATCCTGCACATCGCCGGCAGCGAAGACGCCCGGCACGCTGGTGGCGGTGGCATTGCCGTCGCGGCCGCCACGGGTGATCAGGTAGCCGGTCGAATCCATCTCCAGCTGACCCTTGAACAGATCGGTATTGGGCTTGTGGCCGATGGCGATAAAGGCGCCTGTCACATCGAGCTGCTTGGTGGCACCGGTCTTCTGGTGCTTGATCCGGACACCGGTGACACCGGCATCGTCGCCCAGCACTTCATCGAGCACATGGTCGAGTTCAAGGCTGATCTTGCCGCTGGCGACCTTTTCCATCAGATGATCGACCATGATCTTCTCGGCGCGGAAGGTGTCACGACGGTGGATCAGGGTGACATGGCTGGCGATATTGGCCAGATAGAGCGCTTCTTCGACGGCGGTATTGCCGCCACCGACCACGCAGACCTTCTGGTTGCGATAGAAGAAGCCATCACAGGTGGCGCAGCCCGACACGCCCCGGCCCATGAATGCCTGTTCCGATTCCAGCCCCAGATATTGGGCCGATGCACCAGTGGCGATGATCAGGGCATCGCAAGTATATTCGCCGCTATCGCCGATCAGCCGCAGCGGGCGCTGGTCGAGTTTGACCGTATGGATCTGGTCGAAAATCATCTCGGTGCCAAAGCGGGTGGCGTGCTTCTCGAAGCGCTGCATCAGCTCCGGGCCCTGTACGCCGTCGGCGTCGGCCGGCCAGTTGTCCACGTCGGTGGTGGTCATCAGTTGGCCACCTTGGGCCAGACCGGTGATCAGCACCGGCTTGAGGTTGGCACGGGCGGCATAGACGGCGGCCGTGTAGCCGGCAGGACCGGAACCCAGGATGATAAGACGGCTGTGCTTGACTTCGGACATGATGGCTATCCTTGAGCGAAGGCGGAAAAAGAGAGGGCGGGTTTCCCCGGCTGCCACGGTAGGCAAAAATCGGCGATAGTATAAGCCGGTATGGCTAAAGGTATTAAATTGATTATATCTATCTCCCCTATAGAACCCCAGGGGTCGGACGCATGAACAAGATGGTGAAGCGATGCGTCTGCTGCGTCTGACGCTGGCCGTACTGGCCGCGCTGCCCAGTCTGCGACGCTGGCCAGTGCAGCGGGTGCTGTGGAAGCAGATCTACTTTTCCGGCATCGAAGCGATGCCGCTGCTGCTGTTTATTGCGGTGGCGGTCGGCGGCATCGTGGTGGCGCAGCTTCACTATCAGATTGGTCAGAGCGCCGAAGGCAGCCTGCGCTTATTGGCCTCGATTTCCCTGTCCGAACTCTCTCCCTTGTTGACCGCCATCGTGCTGACCGCCCGGTCCAGCTCGGCGATGGCCAGTGAACTGGCACTGATGCGCGCCCATGGCGAACTGAGCGCCCTGGAGCGCAGTGGCGTGCCGCTGGTCGATTATCTGATCCTGCCGCGCGTGCTGGGCATGACTTGCGCCGCGGCCCTCACCACCTTCTATTTTGCGCTGGCCAGTGTGCTGGCAGGCGCTGTTGGTGTCGCCGGCTTCAACTGGTTCTATGAACTGTCACGGCTGCCCGAGAGTCTGTCGATCCAGGTGCTCGCCTGGTGTCTGATCAAAAGCCTCGGCTTTGGCGCCGTGATGGCGCTGGTGGCCTGCTCGCGTGGGCTCGCAGCCAGCGGGAATGCGGTCGAAGTGCCGATTGCGGCGAGCAATGCGGTGATCCGCGCCATGCTGGCGCTGTTTGCGCTCGATCTGCTGTTCATCGGGCTGGGGAAGATGGCATGAGCCAGCCACCGTCGCCGACCGATGTGCTGCCGCTGATCCAGCGTCTGCTGCAAGGCGAGCGGCTATGGCGCCCGGCCAATGGCGCCGAGCGCGAGAGCTTGTTCGATGCGGTGGCTGAGTTGCTGCCCGGGCCGATCGGCTGGCTGCCGGCCGAAAACGGCCTGTTGGCCAATCTGCGGGCCTGGGAGAATCTGGTCCTGCCGCTTTGCTACCATCGCGGCGACGGACCGGACCCGCTGCTCGAGCGCCGGCTCAACCACTTGCTGGGTCAACTGGGTTTTGAGACCGACGAGATCGAGCGCTTGTGCGCCAGTCCGATCGGTCAGCTGAGCCATCGTCGCCGCCGTCTGCTGTGCGGAGTGCGGGCGATGCTGTCGGGTTGCCGGGTGCTGCTGATCGAAGCCGAATGGCTGCAACGGCTCGACGACGATGAGGCGCCGCTGTGGCAGGCGCTGTTCGAACAGGAACTCCCCGGCGCCGGCTGGCTGGTGGTCGGCCACAAGGCCCCGGCCTCGCTATGGCGCTGTAGTGCGGATTGAGCCATGACGCTGAAGTTGTTACGCGATAACGATGCCCGTTTCCGCGCCTTGCCGTGGAAGCTGGCCGCCTTTGTGCTGACCGCCATGGCGGGCGCCGGGCTGGTGCTGCTGTTTTTTGCCCATAAGCAGGGCATGTTCGAGGCCAAGACGCCGCTTAGCTTCATCAGCGACAACGGTACCGATCTGCGGGTCGGAATGGCTGTGAAATTCTCCGGCTTCAAGATCGGCGAAGTGCGCGATCTGGTGCTAGATGACCGCGGTCGGGTCGAAATCCGGGTCGAGGTCGAGGACCGCCATCTCAAATGGATCAAGAGCGACTCGGTCGGCCGGGTCGGCAAGGATGGTCCGATCGGCGACAGTTATATCGATGTCGGCCTGGGCGACCAGAAGCTGCCCCCGGTCAAGCGCGATACGGTGCTCGAATTCATTCCGGCCAAGAGCTTCGACGATATGCTGCGCGAAGTGCGCGACCGGGTGGTGCCGATGCTCGACGAGGCCGAGACCCTGGTGCGCCGCGTCAACGATCCGCAAGGCGATCTGTCGCAGACGCTGGCCAATCTGCGCCGCTTCTCCGAAGGCCTCGAAGATACCCGTGCCCGCCTCAATCAGGCGCTGGAGAGCATCGACCGCGTCGCCAGCCACGACACCCCCAAAACCCTGGAAAGCACCCGCCAGGCCCTACAGCGCGCCGACCGTGCGCTCGCTGAAGTGGAAAGCCGGCTGCCGACGCTGCTGGAGCGGGCCGACCGCACGCTTGGCAATGCCGAAGCCGTGAGCGGCAAGGTCAAACAGACGCTCGACCAGGCGGCACCTGACGCTGTCGGCCTGATCCGCGATGGACGCGACCTGGTACGCAAGGCCGACGACAGTGTCGATGCCGTCACGGGCGCCTGGCCGCTCAACCAGATCATCGCGCCGCCGGCGACCCGGCCGCCGCGCGTGGACAGTCAGGAGTGAGGCGGCCGATGACCTATTTCCCTTTTCCCTCGCGTTGTGCTGGCGTGGATCAATCGGCGCGGACGCCCGGTGGCCGCAGTGCGCCAAAGTCCATCCTGCTCGCTTTGTCCGTCCTGGCCCTGGCCGCCTGTTCCACCCCCAAACCTGTCGAAGCCGAGCCGATCCATCAGGCCGAAGCCCGCCGTCTGGCCAAGGCGGCGGCGCGGGCCAGCCATGAACAGCAATGGCAGTCCGCCGCCGCCCTGTGGCAGAAGACTGCCCAACACTACGGCGCTCTCGATAACTGGCAGGAAGCCGGCTATGCCCGACTTGGCGAGGCACAGGCCTGGGCCAAGTGGGATCGCCAGCAGTCCTATCTGCTGTTGCAGGAATTGGTGGACGCGGCGTTCTACCCCGCCTTGGTGCGTGCCGAGGCTTTGTATCAGCAGGCCTTGCTCGCGCTCGGCAATACGGACTGGGACCGTGGGCTGGCCCGGTTGGACGACGCCGATCGGCTCTGCACCACACCTTGTGCTCTGGCCGGTGCCATCGCCAATGCCCGCGCCAGGGCTGCGGCCGGGCAGGGGCAATGGCAGGCCGCACACGACCATGCAGCGGCGGCCCTGCGCCTGCCTGATCTCGATCCTGCTGAGCGCGCCAACGGCTTGCGACGGCAAGGTGAAGCGCTGATCCGGCTGGGACAGCCAGCCGCCGCCCGTCCCTTGCTCGAAGCCGCCCTGGAAATCGACCGCCGCCTGGCCCGCCCTGCGGCCATCGTGGCCGATCTGGCCTTGCGCGCCGAAGCGGCTGAAGTGCATGAGGCGCCACTCTGGGTGGGGCGTGCCAAACAGGCGTGTCAGGATGCTGGGCCGGAGGATTGTCCGGCGAAGAAGGCCAAATAAATAAATACTGAAAAACGTCTGCAAGACTGGGTGCCGGTTTTGTCTGGTATTTAAAATATCATCCAAACCGGCTGCTATTGGGCCGAAGGCCGTCATGCCTCGTCGTTTCCGTCCACGCCAGAGCATTTCCATTCATTTCCCTTTAAGTCGAAGTCGCCGCTAACTCTGGGGGAGCGCTGTATGTCTGCGCGGTGAGGTTCGGACACGCTGACTCCGATTGGGCTGGAAATGTTCTGACGATCGAGCGACAGCATCTGGCCAAAGCCAGGCGCGAACCTCCTGCTGCTCGGCTGATTCGGACACCGATGTGCTCGATAAGGCTGAGCCGGTCCTCCGCTTTATCGTCGCTGTGCTTGGCTCGAATTCAACCGGACGTAAGTCAACCGCTATCTCGCTTCGCCTTTATTGGTCGCCTGGCTCTCCCGCCGCAACATCTCGCGTTCGAGCGCCGAGAACTGCAATGACACCTGTTCCCTGACGGCCGCGTCGCCGATCAGGCCGGCGAGCCAGCCGTTGGGCTCCCAATAGGCTTGGTAGGACAGCTTGGTGCGGCCATCTTGCTCAGTCAGCATGGCCCGGCTGCCGAACTGGCGCACATGGTCGTCGCTGCCTTTGATCTCGATGGTGGTATAGGGAGTGAGGCTGACTTCGCGCACCGAGGCATAGCCGAATCTGAGCCAGCCATAGCGGGCCACGCCGCGCTGCCGGACCTGGAGTCGCTCACCCTGGCGGCCGACGATGCGGCTTTCTTCCAGATTGGGCAGGAATTCGCTCATCCGGTCGAAATCGGTCATGACTTCCCAGGCCCGTTGCAGCGGCACTGGCAGTAGCATATCGACCGCGACTTCACGCAGATCGCCCTGCCGGCTGGTACGGATGCTGATTTTCTCCTCGGCGGCCGCTATCGGCCAGGCCAATAGCAGGACCGTCAAGGCGATGCGCATCAGCGTGCTTCCAGTTCGGCCACCACCGCACGGATCAGCCGGCCGGCAATCGACAGGCTGGGTGGCATCGTCGGCAGGGTTTCCGGGGTAAACCAACGGGCGTCTTCGATTTCTTCGGGCTGCGGCACGATATCGCCGCTCTCCCAGTCGGCCACGAAGGCCAGCATCAGCGAATGCGGAAACGGCCAGCTCTGGCTGCCGAAATAGCGCGGTCGGTTGATGCGCAGACCCACTTCCTCGGCCACTTCACGCGCCACGCATTCCTCGACCGATTCACCGGGCTCGACAAAGCCGGCCAGCGCGCTATACACCCCGGGCGGGAAATGCGGCGAGCGGGCCAGCAGCAGCTCGCGTCCGCGCACTACCAGCGCCATCATGGCAGGACTGAGCCGTGGATAGGCTAATTGCCCGCAAGCCGGACACAGCCGCGCCCGCTCGCCCACCTTGAGCTGGGTCGGCGTGGCGCAGGTACCGCAGAAACGATGGCTGCGATCCCACTCAAGCACCTGGGCGGCCCGACCCGCCAGCGCTGCCAGTTCGGCCGGCAGCTTCATCATTGCTGCCCGCAGCGCAGTGGCCTGTAGGCCGGCGGGCACTTCGGTCATCTGGCAGGCCCAGCAATCATGTTCGCCGAGACGGCCCAGATAATGGGCGTCCGCCAGATCCAACCCGGCAGCCAGAATAGGCGCCAGCCGACCTTCCTCATCGAGCAGAAGACGACCGTCGATAAAGGCGAAACGGTAGAGCTGCAACGAAGGGGTGGCCGGGATAATGACAGCGGGCTGGAAGTCAGGCATGGGATAAGGGGGAGGATGGGAATACCGCCAGTATAGCGGGATTCGACTGCACGCCTTTGCTTGGCCGGGGGAAGTCTGATGGAGGCCAGTATTAAAATTTTAGGAAATATCACTGCAAGGCATGGTCTATATATCATCCATTAATGAATAAAATATATATCCCTCTATTTCCTGGCCACCGCCAGGCTTTCCAACAGGCTGTAGAACAGACTTATGCATAAGGAATAAACCGTACTACTATCAGGGCAGTATTCCGACGATGACCGCTCATCTCAAGGAGGCACCGGTGCTCGATCTGCGTAGCTGGTCACTCAAGACCAAGCTGATGGCAATGTTTCTGGTCGCCAACTTGATTACCGGACTGCTCTATACGGGCTATGTCTACTGGCTCAAATCCAAGGCCATCGTCGCGGCCATCGACGGCCGACTATACGGCGCCGCCTTCGCCGCGCCCGAATTGGTGGGCGAGGGCTATATCCAGCGCGCCAACGCCGCCGAGTCGATCTCCGACACCGAATACAGCCGGATCGGCACCAAGCTGTACGACTACGGCAATAAGGTCGGCCTGTCTTACCTGTATATCCTCACCAGCCACCAGGGACGCATCGTCTACCTGGCCGACGCCTTCAGCGCCGAAGAGAAAAAGGCCGGGCGCTATTCCAAACATTTCACCTCCTATGAAGACGCCAGCGGCGGACTTAAGCGCGCCGTCGCGACCCGCAGCACCACCGTGGACGAGTATGTGGACAAATACGGCCACTTCCGCAGCGTGTTCGTGCCGATGAAGACCAGTCAGGGACTCGAATATATGATCGGGGCCGATATCTCGATCGCCCACGTCGAGGCCGAATTGCGCGGCACCTTGTTCGAAGCGTTGGGGGTGGGGCTGTTCGGTTTTCTGGTCGGGATGCTGATTTCCTACTTATTGGCCGGTCTGGTGGTCAGGCTGGTGCAGAACATCAGCTCGACCCTGGCCCATATCACCCGCGATAAGGACTTGACCCAACTGGTGCCGGCCGGCTCAGGCGACGAACTGGGCCGGATGGCGCACGACCTCAACCAGCTATTGCAGGCACTGCGCCAAGCCCTGGCCGAAGCGCATCAGACCGCCGTCGGCAATAGCGCCTTGGCGGGTGAATTCGTCAGTCTCAGTGGGGCGGTGGCGGGCAATATCGTGGACGCTGCCGACGGGCTCGATGGAATGACGCGCCAGGTGCAGGAAATCGGCGATGTGGCCGGCCGCTCGGCTGAGCGGGCCGGTGGGCTGAAGCGCGATATCGCGGCGGTGGAGGGCAAACTGAGCGAGGCCCGTGCCCAGATCGAGGCGATGACCACCCAGATCGAAGCCGGTGCCCAGGCCAACCGCGAATTCACCACGGCCTTCCGTGGCATGGCCGACAATGTGCGGGAAATCACCTCGATTCTGCAAACCATCGCGGCCATTTCTGAACAGACCAATCTGCTGGCGCTCAACGCCGCCATCGAAGCGGCGCGGGCCGGCGAGATGGGACGCGGTTTTGCGGTGGTGGCCGATGAAGTCCGCAAGCTCGCCGGTCAGACCCAGGAAACGCTGGGCAGGACCAATGCCTTTGTCGAACGCATCCTGAGCACCATCGACGGTACCAATCGCCAGGTCGAAGCCCAGGCGCGGCAGATCGAAGTGCTGGTGCAGGCATCGGGCACGGTCGATGCCGCCATCGATTCGACCGCCGTCCTGATGCGCCAGACCAGCAGCGTCGTGGCCGATACGGCCGGCGACGCCCAGTCGGTGCGCCAGGCCGTCGAGTCGATCCGCCACGCCCTGCACGAGCTCAACGATACGATGCGGGTCAATCGCCACAAGATCGAAGCCATGGGCGAAGACGCCAGCCGCCTGGGCGACACTTCGCTGCGCCTGGCGACCACCTTGGCGGCTTTCCGGACTTGAGGCCGAGCTGGTCTTTAAGTGGCGTTGGCGACTGTCCTTCAGGTGCCTGGGACTGTGCCTTATGCGTCCTGCCGATTCTCCCTGAAAGCGGCATCAAAGCTCACCAGGCTGTGGGTGGCGAATGCGGTAAGGCATTATTGCTGTTGCCTGGAATAAAGAGCAGAGTGGACAGCCTGGCTCGGGCTGGACCGCCGACGAGCCTGGGCGCCATATTGAAAGCGAATCGAGAGAAAGGAAACGGCCTGCTTGTGGACAGGCCGTGGTGGGACGGGGATGGCTCAGGACAGGATTTTGAGAATCTCGACCCCGATCTCATAACATTTACCGCGTTCAATCTCATGACAGCGCCGCACCTTGACCCGGGCATTCATCGGTACCGGGGCAAGCCCCGGGCCGCGTGGCGGCATGACGGTGATATCGAGTTCCTCGTCGGGGCGCGGTACAAAGCTGCTCTGTAGCGTCATTCCCGATACCGACAATTCGGTGCAGGTGCCGTAATGGGTGGGTCCGGCCTCGATCGTGCGGATCCGGGCCGGGCATTCGATCGGCACCCGTTTGGCGTTGCGCATTTCCCGGCTCACCGGCGCGCCTCCTGTGGCTCATGCATTGTGTTCTCCCAAGCGGTTCGGCTATATCAGCATAATCTGAAAATCCCTGCTGGCTCCAGCGTTTGGTTTTACCTTACACGCTGCCTAGACTGGTTGCTGGAAGCCGCGGCACCATCGACCGTGGCCAGTGGGAGGACGGCAATGCTGCATCATCTGAGCCTGAGGGCGAAGTTGCGTGTGATCAATCTGACCGCCTTGATCGCGGTCCTGCTGGTCGGAATGGCCGCGCTCTACACCAAGCGCGAAACCATGCTCGATGGGGTGCGGCAGCAATTGCGTGACCAGACCTCGATGGTGCTCACCGTTATCGAGCACTACCACCGCCAGTCGGCAAGCCTTGGCGAAGCCGAAGCCAAAAAGCGGGCGCTTGAGGCGATTCGTGCCATCCGTTACCAGAAAGTCGAGTATTTCAGCGTCAGCGACCTGCAACCAGTGATGCTGATGCACCCCATCAAGCCTGAGCTGGAAGGCAAGCCCATGGGTGGGCTGAAGGATAAGCGAGGCAAGCCCATCATAGGCGATATGGTCGAACTGGTGAAAAGCCAGGGCGGCGGCTACACGACTTATTGGTGGCCCAAACCCGGCGAAGAGGAGCCGGTGCTGAAGATGGCCTACTGCCAGGGTTTTGCGCCATGGGGCTGGCTGATCAACACCGGAGTGTATATCGACAATATCGATCGGCAGTTCCTGCACGATACCGCCCGTTTCCTAGGCACGCTGGCTCTGATCGGCTTTCTGGTGACGCTGCTGTCCGGGGCGATCGGGCGCAGCATTCTGCGGCCCTTGCATGAGATTCAGCGCCTGATGCATCGGGTGGTCGAGGAGCGCGATCTGACGCCGCGTTTCGAGATCGACCGTCGTGACGAGATCGGGGCCCTGGGGCGTGGCTTTGCCAGTTTTCTCGGGGCATTGCGCCAGACCATGTCCGAAGTGGGCGGCCGTGCCCAGATGCTCGACCATCTGGCCACCGATGTGGCCGGCGACGCCCGGGTGGTGTCGCACAGCGCGGGCGAACAGTCGGAAGCGGCCCAGGCGGCGGCTGCCGCCTTGCAGGAAGTGTCGGTCAGCGTGTCGCATGTGGCCGAGCGTACTGCCGAGATCGCGGCGCTGGCCGACCGTAACCGCACCAATACGGAACGCGGCAGCGAAAGTCTGGCGCTGCTGGCCCAGAAGGTCAGCCGGGTCGATCAGGTGCTCGCTGGCGATATTGCCCGCTCGGTCGAAGCCTTTGCCCAGAGCATGAACCAGATCAGCCAGATCACCGGCCACGTCAAGGAAATCGCCGAGCAGACCAATCTGCTGGCGCTCAACGCCGCCATCGAAGCCGCCCGAGCGGGCGAAGCCGGAAGGGGTTTTGCGGTGGTGGCCGATGAGGTCAGAAAGCTGGCCGAGAAATCGGCCCAGTCGGCCAACCAGATCGATGGCATCGCCCGGCAGCTCAACGAGCAGTCGAGCGCCGTGCGGCACAATATCGATATCGGGCAGGCGCTATTGCAGGAGAGCACCGCCGCCACCGATGAGCTGGTCGCCGTCCTGACCCAGACCCGCGAAACCGCCGAGGCGGCCAATGCCGGCATTGCCGAGATCACCGGTTCGCTGGCCGAGCAGCGCACCGCCCTGGAAGAGCTGGCGCGCCATACCGAAGTGGTGTCGGAAATGGCCGAAAAGAACCACAGCGCCGTGGTGCATTCGGCCGAAGCCGCTCGTCGGCTCGAAGGACTGTCGAACGATCTGGCGGGCTTGATGCGGCAATATCGTTACGGCGATTGACTACCTTGCGGTCTATAATTGCACCACAGTACGGTAATGCACGGAGTCATCATGGCTGGGCTGAATGCGATCAGGAACTTCAACGCCAATATGGCCATGTCCATGCAGGAAGCGACCCGTCTCACCATGCAGGACGTGCAGAAAAACGCCGATCGGGTCGACCGCCGCAAGGAAGTCATCGCCCAGGCAGGTCTGGAACGGGTGCAGCAGAACAACCGGACCCAGCAGGCGCTGTCGGAGAGTCGGCAGAAAATCGACGTTTACGCTTGATTCCAACCCTGACGCCAGTTCGATTGAACTGGCGTTATTCATTTCTTTTCATAAAATTCCGGCTATCTGTCTTGCAAAGGATTGTCCGGAAGTTTTCCATTAATACATGCACTTCCGAGTCTCAGACCCCGGCCGGGCCACGCAGCGCCGGAATCAGCTGGGTCAGGCCATCGGTCATGAACTCGACCGCGATCGCGGCCAGCAGCAGCCCCATCAGACGGGTGGCGATATTGATGCCGGTCTGGCCGAGGATGCGGGCGATGGGCGCGGCCAGATTGAGCGCACCCCAGGTAATCAGGCCGATCAGTAGGCCGTCGGCGACCAGATAGAGGTATTCATACCAATGGGTGGCCTTCTGGGCGTGAATAATCACGGTACTCATGGCGCCGGGCCCGGTCAGCAGGGGAATGGCCAGCGGCACCACGGCGATATTGGGTTTATGTTCGGCCTCGACCTGTTCCTGCTGGGTGGTCTTGGACGGCGCCACCTGGGCGTTCAGCATCGAAATGGCCACCAGCAGCACCAGAATGCCGCCGCCGACCTGGAAGCTCGCGATGCTGATGCCGAAAAAGCGGATCAGCCAGTCACCGACCAGCGCCGATACGATCAGCACCATGGCCACGGCCATGGCAGCGATACGGATGGTGCGCTTGGTGTCGCGGGGGTCGTGGTTGGCGGTCAGGCTGACAAACAGGGGAATGGCGCCGATCGGGTTGACGATGACCAGCAGAGAGATAAGCGTTTTGAGCGCGTCCATGCAGCAATCCTGGCGAAAGCATACCCTTCAGCCTAGCACAGCCGTTCACTGCGGCCGCCGCGTTATAATGCGCGCGCCATGAGCCAAGACTACGCCGTCGATCATTACGAGAATTTTCCGGTCGGATCGTTGCTGCTGCCCCGGGCAATGCGCCGACCCATCGCCATCGTCTACCGTTTCGCCCGCAGTGCCGATGATTTCGCCGACGAGGGTGATTTCCCGGCCGAAGAGCGACTGCGCCGGCTCGATGGCTACCGCGCCGAGCTTGGTCGGATCGAGCGCGGCGAGTCAGCCGAGACGCCTCTGTTCCGCGATCTGGCCGCCGAGGTGATCCACGGCCGCGGCGTGCCGCTCCAGCTGTTTCGTGACCTGCTCGATGCCTTCTCGCAGGATGTGGTCAAGACCCGTTATCAGGATTTCGGCGAGCTGATGCAGTATTGCCGCCGCTCGGCCAATCCGGTCGGGCGCATCGTGCTGCATCTGGCCGGACAGGCCAGCGAACGCAATCTGGCGCTGTCCGACGGTATCTGCGCCGCTTTGCAGCTGATCAACTTCTGGCAGGACGTGGCGATCGACTGGCAGAAAGGCCGGGTCTATCTGCCACAGGAAGACCTGCAACGCTTTGGCGTCAGCGAAGACCAGATCGCCGCCGGCAATAGCGGCGGCAACTGGTGGCCGCTGATGCAGTTCGAAATCGAGCGGGCCCGTAAGCTGCTGCAAGCCGGTGCGCCGCTGGGGCTGCAACTGCCGGGGCGGCTGGGGTTGGAAATCCGTTTGACCGTGCTGGGTGGCGAAACCATATTGCGCAAGCTCCATGGCGAGCGTGGCGATATGTTCCGCCATCGTCCCAAGCTGGTCGCCACCGATTGGCCGCGCATGCTGTGGCGAGCCCTGTTTCCGCGAAGCAGATCATGAAGCCGACCCGCCAACAGGCCCGCGCCGCCGGCCGTGTTC
Organism: Chitinimonas lacunae; assembly: GCF_042650885.1. NCBI lineage: Bacteria > Pseudomonadati > Pseudomonadota > Betaproteobacteria > Neisseriales > Chitinibacteraceae > Chitinimonas > Chitinimonas lacunae. Next base: position 112,873 of record NZ_JBHSBU010000001.1, read on the forward strand.
TCAGCGCCACCACCTGGCCCAGCCGGATTGCCGCCTTGCTGGTGCTGCTTTCCACCTTGTTCGCTGCTTACCATATCGGTCGTGAGGCGCCGAAAGAGTGGCCGGAGCGTTCGGCCGAGTCCGGTCAGGTCAAACGGGGTCAGGTGGTCGAAGGGGAGGTGGTGGGAGTGGCCGATGGCGACACCATCACGGTGGTTGACGCTGACAAGCACCAGTACAAGATCCGTCTGGCCTTTGTCGATGCTCCCGAGAAGACCCAGCCGCATGGGGCGCGCGCCAAGCAGAATCTGTCTGATCTGGTGTATGGCCAGGCGGTCAAGGTCGAGATCGAGGATGTGGATCGCTACCAGCGTGCGGTCGGCCATATCTGGCGCAATGGCCGCGATGTGAACCTGGCCCAGCTCGAGGCGGGTTATGCCTGGCACTACACCCAGTACGCCAAGAAGAAACAGCCCGAGGCCGAATTCGAGCGCTATCGGACGGCCGAATCGCAAGCGCGCCGCAGGCAACAGGGGCTATGGAGCGATGAAAAGCCGACACCACCGTGGGAATACCGCCGCGCCAAACGCGAGAAATAGCCTCCAGATGGCAGCAGGGGGTTTTCAAAGACAAGATTCGTGCCTATAATGCCCGCCTGTATCTGATTCGTCAGTACTAGTGCCGATGTAGCTCAGCTGGTAGAGCAGCGCATTCGTAATGCGAAGGTCGTCAGTTCAAATCCGATCATCGGCACCATTTCTCTCGATTCAGATTTTTGCAAAAGCCGCGTCAAGCGGCTTTTTGCTTTTCCGGCGCCCGGGTGTCCACCAACAGGACACAAAGCCAGGACGTGCGCCACATCGTTCGGCTTACCCCGCCACCGCACATGTTTCAAGCACTTCCACCCGGCCATCGTGATGGACCGTGACCCGGTCACCATCGGCAAGCTGCGCCAGGGCACCGCGTACGCCGAAGACTGCCAGCAGGTCGAATTCCCGCGCCATGATGGCGCCATGGCAGAGCCAGCCGCCGTTCTCGCACAATATGGCCGCGGAGCGCGGCAAGAGCGGAATCCAGGCCGGATCGGCCGTTGCCACCACCAGTATCTCCCCTTGCTGGAAACGGCCCAGCTCCCCGCTGTCGCGTAACACCCGCACACTGCCACTGACGGGGCCAGCGCCCGCAACCCGGGTACCGTGCAAGGAGGTAGGCGCCCTATCACTGCGCTGCGTCGGCAGCAGCGTCAAGCGCTCCAATTGCGCCAGACTGAGTTCAGGCGGCAACTCGACGGCCAGTTGTGCACGGTGTGCCGCTGCCCGTGCTGCCGCTTGCTGACGAAGGGTGGCGTCAGCGGGCAGATATGCCAGTTCCTCTGCTTGAAGGAAAAATATCTGCCCATCTAATGCAAATCTAAGATCAATCTCTAAAAGTAATTTCCTTAAAGATGCCAAGGTACGAACACATTCGTGCTTGGCTTCCTCCTTGAGGGCCAGAAAACGCTGCGCTTGCGCTACCGCCGTGCCGAGCAAACGGCCAGTTGGCCGGGGTGGCAGCGCCGGCTCGGCCAGGGCATCTGGTGAGTCGGCGCGCCAGCGCTGCCATGCTTCGCGCTGTTCGAGATGGCGCGGCTCGGCCAGCTCGAAATCGTGGCCGGCCCGATGACCGAAGTCGGCCAGGAAGGCATCGAGCGCGGCTGGTGACGCAGGACTGGCGCTCAATTGGCGCAACGCCCGGGTCGCCGGCGCCGGGCGGTCGGCAAGCAGATAGCGGGCCGGGTCAAGGCCACGCCTGAGCAGCAGACGGGTCGCCAGCTGGCCATAGAGGTCGGCCGCCAGATTGATGACTTCGGCCTCGACATAGATCGTCTCCACCCATTCCTGCGTCCAGTCACGCCATAAATCAAGCAGCTCCGCCGAACTCAAGCGGCTTAAATCGAGTGCTTCGCGCAGCCGCATGCTGTGGCGGAATGAAGGCAGGAATTCCTCCTGGTAGGCACGCACCAACCGGTCGGCGTGACGCGAGAAGCTCAGTTGGGCCAGCAGGCCCGGCTGGAAGGCGCGTCGTTGCGCTTCAAAGCGGTCGAGCCGGGTGTGGCCGAATACGCTCAGCCATAAGGGCGGCGAGTCGGCCATGACGGGATAGTCGAAGCCAAGCCGTTGCCAGGCGCGATCAGTGGCACCGCCCGGTCCGCGCAGCCGGCTCAGCAATGACAGACTGAGCGCGGTGGCGGTCGGCAGCTCGGCGCAGAGATCGTCAGTGATCAGCCACGGCTGCTGCGGCGCGCGGGCGGCCGGTCCGGCCTGTTGCAGCAGCCGTGCCCGTTCCTGCTCCAGTGGATCGTCGGCACGCCGGCTCAGTGGCCGGGCCTGCAATAGATGGAAACGTCCGGCATGCCAGGCCCACTCGATGTCCTGCGGCTGGCCGGCCAAGGTCTCGATCTGTTGGGCCAACTGAAGAAGCGGCGCGAGGTCGAAAGGCGGCGTGGCGCTATCAAAAGCCAGTCCCGAGCGACGACCGAAACAAAATGCCTGCGGCACCGACTCGCCGCCGACCACGGCGCTGCCAAGGCCCACTTCCAGTTCGACCAGCAGACAGCCGCCATGGGCAGGGTGTTCGGTAAACAGTACCCCGGCGTAGTCGGCGGCAAGCAGGGACTGGACGATAACGCCGCCGGCACGGGGAGAAAGATAAGAGGCAACTACCTGCTCGATGGCCGATTCAAGTTCAGCGGCTTCGATGCCAAGCCGGGTCAGATAGCGTCCGGCCTGGCTTTGCTGCTCGCCGTCCTCGTTGGCGGCCGAGCTGCGTACGGCCACCTGCGCCGAGCCAAGTCGCTCGAAAGCCTCGCGTGCGGCGTTGCGGCCGGCGGGGGTGAGTCTGCCGTCCGAATCAAAGGCTGCGGCAGTCAGCACAAAACCGTCCGGCACCGGTAAACCGGCCTGCACCAGCCGCGCCAACCCACGTGCCTTGCCGCCGACCAGGCGGGTGGAGGCCCAGGCATCGGCCAGTGGCAGGACGAGTCGGGTGGGGCGAGGGGCAGGAGGAGCCAGCCGTGCTGGCTGGCTCCAGCGCCGAATTGCCCATGCCTGCTGTAGCGACAGCAGGCATAGCGAGACCAGCAGGTAGAGGTTGACGGCAGCGGACAGGCTGTCCGTCAGCCCTATAAGCAGCAACCCTGCGACAGCACACACGGGCAGCCGCCAGCGGCCGAGCCTGAGGGTCGGATCGAGCAGATGGTGGGCAAGTGCCAGGCCAAGCAGGGCGGGCAGCAGATGCCATGGATCGGGCTGGGCCCAGTGCGGCAGCCATGAAAAGCCCTGACCGGCCAGTGTGGCCGCCTGGCCAACCGCTGCCAGGCAACCTGCCAAGATCGACCATTGCAGCAGTCCAAGCAGCAGATTGCGGCCAGGGTGGATGCCGGCCTGTCTGAGCTGACGGCGTCGCTCGCTCGCCGAGGCGTTGGCAAGTGGCAGGCTGCGCAGGCGTAGCCGGTCGCGTTCAGCCAGCAGACCAAGCGGCAGCAGCAAAAGCCGCAGCAGCAGCGCAAGCAGCACGATGGGCAGGGCCAGATCGCCGGGGTGGAGGGTCAGTGTTTCGAGCAGACGGGCTGGCGGCCCGGCCAGCATCGCGACCAGCCGGTCCGTTTGCCGCTCCAGATAGCTGGCTACGGGCGAGTCGAGCAGTCGGGCGGGAATGGGGTATTCGTGCGGGACGGTATAGCGCCCGCGGTAATCGAAGCCCTGCCGGCTCAGGCGCAGACCGAGCAGCTTGGCGTAGAAGCAACTGCGGTTGTCGTAACAGGCGGCGATCAGTGGAGCCGGCGGCAGCTTGGCGATCTGGCCTGCCAGTGCGGCGGACGACTGTTCACGCACCGGGATATTGATCGCGCCGGGCAAGGCACCTGTCGCGAAGTCGCGGGGCGGGCGAACATCGAGAAAGCGGGCCTGTTGTTGCTGGACCAGCCGATCCACTTCGCTCGTGTCGAGTAAGGTCGAGGCATGGCGATAAGGCGGCAGGGTCGGCGGCCGGCCCCGGTAGGCGGGTGGCTGGTCCTGCATCGGCCGGCCTTCGGCAATCCAGCGCGCATAGCCGCCCGCAATGAAGTGGCAAGGCAGACCCTGTGCAGCCAGTTGGGTACACAGCTCGCCGCTGCGCAGCCCCGAATCGCATACCAGCACATTGGGTCGATCATGGCGCAGCCAATGCCGGTTGCTGGTCAGCAGATCGGCATAGCGGCTGTGCCGGGCGCCGGGCAGGCGGCCCAGCTCCAGCTCTTCAGGCTCGCGTACATCGATCAGAGTGTAGGGACGCTTGTCCGCCTGCCAGCGGGCAAAGGTGTCGCGGTCGAGCGCAAGGGAGCGGTTGACCGGCTGGGTCGAGGCAGCGGCTGGTGGCCGCAGCAGATTGGTTTGCAGACGCCTTGCGCGTTCGTCTTGCCGCTCGATGTACTGGAACAGATTGCCCGCCAGCGCCAATAGCAGGGCGGCCAGGGTCAGCAAGCCCAGACGGCGCCGGCGCCGTACCGGACCCTTGCGGGCGCCGAACCAGGCGGCACCGAGGCCGGCGGTCAGCATGCCCAGCAATTGGGCACCGCTGCCAAATAGATTGATCACCAGATCGGGCGCAGGAAATGCCCAGGCCGGTTGCGCTAACAAAAGCAGGCATAAACCAGCCCAGCGAAGGCGACCAGACAGGGCTGAAGAGAGCGAAGACGGACGCACAGGTAGCTCGGCGGAGCGGGGTTCGACTATCGGGTGCGGTGGCGGAGCCGGTGGGGCACCGGTGCCGCCGGCTGCACGGCCGGGCTGAGGGCGGTGGCAAAACCACCATTGCCCTGGGTCGTGCAGTCTGTGCCTTGGCAGTACGTCCGTCTAGCGGATTTTTACCCCTGGACTGCCGGGGTTTCGACCCCGATATACCAGGAAATGCCGAAACGGTCAGTCAGGGAGCCAAACAGCGGCGACCAGAAGGTTGGGGCCAGCGGCATGTCGATCCGTCCGCCATTGGACAGCTTGTCGAACAGGCGCCGGACCTGCTCGGCGTCGGAAAATTCCATGGACAGCGAGAAGCCGCTGGGCGGCTGGGCGTTGTCGACGCAATGGCCGTCGGTGGCCATCAGGATGCTTTCGCCAATCTGGAATTCGGCATGCATGACCTTGTCGTTGTATTGCGGCGGCATCATGTCCGGGACCGGGGAATCCTTGTAGTGCTTGAGCAGCAGGATCTTGGCCGACAGGACCTCACGGTAGAAATTGAGGGCTTCTTCACAGCGGCCGTTGAAATCGAGATAAGGCTGGACTTGCATGATGGTTCTCCTCATGGATGAGTTGGTTTTTACAAGTTCGGCTGCGTCGCAGGTCGGTGGGAAGGGACCGGAGGCGACACGGGTTTCAGCATAATCCGGAGATCGATCGTTTACCAGACCGTTCGACAGATATATTTCGCTCGTCGAAGAAAGCCCGCCATCGGGGCGGCTGACGCTAAAATGCCGGGCTGTTATCCCCAGGTTTTTCCGATGCCCACTCTCTCCACCGATCTCGATCAGGCGCTGGCGCTGCTGCGCGCGGGCGAGCTGGTCGGCATTCCGACCGAAACCGTTTACGGTCTGGCTGCCGATGCGGCCAATCCGGCGGCGGTCGCCCGTATCTTCGCTCTCAAGGGCCGGCCGGCCGACCACCCGGTCATCGTCCATATCGCCGGCGCCGAGCAACTGAGCGACTGGGCGCGTGAAGTGCCTGATGCCGCCTGGAAGCTGGCCGAGGCATTCTGGCCGGGCTCGCTGACCCTGATCCTGCCGCGCCAGCCCTGGGTGACCGATGCCGTGACCGGCGGCCAGGACAGCGTCGGCCTGCGTGCGCCGGCCCATCCGCTGACCCATGAGTTGCTGTGCCGTTTCGGCGGCGGACTGGCCGCGCCCTCGGCCAATCAGTTCGGCCATGTCAGTCCGACCACGGCGGCGCATGTGGTGCAGGAATTCGGTGATCGGCTGCCCCTGGTGCTCGATGGCGGCCCGTGCCGGGTCGGGGTGGAGTCGACCATCGTCGGTCTGCTTGGCCCCGTGCCTACCTTGCTGCGGCCAGGCGGTGTCCCGGCCGAGGCCATCGAGGCGGTGCTGGGTTGCCGTCTCCAGCACCACAAAAAGCCCGAGACCGCCAAGCTGCGCGTGTCCGGCCTGCTCGACTCCCACTACGCCCCCCGCACCCCCTTATTGGTTGGCCCGATCGACGCCGTGATCAACGAAGCCTATCGCCGCTTCGAAGCCGGTCAGAAAGTGTGCCTACTACATCGCTCCGCCGCGCCGATTCCGCTGTGCGGCGTCGATCTGCGCCCCATGCCCGATACGGCCGAAGCGTTCGCCCAGCAGCTTTACGCCACGCTGCGCGACTGCGACGGCGGCCGTTACGACGTACTGTTGATGGAACAGGCTCCCGATGACCCCGACTGGCTGGCCGTCAATGACCGGCTCGGACGGGCAGCCAGCGGGCGGGTTTAAGGCCGCAGGGCCCAGGACGGTCCGATCTCCCGCGTCTGACTTGCCGCCACCGTCCCGCCCGATCCGTGGTCACAACGCCGATTCTCCTGAAGGCCGTGAAAATGCCGCGTTCTACCCTGTCTAATGGTCCGGACGGAAGCGGTAGATGACTGCCAAGCCGCTCCACCCGCTGGTTCTGACCACCGGTCGCGCCGGCCTGCTGGTGCTGACGGACGGGGTGATTCTGGGTGTGCCGCTGCTAAGTATGCTGTGGCTGCTGGCGCTGCTGTGCTGGATGCCGTGCCGGGCAGCCTGGCTGCTTTACCGGCGCAAGTCGCTGCCGATGGTTGGGGCGGGATGGTTGATCTGGCTGTGCGCGATCGCGCTGGCAATGGGGCTGTGCTATGGCCAGGCGCGCTATGCCGAGCGGCAGGCCACCCGCGTGGTGCAGGCGCTGGCGCAGTACCGCGCCGCCCGGGGCGTCTATCCCCCTGATCTGCAAGCGCTGGTGCCGACTTATCTGGCCGAGGTGCCGGCCTTAGGCATTGGTCTATTGAGTGGCGGTTTTCATTACCGGCCCGATCGGCAGCCTGATCAGCCGCCACGACTGTTCTATGGGGTGTTGCCGCGCTATGCCTATCATTTCGGGACGCGGCGTTGGCGGGATAGGGATTAGGAAGTCTATATGGCGTGAATAATTCAAATATTGAGTTTATCCGCCACTGGTCTTGCAGAAGTTTTTCCTGAAATTTTACTTTTTGTGTGGTCCGACAACCACGCCGGCCCGGCCGACAGCCAGGCCGGCGTGATCCGATCGCAGCAGCCCTTATGGCTCCTGCAAGCGATAGCCGCGCTGGCTGAGCCCTTCCCGCAGCAGCGCCATGGCCGCAGCAGTCGGTTCCGCCGCCCCGGTCAGGCAGAACTCGATATGCGGTCCGGTCAGTCTGGCGTTGCCATAGCTTGGCAGGCAGGAGAAGTGTACCGCGGGGTACTGTCGGGTCAGTGTTTCCATCAAATCGATCAGATCACCTTCGCGGGCTTCCGGGACCAGGACGCCCAGCCGGGTCGGCCGCGGTCCGGCCGCGGGCAAGCGGTCGAGCACCCAGCGCGCCATCGGCCAGGCCATGTCGGGAAAGCCGGGCAGGAAGTGATGGTTGCCGACGGAAAAGCCGGCGATCTGGTTGATCGGATTGGGTATCAGCGTACAGCCTTCCGGCAGTTGCGCCATGCGGATGCGCTGTGGTCGGGCTGCCTCGCCGAAACGGGCTTCGATCAGTGCAGTGGCCTCGGGATGTTGAATCAGCGGCGCATCGGCGGCCGCCGCCGCGGCTGCGCGGGTATGGTCGTCGGGCGTGGCGCCGATGCCGCCGAAACTGAACACGATGGCTTCGCCTGCCAGCGTTTCACGATAGAGCGCTGTCTGGGCAGCCGGGTCGTCGCCGATATAGCGGGCCCAACAGAGGCTAAAGCCGCGTTCGGCCAGTTCGCCGGCCAGCCAGGCCAGATGCTTGTCCTGACGCCGGCCGCTCAGGATTTCGTCGCCGACGATTACCGCAGCGAAGGTGGGCATGATGGACTCCTTGGTTTGGTGGCTGACGCCCGCTTCGTGTCCGACCCAGGGTTGTAGCGGTGACCACGGCCCCGGATACGCTCAAAGCCTGCTTTCAGTCGGTCGGCCGAAGTGAGCGTCATGACGCCTCCGTTAACGCATTTCCATGTAAATCGGCGTCGCTGCCAAGCCTCGAGGCGCGCTGCACGCCTGCGCCTTGAGGTCCGGACAGGCTGACGCCGAATTGGCTGGAGATGTTCCAGCGGCTCAGGCGAAGCCTGCCTCGACCAGCATTTCGTAAGTCAGCAGGAAGACAAAGCCATCGCCGCCGCTGGTATCGAGCCAGACAAACGACAGCTCGGGATAGGCCGCTTCGAGCGTATGGCGGTTATGACCGATCTCCACCACCAGGACGCCGTGCGGATTGAGATGGCGGCCGGCCTGCTCGATGATCTGGCGGGTGGCATCGAGGCCATCGTCGCCGCTGCCCAGCGCCAGGGCCGGTTCGTGCAGGTATTCGTCGGGCAGGGCCGAGACCGATTCGGCGTCGACATAGGGCGGATTGCTGACGATCAGGTCGTAGCGTTCGCCTGCGACGGCGTTGAACAGATCGGATTCGACCAGTTGTATCCGATCGTTCAGACCATAGTCGTTGATATTGCGCTGGGCGACGGCCAGGGCCTCGGGGCTCAGGTCGATGGCGTCGACTTCGGCATCGGGGTAGTGGTCGGCCAGCAGCACGGCCAGACAGCCCGAACCGGTACACAGATCGAGGGCGCGATGGACCAGCTCGGGGTATTCGATCCAGGGTGCGAGCGCCTCGGGCAGCAGTTCGGCGATAAACGAGCGTGGTACGATCACGCGCTCGTCGATATAGAAGCGATAGTCGCCAAGCCAGGCTTCCTGGAGCAGATAGGCGAGCGGCTTGCGGGTTTCGACCCGCTGTTTGATCAGGGCCAGCACTTCGCTGATCTCGTCGGGCAGCAGATGGGCGTCAAGAAAGGGTTCGAGCCGGTCAAGCGGCAGATCGAGCCGGCGCAGCACCAGATAAACCGCTTCGTCATAGGCCGTGGCGGAGCCGTGGCCGAAGTGGAGCCGGGCGGTGTTGAAGCGCGAGACGGCAAAGCGGATCAGGTCGCGCACAGTGCGCAGATGGGCGAGGGCGTCGTGGTACATGGCGGCTCGGGGAGAAAAGCGGCTATTTTAAGAGCGTCCTGCCCATCGCTGCCGCACAATTTCGCGCCGGCATTGTGACCTCAGGGCCGCAAAAGCGGGAATTGCGTTTTGAATGTGAGGGTTAACGCGGTATAGTTGCGCCTTTTCAATCGTTCTTCCTACCTGCTGGAGTCCAAGCACAGATGTCGTTCGACAGCCTCGGGTTGCATCCCGAGATCATGCGCGCCGTGATCGATGTAGGGTATACCGAACCCACGCCGGTTCAGGCTCGCGCCATTCCAGTGGTGATGTCCGGCCGCGATGTGATGGCTGGTGCCCAGACCGGGACCGGCAAGACCGCCGCCTTCACCCTGCCCGTACTGCATAAGTTGCAGCCCTATGCCAATACCAGCGCTTCGCCGGCCCGTCACCCGGTCCGCGCGCTGATCCTCACCCCCACCCGCGAGCTGTGCGACCAGGTATTCGCCAGCGTCAATGCCTACGGCAAATATCTGCCGCTGCGCGCGACGGCGGTCTTCGGCGGCGTCGATATGGACCCGCAGATCGCTGAATTGCGGCGCGGCGTCGAAATCTTGGTGGCGACGCCAGGCCGCTTGCTCGACCATGTGCAGAGCAAGACGGTCAATCTGAGCCAGGTCGAAATGCTGGTGCTCGATGAAGCTGATCGCATGCTCGATATGGGCTTTATCTACGATATCCGCCGCATCATCGGACTGCTGCCGACTGCACGCCAGACGCTGCTGTTCTCGGCCACCTTCGCGCCCGAGATCAAGCGCCTGTCCGAAGATTTCATGCGCAGCCCCGAACTGATCGAGGTGGCGCGACGCAATGCCACCAACGAATCCGTCACCCAGGTGCTGCATCCGGTCGAAGTGGGTCGCAAGCGGGCGCTGCTGGCGCATCTGATCCGCAGCCACGAGATGAGCCAGGTGATCGTGTTCTGCCGCACCAAGCTCGGTGCCGAGCGGCTGTCGCGTGAACTCAAGCGCGATGGGCTGGAAGTCGAGTCGATCCACGGCGATAAGGCCCAGGCCGCACGGCTGGCCACGCTGGCCGCCTTCAAGGAAGGCAAGGTGCGGGTGCTGGTGGCCACCGATGTGGCGGCCCGCGGCCTCGATATCGAAGAACTGCCCTTCGTGGTCAATTACGAGTTGCCGACCAGTCCCGAAGACTATGTCCACCGTATCGGTCGCACGGGCCGGGCCGGGGCTTTGGGGGTGGCGATCAGTCTGGTGGCCCCGGAAGAGGACAAGCCGCTGGCGCTGATCCGCAAAATGACCGGCAAACCGCTCGAACTGGTACCGGTGCCCGGTTATTCGCCCGGTACGGCACCGCTGCCGCGTGAAGAGTCGCGCAACGGCCGCAGCGAGCGCGAAGGCCGTAGCCGGGAAGTGCAGCGTAGCGACAGCCAGCGCAACGAAGGCCGCCGTCAGGAAGGCCGCGAGCGGGCCGATCGCAGCGACCGCTCCCGCCAGCCGGCGCTCGGTGGTGCGGTGTCCTATGACGATATTCCCGCCATGCCCCTGATTCGTGGCCGCGAGAACAGCAGCCGCGAAGTACCGGCCCTGCTGCTGCCACCGCGCTACCGCGTGGCCCCGCCGCCTTCTTCGGGACGCGGATGAACCGGGACTGGCAGACGCTGTTGACGTCGGCCATCCCGCTGACCCGGGCGCTGGCGCTACGGGTCGACACGGCGGCCGACGGCGCCCTGTGTTTCCAGGCGCCGCTGGCCCCCAATGTCAACGACAAGGGCACGGCCTTCGGCGGCAGCCTTTCTGCTGCCGCCACCGTCGCCGGTTGGTGCGAGGTGCGCCGATTGCTCGATCTGGCCGGTTACGACGACCGGGTCGAGGTGGTGATCCAGACTGGCACCACCGAATATTTGGTCCCCATCCTCAGCGACTTCCGCCTCACGCCGCATTCTCCTGACCCCACTGCCACGGCCGCTTTCCTCAAGCTGCTGCAACGCCGTGGCCTCGGTCGTATCGCGGTGGAAGTCAGCATCGAAACCGCCAGCGGACTCGCTGCCCGCTTTCAGGGCGACTATGTGGCCCGGCAGAGTGATTAGGCCTGCTGCATTTCACTCCAAAAACCGCCGGGCCAAGTCAGAAAGGCGTCCTCGATCCTGAGTCACGGCACGCTGGCCGTGTCCGGACCATACCTGACCCTCCCCAAGGACAGCCTGTCGGCTGTCCGCTGATTCCCCGAGCTAGCGCATTTCCAGTCAATTCGGCGTCAGTGTGTGCGGCCCGCAAAGCGCCGGCTCCTAGCGCTCCACCGACTTGCCGCGACGCTGATTTCAGGGGAAATGCGCTAGCAAGCCGGTTTCCGCGGCTCAAAGCAAACCGACGGACCAGGTCGGCCCGTCGGTCTGGCCGATTCCAGCAAGATCAGGCTGCCAAAGCGCGCCAATCCTCACGCAATAGTCCAAAGATCATGCTGTCGGCGATTTCGCCATTGAAGAAGCTGCACTGCCGCAACAGTCCTTCCTGCTGAAAGCCCAACCGTTTCAGAACGCCGGCCGAGGCCGCGTTGTCGGGGCTGATGCGGGCTTCGATGCGGTTGAGCACGGTGGTATCGAAGGCATGATTGATCAGTACACGCAATGCCTCGTTCATATAGCCATAGCCCCGGGCGCTCTGCTCCAGGGTGTAACCCAATTCGCACGAGCGAGCGGTCGGGTCGATGCGGAACAGCACGCAGGTGCCGATCAAGCGCTGGTCTTCGCGGCGGATCAGCACGCATTGGCGCGCCGTGCCGGCGGCCGTCCGTTCCCGGTTGCGTTCGAGCCAGAGCAGTGCGCTGGCGCGGTCCTGCCACGGGTCGGCGGGGGTGAAGCGTTGGATATCGGGGTCCTGGTAAATATCGAAGACCGTGTCGAGGTCGGTGTCTTCCAGGCTGCGGATCAACAGGCGTGGGGTTTCGAGGTAAACGGGATGGGCAGGTGACATAGAAGTGAACTCGCTGGCCGGATGCGGAGGCATCCGGCGATGGATGGGAAACGTCGGCGCCTAGTGGCTGATCAGCCGCACGCCATAGCCGCCACCCATGGTTTCCAGGGCGAACAGGCGGTCGATATTGGGATGCTTGCCTGGATGCAGATGGGCGTCATCGGCATGCTCGCCATAGAGCCGCTGTCCCAGCCGTGCGGCCTTCGGGGTGATGGCGCCGAAGCGGCGGTGGAGGGCATGGTAAATGGCCAGCGAGCCCTGCTGACCTGGCTTGTTCTCGATTACGCTGTCGAGCCGGCCGTCACGCCACAATTGCAGCGCGGCCAGATGGTCGATGCGCGGCAAGGTGGTCAGGATTTCGGCAAAGCTCAGCCGCGGCTCGGCTTGCAGCAACTGACGGCTGGCTTCGCGGAACGCCGGTGCCTTGGCATCACGCAGCCATTCGAACAGGGCCATTTCGCGGCTGATCACGGTAACGCCAGCCGCTTCGAGCCGAGCGAGCGCCAGCGACTTGTCCTCGCAGCTGCGCGAGTCGATTGCATCGGCGACCACAAACACCTCGCGGCCGGCCGCCAGCAGATCGAGTGCCGTTTGGAGTACGCAGACATGGGCCTCGATCCCGCACAGCACCACCTGGCGCGGCAGATTGGTGCCTTCGAGGCAGCCGGCGGCCACGCAGGAGAAAGCGGTTTTACTGAGCAGCGGACTCTCAGGCGCCATCTGCCGCAGACAGGGCAAGGTACTGCCGAGACCCTGCGGATATTGTTCGGAGAAGAGCACCGGAATGGCGGCCAAGCGTGCCGCCTCCAGCAACCATTTGATATGGGCCACGGTCTGGCTGGCGTCGTTGAGCGCCGGGACCAGTTTTTCCTGAACATCGACCACCAGCAGGAGGGAATCCTGGGCTTGCAGCAACATCGCGAAGTCTCCTTGTTCTCTGTGCGCGAAAGGGCAACCTGGGCAGCGGCCCGCCGCTATCTTAGCCAATCCGCCGCCCGGTCGTGACCGGCTTGTCGGGGTGTTGCGGCGAGGAAAATCGCAGAGAAATAGAGAGGAATTTACTTCTGTCTCCAATGAGCTTCTCACCTAGCATTCCTTGTTCCCAAAATTTTAATTTGTCTAGTGGCTGCGCGAGCCGAGTGCTTGGGAATCGAGTTCCTGCACGGTCAGTCAGTGCGGCGCTGATGGCGGACTGCTGCGGTGTCCATCCTCCTCTGCTGTGCCGACGAGAACAGCAAGGCATTACGCCGCCTTGTCCCTGGCACAATTTCGCACTGGCCGGAGTCAGCGCGTCCGGACGCAGTGCGTCAGGTTCGGGTCGATCAAGCAGTTTTCGTGGCGACGCGGACTGGAGTGGACAGGCTTTAACCCGTCCCGGTGGCGTGGTGAGGGGAGGTTGTCGCGGACTTGCCGAAGAGGGAGACGCTGTGGGTCAATATTGTTTATTTTTTATTAGGAATGGTTACTGTTCTAGCGAACATATTTCCTAATATATTTACTTTGACCCGATTGCTTCTAGAGGCGGTTCCACTGCCACGGCCAGCTCGGCTTCGGCAAGTGGGGTGAGCACGCCCTGGAGCCGGCAGGCAAAACGCTCCCGACCCTCGGCATCACGGCCAAGATGGCGGATGACCACTTCAAGCGGCCCGGGCGGCAGGGCGGCGCTGAGGCTCTGGTAGTGCTCGATCCGCCGCAGTGCCACCTGAGGCGGCTCAGCCTTGGCCTGGCAGGCGAGCCAGGCGGCGATGGCCTGGGTCATATATTCCACCCCGATCCAGCCGCCGACCCGGCCATCGCGCCAGAAAGGCTGGCGTGGATCGACCCGGCCGCTGGCGCGTAGACCATGGCTGTCGAGGTCGAGCAGGCGATCGAGCAGCCGCAGCGGGGCTGCGTGCGGCAGAACGGCGGTCGGGGTGGGCAGGTCGGGAGTCAGCGGGGAATCCATCTAGCGGCCACTTCCGAAGTAGAGCCGGCCGCTGGCATGGCGACCTTGCTCGGAATCGATGGTAAAGCCCAGACAGCCGTCGGCTTCGACAAAGTCGAGCTGTAGCGTGACGGTGGCGCCGGGGCTGATCGGCTGGGGGAACTCCACGGCTTCCATACGCTGAAAATCCGGCGGCAGGGCAAAGAATTCACGGCCGAACAGCTCGGCCCATTCAAGCGGTGCCACGGCAGGCACCACAGGTGGTGCTTCGGGATGGCTGCGCAGATAGGGATGGCGGGCCGAGATGGTCAGCGCCAGCGTGACCGTCTCGCTGGTCCGGGCCACCGGGCGGGCATGTGGGCGGCGCGGGTCGAACAGCGCGCTCAGCATCGCCTGGGTGGTCTTGCCCTGGCTATTGACCGGCATGCTCCAGACGTAGCGCCAGCGACGCGGCAATACCCGCGCTTCGATGCTGTCGATCAGCAGGGCACGCAGCGCCTGGTTAAGGGCACGCTTGCCTTCGCCATGGAATAGCTCCCAGCCCGCTTCACTGGGCACCGCGACGACGGCCAGCGCCGGCCGGCCGCCTTCGAGCATGATCAAGCGGGCATCCTGCAACAGCGGTGAGGCGCTGAGGGTTTTTTCCAGGGCAGTAAGCGAGATGCGCTTGTCGTCGATCTTGACGATACGGTCGGCCCGGCCTTCGAGCACCAGACCGGCACCGTCGATGCGGGCACGGTCGGCGGTGTCGATCCAGACGTTGTCAGGCAGATGGGGCGAGCGCACATAGAGGAGCCGGGTGGCCGGATCGACCCGCAGCGCCACGCCGGGCAGCGGCTGCCACGGCGCGTCGCGGCCCTGCTGGCGGCGTCGGCTGGCGATGCCGCCGGTTTCGGAGCTGCCGTAGACCTCGGTCGGGGCGAGGCCGAGCAGCTTTTCCACATGGGCCGAGGCTTCGGCCGACAGCGGACCGCCCGAGCTGAAGATCGCCCTGAGCTGCGCAGCGGCCTCGGCCCAGCCGGGGTTGTCGGGTAGACGCTTCAGATGGGCCGGACTGGCGATCAGTACCGCCGGACCACGTGCCAGCGCCGTGGCAATCTCTTCGGGAAAGGTCAGGACGCGGGCATTGAAGGCTCGGCCGGCGCACAGTGGCCACAGCACCCGGAACAGAAGGCCGTAGATATGCTGGTGCGACACGGTGCCATGGACCACGGCGTCGCCAAGTGGTGCGCCGAACTGGGCTTCGAGCGATTCGACCTCGCGGGCGAGTTGGGACAGCCGTTTGGGGATCGAGGCAGGCTCGCCGTTGGAGCCCGAGGTAAAGACGATCAGTGCGGCGCGGCGCTCGTCGAGTGCGCCCCAGCTCGGCGCCGGAGCCGGATCGGGCGTTTGCAGCGGCTCGAATTCAGCCGGCAGGTCACCGGCGAAGCCATCGACTTCGAGCGCCAGCCGGCGCAGCGTGGCCGGCTTGGCGTCGCCTGGCAGATAGACGGTTTTGCCGGCATGCCAGGCACCGAACAGAGCGGCTGCGAACTGGGCGCTATCGTCGAGGTAGAGGGCAAAACGCAGCGCCGGTTCGGCGGCGAACAAGGCATACCAGGCAGCAGCCTGGGCGGCGAATTCGGGAAAAGGCAATGGGCGGCCATTGCGCCAGGCGACGGTGTGGGCGTCCAGGCGCGGCTGGGCGAGAAGGCGGGCTAAGGCAATGAAATCAGACATGGATCAACGGAACTCGCTACGACGGCGCCGGGACCGGCAGCCGTGGCCCGCTGCGACAGCCACCAGGCGGGTGGCGCGTGAGCCGGGCAAAACCTGCCAAGGTTAACATCGCGATCGCAGCCTGCAAAGCACCGGGTGCGCAGTAGGTGCCGTTTCCGTTGTGTTGTGGAGTCGTCAGCCACCTTCGGCGTCTTTGCCCCAGAACTCGGTCAGCCGTAACGGCTTATCGAAGATCAGATTGGCCGGATCGACCGGTTCACGCACTTCATGATTAGTGTCGTTGGTCTCGCGCCGCACTGCATGATGGAGCGGACCACGCGGACTTTTGACCGAGTAGACGATGGGCGCGTGCGGGTCGGTGGTATGGCAGGCAACCACGGCCACGTCGCCATTGGCGAGCTTGACCATCGAGCCTGCCGGGTAGAGTCCCAACACCTTGGGCAGCAGCGGCAGCAGCACCGGTGAGAAGGCATGGCGTGCTTCGGCCTGTGACAGCTTGACCACGGTGGGCGGCTGCTGGGCGCTACGGTCGGCACGAGGATTCAAGCGGGCGCAGTACCAGTCGGCCATGGCCAGCAATTGGGCATGTTCGCCGATCGCTTCGCCGGCGAGCTTGGCCGGATAGCCGTCGCCGTCATAGCGTTCATGATGGCGTAGTACGGTATCGAGCCAGAGCCGGTCGGTAACGCCGGCCGCTTCCAGCATGGCGGCCGAGGTTTCGGGATGGGCCTGGACTTCGGCTTTCTGGGCTGCCGACAGCAGACCGCCCACCTTGGCCAGGGCATCCTGGGTTTCAAACTGGCCGAAATTCATGGTCAGCGCTGCGGAGATCAGCGAGCGGCGTTCGGTATTGGGCATATCGCGGCCGCGGGCGAGCAGGGAGACGATCACGGCGCTATCGACCGGATGGCGATGCGAATAGGGGCCTTCGGGTTTCATCGAGATCACGGCGACTGCGACCAGTGGGTTGATCTCGATGGCTTTTTCGACATCCTCGATCAGGCTGTCGATGCGCTGGCCGAAGTCTTCGGTCTTGGCGCGACAGGCAGCGAAGGCGCCTTCAATGGCGCGCCGGGCATCGGCCAGGCAACGGTAGGCGGAGGTGCGTTCGGTTTCGGTGCTGCCGATGCGCAACTGCCGGGTTTCTTCGAGGGCAGCGGCGGCGGCATAGATGCCGCTTTGCAACATGCGATCGAGCTGTTCCTTGCGGACAGTGTTGCCCTGCTTGAGCAACAAAAAGCCCTTTTCATTGAAGACATCCCAAGGTAGCGGTTCACTCGGGTTGAGATCTTCCTGCTCGATGCGGGCGTATTGGCGGGCCACGGTGTCCTCCAGCGCTATGGAGCGGTTCTGATGTCCTCAGCTTAGACTATCAACCCCGGTTGACCATGGTTTCCCGCCAGTCCTTATTCGGCTTCGTCGATCCAGCAGGCCTGAATCGCTTCCAGAATCTTCTCGCCGCAGTGGCCCGGCTCGTCGTCAAAGCCGTCGAGCGCCAGCACCCACTTCATCAGATCGGTGAAACGCACATTCTTGGGGTCGATATCGGGATGGGTTTCGCTCAGGGCGATGGCGATTTCGCGGGAATCGGTCCATTTCATCGGTATTACTCCTGTTTGATGTCAGCGACCCGGCCGCCGGTCAGGCGAACCAGTTGGTCGGGGGTGAGGCGGAAAACGGAATTGGGCGTGCCGGCGGCCGCCCAGACGTGTGGATATTGCAACAGGTCTTGATCGATCAGCAGCAGAGGCGGCTCGATATGGCCGACCGGCGCGACGCCGCCAATGGCAAAACCAGTGCGGCTCCGCACAAACTCGGCGTCGGCCTTGCTCAGATGTTCACCTAGCGTGGCGGCGACCTTCTTTTCGTCCACCCGATTGCTGCCGGAGGTGACGACGACCACCAGCCGGTCGGATTCGACTGCGCGTAAAACAATCGATTTGGCGATCTCGGCCACCTGACAACCGATCGCGGCGGCCGCATCGGCGGCAGTACGGGTGCCGCTTGGGAATTCACGAATATCGGCATCAAGCCCGGCAGCGGCCAGGGCGGCTGCAACACGTTGTTGGCTGGTCAGGTTGTCGGTCATGGCAGGAACGGTAGGGTGCGATAGGGAGGTGGAATTATCGGTGCAGAGGCAGGGGGATGCTACTGCAATTTAATCATTGGAGGCTTTTGAGTTGCGAAAGTTATTGATTAGGTCCGCACATTCAATCCCTTCCTCCGGAATCCGGATATAAGGTTGATGTTCCGGAATAATATATTGGGATCAATTAAGAATTTTTGACTGTTTCTCGGGGTGATGCCAGGCATATATTTGCCAGACATTCTGCCGCCTCCCAAGTTGCTTATTTTTTCTGCTGGGGGACTTGACAAAAATCGCTTCCACTACGCCACTCGGCAACACGTCTTCTTCCTGCCTTGATTGCCATCTCATCTGTCTTATGCCTGTTTCCTTTGCTGTCAGTAATGAGGCAGAAGCGGGGAGAAAGAAGAGTGAAAAATGTAGGATGGGCAATCCCAATCTTCTTTCTTTAGATTTTTTGCTTTTTCGTGTGGAAATCCTCTCATGCCGTATGGAAAATTGAAAACCAAAGGCATCTTCAGCAAAGAAGATGTGTCGGTCCACCAGTTCTTTATAGTATTTTTGCCATAAATCTGATGAATTCCAGGTGGCCAGATCCATTACCCCATCTTTAAGACATGCGGGAAATACATGCAATGCTGATGAAAAGGCCTAAAAAGCCATTCTTGGCTTTTAACAGATCGAGCAGGTCTTTTCCGTGAGAGCCTAGGCGAATTCAAATTTGAAGTGCAATCGGGAAGCAAAGAAAAAAGCAGAGGGAGGCGAAGTGCTATAGGATGAGCTTCCGTTTTCCGCCAAGAAAATAAAAACCCATGAATTCCTACAGGCACTTCAGCCAAGCCGAACGATACCAGATAGAAAAAGGGTTGGGGGAAGGAATTTCACAAAAAGCGATTGCGGAGTTGCTGGGTAGAAGCGCGTCCTCAGTGAGCCGAGAAATCAAGCGAAACGGTGGCCAGCCAGGGTATCGAGCCGTGACAGCTCAAGAACGCAGCAGTCAAGTGAAAAGAACTGGCTCGTACATAAAAGAATCTCTGTGGCAAGACGTTGTGCTCAAGCTAAAAGAAGATTGGAGTCCTGAGCAAATCTCGGCTTCATTAGGCCGGGCCATCAGTCATGAGGCCATTTATCAGTGGATTTATGCCAATCCGGAGAATCAGCTGTGGCGCCATCTACGCCGCCGCCAACCGCGTCGGCGTCCATGGCGACGAGGGGTGAAGCGTTGCATCCTGATGAATCGTCGAGATATTTCGAACCGCCCAGCGGTGGTGGAAAGCCGAGAACGGGTGGGTGACTGGGAAGCCGATACGGTGATTGGGGCGGGTCAAGCAGGGGCGATCTTAACGCTGACCGAGCGTAAAACAGGTTTAATGTTGACCTATCCGCTAGCGAAGAAAACGGCCGAGGCGGTCAAGATAGGCATGATCCATTTATTGACACCGATTCGGGAGTGGGTCAAAACGATTACGAGTGACAATGGGACAGAGTTTGCGCGTCATGAACAAATTGCTGAAGCATTAGAAGCGGATTTCTTTTTTGCCAAGCCGCATTCCCCTTGGCAGAGGGGGAGCAATGAAAACGCGAATGGTCTATTGCGCCAATATTTCCCCAAAGGATCACCCTTGGATAAAGTGCGAGAGGCCGAAGTTCACTTTGCTATGCAGCGCTTAAATACTCGCCCGCGAAAGCGGTTTGGCTATGTGGCGCCCCTGCAACAATTCGAAAAACTGACGGGAATGACGCAAGTCCATCATTTAATTGGAATTGCACTTCGAAATTGAATTCACCCTATCGTTTCTGCAATCCATCCTGGGATGGCTGGCGCTGTTTCCGAGATGGAAGGGCTGGCTATATCGATTATTTGTTTGAAGGACCGGCATTTTTCTTAGCCTTGCTTTCAGATTGAGATGGTCCGCTTATCCATTGGACCATCCTCATCTCTTCCATATGTCAAAAAATCGGTTCTGTAGATGAGACAATAGTTTTGTACTGGATGCTACTGCGTCGGTGCTGTTGTTGGCGTTTTCTTGGTGGGCTATCTGTTATGAAAAATTCCCTATAAAAAGAGCGAGCCAGTCAGTAACTGGCTCGCTCTTTTTGGCTGAATTGCGCTGGGCTAGCCGGCCCAGGGAATTTAGTGGTTTTCCGAGGCGTGGTTGATGGTGTACTTGGGCAGTTCGACCACCAGATTCTCTTCATCGACGATGGCCTGACAGGACAGGCGCGAAACGGAAGTCAGGCCCCAGGCTTTATCGAGCAGGTCGTCTTCGAGTTCATCGGGTTCGTTGAGGCTGCGGTAGCCTTCGCGCACGATCACATGGCAGGTGGTGCAGGCACAGGACTTTTCGCAGGCGTGTTCGATTTCGATGTCGTTGTCGAGCAGGGCGTCGCAGATGCTGACGCCGGCTTCGGCTTCGATCACCGCGCCTTCGGGGCACAGCTCGGGATGGGGAAGCACGATGATTTGCGGCATGGCGGTTTTCCTCGCTCGGTGCCGTCACCCGCGATCGGGAGGGGCGGCGGCGCCGGATTGACAATGGGGCAGGGGCTATTCGAGTTCGCTGAGCTTGTGCCCGGTCAGACCACGGCGGACCGCCGCGTCCATGCGGCGGGCGGCGAATTCGCTGGAAGCCTGATTGAGTGCATCGGTGCGCTGGCGCAGCCGGGGGGCGTCGTCGCCGACCAGGGAGAGGCGCAGTGCCGCCACAGCTGCGTTGAGCCGGTCGCGTTCGTCCGGGCCGAGCAGATCGCCATCGCTGGCAAGGGCGCTCTCGACGGCCTGTAGCAGGCCTTGCGCCTCAACCCGGGCTTCGGCCAGATTGCGGGCACGCATATCGGCTTCGGCATTGCGCAGCGAGTCCTGCAACATCTGGGCGATTTCATCGTCACCCAGACCATAGCTCGGTTTGACTGTGATGCGCGCCTCGATGCCGGTCGATTGCTCAGCGGCGCTCACCGACAGCAAGCCATCGGCATCGACCTGGAAAGTCACCCGAATCCGGGCGGCACCGGCCACCATCGGCGGGATGCCACGCAGCTCGAAGCGGGCAAGACTGCGGCAATCGGCCACCAACTCGCGTTCGCCCTGGACCACATGCAGCGCCATGGCGGTCTGGCCGTCCTGGTAGGTGGTGAATTCCTGGGCGCGGGCGGTCGGAATGGTGGAATTGCGTGGAATGATCTTCTCGACCAGCCCACCCATGGTTTCCAGCCCGAGCGACAGCGGAATCACATCAAGCAGCAGCCATTCGCCGTCGCCTTTATTGCCGGCCAGGGCATTGGCCTGGATGGCGGCGCCAAGCGCCACCACCCGGTCAGGATCGAGATTGGTCAGCGGATCACGGCCGAAGAATTCGGCGACGGTGGCACGCACATGGGGCATCCGGGTCGCGCCGCCGACCAGCACGACGCCGGACACTTCCTCCCGCTCGATCTTGGCGTCGCGCAGGGCGCGTCGTACCGGGTTGAGGGTTTTCTGCACCAGTGGCGAGGTCAGAGTCTGGAAGGTAGCGGCCGACAGTTCGAGATCGAGCGTATTGCCATCATTGAGCACGGCGGTGATCCGGATCTCGGCGTGGTCGGTCAGGGCCTCCTTGGCCTCGCGCGCCCGAGTCAGCAGCAGGCGGGTGTCGTGGTCGTTGAGTTGCGACAGGCCGGCCTGCTCCAGCATCCAGCAGAAGATGCGCTGGTCGAAATCGTCGCCGCCCAGCGCCGAATCGCCCGAGGTGGCCAGGACTTCAAACACCCCACGAGTCAGTTTCAATACCGAGACATCAAAGGTCCCGCCACCCAGGTCGTACACCACATAGGTGCCTTCGGCGCCCTGATCGAGTCCGTAGGCGATGGCGGCGGCGGTGGGTTCGTTGAGTAGACGCAGCACATTGAGTCCGGCCAGTTGAGCGGCATCTTTGGTGGCCTGACGCTGGGCATCGTCGAAATAGGCCGGGACAGTCACGACAGCGCCAACCAGTTCGCCACCGAGGCTTTGTTCGGCCCGATGTCTGAGTTCGCGCAGAATATCGGCCGAGACCTCGACCGGGCTCTTATCGCCAGCCACGGTGCGCAGCTTGAGCATGCCTGGGGTGTCGACAAAGCGGTAAGGGGCGGCTGCGGCGTCGGGCAGATCCTTGACGCCCCGGCCCATGAAGCGTTTGACCGAAACGATGGTATTGCGCGGATCGAGCAACTGCTGCGCCTGCGCTGGGTAGCCGACTTCGACCTGGCCGTCGCCGCCGTAGTGGACCACCGAAGGCAGCAGGGCGTGGCCATGCTGATCGGTCAGAACGGTGGCTACCCCGCTTCTTACCGTGGCCACCAGGGAATTGGTGGTGCCAAGGTCGATACCGACAGCAAGGCGATGCTGGTGCGGTTCGGTACTGAGGCCGGGTTCGGCGATTTGGAAAAGTGCCATGACGGTCGATTTTGTTAATCGTTATAGGAATGGGGTGGACGGTGAATGGGCGCCGTCCAGGTGCAGTCAGTCGAGCGCGGCCTCGATGGCGTCGCCGATTTCCTGGTCGAGACGTTCCATAAAGCGCAGTTTGCGCACAGCGAGCGCGGCACGCACCACATCCTGCTTATCGTCGATCAGACCGGCCAACAGGCTTTCCAGCGCCTGGATCTCGGCGCGCAGCTCGCGGCCCAGTTTCTCCAGCGCGCCGACATGGCGGCTGGCGCGGGCCTCGGCGATCTGCTCGCGCCATTCCATCTGTGCCATCAGAAAGTCGGCCGGCATGGCGGTATTGGTTTCCTCGCCGGTGTCAACACCGCCCAACTGGAGCAGATAACGGGCGCGGGCCAAGGGACGCTTGAGTGCCTGGTAGGCTTCGTTGATCCGGGTGGCAGCTTGAAGATGGTGGCGCTTCTCGGCATCGCCAAGTGCTGCGACCCGGTCGGGATGAAAGCGCGACTGCAACTCGCGGTAGCGGCGCTCCAGTTCGGCCGGGTCGAGCCGGAACTGGCGCGGCAGGCCAAACAGGGCGAAATGGTCGAGGGTGAAATCGAAACTCATGGCGCCGGGCTCAGGTATTGAAGCTCTCGCCGCAGCCACACTCGTTCTTGACATTGGGGTTGTTGAACTTGAAGCCTTCGTTCAGCCCTTCGCGCACGAAATCGAGTTCGGTGCCGTCGATATAGGGCAGGCTCCTGGCGTCGGTAAAGATCTTGACGCCATGGCTTTCGAATACCAGGTCGTCGGCCGCTGCATCATCGACGAATTCGAGCTTGTAGGCCATGCCAGAGCAGCCCGAGGTCCGCACGGCCAGCCGTACACCCACGCCTTTGCCGCGTTTGTTCAGGTAGTTGCTGACATGGCGGGCGGCTTTTTCGGTCAGGGTCAGTGCCATCGATCAAATCTCCTGTTGCAAGGCAGAAGACCGCCGCGCGCGGCGGCGGTCCGGACTCAGGCGGTACCGTGCTTGGCCTTGTAGTCGGCCACGGCAGCCTTGATCGCATCCTCGGCCAGGATCGAACAGTGGATCTTGACCGGCGGCAGCGCCAGTTCCTCGGCTATCTGGTTGTTACGGATCGCCAGCGCCTGATCGAGCGTCTTGCCCTTGACCCATTCCGTTACCAGCGAGCTCGACGCAATGGCCGAACCACAGCCATAGGTCTTGAAACGGGCATCCTCGATCACGCCGTCCTGATTGACCTTGATCTGCAATTTCATCACATCGCCACAGGCCGGGGCACCAACCATACCCGTCCCGACCGACTCGTCACCCTTGTCGAAAGAACCCACATTGCGCGGGTTCTCGTAATGATCGATCACTTTTTCGCTATAAGCCATGATAGGTACTCCTTGCTGCACGGCGGCTCGGGTGCCGCCGTTCCAATCCGACGAATCGGCCGTTTAGTGCGCGGCCCACTGGACGCTGTCGAGGTCGACGCCGTCCTTGTACATTTCCCACAGCGGCGACAGCTCGCGCAGCTTGCCGATCTTGTCGTGGATCAGCCGGATCGCATAGTCGATCTCTTCGACCGTGGTAAAGCGGCCGATGGTGAAGCGGATCGACGAATGCGCCAGCTCGTCGCTGCGGCCGAGCGCGCGCAGCACATAGGAGGGCTCAAGACTGGCCGAGGTGCAGGCCGAGCCTGACGATACCGCCAGATCCTTGAGCGCCATGATCAGCGATTCGCCTTCGACGAAGTTGAAGCTGACATTGAGGTTGTGCGGAACCCGCTGCTCCAGATCGCCGTTGAGGTGGACCTCCTCGATATCGAGCAGACCCTGCCACAGCCGGTCGCGTAGCATGCGGATACGTTCGAGTTCGCTGGCCATTTCCTCGCGGGCGATCCGGTAGGCTTCGCCCATGCCGACGATCTGGTGCGGTGCCAGCGTGCCCGAGCGCATGCCGCGCTCATGGCCGCCGCCGTGCATCTGTGCTTCAAGCCGCACACGCGGCTTGCGGCGGACGTAGAGCGCGCCGATGCCCTTGGGGCCATAGGTCTTGTGGGCCGACAGGCTCATCAGATCGACCTTGAGATTGGCCAGATCGATGGCGACCTTGCCAGTGGCCTGGGCCGCATCGACATGGAACAGGATGCCCCGGGCACGGCACAGCTCGCCAATGGCGGCGATCGGTTGGATCACGCCGATTTCGTTATTGACATACATCACCGAGACCAGAACGGTATCGGGGCGGATGGCCGCTTCGAGCTGGGCCATATCGACCAGGCCATCGGCTCGCGGGTTGAGGTAGGTCACCTCGAAACCTTCGCGTTCGAGTTCCCGCATGGTATCGAGCACGGCCTTGTGCTCGGTCTTCATGGTGATCAGATGCTTGCCACGGTCTTGATAGAAATGGGCCGCGCCCTTGATGGCCAGGTTGTTGGACTCGGTGGCACCCGATGTCCAGACGATCTCTTTGGGATCGCAATTGAGCAGCGCCGCGACCTGTTCGCGCGCTTTCTCGATGGCCGCTTCGGCTTCCCAACCAAAGCTATGGGAGCGGCTGGCCGGATTGCCGAAATGTTCGGTCAGCCAGGGAATCATTTTTTCCGCGACGCGCGGGTCGACCGGCGTGGTCGCCGAGTAGTCGAGGTAGATCGGCAGTTTCATTTCGTCTGCTCCAAGCGGTGCGTATCGTTACCCATTAAAACCGCGCCTCGGGCTCCTGCGCGGATTTTCGTCGGTCGTGCAGAACAGCGGCTTCGCTGTTGCACTTGGCCTGTTGCTTCTCGATCAGCTGCGCCAGCGTGACGCCGGCGAGGTAGTCATAGATCGTGCGATTGAGATCTGCCCATAAATCGTGCGTCATGCAGCGCTTGTCTTCGAGACAGTTTTCTTTGCCCCCGCACTGGGTGGCGTCGAGCGGCTCGTCGACCGCCATGATGATGTGTGCCACCGAGATTTGATCTACCGGTCGGGCTAGGCAGTAACCACCACCGGGTCCGCGCACGCTGTCGACCAGTTGGTTGCGCCGCAGCTTGCCGAATAATTGTTCAAGGTAGGACAGCGAAATACGCTGGCGCTCCGAGATGCCGGCCAGCGTGACCGGACCGGCCGCCTCACGCAATGCCAGGTCCAGCATTGCCGTTACTGCAAAACGGCCTTTGGTGGTCAGGCGCATGGCTTACTTCCTATAACGGCGTATGGCCGCGACAGCGTTGGTACAGAACGGGCCGAAGCATAAAATACCCGATAAAAATAGTCAACCTTTTACCCTACTAATTTAGTCAACAATTTTGTTCAGATAGTTCGGGTCGAATTTATCGGCGGTGGCGCGCTCTTCCGTGCAGTCGACGCCGAGTCGTTCGAGCTGCTTGATGATGATATCGATGCGCTGATCGATATTGGCGCTATGGTCGATCAGGCCGTGGATGGCCTGCACCATCGGGTCGTTCATATCGCTGGAGATGGCATAGGCCGAAAAGCCCATCCGCGAGGCCGACTCCTCGCGCAGGCGGGCGCGGTCGTCGGTGACGATCCGGGCCGGAATGCCAACGGCGGTGGCACCGGGCGGCACATCCTTGACCACCACGGCATTGGAGCCGACCTTGGCGCCGTCGTGGACGGTGATCGGGCCGAGGATCTTGGCGCCGGCGCCGACGATCACGCCACGGCCGAGGGTCGGATGGCGCTTGCCTTTATTCCACGAGGTACCGCCCAGGGTGACGCCATGGTAGAGCGTGCAGTCGTCGCCGATCACGGCGGTTTCGCCGACCACGATGCCCATGCCGTGGTCGATGAAAACCCGGCGGCCGATGGTGGCGCCGGGGTGAATCTCGATGCCGGTCAGCCAACGCGCCAGATGCGAGACAAAGCGCGCCGCCCAGCGCAGATGGTGCCGGTGCAGCCAGAAGGCGAGCTGGTGGAAGGTCAGGGCATGCAGTCCCGGGTAACAGGTCAGGACCTCCCAAGTCGAGCGGGCGGCGGGGTCGCGGTCGAAGACGACGGCGATATTTTCACGTAGGCGCGCGAACATGGAGGACTTTCTGCTGCGGGGAAGCGGAAATAAAGTCGAGCATTTTACTTGGTTATTGCGGCGCGCAAAAGCCGGCGCGCGCGCCGAGGTGGCGCAAAAAAAGCGGGGACGGTCAATGTCCCCGCGCAGGCAACCTACCTCTGGGTGGTTCGGGTTTCGCCCGAACGGGCGAGACGCGAACCGCCATGGTAGACAGGCGTTATTGCCGCTGTCACCTGATTTTTTTATATGAATCGTCCTGCTGCACAGCGCTGCCATGCAAAAACGCCGCCTTCAGCAAAGAATCACTATTTCTAAAGATACGTGCGACCCTGTCTGGCACCAGCTTTGCCGGAATTTTTCCAGGTTTAAGCGGCCGCGCTGCGGGCGTCGGGCTTGCGCCGGATGTACAGAGTCTTGCTGACCCGGGCCACCACCTGATTCTGCTGATCGAGGATATCGATGCCAAAGCGCGGCAGGTATTTCTCGCCGCTGGCGGTCTGCTGGCGGATATCGGCCAGCTGCTCGTCGCTGATCTGAAACCGGGCACGTACCCGGCCACGGCCCGGTGCCAGGAATTCAATCGAGGCTTCTCGATCCCAGACGTAGTAGTCGCGGCCCAGTCGCTGCATCAGCATCAGCATGTACCACGGGTCGGTCATGGCAAACAGGCTGCCGCCGAAGTGGGTACCGACATAATTGCGGTTGTACCAACGCAGATTGAGCACCACCTCGACTTCGCGATAATCGGAGGAAATGCGTTCAGCGCGGATACCCGTAAACAGAAAGGGCGGCCATAGATTGATCAGCCGCCGTAGCGTCGAGGCTTTCATCGTCGAGCCCATTGGGAAGAGATGGCGGCGAATCTGCCAAGCAAGCGCTTGTTTGTCAAATCAGGCGTTCAGGATTCGAAGCGGTACAGATCCATCGCCAAGGCCGATTGCGTCACCCCATCCCATAATCTGCGCGCCCGCAGCGGTTCGGCGGCGGCGCCCAGGGCCACGAACAGCGGCAGCAGATGCTCTTCGGTCGGGTGGGCGCGGGCGGCATCAGGGGCCTGGACGCGATAGTCGAGCAGGGCGTCTAGGTCGCCGTCGCCGAGCTTTTCCGCCATCCAGGCCTGGAATTCGAGCACATAGTCCGGCACCGGGTCGCCTTCCTGTGCCGCCATCGCTTCGTGCAGATTGTGGGTCAGGCTGCCCGAAGCCAGCACCAGGACATTGCGGGCGCCCAGGCCGCGCAGTGCCTGGCCGAGTTGATAGTGGTGGCGGGGGCCGAGCCGCGCTTGCAGGGCGATCTGGATCACCGGTACATCGGCCGCCGGATACATCTCGCGCAAAGGTACCCAGGCGCCATGGTCAAGGCCGCGCGCCGGGTCGATGCCGACCTGGCGCAGGCCGGCGGCCTCGAAACGTTCGGCGACCTCGCGCGCCAGATCGACGGCACCGGGGGGACGGTATTGGATACGGTAAAGCTCGGCCGGAAAGCCGAAGAAATCATGAATGGTGCTGGGACTGGGACTGGCGCTGACTGCCGGGATGCTGATGCTCCAATGCGCCGAGGCGACGACGATGGCGTCCGGTTTGGGCAAGGCATTGGCGGCGGTGCGCCATGCTTCGCCAGTGACGCCGGCATCGAGCGCCAACATGGGAGAACCATGGGAGAGAAAAAGAGTCGGGAGCGGGCGCATCATCAAAATCCTTGCACGAATGTAATTATTCTGAAGCCAGCCCCACGACGGGGATAGCGGAAGATGGTCAACGACTGTTTCAGTTTTTCTGTATATATATTTTTTGCATGAGACGGCCCCGACTTGCCAAGCCCTTGTCATGACCGGTGTGGCGAAAACCGCAAAGTACCAAGAAAGCCGAGGGTAAGGGAAAAGCCAGGGGACAGCAGAAGGCAAGCGAGGGGCGACAACCGGGCAGGAAGCCTTGATGGAAAAAATCAGGAAAAATGGTTGCTAGATCTGGTGCGGAACAAATCAAATAATAAATAAAATATTATTCTCTCTTCGTTAAGGAAGGTAACGCTCCAGCAAGCCGTCCATTTCCTTGTTCTTCAGTCCCGTCTGAATCCCTTCGCTGAGCTCGCGCCAGAACCGTTCGCTGTCGGGCCATTGACGCGACACGATCATATGCAGGCTATTGCCGTTGGAATCGGGCAGTGCCTGGAACAGCAGATCGGGTTCCTTGAGCAGCTTGTTGACGGTCGGTTCGATCAGATAAAGACCGGCGATCACTTCGCGCTTCTCGATAAACAGATCGCAACGGTTCAGATGGAGCTTGGCAATCAGTTGCGAATAGCTGCGCGCGCCGGTATCGACTTCTTCGCTGCGCAGTCCATAGCCTTCATACAGATAGCCTTGCAAGCCGCAGAGCCGGTAGTGCTTGAGGTCGCGCAGCGTGGTGATCCGTGGCGCTTCCTGGCGGCGCCGCTGCGAGTAGAAGTAGAGCGGGTGGGTCTGGTAATAGGCGGGGGTGGACAGATACTCGTTGCGGCTGGCCTGCACACCACCGACATCGAGCGCCACCTGGAAACGGCCGCTATGGATATAAGCGAGGCAGCGCGGCCAGGGCAGCAGTTCGACTTGATAGCGCCAGCCTTGCTTGTGGGCGATCCGCTCGAACAGGTCGACCGTGGCACCGGTGATCTTGCCCGTGGGCGTGCCGTGATGGCGCTCGATAAAGGTAAAGGGTGGCAGTTCGGCTTCGTTGGCGCAGACCTTGATCAGGGGAAAGCTGGCTGCCCAGCCTGCACCGGCGCCGAACAGCAGGGCAAGGTGAAGCAGATGACGCATAGACAACGGTCTCTCCGGAAGGGATGCTCGGCAGTCGGGAGGCGGCGTCTGGGACGCCGGTTCAGTCTCAAGACTAGCCGAGCCTTGCCGGTTTGACCGGGAATGTTCAGACCGCCTGGGCCATTCGGGCGCGGCGGCGGCGCAGGGCACGCACCACATGGAGTCGCCAGCCGTAGTGCACGGCGGCGTAGCCCAGCGCGGCAAGGACCGTGGCGAGCACCGGCAGGCCAATGGCGAGCGGCAGGCCGAGTTGGCTGATCCAGTCGATCCAGCCGCGTGCGGTCTCGCCCAGCGCTCCCCAATGGAATTCGGGCGTGGGCGGCACCACGGTCGGGCCGTGCGCACCGACCAGCAGTCGGCCGATGCCAAAGGCCAGCAAATACAGCGGAACGATAGTCAGGGGATTGGTATAGAAGGTGGTGCAGACCGCCACAGGCAGATTGACCCGTAGCAGCAAGGCCACCAGGGTGGCGGCGACCATTTGCAGCGGTCCGGGTACCAGACCGCAGAACAGCCCTACCGCAAAACCGCCGGCAACCGAGCGGCGGTTCAGATGCCACAGATTGTGATGCCCCAGCCAGGGGGCACAGCGGCGCAAAAACGGATGCCGGGTGAAAGTGTCGCGGTCAGGCAGGCGGCGGCGCAAATACTGGCGTGGCATGGCGAAGTGGGGAAGGCTCAAAACGTTTCAGACTGACGCCGTGGCGGAAAGTGCAGCAGGCGACCGGGTTTCCCGCCGATGATACCAAGCCGCAGCCGGCTCGTGCGCCATCGCGCTGTGCCGTTAATCGCTTCGTGCTCGGCCCCCTGCCTTGGAAGCCGCCGCGTCCGACTCGGTTAGGCAGCGAACACCATGACTCCTGAGTCTTTGCGGCCTTTTCCTGTCCCTCGCTAGCGCATCTCCGTCTAGATCGGCGTCGCTGCCAAGCCTGCTTGAGTGAGACGGCCTGTGCTCTGAGGTCCGGACACACTGACTCCGTGTTGTCTGGAAATGCGCTGGCCAGACAAAACAGACCAGCCCAGCCAAGCTGCGCCGCCCAACCATCCGGGTCTGCTGCCGACTGCTGGAGACGGTATTGCGGAGTCGTGGATCGGGCGACCTGGCCAGAAGAGGCGACGGGGAGGGTGGGTGCTGGAGAGCCGGATTTTCGGCTGGCGCATTGCCGCTTAAATCGGCGTTGCTGGCAGGGCTGGTCGGTCAGTCTGAGGCTGACACGCGGTATCCGGACCCTCTGACGCCGAGCTGCCCCGAGTGCGCTGCGGCTTCTGCCTGCCGACGCTCAACCTGCCCGCAAGGCATCGACGATATTCATCCTGGCTGCGCGCGCAGCAGGCAGGAAACCGCCGATCAAGCCCATAAACAGGGCAAAGCCGAGCGACTTGAGCACGATGGCCGGGGTGAGGCTGAACGTGAAGGCGAGTTCGGAGAAGGTCTGCCAGTTCATGGTCGAGATGCCGAACCACTGCATGGTCGACGCGAGCATCACGCCGGCGATGCCCCCCAACAGGCTCAACAGCAGCGACTCGGCCAGAAAGGCGCCGAGGATGCTGCTGCGGCGAAAACCCAGCGCCCGCAGCGCGCCGATTTCGCCGACCCGGTTGGCCACGGCGGCATACATGGTGATCATCGCGCCGATAATGGCGCCGATCGAGAAAATCCCGCTCAGCACCATGCCAAGGATGGTGATGAATTTGGCCATCACTTCGGATTGGTCGGCATAGAACTGGGTTTCGCGCTTGTATTCGAGCGTCAGGCGCGGGTCGGCCAGGAGCCGCCGGCTGACCGTCTCGAAGCTGCCCGGGTCGGCCAGCTCGAACAGCACCGCCGAGTAGCCGAGCCGGCGGAACGCTTGCAGCATCTGTTCGGCATCGCCCCATATCTCCGAATTGAAACCGGTCTTGCCGCCGTCGAAGATCCCGACCACCTGCCATTCGCGTCGGCCAAAGCGCAGTGTGGCGCCGAGCTGCACCCCGGCAAAGCCCTCGGCAATCGCGCGTCCGACCACAATCTCGGCCCGTCCGGGCCGAAACGGCCGCCCGGCGATCAGGCGGGCTTGCGGCCGCAGCGCCATGCCCATCGCCGAGGTGCCGCGCACCACCACATTGGCTGGTTGGTTGATGGCTTTCTTGGTCAGCGAGATCAGCACCACCGTCTCCTTGCTGAGCCGACGCTGCCCCTGGGCATCGTAGGCCACACCCGGATCGGTCTCGATAATGGCCGCTTCCGGGCGGGAAATGCCGCTCTGCACCTCGGTCTGCGAACCCTTGCGGATCGCCAGCACATTGTGGGGCGAACCGGTGGCCTCGAGCGTCTGGCGCAGGCCGGCGTCGAGCATCAGTACCGTGGCGAACACGAACACCACCAGCGCCATCCCGCCGGCCGTCAGCAGCGTGGTCAGCTTGCGGGTCAGCAGATTGCGCCAGACGTACTGGAACGGAATGCGACTCATCGGTCGCTCCGGGGGGAGGAGGGAGGAAAGAGTAGGTGAGGGTGGTGGGAGAGAAAATTTTTACTTTTCTTATATACATTAGACCCTATCTTGCATTGGTTTTGCTGAAAATTTTCTATTTGTCCCATGACGGCTTCCCCACGCTCAGGCGACCGCCCGCAGGCCATCGACCACCCTGATCCGCATCGCCCGCCAGGCCGGCACGGCGGCGGCCACGAGTCCAATCAGCGCCGCCGCTGCCGTCTGCTGCCATAGGGTGGCGGTGGCGACATCGAACACTGGAAAGATATTGCCAAGCTGCTCGCCGATGGCCCGACAGGCCGGGAAGGTCAGCAAGATGCCCAGGCCGCCGCCCATCGCGCACAGCGCCAGCGATTCGGCCAGCACCAGCCAGCCCACCAGCGCCGGCGCAAAGCCCAGCGCCTTGAGGGTGGCATACTCGGCCGTCCGCTCGCGCGCGGCCATCGCCATGGTGTTGGCCATCACGGCCATGATGATCAGGATCACCACGAAGGACACCAGTTGGATCGCCAGCACAATGGTTTCGGTCTGGGCGACGAAACCCAGCTGGAAGGCTTTTTCCGTCTCGCTCAGCGTTTCTGCCAGCGAATTGCGGAACTGGGCGTCGATCCGCTCGGACACCAGGGCGGCATCGCCGCCGTCGCGCAGACCGACGATAAACACGCCGACGTTGTCGGCCCGGCGCGGCACCACGGCGCGCACCCGTTCGTTGAGGTAGTGCCAGTGGAAGAAGAACTGGTTTTCGTCGGTATTGCGGTCGCGGCCTTGGTAGATGCCGCGGATCACGAAATTCCAGTTACCCGGGAAGATGGTGCCGCGCAGCGTTACGGTATCGCCGATCTTCCAGCCATGGCGCGCGGCAAGTTTGCGCCCGACCAGGGCGCCCTGGCGGTCGCGCAGAAAGGCGCTGCGCTGCTCGTCGGCGATCAGGAATTCAGGGTAGAGCGCCAGATAGCTCGGCGGGTCGACGGCGAAATTGGCAAAGAAATTCTTTTCCTCGATATAGATGCCGCCAAACCAGTTGGCCCACGACACCCGGCTGACCCCCTCGATCGCCCGCAGCCGCTCGCCGTAGGCAATCGGCAGCGAGAACACCAGTGAGGTGGCATTGCGGGTGATCAGCCGCTTGTCCGAGGCGGCGTCCGCGCCCGAATACCAGGCCGCCACCACGGTGCGCAACAGACCGAAAGCCAGGATGGCCACCATCAGGCCCGCCAGCGTCAGCAAGGCACGCAGCCGGTGGCGCAGACAGTTCTTGAAGGCCATCCGCAACACCAGCTCCAGCATGATGGCCGCCCTAGCCCGGTGTCGCGACCGGAGTCGCGCGCGGATTGATCTGCAAGGCCGACAGCTCGCCTTTTTCCAGATGGCGGATCGCATGAGCCCGTTCAGCGGCGCGGGCATCGTGCGTCACCATCACAATGGTCTTGCCCAGCTCGCCGTTGAGCCGGTCGAGCAGATCGAGAATCTCGCCGGCCGACTTGCGGTCAAGGTCGCCGGTCGGTTCATCCGCCACCACCAGTTCCGGATCGGTAACGAGCGCCCGGGCAATCGCCACCCGCTGCTGCTGACCACCCGACAGTTCATTGGGGTAGTGCTCGACCCGGTCGGCCAGGCCGACCATCTCCAGCGCGAGCTGCGCATGTTCGCGTCGCTCGCGGCGGCCGAGCCGGGTCAGCATCAGCGGCAGCTCGACGTTTTCCAGCGCAGTCAGCACCGGCATCAGGTTGTAGAACTGGAAGATGAAACCGATGTGGCTGGCGCGCCAGTCGGCCAATTCGGCCTCGCTGAGTCGGGCAATATCGACACCGTTGACCAGGATGCTGCCCGAGCTGGGCCGGTCGATACCGGCAATCAGATTGAGCAGCGTCGACTTGCCCGAGCCCGACGGCCCCATCAGCGCCAGAAAGTCACCGGCGGCAATGTCGAAATCGATATCGACCAGCACCGGAATATCCTGGTGGCCGCGCCGGTAGTGCTTGCTGACGTGGCGGATGGCGATGGCGGCTTCTGCGCTCATGCCTTCTTCTCCGTCACGGCGGCGCCGTCCTTGAGTTCACCCGGCGACAGCACGATCGCCTGATCGAGCCGCAGACCGCGCCGCACTTCGACCAGATCGCCCAGCTTCGCGCCCAGCTCGACAGGCTGGCGGCGGGCGATGCCGTTTTCGACCACGAAGACGGCGCTGTCCTGCACGGTCTTTGGGTTGATGGCAATACGCGGCCGGCGCTCGTCGGCCTTGAGCGGACGTTCTAGAAAATTGACCTTGGCGCTCATCTGCGGCAGCACGCGTGGATCGCGTTCGCTAAAGCCGATCTTGAAGGTGATGGTGGCCTTGGCCCGGTCCACCGAGGGGACGATGCTGCGGACCTGGCCCAGCAGACGCAGCTCAGGCAGGGCATCGAGCTGGATTTCGCAGGGCTGCTCGAGCCGGGCTTTGAACAGGCTGGTTTCCGAGACATCGGCTTCGACTTCGAGCGTGGCCATATCGGCCAAGGTGATGACGGCACCCTTGGAGTCGGCGCTGGCATTGAAGGGAGAGATCACATCGCCGACGTCGGCATTCTTGGTCAGCACCACACCGGCAAACGGGGCGCGGATGACGGTGTTGTCGAGTGCGACCCGGGCGGCCGTCACCAGGGCCTCGGCCTGGCGTACCGCTGCCTGTTGCGCGGCGATCAGGGCGCGGGCCTGGGCGTCGCGCGAGATGGCATTGTCGTGAGCCGCTGCCGAGAGAAAGCCCTGCGCCAATAATTCACGGCTGCGCCGCAGTGCCCGGCCCGCTTCGATCGCTTCGGCCTCGGCCTGTTTCAGCCGGGCGCGCGCCGCTTCCACATTGGCGACCGCCTGCGCCACCTGGGCCGCCAGATCGGCACTCTCGAGCCGGGCCAGCGTTTCGCCGGCCTTGACGGCCGAGCCTTCCCGCACGCCCAGCCATTCGAGCCGGCCAGTGGCCTTGGAGGCGACGGCGGCTTTTTTCTGCGCCACCACATAGCCGGTGGCGGTCAATTGGCTCAAGCCGGCTGATGGCCAGGCTTGCACCACCCGTACCGTTTCGACCGGGATCGGCCGACCGGTGCGGCCAATCGCGACAACGGCTGCAACGGCAAGCAGGGCCAGCACGATGAATAAAGGTTTCTTGGAACGGCGACGGGGCAGGGCTTGGCGATCGATGGCGAGGCGGTCGAGAGCGGGGCTCATGGGCAGGGTCGTCGGGTATCGCGCCTGGCTGGCGCATCGCTACTTACACTAGTCGGCCCACTGCTCGGGCGCCAAGCGGCCGTGATCTTTCTGCACAAAGCAAGCGCTTGGATGACTGTTTTGCGACAGTGGCAAATCTGCCGGTTAAACGATTGTTTGAAATTGCCGTCTGAGCTGCTAGGATTAGTCGTAGTCCGACGCCCATCCGCTACAAGCCGCGTCGGTGATGGTTCCGAACAAGACGCCGCCAGGCGCCAGACCTCGCCGCTCCAGGGCGGTACCCTCTACCGGAGACGCATCATGGCCAATTACCGCGCCCCCCTGCGCGACATGCAATTCGTGCTGCACGAACTTCTGGATGTCGAAACCACGTTGACCGGTCTGCCCGGTTATCAGGATGCCAATCGTGAACTGATCGATTCCGTGCTGGAGAGCGCCGCCCGCTTCGCCGAAGAAGTGCTGCAACCGCTCAACCGCAGTGGCGACGAGGAAGGCTGCCGGCTCGAAAATGGCCAGGTGATCACGCCGCAGGGCTTCAAGGACGCCTACCAGCGCTTCTGCGCCGACGGTTGGACCGGCCTCGATTGTGATCCCGACTACGGTGGTCAGGGGTTGCCCAAGACCCTGGGTTTTCCGATCTCGGAAATGAATACCTCGGCCAATATGGCCTGGGCCATGTATCCGGGCCTGTCGCATGGCGCGTACGCCGCCATCCACGCCCACGGTTCCGATGAGCAGAAGAACACCTATCTGCCGCACCTGATCAACGGCAACTGGTCGGGCACCATGTGTCTGACCGAACCGCACTGCGGCACCGACCTCGGCCTGCTCAAGACCCGCGCGGAGCCGCAGGCCGACGGCAGCTACCAGATCAGCGGCACCAAGATCTTCATTTCCAGCGGCGACCACGACATGAGCGATAACGTGGTCCATCTGGTGCTGGCCCGCCTGCCTGACGCGCCCAAGGACGTCAAGGGCATCTCGCTGTTCATCGTGCCTAAATTCCTGCCCAACGGCGGCGGGGTGGGCGAGCGTAACGCCGTCAGTGTGGGTTCGCTCGAACACAAGATGGGCATCAAGGGCAATGCCACCTGCGTGATGAACTTCGATGGGGCGACCGGCTTTCTGATCGGCGAAGCCAATCGCGGCATGCAATATATGTTCACCATGATGAACGCTGCCCGGCTGGGCGTCGGCATGCAGGGTCTGGGCATCAATGAAGTGGCCTTCCAAGCTGCACTCGCCTATGCCCGCGACCGTCTGCAGATGCGCGCCATGAATATGCCGGCTGCGCCCGACAAGCCCGCCGACCCGATCATCGTCCACCCCGATGTGCGCCGGATGCTGCTGACCATGAAGGCCTATGCCGAGGGCGGCCGGGCGTTTTCGAGCTGGCTTGCGCTATTGCTCGATGTCGAGGACCGGGCCGAAGACCCGGCCCAGCGCCAGGATGCGGCAGACCTGATGGCGCTGCTGATCCCGGTGGCCAAGGCCTTTATGACCGACAACGGCTTTGAAGCGGCCAACCTGGGTCTGCAAGTGTTCGGTGGCCATGGCTATATCCGCGAATGGGGCATGGAGCAGTTTGTGCGCGATGCCCGTATCGCCCAGATCTACGAAGGCACCAACGGCATCCAGGCGCTCGATCTGATCGGCCGCAAGGTGCTGCTCGACCAGGGCCAGAAACTGCGTAAATTCACCAAGCTGGTGCACAAGTTCTGCGAAGCCCACGAGGGTGACGCCGCCATGGCCGAGTTCATCACGCCGCTGGCTCAGCTCAACAAGGCCATGGGCGAAGTGACGCTCAAGATCGGCATGGCCTCGATGCAGAACCGCGACGAGGCTGGCGCTGCGGCGACCGATTATCTGCGTCTGCTCGGCCATCTGGTATTTGGCTGGTTCTGGGCTCGGATGGCGGCGCTCAGCCTGCCCAAGAGCCACGAGCCGTTCTACGGCGCCAAGCTCGCCACGGCCCGTTTCTACTATGCCAAGCTGCTGCCGGAAACCCAGATGCTGCTGGCGCGACTGGCCAGCGGTGCCAAGCCGTTAATGGCCTTGGAGGACGAGCACTTCCAGTTCTGATGAGCTTTTCCGCCGGCGGTGGCGTAGGCCGTCGCCCTGGCAGTTGCCAGGGTCCAGACGCCGCCGGTTCGACTGGGCGCCCGGATGCGGGTGTGACGATGGCTGGTTTTGCCTACGCTTGGGTACTTGGGCGCCCCGGAGCAATCTGGGGCGCGTTTTTTTGTAGACGACCCCGCGACAGCGGCGGGTTTTTTTGTCGTTGCACTGCGACAAGCCGGCGCAAGCGGGTAAAATCGGCCGGTTTTCCGTAGCGCGGAGAGAACCGCCAATGGCCAAAGCTGCCAAACCCCAGTCGTTCGAAGCGGCCCAGGCTGAACTGGAGGCACTGATCGCCGAGATCGAGCGCGGCGAGCTGTCGCTCGAAGCCTCGCTGGCTGCCTATAAACGTGGCGGTGAGCTGCTCAAGTTCTGCCAGGCACAGCTCGACGCGGCCGAACAACAAATCAAGATGCTCGACGGCGACACCCTGACACCGTTCGAGCGCGACGAGGGCTGACCGATGCAAAGCGCCGATTTCCCGTCCTGGACCCATGCCGTCCAGCAGCGTCTCGAACATACCCTGGCCGAGGTACTGCCGACTGCGGGCCAGCTGCCGCAGAAACTGCACGATGCGATGCGCTATGCGGTGCTCGGTGGCGGTAAGCGGGTGCGGCCGCTGCTGGTATTTGCCGCCGGCGAACTGGTGTCCGCCCCACCTGAGCGCTTGCAGTACGCGGCAGCGGCGGTCGAGCTGATCCATGCCTATTCGCTGGTGCACGACGACCTGCCGTGCATGGACGACGATACCCTGCGCCGTGGCAAGCCGACCGTCCATATCGAATTCGACGAGGCCACTGCCTTGCTGGCCGGTGACGCGCTGCAAACCGCCGCCTTCTCGGTGCTGGCCGCGCAGCCGCTGTGCGTGGAGCCGGCCGACCAGCTGACCATGATCAAGCTGCTGGCCGACGCCTCGGGCAGCTTCGGCATGGCGGGCGGCCAGGCGATCGATCTCGATTCGGTCGGGCGCAGCCTGACCCTGCCCGAACTCGAAACCATGCACATCCTCAAGACCGGTGCGCTGATCCGGGCTTCCACCCTGCTTGGCAGCTACTGCGGCGAGCCGATGGCCGAAGCCGCACGGCAGCGTCTTGATCGTTTCGCCAAGCTGGTCGGGCTCGCTTTCCAGGTGGTCGACGATATTCTCGATGTCGAAGCCGACAGCGCCACCTTGGGCAAGACCGCCGGCAAGGATGCCGCCCACGACAAACCCACCTATGTCTCGCTGCTCGGCCTCAAGGAGGCCAAGCGCCGCGCCGCCGAACTCGAAGCCGAGGCACTCGACTGCCTGAGCGACTTCGGCCAGCGCGCCACCCGTCTGCGTGAGCTGGCGGCGTTTATCGTGCAGCGGACCTTCTGATGCTCCGGGCCGCCGCCCGCCCTGGCGGACGCGGCCTGGCCGCGCCGCCGGCTGCCTACCGTTTTCCGCTTTCCTGAACCGCTTCCCGATGACTACACCGCTTCTTGACCAAGTCAGCCTGCCGGCCGACCTCAAACAGCTCGAACCCGCCCAGCTCAAGCCGCTCGCCGAGTCGCTGCGCGTATTCCTGCTCGACTCGATCAGCCAGACCGGCGGCCATTTCGCCTCCAATCTGGGCACCATCGAGCTGACCATTGCGCTGCATTATGTGTTCGATACCCCGCACGACCGGCTGGTGTGGGATGTGGGTCATCAGACCTATCCGCACAAGGTGCTGACCGGCCGGCGCGACCGTATGCACACCATGCGCAAGGGCGGTGGCCTGGCCGGCTTTCCCAAGCGCGAGGAAAGCGAATACGACACCTTCGGCGTCGGTCACAGCTCGACCAGTATCGGCGCTGCGGCCGGGATGGCCGAAGCCAGCAAGCTCAAAGGCGAGCGGCGCAAATGCGTGGCGATCATCGGCGACGGCGCCATGACCGCCGGGATGGCTTTCGAGGCGCTCAACAACGCCGGCGACAAGGAAACCGATCTGCTGGTGATCCTCAACGACAACGAGATGTCGATCTCGCCCAATGTCGGCGCCTTCAATTCCTATCTGGCCAAGCTGCTGTCGGGTCGCTTCTACCAGGGTTTCCGTTCGACCGGCTCCAAAGTGCTGGGCACGGTGCCACCGATCCATGAGCTGGTGCGCCGTGGCGAAGAGCATTTCAAGGGACTGTTTACCCCGTCCACGCTGTTCGAGGAATTCGGTTTCCACTATGTCGGTCCGATCGACGGCCACGACCTCGACACCCTGGTGCCGACGCTGCAGAACCTCAAGAGCCTGTCGGGTCCGCAATTCCTCCATGTGGTGACCAAGAAGGGCGCCGGCTACAAGCTGGCCGAAGGCGATCCGGTCAAATACCACGCGGTGACGCCGTTTACCCCGGCCGACGGCATGGCAGCCAAGTCGAGCAGCCGGCCCAGCTATACCCAGATCTTCGGCGACTGGCTGTGCGATATGGCGCGGCAGGATTCGCGACTGATCGGCATCACCCCGGCGATGCGCGAAGGCTCGGGCCTGGTGCGTTTCGAGAAGGAGTTCCCCGAGCGCTACTACGATGTCGGGATCGCCGAGCAGCACGCCGTGACCTTCGCCGCCGGGATGGCCTGTGAAGGGCTGAAGCCCGTGGTGGCGATCTATTCGACCTTCTTGCAGCGCGCCTATGACCAGCTGATCCACGATGTGGCGCTACAGAATCTGCCGGTGCTGTTTGCCATCGACCGCGCCGGTCAGGTCGGGGCCGACGGCCCGACCCATGCCGGCAGCTTCGATCTGAGCTTTATGCGCTGCATTCCCAATATGACCATCGCTGCGCCCGCCGACGAGAACGAATGCCGTCAGATGCTCTACACCTGCTTTATGCACGATGGTCCGACAGCGGTGCGCTATCCGCGCGGCAGTGGTCCGGGCGTGAAGGTGGAGCGCGAATTCACCGCCTTGCCGATCGGCTGCGCCGAGGTGCGCCGCGAAGGCCACGGCATCGCCATCCTGGCCTTTGGCACCATGGTGGCGCCCAGTCTGGAGGCTGCCGAGGCATTCGATGCCACGGTGGTCAATATGCGCTGGGTCAAGCCGCTCGATCTTGCGTTGCTGCGTCGCATTGCCGAGACGCACGAGCGACTAGTGACGGTCGAGGAAAACGTGGTGATGGGCGGCGCCGGTTCAGCCGTGACCGAGGCGCTCAACGCCATGGGCGTGCTGCGTCCGGTGCTGCAATTGGGCCTGCCCGACCACTATGTCGATCATGCCGAGCCGGTACGCCAACTGGCCGACTGCGGACTCGACGCGGCTGGCATCACGGCTTCGATCCGACGTGCCTTCGCTGACTGATCCCAGCTTCATGGAAAATTTCCTGTAAAACCTTTGCAAGGGTTATCGCGGGAATTATCGATATATAAATATAACCTGCTGAATATCTCTGGCGAGACAGCCTGGCTGTCCAGGTCCAGGGAGGGACTAGGCTATCGCAATCATGAGAATTACTCATCGCTAGCCGCGCTTGAGATTTTCAGCAACCGCCACCAATTCCCGATTAGTTTACTCGGGTATTTTTGCCCGGTTATAATCGCTGCCAACGTTTCCAGGAATCGCTATTCATGAACGCACCGCAAACCCCGATCGCCGACGTGCAGAACTCGCCCGACAACCGTAATATCGCGATCAATAAAGTCGGCATCAAATCGATCCGCCATCCGATCCGGGTAGCCGACAAGGCCGACGGCAGCCAGCACACCATTGCCACCTTTGACATGTATGTCTACCTGCCCCAGCACTTCAAGGGCACCCACATGTCGCGCTTCGTCGAGATTCTCAATAGTCACGACAAGGAAATCTCGGTCGAATCGTTCGAAACCATCCTGCGCGAAATGGTGCAGCGCCTCGACGCCGAGTCGGGCTATATCGAGATGCGTTTCCCCTATTTCGTCAACAAGACCGCCCCGATCTCGGGCGTGCAGAGCCTGCTCGATTACGACGTCACCCTGATCGGCGCGATCGACCACGGCCGCTTTACCCAGACCCTCAAGGTGCTGGTGCCGGTTACCAGCCTGTGCCCGTGCTCGAAGAAGATTTCCCAATACGGCGCCC
This sequence comes from Chitinimonas lacunae, assembly GCF_042650885.1. Classification (NCBI taxonomy): domain Bacteria; kingdom Pseudomonadati; phylum Pseudomonadota; class Betaproteobacteria; order Neisseriales; family Chitinibacteraceae; genus Chitinimonas; species Chitinimonas lacunae. The sequence goes on from NZ_JBHSBU010000001.1 coordinate 153,776, forward strand.
ACAACCAGCGCTCCCACGTCACCATCACGGCCAGGATCAATAGCCATGTCTGGATCGAAGAGCTGATCCGGGTGGTGGAGGAGCAGGCTTCCTGCGAACTCTATGGCCTGCTGAAGCGCCCCGACGAGAAGTACGTCACCGAGCGCGCCTACGAGAATCCCAAGTTTGTCGAGGATATGGTGCGCGATGTGGCTGCCCGTCTGACGGCCGATACGCGTATCGATGCCTATGTGGTGGAGTCGGAGAATTTCGAGTCGATCCATAACCACTCGGCTTATGCGCTGATCGAATACGAGCGTCCGCAGGCCTGAGTCTGCTGCGCCGATCTAAGCCGCCTGAGGGCGGCTTTTTTATTGGGGGAAGGGGAGGGAAAACAGAGGAAAAGAAATAATATTTTTTATTTTTTCTTAAAAGGCTTGCCCAGTCTGGCGACGTATTGTCGCTATATTTTAAATAGCGCTTATCGACCGATTAGACCCGAGTAAAGCCAAAGCCCCGCGCTGGCGGGGCTTTGCGGGGAAACCGGACGGCGTGGAGTCAGCGGGTAAAGCCGCAGAACACGTCGCGCATCATGCTGACCACTTCAAGGGTCCGGGCATCGCCGACCCGGTAGTAGACGCGGTTGGCGTCTTTGCGGGTCCGCAGCACGCCTTTCTCGCGCATGATGGCCAGATGCTGGGAGATATTGCTCTGCGAAGTGCCGACGGCCTCTACGATATCCTGCACGCTGACTTCGTTCTCGCCGAGCACGCAGAGTATCTTGAGTCGCAGCGGGTGCGACATCGCCTTCATGGCGCGGGAGGCTTGTTCGATTTGTTCGTCGTCCTGGATCAACTGGTAAGACATTGAATGGCGTCCGGTGTGGGCGTGGGGAAACGTCGGGCAGGGGTGGCGAGCCACTTATCCTGTACGGCGACTGCGGTCGTCGATCCGGCCTGAGCTGGGCTTCCGCAGGTATGCCTCTTGTTGCGAGCCATGGGCGGCTCAAATGGTAGAATGGTAAACGTTCGCTGTGCCCCCCGCAACAAGGCGGGACGGCCCGATGGAATCCTGCAACCGTCCAATTTTGAGCGCCGACATGACTGCTGTAACGCCCGTACTGCTGCTGATCCTCGACGGCTTCGGCCATCGCACCGATGGTGAGGACAACGCCATCCTCCATGCCGACAAGCCCAATTGGGACCGTTTGACCGCCCGTTACCCCTACAGCACGATCAATGCATCGGAACAATATGTGGGGCTACCGGCCGGCCAGTTCGGCAATTCCGAGGTCGGCCATCTCAATATCGGGGCCGGTCGGGTGCTGCAACAGGATATCAGCCGGATCGACTGCGATGTCGCCGACGGCACCATCGGCCGCAACCCGGTTTTGGCTCGCGCGATCGAACAGGCGCGTGCCACTGACCGCACGCTCCATCTGCTGGGCCTGATTTCCGACGGTGGCGTGCATAGCCACGAAAACCATATCCATGCGCTGATCCGCGCCGCCCATGCAGCCGGTGTGGCGCGCATTGCCATCCATGCCTTCCTCGACGGCCGCGACACCCCGCCGCGCAGTGCCGCCACCTATCTCGAACGACTCGAAGCGGTATGCCGCGACTGCCCTGGCGCCCAAATCGCCGGCGTCGTCGGCCGTTACTATGCCATGGACCGCGACCAGCGCTGGGAACGGGTCGAGCCGGCCTACCGTCTGCTGGTCGAAGGCGAGGCGCCGTTCGTGGCCGACAATGCACAGGACGCGCTGCAAGCGGCCTACGAGCGTGGCGAAAATGACGAATTCGTCCAGGCCACCTCGATCCGCCCGGCCGGTGCCGCGCCGCTGCGGCTCGAAGACGGCGATGTGGCGGTGTTCATGAATTTCCGCGCCGACCGGGCGCGCGAATTGAGCACGGCGCTCAACGATCCCGAGTTTGCCGGCTTTGCCCGCCAGCGCTGCCCCAAGCTCGGCCTCTACGCCACGCTGACCCGCTATGCCGATGCCTACCCTTATCCGGTGGCCTACGAAAAGGAAAAGGTCAGCCAGAGCTTTGGCGAATATATCGCCGGGCTTGGCCTGCGCCAGCTTCGTATCGCCGAGACCGAGAAATATCCACATGTGACCTATTTCTTCTCGGGCGGCGAAGAACAGCCCTTCCCGGGCGAAGACCGCGTGCTGGTGCCGTCGCCCAAGGTCGCCACCTATGACCTCAAGCCCGAGATGAGCGCGTTCGAAGTCAGCGACCGGATCGTGGAGGCCATCGCCGCCGGCAGCTATCACGCCATCATCTGCAATCTGGCCAATGGCGATATGGTTGGCCACACGGGCAATTTTTCCGCTGCGGTCAAGGCGGTCGAGGCGCTCGATGTCTGCGTCGGCCGTTGCGTCGCAGCCATGCTGGCGGCCGGCGGCGAGGTGCTGATCACCGCCGACCACGGCAATTGCGAAAAGATGTGGGACCAGGGCTCCGCCCAGCCGCATACCCAGCACACCACCGATCTGGTGCCGTTTCTCTATATCGGCCGCCCGGCCCGGCTTGCCCCGCCCGGCAGCGGCTCACTCAAGGATGTGGCGCCGACGCTGCTGGCCATGATGGGATTAGCCCAGCCGCCCGAGATGAGCGGCCACTCATTGATCGAATTCCTCTGATTACGCCCGTGAAGCTGTTGCGAGCAGTGGCCGCTTGGCTGTGGCTCGGTGCCGTGCTGGCGGCCGAGCCGGAGCAGCCTGCCCAGGATTTGCAGGACCTGCGCCATAAGATCGAGGCACTCAAGCAGGAGCTCCAGGCCAATGAAGCGACCCGCCACGAAGCGGCCGACGCCTTGAAGGACTCCGAACGGGCGATCAGCGACGCCAATCGTCTGCTGGAGCAACTCGACCGCGATCAAGCCCAGGCGCGCACCGACCGTGCCCAGACCGAGAAGCGGATCGCCACGCTGCGCGACCGGCTGGCCGGCAGCCGCGCCCAATTGCGCACTTTGCTGCGCGCCCGTTACCGCCATGGCGATCAGCAGATGCTGCAAATCCTGCTCAACCGCCAGGAGCCGGGGCAGCTGGCGCGTGATCTGCATTATTTCCGTTATATCGCCGCCGCCCAGAACGATGTTCGCCAGCAACTGGTCAAGCAGGTGGGAGAACTCGATAGTCTGGCTGCCAGGCTGAAAGCCAAGGAACAGGAACTCGACCAGCTGACCGCCGAGAAAAAGCGCCAGCGTGACCTGCTGCAAGCCGAGCAGAACCAGCGCCAGCGCGTTCTGAGCCAGCTGGCGGCCGAGATCGGCCAGCAGCGGCGCGAGATCGGCCGGCTCGAGCAGGATGAGAAACGGCTGACCCGACTGGTGGAGAGCTTGGACCGGCTGATGCGCCGGCGCGAGGCCAAAGCGGCGCAGGAGCGCGAGCGGCTGGCCAGGCTGGAGCGGCAGAAGGCACGCGAAGCGGCACGGGCCAAGCCGGAGAAATCGACCAATAAACCGGCAGTCGGTCCGGACCGACCGGCTACGCCCGCCACTGAACCGGCCAAGGCCGAGCCAGTCCAACCGGCCGTTACGCCCGAATCGACGCCGACCCCCGAGCGCCCAACGGCCGAGCCGAACTTTGCTGCGCTCAAAGGCAAACTTAAATTGCCGCTGCGCGGTGAGGTGATCGGACGCTTTGGCGCCCAGCGTCAGGAAGGCGCTTCCTGGAAAGGCATTTTTATCCGCGCCAGTGGCGGCCAGCCGGTCAAGGCGGTGGCCAGCGGTCAGGTGGTGTTTGCTGACTGGCTGCGCGGATTCGGTAATATGCTGATCGTGGACCATGGTGGCGGCTATATGAGCCTCTATGGTGCGGCCGAATCGCTCTTGCGTCAGGTCGGCGACAAGGTGCGCGCCGGTGACGAAGTTGCCACAAGTGGCAACAGCGGTGGCGGTGGCGAAACGGGCGTATACTTCGAAATCAGACATCAAAGCCGTCCGGTCGACCCTATGGTGTGGGCCAGATAGGACGGCGTAGCGGCAAAGAGGTAGCTCATGCAGGCAAAATTGCAAAAATTCAGCTGGTTGGTCGCCGGTGCCGGCGTCGGGGCGCTGCTGACCGCCGGGGTCTCGGCGCTGGCCAGCAAGGACACCCTATCGCCGCTGCCACTCAACGAGCTGCGTGCCTTTACCGAAGTCTATGACCGGGTCAAACAGAACTACGTCGAGCCGGTCGAAGACAAGAAACTGATCAATGAGGCGATCAACGGCATGTTGAGCGGACTCGATCCGCATTCCGCCTATCTCGATCCTGAATCCTACAAAGACCTGCGGGTCAGCACTGCCGGTGAATTCGGTGGTCTGGGCCTGGAGGTCAATCTCGAAGACGGCCTGGTCCGGGTAGTCTCGCCGATCGAAGACACTCCCGCCGCCCGTGCCGGCATCAAGCCGGGCGATCTGATCATGAAGATCGACGAAACCCCGGTGCGCGGCCTGTCGCTCAATGAGGCCGTGTCCAAGATGCGCGGCAAGCCCAATACCCAGGTGGTACTCACCGTACTGCGCAAGGGTGAAACCAAGCCGCTGCAATTCACCCTGATGCGCTCGATCATCAAGGTGCAAAGCGTCAAATTCAAAATGCTCGAGCCGGGCTTTGGCTATATCCGCCTGGCCCAGTTCCAGGAACGCTCGACCGAAGACGTCGCCCGTGCGGTAGAGAAGCTCTACAAAGAAAACAAGACCGCCCTCAAGGGCCTGGTCCTCGACCTGCGCAACGACCCGGGCGGCGTGCTCAACGCGGCCGTTGGCGTATCGTCGATCTTCCTGCCCGACGATGCGCTGGTGGTCTATACCGATGGCCGCACGCCCGATTCCAAGGTTCGCCTGACCGCCTCGCGTGAGTTCGTCGGTCGTGACGGCAAGGACAGCTTCAAATCGCTGCCACGCGAAATCAAGAACGTGCCGCTGGTGGTGCTGGTCAATGCAGGCTCGGCCTCGGCCTCCGAGATCGTGGCCGGAGCGCTGCAAGACCATAAGCGTGCGGTGGTGGTCGGTACCCAGACCTTCGGCAAAGGTTCGGTCCAGACCATCCTGCCGGTCGGCAAAGACTCGGCCATCAAGCTCACCACGGCCCGCTATTTCACGCCGGGTGGCCGTTCGATCCAGGCCAAGGGCATCGTCCCCGATATCGAGGTCGAAGAGGCCCCGATCAACGGCGTCAGCCTCGAAGCCTTCCGGATTCGCGAAGCCGACCTCGAGCACCATCTGAACAACCCACAGGGCGAGAACCGGCCGGAGAGCAAACCCGAGACGAGACAGCCCGAACCCAAGTCCGACACCAAGCCGGCGCCGGCCCCCAAAAAGCCGCGCAGCGACAAGGACGAGCGTGACGAGGAACTCAAGCCCGGCGAGATCTCGGTCAAAAAAGATCCGCAGCTGCAACAGGCGCTCAATGTGCTCAAGGTGCAGCAGGTGGTGGGCCGGACCGCAACCGCCAAGTAGCTTTGCCTGTAGGGCTGATGCAGCTATAAAAAGGAAGGGGATTTACCCCTTCCTTTTCCATGATGGGAATGGTTATGGCGCCCGATCGGCTCGACAGTTGCTGCCACGCTATCGTGTTTCACCCCGAACCGCCGCAGCAGGCGTTGCGGGCGGCCGAGTTGCTGGCGGATCTGGCAGATATCGAGGTCCAGCTCGACGCCGAGCACCGTCGGGTCGAGGTCTGCTATCGGCTCGACCGCCATTGTCTGGCCGAGCTTGAGTCCTATCTGGATCAACGCGGTTTCAGGCTGGACGCGAGCCTGCCCGGTCGGTTGCGCCGCGTCTTGGCTCATTACGCCGAATCGCTACAGCAAGACAATCTACGCCTGCCCTCGACTGCCAGCAGATCGCGGGAAGTATTCGTCCGCGTTTATCAGCACCACGCCCATGGCGACGCCGATGAGACGCCGCAGGAGTGGCGACATTATCGCTGACGGTGCCCGCCGGTCTCGACCTTGGAGGTGAGGATGTACGATACCAACCTGCTGATGGGATTGTTCAAGATGCTGTCCGAGCAGAAGCTCGATCGGCCGAAGTTCTATCAGATGCTGGTGCGGGCCGTGGTGCAGGAGATGGCAGTCAGCCGGGCAGCTGTCTGGTTCTACCAGGGTGACCTGCAAGACAGGCTGGTCTGCGAAAGCCTCTATGACCTGAGCGACAACCAGTGGAGCAGCGGGATGGTGCTGGGCGAAGATGACTTCGGCCCCTATTTCGCTGCCATGCGGGACGTCCGCCAAGTCGTCGCCGTCGACGCGCGTAGCGACCCGATCACGGCCTGCTTCAACGATAGCCTGCTCGAACCGCTCAATATCTACTCGGTGCTGAGCCTGCCTATCGAACTCGATGGCCGGCAACTGGGTCTGGTCAGTTGCGAACAGACCAGCCAGCCACGCGATTGGAGTACCCAGGATATCCAGTACCTGAAGCAAGTCGCCGCCATGATCGGCCTGCTTCTGAAGAAACTTGGCTAGCGCCTTGCCATGTGAATCGGAGTCGCCGCTACGCCTGGTTGAGTCTTGAGCGCCTGGACTTTTGCGAGCCGGACCCGCTGACTCCGAATTGGCTGGAAATGCGCCAGACGCGGTCGGCCAGACGCGGTCGGCCTAGACGCGGTCGGCCTAGACGCGGTTGGCCTAGACGCGGTTGGCCCAAATACGGCGCCTGCCGCTTTTCCAATCGGCCATCGTCCGACGATGGCCTTTTCCTTTGCGGTTTTTCATGCAAGACGATCTCGATGATGCAGCGCTGCTGCGCTATAGCCGCCATATCCTGCTCGATGGGGTTGGCATCGAAGGCCAGCGTCGCCTGCGCAGCGCCAGTGCGCTGGTGGTGGGCGTAGGAGGGCTGGGTGCCCCCGCCGCGCTCTATCTGGCCGCTGCCGGCGTCGGTCGCTTGATACTGGTCGATGACGATACGGTCGAGCTGACCAATCTACAGCGCCAGATCATCCATTCAACCGCCATGCTGGGTCAGCCCAAGGTCGAGTCGGCCCGAACCGCCTTGGCGGCGCTCAACCCCGAGGTCGAGGTCGAGACACTGTGCCTGCGTGCCGACGAAGCACAACTGGCTGCGCTGGCGGCTCGGGCCGATGTGATACTCGACTGCTCCGACAATTTCGCGACCCGTCATGCGGTCAACCGGGTGGCGGTGCAGCAGCGGCGGCCCCTGGTGTCCGGAGCGGCGGTGCGCTTCGACGGCCAATTCGCCGTCTTCGATCCACGCCAAGTCTCAAGCCCCTGCTACCGCTGTCTGTTTCCCGAGGAAGGGGAGGCCAGTGACGGCCCATGCGCCACTTTCGGAGTCTTTGCCCCGCTGGTCGGGGTGGTCGGCAGCCTACAGGCGGCCGAAGCGCTGAAATTGCTGCTGGAGATGCCTGGCGTGCCCTTGGGGCGGCTGTTGCTGCTCGATATGCGCGACGGTAGCTGGCGTAATCTGCGGTTTCGGCGCGATCCGGCCTGTCCGGTCTGCGGTGAGCCACGGCAGGATAAATAGAAAATATCCTGCAAAATATCTGCTAGATGTGTGGCTGATTAGAGCGAGAAATAAATATTTATTTTGTCTAGAACGATTGATGGGTCTTGGCCAGTATCTCGACCAGTCGGCGACTGGTCTGACGCAGGCGCAGGCTGATCAGCGCCAGAAGGCGCAGCAGCAGTTGCATGCCAAGCTGCGGATGTTGAGCCAGCACCTCGTTGAGGCTGGCTCGGGTCAGGACGGCGACGATCACATCGGTGCGGGCAATACAGGTGGCAAAACGTGGTTCCCCATCAACCAGCGACATTTCGCCGATCAGCCGTCCCGGGGCAATGGCGGAAATCTGGATCGGCGTGCCATCCTCGTGCGAGGTCAGCACATCGACTTCGCCTTCGAGCAGAAGCAGCAGAAAGTCGCTCTTCTCGCCTTCGCGCAGCAGGAAACCGCCGGCCGGTTGCTGATAGATCTGCATATAACCGGCCAGTACCGCCACCGATTCGGCATCGAGTACCTCGTTCGACCGTTCCTGGCCGAATACCTGAAGCAGTTGCGGCAGAAATTGCGCGGCGTCGCCCAGATATTGGTAATCGATCATCGGGTCGGTGGTACGGAACGGCGGATGGGTCATGGGAATCCTTGAGAGGCGGTGGGGACGAACTAAAAATCCACTATATTCCAACTGCCGTGATTATCCAGCATTCCAGCTCGCCATGACCATCAAACGGACCGACAGCAAACAGCAGAATGGCCGCTTTGCCGCGCGTCGCCTCGGGATGGTCGGATTGGCGCTGCTGCTGGCCGGGCCGTTGCAGGCAGGCGAGGCGCCAACGCTGAATTGGTGCCACGAAGATAATGAAACCTATCCCTGGATACTGCCCGATAAAGGTGGACTATACCAAGTACTGGCCAAGCTAACGGCCAGTCGGCTAGGCATCCGGGTGGTGCTGCACCCATTGCCTTGGCGGCGCTGTCTGCTCGATGTCCGCGCCGGTCGGATGGACGGGGTACTGGGCGCAGGCTTTACCGCCGAGCGCTGCGAAGTCGGCGTCTACCCGCCCGGCCCCGACTGCAAGCCCGATCAAAGCCGCTATCTCTATATCGATCGTTACCCGCTCTACCGCTACCGTGGTTCCCTGCTGCAATGGGATGGCAAACGGCTCTCGGGCTATCGATCGGCCATTGCAGCCCAACCGGGGTTTCTGGCGGCACGGACCCTGAGCCAGCACCGGGTGCCGATCGATGAAAGCGATAAGGAGCCATACCAGATCATGCGCAAGGTGGCAGCCGGCATGGTGGACGCGGCGGTCCTCCAGGCGCCCACCGGTGACAAGCTGCTGCGCGAGGTCAGCGACTTCAGTGCCACAGTCGAACGGATGCCGATTCCCTTCCTCGAATACCCGACCTATCTGCTGGTCTCCCATGCCCGCTATCAGGCCGATCCGCAGCAGGCACGCCAGGTGTGGGACGCCTTGGTCGCTGTCCGTCAGTCAGCCGAATTCAAGGCAGCCAGGATTGCGCTTGGCTATATGGAAGCCGATTGAGACTAAGGCGTCCGCGACCATTTCCCCCTGGCACGATGGTGCCTGAGACGGACGCTCGGTCAACCTCCTCAAAAAAAGGGGTGGATCGATGATCCACCCCGGGTCAGGCGATTGAATCCACCCGACGCTCCACCACGCTTAGTAACCTTCAGCCCGGACAGGGCGTTCCCACACTATTGAGCCCACGTCGGAAGAATTGCAGCGAGAAACGATTGCGCGCTGCATCCTGACACCAGACACTGCTGGGTTGACGGTATTCAGCGATAAACACCGCTTTGCCCTGGGCAATAAAGTTCTGATAGACCCCACATTCGCGGTAGCGATAACAGCTTTCATTGATGGCGAAATCAAACTGGGCAACCAGGTCCGGCGCCAGCGCCACGGCATTCTTCAGACCGATCAACAAGCCTCGCGCATGGGCAGCGTCAGCAAGGAAGCGGTTGTAATCAAGCTGATCGGCAGCACCAAGCGGTAAACCAGTGTCGTTGCTGTAACCATCCACATTGTCCGGATCGACCCCATCGCAACCCTTTTGCTGCGCCAGTCCCAACCGGTCCAGCATGATCTGTCTGACCGTCGGATGACGAATATCGAGCCAACGTTCACCGGGCCAGTCTGCTAGCGGTTTTCCCAGCGCCGCCTCGGGAAAACCCGCGCCGTCAGGACGCCAGTCTTCAAAAGTTCCCGCGCTGAAATAACAGATCACGATGCGACCAGCCGCCCGTAGCGAGGCAATGGTCGCCGCCGGCGTGTCATACAGATCGATGTCGTAGAGCTGACGGTCGGGCATCTTTAAACGCCCATCAAGCTGCAAATGCCAACTCGACCCAATAGCGGGTCCGGCTGCCTCGACCGGATGGCTGTGGAAGCTCAATACGAGGGCGAACAACAAGCTGATCCCTGTAGTGATAAGGCTGGGCATACCGATCAGCTCCTTGACCTGGGCAGTCGAACCTTTTGAATCAATATATTAACGATAGCTAAATTTTTGCCGGAAAAGTGATTGAATCGATAAACGGTTTTGTTAGGAATTTCTTTTTAATCAATCACATAGATGAGCTTGGCCAGCGGTCTGAGTGCTGCGGCCATATGCTGCCGAGTCCCGCTTCGGCGCAGGAGAAGGGCTGGGAGAGGCTGGGAGAGGCTGGGAGAGGAAATATAGAAAATATCCTGCAAATCATCTGCAAGATAAGTGGCGGAACTAAATAAAAATAAACAGTTTCGGGCGATTCTGCTTAATCTTCGATCACTCGGAAGGGGTCTGGATCACGTGCATTGATCCGGTCCAGATAGATCAGCTCGCGACGCTTGATCTGCTCAAGAAACGGTGCGGCATGGCCCATGGCAAGAAAAGCGGCGAAGCCCCGTTCGAGAAAATCCTGCAATTCGCCCAGACCCGCCAGATGGGCTGGCCCGCGCGCCATCCGCAAAGCCAGTTGCACCAGCGGCTTTCTGACTACCCGGTCGAGCTCGCGCCCCAGGACATCGACTTCTTCGATCTGCTCGATCCGCGCCGCCAGATTGTCACAGCGACGATAGGCTTCGCAGTAGCTGGTCAGATCGATCTGCTCGACCCCCATTTCGACAAACAGCATCTGCTCAAGCGCATCGTCGAGCGAGCGGGTCAGACGGTTGAGTTGCAACGCCCGCTCAAGCGGCCGAACCGCACTGGCAGGCAGCATCTTGTGCATGGTGGCGACGATGCGCTCACCCTCGCGATCACGCTTGGAAAAATCGTAGGGACCGTACAGATCTTCAAGGAAGAAACGGGTGGCAGCGGCGTAACGCGGGTCGGCCCGCAGATCGGCATAGCTGGCAGCCAGGCGTTCGGCCTGCCAGTGGGTGAGCTGGTAGCGCCTTGGGCTGAGGCCTGCGCTGGAAGAGTCGGTCATGGCTGTCGCGAAAATGTACTTGGTAAAAATCTTACAGCGTTGCAGCGGCGCTACCGGCGCGAGCCGCACCGGAACACGGCTTGACGCTCAAAACGCGGCAACGGGGCCACGTTGCGTTTCAGACACAGTGTCGTGTACGCGCCGGGCAGCCAAAAAAAGCGCCAGGAAAAAGATGCGTTTGGCAAAACCGCTCCCGATAATGACCAGGCGTCGGACTAAAGCGAACCGATTGTAAACACAGTCGCCGGCAGGGACGAGAGCGACGAGCGGGAGACTGATTTGTACTGACGCCCGCGATTGCAGACGCGGCGTCCGAATGCCTGAATTGAGTTAGTGATCCGTATTTGAACCAAGGAGCCCACCATGGCCAAGACCCTGAAGAAAGCCTCTGAAGAGAAGCAGTACGCACACGTTATCCTCGAATCCGCCAACCAGATCTGGCTGGCCGGTCTTGGTGCCTTCGCCAAGGCCCAAGGCGAGGGCGCCAAGATTTTCGACAACCTGGTCGAAACCGGCAAGCAAGTGGAAGAGAAGAGCCGTAAATCTGCCGAGGAGAAAGTGATGGCGGTGTCGAGCAAGGCAACTGAAACCTGGGATAAGCTGGAACAAGTCTTCCAAGACCGCGTGGCACGCGCTCTCAACGCCCTGGGTGTGCCGAGCAACAAGGATCTGGCTGATCTCAACAAGCGCATCGATGAACTGAACAAGAGCGTCAATGAGCTGCTGAAGAAGCAAAGCAAGCCCGTCGCCGCAGCCGCCAAGGAAGACGCCCGAGCTGAAGCCAAGGTCGAAGCCAAGCCGGCCAAAGCCGAGTAGTATTCGCCCCCTTTGATCTTCAGGAGTCGGTAGTCGATGTCTTTGCCCCAACGCACCCATAGCAAAACCCGCCCTACTATCGGCATCAACCTTGCCGCAGGCGGACCATTGGGTGCCATCTACGAAGTCGGTGCGCTGTGCGCCCTGGCTGAAGCGCTGGAAGGCATCGACTTTACCGAGCTTGACGTCTATGTCGGGGTGAGCGCCGGCGGCTTTATCGCCGCCGGGCTCGCCAATCGCATCTCCCCGCAGGAGATGTACGACATCTTTATCGCCAACAATTCCAGTCAGTACCAGTTCGAACCGGAGATCTTCCTGCGCCCGGCTTACCGCGAATATTTCCGCCGTGCTCTGTCGATTCCCGAACTGATGCTCGACGCCTTGTGGGAATTCATCACCCACCCGCGTGAAGTCGGTTTGCTCGGGGCCTTTATGCAGTTGTCGCATGCCATTCCGACCGGCCTGTTCGACAACGAGGAAATCGACCGCTTCCTTACCCGTATCTTTACCAGCCAGGGCCGTACCAACGACTTCCGGGCGCTGGATAAAAAACTGTATATCGTCGCCACTGACCTCGATACCGGTCGCTCGGTGAAATTCGGCGACCGTCAACACGGTCATGTGCCGATCTCCAAGGCGGTGCAGGCGTCAGCAGCATTGCCGGGACTGTTTCCTCCGGTCGAAATCGACGGCGACCATTATGTTGACGGTGCACTGAAAAAGACCCTGCATGCCTCGATCAGCCTCGACGAGGACGCCGACCTGGTGCTGTGCATCAATCCTATCGTGCCGTTCGATGCCCGACTGTCTCCACATGGCCATCCCAATACCCGTGACCGCTTGATGCGTGGCGGCTTGCCGGTGGTGCTGTCGCAGACCTTCCGCTCGATCATCCATTCGCGTATGCGGGTCGGAATGCAGCACTATGCCCATGCCTATGCGGGCGCCGATGTGGTGCTGTTCGAGCCCGACCACGGCGACGAGGAGCTGTTCTTCTCCAATGTGTTCAGCTATAGCGATCGCGAAAATATGTGCGAGCACGCCTATCAGCACACCCGCGCCGATCTGCGCCGTCGTGCCGACGAGCTTGAACCACTGTTCGCCCGTCATGGCATTCGCCTGTCGCGTAGCGTACTGGAGGAAGACCGTTATCTATCGGCCAAGGCCCGTGACACCTACCAGGTCAAGCAAGAGACCCGCCCACAGCCTGAGACCCCGATTGATCGCCTCTACTACACACTTGATCTGCTCGACCACTGGCTGCACTCCTCGCGCGAGTCATAAGCCTGAGCCAGATAGAAAAAAGCCGGCAATCGCCGGCTTTTTTCGTTGTTGGGTCTCCTCACTCAACGTCGATATTGCGCTCAAAGAAATTCATAAAGCCATCGATGCGGGCGTTGGCCAGTTTGATGACCAGCTCTATATCCCGTCTCTCCATCGCGGCGACCACGTCGAGGCGAGAAGGCACAATGATCTCGCTACGGCGCGGGTGTTTGATGATGGCCGCGTAATATAGCGTGGCCCGTTTGAGGTTGGTCTTGATCGAATCCAGCAGTAGCGGCCGGTTGGCTTGTGCCAATAAGACCTCGAAGAAGGTCAGGATGCGCTGCATGAAGAAGACCGGCTGCGAGGCTTCGGCCGATTCCAGTTCCTGTGCCAGCTTTTTTAGCCGGTCTAATTGATCCTGGGTCAGATCAGGGACGGTCAGTCGATAGGCCAGGGTTTCCAGCGCGGCGCGGATGGTGGCGATATCGGTCGCTTCGCTCTTATTAGCGCTGGCGACTACCGCTCCACGGTAGGGGTAGTAGACCACCAGCCCTTCGACCTGCAAACGTTGCAGGGCTTCTCTTAGCGGAATTGGGCTTACGCCATAGTGGTTGGCGAGTTCTACTTGTTTCAGTTGTTGGGCAGGGGCGAGAACGCCGGCGAATATATCGTCCCGAATCGCGTTCACGATCTTGTCGACGAGGGTAGTCATCTGAGCGGTGCCATGGCGGAATTATTGAAAGAAACTATCGAAACGCCGGTCGCATTCTATCAGGCGCGAGCATTGTTCGCGCGGGAAGCTGCAAGCCTGGTGAAAATGATGTTATGGCGCAAGACACTGACTTCAGCCTCGAAGCGCACAGCGCGTGATGGGAGGGGGACCCTGGCAAAAACATATAAAGTCTGTTGTTTTCTACCCCTTCAGTCAGAAAGGGGTGAGCTAGGAGTGGAAATTTTTTGGAAAAAGGAAAAATTGCCTGCGGTAATCCCTGATTGTTACAAACAGGACCTACATTTATAGGTCTTATGTGCAGTATTTGAGGGGTGTTGCGGCTTATGCCACAGCGGCGCCACTAATGCAATGCACAATGACTAGCGCATAGTCACGCGAACCGGTAAAATTACCCCCTGCTAAAACAGCGGCTTAGGGTTCGGTGTTTTAGTGAGAAACTGCCATGATGTTCGTGAGTCTTAACAAAACCCACCTCTGACGAGAAGGCTTGGCATAAAATCTCAACGTGCCGGCCATGACGTAAAAGTGGGCGTGGGCGGTTTAGTAGGTAAGTAAAGGATCGGCGATGAAATTATTTGAGAAGGTCATCAATCCGCGCGAGGTTCGGCGTAAGTTAGGTCTGAACCAGCAGGAATTCTGGACCAAAATCGGTGTAACGCAGAGCGGTGGCTCGCGTTATGAAAGCGGCCGCAATATGCCCAAGCCGGTACGCGAACTGCTGCGTCTTGTACACGTTGAGCAGATCGACCTGAGCCGGGTGCGCCGCGAGGACTTCGAAATCATCGAATACCTCAAGGAAAACCACCCTGACCTCTATAAGAGCCTGCAAAAAGCAGTCAAGGCTCGCCAAGAGGCCGCCGCTCAGCGCGGCGAAGAAGTCGCGACCGATATGTCGCGCTAAGACTGAAGATACTGCGACGGCGATCGATTATCGCCGTCGTTGTTTATCGTCGTCTTACAGGCTCAGTTTGACCGGCAGGCCCATCGTTTCGATACGTTGGGCCAGGTTCTCCATCCAGTCGCGCGGGGCTGCGCTCAGGCGTGGTGCCTCGGCCTGGGTAGATGGCCGGGCCAGCCCATATAGCAGCACGCCTTGTAGAGGCGCGCCGGCTTGCAGGCATTCCCGTAACAGATCGAGATAAGCCGCAATGGCTGTCTCGTCGGGTAATTGGCCATCGAGTGCGAACATGCAGGTCTGGATCCAGGTCGGACAACGTGTCGCTGCCGCCACGGCATGCCGCACTACCTGGCTATCTCGCAGCGCCACCTGATTGACGAAGGAATAATCGTCAACGGGCGCTCGATCGAGTTTGAACCAGACCTCGCCGTTGAACTCACGCATCTGTTCCAGCGCCTGCTGGACTTCCGGCCTATACATCTGGCTGCCGTTGCTGATCAGCACCAGCTTGACCTCGGCGCCAAGGCCGAATTTCTGTTTGATCCGGCCAATCAGGCCGATCACCTCTGCGAATTGCCGGCTTGACGTCGGTTCGCCATTGCCCGACAGGGCAATATCATTCAGCCGGCGTGCTTCTGCCGGTACCTTCTCCTCCATGAAACTGCCGTTCACGATCGCATCGAGCATCGTGTCCAGCTCACGCTCCAGTTGTTGAAGATCTAGCGGCGGAGCGTTGCCGCGCTGTAGATCGGGTACCTGGCAATAGATGCAGCGCCAGTTGCAGGCATTGTTCGGGTTGAGATTGATGCCGACCGATACCCCACCGGCGCGGCGCGATACGACCGGATAGACATAGGTCATCCCGACAATATCGCGGCTATGGTCGTTGACAGCCAGGGGAATGGCGGCAGACAGCTTGGTTTCGGACATGATGGAACACTCGCGGCGATCAGGGCCGATGGCTGTGCGAAAAGCACGGGGAAGCGAAAGCGCGAGGATACACCGGGCCTACCCGGCGGCGCGACTAGCTGCGCTGGATCGGGAACAGCAATACCGGTACCGGGGTATGGCGCAGCACACCTTCGGCCACACTGCCCAATAACAGATGTTCGAGTCCGGTCCAGCCGTGCGAGCCCATCACGATGATATCGGCCGGCCAGTTGCGGGCATCTTCGTTGATGGCGCTGGCGATCTGGCCGCCCCAGATCTCGATCAGGGCCGACTCGACATCGACGCCATGGCTGCGCATCAATTCGCTGGCGCTATCGAGCACCTTGCGGCCGTTGTCGCGCAGACTGCCCTGCAACTCCCCGACATCGACGAACTCGGCACCGCCCCAGGTGAACTGGGCCAGATCGATCACATGGATCAACCGCGTCTTGCCGCGCTGTTCGCAGCAAAAGCGCATGGTTTCCAGCAGGGCCTGGCGCGAGGTATCGCTGTCGTCGACCGGAACCAGAATGCGCTGATACATGGGTTTCTCCTTGTAGGCATGGGCGGGCTGAACTTCCCCTCCATGCTAGTAAAGCACCGAACATTGCGCAGCCATGGCAGCGCGCTTAAACTCAGCCGGGTCCGACCTAGACAATTGCCCAGATGGCCCGCGTCAAACTTGATCTGCCCCAATCGTTCGCCTTTTCCACGCCGATAGAAATCGGCATCGGCCTGATCAACTACGGCGGCCATCTTGGCAACGATTCGGCGCTGACCCTGGTGCATGAGGCCCGGTTGCGCTTTCTGGCCTCGTTTGGTTTCAATGAGTTGGACATCGAAGGCCGTGGTCTGATCCAGGCCGATGCCGTCCTGGTCTACAAGGCCCAGGTGCATTGGGGCGATGTGCTGATCGCCGAAGTGACGGTCGACGATTTCAATAAATACGGCTGCGATTTCTATTACCGTTTCCGCCAGCGCGACACCGGGCGCGACGTGTTGCACGCCAAGACCGGGCTGGTGTTTTTCGACTATGCGGCACGCCGGACCGTCAGTGTGCCGCCTTCATTTATCGTCGCAATGGGGGCCGTGGCCCCGCAGGGAGAAAACGCATGATGAAAAAATATGCCAACAACAGCCCCGAGGCGATGGCTCGACTGTTGATCATGCTGATGATGGGCGACGGCAATATGGACCCGCGCGAAATCGACAGCCTGGAAAAGCTCCATATCTACGAAACGCTCGATATCAGCCGTCAGCGTTTTATCGAAGTGCTGCATGCCTACTGCAACGACCTGAGCGACGAGGCCGAAGAAGACGGCAGCATCCATCTGATCGACCGGCAGCGGATCGACGATCTGCTCGACACGGTCGATGACCCCAAGAAACGCCTGCTGGTCGCCACCCTGGCACTTGACCTGACCAAGGCCGACAAGACCATCTCCGAGGCTGAACTGGCTATCTATACCCATATGCTCGATCGCTGGCATCTGACGCTCGACGATATCGAAGACGCCTTTGCTAGCTGAGGCCAGGTCGGCTTCCAGTACAATGCGCGGGTTTGATTCGGAGACCCGAGGATGTCCGTCAGCCCCCGCTTTACCGGCACCGACCACTATATTGCCACCCCCGATCTGATGCTGGCGGTCAATGCCGCCATCACCCTGGAGCGTCCGCTCCTGATCAAGGGCGAACCCGGCACAGGCAAAACCCTGCTCGCCGAGGAAATCGCCCGTGCCCTCGATATGCCGCTGATCCAGTGGCATATCAAATCCACCACCAAGGCCCAGCAGGGTCTGTACGAATACGATGCCGTATCGCGTCTGCGCGATTCGCAACTGGGCGACCCGCGTGTCAGCGATATCGCCAACTACATCGTGCGCGGCAAGCTGTGGGAAGCGTTTGAATCGGAACAGCGCGCCGTGCTGCTGATCGACGAGATCGACAAGGCCGATATTGAATTCCCCAACGATCTGCTGCGCGAACTCGACCGAATGGAATTCCACGTCTACGAGACCCGCGAAACCATCCGTGCCCGCCAGCGCCCGGTGATCGTGATCACCAGCAATAACGAGAAGGAGTTGCCCGACGCTTTCCTGCGCCGCTGCTTCTTCCACTACATCCGCTTCCCGGACAAGGAAACGATGGCTCGCATCGTCGATGTCCACTTCCCCCATCTGCAACGTGAACTGCTCAAGGAGGCGCTCGAAGCCTTCTATGCGGTGCGCGACCTGCCCGGCATCAAGAAGAAACCCTCGACTTCGGAACTGGTGGACTGGCTCAAGCTGCTGCTTGCCGAAGGCGTGACGCCCGAGCAGTTGGCCCGTACCGACAGCCTGCCGCCGATGGCCGGTGCCCTGCTGAAGAACGAACAGGACCTCGGTCTGTTCGAGCGGGTGCTGCGCATGGTGCGGTCCCGTCAGGGCTAAGCCGATGGACAGCCTTGTCTCGCTGCGCCGTCAGGCGGTCGCCCGTAGCCTGTTTGCGCCCTTGCCGCTTGCCCAGGCCATCGATCGGCTCGGTTTTGTCCAGGCCGACCCGATCCGGGCGCCGGCCCGTGCCCAGGATCTGATCCTGCGCCAGCGGGTGCGCGGCTACCGCGAGGGCGATCTGGAGCGCCGTTATCCTGCGCTCGAACTCGAAGAGGATGTGCTGCACAACTACGGCTTTCTGCCGCGCCGATTGCAGGCGCTGCTGCATCCGCGCCGCTTCGACGGCCAGACCCGGGCCGAGCGGCACGCCGAGGGATTGGCCGAGGCCGTGCTCGACTTCGTGCGCCGCCACGGCCCGACCCACCCCAAGGCGCTCGAGGCCGAATTGGGTGCCCAGCGCTACGCCAACTACTGGGGCGGCCAGTCCAAGGCCACCACCGGCCTGCTCGACAGCCTGCACTATCGCGGCCAGTTGCGGGTATTGCGGCGTGATAAGGGCATCCGCGTCTATACCCTGGCCGAGCCGGCAGCGGACCGGCTCGATGCCGACGAGCGCTTTGCCAGGCTGGCCCGGCTGATTCTCGATCTCTACGCTCCTTTGCCGACCGCGAGCTTTCGCCAACTGCTGGGGATGCTCGATTACGGCGTGCCGCAACTGAGCGAGCAGATCGGCCGCCGCGCCGAAACCATCGCCCGCTGGGGCGAACAGGGTTGGCTGATCGCGGGGCGGATCGACGGGGAAGAATGGCTCTGGCCCCACGACGAAACCCCGGCCGATGCGGCACCGCGTGGTGTGCGCTTGCTGGCGCCGTTCGATCCGGTGGTATGGGACCGGCGTCGCTTCGAGAAACTGTGGGGCTGGCGCTACCGCTTTGAAGCCTATACCCCGGCGCCTAAGCGCCAGCTCGGCTACTACGCCCTACCGCTGCTGTATGGCGATCAGGTGATAGGCTGGGCCAATCTGAGTGCGACCGAGCGGTTGGAAGCCGAGATCGGGCTGGTGGCGACGCCTCCGGGTGGACGAGGCCGCTTCGAGGCGGCATTGGGGCACGAGCTGGAGAAGATGGCCCAATTCCTCGCTCTTTCCGGAGTCGATTCGATCCGTTGGCGCGAATAGATCAGTCGATGCCAATTTGTTGTCCACTTGCCAGCCAGACGGTGGTGGGAGCGGACGTCAAGGCCGAGAAAGCCGAGCGAGCTTTACCGTGGGCGGGAGTCTCTGAGGAGACGGAGTGTAATTGGAAATATTTCGGCCATATGTCATCAAGACGTATAGCCGGATATATTTGTTTTGGAAGATTATGTGTTGTCACAGCGGGAGGCGACGAAGCACATCGCCTCCCGCCGCTTATCCGACTCAGGAAGTGGCCAGCGCCAAAGCCGGATAGTCGGTATAGCCCCGGGCGCCTTCGCTGTAGAAGGTGCTCGGATCGGCAGGGTTGAGGTCGGCCCCGCTCCGCAGCCGTTCGGGCAGATCGGGGTTGGCGATAAAGTTGACGCCAAAGGCCACCGCATCGGCCCGGCCTTCGCGCAGCGCCAGATTGGCCTGAAGCCCGGTAAAACGTTCATTGGCCACATAGACACCGCCGAAAGCCTGTTTCAGCGTCGGTCCGATCGAATCGTCCCTGATGGCTTCGCGGGCGCACAGAAAGGCCAGCCGGCGCCGGGCCGCTTCATGGGCGACATAGGTGAAGGTGGCGATCCGGTGCGAGTCGCCCATCGAGTGAATATCGCTGCGTGGCGCCAGATGCAGACCGACCCGGTCGGCACCCCAGACCGAAATGGCGGCATCGACCACTTCGAGCATCAGCCGCGCCCGGTTTTCGATGGAGCCACCATAGGCGTCGGTGCGCTGATTGCTGCCGTCTTGCAGAAACTGGTCGAGCAGATAGCCGTTGGCGCCATGGATTTCCACCCCGTCAAAACCGGCCTCCTGGGCGTTTTCCGCCGCCTGGCGGTAGGCTTCAATGATGGCGGGAATCTCATCGAGTTCGAGCGCGCGCGGCGTGGCATACGGCCGCAGCGGCCGCAGCAGGCTGACGTTGCCCTCGGCGGCGATGGCGCTGGGGGCGACCGGTAGCTGGCCGTTCAGCAGCGAAGGGTCGGAAATCCGCCCGACATGCCACAGTTGCAGAAACATTCGGCCGCCAGCCTGATGGACGGCCCGGGTAATCGCTTTCCAGCCTTGAATCTGCTCGGCCGACCAGATGCCCGGGGTGCGTTCATAGCCCACCCCTTGCGGCATCACCGAGGTGGCCTCGCTCAGGATCAGGCCGGCTGAGGCGCGCTGGACGTAATACTCGCGCATCAGATCGGTCGGCACGCGACCATCGGCAGTGGCCCGGGCACGGGTCAGGGGAGCCATAAACACCCGGTTGGGCAGATCAAGATCACCGATACGGATCGGGTCGAATAGCGTGGGCATGGGTTCTTCCTTTCGGGAGCTCTGAGCGCGGGATTTAATTCATAACGACCGTTAGAGGTTTCAGATTGAAGACCTTGTTAGGGTTTGTCAAGAAACTTATACTGACCGTTATTAATTGGGAGCATAGATGGGCAAGAGAGGGCCACGGCCTTGTTTCGACCGCGATGAAGCCTTGCAGCGGGCGCTCGAGGTATTCCAGAACTTTGGCTATGAAGGCGCGACCATGGCACGGCTCAAGGAAGCGATGGGCGGGTTGTGTGCGCCCAGCGTCTACGCGGCCTTCGGTTCGAAGGAAGCGATGTTCCGCGAGGCTGTGGAACGCTACCGCCGCGAAAAGCAGCCGCTATGGGGTGAAGGCCAGCCGACCGCGCGCGAGGCCATTGCGACCTTGCTACGCAATGCGGCCATGCTGTTTTCCAGCCCCGACGGGCCGCGTGGCTGTCTGGTCCATCTGAGCAATGCCTACAGCTCACCCGGCAGCGAAGCAGTGCAGGAATATCTGCGAAGCTGCCGCCAGGAAGACAAGGAGCGGATACTGCAACGCATCCAACGCGGTGTGATCGAGGGCGATCTCGACCCGCAGACCGATATCTGCGCGCTGGCTTCGTTCGTGCTGACCGTATTGCAGGGCCTGTCGCTCCAGGCGGTCGACGGAGCCTCGCAGCGCTGCATGCTCAGCACCGTCGACTGTGCGATGGCCGCTTGGGATGCCTTGGTGGGAAAAGGGGAGCGCTAGCTAATCCGGCTCTCGGGCAAAACAGCGTCCCACTCCACCCACTCACCCAATCGCACGCTGGAGACGCTGCGTAATCTCAGGGGCCGCTCTACCACTGGCACTCAAGGCAAGGAAGGCTGACGGTCTGAGGTCGGATCATTGGGACGCTGGGTTGGATGCGAATCGATCCCTCGGGCCGGACAGGTCACCGCCCTGGAGGCAAACGGGGCGGTGGTGCTGGAGAGGCTGACTGGTCCGGTAGCGCCGACCTTGGGACGGCGTGAGAAACTGCCATGGTTATATTTTTGATATTCTGATTATCTGCAAATCAATGTCTTGCAAAGATTTTGCAGATTAATTTATTTTTCATCTTCTTCCTTGCTCTGGGCAATTCGCGCCGCTCAGAACAGCTCGATGGCCGGCGTCTGGGCAGCCTGGGTCGTCTCGCCATTGGCGCGGGCATGCGTCTCGAACTGGCGCTGCATCACATAGCGCGATTTGACCGACTCGACCTCCTCGGGAACGCTGTCGCAGTTGCAGGCGGTACCACGGCCAAGTGCAGTCAGACGGCTGCTGACCTCATCGATTTCTGCCAGGACGCAATGGAGCTGTTGCCGCACGATGTCCTGGAATTGCAGGGCATCGAGGGTATCCATCATCCGGCCCTGGATCAGTCCGTGCTGCTCGGCCACTTCGTTGGCGGCCAGCTCGGCCAGATGGGTCGCCTGGGCCAGTCCTTCATGGAGGCTGTCCATCTGCTGGCGTGCCTGCTGGAAGTGGCTCATCTCCTCCCCATCGTCAAGCGCCCGAAAGCGTGGAATCAGCTCACCGGTCAGCGCCGTGCCGACCCGGCCGATCTGTTCGCTGACGGTGCGGGCCAGGCCGGCGGTCTGGTTGGCGAGCTTACGCACTTCATCGGCCACCACCGAGAAACCGCGCCCGGCGTCACCGGCGCGGGCGGCTTCGATGGCGGCGTTGAGGGCGATCAGATTGATCTGCTTGGCGACTTCGCTGATTTCCGTCACCACCTGATTCAACCGGTTCACTTCGCCTGCCACATCGGCCGCGATGGCCTGATCGGCCACGATCTGTTTCTTGCGCCGGTCGGCATAGTCCTGGATCAGGCTGATGGTGCTGTGGGTGGCCTGCCGGACCTGCTGATCGTCGCGCCGCATCGCCGACACATCATCCTGCCCCTTGTTGACCACCTGACGCAGGGCCGACGTGGCCTGGCTCAGCCGGCTCATCTGCTCGCCGATCGACAGCGCGGCGGTTTCGGTCTGCTGGCAGACTTCTTCGACATGGGCGCCGGCCAGCCGGCAGCGGTCGCCGAGCCGTTGCAGGTCGGCGCGCAGACAGGCGGCCTGTTGCAGCGCCTCGTCGCGCTCGCGTTCCAGCCCAGCGATGCGGGACAGCGAGCAGCGGCGCCGGTCGGCCAGCCACAGACAGGCCAGCAGCAACAGGCTGGCGCCAGACAGGGTCGCCACCATTGGCAGCGGCGAGCTGTGTTGACTGACGCCACCCAGCATTACCGAGGCAAAGCCACCGATAGGCGCGAGCCAGAGCGAGAGTTGCGGTGCGAAGCTCATGGTCATTTCCTTTGGAGTGCAAGGCGAGCCGGCGGCTCAGGCAGGCAGAACCTGCCGGATCACCTTGAGTAGATCGGGACCGGCAATCGGCTTGACCAGCCAACCCGAGGCGCCTTCACGCTTGGCCTCGTCGCGTTTGCTGGTCTGCGACTCGGTGGTGAGCGCCAGGATCGGCAGAAAGCGGAAACCCGGCAGCGCCCTGGCCGAACGGATAAAGCTGATGCCGTCCATATTGGGCATATTGATGTCGGTGATGATCAGATCGGGCTTGTAGCCACTTTTGAGCTTGCCCATGGCCAGTTGGCCGTCAAGGGCGGTATCGACCTGATAGCCCGACATTTCCAGCGTCTGCCTGACCGACAGCAGCATGGTGGACGAGTCATCGATCAGCAGGATGGATTGCATGGGGGAGTCTCCTCAATCAGGGGGGAATGACCGGCCAACAGCGCGGCCAACCAGGGTTCCTGCGGTGGCACGATCCGCCTCGGCCGGATGGCCAGCAGCGTCTGCAATACCGCGCTGTGTAAATGGCGACATTGGCTCAGGTCCGCCTCGCCCTCTGGATGGCGCAGCGCCCAGTCGAGCAGGGTTTCGGCTTCCTCGATCCGGCAGTGGCCATGCAGGACGGCGCGCGGGCCGTCGGCGTCGATAGGCATCAGAACAACTCCTTGGGGTTGAGGACCATCAGTACCGAGCCGTCACCCATCAAGGCCGTGCCGGCATAGACGGTCAGCCCCGCCAGCACTCCTTCGAACGGCTTCAGGATCAGATCGGCGGCGGCATCGAAGCTGTCCACGATCAGGCCGACCGTCTCGCCGCCCAAGCGCACCAGCAGTACGGCCAGTTCACCGTCTTCATTGGCTTGTGGCGGCTCGGGCAGTTCAAGCAGATCGCTCAGTGCATGCAAGGGCACCAGCCGGTCGCGCAGCACCGCCGCCCGTTCGCCCTTAAAGCCGCGAATCTGCGCCTGCGGCAGGCGGACCGTTTCGACCACGCAATCCATCGGAATACCGAACGGCTGGCCGCTGCTGCGGATCAACATCACATGGCTGACCGCCACCGACAGCGGCACGGCGAGCCGCAGCCGGGTGCCCTCGCCCTGGGCACTATGGATTTCGACCCGGCCGCGCAGCCGCTCGACCGCGCTTTTGACCACATCCATGCCGACGCCGCGACCGGATAGGTCCGATACCGTTTCGGTGGTGGAAAAGCCTGGCAGGAACACCAGCTCGGTCGCCTGCTGCACGGTGAGCGCCGCCGCCTGTTCGGGATCGAGCAGGCCCTGGCGGATCGCCTTGGCCTTGATCCGCTCGGGGTCCATGCCGCGGCCGTCGTCGGCCACTTCGATCACCACGCCTTCGGCCTGCTGAGAGGCCGAGATACGCAGTCGGCCCTCGCTGGGCTTGCCGGCGGCACGGCGCTCGTCGGGCGTCTCGAAACCATGGTCGAGGCTGTTGCGCACCAGGTGGATCAGCGGATCGGCCAGCGCTTCGACAATGGTCTTGTCGGCTTCGGTATCCTCGCCGACCAGTTCGAGCCGGACTTCCTTGTCGAGCTTGCCTGCGAGATCGCGCACCAGGCGCGGAAAGCGTTGCAGCACCGTGCCGATCGGCAGCATGCGGATCTGCATCACGGCGTCTTGCAGGTCTTCGGTGATCCGGTTGAGGGTGGCGTGCTGCAATTTGATCTCGCGCGCCAGCTCCTTGCCGCTGACTCCGCTCTCGGCCTTTTGCAGAAGATAGGGCAGGGCGTTGCGGGCCACGGCCAGCTCGCCGACCAGCTCCATCAGCTTGTCCACCTTGGTCTGCTCGACCCGCAGCAGGCCGCCGCGCACGCCGGTCTCGCCGTTTGATTCAGTACGGCTGCGCATCACCGGCGCGGCTGCCTCGCTGTGCTCGGTCCGCTCAAGCTGTGCCAGCAAGGTATCGGCCAACTGCTGAAGCGGCGCGGGGCCGCTGCCATCGAACTCGGCGACCTCGACCCCGAGCTGACGTGCCACGGCCTGCAAGGCGCCGGCGACTGCCTGCAGATGACCTGGACCGCTCGAATGGGCCAGCGCATCACGTTGGGCGCTGACGATGCCAAGCAGGGTGCGCAGCGAGTCTGATGGCAGGGTCGCCAGGCTGGGGCTGGGGACGGGGGCGATCTGTACCTGTTCCGCCACGCAGCGAAAATGCGTCTGGACCTGATCGAGTGGCGCATCCGACACGGCCAGGCAGTCGAGATTGCAGCGGTAGACATCGAGTTCGGCCAGGGCGGGCCATGGCTCATGCTGGTCGATGCGCTGCCATAGGCGGCCCGGCAGCTCGCGCAGCAGCAACAGCGGGTCTTCGCCCTTATAGAAACAGTCGGGTTCGGGCCGGTAGCGCACCAGCACCCGGGCGGGATCGGCCGGGCCGAGCTGGGCGCTGACGGCGGCCTGGACCGGCGGGGCCAGCTCGCCCAGCAGGGCGGTCAGTGCGGCAGCGTGGTCGGACGACTCATCCGGGCGGGCCGCGACGGCCGCCACGCTGTCGCCACGCAGCTGGGCGGCCAGGGCACGGGCGGCGCGGTCCTGTTCTTCGGCCGGCTGGTCGTGCTGCTCGATGGTGTCGAGCATGCTGTCGAGCAGATCGACCATCTCAAGCAGCCCTTCCACCAGCTCGCAGTCGAGCTGGCGCTGGCCGGCGCGCACGGCGTCGAGCAGGTCCTCGCCGGCATGGACCAGCCGGGTCAGCGCGGCAAAGTCGAACAGCCCGCTGTTGCCTTTGAAGGTATGGATCACCCGGAACAGCTCATCGAGCCCGGCCGGGTCGGCCGGATCACGCTCGAGCGCCAGCAGCAGCGCCGTCATGCGTTCCAGCCCTTCGGCCGATTCGGTCAGAAACTGGCGCAGTACCGGATTCACAGCGGCGCTCCCAACAGCAGCCGGGTATTGAGGGTCAGCTCTTCGGGCCGGACCGGCTTGACCAGATAGAGATTGGCGCCGGCCCGATAGGCGGCCTGGGCATCATGGGTAGCCGACTCGGTGCTGATCATGATGGCCGGCGCCTGCTTCATCTCGGTATGGCCGCGCAGTTCGGCCAGGAAGCGGTAGCCGTCCATGGTCGGCATGTTGACGTCCACCAGATAGAGGTCGTAGGGCATCGACAGCGCCTTTTCCAGCGCTTCGAGTCCGTTGACGGCCTCGTCTAGCAGCAGGTCGGGACTGGTGAGCACTTCGCGGTAATAGAGCCTTACGGTCGAGGCATCGTCGACGATCAGTACACGGTGCATGGCAGTCATCCTTCGATCGGTTTCTGGTAGACGATGGCCTCGGGAAATTTCCTGACCTGGAACAGCGAGGAAATCCGGCTCATCGACTCGGAGTGGCCGAGGCAGATATAGCCGCCCGGGTTGAGCGCATCGAAAAAGGTCTCGGCTGCCTGGCGGCGTGACAGATCGTCGAAATAGATCAACAGATTGCGGCAGAAGATCAGGTCGAAATCGCGGTAGTCGCGGGTATCGGCCGGTTCGTGCAGATTGACCCGGGTGAACTGGACCGATTCGCGCAGCTCGGCGTTGAGCCGGTAGTCGTTGCCGCATGGGGTGAAATAGCGGGCCAGCAGATCGATGGGCAGATATTGCAGCGAGCGGCGCGAGAACACGCCCTGACGCGCCTGGCGCAGCACGGCGGTATCGATGTCGGAGGCGACGAGCTCGACTTCGTAATGTTCGATATCGGGCCAGTATTCGAGCAGATAGATGGCGATCGAATAGGGCTCTTCGCCGGTGGAGCTGGGCATCGACCAGATACGGATACGCTCGCCCGGCTGTCGCCGGCTGATGATATCGGGCAGGATCGAGCGCACCATGCAGCGGAACTGGTATTCCTCGCGCAGGAAGTAGGTCTCGTTGACCGTCATCAGATTGACGAGCTGCTGCATTTCCTCGCCGCTCAGATCGATCCGCAACTGCATGAAGTAGTCGCGGAAACAGTCGGCGCCGCTGCGCTGCATCCGTTCGAGCAGCCGCTTGTCGACAAAGTAGCGCTTGCTGTCTTCAAAGAAGATGCCGGTGCGGCGGTAGAAATACTCGCGGAACTTGAGAAAGTCTTCGAGGCTGATCTGGGGTTGCACGGTCTTGCGCAGATCGGTCGCGGCCATCATGACTGACTCCGGTCGAGGGTGGCGCCGATGCGCCGCAGGGCGGTATCGACGGCGAACTTCATAAACGGGTCGCCGCTGAAACGGCGGGCCACCCGGCGCAGCGGCACGACCGCCGCCTCGCCGCCCAGCTCGCCCAGCAGATCGACTGCCGTGGCGCAGACATTGACGTGCTGGTCGTGTTCGATCACCACCAGCAGCCAGGATTCGACTTCGCGCAGGCGCAGCGACTCGCAGATATTGACCGCGAAGATGCGCCGGTCCGGGTCGGGGTCGGACAGCAGCCGCTGCATATGCGGGGCGATGGCCAGCGGCAGTTGCTTGAGCGCGTCGATGGCACCGTTGCGCAGATTGGCGTCGTCTTCCTCGCCCAGCAGCGGAATCAGCTCTTCGACCGCCGCCGCGTTGCCGATGGCGACCAGACTGTTGAACAGCGCTTCACGCACTGCCGCCTCTTCCTCGCAGCGCAGCCGCAGACCGATCGCGTGGGTGCTGTCGGGGTGGCGGCGCAGGTCGCGGGCGGCGTGGCGCCGGGTGGCGGCGTCATGGTCGTTGAGCGCCCGCAGCAGTTCGCTGCGGCTCTGTTCGATGGGAGCGCCGCTGCTGACGGCGGCGAATCGGGCAAGTCCCATGTCTTCCTCCAGGTTTTAATGCATC
Organism: Chitinimonas lacunae; assembly: GCF_042650885.1. Taxonomy (NCBI): domain Bacteria; kingdom Pseudomonadati; phylum Pseudomonadota; class Betaproteobacteria; order Neisseriales; family Chitinibacteraceae; genus Chitinimonas; species Chitinimonas lacunae. The sequence goes on from NZ_JBHSBU010000001.1 coordinate 181,237, forward strand.
AGCCAGTGCAGCAACTGCTCGGCCACCTGCTCGGCCGGATGGACCGCGCTGGCCCCGCCACGGCGGATCAGATCGGCCGGCATGCCGAATACCACCGAGCTGGCTTCGGATTCGGCGATCGTGCGACCGCCGTTGCGATGGAGCACGGTCATTTCCTCGGCCCCGTCGTTGCCCATGCCGGTCAGCATCACGCCGATCAGCTGCTCGGGCGGCAGCAACTGATTGGCTGAGGCCATCAGTCGGCTGACCGAGGGGTGCCAGCAGAACTGTCTGTCTTCGGGGACCGGGCTCACCAGCAGGCGGCCGGCGCGGCGGCTCAGCGTCAGGTCGGCGCCGCCACGGCCGAACCAGACTTCGCCGGGGCGCAGCGGGGTCGGACCACTGACTTCGCGGACCGGCAGCTGGCAGCTCTGATCGAGCCGCTGCGCCAGTGCCGCGGTGAAATTGGCCGGCATGTGCTGGGCAATCAGTACTGCCGCCGGAAAATTGGCCGGCAGCGCCGGCAGGATGGTTTCGAGGGTACGCGGGCCGCCGGTGGACACCCCGATGACCACCAGCGGCATCTCGGCGCTGACGGGCGGCGCGGCAACCGGGACCGCCTCAGCGGGGGGCCGGCGCCGCTCGACGGTGCCGGGGCGGCCGGCCGCGACCGCCAGCCGGGCCTTGGCGGCCTGCCTGACCTTGCTGAGGATCTGCTCGCGCACGCCATCGATACTGAGCGAGATGGTGCCTTCGGGCTTGGCGATGAAATCGACCGCCCCCAGGGCCAGGGCTTCGAGGGTGGCGGTGGCGCCCCGGCTGGTCAGCGAGGACACCATCACCACCGGAGTCGGCCGCTGCACCATGATCAGCGACAGCGCCGACAGCCCGTCCATCTCCGGCATATTGATATCGAGTGTCACCACGTCGGGCTGGTATTCCTCCACCAGCCTGACCGCTTCGCTGCCATTACGGGCCACTTCGACCTCGATATCGGCTTCGCTGCGCAGGATGCCGGCCAGATGCTTGCGCATCAGGGCCGAATCGTCGACGACCAATACCCGCATATCGCCTCCCACTTACGCCGCCTCGGCCAAGGCCTGGGTCTCGCCGTCGTCGAGCAGGCAATCGGGGTCGACCAGCTGGATCAGCCGATTCCGCTTTTCCAGATTGACCACGCGCGGAATCAGCCGCGACTGCGCGCTCGACAACTGCGGCGCCTGCTCGATCAGTCCACGCGGCACCTTGAGCACCTCGGCCACCGAATCGACGATGAAACCGGTACGCACGCCAGCGAGCTGGAACACCATGATGCGCTGGCGGTCGCTGCGCTCGGTGGCGGCGAGGCCGAAGCGGCGGCGCTGGTCAACCACCGGCAGCACTGCGCCGCGCAGATTGATCACGCCTTCGACAAAGGCGGGCGACTTGGGCACATGGGTTAGGGTCTCGGGCACCCGGACGATCTCCTGGACCGAGGCGATCGGCACGGCGTATTCCTCCTGCGCCAGCTTGAACACCACCAGCTGCTCGTCGTCATCGGCCTCGTGGTTGTCGTCCTGCTCGAGGTTTTCCATCTGCTGGGTCTCCTGATTGGCGGCATCGAGTGCCTCGTGGATGCCGCTGTCGCTGAACAGCCGGTCGGGCGCCAGCACCGACACCAGCCGGCGGCCACCGTCGAGTCGGCAGATCGCGTCGATCTCGGCCAGCCGCTGTTGGCGCGACAGCAGCCGTGGCATCGCTTCGGCGGCCGAGCGCGGCACGCGCAGCACTTCATTGACCGCGTCCATCACCACCCCGACTGCCATGGCGCGGCCGTCTTCGCTCAGGCTGAGCACAACGATGCGGTGATGTTCGTCGAGCGTGACGGCCGGCAGGCCGAACAGGCTGCGCAGGCTCACCAGCGGCAGCAGCCGCTCGCGCAGTGCCATCACGCCGATCACATGGCGGGCGCTATTGGGCACGCCGGTGATATGGGCCGGTACCTGGACGATCTCGATCACCTGGTCGATCGGTACGCCGTATTCCTGCTCGGCCACGCTGAAGCTGACCAGTTGCAGCTCGTCGGTCTCAGCCTCCTGCTCAAGCTCCCCGGCCGTATTGCCGTGCTCGATGCTGTTGACGCTGCTTTGGCGCAGGCTGGTCAGTTCACGTGCGATCAGGCGCTCGAAGTCCAGCACCAGGATCATCGGGCGGTCCTGGCCGCGCTTGATCACGCCCGTGACCAGCTCGTTGGCGATGGCGCTATGCAGATCGCGCACCGGCTCGATCGATTCGGGTTCGACGTTCATCACGCTGCTGACCCGGTCGACCACAAAGCCCAGCGGCGTGCCGAGATTGATGACCACTGCCCGGGTGGCGTCGTCGCCGGCGCGTGGTGGCAGGCCGAAGGCGCTGCGCAGGCTCATGATCGGCAGCACCCGGCCGCGCAGATTGGCCAGCCCTTCGAGATGGGCCGGGCCAAGCGGCACGCGCACCACCTCGGGCACCCGGATGATTTCCTGGACCGGCGCCATCGGTACGGCGAAGTACTCGTCGCCGACCATGAAGGTGACGAACTGGCGGTCGTCGCTATGCGGTTCGGACTCGGGCGGCAGGGCCGCCGGGGTCTGGATATCGATGCTCATGCTGGCTCCTTGCTCAGGCGCTTTGCAGTTCGTCGGCCAGCGAGGCGATCTCTTCGATCGCTGCTGCCAGCTCTTCGGCACCCTGGGCCTGCTGGCGCGAAGCGGCGGCGCCCTGGGTGGCCGATTGCTGGGCCTGTTCGGCGGCGGCCGAAATCTGCTCGACCCCGGTCTTGACCTGATCGACGGCGGCGACGATTTCCTGGGCAGCGGCACCGATTTCACGGCTGCCTTGCTCGACATCGCCGATATCCCGTTCCATCAGCACCAGGTTGGCGGTGATGGCCTTGGCCTTTTCGACCTCGGCGTTGGCTGCGGCCATGATTTCCGCCAGATCGCGCCCGACCAGGCTGATCTGGTCCTGCACCGCCTTGACCATATCCTTGATGCGGTCAGCGTTTTCGGCCGAGTCGTGTGCCAGATTGCGGATATCGGTCGCCACCACCACAAAGCCCTTGCCGAACTCGCCGGCCCTGGCCGCTTCGATGGCGCCGTTGACGGCCAACATATTGGTCTGGATCGATACCGAGGTGATCGCATCGACGATCTTGTCGATTCGGCGCGAGACCTGTTCCAGTTCCTTGATCTGGCGCAGGCTGTCGGCCGTGGCGGCGACCGAGCTGCTGATGCCGCTGATCATGGCGTCCACGCCCTGCTTGTTCTCGGCCATGCTGCTGCGCATGGCGTTGGTCTTGCCGAGCGAGGCATTGGCGCGGACTTCGGCCAGCTGCACGCCTTTTTCGATCTGGGTGATGGCGCTGGCCGACTGCTGGGCGGCGGCCGCCTGGGTCTGGGCGCCCCGGCGGATCTGCTCGATGGCGGTCATGATCTGGCTGGCGGCGCGATTGATCTCTTGCACGGCCGACGACAGTTCCTCGGCCGCTGAAGCCACTTCCTCGGCGCTTTTGCTGATGTCGGTGCTGTTCTTGAGGTCTTCGGACAGGTCGGCGAGGCTGTTGGCAGCCTGTTCGCTCAGTTGCAGCGCCTGGGTCTGCTCGTCGACGGTCTTGGTGGCTTCTTCGCAGGCCGAGCTTTGTTCTTCGGCGGCGGCGGCGATGCTTTCCGAGCCTTTGAGGGCGTCGAGTGCGGCGCGGTCGGATTCCTGGGCGGCCAGATAGATTTCCTGGGCGCCCTTGACGATTTCACCGCAGCTGGCGCGGATCACATCGATCTGGGCATTGATGCGGCGGCCTTTTTCGATTTCTTCCTTGACGGTGCTCGCTGACAGATTGATGCCGTCGGAAATCACCTTGACCTCGCGCTGGATCTGGCCGACCAGGTCCTGGATCTCACGGGCGCTCTTTTCCGAGGTCTCGGCCAGCGTGCGGACTTCGTCGGCCACCACGGCAAAGCCCTTGCCGTGCTTGCCGGCACGCGCGGCTTCGATGGCGGCGTTGAGGGCCAGCAGATTGGTCTGGTCGGCGATCCGGGCCACGGCCTTGACGATATCGCCGATATTGGCGGCCTGCTTTTCCAGTTCGCCCACCATGGCGACCGAGTTTTCCTGACGCTGGGCGGCGATGCTGACATTGCTGACCGTACTGCCGACTTCGCTGCCCAGCCGTTCGAGCTGGACCTGCATCGCTTCGACGCGGTTCTGCGCCGTTTCCGAAGCGCTCATCTGGCGGCGGATCGAATTGCCCATCTGCTTGACCGCAGCCAGGCTCTGCTGGGCTGCGCCCGAGGCTTCCTCGGCGCCGGCGGCGATCTGATCGGACGAGCGCTTGAGTTCCTCGGCCGCAGCGCCGGCTTCGCGGATGCCGCTCGAGAGCTGAGCAGTCGCCGCAGCGATCCGTTCGGAAGCTTGTTGTTGCTTGGCTAGGGTGCGCGCCCGCCGACGTTGGGCGTCGGCTTCGCGCTGTACATTGGCGTTGACGACTTTGCTGGAATTGCCGGTGTCAGCTAACTGAAGTTTGCGAACCAGGGCCATTTGCTACTCCTTCTCCGGTGGAGGCGCCTGAGCACGGCGCCGGTCATGAACACCGGCGAATCTTAGAAGTCGCTAATAGCCAGTCACTATCAGGGCATTCCTGAAAAACTATCAGGCAATTCCTTAGGTGTGTTGGCAAGGGAGGGGCTCGGGCCTATAACAAGGAAGCGAATTTTCCCTTATGTCCTGATGAAACCTATCCCACACTTTCCCTTGAGCGTGGTGATTGCCGACGATCATGCCCTGATCAGGGTAGGTATGCGTGTGCTGCTGGAGAATATGGCGGATTTCCGCCTGGTCGCTGAGGCCGAGGATGGCGAAGCCTTGTGTCGGCTGGCTCGGACACACGAACCCGATATCGTGATCACCGACCTCGAGATGCCGCATATGGACGGTCTGGCAGCGCTGATCGAGCTACAGACGCTGCCCAGGCCGCCCCGGGTGATCGTTCTCAGCATGCACGTGACGGCCGAGGCGATCCGGGCGGCCACCGCGCATGGGGCGGTGGCCTTTCTGTCCAAGGATGCGCTGTTGCTCGAGCTGGAGCTGGCCCTGCGCGAAGTGGCACGCGGCGGCCGTTATGTCAGCGCTTCGGTGTCGGACATCCTGCTCAAGGAGCTGTCCCACAGCACTTCGCCGCCCTTGCCACAGGATGCCCCCGATGCGCTGCTGAGTCCGCGCCAGATCGAGGTGCTCAAGCTGCTGGCCGATGGCCGTTCGGTCAAGGAAACCGCTTATGCGCTCGGTCTGAGCCCCAAAACCGTGGAAACCCACCGTGCCCAGATTCTGCATCGGCTTGGTCTGCGTGATACGGCCGGGTTGGTGGCCTATGCCATTCGGCATGGCTTGCGCAGTGTCGAATAGCCGCTACCTGCTCCGCTATTGGCAAGGGATAGCGCCCGCAGTCTAAATGGAAATAAATAGGAAAAACATATGCAAGATTAATGGCGGGTTCTAGAATTTTATGAAAAATATCCTCCAAGCCAATCGTGCCTCCAGCACCCATCGTCTCCCCACTTTCCTACCGTTCAGCCGCTCATGCTGAGCTGTAGTGAGGGCTGGCTATAGTGAGGAAGTCCTGCTGCTGTAGCGCTCTCTGGAGGATTCGACGATGGGCCGCCTGCTGACCTTGTTCTCACTGTTTCTTCCCTTGTCGCTGACGGTGTCGGCCGCCGAGAAGGTGGTGCTCTACGGCGACGATGACTACGCCCCTTATTCCTTTGTCGAAAATGGCCAGTTCCGTGGCATCTATGTCGATCTGCTCAAGCGCATCGCCCCCAAACTTGCGCCCGAGTACGAACTGGAGCTGCGCGCCGTGCCGTGGAAGCGAGGGCTGGCCGAGTTGGAGCGCGGCACCAGCCTGGGGCTGTTTCCGCCTTACCAGCGCAGCGAACGCACCTATATCCAGCCGTATTCGGCGCCACTCTACAAAGAGTCGGTGGTGCTGTTTTGCAATGACGAAGTGATGAAAACGCCCAGAAAGCAGTTCCCGCAGGATTTCAACGGCCTGGTCGTCGGTGTCAACGCCGGTTTCACCTTGACCGACAAACTTCAGGAAGCCGCCAAAGCCGGCAAGATCAAGCTAGAAGAAGCCAAGGGCAACGACGCGAACCTGCTCAAGCTCGCCGCCAAACGGATCGGCTGCTACGCCAACGACGCCGTCTCGGTGCGCTATTCGCTGCGCCGCCTGCGCGAGGCACCGGGCGCCTTGGCAGATATCAAGACGCTGACCCTGCGTGACGCGGTCGAGCTAGCGGGCGAAAACGCCTATGTCGGCTACAGCCGCACCTTCAAAGCCCCTTATAAAGACGACTTTATCCGCCGACTCGACGCGGCCCTGGCCGGATTGGCCCCGGAAGAAGTCAATAAGCTGGTGGCGCGCTATATCAATTAGTTGATTGCTTCACGGCCTTGCTGACTACCCGTTGGAGCGAGACATCAGACGGGTCTGGAGGCGCTGACCGGGGCAGGTTGACCGAAGCGGTATGGCTGGCATCTCAGGGTCCCTTAGGGGAAATCCTGAGGGTAGGTGAGGAGGTGGCTATCGGGATGGATAGGGCGGAGAGAGTGAGTGTAGGAACTATTTAATAAAATATGCATATCTTCTGCTAGAAATAGATGGGGATATGAGGATAAATAAAAATATTATCTCTTCGTGGGCCACAAACTGTCCGTAATGCGATTGAAACGAACTATCGCGCAACTGGTAAACATTCGTTTTCCAGTAGATGATGCGCAGGCACCGTTCCTGTTGCCGGCCCGACCATGCGCAAGATCATCCATATCGATTGCGATTGTTTCTACGCTTCCGTTGAAACCCGGGAGAACCCGAGCTTGCGCGGTCGGCCGATGGCGGTCGGCGGCGATCCGCAGCGGCGTGGGGTGATCGCCACCTGCAACTACGAAGCCCGCCGCTTTGGCGTGCGCTCGGCCATGGCCAGTGGCTATGCCCTCAAACTCTGTCCCGACCTGATCCTGCTGCCACCCCGCTTCGAGCTGTACCGTGCGGTCAGCCACGCCATCCATGCGATCTACCACGACTACAGCGACCTGATCGAACCGCTGTCGCTCGATGAAGCCTTTCTCGACGTTAGCGGCCTCGACCATTGTCGTGGCAGCGCCACCTTGATGGCGGCGGAAATCCGCAGCCGGATCGAACGGGAAATCGGCATTACCGCCTCCGCCGGCATCGCCCCCAATAAATTCGTCGCCAAGATCGCCAGCGACTGGAATAAGCCCAATGGCCAATTCGTCGTCCGCCCCGAAGAACTGGACGCCTTTGTCGCGGCCTTGCCCGTCGAAAAAATCTTTGGCGTGGGCAAGGTGACGGCCGCCAAGCTGCGCCAGTTGGGCGCCGTAACCTGTGCCGATCTGCGCGAGTGGCCATTGACCCGGCTGGTGCGCGAATTCGGCCGCTTCGGTGAACGGCTGTACGAGCTGTGCCGGGGCATCGACGAGCGTCCGGTGGCGCCCGACCGGCCACGCAAATCGCTCAGCGTCGAGAACACCTATGCCTACGATCTGCGTGGACACGCGGTATGCCACGACGAGCTGCTGCGCCTGATCGACGACCTGCGCCGCCGCCTGGAGCGCACGGCCGAAGAAGCGCCTATCCATAAGGCGTTCGTCAAAATCCGCTTTACTGATTTCAGCCAGACCACAGTCGAATGCGTCGATACCCGCCCCGACCGGGCGACCTGGCAACGCCTGCTCGACCAGGGCCTGGCCCGCTCCGATCAGGCTGTACGGCTATTGGGTGTCGGGGTGCGGTTTGAAGAACGCAAGGCGGTGCCAGAGCAGTTGTCGCTGTGGTAACACGGCTGTGGTTGAGGCACCGCTGAACTGTCCGCGCTGGGGTTGTAAGGGAGAGGCAGGGGAGAGGCTGGCGTTTACAATCGCAGCTTAGTTAGCATGATCTATGTGTCGATATGTCAAACCAATGTAAACACTAGCTTTGCATTCGGATAAGAAATCCCCAGGAAATTATTCTTTCTTTCCTACAAATGATCTTTGGCGCTACTGCCCTGTTGCCGACTGCTTTCTGTTGGCAGCGTGAAGTGGAAGACCGTATGGCCAGCTGCGGTGGTCTCATGCCATAGCTGGCCGCCGTGGTCTTCGATAATCGAGCGGCAGATGGCGAGCCCGAGGCCAAGTCCGGTTGGTTTGGTGGTGAAGAAGGGGCGATAGAGCTGATCGTCTGCACCGGCCTCCATGCCCGTCCCGTTGTCCTCGACCGACACGGTCAGCAAGCCATTGCTGTCAGGCAGACCAATGTGCAGGTCGATGCGCCGCTCCTGACCGGCATCGGCCGCGCGGACGGCCTCGAAGGCGTTGCTGATCAGATTGACCATCACCTGTTCGATCTGTAGGCGGTCGCCGTGGACGAGGCAGCTATCGGTGGCCGGCAGATGGGCACGGAGCGCCACCTTCTGCTGACGGGCTTTGTGCTCGAACCAATCGAGCACCTCGCGCACCAGCTCGTTGAGGGCAACGGCGCGATGGGTGCTGATATGGGCGCGCGAGAAGTCACGCATCCGCCAGACAATTTCGCCGGCGCGTCGGACCTGTTTATTGAGTTTGTCCAGATAACCAAGCGCGGCGGTCGGATCATCACGCAGATCCTGCGCACAGGCAGCGCTATAGCCGGAGATGGCGGTAAGCGGCTGATTGATCTCATGCGCCAGCATCGAGGCCATTTCGCCCAGCAGAATCAGGCGGGCACTATGGGCCAGCTGCTCCTGGCGCTGCTGGTCGAGTTCATCGCGGGCGCGCTGGGCGCTGATATCGTCTTTCAGGGTGATGAAGTGGCTGATGGCGCCATGCTGATCGTGCAGCGGAATGATTCGCACACTGGCCCAGTAGGTCGATCCATCGCAGCGGCGGCAGAGTTGCTCACCCTGCCATTCGCGGCCGGCCAGGATGGCTTCCCATTGTTCGCGTTCGAGTTCGGGCGAGGTGGCGGCGTTGACCAGGCGGGCGGGCTGGCTGTGGACCGAGTGTGGCGAGCAGTCGTTGAGTTCACAGAAGCGACGGTTGACGTAGCAGACCTTGCCTTGCAGATCGGTGATCCGCACCGACACCGAAATCTGTTCGATGGCCCGGGAAAGATGGTGCAAGCGGGCCTCGGCGGTAAAACGCTCGGTCAGATCGTGCAGCACCAGCGTCAGCGCCGCCTCCGAGGGGTTGCCGGCCAGCGCCAGCAATTCGAGCGGGAACGGGTCGCGTCCGCTGCGCAGCCCGACCAGGGTGGCCACCTGGCTGAGCCCGGCTGCCGGCGGCGTCGCCAGTTGATGGCGCAGAAAAGGTTGGCTGGGCGGCGTCAGCAGCTCGGCGAAATGACGACCGATGGTTTTTCCGGCCGGCAGATCGAACATCCGCAGCGCTGCCGCATCGCAGCGCACGATACGGCCGGCCGCGTCGAGACAGACCAGCGCGGCCATCTGATCGGGCAAGGTATCGGCTGGCAGCGGCGGCTCGTAGCGTGGGGTGTGGATTTCCTGGAGCAGGCTGACCACCTGCCGTGGCTGGCCCGGGGGCGTCGGCAGCGGACGGCTTTGCTGGCGCAGCCACAGATGGCTGCCGTCGGGGCGGCGGATGCGGTACTCGCTGAGATGGCCTGCCGGCTGGTCCAGCCCGTCGAATGCCAGTGGCGTCGGCGTGATGATCAACTCGCGCCATAAGCCGGGCTGGGCCAGCAGCTCGGTGGCCGTCAGCCCGTACAAGGCCGCGACGGCGCCATGGATCGAGCGGAGCTGACCGCTGTCGTGCTCGGCCACCAGCACCACCATGCCAAGTCCCTGGAGCAGCGCTTCGGGCAGGCTCGCCATCGATTCAACGGTGAGGCTGTCGTGCAGGGCGCTGGACGGGTCACGCCGCATCGGCGGCGGATTGCGCCCGATCGGGGCGGCCGGTACCGGCTGCGGCGTGGCGGCGCGTCCGCTTTTCATTGGGTGATCCGGGTCGAGGCGATTTCGCGGATCAACTCGGGGGTCGAGGTGACATGCATCTTGTGCAGCACCTTGCTGCGGTATTCCTCCACTGTCTTGAGGCTCAAGCCCATCAGGTCGGCGATCTGCTTGCTGCGCCGGCCTTCGAGGATCAGTTCGAACACTTCGCGCTCACGTGGCGTCAGGCAGGCTACCCGGGCTGCGATGGTTTCCCTGCTCATCCGCTCGGCCCGCTGGGCACGGAAACTGGCGATGCAATGCTGTACCCGCTCAAGCAGCTCATGCTCCTGCAAAGGCTTTTGCAGAAAATCGACCGCCCCTTGCCGCATCGCCTCGACCGCCAAAGGCACATCGCCATGGCCCGTGATAAACACAATCGGAATATTGGCGCGCCGCTGATTGAGCCGGCGTTGCAGTTCCAGACCGCTGATATCGGGCAGGCGAATATCGAGCACCAGGCAGGCGCACGGCTGGCTGCAATAGCCGAGCAGGAAATCGACGGCGCTGCCATAGCTCTCGACCGGAATTTTCAGACTGCGCAACATCAGGCACAGGGCCTCGCGCACCGCCGGGTCGTCATCGACCACCACGACATATTCCTCGACTCTTGCCATGACAGCCTCGCGCCAATCACAGGTATCGATGGGGAAGGGGACGGCTTGCCGACGCTGCCGCCAGGCAGCCAGGCGCCAGCAAGCGGATTGCCTTTTCCGGTTTATCGATCAGCGGGCGCCGCTTGACAAGCCTAGATGAGGTTTGGGCCGCCATACGGTCCCTCGGGGCTGAGCCGCCTTTCCCGGGGAAACCCGGGGGTGCCCTAGGAGTTTTCCGGGTAGAGAAAGCGTTGCTCCCGATCCAACAATGGCTACAAGCATTTTCTTATCTTGTTTGAATGGCTTCAAAGCCACAGGAGCTTGCTATGAACCCGTCAGGGCCGCCGCCCCTACAGACTGCCGCCAGTGGTGTGGCGCTGTTTCAGGTTCACTAGGAATCGCCTGTGTCCTTTCCTCTGCATTTCCACTACCCGGGCGCTCCTGATCTGGCGTGGCCCGTTTCCTGTTCGAACGATCAATTGCGTCATATGTTGCTGGTCGATGCGGTCTCTCTGGCGCTGACCGGCAACGGAGTGGTGCTGCTTGACACGGCTGGCCTGGTACTCGACGTCAATCCGGCCGCCGAAGCCATGGTCGGCTGGGAGGCCGACCAACTGCGGGGGCAGCACTGCGAGCTGTTTGTCTGGAATATCGATGGCACATCGCTGCTGCCGGACCTGCTGCCGCATTTGCACGATGAAGGCCGCTGGAGTGGCGAAGCCTATGTCCGTCACCACCACGGCCATACGTTACCGGTGCGACTGCACCTACAGCTTATCGCGCCCGGATATGGTCACGACGGCTGTTGCGTGGCCGTGTTCTGCGATCTGAGCCGCAGCCGGATGGACCAGTCGCTGATTACCCAACTGACCCGCTTTGACACGTTGACCGGCCTGCCCAACTGGGAAGCGGTACAGGAGCGTCTGCAGCAACTGCTGACCACCACGCCGGTGCCATCGGCGGTCGCGGTATTGCTGCTCGACCTTGACCGCTTCAAGGCGATCAACGATGCCATGGGCCAGGTGGTGGGCGACTGCATTATCGAAAGCCTGGCCAGCCGGCTGGTATGGTGCGCCGGCAGCGAGGCGATGGTGGCGCGCCGCAGCGGCGACGAGTTCTGTCTGGTGTTGCCAAGTGCCGATGCCGAGGCAGCCGGCCAACTGGCCGAGAGGGTGCTGGCCCTGGTGGCGCAGCCGATGGAGCTGGCCCACCAGCAATATATTCTGAGCGCCTGTATCGGTATCAGCCTCTATCCCGAACACGGTGAAAGTGCCGCGCAATTGCTCAGCAATGCCGGCAGTGCCCTGCATCTGGCCAAACAGGCCGGCCAGGGCAATATCCGCTTCTTCTCGCACGATCTGACCGAACAGGCACGCCGGCGCCGCACCCTTGAAGAAGGGCTGCATCGGGCACTGGAGCGTGAGGAATTCTTTCTGTGCTATCAGCCGCAGCTCGACCTGCACGGCGGCGCCACGGTCGGGATGGAGGCGCTGATCCGCTGGCGTGGTCCCGACGGGCAGCTGGTCGCCCCGATGGAATTCATTCCGCTGGCCGAGCAGACCGGCCAGATTCTCGCCATCGGCCAGTGGGTACTGCGTCAAGCCTGCCGGCAAGGCCGGGCCTGGCACGATGCTGGGTTCTCGACGCTACAGATGGCCGTCAATCTGTCCCCGTGCCAGTTCTTGCAGGACAACCTGCCGCAGCTGCTCGATCAGGTACTGCTGGAGACGGGCTTTCCGGCCCACTGCCTTGAACTCGAAATCACCGAAGGGGTGCTGATGCACGACCCGGTCCGCGCCGCCCGCATGCTGGCGGTGCTGCGCGAGATGGGGGTGGGCTTTTCGGTCGACGATTTCGGTACTGGTTACTCCTCGCTGGCGTATCTCAAGCGTTTCCAGCTCGACCGACTCAAGATCGACCGCTCGTTTGTGCGCGACTGCTGCCATGACCGTCAGGACGGCGCCATCGTCGATGCGATCATCAGCCTGGCGCGCAATCTGGGGCTCGATGTGATCGCCGAAGGGGTGGAAACCGCCAGTCAGCTCGATTTTCTGCGTGCCCAGGGCTGTGGCCTGGTGCAGGGTTATCTGTTCAGCCCGCCGCTGCCCGCCAGCGAAGTGACGGGCTGGCTGACCAGCTCGATTGCCGCGCGAGGCCCCGTATGAATGCCCTGCTACAGCGACCGACCCTGTCGGAGCACGAATTCGGCCGGCTGCGCGAGTTGATCCGGCGCGAGGCGGCCATCCATTTGCCGGCGCATATGAAACAGTCGGTGTCGTGCCGGCTGGAGCAGCGGCTGCGTCGTCTGGCGCTGCGCGGCTTTGCCGAGTATTTCGACTATATCAGCCACAACCAGAACGTCGCCGAGCTGCAACGGGCGGTGGATCTGCTGACCACCCACGAGACCTATTTCTTCCGTGAACCGGAGCAGTTCGACTATCTGACGCGCTCGCTGCTGCCGCAACTGGGCAGCGGGTCGCTGCGTTTCTGGAGTGCAGCCGCCTCGAGCGGCGAAGAGGCTTACAGCATCGCCATGGTGTTGATGGCGAACTTGGGAGCGGGGAACCGGTGGGAGGTGCTGGGCAGCGATATCAGCGCCGAAGTGCTGGAAAAGGCCAGGGAAGGCGTCTATCGCCACGAGAGGCTGGAATTGATTCCAATCCCCTATCTGCATCGGTTCTGTCTGCGCGGCGTCGGCCGCGCGGCGGGCTCGGTGCAGATCGATCAGACGCTGCGACAACGGGTACGGTTCTGTCGCATGAATCTGGCGTCCCTTCCAGCTGGGCTGGAGCCGTTCGATGTAATTTTTCTGCGCAACGTGCTGTTCTATTTCGATGCCTCCACCCGCCAGCGTGTGCTGGCCGGCGTGGTCAGCCGGCTCAAACCGGGCGGCTGGCTGCTGCTGGGTCATGCCGAATGCCTCAATGCCGCCAGCTTTGGCCTGCGTCGGCAATGTCCTGGCGTATACCGGCAGGTTGGAGAGGCATCGTGAATCGGTGGCTTCCGCTTTCCTTCCACTTGTTTGCCCTGTCCAAGGAGTTCTCATGCTTACCAACCTGAGACTGGCCGCGCGCCTGACCCTGGGTTTCCTGCTGATCGTGCTGTTGACGGTGATCGTGGGGACCATAGGCATCCGCAATATGAACATCCTGAACGATATGAACGATGCCATCTATCAGGAGGACCTGCTCGGGCTGTCCTATATCAAGGAAGCCAATATCAACCTGATCTACATCGGCCGTGGCTGGCGCAGCATGCTGCTGGCCACCACGCCACAGGAGCGTGAGGCGACCAAGAAGTCCCTCCGCGAAGACATTGCCAAGCTCAAAGACAACCTGGCCAAGGGCGGTGCGCTGTTCACCACCGAAAAAGGCCGCGCCACCTTCGCCAAGACCGAGCGTGAGGTCAATGCCTATCTGACCCATGCCAATCAGGTGATCGAGCTGATCGACAAGGAAAAGCTCCAAGAGAGAAGCAGCCGGATGAGCGAGGCACTGGGGCCACTGAGGAGCCAGGGCAATATCGCCGACGATATGTTGACCGAGCTGACCAAGCTCAAGGAAGAACGCGCCCGCGCCTCGTCGGAGGAAAGCACGGCCATTTACCAGTCGAGTTTCAGCCTGATGATCGGTCTGATCCTCGGCGCGGCCGCGCTGGGCGGCGTACTCGGTTACCTGCTGACCCGCAGCATCACCCGGCCGATCAATGAGGCGGTCAAGGTGGCCGACACGCTGGCGCGTGGCGACCTGAGCGTCAAAGCCGAATCGACCGCCCGCGATGAAGCGGGCGACTTATTGCGTGCCATGGGCCGGATGGCCGAGATGCTGCGCGGCCTGGTCACCGAAACCCAGACCGTGGTGGCCGCCGCCGCTCAGGGCGACCTGAGCCGCCGGATCGGGCTGGAAGGCAAGCAAGGCTTTGCCCGCGACCTGGGCCAGAGCGTCAACCAGTTTGCCGAGAGCTGCGCCGCGATCATGGAAGACGTGGGCCAGGTGATGGGAGCAATGGCCGAAGGCGACCTGACCCGCAAGATCGAGCGCAACTACCAGGGCGATTTCGACCAGATCAAGTGTTCGGTCAACGGCAGCATCGAGCAGTTGGCCCAGACCATCCACCAGGTCAACGACGCGGTCCAGGAAATCTCACTCGCGCTCGATCAGGTCAATGCCGCTGCCCAGACCCTGTCGCAAGGTGCAACCGAGCAGGCGGCCAGCCTCGAAGAGACCACGGCCTCGATCGAGGAGATGTCGGCGTCGATCACCCAGAACACCGAGAACGCCGTGGTGACCGACGGCATCGCCAGCAAATCGTCGCAGGACGCCGCCAAGGGCGGTGAGGCGGTCAGCGCCACGGTACGCGCCATGACTTCGATCGCCGACAAGATCCGCATCATCGACGACATCGCCTACCGCACCGATCTGCTGGCGCTCAACGCCGCAATAGAAGCTGCCCGCGCCGGCGAACACGGCAAGGGTTTTGCCGTGGTGGCGGCCGAAGTCAGAAAGCTGGCCGAACGCAGCCAGATTGCCGCGCAGGAGATCGGCGAGCTGGCCAGCAGCAGCGTGCAGACGGCCGAGCAGGCGGGTGAGCTGCTGGTCGAGATGTTGCCGTCGATCCGCAAGACCGCCGATCTGGTGCGCGAGATCACCGCCGCGTCGAACGAGCAGAGCACCGGGGTCAGCCAGATCAATACCGCCATGAACCAGTTGAACCAGACCACCCAACAGACCGCCGCCGCTTCGGAAGAGCTGGCCGCGACTGCCACGACGGTGAGCGATCAGGCAATCCTGCTGCGCCAATTGATGGGCCAGTTCCGCCTTGCCGGCGGTTCGGCCTTGCCGACCGCGGTCAGTCGTACCGGCCATAAGGCCGAGCCGCCGCTCAGCCATCACACGCCGCGCCCGCTCAGCCGCGATGGCTATATCCGTTTTGCTGAAGGCAGTTGAGCCGCATTGGCGGTGCAGATTGGCCTTCTTCTTACCTGGGAGTGTTTATGTTCAGCAATCTGCGACTCGCGGTTCGATTAACCCTTGGATTTCTATCCATCGTGCTGTTGACGGTGGCGATCGGGGTGGTGGGCATCCGTAATATGTACACGATCAATGAGATGAACGGGTCGATGTATCAGCAGGATTTGCTCGGTATTTCCTATATCAAGGAAGCCAACATCAATCTGATCTACGCTGGCCGTGGCTGGCGCAGCATGCTGCTGGCTTCGACACAGGAAGAGCGTGATGCAGCCAAGAAGCGAGTTAGCCAGGACATCATCAACCTCAAGGAAAACCTGGTCAAATCGAAGCCATTGTTCGTAACCGAGAAAGGCAAGGAGATCTTTGCCCAGACCGAGCGTGAAATGGATGCCTATCTGATCCGGGTCAATGAACTGATCCAGGCGATAGACCGAGAGAAGCTGTACGAAAAAGGTCAGCTCAGCCAGGCAATACCACCGGTGACAGCCCAGGCCAATGTGGTGGACGGGCTGATGAGCGATCTGAGCAGATTCAAGGAAGAACGGGCACAGGTGGCAGTCAATGCCACCACTGCCATCTACGAGTCGAGCGTCTATTTGATGGTCAGCCTGATCATCGGGGCAGCCTTGCTCGGTACCTTGCTGGGCTATCTGGTGACGCGCAGCATCACCCGGCCGATCGGCGAGGCGGTCAAGGTAGCCGATGCGCTGGCTGAGGGCGACCTGAATGTCTCGGCCGACTCGACTGCCCGCGACGAGGCGGGCGATCTGCTGCGCGCCATGGGGCGGATGGCTCAGATACTCAAGCGGGTGGTGACGGAGACCCAGAGCGTGGTCGCGGCGGCGGCGCAGGGCGATCTGTCGAAGCGGATCGTGCTCGAGGACAAACAAGGCTTTGCCCGCGACCTGGGGCAGAGCGTCAATCAGTATTCCGAAACCTGCCAGACGCTGATCGGCGATGTGGGTGGCGTGCTCGACGCGATTGCCCAGGGCGATCTGAGCCGGCGGGTGCAGCGCGACTATCAAGGTTCCTTCCATGAAATGAAGGTCGCCACCAATACCACGGCCGATACCTGTGCCGCCGTGATGCAGGAGGTCAGCCAGGTGATGGGGGCAGTGGCCGAAGGCGATCTGACCTTGAGCATCGAGCGGCAATTCCCCGGCGAATTCGACCAGATCAAGCGTGCGGTCAATAGCAGCATCGAGCAGTTGGCCCAGACCATCCACCAGGTCAACGACGCCGTTCAGGAAATCTCGCTGGCACTCGATCAGGTCAATTCGGCGGCGCAGACCCTGTCGCAAGGCGCGACCGAGCAGGCGGCCAGCCTCGAAGAGACCACCGCCTCGATCGAGGAGATGTCCGGTTCGATCACCCAGAACACCGAGAACGCCGTGGTGACCGACGGCATCGCCAGCAAATCGTCGCAGGACGCCGCCAAGGGGGGCGAGGCGGTGCGGGCCACGGTCAAGGCGATGACTTCGATCGCCGACAAGATCCGCATCATTGACGACATCGCCTACCGCACCGATCTGCTGGCGCTCAACGCTGCAATAGAAGCCGCCCGCGCCGGCGAACACGGCAAGGGTTTTGCCGTGGTGGCGGCCGAAGTCAGAAAGCTGGCCGAACGCAGCCAGATTGCCGCGCAGGAAATTGGCGAGCTGGCCGGCAGCAGTGTGCAGACGGCCGAGCAGGCGGGTGAGCTGCTGGTCGAGATGCTGCCGTCGATTCGCAAGACCGCCGATCTGGTGCGCGAGATCACCGCCGCGTCGAACGAGCAGAGCACCGGGGTCAGCCAGATCAATGCGGCCATGAACCAGTTGAACCAGACCACCCAGCAGACCGCCGCCGCTTCGGAAGAGCTGGCCGCGACTGCCACGACGGTAAGCGACCAGGCTACCTTGCTGCGTCGGCTGATGGACCAGTTCCGGCTGGCCGGCAGCTCGGGGCGCCTGCCGGCTTCAGCGAGCCGGACCAGCCATCGTGCCGAGATGGTGCTGGGCCACAGTCACGCCCGGGCGGTAAGCCGCGATATGCGCGACGGCTTTATTCGTTTTGCGGAAGGAGGTTGAAAATGGAAGAGCAAGAACAAAACGTAGCGCCCGCTGACGGCAGCGCAGCGGCGACAGGCGGACTCTATCTGGCTTTTATGCTCGGTACCGAGGCGTTTGCCATCGAGATTCTGCGGGTGCGCGAAATCGTCGAATACGGCGAACCGACCCCGGTGCCGCTGATGCCACCGGCCGTGTGCGGTGTGGTCAATCTGCGCGGTGCGGTGGTGCCGGTACTCGATCTGGCGGTGCGCTTTGGCCGTGAGCCGGCGGTGGTGGGGCGGCGTAGCTGCTTTGTGATCGTCGAGGTCGAATATCGCGGTGCCACCCATGTGCTGGGGCTACTGGTTGACCGGGTGACGGCGGTGATGGAGATCGCCAGCGCCGATATCGGCCCACCGCCGACCTTCGGCACCCGGGTCAATGTCGAGTTTATTTCGGGGATCGCCCGCAGCAATGACCGCTTCCTGATCATCCTGAATCTGGCCCGCGCCTTGTCGATCGAAGAAATGTCGGCAATCGCCCGGGTCAATGAAGAACGTCATCCTAGTCTGGCCGCGGCTTAGCGCCGCTTATGCATTTTATCTGGCAGCCGCGTCGGGTCTGGCGTATGTCTAGGAAAGCGGGAGCCAGGATGGCTGCGCAGGATCGTCGTCCGGGCTGGCTTTGTAGCCGATTCCGTACAAGAGGAGAAATAAGTAACTTTTGTGTATTTTTTGTTGTTTGCCGCAAATGGTCTGGCAGACGAATTGCACAAATATTTATTTCTTCCCTTGTTACAGAATTGACGCGGCGTAGAGAGGAAACCATGCCGAAACTGATCATGATCGTTGACGATTCGCCATCGCTGCGCCAGGTGTTGGCCATCACCCTGCGTTCGGCCGGCTACGAGGTGCTCGAAGCCTGCGATGGGCTCGATGCGCTCAATAAGCTGTCCGGCCAGCCGATCAGCCTGGTGATTTCGGATGTGAACATGCCAAATATGGATGGACTGGCCTTTATCGGTGAACTCAAGAAAAACCCGGCCTATAAATGCGCACCGGTGATCATGTTGACCACCGAGATGGGCGAGGACAAGCGGCGTGCCGGTCAGAGCGCAGGGGCCAAAGCCTGGATGATCAAACCCTTCCAACCGCGGCAGATACTGTCTGCCGTCGAACGATTGGCGATGTAGCTATGTACTGTGAAACCACGATTGATCCGACGACGGGTGTGTTGGCGCTACATGGTGAGCTGGGCATCTATACGGTGCCGACGCTGCGGCATCAATTGCTGGAGCGGTTGGCGGCTGCTGACAGCCTGGAAGTCGATCTGACCGGGGTATCCGATATCGATACCGCCGGTCTACAACTGATGTTGTTGGCCAAGCGCCTGCCGGGCAAGACCGTGCGCTTTAGCCACCACTCGCCGCCGGTGTTGCGGCTGATTGCCCTGGCCAATGTGGCGCAAGTACTGGGCGATCCTTTACCCGATATGGCTGGTCTTGAGGAGGAATAGCGCATGGAACGCAAACATCCGGCTGTCGTCATGGCCTTATCCGAGCACAACTGGGCACTACTGCTGCTGCCACCGGTACCGCGTGATCCACCCGATAACGACGAGACATCCGACCCGGTTTTTCACGGTATCCACACCTACCGCGCCAGCAGCCGGCGACGGCATGACCATCCGGCAATGCTGGTCTGGCCCGAGGAATAACCGCTCCGCCAGCGGGGCCTTCATCGCCTGACAGGCGGTGTGCGCTCGCGTCCGCCTGGGGCGCGAATCGATTATCCAAGGTGCCGCTCAGGTGCCGACTGCAAGAGGCTCAATATGGAATCGAACGACCTGATGAGCGCTGCCCTGGCGGTGTTCCGGGACGAAGCGGCCGACCTGATTGCCCAGATGGAAGCCTTGTTATTGCGCCAGGAAGCTGGACTGTGCAGCGAGGAGGACCTGCACGCGCTGTTCCGCTGCGCCCATACCATCAAAGGCTCGGCCGGCTTGTTCGGGCTCGATGAAGTGGTACGTTTTACCCATGTGGTCGAGAACGTATTGGCCCGGGTGCGCGATGCCACCATCCAGTTTTCCTCTGAACTCGTCAGTGTATTGCTTCAGTGCCAGGACCATATCGCCGGCCTGATCGCCGCCGGACTCGGCGGTGAGATTGCCGATAGCGAGCGCAGCGACCAGTTGATCATCCAACTGATTCCCTGGGCCAGCGCCAGCGAGACGGTGGCACCGGCGGCGGCACCCGGGCTGGCTCAGCCGGCCGGCGGAAGCGATTTCGGGATGTTCGGTTCCGACTGCTGGCACCTGTCGCTGCGCTTTTCACCCGAAGTGTTATGCAACGGTATGGATCCGCTGCGCTTTATCAAATATCTGGCGCATTACGGCCGCATCAGCCATCTCGAAACCATTACCGATCATCTGCCCACGCTCGATCAGGCCGATCCCGAACAGTGCTATCTCGGCTTTGAACTGGCGCTGCAAAGCCAGGCCAGCCTGGAAGAGATCGAGGCGGTGTTCGAGTTCTACGGTGAGACGCTGAAACTGACCTGTATTCCGCCACACAGCCAGGTCGGCACCTATCTCGCGTTGATGAATAGCCTGCCCGAGGATAAGAAACGGCTGGGCGAAATATTGGTGGCCTGCGGTTCACTGACGAGCTGGGAGCTGGAGGAAGCGCTGCGGGAGCCAGCTGGTGAGGAGCCAGTGTCGCGGTTGAGCGAGACGCCGGTCGATCCGGCTGTGGCCCCTGTCAGCGGTGGGACGAGTGCGGCAGCGCCGCAGCGCCGCAGCGATGATGTCAGAGGCAATGAGGCCAAGAGCGTCAAGGTGCCGGCCGACCGGCTCGATGCGCTGATCGACCGGGTGGGTGAGCTGGTGATCGCGGGCGCCAGCACCCATGCCCAGGCCACCCGCAGCCGTCAGCCGGAATTGCAGGAATCGGCCTCGCTGCTGCTGTCGCTGGTCGAGGATATCCGCGATATGGCGCTGCGTCTGCGGATGGTGGCGATTGGCGAGGTGTTTTCGCGCTTTCCACGCGTGGTGCGCGATGTATCGAAGGAGCTGGACAAGCAGATCGATCTGAAGATTTCCGGGGCCGAGACCGAACTCGATAAGTCGATGGTCGACAAGGTGGGCGAGCCGCTGATGCATCTGCTGCGTAATGCGATGGACCACGGCATCGAGCCCGCCGAGGTGCGCCGCGCCCGCGGCAAGCCTGAACATGGCACGGTGTCGCTCAATGCCTATCACGAGTCGGGCGCCATCATGATCGAGGTGGTCGATGACGGTGGCGGGCTCGATCCCGACAAGATCCTGAAAAAGGCCATCGACAAGGGCATCGTGGCCGAAGGGGCCAATCTGTCGCAGCAGGATATTTATCAACTGATCCTGGCGCCCGGTTTTTCCACGGCCGAGCAGGTGACGAATCTGTCGGGCCGCGGGGTCGGGATGGATGTGGTGAAAAGCAATGTCGAGGCATTGCGCGGTACGCTGGACATCCAGTCCGAACTCGGACGCGGCACCACGATGCGGCTGTGTCTGCCGCTGACCCTGGCGATTATCGATGGCTTCCATGTCGGGGTGGGCGATTCGCAGTTTATTGTGCCGCTCGATATGGTGGTCGAATGCGTCGAGCTGCCGCCCGGACTCGATCAGGTCGACTATATGGAACAGCGCGGCGTGGCCCTGCCTTTCGTGCGGCTGCGTGAGCTGTTCGGCGAACGGGGTCGGGCCCATCCTCGGCCACGGGTGGTGATTGTGCGCTTTGCCGGTAAGCGGATCGGCCTGGTGGTCGACCGTATCTACGGCAAGTGTCAGACGGTGATCAAGCCGCTTGGGCCGCTGTTCCAGCATGTACCGTGCGTCTCCGGTTCGACGATTCTGGGCGACGGCGATGTGGCGCTGATTCTCGATATTCTGCAATTGCTCCAGGAAGTGGTGGCCAATGAAGGCCAGGGCGGCCATAAACCGGCCCTGGCATTGTCGGCGTGACCCAGTTCAAACGGCGGATTCGAGTCATCGTGATCGATGACTCGGCCGTAGTAAGGCAGGTGCTCAAGCAGGTGCTGTCGCGCCAGCCCGATATTGAAGTGATCGCCACGGCTTCCGATCCGCTGTTCGCCATTAAGAAGATGGAACAGGAATGGCCCGATGTGGTGCTGCTCGATATCGAGATGCCCCGAATGGACGGCCTGACCTTTCTGCGCAAGCTGATGACCGAGCGGCCGACACCGGTGGTGATCTGCTCGTCATTGGCCGGGCAGGGCACAGAGGTCGGGATGCAGGCGATGCAGGCTGGTGCCGTAGCCATCCTGACCAAGCCCACCAGCGCCGTGGGCGATTTCCTCGAAGAAAACAGTGCTGAAATCGTGGCGGCCGTGCGGGCTGGGGCGGCGGCCAACCTGCGCAATGTGCGGGCGGTACAGCCGGCGTCCGGTGCCAATAAGGGCGTGTCCGCAACGCTGCGCTCGACCGAATGCATCGTGGCGATCGGTACCTCCACCGGCGGCACCGTGGCGCTCGAGGAAGTGCTGACGGCGCTGCCCAGCGACAGCCCTGGTCTGGTGATCGTCCAGCATATGCCGGCCGGTTTTACGGCGGCCTTTGCCAGCCGGCTCAATCAGGTGGCGCGGATCAATGTCGAAGAGGCTCGCGACGGCCAGCGTGTCTTGCCGGGTTCTGCGCTGATTGCGCCCGGTGGTCGTCATCTGACCGTGCTGCGCAACGGCGCCCAATATATGGTCAAAGTCCACGATGGACCGCCTGTGAATTGCCACCGGCCTTCGGTCGATGTGCTGTTCCGTTCGGTGGCCCGGGTCGCGGGCCGTAACGCCATCGGCATCATCATGACCGGCATGGGCGCTGACGGGGCGCGCGGGCTCAAGGAAATGCACGAGGCCGGTGCCTACACCCTGGCTCAGGATGAGGCAAGCTGCGTGGTCTACGGTATGCCCAAGGAGGCCGTCGCGCTGGGCGCAGTCAGCCGCGTGCTGCCACTGCAAGGAATCGCGGCAGCGATCATCCGGGGGCCGTCGGAAGCCGGCGCGCGTTGAAGAGGCCGTCTTCAAGTCAACTCCCCTCAACAAGACAGCAGCCCGCTTTTCAGAGTTGGAAAGCGGGCTGTTCTTTGTGAAGAAAAGATCTATGCGTTTGCGCATAGCGGCTGGGATTGGGAAACAGTCGTGATCAGTTACGTTTGGCCTTCATGGGGAGGCTTGTTCGGTTACTCCATGTATATTTATTTCTTTATTAAATATGGCTATAAGGCTTGCAAACGTTTTTCCTGAAATTTTCTTTTTGGCCTTTAAGAGGTGGGCAGTGGCTTATCGTCTCCGTGCTGATGTTGGAACAGTCTTTTATGCGTCAATGCAAAAATAAGTGCGCCTGGGCATGCTGGCTTAAAGGTTTGGATTCGTTTGAGGATGGAGTGGGAAGGAGTGGATGCTGAGTAGAACTAGCTATGGAGCCAACTTGAAGGCTTATGGCTTGAATGAGGCGAAGAGTGGAGGGTTTGCCTGATTATGCATAAATGCATAAAATGGCGATGCCTAAGCGATAAAAATCAGGCATTCCCACCTATTCCACTCATAGAGGAACCCCATGCACGCTCTTCGCCCCACCTTGCTCGCGCTCAGCCTATGCATGCTGAACATGCCGGCCGCCCTGGCCTATTGTCAGCCACGCGGCAACAGCCTCGATGCCTGGATCGACCGACTCGACGTCAACGACCGCCCGCTGACCAGCGGCAACAACTGGGGCTACTACCAGCACACCAAGTCAGCGCCCTTGTTCGCGCAGGGCAACGCGCTATTGCTGACGCCAGGTTTCAAGGCCAGCGCGACCGATCTGTACTGGCGGGCATGGGTTGACTTCAACCGTGATGGCGGTTTCTCCGACAGCGAAATCATCTTTTCCGGCCGTTCTGCCGGTCCGATCACTGCTCGTTTCGACCTGCCCGCCAATCTCCCGAGCGGTGGCCCGACCAGATTGCGGGTAGGCATGGGACGAACGGCCTATCCCGAACCCTGCGCCGTTACCAGCCAGGGCCGCACCTTGCTCGGCGATTTTGAAGATTTCACCGTCTCATTGCCGGGCGAGCCAGACACCCAGGCACCACAGCCAGTCGCCTACCAGCCCGGCGCGACGCAGCGCTTTGTGCCGGTGGAATCCGAACTGAGCATCCGCTTCGACGAGCCGCTGGCGGAGACTTCGATTGGCAGCGATGCCTTGGTACTGCGCGAGGAGGGGAGTCAGGAAGCTGTCCCCGGCAACCTGCGTTTCGATGCCGCCGAGCGAACGCTGCGTTTCAAGCCACAGCAGCCGCTGCGGCATGGCGGTCGCTATAGCGCAGTAATCAGCAGCGACTTGGCCGATTTATCCGGGATTCCGCTTGGAAAAGAATTGAGCTGGCCTTTTGCTGCGGCGCCCGATCCGCAGCAGAATCCGCTGGCCATGACCTGGACTTTTCCAGGTAACGAGGCGCTGGAAGTCGATCTTCGCAGCGATGTAGCGATAAATTTCTCCCGCGATATCGATCCTGCGACGCTCAGCAACGACAATATCCAGTTACTCGACGGCGATCGTCCCATTCCGCTTAAATTCCAATACGACAATTGGACCCGCCAAGCCCGTTTCGCGCCCTTGAGCGGCAATCCGCTCGATTTTGCCAAACGCTACCGCGTGGTAATCGGCCGCGGCGTACAGGACCGCAATGGCTACTCACTGCCGCAAGAAACGGTCTGGTCATTCAATACCATCCGCTACTGCACCTCCACCGGCCTCGGCAGTCCTTACAGTGCCTGGATCAAAAGGGTGGAAATCGGCATGGATACTTTCTCCAATGCCAATACCTATTCCACTGGTTATTACTACGATGCTGCTTACCGGAGCACTGATCTAGGATGGAGCGGCACGCTAGTCCGCCTGCGCCCAGGGACTCCTCAGGACAATCGACCAGAACGGCAACGACCTAATGTGGTTTGGAAAGCCTGGATCGATTGGAATCAGGACAATATTTTCAGCGAGTCGGAGGCGGTGTTGAGTGCAGTCAGCAATGTGCTGGTTCAATTCAACGTTCCGACACCACCCGATGCGAAACCAGGTGAGACCCGGATGCGGGTTGCGGTGAAAGGTGGGTTTGGTAATCCTCCCTACCCAACTGTCTATCCAGGACCGTGTGACCGTCATTCTGAGGGGGAGGTGAGGGATTTTAAGGTGAGATTGAGTAGGTAAGGTTATTAGCCCTGTGCTGCTTGGGGATCTTGGTAGCGCAGGGCTTGGTGGGCTGCGTCTGCGTGCTGATTTGTTTTTAATTCTCAATGGGTTATTTGGGGAAATTAAATTGTCATTTGTATTTTTTGGTGAGGTGATTGGGTTCTCTTGTTGACATTTCCCTTTTTTTCGGCGACTATCGGGAAATTTTCTTTCTCGCTAATTTCTCTTGCTTTTTGGTTTTATTAAAAGATAGAAATCTTCAAATCTAATTTGCTGTTTGGCTAAAAATCTCCATTATTCTTCTTTGCTTCTTTGTTGTGCTTCAAATTTAAGATCACCTTCGCCGACTTTAGGGAGAAAGGGGGGTGAATTCAATTTTGAAGTGCAATTCCAATTAAATGATGGACTTGCGTCATTCCCGTTAGCTTTTCGAATTGTTGCAGCGGCGCCACATAGCCAAACCGCTTTCGAGGACGAGTATTTAAGCGCTGCATAGCAAAGTGAAGGTCGGCCTCTCGCACTTTATCCAAAGGGGATCCTTTGGGAAAATATTGGCGCAATAGACCATTCGCGTTTTCATTGCTCCCCCTCTGCCAAGGGGAATGCGGCTTGGCAAAAAAGAAATCCGCTTCTAATGCTTCAGCAATTTGTTCATGACGCGCAAACTCTGTCCCATTGTCACTCGTAATCGTTTTGACCCACTCCCGAATCGGTGTCAATAAATGGATCATGCCTATCTTGACCGCCTCGGCCGTTTTCTTCGCTAGCGGATAGGTCAACATTAAACCTGTTTTACGCTCGGTCAGCGTTAAGATCGCCCCTGCTTGACCCGCCCCAATCACCGTATCGGCTTCCCAGTCACCCACCCGTTCTCGGCTTTCCACCACCGCTGGGCGGTTCGAAATATCTCGACGATTCATCAGGATGCAACGCTTCACCCCTCGTCGCCATGGACGCCGACGCGGTTGGCGGCGGCGTAGATGGCGCCACAGCTGATTCTCCGGATTGGCATAAATCCACTGATAAATGGCCTCATGACTGATGGCCCGGCCTAATGAAGCCGAGATTTGCTCAGGACTCCAATCTTCTTTTAGCTTGAGCACAACGTCTTGCCACAGAGATTCTTTTATGTACGAGCCAGTTCTTTTCACTTGACTGCTGCGTTCTTGAGCTGTCACGGCTCGATACCCTGGCTGGCCACCGTTTCGCTTGATTTCTCGGCTCACTGAGGACGCGCTTCTACCCAGCAACTCCGCAATCGCTTTTTGTGAAATTCCTTCCCACAACCCTTTTTCTATCTGGTATCGTTCGGCTTGGCTGAAGTGCCTGTAGGAATTCATGGGTTTTTATTTTCTTGGCGGAAAACGGAAGCTCATCCTATAGCACTTCGCCTCCCTCTGCTTTTTTCTTTGCTTCCCGATTGCACTTCAAATTTGAATTCGCCGGGGTGGTGAATTCAAATTTGAATGGCCATCAATGCCGATACCCAGGAAATTCAAGCGGTTGAGATGACCGACCAGCGTCAGGCCGATGGCCTACAGGTCGAGGAACTATTGTCGCAACTGCCACCCGGGACAGTGCTCGGCAGCGTGGGGGGCGACGGAGCTTATGACAGCCGGCGGGTCTCTCGCGCCGTTCAGGCGTGAGGGGCCGAATTGCTGGTTCCTCCTCGCCGGGATGCCCAGCCTTGGCAGGAGCAGACCGACTGGGCAGCCCACCGCAACGACAAGCTGGCCGTGATCAAGCGCGTGGGGCGAGCGACTGCTGGCCCGACATCCCGAACGGCAGGTCGCCGAAATCCACGTACGCTGTGCGATCTTGAATCGCTTCGTGCTGCTGGGCATGCCCACCACGGTGGTTCACCCCTGAATTCCGTCCGGCAAAGGGGGCACTCGACCTGAGATTGGGTTATGCAACAAAGCCCCTTGAAACCAAAACTGAGCCGCCCGGCTTCGAGTTCGACGCTGTGGTAGGTCTGCTCATCGAGCGAGCGACCACGCGGCAGCTGGGTAAGGCAGAGCCTGGGATAGTGCTCGTTCAGCATGGCCAAGGTCACACAAGGCCCCAGCACATCGAAGGCCAGCAGCTTGACCAACTGCTCGGCCTTGGCGAGCCGTATATCGAGGTTAGCCACGCCTTCGCCGCTGGCGAGCACAAACGGTTCGGCGGTCTGGAAGCTGAAATACGGATTGGCCGATTTTTCGCGCAGCGGCAAGGGAATCGCCTGCTGGACTTCCGCCAGCGGTTGGCCGATGTGCTCGCCGAGTTGTTCGACCAGCTTCCAGAAATCGATCGGGACGGGCATTAGAAGCGTCTCCGGAAATCGTGAGCGGGGCGGCTAGCCGTAGCAGCCGCCGAGGTGGGCACCGATGCCGTCGCCCAGCACCATCTTGTGCTGGCCGTTCTGGTGCTCGAACCCGTAGCTGATGCCTTCTTGTTCGAGAAGGCGGGAGACAAAGGCGAAGTCGGATTCGTTGTACTGCACGCAGTAATTGTGCTTGGGATAGCTGGTCGCCAGCCGCTCGATGAATTGGGCAATCGGGTGTTCGGCAAAGATCTGGCGAACGATTTCGGGCCCCGACAGGTTCTGGCAGTCGGTGGTCCGTTGCAGAAACCAGAACCACGGCTGCAGTTCGGCTTGATAAACGTAGTAGCGGCCGTCACGGCCGATCTGGGCAAAGCGAGCAACGCGGGCGTTGACAAAAAAGCGCGGCCGCGGGGCATGGGTATCGAGCCTGACCGTGACGGTCTGGCCGAGCAGGGCATTGGCCTGAAGATTGGCCTCCCGGCTCAACAGCGCGATCTCGTCCATAAACGGCTGGGAGAGCTGCTCGTTCAGGCGGAGCCGGCGAAACCATAGCGCATCCTCGCCCAAGGGCGAGTGGAAGGTTTCGATTCGCTCCATGGCTTCACCCCAGCAGGCAATCGGGTCATCACAAACGATCAGACTTTTCTTCGGTGTAACAAAGGTTTGCCTGCACAAGGCAGTGATCTGACCATGCAGCCATTGCCACTCCAACTAGTAGAAGCCCTGAGGCAGGGTGTTCACGCCACAAACCGCAATAAGTCCGGACGCGCCGGAAAGGCACGCGGACCGGCCCGTCCGGGACCGTGATAGGAGCGCTACTCAGAAAGCGAGGACGGACAGGCAGGAAAGCTCAGCAGTGTGAGGGGAGGAAGTACGCGGAGTCGTCAGCTCGGGTGTTATCCCGTGGCGCCATCGGGTGGGACTACTCCGTCAGCTGCGCCACAGACCTGGGCCCGGCCGCTTTGTTTGGCACGGTAGAGCTGGGCGTCGGCCTGCTGGATCAGCAGGGCCGCTTCGGCTGAGGAGGGCTGGGGTACCATGGCGCTGACCCCCAGGCTGATGGTGACCACCTTGGCTACATCGGAGCATTGATGGGGCAGGGCCAGCGCGCGTACCGCCTTTTCCATGGTCCAGGCCAGCGCCAGGGCGCCGGGCTGGTCGGTGTCGGGCAGGATGCAGGCGAATTCTTCGCCACCATAGCGGGCGACCAGATCGGCACTCCGGTTGAGGCTGTCTTTCAGGACAGCAGCGACTTTCTGGAGACACTCGTCGCCGGCCTGATGACCGTAGCAGTCGTTGTAGCGTTTGAAGAAATCCACATCGGCCATGATCAAGGCCAGCGGTGACTGGCTGCGGGCACAGCGGCGCCATTCGCTGTCGAGCCGCTCGTCGAAATGGCGCCGGTTGGCCACGCCGGTGAGGCCGTCGATGAATACCATGCGGCGCAGTAGATCCGACTGGAACTTCAGGGTGAGCTGGGTACGTACCCGGGCCCGTACCACGGCCGGGTTGACCGGCTTGCTGATAAAGTCGACTGCCCCCAGATCAAGGCCGCGCGTCTCCTCGGCCGGGTCGTCGTGGGCGGTGACAAAGATCACCGGAATATCGCTGGTGCTGCGATCCTCCTTCAGACGGCGGCATACCTCAAAGCCGTCCATGCCGGGCATCACCAGATCAAGCAGAATCAGATCGGGCGGCGTCGTCTGGCAGAAGGCCAGCGCCTGCTCGCCGCTGGTGGCCATGAATACCTCGTGGTCGGCGGCGAATACCTGATAGAGCAACTGGATATTGGTTGACTGGTCGTCAACCACCAGCAGGCGTGGCCGCAAAGTGCGGATATCGCTGAAGCTGGGTAGGATGTTTTGCAGTATCGACATGATCTTCCTCAGATAGCGAAGAAACGGGCGAGCAGATCCTGACAGGCGGCGTGGGCTGCCCCGAAGTCGAGCCGGACCATCGCCTGATCGAGCGGATATGCCGCTTCACCGAGCAGTGCGCCATAGCGCTGCTGCAACTGACGGTGCAGCTCCAGTGCCCGCATATTGGCGCCGGCCAGCAGGCTGGCCAGGGTGTCGAGCAGGCTGCGCAGTTCGTCGTCGACAGCCACTCCCTCGAGCACCGGCGACAGGTTGACACCGGCGGGTGCCAGTTCGATCAGGCCGGCCGAGGCTTCATCGATGGCTTGGCGGATCGTGGCAACCAGTTGTCGCCGCTCGGCCGGATCGAGCGTGATACCCGACTTGAAACGCGCTTCCTCCATGGCAGCCAGACTGGCCAGCCGGTTGGCCCCGACTGTGGCGGCCAGTCCCTTGAGGGTATGGAGCAGATCAATCGCCGGCCGCCGCTCGGTCTGTTCAAGGGCCTGGGCCAGCTTATCGGGCAGCGAAGCGGTATCGTGGCGGAATGACTCGACCAGCCGGTCATAGAGCGCTGCATCGCCGCCCAGGCGGTTGAGCGCCGCAGCGGTATCGATCACTGCCGGCTGAGTGTCGCCAGACGGCGGCAGCACAGGACCCGGACCCCGACCGATATGGTGCTCGATGGTAGCCAATAGATGGGCCAGATCGATCGGTTTGCCCACATGGTCGTTCATGCCGGCAGCAAGGCAGGCGTCGCGGTCGGACGACATCGCATTGGCAGTCATCGCGATGATCGGCAAAGCCGTGGCATCGAAGCGGCGGCGGATTTCGCGGGTGGCGCTGTAGCCGTCCATATCGGGCATCTGGATATCCATCAATATCAGATCGAACGGCGGCTGTGCCTGTTCCACCGCAGTAATGCCACTGCGGCCGTCACCAGCCACCATCACTTCGGCGCCTTGCTGACTGAGCAACTCCTGGGCGACTTGCTGATTGGTCGGATTGTCCTCGACCACCAGAATACGCAGCCCGGCCAGCCGCTGTAGCCGACCGCCATGGCGCACCGGGGCAGGCGCGGCGCCGCCGGCCATGGCGCTGACCATCATCGAGGCCGTGACCGGCTTGAACAGGAAACCATCGAACAGCGCCGGTGCCTGCTGCTGGTAACGGGCCAGCATATCGCGGCCGTGCGCCGTCACCATGATGATCAGCGGTGCTTCGCCTGACTGGCGGCGCAGGCTGCGGGCGGTTTCCCAGCCATCCGGGCTTGGCATGTCCCAGTCGATGAATACCGCCCGGTAAGGCTGGCCGGCCTCACGGGCTGCGGCCACTTCGGCCAGTCCCTGCTCGCCGTCGGCCACGGCGGTCACTTCCCAGCCCAGCGAAGTGGCCATGGCCGCCAATAGTTCGCGCGCCGTGTCGTTATCGTCGACGATCAGCACCCGGGGCGAGGTCAGTGCGGCCTGCGGCAATGGCTGCGGTGGTGGGGCCTGATGGTCGATCAACAGCGGCAAGGTAAACGAGAACTCGCTGCCTTGCCCCGGCGCGCTGACCAGGGTCAGCTCGCCCCCCATCAGCCGCACCAGCCGCTGACTGATCGCCAGACCGAGGCCGGTGCCGCCGAAGCGGCGGGTGGTGGAGGACTCGGCCTGGGTGAAGCTGTCGAAGATATGGCGTTGCTGCTCCTGATCGATCCCGATGCCCGTATCGCGCACGCTAAAGCGCAGTTGTACCGTCTTGGCATCGTTGCCGACCTGGCGCAGGGACAGCACCACTTCGCCGCGCTCGGTGAACTTGATGGCATTGCCGGCCAGATTGAGCAGCACCTGTTGCAGGCGCAAGGCATCGCCGATCAGCCGACGCGGCAGGTCGGGCGCGACGTCGTAGAGCAGCTCGACCGGCTTATGGCCGATGCCCGGGGTCAGGATCACACCGAGGTCGCACAGCAAGTTGTCGAGATCGAAGGCATAGGTCTCCAGCGTGATCTTGCCGGCCTCGACCTTGGAGAAATCGAGGATATCGTTAAGGATGCCCAACAGGGTCCGGGCTGCCACCTCGGCCTTGTCGGCGTAGTCGCGCTGGCGGACGTCGAGTCCGGTCTGCTGGATCAGTTGCAGCATGCCCAGGATTGCATTCATCGGCGTGCGGATTTCATGGCTCATATTGGCCAGAAACTGGCTCTTGGCCTGGCTGACCTGTTCGGCCTGATGTTTTTCGGCCTGGAGCCAGGCTTCGTATTCCTTGCGGCCGGTCACATCGTGGCCGATGCCCAGGTAGCCGATCAGCTCGTCGTCGGTCGAATGCATGGCGGTGACGATCAGCGAGACGGTGAAGCAGGAGCCGTCGCGGCGGCGATAGGTCCATTCCCGCTGCTCGGCACCCTGGCGCAGCGACTGGGCGATCAGCACCTCGAAACCTTCGACCGGACGGCCGAGTTCGCTCGACAGCTCGCGGCCACGGGCAGCGATTTCTTCGGGCAGATGGAGGACCAGCGGGGTGCAGCAGGCAATCATCTCCTCGGCCTGGTAGCCCAGCAGATGTTCGGCGCCCTGGTTGAACAGGGTGATGGTGCCTTCGAGGTCGGTGGCGATGATCGAGACTTCCGATGCCGAATCGAGCACCGAGCGCAGCAGCGCCGTGGTGCGGCGCAGGCTCTCCTGGGCCAGGCGGCGCGCGGTGACATCCATATGGGTGCCCGACACCCATTCCGGCTCACCGTCAGCGGTCCATGACCAGACCCGGCCACGCCCGAGTGCCCAGACCCAGTGACCATCGCGATGACGCCAGCGGCTTTCGCACTCGCACAGATCACTGTCGCCTGGCCGGTGCTGGGTCAGCATCGCCTGCATATGGTCGAGGTCTTCGGGGTGGGCCAGTTGTTCCCAGGTGGCGATGCTGACCGGTTCGAGCTCTTCGAGCTCATAGCCGACGAGATTGGCCCAGCGGGTATCTAGCCGCAGCTCGCCGGTCTGGATATTCCATTCCCAGGTGCCGACATGGGTGCCTTCGAGGATATTGGCCAGCCGCTGCCGCTCGCGCTGCAACAGGGCCAGCGTCTGCTTCTCCTCCGAGATATCCTGGCTCTGGGCAATGTAGTAAAGCGGCCGGCCCAGCATATCGCGCACGGCCGACACCGACAGCCGGACCCATACCGAATGGCCGGACTTGTGCAGATAGCGCTTCTCCATGTGATAGCTGTCGCGCAGCCCGGCATCGAGTTCGGTCAGCAGCTTCAGATCATCGTCGAGGTCATCGGCATGGGTGATGTCCTGTACGGTCAGCCGGTACAACTCCTCGGCCGAATAGCCGACGATGCCGACCAGGGCGGCATTGACCTGCATGAAGCGGCCATCGATGCCGACCAGGGCCATGCCGATGGCCGCCGATTCGAGTGCCGACCGAAAGCGTTCCTCGGCTTCGCGCAGCGCTGCCTGGGCTTCCTCTTCCTCGGTCACATCCTCGGCCGTACCGATAAAGCGCACCGCCCGGCCTTCCTGGTCACGGATTGCCTGCCCTTTGGTGTGGATGGCGCGGATCCTGCCGTCGCTGCGCCCGATCCGGAAACGCAGATTGAGCAGGCCGTCACTGGCGGCGGCGCTCTGGACCGCCCGGTGGGTCTGCAGCGCTTCCTCGGGCAGGATGGTGTCTAGCCATTCCTGGTAGGTGGAGCGGAAATCGGCCCGTGACTTGCCATAGATGGCCAACATATTGTCGTCCCAGTCGAGCCGGCCGCTGGTGACCTCGTACTCCCATACCCCGACCCCCGCCGCCTCGGTGGCCAGGCGCAGTCGGGTGGCGCTCTGGCGCAGCGCCTGTTCGGCCTGGAGCCGGTCGTGGATATCGCGAAACACCAGCACTACCCCCGAAATATGCCCTTCCTCCCGGGTCGGGGTCAGGGTGAGCGATACCATGGCCTGGCCGCCACCGGCGGTGGGCAGCGGGATTTCCTCGCGGGTCTGTGCCTTGCCGTCTTCGAGTGCCTGGGAGATCAGCTGGGCCAGCGGTGCGGCACGTTGCGCCAGCCAGTCGAGCAGTTCGGGCAACTGCTCCCAGCCGACCAGCCGGCGTGCGGCATGGTTGGTATAGGACAGGCGGCCCTGGCTATCGAGCCCGACCACGCCTTCCCCGGCGCTGTCGAGGATCAGCCGGTGGTCGGCGTTAAGCTGCTCAAGCCGGCGCTGGCGCCGTTGCAGCAGCAATAGGCCGCCCATGGTCAAGGCGGCGACGACGGCATAGATCAGCAACTGATTACGCAAATCCTCGCGCCACGGTTGCAGCGCCTGGTCGAGATCGCGCCCGACCAGCACGATCAACGATTTGTCCATCCGCAACTGGGCAGGCTGCACAGTGCTTTGCGCCACCAGCCGTACCGAACCATCGAGCGGTACGCGCAGCATCTGCACATCGGGCCCGGCCTCAGGCAGGCGCGGCAGGCTTTGCGAGCGCTGCGGCATCAGCAGGAACAGCCGGCCGTCGCTGTGGACCAGCGCACTCCACATATCGCTCGTATAGAGCACCGAAGACAGCAGGGTCTGGAAATAGTTGGTATCGAGACTTGCGATCACCACCCCGGCGAAATGGCCCGATCGATCCTGGATGGTACGCGACAGACTGATGGTATAGGCCCCATCGCGGCGGCTGCGGAACGGCGGCGAGACATAGAGCATGGCCGGGTCACGCTCTCGGGCTGCTTTGCTGAAGGACACCCGCGTCTGGACCTGTAGGCCGATCAGGTCGCGATGGCTGGCTGCCACCACCGTGCCGTCGCGGTTGACGATCACCAGATTGCGCAGCCCCTGCATGGTGTTGAGATGTTCTTCGAGATTGGTGTTGAGATGCGGCAGCAACTGTTGCGCATGGAGCGAGGAGGCACCCTGGCGCAGATGGCGCAGTATCTTGTCGGTCAAGTAGAGCTGGTAGTTGAGGTTGCGCTCGATCACCCGGGCCTGGGTCATCAATTGGGCATGAGCGTCACGCTCGGTATTGCGGTAGGACAGATAGAGATTGCCGCCCTGGCTGAGCGCCAACAGCACCAGAAACAGCACAGCGACCACCCACTGGCTTAAATATTGGTGGTCGCGTAGCAGCCGGGCCGGGGTGGCACGGCGAGCCAATGGCGGATTCATGGCTGATCCGCCACCGGTTCGAACAGGGCACTGGCCGTGGCGAAATCGAGCTGGTCGATGGCCGTGTCGAGCCGGGCGGTACGTTCTGCTCCCCATTGATCAACCAGACCGGGCCTTAATTCCTGGTACAGCCCCACGGCAGCCAGATTCTGTTGATGGAGCAGGATGCGCAGTTGCCTGAGCTGGTCCGGATCGAGCGGCGTCATCGGGTGCTCGGCTTGTGGTGCGGTGCTGGCATGCCACTGCGTCAGCGCTGCCAGGGTCTCGACCAGATCGGCGTAGGCGCGGTCGATCAGCCGATTGACCGCCTCATCGCGCCCTTCGCGCAATGCCTGTTCGACCGCTGCACTCGAGGCCACCAGCCGCTCGGCGCCGATCGAGCCCAGGCTGCCACGCAGGGTATGGAACAGCATCGCCACATCCTCGCGCCGGCCTTCGAGCCAGGCGGCGCGGGCATTGTCGATCGGGGCGGTGCCACGGGCGACGATATTGGCGACCAGCTCACGCAGCCCATTGCCCAGCGGGCTGGTCGGGTCGAACTGGCCCAGCAGCCGCTCCAGACGCAGCACCACGGCTTCATCGGACCTGGGCGGCTCGGGCTCGGGTGGCGCAGCGGTTTTGAGCCGGCTGCCCGGCAGATAGCGCGACAGGGTCAGGAACAACTGCCCGGTATCGATCGGCTTGGCGATAAAGTCATCCATGCCGGCCGCGCTGCAGGCGGCCCGTTCGGTCATCAATACCCCGGCCGACATCGCCACGATGGGCAGCAGCAGACCCAGATCGCGCCGGATCAGCCGGGTAGCCGTAAAGCCATCCATGACCGGCATCTGCACATCCATCAGCACCAGATCGAAACGGGCCGGTTCATGGCGCAGCCGCTCGAGCGCGGCGGCGCCGTCGCCGACCACTTCGACGCTGAGGCCGATCCGGTTGAGCAAGGTGATGGCCACGGTCTGGTTGAGGGCATTGTCTTCCACCAGCAGCACATGGCCGTGGAGTTCGGCTTCGGGCATCGACTGGGCCGGCTCGACCACGCTGCTGCCAAGTCGCAGCTCGTGCAATCGCTCATAGAGTGCGCCGCGCGTCACCGGCTTGACCAGAATGGCGTCGGCGCACGAGCTGTCGGGGCGGTCGCGCTGCGGGTCGGGCGTGGCAAAGCCGTCGATCAGCCACAATACCTGGCAGCCCGCCAGACGCCGGTTGGTGCGCAGGGCACGGGTACGGGCGAACAGATTGAGTCCTTCGACTGCCCCGTCGAGCACGACCACATCGGGCGGCTGCGGCAGCGCTGCCAGGGTGGTGTCGATCCGGTTCGGGTCGGACAGCGCGATGACCGTCCAACCCCAGCTATGCAGGTTGTCGCACAGGCAGGGCAGGCCGCTTTGGGTCGAGATGGCGAGCACGCTGAGGTCTCTGAGTGCCTCGACTGGTTCCGGATAGGTCTGCGCGGCCACTTCCAGCGGCAGATCGAGCCGGAATTCGCTGCCCTGGCCCGGTGTGCTGTCGACCTCGATGCGGCCTTCGAGCATGGCGGCCAGACGCTGGGCGATGGCCAACCCCAGCCCGCTGCCGCCGAAGCGGCGGGTGATCGAGCTGTCGCCTTGCGAAAATGGGGAGAACAGCCGGGCCTGCTGCGCCGGCTCGATGCCGATGCCGCTGTCGCGCACCCTGCAACGCAGCCAGCGACGGCCATCGTGTTCAACGGCCGACAGGCGCAGGACCACGCTGCCCTGTTCGGTGAACTTGATGGCGTTGCTGCATAGATTGGTCAGGATCTGCTGGATACGCAGCGGGTCGCCGAGCAGCCGGCACGGCAGCTCCGGCGCCACTCCCACCGCCAGATCGAGCCGTTTCTCGCCGAGGTTGAGCGCCATCACGGCCGCCAGTGCCTCGACCACTTCATCGATTTCGAACGGTTCGCGCACGACATCGAGCCGACCGGCCTCGATCTTGGAGAAGTCGAGAATATCGTTGAGGATGCCCAGCAGTGACTGTCCCGCCGAGCGCATCATCGCCAGATAGCGCCGCTGCTCGCCGTCGAGCCGGGTGTCGGCAAGCAGCTCGGCCATGCCGAGCACGGCATTCATCGGCGTGCGGATTTCATGGCTCATATTGGCCACGAACTCGCTCTTGGCGCGGCTGGCCGCTTCGGCGGCCTCCTTGGCCTGGGCCAGCGAGGCATTGAGCTGCTGCAGCGCCAGTTCGTCGGTCTTGCGGGTCGAGATATCGTCGAGCTGGATAATCAGCTCAGGCGGGCGGTCGCCGCTATGGTCGAGCAGCGATACCCGCACCTGGCCCCACAGGATCGAGCCGTCACGGCGCACATAACGTCTTTCCTGCTCCAGATAGCGGAGTTCTCGGCCCAGCAGGGCCTGAAGCTGATTGGTCGAGCACGGCGGATCGTCGGGATGGACCAGTTCGGCCGGCGTCTTGCCCAGCAGCTCGGCGGGCGAATAGCCGAGCATCCGGCACAAAGCGTCATTGACTTCGGTCAGCCGGCCGCGCAGATCGGCCAGGGCGAAGCCGGTGGCGGCACAGCGCAGTGCACCCTGAAAGCGCCGTTCGCTGTCACGTCGGGCGCTGTCGCGGTGGCGGCTTTCCTCGCAACTGGCTGCCAGCACCAGCGGCAGCACAACGGTCAGCAGCAGCGGGATATAAAGCTCCAGGATCTGCCAATCGCTGGTAAAGGGCGGCGGGACAAAGCTGCCCAACGCAATCAGGCCGGCGCAGGTCAGCGTGCCGGTGAGTACCACCAGGGCCGTCTCTTCCATCGGCCGCCATGCCGCGACGATGGCCAGCGGCACGATGGTGTAGACCAGCGGGAACGGCAGGTATTGCAGCACCAGAATATCGAGCGCCACGGTAAAGCACAGCAGTGCCACCAGTTCGAGGCTGAAGCGCTGTGATGCATTGGGACGCAGCAGCAATAAGGCCACCGGCAGAAAGGCAACCTGACCGAGCGCCGAGCCGGCGAACCAGGCCGGCCATACCTGAGCGATCGGCGTGCCCTGGAAATTGAGTACCAACGTCCCCAGGGTGGCCGCGAGCGCAGCCGGGACGATGCCGCCCAGCAACAGCAGTTTGATCAGCGCCAGCGGTTGGTGGTCGAACTGCTGCCAGTCGCGGTGGCGCCGGATCAACAGTGCCGAAGCGGTCGATTCGAGCAGCGCTGCCGGCAGACAGGGCAGGGCCTGGAGCAGCGGCGACTGGTTGAACAGATGGGCCAGCAGATTGGCGGTAAGCCCAGCCCCCAGCAAGACCGGCCAGCGTTTCGGAGCGGTATAGACCAGACAGGCGCCAAGCCAGGCATTGGCCAGCCAGAGCGTGGCCAGATTGCCCGGCTGATGCGACAGAAACAGCGCCGCCAGCGCCAGGCCCAGATAGCCGAGGCCGCATAGCAGCGGCGGGACGGCTCTGGCGGGAGTGGCGGTGTAGAGAAGATCAGACGTCATGATTGACCGACAGATAGCGACGCCATTGCGGCAACAGCAAGACCAGGCCGGTGGCGATCAGGCCAAGAGCGAGCAGGGTCGGTCCCCAGGTTTCGCGCCAGGTGCGGTTCTCCGGTGGTGTCGGCAGCCAGCGCAGCAGCAGCGACTGCTTGCGTTCGGGCGGAATGGCCCGCAGCGCCCGCTCCAGCAGACGGCCGAGTTCGGGCCAGTCCTTGCGGTAGGCAAAACTCAGTCGATAGTCGAAACCGACTCGCCGCCCCAGTTGCAGGTCGCTCCAGCCATGGCGCCGTTGCAAAAAGGCAAAGCTGCCTTCGTCGGCCACCATCGCAGCCACTTCGCCACTGCGCACCGCGCGCAGCCCTTCCTCGTCGTTGCTGACCGGCTGCCAGCGGATAGCAGGATAACGCTCGCGCACGAAATGCTCGACGGCATAGCCCCGACCCACGGCAACTCTCTGTCCGCTCAATTGGGCCAGGGCGCCGGGGCCGTCCGAGTTGGCGCGGATGATAACGCTGGCCGGCACCGCGACATAGGCCGAGGTGAAGTCGAGATAGGCGGCCCGCTCCGGGGTCGGGCGCAGGGAAGTCAACAGATCGACCCGACCCTGCCGGGCCAGCTTGAGATTATCGTCAAGCGGCTGGGCCGGCAGGGCTTCAAAGCGCAATGGCACCTGTTCGGCCAGCAGATGGAGCAATTCGATCGACAGCCCAGCCGGCTGACCCTGCGGATCGAGATAGACAAACGGCCCATAATCGCGCTCCGGTGCATAACGAATGATGGGGTGACGAGTGACCCAGCCTGCCTCATCGCCCGTCAGCACCAGTCGTGTCTGTGCCAACGCGCCCAGAAAAATGGACCCGCATGCGAGAACCACCAGGCCGGCAGCCAGCTGGCGCGGGAAAGCAGAAATACGGGGCATCGGGAGCAGGGACGATTGAAAGAGTTTCTACCGTTATAGCTGCTTGGCTTCCAGGCAAGGGACTCGTCCACCAAGCAGTCCGCCAATCGGCGCCAAGGCAGGCTTGGTAATATTTCATAAAGAAATGTGAAAGTCATCTTCAAGTAATAGTGATCTATTAATAAGAATATTAAACATTCATGCTTGACGCGCTGTTGGGTTTTCCAACAGCGTGCAATCGGCACTGTCGTCCATCAACCTCAGTGCAGTTTCTCGGTCTGTCTCCCATCCCCACTCTGAAAGGACCACCCATGGCCTCGCTTCATACCGCCGAAATCCTGTGGCAGCGCGGCGAACAGGATTTTCTCGACAACCGCTATAGCCGACGCCATCTGTGGCGCTTTGACGGTGGCAGCGAAGTGATTGCTTCCTCCTCGCCCTCGGTGGTGCCGTTGCCGATGTCGGAGGCGGCCGCCGTCGATCCCGAGGAGGCTTTCG
The DNA here is from genome assembly GCF_042650885.1 of Chitinimonas lacunae. Lineage (NCBI taxonomy): Bacteria > Pseudomonadati > Pseudomonadota > Betaproteobacteria > Neisseriales > Chitinibacteraceae > Chitinimonas > Chitinimonas lacunae. The sequence goes on from NZ_JBHSBU010000001.1 coordinate 220,169, forward strand.
TGGCCTCGCTGGCGAGCTGCCATATGCTGTGGTTTCTGTCGATTGCCGCCCGGCAGGGCTTTCGGGTCGAGTCTTACCGCGATGCCGCAAGCGGCAAGATGGGCAAGAACGCGGCCGGCCGGCTCTTCGTGGCGACCGTCACGCTCGCCCCCGAGGTCCGATTCTCCGGCCCCCGCCTGCCCAGCTGGGCGCTGGTCGAGCAGATGCATCACCAGGCCCACGAATCCTGCTTTATCGCCAACTCGGTCCATACCGAAGTGCGTTGCGAACCGGTCCGCCACGGACAGTAGGGAAAAGAGGAAAGAGGACGGTAGAACCTCTCCAGCCAATTCGGCCTCAGCGTGTCCGGACCTCAAAGCGCAGGCATACAGCGCTCCATCAGGCTTGGCGGCGACCCCGATTCAAATGGAAATGCGCTAGCTGCCATCCTCTCCCTGTTTGCCTCCCGTACGGCGTCTCATCAACCTGGGCTGCAAAGCGGTCGCTGTGCTGTCTTGGTGACGCGAAGGCGGACTATCGCCTGTGGCTTGAGGGAGGGGTGAAGGTAGACGCCAGTTTCAAGGAGAAGCGCCACGGCCTCTCCCTTGGTTCCGAGTGATGGTGCGGGACAGTTCGCCTGTCTGTCCCTGTTCCTTCGCTGGTGGTTGAGGCGGCTGCATCGGACAGGGCATTTCCACCATCGACCGGTGCTTCTGTGTGTGGCCAACCCACCAATAGAAACAAAAACTTGTAGTGAAGATGGGCCGAAATTTTATTGTCACCCTAAACTGCTGATGGCCTGCTGACGACCTATTGGGTAGAGGGCGACTTGCTCGTCACGCTGCCATCGGGGCGCAATGCCCCTTCGATAGCCGCTTTCATGCCGACCTGATCGGCGACTTATCCCAAGGTGAAACAGCAGTTCTATGCAGTCTGGTGTGTCTCTTTCCTCGTATTGCGTCCGGTATGGGTCTTTGCACGCGGCCGCCGATTCGGCGGCCGGGCGTCCCCTGTTTTCCGCAGCCCCTTTCTGTGTGCCGACTGGCGGCCTACTTGCTGAGGTCTGCCAGTAGTACAGGGAAATTAATTCCTTTTCTCTTGATCAAAGCACCAATCCTTGCAGTCTGATTGCACATTATTTTAGGAATAAAAATATGGTAGCCATTGCTATTGGCCAGGGTACTGGCTTGTTTGAAGGTCATATCGTGGGCGGTCCTGGGGCTGCCCAGCATGGACGCGGACGCGAGCACGTCTACGTCAACGCCGCCAGCGGCAAGCTGGTGGTGCAGCGTCAGGACGAGATCGTCCAGGGCCGCGCCGGCAGCCAGAGCGTGCTGCGCACCTACGACAGCCAGGGAACGCTGGCGGGCGGCTGGTCGCTGGCCGATGAGCGCTTTCTGCGTTTCGGGCCCGACAGGTCGGTCTGGCGTCGCACCGGTGATGGCAGCCGGCAGCGCTTCGAGATCCAGGACGATGGCAGGTATCTGAGCCGCGAGGGGAGCGATGCCGACGACACGCTGCATCATGATGCGGCGCGCGGACAGTGGATCTGGCGCGAAGGCAGCAGCGGGCTGGAAGAGGTGTATGCCGTCGACCCCGATGATGGCTCGGGCCAGCAGTTCCGGTTGATCGAGAGCCGTACCCCGACCGGACAGCGCGTCCACTACCACTACGATGGCCGCCATCTCAGCAAGGTCGAGGCGTACGAGCAGATCGAGGGCGTGGAGCGGCTCGAGTACGGGCTGGACTATCTGTACGACGGCGAGCGGCTCAGCAGCGAGTCGGTGCGCTACTACGATGAGCAAAGCGGCGAGCAGAAGCTGACCCGTACCCATTACCGCTACCAGGATGGCCGGCTCCATCAGGTGCTGGTCGATCTGGACCCGTCCGACCAGATCGTGCCCGAGCCAGGCCAGGCCGGCGTCTATGTGACGACCTACCGGTACGACAGCCTCGATCGGCTTACCCATATCAGCCAGAGCGACGGCAGCGCGCTCACCATCGCCTATCAGGGCCAGACGCGCGAACAGTCGCAGGTCGAGCGGATCACCGATGCGCTGGGTCGGGTGACCCAGTTCATCTATGAGTCGGGCAAGACCGTGATGATCGACCCGCTCGATGCCCGTACCACCTACTGCTACGACGCCGAGCAACGGTTGACCGAGGTGACGGGACCGGCCGTCGATGGCTCGGCGCAGAAGATCGTCTATCAGTACGACGAGCAGGGCCGGCTTAAGTCGATCGATCAGAACGGACTGGTGACGCGCTACCTCTACGACGCCCACGGCAATATCACCGAGCAGTCGGACAGCGCGGGCAACCGGATCGAGCGCAGCTACAGCCAAGACAATCTGCTGCTGCGCGAAACGGTCAGCGGCGGCAAGGTGCTGACCAGCGAAACCACCCGCTATGTCTACGACAGCCAGCGCAATCTGCGCTTTGTGCTCAGCGATGCCGGCCGGGTGACGGAATATCAATACGACCAGGACGGGCTGCGGGTACGGCAGCAGCGTTATGATCAGCAACCGCCTGTCCATCTGCTGGCACCCGACGCGGCACTGACGCTGACGATGCTGGAGCAGTGGGTGGCCGGTGTCCTCGTGGGTCTTCCTCGGCCCAGCCCGCTGACGGTCGAGCAGTACCAGTACGATGTACGCGGCCAATTGAAGCGCAGCGTACGCAGCGGCACCGATCCCGAGGGCAATCCGCTCAGCACCGCCACGCTCTACCACTACGATGCGGCAGGGCAACTGCTCAACAGGACCGACGCCAACGGTGCCCTTACCAGCTATAGCTACGACGGCCTGTGGCGGCTCACTTCGAGCACCGATGCCGAGCAGACCACGACCCAGATCGCGTACGACCTGGCCGGAAACCGGATCGAGCGGCGGATTGCCGGGGTAACGGTCGAGGTCGAAACCTATGACCGGGAAGGTCAGCTGACCGGGCGGGTGCGCGGCGGCAAGCTCGCGGAGATGGTGTTGCCCGATGGCGCCTCGCGTCTTCAGACAGACGGGGCAGATCGGCAGCTCAAGGCGGTCGAGCAAGCCGAACAGGTGCAATACGATGCGGCCGGCCGGGTGGTCTATCGCGAGACCGGCACGGCTGACCAGCGCAGCCGCGTCTTTAGCTTCTACGATGCGGCCGGTCGGCGGATCGGCGAACTCGACGGCAGCGGCGCGCTGACCGAATACCGCTATAACCGGCGCGGCCAGTTGGCGCAGACTATCCGCTACGCCACGCGGGCACCGCTGGCCAGTGTGGAGGCAGCACTCAAGGCAAGTCCGCTCCGTCTGCCGGCGCTCTCGACGATTCGTCCCGCAGCCCATCAGGACGACACCACTACCCACTTGCTCTACGACCGTGCCGGCCGGGTCGGCCATCGTATCGATGCCCTGGGCTATCTGACTTCGCTCTATTACGACGGCGCAGGACGGCTGGTCAGGGAAACCACTTACGAGACCCGGCTGGCGGCAATCCCCGAGCTCGATCTCGACGCGGAAATGCTGAGGCTGCCGAGCACGGGCAGCCAGCGCTTCAGCCGCCGTTTCTATGATGGCGATGGCCTGCTGGTCGGCGAACTCGACCGCGACGGCTATCTGACCCGCTATGAATACGACGGCGCCGGCCGGCTGTGGCATCAGGTCCGCCATGCCAGGCGCTCGGCGCTGGCACTGAGCGACAGCGCCCACTACGCCACGCTGGCGCAACTGACACCGGCCGATGATGCGCAGGACCAGCACACCCATACGGTCTACGACACGCTGGGACGGGTGGTGGCCAAGGTCGATGCGGCACAGTTCGTGACCGAATTCAGCTATGACCTGGCCGGCAACCGGATCCGCGAGATGCGCTACAGCCGTCCGGCAGAACAGCGTCCTGCCTCCTCGGTCGTCCCGCTCGATTCGCTGCGCCGGCTGGGCGATCAGAACCTTGAGACGCGCTATTTCTATAACCGCATCGGTCAGGTGGTGGAGCAGCGTGAGCGCCAGCCGGGCGTCCATGCCTCGCTGGTGACCCGGTACGGTTACGACCGGCTGGGACAGGTGGCACTCAAAGCGACGCTGGTGCAAGACGGCGACAGCGAGTCGGCCGGTGCGCTGGGCGACTGGTCGGATGACACGACCCGGCTGGTGCTGCAACGGCGCGACAGCCTGGGCCGGGTGCTGGCCGAGCTGTCGGGTGAGGCGGTAAAGGCGCTGGCGAAGACGAGCGATGAAGCGGCGCGCGAGGCCATCTGGCGCCGTTCGGGCCGTTTCTTCGAGTACGACTCGGCCGGACGGCAGATCGCCAGCTGGAATATCGATCCGGCCCATCCGGACACTGTCCAGCGCAGCCGCATCTTCTACGACGAAGCCGGCCGGGTGCTGGCTACCGTGGGGCCGGATGGCGCCTTGGCGACCAACCGTTACAACGCCCTGGGCCAGTTGAAGGAAACCCGCAGCTACGCCAAGCCCTTGCCGGCCGCGCTGCTGGACTCGCTGACGGGCAGTGTGCTCGACCCGGCCCTTCTGGCGCCGAACGGGCCGCTTGCTGCCTATCAGCGTCCCGACGACGTGGTGATGCGCTACGACTACAACGCCCGGGGCGAGCGTATCCGACAGGAAGACGGGCGTGGCTTCGTGACCACCTTCGTCTACGACAACGCGTTTGCCGAGCTGACCGAGCAGACGCAGGAAGTGCGTAAGGCCGGTACCGACCCCAGGACCGGCGCGGCAATCACGGCGCTGACCCAGCATATCGAGTTCAAGCGCACGCTGACCGCCGATGGGGTGCGTCAGACCAGCAGCGAAGTGCTGCCGGCGCCCAGGGATTCGGGCGCCGTGCCGGCAAAGCGGCTGGTGGTCAAGGACTACGATGCCTTCGGCCGACTGATCCGTGAAACCCACGGCGAAGGGGAAAGGCCCGACAAGACGCCGATCGCGACCTCGCTGGTCGAGCATCAGTACGATGCGCTGGGCCGCGAAATCCTGACCCGGGTCGGTACCCGGGTGCTCAAGGTCACGGCCGCCGGGCCGGACAATAGGCCGACCGGCCAGGTCGAGCTGAAATTCGAGGATACGGCGTTCCAATACGACGCTTTCTCGCGGCTTGAACAGAAAACCGACCGGCTGGGCAATGTCACCCACTATCAGTACGAAAGCTGGGGCGTGCAGACTGGCCCGGGTTGGGCGCTCAGCATCATATCGCCCGCTGGCGTGAGGTCGCGCAGCGAATTCAATCTGTATGGCGAACAGGTCTTCCACAGCGAAAAAGGCGGCGAGACCTACTATCACTACGATCTCAATGGACGGATGGTGCTGGAGGAAAAGGCCGTTCGCCAGCTTCCCCAGAGCGGCCCGGTCGCGACGGGGGAATTCCTCGACAACTGGGCGGGCGACGAGGCGAATTACCGCTGGCTCGATCAGCAAGACCCCGGTGCCGTGCAAGAAGGGCTTGATCGGCGCAATACCCGCTTCTATTCGGCCCGGCTGCGCCAATACGACGCCCAGGGTCGGCTGACGGCGGAGACCGATACGGTCAGCGCCCGCACCTATAGCCAGCATTTCCTGCTCGATAGCGCCACCCATCCTGAGCTGGCACGCACCACCAGCTACCAGTACGACAGCGGCAATCGTCGCCGCCACAGCACGCTTGCGTTGACTGCGGACAAATCGCGTCAAACCTTCCGCCTCCATGACGGCCTGGGCCGGGTGGTGCGGGAAGTCGGCGCCGACCAGACCGTGACCGAGACCGAATACGACGCCAGCGGCCGGGTGGCTGCGGTGGTGGTCGATCCCGATGGCCTCAAGCTGCGTACCGAATACCGCTATGACGGCATGGGCAACAAGATCCAGGTGATCGAAGGCGCCAACAGCGCAACGCCCCGGGTGAGCAGCTACGAGTTCGACGCCGCTGGCCGGCGTGTGCGCGAACAGGTCGGCGACGGCAAGCAGGAAGTCGTGATCGATATCGAATACCGCTACGACGCCGAACAGCGTGTCGTGGCCAAACTCGTTCATCTGCTGCGCGACAACGCCACCGAGCGCACCCAGTACGTCTATGACGCGCTGGGCCGCAAAACCCATGAGATCAACGGCAATGGCGAAGTCAGCGAGACGGTCTACGACGCCGAAGGCCGGGTGCTGATGACGCGGCGCTATGGGCAGCGGATCGGTGAGCAGCCGATTCTCGATACCGAGCAGGAACGGATCGATTTTCTGGTCAAGCTCTCCCAGCTCAAAGACGACCGCCATGACGCCATCGACCGTTTCGTCTACGACGCCGACGGCAAGCTGATTCTGAGCGTCGATGCCGAAGGCGGCGTGATCGAGCGGGAATACCTGACCATGATGGGCGGTGAAGGCGGCTTGCAGAACCATGGCCTGCTCAACCGCGAAATCCACCGCGTCTGGCGCTATACCGAGTCTTTCAGCGATATCGGCGACGAGTTGCGGCGCAATATCGAGCAGAAACGTGAGTTCGACGACAAGGACAAGGCCATCGGCTATCTGCGCGACCCGCAGGGCCGGGTGATCATGACCGATGTCTACTACGCCAATCAGCCCAATCGCCGTCATTCGACTACCAGCACGCGCTACAACTACTTCGGCGAAGTCGAGGTACGGGCCGATGGCGAAGGCGGGCTGACGCACTATCGCTATGACAAGGCCGGCCGGGAGATCGAGCGGGCCGAGCCAAGCGGCGTCGTTACCGAGACGGTTTACGACGATCTGAGCCGGATCAGCGAGACACGCCAGCGTCCCGCCAGCAAACGCCAGTGGGGCGGCTTTACGGTATTGCTCGGTCCCGACAACACCGTGACGCTCTATGGCCGCCGTGGCGAACGGGTCAGCGTGCAGCGAGCGCGCGATGAATTCGATGGCACCATGACCTATCGGATTCTGGACCCGGGCATGACCGAGCTGGGCGGTCTGCGCCGCTATGCCGATGCGAACGAGCTGTTCCAGACCCTGGTGCGCCGGGTCGGGCCGGCCATGGCCGAGGCCGTCCAGGAAGCCCTTGGTCTGGCCGAGCCCTACCAATACCGGGTGCTGCCGCTGCGTAACGGCACGATCGACGAGGCACAGCAGGTATTGCAGGGCTTGCAGCGCACCTATGCCTCACTGTTCACCAATCTGACCGGCCTGGTCGGCAGCCAGATCAAATGGGTCAGCCCCGATAAGCAGGGCGTGCTGCACGAGCTGTTCACCTTCCGCGTCGACAGCCGCGACACGCTGAGTTTTATCGACCAGACCGGCCGCACCCGGGTGCTCGACCGACATCAGCCGGTGGCAGCGCTGTTGCTGCGGCATACCGAACTGATGATTCCGGTGGCCGAGCAACTCGGTCTGCTGTGCGAGGGAAACCTCGATACCAACTCCGCCGCCTGGCCCGAAGCCCAGAAGGCCTGGCAGGCGCTGCGTCAGCAGTTCGAGGCAGCCAAGGAGGCCGTGGACCTGCCACCGGTGAAACGCGAGTGGCGCCTGGGGAAGGGGGTATTGCGCTTCGAGCGGGCAGGGCGTGGCGACAAGAGCACGCATCGCTATGTCTACCAGCCCGATGGCGACGCCAACAGCTATTCGCTGGGCGACAGCCTGAGGCTTGCCGAGACCTTGGGTGCCCATCGCTTCTGGCGGGAATTCGTCAGCCAGGAATGGGGCGTGGCGCTGGAAGCCTATCTCACGGACGACGACAGCCGGCAGCAGCTGATGGCGTTGGGCGAATCGTGGGAGCAGCAGCTGGTGAGCCTGGACAAGGCAGGCGAGCAGCGTGACATCCGCTTCGAGCTGGACGGCCGCAGCGTGCTGTTCACCACCGTGCGTCGCATCGACGAGCAGACCTGGGTCTGGATCGATGGCGCGGGCAAGGCGCATGAATTCGACCGCTTTGCCTCGCTGGAGCGGATAGCTGGCAATAATATTTCCTTTGCCGATAATTTGTCCGACAGAATTGGCACTCGATTTTCCTATTATTTTCCTAATGGCCGTACCGCCCAACAGCGCTGGCAGGCGCTGCGCGATGAGTTCCATGCCGAGGTGGTCAAGCAGCCGGTCAGCAATGTACGGACCCCGCTGACGTTCTCCTACGGCACCCTGACACTGGAAGCGACCCAGGGCCGAGCCAGCGGTGGCGGTTTCTGGTATGTGCCCGAGTGGGAACAGAGCGAGCTGGTCTATCGCGCCAACAGCGGCGAGGTGGTGCGGCTGCCGATCGATGCCGGACTGGAGGAATTTGCCGCCGCCCATTTCGATCTGCGACGGCTGGTCTACGAAGTCTTCCACCTGAAGTTGCAACCTCGGCTCGACCCGGCGGGAATCGACCCGGAGACCCTGCGCAGCAAGCTCGATGGCGAGCTTGGGAAGTGGTTCACCGCTGACCCGGCCACCGCTGGGCTTGGTTTGACCACGCGCAGTATCTTCGACCGGGCCGGCCGGCTGGTGGCCCAGTTGAGCGGGCAGCGGGAGGCGGTGGAGGCTTTCTATCTGGCCGAGCAATTCCGGCTCGAGGACGAGAACGCCACGGTACTCAGCACCGAGCAGGTCAAGGTCGAGCGATTCGGCTATGGCTCGCTCGGCCAGAAGCTGTGGAGCCGCAACAGCCGCAATGGCCGCAGCGATTTCGAGTACGACAGCGCTGGCCGCCTGACCGTCGAGTTCGCGCCCGAAGAAAAGGCCGTGACCCAGCGGCCGCTGCTCAACCCGCGCGAAGGCGAGGGCGGCTACGGCAGGATGAAAGAGGAGTCGATCCGGGTCCACAAGCGCTACCGCTACGACGGCGCCGGCCATGTGCGCTCGCTGCTCGAAGGTCTGGAGTTGCAGCCGGGCGTGTCGGCGGCGCTCGACCCGTATGCGCGGCTGACCCGCTTCAACTATGACGGTGCAGGCCGCCAGATCGAGGTCCGTCGGGAAGGCAACCGCTATAGCGCCAGCAACGACTATACGGACCGCTTTGCCCAGATCGCCCAAAGCGGCAACCGACTCGAATGGCTGTTCGGTCGCGGCGAGGACGCCGACCCGGTGCGCAGCACGCTGTCGACCATCACCCATTTCGATACTCTGGGCCGCGCGGTGGGGTTCCGCGATCAAGCCGCCAATCTGTCGCAGAAGCTGTATGACCGCCTGGGCCGGGTCCGCTTTGAAATCGACGCAGCCGGCTTTGTGACCGAATACCGCTACGATGCATTCGGCAATCGGACCGAGCAGCATCGCTATGCGGAGCCCCTGGTGGCCGATCCTAAGCCCGTCAACGGTGAAACCCCGCCTTCGGCCACCACGCCCACGCTCGATGCGCTGGTCAACTGGTTCGGCAGTGGCAAACGGGCGGCACGCAGCCTGATCTATACCTATGACCTGTTCGGTCGGGTCGCCACCGTCGCCGAGCCGCGGGTGGTGCAATTCCATCTGCGCGATGGCGAGCCGCGTGGCGTGCTGGAGACGGCCGTCGGCCGGCTGACCACCAATACCTACGACCGTCGTGGCCTGTTGCTGCGGCAGTCGATTTCACTCGATTCGGTGTCGGATGACCGGGGCGAGACGATCCGGACGGCCGATACCCACTATTACTACGACCAGGCCGGTCGCAAGATCGGTCAGGTGGATGCGGAAGGCTATCTCACTGCCTGGTATTACGACGAAAGCGGCCGCTTGCAGAGCGAGGTGCAGTTCGCCGCGCCGCTCGATGGCGGGGTGGCGTCGTGGGACGATCCGCAGAACGGCCTGCAACGACCGGATTTCACCAGCCTGCTGGCCCAGGTGGCCGGCCGGCATGGCGACGGTGGCTCGCCCAGCCGGCGGGTCGACTATGACTTCGACGGCTTCAACCGCCAGATTGCCGAACGCAGTCAGGGCGATGAGCAGATCGGGACTTCCACCGTTCGCCGGCTGTTCGATGCGGCCGATAACGAAATCCTGAGCGTCGACGGCCGGGGCAACCGGACCTTCAAGTATTACGATGCGCTGGGCCGGGTGCGTTACACCCTTCAGGCCAGTGGCGAGTTCGGTGGAGGACGCACCTATACCCTGGCCAGCCACCGCTATGACCCGCATGGCAATCAGGTGGAGACGATCCGCCATAACACGGCCTGGTCTGAGTCGTGGTTGGTCGGCCTGACCGGCAAAGCGACGATCCTCGAGGCCGAGCGGGTGTTGGCGCGGGTGGATATTGCCACGCTCGAACAGCAGCTCGACATCAGCAGACTGGCCTTGAGCACCGACCGCCGGGTCGAGCAGCGCGAATACGACCGCTGGGGCCAGTTGTTCTATAGCGCGGTCACCAATTGGAGCGTGCTCGACGATTCCGGACCTGGCGGTGGACTGGCGGGTGTGCTGGTCGGCACCGATGGCCTGCCCAAGAACCTGAAGTCGGGCCAGGTCGTGCCGACCCAGGTGACGGGCTACACCTACGACGCCATGGGCCGGGTATCGGGCGAGGTGTCGCTGGTCTGGTCGGTCGGTGAAGGCAGCGCCAAGGCCAATCACGCCGTTCGGCTGTTCGAATACGACAAGGTCGGCCGCCGCCTGGCGACCAAGGAACTGGTGATGTCGCCGGTAAGCAAGGCCGTGGAGCCTCAGTCGCCGACGCCTACCCCCATTCCGACACCGACGCCTACGCCAACTCCGACCCCAACACCGACTCCCACGCCGGAGCCGACACCTACTCCGACTCCATCACCGACGCCGACACCGACGCCGATTCAGCCGCCGAAACCGGACGATCCAAACACCGGCATACGTAGCGAGCCGACGGCCGAGTCGACGACAAAGCCTGCGACCTGGCGCGAGGTGGAAAATCGGGTCAGGTACAACGCCTTCGGGGAAATCGTCCTCAAGCAAGTCGGTGAGCGCAAAGAAGGCGAGGCTGCGCTGCAATACACCGAAGTCGGCCGCTACGACTACGACGATGCCGGCCGCTTGTGGCGCCAGTCGGAGAATGGGACCACTCAACTGATGTTCTACAACCGGGCAGGTTGGGAAACTGCCCGGTTGACCGGCACCCGACCTGCTACCGGTCAGATGCCCGATGGCAGTCGTCTGGCTGGCAGCGATCTGGACCGCCTGAGCCAGGGCGATCTGCTGGCGCGCGACCAGGACCGGTTGCGCAATCTGCTGCGCACGCCCGGTGAGGCAAGCCAGGACTATCGCCGCGCCTACGCCCGCTACGACAAGCTGGGCCGCCGCATTGTCGAGACTGGTCCGGCCTTTACCGACCGGGTCGATCCGTTGCTGGTCAAGTCGAGCCATGGCGAGATCGAGTCGGTCAATCTGACGGCATCGTCTACAGCCCCGACCGTGGTGGTGGCGGCAGTATCGACCAATTACCGCAACGAGCCGGGCACAGGCACGCCGCCGACCGGTGGTCGCTCGATCTATGTGAAGCTGGATTTTGGTCTGCCCATCGATGATGTCTCCGGCCGCTATCGGCTGACGGGCAAGTTGATTCTCAAATACGGGCCTAATCACCAGTTGCGCTACGAATTGCCTCTGTCCGAACCCATCGATCGGCCGACGGGCGAGTGGTCACGCACGTTTATCGAGAACTCGACGCGCAAGTTCGACGATGTGCTGCTTGAGGCGATCTTCCTGGGCACCGCTCAGTGGGAAACCGAAGGTCTGCAAATCGTCGAGGCCAATGGCGCCCCTGCCGTGCAGGAGGTCCGTCTCAACTATCCGACGGAACTGGCGGATGGTCGGCAAATCTGGCTGCGCGTGGGGACTCCCGGTAATTGGAAGGTGATCGCTCCACGCGGCGGGCCGCTGGTCAATGGGCAGCGCCATACCTCGCTGAGTCTGGATCAGCTCCAGATCGGCACCACCCCTGTCGAGGTGCAGTTGATCGGCCTGCCGGCCGGCTTTGCGCTGGAGGCTGGGCTGAGCGATGCGCAGATTCAGGCCATCGCAAGTGGCTGGAGCAGTTGGCAGGTGGCGCGCGATGCGGCCGTGCCGGGTGGGGTTCGTGTCACGAGCGTGGACAACGCGATGGTGCGCAACCAGCTCGTGCTGCCGGAGCAGCGGACGCAATACGACCGCTGGGGCAACCGGGTGGCGACCGTGAATGCGCTCAATCAGCGCAGCGAATGGCGCTACAACCGGCTGAGCAAAGTGATGCTGGAGCGCGGGCCGGAAGCGGGCTTTGTCGATGCACAAGGTATCTACCGTCAGCAGGCGGCATTGACCCGCTTTGACTACAACGCCCACGGCGATCTGGTCGCGCAGCGGCGGGACGATCAACCGGTCGTGATCACCCAGTACGACTTCTACGGCCACAAGGAGCGGGAATATGTGGAAGGTCGGGAGAACGAAGTGCGCGAGTGGGACTACGACCTGTTCGGCCGGCTGGTGCGCGAGAAGACCGACAGTGGCATGGCGGAGACGGAGTATGTCTACAACCAGAACGACCAGTTGATCGAGATTCTGCGCGAAGGGCTGGTCAATCAAGCCAGCCTGCCGCCGGGCACCAGTGCGCCACGCACCCGCAGCTTCACCCGTTACACCTACGACACCCAGGGCCGTCGCGTGGTGGAGATGCGTGGCGAGGAGTCGCTGATTTCCAATGCCGCGTCACCTCAAGGGGTGTGGACACTGACCGGCGACACCCAGGCGAGCTACACCTGGTATGACACGCGGGGTCAGGTGGTGCAGAGCCAGCGTCGTCGTGGTCCTTCACTCAAGCCAGATGGATTCTGGGGCAATGAAGTCCCGCTGTTTGGCACCATGCACCAGTACGACTACGACGCGCTGGGCAATAAGGTCGAAGAGCGAACCTTCGAGGTGAAGCGCGACGGTGCGGCGCTCAAGCCCGTCCAGAAGCTCGACAAGGTCAGCGGTATCAACAACCTGCCGGCTGTGGTGACGCAGACCTGGTCCTACTATGCCGGGACGCAGAAGCTCAGGGGGGCCGTGGACCTGGGTGGTCGTCAACATCGTTACGAGTACAACGGTGCGGGCGAGCTGACGCAGCACAGCATTGACCAGCACGGCAAGCCCACGGCGGTGCAGGTCTACCGCTACCACGAAGCGGGCTGGCGGGTCGAAGTGCAGGAGCAGGACGGCAAGCTGCAAAAGACCAGCCGCACCCGCTATGACGCGCTGGGTCGGGCCATCCGTGAACGGCTCGAACAGCGGGACCAGTCGGGCCTGGACGGCAAGCTGGTGCAGGTCCAGTCGGAACAGGCCACGCGCTACGACGCGCTGGGTCGGGTGGAACTGGTCAGCGGTCCGACGATGGCGGTGCAGTATCTGTACGATGCGCGCGCCAACCGCCGGGCCATCTTTGCGATGGAGCGGGAGAACCATGGCTGGACCGGTCAGGCGTCGTGGTACGACTACGACGGTTGGGGCCGTGAGACGGTGGAGGCCGGCACGCTTCGGTCGGTCACGCAGAACGGTGTGAGCCGAACGGTGATCCGGGCGACCGACAAGCGCGACCGCTGGGATGAGCTGGGGCCCGAGATGGCGCTGCGCCGCGTGGCAGGCCAGCAGGTGAGGTTTGACGCCGGTCGGCAGGTGATCGATGGACGAGTGGGCAGCCATGGCATCGGTGTGGCACCCGCCGAGATCACCTACGACGGCAGCGGGATGCGTCGCAAGACGGTCACGGACAGCAGCGGCCAGAAGACGGTCTACCAGTACGATGGTCTGGGCCGGCTGATCGAATCGGGGCTGGAGCGCGGCGAGCGCTCGGTTAACCGACGGCTGTACGACAGCCTGGGCCGGTCCATGCAGGAAGAGACGGTGCAGTACCGTGCCGACGGCAGCGTGGCGCGACGGATGATCGGCTTTAGCTGGTACGACGCCGAGGACCGGGTGGTGTTCCAACTGAACCGTCAGGGCGGGGCGGAGATTCGGTCGGATCGGCCCACGCTCAGCCGTCATGAGGACGGGACCGTCAACCCGGGCTCGATCTATGTAAAGGCTGGGGAGGAGTCTGCGACCCGCTATACCTATGTGCTCGATCGGCTGACGAGCTATCAGGTCGATGGCGGCACCGATGCCTCACGGCAAACCCATACCTTTACCTACCAGGGTTTTGATAGCTGGCGCGAAGCGACCCACGTGGGCAGTACCCTCGGCGGTCCGGCGCAGACCACCACCGAGTACGATGCCTTTGGCAATGTGGTCAGGATCCAGGGTGCCTTGCCCGGGGCCGGGGCGCCGCGCTACTTCATCAACGATGCCGATGGCCGGGTGCTGAGTAAGGAAGAAGGGCTGGCGAAGAGCCAGTATCTCTACGCCGGTGGTGCCCGGGTGGCGGTCTCGGGCAATGCGTTCACGGGCAGCAGTGTCGATCTGCACTACAGCGCCATCCAGGACCCCAGCAGAAACGCGACCACGCAGAGCAGCTATATCGCCCAGCAGGGCGACACGCTGCGGCGCATTGCCCAGATGGTGTGGGGCGATGGCCGCCTGTGGTATCTGATCGGCGAAGAGAACGGCCTGCATGAGGCCGAGGACGCAATCACCGCCGGCACGATGCTGAAGCTGCCTCGGGTATTGAACGCCGCCAACGACGCCTCAGTGTTTACGCCGCACTCGGCCAGCGAAGTGCTGGGCGAGACCAGCCCAGCGCTCCCGGCGCCCCCGCCTCCACCTAAGCCGGCCAAGCCCTGTGGGGGCTATGGTCAGGCGATCATTATGGTGGTGTCGGCGGTGATTGCGGCGTACACCGGGCAATGGGTGGGTGGTCTCTTGCAGAACACCTTCCTCGGGACGACGGGTGCAGCGATCGTCGGGGCGGCAGCAGGTGGGGCGATGGGTTCCATCGTCAACCAGGCCGGCAATATGGCGATCGGTACGCAGGAGCGCTTCTCCTGGCAGGCCGTGGGTCAGGCGGCACTGCGTAAAGCGGTGACGGCTGGGATTGGTCAAGCCGTGGGCGAGAGTGGCTCCATCGGTGCCAAGCTGCTGCCCAATGCGCCGGAGTTCTTCCAGGATGTAGCTACCGGCGCAATTACCGGGGCGGTAACCGATGGCCTGCTGTCGCTGACGGGGCTGGGCCACTTCAGTTGGCGCAATGTCGCAGCCGCGGCCATTGCCGAGCCGATCAACAAGTGGGTCGGGAATAACCTCTTCGGTACCCAGACGACGCCCGGCTCGCTCCTGGCACGAGACCATCATCTCACCGCCAACTTCACCCATCAGCTCGCCAATGGCCTGGTCAACCGCGTGGCCCAGATCGCGACGCATGGGGAAGGGCGGTTGGATTGGGTGTCGTTGGTGGGCAATGCCTTTGGCGAAACGCTGGGCAATGAGGTGGTCGGGAAGAGCCGGGCGTATCAAGTCCCGGCCATGCCTCGCTACGCCTATCGCAGCGAAGCGGAGCTGGACGCTGAAGAAGCCTTGCGAGACAGCTTTATGGCCCAGGCGCTGGGAGCGACGAACCGGACCGTTGGTTTTGTCGAGCTTGACGCCAACACGCGGATTGCGACCAACCCAGGTGCCAGCCGTGCTGACGAGATGCTTCAGGCGATGGTCGGGATGTTGGAAAATCCCGTGGAGCCGGAGCCTGGAGAAAGAATCCTGCTCGCTAACAAAGGTGCGATAGCGCCGGGGTTACTGCGACAGCTCACCACGCGCCGGCCGGGCTTTGAGGTGTCCCGCAATGAGGTGGCGGCACAGCGGTTCAATACGATCGCGGATCTGTGGGATGTTGCGGGGGCTGACGGGTTGGTGGGGATGGCCTTCGTCCCGGGTCTGCATCAGGTAGCGAATGCCGAATATGAGCTGAAGGAAATTGAGCGCCGGCTGGGATATGGAGCGAGAGCGGCGCCAGCAAGAATCAAGACGTGGACTGCTGAGGGGAAGTCGGTAACGGATTATTCGGCTACCCTGGGAGCTTATCAGCAGGCGCTGCGTAAGATGACGCTGGAGCAGGCGCTTATTGCTGAGAGAGGGCTGATTAAGTCTACTTCCCATCAGGTTCCAAACGGAGAAGTTCCAATCCGTGTCTCTGCATCACAAGCAGCTATGCGATCGCGAATCTTGGATAACATTGCTGCGACACGAGTAGGGAACGCATCTAGTAATTTTGCCATTCACTCAACAGTGGAGGAACTACTGATCGAAAGAATTTCCCTTGGGTTTACATCCAACCGAAGAATGCAACAGAATTTTGCGTTTTCTGATTTTCAGATCAATGGCGATACAGGGAAAATATACGCTCTTAGTGGTATGCAATCACCCGAGGGTACAGTTGGAATTCCAGGTGAGCGAATTTTTACCACAAAGGTTATTGACTGGGATAGGGCATTTGACACTGAAGTTAAGTTGTTGGAGACGCTGGCGAATAAGTACAACCCAGAGAGATTGCCGATCGTGACCAATGTTGATGGCAAAATTCGCTTGGGCTCGGAATTGAATGTGTGTTATTCGTGCGCTGGCGTAATTAGCCAGTTTGATCGAATGTTTCCGAATGTAAAAATTATAGTCGAGTCGGGGCCATATCAAAGTAAGCCCAGATTCTAAATGGAGTTGAGTTATGGTTTTTGCTGAGAAAATAATTGCTGCTGGGTTAAATGAAGAGCGTGCCATAGTTGGGCTCTCGAATGAGGAGATATTAGAAGTTGAGAGGGCGCAAGGCGTTAGGCTACCTGCTGCTTATCGCAGTTTTTTAAAAGAATGCGGAAAGAGTGCAGGCTTGTTTGAGCGAGATGCTGATTTTTTCTATCCCGCCATAAAAACATTGAAAGATGAGCTTAATGAAATGCTTGCCGAGGAGAATATGGATTTTCGCATTCCCGAGAATGCGTTTGTCTTCTCAGCATATCAAGGCTACCAGTATTGCTACTTTTTATGTGGTGAAGAAGAAAATCCGCCCGTATATAGGGTGGATGATGGTGAGGGAAATTTCATAATGATTTCTGAATCGTTTACTCAGCATATTGATAAAGCAATAGCCCATTACAAAGGGGCGTTCTTCCAAGAATAAAATGGAGTCAACGCAAATGTTTTCTTAACTGCCAACCACAAGGTTATTAGCCGAGGCTGGGCAGCGGCGAGCGGCTGACCTACGTGGGCGCGACGGTGCGGCGCTCAAGCCCGTCCAGAAGCTCGACAAGGTCAGCGGTATCAACAACCTGCCGACGGTGGTGACGCAGACCTGGTCCTACTACGCCGGGACGCAGAAGCTCAGGGGGGCCGTGGACCTGGGTGGTCGTCAACATCGTTATGAGTACAACGGTGCGGGCGAGCTGACGCAGCACAGCATTGACCAGCACGGCAAGCCCACGGCGGTGCAGGTCTACCGCTACCACGAAGCGGGCTGGCGGGTCGAGGTGCAGGAGCAGGACGGCAAGCTGCAAAAGACCAGCCGCACCCGCTATGACGCGCTGGGTCGGGCCATCCGTGAACGGCTCGAACAGCGGGACCAGTCGGGCCTGGACGGCAAGCTGGTGCAGGTCCAGTCGGAACAGGCCACGCGCTACGACGCGCTGGGTCGGGTGGAACTGGTCAGCGGTCCGACGATGGCGGTGCAGTATCTGTACGATGCGCGCGCCAACCGCCGGGCCATCTTTGCGATGGAGCGGGAGAACCATGGCTGGACCGGTCAGGCGTCGTGGTACGACTACGACGGTTGGGGTCGGGAGACGGTGGAGGCCGGCACGCTTCGGTCGGTCACGCAGAACGGTGTGAGCCGAACGGTGATCCGGGCGACCGACAAGCGCGACCGCTGGGATGAACTGGGACCCGAGATGGCGCTGCGCCGAGCAGCGGGCCAACAGGTGAGGTTTGACACCGGTCGGCAGGTGATCGATGGACGGGTGGGCAGCCATGGCATCGGTGTGACCCCTGCCGAGATCACCTACGACGGCAGCGGGATGCGTCGCAAGACCGTGACGGACAGCAGCGGCCAGAAAACGGTCTACCAGTACGATGGCCTGGGGCGGCTGATCGAATCGGGGCTGGAGCGCGGCGAGCGCTCGGTTAACCGACGGCTGTACGACAGCCTGGGCCGGTCCATGCAGGAAGAGACGGTGCAGTACCGTGCCGACGGCAGCGTGGCGCGACGGATGATCGGCTTTAGCTGGTACGACGCCGAGGACCGGGTGGTGTTCCAACTGAACCGTCAGGGCGGGGCGGAGATTCGGTCGGATCGGCCCACGCTCAGCCGTCATGAGGACGGGACCGTCAACCCGGGCTCGATCTATGTAAAGGCTGGGGAGGAGTCTGCGACCCGCTATACCTATGTGCTCGATCGGCTGACGAGCTATCAGGTCGATGGCGGCACCGATGCCTCACGGCAAACCCATACCTTTACCTACCAAGGTTTTGATAGCTGGCGCGAAGCGACCCACGTGGGCAGTACCCTCGGCGGTCCGGCGCAGACCACCACCGAGTACGATGCCTTTGGCAATGTGGTCAGGATCCAGGGTGCCTTGCCCGGGGCCGGGGCGCCGCGCTACTTCATCAACGATGCCGATGGCCGGGTGCTGAGTAAGGAAGAAGGGCTGGCGAAGAGCCAGTATCTCTACGCCGGTGGTGCCGGGTGGCAGTCTCGGGCAATGCGTTCACGGGCAGCAGTGTCGATCTGCACTACAGCGCCATCCAGGACCCCAGCCGACACGCGACCACGCAGAGCAGCTATATCGCCCAGCAGGGCGACACGCTGCGGCGCATTGCCCAGATGGTGTGGGGCGATGGCCGCCTGTGGTATCTGATCGGCGAAGAGAACGGCCTGCATGAGGCCGAGGACGCAATCACCGCCGGCACGATGCTGAAGCTGCCACGGGTATTGAACGCCGCCAACGACGCCTCAGTGTTTACGCCGCACTCGGCCAGCGAAGTGCTGGGCGAGACCAGCCCAGCGCTCCCGGCGCCCCCGCCTCCACCTAAGCCGGCCAAGCCCTGTGGGGGCTATGGTCAGGCGATCATTATGGTGGTGTCGGCGGTGATTGCGGCGTACACCGGGCAATGGGTGGGTGGTCTCTTGCAGAACACCTTCCTGGGAACGACGGGTGCAGCGATCGTCGGGGCGGCAGCAGGTGGGGCGATGGGTTCCATCGTCAACCAGGCCGGCAATATGGCGATCGGTACGCAGGAGCGCTTCTCCTGGCAGGCCGTGGGTCAGGCGGCCCTGCGTAAAGCGGTGACGGCTGGGATTGGTCAAGCCGTGGGCGAGAGTGGCTCCATCGGTGCCAAGCTGCTGCCCAATGCGCCGGAGTTCTTCCAGGATGTAGCTACCGGCGCAATTACCGGGGCGGTAACCGATGGCCTGCTGTCGCTGACGGGGCTGGGCCACTTCAGTTGGCGCAATGTCGCAGCCGCGGCCATTGCCGAGCCGATCAACAAGTGGGTCGGGAATAACCTCTTCGGTACCCAGACGACGCCCGGCTCGCTCCTGGCACGAGACCATCATCTCACCGCCAACTTCACCCATCAGCTCGCCAATGGCCTGGTCAACCGCGTGGCCCAGATCGCAACGCATGGGGAAGGGCGGTTGGATTGGGTGTCGTTGGTGGGCAATGCCTTTGGCGAGACGCTGGGCAATGAGGTGGCCGGGAAGAGCCGGGCTTATCAAGTGGGAACCCAGGCGCCGGGCGCCGTCAATCCTGAGCTGGCAGCGATTGCTCGGCAACTGAAAGAGATTGAGCAGTCGGGCATTAATCGCGACGCCAGGGTTCACGCGTTAGTCGATGGACTCAATGCCTCACGTATCAATGCCGCTAGCCAGCAAGGCCGTGATCTGGCCCCGACGCAGGCCAATGCATTAATGCTGGGCTTGTATGGGGTAACCGACTACAACGGCAAACCGACCGCCTATAGGCGGGCCGCAGGATGGGGAGCAGGTAACCAATACGAGGACTTTACGTTAGACGGCGTCTCGATCAGCAGTGGAGAGCACGACTATCTTTCCAGGCAGTGGAGTAATGGAACGGTAGGCTATTTTAATGCCCGGGTGGAGATGCCTTATCATTTTGAGGGCAGTATCCGTGCAATGACGCCTTATGAGTCGTTGTTGATGAATCCCAGAGTGAAGGGGGCAGTGGATTTTGGAAGAGGTGCGCTTGAAGCTATCCGGCTACTTGGAACCTGGCGCTCCATGCAGTGGATGGGTATAAATATCTAGCGAAATCTAGCTTGTATTTATATTCGTCGACCGTAAGTGATGCGATTGGGCTTCCCTATCAGGCGCCGGAGCCTAGCCAGCCTTTGTCGAGATATACTCAGGGGATATTGAACGGTGAGGTTTCAGCGACTGAGTTCTATATGGGGCTGTTGCCGCCTGTTCAAGGGCTGGCTCTGGTGTCAGATGTTGGGGCAGGAAACTACAGAGGCATTGGATATGCGGTAGGTGGCGCTGTAACGGGGGGGACAGCCTATAGCGCCATACGTTATTCCTCTGTCGGTAGGGTAGTACCAGACAGTGCAGTAACAAGTGAAATAGCCGCCCTTAATTCGATGGCCACCAAGAATGCGAGCCCGGCGGCACAGCTGTTGCATCAAAGGATAAATCTGCGTGGCGCGGTCGCAGATGAGTATGTTCGACTTACACAAGGGATGAGTAACAATCGAATCAGGAATGAGGTGGGACCTGTTCTGGCTGGCGTAATGGATAGCAAAACCGGCCAAATATACTATGGCCTGAATAAGGGCGTTGGTGAGTTACCGGACAATATGGTTCCTGTATTGGCGGATCGCATGTCAATTGCACAGGAAATTCCCTACATCAAAACGCACGGGGCAGGTACGCATGCAGAAATTCATGCTCTGAATGATGCCTTCTTGGCGCGCCCCAGTGCTGATATTTCGGACTTCCTTCTGTATACAATCAACGCTGGGCAGAGAGGGTCCCCAGCGAAGTGGGGAACACCCGTTCCTCGATGTCCTCATTGTGAGTTTTTAACAGATGGGGTTCAGTACTTCCCTGCATCGCTGAGGTATGGGCAATGATTGAAAAGAGTTGCGAACGAATTCAGGAGGATTTCCTGGAAGCAGATGGTGAATTGGTTATTCACAATGGGAAACCGTTCACTGGTTTTGGATTTGATCCATTCCCCAATGGGCACGGTGTCGAATATGAAACTGAATATAGAAATGGGCTTCCGCATGGCCTGAAAAGGAAGTGGTACGAGAGCGGGCAGTTGGAGTACGAAATTTCCTGCATCAATGGTGTAAAGCATGGTGAGGAGCGGCACTGGTTTGCTTCGGGAGCTATTAAGCTAATAGCCAACTATGAATATGGTGTAAAAATTGAGTCAAAGGCTTGGAGTGATGATGGAGAATTGGTTGGGGAATTTATAATTTCGCCAAGTTCAGCCAATTTCTCCTTGCTTCAGAAAAGAAGGGAGAAGGGTTGGAATGTTTCATCGCTTGAGTAGCGACTTTACCAGTTGATCAGCGTGCCTCGTGGTTTCTGGTAAGCGATATTTGGTGCATAACGCCAGTATCCATGTACAGGCCGTTGGCAAGGAAACTCGGTGGCCTGTTGAAACATAAACCGGTTTGATGCCATCTTGAGTTCGCAGGGCTCGACCGATAATTTCTCTATCATCAATAAGGGGCGCATAGTCGCCCCTTATTGTTCCTACCGTCTCATGGGCTCCCCGCAGCAGAGTCTTGCCGCAGCCAATGGTAGGGACGTCGAACAATATGCCGACATGGCACGCCAAGCCGAAGCGTCTCGGATGAGCGATGCCCTGCCCATCGCAGATGATTAGGTCCGGCTTGCATTTCAATTGACTCAACGCCTTGGCGATTGGCGGCAATTCCCTGAATGAAAATAGCCCCGGAATGTAGGGGAACTGAGCGACGTCCTCCGCAATAGCCTGCTCGATGATGGTAAGCGATGTGGCATTCAGCACGACGGCAGCAGCAACCAGCCGGTTACTTTGCTCGTCGTAGGCTACGTCCACGCCAGCTACCGTATTCACGTAATCGATCCGATCAGTGCGTTCTACACGACCAGCGAATTGACACTGAAGCTCAAGGGCTTCTGCTTCGCTCAGTTTCCAATCGTGGAAAACAACTTGCTCCATATCCTACCACCTCCTGCATTGAAGAATACCACCCGCGCCGGTCTACCCTGTTCTATCTCCGTTTGCGGTCTGTTCTAGGTGCGTTCTACCTCTGTCCTAGTGGTGTGATTTAAAAATACGCATAAACTTTCAGAGTTTTTCCTGATTGCTGATCTTGGGCCTTGTTGCATAACCCCCCGACTCCAGGGTTGAAGCCGGTTGTAAGCTAGCAGCATGAAGCCATCCAAGCCCCGCTACCGCACGACGAATTGGTCCGCCTACAACCGAAGCCTGCAAGCGAGGGGCGATGTCACGATCTGGTTTTCGCCGGACCTTGCCTGGCATAGCAATGAGCGTCCAGGTCAGGCGGGCGCCCCGACGCGCTACCGCGATCAAGCCATTCAAATCATGCTGACGTTGAAGGTGCTGTTCCAGCAGGGACTGCGCCAAGTCCGCGGGCTCACGTGCAGCCTGGTGCGCATGATGAATCTGGCGTGGTCGGTGCCGTGTTACAGCACGGTCAGCCGGCGGCAGGGCAAGCTGGCGGTACAGATTCCGGTGCGACGTCGTGCCGAGCCGCTGCATCTGCTGGTGGACAGCACCGGCATCAAGATTCACGGTGAGGGCGAATGGAAGGTCAAGCAACACGGGCCGGAGTACCGACGCGGCTGGCGCAAAGTGCATCTGGCCGTCAATGCCGATACGCAGGAAATTCAAGCGGTTGAGGTGACCGACCAGCGTCAGGCGGATGGCCCACAGGTTGAGGAGCTCTTGTCGCAACTGTGCCCCGAGACCGTGCTCGCCAGCGTGGGGGGCGACGGGGCTTATGACACCCGTCGGGTCTATCGCGTCGTCCAGGCGTGGGGCGCCGAACTGCTGGTTCCGCCTCGCCGAGATGCTCAGCCTTGGCGGGATCAGACCGACTGGGCAGCTCATCGCAACGACAAGCTGGCCGCGATCAACCGCTTGGGGCGCGCGATCTGGAAGCGCTGGAGCGGCTACCATCGGCGCAGTCTCGTGGAAACCACGATGCATCGCTTCAAGCGGCTTGGCGAGCGACTGCTGGCCAGACTCCCCGAACGGCAGGTCGCCGAAATCCACGTTCGCTGTGCGATCTTGAATCGTTTCGTGCTGCTCGGCATGCCCACCACGGTGGCTCACACCTGAATTCCGTCTGGGAAAGGGGGCTCTCGACCTCAGATTGGGTTATGCAACAAAGCCACAATGCACGTTCCCCGATTGTGTTTGATGCAGAAATAACCAATGAAGCTTTTTCTGGGTATCGAGCATTATCGGCTCAAACTGTTGCATCATATAAGATGCTTGGTCGAAATGCTCCAGATGATGCATTTCCCCTTGCGCCATTACTTGCGAGTCTTAATGATCCCCTATTAAAGGCCGGCGCTTTGATTAAGCCAATCCCTGGTTATACAGATGTAATTGTGCATGGGCAAAAGGATGGCTTTGCATGGCTGCTTGATGCCTCTGCTCCGCAACTTCAAAAAAGTTGGCTTTTTTTGAATCAAAGGACACTCGCGAACTATGTAAAGAGTTCAGGTTATAATGGAGGGTCCATTCGCTTGATTTCTTGCAATACAGGTGCATGTGATGCGGTGGCGGCACAAAATTTCGCTAACAAAATGAATGTCGAGGTTTTGGCGCCTACAGATACTGTATGGATCCACCCAAGTGGAAGATTAAGTGTTGGTGAAACCCAATACTTTAATACTGGCGAATGGGTTTCTTTCTTTCCAAAAAGACCATGGGAGTAAATGCATGGATAAGGTTAAGCTGGTAGGGTATTTTCGTGAATTAAAGCATGGGCTAAGAGATGGTCCCTCGCTGAAGGAGGCCGTTGAGAAAGGAAACTACGCAGCAGAAAAAACAGAGCTGTTGGCCTATCTTAAAGAGGGGGTACTTTATGCGGCTGCGCCTGGTGTCGGAGTTGATGTTTTGGATTCAACAGGAAAGCTTAGTGGGGTGGCGCATGCACTGACAGATGGCAAGTGGATGTGGCCTGCTGATCTTGCATATTATGTTGAATTTTACAATGTTTCTTTGCCTGAGGATTTTTTGGGAGATCTTCGGAAGCGCAAATGGAAAATGCCTAGTGCTGATTCAATAGACTTGTTGGAAATTGAAAGGAGTATTTTCGGGGAAGGTTGACCTTAATCTCGTGTGGCGTTGATGAGGCCGACGTCCTCGTTGCTGAGCCCGTTTTGGCGACCGCGTGGTGGGGATGCGGGGCGAAGAGTCGCTGCTTCCCACTGCGGCGGCTCCTCAAGGGGTCTGGACACTGACTGGTGACACCCAGGCGAGCTACACCTGGTACGACACGCGGGGTCAGGTGGTGCAGAGCCAGCGCCGGCGCGGTCCGTCGCTCAAGCCCGATGGGTTCTGGGGCAATGAAGTCCCGCTGTTTGGCACGATGCACCAGTACGACTACGACGCGCTGGGCAATAAGGTCGAGGAAAGGACCTTCGAGGTAAAGCGTGACGGCGCGGCGCTCAAGCCTGTCCAGAAGCTCGACAAGGTCAGCGGTATCAACAATCTGCCGACGGTGGTGACGCAGACCTGGTCCTACTACGCCGGGACGCAGAAGCTCAAGGGGGCCGTGGACCTGGGCGGCCGCCAACATCGCTACGAGTACAACGGTGCGGGCGAGCTGACGCAGCACAGCATTGACCAGCACGGCAAGCCCACGGCAGTGCAGGTCTACCGCTACCACGAAGCAGGCTGGCGGGTCGAGGTGCAGGAACAGGACGGCAAGCTGCAAAAGACCAGCCGCACCCGCTATGACGCGCTGGGTCGGGCCATCCGTGAACGGCTCGAACAGCGGGACCAGTCGGGCCTGGACGGCAAGCTGGTGCAGGTCCAGTCGGAACAGGCCACGCGCTACGACGCGCTGGGTCGGGTGGAACTGGTCAGCGGTCCGACGATGGCGGTGCAGTATCTGTACGATGCGCGCGCCAACCGCCGGGCCATCTTTGCGATGGAGCGGGAGAACCATGGCTGGACCGGCCAGGCGGCGTGGTACGACTACGACGGCTGGGGTCGGGAGACGGTGGAGGCCGGCACGCTTCGGTCGGTCACGCAGAACGGTGTGAGCCGAACGGTGATCCGGGCGACCGACAAGCGCGACCGCTGGGATGAACTGGGACCCGAGATGGCGCTGCGCCGAGCAGCGGGCCAACAGGTGAGGTTTGACACCGGTCGGCAGGTGATCGATGGACGGGTGGGCAGCCATGGCATCGGTGTGACCCCTGCCGAGATCACCTACGACGGCAGCGGGATGCGTCGCAAGACCGTGACGGACAGCAGCGGCCAGAAAACGGTCTACCAGTACGATGGCCTGGGGCGGCTGATCGAATCGGGGCTGGAGCGCGGCGAGCGCTCGGTTAACCGACGGCTGTACGACAGCCTGGGCCGGTCCATGCAGGAAGAGACGGTGCAGTACCGTGCCGACGGCAGCGTGGCGCGACGGATGATCGGCTTTAGCTGGTACGACGCCGAGGACCGGGTGGTGTTCCAACTGAACCGTCAGGGCGGGGCGGAGATCCGGCCGGATCGGCCCACGCTCAGCCGTCACGAGGACGGGACCGTCAACCCGGGTTCGATCTATGTGAAGGCTGGGGAGGAGTCTGCGACCCGCTATACCTATGTGCTCGATCGGCTGACGAGCTATCAGGTCGATGGCGGCACCGATGCCTCACGGCAAACCCATACCTTTACCTACCAGGGTTTTGATAGCTGGCGTGAAGCGACCCATGTCGGCAGTGCTCTCGGCGGTCCGGCGCAGACCACCACCGAGTACGATGCCTTTGGCAATGTGGTCAGGATCCAGGGTGCCTTGCCCGGGGCCGGGGCGCCGCGCTACTTCATCAACGATGCCGATGGCCGGGTGCTGAGTAAGGAAGAAGGGCTGGCGAAGAGCCAGTATCTCTACGCCGGTGGTGCCCGGGTGGCGGTCTCGGGCAATGCGTTCACGGGCAGCAGTGTCGATCTGCACTACAGCGCCATCCAGGACCCCAGCAGAAACGCGACCACGCAGAGCAGCTATATCGCCCAGCAGGGCGACACACTGCGGCGCATTGCCCAGATGGTGTGGGGCGATGGCCGCCTGTGGTATCTGATCGGCGAAGAGAACGGCTTGCAGGAAGCCGATGACCCGATCACCGCCGGCACGATGCTGAAGCTGCCACGGGTATTGAACGCCGCCAACGACGCCTCGGTGTTTACGCCGCATTCGGCCAGCGAAGTGCTGGGCGAGACCAGCCCAGCGCTCCCGGCGCCCCCGCCTCCACCTAAGCCAGCCAAGCCCTGTGGGGGCTATGGTCAGGCGATCATTATGGTGGTGGCGGCGGTGATTGCGGCGTACACCGGGCAATGGGTGGGTGGTCTCTTACAGAACACCTTCCTGGGAACGACGGGTGCGGCGATCGTCGGGGCGGCAGCAGGTGGGGCGATGGGTTTCATCGTCAACCAGGCCGGCAATATGGCGATCGGTACGCAGGAGCGCTTCTCCTGGCAGGCCGTGGGTCAGGCGGCCTTGCGTAAAGCGGTGACGGCTGGGATTGGTCAAGCCGTGGGCGAGAGTGGCTCCATCGGTGCCAAGCTGCTGCCCAATGCGCCGGAGTTCTTCCAGGATGTGGCTACCGGCGCAATTACCGGGGCGGTAACCGATGGCCTGCTGTCGCTGACGGGGCTGGGTCACTTCAGTTGGCGCAATGTCGCGGCCGCGGCCATTGCCGAGCCGATCAACAAGTGGGTCGGGAATAACCTCTTCGGTACCCAGACGACGCCCGGCTCGATCCTGGCACGAGACCATCACCTTACCGCCAACTTCACCCATCAGCTCGCCAATGGCCTGGTCAACCGCGTGGCCCAGATTGCCACCCATGGGGAAGGGCGGTTGGATTGGGTGTCGTTGGTGGGCAATGCCTTTGGCGAAACCTTGGGCAATGAGGTGGCCGGGAAGAGCCGGGCTTATCAAGTCCCGGCCATGCCTCGCTACGCCTATCGCAGCGAAGCGGAGCTGGACGCTGAAGAAGCCTTGCGCGACAGCTTTATGGCCCAGGCGCTGGGAGCGACGAACCGGACCGCTGGCTTTGTCGAGATCGACGCCCACACGCGGATCGCGACCAACCCAGGCGCCAGCCGCGCTGACGACATGCTTCAGGCGATGGTCGGGATGTTGGAAAATCCCGTGGAGCCGGAGCCTGGAGAAAGAATCCTGCTCGCTAACAAAGGTGCGATAGCGCCGGGGTTATTGCGACAGCTCACCACGCGCCGGCCGGGCTTTGAGGTGTCCCGCAATGAGGGGGCGGCACAGCGGTTCAATACGATCGCGGATCTGTGGGATGTTGCTGGGGCTGACGGGTTGGTGGGGATGGCCTTCGTCCCGGGTCTGCATCAGGTAGCGAATGCCGAATATGAGCTGAAGGAGATTGAGCGCCGGCTGGGATATGGAGCGAGAGCGGCACCAGCAAGAATCAAGACGTGGACTGCTGAGGGGAAGTCGGTAACGGATTATTCGGCTACCCTGGGAGCTTATCAGCAGGCGCTGCGTAAGATGACGCTGGAGCAGGCGCTTATTGCTGAGAGAGGGCTGATTAAGTCTGCATCTGGCCAAGTAAGAGAAGCACACAACGCTGCTTCATTTGAGAAACTGAAGAGGCAGCTTCGAGAAATTGCCAAACCTGACTATTCCCTGGTAAAGAAGCCAGATGGGTCGCTTCGCTATGTTTTTGGGTCAACAAACAAAGGCTATGGCATAGATGCGCAGTTGTCATCGGAGGGAGTCTTGAGCTTTGAAATAAGAGCTACCAATCAAACGATGCGAGCTAAATATGGGACTGGCACGGAGATGTTTGATGACATGATGTCGGCTATTGGGCCAGAGAGAGTTAGTCAGATACGTGGGAATTGGTCTAGGGATTCTGGATTGACAACTAATCTTGATCAATTCAATGATGTGTATCAATACACCAGAGATGAATTTACGGCTGCCTCTGAAACCTGGACAGGAAAAAGAGCAGCAAAGTATGGTTTCGAGCCAGAAGAGGTTATTGTTCGGCGGAACAATGTGTCTGTAATATTTGGAAGTTCCGGGAAGAGATAGGAGGGGGTATGAGCAAGAAAAAATATCGCTGCCACTTTTTAGTGAGTGGGGTTTCTGAGAATGCAGGAAGATTCGATTTTGATGGGACGGCTGCTGTCAGGGTTGATGAAGGTGAGCTTTTAGAAGAAAATTATTTGTATAATAGATTTCGCGGTATGGCCTTAAAGGCTTTTTATGAAATGGCGGTTCCGAAGGAAAATTATGGAGTTCTAAGTGAAATCGTGGTGAGTATTTCCAAGGTGGAGGAGATAAAATAAATTATCGCTGCCGCCGTATAATGAATGGGATCTCTTCGAGTGGGTAATATTTACTCAGGAAGCGATTAATACTTGCGGTCGGCCTTGTTGCATAACCCCCCGACTCCAGGGTTGAAGCCGGTTGTAAGCTGGCAGCATGAAGCCATCCAAGCCCCGCTACCGCACGACGAATTGGTCCGCCTACAACCGAAGCCTGCAAGCGAGGGGCGATGTCACGATCTGGTTTTCGCCGGACCTTGCCTGGCATAGCAATGAGCGTCCAGGTCAGGCGGGCGCCCCGACGCGCTACCGCGATCAAGCCATTCAAATCA
This sequence comes from Chitinimonas lacunae, assembly GCF_042650885.1. Lineage (NCBI taxonomy): Bacteria > Pseudomonadati > Pseudomonadota > Betaproteobacteria > Neisseriales > Chitinibacteraceae > Chitinimonas > Chitinimonas lacunae. The sequence goes on from NZ_JBHSBU010000001.1 coordinate 248,768, forward strand.
TGCTGACGTTGAAGGTGCTGTTCCAGCAGGGACTGCGCCAAGTCCGCGGGCTCACGTGCAGCCTGGTGCGCATGATGAATCTGGCGTGGTCGGTGCCGTGTTACAGCACGGTCAGCCGGCGGCAGGGCAAGCTGGCGGTACAGATTCCGGTGCGACGTCGTGCCGAGCCGCTGCATCTGCTGGTGGACAGCACCGGCATCAAGATTCACGGTGAGGGCGAATGGAAGGTCAAGCAACACGGGCCGGAGTACCGACGCGGCTGGCGCAAAGTGCATCTGGCCGTCAATGCCGATACGCAGGAGGGCCGGGTGGAACTGGTCAGCGGCCCGACGATGGCGGTGCAGTATCTGTACGATGCGCGTGCCAACCGCCGGGCCATCTTTGCGATGGAGCGGGAGAACCATGGCTGGACCGGTCAGGCGTCGTGGTACGACTACGACGGTTGGGGCCGTGAGACGGTGGAGGCCGGCACGCTTCGGTCGGTCACGCAGCACGGTGTGAGCCGAACGGTGATCCGGGCCACCGACAAGCGCGACCGCTGGGATGAGCTGGGGCCCGAGATGGCGCTGCGCCGCGTGGCAGGCCAGCAGGTGATGTTTGGCGCCGGTCGGCAGGTGATCGATGGACGAGAGGGCAGCCATGGCATCGGTGTGACCCCTGCCGAGATCACCTACGACGGCAGCGGGATGCGTCGCAAGACGGTCACGGACAGCAGCGGCCAGAAGACGGTCTACCAGTACGATGGTCTGGGCCGGCTGATCGAATCGGGGCTCGAGCGCGGCGAGCGCTCGGTTAACCGACGGCTGTACGACAGCCTGGGCCGGTCCATGCAGGAAGAGACGGTGCAGTACCGTGCCGACGGCAGCGTGGCGCGACGGATGATCGGCTTTAGCTGGTACGACGCCGAGGACCGGGTGGTGTTCCAACTGAACCGTCAGGGCGGGGCGTAGATCCGCTCGGATCGGCCCACGCTCAGCCGTCACGAGGACGGGACCGTCAACCCGGGCTCGATCTATGTAAAGGCTGGGGAGGAGTCTGCGACCCGCTATACTGTTTAGTCCCGGCATTTGATGGTGCAATCTTTTCTCATCACTGGAAGGAAGCACTATGGGCCAGGTTCTACACGGAAGCGCCACAACGACAGAGGCAATCCGTCGAGCAATACAAAATAGTCAAGAGAGTCTGAGAGCACTGTCCAAGCGGTACGGCATCAATCAGAAGACTGTTGCCAAGTGGAAGAAGCGAACCTCAGTCGCTGATCTGCCCACCGGCCCCAAAAAGTCTTGCTCAAGCGTTCTGTCAGCCGAGGAGGAGGCAACCATCATTGCCTTTCGCCAGCACACATTGCTGCCCCTGGATGATTGCCTCTACACCCTACAACCGATGATGCCGCATCTGACGCGCTCATCTCTGCACCGATGTCTTCAGCGCCACGGCATCTCGAGACTGCCTCAAGTCGAGGGTAGCAAGCCGGTCAAGAAGCGGTTCAAAAGCTACCCGATCGGCTACTTCCATATCGACATCGCCGAGATGCAGACGGCCGAGGGTAAGCTCTATCTCTTTGTTGCGATTGATCGCACCTCCAAGTTCACTTTCACCGAACTCCATACCAAAGCCGGAAAAATGATTGCTGCACAGTTCCTGCGCAACTTGATCGAGGCGGTGCCCTACACCATCCATACAGTGCTCACCGATAACGGCATCCAATTCACGAACCGCCATTGTGATCAATACGCTTTCCAGCACATTTTTGATCGCGTCTGCGACGAGCATGCCGTTGATCATCGACTGACCAAGGTCAAACATCCTTGGACCAATGGGCAGGTCGAGCGAATGAACCGGACTATCAAGGACGCCACTGTTAAGCGCTTTCATTACGACGATCATGCGCAACTGCGACGACACCTAATCGATTTCATCAATGCCTATAACTTCGGACGAAGGCTCAAGACTCTCAAAGGGCTGACGCCCTACGAATTCATCTGCAAACAGTGGACTTCTGAGCCACATCGCTTCAGGGTTGATCCGATCCATCAAATGCCGGGACTAAACACCTAGGCTCCGCGTGCCTTTCAGCCAAAGTGCATAACACGCTTTAGGGGGGATTTTTTAGATATCTTTAAATAATGCCGGAAAATTGCGCATGCTCTATGCCTAGAGAATTTAAACAGTAAGTGATGCTTAATTACCTTGGCCTCTCTTTCCCACTCCCCATCTCCCCATACCGTGCCTGCACCTGCTGATAAGCACGGCTTTTCAGTACCTCCTCCGCTTTCTGCTGCAATTGACGAATGGTTTCGTCGCCGACAGCCAAGTTGCAGGCGATATAGCTATCGATCTCATGCAGGCGCAGTGCCACTTTGAGTTGTTTCTGGTTAAGCCGTGCCTCGTGGTGGCCGACGATGTCGTGGGTGGCCCAGAGGTCGATGCTGCCTTGATTGAGCAGTTTGAATAGTGCAGTCGGAGTGGCCTCGACTATCGGGGAGATGCCGCGTCGTTCCAATTCGCTTTGCAGGGCCGAGCCGCGCATGACGCCGATGCGGTAACGCTGTGCCTCGTCCAGATTGGCCAGCAACGGCACCCGATTGGGAACCGCCAGCAGTGTATAAGCACCACGATAAAGGGGGCCTATCCATTTAAACGACTGCTCCCGCTCCGGTGTGCGGCTGGTGGGAACCAGGCAGCTGTTCGGTTCCGCCTTGGTCAGCTCAAGTGCCCGTTTGAACGGGTAAAAGCGCGGGACCATCGGCCAGCCGAGTTGGTGCCAGACCAATTCGGTCAGGTCGAGCATCAGACCACGACGGGTCGGATTGCCGTCGCTGTAGGACAGCGGCGGATACGCCACGCTATTGATCTGCAAAGGCGGCTCGGCACCTGGCAGCAGGGTGCTGGTCAGCAGAAGGCTGGCTGCCAGCAGCCGACGAGACAAACGAAGAGGAGACATCAGGGTGGGCGATGCTCAGCGCAGCACCGGAGCTGGCGTCGGGCTGCTGGTGGCCAGTGCCGGAGTAGCCAGCGCCCGCAGCCGTGGTGCGAACAATTCCTCGATCCAACTGGCGAAGGCCTGAATCCGCCGCGACAGATGGCGCCGGTAGGAATAGCACAGCGACAAAGGCAAGGGCGCCGCTCGCCAGCGCGGCAGGATTTCCACCAACTCGCCGCTGTCGAGATAGTCAGCCACGTCGTGCACCGGTACCTGGATCAGACCCAGTCCCGCCCGGGCACAGTCGATATAGGCATCGATATGGTTGACCGTGACCGGTCCTTGCAGCACCAGCGTGCGACATTCGCCGTTTTCCAGGTATTCCCACTCGCGCACTTTACCGGTCGCCGGCTGGAGATAGCGGACCGCCAGATGCCGACTCAGATCGGCCGGTTCGCGTGGCGTTCCGTAGCGCGACAGATAGCGGGGACTGGCGTAGTTGCCCTGGGCCAGCAGCCCGATCGGCCGGTCCATCAGGCGGTCGTCGCAGGGCGCGCCGATGCGCAGGGCGCAGTCGATGCCGGCGTGGATCAGGTCGAGCGGCCGGTCGAGCATGTCGAGTTCGAGATCGATCTCGGGGTAACGGGTCAGAAATTCGGGGAGTGCCGGCAACAGCACCCGCCGCCCCAAGCGCCCGGGTACCTTGACCCGCAACTGGCCATGCGGTGGCGCATCGGCCTGGCGGAACAGGGTGTCGGCTTCTTCAAGGTCGGAAAGCAGACGCTGGCAGCGTTCGTAATAGGCCAGGCCGTCCGGGGTCAGTTCGACATGGCGGGTGGTGCGGCTGAGCAGCCGGGTACCCAGGCGGTCTTCAAGCTGCTGGATGGTGATCGAGGCCGCCGGCCGCGAAATCCGCATGGCGTCAGCGGCGCGGGTGAAACTGCCGTATTCGCTGACGCGGACAAATAGCTGCATGGCTTGGATGCGATCCATGACGCCCTCCTTCCTCAATTCGGCCAACTACTTAGTAATTAGATTTAATGGATTTTCTCACCACGCCAACACAGTGACGTGCCGGGCGCTGCTTTTATCTAAGCCTCTATAAACCGGTTCAACAAGCCAAAGCGTACGCCAAGCTCAGGATAGGCTGAGGCCGTCTTGCTAACACATTTACTATCCTGGTAAACAAAATAGCAGAAAGGAAGTACATCCTTGCCACCTAAGCAATTTCAAACGAAGGATAAAAAAGAGCCGTCATCACAACGGCTCTTTTCACTTTTCAGTGGCTGACAGTTCAGTGGCTGACAGCTTCAGCAACTCCGAATCGCCGCCGCGCCCACTTCAGGCCGCCGCCGAGGCGGCAGGCCGGACAGCGGCGGCAGTTGCGCATTCTGGTGCAGGGTCTGGGCGATCGGGCAGCGCAGGGTCAGCGGTCGCGCGTCAAAGCCGCGCTCAAGCAGGGCGTACCAGCCGGCACCGGGTGCCGGGGCCAGGCCGGCGAAGACATAGCCGGCCGGTGCCAGTCGTGCCAGGGCTTCGTCAAAGCCTTGATCGAGCCGCAGACGCACATGGATCAGCCAGTTGCCCGGCAACAGCGCAATCTGGGCCAGGCTGGCCGCTTCGACCCGCTCCAGCGTCACTTCGACCCGCTCACCGTGGCGGCGTACCTGCATCGGCGTGTCGAGCGGTGCCGGGGCGGCGCTACCGCTGCCGAAATGGCGGGTCAGCGACTCGGCCCATTGGGCATATTCGGCCGGCCAGTCGAGTGCCGGCAGCGGCCGATGGCCCGGCCGCAGCGTCTGACAGCCCAGCACCACGCTCTCGCGCCAGGCATTGCCATAGGGCGAGCTGACATAGTCAAGCAGCAGGCCGGTGGTCTGGAAACCCAGCGTCCGCGCCAACTGCTGGCTATGGGTATAGGACGAGACCTGCTTGATGGTCAGGGTATCGAGCCCAAGTTCGCGCGCATGGCCGCACAGCAACTGACCGAGCGTGGTGGCGATACCGCGTCCGCGTGCATCGGGATGGACCGCATTGAGCGCCAGCTCGGCGCTGCCCGGGTCTTGCGGATCGCGGCACAGTGCCGAATGGCCGACCACCCGCTCGCCGTCGAGCGCCAGGGCCGAGTACCAGTCGCCCTGGGCATTGTGCTGGCTGATCATCGCCGGCAGGTAAAGGTCGGGGTAGACATAGTGTTCGCCGTAGACGGCCCGGAACAGCTCGCTGACCGAGGCCGCATCGGCGGCGGTGAAATGGCGCCATTGCAGATTCATGCCACCACCTCCTGTGCTGCCATCTGATAGTCGCGCCGGTCCACCACCCGCAACAACTTACCCGAGCGTGGATGCAGCGCGAGTTTTGCGGCCGAGCAGGCTTCGACCGACCAGATCAGCTCACCGCTGGTGCGCAGGGCCTGGAGTTCGGGATAGTGGGTCAGCAGCGCTGCCGACAGCGACTGGGTCAGCGCTTCAGCCGTGGTGCAGCCGTCCGCTTCCCAACGCAGCGTCAGCCGGTCGGCGCTGCCGCTGCGCTCGATCCATAACTGCCAGGGCCGCTCGCCGGCCAGTTCGCGCACCCGCTGGCCGATTTCATCGGGGAACAGCGACAGCGTGCCGACGCGAATCCGGTGGCTCTGACTGGCCCGGCCGCACAGGACAAACTTGCGCCGAGGCGTGCCGGCGACTTCGGTCCAGGCAGCCAGATCGCCGACCGGGTAGCGCAGCAGCGGCATCAGGGTCCGGGTCAGGTTCGTCACCACCAATACGCCGGTTCGGCCACATTCCTCAATCGGCTCACCGCTATGTTCATCGACGATCTCAACCAACGTATCGCCGTCGAACACCCGATGTTCACCGAGCGTGCAGTCAGGCGCACTGGCACCGAGCAGCCCGGCATCGACGCTGGCGTAGCCGATCGAGGCAAAGCGGGCCTTGGGCAGCACGCGCTTCAGTTGCGGCAGTTGCGCGGCAAACAGGCTCTCGCCGCCGTACAGCACCGTGTTGACTTCAGGCAGGGTCAGGCCGTGGCGGTCGAGGTGGTCGGCAAAACGCAGCAATTGGGCCGGGACGCAGGCCAGCACGTTGATCCGGTAGCGGTGTATGGCTTCAGCCAGCGTGGCCGACTCCACTGCACCGGTAAACGGGAATTCGAGTACCGGCAGCGGGGCGTGCGCCAGGGCGCCGTGGATGAACAGAAAGCTGGTGTAGAGGTCCCCGGCAAAAAACAGATTGGCGACGCGGTCACCCGCTTGCAATTGGGCAGCCATGGCTTCACCGAAAGCCGTAACGAAATGGCGCCATTCCGAGCGGCGATACACCGCCAGTTTGCCCTGACCGGTCGAGCCACCGGTCTTGAACACATGGGCGTCGTCAACGGCGCCGCTCAGCACCGGCCAGCCATCGAGCGATTCACTGTCTTGCCAATAGTCGGCCGGGTCGGTCAACGGCAGATCGTGCAGTTGCCAGCCCTGCTCGGGCAGCGCGGCCAGACGGCGGGCGTAATACGGGGAGTGGTGGCGGGCATGGGCCACCAGTTGAGAGAGGGTAAGCATACGGCTAAGTCCGGATTTCACAGGGTGCGCAAGGCCCGGCCCGCTGGATTGTGTCCGAGGGCCGGGGCGCTGCGCGGTCAAGGAGGGGTTTCCTTAAATCGGGGAGCTGTTTTTATTATCCTGCTAAAGATACACAGTCCAATTTACAGCAGCATTCTTGCAGAATGATGATGGATGCAAGATCTGGTGCTGTATATATATATCGATTGACGCATTGGACCATGCAATGTTTAGCAATGTTTCCTTCGATTGAAAAAAAGGTTATTTACGGCACTATTGTGCGGTCCGGCGTCGGTCGATCACCAGCGGCGTCTTGCCGCTGTGGCTGTTGCGCTCGAATCCGCCGCTTGGACAGGGTTCGACGTGCAGATTGATCAGACTGCCACGCAGACCTTCGGCCAGATCGGCATCGTTGGCGAGCCGATCGCGAACCTCGGCCGGGTCGCCCTCGGCCAGGACGCTGATCCGTTCGCAGCCGCTGTCGTCGTGATCGATCACGAATTGCACCGGCACCCCAGCCAGCTCGGCCAGCCGAGCCGGCGCGATAAACAGGCTGCCGACGCGCAGCAGCTGGCCCTGGCGGCCTTGCAGCTCGAAACGCGGGCTCGGCAGTCCGCACGGGCAGGGGCCGTCGAGCCAGCGGCCGGTGTCGCCGACCTCATAGCGCCGCACGGTCTGGCCTTCGCGCGCCAACGAAGTGAACAGCAGCCGACCGCTTTCCCCGGCCGCGACCGGTTCGTCACGCTCGGGATGGACGATCTCCAGCCATTGGGTATCGCTCAGCAGGTGGAACACCGCATCGGGCGAAGCCTTGCAGGCATGGCCGAGCGGGCCGGCATCGACCGAGCCGTAGATGGCCGAGCGGATCGTGCTGATACCGAAACTTTCCAGAAAGCGCCGTTGCGGCGCGCCCAGATGTTCGCCGCCCAGCATCAGCTTGCGCACGCCACCGTAGGCACGCAGCGTGGCTTCTTCGCGGCGGAACAACTGGTGCAGCGTGCTGGGCATGCCGATCAGGGTGTCGATGCGCTGGCTGACGATCAGTTGGGCGATTTCGCTGAAGTCGTCGTCGCTCGGTCCACCCATCGGGTAATGGACCGCGCCCATCTGCTCCAGAATGGTGAAAAAGCTCAGCAACCCGCCGTACAGCTTGCCGGCGTAGAGCAGGTTCATCACCCGATCGCGCGCCGGATCGAGCCCGGCAGCGAACAGTCCATCGGCCGCTGCCCGCATCTGGCGCCGATAGTCGCGGTAGCTGAAGCCGGCGAGCTTCGGTGTGCCGCTGCTGCCGCCGCTGCGGAAGAACAGTTGTGCGCCGGGCTGGAGCGAGCCGTCCTGGAAGGCGGCTTTGTCCATCGGCGGACAGTCGAGTCCGGCCGGGGCTGCGGGCGGCTGATCGAGCGTGATATGGACGCTCAGCGTGCCGGCCGGCACGGTCAGCGAAACACGGCGGGCCAGGCGGGTCAGGGCATAGACGCCGTCATGGGGCGCGCCCGCATAGCCTTGGTGGATTTCCGCGGCCGGGGTCACGCGGGTGACGCCGGCGGCCAGCAGCAACCGGCCCAGTTCGGCCATCTGGCCGGGCGGACAGGCCAGCGCACAGCTTTGCAGATGAGTGCGCCAGGGCAGCAGCGCCTCGACCAGCCTGGCGCGCGGCAGCGGACGCAGCAGTACGGTACGGAACAAGGGGGAAGGTTCGACCGAGCTGCGGTGTTGCCAGACCACACGCCAGCCCTGGCCTTGCCAGATATGGCCAGGTTCGGCGGCGAAGGTCTGGTCGAGGCGGGCAAAGCCGAGGCGGGTGGTGATTTCCGCCGCTTCCTGGGTCGATGGCACGAGCGCGGGCCACGCCGGGGCGCGGCGGGCCATCGCTTCGGCAAGCTGGGCGCCCAGTGCCTGGAGCACCGCCGGGTCGTCGCTGTCGACCAGCAGCAATTGCGGGCTGGAACAGGCTTGCTGGTCGAAGCGGCAGACCTCGTCGGCGAGGGCGTCAAGCGTCTCGGCGCTGGCGGCTTCGGGGCTCAGATAGGCAAAGCTGATCCGATGCCCCCAGTCGATCCAGCGGCAGCCGGCCGGCAACTGACGGCGGATCGATTCGAGCGCGGCATCGCCGCCCCAGGCCGAGACGCCGTCGACATGGCCGAACAGGCGGTCGAGCTGGTGGCTGGCGACCGGCAGCACGGCGATGAAATCGGCCAGCGTGCCACTACGGTCGCAGTCGAGCAGGGCCGAGAGCAGGCGGGCGCTCAGGCCGTTGTCGCTGCTGCTGGGGCGCAGCCAGTTGATATTGCCGACCAGCAGGCTTTCCAGCACCGCAAAGAACGGCAGCAGCGCGGCATTGGCCGGGGTGACGTGCAGCACCACGCCCAGCGGACGCCAGGCTTCAAAATGGGCTTCGCTATAGTCGATCCGCCGCAGCGATTGCGGCGTCTCGCCCAGTTCCCGTTCGAGCTTGGCTGCCAGCGTGTCGCGGCGGCAGAAGCTGGCGAGTTCGGCCTGGCTGTCCGGGTCGAGTCCCAGATCGAGCCGGCCGGCAATCAGGGCGTCGGCAAAGCGTTCCGCACAGTCGAGCACCGCGTCGGCGCTGCAGGGACGGGCCAGTGCCGCCGGCAGTGCCGGCAGCAGGCGGGCCAATGCCCGGTCGAGGTCTAGGGTGGCGTCGAGTTGGCCTTGGAGCAGGTACATATCAGGATCCCCGGATCAGTTCAGAAGCGGCCAGCGCACAACTGCGGCTCTTGGCGGTGCCGGCCCGGCCCAGCAATTCGAACCAGTCGCTGTCGATGCCGCAGCCACAATCGCTCCCTGGCCGCAGCACGGCCAGATCGCTCAGCGCCACGCTATGGGCCGGGCTGGAGGTGATATAGGGCGAGATCAGATGCAGAAAGCCGGGCTCGCCATAGGACTGGAGCGAGAAATCGGCGGTATTGCGCACATAGGCGCGGGCATAGACCGGCACATGGAAGCGGTGCTTCGGGCATTCGATATAGGGCACCGGATGCTCGACCGAGCCGTAGCCGTCGCGGCAACGGATATCCGGAATGCCGAGCTGTTCGCCGAGTCGCTGATACAGCGTGTGCTTGGGGATCTCCTGCGCCGCATGGGTCTTCCAGCCGCCGCCCAGAAAGACCAGTGAGTCGCGATGAAGCTGGAGCGCCGGGTAGCCCATTTCACGCATCCGTTCCAGCGTGAACCACAGAAAGGCCGGGAAACCGAAAATCCGTACCGGCAGTCCTTCGGCTGCGAATTCCTGCAAGGCGCGGATCACGCCGAACGGGTCGAATTCATTGCCCTGGCCGTTATGGCGCAGCGCATAGACCACCCGGTTGACCGGGGCGTATTTGCACAGGAACTGGTCGGTATAGGCGGTGCCCAGCGTGATTGCCCCGGCCGGCTCGTAGCTCAGCAGCAGGTAGTTGCACGCGGTGTCCGGGGTGTGCCAGCCGTAGTGCTCGAAAATCCGGTCAACCATGGCCTGGGCGGCGCTGATGCTGCGATCGTCGTAGCGCATCCGGCTCTTCTGGCCGGTGGTGCCCGACGAAGTCAGCTCCAGGGCATCCTCGCCCGCCGCGCTCAGCAGCAGCCGCTGCTTGAAATAGTTGGCAAAGATCGGCGGCAGCGTGGACCAGTCTTCGATCCGGTCAAGCGCCTGCGGATCGATCTGGTTGGCCAGCAGCCAGTCGCGATAGCCCGGGCTGTGTGCGCTGTGATAGGCGGTCAGCTCGGCCATCGCCTGACTGAACAGCCGTTCGGTGTCGGCGTCGCGCCGATACGGATGGGGCAGCGCGCAAAGCGCTTCGGTATAAGGTAGGGGGACCATGGCGGGTTCCGATAGGGGAGGTTAAGCGTATTGGGCCTGGGCAGACTGCGGGCGCAGGATATGCCGCAGCGGCCATAGCGCGAGCAGCCCGGTGGCGCAGGCGGCGATGGCAAAGTCGGTCAGGCCGTTGCCGGCGCCGCAGGCAGCGAGCACCGAGCCGCCGAGGCCAAGAATGGCCACCGAGATCATGCCGAGCATGGCCGATACCACGCCTTTGCTGGCGTCGCTGGAGAACAGCGTCAGTCGGTACAGGGTGGCGTTGCAGATGCCAAGACCGACGGTATAGAGCGTCAGCCCTGCGACCAGCGCGGGCACGCTCGGCCACAGCCAGGTGGCGGCCGCACCGAGAAGCAGACCCCCGAGCAGCGCCCAGAGCGAGCGGCCGGCAAGGCTTTCCAGGCTGTAGCGTTCGGCCAGATGGTTGAGCAGCAGATTGCCGGTAATCAGGCCGCCGAACACCGGCAGTTGCCACAGGCCGTAGGTCATGGTGCTGAGGCCGGCACCCTTGACCAGCAGCAGCGGAGCCAGGCCAATCCAGGCAATCAGCGGCAGACCGATCAGACCGAGCGCTGCACTGCCGGCCAGAAAGCGCCGGTTGCGCAGAAGCGAGCGGTAGCTTGCCGCGACGCTTGCCAGCGCCAGCGGCTGCTTGTCGAGCCGGCTGCCGTCGCGGCGGGTGACGCCCAGCGTCTCGGGCATATAGCAGTACAGGCTGACCCAGGTTAAGGCGCCGCAGATACCGATCAGCAGAAACAGGGTGCGCCAGGAAATCCACTCAAGCAGCACGCTGCCCAGCAGCGGCCCGAGCAGCGGCGACAGCAGGGCGATATTGGCCAGCATCGCCATCAGCCGCACGGCATCGGTTTCGGCAAAGGCTTCTTGCAGGGCCGGGTAGCTCACCACCACCACAAAGCCCAGGCCGATGCCCTGCAGAAGCCGCAAGCCATTGAACAGATGGATATTGTCGACCCAGTAGCTGGCGATGCAGGTGACGGTGAAGCCGGCACAGCCGATCAGCAGCATGGGACGGCGGCCAAAGCGGTCGGACAGCGGACCGATCAGCCATTGCAGTGCCACACCGCCCAGCAGATAGGCGTTCAGTGCATAGGGGATATGTTGCGGGCCTGCGGCCAGATCGCGGGTGACGTTCAGCATGGCCGGCATCACCACATCGCTGGCGATATAGGTCAGTAGCTCGAACAATGCGAGCAATAGGCAAAAGTACAGCGCCCGCCGAGGCGGAATAGGTAGGAGCGGGGTCAACATGACGATCCAATAGAAGGAAAAAGACAGCGTGCGCCGAAGCTCGGCACGGGCTGGCGATACCGCCGGTCTGGCGGTTCAGGTCGGAAAACAGCAGGGTTCCGCGCCGGCAGGTGCTGGCCGGCACGGGCGCTAAAGCGGAATAACGCCTGTCCGATTGGACGGGCGGCGCAAGCGAAACGGTAACTCAGGGACCGTACTGGTCGCGACGACGCCGGGCGTCATCGGGCGGAAAACCTGGGGATTCACGACAAAGGCCGCTATTTTATCAAGCAAGTCGAACGTAAGCGATAAGACAGAATTTTATATTTTCAGCGAGATCACAATGGGACTTCAGTGTCAATAAAAAATGTTTCTGGCATATGACGTGAATGAAGAGGGGATAAACTGGGCGAGAGAGTAAAAATCAACTTAGCTGCAAAATCAATGCAAGAGAAATTGCTGAATTTATAAACAAATAAAAATATTCACCCGTGCTTTGTCTTCTTTGCTGTGAGGGATTGTTGGACGCTGGAATTACTATGCAGAATAATTAAAACACTGTTGCCATGGTGAAATATCCGGCCTATCCCAAGCCAGCGTTCTTTTTAGTGTTTTTAATCTAGTTGGGGGGTGAATTCGTTCTGGCCTCTCGGCGGAATTCCCGCCGAATCGGACCCGCCGGCAGGCTGAGTCGCCAAATTGAAAAGGCGGATACGGTCAACCGTATCCGCCTTTTCCAATTTGGCGACTGCCGTCCGGACGAGCTGACGCCCGGTTGGGCAGCAATGCGCTCGCTACCGCCCGGCCGCGACGCGCTGGTACAGGCCGATCCGTTTGAGACTGAAGCCCTGGCATGCCTCCGGGGTGTTGAGATCGATCCGCAGGCCGGTCAGCTGACGCAGTGTCAGCCAGCGCGGCGAGGCATCGAGCGGGACGATCAAGGTGCCGTCCTGGGCGGTGAAGCTGACGCTGGCCGCTTCGCTGGCGCCGCCTTGGTCATCGCCCCACCAGAAGATCTGGAAGCGCGGTTCAGCGCGTGCCTCGCGGCACTGGAACTCGAAGCGCAGCAGACCTGCCTCGCGCCCGGCCAATTGCAGCCCGGACAGATCGAACAGCAGTTGCGGGTCGTTGCCCAGCGACTGGTAATCACTGCCTGCTTGCCTGAGCTGGCTCAGCGTCAAGGGCAGCGAGTCGAGCGAATGGACCAGTGTCATCCGCTTGGCGAGCGAGCGTTCGGACCGGCCCCAGGCGACGGGAATCTTGCCCAGCTCAGGCTGGGCAAAGGCCCGGTCGAGCAAGGCCAGCCGGTGGGCGGCAATCTGCTCGGGCGGCAGATCGAGGCTCAGCCCATGCGGAAAGCCGACCTGGGCCGGATCGAGTGGCGGGCCTTCGAGCCATAGCGTGCCGTCGCTCAGATTGACCCGGTTGATCCGGCGCAGCTCGCCATTGTCCAGCCGCACCTCAAGCCCGACCGGCACCGAGGCCAGCCAGTTCGGATGGGCCACCACCAGCGCGGCTTCGCTGCGATGAACGCCGCGATCCCAGGTCGGATCGCTCAGATTGCTCACCTTGGTGGACAGCGTGAGCGGCCGGGTCGGCACGGGCAGGGGGTTCGCATGGCCGATCACGAAGCCGTTTTCGAGTGCCGGGGTGTAGTGCTCAAGGACAAAGCGGTACAGATAGTGGCTACGCAGTGCCGGCCCGCCGCCGTCGTGCACGATATTGTCGGCTTCGAGCAGCGCGATGGACGGCAGATCGCGCGACAGCCTCTCCAGCGCCCGATGCTGCTGCCCCAGCGGCACCAGATTGTAGGGCGCCGTCACCGGCATCTGGCGGGGCAGGCGGTCGAGATAGAAATACTGGGCATTGCGCGAGCTGAGATCGAGATAGCTCTCGCCCGGGCGCAACTTGGCCGCCAGCACTTGCTGTAGTCGGGTGAGCCGCTCCCAGTGCTTATCCTCCACCATGGCCCGGCCAATATTGGGCATGCCGGCGGCGGCGCTGTCACGCAGCGGGCTGACCGGAATCTTGGGAGCAAAGGCCGCGCTGAACATCTCCGACGAAGGCAGGCCGTAGTTCTGGCTCGCGCCCAGTCCGGCCACCACCAGCACGGCCAGCATGACCCGCTGTAGCGGCTGGATCAGCCACCAGACCGCGATCGGCAGCAGCATGGTCCAGATGAACACTCCGACGATCATCGGCCGCGAGCCGCTGCCCGGGTCGATCCGGCCCATCGAATACGGAATCATCAACAGGGAAAACACGAACACCGCCAAGGCCGGCGCAAGCATGGCGCGGCTGATCTCGGGCCGTTGGTAGCTCTGATAGACCATCACGGCACAGAACACCGGGACGATGGTCCATGACATCCGCAGCAACTCGAACACAAAGCCCGAACGCTCGCCAAAGCCCCAGCTCAACTGCCACGGAATGCCATAGGCGACCTGATTGATCGGGCCGTTTTCCAGCACATAGCGGATGGCATTGAACAGCATCGGCAGCAGCGGCGTCAGCAGGGCCACGATCAGCAGCAGCCCCAGCGCCAGGCCGATGGGCCAAGCGCGCTGGAGTGGCCGGTCCTGCTGCAACAGCCGCCACAACATATAGGGCAGCACCAGGCCCGAGGCGGCAGCAGCCAGCAGGCCCTGTGGCGGGACACCGAGAATCAGCAGGGGAGTGCCGATGATCCAGCTTGTCAGCCATAAGGCCGGCCGCTCAAGCAGCCAGGGCGACAGCCACAGACACATAAACAGCGTCAGATAGAGCCAGTTGGGCTGCTCGCCGATAAACAGCACGGCACAGAAGGCCAGCCCCAGGCTGCCGCTGTAGCGGCGCAGCGCCAGAAAGGCGCCCAGGCCCAGCAGCAGCTGGCTCATCCGGCTGGTCTCGGCGGTGGCGGCGGCCGTGCCGTCGTAGAACAGGGAACTGAGCAGGCCCGGCAGATCATCGGCGATCAGGCCATGCGGCGGAATATAGCCAAGATAGGGCACGGTGCCGTGCAGATAGGACCACCAGCCCAGCACCCGCTCGCCGAAGTGATAGTCGTCGGGCAGCACCAGCGGTGCCAGCGTCCAGCCGGCCTTGATCGCCAGCAACAGGCCAAACAGGGCGGGTGGCGACAGCAGGGCATACCAGTCGGCCTCACGAGTGCGCAGATGGACCAGATAGCGGCGCAGACTGTCCAGCATGGTCCAGGCGACCAGCGCGGCGACGAACAGCTTGAGCGCCGGCGTGGTGCTGTACTGGGTCAGCTCGCCCGGTGCCTGCAATCTGGCCGGGTAGAGACAGAGATAGCACAGCGCCAGACCGAATTGCCCCAGTAGCAGCAGATGCGGCAGCAGGCGGGCCAGCAGGTCGGGACGCCAGAGCAGTAGAACCAGATTGAGCATCAGCGCGGCAAATCCGCTCAGCCCCGCAGCGAGCAGCGGCAAGGGGGCGTCGGTCGGACCGTTCAGCCGGCCATGGAGCAGAAACCATTCAAACGGCAACAGCGCCAGCATGACGCTGCCGAGCAAGGCCAGTCCGGCCAGCCGTGGCTCGATCGGCCGCTGCTGCCGCAGCGCAAAACCGGCCAGCCCCAGAAACACCAGCCCGACATTGCTGAGGATCAGCGCAGGCTTATCGGCCGGCAGCTTCGACAGCACCCCGCCCAGAATGGCCAGCACCGGGGCCAGACACCACAGCAATTGCTCGACATAGTGCTGCGCATTTTCCGATTGCGGCCCAAGCCGACGGATCGGGGCACTGAACAGCCATAAACCGGCCAGCAGGGTCAGGATAAAGACCGGACCGGCCAGCAGATCCTGGCTCTTGGTACCGGCATTCCAGGCCAGATGGCCGACGATAAATTCGGCATAGCCGGGCGCCAGGTTCAGCTTCAGACAAGTAAATAAAGCTGCAATAGCGACGGAAGATGCAGCGGCAATTACAGAAAATTTTTCAATGAAAGAGAATTTTTTTTGCATCGCCTCGACCATGGATTAACGTTCAGCCGGGTTGTAGTGGCCGGCACAGGCACGCAATAACACTTCGAGAACGGACAGATTGCCGCGCACGCTGCTGATCTTGGTCGGCACCTCGCCCTTGGGATAGCGACGCACCGTCGGCAACTCGATACAGCGATAGCCAAGTCTGGGAACCCGGTAGGACAGATAAGCCAGCAACTCGTAGGTATTGAACACCTCACGGAACGGCGCAACGCGCGGGTCGAGCAGCATGGTGCGGCTATAGGCACGAAAGCCCTGGGTGGTGTCGGTCCACTTGCAGCCCGAAGCCAGGCTCAGCAGCGGGGCGTGGATAAAGCGGATCGCCAGATCGCGCGAAGCCGGCGTGTTCTCGGCAATGCCACCTTCGATAAAGCGCGACGCTTGCACGAAGTCAACGCCGTCCTCGAGCGCTTTGATAAAACGCGGGATCGCTTCGGGATCGTCCTTGTCGTTGCCATCAATGGTGACGATGCCCTCATAGCCCTCTTCAAGCGCAAAGGCATAGGCACAGCGCAACTGGGCGCTGAGCTTGCCCGGGCCCGTCTTGCGCAACAGCCCACGCACACCATGGCTGCGCAGCCAGTCGTGTTCGAGCGAGCCGTCGGTGCTGCCGCCATCGACGATCAGCACATCCGCCTGCTCGGCAATACGGAGCGCTGCCATTCGACTCAACAGACTGCGGATGCGCGCTCCTTCATTGATCACCGGAATCACGATGCCATAACGCTGCTGGCGTCCGGGCCAGAATTCCACGGTAAAGGCCGGTACCTGCCAACTGGCGCGTAAATCGGGGGCAATGGTCATGGTTGGATGCTTTCGATAAAGACGTGGTTGGCTGGTCGCGGATGGCTACAGCATTTCCATTGAAACCGGCGTCGCCACGATGCCTGGTTGAGTGCTGGGCGTCTCCACGTTGATGTTCGGACACACTGATTCCGAATTGGCTGGAAACGCTCTGGTCACGGACAGTCAGTCACGGACAGTCAGTCGCGGACGGCCGGTAGCGGACGGCCGTCGGCGTCGCAACGCAATCAGCCGACTCGGGCGGTAATCAGCGTCACGCCGGCAATCACCAGCGTGATGCCGGCAGCGGTGGTCCAATGAAAGGGTTCACGGAAGATCAGGGCCGAGAACAGGGCTACCGTCGCCACGGCACCCGAAGTCAGCACCGGATGGGCAACATTGAGCGGCAATTTGGCCAGCGCAGCGGCGTAGAGCAAAAAGGCGGCACCATAAAGGCCAAGCCCGAGCCAGAACGGCCAATTGCTCAGCGCGGCCAGCGGGTCGGCCAACGAGGGAAAACGGCGCGGCGGCGTCATCGCCAGCTTGACCAGCACGCTGGCCGAGGCGTTGGACAGAATGCCCAGGAGCAGAATCAGCCACTTCATGCCGCCAGCTCCTGCCGATAGGCCCGGTCGGCTACCCTCAGCGCACGGCGGATCGAGGCCAGATGCGATTCCTGTCGGGTCGCCAGCATTTCGATGGCAACCGGGTGGTTCGGCAGATGGCGCCTTAACAGGGCCGCCACCGCCATATGCTCGGCATTGCCGTCACCAAGCGGCAGCAGATCGGGCTCGCTGGCGTGGATATGGCCGATCAGCCCGGCATAGGCCGGCAGCACCTCGGCAGCCGTCTCGCCGTTGAGCGCCAGCGCACCGGTATCGAGCTGCATCTGGATCGCCGGATGAGCCACCGCCTGCACCACCTTGGCCGTCTCGGCGCTATCGACCATGAAGTTGGCGCCGTAATGGCGTGGATTGGGTTCAAGACAGACCAGCACACCGTGCTGCCCGGCAATATCGCCAAGCCGGCGCAGGAAAGGCAGGGCGATGTCGAGGACTGTGCCATCGTCGAGTCCACTGCGATCCCGGTTCTTCGGCGAACCGAACACCAGTCGGTTCGCACCCAGGCCGGCGCCGATCCGGCACACGGCGCTCAGATGGTCGAGCATCGCCTGTTGCACCTCGGTCGGGCCGAACAGATTGAGGCCACTCGTGCCAAACAGCAGCGCCTGCATGCCGACAATCTCGACCCCGCGCGCTTCCCACCATTGCCGCACCCGGGCAATCTCGTCGGCGCTGGCCCGGGTCGGGGCGGGAAAATACTTGCCCGGCGCCACATCGATCGCATCGACCGAGAATTCGGCCAGCAGCTCGGCGATCTGCGGGTCTTCTTCGCGCTCCCAGGCGATATTGGAAATCGACAGCCTCATGCGCCGTCTCCTGCCGCACGCCGCGGTTCGGATTGGGCATAGGCCCGCACCGCCTGGAAGGTTTCGCGGGCGCTGTACTGGTAGTCGCCCTGGCCGCCGAACAGCGCGGCATGGCGGCTGCGCATATCGTAGCGGGCCGGGAGGGTGGGTTGGGACTGGTCGAATTCGAGACCAAAGCCCTGGCGGGCAATCTCGGCCACGCTGACCGGTTCGGCGGTCAGATGGACCCGCCGCAGACCGGCATTGAGTGCCGTCACCATGTCGTACCAGAGATTGACCATCGGGTAGAACTGGAACACCCCCCGGCTATCGATGGCAGGCAACTGGTTGGCGTTGAGAAAGTCGTAGATCACGTTCTTACGGAGCCCGGGGCCGACCAGGCCGGGCAGGCGGACGATCAGATGCTCGGGAAAGCGCTGTTCGACAAAGCGCTCAAGCAGCCGGCGATGCAGGCCATAAGGATGCAGACCGGCCTCTTCGACCGGACTGTCCTCATCGACCTCGATCGGGCGCTGGAACACATCCACTGTACTGACCAGCACAAAGCGGCGGCAATCGATGCGGCGCAGGTGTTCGATCAGGCCGTCGATCTTGCGGCGATCGTCTTCGGGTTCGCGGTTGGCGAGCCATTTCTGCGCCGGGGCGCCGGCGCAGACCACGGTGTCGAACGAGCGACCGGCGATCTCGCCGATATTGGTCGAGCGGTAATGCTCGTCAAAGCCGGTCTGCCGCAGCAAGGTGCTGCCGACAAAACCGGAGAAGCCGATCAATGCATTAGCCATAGCGGATTCCTGAGCTGGCGTCGGCCGTAACGTCGAGCAGCGGCTCGTCGTCGAGTTTGGCCAGAACGTCGTAGATATTGTCGATTTTGCCGCCCAGCACAGAGAAACAGCCCGGCAGCGCCGGATGCTTCTCGAACAGGATAGGGCGACCGTCATCGCTTTCGTTTTTGAGCAGTACGGTCTTGACCTCGAACAGCGAGTCGATATGGCGGGCAGCGAGCACCGAGGGCAGATAGCGGCCCACATCGCGCACCATCCGCTCGACCCGGCTGGCGCGGCCGTGCTGCTGTAGCCGCAGATAGGGGTCCAGTCCTGGCTGGTCATGCCAGTGCAGATGCGGGGTATAGCGCACATGGGACAGGGTATGCAGCCCACGCGCCGGAAATGGCATCAGCGAAAAGAACGGCCCGTCCATCACGGTGATGCCGAGTTCATGCAAAGGGGCGGGCACCTCCATCAGTGCCATCTCGGTGATCTCGTGCTTGAGGCCCGTGCCGATGCCGGGAAAATCGCCGCCGAACTGGTTGAGGCCGCTGTAGGTGCAGTTGAAGGCCAGCCGGCTTGCAAGATGGCTGTGGCCGTCCCGGTCGCTCAAGGTGAGCGTCAGGGATCCCTGCGCATTGCGGACGATCTGGCTGACCCGGGTACTCAGCCGGCGCTCCACCCGGGCAGCGTCGAGTGCCTGTTCGGCCCAGGCGGCAAGCCGGGTGGCGTCGAAGGCGTATTCCTCGACCAGGAATACCGCCTCGATCAAGCGAGGCTCGAACAGCGCGCGCAGCGTCGGAGCGGCCGGCTCGATCCGTGCGCCGATCTCGCGGCAGAAGCGCTCGAACTGCCGCGCCGTGACCTTGGAGTTGCGCCGGGCAATTGCGTAGAGCTTGGTGAAGTCGCGCTTGACCGCGTCGGGCCAGTCGGTGACAAAGCGCGGCAGATTGATCCGGCTGCGGTAGGCCGTGGTGAAGCTGCGCGGGTAGTGGTAGCCGTTATGGACCCGGGCCTGGTTATGGTAGGAGGCATGGCGCAGCAGCGCTGCCTCCTGTTCCACCAGCAGAACACGGCGCAGACCACGTTGCCGGGCCAGATAGATGGCAATCGCAGCGCCATAGAAACCGCCGCCGATCACCACGGCATCGAAGACTTGCCCCATCAGGCCATCCGTTCGATCTGCTGACCGGTGGTGGCTGCTTCGATGGCGGCGATTTCCTCGATATTGAGCTTTTCACGCCGGGTCAGCCGGGCGCTGGTGAATTCCTGGCCGACATGGTAGAGCGGCCCTTCATTGGACAGCGTGGCCATATGGAGTATGTATTCCCCGAGCACCAGCAACACCAGGGAAATCAGAAAGAACATGCCCGATTGCTGTAGCGACAGGCTGATCCAGCCCGGCGCCACATTGGTCTTGAACAGGCCGATTGCCACCACATAGCAGGAATACAGCAGATTGGCGACTGCACCGAACAGTGACAGCGAGGTGACCAGACGCATCGGTGTCCGGGTGGTGGAAGCCAGCAGCCGCATCCCACGGTCGATGCTGTCGCCCAGGTGCTTTTTGGACGGCGCGAGGCGAGGCGCGGCGCGGTAGCGCAGATTGACCCGGGCAAATCCGGCGGTGGCCGGCAGATGGCGATAGCTGATCGCCGGCTGGGCGTGTTGCAGGATGAAATTGACCACCTTCTTATTGAGGATGCGGTATTGCGGTGCTTCCTCGGCGAGGTGGATGCCGTTGAACCATTTGTAGATGCCATTGAACGCTGCATAGGCGCCCCGATAGGCCAGGCTTTGCGGTGGTTTGCGCTCATTGGTGGCAAACACCACGTCGGCGCCCAGAGCGGCCTTCTCCAGCATGGTGGGCAGAAAGTGAATATCGTCGCTCAAGGGGTCGATCACGGCGACAAAGTCGCCCAGCGCATTCTCCAGGCCGACCCAGCAGGCAGTATCGGTATCGACTTCCTTGGTGAGCGCATAGACCTGTAGATTGGGCTGACCGTCCTCGCCGGTGAGGCGCTTGAGTACCGCCACGCTGTCGTCTTCGGACGCATTGTCGATGATGATCAGCTCATAGTCCCTGACCAGATTGGCAATCCCTTCGATGGCGTCGGACAGTATGTTTTCGATATGGTCTGCCCGATTGCGCAGTACGAAGACCACGGACAGAAAAACAGGAAAAAATCCCATTCGAGACCCTCTTGAGCGCTAGCCGGGACGCTTGCGCTTTTTATTTTGAAAACTTCCGCAGGACAAATGGTGGTCGATCTGCCTTCACCGCTTGTCACCACAGCGATCCCTTCCCACACCTGCCATACCGGCGACCCGGTTTGGCGTCCTGCCTCTCTCCCATCGGTGGCACAGCCGACAGCATAAGCGGTCAATTGACGCATTCGATAATCTGCATATTTTGAAACCACAGAAGTCGCTTGGCTGTTGCCGGCCGAGCCCCGGGTTTTTATCGCAGACGATCTGGTTGAGGGAACGGTATTTTTTCTGTTTATTAAATAAATGTGAAAAATAACTGCAAGGTAATATGCCATAAATTAAAATTTATAAAAATAATGTGAAATTTAACCTAGCAATTCCGCCAGGATAGGCCTAGGCCGATGACCAAGGGGGCGGGCCTTTGTCCTGCCGACGACGGCACAGATGCAAAAAAGGGAATCGCGGGGGAGTAGAAAACTGACGTGGCCGGGGCAGAGAGGGCAGTGTCCGGTAAGGCGGTGGTTGCAGGGCAAGTGATTGCTATCGTTGCGGCGATCAGGACAGACGGTCCTCGGGCAGAAACAGCCCTTCGGCCGAGGGAGCGACAAACACACAGTCGCGGCCGCTTTGCTTGGCGTGGTAGAGCGCTTCGTCGGCATCGCCCAGCACGCTGTCTAGCGGCTGGCTCGGGTCGGACCAGACGGCCAGGCCGATCGATACAGTGACATGCAGGCTGAGGCTACCAAGGACAATCGTGGTGGCGGCTACCCGGCGCCGCAGCTTTTCCGCCACGGCCCGGGCATTGGCCAGCCGGCCGTTGGGCAGCAGCACCACGAATTCCTCGCCGCCGTAGCGTGCCACCACATCGTCCTGCCGCAGCCCGGCCACCAGGGCGGCGGCGACGGTCTTGAGCGCCATATCGCCGGCAGAATGGCCGTAGCGGTCATTGATCGATTTGAAATGGTCAACATCGACCATCAGTAGCGACAGGGGCACATCGTCGCTGGCCCGCCGCTGCCGTGCCAGGGTGGCCAGTTGATAGAACTTGCGCCGGTTGAAGATGCCCAGCAGCGGATCGAGATCGGCCAGCCGGCTCAGCTCCAGATTGGCGGCGCTGAGCGATTCGGTACGGTTGGCGACCTGCTGTTCCAGATGCTGTTGCGCCAGTCTTCTTTCGGTCACATCGGTGAAAGTGAACACATAGCCGCCACTGGGCAGGGGGCTGCCCGCTATCTCGATATAGGTACCGCAAGCCCGCTTGCGATCGAGCCGATAGGAAGAGCGCTCATGCAGCGGCCTTTGCCGGAACGCCACATGGGCCTCCGGATCACCCGGCCCGTATTCGCCGCGCAGCGCCAGATAGCGATGCAGATCCTCCACCGGACGACCGCGCTCGACCAATTCGGGCGGCAGCGAGAACAGCGCGATAAACCCCGAATTGGCATACAGAATATTGAGCGCATCATCGATCACCAGCAGAGACTGAGTGATCCCTTCGAGCGCTTCCTTGATCAGGGCGAGATCATTTGCAGAGCTTGCGTCAGCCATGCCTTGCCTTCATCCGTGATAGGGCCGCTCCTCTGTCAAGGATGCGAGGTCCGGAAGGGAACCGCGATCTGAACCGCGACATGGTTTTTACAAGGGGAGCTATTTGGGTTTTTAGCAGGCAAGGGACAGGCCCGATAGCTGCACGGACAGCGTGTGCAACCGGAATGCCGCGGTCGAGACGAGGCGCGGCAATTGCTCCGCAACAGTGTGGGGCGACTGGAGAAGCCATCGATTCCGTTGTGCTGGCGTCGCCCCCATGCCGGCGAATGCCAATCCGCTTAGATCAAGCAGCAGTGGGGGATGCTATGTCGACTTACGAAAAAATAAGAGATGGCCTGTTCTCGAAAATGCGAACCAAGCCGCAAAACGACAGCGAAATCCATCTTCGCTGGGTGCGCGAGGCCATCAAGCTGGTCACCGACCGTCTGAGCGATTTGTTGGGCAGCCGCGATATCCTGCTTGGCAGAACCCCCGACCCGTTCCGGGCGCTGGACCTCGATTGGCCACTCGACAACCAGTGGCGACCGGATAGGGACGGCAGGCTGGACTTCTATATCGGAGTCCGCTTTGCCGACACGTCCGGGATTCCGGATGATCCAACTATTCCAAGAAATTTTATGGTATGGCTCCATGGCGTCGTGATCGTCGACCATACACTGCTGAGTTCCGGCGTGGGACCGTATTTCCACCTGGCCGATTCGTCCCAGCGCGAATTCCGCGCTGAAGCCTTCGCTGAAGTGATGCAATCCCGCTTGATCAGGTGGGTCAACAATCTGCCTATCAGCTGGCGACCTGGCAACGACATCATCATTCTTCGCTGAGTTTTTTGAGGGTAAATCAAGTTGGATAAAATTGATGGAAATCAGCGAGACGAAGGCGATCAAGAAAAATTGCTGCGAGTGGCACTCGATAATTGCGAGAGCGACAATATGGATGTTGCGACTCCACAGCTCTTGGCGCTTGCGCAGCAGATGCCATTTTTTTGTAAAACTGAAGATCGGCCGAAAAGCTAGGCTGGGTGCGGCTTCCAGAAAGATTGCATAACACGCTCTAGGTCGGCTGAGCTTGGCTGTTGGCAGGCGAAATAACACTTGACTTTCATGGGGTGATTCTTGTCTGCAAAGCGGTACTTCAACCGCGATCAATGTGATCAATTTTTGAGTTTGCGATGAAAGTAAAAACTAAATCTTCGATCTATCATCAACTGTGTATGGGGTCTAACATCAACGCCATAGGAGAGCCAATTTTGTATGAGAAAAATATATTTGTTATTGTTGATGCTCAAGTCCCGGATGTTTGGGTTTGGCAAGAAAGCAATGGCTCTTATTATATGGACTCACCTGAATCTTCAAGGTCAGGTTTTTATGAGAAATATTTCAATAAAGTGCCAAGCGCTGTGCAGGAATTTGAAGAATATAGATGTAAGCATGGATTGCCTCCTCGGCTGACGATAAGCCAGGCTACTCATTAGAGTCATCAAGCTATGGGTCAAAGACGTAGTTCGATCAATTGATATGGCCTGACAACTCTCTTAAGATTCGCAAAGCTTGAAACTGTGCAAAATATTCTTCTCTGGGAAGTAAATGAAGATGAATCAAGAACAACTGAAAAATATGACGCTTCGTCTCAGCGAAGATGATACAGCGGTAGGGTGCCTTGCTTTCCCTGTTTCGTTTGATAAATCGAGCGGCGTAAAGGCTTGCCATTGTCGCGGGATTTGACCGAACGACAGGGTAAATTGGATAGGGCAGTGTCCTTAACGCGTGGGAGCATAGATTTATGCTTCATAGGGAGATATCCCTCAAGTGCTCCGGGCTGGAGGGGGATGTCAAGCGATGAAGTGGAGATTCTGAGACAACAAAAAACCCCAGAGCACTGATTCCTCTGGGGTTTGCGGCTTCTTGAGATTACCTGAAGCGTTGAATTGGTGGCGGAATACGGAACCGAACCCGCGCCCGCATATGAGGTTCTTTAGAAAAGCACTGATCTTGAGGGTGCTCGCCTCTATCAAATGGCCGTTTTGCATCGTGGGAACCCCCTGTTGGGCCAGCCTGCCGTTGCAATAGTCCCAAAATGGGACTAAACTCCGACCAATGCGAGTGATTGCTGTGTCCACCCTTCGAGCCTTCTGGGAGCGCCATCCCGACGCCGAGCAGCCGCTGAAGGCTTGGTATGAGGAAGCAACGAATGCGACCTGGACTCAGCCCGCAGACATCAAGGCGCTGTACCGCAGCGCCAGCGTGCTGAAGAACCGTCGCGTGGTCTTCAACATCAAAGGCAATGATTACCGGCTGATCGTGGCCGTTGCGTACAAGTTGCAGATCGTCTACGTGAAGTTCGTCGGCACCCACAAGGAGTACGACGCAGTGGACGCAGAAACCGTTGAAATGGCCTGACCGGCCACGGAGGAAAACATGGACATCCGCCCTATCCACACCGAAACAGACTACAAGGCCACGCTTAAAGAGATTTCGGCCTTGATGGAGTCCGACCCTGATCTGGGCACGCCGGAGGGGGATCGCCTGGATATCCTCGCCACGCTGGTGCAAGCCTACGAGGCCAAGCACGTGCCCATCACTGCGCCTGATCCAGTAGAAGCCATCAAATTCCGGATGGATCAAAGCGGTCTGTCCGTTAAAGATCTCGAGCCGATGATTGGCAAAAGCAACCGCGTCTACGAAGTCCTGAGCCGCAAGCGCCCGTTGACGCTGGCCATGATCCGCAGGCTGCACAAGAGCCTGGGCATCCCGGCCGACGTGCTGATTGCGGAGACGGCCGCAGGGTAATCATCGAACACTGAGCTTGGCTTCTACAAGGAACAGCGTTGTCATGGGGGCATCAGTCTTGGAGAAGAAGATGCATTACCCCGTGATGACCGAAAGGCAGCTTGCCGCCCGCTGGAAGATCAGCCTGAAAACCTTGCGACGCTGGCGTTCTGACAACGAAGGGCCCACCTGGCACAAATTGTTCCAGTATGTCCGTTACCACGAAGCCGACATCCTCGGCTTCGAGCGACAGAGCGCGCAGCACTGGTCAGCGATTCTTGGTG
This sequence comes from Chitinimonas lacunae, assembly GCF_042650885.1. Classification (NCBI taxonomy): domain Bacteria; kingdom Pseudomonadati; phylum Pseudomonadota; class Betaproteobacteria; order Neisseriales; family Chitinibacteraceae; genus Chitinimonas; species Chitinimonas lacunae. The sequence goes on from NZ_JBHSBU010000001.1 coordinate 274,073, forward strand.
ACGGTGAACGCGTGCCCAAAGTCGTGACTCGGCCGCAGGAACAGCCTGAAACGGAAGAAGATGCCGGGGCGTTCTACGTCACGGCCCAGGATGTGATTGAGGCGACCGGACTGCCCAAACACTGGTTCACAACCCCGGAATACCGTGCCAGGAAGCAGGTTCCACATCTGGCCTTGGTTGGCAGCATCCGCTTCTCGCTGCAAGCCCTCTGGGAATGGGAGCAAAACCACAGCACTGTCGGTCGGTCGCCGGAGCCCAAAGCACCCCGACAACCAGATACGGAGCCAGAGCCTGCACCGCCATCGCGCGTGCCACTATGGCATGAACTCGCCCGGGAACTGGACAGAGAACAGTTCGATTCCACTTCGTAGTCCGAACAAATGTCCCCGGTTTTGGCCCAAAGTCCACCGTTTCGGCCATTTGTCCCTTGAAGGTGGAACACGGAACCGAACCCGCGTCCGCAATCCGAGGTAGATGGTAACGCCTTGGCCTTGAGGGCGTGGATTGGATGGTTCGGCCTTTTTCATCTTGCCGGAGCGCCTTCCAAGAGTTCATGGCACGCCTGTCAGGCGGCTAGTTGCGGGCACTCCGGTACAGCCTGACCTTCACGCCTGCAGGCAGACCGATTACCAAGTCCAGCCCTTGGCAGCAGGAGCCCTCTGCAAGATTAGCTACCCACCTTGACTATCTCTAAAACTTCCGCCGTCATGCGTAGAAGTGCGTACCAATGCGCACTTCTATAGACAACTGACTAACAGTGCGATATGATGCATCTTGGTCAAAATTCGAGCTGCGAGAACCTCCTTGGACTCCAAACTGAAAAAAGTCACTGTGCTCTTAGATGAGCAGGAGTTCCGGCGTTTCGAGAGTTACTGCGAAGAGCGCGGATTTAAGAAGAGCACACTCGCTGCTCGATTGATCCGGGAGCATCTCGACCGAGAAGCATTCAACACTCAACAGCAGTTGCCTTTGCTTTCGTCATCAAGACAGGAGTAAGCAGATGGAACAACTGGCCGAACAAACGCGGAAGAAAAAATTGAAGGAGCGGACTTGGACCCACGAGGTCTCAGGCCTCTTGGCTGACATTCACCCCCCCCTAATAGAGGGAGGGAGGGTAGGCGACGCTCGCACCCAAGCCCGTCTGGCAGGAAAGGCCGTGGCTACCAAGATAAGTGAATACTGGCGTAAGGCGCGATCAGAAGCTCCAGGCCCGATCATGCTGCTGGATATGTTCAGTGGCTGTGGCGGCATGTCAACAGGATTTCGCGCGGCCAACGCCTTAGGGCCTATTTTCGACATTAGAGGCGCTGTTGATATCGACCCGGTAGCGAATCAGAGCTATGCGACTAACCACGGAGTGGAACCTCTGTGCGAGGATCTAGCTGCCTTGGCTCGCTCACCCAAGAAGTTAAACGACTTCCTGGCCAGAACAGGATTTGGTTCGGCTCAGGCCAACGTCCTTATCGGATGCGCCCCGTGCCAAGGTTTTTCTTCTCATAGAAACGATGAAGGTGAGAGCGACACCAGGAACTCACTCTTCGTCGATTTCGCACGCATCGCTTCAAAGATCGGCCCCGATGCTATCGTGGTTGAGAATGTTCCGGAGTTGTTGACTGAACGCTATTGGCCTTACGTCGCAAAAGCGCGGCAAATATTGGAGAAGGCCGGCTACTACGTTCATGTGAATGTCCATAATATGGCCGAATTTGGGGTGCCGCAGGAGAGATTCAGAGCGCTTATGCTGGCCATGAAACGCCCCTTTGAAGCGCCCCGAGGCTTCCTGTCTCGAACTGAATTCCTGACTGTTCGAAATGCCATCAGTGATTTGCCACCGGTCGGCGCGGGCCAGAAAATTCCAAGCGATGCAATGCATTTCAGTGCGGGGCACAAACAGTCCACCATCGAGACAATACGGGCAGTACCGAAGGACGGCGGGAACCGCCCAGACCATGTCGGCCCGGCGTGCCTCCAGCGTGCCAAGCAAAAAAGCGGGAAGGCCGCTTACGAGGACGTCTATGGCCGCCTAGCTTGGGATAAGCCGGCCATCACAATTACTGCGTATGCCAGGAACCCTGCGAGTGGTCGCTTTGTGCATCCAGAGCAGGACCGTGGCTTGACTGTGCGGGAGGCTGCATTGCTACAGAGCTTCCCACGCGACTATGTAATCGGTGGAGGTCTTGATGAGCGATTCCGGCAAATCGGAAACGCTGTGCCTCCCGCATTCTCTGCGTTTTTGGCGATGCACATTGTGGGTGAGCTCATTGGGCAGCCCTTGTCACCGGAAAAGTTCGATAAAGGAATCGTCGCGCCAGTAGGGGCGTCTTTTTCGCGCATGATCCCATCTCTCAAGAACAAGAAGAAAAAGGAAAGCGAGAGTGATGCAATTTGTGCCTGAATTGATACAGCGCGACAGTGTTGACGCGGATGGCCCCTCTACGGCCGGGGCACTCGCTCATGAACACATTGCAAATGGAAAACCTACGGCGATAGATTTGTTTTCAGGGGCTGGGGGATTCTCGCTAGGCCTTGTATCCGCTGGCTTTGAAGTTCTCGGTGCATTCGATAGCTGGGATGTCGCCGTCAATACATACGCGACAAATTTTGATCACCCCGTGGTCCAATGCGACCTGTCGAAAGTCACGGGGCAGGAGCTGCTTGATCGGGTTGGTTCGACCGTAGACTCTATTGATGTCTTGGTTGGCGGACCTCCATGCCAGGGCTTCTCGGTACAACGAATTGGTTCCGACCACGACGTTCGCAACCACTTAGTCCTTGAGTTCGGCCGGCTCGTTGCCGAACTCAAGCCGCGGTTGTTCCTTATGGAGAATGTCCCGGGTTTGCTCGGTAAACGAGGTAAGGAGCTGGTGGCTGAGTTCACGTCACGTCTTGAAATTTCCGGCTACCGGGTAACGAGCACAATCATTAATGCTGCGGACTACGGGGTCCCCCAACTTAGAAAACGGGTTGTTTTCGCCGGCTGGAAGATAGGGCAGCCGCCTTTCGTGTTTCCCACACCATTCATAGATCCAAAGGCGTACCGGACAGTTGCTGATGCGCTCAAAGGGTTGCCTTCGCCCCCCAAGGACTTGACTCCGCTTCCCGGGGATGCACTTCACCGCCGGACCCGCCTGTCCCCGTTGAATCAGAAACGCATCGAATTGATTCCGCCGGGGGGCGGCATGCAAGACCTCCCGGACGATCTCAAGGTTGACTGCCACAAGATTGGAGCGGACAAAATTGGCCACCGCTACGTCTATGGAAGACTCGCGCCTGATCGCCCGTCTGCAACAATTACGGCGCGTTTCGACAGCTTTACTAGGGGCAAATTTGGCCATCCGATTGAGGCGCGAAATATCACGCTCCGTGAAGGTGCGCGTCTCCAAAGCTTCCCTGATACCTTCAAGCTCATCGGTACGCAGGAGGAGATCGCAGCACAGATCGGAAATGCCGTGCCGCCCCTTGTGGCTGAAACGCTGGCCCAGGCAGCAGTGCGCTACCTTACCGGCAATTCGCGAGCCGACGCTTCCGCACTCGATCAACTACATCTCTTCGCTTGAAGGTGGTCAATGCCCGAGACGACATGGACCGGTTCTCTTCATCAAACGTTTCGCTTGGTCGGCGCGCAGTCGCGGACACTCGTGCCATTTCTTGAATCAGACGGCCTGACGCAAGAGCAAGTTTTGGATCGGCTTCCATACGACGAAGCCAGAGCTCAAGCGCGCGGCGGCGGCAATGGACGACCCGATCCAAAGCGATACAGAGATGCAAAGCAGGTGTACCAGACTGTCGGGCTTCTGTTCGAGCGCGAGGACGGTCGACTGAAGGTTACAGATCTTGGGCGAGCAACCTTGAGATGGACTCGCTTCATCAATGACAAGAACTCAGTCATTCTTGCAAAGCATGCAGCATATGCTCTCTCGGCATGCCAATTGCGAAATCCGTCTGGGGCTGGCCGTAAGTATGGCGATGACATGCTTGTGTTCCCTTTTCAGTTTATCTGGAAGGCGATGCTGGCCCTTGACGGGAAAATCAGCTCCGATGAGCTCAATCGCGCTTTATTTAGAGTCCAAAACGAAGACGATCTACAAGATGCGATATCGAGAATTTCGGAAACACGGCGATCCGGCCAGCTAGCAGACCTCGGTGATGAGGTCATAACTGGCGAGAAGAAGAACGACAGAATCATTCCTTGGATTTCCCTTGCTTCCTTCGGGTGGACCCTCTTCCCAGACAAGCGTGGGGGCGAAGACGGGACCTATTACAGGCTGCCGCGCCCGACGATGGGCATTGTGCGTGAAGCCGCTCAGATTCGGCACAAACACCGAAATTTTGCTTCTGTAGAGAGCTACATCGAATACGTGTCGCGCTCTGCCTGCTTACCAGAGGATCTTCGATGACGACATACGGCACTGCTACAGAAAACAAGATTTCAGAGGTTGTAGCCGCGTGCTCACGTCACGGGTCATCATCGATTGTGGCATTGGCCGGCGTTCCTGGAACTGGCAAATCGTTCGTGGCATCGATTGCGGCTCAGCGCTTTTCAGACGAGCCGTTGCTCGTGCGTGAGATTCAGTTTCATCAGTCATTCTCATATGAAGAATTTATTGAGGGGTTGAGGATCGACGAATCTTCCGGAGTCGCTGTTGTGCCGGGAATATTTCTTGAATGGAATCAGAGAGCTCTGGAGGACCCAGATAATCGGTATGTGCTCTTGATTGAGGAGCTGACACGTGCGAATTTGCCCGCTGTACTCGGCGAATTGATGACCTATCTCGAACACAGGGAACGGCCTTTCTTGACGGTCTACTCCCGGAAGCCTGTTCGAGTAGCTACCAACCTGACGCTGTTGGCTACGTACAATCCGACTGATAGGTCTGCCATCGAACTTGATGCGGCGCTAATTCGGCGGCTTCGCATTATCCGTTGCCCACCGGATGTTGGGCAGCTTGGCGAGATGCTGAGCGGGACCGGCCTCCCGGTGCCTGTGGTGGGCAAATTGAGGGGACTGTTTGAAGCGTGCAAAATCAAATTTCCGGACCAATATGAACACCTGATGCCTTTCGGGCACGGGATCTTCGCTGGAGTTACTCAGGAGCAACCTGATTTGCATCGCCTTTGGGTCGAACGGATCGAGCACCTGCTTCGCCGCCCTCTCGTTGAACCCCATCCGTTCACTGACGTTATCGAAGAGAACTACCCGTGGCGCGATCCGGCATATCAGGTACAGCCCACGGTCTGACGCGCGTCCGCGTCCCGGAACGGGGGTATACAGACATTGACCAGGGTATCTGGTCCGTCCTACAAGCCTCGCAAGACTTCCGGCGCCTTCATGCCCAAGGAGTGGTAGAGGTCGTCTACCGACCACTTGGGAAAGTGCGCCTCAAGGGCACATGTTATGTAGGGCACGCGATCTGCGATGACGTGCTTCTCGAGTTTTGCGAGAAGGTCGACGGTGCCCTTAGTGCGCTGTTGGCGTTTGCGTCGCACAACGCTTTCAGGTTGGCTAGAGCGCAAGCAGCAACATCCGATTTGGGTGACCTGATAGTGCTGCTTGTCGGCCAGTTTCTCAACACTGTCACAACCTACACATCTTCCGGAAGAAAATTCCAGTACGCCACAAGGAAGTCTGTTGGATCGTTGGTGGGTGGCAAGTTGGATATCACAAAGTCAATTCAGCTTAGAGCGAGAGGGCTTGGGCACTTATTGGCATTTGAAAAAAACGTCGCCACCTTTAGCACACCAATCAATAAAATTGTTCTGGTTGCTCTTTCAGAAGTAGAACGTCTCGCTCGTCTGATTAGACTGCCCGAAGATGCTGTCGCCAAGTCCCGAAGCTTATCCATGATTTTCGCGGACTGCCGGGATCACGAAATTTTGTATCGGGAACGGTCGTATTTCGCCACCAAGGCGTTGCGGTTAGCAGAATCGGAACATGACGATTTGGTCAGGGACATGATGTCGCTGGCGAGCGTAATGCTGTCGCATGAGAGCTTCGATTCGGCAACGGGACGGCCCGCAGGATTACCTAGGACGTGGTTCCTCAACCTGGAGGCCTTGTTCGAAACCGCAGTTCGCAATGTCTTGGATGAAATATGCACGCAGGCAACTGTATTCCGCGGTGGAGCCTCGCCCCAGGCAATCTTTGACAAAGAACAGAGCGAGTACCGTGCAAACCCGGATATCGTAGTTTCACCTAATTCTGGCGAGACTGCTGTCGGAGATGTCAAGTACAAGATATTCGATGGTTCTGCCGCCGCTGGCGACGTCTATCAGCTGCTAGCTCATGCAGAGGCATTTGGGGCATCCCGGGCCTTTCTGATTTTCCCCGGTGAATCATATTTTATGAGAAGTCTTGGCTCATCAAGAGGGGGAATTGACACCGCATTCTTCTCTATTCGGCTGCAATACATCAGAGAGGATTTAGCGACGATGGCAGCGCACCTTGGGTTTCACGTACCTGCATTGATCGAGTTCCCAGCAGCCCCTCAAACCGAAAGCGCTGCAAGTGCGACCGCGTAAGACGAAAGCAAGGAAGCTGACGAAATCTGAGCAAATGGCCAGAGTCAGGAGCCAAGGCACGGCTCCGGAGCTAACGCTTCGGCGAGCGCTTTGGCATCAAGGGCTTCGCTATCGGCTGACACCGAAGCTTCCAGGGACACCAGATTTATGCTTTTTTTCCGAACGAATAGCCATTTTCGTTGACGGCTGCTTCTGGCACGGTTGTCCGCAACATTATTCAGCACCGGCCCATAACGCCGAGTTCTGGGCTAACAAGGTCGCAAGAAACATCGCGAGGGATAAGCAAGCAGATGCAGTGCTGGAGGCCGAAGGATGGACAGTTGTCAGGATCTGGGAACACCAGCTGGAATCTGATCTGGCTGGCATTGTGACTCGGATCGAGGCATTGCTAAAGGCCAAGACGCCAAATGTGGATCGCTACCACCTTCCCAGCGGCACCGTGAAGAGCAAATAAAGGACATAACGTATGGCCCGCATCGAAAACCACAAATACAGCATCGAGGAAGCTTTCAGGGAATGCTTCTACATCGTCCCCGACTACCAGCGCGAGTACGTCTGGACGGACAAGGAAGTGCATCAGCTGCTGGAGGACATCGGCGAGCAGATCGATGCGGGCACCACGCGGGAATACTTCATCGGCACCGTGCTGGTGTCGCCGACCGATCAGAAGAACCACTACGAGGTGATCGACGGCCAACAGCGCCTGACCACCTTCTTCCTGCTGCTGTGCGCCCTCAAACATCTGTTCCAAGGTGAACCGCAGCGGCAGATGATTGCCGGGCTGATCTCGACCAGCTACGTGGACAGCGACGGCGAGGTGTGCACCACCCTGAAGTTGGAGCCGCGTTACGAGAGCGCTGGCGAAGTGATGGCCAAGCTGGTGGAGTTAGACGCCGAACCGCTGGCCGTGCGCGCAGGCATTCAGGCTGCAGGGATCGCCAGCTTCGGCTCACTGGAGAATCTGGTCAACGCCTACAGCACGCTGTACCGCTACCTGAAGGACAACTACGACGATGCGTCCAAGCTGAAGAAGTATTGGGGCTACCTGGCCAACAACGTGGTGTTTATCCAGATCTCCACCGACGTGAGCAGTGCGCTGAAGATCTTCGAAACCATCAACGAGCGCGGCGTGGGCCTGAACCCGATGGACTTGCTCAAGAACCTGCTGTTCACGCAGGTCAAGCAAGCGCAGTTCACCCAGCTCAAAGACGAGTGGAAGAAGATCACCAAGCCGCTGGAGAAGGAGAAGGAAAAGCCGCTGCGCTTCCTGCGCTACTTCCTGATGGCCAACTACGTGATCAAGAACGAACGTGGCGACGCAGTGGTGCGCGAGGACGAGATCTACGACTGGTTCATCGCCAAGGGCAACGCGGCGCTGTGCGATTACGAAGGCAAGCCCTTCGAGTTCGTGCGCAAGGTGATCCGCAACGTCGAGCACTACTTGGCTTTTGCCAACGGACTGGGCAATGACGGCAAGCCCAGCCTGGCGATGGACAGCCTCAAGCGGCTGGCGGGTGGTGCATTCAGCTTGCACTACGTCTTGCTGCTGGCAGCGGCCAACTTTCCGAAACCGCTTTTCGATCACTTCGTGGCGCAGCTGGAGAGCTTCCTCTTCTACTACATCTTCACCAAGACGCCGACCAAGGATCTGGAACGCAGCTTCTCGCAATGGGCCGACGAGCTGCGTGCAATAGCCGAGGCCAGCGATCCTGTGAAGCAGAAGGTGCAGCTCAACGCCTTCGTCGCCGACCGCTTCGAAAAGAACATGGCGGGCAAGTCGCAGGAACTGTCCGACGCCCTCAAGCGCTTCACTCTGCATTCGATGCAGCAGTACCGCACACGCTACTTGCTCGCGCGACTGACCCAGCACGTCGAGATGGCGTTCAGTGGGCTGAAAACCCCGGGTAGTCTGGAGCCCTTTACCAAGCTGGAAATCGAGCACATCTTGCCCGACAACCCGAAGGCGGAACTGCGTGCGACGTGGGCGGCAGAGAACCCGAACGCGGCCTACGACGACTACAAGAATCGCCTCGGCAATCTGACTTTGCTGGAGAAGCCGATCAACATCGTCGCGGGGAACGACTTCTACACGGCCAAGCAGGTCGAGTACGGCAAGAGCGGCAACTACCTGACCCGCAGTCTGGTGGCGCTGACCGACGTCGGGCAGAACACATCGATTTCCCGGATCAACGCCAAGCTGGCGGCTTTTCCTGCTTGGAATGCCGCATCCATCGAGAAGCGCCACGGGCTGCTCATCACTCTGGCGCAGGAAGTCTGGAAAACGACGACCATCGACGTCTGATCACGGCGTGGGCGAAGGGGTTTGCTTTGCCGCCCCCATCTCCCTGACCCACCCCTGCAACGCCCTCAGTTGCTCGGCTGTTTCGTGGCAGGTCTGGTAGTTGGCGGCAACGGTTCCGGCGACGGTAGAGAGCGCAATGCCTGCGGCGGCCGCATCAACATCTCGGGCGGGTTCGGGCAGTTCACCGGCGGCGGCAGCGTCGTGCAGGCGCACAAAGCCACGGTTGATAGCGCAAGAAGCATCGGCTTGAACGGGCACATAGACGGGAACCTCCTTGATGATGGTGTCGCCCTTCTCGCGGACGACGCGGATGCGGTCGACGTACTCGGTGACGACCTTGACGGTTGCTTGCGCCTGCCGCTCGCGGACGGCGGCGACCTGCAGGGTTTGTTGCTGTATGGCGGCATCCCATTGCGCTTGAACGTGGCTCGCACCCTTGATCCAGCCGAAGCCGACCAGGGCGACGCCGAGCGCCGCGAGGGCCAGCAGCCGGTACGGCCACGGAATCACGCTCACGATGCCTCCCCGATGCACTGCCGGTATTCGGCTTCTCGCCGTGTAGCCAGCCCACCGCACAGCCGCGCGTTGGTGGGCAGCGCGCAGTCATTTCCCCGGAAGAAGCGCCAGCGCAGCAGTTCGGCGCAAGCTCCCGCGTAGTCCTCGGCGTTGAGTTTCCTGACCAGCGTGGACCGGCAGAACGCGTGGCTGCCGACGTTGTAGGAGAAGCTCACCAGCGCGTCGTACTCGTGCTGGGCCAGAGGCACGGTCACACATTGCTTGAGCGCTCCCTCGAATTGCTGTACGTCGGTGAGCGCCCGAGCCAGCGCCTTTGGCGGCGTGGTGGTGTCGCCCAGCTTCACCCCGGTAGTGGTGCCAAAACCAATGGTCGGCACATCACCCTTGACCGGGATCACCGCGCGGTCGGTGTAGCCCTCGTGCAGCACGATGCCGACCAAGGCGGCGGCGGACAGCGTCAGTCCGGCCACCGTCCTGCGCATCACGGGTGATGGTGGTCGGGTCATCGGTGCATCTCCGGCTGCGCCACGATGCGAGCCACGGTTGCGCCGATGCTGGCGGCAAAGGCCAGCAGCACAAACGCGCCGCGCGGCAGTACGTCCCCGAACAGCGGCACCACCACTTCCGCTGCCGTGAAGGCAGCGGCCAGCAGCGAGAAGCGGATGCTCCAGGCACGTCGCAACACGCGCCGCCAGTCGTCCAGAAGGCAGATCTTCGGCTTGGCAGTCATTGCACGCCTCCCATCAGCTTCAACTTGATGGCGGCCCCCACAAGCAGCGCGGCCAGGATGCCGGTGGTCACGACCTTGATGGTGGTCTGCCACGCCGTTCGGCGGGCATCGCGCCACGCTTCCAGCAGATCGCGCAGTTCGCGGATGTCCTTAGCGGCACTGCCGTTCTCCAGCCCGAGATGGGCAAGGCAACGCTCGGCTCCGCGTTCGGCGGCACGGTCGAGCAGTTCGTCGAAGTCCTCGCGGCGCAGCAGGAGCATGTTTTCCACGAGGGTCGCCGGTGGCTGCTCTTGGTCGCCTGCGATCTCGGTTGCCGGATCCATCTCTTCACCTCCTTATGACCTAGCCTGCCCCGCCGATCAGGGGGTGGCCAGACTGGTTTTGCACATCAACTGCAATTCATGCCGCCTGGACTGCGGCTCGATCACCGACTCGATGTCGTAGAACCGACCGCCCCACACCACCCGCATCTGCGAAGTGACGCCAGTCCGGTAGCGCATCCGGATACGCACGGTGGTTTGCGACTGCAGCGCCTGTGCCGCAAAGAATTCCCGCCCCTGTAAGGGTTCGACCGATGCCCAGACATCGGCCCAATGCGTCCAGGTGTAGATCGGCTGGCCCCAGTCGTCCTGGGTCATTTCGTAGTTCTGGATCTCGATGCGGTGGCGCAGGCGCCCGGCTGGCAGACTCAGCATCGCGGCACGCACCAGGGATCAAGCAAGGCGTCGGCAAATCCGCGCGGCAGCTCCGAAGCGGTGCCTGACACCAGTGCCTCGCGCTGCTCGTACCAAGTGCCAATGCGCAGCAGCATCCACTGCCGGATGGATGACGGAACTGCCTGCGCATTGCCAAACCCGCAGATCACGGTCACCGTGGCCGCTTGCGGCGTGGTCAAGGTCGGCGGCCAGCGCCCATCCAGGGTGTAGGCCGACGCACTGGTGAGGCTCTGGATCGGCAGCAATCCCTCCAGTCCGCCTCGCTCGCCCGCCGCCAATTCCAACTCCCAGGTCTGGGTGATCAGCCTTTGGCCCGTGAGGAACTCGACCTGCTCGCGGGCCGCACTGATGAGCGCCGTGATCAAGGCATCGTCGTCATTCAGATCGACCCGCAGGTGAAGCTTGGCCTCAGCCAGCGTCAGCGGCTCGCCCGCAGGTGGCACCGTCAGAGTCGCTTTCATCACGTCGCCTGCTGCAAGGCCTTGACGGCCCCGCCCACGTCGATCAGATTGCCGTCGTGGCGCGAGAACGCCAGGAAGCCCACCTGTCCTTTCTCGGTGTACTTGGAGTCGGTGAGCCGGAACAGGGACGCGGCCAGCACATCGCGGATCAGGTATTTGGAGAAATCCCCGAATAGCACCGCCTTGGCCTCGGAGGCCAGCACCGGAACGTGCTGGTTGATGGTGTAGGCGTAGCCCAGCACGGTGTCGGGTTCACGCACCGCCACGCCCGGCAGCCACAGCGGACGCTTTTGGTCGTCCTTGAGCTTCTTGATCGCCTTGAGCGTGCTGTCGTGGAACATGAAGCGGCAACGCCCCGCCTGCCGGTAGGCCGGATCGACGCTGTGCTCCAGGTCGATCAGTTCATCGAAGGTGATGGCCGCAGCGTTCGCAGCGGTCGCCCCGACTCCAGCCGCCGTCACGATACCGGTCGGTTGGCCCACGCCGGTGCCCACGGTGAAGTGCCGGTTGGTGATGCGCGCAATGCGCTGGGCCAGGCGCTGGTTGATGTGCGCCTCCAGATCGATCACCGCGTCCTGCAGCAATTCGAAGGGCACCGCCACCGACTTGGAGCTGTACTTGTAGGCCCCGATGGACTTAACACCGAAGGTGAAGTCCTGCGTCGTGACCGACTGGTTCTCGCCCACGATCTCGCCCTCCTCGGCGGTGGCATTGGTGGTCGGGTAGTTGATCGGGTTGCCGCTGGCCGTGGGCAAGGTGGTGGCCACCTCGCGCATGCCGCCAAACGCCGCCATTGCCTCGATCAGCTGCCGCGCCACGTCCGTGGGCACCAGATAGCCACCCTCGGCGGGCACCGTGGTACCCATGCTCGCCTGGATGCTGGCTGCCTTGCGGGCCACCGCTTGCTGCTGCTCGTAGCTCAAGGCGTTGATGCCGCCGCGCAGCCAGGCCACAAAGATGGCCTTCTCCTGCTGCAGCTGGTGGGCGGCTTCGTCGGTCGACACCCTGCGCTCGTCGCTGCGGCGTTCGGTGGCGGCGTGGTTTTGCGCGTCCAGGTCATAGGCCTTTTGCTGGCGCGCAATCTGGGCATCGAGCCGGTCGATGTCGGCGACCAGGCGGTCGTACTGTTGTTGCTGGACGTCCTGCCACTGATCGCCAGGGTGCTGGTCGACGAGGTTGCGCAGGGTCTTGGCATGGTGGGCGCGCTCTTCGCGCAGGGATTGGATGCTCATGGTTTTTCTCCGGAGATGCAGACGTAAAAAAAGCCGCCGGAGAGATCTCGGGCGGCGGGAAGGAACAGGACGGGAAATCGGTAGGTACAGGTCGCTGGCTCAGGCGCAGCGCTCGATCACGGCCAGGCGCCGCCATCGCTCACGCGCGTCACCCACAGGGGAGGCACGCGGCTGCAGGAACGGCGCGTCCGCGTAGGCCGAGAGGTTCCAGCGCTGCTGGGCTGCGGCCTCGGTACTCGCAGTGCTGGAATCGGTCACGCGATCCACCAGGCCCACCGCCAGCGCTTCCTGCGCGGTGAACCAGGTCTCCGCATCCATCCAGCGCTGGACGGTGGCGGGGTCTTGGCCGCTCTTGCGCTGGTAATCGGCGGCGATGCTGGCGTCGATCTTCTCCAACGTGAGGGCCATCTCCAGCAGGTCGTGGCGGTTGCCCAGCACCACGCCCCAGGCGTTGTGGATCATGAGGAAGGCGCCGTCGCTGATTTCGACCTCGTCGGCGGCCAGCGCCACGTAGGACGCGGCCGAGGCGGCCAGACCATCGATGTGGGCGACGATGCGCGCCGGGTGCGCGCGCAAAGCGGTGGCCATCGCGCGGGCGTCGAACACGTCGCCTCCCGGAGAGTTGACGCGCAGATGGATCACCGGCGCTTCAATTGCTGCCACATCCTGGGCGAAGCGCGCCGCATCGACCCCGCCCCAGGCGTCGGCACCGATCACGTCGTACAGCCAAAGGGTGGCATCGCCCTCTTTCTCGTTGGCCTGACAGGCGTAGCGCCGGGGCGTGTGGGCGTTGTCACGCAGCAGTTGCTGTAGTCGGTTCATCGGTTTGCGTCGTGGGTGGGGCATCATGGAAGTCCTTGGGTTGGGCCAGGTGGTCACCACCGGCCAGCGGCGGGAGGTTTTCCAGCTGGCGGATTTCGTTGGGGGTCATCCAGGCGGGGTTTTGCGTGCCGCCCAGCGCCCGGGTGTAGTACTCGGCGCGGGCCTTGGAGTCCCCGCGCAGCAGGCCCTCGACGTTGAACTCGACGAACAGCCGCTCGGTGCGGAAACACTTGCGGTTGATCTCCTGCTCGATGCGGTTGAGGTGCGGCGCCAGCGTGTACTGCACGAAGCCGATGCCTTGCTGCTCGATGCCCGAACCCCAGGAGGTGGACTTATCCGTCTCGCCTACCATGTGCGGCGGCACGCCGAAGGCGCGGGCGATGTCAGCCACCTGGAAGCGCCGCGCTTCGATCAGCTGCGAGTCCTGCGCCGAGAGCGTGACCTCCTTCAAGTCCGTGCCCTCGGTCAGCACGATGGGTAAGCTGGCGTTGTGCGCGCCGCCGTACTTGCTGGCCCAGATGCGCCGCAGGTTGTCGATCTGCTCCTGGGTCATCTTGCCGGGCACCTTGAGCGCCACGTCCGGATGCGCGCCACTGGCGAAGAAGCGTGAGCTGAAGGCTTCGGCCGCCAGCGCCAAGCCAATCGCCTCCCGGGCGGCGTGGCGAATCACGCTCATGCCCCGGGTGCCGTCAAAGCCAAAGCCCGGGATGTGCAGGATGTCGTCTTGGTCGCGCCCCAGCCACTGGCCATCGCGGAAGAACTCGTAACGCAACCGGCCGCTCACGTTGCGGATGCCGACGGCGCGGCTGTCCAGGGGAATGAGCCCTCGGATCGCCCCGCCCCGACCGCGTTCGATCTCGGCCAGGGCGTCGCCCGAGAGCAGCATCTGGGCCAGTAGGTATTCCCAGAACACCGCCGCCGATACCGTGGGGCACGGCTGCTCGTTCAGCAACCACCACAGATCATTGCGCACACGCTCTCGACCGTCATCGGTGCGCCGGTAGACGGCCAGCGGCAGGCTGGCGATGGCCCCGGCGATCAGGCGCACGCAGGCATAGACGGCCGTGACGCGCATCGCCGAGGCTTCGTTGACCGCCACGCCCGAGGCGGCGGGGCTACCGGCGAGCAGCTCGTAGAGCTCGGCGCTGCCCAGGGAAAGAGAATTGTTGACGGCAGGTGTCACGTCGTGGCCGCCCCGCAGGCGTTTGAAGAGGCTGCGAAGATTCATAGCGCCACAAATCCCTGTTCGATGAAGCCGCTGTCGCCGTTGTCCAGCAGCAGCCGGTTGAGCGCCATCAGCACCGCGATCACGCCGTCGATCTTGTTCTCTGGGCGCTCCTTGCGCGGGTAGATGTTGTCCTTGGCGTCGCGGTGGCAGACCACGTTGCTGACCATCCAGGTGAGCACCGGGTCGCCGTCGAACGCCCACTTGCCCTGCAAGACCAGGGCCTCGAGCTGCTTCATCGGCTCGGAGAAGTTCAGCACCGTGGGGCGCACCTCGATCATGGGCAGGCCCTCGGCCAGCATCCGGGTGGAGAACTGCGTGGCCTGGAAGGGATCGAAGGCCACGGCCTTGATCTCGAAACGGGCGGCGGCGTCCAGCAGTTCCGCCTCGATCAGTCCGAAGTCGGTGACGTTGCCCGGCGTGGCCAGCAGACGGCCCGCGTGCATCCAGCCCTGGTACTGGCTGTTGGCGGCGGCGAATACCGTGTCTTCCGGCAGGAAGTGGCGTACGAAGCCCACCACTTGGCCTTCACGCTCGAAGAGCAGCGCCATTGAGGCGATGTCCACCTTGCTGGCCAGATCGATACCGATCCAGCAGGGCCCCCCCTCGAAGTCCTCTGGGCGCACGTGGCTATCAGCGCAGCGCTCCCAGGCGCGGATGTCCATCCAAGCTGTGTCCACGCTCACCCAGTCGTTGCAGTGCTTGGTACGGAAGTTGTTGGTGGCCGAGGGCAGTTGCAGTGCCTTGGCTTGCAACGGCAGGATCACCTCGGGGCGTACCGAGATGCCCCAGTTGGGATTGGCTTTTACCAGCGCATCTTCCGTGCCCCAATCGTCGCCGTCGTCCAAACCATAGATGATGCCGAACTGGCTGTCGTCCTCGACCTGGCCGCCCAGCACGCGCGTCACAAAGGTGCGCGCTTCATAGCAGATGCCCGCCCGGTCCGATCCGGCCGTGGTGATCACCCACAACAGCGAGTTGTCGCGCTTGCCGGTGCCAGTCTCCACCACGTCGTAGACGGTGCGGGTCTTGTGCGCGTGCAATTCGTCGATACAGCCGAAGTGGATGTTCAGACCATCCAGCGTCGAGCCTTCGGCAGATAGGGCTTCGAACTTGGAGGCAGTGTTCAGTACGTGGATGTTGTGCGCTCCCACGGTCACGCCGTAGCGAGCTCTGAACCCCGACGACTTGCGTGCCATCTGCTGGGCGTCGCCGAACACGATGCGGGCTTGGTCGCGCGTGGTGGCCAACGAGTAGCACTCGGCGCCGCCCTCGCCATCGGCGGTGAGCATGTACAGGCCCACGGCGGACGACAGGGTGGATTTCGCATTGCCGCGCGGCACTTCGATGTACGCGCGCCGAAACCGCCGCCTCCCATCGCGCTTGACCCAGCCGAAGATGGTGGTGAGGATGAACATCTGCCAGGGCTCGAGCGTGATGGGCGTGCCGGCCAGCGGCCCCTTGATGTGCGGCAAGAGCTCGACAAAGGCGCACAGGTTGTCGACGGGCCGGTACTGGCGGCCCATGGCATCGGTGAGCACCGGGTTGAACCGGTAAGGCGAGGCGCGCCCCTTGAAGCGCGCCAGGTCATGAAGTTGTCGCTGGCAGGCCAGGCGCACCCACTGGCAGGCGGGGATGTCTCCCGCGACCACGGCTTGGGCGTAGCGCTGGGCCACGGCGGTGTAACTGCGCTGCGCCATCAGCCGCCCCCTGCAATCGCGCCCCAGGGATCATCGGCGGCGCTCGCGTCGCGCTTGACCACCACACGCGAGCGCGAGGCGGGGGTGAAGCCCATTTCGGCGGCAGCCTTGAGCATGATCTGCGCTTGGCGATTGACGATGGCCAGGTACGGGGACTGCATCGGAACGCCCGTGTTTGGTGCTTTGATCAGCATCCCGGTGCGGGCGAGTTTTTCGCTGGCCTCCTGATACAGATCGAAGGCCACTACCCAGACGGCGAATACTGAGGCATCAACGTCCTTGAGCAGGCCCGGCGGTGAGAGTTCGACTACCTCGCGCCAGGTGCCCTGCTGGCGCTCGGTGAGCCACGCAGGCGGCGCAGCCAGGTCGGCACGCGGCTGCGGCTCGTGGGCGTTGAGCGCACGTTTGCCGGGGTTGCCGGCGATCAGTTTCAAAGCAGTGGGTTTGGGCTTTCGGCCTCGCATGGGATATCTCGGTGCTGGGGGGAATCCCCCCTGTCACAAATTCGCGGCGACAAAAATTCGAGGGACCGCGCGGACACGGGCGCGGTGGTTCCAGACTTCGCCTCCCCCCGACCCCGAGGGGTTTCGGAGGTCAGCGGCGCGGATTACCGAAGCCGCCGTCCTCGCGGGCCGTCTTGGACGCGTGGCAGGAGGCGCACAGCGGCTGCAGGTTGCTGCGCTCGTTGTTCATGGCATTGCCGTCGGCGTGGTCAACAACGGTGGCCAGCTGCACCCGGCCTGAGCGTGCGCAATGCACACACAGGGGTTGCTCGCGCAAGACCTCGGCTCGCAGTGCCCGCCAGCGCGCATCTCCGGTGTGCCAGGCCCGTCGGGACTGACGGGCCTTGGCCCGGTCGGTGTTGTCCCACTGGCGCAGATCGTTCCGGTGACGCGGGCAGTAGCCACTGCCGTCCTCCACCAGCGCGGAGCAGCCAGGGTGGCGACAGGGCAAGGGAGCAGATCGGGGCATGGAATCTTTGTTGCGTGAAGGTCGGCAGAACGCTTGGCTTGGAGCGGGAACAGCGCGTTCATCACGTCACCCGATCAACCACTCCCAAGGAGCAGCAAATGACCACCACCCAACTCACCCCGGCCCAGCACGCCATCCTCGCCAAGGCCATCAACACCAGCAACGGCAAGATCGAATGGTTCCCCGACCACATCAAAGGCGGCGCGCGCAAGAAGGTGCTCGACGGCCTGTTCAACCGCGCCCTGATCACGCCCGATGGCGAGGGCTGGTGCGTTGCTGCCGAGGGCTACGACGCCTTGGGCATGCCGCGCCCAAAGCCCACGTCCTTGCCACAGCGTGCGTGTGATGCCGCCGTCTTAACCTCGACCGCATATCCCGAGTTGGAGGCCGACGTGGCCGCGTGTGAGGCCGAATGGGCCAAAAACAAAGCCCAGGGGCAAGTCAAACCACGCACCTGGGACAACAGCAAACAGGCCGAAGTCGTGCGGATGCTGCGACGCCCCGAGGGCGCGACCATCGGCCAGATCTGCACCGCCACCGGCTGGCAGGCACACACCGTGCGCGGTACCTTCGCCGGGGCCTTCAAGAAAAAGCTGGGCCTATCCATCGTCTCGGACAAGCCGCAGGGCGGCGAGCGGGTGTACCGCCTCGCCTGATCAGAAAGATCGAAAAAGAGGCCAAGCGGCGCTTGGCTTCTCAATCGAACAGCGCGTTACTACGGGTGTCGCAACGATCAACCCAAAGGAGCCAGAGATGAACACCACCACGCAAATTACCGCCACCCAGAACGAAGCCTGGGGCTTTTGGGGCACGATGAACGAACACGCCAGCGGCGCGTGGCCCCTGGCGATGAGCGCCATCTCGGACGCCACCGGCCAGCCGCTCGAATCGGTCAGGGTCTTCCTCGACAGCCGCCACGGACGCCACTTTGCAGACGACGTCCAGAACGGGCTTTACGAAGGCAAGGCCCTGGCGGACGCGATCAACGCAGCCACCCAACGCTGGATGGGCTGGACGATTGGCCGCCAGACCAGCAAGCAATACGGCATCCCGCGCGGCCTGCCTTACCTGACGGGCTTTGTGATTCACTGCGAAATCGTCGAGGAATCGCTGGCCGCCTGATCGAACACCGCGCCATCCGCCTCGCGGGTGGCCTGCTTGCCGGTGAAGTCCTCCCACCGGCGCACGATCACATCCACGTACTTCGGGTCGAGTTCGATCAGCCGCGCAGTACGGCCTGACTTTTCGGCGGCGATCAGTGTCGTCCCCGAGCCCCCGAACGGGTCGAGCACCACGTTGCCGGGTCGGCTCGAATTGCGGATCGCGCGTTCGACCAACTCCACCGGCTTCATCGTCGGGTGCAAGTCGTTCTTCTGCGGCTTCTTGATGTTCCAGACGTCGCCCTGGTCCCGGTCGCCACACCAGTGCCGCTGTGCGCCCTCGGGCCATCCGTACAGGATCGGCTCGTACTGGCGCTGGTAGTCGGCACGGCCCAGCGTGAAGGTATTCTTGGCCCAGATGATGAAGGTCGACCACTTGCCACCGGCGGCGCGAAAAGCGGCCTGCAGCACATCCAGTTCGCTGGACGACATCGCCACGTAGATCCCGCCCCGGCAATGCGACACGATGGACGTCAATGCCGCCAGCAAGAAGTCGTAAAACCCGTCGCCCAGGTTGTCGTTCAGGATCGCGCGATCCTTGCCGCGCATCTTGTCTTTGGCGCTGTTGGCGTAGTTGACGTTGTACGGCGGGTCTGTGAAAACCATGTCCGCCTGCTCACCTTGCAGCAAAGCGTCGTAGCTGGCGGCCACGGTGGCGTCGCCGCACAGCAGTCGGTGCGGGCCCATTATCCAGATGTCGCCCGGACGCGAGATGGGTGTCTCGCTGACCTCGGGCACCGTATCCTCATCGGTCTGGCCCTCGTTATCCGGTTCATCGCCCGCGATCAGTTCTGCCAGCGCGTCGGCGTCGAACCCAGTGATATCGAGATCGAAGTCTTCCAGCTGTAAGGCTTCCAGTTCGATGCGCAACATTGCGTCGTCCCAACCCGCGTTCTCGGCGATGCGGTTGTCAGCGATGACCAGGGCGCGGCGCTGCGTTGGCGTCAGGTGATCCAGCACGACCACCGGTACGATCTCCAGTCCGGGTTTCTGGGCGGCGACCAAGCGTCCGTGACCAGCAACGATGACGCCGTCGCTGCCCGCCAGGATCGGATTGATGAATCCGAACTCCGCGATGCTGGCGGCGATCTGCGCCACCTGCTCCTCGGAATGGGTGCGCGCGTTGCGAGCGTAGGGCAGCAGCTTGGCGGTCGGCCACTGTTCGATCTTGTCGGCCAGCCAGTTCATGCCCTCACCTCGGCATCAGAGGTGGCGCCGCGTTCGGCGGCGACCTGTTCGAACGACTGGTCTGTTGCCAGCAGCGTGACCGGCACACCGGGATGGTTCTGCTGGAAGCGCTTGATGGCCACGTCCACGTACTCCGGAGCTATTTCCACACTGCGGCAGATGCGGCCCGTGCGCTCGGCAGCCAGCATCGTTGTGCCGCTACCGCCAAAGGGCTCGAACACGATATCCCCCACGTCCGTGTAGGCCTCGATCACGAACTCCGGCAGCGCCACCGGAAACACGGCGGGGTGGTCAATGTCCTGACCGATCTTGCCCTTGTGGCGCATCACGCGGATCACGCTGTCGGGGATGCGCGTGTCCTGCGTCGGCTGGCCCTTGTGCGTCCACCCGCCGACTTCGCCGTCCTTGCCCCGCATCGCCGTGGACGAGCCATCGGCGCGCAGGTGTGATTCCCGTCCGGCATGCTTGCATGGCACGATTTTGTGGGGTTTGCGGCTCTCCCGATTGAAGTGGAAGATGAATTCGAAGCTCGGCGCGAAGCGGCCTGCCCAGTCGCCGGGCATCCCCGGCCCCTGATCCCAGACGTACCACGCAAAGCGCCGCCAGCCCTGCTGACGCATCCAGCCGAGCCATGTATCCCAGTACGGGATCACCTCATTGTCTCGGTGAATCAGCCCAAGATTGACCAGCACCTGCCCGGTGCTCGCCATTGGCAGGTGCGCGAACACGCCCCGCATCAGGCCGTCCCAATCTGTGATGCCGCCAGAGGTGTAGTCGCGCTGGTTGCCGTAGGGCGGCGATGTGAAGCACAGCCTCGCCGTGCCGCCATCCATCAGCGCAGCGACCACAGCCCGGTCGGTGGCATCGCCACAGATCAGCCGGTGCGACCCGATGGCCCAGATATCGCCGGGACGGGACGCCGCCACGACAGGGACATCCGGTATGTCGTCCGCCGCATCCGGTTCGTCGGCATCAGGCTCCGGGTCGGTACCGGCGTCGGTCACCTCACCCGTGAGCAGCGCCTCAATCTCAGCATCCTCGTATCCGGTCAGAGCGAGGTCGTATCCCGCCTCGGACAGATCAGCCAGTTCCAGGGCGAGCATTTCTTCGTCCCAGCCCGCATCCAGTGCCAACCGGTTGTCGGCGATCACGAGTGCCCGCTTCTGCTCGACGGTTAGATGGGCCAGTTCGATCACCGGCACCTGATCCAGCCCCAGCTTGCGAGCGGCGGCAAGACGCCCGTGCCCTGCGATGATGCCGTTGTCGCCGTCGACCAGGATCGGGTTCGTCCAGCCGTACTCGACGATGCTGGCCGCGATCTTGGCGATCTGGCTTTCGGCGTGCGTGCGCGGATTGCGGGCGTAGGGAATCAGCGCCTCGACCTTGCGGTACTCGACGTTGAGCGTGTTCAAAGTGGGAATCCCAAAAGCAAAACCCGCCGAGCGTTGCCGCCGGGCGGGTTGGTTGAATGAAAATTCTGGTGGGGTGGTAACTGTGCCTGGGGGTGGTAACTGGAGTCGGTAACCTGGCCGACTGGTAACCTTGTCCGCGACCTGACGCTAAAAAAGCGTCGCGCTCGCGCCCCCCGCATGGCATCTTCGGAAGGAAGGACCCCTTTTGCCTCAGGCTGTCTGGGATGCCTGCACCGCTGTCCAGAACGTAGCTGAAATATTAGCGGCGACAGCCTGTTTTGTTGCGGCGTAATCTCGCTCGAAAAGGGACAAGCGCCGCAACCGAAGGACAAACCCGGCAGCCACTACCCGACGTTGCTCACGTTCTTGGAGGGCGGCTACGCATCCTCGCCGTTGAGACGGTCGGTGACGGTCTGAAGAGCCTTCTGCCAGCGCCGCCATGCCGTCGTCCGGTCGCAAGCGAATCGAATCGTAATGTCGCGCCAGCCGTAGCGCTTGGCCCGCATCCACACCAGGTGGCGTTGCTCGACCTCCAGCCACTGGACCCAGCGCATCGTCTCCAGCATCCGGTCCACGGCCTCTGGGCTTGGCGGGAAGGGTCGGTAGACCTTCTCGTCAGCCGCGAACGCCTCCCACTCCTTGCGCACAAAGGCTGGCCAGGTGTTGAAGTAGCCCTGCACGCGCACGGGTGGCAGGCGTCGTCCGGCGGTGGCCGCCTCCTCAAAGCGTGCCGCCACGTCCTCGACGGTCCAGTCAGCCACGGTGCGGCCCTCCCGTTCCGTAGAGCCGTTCGCCGATGCGGCGGACGAACTCCCGTTCGACGAAGTCCAGCCGCTCGTCGGACGCGTTGACCACCAGGATGTGCTGATCACGCCAGCCACGTTCCTTGATGGCGTCCAGATCGGTGGCCTGGGGTTGCAGCCGCCCGAGGGGGCAGCGGTACTGCGGTGTGGGAACTTTCACGTCACACCTCCTGGCCGTCGTCGTGATGCTGGATCGCCCAGTGCAGCAGCGCCAGGGCATCGGCCTCGTTGTCATCGACCGGCGCGTACCCGCGCGCGGTGACAGAAGCGAACACATCGTCCTTGCCGGCGTTGCCCTTGCCGGTCGCGTGCTTCTTGATCGTGCCGACGGGAACGCCCTGGTATGGGATTTGGTGGTGCTCGCACCAAGCGGTGAGCGTGGCAAGAAAGCCGCCATAGGCGTGCGCCGCGTCGGTCGAGACGTGACGACGAACTTCCTCGAAGTACAGCGCGCTGATGACGTCGGCGTGAGACTTGATCTCGGTGAGCCAGCGCTTGAATCGGAGGAAGCGCATGCCGCCGCCTTCGAATCGTTGCGGGCGGAAGCTCTCGCTACCACTTGTGATGTGGCCGTCACTGCTGCGCAGCGCCCAGCCGGTTCGGGTGCCCAGGTCGAGGGCCAGAAGAGTCGGGTTCATGGATGCAGTCCTTGTTTGGGGACTGACACATCGGACAGACCGCATCGAAACCCGCTTGAGGCGCGTGCACGCGCGCCCGCGCGGGAAAACTTACGACGTGGACCGTCAAATCCGTCAGTCCGATCGGTGGTCATGGGGGTCAGTGATCGGCGTAGGGGGTGTAGGCGGGCGCGGGCGGGTGCTTGAGGCCCACGCCTCGGAAGCCGCGCAGCCCCACGGTGTTGCGCCACTTCTCCACGCCACGCGTGAGCAGCAGGTCAGCAAAGCGCTTCTGGGAGCCGGCGAACTCACCGGCGGACTCGGCCCACTGCTTCCAGTCGGCAAAGAGTTCGCTGGTCAGTGACTTGGCATTGGCGTCGAGCACGCAGCGCTCGTCGAGCCAACGGCCCAGCGCGTCCTCGGCTTCGAAGTACTCTTCGGTCGCTTCCACCACCTGTTGCGGCGGATCGAGCCGACCCAGGCGCTGCCAGTCCAGGCAGCCCTGCACCGCCCAGGCCAGGATGCCGTCTCGCTCAGCCAGCAACTTCTGCTGCAAGTGCTTATCCCGGCGCTCGGGCGGCACGGTGATCGTGAACGGGATCAAGTGCAGCCGCCGTTTCATCGCCTCGTCGATGTTGCGGATGGCCGGCTTGTGGTTGCCAGCGACGAAGAGCTTGAACTGCGGAAAGAACTCGAAGAAGTCCTGGCGCATGAAGCGCGCGGAGATCTTGTCGCCGCCCGTGAGGCTCTTGACCTTGGATTCGGCCCACCGCCGCCCTTGCTCCGTCTCGATCGCTGCCACGAAACGCGCGCCGCGTAGGCCAGCCATGTCAGTCGGATGCCGGTCGGTACGGGTCTCCATGAAGGTGTCCATCGGCGCGTTCGACGCGTAGTCGCCCAGGATCGTGGCCAACGTGTTGACGAACACAGATTTGCCATTCGCACCGGTCCCGTAGAGAAAGAACAGCGCGTGCTCCTGCGTTGATCCGGTGAGCGCGTAGCCCGCCATGCGCTGCATGTACGCCTGCAACGCGTCATCGCCGCCAGTCACTTCGGCGATGAACTGCCGCCAGGTCGGGCAGTCGCCGGCCGGCGTGGCAGTGGTGATCTTGGTCATCCGGTCTGCCCGGTCGTGCGGGCGCTGCCGACCCGTCTTGAGATCGACAACACCGCCCGGCGTGTTGAGCAGCCAGGAATCGGCGTCCCATTCGGCCGTGGTTGCGGCATGTCGCCGATCCGCGCGAGCCAGCCGTTCCACGCCGCCAACGGTGCCAGAGGTGGCCAGTTTGGCCGCCACCTTGGGGTTATCGGCCTGGACGGCTGCATGCCGGCAGACGCCGCGGATGAGATCAGTCGCGGCCAGCGTGTCCTCGGTGCGCCAGCGCTGACCATCCCACACCAACCACCGTCCCCACGCGGCAACGTAGCGCCAGTCACGGTGGTAGCGACGAGTGAAGGCCAGCGCCAGTGCGTCTTCGGTACCCCATACCGATTCGTCAGTACCGACCACCGGCTCGCCGGGGTCCGCGATGTCGTGCATCTGCACACGCGGGCCGTGGGCCAGGAAGGCCGCCACGTCGAAGCCTTCGGACATGGCGTCGGCCGCGTCCCAGCCCTCGGCGGCATCCTCGGGTGGGTAGAGGATGTGGCAGGACTTGGCGCCGGCGGACAGGATGGCCTGAGCCGCTTGCACCGCGTACTCCCAGCCCGGCTTGTCGCGGTCGGGCCAGACAAGTACCGCCTTGCCGGCCAGCGGCGACCAGTCAGTCTTGTCCACCGGCGCGTTGGCGCCGTGCATGGCAGTGGTGGCCACGATGCCAGCGTCGATCAGCGCCTGCGCGCACTTCTCGCCTTCGACGAGCACGACCTGCGCTGCCGTCGTCAGACCCAGCTGGTTGTAGAGGGGGCGCGGCTCGGGAGGGGCCATCTTGCGGCGGCGCGCATCCCAGGGACGGAATTCCTTCCTCTGGCCGGGCGGGTCGTAGCGGTAGACGACCGCGATCAGTCGGCCAGCGGCGTCGAGGTAGTCCCACTTGGCGGTGGCCGGACCAAGGTCATCGACCGGAGCCTCCTTCTTCGGCCGACGCGGCGCGACCGGCCGAGCGCGACCGATCAGGTCAGCGGCAACACCGAGCACGCGCGGGAAGTCGGCGTGGACGTCCGTGCCGATATGGCGGGCGATCACGTCGAAGATGTCACCGCCGTCGCCCGTAGCACGGTCGGTCCACAAGCCGGCCTTTTCGCCTTCGAGCACCACTTCAAGGCTGTCGCCGGGGCTGCCCATCACGTCACCGATAAGGAACTTGCCTCGCCGCTTCTTGCCGGCAGGAAACAGGGTGAACAGCACCGATTCGAGCCGGGCCAACAAGGCAGCGCGGATCTGATAGCGCTCGGCATCGAGGCTGCGCTCCGGGGCGGGAGCAACGTCGTTGAAGTCGATCATTCGCCCCCCTCGGCTTTGCTTGGCCGCAAAGCATCACGCCCCTGCGCAGCGGTGCTGTGAGCCGCCCATGCAGACAGTTCTGACAGCCGGTACCGAACGAGCCCGCCCAGGAGGTAGTGCGGAATGCGGTACTTGCTGCGCATCGCCGGGTCGGCGAACCAGTAGTACGGAAGCCGCAGCGACGCGGCCGCTTGCTTGGCGTCGATCATCGGTTCGACGGCCATGACGGCATCGGGCTTGGTGCTCATGCCTGACTCCTCCAGCACCGGTCCTGCCACGGGCACATCCGGCATTCAAAGTGGGTAGATTCGGAGAACGAGCGCGGCAGCAGATCACCGGCCTCAGTCGCGGCGATCACCTTGACCGCGCGGTCCGACATGCGCTGCGCGAGCGCCGCATCGAAGGGCACCAGCTCGGCGTAAATCTCCATCGTGTCTGCGTTGACTGCGGTGAACAGCGCCGGGTGTTCGTGCAGATCAAGGTAGGCCTGGTACAGCGCCACCTGGGCCGCATACACGGGCTTGGCGACAGCGAGCCGGTACTTCTCCAACTCGCGCCATGACTTCGAGCCCAGGCACTTGTTCTCCCACAGCGCCGGATACCCGAAGCCATGACCCAAGTCGGGACCGGCCACGATCACGCCATCGACGTGCCCCTGCAGGCGGCCGTCCAAGGCGGTGAAGCCGAACTGGTCGCCGTTGGCCTTGCGTGTGCGCAGATCGAAGCCCGCCGCACGCAGCCACGTCACCGCGCAGTCCTCCATGACGTGACCGCGCTCGAAGATGCGCAGGATGCGCCCGTCAGTGTCGCGGCCGGCATCGACCGGAGCCGCGGCGTACTCGTACTGCAATGCACGCTCGCACTCGGCCCCGAGGCGCGATGCGCCCAGATAGGTGCGTCGCGGCTGCGCTGCCCGGGCGCGCTGCATCCCGGTATCGATCAACGCGGTCAGAAGGCCAGAGAGACTGGCCGAGGAGTTGAAGTCCATCATGGCTTCTTCCCCTTGGTCTGCTGCCCGGGATGTTCCCAAGGCAGGTCGTCGGCCATGTCGGCGAATGGGCTCGCATCCGCCCTCATGGGGTCGGGCGTTGGCGTCATTCCGCGCACTGGGGGGTACTTGGTCGCCTCATGGTGCTCGACCATCGCCTCCGTGTAGCAGGTGACGATGGCGTCGATAACCTGCAACGCCTCTGCCTCCGCGTACTCACCGAGTGGCTTGGCAAAGCCGATCTCGCCTGCCGCTTCGCCGAAAGCCTTGAGGCACTTGCGCATGGCGGCAAGCTCGACGTCAGACGGATCGATCATGGTGACCTCCGTCTCGTTTCGCGCCCCTTCCTTCACGCGCAGCCAGTTGCCGTAAAGCGCGTGAAACGCCTCCTGGCAGCGACGCGAGCAGAACACCCAGTCGATGGGGTAGCGCCGGGGATCGCCGACACCGTGCCGGTTGTCGGTGTGGCCGAAGCCCCGGGCCTGTCGTTTGCAGACCCAGCATTTCATCCGCCCCCCTCACTGCGCCCAGGCGGGCTTGCCAGGGACGGCAGGGCGGACTGCCTGCATGGGAGCCGCCGGTGCAGATGCAGAACGCGTCACCGCAGCGGGTACAGGCGCCGCGCCCAACGCTTGGGCGTAGTCCGCCTGGTCGGGCTCGACCGCCATCTTCACGACGTTGCGCAGTTCGCCGCGCCCGTCCTTCTCGATGTCAATGCGCGCAACGAACTCCAGGCCATCGAGCTCGTGGAAGCCCTGGATGCGGCGGGCAGCGGCGGCCTGCGGCGAACTGTCCTGAGGTCGGATGTTGCGCGCAGAGTTCAGCGCGGCACGGACGAAGCTCCGCCCCATGTTCCCCCACGCCGGTCCCTTTGGGCTGTGCAGGCCGACATTGCTCCACATCTTGCGGCGGGCGTACTCGCCCTCCAGCACGACGAACTCGCAGGCCAGGTAGACCGAGCCGGTCTCGAAACTCTGCGTGGCGTATCCACCGGTCCAGCCCTGCACCGGGTCGTCGTATCCGCCGGGCTTGATAGTCATCCGGACTCGGGCGACCGTGCCCTTGGGGATCAGGTCGAAGGTCTGCTGCTGTTCGGCGTCGTTGAAGTCGCTCCAAGCGGTCATGGCTTATTCCTTGGTGGTGTTCGGGATGTGGGTGGCGGCGGCGCACTTCTCGATCAGCGCGCGCAGGTCGGGCGGCTCCAGCTGGTCGAGCTGGCCTGAGCGGTCCTTGGCCGGGTAGCCGTAGGGATTCAGGGTGTGGGTGACGAAGGAGCGGTAGGGGCTGCCGTCCTCGGCCTTGATCTCGGCCAGCGTCACGACCTCGTCGACGATCCCCGGCAGCTCGGCCGCCGTCTTGGCGCCCTCGATCTGCGGGACGAACACCTTGCGGTTGAAGTCGTCGACACGCTCGTCGAGGATGGCGACGAAGACGACGTGCTTGCCACGCGCGTGCTGAAGATGCGTAAGCGCGGTCAGCATCTCGGTGCCGAGCAAGCCGTAGGCGCCGCGCGTGTCGGGCTTGCCAGTGCGCTCGGACACAGCCTGCGGCTGGGCCTTGGCCCAGATCAGCGCCAGCCGCGCCAGCACGGTGATGCTGTCGACGAAGTAGGTGTCGTACTTGGCCAGTTGCGCCGGGTCGCCGTAGCGTTCGCAGACGTGGCGGTAATGCGCCTCCGAGAACGGTGCCTCGGGCGGCAGCGCCGGATTCGGACCGGCGAGGAACACCACGAGATCACGGAACTCCGGCCAGGTGGTCGGACGCACACAGTCGCCGCGCCAGTCCTTGACGGCCAAGTCGCCGGCCTCCAGATCGACGAACAGAGTCGAGGCCTCGGGCAGTGTCTTGAGCTGGGTGGTCTTGCCGATGCCGCTCTTGCCCAGCAGCACGAGTTTCACGCCCTGCTTCTCGCGCAGCCGTTGGTCGGCGGTGATGATGGGAAGTGCCATCACGCCACCTCCTTCAGCTGCTCGGCGACGGCGGGGTTCCAGAGAATCTGGTAGCCGCTGTGCCCGTTGCGCGAGTACGGCATCGCTTCGGCCCAAGCCTCGCCGGACTCGGTCAGCTCCCACTCGTCGCGTTCGTTGCGGAACTGCAGGCCGTGCTGGGCCAGACGCTGGTTGGTGGCCTTGGCAGACAGGCCGAGCAGCTTGCCGAGCTGAGTGGCGTTGAGCGAGCAGATCGCCTCGTTCGCGGCCGGCAGAGCGCGCCGCAGGGTCTCGACCGCCAAGCCCGTGTTCTCGTGGATGCAGGTGAGCGTGGCCGCCATCGCGATGCCGGGCTTCACCCCGGGAACCTTGGCGACGGCCTCGCCGATCAGCAGAATCGAGCACACACGGTCTTGGGTCGGGGCAGGCAGTGCCGGTGTTCCAGACAGCGCGTAGCGACCCGTCTTGCGGATGGCCGGCAGCACTTCGTGGGTCACCCAGCGCTTGAAACGCTTGGCCTCGGGCTTGCGGCTCTTGAGGATGGCCGAGTACAGGCCGGATTCGTTGATGACCAGCATCTCCTGATCGCCCGAGGGGGTACGCACAATCTGCGTACCCTTCTCGTCGTCATCGAGCGAGCGGGTCATGTCGCTGGCCATGCGGTAGTCGAGCGACTGGGCGACATCCGCCGCGACGAACCAAGGCTCGCCTTGTGCGTCGGTGACAACACGGACCGGCCGGCCCTCGAAATCGAACGGAATCAGTTCGTTGTTCATGGATCAGTCCTCCGAGGTCAAGGTCAGCCGAAACGTGGGTTTGCCAGGCTTGACCGTGCGCGCGGCCTCGAATTGCGAGCGCAGAGCCGCGGGCCAGTTGTTGAAGCGCGACTCGGAGACGCTGAACTCGACGTCCAGGTAGTCCTCGACCTTCTCGCCGGCCTCGGCGATGCGCCGAGCGGTGGCAGCGAGCTGCGCCTGGTCCCAGGACACGCGCTTCGGGGTGTCGACCGTGACGCGCAGCGGGCCGTCCTGGAGATGGATGACGCCGAAGTCCTTGCCGGCCTCGAAGCGCGCGGCGCGGACCTGTTCGCCATAGGCCGCATCCAGCGCCACGTCGAACTTGGCGCGCGCCTTCTTGAGCCAATCAAGGGCTTCGTCGAGGTTGCGGGAGATCTCGGCCTTCTGGTCAGGCGGAAGCGCTGCCAATTGGCCGACCGACATCGCGGCAATGTCGGCGGGGAATACGGTCAGGTCACTCATGGCCGTCTCCCTCACTGGTACGCCCGAGCAAAGGTCGAGTAGCGCGAGACGCGCCGTTCGAAAGCTTCGACTTCGGAGATCAGGTAGGTGACGCGGGCGCCCAGCTTGCAGAAGACTGGGCCGAGCTGCTCTTGACGCCAGCGGCGTAGGGTCTTAACCGACAGGCCCCAGCGGGCCGCCAGCTCATGCTCGTTGAGGGCGAGGCGGACTTCGCCTGCAGATTGCGTCCAGCGTGCAGATTGGCTGCGCGTCTGAACAGAAGGGACTCGGGTATTCACGAGATGTGCTCCTGTGTAGTGAAAGGGCACGTCTCATTCTTCGAATCGGTCTGTAGGTCGTCCGCTGATGTTTTGTAGGTCGAATGTAGGTGGACGCCAGAAGCAGAACGGGCTGCCCAAGGGCAGCCCGCACGGCGTTGACTCCTCCAGATGTAGAGATCAGAGCAGCAGCATCCAACCCCGGGACTTGTCGGGTGGATGCCCGATGTACTGCTTCCAGGTATCGCCAGTAAAGAGCTGGGCAGGAGACTTGCTGCTCATGCCTTCGAACAGCGCGCCACCGGTCACAACCGGATTACCTGCGCGATGCGCTTGCATCAAGCGCTCGACCACCAGAACTTGTTTGCCCCCGACGAGAGAGAACGGCAGCTTGCCAGGGATGATGAGCGTGGCCGTTTCCTTGCCCGCGATATCGCAGGTGATGCGCAGATCAGGAACGGCCGCTGCGAAGGCTCGCTGGCGACCATCGCGCAGGATCTGCATCAGCCGTGTCTGGTCGACGGTGATTCCAGCTTCGTCCGCTGTCAGGACATCAGCCAGCTGCGCGATGACGTTCGCCCCGAGGAACTCAGGACAAACCCCCGTGGCTGTCAGAACCACACCCCAGCCCGACTGACCGTCGCCGCGCAGACTGCTGTCTACAGAGGCAATGACATCCATTCGGTCAAGGCAGCGAGCCAGGTGCACCGGAACATCGTCGTTTCCGTCGACCAGCGTACCGAGCTTCACGACGGGACCGGTTGACCGCGGCGTGCGCCCCATGCGCATCGCACTGCGCAACCCCTTGATGACACGCTCGGTGAGCCAGTCCCGCTTGACCTCGAATCGCTCCAGCTCGCTGGGATCAACCGCAACCAGGAGTCCGGTCTGCGGGTCGTCAAAGACCAGCCGCCCTTCAATCGAACGCACTGGCGCCTGGAGTACCGTCCCATCGTCGCGAACTCGGGTCACAAATGATGCCCGCGCCTTCGGAACCAGGAAGCCCGCCGACCGCAGCACGGAAACGTCCGCGCCCCAGTTGTGCAGTTCAGCGCGGGACACTTCCGCACAATCCGACTCATACAACCGCAGCATCGCGCTGAACTGCCCGGCCTCGCTCGCGGCATCGAGTGGCGCGACCGATCTGACGATGCCGTAGGCCTCAAGAACCGCATAGCCCAACTCGCGGTCGCGCGGGTCCTGACGGCTTGCTAGGTTGCAACGATTAGGCGCGCTCAGCGTGATCGGCAGGTTCACCTCCTTACCGTTACGTTCGAACCGCAGGTTGATCACGACCCGGCTGATCAGCGTTGCCCGGCTGAAGATGTTGTTGTCGCCGAGCATGGCGCGCGCTGCGGTATCGATGTCGTCGTCCTTGTCGACCTTTACCACCACACGGCGCTTGAGGTTCTGCGGCCGCGCTTCGGCCTCGACCACTCGAACGTCCAACACACCAAGATGTTCCACCTCTGCTTGCGACAGATGAAGCGACCGATAGAAGCGCTCCAGGTTGTACTGGCGAAGCGACATCGGCCTACCTGACAGATCTGATCCCGTCGCGACTTCCGCGAACGCAGCGGCGATCAGCGGACGCTCGGCTGCCTGCTCGGCGAATACCTCGATCCGTTTCTGGGCAGGTTCGAATAGCAGTGTTGCTTCGACCGGAGGCTTGTAGTGGATGGGCTGTAGAGAGAGATCGGGCAAGGTGTCCTGGACGCTGCTGGTCATTCCGGCATGCCGGATCAAGAACATGTGTAGTGAAGGCGAACCCGCACCGTCATCAGACTGGGAGACCTCGAAGTGCTGAATGAGGCAAGGACCGGAGATCTGCAGCTGCTCCTTGATCTTGGTCTCGAACGCGGCCTTGGCGGCTTCGTTCCACTCGAATTGCGCCAGTTGGTCGCAGTCGACCTCGAAGGCTTCATAGAGGCGACCGAAGTTCCGATAGTGCTCGGCGAAGTGGAATCGCTCGGCCTCCTCGAACAGCTGGGGCACCCGAATCAGCAGGAACACCGATCTCCCAAGGTCGTCGGTCTGTGCATCAAAGCCGGCACGTAGTCCGCCTTCCGGATCATCGAATTTGTAGATGTCGCGCTCGACGACTTTGATTGCCGCGGGGCCTTTGCCTTCGGCCAATGCGATAACCCGTCGCGCATCGCCTTCAAGCCTCGACAGGGATTCCGTGGTCAGATGTCGGCAGCCGTCGGCCAGCGCCCGTCGAGCCTGGGCACACGTCTGGGCATCGGCCTCAGGCGTCAGTTGCGCGAGCGCGGACGTAACCCACGGCTGACCTGCCAGGTCGCTGACGCTGTCGCAAAGCGTCCGAATGGCACCAAGGGATGCGGTTTCAACAAACCGATGGAACGAGGCAGTGTTCTTTTTCGCCTGGGTCATTGTTCGTTCTTGTTGTTCAACCTTCCTGTCAGGGGATGATCCCGAGACGGACCTTCACCTTGATCTCATCGAGCCACCGCTGGCGGTAGTGGCGAGCCATTTGGTCGATCTGAACTCGGCCGACGCCGGCTTGCTGGGCCAATTGCTCCAGAGACGTCACCAGATCGAGCCAGTCGAGACGACCGGCGGCGACGATCGCCGCCTTGTCCGCCGTCGATAGCAGCAGCTTGACTGTCCCCATCAATCCTTGGTCATGGAGCCAGGCCAGCAAGTGAAGCTCCCCGGCGTCGAGTCCAGCGCTGGCCGGATGGGCAAGCCCGAACCGGGCGATGGTGCGTTTGTCGACCGGGTGGCGCGCCGACAAACCTGCGACCAGAACGTCGCGATCGACAGCTACGTGGCGCGGATCAGTCGGGTCCCCTGTCAGGGCCTCCTCGACGCACTTCTCGACGGTTTCAATCGAAAAGGTCGTTGCCAGTGATGACCAGCACCCAACGCGGAAGGCTTCGAGGATGACATTGGTGTCGACGAAAACGCGGACCCGGGCGTGAGGAGCGACGACCTGCTGCATTCCGGGCGCACCTCAAAGCTCATAGGGCGCAGCCAAGGAGTGCTCAGCAAACAGGTCGACCAGCTGCGTGAGGCTCATGCCCATCGCCTTAGCTGCCTTACGCGCCGACAGCCTCCCATGGTCGATCGCCCGATGCAGCATCGCAACGAACACAGGCGAGAAACGCTTCGGAGTTGCAGATCGCGAGAGCCGCTGCCGCTCAGACAGGAGCGCCTGGCGCGTCGGCTCCGTGATCCATCGCAGGTTGAACAGCCGCCACGCCAGCGCTGCTGGCGCCACGCGAAGTTGGGCTGCAATCTCCGCTAGGTGGGCTGCGTCGTCGATGCGGCGCCGGTCAATCAGACGGTCCAGCGATGCCGTCGGCATGAGCAGCGCAGCCGCGAAGTTGTTGGCCAGTTGCTCGATGCGCTTGCCCCGGGAGCGGTCCTCAACCGAGTTCGATTCCCGGTGGTCGGGCTGCATCGCGTCCCAAGTCAGCGCATGGAACAGCTCATGCGCGAGGTCGTAGAAGCGCCGCGATTCAGGCTCGTTACGGTTGATAAGGATGACGCCCAGATCCTGCAAGTGGCAGGTCGCGCCTGAAATCGACTCGCCTTCCTCGGTTTGGACGGTATCCACGAACAGCACCGGAATGTCGAGACCGCGCTCCACGCGCTCGATCAGGCGCTCGGCGGGCACATCACCCAACTCCAGCGCCTGTACGAGGCTTTCGGCCCGCGCCTGGGCATCCTCGAACGAGGACTGCGCGGTGAGCCGCAGGCTGTGCTTGAGCGGGCCTTGCTGGTTCTCTGACGCCCTCAGCCATCGCAGGAGCCCGATCCACTGGCCCGCCTTTAGCTCGAACGCGTCCAGGCTCGCCTCGTCGATCTCGGGAGCTGCGCGCCAGTTGAACTGAGCCTCGCCGGTGACAGCGAACGGGTCCAGAAAGAACTCGACGTCGCGGTCGAGCACGTCGGACAGCAGGACCAACTCATCTGGCTTCACCAGCCGCTTGCCCTTCTCGATGTCCGACAGCGTCTGCCGATCGTTGATGCCCATCGCGGCAGTCAACTGTTCTTGCGTCCAGCCCTTGCCCTCGCGTGCAGCTTTCACGCGATAGCCCACCAAGCGAGGGGAAAGACGGTCGAGCATGGCAGTCCTCTGAGGAAAGAACCGCATTTTATTCTTGCGAAACAAGATTCGCAAGATAAAGACGCGTTGCTATGCGTTGCCATCCGTTTCGGACGGCCTCGCGGACCATCACTGACGGTTTCGACTCCCTAGATCCGTCATGAAGAACCTCGAACTTACATCTCCCGCGGAGATGCAGCCCGCCGCCCGTGCTGCTGAGATCACTTGCATCCTTGCGGCAGCCATCGTCCGCGGCACCCCCGCCGAGCCTCCAACAGAGAGTCCGGTTGACCTTGGCTTCTTGCCCGACCAGCGCGTTCATGCAACCCCCTATCCAACGGAGAAGTTGTCATGAACGAGAAGTCAGCGTCCATTGCGGCGCGGATCGCCGACCTGGGTCATCTCCCGATGGCCGAGCTGTGGGTCCTGTGGGACCGGTACTTCGAGCGCCGGCCCGAACATCCGAATCGCACGCACGTCGAGTCCCGCATCGCCTACAAGCTGCAGGAAGAAGCCTTCGGCGGACTCGCACCCGAAACGCGCCAGCGCCTTGAGGCCATCGGCGTCAAGCACTCCAAGATCAAACTGCGCGCGCGCCCGCGCAAGTTCGACTTCGCGCCAGGCACTGTGCTGCTGCGCGAATGGGGCGAGCGCGAGCATCGGGTGACGGTCGACGCCGACGGTCACTTCGAATACGAAGGCCGCCGCTTCAAGAGCCTGACCGCCGTGGCGCGGCACATCACCGGCCAGCATTGGAGCGGCCCGCTGTTCTTCGGCCTGAAGGGAGGTGTCTGATGGCGGAGATCGCATCCTCGAAGCCGCGCAAACGCTGCGCGGTCTACTGCCGGGTGTCGTCGGATGAACGACTCGACCAGGAGTTCAACTCCATCGACGCGCAGAAGGAGGCGGGCCATGCCTTCATCGCCAGCCAACGCGCCGAGGGGTGGATTCCGGTCGTCGACGACTACGACGACCCCGGCTACTCCGGCGGCAACACCGAGCGGCCGGCCCTCAAGCGTCTGCTGGCCGACATCGAGCGCGGGTTGGTCGACATTGTGGTGGTCTACAAGATCGACCGCCTCACGCGCAGCCTGGCCGACTTCTCCAAGATGGTCGAGGTGTTCGAGCGCCAGGGCGTGTCCTTCGTGTCGGTCACGCAGCAGTTCAACACCACCACCTCGATGGGGCGGCTGACGCTGAATATCCTGCTGTCCTTCGCCCAGTTCGAGCGCGAGGTCACCGGCGAGCGTATCCGCGACAAGATCGCCGCCGCCAAGAAGAAGGGAATGTGGATGGGCGGCGTGCCCACCATCGGCTACGACGTGGTCAACCGCCAACTGGTGGTCAACCCAGCCGAGGCGGCGGTGGTGCGGCGGATGTTCGAAGAGATGCTGACCATCGGATCACCCACGCAGATCGCCGCCCGGTTGACTGCCGAGGGCGTCACGACCAAGGCATGGACGACCCAGGACGGCCGCGTGCGTACCGGCACGCGCATCGACAAGAAGTACATCCACAAGGTGCTGCGCAACCGCATCTATCTCGGAGAACTGTCAAATCGCGGCCAGTGGTACCCGGCGCAGCACGAACCGATCATCGAACGCCAGCTGTGGGATCAGGTGCATGCGGTGCTGGCCCGCGACAGCCACGCGCGGTCGGTGGACACCAAGATCCGCTCGCGCAACGACGCGCTGCTGCGGGGGCTGCTGTACGCGCCGACGGGCGAACGCATGTACCCCACGTACTCGCGCAAGAACGGCCGCAAGTACCAGTACTACGTCTCCAAGTCTGAGAGCCGGTTCGGCGCACCCGGCAAGAGCTACGAGCGCCTGCCCGCCGGCGAGATCGAAGCGGCGGTCGTGGCCCAGATCCGGACCGTGCTCACCAGCCCCGAATCCGTCGCCGCCGTCGTGCGCCAGGTCCAGCGCCAGGGCGCGCCCATGGACGAAGCCGCCGTCGTGATGGCGATGGGGCGGCTGAACGACGTGTGGGATCAGCTCTTCCCGGTCGAGCGGCACCGCATTGCCAACCTCATGATCGAGCGCATCGACCTCGTCCACACCGACGAGATGCAGGGGATCAAGGTGAAGTGGCGCGAACTGGGCTGGGACGCTTTGATTGGCGAGTTCGCGCCCAGGAGCATCGGCGCCGAGTTGCTGGAGGTCGAAGCATGATAGACGGAGTTCGCGAAACCTTTGTGCCGCTGACCCTGCGGCGGCGCGGCGTGCGCCGGCTGGTTCAGCACAAGGCCGAGGACCGGGACACGCACGACAGCACGCTCATCGAAGGGATGGCAAGGGCCTTCCACTGGCAGCGGTTGTTGGACAGCGGCGCCATGCCGAGCGGCTCGGCCATTGCGCGTGCCGAAGGGCTGCACCACTCGGTGGTCAACGAACTGCTGCGCCTGACGCTGCTCGCGCCCGACATCGTTGAGCTGCTGATGGCCGGGCGACAGCCGCGCCGGATGAGCCTGATCTGGTTCCAGCGCAATCCGCTGCCGGTGGACTGGGCGGCGCAGCGCGAGATCGTGCGACGCTTCGAGGAGGCCGCGTGAGCACCAAGCACCGCGGACGCTTCGAGGGGGCGCTAATCACCCAGAAACTCCCGGCGCCGGCCGGCGGCGTGAAGCTGGAAACCTTTCTGCCCTGGCGGCTCGTCCAGAGTGGCACCCGGCGCGCGGTGATCCCACCCCCTGGGGTCCGGACGGCCGTCGAGGCGCACTCGACCTGGGCCGCTCCCGTGCGCACCGAGATCCCGGACACCGCACTCCTGCGAGCGCTTGGGCTGGCGCACCACTGGCAGCGGCTGCTCACCGAGGGACGGGTTGCCTCGGCGGCCGAGATCGCCATAGCCGAGGGGATGGACGTCTCGCAGGTCCATCGCCTTATGCGGCTGACCCTGCTGGCCCCCGAGTTAGTGGAGCGCCTCGCCGCCACCCCCGAGCTCCCCGTCGAGCGACTGCTGGGTCGCCCGTGGCCCTATGGCTGGGCCGAGCAGATCCGGGTGCTGGCCTCGATGCCCTGACGGGCCCTGTCATCACATCGCCGCCGCCTTCGGGCGGCCTTTTTGCGGCCTGACGATCTCTCTCGGTCACCGCCGCCGGGCAGTTGCCGACTGCAACCGGCGCCGCTAAGTCCTTGATGGAGCACGTACAGGTCCCCGGAGTCCTCCACGGACACTGAGCGAAAAACAGAGAACAGAGAGGCCGTGAGGGGCGAAGGCGGTCCGAGCTCAAAGGCTGCGTCCGCAAGATCACGCCGTGAACACGCGCCAACACGCGGGGAACGCGCAAGAAAAAAGGCCAACCGATAAGGGTTGGCCTTGGGTAAATGGTGGAGACGGCGGGAATTGAACCCGCGTCCGGAAGCCCTCTACGGTAAGTTCTACATGCGTAGCCAGGTCTATTTAGTTTTAACCGTTGCACCGCCGACTGGCAGGCTGAACAACGGCGAGTCACCTAAGTTTAACACTCAACCAAGTAACCCGATTGAGCGCGATCTCATGTAAAGAGACGCTGCTGCGGTTTGACCCGCCTAACCCATGAGCAGATTAGCGCAGCGTCCGGCTGGATTAAGCAGCCAGAGCGTAAGTTTCGTCGTTGGCGACTATTTAAATTCAGCGTTTTACGGGAGTCTGAGATCCCGGCATGCCCTTAGCCGCTTTGCAACCCCCGTCGAAGCCATGTCGTCCCCGCTGGGTAAAGCGATAAGTTAACGACGATTATACCCTGGCTTTGGGCAGCAGGTCGAGCAGTTCGAGCGGCTTCTCGATGCGCAGATCGGCGCCCCAGGTGTCGGGTTGTTCGCTGGCGTCGATATAGCCGTAGGCCGCCAGCACCGTGGTCATCCCGACGGCTCGGCCGGCGGCGATGTCGCGTTCGGCGTCGCCGACATACCAGCAAGTGGCCGGGTCAACCCCCAGGGCTTCGCAGGCATAGCGCATCGGTCGAGGGTCAGGCTTGGCGAAGCCAACGGTATCGCCTGATACCACCACGCCCGGATCGACCGCCAGCCCCAAGGTCGGAACCAGCCGATCGGTAAAGCGCATCGGCTTGTTGGTGATGATGCCCCAGGCGATACCGCGTGCCGTCAACTGGGCCAACAGATCGTTGACCCCATCGAACAGGCAGGTACTGGCACAGAAATGGTCTTCGTAGTGATCGAGAAAACGCTGGCGCAGTGTTTCGAAATCAGGCGCTTCGCGCTCGATGCCAAAACCCAGCCGAATCAAGCCCCGGGCGCCATGGCTGGCGATCGGGCGGATCAGCGAGTGCTCGACCGGCTGTCGTCCTTCTTCTGCCAGCAGATGGTTAAGCGCGGCGCCCAGATCGAGGGCCGTATCGGCCAGGGTGCCGTCGAGATCGAACAAAATAGCGTGCGGCGACATGGTCAGTCCGGTTTGCGATAGGCCGCCAGATAATTGACGCTGGCGTCGTCGTTAAGGAAATAGCGCTGGCCCAATACCGAATAGCCCATGCCTTTGAGCTCCACCAGTTCCAGCCCGGCAGTGCGCGCCATCCGCGCCAGCTCAGACGGTTTGATAAAGCGAGCATAGTCATGGGTGCCGCGCGGCAGCAGGCCAAGCAGGTACTCGGCTCCCAATACCGCCTGTACATAGGCTTTGGGATTACGGTTGATCGTGGAAAAGAACACCCAGCCCCCAGGCTTGACCAATGTTGCGCAGGCAGCCACCACACTCGCGGGTTCGGGCACATGCTCCAGCATTTCCATGCAGGTCACGACTTCGAAACCGCCCGGATGCTCGGCGGCCAGCGCTTCGACCGCGATGCAGCGGTAATCGACCTTATGGCCCGATTCGTACAGATGGAGCTTGGCCACCTTGAGCGATTTCTCGGCCAGGTCGATCCCGGTCACCTGGGCACCGATCGCGGCCATCGACTCGCTGAGAATGCCACCACCGCAGCCGACATCGACCACCCGCCGGCCGGTCAGGTCGGCATGGCCGTCGATAAAGCCGAGTCGCAGCGGATTGATATCGTGCAGCGGCTTGAATTCGCTTTCGCGGTCCCACCATTTGTGGGCCAGTTCGCCAAACTTGGCCAGTTCGGCGGGATCGACATTGAGTTCGGGTTGCTGGGTCATGCTGATCAGGCTCCGGTGTGGCGGTCGGCCAGCACGCGGTCGCGCCACCAGCCGGCCTTGGCCTTGAGTTGTTGCGGATCGAGCGTGGTATGGCGGCCCTGTTCGAGCACCTGGCGGCCATCCACCCATACATCGCTGACCTGTTCGCGCCCGGCTGCGTAGACCAGATGGGAGATCGGGTCGTAGCAAGGCTGGGTGGCCAGGTCGGATAGATCAACCGCCAACAAATCGGCGCGTTTGCCGACTTCCAGACTGCCGATCTCGGCCGCCATCCCCAGCGCCTCGGCGCCGCCCAGCGTTGCCATGCGCAATGCTTCCGTGGCGGGAATCGCACGCGGGTCGGCCGCCTGCACCTTGGGCAGCAAGGCCGCCAGCCGGGTTTCGGCCAGCATATCGAGTTTGTTGTTACTGGCGGCACCGTCGGTACCGATACCCACGGCCACGCCTGCCTGGCGCAGATCGTGGATACGGGCGAGACCGGAAGCGAGCTTGAGGTTGGAGGACGGATTATGGGCAACGCCGACACGATGGCGCGCCAGCAGCGCGATTTCGGCGTCGTCGAGATGGACGCAATGCGCGGCGATCAAGGGCATGTCGAGCAGGCCCAGACTGGCCAGGCGAGCCAGCGGCCGCACACCGTGTTCCCTGAGGCTGCCTTCGACTTCCTCGCGGGTTTCATGGATATGGCAGTGGATGGCGCAATCAAGCTGTCCTGCCAACTGCACCACCCGCCTGAAGGTGGCATCGGACACGGTATAGGGCGCATGCGGCGCCAGGGTGAAGCGCACCAGTTGCTCGCCTTGGAAACGCGCATGAGCCGCCAGGGCCCGTTCGATATAGGCGTCGGCGTCGGCCGCGTAAGGCGTGGGGAATTCGAGAATCGAGCAGCCCACCACGGTGCGCATCTGCGCCGTCAGGCCGGCACGGGCCACGGCTTCGTGGTGGAAGTACATATCGTTGATGGTGGTGGTGCCGCAGCGCAGCATTTCTGCCATGGCCAGCAGGCTGCCGTCGTAGACGAACTCATCGCTGACATGGCGTTTCTCGGCCGGCCAGATATGGTGGTTCAGCCAGTCCATCAAGGCCAGATCGTCAGCCAGACCACGCAAGAGGGTCATGGCCGAGTGGCCGTGCAGATTGACCAGGCCCGGCAGCAGCACATGCTCGGGCAGGTCACGGTGAGACAGGTGGGCATAGCGGAGACGCGCGTCAGCGCTGGGTAAAACGGCGGCGATACGGCCGTTTTCCACCACCAGGGCATGCTGTTCGAGCACGCCGGCCGGGGCGACTGGGACCAGCCAGCGCGGATGCAGGCAAAAACTCACGGACATAGGCGTCTCTTGTCAGGCAAAGGAGCGATTTTACCCCGGCGCTGCCGCCTGGCGGTGCTTTAGGCTGGGCTTTTTTC
Organism: Chitinimonas lacunae; assembly: GCF_042650885.1. Taxonomy (NCBI): domain Bacteria; kingdom Pseudomonadati; phylum Pseudomonadota; class Betaproteobacteria; order Neisseriales; family Chitinibacteraceae; genus Chitinimonas; species Chitinimonas lacunae. Next base: position 313,908 of record NZ_JBHSBU010000001.1, read on the forward strand.
TGGCGAACAAGTGATGGAGAACGCAGTGAAGGCGAGCGAATGCTGCGGAGCAACAATCATCGTGCCGAGAGGGTTTGTAAAAAATTCAAAGATTTTATAAAAAATAATGAAAATAAGATGCAAGGTAAAATGGGATGTTAATTATGAAAACGATGTTTTATGACAAAATCGGACAAATGTTTTTCTGGCTGGTCGGCTAGTGGACAGCTTTCGGTATTATTGCCATCTTAAGGGGAATCCCGTATCGTGCCGCCCCGTAAGCACATTGCAATCCCAAAAATAGTTTGTCGATGTCCGCCGCTGTTCGCAGCAGGAAAACAGGACACGTTCAGGACGAGGAATCATGCTGTCTCTCCCCCCGGTCGCTCCGCGCGGCCTTCGTTGCATGCCTGCTGGCGATGATCCGCCGGCTCCCATCCCGTCCTTGCTGACGCAGCGCCGCATTTTGTAATCCGGCCAGTTCCACCTTCACTACCCCGCCATGCCGGCCTGATTGGCCCTGTTTGACCCCGCTGAAGCAGCCGGGGCGCATTGTTGCTGGGGTATATAGGCACATTATTTTCTTAATTCGCTTTATTGGCTATATGCCTTGAGTGGATTAGGCTTTATTTTTGATTTTATCTTCTCCCGACGATTCGCTCCGGCGAGTTGGGCATCGAATTTATACCAATCAAGCTGCCGATCAATTGCTCGTTCTCCGGTCCGCGATGCGCGGGAGAAGACGCCGGAGTCCGCAAGCAAGGCAGCACTCAGGAGGTTCTAGAACCGATGAAAACTTATCGTCCCACGCTGATCGCCCTTTGCGTCGCCTCGCTCGGCGCTGCCTACGCTGCCCCGGCTTCCGATCTGGACCAGGCCAAGGTGCGCGAATTCCTGGAGCAGTTCCACCGCTCCCCCGCTGCTGTGATGGATCAGCAGCCCGCCAAGACCAACCAGGCAGCAGTTGCCCTGTTCTCGGCTGAAGCGATCAAGAGCAAGCAATACATCGAACAAAAGAACGCCCTGCGCAACTGGATGCTCGGCAACGGCCAGGGCCGTGTCGGCGCCCGTTCGGCAATCCAGACCGGTAACGACAACCCGGCCCGTCTGGTCGACAACGGCAACCAGTTGATCTCCAACATCCACACCATGGACGAGCAGAAGCTCACCAGCGCCAAGCTGAGCGAGCAACCCTGGTCCGACACCTACTGGCCGCTGTACAACGGTTCGCTTGGCAACCGTTACGCCGATTCGCGCCAGTGGAATTACCCGACTGCCAACTGGAAGGACTACTGGACCTTTGCCAACCAGACCCTGCCGGTGAAGAACTACATCGACGCCAACCAGATCAACCTGCTGTCGCCGTCGGAAAAGTACGACCTGCTGGTCGGTGACGACAGCTACGGCCTGACCCTGCAAATGTGGAATTCGGGCAAGGGCTACTTCGACCGCAACGGCAGCGTCGAAGCCTGGATGGGTCTGTGCCACGGCTGGGCGCCGGCTGCCTATGTGCTGCCGCGTCCGAAGAAGTCGATCGAAGTGACCGGCGTCAACGGCCACAAGATCACCTTCTACCCGTCCGACATCAAGGCACTGGGCACCCTGCTGTGGGCCAACGCTTCGCCGTCCGTCCGCTTCGTCGGCGGCCGCTGCAATGTGAAGGATCCGGCCAAGGACACCAACGGCCGCATCACCGACCAGAACTGCTTCGACAACAACCCGGGCAGCTGGCACCAGACCGTGATCAACCAGATCGGCGTGAGCAAGCGTAGCTTCGTGTTCGATGCCACCTACGACTACGAAGTGTGGAACCAGCCGGTGCTGGGCTACAGCTACGTCTACTTCAACCCGGAAACCGGTCAGACCTTCAATACCGCCAAGGAAGCCCTGATCGCCAAGGCTGCCTACACCAAGGACAAGTTCAGCAAGTACCGCAACGCCGCTACCCAGAACATCGTCGGCGTGCGCATGCAACTGAGCTACCTGCTGGAGACCTCGCCCAGCCACGCGACCGAAGACAGCCCGAACCGCGACTACGTGACCCAGACCACCTACACCTACGATCTGGAACTGGACGCCAGCGGCAAGATCATCGGTGGCGAGTGGTACGGCAACCGTCATCCGGACTTCGTCTGGACGCCGGCACCGAATGCCCGCGCGCTGTCCTACTACAACCCGTCGCTGACCTGGACTGCCGGTCAGGCGCTGCCGGCTGGTTATAAGCAGGCCGCCCAGTCGAGCTCGCGTTACTCGCAGCCGGTGACCAATGTGGTGGAACAACTGTTCCGCTGGTCCAGCCAGTAAGCAGGATCCCCCCGGGAGTGTGGCACTCCCAGGGCAGGCGAACGGCGGGTGCCCTCGGCACCCGCCGTTTTCTTTTGCGATTTGGACTGTGGGTGGAGGTTAAAATAAAAAATATTGCAAAATAAATGCAAGTTAAGTGAGGGGTAATAAAAAGAAATAAATATTTTACGCTTCCATTGTATAAGCAAGGAAGGCATGTCCCTATGCGCCGTCACAGCGTCCAGCTTCACCCGATGGACCAAGCGAAATCCTGCTTTGCCAGCACAGCCGGTCCGGCGCTGACCCGGACAGCAAGCGAGCGCCCTCAGTCCCCGGTCGGGCAATAAAAAGCCCAGCCTGATCGGCTGGGCTTGAGAGCGAATAGCCTGGTGTGAGGGCTTGCTGTGGTGTGTCCTTAATGCACGAGTCCGAGCCTGGCTGCCAGCATCGCCGCCTGGCGCGCGTTACCGACGCCCAGGGCATGGGCGGCTGCACTGGTGATCCGGTCGACGGCCACATCGGACAGCCCCAGCAGATCGGCGACTTCGCCCGAGTGGTGGCCGTCGAGGGTATAGCCCAGGGCGGCACGCTGCTGGGAGGTCAGTTGGCGTTCGACATCGAGCCGCTCGTCGAGCAGGGCAGTCAGGGTGGCGCTGATCAGGTCGGAGGCAAGGCCAAGCCGGGCGACCTGATTGGGCAGTTCGGTCGGGTTCAGGGCACGGTCGCTGCAAAACGACAGCGCGATACGGCGGCCGTCCGGATACCAGTGCGCCATATCGATGCCCGAATGGAAACCATGAAAGCGGGCGGCTTCGTAAAAGCCGCTCATATTGGCCTGTTCATAGATCCGGTGGTCCCAGGCAAAGGGCAGGGGGCAGGCATGGATGCGGGCCAGCACCGGATCGTTGGCGGCGTCCTCGGGCAGATTGGCCAGCCAGTCGGATGGATAGTTATGAATATGGGTCTCGGCGCGGCCGCCCTGGCTTGGTCGGCTATAGAACACCCCAGCCCGTTCGAAACCGAGGGCGGCGCCGATTCGCAGCAGTGCTTGTTTCAGCTCCGGAATGTCTTTCACTTCGCATAACGAAGTCAAAAGCGTGTACATAGTTCCCCCCACACGCGATGCTTATGTGCCCGGCACCGGCCCGGGTGCCAAATCCTCGATACCGCAATGGGCCTTTTTCGGGACTGGCGGAGGAACGACCGGCTGACCCGTCACCACCTTGTTCGCTGAACAAAGGCCACCTGCCACGTTATCGAGTTGTTCAGCAGTCAGTTCGCGCGGACTGTTTGTTGTCAAGTCGGCTTGCGTCATGGGATTACCTCCAAATGTGAATCGCCCGGGGTGGTCTGCCCGGGCGCAGCGTTCGCGATCGAAACGATCTGGGCCAGCGTCAGCAGCGCGGCCGCTACCGTGCGCGGGCAGCCATAATAGCCCATCGAATAAGCCACCCTTTCCAGCACATGCTGTGGCCGCACCGGCATCAGCGCACTCATCGACACCACCCGTACCGGCCGCCCGATCGCATGGCGGATCGGGGCATCGATCGACAGCGAACTGGCGCTGGCCGGGCCATCGTCGATCAGCAGCACATCGGGCGGATTGCGCCGGCCGGTATCGATGGCGGCACCGATATCGCCGAGGATCTCGGCCGAATAGCCATGCTGCTGGAGCGCCTGGCGCAGCTCGGCTGCCATGGTGGGATCGGGGCTATAGCCCAGGATCTTGATATGCGAGCGTGGCAGGGGCGTCGGCTCGACCAGCTCGATATGGAGCAGACGCAATGGGCGGCCATCCACCTTGTCGAGCAGCCGGGCAGCGATCCAGGTTTCGTCGAGATTGCGCAGCACGAAGCTGTCGCCCAGCATCGGCGGCATGGCGTGGCGATCGGCCACCACCCAGCACGGATAGGCCACGTTCTCCAGGATGATCGCAGCCTTGGTGCAGAACGCGGTGAACGGGATACGCTCGGCACCGATCAGCATGCCCAGCGGCACGCCCAGACCATCGGCGATCCGCTGTAGGGTATTGACGCTGTCAGCGCCATCGCTCAGCAGACCCTGGGCCGTTCCCGGGCTACAGTCGAGCAGCTTGACCAGCATATCGGGCCACTGATCCGAATCGGGTTCGACGCTGGCCAGGGCGACTTCGAGGCGGGATAGTGTTCTAGGGGTATCCATCGCGAGAGAGAAGGTGGAATCGAGCCCGAATCGTGGCAAATATCGTTTTTTCACGTCTAGCTGATAGGCCTATCAGGCCCGGCTGCGCTTGAGGCTGGCGACGTCGATTTATCCTCGCAATGGAGGATTGCGTTTCCTGCTAATAAATAGAAATATTAGGGATAAGTGATTGTATTGTAAGATGCTTCGCACACGTCCCATGCCCAGCCGCCCCAGGCGGTTGGACAGTGGGACGACTGTGCTGCCGTATCAACAATATTCAAATAAAAAGAAAATCTGCCCCAGATAAATCGTCGCCCGGCGCGGAGACGGTAATTTTTACGCTTTATGCTGGTTCGATCCGTCCCATCGCTTGCGCTGGGGTCATGGAGGGTGGCTGGATGGCTTGGTTGCAGGCGTTGATGATGCTGGCGGTGGCGACGCTGGGGCTGGCCCATGCAGCAGGTGGGGCACGCGAGCTGAGTTACCGTTTCCGTTTCCATCCCCAGCAGTCGCGGATCGATGTCGAATTGCGCTTTCAGGGCGACAGCGACGGCCGTACCGTGATCAGTGTGCCGCAGCGCTGGGCCGGCGCAGACGACCTCGACCGGGGCATCGAGCGTTTGCAGGTGGTGGGCACCGAGGCGGCGCTGCTGCCGAGCAGCCATAGCGACGAGCGCGTACTGCGCCACCCTCCTAATGCTCCTATCACCCTGCGCTATAGCCTGCGTCAGATCAATAGCGGGCCCTTGCATGCCCAGCATTTCTATTCGCCACTGCTGCTGGCCGACTATTTCCATTTCGTCGGCCATGCCGGTCTCGTGCTGCCCGACTGGAGCGGCAGCCATCCGATCGATGTCAGCCTCGACTGGCAAGGGATAGGCGGCGAGACGGTGGCCAACAGCTTTGGCGTCGGCAGTGCCAGCCAGCGGGTGCGGGTCCGGCTGGCTGAACTGGCTCATGCAGTCTATCTGGGCGGGGCGGTGCGGCTGCTGCGGCGCGAGGTCGGCGGGCGGCCGGTCTTCGTGGCGCTGCGTGACCGCTGGGACTTCAGCGACGAGACCTTTGCCGACGAAGTCAGCGATATCATCGCCGTCGAACGCGATTTCTGGCGCGATCACGATTTTCCCCACTATCTGGTGTCGGCGCTGCCGCTCGACAGCCCCGGCACCACCATCGGCTTTGGCCTGACCAATGCCTTTACCGTGGCGCTGTCGCGCCAATTCAGCCCAGCACAGGCCGAGGGCTGGCGCCAGGTGCAGCAACTGCTGGCCCATGAACACCAACATAACTGGACGCCTGGCCGGCTCGGCGTCAAACCGGCGCGCGAGCTGCGTTTCTACTGGTTCACCGAAGGGTTTACCGACTACTACACCTGGCTGTTGCTGCTGCGGGCGGGCAAGGTCGATCTCGAAGCCTATGTGGCTGAGGTCAACCGCAATCTGCGCACCTATTACGGCTCGGCCGCGCTTTACGCCGACAACGACCAGGTGGAGCGCGAATTCTTCACCGACTATTCAGTCCAGCGCTTGCCCTACCGCCGTGGCGAGCTGCTGGCGCAGCGCTGGAATGCCGAGATTCGGGCTGCCAGCAAGGGCCAGCAGTCGCTCGACGATGTGATGCATGCCCTGCTGGCGACCCGTGGCGATGGCCGACGCGAGCTTAGTCCGATTCTGGTGGCCAATTTCCTGCGCCGGGCCGGGGTGGCCAACCCCAGTGCCGATATCAACCGCCATATCGAGCTGGGCGAGCCGGTCCTGCCGCGCGGCGACGAGCTGGGGCCATGCGTGCGGGTCGAGTGGGTGCCCCGGGTGCGCTATAGCCTGGGTTTCGACCTGGAAGCAACCAAGGCCAATCAGCGGATGACCGGCGTGGTCGCCGACGGGCCCGCTGGCCGGGCCGGGGTGCGCGAAGGCGAACCCTTGCTCGATGGCAGCTTTGGTGTGTCCGACCCCGAGTGGGAAGTCCATCTGCAACTACTGCGCAACGGCGGCAGCGAAGAAGTGAGCTATCTGCCGCAGATCGAGGAGGCCGAGCAGATGGCGCAATACCGGGTCGATGGCGAAGCACTGGCCCGCTCGCCCGACTCCTGTTACGCCTGGTTCGGCGCCCGTCCGCCACAGCCGGGTGGCACTGAGCGATAATGCCGCTTCCGCACTTTTCCTTTCAGCGACCATGAACAAGGCGTTTACCCGCGAATCCGACCAGGACGAGGACGACGTCCTGCCCGAGCATCTGCAATTACCGAAAAGCACCCGCAACTACCTGACGCCCAAAGGCTGGGAGCGGATGCGTACCGAGCTGCACCAACTGGTGACCAAGGAGCGGCCGGCGCTGACCCAGGTGATCAACTGGGCCGCCAGCAACGGCGACCGGTCCGAGAACGGTGACTATATCTACGGCAAGCGTCGGCTGCGCGAGATCGACCGGCGCATCCGCTTTCTGACCAAACGGCTCGAAATCGCCGAAGTGGTCGATCCGGAAACCCGCGAGCCGACCGATCAGGTGTTTTTCAGCGCGACCGTCACCATCGCCCGCGAGGACGGCAGCGAACAGACCGTCAGTATCGTCGGCGTCGATGAGCTAGACCCCGACAAGGGCTATATCTCGTGGATTTCCCCGCTGGCCCGCACGCTGCTCAAGGCACGCGAAGGCGATACCGTGGTGCTGCGCGGGCCGCGCGGCGACGAGGAGATCGAGATTCTGGCCGTGCGTTATCAGGCGCTGGATTAAGGTGGTGCCGCAACTATAGTGGTGTCGTGGACGGGACCAACCGGTCCGGGGACCAGATATGCGTAAGGGATGGTGGGGACTGCTGCTGGCGCTGGCCTTGCCGGTCGGGGCGGCGCTGACCGAGGTACCGGTGGCCACCGGTGAATGGGCGCCGTTTGTGGTGCAAGGTTCCCCACCAGGCGGTGCGTTCGTCGAAATCGTGCGCGCAACCTTTCGCGAAGCGGGGCTTGAGCCGCGGTTCCAGTTCCTCAGTTGGCCGCTGTGCGAAGCGCTGGTCGAAAAAGGCCAGATTTTCGCGGCATTTCCCTATATCAAGACTCCCGAGCGCTTGCAGCGTTTCGATTACAGCGCGAGTCTGGCCGAGACGCAGAGCGTATTGTTCTACCGCAAATCCACTTTTCCGCAGGGTCTGGAAATTCGCCGGCTGATCGATCTACAGCCCTATCGGGTTGGCGCCGTTCCGGGTGAGTGGTATGTCGAGCCACTGTTAAGGGCCGAGGTGGCGGTTGACTATTCGAGTACCTATGAGCAGGCCGTGGCCAAACTGCTGGCCGGCCGGCTCGATTTTCTGCCGATGAACGAGTTGCGCGGCTGGTACTACATCCATCAGCGCCATGCCGAGCAGGCTGATCTGATCGCCACCTTGCCCAATCCCCTGGGCGATCAGTTGCGCGGCAATCATCTGATCGTATCGCGCCGCTACCCCGAGTCCGACTCCTTGCGCCGCCGTCTCGATGCCGCGCTTGAGCGGCTCAAGCGCTCGGGCGCCATCGAACGGATCTTGACCGATTACGGCCTGCTGCCCAAAGGTGGCCGCCGGAAGCCGGTCCAGCCCGCCATCGTGCCGGGGCCGCTACGGGCCGATTGACAGCCGTCATGGCATGGCCAGTATCGATCACCTAAAATCGCGCCTCTCAACTCGATAGAGAACGTCAATGCGCCTATCTCGTCGTAGTCTGCTGCTGTGCTGTCTGCTGTGGTCGGGTATCGCCACCGCCGCAGAAACCGTCCGGGTGGCTGTCGCGGCCAACTTCCATCCCACTGCCCAGCAACTGGCCCAGCGTTTCGAAGCGGAACAGGGCATCAAGGTCGAACTCAGCAGTGGCTCGACCGGCAAACTCTACGCCCAGATCAAGCAGGGCGCGCCGTTCGAGTTATTGCTGTCGGCCGATGACGAGACGCCGGAGCGGCTGCTGCGCGAGGGCAATGCCGTCAGTGGTTCGGCCCGTGTCTACGCGGTGGGGCGCCTGGTGCTGTGGAGTGCCAAGCCCGGTCTGGTCGATCCGGCCGGCGAGGTCCTCAAGCGTGGCGCCTTCAACAAGCTGGCGATGGCCAATCCCAAGACGGCGCCGTATGGCGCGGCGGCCGAGGCGGTGCTGGCCGGCATGGGACTGCTCGATGGCTTGCGGCCACGGCTGGTGGTCGGCGAGAACGTGGCGCAGACCCAGCAGTTCATCGCCAGTGGGAATGCCGAACTAGGCTTTATCGCCCGCTCCCAGGTGAGCGCGGGAAGCGGCTCGCTCTGGCTGGTGCCGGCCGAGCGGCATACACCGCTGCGCCAGGCTGCGGTGCTGTTGCGGCCGGGACGCGATAAGGCGGCAGCGCGGCGTTTTCTCGATTATCTGGTGCAGGAGCCGGCTCGGCGGCTGATCGCCGCTGCCGGTTATGATCTGCCGTGACGCCAGCCACTGTCGCGGCGCTCTGGCTGACTTTCAAGTTGGCAGCCACCACCACGCTGCTGCTGTTGCTGCTTGGCACGCCCTTGGCGTGGTGGCTGGCCCGCACCCGTTCCCGCTGGCGGGCGCCGCTGGCGGCCATCGTGGCGCTGCCCCTGGTATTGCCGCCGACGGTGCTTGGTTTCTATCTGTTGCTGGCGCTCGGTCCGCACGGTCCGCTCGGGCGGCTGACCGAGACCTTGGGATTGGGTTTGCTGCCTTTCAGCTTTGCCGGTCTGCTGTTCGCTTCGCTGCTCTATTCGGCGCCTTTTGTGGTGCAACCACTTCAGGCAGGTTTCGAAGCGCTCGACGAGGCAGCGCTCGAAGCCGCCGCGACCCTGCGTGCCGGTCCCTGGGATCGTTTCTTCCATGTGGTATTGCCGCTGTCCAGGCCGGCCCTGGCCGCTGCCAGTGTGATGGGCTTTGCCCATACGGTGGGTGAGTTCGGCGTGGTGCTGATGATAGGCGGCAATATCGCTGGTGAGACCCGGGTATTGTCGGTGCTGCTCTACGACCATGTCGAGGCACTGGAATATGGTGAGGCCCACCGGATTGCCGCCGGCCTGCTCGGTTTTTCCTTCGTGAGCCTGTGGGCTTTGCATGCCGCCCGTCGTCGTGGCAAGGGAGGCTGGCTTGGCCAATGAACTGCGTCTGCGCCTGGCGCTGCGGCGTGGCGACTTCAGTCTGTCGGTCGATCTGACCCTGCCCGGCAGCGGCGTCAGTGCGATCTTCGGGCCTTCGGGCTGCGGCAAGACCAGCCTGTTGCGCGCCATCGCCGGCTTGGAACGCGCCGAGGGCATGATCGAGGTGGATGGCGAATGCTGGCAGAACGGCCGCTATCGGTTGCCCACCCACCAGCGTGCGCTGGGAATGGTGTTCCAGCACAGCGCCTTGCTGCCGCATCTCGATGTCGAAGGCAATCTGCGCTTTGGCTGGCGCCGTGCCGGGGGCGATCCTGAGCTGCTGCAACGCTGGATCGACCGGCTCGACCTGGGGCCGCTGCTGCTGCGCCGGGTGCAGAGCCTGTCGGGCGGCGAGCGCCAGCGTGTCGGGCTGGCCCGCGCCCTGGTGACGGCGCCCCGGCTGCTGTTGCTCGATGAGCCACTATCGGCACTCGATGGCCAGCGCCGGGCGGAAATCCTGCCCTATCTGGCCCGTTTGCGTCATGAGGCCGGGATGCCGATTCTGCTGGTCAGCCACGCGGCCGATGAGGTGGCGCGTCTGGCCGACTATCTGGTGCTGCTGCGCGAAGGCCGGGTGGTCGCTGACGGCCCGGCCCTGCAACTGCTGCAACGCGACGATCTGCCGCTGGCGCTCGAAGACGATGCGGCGGCCGTGCTCGAAGGCACCATCCAGGGCCGAGGCCCCGATGGGCTCTACAGCGTGCAGGTCGGCCCGGCCCAATTCCATACCTATGGCGCCTCTGGCCATACGGCAGGGGAGACGGTACGGTTACGCATTCCAGCACGCGAGGTCAGTCTGACCCTGTCCTGCCACCAGGACAGCAGTATTCTCAATATCGTGCCGGTGCGCCTCCAGACCCTGCGTGGTTTGGCTGATCCGGGTCAGGTCCAGGCCACGTTGGCATTGGGTGAACAGACCTTGTTCGCCCGCGTCTCCACCCGCTCGGCCGCCCGGCTCGGCCTGCACGAGGGGATGATGCTGTGGGCGCAGATCAAGGCTGTCGCCGTGCTGGTATAGCGCTTTGCTTAAGGAGAAAACCATGCGTCTGTTGATCGCCCTGCTGTTGCCCTGGCTGCTGTTCTTCACCATCGGCCGGCCGCTGATCGGCGTTATCTGCCTGATCTTGCAGCTCACCTTGCTGGGCTGGCTGCCCGCTGCCATCTGGGCGGTGTACGCGCTGAGCCAATACAACACCGACAAGAAGATCGAACAGGCGCTGGGGCCGCAGCACAAGTCCTGATGGCGTGGTCTGGACGGCCCCTTCCCATCGCCATCCGTCAGGTCCCGCCCAAACCGATCCCGGGTATCCGTTCGCTAGAGCAATTCCAGCCAATTCGGAGTCAGCGTGTCGAGTCCACAAAGCGCAGGCGTGCAGCGCTCAACCAGACTTGCTGCGACTCCGATCTCAGTGGAAATGTTCTGGTTCCCGAGCTGGACCGATTGAGCAGGGACGCGAAAGCCTGTAGGCGGATATTTTTATTATCATTTTCTTATCCGCGACTACTCTGGCAGCCAACTTGCAGAAAAATTTTCATTAAAAGAAAACGGCCGCCGCACCTGTCGAGGGTGCGGCGGCCGTTGTCTTGATGGTGCTTCAGGCCGTGGTTGGTGCGGCCAATCCCTTGGGCAGCGAGAAGACGATGCCTTCGGGCGTGCCTTCCATTTCGCGCACCGACTTGGCGCCATAGGACTGGATGCGCTGGATCACCTCGATCACCAGCACTTCGGGCGCCGAGGCGCCGGCGGTGACACCGATCTGCGATTTGCCGTCGAACCAGGCCGCTTCGAGCTCGTCGGCGTTATCGACCAGATAGGCCGGAATGCCCAGATTCTGGGCCACTTCGCGCAGACGGTTGGAGTTGGAGCTGTTGCGCGAGCCCACCACCACCATCACTTCGGTTTCGCGCGACAACTTTTTGACGGCGTCCTGGCGGTTCTGGGTAGCGTAGCAGATATCGTCCTTCTTCGGCCCGACGATGGTGGGAAAGCGTGCCTTGAGGGCTGCCACGATCACGCCGGCGTCATCGACGCTCAAGGTGGTCTGGGTCACATAGGCGAGCCGCTCGGGGTCGTGGACCTGGAGCTGGGCGACATCGTCAGTGGTCTCGACCAGATACATTCCGCCCTGGCTCTGGCCCATGGTGCCTTCGACCTCGGGATGGCCCTTGTGGCCGATCATCACGATTTCAAAGCCCTGCTCGTGGAGCTTGCGCACCTCGACATGGACCTTGGTCACCAGCGGGCAGGTGGCATCGAACACCTTGAGGCCACGCGCTTCGGCTTCCTGGCGCACCGCCTGCGGCACGCCATGGGCCGAGAAGATCAGCGTGGCGCCGGCCGGCACCTCGTCGAGCTGCTCGATGAAGATGGCGCCTTTCTGCTTGAGGTTTTCCACCACGAACTTGTTGTGCACCACCTCGTGGCGCACATAGATCGGCGCGCCGAACTGTGCCAGCGCCCGCTCGACGATCGAAATGGCCCGATCGACGCCAGCACAGAAACCACGCGGATTGGCCAGGATGATTTGCTTATTCATGGTCGGGTCTCCGCGCCGGCCTTGACCGGCGGTTTGATAAAGCTGTCGAGCACCATCAGCGCCGCACCCAGCACGATGGCCGTATCGGCCAGATTGAAGGCTGGCCAATGATGGGCGCCCAGATAGAAATCGAGGAAATCGATCACATAGCCATACAGGCTGCGGTCGATCACATTGCCCAGTGCCCCGCCGAGAATCAGCGCCAGCGACCAGCAAAGGCGCTTCTCCTGCCAATGGCGCAGCAGCATGCGGGAAATCACGATCGATACCACGATCCCCAGTCCACTGAAGAAATAACGCTGCCAGCCGCCGGCATCGGCCAGAAAGCTGAAGGCCGCCCCGGTGTTGTGGACCAGCACCAGATTGAAGAACGGCAGCAGCGGAATCACCTGGCCGTAGTGGAGTGAATTCACCACCGCGATCTTGCTGGCCTGGTCAAGCAGCAATACCAGTGCCGCGATCACGAACCATTGACGTGCCCCGCTCAACATGGCCGGACTCCTTCAGCCGGACGCAGATCAGGCATGACGACGCTCCTCGCCCTGACCGAACAGATTGGCCACGCAGCGGCCGCACAGCGTCGGATGCTCGCTGTGGCGGCCGACTTCGGCGCGGTAGTGCCAGCAGCGCTCGCACTTGCTGTAGCGCGACGGCTTGACCTCGATCTTGGTGGCGGCGGCTGCGCTGACCTGGACGTCCGACACGATCAGCACGAATTTCAGATCGTCACCGAGCGCTTCGAGCAGCGGCTTGAGCGCGGGTTCGGCCTCGATGCGCAATTCGGCCTGCAGGCTCGAACCGATGGCGCCGCTTTCGCGTACCCGTTCGAGTTCCTTCTTGGCCTGGGCCACCAGTTCACGCAGCACCTGCCAGTCGGCTTCGAGCTGCTCGGCGTCGGCGGCCTGCGGCAGCTCGTGCCAGGTATGGAGCAGCGGATGGTCGTCGTCGCAGCCAAGCAGGGTGCTCCACACCTCATCGGCGGTGAAGCTCAGCACCGGCGCCATCAAGAGGGCCAGGGCGCGGGTGATGTGCCATAGTGCGGTCTGGGCCGAACGGCGGGCCAGGCTGTCGGGCGCGGTGGTATAGAGCCGGTCCTTCAGGATATCGAGGTAGAAGCCGCCCAGATCGTCGGCGCAGAAATGGTGCAGCTGCTGCACGGCGGTATGGAAGCTGTAGACCTGGTATTCGGCCGTCACCGCTTCCTGGAAGCGCCGGGTCATGGCCAGCGCATAGCGGTCCAGCGTCAGCATCTGCCCGACCGGTACGGCATCGCGCTCGATCGAGAAATCGGTCAGATTGGCCAGCAGAAAGCGCAAGGTATTGCGGATGCGCCGGTAGGCATCGCTCACCCGCTTCAGGATGGTTTCCGACAGCGACATCTCGCCCGAATAGTCGGTCGAGGCGATCCACAGGCGCAGGATGTCGGCGCCCAGTTTATCCATGATTTCCTGCGGCTCGATGCCGTTGCCCAGCGACTTCGACATCTTGCGGCCCTGCTCGTCGACGGTGAAGCCATGGGTCAGCAGTTGGCCGTAGGGCGCGTAGCCCAGGGTGGCGCAGCCGGTCAGCAGGCTCGACTGGAACCAGCCGCGATGCTGGTCCGAGCCTTCGAGATAGAGGTCGGCCGGATGGGCCAGCTCGGGCCGGCGCTTCAGCACGGCAAAATGGGTCGAGCCCGAGTCGAACCAGACATCGAGCGTATCGTTGAGCTTGACGTAGTCAGCGGCCTCGTCACCCAGCAGTTCGGCGGCGTCGAGACGGAACCAGGCGTTGATGCCTTCCTGTTCGATCCGCTGCGCCACCTGTTCCAGCAGTTCGAGCGAGCGCGGATGGAGTTCACCGCTGACGCGGTGGACAAAGAAGGTCATCGGCGTGCCCCAGTTGCGCTGGCGCGAGACGCACCAGTCGGGCCGGTTGCCGATCATCGCTTCGAGCCGCTGCCGGCCCCAGTCGGGGAAGAACTGGGTGGCGTCGATCGCCTTCATGGCACGTTGCCGCAGCGTGTCACCGGCATGGCCCGGACGGTCCATGGCGATGAACCACTGTGCCGTGGCGCGGAAGATGATCGGGGTCTTGTGACGCCAGCAATGCGGGTAGCTGTGGTCGAGCCGGGCATTGGCCAGCAGCAGGTCGCGGCCGGTCAGGGTCTCGATCACCACCGGGTTGCCTTCCCACACGGTCATGCCTTCGACGAGATCGACGCCCGGTTTGAAGCGGCCGGCGTTGTCGACCGGGTTTTCGTCGGACAGATGGTAGTGCTGACCGACCAGCCAGTCATCCAGACCGTGGGCCGGGGCGGTATGTACCAGGCCCGTGCCGGCGTCGGTGGTGACATGGGTGCCGAGGATCACCGGCGAGATACGGTCGTAGAGCGGGTGGTCGAGTTGCAGATGTTCCAGCTTGGCCCCGCTGGTCTGGCCGATCACTTCGACCGATTCAAAGCCATAGCGGCGGATGGCGGCTTCGGCCAGATCGCGCGCCAGGATCAGCAGACCGCGCGGGGTCTGGATCAGATCGTAGGTGAGTTCGGGGTGGACGCAGACGGCGCGGTTGGCGGGCAGGGTCCACGGGGTGGTGGTCCAGATCACCGCATAGGCCGGCTCGTCGTCGATGCGCACGCCGCCAAAGGCCGCGGCCAGCGCGGCGTTGTCGCGGACGCGGAAGGCCACGTCGATGGCCGGGCTGGTCTTGTCGTAGTACTCGACCTCGGCTTCGGCGAGCGCCGAGCCGCAGTCCACGCACCAATGCACCGGTTTCTGGCCCTGCACCAGAAAGCCCTGTTGATGGATACGGCCCAGGGTGCGGACGATCTCGGCCTCGGTTTCGAAGGCCATGGTCTTGTACGGGGTTTCCCAGTCGCCCAGCACGCCCAGCCGGATAAAGCCCTTCTTCTGCCGCTCGATCTGCAATTCGGCGAACTCACGGCACAGATCGCGCATGAATTCGGCCGGCAGATGGGTGGCCTTGGGGTCGAGCCCATTGGCCTTGCGGTATTCGACCACCTTGGCGTGCAGCGCCGGCACGGCGGCCACGGCGTTCTTGTCGCCCTTGATCAGTTTCTCGATCTGGTGCTCGATCGGCAGGCCGTGGCAGTCCCAGCCGGGCACATAGGGCGCGTCGAAACCGGCCAGGGTCTTCGATTTGACCACGATGTCCTTGAGGATCTTGTTGACGGCGTGGCCAAGGTGGATATCGCCGTTGGCATAGGGCGGGCCGTCGTGCAGCACGAACTTGGGCCGGCCGGCGCTGGCGGCACGCACGCGCTGATACAGCTTCTGCGCCTGCCAGCGGGCCAGGAAGGCCGGCTCGCGTCGGGCCAGATCACCACGCATCGGGAACGGCGTATCGAGCAGGTTGACGGGGTACTTGGACTGGTCTTTGTTCTGGTCGGACATGATCGTGAGTTTTCCGAAATTTTTCTGCCGGGCTGGTGCTAATACCAGTGCGGTAAGTAATCGATAAGTATGTAAATCGGCCTAAACGGCCCCCCCGCCCGGCTCACGGACGGGGGATGCTAATTCGGGCGTCGAAATAAGCGCGCGCTTGGGCGACATCACGGCCTATCTGGGCGGTGAGGCTGGCGAGATCGGGGTATTTCTCCTCGTCGCGCAGCCGGGCCAGGAAATCGACGCGCAGATGGGCGCCGTAGATCGACTGGTCGAAGTCGAGCAGATGGACTTCGAGCTTCATGGTTCCCGAATCATCGACCGTCGGGCGGGCGCCGAGGCTGGCGGCGCCCGCCAGAGGGCGGCCGAGGCCGTGCACTTCGACCACGAAGATGCCGGTCAGCGGCGGACGGTTGTGTTTGACCTGGATATTGGCAGTGGGAAAGCCGATGGTGCGGCCGAGCTTGGCGCCATGGACCACCCGGCCGGAAATGCTGTAGGGCCGGCCCAGCAGGGCAGCGGCACGGTCGAGCTGGCCGGCGGCCAGCGCCTGGCGCACGGCGGTGCTGGAAATCCGCTCGCCGTCGCAACTGATTTCATGGAGCACTTCGGCGCTGAAGCCGTACTGCTCGCCCAGTTGGGCCAACAGGGCAAAGTCGCCGCTGCGGCCGCGGCCGAAACGGAAATCATCGCCGACCAGCACATGGCGCGCATTGATCTGGCGCGCCAGCACGTCGGCGGCAAAGGCTTCGCTGTCGAGGGCGGCGAAGCGGCGGGTGAAATGGCACAGATAGACCCGGTCTATGCCGGCATCGCGCAGCAGTTCGAGCTTTTCGCGCAGGCTGGTGAGGCGGGTGGGCGCGGCGGCCGGGTTGAACAGCTCGCGCGGGTGCGGTTCGAAAGTGAGGACGGCGGCGGGCAGCCCGCGTTGCGCGGCCTGGTCGCACAGCCTTTGCAGCATGGCGCGGTGGCCACGGTGCAGACCGTCGAAATTGCCGATGGTGAGAGCGCACGGCCCGCTCGGGCGGAACGGGACGCCACGGAATACCTGCATGAAGGAACTCGAAGACTCGACGGGAAGAACGGAGGATTCTAACCGCTGGCGCGGGGAGGGTCCAGGCGGCTGCCGCGGACGAGCTTGTGGAAACCACGCGACAGCGACACGACAGGTCATTGCCCGGCCGGGGCGAAAGCGCCTAGGATCGGCTACCCCACGGCGGCCGAGTACGGCGGCCGCCAATAACTACTATATCGACGCTGCCTCACCGGTTGACGTCGAAGGTTCAGCAGGGGGGAGGACTTTCGGTGCAGTCGCGCCTGTGTTCGGCGCGACGACGGTGCGCGGTGTCGAATCTCCAGGAGGAAGTATCGATGCACCGTCCGCTGATGCGCCTGGGCGCGCTCTGTCTCGCCCTGACTGCTGTGCTGGCTCGGGCTGATCTGGTGATCGGCCAATCGGCGCCGCTGTCCGGGGTGGCGATGGAAACCGGCTACAGCATGTCGCAGGGAGCCAAAGCCTATTTCAGTCATATCAATCTGCAGGGCGGGATTTACGGCGAGCTGATCCGCCATGTGGTCAAGGACGACCGCTATATCCCGGCCGAAACCGTGCGCAACGCACAAAGCCTGATCCGCGAGGAAGGGGCCATCGCCCTGGTGAACTTCTACGGCACCGGCAATATCGTCGAACTCAATCGTCAAAAGATACTGGAGCGTACCGGGGTGCCGCTGGTTGGGGTGTACAGCGGTGCACTGGCGGCGCGCGAGCCGCATACGCCGTGGATCTACCATACCCGCGCCGGCTACCACGACGAAGTCGAGATGATCGTCAATATGCTGGACGATCTGGGCGTGCGCTCGGTTGGGGTGCTGTACCAGAACGATCCATTCGGTCAGGCCGGTTTCGAGGCGGCCAAGCAGTCCCTGGCCAAGCACCGGATGACCATGGCCGGCGTCGGTACCTACGAGCAGAACACCGACAACGTGGCGCAGGTGGCCGAGAAGTTTGCTCGCGAGAATCCGGCCGCCATTCTGATGATCTCGATCACCAAGCCGACTGCGGCCTTTGTCTCCCGTTTCCGTGCCGCCGGCGGCACGGCCCAGCTGTTCAATATCTCGACTGCCAACTACGACCAGGTGGTGTACAACGCGGGCGCGGACAAGGCGCATGGCCTGGGCATCTCGCAGGTATTTCCCTCGCCGTTCGACTACCGCTTGAAGCTGGTGCGCGATTACCAGGACACCCTGAAGAAATACGCGCCTGCCGAGCAACCGGGCTATGCCTCGTTCGAGGGCTATATCAACGCCCGGGTGCTGGTCGAGGCGCTGCGCCGTGCCGGGCGCAACCCCAGCTCCGCCGCGATTGCCAAGGCACTCGATTCGATGCAGGACTTCGACCTCGGCGGCTACCGGATCAGCTTCAGCAGCCAGAACCATATCGGTTCACGCTTTGTCGAGCTGACCATGATCAATCAGCGCGGCGGCCTGTCGCGTTGAGCGGTGGCTCGGCTGACGAACCCGGCGCATGCGGTTTTCTGGCTTATTCGTAACTAAACTACGCCAAATCCGCAGAGAATCCGTTATAGGATAGTACAATAACTACACACCGCCGCCGTCGAAGGCGGCGGTGTCACAGGATTCTGTCACTTCGTCTAGCCATCCCTGTCGCGTCGTCGACCGGGTAGCCATCAAGGAGCGCATCGATGCCACGCTGTACCAAGATTGTCGCGACCCTCGGTCCGGCCACCAACGAGCCGGAAATGCTGGAGCGCCTGATCGCCGCCGGGGTCAACGTGGTCCGGCTCAATTTCTCCCACGGCAAGGCTGCCGACCATATCGCCCGTGCCGGCATGGTGCGGGCCGCTGCCGACAAGTTCGGCCTGCCCGTGGCCATCATGGTCGATCTGCAAGGCCCGAAAATCCGCGTCGGCCGCTTCGAAAACCAAAGCGTACTGCTCGAACCAGGCCAGGATTTCGTCCTCGACGCCGATTGCGAACTGGGCAACGAAACCCGGGTCGGGCTCGATTACAAAGAATTGCCGCGCGATGTCTCGCCCGGCGCCGTGCTGCTGCTCGACGACGGCCGTATCGTGCTGACGGTCGAGCGCGTGCAGGGCAATGAGATCCATACCAAGGTCCGCGTCGGCGGCATGCTCAGCAATAACAAGGGCATCAACCGCCAGGGCGGCGGGCTGTCGGCGCCGGCACTGACGGCCAAGGATATGGAAGACATCAAGGTCGCCGCCCAGCTCGAGGCCGACTATGTGGCCGTGTCCTTCCCCAAGAGCGGGGCCGATATGTATATGGCGCGCACCCTGCTGCAAGCGGCCGGCAGCAAGGCCCAGGTGGTCGCCAAGATCGAGCGGGTCGAGGCCATCAATAATCTGGAAGAGCTGGTCGAGGCATCCGACGCGATCATGGTGGCGCGCGGCGATCTGGCGGTCGAAGTGGGCGACGCGGCGGTGCCGGCGCTGCAAAAGCGGATGATTCGCATCGCCCGCGAGAAGAACAAGCTGACCATCACCGCCACCCAGATGATGGAATCGATGATCTCGAGCCCCGTGCCGACCCGGGCCGAAGTCAGCGATGTGGCCAATGCCGTGCTCGATGGCACTGACGCGGTGATGCTGTCGGCCGAAACTGCCGCCGGCAAATATCCGGTCGAGACGGTGGAAGCGATGTCGCGCGTCTGCCTCGAAGCCGAGAAATCGACCGATTACCAGCTCGACCGTGATTTCCTCTATCGCGAGTTCACCCGGATCGACCAGTCGATTGCCATGGCGACGCTGTTTACCGCGAGCCATCTCAAGGTCAAGGCGATTGCCGCGCTGACCCAGACCGGCGCCACGGCGCTGTGGATGTCGCGGGTCAAATGCGGGGTGCCGATCTATGCGCTGACGCCCGAAATCTCCACTTACCGCCGTCTGAGCCTCTATCGCGATGTGTTCCCGATGCTGCTGCCGCAGGATCACGACCAGAAGCAACTGGTGCTGTCGGTGGAGCGAAAGCTGGTCGAGCGCGGCCTGGTGCAGCTGGGCGACCTGATCGTGATGACCGTGGGCGATACCCTGGGTCAGGTCGGCAGTACCAATACCATGAAGATTCTGCGGGTGATGTAGGCAGGGCTGGCGCACAGCGCCGGCCCCGGGCGGGGGAGTCCGAACGGTCATCGGCCGTTCCGGCTCCTCCGTTTTGCCTTGCAGCGGGATCAGGTTGATCGGATCGCGCCTCGCCAGCCAATTCGGCGTCAACGTGTCCGGACCTCGAAGCACAGCCGTACAGCGCCCCCTCAGACTGGGCAGCGACTCCGCTTCAAATGGAAATGCGCTGGCTCGAGGGAAGATTGAAGCGGATATTGGGTGTGCTCGCATGGCTGCTGCTGCCTGAGCTGGCCATTTGATGAAATCAGCTGGAAGCCTTCAGGCAATGTTTCGCAATAGACAAGCCGGACACGCCCGCAGCAGGCCGTTGAATGTACGCCGTCGTCGCCCACGCCATCGCGCCAAGACGGACGCGCTGCCGCCCGAGCCTATCGTCTCCACTGCCGGGTCGGGTCAGGCAATACGCTACGACTTGCCGTTCGGCCCATCTGGCGATTCGGTCAAGCTGATCTGTCAACCGGCTGAGACGGATAAGCCAGGCAAGGCGAGCAAACCGGACAGTCTAGGTAGGCGCGCTCTGGGGGGTGATCTTGCTGGCAGCCGTGGCCTTGGTTTTTCTACAGTTTGTCTTTGGCGACCAGATCCGGCTTTTCGAAAACGAGAGGCTGAAGAACGGCTTGTTCGCGCTGATAGGCATCGCGGCCACCCTTGGGGCGCCGCGAGGACGATAGTGAAAAATTAAATAAATAGGAAAAATATCTGCAAGACACAGAGACAGATTTATTTAAAAATAAAAATATCAACCGCCTCGTCTCTCCAGGTCCTTGGCGGCGAACCTTCCCGGATCGACCGCTGCCACCAACTCTCTCTCGAGTGGCAACACTTCCCCTTCGATCTGACTTGCCAACAATTCAGCGCCCAGCAGCGCCCAGGTGAGGCCACGGGCGCCAAAGCCGTTGAGCGTATAGAGACCCGGCAGGCGCGGCGCCAGATGGAGGCTGCCGGCGTGTTTGGGGCGCAGCAGTCGGCTGTCGGCGACCGGACCGATCACCGGCAGGCGGTCACGTGTTCCCGGTCGGGCGCAATCACGACCGCCCACAAGCGGCGGCGTCCAACCGGGCACCATGGCGTCCAGCAAAGCCAGATTGCTTGCTGGCGCTGCTTGTCCGACTCGGCTGGAGCCGATGCAGGACAGACCATCGACTGGCGGCGTCAGATAGGCGCTGCGGCAAATCACGCTGCGTGGAGTGGCAAGCGGAGAGGGATTCTGTAGTCCGGCGCCGACCTCGAGCAGGCTGACATGACGCGGATCGCTGGCAAGCGGCAGATTGCCGGCTGGCAGCAGACGGGCGGCGTCGGCGGCGTTGGCGAGTACCAGGACGGGCGCCTGAGCCAGCAGATGGCCTTTGTCGTCAAACAGTTGCCAATGGCCGGCTGCGTCCGCTTCGATCCTTGCCACCGTCACGCCATAGCAGCAGCGCAGCGCCGCACCGGCCTGGTCGAGCAGGGCGCTCACGAGCGAAGGGGGGGTGATCCAGCCCGCCTGTGCAAACCAGAGTCCACCGACAGCCAGCGGCAAACCGGCGAGTTCGCTGGCGCGTTGGGAATCGACGCTCTGGAGATAATCGGTGGGGAAACCTTGCCGGGTGATGGCGGCGAATCGTTCGGCTTCCGCTTCATCACGCGCCAGCTGGAGTGCTCCGCAGCGTCCCCAACGCAGCTGCGGCCAGCCATCGAGCCGATGTTGGGCATGCAGAAACGCTGCACGGGCGAGCCTGGCCTGCAGATTGTCGTCGTTGGAGACCACCGGACGCAGCACGCCGGCGTGATTGCCCGAAGCGGCCCGGGCCGGGCCGGTTTCGCGCTCCAGCAAATCCACCTGCCAGCCACGTGCGGCCAGCCGCTCCGCTGCGGCGGCACCGGCCATACCGGCGCCAAGCACGATACAGCGCCGCTCGGTTGGCGGTAGCGAGGCTTTGCCGCGACCGACGAAACGCCCCGCCAGCATCTGACGCTTGCGACCGAAACCGTCGCGTTTCTCGACGGCAAAACCATGGGCTTCAAGCCCGCGCCGCACGGCGCCGGCCACGGTATAGGTGGCCAGCGTGGCAGCGGGCGCGGCGAGCCGGGCGAATTGGCGAAATAGCTGCTCGTTCCACAGATCGGGATTCTTGGCCGGGGCAAAGCCATCGAGATAGAAGGCATCGATCTGCCCGACCAATTGCGGCAGCAGGGTCAGGGCGTCGCCCAGCAGCAGGGTCAGGCTGACCCGGCCGTGGTCGAGCAGCAGACGGTGGAAACCGGCAAGCGGCAAGGGCCAGGCGGCGCATAGCTCGGCCGACAGGGCGGCAAATTCGGGACCGAGCAGGCGGGCGTGCAGCGTGGCCATATCGGCCGCCACAAACGGGTATTTCTCGACCGAGACGAAATGCAGCCGGGCCGGTCGGGCCGGGTCGGCGCGCCAGGCCTGCCAGGTGGTCAGGAAGTTGAGGCCGAGGCCAAAACCGGTCTCGGCGATGCTGAAGCGTTCTCGCCCGGCCCAGCGCGCCGGCAGGTCGTTGCCGGCCAGAAACACATGGTGGGCCTGGGCCAGTCCGCCATCTCCGGAATGGTAGACATCATCGAAGACGGCGGAGTAGGGAATGCCCTGCTCCTGCCAATCGAGCCGGGCGGTGGTTAGCGGCGTGTAGGCCATCAGTTGGTGGGAGTGGGCTCGTCCATGCTGGGCGTGCGGTCCTCAGCGGTATCCTGTTCGTCCGGCGCCGGTTCCTCTGCAGGCGCGGCCTCTTCTTCAGCGGGCGGCTCCGCCTCATCGACCATCGGATTTTGCAGTGCCGAACCCGTGCCTTCGGGGCAGGTGTTTTCCGGCTTGAAGGTCTGGCCTTCCATCTGGAGGCAGAGCTTGTCCTCGGTGGCCGAGCTGAAGGCGATCAGGGGCGTGTCGGCGAAGTCGTGGTCTTCCTTGAACTGGACCCGGATAACGCCTTCGATCGGGTCATACGACACCGCCTTGATCTCGCTGTCCTCGGTCTTGGTCAAGGTGTAGCCGGTGGCTTCGAGGTCGGCGGGGAAGCTGTCCTGGGTCGAGATATATTCGGCCACGGCACGCACGGCCTGGCGGGCTTCGAACTCGGCAGCCTTGAGCTGGCCTTTCTTCTGGTATTCGACGAACTGCGGAATCGCGATGGCGGCAATGATGCCGATAAACATCACCCCCAATAGCAGCACCCCGGCCACCAGCGCCACGACGGCACCGGTGCCCATGCCCTTCTTGGGCTGGCTCTCGGCGCTCAGGGCATGGGCCACTTTCTGGCCGAATGCCTGCCGCAGCACGACATGGGCAATCGATTCGGGGCAACCCTCGCCCAGCAGGGCATGGTGGATGGCATCGGGACTGCGCTGCTGCTCCTGAAGCGAGACCACATAGCGCTGGCACAGCTCGATATAGAGCTGGAACGGATCGGGCGAGGGCGCGCTCATGCTGAACGGCTCATCACCCTGACCTTGCAGATAGTCGTGGTAGCGGGCCCGCTCTTCGGGATTGCTCAGCGTGGTATAGGCGTTGGCCAGCAGAAAGAAACGTTCCCGTGCCGACTGGTTGGTCAACCCCAGCCGTGCCGGATGCCACTGACCAGCCAGACGGCGATAGGCGGCGGTAATCGCCTCAAGGCCGGCATCGGGCGACAGACCTAGCCATTCATAGAGGGACTGGCGGGTAAGGGTGGCTTCCATGGGCATTCTCTCCCGAGACGGTAAACGTTATCTGACTGGCATACGAGGCGGGCATCGTAACCGTGGCCCTGGATGGCGGCAATCGGGTCCGGCCGTGAATCCTGCCCAGGCGTAAAAACGGCATCCCGCGGGGAAGTCCGCCTGGATGCCGTGGCACCGAGAGCGCGTAGGTGCTCAGTCCTCCGGACGCATCTGCGGGAACAGCAGCACGTCACGGATCGATGGGGCGTCGGTCAGCAGCATCACCAGCCGGTCGATACCAATGCCTTCGCCGGCCGTGGGCGGCAGACCGTATTCGAGCGCGCGGATATAGTCCGCATCGTAGTGCATCGCCTCATCATCGCCTGCGTCTTTCTGTCGCACCTGATCGAGGAAGCGCTCGGCCTGGTCTTCCGGGTCGTTGAGCTCGGAGAAGCCGTTGGCCAGCTCGCGCCCGACCACAAACAGCTCGAAGCGGTCGGTGATCGCCGGGTTGGCGTCATTGCGCCGGGCCAGGGGCGAGACTTCGGCCGGGTAGTCGATGATGAAGGTCGGCTCCCACAGCTGGGCTTCGGCGCACTCTTCGAACAGCGACAGCTGCAGCCCGCCGATGCCGTCGGTCAGCACCGGCTTGCCACCCAGACGCTGGATTTCGGCCTTGAGCCAGGCACGGTCGTGCAACTGGGCGTCTTCGTAGTGCGGGTTGTACTTCTTGATCGCCTCGACGATGGTCAGACGATGGAAGGGCTTGGAGAAATCGACGGTGCGGCCCTGATAGGTCACCACCTGGCTGCCCAGCACGGTTTCGCTGATATAGCGGAACATCCGTTCGGTGAAGTCCATCAGGTAGCGGTAGTCGCGGTATGCCTCGTAGAACTCCATCATGGTGAACTCGGGGTTATGGCGCGTGCTCATCCCCTCGTTGCGGAAGTTGCGGTTGATCTCGAATACCCGCTCCATCCCGCCCACCACCAGCCGCTTGAGGTAGAGCTCGGGCGCAATGCGCAGGTAGAGCGGCATATCGAGCGCATTGTGATGGGTGACGAAGGGCTTGGCCGCCGCACCGCCGGGAATGGGGTGCATCATCGGCGTCTCGACTTCCAGATAACCGGCTTCGACCATGAACTGGCGCATGGCCTGGATTACCTTGGAGCGCACCACGAAGGTCTCGCGGGTCTGGTCGTTGGTGATCAGGTCGAGATGACGCTGGCGGTATTTCTGCTCCTGGTCGCTCATGCCGTGGAACTTGCCTGGCAGCGGACGCAGCGATTTGGTCAGCAGACGGATCTCGCTGGCCAGAATCGACAGCTCGCCGGTCTTGGTCTTCATCAGCGTACCGCGCACACCGAGAATATCGCCGAGGTCCCAATGCTTGAACGCACCATAGGGTGCTTCACCAAGCTGGTCGCGGCTCAGATAGACCTGGATACGGCCCGAGCCGTCTTGCAGCGTCGCAAAGCTCGCTTTACCCATCACCCGTTTCAACATCATCCGGCCGGCCAGCACGACTTCGACCTTGGCAGCTTCCAGCGCTTCGGCGTCCTGGGCGTCGTATTTGGCGTGCAGGTCGGCGGCGTGGTGTTTTCGGTCGAAGTCGTTGGGGAAGGCCACGCCCTGTTTGCGGATCTCGGCAAGTTTGGCGCGGCGTTCGGCGATCAGTTGGTTGTCGTCTTGATGGGTGGTCTGTTGCGAGTTGGCTTCGCTCATTTCAAATTTCCAGGAAACGGATGGTTACGGTCGGATCAGCGCTCGAAGACGCTGAGGTACTGCGCCGGCATATGGTCGACCAGCCATACGCCGTTGTCGGAACGGTAGAACAGAATCCCTGCCTGTGCTGCGGCGGCGCTATCGACCCGAAGGATCACCGGCCGGCCCCGTCGGGCACCGACCTTGCGGGCGGTGTCGAGATCGGCCGACAGATGGACCTGCTGCCGGCTCATCGGCTTGAGGCCGTCCTTGAATACCTGGCCGACCGCGTCGCCGATGGTGCCGTGATAGAGCTCGGGCGGCGGCTCGGCCGGCGGATAGCCCAGCTCGACCTCGACGCTGTGGCCCTGCACGGCGCGGATGCGGCGGAAATCGTCGGAGAAGCTGAAGCGCTTCTTGTCGTTGTCCGCCACGATCTGCTTGAGCAGCGGCAGGCTGATGATGCGACCCGAGCGCGCCGCGCCGGCGAGCAGCATGTCCACGTCGGCCCACCCTTCGGCGTCGAGCGTGAGACCGATGGTTTCGGGCTTGTGGCGCAGTACCATGCTGAGAAAGCGGCTGTACTTGACCAGTTGGTCGGCGTGCTTGGCGTCGCTCATCGAACTTATACCCCTTGCTTCAGGCTGGCCTCGATAAACACATCGAGATCGCCGTCCATCACGCCCTTGACGTTGCCGACTTCGACATTGGTGCGCAGATCCTTGACCCGGCTCTGGTCGAACACATAGGAACGGATCTGATGGCCCCAGCCGATATCGGACTTCGAAGCCTCGAGCTGCTGCTGGGCTTCCATGCGCTTTCTGAGTTCAAGCTCATAGAGGCGGGCGCGCAGCATCTTCATTGCTTCGTCGCGGTTGCGGTGCTGCGAGCGGTCGTTCTGGCACTGCACCACGATATTGGTCGGCAAGTGGGTGATCCGCACGGCCGAGTCGGTCTTGTTGATGTGCTGACCGCCGGCGCCCGAGGCGCGGAAGGTGTCGATACGCAGATCGGCCGGGTTGATATCGACTTCGATCGAGTCATCGACTTCGGGGTAGACGAACACGCTGGCAAACGAGGTATGACGGCGGGCGTTGGAGTCGAACGGGCTGACCCGCACCAGACGGTGTACACCGGTCTCGGTGCGCAGGAAACCATAGGCGTAGTCGCCTTCGAGCTTGAGGGTGCAACTGGAGATACCGGCGACTTCGCCCTCGGACTGTTCCATGATCTCAACCTTGAAACCCTTGCGTTCGGCATAGCGCAGATACATGCGCATCAACATGCCGGTCCAGTCGTTGGCCTCGGTGCCACCGGCACCGGACTGGATATCGATAAAGCAATAGTTGGGGTCCATGGGGTTGGAGAACATCCGCCGGAATTCCATCTCGGCGACTTGCTTCTCCAGGGCAGCGATATCGTCCTCGACCGCTGCGATGGTGTCGAAGTCTTCCTCGGCGCGGGCCATCTCGAACAGGTCACGGCTGTCGATCACGCCTTGGCGTACCTGATCGAGCACCACGACCACCGCTTCGAGGGCCTTGCGTTCGCGACCGATTTCCTGGGCGCGCTTGGGGTCGTTCCACAGCTCGGGGTCTTCGCTCAGGCGGGTGACTTCTTCAAGCCGGTCTTTTTTTCCGGCGTAGTCAAAGATACCTCCGCAGTTCATCGCCACGGGCGGCGATGTCGGCGAGGGAATTTTCGATCTGGTTCAGGCGTTCGGCTTCCATGCTGGGCCTCAATAGTTTTCTGCGGCGAAAACCGGGAAGTATAACGCAAGGCGGCTAGAACGCGGGTCGTCCAGGCTGGGAAGCCGGGTTGCTCCGCCCGCTTGGTCCGGTACCACCGACAGATGGTCAGGGCAGCGGCTGGACACGATGTCGGATATGGATGTGCGGAAGATATTTTAATTACTAGGTAATATACCTTCCACATATTGATCATATTTTGCCGTATTTTTTAACTATCCCTCTTCTACTATGGGGGCTGCGGCGACGCAGCCTTGTCTTGTTCTATCTTGGCGGTTTGCAGGCAGTGGTCCGGCCCTGGTGGGGTGAGCCGGGACGGTGGATGGCATTCCCCTGGCAAACAAGGCAGCACGAAGCTGCCTTGTCCATTTCCCTAAGACCGCAGACGGGCTTGGTGAGCCAGTGCGGGAATAGACTAGAGGCGGTTCAGGGAGAAGATTTCCCAACCTTTGACAACCCCGGCGTCGGTATGCAGCGGCAATCGGTTGGCTGCCTCACCGATGCCGCCGTTATTGACAGCGGTTACGTAGTTGCCGCTGGCAGTCATCAGGGCGATGTTGTTGCCGCTGAGCATAATCAGGCGGAAACGCTCGTTGGGGCCAATCGAGGTGGCGTCGGTGCGGATGGCGATCGGAACGTTGGCAGGACCGGCCATGCCGCCGCCGTTAACGGCAGTAAGGTAGCCATGGCCCGCACGCAGGGAGTAGACGCCTTGAGCGACGGGTTGGACGCAATCCTGCGGCGCGACGTTTGCTGCAGCGAGATCCTGCGCTTGGGCCGCGATGGCGGTACAGGCGAGGGTAGCGCCCACGGCAAGGCGGAGGGCGAGTTTGCTCAAGCTGTTCATAGCGGTTTTTCCTCTTCGTAAGCATTGATTGCCGGGCAGTTTTCCGCGGGAATTGCCCGATTCTTTTTTCTTGTTTTTCGGCAATAAACTTCCTTGTCGCGCCATGATTAAATGGGCGATAAAGTGATTTCTCTGGGTAAGGAAATTATGTGATGGCGCGATGAATATCCCGTTGAGGGAGTAATGCGGACGAAAATTATTATTTTTTCATGTGGAATATATTGCGGGGGTTCTTGTATATCTGTCTTGAGAGGTATTGTGGGTGCTTGAGTGGCTGGATTTCAATCTCTATTGAAATCAATGATTTGTTCTGGTGTTGATGGAGGGGCAAGGGCTTTTGTTCGTCATGGATGAAGTGAGAGGTCGCAAAGTTCTGGCTGATTTATTGTGGCCGGCTTGAGGCGGGAGATATTGCAGCAAACGGAATGTTATTTTCTTGATTGCTGGCGAATTGTCTGGGGGTGTTCTGCATAATTTTTTAATTATTGTGAAGGGTCTCCATCAGGCAAGGCGGTGATTCCACCTTGTCCGTCATCTTTGTGAGCCTCATTTTGATCAAGGCAGTCCGACGATGAATGGGTAATGCCACAGCGGGTGGAAAAGTTTTTCTTTTTTGGTTTTTGCGCGCAACAGATCATGAGAATGATCTGCGCAATTTTTCATGTCAGTATCAAAGCCCATCCGGCGGACAAAGCGCCCACTGCTTCAATGGCCTCCGTCTTGATCGCGGAAGCGGTTGGCGATATTGAGGAATTCATCCTGGATGGCAAGGAAGGCATCGAGCACATCGGGGTCGAAATGGCTGCCGCGGCCGGCACGCATCATCTCGACCGCCTGCTCGTGCGAATAGGCCGGTTTGTAGACCCGTTTCGAGATCAGGGCATCGTAGACATCGGCCACGGCCATCAGGCGGGCCGAGACCGGGATGGCGTCGCCGGCCAGTCCTTCGGGGTAGCCTGAGCCGTCCCATTTCTCCTGGTGGGAATAGGCAATCTCACGGGCAAAGCGCAGAAAGTCGTTACTGGCCCCAAGCTGGCGCTCGACCGACTCGATGGCATCGCGGCCGTAGACCGTATGGAGCTTCATGATTTCGAATTCTTCGGGATCGAGCCGGCCCGGTTTGAGCAGGATGCGGTCAGGGACGCCGACCTTGCCGATATCGTGCAGCGGTGCCGATTTGAACAGCAGCTCGATACTGGCCGAGTCGAGCGCGGCGCGAAAACGCGGGTGATCGGCCAGCCGGCGCGCCAGCGTCGCCACATAGTGCTGGGTGCGGCGGATATGGTTGCCCGTCTCGTTGTCGCGGGTCTCCGCCAGCGAGGCCATGGCAAGGATGGTGGCGTCCTGCATCTGGGCCAGTTGCTGGGTGCGCTCGCTGACCAGATGTTCGAGATAGCGATTCTGATCCTTGAGAAACTGGCGGGCGTTTTTCAGCGACAGCTGGGTTTCGACCCGGGCGCGCACGATGGCCGGGCTGATCGGCTTGCTCAGATAGTCGACGGCGCCGACATGCAGTCCTTCCTCCTCGTCCTCGATCTCGGTCTTGGCCGTCAGAAAGATCACCGGAATGTCCGCTGTCGCCGGATGGGCCTTGAGGCGGCGGCAGGTCTCGTAGCCGTCCATCTCGGGCATCATCACATCGAGCAGGATCAGGTCGGGATGGGGCGAGGTGGTGGCGATCTGTAGCGCCTTGCTGCCGTTGGTGGCGATCTTGGTGCGGTAGCGGTCTTTTAGCAGCGACGACAGCAGGCTGATATTGTCTGGTGTGTCATCGACGATCAGGATGGTGGGCTTGGCAGGCGGCTGCGGTGCCGCTGCCGTACTGCGCTGGCGCGGTGCCGTGGCGGGCAGCGCGGCGCCGGCGAAATAGCGCTCGAGCGCATGGAGCACCCGGTTCAATTCGCGCTCGAGCTGGTTGACCAGCCCGTTTAGTCGGCTATCGCTGCTTTGCTGATCGAGCGCTTGTTCAAGCAGGCTGGCCTGTTCCTGGATGTCACCCGCGCCGATCAGGCCGGCGGTGCTCTTCAAGGTATGGGCAAGCCGGCTGGCCACCGCCAGATCGTGCTCGTTCAAGGCGTTGCGCAGCATCGGCACAGCCTGCTGCTGTTCATGGCGGAAGCGGTCGAGCAGTTGGCGGTACAGCGCCGTATCGCCAAGCGTGCGGGCCAGGCCCGTCACGGTATCGATGCCACCGATGGCCGGCATCGGCTGTACCGTGGCCCGCAGCCGCTCGCCGGCCCATAGCTCGACTGCGCGGTACAGCGATTTCGGGTCGATGGGCTTGGTTAGATGATCGTTCATCCCGACCGCCAGACAGCGCTCGCGCTCCTCCTGCAGGGCATGGGCCGTCATGGCCAGAATCGGCAGCCGCTGGAAGCGCTGGTCGGCGCGGATGCGCCGGGTGGCTTCATAGCCGTCCATTTCGGGCATCTGGATATCCATCAGCACCAGGTCGTAGCTGTCCGCTGGGTTGCCAAACAGGGTCTGGCAGGCTTCGTGGCCATTGTTGGCCAGATCGACCCGGATGCCGGTGGTGCTGAGCAGTTCGCGGGCGATCATCTGGTTGATCTGGTTGTCTTCGACCAGTAGCACCCGCAGGCCGTTGAAATCGGGCGTGGCGGCATTGGCCTGTTCCGCGGCCTTGGCGTCAGCGCCCGGTTCGAGCGTCACGGTGAAATAGAACTGCGAGCCTTGCTCGGGCTGGCTGTCGACCCAGATGGTGCCGTCCATCAATTCGACCAGCCGGCGGGCGATGCTGAGCCCCAGACCGGTGCCGCCAAAGCGCCGGGTGGTCGAGCCGTCGGCCTGGTTGAAGGCTTCGAACAAGGAACGGCTCTGCTCAGGTGACAGGCCGATGCCACTGTCGCTGACCTCGAAGCGCAGCACCGCGCGACCTTCGCGCGGCTCAAGCGGGCGGCAGGCCACCCGCACAAAGCCGCGCTCGGTGAACTTGACCGCATTGTTGACCAGATTGATCAGGATCTGCCCCAGCCGCAGCGGGTCGCCGCGATAACGGCGGGCGAGCCCGGGCGGCAGGTCGAGCTCGTAGGTCAGACCCTTGTCGGCGGCTTTCTGCGCCGTCACGGTGGCGACATGGTCGAATACGTCGTCAAGGTCGAAGTCAACCGCTTCCAGGTCGAGCTTGCCCGCTTCGATCTTCGAGAAGTCGAGGATGTCGTTGATGATGCCCAGCAGCGAGATCCCGGCCAGATGGATCTTTTCCAGATAATCGCGTTGCACCGCATCAAGCCCGGTGCCGAGCGCCAGATGGGCCAGACCGATGATCGCGTTCATCGGGGTGCGGATTTCATGGCTCATATTGGCCAGGAACATCGACTTGGCCCGGGTGGCCTGCTCGGCGTGATGACGGGCCGCCTTGGCCTCGCGCAGTTCGCTTTCGATCCGCAGTACCTGGAGCCGGGTGCGCGAGGCCATGCCCTGGGCGCGGGCGAACAGTTCGTGGAAACGTTGCTGGTACTGGTAGGCGGTCTGCCAGTCGCCCAGTTCGGCATGGAGCTGGGCCAGTTCCTCGCTGGCACGCAGCGGCATAAACACATAGCCCATGCCGCTGGTCTGGGCGATGGCGTATTCGAGGTCGGCGCGGGCGGCATCGCTGCGGCCACGGCGATGGTGCAGATGGCCACGGGTCCAGTAGAAATAGGGCTTGAGCTGCTTTTCCTCGTAGCTGTCGATCAGCGCCTCGGCCTGCTGACACAGCGCCTCGGCTTCGTCGAGCCGGTCGCGGTTGGCCAGGGTGAAGGCCGCTACCGCCAGAAAGAACACCCGGTCGGCCGCCTGCGGCGAGAAATCGCTGTCGTCGAGATAGGGCGCCAATACGGCATAGGCTTCTTCGAATTTGTCGAGCGAGAGCTTGCACAGCGCAAGCACCGTGGCAACGAACTGCGGCAGCCAGCGCTCGCCCGAACCGTGGGCCAGTTGCTGGGCTTCGAGCAGCATCTGCTCGCCGTCCTCGGCATTGCCGCTGACATAGAACACTTCGCCGATATTGGAGGTGATCTGGGCTACCCGGCCGGTCCAGTCGAGCGTGCGGGCCATATCGAGTGCCTGGTAGAAATGGCGCAGCGCCTCCTCGGTATGGCCGCATTCCTGGCTGGCGATGGCCAGGGCATTGAGCGC
Organism: Chitinimonas lacunae; assembly: GCF_042650885.1. Taxonomy (NCBI): domain Bacteria; kingdom Pseudomonadati; phylum Pseudomonadota; class Betaproteobacteria; order Neisseriales; family Chitinibacteraceae; genus Chitinimonas; species Chitinimonas lacunae. The sequence goes on from NZ_JBHSBU010000001.1 coordinate 345,613, forward strand.
GAGCACCGCCTCGCGGCTCGGGCTGTCGGGCAGATCGGGCAATAGCCGCTGGCGGCCGTAGTCGTAGGCCTGCCGGGTATGGCCCTGGGCCCGCCACAGTCCGATCAGGGCAAAGCGGGCCAGACACACACCAAGGAGATCGCCGCAATCGTCGAGTGCCCGTTCGAGTTCGAGCAGATGCGGTTCGGCGCTGTCGGGACGATCGTCCCAGATATCGGTCAGGATGCGGCATAACTCGCCGACCAGGCGGGCACGTGGCTCGGACGCGAATTCGGCGATCACGGCGTCGGCGATGGCGCGGGCCTCGGCGGGCTGGTCGCGCATCCGGTCGAGGGCTTCGTAGCAGCGTAAGCGCCAGGGTTCGGGAGCGGGTGGGGCGGGCGTCCGGTTAGGCATGCAGGTCTATCGGCAAGAGGGTCAAGGAAGACTGCTCAGGGCGGCGTCGAAATCGTAGTCGCGCAATGCCCGTTCAAGTGCGCTGTAGCGCTCGCCGAGCAGGACGCGCAAGCGCCCGCCATGCTCACTCAGATAATCGACCGCTTCGCCGTCGGAGGCTTCGAGCAGGGTACGTAGTCCGGCCAGGGTCGCCTGGTTGGCGGCAGCGTCGTGCTCGTTGCTGTCAGTGGGTGGTGGCGTGGGTGCCTGCGGCAGGGCGCTGTCGAGCGCCCCGAGTACAACGGCGAGCGCGTCGGCCAACTCCTGCACCTGGCTCTCCAGCACCACCCGGTCGACCTGGTTGTGGATGCTGTGTTCCACCACCGCGGCGAGTGATTCGATCTTGCTGGCCCCGATATTACCCGATACGCCTTTGAGGGTATGGGCCAGTCGTTCGGCTTCCTGGCGGTCACGCGCGAGTGCCGCCGTCAGCCTGGCGGGAGCATCGGCCTGGGTGCGGCGGTATTGCAACAGTAATTGCTGATATAGCTCGCGGTTGCCGGCGACCCGGCGCAGGCCAGCACTGGTGTCGATCCCCGGAATGGGCGGCAACCCCGCTGTGGCGTTGCTGGTCTCCTCCTCGCGCTCCCCGCGCTTATCGGCCAGCCACCGCGTCAGCAGCTGGTAGAGCGAATCGGGATCGACCGGTTTGGCGATATGGTCGTTCATCCCTTCGGCCAGACAGCGCTCACGTTCCTCGACCAGGGCGTGGGCGGTCATGGCGATGATGGGCAGCCGGTCAAAGCGCGGATCGGCCCGCAGCAGCCGGGTCGCTTCATGGCCATCCATTTCGGGCATCTGTAGGTCCATCAGCACCAGATCGTAATGATTGGGCGCCGCGGCATAGAGCTTATGCACCGCTTCCTGACCGTGCGAGGCCACCTCGACGGTGATGCCGGCGGCCAGCAGCAGCTCGACGGCGATCTGCTGGTTGATTTCATTGTCTTCAGCGAGCAGCACCCGGGCGCCATGGAAGCGCGGCACGCTGCCGGCCACGAGCTGGTCGAGTGCCTGGCGCGAAGTCGGGGCGATCAGCTCGGTCAGGGTATCGACCAATACCGACTGGTTGATCGGCTTTTGCAAGAAGCCGTCCACGCCCATCCGTTCGGCCTGCTGGCGGATATCCTCAAGCCCGAACGCCGTCACCAGCACCACCCGGGGCGGGTGCAGCAGCGGCTGGTCGTCGCGCAGACTGGCGACCAGCCCCAGGCCGTCGAGGCCGGGCATCTTCCAGTCGGTCAGCAGCAGGCGAAACGGGTCGAAGGCATCGGCTTCGCGGATCAATTTGAGTGCCGTGCTGCCGCTTGAGCAGGCATCGACCCGCAGCGGCAGGCTGGACAAGGCTTCGACCAGGATATCGCGCGCGGCCGGGTTATCGTCCACCACCAGCACCCGCAACTCATTGAGCGCGCCGGGCAGCGGCCGATGCACCCGGCGCTCGCTTGATAGCTCGAACCAGGCACTGAAGCTGAAGGTACTGCCCTGGCCCGGCTGGCTCTCGACCCCGATCTCGCCCCCCATCATCTCGACCAGCCGTTTGCAGATCGACAGCCCCAGGCCCGAGCCACCGAATTTGCGGGTGGTCGAGCCATCGGCCTGGGTAAACGGGGCAAACAGCTTGGACGACTGCTCGCTGCTCATGCCGATGCCGGTATCGCGCACCGAGAAGCCGAGCTTGACCCGCTGGCTGTCGCCTTCGAGCCGTCTGGCCGTGACGGCCACTTCGCCACGTTCGGTGAACTTGATCGCGTTATTGACCAGATTGATCAGCACCTGGCCCAGTCTGAGCGGGTCGCCGACCAGAAGGCGCGGGGTGGAGGCCGGGATGTCGAACAGGTATTCGAGCCCTTTCTCATTGGCCTTGTGGCCGGTGACGGTCGAGACATTGAGCAGCACGTCGTCGAGGCTGAAGTCGATCCGCTCGATATCGAGCTTGCCCGCTTCGATCTTGGAGAAGTCGAGGATGTCGTTGATGATGCCCAGCAGCGACAGGCCGGCGCCGTGGATCTTCTCGACATAGTCGCGCTGTTTGGGGTTGAGGTCGGTCTTGAGGGCCAGATGGGCCATGCCGATGATGGCATTCATCGGGGTGCGGATTTCGTGGCTCATATTGGCCAGGAACATCGATTTGGCCTGGGTGGCGCTCTCGGCCGCTTCCTTGGCCCGTTCGAGTTCGGCCTGCATGGCCTTGCGGTCGGTGATATCGGACCAGTAGCCGTTCCAGACGGTGGAGCCGTCGCTGCTGCGGCTTGGAATCGACTCGCCCAGTATCCAGCGGATATTGCCGTTGGCCTGCCGGACCCGGAAATCATAGCGCCAGGCACGCAGCCGCTTGGCCGATTCCTCGAGCGAGGCGAGCAGCCCCGGCAGGTCTTCCTGCAACACGCGCTTGAACAGCAGGCTGACATTCTCGATCGCTTCGGCCGGGGTGATGCCGAGCACTTCGGTCAGCCGGTCGGTGACAAAGGTGAGCTTGATGTCGCCGCTGCTCTGCATATGCCACTGGAACACCACCACCGGCACATTGTTGGTGATATTGCGCAGCGCCAATTCGGCATTCGACAGCGCCTCGGCACGGCGGCGCTCGTCGGTGACATCCATCCAGAAGCCGTTCCAGATGCAGCCGCCGTCCTCCTGCTCGACCACGCTGCTATGGGTGTAGATCCAGCGCTCGCTGCCGTGGATGCGCACCCGGTGGTAGAACTCGGCCGAGCTGCGCCGGGCCAGCGCTTCGGCGACCTGCTGCTGCGCCGCTTCACGGTCGCCATCGATCACATTGCGCCAGCGCAGATTGGGGTCGGCCATCAGTTCGGCGGCGCTGACGCCGAGCAGATCCTTGACCTTTTCGCCGACGAACAGATACTGGCGGCGCTGATTGGGCGCCAGCAGCAGTTGGAACACCGCCAGCGGCAGGGCGTTGCTGAGGTCGAGCAACTGGCGCCGTGCCTCCTCGGCCGCGTCGCGTGCTTCGCGGATACGCTGTTCGGCCTTTTTGCGCTCGCCGATATCGCGCACGAATGCGATCAGATACCAGTCGCCATCCTGGCGATAACCGACCAGTTCGATCTCGACCGGCAGCCGGCGACCGTCGGCGTGGAAAATCTCCGCCTCGGTCACATAACTGCCGCCCTGCGGCGGCGGCCCGTTGCAGCGGTCGATCGGAAATGCCGGAATCAGGCTCTGGATCGGCCGGCCGATCACCTGGGCGGCGCTCCAGCCAAACAGATGTTCGGCGCCGGGGTTCCAGTAGGCCAGATGGCCCTGGGCCTCGACGCTGATAATTCCCTCGGGCGCCGCTTCCATGATGGCGTTGAGCTTGGCTTCACGTTCGGCCAGCGCCTGCTGGTCGGTCAGCGCCGCGAGCTTGGCGGCAAGACCCGGCCGGATCAGCCGCCAATCGACCAGAAAGCTTGCCAGCAGCATCATGGCCGCCGTCAGGCCCCACAACAGCCCGCCATGACGGCCGACCGCCGTCAGCAACTGGTCGATCTCGTCCTGGTCGATTTCATACAGCAGCATCCATGGCGCGTTTTCCAGCCGCTCGACCTGAAACAGCCGGTTGTCCTGCGGCAGCATGGCATTGGTTTCCTCGCGCCAGCGGCCGCGCAGCGGCTCGGGCAGCACCTGGTCGACCTGCTGGACCCGGTCGCTCTGCCGCGCCGTGGTCACGCCGATCAGTTCGCCATTGCCCGACACCAGATAGAAGCGCCCGCCCGCATGCTGGCTCTGGTCGAGCCAGGCCGCGAATGTTTCCAGATAAAGGTCGGTCGCCACAAAGCCGAGTTCTCGCTCGACCTGCTTGACCGGCACAAAGGCACTGATCACCGTGCGGCCAGTGACCGGATCGTGGTGGGGTGACGTCCAGGACACGCCCTGGGCGGAACGGTTGTCGCGCGCGGCGGCAAGCGGCTGGTAGAGCGTCTGCAACATATCGCTCATCCGCACATTCTGGCCGCGACCGAGGATTTCGCGTGCCGACAGAAAGGGCAGATAGGAATGCACCCGCGCGTCATGGCTGGCAAAGTAGCTGCCGACCAGCTCGGGCGAGCCCAGATGGACCACATCCTGGAAATTGACCAGATTGATGGCCAGATCGAACAGCATCCGCTCTTCACTGCGCGCCCGGTCGGGGTCGAACAGAGTATGGACGCTGGCGACCGGATGCTGGCTTTGCAGCGGGCTGACCACCGTCTCGTAGAAGTCGTCGTAGGTGGTGGTGTAGACAAACAAGCCCTGCGGCCGCAGGGTGGCGTCATAGTTGTCGAGGTAGTGTTGCGACCAGTAGCGGGCCCGGTCGATATACTGCACCACCGATTGCACCGCCTGATCGAGCCCATCCTTGCGCAGATGGAACTGTACGGTCAGACGTTGCACCACCTCATGTTTCTGACTGGCATGCTCCTGCCAGAGAAACGCCCCCTGCAAGCTCAGCAGCAAGATCACCACCGCGATCAGAGTCAGACGCTGTATCGAAGCGCTGCGCCGCAACTCGGTCGCCTTGGCGTGAAACAGCTTGTCGACCTTGGGATGGACCACCGCGTCTCCTGTGTGTCGGGGGAGTGATGGGCTGGCGGACTGGTCCGCAAGCCGGAGGGCATGCGTCTCCTATGCGTCGGGTGTGTGAGTCACCGTCAAGCCAGTTTAGAACCTGATAGCGAGGAAGGCTATTTGCGGGAGGAACAGGATAGTGATAGCGGGAGGCGACGGATGAAGAGAGGGGAGGAGGGTGTTGGGTAGTAAGGAAAATATTATGCATAAATAATGCAGTATATAGATTGATATATATCAAAAAAATAAATTTATATGTCTCAATCTCAAGCAGACCCGAAAATCGGACGCCATCGTGTCTCCCTCGCTTGCAGTACCGATCCAGGAGATATCGAGGCCCGGCTGATAGGGGCGGGCGAGTGGAAACCCGGTCCGAGGCTGAGGAAATCGAAGGAATAGTTGGATATCCGCCGTGCCCGTTCAGGCAGATCGGTCAGCAAGGAGCAGCCCGAACTTCGATGCGCGCGATGTTCACAGGTGTCGGCTGCAAGGCTGGCATGGCGGGCCAGCGGGCGGCCCAGGCGGAAAAGCGCTAGAACAGGGCTTCGAAGCCGAGTGCTGGAACAAGGGGAAAGGCAGAGCCGATCATGAAAAAACTCCGCTCGATATAGAGGCGAGACGGCAAAAAACATTCAAAATTATTTATTTGCCGCTACCATAATTGCAGGTGTTTTGCATATTTTTTACAAAAAAGGCGAGACCTTGAAGTCTCGCCTTTTTGCTTGCTACCCGGGCTGAACACGGCGCGGCAGTCGAGCCGCGCCGTTCCAAACGGATCAAGCAGCCAGCCGGTTGCGAATCTCGCGCATGGCAGCCGACAGCATGGCCAGATCGGGGGTGGCCGCGCGCAGTTCCTCGAACATGCGGCCGCAATGTTCGAGCGCCGGGGCGCGGGCGGCCAGCCAGTCGTTGACCCGCTCATCGACGCTGGCGCCGCCTTCCTGGGTCAGGACCCGCTCGGTCAGTGCCGCATGTTCGCGGTACAGCTCGTCGCGGAAGGCCATCCGGGCCAGCGTCTGCCAGCGGTTGTCGCGCGGCAGGCCGTCGATCACCTCACGCAGCCAACCCAGTTGCAGCGCGTCTTCGAGGCGGAAGTGGACCAGTGCCACCTCGTCGACCGGCAACTGGTGCTGGCGGGCCAGACGGGCCACATCGAGCAGCGCCAGGGTGGCGTCCAGATGGACCACCCGGGCCGCCAGTGCCGGCTCGACACCGGCCTGGGCCAGCCGCTCGATCTCGGCGCTGAATTCGCTGCGATCCTTGAGCCAGTCGGCCAGACGCGGCAGCAGGGTCGGCATTTCACCCAGCAGCGTGGCGAGCTGGCTTTCGGCGTCGAGCACCGTCATCTGTAGACGCAGCACCCAGCGGGTGATCCGTTCGAGCTGCTTTCTGACTTCGAGCATCAGCTCGTACTGGAGCGAGCTGTCCACCCGGTTGTCGAGTGCTTCGAGCTGCTGCCACAGCATATCGATCTGCATCATCCGGCTGGCCAGGCTCCAGGCGCGTACCGTATCGGCCTGGCTGGCGTTGGTTTCCTCGGCCACCCGGAACACGAAGGTGATGCCCATCCGGTTGACGATCTCGTTGGTCAGCACCGTGGCCACGATTTCGCTGCGCAGCGGATGGCTGGGCAACTGGGCGCGGAAGCCTTCCTGCATCCGCTGCGGAAAGTAGTTGGCCAGCGTGTCGTCCCACTCGGGCGACTTGGGCAGCGGCGACTCGAGCAGTTGCTCGTACAGCACCATCTTGGAATAGGCCAGCAGCACGGCCAGTTCCGGATTGGTCAGGCCCTGGCCTTCCTTGTGCCGTTCCTGCAACTGCACATCGGAGGGCAGGTACTCGATGCGACGGCTCAGCTTGCCGGCGCGCTCGAGCGTCTGCATCAGCCGGGCATGGACCGACAGCAGCGACTGGGCCTGCCGGCGCTCCAGGCTGACGGCAGCGGTCTGTAGATAGTTGTCGCGCAGCACCAGATCGCCGACGTTGTCGGTCATCTCGGCCAGCAGCAGATTGCGCTGCTTGAGGGTCATATCACCGGCCTGGACCAGCCGGCCCAGCAGAATCTTGATATTGACCTCATGGTCGGAGCAATCGACACCGGCCGAGTTATCGATGGCGTCGGTATAGACATGGCCGCCGTGCATGGCGTATTCGACCCGGCCCAGCTGGGTAAAGCCCAGATTGCCGCCTTCGGCCACCACCTTGGCGCGCAGTTCGCGGCCGTCGATGCGCAGCGCGTCGTTGCCACGGTCGTTGGCTTCGGCCTGGCTCTGGGTGCTGGCCTTGACATAGGTGCCGATGCCGCCGTTGTAGAGCAGATCGACCGGGGCCTTGAGAATCGCCCGGATCAGATCGTTGGGCGCCAGTGCATCCTCCTGGATATCGAGCGCCGCCTTGACTTCGGGCGAGATCGGAATCGACTTGGCCGAGCGCGAGAACACGCCGCCGCCTGCCGAAATGCGGCTGCGGTCGTAGTCCTCCCAGCTGGAGCGCGGCAACGCGAACATCCGTTTGCGCTCCTCGAACGAGCTGGCCGGATCGGGATTGGGGTCAAGGAAGATGTGCAGATGGTTGAATGCCGCCAGCAGCTTGATATGCGGCGAATTGAGCATGCCGTTGCCGAACACGTCGCCCATCAGGTCGCCGATGCCCACGCAGGTGAAGTCCTGGCTCTGGGTATCGTGCCCCATCTCGCGGAAATGGCGCTTGACCGATTCCCAGGCGCCACGGGCGGTGATGCCCATCTTCTTGTGGTCGTAACCGACCGATCCGCCCGAGGCGAAGGCGTCGTCGAGCCAGAAGCCGTATTCCTGCGATACCGAGTTGGCGATATCGGAGAAGGTCGCGGTGCCCTTGTCGGCCGCCACCACCAGATACGGATCGTCGGCGTCACGCCGATGCACCGCAGGCGGCGGTACCACCTTGCCGTCGACCAGATTGTCGGTGAGATCGAGCAGGCCACGGATAAAGGTCTTGTAGCACTCGATCCCTTCGGCCTGATACGCCTCGCGGCCTTCGGGCGCCTGCTTGACCACAAAGCCGCCCTTGGAGCCGACCGGGACAATCACGGTGTTCTTGACCATCTGCGCCTTGACGAGGCCGAGCACCTCGGTGCGGAAATCCTCGCGTCGGTCCGACCAGCGCAGGCCGCCCCGCGCCACCTTGCCGCCGCGCAGGTGGATGCCTTCGACGCGCGGCGAGTAGACGAAGATCTCATACAGCGGCACGGGCTGCGGCATATTGGGGATGCGCGCCGATTCGAACTTGAACGAGATATAGGGCTTGGGCTGACCGTCGGCACCGGGCTGGAAGTAGTTGGTGCGCAGCGTGGCCAGGATGGCGTGGTAGAGGCTCGACAGAATCCGCTCGTCGTCGATGCTGGGCACCTGGGTCAGCGCATCGCGGATCCGGCTCGACAGCGCTTCGTGCTGATCGGCCTGCTGCTGGGCCGGGTCGTGCTGGATCAGGAACAGCATGGCCAGATCGCGTGCGATGTCGCGGAAATGGGCCAGCCGGTCGGCGATATGGTCGAGGCTGTAGTTGAGGCCGATCTGCTTGAGGTATTTGGCGTAGGCACGCAGCAGTGCCACTTCACGCCAGCCAAGGCCGGTCAGCAGGATCAGCTTGTTGAAGCGGTCGTTCTCGGCCTGACCTTCGAAGGTGGCGGCAAAGCCGGCCTGGAAGGCGGCACGGTGGGCTTCGTCGTCAAGCAGGCCCGCCTGCGGCAGCTTGAGCGCGATATCGGTGACCCAGCCCCGGCCGCCGTCGGCAAAGCGCAGCGTATAGGGCTGCTCTTCAAGCACGCGCACACCCATGTTTTCCAGCACGGGCAGGCTGTCGGACAGCGCAATCGGCTGCTCGCGGAAGATCTTGAAGCGGTGCAGCGCCGGGTCGGTCAGATTGGAGCCCAGCAGCTTCATGGCGAGCCGGCCGCTGCTGAGCGCCGTTTCGATCTTGTCGATATCGGATACGGCGGTGCGGGCGTCGTAATCGGCGTAGTAGGCGGCCGGGAAGGCGCGCACATACTTGGCGTACAGTGCCATGCCGCGTTCTTCGCCGGCATGGGTGGTCAGATTGAGTTGCAGATCGTCGGCCCAGCGACGGGTGGCGTGGGCGATCTGGTTTTCGATCTCGCGCGGGTCGTACTCGGGCAGGGTGCTGCCGGGCGAAGTGCGCACGATAAAGTGGATGCGTGCCAGGATCGATTCCGACAGGCTGACGTTGAATTCGGCCGAGCTGCCGCCGAAGGCGTCGGTCAGAATCTGCTGCATCTTGATCCGGACGTCGGTGTTGTAGTTGTCGCGCGGCACATAGACCAGGGCCGAGACATAGCGGCGATAGAGGTCTTCGCGGATAAACACCCGCACCCGGCTGCGTTCTTGCAGATTGACGATGCCCAGCGCAATCTCGCCCAGGGCCGATTCGCTGATTTCGAGCAGCTCGTCGCGCGGGTAGGTCTCCAGCACATTGGCCAGTGTCTTGGCCTTATGGCTGTTGGGCACCAGACGCGAGGCGGCCATCACCTTGGCGATCTTCTGGCGCAGCAGCGGAATCTGTCCCGGCGGGGTGTTGTAGGCCTGGGCGGTGTAGAGGCCGAGGAAGCGACGCTCGCCCACCACATTGCCGTTGTCGTCGTAGCGCTTGATGCCGACGCAGTCGAGATAGGCGGCGCGGTGAATGGTGGCCTTGGAATTGGTCTTGGTCAGCAGCAGCGGCACCGGGTTGCGTGCCAGCGAGCGGACATCGGCCGGCAGTTGGGCAAAGCTCGCCGAATGCGAGCGGCGGCCGTCGCCGCGCAGCAGGCCCAGTCCCGAATCGGGCACGATGGCCAACTGGATGCCGTCGTCGGATTCGGTCAGGTCGTAGTCGCGGTAGCCCAGAAAAACGAAATTGCCTTCACGCAGCCATTCCAGATAAGCGAGATTTTCGCGCCATTCCGCCTCGTCGATCACCGGAGTGCGCGCGTTCAGTTCGTCGCGCACGGCCACCAAGCGCTCGGCCATCGCCGGCCAGTCCTCGACGCAGTCGCGCAGTTGACCCAGCACCTGTTCGAGTTCATGGCGGATCTGCTCGAGCCGGACGCGGTCGCTGACCCGATCGATTTCCAGATGCATCCACGATTCGGCATGACCATCGGGCGAAAAACCGTGCAGCGTGCCCTGCTCGTCGCGCTTGACCCGGAACACCGGATGAACGAGTAGATGGGTCGCATAACCGAGTCGGGTCAACGCCAGGCTGACCGTATCGACCAGGAAAGGCATATCGTCGTTGATCAGCTCGATCGCGGTATGGGTGGTCTGCCAGTGATGGTCGTCAAAGCTCGGGTTATAGACCCGGACCACGGCCTGACCGGGCTTGCGCTGCTGGGCCAGCTTCAGATGGGCCAGGGTGGCGCCGTACCAGTCCTGGGCGTCTTTGCTGGCGAGATCGGTGGCATCGACATCGGCGTAGTAGGCATCGATCAGGTCGGCCAGCCTGGGCGGGCCGTCAGGTCTGAGCTCGGCTTGCCGGGCGATATCGGCCACAAGGCTGGAATGGAAGGATTGCATTCTGGTTTGTCTCCAAAAGTTGCGTGGCGGCGGACCGGTCGATAACCGTCCGCCCTCCGGCGGCAACCGTCGGCGCGGTCGCTCTGGGCCGGATCAGGCCAGCGCGAAGGGCGGATTGTAGCCGCCGCAACCGCCTGTCCCTTCCCATCAAGCGACAGATTGTTATACCCGGCTGCGCGGCGTTGGCTGTCAGCATAGCCAATTCCTTGTGTAGCGCATGTCCGGGCCGTCGCCCGTTGGCGGCCGGAATTGTACGCCTATGGCAGATTTCGTGCTGCCAAGGGAAAGCCCTGACCGTTGTCCTGGCCCGATTGGCGTTGTACAGGGCCGATGCGCTTGGTTACACTGCGCGCCGCCCGGCGCCCCAAGCACATTTTTGCGTTGCAACAAATGCTCCTGTAACAAGATGTCGCATTTAGGAAAGGTGAGCCTTTCGGGGCAGGACTACAATCGTTCGCGCCGGGCGATACGAAGACCGCGCCGTCCTTTTGATAGGGCAGGCACGGCAGCAGGGCACCGCTTTGCGCGGTGTCAGGGGGATGGTTGCCACAATCTCATGCTCTGACAAGGAGTTGCCGCAAATGTCGATCAAAAAGACTGCGCTTCTGGGCGCATTTGTCGCCCTGGCCGTTTCGTCCAGCGCTTTCGCCAAGGAATGGAAAGAAATCCGCATCGGTCTCGAAGCTGCCTACGAGCCGTTCACCTACAAGACCGCTGACGGCAAGCTGACCGGCTTTGACGTCGATATCGCCAACGCCCTGTGCGAGCAGATGAAGGCCAAGTGCAGTTTCGTCGAACAGGACTGGAAGGGCATTATCCCGGCCCTGCGCGCCAACAAGTTCGATGCCATCATTTCCTCGATGTCGATCACCGAAGAGCGCAAGAAGGCGGTCGACTTCTCGGCCAAGTACTACCACACCCCGCAGCGTCTGGTCGGCAAGACCGGAGCCGGCGACGGCAGCCCGGCTTCGCTCAAGGGCAAGCGTGTCGGTATTCTCAAGGCCTCGACCCAGGAGAAATACGCTCAGAAATACTATGCCCCGGCCGGCGCCACCCTGGTGCCGTACGACGCCCAGCAACAGGTCTATCTCGACCTCGCCGCCGGTCGGATCGACTACACCGTGGCCGATGCCGTCGAAGTGGGCGAAGGTTTCCTGAAAAAGCCCGAAGGCAAAGCCTTTGCCTATATCGGTGCCGAACTCAAGGACGACCAGTTGTTCGGTCTGGGCGCCGGTGTGGCCGTGCGCAAGAGCGACACCGATCTGCGTGACCAGTTCACCGCCGCCATCAAGGCCATCCGTGCCAATGGCGTCTACAAGAAAATCAACGACAAGTACTTCAAATTCGACGTCTACGGCAACTAAGCCGGACGCGAGCGCGGCGCGGCCTGTCGGGCCGCGCCCTTCCAGCCATACCTCCTCCGTATCCTGCATGGGCTAAGCTAGAACGGCGCTTTGCGCCGCCGGCCCGCTATTGCCGGGAGCGGGGTAGGGGAGAATCTAGAGATGTTTGACGGATATGTAGGCCATATCCTCGGCGGCGCGGTGCTGACCCTCAAGACCGCCTTTGGGTCGATGCTGATCGCTACCGTGCTGGGGCTGCTGGGGGCGTTGGCCCGGCTGTCGCCACGCTGGATATTCAATAAACCGGCCAGCCTGTACTCGACCGTGGTGCGCGGCATCCCCGATCTGGTACTGATGCTGCTGGTGTTCTACGGCGGCCAGCAGCTCGCCAACGATCTGTTGGCACGGCTGGGCTATCAGGGCCAGTTCGATTTCGACCAGTTCACCGCAGGCGTTCTGACGCTGGGCTTTATCTACGGCGCCTATCTGGTGGAAACCTTCCGTGGTGCCATTCTCGGCGTGCCCAAGGGACAGTGGGAAGCGGGCTACGCCTATGGGATGAGCGCCAGCCGCACCTTCCTGCGTATCGTATTGCCGCAGATGATCCGTCTGGCGATTCCGAGCTACACCAATAACTGGCTGGTGCTGACCAAGGCCACGGCCCTGGTGTCGGTCATCGGCCTGCAGGACATGATGCTGCGCGCCAAGGAGGCCGGCGGTGCGACGCGCGAGCCGTTCACCTATCTGCTGGTGGTCGGGGCGGTCTATCTGGCCATCACTTCGGTGTCGCTGGGCCTGCTCAAGCTGGCCGAGCGGCGCTATTCGGTCGGCGTGCGCCACGGGGAGCTGTAAATGGATTTCGGCATTCTGTTTGAGGCCGACAACTACCGGCTCTATCTGGACGGCCTGTGGGTCACGTTCAAATTGCTGTTGCTGTCGGTATCGGTCGGTCTGGTGCTGTCGATCGGCCTGTCGGTGCTGCGGGTATCGCGCAACCGGCTGGTGGCCGGACCGGTCTGGCTGTTCACCTATGTATTTCGCGGCACGCCCGCCCTGTTGCAGCTCTATCTGATCTACTACGGGCTGTCGCAGTTCGACTGGATCCGGGCCAGCTTTGCCTGGACCTATCTGCAAGATGCCACTTTCTGCGCCTGGCTCGCCTTTGTGCTCAATACGGCTGCCTATACCACCGAGATGCTGGCCGGGGCGATCCGGGCGACGCCGCACGGTGAGATCGAAGCGGCCAAGAGCGTGGGGATGAGCAAATGGCTGATGCTGCGCCGGGTGGTGCTGCCGTCGGCACTGCGCCGCTCGCTGCCGGCCTATTCCAATGAGGTGATCATGATGCTGCACACCACCTCGCTGGCCAGTACCGTGACCCTGCTCGATGTGACGGCGGCGGCCGATCGGCTGTATTCGACCTACTATATGCCGTTCGAGCCGTTTATCGCCGCTGCCGTGATCTATCTGATCCTGACGTTTGCGCTAGTCAGATTGTTCAAGCTGGCGGAGAACCGCTGGCTGGCCTATCTACAGCCGCGTAAGGCCTAAACGAGGTTTTTCATGCGCATCCAACGCCATTCCCTGCTGTCGCCAAGTCTCGGCACCCAACGCGAGGTGGTGAGTTTCCATTACGGGCCGCCCAACGGAGTCGGCAAGGTCTATATGCAGGGCAGCCTGCACGCCGATGAACTGCCTGGCATGCTGACGCTGCACCATCTGCGTCCGCTGTTGCAGCGGGCCGAGGATCAGGGCCTGTTGCGCGGCGAGGTGGTGCTGGTGCCGGTGGCCAATCCGATCGGTCTGGACCAGACCCTGCTGTACGACCATATGGGCCGCTTTGAAGCGGGCAGTGGCGAGAACTTCAACCGCCGCTATCCCGATTTCGCCCCGCTGATCCGCGACCGGCTGGCCAGCCGGCTTGGCGCCGACCCCGAGGAGAACCGCCGGCTGATCCGCGACGCCATGGCCGAGGCACTGCTCGAGGTGCCACCGCTGACCGAACTCGAATCGCTGCGCCAGGTGCTGGTGTCGCTGGCCTATGACGCCGATGTGGTGCTCGACCTGCACTGCGATTTCGAAGCCGTGATGCATCTGTATGTCGAGACGCCGTATTGCGCCCAGGCCGAGCCGCTGATGCGCTATCTGGGCGCCCAGACGGTGCTGCTGGCACGCGGCAGCGGCGGCCATTCGTTCGACGAGGCCCTGAGCGGCGTGTGGTGGCAGCTCGATGAATTCTTCGACGGCCGTTTTCCGATTCCGCTGTCTTGTCTGTCGGCCACCGTCGAATTGCGTGGCAAGGCCGATGTGGATCATGTCAATGCGGCGGAGGACGCCGCCCGGCTATTCGATTTCCTGGTCCATCGCGGCATCGTCGCGGGCGACCCGCCGCCCCTGCCGCCGGCCCGCTGCGAACCCACGCCGCTGGCCGGTTCGCAGACGCTGCGTGCGCCACAGGCCGGGGTGGTGGTGTTTCTGCGCCAGGTCGGCGAGCGAATCGAGGTGGGTGATGTGGTGGCCGAGGTGATCGACCCGATCTCGGGGCTGGCAACTCCGGTCCAGTCCGGGGTCGGCGGCTGTCTGTTTGCCCGTGAGAACCGCCGCTACGCCACCCGTGGCATGGATCTGTGCAAGATCGCCGGCAGTGTGCCGTTCCGTACCGGTTATCTGCTGTCGGCCTGAGTATCGGTTTTTTCCGCATCGAACAGGGTCTGCCCGCAGCGGCGGGCCCGGATGGAGTTTCTTTCGTGACCACCAAACTTCAGGTCGAAGACCTGCATAAGCGCTACGGCACCCATGAGGTGCTCAAGGGCGTTTCCCTGACTGCCCATGCGGGCGATGTGATCAGCATCATCGGCTCGTCGGGTTCGGGCAAAAGCACCTTTTTGCGCTGCATCAATCTGCTGGAGCGGCCGCATGCCGGCCGTATCGTCGTCGCCGGCGAGGAGATGAAGCTGGTCAGTGCCCGCGACGGCATGTTCCGCGCCGCCGACGAGCGTCAGTTGCAGACCCTGCGGGCCAAGCTCGCCATGGTGTTCCAGCATTTCAATCTGTGGGCCCATATGACGGTGCTGGAAAACATCATCGAAGCTCCGGTCCATGTGCTCAAGGTCAGCCGCGACGAGGCGGTGGTGCGGGCGCGCCGCTATCTTGACAAGGTCGGGCTGAAGAATGTCGAGGATAAATACCCGGCCCATATGTCGGGCGGCCAGCAGCAGCGCGTGGCCATCGCCCGGGCGCTGGCGATGGAGCCTGAAGTGATGCTGTTCGACGAGCCCACCTCGGCGCTCGATCCCGAGCTGGTGTCCGAGGTGCTGCGGGTAATGCGCACGCTGGCCGAGGAAGGTCGCACCATGGTGGTCGTCACTCACGAGATGGGCTTTGCCCGTGAGGTATCGAACCATGTGATCTTTCTGCATCAGGGCCGGATCGAGGAGGAAGGCGATCCGAAACAGGTGCTCAATGCGCCGCAGAGCGAGCGGCTGCGGCAATTCCTGTCGGGCAGCCTTAAATAACATGGCCGACGTGGCCGGCTCGGGCGAGTCCAATATTCAGTTTTTATGATGGATTGGGCAAAAGCAGGTTGACTCCTTAGTGCCCAAGGCAATCAAATGCCTCTCTGGGTCTGGAAATTAGATGTTCGAATATACTGATAAACCTGCTACCAGCCTGATCGGGGTTCTGTTATTGCCCGGTTTCTCGCTGACCGAACTGGGCTTGTTGAGCGATTGCGTCACCGAACTCAATACGGTGGCGGCAGCGCCACTGTATGAACTGCGCTGCCTGTCGATGGATGGCCTGGCCGTGCCGTCGCGCCAGGGTCGGGCGCTGCCCGTCGATGGCCGGTTCGACCCTGAGCAGTCGTTCAGCCTGCTGCTGGTGGCCAGCACCCGGCTGCCCCGGCCGCTGGCGGCCAACGATCCGGTGGTAGCCGCCCTGTCGGCCCAGGCGCGCCATAAAGGTGTGCTCGGTGCCGTCCATGCCGGCGCCTTCTGGCTCGCTGCCGCCGGCCTGCTCAACGGCTGCCGCGCCACGGTGCACTGGTCGATGCTCGATACCTTCGCCGAGCGCCATAGCCAGGTCATCGCTTCCAGCAATCTGTTCGAACTCGACCGCGAACGTGCCACCTGCGGCGGTGGGGCGGCGGTCGCCGATCTGCTGCTCCATCTGGCCGCCCGCCAGCACGGCCACGAACTGACCGCCACGGTGGCGGAAAATCTGCTGCTCGACCGGGTGCGCGGCAAGGACGACCGCCAGCGCGTGCCCCTGAAAAACCGGGTCGGCGCCAGCCAGCCCAAGCTGGTGCAGGCGGTATTGCTGATGGAGGCGAATCTCGAAGAGCCGCTGACCACCGACGAGATCGCCGGCCATGTCTGCGTCTCACGCCGCCAGCTGGAGCGGCTGTTCAAGCAGCATCTGGAACGGGTGCCGTCGCAATACTATCTGGAGCTGCGCCTCAACCGCGCCCGCCAGATGCTGCGCCAGACTTCCAAGTCGATTATCCAGATCGGCCTCAGTTGCGGCTTTTCCAGCGGACCGCATTTCTCCAGCGCCTATCGCAATCATTTCGGGATGACACCCAGGGAAGACAGGCAGACCCATGGCAGAAGCGTGCTTGGCGAGGGTAATTAAACAAGTCGCTTTGATCAGGTAGGCCTATCCATAAGCCTCCGCTGCGGTGGAGGAGGAAATATATCTGGGTTTTCAGCGTGCTGGGATTTGTTGGGAATGCCTTGGGGAATAGGGGACAATGATGAAATGCACTGTTGCTAGATATACCGGCGCGATGGCTTTTAAAGTGGTCTCGCCGATGACTTTATCATCGGCGAGAAAGGGCCGATTCGGTCGCGCTTGTAGTTCCATGTGGCAGTCCGGCAATCAGTCGCGCTGGGATACTCGTAGCATCTGTCCATGCTCAGCCGTGCTGCCATGCCGGACTGCTTGAAATTATTTTCATTGGATTGTCTTAAAAGGAGGAGGTGGTCAATAAGTCTTGCTGGATTGTAAGCACAAAAGAGATGTGCTGGGTTCTTTCGGTAATCTGTTTTTAAATTAATTTTTAATTTTCCTGTGCTGCAAAGGATGGGGAAAAAACAAAAGAGCTAATGGAAAAGATTCGGCTGCCTTATATAAATTCTGTTTGGGGTAAGGGGGTTTATGAAAGATGTCAAGAGTACGGTGCTAAAGAATCGTAGGGTAAATTGTCGTTCGGTATTCTTGCGGACGAATGGCCGGAAGTAGTAAAGGTTCTCTTCATCCATACTTGCTTGGGCTTAAGACGCAATATCAGCGGCTTTTCAAAAATCTCTGACATGTCAAGTATACGAAGTGCGAGATTGGGTAGGTTTCATCAAAAATCTCGTCGCCAACCAGTGCCGGGGCCGGAGCTGATCCGGTCCTTCTTGCCAGCTTGCCTCGCCTATAACTCCATGTCGCAATCCGGCAATCATTCGCGCCGGGGCGCCCATAGAATCTGTCCATGCTCAGCCGTGCTGCCATGCCGGCCTACTTGAAAGGATCTCAGCCATGTCTCAAGTGACCCGCGCCGACTTTGACCGCGTGATGGTGCCCAACTACGCGCCTGCCGACTATATTCCCGTCCGGGGCCAGGGATCGCGGGTGTGGGACCAGGAAGGCCGTGAATATATCGACCTGGCCGGCGGCATCGCCGTGAGCTCGCTGGGTCATGTCCACCCGGCCCTGGTCGGGGCGCTGACCGAGCAGGGCAACAAGATCTGGCACGTCTCCAATGGCCTCACCAACGAACCGGCGCTGCGACTGGCTTCCAAGCTGGTGGCAGCTACCTTTGCCGACAAGGTGTTCTTCTGCAATTCGGGCGCCGAAGCCAACGAAGCCGCCTTCAAGCTGGCGCGCAAATACGCCATCGACAACCACGGTCTGGACAAGCATCAACTGATCTCGACCGGCAACTCCTTCCATGGCCGTACCTTCTTTACCGTGACGGTGGGCGGCCAACCCAAGTATTCCGACGGTTTCGGTCCCAAGCCCGCCGGCATCACCCATCTGCCCTACAACGATATCGACGCCCTGACTGCCGCCATGTCGCATGAAACGGCTGCGGTAGTGATCGAGCCGGTGCAGGGCGAAGGCGGCGTCCTGCCGGCCGAGCGTGCCTATCTACAGGCGGCTCGCGAGCTGTGCGACCGCTACGGTGCGCTGTTGATTTTCGATGAGGTGCAGACCGGCGTCGGCCGTACCGGCGCGCTGTATGCCTATATGGAATATGGCGTGATCCCCGACATCCTCACCTCGGCCAAGTCGCTGGGTGGTGGTTTCCCGATCGGTGCCATGCTGACCACCGACCGGATCGCCAAGCATTTCGGCGTCGGCAGCCATGGTTCGACCTATGGCGGCAATCCGCTGGCCTGTGCCGTGGCCGAAGCCGTGATCGATGTGGTGTCGCAGCCGGAAACCCTCGAAGGCGTGCGGCAGCGGCATGACCGGCTGCTGAGCGGTCTGGAGGCGATCAATGCGCGCCATGGCGTGTTCCAGCAGGTCCGTGGCATGGGTCTGCTGCTGGGCGCGGTGCTGGCCGACGGCTATCGTGGCCGCGCCAAGGACTTCATGACCGCTGCCGCCCGCGAAGGGGTGATGGTGCTGCAAGCCGGTCCCGATGTGGTGCGCTTCGCACCCAGCCTAGTGATCCCCGAAACCGATATCGACGAAGGTCTGGCCCGCTTCGAGCGTGCCGTGGCTGCGCTGGCTGCCGTCTGATCCCTTGCGTCGCCAACCCGGGACGGCTGCGGCCGTCCCGCGCCAGGAGGAAACCCTGTGTTCGTATTCCGCCCCAGTCGCCTGTCCGATCTGCCGGCGATCGAAAAGCTGGCGCAGGAAAGCCCGGTCGGCGTCACCTCGCTGCCGCCCGACCGCGATACCCTGTTCCGCAAGATCCAGGCCTCGCTCGATTCCCTGGCCGCCGATGTCAGCTTTCATGGCGAGGAAAGCTATTTCTTCGTCCTTGAACAGGTCGAGCGCAGCGAACTGGTCGGCGTGGCCGGCATCGTCGCCTCGGCCGGCTTCAACGAGCCGTTCTACAGCTACCGCAACGAGACACTGATCCATGCCTCGCCCGGTCTTGCCATCCATAACCGCATCCACGCGCTGTCGCTGTGTCATGACCTGACCGGCAATACGCTGCTGGCCTCGTTTTTTATCCGTAAGCCCTACGCCTTTACCCGCCAGTCCGACCTGCTGTCGCGCTCGCGCTTTCTGTTCATGGCCAACTGGCCCGAACGGTTTGCCGACACCGTGGTGTCGGAAATGCTGGGCGCCACCCGCCTCGATGGCTCGTCGCCGTTCTGGGATTCGGTCGGCCGGGTGTTTTTCGGCATCGACTACCAGACGGCCGAACACTACTGCGGCGTCAACGGCCGCAAATTCATCTCGGAAATGATGCCGCAGCACCCGATCTATGTGCCGCTGCTGAGCGACGAGGCGCAGGAGGCGATGGGGCAGGTCAATCCCGATTCGGCCGTTTCGTTCGATGTGCTGATCCGCGAAGGCTTCGAGGCCGAGAACTATATCGATATCTTTGACGGCGGCCCGACGCTCCATGCCGCGACCCGGGCCATCCGCACCATTGCCCAGAGCCGGCTTGCCACGGTGCGACGCGGCCATGGCGGCGGTCTGCCCTATCTGATCGCTAATCGCAGCGTCGAGGAATTCCGCTGCCTGGTGGTCGAGGCCGAGCCTTTGGGTGACGCCGTCAATCTGTCCGCCGCCGCGCTCGATGCCCTGGGCGTCAGCGACGGCGCGACCGTGCGCATCGCGCCACTGTGAGGAGACACCCCATGCTGGTCCGCGCCATCCGCCGTGACGATCTCGACGCCCTGCTGCTGCTGGCCAGAAGCACCGGCGTCGGCGTCACCACTCTGCCGGCCAACGAGGAGCGGCTGCTGCGCCGCATCGAAGCCTCGCTGGCTGCCCAGGCCGCCGAGCCCAAACCCGAGCATTCGAGCTTTGTCTTCGTGCTCGAAGACACCCGGCAGCAAGGCCGGGTGGTCGGTATCTGCGCCATCGAAGGCGCCGTCGGCCTGACCGAACCCTGGTACAACTATCGCGTCGGCGTCAGCGTGCACGCCTCGCGCGAACTCGGGGTCTATCGCAAGCTCGATACCCTGTTTCTGACCAACGACCTGACCGGCTCGGCCGAGCTGTGTTCCCTGTTCCTCCATCCCGACTGGCGCCATAGCAACAATGGCAGCCTGCTGTCGAAAAGCCGCTTCCTGTTCATGGCCGAATTCCCCGAGCGCTTCGAGCGGCGGGTGATTGCCGAGATGCGTGGGGTATCCGACGCCACCGGCATGTCGCCGTTCTGGGAAGCGCTGGGTCGTCATTTCTTCAAGATGGAATTCTCCGAGGCCGACTATCTGACAGGCATCGGGCAGAAATCCTTTATTGCCGAGCTGATGCCGCAACATCCGGTCTATACCGCCTTTCTGTCCGAAGCAGCCCGCGCAGTGATCGGTCGGGTACACGACAACACCCGGCCCGCGCTCGCCATGCTGGAAGGCGAGGGTTTCCGCTACAACGGCTATGTGGATATTTTCGACGCCGGCCCGACCATCGAATGCGAGCTGGGCGATATCCGCGCCGTGCGCGACAGTCGCCTGTTCACCACCGTCACCGCCAACAGCCCGACCGAGGGCCGGCTGTGGCTGGTGTCGAACCGACGACTGGCCGACTTCCGGGTGGCGCTGACCCATAGCGAACCGATCGACGGCCAGCTGCCGCTGAGCCCGACGGTACTGGCCAATCTGGGCTGCGAGTCGGGCGCCAGCGTGCGTGCCGTGCCCCTGTCGGCGGCGACTGCTATATAGAAAATTTTCTGAAAAACTGGTGCAAGACCCAGTATTTAAGAAATCAAAAATTAACCAAAACATGCCATACGGTGTGTCCGTGCGGAGCTAAAACGATGAGCCAATTTATTGACGGCGTATGGGACGCGGGCGCCGGTGCGCCGTTGAGTTCGCGCAATCCGGTCAGTCAGGCCGAAGTCTGGTCGGGCCATGCGGCAAGTGCTGCCCAGGTGGACAGCGCGGTCAAGGCGGCGCGGCGGGCGTTTCCCGACTGGCGCGACCAGCGCTTCGATGGCCGGCTCGCTGTGGTGCAGCGCTTTGGCGAGTTGCTGAACCAGCACAAGACCGAGCTGGCCGAGGTGATCGGCCTTGAAACCGGCAAGCCGCGCTGGGAAGCATTGACCGAAGTCCAGTCGATGATCGGCAAGATCGAGATTTCGCTGCGCGCCTATCAGGAACGGACCGGCAACCGCGACAGCGCCATGGGCGACGCGCGCGCCGTGCTGCGTCATCGGCCGCATGGCGTGGTGGCGGTGTTCGGTCCGTACAATTTCCCGGGCCATCTGCCCAACGGCCATATCGTGCCGGCGCTGCTGGCGGGCAACTGTGTGCTGTTCAAGCCATCCGAACTCGCGCCGCTGACTGCCCAGCGTACGGTGGAACTGTGGCAACGCGCCGGTCTGCCGGTCGGGGTGCTGCAACTGCTGCAAGGCGCGCGCGAGACGGGCGCGGCGCTGGCGGGCCATCCGGGACTCGACGGTCTGTTCTTCACCGGTTCGTCCGGCACCGGCAACCTGCTCCATCGCCAGTTTGCCGGCCAGCCCGAAAAAATCCTGGCGCTGGAGATGGGGGGCAACAACCCGCTGATCGTCGATTCGATCAGCGACACCGATGCCGCCGTCCACCACACGATCCAATCGGCCTTTATCTCGGCCGGCCAGCGCTGCACCTGCGCCCGGCGGCTGCTGGTGCCGCGCAGTGCGGCAGGGGACGCTTTCCTGGCCCGTCTGGTCGAAGTCAGTGCGCGGCTGCGCGTCGGGCGCTGGGACGATGCCAGCGAGCCGTTTATGGGCGCGGTGATCTCGCTCGATGCCGCGGAGCGGTTGCTCGCCTCGCAAGCAGCGCTGCAAGCGCGCGGGGCGGTGTCGCTGCTGGAAATGCGCCGGCTCGAAGACGGTACGGCGCTGTTGAGTCCGGGTCTGCTCGATGTGAGCGCCGTGACCGATCTGCCGGACGAGGAGGATTTCGGGCCGCTGCTGAAAGTCCAGCGCTACGACAGCTTCGACGAGGCGCTGGCATTGGCCAACGCCACCCGTTATGGCCTGGCAGCGGGCCTCCTGTCCGACCGTTCCGACCTCTATGACCGTTTCTGGCGCGAAGTGCGCGCCGGCATCGTCAACTGGAACAAACCGCTGACCGGGGCGTCGAGCGCGGCGCCGTTCGGCGGGATCGGGGCATCGGGCAATCATCGGCCGAGTGCCTATTACGCGGCGGACTATTGCAGTTATCCGGTGGCCGGGCTCGAAGCCCCGAGCGCGACCTTGCCCGCCACCCTGTCGCCCGGCATGGCCTTCTAGTATGGAAGGGCTCGACCTGCATCTACGGCCATGGCGGGTATCCGATCTCGAAGAAATGGCGCGCTGGCATGTGTCGGGCGCGACCTGGCGGCGTTTCGATGCGCCCTATCTGCCGCCAGCCAGTGCGGCGGCCATGGTGGAGCAGGTAAGGGCCTGGTTGCTGCGCCCGCCTGCTGTCGCTGAATCGCTGGTGGTGGCCGACAGCGACAGTGACCGGCTGCTTGGGCGGGTCTGGCGCTACTGGCAGTGTCGCGACAGCCGCTGGCTCAGCACGGGCGTGGTGCTGTACGACCCGACCTACTGGCATCGCGGTCTGGGCTATCAGGCGCTGGGACTATGGTGCGAGCACCTATTCACCGTGATGACCGATCTGCGGCGGCTCGATCTGCGCACCTGGTCGGGCAACCCGGCCATGATGCGGCTGGCGGCCCGGCTCGGTTTTGTCGAAGAAGGGCGCTTTCGCCGGGCGCGCGAGGTTGACGGGGTCCATTACGATGCCCTGGCCTACGGCGTATTGCGCGAGGAATGGCGCAGCCGCTATCCGGCCGGTTTTGCCCAGGCGCTGACGCGGCGCGTGCCGGACTCGACGGTGCTGGCCGCACCTTGAGCGGCTGCCCGGTCCGATTTTCACCGAAGGAAACGACATGATCGCTTACGAAGCCAATTTCGACGGCCTGGTCGGCCCGACCCACAACTATGCCGGGCTGTCCTACGGCAATGTGGCCTCGACCAGCAACGAGCGGCTGGTCTCCAATCCCAAGCTGGCGGCGCGGCAGGGGCTGGCCAAGATGAAGGCGCTGCACGATCTGGGCTTCAAGCAAGGGGTGCTGGCGCCGCACGAGCGGCCCGATGTGGCGGCGCTGCGCCGGGTCGGTTTCTCGGGCAGCGATGCCGAGGTGCTGCGACAGGCGGGCGAACAGGCGCCGGCCTTGCTGGCGGCCTGCTCCTCGGCCTCGGCGATGTGGACGGCCAACGCCGCGACCGTCAGCCCCTCGGCCGATACGGCCGACCGGCGGGTCCATTTCACCGCAGCCAATCTCAACAATAAATTCCACCGCTCGATCGAGCATCCGACCACCAGCCGGATCCTGGCGGCGATGTTCGCCGATGAGCGACATTTCGCCCACCATCAGGCGCTGCCGGCGCAGATGCATTTCGGCGACGAAGGGGCGGCCAACCATACCCGGTTCTGTCGTGACTACGGCGAGGCCGGGGTCGAGTTCTTCGTGTTCGGCCAGGCAGCGTTCGATCCGCGCTATCCGCGTCCGACGCGCTTTCCGGCGCGCCAGACCCTCGAAGCCTCTCAGGCCGTGGCCCGGCTCCATGGGCTTGATCCGGCGGGCGTGGTATTTGCCCAGCAAGCGCCCGAGACCATCGATCAGGGCGTGTTCCATAACGATGTGATTGCCGTCGGCAACCGCGAAGTGCTGTTTCACCACCAGCGGGCCTTTCTCGACCAGGAGCGGGTACTGGCCGAACTGGGGGACAAGCTGGCCCGGCTCGGCGGTCGTTTTCAGGCGATCGAGGTGCCCGAGGCCGAAGTCACGGTCGAAGAGGCGGTGCGCTCCTATCTGTTCAACAGCCAGCTGCTGAGCCGGGCGGACGGGCGCATGATCATCGTGGTGCCCGAGGAATGTAAGGCCAACGAGCGGGTCTGGCGCTATTTGCAGAGGCTGAGCCAGAGCGGCGGTCCGATCGATCAGGTGCTGGTGTTCGATCTCAAGCAATCGATGCAGAACGGCGGCGGTCCGGCCTGTCTGCGGCTGCGGGTGGCGCTCAACGACGCCGAGCTGGCCGCGGTCAATCCGCGTGTATTGATGTCGGACGAGCTGTTTGCCACGCTCAACGACTGGGTCGATCGTCATTACCGCGACCGGCTGAGTGCGGCTGATCTGGCCGATCCGCTGCTGGTCGAGGAGTGCCGGGTAGCGCTTGACGAGCTGACCCGGATTCTGGGACTGGGCTCGGTCTATCCGTTCCAGCTTTGAGGGGAGACGCGATGCACGCCTATCTGGCCGATCTGCTGGCCGCTCGCGCGCCCGATCTGCCGCCTACCTTGCCCGGCGGTGCCCGGCTCAGCGTGGCTGGCGAGGGTCTGCTGCTGATCGAGCCGGCAGTCCCTGCGCTTGATCTGTTCTTGTCCTGCGGCATCCACGGTAATGAAACGGCGCCGGTCGAGCTGGTCGATCGACTGCTGGCCGATCTGCTCGACGGGCGACTTGGCGCCGGGGCGCGACTGCTGCTGGCGTTTGGCAATCCGCCCGCCTTGCGATGTGGCGAGCGTTATCTCGACGACGACCTGAACCGCCTGTTCGGCAAGCCGGCAGAACAGACCGGCGAGGGCCCGGCCGCTCAGCGCTCACGCGAACTGGAGCGGGCGGCCACGGCCTTTTTCGCCCAGTCGGGCAGCCGGCCACGGCTGCATTACGATCTGCATACCGCGATCCGCGGTTCGGCGATCGAGAAGTTTGCCATCTATCCGTTTCCGCACGAGGCGCCGTTCGATCTGGTCGAGATTGCCCGGCTGGCGGCCTGCGGTATCGAGGCGGTGTTGCTGCAATCCAAGCCGTCGCCGACCTTTTCCTATTTCACCCGCCGCCATGGCGGTGCCCATGGTTTTACCCTGGAACTGGGGCGGGCGCGGCCCTTTGGCGACAACGGCTCGGTCGATCTGAGCGCGCTTGAGGCCGAATTGCGGCGGCTGGTAACGGGGGAGCTGCGGCGTCATCAGGTCGCTCCGCCGCAGTTGTTTACCGTGTCGCGTGAAATCATCAAGACCAGCGAGGACTTCCGCCTTCATCTGGCCGATTCGGTGGAGAATTTCACGGCGCTGCCGCAAGGTTCGCTGCTGGCCGAGGACGGCGAGCAGCGCTGGGTCGTCACCGAGGAAGACGCCCGCATCGTGTTCCCCAATCCCAAGGTCAAGCCTGGGCTGCGGGCCGGGCTGGTGGTAGTGCCGGTGCGGCACTGAGTGTTTTTAGAAACTAATCTGAAAATGGCGTGCTAGAAACGGCGCGCCATTAGACAAGAAATAAATGCTTCTTGAACGGGTCCGCTCAAGCCCATCGAATTCGCGGCACTATCCGTGTCCACCAGCCGGTCCGGCCGTGATGGCGCCTTCGCGGCACGCGCTAGAACGTCCCGTCTCCTCTAAGCAGAGTTCCCCGCCAGATCACCTTGTCAAAGCGTGCCCGCCGCCACAGCAGGCGGCCAAGGATCAGTAACAGTGCCAGGGGCGGATAGATCAGCGGTTGATCGAAAGCCAGACTCAGGGCCAGTGCCAGCGGCAGGACCACCACCGCCAGTGCCAGCAGCCAACGCAATTCCGCCGACGGTTTGAGATGGCCGCCGCAATGCTTGCAATGAAGCTGCCAGCCACGCTGGCGGGTCAGCAGACGGCGCGGCCGGTCGAAGTCGAGAGCAGTCAGGCCAAGGGTTTGGTCACAGTAAGGGCAACGATGTGAGGGAGCGTGCCCGGAGGGGACGGGGTCGTATCGGGCCATGAGCAGTCTCCAGGCGGAGGATCAGGCGGGATTGCGGCCGGCGAGCGCAGTGCCGCTGCGGATGCGGATTTCCTTGCCCTGCACATCGGCGCAGACGCGGGCGCTGTTGGCGGGAGGAATCAGGGTTTGCGAGCGCCCATCGATCACGATTTCGATGCTGAAGCTGTCGGCGGTGCAGATCCGATAGTTCTGCGGCGTGGTGGCCTGGACGATGGTGCTGTGATAGGAATAGGTCTGACAGTTTTCCTCGCATTGGGCCGTAGCGTAGGGATGCGAGGCGGCGAGGGCGGGAAGGGTGCTGAGCGTGGCCAACAGCAGCAAGGGCTTGTTCATCTTGTTCTCTCCGGTCGATGGCGTCGCCCGGCGCCGAGGCCGAGCCCGGGCAGAGTAGCCCGGGCTGCTTGAACGGCAGCTTAACCAAGTGGTTGCTGACGCTGGCGCCAGTAGGCTTCGGCGATAAAGACCAGGGCCAGCCAGGCCAGACCCAGCGACACCGCGGCGATGACGTCGCTGAGGTAATGGGCGCCCAGATAAATCCGACTCAGACCCACCCAGGCCACCAGCAGCGAGGACAGCAGCAACAGCAGACTGCGCCCCAGCCACGACGGGAAGCGGCGCCATAGATAGAAAGTCAGGAAACCGTAGAACAGGGTGGCGCCGATGGTGTGTCCGCTGGGAAAGCTGTAGGTCGTCAGAAACACCAGTGGGTCTTCAAATTCGGGCCGTGGCCGCTGGAACAGATACTTCAGCCCCACATTGAGCAGCTTGCCGCCACCTACGCACAGCAACAGCGTCCACAGCCAGTGCCAGGCCCGCTGCCACATCAACCAGATTGCCAATAAGCCACTTAATGCCATCACCCCAAGGGTGCCGTGCAGGTCGGTGAACACCATCATCCAGCGCGTTACCTCGGGCGTACCGCGCGCCTCGAACCAGCGGGTGAGCTGGAGATCGAGCAGAACCAGCGCGTTCTGCTGGACGACCTGATAGGCAATCACCGCAAAGCTGGTGAGGCCGACCAGCAGTAGCAACAGACCGATGATTTGCTCACGCAGCAAGGGATCGCGAGGCAGCAGTTTGGACATCTAGTAAGCACTCCACAGTAGCAGCGGCTGATACCGGCGAAGCCGATTGGTCGGTTGGGGGAATGGAAAGTTCGGCTCGGCAATAAGAAAAATCAACGTGGGAAATATTGAGTTTGCCAAATTGCCAGCGTGGCATCGGGTGATATTTTATATGAGGAATGTCTCGGTTAACTACATGGAGATAGGATTGTTGGTAGTGGACAGTTAAATGGAGTCGATGGGCATCTGTCTGCTCAATTGTGTCTGTCAGGTGATACGAACTTTTGCTTGCCATGAAACAGATCAAGATCAAATCTTCTGCTTTTCTATATGGGGTGATTTTTCCAACATCAACACTTGAGCTGTGGCCAGCATCCACTCATTGCCTGCCACAGCTTTTGCCAAAAAACTCCAGAAAAATTATCGCAGACAGAAATTGGAATATTGTCTATGTCCCGTGGACGCCTTCAGGCTGCATAGTCCTGATGCTGGCCCTTCAAGCATGGTTCACAGAGGTCAAATGCCGAGGATGGAAATGTACAGACAGGAGGAAAGCTGCTTGTTCAGCCAGGCAAGTAGGTGGTCGATCATCACGATTAGCTGTACCCGGAGCGTTTCATGATTTCTATAAAATTCAATTTCGATTTCTCAAACAGGAATCCAATATTCTGCACATTATCGTGCTGCCCTGACGCCTCCTAGTTCCTCCTTCAAAAAAGAAAGCTGATGCGAGACTTCCTGCCAGACCCTGATCGGGATGCGGCTCTCTCCCCAATGACCATAATCTTTATAGGCGGGCCAGCACTTGACTATGCAGGGCTCAATAAAACCGAAAGCCGTTTCATATGGAAAAATGCTTTCAATTCTTGCATGGTCATCCTCGGGTAGGCCGGGGACTAATTCCATGATCAGGCCGGTGCTGACCTGTTGTCTGTTTCTTATCTGGAAATCAATTTCCATCGGTCTGGACGTTCTTGGATTGGTTGGAATGATAGGAAGTGGGGTGTGGATATAAAAAGCGTCCGATGCAAATACACCGGACGCTGCAGGGGACTACAGTAAGCAGCTCAGCCTGTCTGATAAATATCCTATGAATGAATATCTAACAGTGCTGCTCCTGGTTTTGCTTGGACTGTTACCCAGGCACAGGATCTTATCTACACTACCTCACTGCGCCTTCGCCGCCACCGTCTCCGACCATCCCCCGCCAAGTGCCTGGTAGACATCGACCAGGGCGTTGACCCGGTCGCGCAGGGCGGTGGCGCGGTTGCGTTCGACGCTGAGACGGTCGTTTTCGACGTCGAGCAGGTCGAGCCGGCTGGCAGCGCCCTGGCGCAGGCGCAGATTGGTCAGTTCGCTGACGGCGGCCACGGCCTTGGCAGTGCTTTCTGCGGCGACCAGTTGCTCGCGGGCGGCCCGATGGGCAGCCAGGGCAGCGCGGGTATCGGCATACGCCTGCCGGGCGGTCTGCTGATAGGTCAGCAGGACCTGCTCGCGCACCGCCTGGGCCTGTTCGACCTGACGGCCGACCCGGTACAGGCCGACCAGAGGCTGGGCGATGGCGGCACCGATATTCCAGGTGCGGGTGCTCGATTCAAGCAGATTGGACAGCGACAGACTCTCGCCGCCGAAGAAACCGCTCAGACTGAGACTCGGGAAATAACGCGCCCGTGCCTCATCGACCCCTGCGCTGGCCGCCACGAGCTGTGCCTCTGCCGCGCGCACATCGGGCCGTCTTTGCAGCAGTTCGGCGTGCAGACCTGCCGGGATTTCCGGTGCCTGGGCGAGCTTGGCCAGAACCGGCTCGCGTGGCGGCGCAGCGGCCATGATCTGACGCGGACTGCGGCCCAGCAGCACCGCCAGCGAAGCCTCGGCCCGTTCACGCAATGCCTCGGTCTGGACCAGACTGGCCCGGGTCGAGGCAAGCTGGGCTTCGGCAAGCTGGATATCCTCACGCCGGGCCATGCCGGCGCTCAGCAGCTTGTGGCGCAAGCCCAGTGCCTCCTGTCGGGCCGACAGCGCCTGGGTGGCAAGCGCCTGGTCGGCGTCCAGATGCAGCAGCGTGAAATACGCCTTGGCCACTTGCCCCGCCACACTGGCCGCCGTGCCCTCGCGGGCATAGCGGCTGGCGGCGAGCCTGGCGTCGGCTGCGGTGCGGGCGGCGCGCAGCCGGCCTGACAGGTCGATTTCATACGACAGCGTCAGCCCACCACGGTATTGATTGCCGGTCGGGGTGGGCTGAGCCTGGCGCGGCTGCTGCACATCGCCGCTGGCGCTGCCGCGGCTGCCGCTCAGCGCCAGGCCCACTTCGGGCAGGAAGGCCGAATTGGCGAGCCCGAGTTCGGCGCGCGACTGGGCCAGCCGCTGCTGGGCCGCCAGCACATCGACATTGTTGGCCAAGGCCTCGTCGATCAGGCCGGTCAGGGCAGGGTCCTGGAAACTGGTCCACCAGCGCTCCAGTTCGACCGGTGCGCTCGCGAGCGTCCCTTGTGGCAGTTCGAGCTGCGGCGGTGCCGTCGGGGTGGTCGCGCAACCGGCCAGCAGGCCCGCCAGCGCCAGCGCGGCAATCAGAGGGCGGATTTCAGCCATGGCGGCGATCCTCATCGTAGGCAGCACCGACCACCACGCCTTCGGCGGGCGGCGGTATCAGTTCATCGGATGGCGTCTTCAGGCTGCGGTCGGTGATGATCTTGTAGAACAGCGGCACAAAGAAGATCGCCAGGAAGGTCGCCGCCAACATCCCGCCCATCACGCCCGTCCCCACCGAGGTCCGCGCCCCGGCACCAGCACCGGTACTGATGGCTAGCGGCAGCACACCGAGGATAAAGGCCAGCGAGGTCATGATGATCGGCCGGAAACGCAGCCGTGCCGCCTCGATGGCCGCCGCCGCCGGCGGGTAGCCCTCGTGGTGCTTCATCACCGCGTATTCCACGATCAGGATCGCGTTTTTGGCAGCCAGACCCAGCAGCGTCACCAGACCAATCTGGAAATACACATCGTTGGTATAGCCGCGCAGATATACCGCCAGCAGCGCCCCGAACATGCCAAACGGCATGGCCAGCAGCACCGAGAACGGCAGCGACCACTTCTCGTACTGCGCCGCCAGGATCAGGAACACCATCACGGCAGCCAGCGCCAGCGCGATGATCGAGGCACTGGTGATCCGCTTTTCCTGATAGGCCGAACCGGTCCATTCGTAGCTGATATCGTCGGGCAGCGCCTTCTTGGCGAGCTGCTCGAATTCGGCAATCGCCTGACCCGAGCTGTAGCCCGGCTTGGCGCTACCCATCAGCTTGACGGCCGGCAGGTTGTTGTAGCGGTCGAGCGTATCGGGACCGGCGCTGTATTCGACCTTGGTGAAGGCCGACAGCGGCACCATCTCGCCGCGCATGCTCTTCACATAGAGCCGGCCGATATCCTCGGGGCGCTTGCGATAGGGCGCATCGGCGCTCATCAACACCTGCCAGGCACGACCGTATTTATTGAAGTCGTTGACGTACCAGGTGCCCAGCGTGCCCGACAGCGTATTGAAGGCATCGTTGAGCGGCACGCCGAGCGCCTTGGCGCGGTCGCGGTCCACTTCGACATGGAGCTGCGGCGCACTCGGTTGCCACAGCGACTGCACCCCGGCCAGCACCTGGCTCTGGCTCGCTGCACCCATCATCGCCCCCATGGCCTCGGCGAGCTTCTTCGAGCCACCTTCACCACGGTTCTGTAGATAGACCTCGAAACCCCCCGTATTGCCCAGACCGAAAATCGCCGGAGGGTTGAAGGCCAGGACCATGGCTTCCTTGATCCCGCCGGTCTTCATGAACAGCTCACCCACCAGCTGCTGGGTGCTGATGCCCGGGCGGTCCTTCCAGTGTTTCTGGGTCACGAAGATCGTGGCTGCGCTGTTCTTGAAGCCGCCGCCGATAAAGTCCAGACCCGAGAAGGCGATCACATGCTCGTTGGCCGGGTTGGACTGGATCGCTCCCACCACCTGCTTGACCACTTCGTCGGTGCGTTGCAGCGAGGCGCCATCGGGCAGGAACACGGCCGAGATGTAGTAACCCTGGTCTTCGTCCGGCACCAGCGAGCTGGGCACGATACGGAATAGGCCGAGGGTGGCCGCCACCATGGCAAGGAACAGCACCACACCCAGCAGCGAGCGCTTCATCATGAAGGTCACGCCGCCGACATAATGGCCGGTGATGCGATGGAACACCTCGTTGAACCAGACGAAGAAGCGGGCGGTCTGCTTGTGCTCGCGCTTGAGGATCATCACGCACAGCGCCGGCGTCATGGTCAGCGCCACCACACCCGACAGCACCACGGCAATCGAGATGGTCACGGCAAACTGGCGATACAGCTCGCCGGTCAGGCCGCCCAGGAAGGCGATCGGCACGAATACCGCACACAGCACCAGCACGATGGCGATCACCGGGCCGGTCACTTCCTTCATCGCTTGCAGCGCTGCCTCGCGGGCCGGCAGATGCTGCTCGTGCATGATCCGCTCGACGTTTTCCAGCACCACGATGGCGTCGTCCACCACGATACCGATGGCCAGCACCATGCCGAACAGGGTCAGGGTATTGATCGAGTAACCCAGCATATGCAGACCGGCAAAGGTGCCGATCAGCGACACCGGCACGGCCAGGGTCGGGATCAGGGTGGCGCGCCAGTTTTGCAGGAACAGGAACACCACCAGGAACACCAGCACCATGGCTTCGCCCAGGGTCTTGACCACTTCCTCGATCGACACCTCGACAAAGCGGGTGGTGTCATACGGGATGGCGTACTGCATACCGACCGGGAAGCGCTCGGACAGCTGCTTCAGCGTGGCCTTGACCTCCTCGCCCACATCGAGCGCATTGGCGCCCGGTTGCAGGAAGATCCCCATCAGCACGGCAGGCTTGCCGTTGTAGGTACCGTTGAAGTCGTTGTCCTTGGAGCCCAGTTCGATCCGGGCGATGTCTCTGAGCCGGAGCTGACCGCCATCGCTATTGCTGCGCACGATGATGTTCTCGAACTCTTCGACACTGGCAAGCCGGCCCTGGGTGGTAATGGTGTAGACCAGGTCCTGATTGCCGCCGTTGGGCGACTGGCCGATCTTGCCGACGGCGAACTGGGCGTTCTGCTCGGCGATCGCCGCTCCGACCTCGGGCACCGTCACCTTGAGCTGCGACATCCGGTCGGGCTTGAGCCAGACACGCATGGCGTAGTCCTTGGCACCGAAGATCTGCACATTGGTGGTGCCGGGAATCTTCTTGATGCTGTCAAGAACGTTGAGGGTGATGTAGTTCGAGGTGTAGAGGTCGCCGTAGCGGCCGTCGGGCGAGTAGAAGGCCACCACCTGGAGGAAGGACGAGGAACCTTTCTCGACCGTCACGCCCTGGCGTCGCACTTCCTCGGGCAGCCGGGCATCGGCCTGCTTGACCCGGTTGTTGACGTTGAGCGCTGCCTTGTCGACATCGGTGCCGATCTCGAAAGTGATCGAGATTTCGACGGCACCGTTGGAGGTCGAGGTCGAGGACATATACATCATGCCCTCGATCCCGGTAATGGCGTTTTCCAGCGGCGCTGCCACCGTTTCGGCAATGGTCTCGGCCGAGGCACCCGGGTAGAAGGCACGCACGGCCACCACGGGCGGCGTGATTTCGGGATATTGCGCAAT
This sequence comes from Chitinimonas lacunae, assembly GCF_042650885.1. NCBI lineage: Bacteria > Pseudomonadati > Pseudomonadota > Betaproteobacteria > Neisseriales > Chitinibacteraceae > Chitinimonas > Chitinimonas lacunae. Next base: position 378,107 of record NZ_JBHSBU010000001.1, read on the forward strand.
GGGCAAGGCCCGCATCGCCGCCAGACCCGCCAGCACGATAAAGATCGAGATGACGAAGGCGAAGATCGGCCTATCGATAAAGAAGCGGGAGAACATAAGAGGTTGGCTCCTTTATCACGTGGCCGGCTGGAGCTTCGAATCGGCCGGCTGCTGCTTGGGGGCCTTCGCCGCAGCGGCGGCCTGTTCTACGCTCATCGGCTTGACTTCCTGGAACGGATAGAAGATCCACTTGACCCCATCGACAATCACCTTGTCGCCCGCTGCCAGCCCCTGCTTGATGAGCCAGCTGTTGGCTTCGCTGCCTTCGAGCTTGACCCATTCACCCACCACCACCGGCCGCGGTGCGGCGACCGTCTTGCCGTCCTTGTTGCCCACCACATAGACGAACTTGCCGGTCGGTCCATCGAGCACGGCCCGCTGCGGGATGGCCACCACATTGGGGCGGTAGACCCCGCTGAGCGTCACCCGGACAAACTGGCCCGGCGACAGGGTATTGTCGGAGTTGGGGAATTCGGCGCGGCTGGCATAGGCGCCAGTATTGGGATCGGCCTTGTAGTCGTTGAAATCGACCCGGCCCGACGGCTTCAGCGTCTGGCCGGTGCTGGTCTTGAGCCGCACCGTATAGCCGCCCGGTGCCTGCTTGATGGTGCCGGCAGCGAGTTCGGCCTGGAGCTTGTTATGGTCGTTTTCCGGGATCACGAAATTGACGTGGATCGGATCGGTCTGCGCCAGGGTGGCCAGCAGGCTGTCGCCCTGGGCATTGGCAAGGCTGCCTTCGACCTTGGCGGCCCGGCCGATCACACCGGCCATCGGGGCACGCACTTCGGTGTAGCCAAGATCGACCCGGGTCGATTGCAGGCGCGCCTGGGCCGCTTTGACGGCGGCGCGGGCCAGGTCCTGAGCGGAACTCGCGTCGTCGAACTCCTTCTGGCTGACGGCCTTGGCCTCGATCAGGGGCTTGAGCCGCTGGTAATCGCGCTCGGCCTGCTTGAGCCGGGCTTCGGCGGTGGCCAGTTCGGCTTCGGCGGCGTTGGCCTGGGCGGCAAACGGAGCGCTATCCAACAAGAACAGCCGCTGCCCGGCACGGACGCGGCTGCCTTCTTCAAACAGGCGTTTTTCTACGATGCCGCTGACGCGGGCGCGGATTTCCACCTCGCGCGAGCCGGCGGTCTGACCGACATATTCAAACGTCAGCGGTACATCATGGGCCGTGGCCTCTTGGTAGACCACAGTGGGTGTGGGCGGCATTCCGCCGCCACCGTGGGCGTCGGCCGACTCGCCTTTACCGCAGGCGCTGAGCAGCGCTGCGGCCACCAGGGCCGGAACCAGCCGGGTGGCAAAAGGAAGGGCAGGGGATGCGGGCATTGGAGTAATCCTCCGGATAGGGGAAGCGGGAAGTCGGCTCAGGCCGGATGGGCAGTGTTTCCGGTCTATTGTTGTAGATAGGCACTACCCGGCGCCACCTCGTCGAGCCATGACAAGTTGACGGTGCCGGCAATTTTAGATACATACATGAATGTTTGTAAACCGCGTAAGCAGTGTGGTCTTGCTTTACCGCAGATCGTCGGCTGAATGCGCTAAGCTATTTAATCGAGCGCTTGCTAGAAGGCAGGCGTTTTTTCCGCAACAGTCCGTCTTCTTGACCAGACGGGCTTTTCGCCAAGGCTCGGATAGAATGCGCCGCCATCATGGTTAGACGTACCAAGGAACAGGCTATGGAGACCCGTGAACAGCTGCTCGATGCCGCTGAACAGGTCTTTCTCGACAAGGGGGTGGCCCGCGCCACCCTCGACGATATCGCCCGCGCCGCCGGCATGACCCGGGGCGCGATCTACTGGCATTTCAAGAACAAGGCTGAACTGTTTACCGCCATGTGCGAGCGGGTGATGCTGCCGATGCAGAGCGTGCTGGCGGCACTGGCCGACGACCCGGGCGACGACCCGGTCGGCCGGCTCAGCGAATGCGGCGCCAATGTGCTGCGCCAGGTCGCCACCGATGCGCATACCCAGCGGGTATTCGAAATCTTCATGTTCAAGACCGAGTTCAACGAGGAGGTGGCTGCCGTGCTCGAGCGTGAAGCCGAGAACGCGCGCCGTTGCTATAACCAGCTGATCACCATCCTCAGCGCCGCCCAGCGTTGCGGTCAGTTGCCGGCCCACCTCAACTGCGCCGCCGCTGCCTTTCTGTTCAATAGCATGATGACCGGCGTGATCCGCGAATGGCTCGAGTGGCGCAACTTCGATCTGGCCGCCCACGCGCTGTGGCTGTGGCATACCTGCGTGGCCGGTCTGCGCCACGGTCCGCCTTTTCTGGCCAATTCTCAGCAATAAATATTGTTTTTCTTTTCACACACGCTGTGTGCCTTGAAAGCGTTTGTCTGATTATTTTCTATAAAATAAAAACCGGCCGCGAAGCTGCAAGTTCGCGGCCGGTTTCAAGGGCTTCGAGTGTGCGTCAGAGCAATCTGCTGTCGCAGCGGCTCGGGCGGACGCTGCCGCGGTTTCTGGTGCAGAACGTGCGATTAGAAGTCGAAGCGATACTGGATATAGGCGCTGTAATGCCATTTTTCGGCATAGCTATCCGGGTCGCCCACATAGATCTTGAAGTAGTTGCCGACTGCGCCGGACAGCCCATAGGCCTTGCCGATACAGCCATCGCAGACCAGCACGCCGTTGCGGCGGATATCCCAGACCCCGCTGATCTGGTCGAAGCTGGAGCTGCTGATCGAGGCCAGCACGAACTCGTAGTAGTAGCCGTTGGCCTTGGCCGCGACTCGGAAGTAGCCATTGCGGGTGTTGTTGGTCCAGGCGGTGGCGGCGCTGCCCGAGGCGGTACGGCTGCCGTCGATGGTGGGATCGACCAGATAGAGCGATTTGTTGGTCCAGATGCTATGGGTTTGCAGCGGTACGGGCATCGGTGCCGGGCTGGGCTCGGCTGCCTGGGCCAGCGGGCCGAGGCCGACCAGGGTCAAGGCGAGGGCGATGGTAGTGAATCGACGGTTCATGATAAGTCCTCCTTGCAAACAACTTTGTGGTTGAAAACGGCTCTGTGGCCGTCTTGCCGCTCGCTTGAGCGTGGCTTTCCCCGTGCCGTGGAGTGGCCGCCGATGCATTGCGCGTCGCGCTGCGTCGGATGGAAATAGACAGGGGAAATGGGACAGAGAGACTGCTCACAACGCGCTCAAGCGAGCGGCCTGACGGCGTGGAGCCGTATCGACTATACGCCGCTCGCCTGCCTGCCGCAGCGGGCACCGCCGAACGGTCGCTGTGCTATGCTGTGCAGCCTTTGCCGTCCATGCCGCCCGCCACCATGTCCGATTCCTTGCTCCAGTCCCATCGCGATGCCATCGATGCGATCGATGTCGAAATTCTTACCCTGCTCAATCGCCGCGCTGAACATGCGCGCAAGATCGGTGAACTCAAGGGCGGTGGTCTGGTGTATCGGCCCGAGCGCGAAGCTCAGGTGATGGCACGGGTCAAGGCCTTGAATCCCGGTCCTTTATCGGACGAATCGGTCGCCAAGCTGTTTCGCGAAATCATGTCGGCCTGCCTGTCGCTCGAGCGGCCACTGACCATCGCCTATCTTGGCCCCGAAGGCACTTTCAGCCAGGCTGCCGCCGTCAAGCATTTCGGCCATGCCGCCGTGACCTTGCCCTGCGCCAGCATCGACGAGGCTTTCCGGGTGGTCGAGGCGCGCAGCGCCGACTATGTGGTGGCGCCGGTGGAAAACTCGACCGAAGGCGCCGTGGGCCGCACGCTCGACCTGATGGTCGGCTCACCCCTGTCGGTATGCGGTGAAGTGGTCTTGCGTATCCACCATCATCTGCTGCGCAACGGTGCCGATATGGCCGGCATCCGGCGCGTCTACTCGCATGCCCAGTCGCTGGCGCAGTGTCATGAATGGCTGAACCGTCATCTGCCGGCCGAGGTCGAGCGGGTATCGGTTGCCTCGAATGCCGAAGCGGCCCGGCTTGCCAGTCTCGATCCCCAATGTGCCGCGATTGCCGGCGACGCGGCCGCCGAGCGTTTCGGTCTGGTCAAGCTGGCCGAGAATATCGAGGATGAACCGAACAACACCACCCGCTTCCTGGTGCTGGGCTATCACAAGAGCGCGGCTTCCGGTCGCGACAAGACCTCGTTGGTGATGTCGGCCCAGAACAAGCCCGGTGCGGTGCATACCCTGCTGAGCCCGCTGGCCGAATTCGGGGTCAGCATGACCAAGTTCGAATCGCGGCCGTCGCGTACCGGTCTGTGGGAGTACGTCTTCTTCGTCGATATCGAAGGCCATTGCGACGAAGCGACCGTCAACCGGGTGATCGATGCGCTGCGCGCCAAGGCCGCGTTTGTCAAAGTGCTGGGCGCCTATCCGGTGGCGGTGCTGTAACTGGCCCGTCTGGCCCCACCCAATCAGTCAACACACTAAAAACAAAAAACTTCCATTTATGCCGCTAGACACATAGCGGCATAGGGTGGGATATTCATTTTTTGCGAAGTGCGGTAATAGACCGCTGAGGTGTAGTTCCCCATGAAATCGATCTGTGTATTCTGTGGTTCCTCTTTTGGCAGCCGGCCGAGCTATCGTCAGGCCGCCATCGAGTTGGGTCAGTTGATGGCCAAGGAAGATATCGCCCTGGTATGGGGCGGTGGCAAAGTCGGCCTGATGGGTACGGTGGCCGACGCCGTGCTCCAGGCCGGTGGCGAGGCCGTCGGGGTGATTCCGGGCTTTATGGTGGAAAAGGAACTGGCCCATCCGGAAGCCAGCGAAATGATCGAAGTCGATTCGATGCATACCCGCAAGGCGCTGATGGCCGATCGGGCCGAAGGCTTTATCGCCCTGCCGGGTGGCTTCGGCACCTTCGACGAGCTGTTTGAAATCCTGACCTGGGCCCAGCTGCATATCCACGGCAAGCCGGTCGGTCTGCTCAATACCGACGGCTATTACGACCCGCTGCTGGCCATGGTCGAGCATTCGGTACGCGAAGGCTTTGTGCGTCCGGCCAATCGTGACCTGTTCTGCGTGGCCTCAACCCCGGCCGACCTGATCGCCGCGATGCGCGAACACCGCGCTCCGCAAGGCGACTGGACGGTCAAGCTGACCAGTGCCCAAGGCTGATCAAGCCGATTCTCGTTGAGATATGGCGGCCAAGTACCCGGATCTATAAACTGGGTCAACCCTATGGCGGCGTAAGGCCCTATTACCTGAATCCTCACGACAGCTCGTGATGGACCTCAAGGCAACTTAGGGCCTGTCCCTGGCCCAAGCGATGGCCGTCACGGGTCTTGGACGTCATATCCAAAGCGGATCGGTATCCTTTGGCTACTGTCTTTCCCCGGAGAGTCCGCCATGCTCCCCGCTTCGCGCAGTTGTGCCGCCATCGGCACCCTGACTCCCCGACAAACCGAGCCTTCGCCGGCCGAACTGGCCAGACAGCTCGGCATACCTTCTGGACAACTGGTCCAGCTCGCCCGCAACGAAAACCCCCTTGGCTGCTCGCCCCAGGCCCATGGCGCGGTCCTGGCCGGACTGAACCGGCTGCACCGCTATCCCGATACCGCCGGGACAGTCCTCAAGCAGACGCTGGCCACCCGCTTTGGCCTGTCTCCGGCACACATCGTCCTCGGCAACGGTTCCTGCGATCTGCTTGACCGGGTCAGCCGAACCTTTCTCTCCAGCGAGCATTCGGCCGTCTATGCCCAATACGGTCCTGCGGCGTTTCCACGGGCAATCCGCGCCATGGGCGCCACGGCCATCGAAGTCCGCGCCAGCGACTACGGCCATGATCTGATGGCGATGTTGGCCGCCATCCGCTCGGATACCCGGCTGGTGCTGATCGCCAACCCCAATGATCCGACCGGGACGCTATGCCGCCCCGGCGATATCGTCGATTTTCTGGAACGTTGCCCGCCCGAAGTGCTGGTGGTGCTCGATGAAGCCTATGTCGAGTTTGTACCGGCCGAGCGGCGGGTAGACAGTCTTGGCCTGCTGCATCGTTTTCCCAATCTACTGCTGTGCCGCACCCTGTCGCATGCCTATGGGCTGGCCAGTCTGCGGATCGGCTTTGCGCTCTGCTCGCCCGAACTGGCCGAGCAGCTCGACCGGCTGGGCCCACCTTTCCCGCTCAATGGCCTGGCCGAAGCTGCCGCCTTGGCGGCACTCGATGACGCGGAATTTCTGGCGGCCACCCGGCGCAACAACGAGGCTGGACTGGCGCAGATCGGCACTGCATTGCTTGGGCTGGGTCTGCCGTTTATCCCAGGCAATGCCAGCTTTCTCTGTTTTCATGTCGGCGACGGTGCGCTGCTCGACCAGTTCCTGCGTGAACGCGGCGTGCTGGTGCGGCTGCTAACCGATCATGGTCTGCCCGACAGTCTGCGGGTATCGATCGGCCTGCCCGCGGAAAACGCCCGCTTTATCGAAGTGATGAACGAGGCATTGGCGTGAAAGCTGGCGCTGGAGGCGGCAGCGCGGAGTAGGAGGCCGGACAGGGTGTCGTGGACGCGGTAGCAGTCAGGCGGGACTGCCCCTGATTACCTTCTCGGTCGGGTACGTCGATTGCGACCTTGTCGGCAGGAGCGGTTGGCTGTCTGAGAACGACTGGGTCGGAGGCAGGCAGCAGTGGGAGCAGCTATGCTTGGCGGGAGCCGGGGCGGGGCTGCTTATCGAATTTCAGGCTCAATATTTTCCATTTTTTATATTTTTGTTTTTGGTACTTGAAGAGTATTTGCTGAAATTTTTATTTTCGGTGATGATTCGAGGCGGACATGCCTGTGCGGCCGGGTCCGCCGTTTTCCGTGGCAACTTTGCTCAAGCAGCGAAGTGATGCCAGGTTCGATCGGAGGAAAGACGATGAAAAAGATTGCCGTGGTGCTGTCAGGTTGCGGGGTCAACGACGGTTCCGAGATCACCGAAGCGGTGGCGATGCTGGTGAGTCTGAGCCGGGCGGGTCTTGCCTATGACTGCTTTGCGCCCAACCGGTCACAGTCCGATGTGATCGACCATGCCAAGGGTGAGCCGGCCGAGGAGAAGCGCAATATCCTCAGCGAGTCGGCCCGGATCGCCCGTGGGAAAATTACCGCGCTTGACCAGCTCAAGGCCGATGATTACGCCGCGATTGCCTTTCCGGGTGGTTTCGGGGTGGCCAAGAATCTGACCACTTTCGCCAAGGAGCGCGAAAACGCCCGTCTGCACGACGATGTCAAAGCGGCTGTGCTGCCTTTTGCCAAGGCGGGCAAGCCTATCGTGGCGGTGTGCGCGGGTCCGCTGATTCTGGGGCTGGTGGCGCGTGAGCTGGGGATCAAGGGCGCCGAAATGACATTCGGCGAGGGCGGCGACCCGCTGAGCAAGGCGGTGGAAAGCTGGGGACAGTGTCCGGTCACACGGCCGGTTGAGCAGGCTTGCGTTGACCGCCAGCACCGTTTTGTCTCGGCACCCGCCTATATGTATGGCGATGCGCGGCCCGATCAGATTTTCGCTTCGGTCGATGCAGCAATTGCTGCGCTGCGTGAACTTTTGGGTTAGGATGGCCTTCGTCGCGGTGCCGGCTCAGCCGACACCGCCCAATTTCCCCCTCCTTACCGGCCAGAAAACGATGCGACGCTTCAACGCTTATTTTTCGTTTTATTACTACCCGCCTACTTAGCTAAGCGGGCTGGCCGGTTTCGCAGACAGGAAACCAGGAATACCAGAAGGCGGGCCCAAAGTGGCCCGCCTTTTTTTATGCATGTTTTTTACCGTTGTCGCTTTCTACATAAGGAAAAACCACCATGATCATCGTCATGTCCCCCGAAGCCACCGAAGAACAGTTGCAAGCCGTGGTGGCCAAGATCCGCCAGGCCGGTCTGACTGAACACGTCTCGCGCGGCACCGAACGTACCCTGATCGGCGCCATCGGCGACGAGCGCCCGCTGTCGGAGCAGGCGTTCGAGCAGATGGTCGGGGTCGAGCGGGCACTCCATATCGTCAAGCCCTACAAGCTGGTGGCGCGGGAAAACCACCCGACCGGCACCGTGATCGATATCCGTGGCGTCAAGCTGGGCGGCAACCAGATTCAAGTGATCGCCGGTCCCTGCTCGGTCGAGACTCAGGAACAGATGCATCTGGCCGCCGCCGGCGTGCGTGCCGCCGGTTGTCGCATGATGCGTGGCGGCGCCTTCAAGCCGCGTACCAGTCCCTACGCCTTCCAGGGCCTGGGCGTTACCGGTCTCGAATACTTCCAGGCTGCCGCCCGCGAGCAGCATCTGCCCATCGTCACCGAACTGATGGATGTGCGGATGCTCGATACCTTCCTCGAACACGATGTCGATGTGATCCAGATCGGCGCACGCAATATGCAGAACTTCGACCTGCTCAAGGAAGTGGGTCGGGTCAACAAGCCGGTGATTCTGAAGCGCGGCCTGTCGGCCACCATCTCGGAATGGTTGATGGCCGCCGAATACATCGCCGCCGGCGGCAACCACAATATCATTCTGTGCGAACGTGGCATCCGTACCTTCGAGACCGCTTACCGCAATGTGCTCGATATCACGGCCGTGGCGATGCTGAAGAAGGAAACCCATCTGCCCGTGCTGATCGACCCGAGCCATGCCGGCGGCAAGGCCTGGATGGTGCCGGCCCTGGCCCGCGCTGCCATCGCCGCCGGTGCCGACGGTCTGCTGGTCGAGATGCACCCCAATCCGTGCGAAGCCTGGTGCGATGCCGACCAGGCGCTGACCCCGCAGGAACTGAACGAGCTGATGGTCTCGCTGCGCCTGATCGCCACGGCAGTCGGCCGCGAGCTGTAAGCCTCAGGGGGCGGCCGTCCGGGCAAAACTGGCGGCCAGGCCGGTGGCCACTTCGTGGATACGTTCGCTGGTGGTCTGGACATTGCGCTGAAGCTGACGGTCGCTGTGGTTCTTGGCCAGTTCGTCGATGGCCTGCTGGAAGAAGAACCACTGGCTGTCCATCAGGGCGATCTGGTCCTTGAGACGCTGACTGAGCCCTGGCAGAGACTTGAGCTGTTTGCTGATCTGCTCGAACTCTGTCCGGGCGGCGGCCAGATCCTTGGGAAGAAAGCCCTTATTCACCCCGAGTGCCTGTAACAGATAGATCTTGGCCAGCCGTTGCGACAAGGTGGCGGCATCTTCGGCGAGCTGCACCGCCCGGCTGGCACCGCTGCCGCCCTGTTCGGCCAGTTGGGCGCCTTTCTGGGCGATCCAGGCCACTTCCTCGGACAGTTCGGACAGCTTGGCCGCTCCATCGCGGCTCGGGCTGGCGCTGACGAGCCGTTTGTAGTCCTGCCAGAGCTGGTCGAGCAAGGCGTAGTTCTCGTCCAGCGCCGGCTGGGTTTTGCTGGCCAGTCGCAGTTCGGCCAATTGGCGCTCGAAGCGCTGGATGGCGTCGCCAAGCTGGCGGCGGGCGTCCTGGTTGCCCGGGTCGAGCGCCAGGGCGGCATAGGCGCGACCGATACGCTCGGCCAACATACGCTGTGCCGGCGCCTGCGATAGGGCCGGATCGGCCGCATAGACGGCAAGGCTAAGCAACAGGGCAGCAATAGGACGGATCATGCGGGACTCCGGATCGATAAATAGATAAATAACCATGCTTAGTCGTTCTCACTGCACAGCGATGACGGCAGGCAGGATGAAACCATGATAGATAAGCTGGTAGTGGTGGGGGTGGGACTGATCGGCGGCTCGCTGGCGCTCGACCTCAAACATGCAGGATTGGTGCGTCGGGTGGTGGGCATCGGCCGCTCGCCCGAGAATATGGCCCGGGCCTTGCAGTTGCAGGTGATCGACGAGGCGACCAGCGACTATGCCGCCGCCGCTGACGCCGATCTGGTGCTGATCGCCACCCCGGTAGGACAGATGGGCCGGGTAATGGCCGGACTCGCTCCGGTGCTCGGCCCTCATACCATCGTCACCGACGCCGGCAGCACCAAGCGCGATGTGGCGGCCTTGTATCGTCAGCATCTCCCGGACCATCTGCCACGTTGCCTGCCTGCTCATCCGATTGCCGGCTCCGACCTGTCCGGTGCTTCTGCCGCCCGCTACGGTCTCTACCAGGACCGCCATGTCGTCCTCTGTCCCCTGGCTGAAACTGCCCCCGCCACGGTCGAGCTGGTCGGCCGACTCTGGCAGTCCTGCGGGGCTCGGCTGGTGCAGCTCAGTACCGAAGAGCACGACGCCGTGTTCGCGTCCGTGTCCCATCTGCCGCATCTGCTGGCGTTTTCCTACGTCAACGGCGTACTCGACCGGCCCCATGCCGAGGCAAGTTTCGAGCTGGCCTCGACCGGTTTTCGCGACTTCACCCGGATCGCCGGCAGCCATGCCGAAATGTGGCGGGATATTGCGCTGGCCAATCGAGTGCCTTTGCTGGCCGAACTCTCGGCTTTCGAGGCAAGGCTGACAGCGTTGCGTGCAGCGCTGGAGGCTGCGGACGGCGCTGCATTGCACGAGCTGTTCGAGCGCGCCAGTGCGGCGCGGCAGCGCTGGGGGAAGCATTCGGGATTGTAGAGGGGAGGGCGTTCGGGTCGGTTCCGGACTGGACGCGGACCCTCTGAAAAAGCTCGATCTCCGGCTTGTCCACCGCCGTCAGCAAGCCCAGACGATGGCTGGGTTGTCCGGAGTGGAGAATTTTCTAATTCCGCTCTTGGGGGCAATCTGTCTTGTAGATATATTGCTGAATATTTTAATAGAACAGTATGAAGCCATTGCGGCCGCGCAGGGTTCGGCGTCCTGGGCGAGGCCAAACCCTTCGCGGCCGCTGCCACGATCAAGGCCAACTTGCCTTCAACTTGGCGTCCAGCGGGATCGATCACATAGGCCAGTCAGGCCCGAAACTGCTTCTCCTCATCGGTCCTTGGACGAGGGTCAGCCACGACCCGGGCACTATTGCGTTATCCGTCCTGTGGCTGACATCTTCGGTGGACTGGTGATTTCTGGAGCCCATGAGTAAGGAGAAAGGCTCTCTTGCTGACAGATGTTTAGCGCTTGATGAGCTTGCGTTCGCGGGCGATCAATTGGTCGATCAGGGCAAACATCTTCTGCGGGTCGCCCACGGCGCCCGGTGACGTCAGATATTTACCATTGACCACAAAGCTCGGCACGCTCTGGAGTTGATAGTCCTTGCCGAACTTCCGGGCGCGGTCGAGGCGGGCATTCATGTCGAAGGCTTGATAGGCCGCCATGAAACGCCGTTGGTCGATGCCGCGCTGGGCGACCCATTTGGCCAAGGTGTCCTGGTCGCGCAGTTCGAGCTTGTCGCGATGGATGGCATCGAACACGGCGCGATGGTGAGTCGGCAGCAGATTCAGCATCGACAGCGCGTTGAACAGTTTGGCGTGGCCGTCCATATCGCTGCGGCCGGTCCACAAGACGTGTTCACGCCGGAATACCACATCCTTGGGCAGGGTCTTTTCCCAGGCTTCGACGGCCGGTTCGGTGGCGTTACAGGCCGGGCAGCCATACCAGAAGAATTCGATCACTTCGATCTTGCCCGGGGTGGCGACCGGCTGAGGCTTGGTCAGCGTGACGACGGGCTCGTGGCCGTGGCCATCGTCAGCCAGGGCAAAGCGGCCGACGAACAGCAGGCTCAGAATCATCACAAAACGACCAAACAGGGCTGGCAAATGCATGAGCGGATTTTTCCTTGGTGGAGTGGGGAAGCGGGATTACCGGTTTTCCGGTATCCCTCGGGAAGGCGCTTGTTCGGTCTGTCCGTTCAGCAGCGCGCGCAATTCGTCGGAAATCGGCATCGGCATAAACGGATCGACCCGGCTGCCGCCGGTATTGCCAAGCGGCAGACGGCCAAACAGATGGCCCAGTGGCGTCAGCAGCAGGCGCAGCAGTTGACCGCCGATCTCCCGACGGTCGCGCTGCGCCAGTGCTACCCGCAACATGGCGCAATGGACTGCCCAGTGCAGCGATAGTTTGCGCTGTCCCAGCACATGGGCACGCTCCAATAATTGGAAAGCCTCGGGATAACGAGCCGCCGCCAGCTCGACCTGGGCCTCGCTCAGCGCAGCAAGGCAGGCTTGGACGGCGGCAGGGGGAAGCGGGGTCGGCATGGCGGGCACTCCGGCGGCGGCGATGGGCCCGATTAGAAGGTCTGGAGCCGCTACAGGGTCAAGCGGCAGACAAAACAACGGGGGCGGCCCTGTTGGACCGCCCCCGTTTGAGGAAATCTGCTTATTCCTGCTTAGTCCGGCTGGTAGACGTAAGGCTTTTGCGGAACGCTGGCGTCTTTGGCGCGCTGCTGGAATTCGCGATCGATCTGCTTATCCCACAGCAGGTTACGACCTTCGATCTGCCCTTGTGCCACCTCGGGATTCTGTTGCAGGAATTGGCTCATGAAGCTGGTGTATTCCGACACATAAGTCGTGTCTTTTTTCAGAAGGGCCATGGGAAACTCCGGCGGGTACGAGTAGAAACCGGCCATTATACCGTCTGCAGGCGCAGATGGTGGCGGGGTGGCTGGGTGGTAAATAGTCTGCAAAATGGCAGCCAGAGTGGGAGCAGGCCAAGAGCAAAAACACTGGAAATGAACATCTTGACTCTTTGTTCTGCTGTCCAGGACGAGAGCACGCTCCTTATGTCGATCCGCCTTCAACTAGGCGCTCAGCCGACATCGCCCCATGTTCGCGCCGAGCTTTCCCGCACACAGCCGCACACAGGCTCAGGTGCCCGATGAATGCTTTTTCCAGGCTTGGCGAGAGGCTTCGTCTCGCTTGGGCGGAGCCGTCTCCGCTGCCGGTTTGCGCCAGCCATGCCGTGCCAGCATCTTGTAGACCGTCGCCAGCGAGACGCTTCGCCCCAGCAGCGCTTCGATCCTGGGCTTGAGCGGCGGCACGATCACCACACCGTCTTGCTGTGCTTCGGCCAGCACCGTGTCCAGGATCCGCGCTTCCTCGGCCAGCGTGGTATAGGCGCGATTGCGGGTCACCGACTGAGGCTGGGGGAGTTTGCGTTCTCCCTTGAGTTCCTGGCCGTACTGGGTCCTGAGCCGAGATACCGTGCGCGCCGAGATACCCAGGACTTTGGCGGTTTCCTCCAGACTCATCCCATGCTCCAGCGGCAACAGAACCGCCTGGGCCTGCCGGACTTCCTTGGGCGTCTTGGCGTTCTTCAGCAGTGCACGTGCCGCTTCGATCTGTTCCTTGCCTTGCGCTGGACGGGCCATCTGCGTTTCCTCTCTATCGTGTCGGCAGATTATCGCCAAACAGATCGAAAATTGGAATCGCTCGCCTTATCCCGCTGGACGGCCATCAGCCAATAAGGCGGAGACTTATTCTGCTGGGGGTCCGAAACGTTTTGGGTCCGAGCCGGACAACAGGTGGATGCCACGGATTCTGGGTGGTGAGGGGAGCGGATAGGGTAGATATAAATATAACCTGCAAAATGTTTGCAAGTATTGGTGCTGGATACATCCAAAAATAAATAAGGAGGTCCAAGTGGACCTCCTTACTCACTCCCGCCCGCTGACTGGTCAGGCAGCGAGCCCGATCAGACGCGCTCGACACACAGTGCCACACCCATACCGCCGCCGATGCACAGCGTCGCCAGACCTTTCTTGGCGGCGCGGCGTTCCATTTCGTGCAGCAGCGTCACCAGCACACGGCAGCCCGAGGCGCCGATCGGGTGACCCAGGGCGATGGCGCCGCCGTTGACGTTGACCCGGTTCATATCCCACTTGAGTTCGCGGGCAACGCCGAGCGCCTGGGCGGCAAAGGCTTCGTTGGCCTCGATCAGATCGACCTGATCGAGCGTCCAGCCGGCGCGTTGCAGCGCGCGCTGGGTTGCCGGTACCGGACCCATGCCCATGATGCTGGGCTCGACCCCGGACGAGGCGTAGCCGACGATCCGGGCCAGCGGCTTCAGACCAAGCTGGGCGGCGCGCTCGGCGCTCATCAGCATCACGGCGGCGGCACCGTCGTTGATGCCCGAGGCGTTGCCGGCCGTGACCGTGCCTTCCTTGTTGAAGGCGGGCCGCAGCTTGGTCAGTGCCTCCATGGTGGTGCCGACCTTGATGTACTCGTCGTTGGCGAAAGCCAGCGGATCGCCCTTCTTCTGCGGCACCAGCACCGGGGTGATTTCCGCGGCAAAGCGGCCGGCCTTTTGCGCCGCTTCGGCCTTCTGCTGTGAGGCCAGAGCGAATTCGTCCTGTTCCTGGCGGCTGATGCCGTATTTCTGGGCGATATTCTCGGCCGTGACACCCATATGGTATTGGTTGTAGACGTCGGTCAGGCCGTCATAGACCATCGAATCGACCAGCGTGCCATTGCCCATCCGGATGCCGTCGCGCGAGTTCATCAGCAGATGGGGCGCTTGTGACATGTTTTCCTGGCCGCCGGCGATCACGATATCGGCGTCGCCAGCCAGAATGGCCTGCACGGCCAGATGGGTGGCCTTGAGGCCCGAACCGCAGACCTGGTTGATGGTCATGGCCGGGATGCTGACCGGCAGACCGGCCTTGATCAGAGCCTGCCGGGCCGGATTCTGGCCCAGACCGGCGGTGAGCACATTGCCCAGGATGACTTCGCTGATCTGGTCCGGCGTGACACCGGTCTTCTCCAGCAGCGATTTGATCACGACAGCGCCGAGTTCGGGGGCGCTGACCTTGGCCAGCGCGCCACCGAACGAGGCGATGGCGGTGCGCTGGGCTGCGACGATAACGACTTCGCTCATGAGTTTCTCCTGCTTGGGTGAATCCGCCTGAGGCGGTTATAGCGGTCGGTCGCCAGACCGATCCCGATTGTCAGACCGGGCTGACCTTTTCACGCACATAGCGACCCGGCGCGGCTTCGATCGGCTTGTACTGCCGGTTGCCGGCGCTCTTGGGCGCTGCCACCTGCTTGCCTGAGCGCGGGGCCAGCCATTGGTCCCAATCCTGCCACCAGCTGCCGGGCTTCGATTCGGCGCTGTCGAACCAGGCGTCGGCATCGGGCGGCAGCTGGTCGTTGGCCCAGTAGTTACGCTTGTTGAGCGTCACCGGGTTGATCGAACCGGCGATATGGCCCGAGGCGCCCAGGGTGAAGCGGACCGGGCCGCCCAGCAGCTGGCTGCCGCGATAGGCCGATTTCCACGGCACGATATGGTCTTCGCGTGCGGCGAAAATATAGACCGGCAGCTCGATCTGCCGCACATCGATCGGCACTCCGCATACTGTCATGCCGTTGCGCTTGGCCAGGTTGTTCTCCAGGTACATATTGCGCAGGAAGAAGGTATGCATCGGCAGCGGCAGATTGGCCGAGTCGTTGTTCCAGTAAAGCAGGTCGAACGGCGGCGGGGTCTTGCCCTTGAGGTAATTGTTGACGACGTAGTTCCAGATCAGGTCATTGGCACGCAGCATCGAAAATACCCGGGCCAATTCCTTGCCGTTGACCAGACCGCCGTCTTTGAACTTGGCTTCGCGCTGACGGATCATGTCCCAGTCGACGAACATCTTCAGGTCGCCCGGGTCGCTGTGGTCGATCAATGCCGTCATGATGGTGGCACTTTCGATCCAATCAAGTCCTCGCGCCTTGAGCACCAGCAAGGTGGTGGTCAGGATCACCCCGCCGATACAGAAGCCCAGCGTATTGATCTTGTCCTGTTTGCTGATCTCGCGCACCACCCGCGCGGCCTCGATCACCCCGGTTTCGACATAGTCGTCCCAGCCAAGCCGGCCCAGTTCGGGCGGGATATTGCGCCAGGAGATCAGGAACACCGTATAGCCACGCTCGACCAGCCAGCGCACCATCGAGTTCTCGGGTTGCAGATCCATCAGGTAGTACTTGTTGACGGCCGGCGGCACGATCAGCAGCGGTCGCTCGTAGACCTTGTCGGTGGTCGGGGTGTACTGGATCAACTGGATCAAGGCATTTTCAAACACCACCGTACCCGGCGTGACGGCCAGATTGCGACCGATCTCGAACAGCGTCTCGTCGGTCATCGAGATATGGCCCTTCTCGATATCCTCGGCGAGCTTCTTCATCCCCTGGATCAGGCTCTCGCCCTTGGTATCGAGGGCCAGCTTGATCACTTCGGGGTTGGTCAGGGCGAAATTGGCCGGCGAGATGGCGTCGAGATACTGGCGGGTGAAGAAGGCTATCCGCTCGCGCCGCTCGTCATCGACCGGGGCGCCGTCCACCAGTTGCAGCAGCCATTTCGAGGTCAGCAGGTAGTACTGCTTGATGTAGTCGAAGAACGGATATTGCTCCCACTCGGGTGCATTGAAGCGGCGATCGCCGCGCTCAGGCTCGATCTTGGGGCGTTCTGCCACGCCGAGCAGACCCATCCACAGGTCCATCTGACGCTGGTAGTAATGGTTCTGTAGTTCAAATAATTGATTGGCACCGCCCATCATATTGTTCATCAGATGCTGGAGCGGCGGGGTGTCGGGGTGACTGGGCTGAACGCCGTTGACGAAGGTCTCGACCAGCTTGCGGTTGGCCGTGGTCATCGAGGCGAAGAATTCCTGGAGGCGTTCGGTGTCGAGCAGGGCATTGGCGCTGTTACCGCGCTCGGTATGCGATGGATTCAATGCTGTCTCCCGTGCGGGCTTGGCCCGTTCTTGCGCTGGATCGAAAGGGGTGTTGCGACGCAGCAAAGTCAGTCGCGTCAGCATTCTACGCGCGGGCGAAAATCCGGCACAAGCCTAAATTTTATGCATCCGGGCCTGACGGTTTTCCCCTAAATGCCTGGGTTTCCAGTAGGATCAGCGCTGCGTGATCGCAGGGCGCCGCAGCACCGCGGGAGACGGTTGAAGCAAAGCATTAAGTTGCGCCTCTTGTCGATTGATTTGCTTGAGTTTTTGCAGACCGCCATTGCTATACTCCCTGGCAGGTGGAACTCTTTTATACGGAGACGCGTGATGAAATTTGGCTTCTCCGCCTTGTTGGTTGGCCTCGTATCCTGTGCCCTGATCATGGTGCCGATGGAAGCCGAGGCTGGTGGCAAGGTTCGTGCCAAATCGGCCAAAACGGCCAAATCGGCTGGTTCAGCCGTTAAGGGCAAATCTGCCCGCACCCCTTCCAAAAAAGTCCAGGTCAGTTTCAAACGACTGTCGGCCAAGCAGCGGCTGCAAATCAGCCGTAAGAGCCAGCATGGGATGATGCTGGCCAAGCGCGGCCCGGTCGGTGCCCGCGTTACCCGCGTCGCCAGCCTGCCTTCGACGCTGGACAGCGACCTCGCCCTCTATTCGAGCGCAGCGCTGGTGGTCAACGAAGTCAGCGGCGAACGTATCTACGAGAAGAACGCCCAGTCGGTGCAGCCGATCGCGTCGATCACCAAGCTGATGACCGCCATGGTGGTGCTCGATATGCATCTGCCGCTCGATGAGCTGGTGCAGATCACCGACTACGATGTTGATACCCTCAAATACAGCGGTTCGCGTCTGCTGGTCGGTACGACCCTGACGCGCGGCGAGATGCTGCATCTGGCGCTGATGTCGTCGGAAAACCGTGCCGCCCATGCGCTGGCCCGCACGGCGCCGGGCGGACTCGAGACCTTCGTCGCCCGGATGAACCGCACCGCTCAGTCGCTTGGGATGCGCAACACCCATTTCGTCGATCCGACCGGGCTCAACAGCGGCAATGTCTCGACGCCCGAAGACCTGGTGCGGCTGGTGCAGGCGGCCCATCACTACCCCGAGATCCGCAGCTACTCGACCAGTGATGGCTACACCTTCGTCTCCAGCATGAACGGGCGCGAGTACACCTTCCATAACACCAATCCGCTGGTCAAGGCGCAGAACTGGGATATCGGGGTATCGAAGACCGGTTTTATCTCCGAGGCCGGCAAGTGTCTGGTGATGCAGGCGGTGATCAACGACAGCCCGGTGATCATGGTGCTGCTTGCTTCACGCACCAAGACTTCGCGGATCGAAGATGCCCGGGGTATCAAACGCTGGCTGGAAACCAGCCCAGGCGCCAAGTTGCGCGCCGGCTGAGCGGCCATCCCCCGACAAGGCGCCTCAGGGCGCCTTGCTTTTTGGCCAGATGAGGTAAAAGGAAAATTTAATGCAATAAAGCCGCAAGACTCCTTGAGGCTTTATACGAAGAATAAGTACTTCTTCAGTCGGGATAGACCCCGGTAGACAGATAACGATCGCCCCGGTCGCACACAATCGAGACAATGGTGGCATTCTCGACTTCGGCGTCGAGCTTCAGTGCCGCTGCCATCGCCCCGCCCGAGGAGACGCCGCCGAAGATGCCTTCCTCGCTGGCGAGCCGGCGCATCATCGCTTCGGATTCCTGCTGATCGACTTCGATGAGGCGGTCGATACGCGAAAAATCGCAGATTTTCGGCACATACTCGGCCGCCCATTTGCGGATGCCGGGGATCTGCGCGCCGTCGCAGGGCTGTACGCCGATCAGTTGGATATTGGGGTTCTGTTCCTTGAGAAAACGCCCGGTCCCCATGATGGTGCCGGTGGTGCCCATGCTGGAGACGAAATGGGTGACGCGGCCGCCCGTATCGCGCCAGATTTCGGGACCGGTGCCTTCGTAATGGGCCAGCGGATTATCGGGGTTGGCAAACTGATCAAGGATATAGCCCCGACCGTCGGCCTGCATGCTGTCAGCCAGATCGCGCGCGCCTTCCATCCCGACGCTCTGCGGCACCAGGATGATTTCGGCGCCGAATGCTTTCATAGTCTGGCGCCGCTCCACGCTCAGGTGCTCGGGCATGATCAGCACCATCCGGTAGCCGCGCATCGCGGCGGCCATGGCCAGGGCAATGCCGGTATTGCCCGAGGTCGCCTCGATCAGGGTGTCGCCCGGCCGGATATCGCCGCGCTGTTCGGCCCGACGGATCATCGACAGCGCCGGCCGGTCCTTGACCGAGCCCGCCGGGTTATTGCCCTCGAGTTTGGCCAGCACCACATTGCCCCGACCGCGCGGCAAGCGCTTGAGTTTGACCAACGGGGTATTGCCGACGAAATCTTCGAGGGTGGAATACATGGGGCGGCTCCGTGATGGGGCTGCCATTATCCAACAGCCGTTCTGTAAAAACAAAAGCCCCGCCAGGGGCGGGGCGAGGGCACGTCAGAGACGCGCCGATACTCAGGGAGAGCTACAAAACACGAAGAAAACAGGCAATACGACGAGGGGCCGGCAAAAAAGTTCGACAAATTTTTATGCCGCTGCGGCCCAACGGCCCTTCAAGGCTTTTTCTGCTCGGCTTTCCTGGCCGGCGGCGTCACGGGCTTGGCCGCAGCCGAGGGCGTGCCGGTGCTGATCTCGGGCCGGATCTTGTCGAGCGTGGCACGGCCGATGCCGCTGACCTTTTCCAGTTCGTCGACACTTTTGAACGGGCCGTTCTTGCTGCGGTAGTCGATGATGGCGCGGGCCTTGGCCGGGCCGATGCCCTTGAGTCCTTCGAGTTCGGTCTGGGGCGCGCTATTGATATTGACCGTGGCAAGCGTCGCCACCGACAGCAGGGCAGCAAACAGCGCGGGAAACAGTTTTCGCATCGTGGTTCTCCTGGTTGCAAACGGTAAGGAATGTGGCCGGCAGGGTTCGCCTAAGCACACGTCGCCAGCATAGGGTCGCCGCTTGCCATCGCCGCGCTGCAAGGCGAGGTAAATGCTTTCCCTAGATGGGCGTGCTATGTCCTTGATTCGTTTTGAGGTCGCTCGCCGAGCGCTTGGGCACGGTCGATGCTATGATTGCGCAAGTGCTTGATAATGTTTAGGATGCGCGCTTTTGGAGGGTCGATAATGAAGCGCGAGGAAATCCTCAAGGTGATCAACGAGGCCGATTGCCTGCATAGCGACGCCGAGGTCGCGACCGCGCTCGACCGGATGGCGGCGACGATCAGCGAACGTCTGGGCGAAGCCGATCCCCTGGTCTATGTAGTCCTCAACGGCGGCATCATCGCCGCCGGCCAGTTGCTGCCGCGCCTGCGCTTTCCGCTTACCGTCTCCTATCTGCATGCCACCCGCTACGGCGACGCCACCAGCGGCGGCCGGCTCGACTGGAAGGTCAAACCGCAGGACGATCTGCGCGGCCGCACCGTCCTGATCATCGATGACATCCTCGACGAGGGAAACACCCTCGACGCCATCCTCCAGTACTGCCGTGAGCAGGGGGCCAAGGAAGCGCTGTGCGCCGTGGTCATCAACAAGAAGCACAACCGTAAGGCCCGTCCCGATCTCAAGGCCGATTTCGTCGGGATCGAAGTGGAAGACCGCTTCCTGTTCGGCTGCGGCATGGACTACAAGGGCTACTGGCGCAACACCCTGGCGATCTACGCGGTCAAGGGTTTGTAGATTTCCCGCTGTAAAGCATTTACATATGAATAAGACCGATGCGAAAGCGCTTTCGCATCGGTCTTATTCATTTTGTTGCCGATAGCCTTCATGCCGGGCGGCAGTCCGCCCGTGCTAGAATCCGCCATCCTTTCCCAAGCCCCCCGGAAGATTCCGCCTATGTACCAGCCTGTCTCCATCGCCGAATTCGACCCCGATCTGTTCGCCGCCATCGAGGGTGAAGTGCAACGCCAGGAAGATCACATCGAGCTGATCGCTTCTGAAAACTACACCAGCCCCGCCGTGATGGCGGCCCAGGGTTCGCAACTGACCAATAAATACGCCGAAGGTTATCCGGGTAAGCGTTTCTACGGCGGTTGCGAATACGTCGACAAGGTCGAAGAACTGGCGCTGGCCCGGGTCAAGCAACTGTTCGGCGCCGAATACGCCAACGTGCAGCCGCATTCGGGTTCGCAAGCCAACCAGGCGGTGTATTTCTCGGTGCTCAAGCCTGGCGATACGGTGATGGGCATGAACCTCGCCCACGGCGGCCACCTGACCCACGGTTCGCCCGCCAACCTGTCGGGCAAGCTGTTCAAGATCGTGCCGTATGGCTTGAACGAGCAAGAGGAAATCGATTACGACCAGATGGCCGAAATCGCTCGCGAAGCCAAGCCGAAAATGATCATCGGTGGTGCTTCGGCCTATGCGCTGCGTTTCGACTGGGAGCGGATGGCCGCCATCGCCCGCGAAGTCGGTGCCTACTTTATGGTCGATATGGCGCACTATGCCGGTCTGATCGCCGCCGGCGTCTACCCCAACCCGGTGCCGCACGCCGATTTCGTCACCTCCACCACCCACAAGACGTTGCGCGGTCCGCGCGGCGGCCTGATCCTGGCCCGCGCCGAGCATGAAAAGATGCTCAATTCCAATGTGTTCCCGACGCTGCAAGGCGGTCCGCTGATGCATGTGATCGCCGGCAAGGCCGTGGCCTTCAAGGAAGCGCTGACGCCCGAGTTCAAGTCCTACCAGCAGCAGGTGATCAAGAATGCCGCCGCCATGGCCGAAGCGCTGGCCGCCCGTGGCGTGCGCATCGTGTCGGGCCGTACCGAGAGCCATGTGTTCCTGGTCGATCTGCGCCCCAAGGGTCTGACCGGCAAGGCGGCCGATGCCGCGCTGGGTCTGGCACATATCACCGTCAACAAGAACGCCATTCCGAACGACCCGGAAAGCCCGTTCGTGACTTCTGGCATCCGGCTGGGCTCGCCCGCCATCACCACCCGTGGCTTCAAGGAAGCCGAGGCGGTGGCCGTGGCCAATCTGGTGGCTGATGTGCTTGATAATCCCAACGACGAAGCCCATATCGCCAGCGTGCGCGAGCGTGTGCATGCCCTGACCAGCCGTTTCCCGGTCTACGCGCGTTGACCTGTTGTCGTAATGGTGGGAAAAAGGGGCTCCGGCCCCTTTTTCTTCGTCCGTCCATCGGTAGTAGGAAAATATCTGGACAGTATAGTGCAAGGAGGAGAGCGACCAATATGCTATTAAGAAATATTTCTGCAATGCTGTTGCTGATGTGGCTGAGCGGCTGCGCCAGCCTCAGCTATCTGGGTCAGGCAGCGAGCGGTCAGGCCGAGGTGATGGAGCGGGCGCGGCCGATCGATGCGCTGCTGGCCGATCCGACCACCCCGGGCGAGCTGGCCGACAAGCTGCGTTTTGCCCGTGATGTCCGCCGCTTCGCCATCGACGAGCTGGGGCTGCCCGACAACGAGAGCTATACCCGCTACGCCGATCTCGGCCGCCCTTATCCGGTCTGGAATATCGTCGCCACCCAGCCGCTCGACCTGACCCCGGTGCAAAGCTGCTTTCCGGTGGCCGGCTGTCTTGATTACCGCGGCTATTACCGCGAAGAAGAGGCCCGCCGTCATGCCGAGTCGCTGATCGCCAAGGGAATGGACGTGTTCTGGTACGGCGTGCCGGCCTATTCGACCCTGGGCTGGTTTGCCGACCCGCTGCTCAACAGCACCATCCGCTACGGCCGGGCCGATCTGGCCCGACTGATCTTTCACGAACTCGCCCACCAGCAGGTCTACGTCAAGGACGACAGCGCCTTCAACGAAGCCTTCGCCACCGCCGTCGAACTCGAAGGCTTCGAGCGCTGGCTGCGCCGCCACGGCGATGAGGCCATCCGTAACGATTATCAACGCAACGAAGCGCGCCGCGCCGCTTTCCGCGATGCCATGAGCCGTACCCGCCAGCGGCTGCTCGATATCTATCAGGGGCCAGGCAGCGATGCCACCAAGCTGGCCGCCAAACAAAGCGCACTGGAAGCCCTGGCTGCCGAATACGCCCAGCTCAAGGCCCGCTACAAATGGATGGGCTACGACGCCTGGTTCGACCCCTTACCCAACAACGCCCATTTCGCCTCGGTCGCTACCTACCATAGGCTGGTGCCCGCTTTCCGCGCCTTGTTTGCCGAGAAGGAAGGCAACTGGACCGCCTTCTATGAGGCAGTCCGGGCCTTGGCTGCACAGGATAAGGCCAGCCGCCATGCTGCCCTGGAAAGCCGATTGCCCTTGGGCACGCGCGAGGAGACGACTGCCGCTGAGGGGGCGCAGTGAAGAGCAATAGAAAATTTCAGGAAATATCTATTCAAATACCAGAGCGGTTGATAAGAATAAATGTCTGAAATATGTCCAGAGGCATTGCCTGCTGAGAGAGTTGCTTGGTTGCCGTCGGAGGCAGGGAGCGGGCGTAAACTGTTTTCAGTCGCTGTGCCGCTTGACCTTGACACGATGTCAAGCCTGACACTGTCGCCATTCCTGAGGCTTTAGGAGGTGTGAGATGACAAGCGCAGTGCTTCCCCATACGTTGCAGGTTGCCGGGCTTGACGATGCCACGGGCGCGGCCCGGGTGGAACAGGCGCTGGCGGGGCTGGAGCGGGTGCGGGTACTCGGGGTCAATCCGGTCGATGGTTCGGTAACGCTGGAAAGCGATGCGCCGCTTGATCTGAGCGCCGTGCGCGCCGCGCTCGACCGTGCCGGCTATCGACTGGCCGAGACCGAGTTGATGCTCGGTATCGGCGGCATGAGCTGCGCCAGTTGTGCGGCGCGGCTGGAAAAGGTACTGCGCCGCACGCCGGGCGTGCTCGAAGCCGAAGTGACCTTTGCCAATGAAAAGGCGCGGCTGCGGCTGTCGCGGCCGGCTGATCGGACGGCGGCTGAAGAGGCCGTGTTCCGCGCCGGCTTCCAGGTGGTGGCCGAGGTCGACGAGTCCACCACGGAGGCCGAAGCCACGGTGGCTGCGGTCCCCCGAGACTGGATCGTCCCGGCGCTGGCCTTGCTGCTGGCGCTCCCGCTGACTGTGCCGATGTTCACCGAGCCGTTCGGCGTCCACTGGATGTGGCCGGCCTGGCTGCAATGGGCGCTGGCGACGCCGGTGCAATTCGTGTTCGGCGCCCGTTTCTACCGTTCTGCCTGGACGGCGCTGCGTAACGGCAGCGGCAATATGGACCTGCTGGTGGCACTTGGCACCAGTGCGGCCTATGGCTTGAGCCTCTATCTATGGCTGGGTCGTGACGATCCGATGCCCCATCTGTATTTCGAGGCGGCCGCCGTGGTGATTGCCCTGGTGCTGCTGGGCAAATGGCTCGAAGCACGGGCGCGGCGCCGCACGGGCGACGCGCTGCGGGCGCTGCAATCGCTGCGGCCGGCCAGGGCGCGGATCTGGCGCCAGGGTGCTGAGGTGGAAGTGCCGCTGGCGGCGGTGCGGGTGGGCGATCTGGTGATTGTGCGGCCAGGCGAGCGGGTGCCCGTCGATGGCCGGATCGTCGAGGGGATGAGCCAGCTCGACGAGTCGCTGCTGACGGGTGAATCGCTGCCGGTGGCTCGCGGTGTGGGCGAGCGTGTCCCGGGCGGTGCCCTCAATGGAGACGGCCTGCTGCGGCTCGAAACCGTGGCGACCGGGACGGAAACCGTACTGGGTCGCATCGTCCGCCTGGTCGAACACGCCCAGTCGGCCAAAGCGCCGATCCAGCGGCTGGTCGACCGGGTCAGCGCCGTTTTCGTGCCGGTGGTGCTGGCGGTGGCGGTACTGGCTTTCCTGGGCCGCTGGTGGTGGGGCGGTTCGGTCGAGTCGGCCTTGATCGATGCCGTGGCGGTGCTGGTGATTGCCTGCCCCTGTGCGCTTGGTCTGGCTACCCCGACCGCCATCATGGTCGGCACGGGCGTCGGGGCGCGTCATGGCATCTTGATCAAGGATGCGGCCGCGCTGGAGTTGGCCCATCGGGTCCGGATCGTCGCGTTCGACAAGACCGGCACCCTGACCGTAGGCCGGCCCGAAGTGGTGGCACTGCGTCCGACTGCGGCCGGCGAGGGCCGGCTGCTTCAGTTGGCGGCAGCGTTGCAGACCGGCAGCGAGCATCCCTTGGCGCGGGCCGTGCTGGCCCGGGCCGAGGCGGAACAATCGGACATCCCCGCCGTGACGGCCGTGCGTGCGCTGCCTGGACGCGGTATCGAGGGCGAGGTGACGGGTGTGCCTTATCTCCTGGGCTCCAGCCGCCTGATGCAGGAACAAGGCATCGAGCTGGCAGAACTCGCCAGCGAGGCCGAAGCCCTGGCGGCCTCAGGCAACAGCGTGTCCTGGCTTGCGACCCGCAGCGGTCAATTGCTCGGTCTGATCGGTTTTGGCGACCGTCCCAAACCGGGCGCCCGGGAGGCCGTGGCGGTACTGAAGCGGTTGGGCATCCGGACCGTGATGATCACTGGTGACAATCGGGGCAGCGCTGAAGCGGTAGGGCGGCAGCTTGGGCTCGATGAGGTGGTGGCCGAAGTGCTGCCGGCCGACAAGGCGGCCAAGGTGACGGCGCTGAAGGCTGACGGCGCCGTGGTGGCCATGGTGGGCGATGGCGTCAACGACGCGCCGGCGCTGGCGGCGGCCGATGTGGGCATCGCGATGGCCGAAGGCAGCGACCTGGCGCTCCATGCAGCCGGTATCGCCCTGCTGCGGGGCGATCCGACCCTGGTGGCGGCAGCGCTCGATCTGTCGCGGCGATGTTACGGCAAGATCCGGCAGAATCTGTTCTGGGCGCTGATCTATAACGTGATCGGTATCCCGCTGGCTGCGCTGGGCTATCTCAATCCGATGCTGGCCGGTGCTGCGATGGCATTGAGCAGTGTCAGTGTGGTCGGCAATGCATTGCGGCTGCGCCGCTGGCGTGCCCCGACGGCCGGGAGCGAATCATGAATATCGGTAAGGTGGCGCAATGCAGCGGCGTCTCGGCGCGGATGATACGCCACTACGAGGAACTGGGCCTGTTGCCCGCTGCGCGCCGCAGCGAGGCGGGCTACCGGCTCTACGATGAACGCGATCTGCACTGGCTGCGCTTTATCCGTCGCGCCCGCGACCTGGGTTTCCCGCTCGGTCAGGTGCGCCAGCTGCTGTCGCTGTGGCAGGACCGCGAGCGCAGCAGCGCTGAGGTCAAGCGGCTGGCCGAGTCGCAGCTCGAAGCACTCGATGCCCGTATCGCTGAACTCCAGGCCATGCGCCGTACCCTGGCGGTGCTGGTCCATGGCTGCGGCGGCGACGAGCGGCCTGACTGTCCGATTATCGAGGGATTGGCTGAGCCGGGTCTGGTCGAGCCTGATCCCGACTGATAAGCCGAGGCAGTCGTTCTGTCCCTGCTCCGGATTATTACCCAATCATTAATTATTAAAATAATCGGCAAATCTGGCGCAAGACTCTGCTTGTGCTATAAGAAAAAATAATATTTTCTGATCGAAGGAGGAATATATGTACGCCAAAACGGCATTGCCGCAATCGCTTGAAGCCAAAGAAGCCATTGATGAGCTGGTCGCCAAATTCTTTGCCGCCTTTGCAGCTGACCAGAATGGCCGGGTCGATCTCGCTGCGCTTTATCCCTTGTTTATTAACGGGGCATCGATCATCAAGGGATGCGGCGAATCGGCCACGGTATACGATCTGCAAGGTTTTATCGCCCCACGGCAGGCGCTGTTGAATGGTCCTGATCTGTTCGATTTCAATGAACACGAAGTGTTCGAGAGGACTGAAATATTCGGCAATATCGCCCAGCGTTTCAGCCTTTACCATAAATCGGGAATTGCCCACGGTGAGCGATTCGAAGGGCAGGGAATCAAGGCAATGCAATTCAGCAAAACTGCCGAAGGCTGGAAAATCGTCTCATTGATATGGAATGACGAAAGCGAGGCACTGCCGATTTCCTCCGTTTATCGTCATGGTTCCTGGTAGAACTGTCATCGGGGAGAAAAGCCGCTATGGTTGAGTTCATGGCGGCTTTTTTTAATCGGGAAAAATCGGCCTATGCCCTCTTGTCGAGTAGAATGACCGCGATCTTGATACAGCACGGCGGAGTTCCCCGATGAAATGTCCGTTTTGCGGCTCTTCCGATACCCAGGTGGTCGATACCCGTCTGTCCGAGGACGGCGACAGTGTGCGGCGGCGGCGCCGTTGCAGCGGCTGCGACAAACGTTTCACCACCTATGAAACAGCCGAGGTGAGGCTGCCGCAGGTGGTCAAGACCAACGGCGACCGCGCCGAATTCGACCGCGAAAAGATCCGTACCAGCTTTCTGCGTGCTTTGCACAAGCGGCCCGTGCCGACGGCGCTGGTGGACGAGGCCATCGTCCGTATCCTGCAAAAGGTGCTCAGTCTTGGTGAGCGCGAGATCGATTCGCGCCGGATCGGCGAGATGGTGATGACCGAACTCGCCCGGCTAGACAAAGTGGCCTATATCCGCTTTGCTTCGGTCTACCGCAGCTTTCAGGACGTGGAAGATTTCACCGACGCCATCCGCGAAGTCAGCCGCGACAAGCCTGGCTGAGCCGGCGCCGAACCATTCCCTGTTCCGCTGACTCTCAAGATTCCTTGTTCCTCTAGGCGACTATATGAAGATCGGCCGGCAAGACCTCGACGCCGCCGCCCAGGCTGCCGTCATCTCCCCGGAACAGGCCCAGGCCCTGTGGCAGTTCCTCGGTGAGCACCACGCCAATACGCCGCAGTTCCGCTTTGCCCATGTCCTCTACTACCTGGGCGGCATGATCGCCATTGCCGCCATGAGCCTGTTCATGACGGTAGGCTGGGATACCTGGGGGCCGCTGAGCCTGGTGGTGTTCTCGGTCTGTTATGGCTTTGTCGCCTGGCGGCTCGGGGTGTGGCTGCTCGAGCGCAAGCGGCTGCCCATCCCGGCCGGCATCATGCTGGTGCTGGCCATCGTACTGGTGCCGCTGGCCATCTACGGCATACAGGCATGGCTGGATTACTGGCCTGAAAGCGATACCTTCGATAACTACCACCGTTATATCGATTACCGCTGGGTCGTGATGGAGGTTGGAACGCTGCTGGTGGCCAGCGTGATGCTGTGGCGCTATAAGCTGCCGTTCATGGTGATGCCGGTGGCCGTGACCTTGTGGTATCTGGGCATGGATCTGTCCGACGGCATGGTGGTCGATGGCGTGCTGGATAAATGGACCGTGCGGCAGTGGTTCTCGCTCTGGTACGGCCTGGCGATGCTTGTCCTGGCCGTCTATGTCGATCTGCGCAGTGCGGCGCGACGGGCCGATTACGCTTTCTGGCTCTATCTGTTTGGTCTGATGACCTTCTGGGGCGGGCTGACCTCGATGGAATCGGACAGCGAGCTTGGCAAATTCCTCTACGCCATGCTCAATTTCGGTCTGATCATGATCGGCGCCGTGCTGAGCCGGCGCGCCTTTGCCGTATTCGGGGCGTTCGGGGTGGCGCTCTATCTGGGCCATCTAGCCTATACGCTATTCAAGGACAGTCTGCTGTTTGCCTTCTGCCTCAGTCTGATCGGCCTTGGCGTCGTGTTCGCGGGCATGTGGTGGAACAAACATGGCAGCGCCCTCGGGGCGCGCTGGCGACAACAGCTGTCGCCACAACTGGCCCAATTGATCGAGAAGCGTGGTGCTTAAAATGTAGCGTCTGCTTCCACGCGCTTTCCCCGGGCCGCCTCAAGGGCGGCCCGACTTGTTTGTCAGGAAATTTATGGATTTTTCCGCCCAGGACCATCTGTTCATGGCCCAGGCCCTGCGTAAAGCCCAGGGTGGCCGTTATCTCTCTACCCCCAACCCCTTTGTCGGCTGTGTGCTGGTCCGCGATGGCGTGCTGATCGGCGAAGGTCACACCCAGGTCGCCGGCGGCGACCATGCCGAAATCCAGGCGCTGCACGACTGCCGCCGCCGTGGCAACGATCCGCGCGGCGCCACCGCCTATGTCACGCTCGAACCTTGCGCCCACTACGGACGCACTCCGCCTTGTGCGCTGCGGCTGGTGGAGGCGGGGGTGGTGCGGGTGGTGGCGGCGATCAGCGATCCGTTTCCCGAGGTGGCCGGACGCGGGCTGGCCCTGCTGCGCGAAGCAGGCATCACGGCCGAAGTCGGTCTGATGGCCGGCGAGGCGCGGGCTTTGCACCATGGCTTTCTGAGCCGGGTCGAGCGTGGCCGGCCCTGGGTCGTCGCCAAGATCGGCGCCAGCCTCGATGGACGGACGGCGCTTGCAAGTGGCGAGTCGAAATGGATCACCGGCGAAGCGGCCCGCGCCGATGTGCAGCATCTGCGCGCCCGTGCCTGCGCCATTATCACGGGCGTCCAGACGGTGCTGGCCGACGACCCGCTGCTCACCGTGCGCCGGCTCGACGGCGAGCCCTGGACGCTGGTGCGGCAGCCGCTGCGGGTGGTGCTCGATAGCCGTCTGCGCACGCCTCCCACTGTCCAGATGCTCAAGGCGCCCGGCAAGACCCTGTTTGTCTGGAGCGGCGAGAACACCGACGAGCTGAACGCCCGTCAGGCCGCGCTGGAAGCCGAGGGCGCCGAAACATTGTGGCTGGGCGGGGCCGACGGTCGGGTCGATCTGCCGGGTTTATTGAACAAATTGGCTGAGCGCGGCATCAATACCGCCCTGGTCGAGGCAGGCGGGCGGCTCAACGGGGCTTTTCTGATGGCCGGCCTGGTGGACGAGCTGGTGCTGTACCAGGCGCCGGTGCTGCTGGGTGGCTCGGCACGCTCGCTGGCGGAATTCCACCTTGAGCGACTGGCTGATCGGCCGCATGCGCTGGAGACCGAACGGGTGGCCGTGGGTGAGGATTTGCGCTGGACGCTGCGTTATACGCCTTATTGAGAGTCAGTGGGACAGGCTGCCGGATTGGCTTTCAGGAGGGCGTCCGCTTGGCTGGGGCGGAGACTGAAGCCCGTAAGTCGCCATGGTGTCCACCTTCCTGTTCCGTGTGAGTGGCCACCAGGGCGCAGGAAACGGCTTGATGGGTGAGGTGAGGTGCGATTGGGTGGGCTTGGACGCCAGGGTTAAGAAGAACGGCCAGGCGTGGCGGGAGAGCGGGGCTGAGATGGAAATGTTTATTTTTATGGAAATTCCGCTCTGATACTTGCGGATAAATTGCAGGATATTTTCTATCTGCGTCTCCAACCGCCATCCACCTTATTCCCAGCCAATAAAGACGGGAGGTCGGCAGACCTCCCGTTTTCTATCCTGCAGCGCTCAGGCTGGCATGCCCGATCAGATCACCATCAGATCGACGAACTCGTTGACCGGGGTGGCTTCGAGCTTGGCCTGATCGGCGCACAGCGCCAGGATGGCATCGACCTGTTTCTGCGGGAAGCGGCGATGCAGATTGCGCTTGAACTTGGCCTCGAGCACCGGGATGCCTTCGGCGCGGCGGCGGCGATGGCCGATCGGGTATTCGACTTCCACTTCGTCGGTACGGCTGCCGTCCTTGAAGAACACCTGCATGCGGTTGGCGATCGAGCGCTTTTCCGGGTCGAGGTAGTCCTTGGAGTAGCGCGGGTCTTCCACGCACACCATCTTTTCGCGCAGGGCGTCGATGCGCGGGTCGTGGGCGACCTCGTCCTCGTAGTCGCTGGCTTCGAGCTTGCCGAAGATCAGACCGATGGCGGCCATATATTGCAGGCAATGGTCGCGGTCGGCCGGGTTGTTCAGCGGGCCTTGCTTGTCGATGATGCGGATGGCCGATTCATGGGTGGTGATCACCACCTTCTCGATCTCGTCGAGGCGGCTGGCGATCTGCGGATGCAGGGCCAGTGCGCATTCGACGGCGGTCTGGGCGTGGAATTCGGCCGGGAAGGAAATCTTGAACAGCACATGTTCCATCACATAGCTGCCGTAGGGGCGCTGGAAGGAGAATTCCTTGCCCTTGAACAGCACATCGTAGAAGCCCCAGGTCTTGGCGGTCAGCACCGAGGGATAGCCCATCTCGCCCTTGAGCGAGATCAGCGCCAGGCGCACGGCGCGGCTGGTGGCGTCGCCGGCGGCCCAGCTCTTGCGCGAACCGGTGTTCGGGGCGTGACGGTAGGTGCGCAGCGCCTGGCCGTCGAGCCAGGCGTGGCTGACGGCGTTGATGATTTCCTCGCGGCTGCCGCCCAGCAGCTTGGTGACGACGGCAGTGGACGCCACCTTGACCAGCACGACGTGGTCGAGGCCGACGCGGTTGAACGAGTTTTCCAGCGCCAGCACGCCCTGGATTTCATGGGCCTGGATCATGGCGGTCAGCACATCGCGCATGGTCAGCGGTGCCTTGCCCTGGGCGACGCGGGTACGCGACAGCCAGTCGGCCGCCATCAGGATGCCGCCCAGGTTGTCGGACGGATGACCCCACTCGGCGGCGAGCCAGGTGTCGTTGAAGTCGAGCCAGCGGATCATAGCGCCCAGGTTGAAGGCGGCCTGGATCGGGTCGAGCTGGAATTGGGTACCCGGCACCCGGGCGCCGTGGGGAACGATGGTGCCCGGGACGACCGGGCCGAGGAATTTGGTGCAGGCGGGGTATTCGAGCGCTTCGAAACCGCAGCCCAGCGTGTCCATCAGACACAGGCGGGCGGTGTTGTAGGCTTCGGTCGAACCGATCTGGCTGTTGCAGACATAGTCGGCAATATCGACCAGAACCTGGTCGGGAGCGGGACGGACATTCGAGATATGGGCGGACATAAGGCTTCCTTTGGTCTGACCGTCAGACGGTCGTCAGATGTTGTGTTCTAGCAACACCACGATATCGTGCAGCACCAGCTCGGCCCGGACCGGGTTTTTCGCCTTGGCAATGCCTTGGCGCAACTGATCAAGCAGCGGGCGCAGCGCTTCGGGGTGGGTGCATTGTTCGACTTTCCTGGTGAAGAACATGGCCTTGAGGCCCAGGTATTCGCCGGCAGCCTGATTCATCAACTGCTTGGCCTGATGCAGCCGCACCAGCGTGTCTTCGCTGAGCGGCGGCGGCGCGGCTTCGATCAATTCGACTGGCGGGTCGTCCGACTCGCTGTCGGGCACGTCCGCTACGGGAGCGGCCGGTCTGGCGATCAGTCCAAGCGCCAGCAGGCGCTCGATTCCGTCGGCCGGCACGCCCAGCGGTCCGGCCAGCGCGGCCAGCGCCGCGCCGGTCTTCTGGCCGTCGACCTGCAACAGCAGCGTCCGCAGACGCCCGGTCAGTTCGGGGCAGCTATCCCTGTCCCTGACCGCCTGTTGCCCCCTGTCTGTCTTCACCAAGATTGCGTTATGCATGGCTCGAATCCTTCATACCGTCGTAACCGGGTCGCTTCTTGTACGGACGACCTCGGAGCGAAACGGTAGCACAGCCGGACTCAGCTACGCTGATCGATCGGTACGAATTCGAGATCTTCGGGGCCGATGTAGTTGGCGCTGGGGCGGATGATCTTGCCGTCCTGGCGCTGTTCGATCACATGGGCGCTCCAACCGCTGGTACGCGAGATCACGAACAGCGGGGTGAACATGGCAGTTGGCACCTGCATCATGTGGTAGCTCACCGCCGAGAACCAATCGAGATTGGGGAACATCTTCTTGATGTCCCACATCACGGTTTCCAGTCGTTCGGCGATATCGAACATCTTCATGCTGCCGGCGTCCTGGCTCAGCTGGCGCGCCACTTCCTTGATCACCTTGTTGCGCGGGTCGCCGGTGGTATAGACCGGGTGGCCAAAGCCGATGATCACTTCCTTGTTCTCGACCCGGCGGCGGATATCGGCCTCGGCCTGGTCGGCATTCTCGTAACGTTTCTGAATCTCGAACGCCACCTCATTGGCGCCACCGTGCTTGGGACCGCGCAGCGCGCCGATGGCGCCGGTGATGGCGCTGTACATATCCGAGCCGGTGCCGGCGATGACGCGACCGGTAAAGGTCGAGGCGTTGAATTCATGTTCGGCGTACAGCACCAGCGAAGTGTGCATGGCCTTGACCCACAGCTCGGACGGCTTCCTGCCGTGCAGCAGATGCAGGAAATGTCCGCCGATCGAGTCGTCGTCGGTCTCGACCTCGATCCGGCGGCCGTTGTGGCTGAAGTGATACCAGTACAACAGGGCAGAGCCGAGCGAAGCCATCAGCCGGTCGGCGATATCGCGGGCGCCGGCCAGATTGTGGTCGTCCTTCTCGGGCAGCGCGCAGCCAAGCACCGAGACGGCGGTGCGCATCACGTCCATCGGATGGGCCGAAGCCGGCAGTTGCTCCAGCACGGTCTTGAGCGAGGCCGGCAGACCGCGCAGCGACTTGAGCTTGTTGCGGTAGGCAGTGAGTTCTGCCCCGGTGGGCAGCTTGCCGTGGACCAGCAGATAGGCGATTTCTTCGAATTCGCAGCTTTCCGCCACATCGAGAATGTCGTAACCGCGGTAGTGCAGATCGTTGCCGGTACGACCCACGGTACACAGTGCCGTATTGCCGGCTGCGACGCCGGATAGCGCCACCGATTTCTTCGGCTTGGGCAGCAGGTTGTCACTCATCCTTGCTTCTCCTTCGTTGAGGGCGCGCTAGCGGCGCGCCCGGCGTTGAATCCTGACGCGGGCTGCGTCGCCGCTGCGCTGCTTCCAGTCGCGGCGTTTGAGCCGGTACAGTACATGGCGGCGCAGCGGGTGGCCTTCGGGCAGGCTGGGGTGGTCGAAATCGTCGGTTGGGTCGTATTGCATGCCCAGCCGCTCCATCACGGCGCGCGAGGGCCGATTGTCCACGGCGGTCATGGCGACGATATCCATCAACTGACGCTCGGCAAAACCCAGGTCGAGCAGGCGCTGCGCCGCTTCGGTGGCATAGCCCTGGCCCCAGTATTCGGGCAGCAGCCGCCAGCCGATCTCGATGCACGGGGTGAAATGGGTCTGGTAGGGCGGGGGGAACAGCCCGATCACCCCGGCAAATTCGGTGATCTCGGGCAACTCCAGCACCAGGAACCCCCAGCCTTTCTCGGCAAACAGCGCTTGTGCCCGGGCGGCTTCGGCATCGCTTTCTGCCCGCGTCAGCCGAGACGGAAAGAACCGCCGCACCTGCGGGTCGGCATTGAGCCGGGCAAAGGGCACCAGGTCGTCCTGATGCCACTGGCGCAGCACGATGCGCTCGCCGCGCAGCCACAACTGGCGTGTCATGCCTTGTCCTGCTGGGCGAACAGGGCATCGAGCTTCTGTTCGAAATCGTGATAAGCAAGGTGGTCGTACAGGTCCATCCGGGTCTGCATGGTGTCGAGCACGGCCTGCTGACTGCCATCGCGACGGATGGTCCGGTAGACGTTGAGCGCTGCCTGCGACATGGCGCGGAAGGCCGACAGCGGGTAGAGAATCATCGCCACATCGGCCGAAGCCAGTTCATCGCGGGTAAACAGCGGGGTCTTGCCGAATTCGGTGATATTGGCCAGCACCGGCACCTTCACGGCGGCGGCGAACTGGCGGTACATATCGAGGCTTTCCATCGCTTCGGGAAAGATCATGTCGGCACCCGCTTCGACACAGGCCACCGCCCGGTCGATGGCGGCCTGCAAGCCTTCCACGGCCAGTGCATCGGTGCGGGCCATGATCACGAAATCGGGGTCGGTACGGGCATCCACGGCGGCCTTGATCCGGTCGACCATTTCGGTCTGCGACACGATGGCCTTGCCCGGCCGATGGCCGCAGCGCTTGGCCTGGACCTGGTCCTCGATATGGACGGCACCGGCGCCCGCCTTGATCATGCTGCGCACCGTGCGGGCGATATTGAAGGCGCCACCCCAGCCGGTATCGATATCGACCAGCACCGGCAGATCGGTGATATCGGTAATCCGCCGCACATCGATCAACACATCTTCCAGCGTGGTAATGCCGAGATCCGGAATGCCGCAGGAGCTGGCTGCCACCCCACCGCCCGAGACATAAAGCGCCCGGTAGCCGCTGTGCTCTGCCAGACGGGCGGCATAGGCGTTGATTGCACCGACGATCTGCAAGGGCTTTTCGGTCGCGACAGCGTGGCGGAAACGGGCGCCGGCAGAGGCAAGGGCCATGACGGGAACTCCTGGGATCAATGGAAACGGGCAGGGCGATAGCAAAAGTCTTGCCAGCCCGCCAAGCCGCTGGTGGCCGCGTCCAGACCCTTCATAAAAACAAGCTGCTAGCCCTGGTCACTCCTTTATCTCCGCGTCCAGGCCAGACCCGGAAGGCAATGTGCTGTTTCAAATATGAAACCGATGTTTCAAGTCTGAAACTGTGTTCCAATGGCGGGCGCTTTGCATCGGCCTAGGGAGAGTCGGTGGAAAGCGGACAGTGGTTGTGGACTCATCACCGTGGAATTCCCTATGCCTGCCATGCCTTTGCCGCAACTTGCCGTGGTCGCCACCCGGGCGCTGGCCGATCTGGTCCGTGAGCTGGCGCCTTTGCATGGCGGCCGCTTTGAACTGCGGCTGATCGAGAAACCAGTGGAGCAGGCGCTGGAGACGGTGCGCGAGCTGGCGCGTGCCGGCCTCGTCGACGCCGTGGTGGCGGCCGGGCGGGGGGCGGAGCGCTTGCGGGTCGAATCGCCCGTGCCGGTGGCGGCGATCCAGGTCAGTGGCTATGACATCCTCCAGGCCCTGGCGCGGGCGCGGGCCATCGATCCGCGCGCGGTGCTGCTGAGCCGGCGGCGGCTGGCCGACGAATTCGACCGCTTGCGCCCGCTATTGGCCATCGACGTGGTGCAGTTGCTGTACGAGGACGACGACGAGGCGCGCAGCCAGCTTGACCGCCTGCGCCAAGGGGCGCGGCCGGTGGTGGTCGGCTCTAGCCAGGTGGTCAATCTAGCGGGGCAGTTCGGTTTGCCGAGCGTGCTGGTCTATTCGGCCGAAGCGGTGGCGCAGGCTTTCGAGGCGGCGTTGGAGCTGGTGCGGGTGGCGCGTCAGGAGGAAGCCAAGCGTGAGCGGCTCGACCGGATATTGGAAAGCCTTGCCGAGGGGGTGGCGGCCGTCGATCTGGAGGAGCGGGTCCAGGCCATCAACCCGGCCCTGGCGCGGCTGATCGGTGTGGCGCCCGAATGGGCGCTTGGGCGACGGCTGTCCGAGCTTGCGCCTGTGCTGACCTTGCAGGAAGTGCTGAAGAGCGGTGAGCCACGGCGCGATGAGGTGGCCAGCGTAGGCGGCCGGACGCTGGTGACGCAGCGCCTGCCGCTGATCGAAGCGGGCAGCCAGGTCGGCGCCGTGTTGACCTTGCAGGAGTCGGGCGCGATCGAGCGGGCCGATCGTAAGCTGCGCAGCGAGGCGCGCAAGAGCCAGTTCCGCGCCCGTTATCGCTTGACCGATCTGCTGGGCGAATCGCCGGCCATCCGCCATGCCCGCGAACTGGCCCGCTTGTATGCCCAATCGGACGGCTCGGTGCTGATCGGTGGCGCCTCGGGCACCGGCAAGGAGCTGGTGGCCCAGGGCATCCATCAAGCCTCGCGTCGGGCCGGCGGCGCCTTTGTGGCGCTCAATTGCGCGGCTTTGCCGGAAACGCTGCTCGAATCCGAACTGTTCGGATATGAGGAAGGCGCGTTTACCGGTTCCCGCCGCGGCGGCAAGCCGGGTCTGCTGGAGCTGGCCCATCAGGGCACCTTGTTCCTCGACGAGATCGGCGATATGCCGCTGGGGCTGCAAACCCGTCTGTTGCGGGTCTTGCAGGAGCGGGAAGTGTTGCGGCTCGGCGCCTCCGAACCCGTGCCGATCAATGTGCGGGTGATCGCCGCGACCCATGCCGATCTGCGCGCCGGCATCACGGCCGGCTGGTTTCGTGCTGACCTGTATTACCGGCTCGCTATCCTGACCCTGACCCTGCCGCCCTTGGCCGAACGCGGCGGTGATGTGGCCATTCTCACTGATGCCCTGGCGCGCGAGGCGCTGGCCCGGGTCGGTTCGAGCCGACCGGCCCACGATCTGGCCAAGCCGCTGTTGGCCGCAGCGGCCGGTTACGCCTGGCCCGGCAATGTGCGGGAATTGCAGAATCTGGTGGAACGGGCAGCGGTGCTGCTGCAAGCAGGCGCTGCGCTTGATCGGGACGACTGGCGCCGCCTGGCACCCGAGCTTGGCGCCACACCGCTGCCACTCGACGGCGGTCGCCGCGCCCTGGCGCTGGAGATGCTGGCCGCCTGTGGTGGCGATCGGGCGGAGGCGGCACGCCGGCTGGGGATCAGTCGCACGACGCTATGGCGGCTGACTCGGACTGAGTGAGGCGAGGGAAGAGGCTGGCGCGATGGTCGGGGGCGCGAGGAGGCGGCCGTGGGCTCGATCGGTTGGCCGTCCGGCCCGGAAGACTCACTGCGCTGTGGCCGCCTGTGGCGGCTGGGCCGGGGGGCCACGTCTCGGTGGCGGGTCCATGCCGGCTGAAGCGTACACAGGCGGATTCGGAAAATTTCAGGAAATTACTGTGCTAGATTTGATGCGGGATTGAACGAAAAACTAAAAATCCCTGGATCGGCTTTCAAGCGCCGTTGCGATCAAGATGGGGCAGCTTGTTGGTGACGCCGGCCCATTGCTCATGGTCGGGCAGCGGGTCTTTCTTCTCGACGATCACCGTCCACTTGGGGCTGCGGGCCAGTTCGGCGTTGAGGGCAATATAGACTTGCTGGTCGGCCGGCACATCGTCTTCGGCATAGATGGCCTCGACCGGGCACTCGGCCACGCACAGGGTGCAGTCGATGCATTCATCGGGGTCGATGACCAGGAAGTTCGGGCCTTCGCGGAAACAGTCGACCGGACAGACATCGACGCAATCGGTATATTTGCACTTGACGCAGGCGTCGGTAACAACATAGGTCATATTAGTTTTACCTCGGTAATACGCGGTTCGGGAATTGCCCCGAATTGTAACAGAGCGCACTCGCGCGCTCTCGCACGCATGGTTATTTTCAAAGACACTCCTCCCATATTGCCGCCGCGTTATCGCGGCCGTTTTGCACCCAGTCCCAGCGGACCGCTTCATATCGGTTCGCTGCTCGCTGCCATGGCCAGCCGTCTTGAGGCACGCGCCCATGGCGGCGAATGGCTGGTGCGAATCGAAGACCTCGACCCCCCACGCGAACAGCCCGGCGCCAGCGCTGCGATCCTGCGCACCCTCGAAGCGCTGGGCTTTGAATGGGATGGCGAGGTGAGTTATCAAAGCCAGCGCCACGCCTTGTACGAGGCGGCTTTGCAACAGTTGCGCGAAGCCGGTCTTGCCTACCCTTGCGGCTGCACCCGGCGCGAAATTGCCGATTCTTCCTTGCGTGGAATCGATGGACCGGTCTATCCCGGCTATTGCCGCCATGGCCTGGCACCCGGACGCAGCGCACGCGCCTGGCGGTTGCGTGTGGCGCCCGGCGTGGAGATTGCCTATACCGACGCCATACAAGGCCGGCGGGTCCAGGCGCTGGCTAGCGAGGTGGGCGATTTCATACTGCGGCGGGCCGATGGCTATTTTGCCTACCAGTTGGCGGTGGTGGTCGACGATGCCGCGCAGGGGGTCACCGATGTGGTACGCGGCGCCGATCTACTCGACTCTACGCCGCGTCAGGTATACTTATGCCAATGTCTTGGTCTGAAGGCTTTTCGTTATGCCCATTTGCCGGTCCTGGTGAACGAGGCAGGCGAGAAGCTCAGCAAGCAGACGCTGGCGCCCGCCGTCGAGGTGACGGAAGGCGCCGCCTTATTGGTCCGGGTATTACGCTATCTTGGTCAAACGGTGCCGAAGGAGCTGGAAACGGTATCGATCGCCGAGGTCTGGCGCTGGGCCGATGCACACTGGTCGCTCGAAGCCGTGCCCAAACGGTTGGGCATACCGGTGCAGGCAGCGATGGGTGGCATGTAGTAATTGCCAAAGGCGCAAGCCATTGTCATCTATCCCATTGAAAAATAAGCCGCAAAATTTTCTTTTAATTGTGCGGAATGGGTGTACTAAACTCAGATGGCATGTTTGCTTGCGCGCGTAAACCCATGATGTTATTTTACTTGTCCCAAAATGGACGCTAGAAAAAGGGTGGGAGCTGTGCGAATTAAATCGAAATTCAAAGCCTGTGCCTTGGCTGTCTCGCTGGCGGTTTTACCCGCCACGGTCGGCGCGGCTGGCTTGGGAAGGCTGAATGTGCTCTCGGGGCTGGGGCAACCGCTTCGCGCCGAGATCGATTTGGTCTCCGTTCAGCCCGCCGAAGTCGATTCTCTGCGTGCCACCTTGGCGGCGCCCGAAGCGTTCCGGGAAGCGCAGATCGAATATCCGCCCTCATCACTGGGCCTGCGTTTTAATCTGGAAAAACGCGCAAACGGTCAATACTATATTGCCGTCAATTCCAGCCAATCAGTCAGCGAACCTTTCCTTGATTTGCTGGTTGAACTCAAATGGGAAGGCGGCCGAGTTCTGCGTGAATACACCGCTTTGCTCGACCCGCAAGGTTACGTTCCCAACAAACCCACTGAAGCGCCGATCGTCGGAGCCAAGCCAACCCCGACCAAGCCCGCCGTCCGCCCGGCCGACGGCTCGCGCTCGGTCGATACCACCGGTCCGGCCCAGAGCGGCAGCAAAACCACCGCCAAACCTACCCGTCCCGCCGAAGACACCACGGCTGGCGACGGCGAATACACCGTCAAAGCCGGCGATACCCTGGCTGGTATCGCCCGCAGTCATCAAGTCGAAGGCGTCAGCCTCGAACAAATGCTGGTCGGCCTCTATCGCGCCAATATGGACGCGTTCGAAGGCAAGAACATGAACCGCCTCAAGCGCGGCAAGAAGCTCAAGATTCCGACCGCCAGCGAGCTGTCGGAAATCCCGCGTGCCGCGGCCAGCCAGGAAATCCGTATCCAGGCCGAAGACTGGCGTGCCTACCGTGGCAAGCTTGCCGATGCGGCCGGCGCCAGCAGCAGCGGCGACACGGGCGGTACCGGCAAGATCACCGCCAAGGTCGAGGACCGTACCCCCACCGCTTCCTCGGGCAGCCCGGACAAGCTGCGTCTGTCCAAGGGCGACGAGAACAGCAAGAACCTGCAACAGAAGATCCAGGCACTCGAAGAAGAGAACGCCGCCCGTCAAAAGGCTTTGAACGAAGCCCAGCAACGCGTGACCAGCTTGCAGCAGAACATCGAGAAGATGGAGAAGCTGCTGGCCATGCAGAACCAGGCCGGCAACCAGGCGCAGAAAAACGCCGAGCAGGCGCGCGCCCCGCTCGAACCCAAGCCGGTCGAGCCGCCCAAGCCCGCCGGTGCCGAACCGGCCAAACCCGTCGACCCGCCCAAGTCCCCCGAGACGCCGCCTGCGGGCGATGGCGCCAAGCCGGTAGAGCCGCCGCCGTTGCCGCCGCCGCAAGGTGAGACGCCGACTGCTCCGTCGGCCGAAACCACGCCGCCGCCACCGACCGAAACGCCACCGCCGCCGAAGAAACCGAAAGTATTCGTACCGCCTCCGGAGCCGGAGGAGGAGTCGCTGCTCGACAACCCGATGGTGTTGGTCGGTGGGGCTATGGTTGGACTCGGGCTGCTAGGGGGGGGTGTGTTCTTTGCCTTGCGCCGCCGAAAAAAGCCTAGTTTTGAGGACAGCATCATCACCGGATCTGACCTCAAGTCCAACACGGTGGTCGGCAATACCGGCGGTGCAGTCATCAGCACGGGTGTGACCGAAAACTCCTTTCTGACCGATTTCAGCCGCGAGGGCCTCGGTACCATCGATACCGATGAGGTCGATCCGATCGCTGAAGCCGAGGTCTATATGGCCTACGGCCGCGACGCCCAGGCCGAGGAAATCCTCAAGGATGCCCTGGCCCGCGACGGCAGCCGTCAGGAAGTCCGGCTCAAGCTGCTCGAGATCTACAACGCCCGCAAGAATGTGGCGGCGTTCAATCAGTACGCCCAGGAACTGTATACCGGCACCCAGGGCCAAGGTCCGCTGTGGGCGCAGGCGGCTGAGATGGGTCGGCTGCTCGACCCGCAGAATCCGCTGTACCAGCAGGCCAACCCGGTCAATACCAGCGCCATGGATAAAACCATGGTGATGCGGGCCGGTGCCGCAGCCGGCATGATCGATACGGCCAAGCTCAATGCCCCGCTGGTCGAAACCCCGGCAGTGGCGACTTCGGCGACCGATCTCGACTTCCAGCTCGACACCCCGCAAGGCGGCGATCTGGACTTCGACCTCGGCGTGACCCCGACACCCGCTCCGGCCCCGACTCCGCGTGCCGCTGAACCGGCCCCAGCAGTCGATCTGGCCGACGATGGTCTGGACTTCCAGATCGGCGATCTGTCGCCGACGCCTGCGCCGGCACCCGATCCGGCTGATGCGATGCTGTCGCTCGATATTCCGCTCGACCTCGGTGTCACTCCGGCGCCAGCGGCCAAGCCGCTCGACCTGGGCAAGACCCCGGCGCCAACGCTGCCCAAGGAAACGCCGGTGCTCGAAGAGCCCGCATTCAAGGGTGGTGACCTCGATGGCGGCCTCGACTTCAATTTCGACCTCGGCGACACTCCGAGCCCGACGCCCGCTCCGGCGCCGATCGCGGTGCCGGCAGTCGAGACGGTCGATCTGGGCGGTGATGCCGATGTGCTCGACTTTGGCAGCGAACTGGACGATCCGGTCACCACCAAGATCGATCTGGCCCGTGCCTATATCGATATGGGCGATAAGGAAGGTGCTCGCGAAATCCTTCAGGAAGCAGCCGTTGAAGGCAATAGCGAACAGAAAGCGGCAGCCGAGGCGCTGCTGGCCCAGCTCTGATCCTTGCATCCCAGGTCTGTCAATGCCCATAGCTGGCTGATTGCCTGGACCCTGGCGGCGTGCCTGCTCCCCTGCTGGAGCGGCACGCCGCTGTTCGTTCTGACGGCGGTAGCGCTGCCTGCGCTGGTGGCGCTACAAGCTAGGCGCTATTTTCAATACATTTGGCGTCTGAAGTGGATAGGTTCTGCCGTCCTCTTGTCCCAAATTTTGATTGATGGTATATCGCTGCGCTCGCTGCTTGGTGCGGCCGAGCCGCTGGCCCGGCTGGCCTTGCTGCTGGCTGCGCTGGCCGCCCTGACTGGCAGTCAGACACCTGCCCAGTTGCTGGCTGCCCTGTTCCGGCTGTTGCGACCGCTCGACTGGCTGGGTGACATGCGGGTGCGTTGGACCGTCCGTCTATGGCTGGCGCTCCGCTATGGCGAACAGGCGCTGGGCACGGGCGGCAGCCTGAACGAGCGGCTTGCCGTGCTGTCGGAGACGCAGGCGGCAGGCGAAGAAGTATTGGTGCTGGTTCTGCCGCCTCATACGGCGGCGGACTGGGTCTGGTTGGCGCTGGCGGTACTGCCGCTGGCATGGGGAAGCGTTTGGCTCGGATAGTTCTGGCAGTGGAATACGATGGTCGCGCCTTTTGCGGCTGGCAGTCGCAACCGGGCGGCGGGGCAGTGCAAGACGCCTTGGAAGCGGCGATTGCCCAGTTGGCCGGCCATCAGGTGCGGGTCCATGCTGCGGGCCGTACCGATGCCGGCGTCCATGCTGCGCAGCAGATTGTTCATTTCGACTGCGACGTCAATCGTCCTCTGACCGCCTGGGTTCGCGGCGTCAACAGTTTTCTGCCCGAGAGCGTGGCGGTGTTATGGTCGCGCGAGGTCGAGCCCGATTTCCATGCCCGCTTTTCCGCCACGGCACGCCATTACCGCTATTTACTGCTGAACCATCCAGTGCGGCCGGCGCTGCTGAGCGGCCGGGTCGGCTGGCATCATGCGCCACTCGATCTGGAACGGATGCAGGCGGCGGCCGCCTGCCTGATCGGCACCCATGATTTCTCGAGTTTCCGCGCGGCCGAATGCCAGGCCCACTCCCCGGTCAAGCAACTGACCCGGTTCGAACTGCGGGCCGAGGGGCGAATGTTGATCTGCGATGTATCGGCCGGCGGCTTTCTGCATCATATGGTGCGCAATCTGATGGGGGCACTGGTCCATATCGGCCGAGGTGCGGCGCCGGCCGAGTGGATGACCGAATTGTTGGCGGCCCGTGACCGCCGCCTGGCGCCGCCAACTTTTATGGCCGACGGATTATATTTCGCCGGCGTCAGCTATCCGGCCAGCTTTGGCATTGCCAGCGAGCCGACCTTCCGTCACCATCTGGTCTGATTCGATTTCCTGGATGGCCATGGTGATTCCCCGCATCAAGATCTGCGGGCTGCGCGATATCGCTACAGCCCAGGCGGTGGCCCGGCTTGGTGCCGATGCCGTGGGCCTGGTGTTCTACCGGCCCAGTCCGCGCTATGTCGAGATCGAAGCTGCCGCTGCCATCGCCCGGGCCTTACCTGCTTTTGTTAGCTGCGTTGGTCTGTTTGTCGATTGCCCCGAGGCGGAAATGGCCGCCATACTCGAGCGGGTGCCGCTCGATCTGCTGCAATTCCATGGTGACGAGACGCCCGAGCAGTGCCGCCGCTGGCAGCGGCCTTATATCAAGGCGGTACGGGTGAAACCAGGGCTCGATTTGTTAGAATACGCCGGGCGCTATGCCGACGCGCGCGGCCTGCTGTGCGATGCCTATTCGCCCGCTGCGCCCGGCGGCACGGGCGAACGCTTTGACTGGGGCCTGTTGCCGGCACAGCTGCCACTGCCTCTGATCCTGTCGGGCGGTCTCGACCCGGACAATGTGGTAGCCGCCGTCGCTCAGGTGCGCCCATGGGCGGTCGATGTCTCAAGCGGGGTGGAGCGCGCCCGTGGCAGCAAGGATCTCGAACGGGTGGCGCGTTTCATCGCCGCCGCCAAACAAACTTCCTTTTCCGGATAAGCCATGCAAGCTGATGCTCAGCCGAACCTGACCGACTATCAACAGCCTGACGAATCGGGCCATTTCGGCCGCTACGGCGGTGTCTATGTGGCCGAGACCCTGATGGCGGCGCTCGACGAACTCAATGCGGAATACCTGCGCGCCAAGGCCGATCCGGATTTCCTGGCCGAATTCCGCCACGAGCTGCGCCACTATGTCGGCCGGCCCTCGCCGATCTACCACTGCAAACGCTGGTCCGAGCAATTGGGCGGTGCCCAGATCTACCTCAAGCGCGAAGACCTCAACCATACCGGCGCCCATAAGGTCAACAACACCATCGGTCAGGCGCTGCTGGCGCGGCGGATGGGCAAGAAACGGGTGATCGCCGAAACCGGCGCCGGTCAGCATGGCGTTGCGTCCGCCACCGTCGCTGCGCGTTACGGACTTGAATGCGTGGTCTATATGGGTGCCGAGGACGTCAAGCGTCAGGCGCCCAATGTCTACCGTATCAAGCTGCTCGGCGCCACCGTGGTGCCGGTCGAGAGCGGCAGCAAGACCCTCAAGGACGCCATGAACGAAGCCATGCGCGACTGGGTCACCAATATCGACACCACCTACTACATCATCGGCACCGCCGCCGGTCCCCATCCCTATCCGACCCTGGTGCGCGACTTCCAGTGCGTGATCGGCGAAGAATCCAAACAGCAGATGCTGGAACAGGCCGGACGCCAGCCCGATCTGGTGGTGGCCTGCGTGGGCGGCGGTTCCAACGCCATTGGGATGTTCCACCCCTATATCGGCGAGACGGCTGTGCGGCTGATCGGCGTCGAGGCGGGCGGTGAGGGCGTCGAGACCGGCCGTCATGCAGCCCCGCTGTCGGTCGGCACACCCGGCGTACTGCATGGCAATCGCACCTATCTGATGCAGGACGGCCATGGCCAGATCATCGAGACCCACTCGATTTCGGCCGGTCTGGACTACCCGGGCGTCGGCCCTGAGCACAGCTACCTCAAGGATATCGGCCGGGTCGAATACACGGCCGCCACCGATGGCGAGGCGCTGACCGCTTTCCACGATCTGTGCCGTTTCGAGGGCATTATTCCGGCGCTGGAGTCGAGTCATGCGCTGGCCTACGCCCGCCGCGTCGCCCCCACGCTGACGCGCGACCAGATCATTCTCGTCAACCTGTCCGGTCGCGGCGATAAGGACATCCCGTCCGTCGCCCGTCTGTCCGGCATCGAGCTATAAGCGATGAGCCGCATCCAAACCGTATTCGAGCGCCTGCGCGAGCAGGGCAAGCAGGCACTGATCCCGTTCATCACGGCCGGCGACCCGCATCCGGCGGCCACCGTCGGGCTGATGCACGCCCTGGTGGCGGGCGGAGCCGATATCGTCGAGCTGGGCGTGCCGTTTTCCGATCCGATGGCCGATGGCCCGGTGATCCAGCGCGCCTCGGAACGTGCGCTGGCCCATCGGGTCAGTCTGCGTGACGTGCTCGATATCGTGCGCGATTTCCGTCGCAAGGACAGCCATACGCCGGTGGTGCTGATGGGTTATGCCAATCCGATCGAAGCCATGGGTTATCA
Source organism: Chitinimonas lacunae (assembly GCF_042650885.1). Taxonomy (NCBI): domain Bacteria; kingdom Pseudomonadati; phylum Pseudomonadota; class Betaproteobacteria; order Neisseriales; family Chitinibacteraceae; genus Chitinimonas; species Chitinimonas lacunae. The sequence continues at coordinate 422,886 of NZ_JBHSBU010000001.1, forward strand.
CGCCTTTGCCACTGCCGCGCGCGAAGTCGGCGTCGATGGTGCGCTGACAGTCGATATGCCGCCCGAAGAAGCCGAAGCCCTGGTGGCGGCACTGGTCGAGGCCGGCATCGATCCGATCTTCCTGCTGGCGCCGACCACGCCACCCGCCCGGGTCGATGCCGTGGCGCGGATGGTGCGTGGCTATGCCTATTACGTGTCGCTCAAGGGGGTCACGGGCGCCGGTCACCTTGATCTGGCCGATGTCGAGCAGCGGCTGGGCGAATTGCGCAGCCGGCTGGCCGTGCCGGTCGGGGTGGGCTTCGGTATCCGCGACGCTGCCTCGGCCCAGGCGATTTCCCGCTTGGCCGATGCGGTGGTGATCGGCAGCCGTCTGGTGCAGGAGATCGAGCAGAACGGTGCCGATGCCGCGCCAAGGCTGACAGCCCTGTTGCGGGAGATACGCACCGCCATGGATAATTCCCGCGCCTGATCGTGACGGGGCCGCTGATGCGGCCCTTGTCTTTTCAAGCGCTTGATCGGCCTCTATGGTACAGAGGTCGAGACGACCACCGGCCCGGGAGCCGTTTGTGCCGTCAAGGCAGGAGACAGAGATGAGTTGGTTACAGAAATTATTGCCGCCCAAGATCAAAGCCAAGCCTCAGGGTTCGACCAAGTCGGTGCCCGAAGGCTTGTGGAGCAAGTGTGCGGCCTGCGAGGCGGTGCTCTATCGCACCGATCTCGACAATAATCTCGATGTCTGCCCCAAATGCAGCCATCACAACGCCATCAGCGCGCGCAAGCGGCTCGATTATCTGCTCGACCGCGAAGGCCGCTTCGAGATCGGTGCCGAAGTGCGGCCGGTCGATATTCTCAAGTTCAAGGATTCCAAGCGCTACCCCGAACGGCTCGAAGCCGCCCGTGAGGCTGCCGGCGAAGAAGACGCGCTGGTGGTGATGCAGGGCGCGATCCATAGCGTGCCGGTGGTGGTGGCGGCCTTCGAGTTCAAATTCATCGGCGGTTCGATGGGCTCGGTGGTCGGCGAGCGTTTTGTGCGCGGGGTCAAGACCGCCATCGAAAACGGCTGTCCGTTTATCTGCGTGTCGGCCTCAGGTGGTGCACGGATGCAGGAAGGGCTGATGGCCCTGATGCAGATGGCCAAGACCTCGGCCATCCTGACCCGGCTGGCCGAACATCGGCTGCCGTTTATCTCGGTGCTGACCGACCCGACCATGGGTGGCGTGTCGGCCTCGTTTGCCTTTCTTGGTGATGTGGTGGTGGCCGAGCCGGGTGCCCTGATCGGTTTCGCCGGCCCGCGCGTGATCGCCCAGACGGTGCGCGAAACCTTGCCCGAAGGCTTCCAGCGTGCCGAATTCCTGCTGACCAAAGGCGCACTCGACTTTATCGTCGACCGGCGCGAGATGCGTGCCCGGATCGCGGGCGTGTTGACGCTGCTCCAGCGGCAACCGGCGGTGGCCGCTTGATCGTTGACAGTGTCGATGCCATTGCCCGGCTTGATGTCGCCCGGTGGAATGCCCTGGCCGGCTCGCAGCCGTTCATTGGCCATGGCTTTCTCGCTGCCCTGGAGCAAAGCGGCGCCGTTGGCGGCAAGAGCGGCTGGATGCCCTGTCATCTGGCGCTGCGACAGGACGATCATCTGCTCGGCGCCATGCCGCTCTACCTCAAGTCGCATTCCTACGGCGAATATGTGTTCGACTGGAGCTGGGCCGACGCCTATCAGCGCGCCGGCGGCGCCTACTATCCCAAACTGGTCTGCGCCGTCCCGTTCACCCCGGTACCTGGTCCGCGACTGCTGGCCGACTCGCTCAGCAATGCTGAACGACTGCTCGATGGCGCCGTGGCACTGGCCGAGCGCCAGGCGCTATCGAGCATCCATCTGCTGTTTCCCGAACCGGTCGCCGATGCGGCGCTGCGCGAGCGCGGCTGGTTATGTCGCGAAGGGGTGCAGTTCCACTGGCATAACGCCGGCTACCGCGATTTTGCCGACTTTCTGGCAGCACTGTCGCACGATAAGCGCAAGAAAATCCGGCAGGAACGGCGTCGTCTGGCCGAAGCGGGGGTCGAGGTGGTGCGGCGCCAGGGTGCGGCCATTACGGCCGAGGACTGGGCCTTTTTCTATCGCTGCTATGTCACGACCTATCTGACCCATCGCTCCACCCCCTATCTGTCGCTCGATTTCTTTGAACGTCTTGGGACGACCCTGCCGGAGAGCTGTCTGCTGATCCTGGCTTACCAGAACGGCCGGCCGATTGCGGCGGCACTCGATATCGACGATGGCACGCGGCTCTATGGTCGTTACTGGGGGGCCGAGGTCTATGTGCCCAATCTGCATTTCGAACTGTGCTACTACCAGGGAATCGAACATGCGATAGCACGCGGCTTGGCGGTGTTCGAAGGGGGCGCCCAGGGCGAACACAAGCTGGCGCGCGGTTTTACCCCGGTGCGGACCCGTTCGTTCCATTGGCTGGCCGACCCGGTTTTCCGGCTGGCAGTGGAGCGTTTTTTGCAGCGTGAAGAGCGGGGCGTCACCCATTATTTGTCGGAACTCGATGAGCGGCTACCGTTCCGGCATGAGCCCTTGGAAATATAGAAAATATTCATTTTTCTATTTATCCGTTATTGGTGCTTGCAAAGGGTTTTCCTGTTTTTTTAATATCGCGTGTTTGTCCATTCTGATCGATTCGATTGGCGGCTGAAGGCGCGAGGTCTATGCCGCCCTTGATCCGGTGTCATCGGCAAGGGCGGGACACGATTCCACACAAGGAAGGGGCAATGGTGCAGACGGCGTCGCTGGACGAGGCGGTCGAGCAGGAATCACTGTTTATCGACGTGGATGGGGGGGATCGGCTGCATCTGCGCCGTATCCGGACCGGCAGCGCCGGGCCGGCGCTGCTGCTGATCCATGGCGCCATCTCCAATGGCCGGGTGTTCTACAGCGAGCGCGGGCGCGGCCTGGGCCCCTGGCTGGCGCGGCGCGGCTACGATGTGTTTGTGCTCGATCTGCGGGGTCGCGGCCGCAGTGAGCCGTCGATCGATCGCCGCAGCGCCCATGGCCAGACCGAGGCAATCACGATCGATCTGCCGGCGGCGTTTGGCTTGATCGAGACCTTGCGTCCCGCTGCACCATTGGGCTGTGTGGCCCATTCCTGGGGCGGGGTGTACCTCTCGTCCTGTCTGGCGCGGCGGCCGGAGCTGGCACGTCGCGTAGCGGCCAGTGTCTATCTGGGTAGCAAGCGCAGTATCCGGGTGCGCAACTGGCGCCGTCTGCTCGAGATCGACCTGATCTGGCAACGGGCCGCTTCGTGGATTGTGCGCCGTCATGGCTATCTCGATGCCGCGCGCTATCGGATCGGGATGGAAGCCGAGACGGCCAAGAGCCTGCGGCAGAGCCAGGAGTGGGTTCGGGCCAAGGACTGGCGCGATAGTGACGACGGCTTTGATTACGCCGCAGCACTGAAACAGCAGTGTTTGCCGCCGACCCTGTACCTGGCTGGTCGGGCCGACCCGTGCCGGGGGCATGCCGATGATGTGGCCCGTTTTATTGCTGAGTCGGGTCCGCATCTGCACCGCTTGCAATTGCTCGGCCGCAACGAGGGTTTATCTCGTGATTACGGCCATGTCGATATGCTGACTTCCGAGGCGGCCGAGCGTGAAGTTTATCCGCTGATTGTTCAGTGGTTGGATGACCATCTGGAGCAACTCACAGGAAAATGACTGATGGGTCATATTACTGTTTTAGCTGATAACGCGAAATTTCTGAGGAAAAACAAAGATTTGACGGGCGTTAATGCTGCCGTTTGCCACGAGGTTGACTAGACATAGGCGCAAGCATTATTATGCGCTTATATGCCATTGCACTTGTGGCGGGATACGGTATAAACTGCGCCGGCCCATAGGTGCTGGGCGTGGTTGGGCCTGTCCGGTCTAAGCGGTGTAAGATCGCTGAGGACCGATAGGTGGCATGCCCTGACAACTCGGAGCGAGGACCATGTTCGGACACCCCAAAACTAACGCTGCCGCCCGGCAATCGGCGATCGAGCCCAAGGCAATGAGCAAACCTGAAACGCTGGCCATGCTGTCCTCGTGCCGTGATCTGGCGGCGGATTTGCTATGTCGCTCCTTGTCCTCGATGCTCGACAAGATCGAGGAATCGCTGTTCGAGCTGGCCGAAAAGGCCGGTGATCGCGACACCCAGAATCTCTATCTACAGGCACGCGGCGAATCGCAGGCCAAGCGTGCGGCCATCGAGGCCGAGTTCCGTCGCCAGTTCGTGGCCGGCTTCAACCGGATGACCGCCCCGGGTGCCAAGGGCGAGGCCAAGTCGTTTGACCAGCTCGATTTCGACAATCTCGAACTGTCGCTGGTCGGCCATGACGATTACGAAGAAAACCTGACCGTCAGCAATATCGCCACCCGGCTCAAGAACAGCTGTGGCGAGGAGCTGGTGGCGCTCAACCATCGCATCGGCAGTCTGATGCAGTTGCCCGAATCCGAAGTGGGCGACAATCCGGTCAGTCCCGATGCCATCGTCGATGCCTTCCGTGCCGCCTGCAAGCAGATCGAGAGCGATCTCAATGTGCGGCTGCTGGTGCTCAAGCAATTCGAGCAGGTGGCTGCCGACAATGTCAGCAATGTCTATCAGAACCTCAATCAATTCCTGATCCAGCGCAATATCCTGCCGGTGCTGCCCAAGCAGGGCTATCGCCGGCGCCAGAGCGGCGGCCAGCGCGGCGGTGGCGGGGCGGCGGCCGGGCTGCCCGGTGGTGAGATGGGCAGCCAGATCGCCGCTGCGCCCGAAGTGCCGGCCTATGCTGCCGGTAACGAGCAGGAGCTGATCAATACGCTGCAGCAACTGCTGGCGCTCAACCAGGCCATGCAGGGCAATGTGGCACCGGCAGGTGGCCCGGCGGTGGCGGGGCAACTGCCGATGGGCATGCCGCAGATCCCAGCCGCGATGTTTGCCAGCGGCGTCGGCCAGAGCTTTCTCGATGCGCTCAATTTCTTGCAGCAAGGCGATATCGAACAGGCACTGACCGATCCGGGCGACCTTGACCGGGTGGCCCTGGTGGGCGGCACCGGCAATGTGCTGCACCAGATCAAGACCACCAGCCTGGCCCATTCGCTGGGCCACGTCGATGCGATGACGGTCGATATCGTCGCGATGCTGTTCGACTATATCTTCGACGATAAGAACATCCCACAGCCGATGAAGGCGCTGATCGGGCGCCTCCAGATTCCGGTGCTCAAGGTGGCGATGCTCGACACCAAGTTCTTCGCCCGCAAAACCCATCCCACGCGCAAGCTGCTCGATACGCTGGCCGTGGCGGCGCTGGGCTGGGACGAGTCCGATGGCACTGACGATCGCCTGTACCAGAAGATTGCCGGTGCGGTCGAGAATATCGTCACCAACTTCGATGAAAACCTCGGCATCTTCCAGGAAACCCTGACCGATCTGGAACAATTCCTGATCGAGGAAGAGCAGCGCGCCACGGCTGCCGCCGAAGAAGCGGCCCAGTCGCTGGTCGAAGCGGAAAAGCGCGAGCTGGCCGAGATTCTGGCCGACGAGAGCGTGGCGCAGCGTGTGCTGACGCCCGAATTGCCCGAACTGATCAAGGATTTCCTGCTGCGGCAATGGCAGCCGGTACTCAAACATATCGCACTGGTGCAAAGCGAGCAGAGCGATAACTGGCGCCTGGCTTTGCAGGCGATGGACGATCTGGTCTGGAGCGTCGCGCCCAAGGTCGGTGTCGAAGAGCGGCTCAAGCTGGTCAATATGCTGCCGCGCCTGCTCAAGCAGCTCGAACGCGGCACTGAGGCCGTCGGTATCGAGCGCGGCATGCGTGAAGCCTTCTTTGCCGAACTGGTGCGCTGTCACGCCAATGCCATCAAGTCGGGCCTCAAGAGTGCCGATCCGGCCGCTCAAGCCGTGGCCGCTCCGGCGCCCATCGGTGCCCAGACAACGATCGCGACGCCGGTTCCTGCAGCCGCGTTGGCCAGCACCGCAGCCGAACCGCCGATTCCACGCGTCGTGGCCGCGGCCGCCGTGCTGGCGCCGGTGGCTGCCAATGTGGCCGAGTCGCCGCTGGGCGATGCGGGCGGGCTGAGCGCCTTTGAAGTCAATAATCCGAATTGGGATGCCGGGCTCGACAAATACCAGGACTACGACGATGTGGTCGCCAACCAGCTCAAACGCGGCACCTGGATCGAGTTCATCCAGCCTAACGGCGAAGCATCGCGGGTCAAGCTGACCTGGGTCAGCCCGCGCAAGAGCCGCTTTCTGTTTACCAACCGCCAAGGCCAGAATGGTCTGGAATTCACTCTGGTCGATCTGGTCGGCATGTTCAAGCGCGGCGAAGCCCGTCTGCTCGAAGGTGGCCCGCTGGTCGAGCGTGCGGTCAGCGATATGATCGATATGCTGCAACCGGGGAATGCGTAACCGTTTCCATCAGCGCGTCTGCCGGTGCATCTATACTGAATTTTCTGTCGAGTGACTATGCCCGCTGCCCAGCGGGCGTTTTTTATGGCGAAGGCTGGAGAATTCAGCAAATTAAATTTTTATGAAAACTGATTGCTAGACCTGTGGTGAATATAAAAGAAATAGAAAATATTCTCCACCATCGCCAGAAGTCCTGACTTAACTTCCCCCTTCTTCGGCCCTACGGTGTGCCCATTGCGGACCCTGAGCAATCAGCTCCGCCCAACTTGTCCACGCCTCAAACCTGGCCATCCACTGCCTGTCCGCGACCCTCTGCAAAACAAAACGCGCCGTTTCCTGAGGGAAACGACGCGCTTGAGAAAGAGCGCCCTCACGGTGTTTTGTTGCGACCGGGAAACGGTGGTCGACGACGCTGTCTGCAGGGCAGACAACGAATGGCGGTGGAGTAGACGTAGCCCTTGGCTGTCTCGTACCACCACTGTTGCTGGGCCGCGCGCCAGACCTGGTGGCTACCGCAGTCGCGGCAGGTAAAGGCTTGATCCTCGTAGTAGCCGCGTCGGAGGAATTCCGGTTCGTCGTAGCTGTTGAACGGCGCCAACAGGTTCCGGTTGACGCGAAGGCAGTGTTTGGGCCGTGGCCCTGGCAGGCCGGGGGTGAGCTTGGCGAGCTGCTCGCGTTGTTGTCGATGTTTGCGCCGCAGTTTGATGGCGGCGCGTTTCTGTTTTCCGCTCTGCACTGCGGGGCGCTTGGCGGAAGCAAGGGCGCCAGTCCTGACGCTGGTGAAATGCCGGTTCATGTCTTGATCTTCACCAATCCATCGAGCAACTGATCGAGGCCACCGAATACCGAAATCTTGTCGATCCGCTCGGCGAGTTTTTCCAGGGTTTCCAGCTCCTTCAGCCGCAATGCGGTCGGGTTGTCTTCCATCACCTTGGCGGTGTTGAGCAGCGAGCGGGTGGCATTGGTCTCTTCGCGGCGGCGGATCACATTGGCCTGGGCCGCTTTCTCGGCTTCCACCACCTGGGCCAGCAACTGCTTCATTTCGCCCGGCAGCACGATGTCCTTGACGCCGATCCCCTCGACGCTGAGGCCGAAACCTTCGAGCTGGCTGGTCATATGCTGGCTGACCACTTCGTCGATCAGTCGTTTGTTTTCCAGCAATTCATCGAGCGTCCGGGTACCGACGGCTGCGCGCAGGCCAAGCTGCAATTCGCGGTACAGGTGCTCGGCCGGTTTGGCCAGCCGCGAGCAGGCCAGTTCGACATCGTCGTAGCGCCAGTTGGCACTGAGATTGATGCGCAGGCTAACCTTGTCGCGGGTCAGGATTTCCTGGCCACTGACTTCCAGGGTCTGCAAGCGGGTATCGATCAGTTCGATGCTCAGTTCGCGGTTGAAGCGCCAGTAGGCAGCGCGTCCCGGCGGCAGCAGGGCGGCGATCTGGCCGTCGACGCGCAGGATGCCCAGATGGAAGGCCGGCACCTGCTGATTGAGCACTGCGCTCAATCCCTCGATCGGCCGGCTGCGCAGCGGGGCCTGGGTCAGTCGGGCCAGCAGGGCGTCCGGTACGCGATAGTCGTGGCGCAGGTCGATGCGTTCAAGTCGTTGTGCCACGGCAGCTTTCCAGTACAGGGTGCGCGAGCCGGGCGGCAGGATCTCCACCAGGATATCGTCCTCAAACCGCAGACCGGCTTCTTCGTCGCCCAGATCGAACTGGTGGAAATGTTCCGCGACCAGGGCCGCTTCATTGCGGCGCAGATAATCGGCCAGCGGATGGGTAAACCGCGCCTGCTCAAGCGGCCAGGCGCAGAGGCTGTAGCGTTTGCGCGGATCGAACAGTCTGTATTGGCCCGGCGTCAGCAGACCTTGAAAGTCGCCATCGCGCAGCAGCAGGCCGCGCTCGTTTTTGCGGATCAGAAAACGTTGCCACATGGTATGTCACTCCTATTCAAAGAACCGGCGGGCGCCGATCCACTCGGAGCGAGGGGTGATCAGTCGGGGAGCGCTGTCGGCGTCCAGCACGGTCTGTCACGCGACGCTTTGCGTCGATCGCTCAGTCCCGTCCAGTCGCTGACGGCGTTGCCCGGCCGGCCTTGCCGCGCCCGGAGCGGATCGGCGGCGACCTTGCCGTCGCGCCGGGTAATGCCAATTGCTTGAGAGGTTTTACCAGTTAGGGCGACCGGACGGGATTCGAACCCGTCAAGCAGCCGCACGGCTGCTGCCACCCTCGATACTGCAACGATGAACCCTTTCATCGGACCGACCGGCGACGACGCGGTACACGCATCCACGACAAGCCTGACTTGGCGATGCGCACCGGCACGGCTTGGGAACCGTTGACCTCGGCGGCGTCACTTGAGCGGTCGGGACGAAGGATTGCGAGAGTCGTGCCAGAGACGGGAAGTTGTCTTGTGCAATGCTTAAGCGTTTGATCTGTCGGAGAGTTGTGCCGGGCAGGGCGAGGTGGGAGGGGTGCAGGCAAGGCGAATTCTGATTGATTCAGATAGTGATTTATCTGATTGGATAAATTCCAGTGCCGCCAGCCACGCCGACCAAGCGCTTTGGCGGCATAATCGGCGCGGTCGTCAGACCAATCAGCTCGGAAAGGGAGTGAAATGGAGAGTCGCAGCGAAGACAAATTGCAGAAGCCCTACCAGCCGCGCGTCGCATTCGAGCCCGTGTCGTGCCAGTTGGGGGGGCTGCGTTACGCCGTCAAGCGCTGGGGTGCCGCGGCCGGGCGGCCCGTATGGCTGCTCCATGGCTGGATGGATTGTGCTGCCACCTTTCAGTTTCTGGTCGATGCCCTGCCTGCCGACTGGCTGGCCGAACATAGCCTGTTTGCGCCGGACTGGCGCGGCTTCGGCGACAGTCAGTGGAATGCCGAGGGCTATTACTTTCCTGACTATCTTGCTGATCTCGAGCTGTTGCTCGACCATTTTTCCCCGGCTGGGCCGGTAGCGCTGGTCGGTCACAGCATGGGCGGCATGGTGGCTGGGCTGTATGCCGGCATCCGACCCGAACGGGTGTCACGGCTGGTATCGCTCGAAGGCTTTGGGCTGCCTGCCACTCAGCCCGAGCAAGCCGTCGAGCGTTATGGCCGCTGGCTGACCCAGCGGCGCGAAGCGCTGACGACGCGGCCTTTCGCCTCACTCGACGAAGTGGCCGAGCGGCTGCGCCGTAACAACTCGATGCTCGATCAGGCGCGTGCCCTCTGGCTGGCGCCCTTTCTGGCCGCCGAGACGGAACCGGGACACTGGGTCTATCGGGCCGACCCCAAACATCGCTGGGTCAATCCGGTGCTGTACCGGCTTGAAGAAGCCATGGCCTGCTGGCGCGCCTGCCGGGCTGCGACGCTATGGCTGGCTGGCGACGAAGCTAAGCTGCTGAGCTGGCTCAAGCTCACCCCCGAGCAGTTCGCCGAGCGGCAGGCGGCGTTCAGTGGGCTGCGTTATCAGGTGCTGCCGGGCTGCGGTCACAATCTGCACCATGACAACCCGGCTGCCGTGGCAACGGCCCTGGTCGAATTCTGGCGTGAGACGACGGCGGATTGAGGGAAGCGATCGGCCTCACTGGATCTGCAGAAAAATGAAGATCTGCCTTTGACTTGGCGTCCAGCTGGATCAGTGGTGTCGGCTGGGACAGGACACAGATCGTCAACTGCCATGAGCCTCTCTGCAAATCTGGAGATAGGGACGGGGCTGTTATGCCGGTTTATGACTGGTACAGCCTGTCCGTTGGGGGGCTGGGCGCCAATTTCAATGAAAATTGGCGTGCCGGGTCCAAGCGGGGTGTTGGGGAAGTGGAGTCGCTGCCTTGTCCGGGGTAGCTGGAGACGCGGTGTTTACCCTATCGCTGCCGCGTCCTCGAGATATTGCCAGCTACTGGCCGATCAGCTCACGCAACACGCTGGTATCGAGCTGGAGCTGGACCTTGTCGGCGGCGTCGGGCGCGTCGGCCAGGAAATGGAAGAACTCGCGCGCCAACCCAACGAAGACATGCCAATGTTCCTGGTTCGGGATCATGGCCAGCACCTTGTCGACGCCGCCGCGATAGCTCTCGGTGTTCTGCGGTGCGTCGCGGATGGTGAACAGCAGCAGCTTGATCAGCCGCATCCGCAACAGGGAGTTTTTCTCGTCGAGCCCGAGCTTGCGCAGCGCTTCACCATAGCGATGCAGGCTGCGGAACTGCAAAAGCTGCCGCTCGAGACCTGCCACGGTGGCCTTGGCCCACGGGTCGATTTCCATCCTTTGCAGACTGTCGGCCAGGCCGCTGCCCAGGCTCGGTGATGGTGGGCTAAGCCGGGTGACCGTCACTGGCGGGTTGGCCGCCGCGGCCGGTGTCGCAGGGCTGGGAGGTGTTGCGCTCGACGGCTCGGCGCTTGGGCGCGGCGGGGGTTCGCCCGCCCAGTAGGGGAAGAATTCGCGTACCGCATCGAGGAATTCGCGCTGTGGGAAGATACGGGCGACTTCCTCGGTGGCGCGGCGGTAGCCGTGCCGGTCGGGCGTCTCTTCCTTCAAGGCGGTCAATAGATGGCGCAGGTAATGGCGCGCCATGGTGAGCTGCTTGGTCGGTACGCCTTTCTGGCGGGCATCTTGCAGATAACGTTCAAGCGCCTCGTCGGGGCCGAGTCGTGTCTTGGTGTTCATCGTGGCTCAAAAAGCTGGCCGGAGGCAGGTTTCAGGCGCTCGGGGCCCGGTCGAGCGGGGTCTGGCTGTGAAACCCGTTCCAGTAATAGAAAAATTCACGGGCAACATCGATAAACGCCCGCCGCGTGTCCTCCTTGGAAAAGAGCGTCAGCATGGCATCGACACCGGCGCGGTAGGCAGTGGGCATCGGCATGGCGTCGCGGATCACGAACAGCAGCAGCTTGAGCAGCCGCTCGCGTAGATCGATCACTGCGTCGTCGGCACCGCGCGCCGACAGTTCGACCAGATAGTGCTGTAGGCACTCCGGCTCTTGCTGGGACCAGGGGTGGCGGTCCATGCGCTCGAACATATCGATCAGACTGCCGCTGATATCGAGTGGCACCGGGTCGAGCGTCAGCGCCTCGGCGCTGTTGAGGCGGGCGATGGTTTTCAGGTCGCCCAGCCAGAACGGGTGGAATTCCCGCGCTGCGCTGATGATCTCGATTTGTTGCTCGTTGGGAAAATTGTTCTGGATTTGATCGACGGCACGGCGGTAGCCCGCGTCGTCATCGTCGATAAAGCGTCCGGCCTGGGCTTCAAGCGCCGATAGCAGATGTCGCAAGATATGCTTGCGTTGATTGATCAGGCTGGTTGCCGCGCCCTTGGTTTTCAGCAGATTCAGGTAGGCGGCCAGCGAAGTTTCGGCGTGCTGCGATTCGTACGTCGGCATGACCGTTGGGCGCTCGGAAGAACTTGTTTTTGGATTCTAGTTGATTTGTTCTACCTTGCCAGAACGCGGCAAGTCCCGTCCGTCTGGTAAAATCCGGCAATGATTCGTCTAGCCTCGCTCAGTTTGCGACGCGGTCAGAAGCAGTTGCTCGACCGGGTCGATCTCGTCCTCCATCGTGGTCAGCGTGTCGGCGTCGTCGGCGCCAACGGTGCAGGGAAATCCAGTCTGTTTGCCCTCTTGCGCGGCGAGCTGCTGCCCGATGGCGGCGATTACGACCGCCCGCCCGGGCTGGTGATCGCCTCGGTGCGGCAGGAAACCCCGGCGCTCGATACCTCGGCGCTCGATTATGTGCTCGATGGCGACGCCGAGTTGCGTATGGTGCAGCGCATGCTCGTTGCCAGCGAAGGCGACGGCGTGGTCCATGCCGAATGGCTTGGCCGCTTTGAAGCGGTTGACGGCTATTCGGCCGAGGCACGGGCGGGCAAGCTGCTCTATGGCCTGGGCTTTTCTGCCGAGCAATTGCGTCAGCCCGTGGCCGGTTTCTCGGGCGGCTGGCGGATGCGCCTCAATCTGGCCCAGGCGCTGATGTGCCGCTCCGACCTGCTGCTGCTCGACGAACCCACCAACCACCTCGATCTCGAAGCCGTCCTATGGCTCGAAGGCTGGCTGACCAGCTATCCAGGCACCTTATTGCTGATCTCGCACGACCGTGATTTCCTCGACGCCACGGTCAACCATATCGCCCATCTGCAACAGGGGCGCATTGAGCTCTATACCGGCAACTACGCTGATTTCGAAGAACAGAAAGCCACCCGGCTGGCCCAGCAACAGGCAGCGTTCGACAAGCAGCAGCGCGAAATCGCCCATCTGCAATCGTTCGTCGATCGTTTCCGTGCCAAGGCCACCAAGGCCCGGCAGGCGCAATCGCGCATCAAGGCGCTCGAGCGCATGGAGCGCATTGCCGCGGCCCATGTCGATTCCCCGTTCGAATTCTCGTTCCGTGACGCCGAAGCCAGCCCCAATCCGCTGCTGCGCATCGAGGCCGGCCGCGTCGGTTACAGCGAGCGTCCGGTGCTCGATCGGCTGAATTTCAGCATCGAAGCCGGTGCCCGCATCGCCTTGCTTGGCCGCAATGGCGCCGGCAAATCCACCCTGATCAAGCTGTTGGCGGGCGAGTTGTCGCTCGCCACCGGTGAGCGCCACGAAGGCCGTGGGCTCAAGATCGGCTATTTCGCCCAGCACCAGCTCGAACATCTGCGGCTCGATCAGAGCCCGCTGTGGCATCTGCAAAAACTCGATCCGACCGCGCGCGAGCAGGAGCTGCGCGATTTCCTGGGCGGCTTCGATTTCCGGGGCGAGATGGCGTCTGCGGCGGTGGCGCCGTTCTCGGGCGGAGAAAAGGCCCGGCTGGCGCTGGCAATGATCGTGTGGCAGCGGCCCAATCTGCTGCTGCTCGACGAGCCGACCAACCACCTCGATCTGGAAATGCGTCATGCGCTGACGCTGGCCTTGCAGGACTATCAGGGCGCCATGATCGTGGTCTCGCACGATCGCCATCTGCTGCGCGCCACCGCCGACCGTTTCTGGCTGGTCGAGAACGGCGGCCTGCAACCGTTCGATGGCGACCTGGACGATTACAAACGCTATCGCGACAGCGGGGGCGGCTTGCCCTCGGCCGCCATGGTGGCCGGCACTGAGGCCAGCGAAGTCGACCGCAAGACCCAGAAACGGCTCGAAGCCGAGGCGCGGCAGCGTCTGGCGGCAGCGCGCAAGCCGCTTGAGCGCGAATTGGCCAAGGTCGAGACCGAGATGGCCAGGCTGTCGGAAGAACACAGCCAGCTTGCCGCCGAACTGGCCGCAGACAGCCTCTACGCCCCCGAAGCCCGCGACAGACTCAAGGAAGCGCTGCGGCGTCAGGGCGAGGTCGGTGCCCGCCTGGGCGAGGTCGAAGCGCGCTGGCTTGAATTGCAGGAACAACTCGAAACCCTGGCCGCTGCGGCCGATTGATCCCATGACTGTCGAACTCACCCTCGTCGGCGCCAGCCGGCAACGGAGCCGCACTGTCGCGCTGTGTTTTCTGTTTGTGCTGCTTGGCGTGATCTACGCCAGCTGGTCGTCGCGGATTCCCGCCGTGCGCGACGCACTGCGGCTCGATGCCGCCACGCTTGGCACGGTATTGCTGGGCGGCGGGATCGGTGCGGTGGTCGCGTTTCCGTTCGCGTCCTGGCTGGTCGGCCATTATGGTGCCCGCAATGCTTCGCTGTTCTCGGGACTGTGGCTGGTGGGCTGTCTGCCGCTGCTGGCCTGGATGCCGAACAGCCTGGCCTTGATGCTCGGCATGCTGGCGCTTGGCATGGGAGTGAGCTGCTTTGATGTGGCGATCAATGCCCTGGGTGCCGAGGTCGAGCGGGCCTCGGAGCGCTCGATGATGTCGCTGCTGCATGCCTGGTTCTGCGTCGGCTCGTTCGGCGGCGCCCTGCTGGGCAGTGGGGCTGCCGCGATTGGGCTGGCGCCATGGCTTCATTTCCTGCTGGCAAGCACGCTGCTGCTGCCGGCGCTGCTGTGGGCCTGCTCGGCGCTGCCCTGCGACCGGCCCGAGCCACAACCCGGCCGCAAGCATTTCGCCCTGCCGCATGGAGCCTTGGTCTGGCTCGGAGCGATTGCCTTTCTTGGCGCGATTACCGAGGGTTCGCTGGGTAGCTGGACCACGCTTTATCTACGCGACCATCTGCATGCCAGCGAAGCCCTGGCGCCGCTTGGCTATGCCTTCTTCTCCGGCGCGATGCTGGTGGCGCGGCTGCTGGGCGACCGGCTCAAGGATCGCTTCGGTGCGCGCGCCGTGGTGGCATGGGGAAGTCTGTTGGCAGGCGGCGGACTGGGGCTGGCCGTGATGGCGACTTCCGTGCCGGTCGCTATCGTCGGTTTTGTCGCGACGGGTCTGGGCGTCGCCGGCGTCTTCCCGTTTGTCTTCAGTGCTGCCGGGCGCGAAGGCTCGTCAGCGCTCGCCGCTGTCGCCACGATGGGTTATAGCGGCAGCCTGATCGGTCCGCCGGTGATCGGCTATATCGTCCACGGCTTCGGCCTGCCGGCCGGCATTGCTTTTCTGGCCCTGGCCAGTGTCGTGGCCGGGGTGGCGGCCTGGCAGGCCAGTCTGCTGCGACAGGCTTGATGCCTGTCCGCTTCGCCATGGCGTCCGCCTCCAGCTCGTCGTGCTGTCGGACGCCATGCCGGAGAGAAATGCGCTAAGGCGTGTCATCCATCAAGTCAGACAATGGCGGCGACCGGCTGGATGGCAGAGAGGAAGTTGGCAGCGGTTTTGCTATGGCGAGTGGTGATGGCGCGGTATGGCTTTCGTTGTGCACACGACGAACAACTAGCTGTCCATGCCGCTCGCCGAAGGAATACTTCGCTTATTTCATCGCTGCGGCGGCGGCTTAACACAGCGTTAGGGTCTTGCATGAAGCTCGCAACGATCAGGTTCTTTCAAGGGTTCTACAAGCTCGTCATGGCTGCCAACATTCTTTCTTTTGTCTGGCTCGGGCTTCAGTCGCTTATTTCGCCCCAGATCCCGGTCAGTGTTCCCTTGCTGAGTGCCCTGGCCACCTTCTTTTTGATCGGCGTCTGTGTTGCGGTGCTGGGTTCTGCAAAATGCCCGGCCTGCAAGAAGCCCTTCGTTGGGTCTACCGCCGAAGATGGGGAGCCTGTGGCGTCGTTTTGCACCGCCTGTTGTGCTTACTGTGGGTTTCCTACCAGCAGCGAACTCACGAGGTCTGTCGATTTGTCGCACCCTCAGTGAGTCATCGCGGACGGCAAGGCCATTCATCTCCATTGAAGTTTTATTTTTTCGTCTTTCCGGCAACATTACTTGCGGACGTTTTGCTGATTATTTGTATTGAGGCCGCTAGGACGCCATCGGTGTTGAGGCGGCGGCCTGTCGGCGCCATGGTGGCAGATAGGCAACGGTAATGGCCCGTAGCAGCCATTCCAGCGGTCCGTACTGATGGTGACGCAGCCACCAGGCGCTCAGCGGCAGTTGCAGCACAAACACGCCAAGACCGAGCAGGAAGGTCGGCAAAGGCGCCAACTGGCCTTGCAGCTTCAGGCCATAGCCGGTGAACAGCAAGGCGCCGATCAACGATTGCAGCAGATAGTTCGACAAGGCCATCCGCCCGGCCGGCGCCAGCGCTCGCAGCAGCAGCGGACCGACGCGACTGCGGAAGGCACCCAGCAGCAAGACCAGATAGGCGGCACTGAGCAGCGGGGCAGTCAACAGGCCCACTCCCAGACCCAGCAGCGCGGTGCTGGCATAGTCGGGCGATTGCGAAGTCAGGGTATAGACCAGCGCGCCCGACAGGCCACCCAGCA
Source organism: Chitinimonas lacunae (assembly GCF_042650885.1). Classification (NCBI taxonomy): domain Bacteria; kingdom Pseudomonadati; phylum Pseudomonadota; class Betaproteobacteria; order Neisseriales; family Chitinibacteraceae; genus Chitinimonas; species Chitinimonas lacunae. The sequence goes on from NZ_JBHSBU010000001.1 coordinate 439,036, forward strand.
GCAGATAGGGCAGACGCGGCCGCAAGGTCTGCCAGACGATTTCCGGCGTGGCCAGCCATTGGTGCCGTCCCGCCAGCAGACCCAGCAGAAACATCGCCAGCGCGCACGGACCCTGCAACAGCAGCAACACGGCCCAGATTTCGGTGCGCAAGGCATGCCAGTTCTGCGCCAGCACCGCTGCAACGTCCCCGCGATAGGCCGCTTCGGTGCGCATTGCATACTCGACCATCGCGGCCCGGTCGGGCGCGCCTTCAGGTGGACCGAGCAGCAGCAAGGCACCCAGCCCCCCCCATAACAGCGCCTGGGCGACGATCAAGCCGATTGCCCCGCGTAGCAGATAGCGATCTTCCAATTCCCGCAAGCCCAGCAACAACACGCCCATCAGGGCATAGGTGCCGAGGATGTCGCCCGGAAACAGCAGCAGCGCATGCGCCAGCCCGATCACGGCAAGCCCGAGCAAGCGCCGGCCGAACCGTGGCACAAAGGCCGCTCCGGACCGTTCTGCCGCTTCGATCTGCAAGGTAAAGCTGTAGCCGAACAGAAACGAGAACAAGAGATAGAACTTGGCCTCGAAGAACAGGGAAATCCATACCCGAACCGCTTGATCGAGCGGCCCGGCATAACGCGGGTCGGTCATGCCGCTGCTGAAATAGGGTGAGGCAAAGGCGGTCAGGTTGACGGTCAGAATCCCGAATAACGCAAAACCACGCAGGGAATCGAGTTCGACCAGACGGTCATTGAGGGAGGTGGACACGGGTCTTGGAGACGATTGATCTGATCAGCCGCTATTGTGCGCTTCATCCGACGGGCGGATGGCTTCTTTCGAGGCAAGGCTGGTCGAGCGGGGCGTTGGGCGGCTGGACAGTCCTTACCCCTGAAGAAGCGGAGGCGGCGAGGGCGCGCTCCTGTTGCTGGGCAGACGGGAGAGGTCGATAAAAAACGCCGCATGGCAGTGACCATGCGGCGTTCGGATCTCAGTACGCCCGGCAGGACAGCGCGTGATGCGCGGCGGCCGCTGAAGGGTTGGTGCCCTGACGCCGGCTGGCGATTCTCGGGCCGACCTTGCGCCACAGAAAATAAATCAGCGAGAGCGACAGGTTCATGATGGCGACTCCTATGACTCGACGGCTGGCAGCGCTCAGTTGAGCGGGCGGCCGATCATGACTTCGGGCAGGTCGTCGGGGGCGTAGTTATATACCCGACGGTTGACTTCTTTCATCCAGAAACGCACCGGGACGCCTCCGGGGGTTTTATCGTGCCAACCGGCATCCGGATTCAAGGGGTCGTCACCACACGGACGGCCTTTGGCAGGATCGATATTCGGGTTGGGACTGGACATGGCATGACTCCTCGACGGATGACCAGTAATGGTCTGTTTGCGTTGAGGAAATTCTCTCGCAGCGGTCCGGGGCGGACAATTTGCGTTCGCCCGATTTTGCTGTCGGAACAAGGCGCAAGACTTTGTAGGCAAATCCCTACAAGCGATCCTGACCCTGTTTTGGGAAAGTTTTCTGCCTAAGCTGAGCTAGAACTGCGGTCAGATTGCGTAAAAAATAAAAATGATCGGGTCCACCTCTCCCATCCCCTCCTCAATGTCCTACCACCAGCGGATGGTTGCCATCGCTCACGATGATATGGCAGCCCTGGCCGCACTTGTCGTAGAGCTGCTTGCGCGCCTTGATGTCTTCGAGCCGGATGAACTGGTCGGGATTGAGTCCCAGCTCATTGCGATAGGCATTATCGGCCGCCGCCCGCGCCCGTTCGGCCTCGCGGCGCTGGTCCTCGGCCTGGCGGGCCGCTTCCATGGTCTTGCTGCGCTGTTTCTGGCGGCCGGTTTCGTTGATCTCATCGAGGATCTTCTGGTCGGGCAGCACCTTACCCAGATTGACATCGAGCACGGTGACCGGCAGGCCGTTGTCCTTGACCAGCTTGCGGGTGGTATCGAGGATGGCGACTTCGAGTTGCTGGACCGACTGGTTGTCCGACAGCAGTTGGTTGAGGGTGTACTGCTTGGCCAGATTGCGCACGATGGTGCGGTACTGTTCCTTGAGATTGTTGTCGTACCAGGCCACGCCGTACTTCTGGATGATCACGACCGGGTCTTTGATCTGGAGCTGTAGAAAGGAATTGAAATCGACCGGGATATTGTCGCCGGCGGTGATCAGATCGTCGAAACGCTCATCGATCTTGATCGGCACCACGGGCACATCGATTCCGCTGGTAGACCACCATTGCCATGATGAACCGGGCTTCTGGCTTTCCTCGCGGACCCCGCCGTGGCCGACAAAGAAGGGTTTGTCGACCAGGACGGTTTCGGTACCGGGTTCGGTGCTGATCCGTGAACAGGCGCTGAGCAGAAGGGCCAGGCAGAGCAGGGGAAGTCGCGGCATGGTGGAATCCTTGGCGGTAGTGTTAGTTATATTCCGTCTTGGCCGATCATGCTGGCCGGACGGGAAGGGCCCGTCCGGCCATGGCCTGCTTACTTGGCTGCCGCCGTGGCGGTCTGGGCACCCTTGAGATGGGTTTCAAAGAAGCGCAGGGTGTGGCCGATGCTGAGCACGCGGTTGGAGCGCTTGCTGAAGCCGTGGCCTTCGTCGGCAAACAGGATCAGCTCGGAATCGAGCCCCTTGTTCTTGGCCGCTTCGTGCATCTGCACCGCTTCGCCCACCGGCACACGCGGATCGGTGGCGCCCTGGATGATCAACAGCGGGGCCTTGAGCTTGTCGAGATGGTTGATCGGCGACAGTGCGATCAGGGCATCGCGATCCTTGACCGGGTCGCCGTATTCGGCAATCCGGATGGCGCGGCGGTAAGGCGCGGTGTTTTCCAGGAAGGTCAGCAGATTGGACGGTGCCACGGCCGCGACCCCGGCGTCGTAGCTGCCGGCGAACATGGTCATCCCGGCGAGTGTGGCGTAGCCGCCATAGCTGCCGCCCGTGATGCCGATCTTGGGCGCTTTGCCGTTGGCGCCCCAATTGGCACGGATAAAGCGGGCAGCGTCTTCGATATCGCTGACCACCTGGAGCCGCTTGGCACCGTTGTCGGCGTCGAGCCAGGTTTTGCCATAGCCGCTCGAACCGCGCACATTGGGCTCGACATGGATAAAGCCGGCATCGACGAACAACTGGTTATAGGCCGAGAAACCGGCGGTCGATTGACCTTCGGGGCCGCCGTGGAAATCGACGATCACCGGGCAGGGCGCCGGATCGCACTTGGCCGGGCGCCGCACGAACATCGGAATCTTGGTGCCGTCACGCGCCGGATAGTATTCGAGCGAGGCCACGGCAAAGCGGCTGGTATCGACTTCGGGGCTGGAGCTGAGGCGCCACTGGATCAGCTTGCCGGTCTTCCAGTCGAGCATATAGGTGGTGGACGGACTGGTGGCCGTGTCGATGCCGACATTGGCGTAGCGGCCGCTGCGATCGGCCGGCGACAGCGAGATATGGTCGGCCTGCGGCAGCTTGGGCAGGGCGAGCGGCTGACCGCTCTTGGCATCGAGCACATAGGACTTGGTATAGCCGCCCTCGTTGACCGCGTAGTAGAGCCGCTTGCGTTGCTTGTCGAGGCTGAAGCCGTCGATATCCCACTTGAGTTCGGGGCTGAGCGGCGTGAACTTGCCGTCACGGTAGCGGTAGAGCCGCTGGAATTCGCCGAACTTGTTGGTCTGCACGATCAGTTCGCCCGCAGTGGGACCGTAGGCGACCGAATAATCGACCTGTTCGTTCTGACCGAGCAGCGGGGTCAGCTGATTGGTCTTGGGGTCCCATTCGTAATGCTCGGAGATGCTGTTGGACAGCGATTTGGTCAGCAGCAGCGTGCCGTCGGGCTGATGGTCGGAAATCGACCAGTGGCCTTTTTGCGAGAACAGCTTTTCCTTGCTGCGGCTGTTGAGGTCGTAGCGATAGACCGTGTAGCTGTCAGGCGTCTCGTCGTTGGCCGTGTAATAGATAAAGCGGCTGTCGTCGGTGCTGAACTGGTAGCTGGTCTGGACCTTGGGCTTATGCTGGATCTCGACCAGCGGGCCGCCCAGGGCCGGTTGCAGATAAAGGCCGGGGTTCTCTTCGCCGTTGCGGTCGCGCAGGATCACCAGCCATTTGCCGTCGGCCGTGATGCCGGCCAGATGGGTACGGTCCTCGCCACCGGTCATCTGGATCGGATAGCCCATCGGCTGGTCCATGCGCCAGACCTGCGGCGTGCCGGTCAGCGTACTGGTGTAGTAGAGACGCTTGCCGTCCGGGCTCAGCATGCCGCCGCCGGCGCCGCGCACGTCGAGCATGAACTGGATGCGCCGGCTCAGCGCCGAGTCGATCGGCTGCGGGCGGTAGCGGCTCAGGGTCTCCTGGCTGACGCTCTCGGTGCCAAGACCGGTGTAGCCGCCAGCGGCCATGGCGCTGGCGCCCAGGCCGGCCAGCAGGACGGCGATCAGGGTTTTCTGCATGGTGTTTCTTCTCTCTCGCTAGTGAATGGCCGCGCTACCGGCGGCCTGTAACATCAGGGCGCTTTTTCAACCTCAATAGGGCGAAAACGTTACTTTCTAAAGGATATTAGCTACAGATCTTGTGTCTGTTTTGCCGAAAAGTTTCTTTTCTGCTTCTGAACAGCTTTCCGCCTCGCTTGGCGTCCCTCTCCACCCCAGCGCAGGGTGCGTTAGCCACAAAGCGGCGTAACGCACCCTCTGCCTCCGGTTTGAGCGCTGTCGGACTCGAACGCCCGGTGACCGCGATGCCGAGAGATCGGGGTCGGACCCCTAAGTCGGCATCACTCGTAGCGCAAGGCTTCGATCGGATCGAGCTTGGCGGCTTTCGAGGCCGGCATGATACCGAACACCACCCCGACCACGGCGCAGAACAGCGCCGCTCCGACCGCGACCCACAATGGTGCTGCCGCCGGTGGGAAGTTGGGGATCATGCCGGCCACCAGATGGCCCAGTCCGAAGCCCAGCGCAATGCCGACCAGACCGCCGATCAGCGACAGCAGCGAGGCTTCGAGCAGGAACTGGATCAGAATATCGCGCCGGGTGGCACCGATCGCTTTGAGAATGCCGATTTCGCGCGTGCGCTCGGTCACGCTGACCAGCATCACCGTCATGATGCCTATGCCGCCGACCAGCAGCGAAATACCGACGATGCCGCCCAGCACCAGGGTACTGACGCTGGTGAATTTCTCCATCATCTTGCTGACCTGATCGACCGAGGACAGCTCGAAATCATCGGGCTTGTCGCCGAGCTTGTGCGCCAGCCGCAACTGTCGCTTGACCCGCTCGCGCACGGGGCCGGCGGCGGCATCGGGAGCAAGTGTGAACATCAGCTCGAAATACGGGTCGTTGTCGTAGCCTTGCAGGGCACGGCCGGCTTCGAACGGGATATAGATCAGGCTGTCGCGGTTAAAGCCGAGAAACGCGCCGCGCGATTCGAGCACACCGACCACCTTGAACCACTCGCTGCCGATCTGGATGAACTGGCCGACCGCCTCGCGCGGCAGTTGCAGATCTTCCTGCACCTTGCTGCCGATCACCGCCACCTTGCGCCGGCTCCGGTTGTCATCGTCCACCAGAAAGCGGCCCTGGCTGGTAAAGCGCCGCTCGATGAATGCGTACTCGGCCGTGGTGGCGCGAATCTGCGGCGAGCTGGAGCGGCCACGGTAGCTGGCGCGGCCGGCCTGGACTTGCATCATCGGTGCCAGTTGGCCGATGCCCTCGACCCGGTAGCGCAATACATCGATATCGCTGAGCGGCAGCAGATTCCATTCGCCGCTGGCCCAGTTGTCGGAATTGTTCTTGGGCTGCACGGTAATCGCCGTGCCGCCGATATCGGCGAATTGCTCGCGTACCGAATCGGCCAAACCCTGCATCAGCGATACCACCGCCACCACGCTGGCCGTACCGATCAGGATGCCAAGCGTGGTCAGGAAGCTGCGCAGCCGGTGCGCCAGGATGCTGGTCAGCGCTGCCCGCATCGACTCCAGCAAGATATAGATCATGCTGTCTCCCTGGCGCTGTCATGGGCGATGCGGCCGTCGTTGACGCGCACGCTGCGATGGCAATAGGCGGCGATATCGGGCTCGTGCGTCACCAGCACTACGGTCTGGCCGTCGCGGTGCAGCTCGTCGAACAGGGCCATGATTTCTTCGGAAGTCCGCGAATCGAGGTTGCCGGTCGGCTCGTCGGCCAGCAGCAGCGACGGCCGCCCGACCAGGGCGCGTGCCACTGCCACCCGCTGGCGCTGACCGCCCGAGAGCTGGTTGGGCCGATGGCGCAGCTTATCACCCAGCCCCACGCGCTCGAGCGACTGCTGCGCCAGCCTCTCGCGCTCGCTGCGGCCGATGCCGCGATAGACCAGCGGCTGGGCCACATTGTCGAGCACGCTCATGCGCGGCAGCAGATGAAAGCTCTGGAACACAAAGCCGATCTCGCGATTGCGTACCCGCGCGAGCTCGTCGTCATTCATGGTGGAGACATCGCGGCCGTTGAGCAGATAGCGGCCCGAAGTGGGGCTGTCGAGGCAGCCCAGCAGATTCATCAGGGTGGATTTGCCCGAGCCCGACGGGCCAAGCAGGGCGACATATTCATTGCGCCCGATGGTGAGATCGACCGAGTCCAGTGCCAGAAACTCGGTTTCCCCCATCCGGTAGCGTTTGCTGACGGCGTGGAGTTCGATCATGCGAGCGAGGCTCCCGGCGCGTTGCGGCTGATGACCAGTTCCTCTTCCTCGTGTACTGGCGTGCTCTGCGGCTTGATCGGGTCGCCGGTCTTGAGCTTTTGCAGGCTGCGGCCCGGGCCGATGATCAGCCTGTCGCCGGCTTTGAGCCCCTGGGAAACCTCCTGCCAGCGATCGTCGGCAATCCCGAGCGTGATGTCGACGCGGGTCGCCCGACCATTGCGCTCGACCACCACATAGCGCTTGCGCGGCTGTTTCGGGTTGGTCGCCTCTTCGCTCAGGACCGCTTCGACCGGCACGGCGAGCTTCTTCTGCCCATCGCTGAGGAAGACCTCGGCCCGGCAGCTCATGCCCGAGCGCAGATTCAGCCCCGGACCCGGTTGCAGATCGACCGTGACCTTGTAGGCCCGGGCGCTGTTGCTGACCGTGGGCGTCAGGGCGAGCTTGGTGACGCGGCCTGGGATGGCCTGCTCGGGGTAGGCGGCGGCAAATACCTCGACCTTCTGACCCACCGCGATCCGGGCAATATCGGCCTCATCGACCTTGAGTTCGGCTTGCAGGCCGTTGACATCGGCAATCGTCATCAATTGGGCGCCGGCCTGGCTGGCGACCGAGGGGATGGCGGTTTCGCCGGCCTTGATCGGCAAGGCCACCACCCGGCCCGAGATCGGCGAGCGGATTTCGGTTTTGCCAAGCTGCTCGCGTGCCTCGCGCAGCACGGCGTCGGCCCGCTTCTGCGCTTCTTCGCTCGAGCGCAGCGCCACTTCGGCCAGACGGAGCTGATTGCGGGCGTCGTCGAATTTGGAGCCGTCGATCATCTTGGCTTCGAACAGCTTTTGCGTGCGCTCGAACTGCTTGCGCTGCAATTCGAGCGAGGCCCGTTCGCGCTCGATGGTCAGCCGGCTTTGCTTGAGCGCCGCCTCTTCGCGGTCGATGGCATTGCGGTAGGACTCAGGGTCGAGCTTGAGCAGCACCTGGCCCTTGCTGACCGTATCGCCCTCGACCACCAGCACTTGCTGCACCCGGGCCGTCAGTTCCGAGCGCAATTCGACCTCGGCCCGATAGGCCAGGGTGCCCGAAGCCAGAATGGTCGGGCGGATATCGCGCTGCGTCACCGCTTCGACCTGGACTGCCAGGGCGCTGTCGCCGCTCTTGGAACCAAGTGCCAGCGGCACTGCGACCACACCCAGCGCGATCGCCAGCACCAGCCATTTACGTTTGAAGGGGAATCTCATGGGCATCCTCTCTCTGTGCAGCGGCCCTGGGCGGGCCGGTGCCGGTCGGGACGCTGACCGCTGTAGGCGGGCGATCAGCGTGGTCCAGGCCTATATATTTAGAAATTGATTATTATCCGCTAACAGTCTTGCACCGATTTTTCCTGATTTTTTCTATCGGTAAGATGTCTCCTTGCCATCGGGTACAACACCCGGCGGCATTGCCGCCGGGTCAGGGCGCTTGGTCGCCAGTCATGGCGGAAGGTTCCGTCCGGCCTCAGGAGGCCTGCTGCGCCACGGTCTCCTGCGGGGCCAGCTTGCGCTTGACCCATTCGCCGAAACTGTCGAGGTAGGTAAAGACCACCGGTACCACGATCAGGGTCAGCAGGGTGGACGTGACGATACCGCCGATGATCGCATGGGCCATCGGTGCCCGCTGCTCGGCGCCTTCACCCATGGCAAGCGCCAGCGGCAGCATGCCGAAGATCATGGCAAAGGTGGTCATCAGGATCGGCCGCAGCCGTACCCGGCCCGCTTCGACAATGGCGGCTGCCCGCTCCATGCCTTCGCGGCGCAGATGGTTGACGAAATCGACCAGCAGAATGGCGTTCTTCGTCACCAGGCCCATCAGCATGATCACGCCGATAATCGAGAACAGATTGAGAGTCGAGCGCCACATCAGCAAGGCCAGGAACACCCCGATCAGGCTGAGCGGCAGCGCCGTCATGATGGCGAACGGTTGCAGGAAGCTGCGGAACTGCGAGGCCAGCACCATATAGATAAAGATCACCCCCAGGGCCAGGGCCATCATGGCGTAGCCGAACGACTCCTCCATATCCTTCTGGGCGCCTTCCTGTTCGAAGCGGTAGCCGCTGGGCAGCTGGATGCTGTCGAGCACCTTCTTCACATCGGCCGAGGCTTCGTTGACCGGGCGGCCCGCCACGTCGGCATAGATATCGACGGTGCGGAACAGCGAGCTGCGCTTGATCAGCGTGGCCGTGCCCGATTCGCGCAGCGTCGCCACCTGCGACAGCGGAATCATGGTGGGCAGGCCGGTTGCCGGATCGGTATCGTTGCTGGCGATCGGCAGCCGGCTCAGGTCGGCGGCCACCCGGCGCAGATCGGCCGGCAGCCGCACCACCACATCGTAGTTTTCGCCATCGGGCGCTTTCCAGGTGGTGGCGACGTCGCCGGCGATCAGCGGGCGCAGGGCACTGCCGACCTGACCGACAGACAGGCCGACGGCGGCGGCCATTGCGCGATCGACTTCGACATCGACCGAGGGCTTGTTGGCCCGCAGCGAAGTCTGCACATCGACCACACCGGGGATACGGCCAAAGCGCTCGGCCACGTTCTCGGCGATCCGCTTGAGTTCGTTCAGGTCCTTGCCCTGCACCGTGACAAAGATCGGCGAGCCGCCACCGCCGCCATCGGGGCCGCGCACGCTGCGGATCTCAAGGCCGGCGATCTTCTGGAGCCGCTCGCGCAGCCGCGGAATCAGCACATCCTGACCAACCCGTTCGTTGCGGTCCTTGAGCTTCAGGGTGGTGCGCCCGATATGCTTGCCGCCCGAGTCGCCCGTATTGACCGTGGTGTAGATCTCGATGATCTCGGGGAATTCGCGCAGCGCCGCTTCGACCTGCTGGGCCTTGGCCGAGGTGTAGTCGAGCGTGGTGCCGATCGGGGTGCGGAAGTCGATATAGAGCCGGCCGACGTCGGCCTTGGGCAGGAATTCGCCACCGATCAGCGGTACCAGCATAAAGGCACCGGCGAGGCTCGCCGCCGCCATGGCCAGGGTGGTCTTGCGATGACCCAGCGCCCAGGCGATCACCCGGCCGTAGAAATCGGCCACTTTTTCCATGGTGCTGTCGAACCAGTCGAGAATCCGGCCAAACGGGCCGCCATGGCGCATGCCATGGGCGTGTGGGTCGCGCCAGACCGAGCTCAGCATCGGGTCGAGGGTGAACGAGACAAACATCGAGATCAGCACGGCGGCACAGACCGCGATACCGAACTGGTAGAAGAAGCGACCGATGATCCCGCCCATGAAACCGACCGGCAGGAATACCGCCACGATGGTAAGGGTGGTGGCCAATACGGCCAGGCCGATCTCCTGGGTGCCGTCGAGTGCGGCCTGATAGTGCGATTTGCCCATCTCGGCATGCCGCACGATGTTCTCGCGCACCACGATGGCATCGTCGATCAGCAGACCCACGCATAGCGACAGCGCCAGCATGGTCATCACATTGATCGAGAAGCCGAACAGATAAAGGAAGAAGAAGGTACCGACCAGTGCCACCGGCAAGGTCAAGCCGGTGATCACGGTGGAGCGCCACGAGCCAAGGAACAGCCACACGATCACCACGGTGAGCGCCGCCCCTTCAAGCAGGGTCTTCTGCACGTCCTTGAGCGAGTTGCGGATGCCGGTCGATTGGTCACCCAGCACCGACAGGCTGATGCCCTCGTTCTTGAGTTCCTGATTGAGCCGCTCGACCGTGGCGTGGATATCGTCGGCCACCTGCACGGTATTGGCACCATCGACCTTGCGAATATCGAGCGACAGCGCGCGCTTGCCGTTGACCAGGGCCAGCGAGTCCTGCTCCTGTTCGCCATCGATCACCTGGGCGACCTGCTCCAGGGTGATCGGGCTGCCGGCGCGGCGGGCGATCACCAGCCGCTTGAAGTCGGCGGCATCGACCAGCCGGCCTTTGACCTGGACCACCCGCTCGGTCTTGTCGAACTCGATATTGCCCAGCGGAATTTCCTGGTTTTCGCTCTTGAGCGCCTGCATCAATTGGTCGACGCCGATGCCCAGGGCCTGCAAGCGGGTCGGGTCGATCTCGACCCGGACCTGGCGCTTGATGCCGCCCACCAGGCTGACGCTACCGACGCCACGCACCATCTGGAACTGGTTGACCAGATACTGGTCGGCCCGGGTGGTGAGCTGGCGCAGCGGCATCTTGTCGGTACTGACCGCCACTGAAATGATGGGCTCCTGGGTCGGATCGTAGCGGCCGATGATCGGCTCTTCGATTTCGCGCCGAAAGCCCGGGCGCACCATCGCGACCTTTTCCCGGACATCCTGCAAGGCTTTCTCGGGATCGACGCTCAGTTCGAACTCGGCCACCACTTCGGTGCGGCCGTTGAACGAGGATGAGGAGACCTTCTTCAGGCCGGCGAGCGTGGTGAGCTGCTGTTCGAGCGGCTTGGCGATCTCGGATTCGACGATCTCGGGCGAGGCGCCGGGATAGCCGACCGAGACGAATACCACCGGGAATTTGACGTCGGGAAACTCCTCGACCGGCAGACGTTTATAGGCAAACAAACCCAGCACCATCAATGACAGCATCATCATGGTGGCAAAGACCGGGTTCTGGATACTGATGCGGGTAAACCACATGGTCGGGCCTCTTGGTTTGGCCCAGCCCGTCCGCATCAGGCGAGACGGGCGGGCTGGGTGGCTCAGGCGGTTTTGGCGGGAGTGACGGGTGTGGCCGAGGGCAGCTTGACTGCCTGGCCTGGCTTGAGGTTTTCCAGCTTGGTGATCAGTACCGTATCACCGGGCTTGACCCCCTCCGTGATCGCCACCTGTTTGCTCAGTTCATTGAGCAGGCCCAGACGGACCGGCCGGCGCTGCACCCGGCCCTGTTCGACGGTCAGCACATAGGGCGCGCTGTCCAGATCGCGGATGGCCGAGACGGGCAGCAGCGCCGCATCGTCGGCACGCGCCAGCGTCAGCTCGCCCTGGACGAACATCCCGCCGCGCAGCGCGCCATCGCCGTTTTGCACCCGTACGAACAGCGGAATCAGTCGCGAACCGCTTTGCGCCACCGGGGCGATCCGCTCGACCCGGCCGCTGAAGCGGCGCTCACCGAAGCCTTCGACCTTGAAGCCCACTTCCTGGCCGACCTGGACGGCGGCGATCCGGCTGGTCGGGGCACCAGCTTCGAATTCGAGCTCGGACAGGTCGACAATGCCAAACAGCTTCTGGTTGATGCCGACCCGGGCACCCGGCTCGATATGGCGCTCCGACACGATGCCGCCGAACGGAGCACGCACCACGGCGTCGCCGACCGACTTCTGCGCCAGCGCCACCTGGGCTTCGTCGGCCTTGTACTGGGCCTGCGCCACGGCGTAGCTGTTTTCGGCCGCGTCGTGGCTGTTTGGGGAGATGAAGTTCTGCTTCAGCAGATTGGCGCTGCGCTCGCGGTTCTTCTCGGCCAGCCTGAGTTCGGCGCGGGCACGTTCGAGATTGGCCTGGCGTGCCAGCAACTGGTTGCGGCTTTCGCTGGTGTCGAGCCGGGCCAGCACCTGACCTGGCTTGACCGGCTGGCCGGGGCGCACCAGCACCTCGGCCACCACGCCTTCGACCTCGGCACCGACCAGGGTCTGGCGCACCGGGCTCAAGGTACCCGACAGCGGCAGCGGCAGCGCGAGCGAGCCCCGCTGTACCGTCAGCAGGTCGGAGCTGGACAGTTCGAGCACGGCGGCGACTTTTTCCGGCGCCGCTTTGCTCGGGGCGGCGTTGCCGCGCTGGACGCTCAGCAGGGGGCCGAGGCCGACCACGGCTACCAGCGCGAGTGCCCAGGCGATGGGCTTGCGGGCAAAGCGGCGGGGCTGGGCTTGCAACATTGCATGACTCCTTGTGTTCAGGATTCGGCGGGCCGCACGCCGCGCCACAGTAGGTCAACGATGCGCGGCATCAAGGCTTTGAGATCGATCTTGTCGGGGTTGATCAGCCAGGCGAGGATCAGACCGTCCATCAGCGAACTCCAGAAGATCGCCATCAATTCGGGATCATCGGGACTGCCTTGGCCGTGGTCTTGATGTTGTCTGGCAATCAACTGCGCCGACATGCGATAGGAGCTGAGATAGGCGTCGCCGAGGCGGCGGCGGATTTCCGGCTCGCGCGCCTGGCCCATGAATTCGAGGAACAGGCGCGGCCAGTCCGGGTCCTGCTCCACCCGGCCCAGCACCTCGCACAGCAATTCGAGCAAGGCGGCCTTGGGGTCGGGGTTGGCCTGCTGCGCTTCGAGCGCGGCGGGCAGATGCTGTTCGTATTCGGTCTTGAAACGCGAATCGAGCAAGGCGAAGAACAGCTCGTTCTTGCTGCTGAAATGCCAGTACACGGCGCCCTTGGTCAGGCCCGCGTCGGCAGCGACCTCGTCGAGCGAGGCGCACAGATAGCCCTTGCGGGCAAATACCCGGGCGGCGCTGTCGAGGATGCGGGTACGGGTATCGGCCGGTACCGGCGCGCTATTGTCGAGCCAGGCGGCAAACTGCTCGCGCGGGCCCAGCATGCGCTTGACCGTCTGCCAGGGCAGGCCGGCTTCGGCGGCAATGTCGCCGTAGTTGATCTCGGCAATGGGCTTGTGGCTGACCACCTGTTTCAGCGCGGCCAGCGCGCGTTCGCGGGTTTCGCTCGGGTCTTGACGATCTGCGGTGGCGGGTCGGTTCAAAACGGAAGGCTCCGGATTTGGCATACTGGTCAGTATTTTATTGAGATACTACCGGGTATGTAAACCCCGACCGTCGGACGTCATAGGGGCGCGCTATAGTGACAAGATCTCCGATATCCCATATTCCAATGCCTGCTCCACTTCGGGCCGCCACGCTGCGGCGTTTCTGCTTTGTGCTGCTGCCTTTGCTGGCGCTGGTCTGGTGCCTGACGGCCTGGTATTACCATGGCAGCCGCAGCCGCAGTCTGGCGGCACTCGATGAAACGACCAGGCTGCGGCTCGATATGGCCGAGCGCGAGGTACGTCATGTGATGCGTGACGGCGCCACCGATGTGATGCTGATGTCGCGTCAGCGCGAGCTGATGATGCAGGCCGACCGGCCGCCCGAGCAGTGGGGGACGGTGGCTGAGCATTTCATGACCTGGCTGGCCAATAAGCCGGTCTATGACCAGATGCGTCTGCTCGATAACCAGGGCCGTGAGCAGCTGCGGGTCGATCTGGCATCGGGTGTTCCCTCGATCGCTTCGCCCGAACAATTGCTCGATCGGCGTCAGCTCGGCTATTTCCAGCGTGGGCGCGAACTGGGTGCAGGCCGGGTTTATGTATCCCCGCTCGGCCTTGGTGCCGAACGCGGTCTGCCCGATTACCCGCCCAAACCGGTCTTACGCTTCGCTGCGCCGCTATTTGGCGACAGCGGTCAGCGGCGTGGGGTATTGGTATTCAGTTATCTGGCGCGTCATCTGTTCGAGCGGCTGGCCGAGGTACGGCCGCCCGGCACCGAACTGGCGCTGCTCGACGGCCGGGGACTGTGGCTGGCCGGTGGTCGGCTCGATGAGCTGTTCGCCTTGCAGCAGATGACCGGTCGCACCCTGCCTGAGCGCGATGCCGAACTATGGAGTCGGTTGCTGCAAGATGAGCGCGGCCTGATCGAGCGGCCGGAAGGTACCTGGATGTTCAGCTGGATTCGTCCGCTGGCGCTACAGAACTATGAAGCCTATGTGGCAGGCGTGACCCGGCAGGGCGACGATGATTACCGCTGGCTATTGTTATTACGGCTCGACGACAGCACCCGAACCGCCCGGCTGGCCCAGTCGGGCCGCGATGCCCTGATCTTCGGTGGCGTGCTGAGCCTGGCGGCACTGTTGTTGGCTGGCTGGACGGTCCGACGGTTGGGCCGGGTCGAGGACGAGACGCTAGACCATTACCGCAGTTTCGATGAAGTGCCCTTGGCCGTCGCGGTATTCAATGACGAGCGTCGGCTGCTCTATCGCAACCCGGTCTGGGCGCAGTTTGCCGCGGGCGGCGAGGATTGGCGCAGCATCTTTGCCACCGTCGATGTGCCGACGATCGAAGCCTTGCTGACTGCACCATGGCAACCCGACGAGATACGCCAGGCCGAAGTGCGTTGTCGGGACGGGGCCGGTGAGTTGGGCTGGTACCAGTTGGCGGTGGCGCAGCGAGGTGAGGGCGAAAACCGGCATCTGCTAGTGACACTGAACGAAGTCGATGCAATCCACCGCCAGTGTTCCCAGGCCGGGCGCCGGCTCGGCCTGCTCGATAGCGTGATCGCCGCCTGTGCCGATCCGCTGCTGGCGATCGACCAGGGCTTTCGGGTCACCGTGGCCAATCCGGCGCTACGTCAGCTGTTTCAGCGCCTTTATGGCAGCAGTCCCGTGCCCGGCGACGGCCTGGTCGAATGGCTGGACCGCCATGTCCCCGACCGCGGCGGACTGCTGCTGCATTTCAGTGCCGCCTTGCGTGGCGAGCCGGCGACGGTGCGGCTGACGCTGGGGGAAGAGAAACGCCTGTTCGATATTGCCTTTGCCGTCCTGCCCGAAGACGAGGACCGGCTGGGCGGGGCCGTGATGTATGCGCGCGATGTGACCGAGGCGGCCCGCCTGCAGGCCAATCTGGCGCGCAAGGAAGAGCTGTTTCGCGCGGTGTTCGACGGCAATCTGGAAGCGGTGCTGGTATTTGAATCGATCAAGGACGAGTCGGGCAGCGTCACCGATTTCCGCCTGGCCGAGGTCAACGCCACGGCCCTGCGCCGCAGCGGCCAAAGCCGCGAGCAGTTGCTGGGCCAGCGGCTCGATGCCCTGGCCGGACTATGCGACCCGCGGCTGCGGCCACGGCTGATCGAGGCGGTGCGCCAAGGGCAGGGCTTTAGCGAAGAATGCCGGCTCGACGACGGTGAAAGCGATCCGATGTGGCGGGAAATCCAGGTGGCCCCGATGGGTTGGGGACTGGCCATGACCTGTACCGATATCGGCAAGCGCAAATCGATCGAGTCGGCGCTTGAAAAGAGTGAGCGCCTGCAAAGAGCGATTCTCGATTCGGCGCCTTATTGCATCCTGTCGGTCGATCTCGACGGCATCCTGACCCGCTTTAACCGGGCGGCCGAGCTGATGCTGGGCTATCGAGCCGAGGAACTGGTCGGTCGCTCGACCCCGGGTTTGTTCTATGACGCCGAGGAGCTGGCGGCCGTGGTCGAATCGGCGCGGCGGCGCGAAGGGTCGGAATCGCTGTCGATCAGCGAGGTCATCGCCGCTGCCTGCCGCGACAACACGGGCCAGGAATGGACCTTTGTCCATCGCGATGGCCACCATTTTCCGGTGATGCTCAATGTATCGGAGTTGCACGATGCCGACGGTGCCGTGGTGGGGCATATGGCGATTGCCTACGATATCAGCCGGCAGAAAGCGGCCGAGCGCGAACGCGACCGGCTCCATGCGGTGGTGGAAAGCATGCCCGATATGGTCGGCATGGCCACCCCCGATGGCCAGTGGTTCTACCTCAACCCGGCCGGCCGCCGTCTGCGCGGCATCGCGGCCGATGCGCCGCTTGACCGTCTGCCGCTCTATAGCGGTTATCCCGACTGGGCTTATCAACTGGTCAGCCGGATCGGCATCCCCCAGGCCCTGAGCGGCCAGCCCTGGGAAGGCGAGACACAGTGCCTCAATGCCGAAGGCCGGGTGATCGATGTGCGTCAGTTGATCGTCGCGCCCAGCACCGGGCGCAACCGTGCCGATTTCATCGCCATCTTCAGCCACGATCTGACCGAGGTCAGGGCGATGGAAACCAAGATGATCGAGAGCGAGGCCATGCTCAATTCGGTGCTCGAAAGCGTCAGCGACGCGATTGTCACCGTCGATGAGGACGGCCTGGTACAGATGCTCAACCCGGCGGTGCGCGATATCTTCGGCTACAGCCTGCACAAGGTGATGAGCCGCGAACTCGGTATGTTGCTGGCGCCGGGCTCGCCGGGCGGCGGTTCGTTCCCGCGTCTGCTGGAACAATGCGGCGGCTGTGCCGACAAGCCGGGTCTGCAACTGGAGGTCCAAGGGCTGCGCAGCAACGGCGAGCGTTTTCCGCTGGCCTTGTCGATCAGCGAAATCCGGCTCGGCAACCGCCATCTGTTCACTGCCGTGATGCGCGATATCTCGGCCCACAAGGCTGTCGAGGCCAAACTGGTCGAGAA
Source organism: Chitinimonas lacunae (assembly GCF_042650885.1). Taxonomy (NCBI): domain Bacteria; kingdom Pseudomonadati; phylum Pseudomonadota; class Betaproteobacteria; order Neisseriales; family Chitinibacteraceae; genus Chitinimonas; species Chitinimonas lacunae. The sequence goes on from NZ_JBHSBU010000001.1 coordinate 455,843, forward strand.
TATCGAGGAGCTGGAATTCGTCCAGGCCGCGCTCAATCGCGCCAATGAAGAACTGATCTCGGCCAACCGGGAATTCAACCGGATGGCCCATCAGGACGGCCTGACCGGGGTGGCCAACCGGCGCCAGTTCGACCGGTTGCTCCATGAAGCCTGGCAGCACGCGGTGCAGCGGCAACGGCCGTTGGCACTGCTGCTGGTCGATGTCGATCATTTCAAGCGTTACAACGACGCCTATGGCCATCAAATCGGCGATGAATGTCTGGTGCGGGTGGCCCGGGTATTGGTGGCGGCGCTTGATCGGCCCGAAGATGTGGTGGCCCGGTATGGCGGCGAGGAGTTCGCCTTGCTGCTGGCCGATGCCGACCGGACTGTTGCCATTGCGGTGGCGGCACGGATACGCCGCTTGTTGGCAGAAGAAGCGATTCCGCATCAGGATTCCCCAACCGCCGCCTGTATCACGATCAGCCTGGGAATTGCCATTCATCTGCCGGGCGAGGAGGGAACGCCCGAGCATCTGGTCGCCAGCGCCGACCAGGCACTTTATGCCGCCAAGGCCAACGGCCGCGATCAGGCCCGGATCGCGGGTGAGTAGGACGATGTTCAATCCCAACCGTTTCGGCCGGACGATGCTGCGCTATGAGCGCCTGTTCTGGTGGTCGATGGTGGTGGCGCTGTGTCTGCCTTGCGTGGCCGCCATGATCTACTTCAGCTACTTCCGTCCTGACCGCGAAGCCGTACTGCGCGCTTTCGGCATCTGCGCCATGTTCTTGCTGATCCTGGGCCTGCTATGGGCGCAGCGGCGACGCCATCGGCTCGAATTGGAAGCGATCGACGGGTTTTACTTCGAGTGGAACCGCCATCAGTTGCGCGCCTTCGTCGATGCCAATGAGACGCTGTGGCTGTGTCTGGAAGATATCGGCCAGTCGCTGGGCCGCTCGCCGCGCGAAATCCGCCTGATGCGACTCGATCTCGACCATAGCTGTCTGTGCATCGGACCGACCGGGCTGCATCTGATCAACCACGCCGGCGCCAAACGCCTGCTCGAGCGGCGCAGCGGCCGCGAAATGGCCCGGCTTGCCCGTTATCTGCTGCACGATGTGTTCGAGGTGTACGAGAAACGCCGCGAAATGCGTACAGGCAGCCTCACTTCCCGCTCAGGCTCGTCAGGCAGATAGTGACGAGAACGGGGAAATAAAAAATAGAAAATAAACTGCAAAACATCTGCAATATATAGTGCGACAAAAAACAGTTTTTGAAAGTAATATGTGTTTTTTGATGGAAGACATTGTTGGGGAATCCAGGTTTCTCCTCTCGCCGATCTGCTTCTCTCCTCCTTCCCCTCCTTACTGCGACCCCTGGCGCAGCCTCGGCTATTTACTTGGCTCGATAGGCGGACAGAGGGACGGACAAGGTGGAAAGAAGTTGGGCAGGGCTGACGATGCCAGGGTTTTGCGGCCGTTGAGTACAGGAAAGAGACGGTTAAGTCGGACAGGCTGAAAAGCCTGTCCAGGCTGTCTGGTTTTGCGGGCCTGACTGAAGAGCGGGCGGCGGCGATAGGAGAGGCTGGCTTTGCTCGGACGCCAAGTGAGAGCACGGAAGAGCATGCTTGTCAGCGCCATCCGTTTTGGTCTGGGTCGGACTTTGAAGCGGGAGCGCTACAAGCCATCAGGGTTTGGTCTGGCTTGTCCGGCGTAAAGGACGAAAAGGGTCGATCAGAGAGATGACGGGATACGTCGTTAAATGGAACTCGTGTTCAGTTGCTCGACTTGTTAATGATAATACTTATCATTAGAATAAGCTGCTTCGGTTTGTCGGGTGAGTCGGATGGCGATTGATATGCGACGCGGCACAGTGCTGGCAGGAGTCGCGGCGGGGCATGTGGGCCTGTTGTGGTGGCTGGCGCAGTCGCACCTCAGTACGCCCATTACGCCACCGGTGCCGCTACTGGTGGCAAGTCTGGTTGCGCCGGCACCTGAGCCGACACCGGTTGAGGCCGCCCCGACCTCAACGCCCCCCGAGCCGTCCAAACCCGTTCCGTTGGAAAAACGGTCCAAGCCGATGCCGCCGTCGCCCAAACCGGTGCCGACGGCCCAGCCGCTCACTGCCGTCTCGTCGGCACCATCACCGATCGTCGCCGCCAGCCCGGCAGTGGAAACGGCACCGGCTGCGCCACCGGCGCCACAACCGAGTCCGGCCCCTGCGCCGGCTCCGGTCGAGGCACCACTGGTGCTGCCGCGTAGCGATGCGGCCTATCTCAACAATCCCAAGCCGCCGTATCCGCCGCTGTCGCGCAAGCTCGAGGAAGAAGGCCAGGTGGTGCTGAGCGTGCATATCCTGCCCGACGGCACGGCAGGCGAAGTGAAACTCAAGCGTAGCAGCGGCTATGCACGCCTTGACCAATCGGCGCTCGAGGTCGTGAAGAAGTGGCGTTTCGTCCCGGCCAAACGTGGCAATGAGCCGGTTGCGTATACCTACGATCTGCCCATCACCTTCTCGCTGCGCGACTGAACTCGTCAGCAAGCCGTGGTGGCGGCAGGGCAAACCGCTGAATCATCCCGCCGGCGCTGTCGGCGGCACCGGTAACACAAGGAGAGTTTTGAGATGGAGCAGAATCCTTACGGCATCATGGCCGTGTGGCAGCAGGGCGATCTGGTGATCAAAGGGGTAGCGCTGGTGCTGCTGCTGATGTCGATCGCCTCCTGGTACGTGATCATCACCCGGGCCATGCGCCAGATGCGGCAACGCCGTCTGGCCCGTACCACCCACGATTTCTGGCACGCCCAGTCGTTCGACTCGGCGCTCGAACTGCTCGAAGGCAACCGTATCGACAACCCCTTTCGCCATCTGGCCGAAGAAGGCCGCGATGCGGTGGTACATCACCGTGATAACCAATCGGATCTGCATGGCCAGCTGTCGCTGTCGGACTGGTTGACCAGTTGTCTCAAGCGCGCCATCGACGAATCGTCGGAGCGGATGCAGTCGGGCTTGTCGATTCTGGCATCGGTTGGCAGTACGGCGCCGTTCATTGGCCTGTTCGGCACGGTATGGGGTATCTACCATGCCCTGATCAGTATCGGTGTCAGTGGCCAGGCCAGTATCGACAAGGTGGCAGGCCCGGTGGGCGAGGCACTGATCATGACGGCCTTCGGTCTGCTGGTGGCGATTCCGGCCGTGCTGGGCTACAACGCCCTGACCCGTGGCAACCGGGCCGTGCTGGGGCAACTGAGCCGCTTTGCCCACGACCTGCATGCCTTCTTCGTAACCGGCGCTCCGGTGGCCAAGACCGATGGCGCCCACAAGATGAAGCTGGCCAATGTGGTCGCGATCGGGAGGCATTGAGATGGCTTTCGGTGGCGGATTCGACGATGACGGTCAGGTCATGAGCGAAATCAATATGACGCCGCTGGTCGACGTCATGTTGGTGTTGCTGATCATCTTTATGCTGACGGTGCCGGTACTGACCCATTCGGTCAAACTCGACCTGCCGCAGGCAAGCAATCAGCCCAGCCAGGTCAAGCCCGATACCGTCAATCTGTCGGTAACGGCCGATGGCAAGCTGCACTGGAACGAAACGGCCGTCGATGAGGCCGAATTCGCCCGCCGTCTGGCTGCCGCTGCCGCGACCAAACCGCAACCCGAGTTCCAGCTGCGCGGCGACCGCGTGGTCGAGTACCAGCATGTGGTCAAGGCAATGGCCGCGATCCAGCGTGCCGGCATCCAGAAACTGGGCTTTGTCACTGAACCGGAGGGCTAAACCATGTGGGCAGTGCTGACTGTGCTGATCGGTGTACCCATCGGAGTCGGCTGCCTGTATTGGTCTGTTCCGCCTTGCCTGCGTTGCGCTCGACGTCGTGATTGCGAGCGTGCTTGCGCAAAGGCTGAGTCTGCCAAAGCCATCGTGCTCAATCCCCATCGTCCGGGTTCGCTCTGAACCGTTCGCTGGAAATTTCCCCTGCAGAGCCGCCGCTTCTTCGGCGGCTTTGTTGCCTCTGGAGGTCTGGTTGTTGCGGTTTGCGGCAAGTAGCCCATTTCCGGGCAATCTGGCGTCAGCGTGTTCAAACCTCAAAGCGCAGCCGTGCAGCCTTCCTCCAGGTTTAGCGGCGACGCCGATTTAAATCGAAAGTCTTTAGCCGGTCTGCCGGTTTTTGACCTGGACGCTCGCGCCTTGCCCAAAAGCTTGGCGTCAGTGGGTCCGGCCACAGCACCCCCGGTCCAGGTCGATCAGTCTGCGTGGCGGGAGAGAGTCCGGTTAAAACGGCGCCGGCATCGAAGACCATGATTTAGTGCATTGCCGAACAGCTCGGAGTCAGCGGGTCCGGGCATCAAGCGTCAGTTCAGGCCGAGCAAGCCACCTTACTCGTGACGCCGATTTACAGGCCAGTGTTTTGAATCAGCGCCCTGGCTGTTCGCCCATTCCATCTTTAAGCCGCCAATGCCATCGCAGCCATCGCCAGGCTGGCGCGTGGTGCCGGCTGCCGGCGTGGATGCAGTTGCGGCCGGGTCAGGGGGATATGGGCGGTGCCTTGGGCTACCGCACCACGGCCACGGCGCACGCAGACCTTGAGTCCGCCATGGGCCGGCTCGACTTCAAGCCGCAGCGGAAACGACGAGCCTGCCCCTGCCATCCGACCCTGCCGCAGCAGGAAACAGAGCACAGAACTCGAAGCCACCAGTCGTTGCAGGGCATCGGTCAATTGTTCGCTTAACGGCCCATGGCACCAGCCGACCACCGCGCCGCAGTCGGGGGCAGCCAGGGCTTGCGCCACTTGATGGAGGAATTCGCTTTCGTGCAGGGCTTCTTGCCAGTCGAGCTTGTCTTGATCGATGCCGGCGGCTTGCCAGGCGGGGAGATAGGGCAGGTGGGGGGGGTTGATAAGGAGAGTGCGGCGGCCATTGCGGCTGAGTTCGGCTAGACGTGGCATCAGGAGTTTGAGTTCGCCGCAGCCGGCCCGGCTGCTGACGATCTCGGTGATGTTGCCGCTGGGCCAGCCACCACCGGGCAAGGTGGCGTCGAGTTCGAGATGGCCGCTCGATTGATGGGCGGCAACAACACGGTGGGCGGGGCGGAGCGGCATTGTCTATCCTCTTCAGAGAACGTTGGTTTACCCGCATATTGGTGAACGATCGTTCTTGCGTCAAGATGGCCCTGAGGGAAGTCGACGAACGGTTGAGGTGGTCGCCATCCCCCCTTATCCTGCTGCCTCCCGGCCGTCTGCACGGCTCCTCACTTTCCTCACGCCTATGCCGATCTCTTCCCTCCTGCGTCCGATCGACCAGCAACTCTTCGATCAACTGACCACCGCTGCCGCCGCCTCGCCACGTCGGCGACTCAACCACAATTTTCATGCGACGCCGACCGATCCATGCCAGCGCTTTCTCAATGCCTTGCTGCCCGACAGCTATGTACGGCCCCATCGCCATCTTGAGTGCGAAGAGACGCTGCTGGTGCTGCGTGGAGCGATTGGGGTGCTGCTATTCGATGAGGCGGGCGGCCTGACGGCAACGGTCCGGCTCGAAGCGGGAGGACAGGTCGGCATGGCCCTGGCGGCCAATGTGTTTCATTCGCTGGTGGTACTGGGTGCGCCGGCGGTGATTTTCGAGTGTAAGGATGGACCGTATCGGCCACTGGTCACCGAGGAATGGGCAGCTTGGGCGCCACAGGAAGGGAGGGCGGCTGCCGTCGACTATCTGGCGTGGATGCGGGGGCAGTTCGCGGAAGTTATCTAAAGTTCAAAATAAGTGCATATTCTCTGCAAGGCAGAGATTCGCATTTAAACAAAAATAGTGATTTCATGCGGTCGGATAGCGGACCATCTGTTGCAGCCCGGTAGACTCCGCCTCGCTGGCATCGACCGACTCCACCCGCGCCAGCTCAGGGCCGCGCCTGGCCCAGGCAAGCAGTTGGGCGATGGCCTCGGCCTCTCCCTCGATATGGGCTTCGACGCTGCCATCGAGCCGGTTTCTGACCCAACCGTTGACGCCAAGACGCTTGGCTTCCTGCTCGAAGCCATAGCGGTAGCTGACGCCTTGCACGAGGCCGCAAATCCGCAGATGACGGGCAATCGGATCCATAAGGCACACTCCTGGACAGACAAAGAAGGCCACACGATGGGCAGTGTCGTTGCATTGCTGACCATGTCGAGCGAGGCCGGTCAGCGCTCCCGGAGAAAGGGCGATTCACCATATTCAGGAAGAAAATCTGTATTTTCCTCAAGACTGGCTAAACGTCTTGCAGAGATTTTTCCTAAAATTTTCCAGTTTATTCATACCAGACAACAGGTACGCTGCCACACCGCTTCGCGCAGCAAGCTGTGCGCCTGGCCGAGACTGCCGACGATTCGATGGCCCAGGGCGCGCAGGGCGGTGCTGGGCGGCTTGATGTCGGGGATCTGGATCGGCGTCATGCCGGCTGCCAGAGCGGCCTGCACGCCCGGTTCGGAATCCTCCAGCACGATGCAATGGGCCGGCGCCACGCCAAGCAGGTCGGCGGCCTTGAGATAGATGTCGGGCGCCGGCTTGGGCTGTTCGATCTCGTCACCGCAGACGCTGACCGGAAAGCGCGGCAGCAGGCCGCTGCTGCGCAGATTGCCCTGGGCACGCTGGCGGGTCGACGAGGTGGCGACCGCCTTGGGCAGGCGAACCGCATCGAGCCAGTCGAGCAGCTCGGTCAGACCGGGCTTGAGCGGGATGCCGGCTTCGATCCGCCCCAGATAAAGCGCTTCGGTGCGGGCAAAGATCGCATCGATGGGCAAGTCGGGGCCAAAGCGTTCCAGCAGCATGGCGCGACACAGCCGGTCGTGTAGACCGACCATCGCATGGAGCACGCTGTCGTCGAAATCGTGACCATGTTCGCGGGCGGCCTGGCGCCAGGCACGCAGCACGGCGCGTTCGCTGTCCAGCATCAGACCGTCCATATCGAACAGAACGGCGGCAATCGGAAAATCGAGTTTCATCGTTGAAGAGCGCGCCAGTCGCGCTGAAGAAGGGAATAACAAGCAAGATCGTGATAGGCGTTGGCCCAGAAGGCCTGCTCGCGATGCACGCCTTCGAGCGCAAAGCCCAGCTTCTCCACCAGTCGGATCGACGGCAGGTTGTCGGGGTGGATTTCGGCCTGGATACGGTTTACCTGCATCACCTCGAAACCGTACTCGAGCACCGCACGCATGGCTTCGGTCATCAGACCTTGACCCCAGGCAGCACGCCCGAGTTCATAGCCGACTACACAATTGCGCCAGTTGGGATTCCAGCGAAACAGACCACAGGTGCCGACCAGCAACTGATCTTCGCGCCGCACCAGGGCCCAGCGCGTACCCGGTGCCGGGGCGCGCCGCCATTCGGCGAAGATTTCGATCAGTCGGAATGCCTGCTGCGGCTGGGTCAGCGGGTCGCTGCCAAACCAGCGCATGGCTTCGTGATCGGAGTGGATGGCATAGAGCGGTTCGGCATCGGCAGGCGTCAGCTCGCGCAACAGCAGGCGCTCGGTGTGCAGAACCGGGAAGGGGGGAGGAGTCGGGGTCTTCATGGCGGAAAAACGGGCGGCCGCAGCCGCCCGCCTCGATAGGCTCAGCGCACGCGCATACCCGGTTGGGCGCCACTGTCAGGCGACAGGATGAACAGGCCGGGCGCCATATCGCCGCTGGCGGCCAGCACCATGCCTTCCGACAGGCCGAACTTCATCTTGCGCGGGGCCAGATTGGCCACCATCACGGTCAGCCGGCCGATCAGGTCTTCGGGCCGATAGGCCGACTTGATGCCGGCAAATACATTGCGCGTCTCGCTGCCGATATCGAGCGTGAGTTGCAGCAGCTTCTCGGCGCCTTCGACATGGCGCGCGTCGACGATACGGGCGATGCGCAGGTCGATCTTGCCGAAATCGTCGATCGAGATGGTGTCGGCGATCGGTTCGAATTGCGGGGCAGCGGCCGGCTGGTCGGCGTTGAGGTTCTGGCGATTGGCTTCCACCAGGGCGTCGAGCTGTTTCGGGTCGATACGAGTCATCAGATGCTGGTAAGGCTGGATAGGATGGTCAAGCAACAGCGTCTCGGCATCGCTCCAGGTGAGCGGTGCGATCGCCAGGAAAGTCTCCACCTCGGCCGTCAGGCGCGGCAGGATCGGCTTGAGATACAGGGTCAGCAGGCGGAAGGCATTGATCAACAGGCTGCACGACTGGTGCAGCGCGGTTTCCTGGTCTTGCTGGCGCGCCAGCTCCCACGGCTTGACCTGGTCCACATACTGGTTGACCTCGTCGGCCAGGGCCATGATCTCGCGCACGGCGCGGCCGTATTCGCGGTTCTCGTAGGCTTCAGCCAGCGCCGGGGCGGCCCGTTGCAGCCGGGCCAGCAGGTCGGTATCGGGCAGGCCGGCGGCCAGACGGCCGTTGAAACGCTTGGTCAGGAAGCCGGCCGCGCGGCTGGCGATATTGATGTACTTGCCCACCAGGTCGGCGTTGACCCGCAGAGCGAAGTCCTCCATCGACAGGTCTGCGTCCTCGATCCGGCTATTGAGCTTGGCGGCGTAGTAGTAGCGCAGCCACTCGGGGTTGAGGCCGAGTTCGAGGTAGCTGCGGGCGGTGATAAAGGTGCCGCGCGACTTGGACATCTTTTCGCCGTTGACCGTCAGCATGCCATGGGCGTGCACCGCCGTCGGGGTGCGGTAGCCCGAGAAATGCAGCATGGCCGGCCAGAACAGCGCATGGAAGTACAGGATGTCCTTGCCGATGAAATGGTACAGCTCGGCATCGCTGCCGGCCTTCCACCAGGCGTCGAAGTCGATGCCCAGCCGGTCGAACAGATTCTTGCACGAGCCCATATAGCCGATCGGGGCATCAAGCCAGACATAGAAGTACTTGCCCGGTGCATCGGGAATTTCGAAACCGAAATAGGGGGCGTCGCGGCTGATATCCCAGTCTTGCAGACCGGCCTCGAACCATTCGGCCATCTTGTTGGCCGCCTCGGGTTGCAGACGGCCGGCTTCACGGGTCCAGTTGGCCAGGAAATCGGTGCAGTCGCCGAGCTTGAAGAAATAATGCTCGGAATCGCGCAGTTCGGGCTTGGCACCCGAGACTGCCGAATAGGGGTTTTTCAGTTCGGTCGGGCCATAGGTGGCGCCGCAGCGTTCGCAGTTGTCACCGTACTGGTCGGCGCTGCCACATTTGGGGCATTCGCCTTTGACGAAACGGTCGGGCAGGAACATGCCTTTTTCCGGATCGTAGAGCTGGCTGATGCTGCGGCGGACGATCTTGCCGTCTTCCTTCAGGCGACGGTAGACGGTATAGGCCAACTCGCGCGTCTCTTCGGAGTTGGTGCTGTGGTAGTTGTCAAAGCCGATCTGAAAGCCCTGGAAATCGGCCAACTGCTCGCCGTGCATCCGCGCCACCAGCGCCTCGGGCGTGACGCCCTGTTTTTCGGCGTTGATCATGATCGGCGTGCCGTGGGTGTCGGACGCGCAGATGTAGTAGCACTCGTGGCCGCGCATCTTCTGGAACCGGGCCCAGATATCGGTCTGGACGTATTCGACCAGATGGCCCAGATGGATCGGGCCATTGGCATAGGGCAGGGCGGAGGTGACGAGTATCTTGCGGGACTTCAAGGCATTGTCCTTCCTGTTGGGCGAGGGCGGGCAGAAATGCACGATTATAGCCGCAACCGCGCCGACCGTTGCGGCCGGCACGGCCTGGCCGTACCGGCTGAGTGCGGGGCATGGCAATGCGTGGGTGGTCTCTGGCGCAGATCAAGTAGGGAATTGGAACGAAAGTAAAAATATATGCAAATCTTGTGCAAGAACCTATGAAATATAGATAAGAAATGTACTAAAAACTGACATTCCTTTGAGGGGTCGCGGAGCTTCGGGTCGCAGACACTGTGGCTGATTTTTCGCCGGATCTTCCCGCCTTGTCACGGCGGCCGCCGTGCGGCGGCTGCGGTCGGGGCGCCTTGCTGTTAAAATCATGCCCCCGCCGAAAAGGCGCTATTTTTCTGCCCGAGGAAACCGAATTGAACGTCTTGACCGTCGATTACCGCGCCCCTGACGCCGCTGCCCGTTTTACCGAATCGCTCCGCACCACGGGCTTTGGTGTGCTCAAGAACCATCCGATTCCGCAGGAGCTGGTCGAATCGATCTATAGCGAGTGGCTGGGCTTTTTCGACGGCGAAGACAAGCATCAATATGCCTTCGACCCGGCCAAGCAGGACGGTTTCTTCTCCACCGCCATCTCCGAAACCGCCAAGGGCCATACGGTCAAGGACATCAAGGAATACTTCCATATCTACCCCTGGGGCCGGATTCCGCCCGCCCTGTCCGAGCGTGCGCTGCGCTATTACGAACTGGCCAATGCGCTGGCCGCCGAACTGCTGGGCTGGGTCGAGGCGCACAGCCCGGCTGAAGTGAAGCAGCGCTTCAGCGAGCCGCTGTCGGGGATGATTGCGAAGAGCCCATGCACCTTGCTGCGGGTGCTGCGCTATCCGCCCCTGTCGGGCAACGAACCCGAAGGCGCGCTGCGGGCGGCGGCGCATGAGGACATCAATCTGCTGACGGTGCTGCCGGCTGCCAACGAGCCGGGTCTGCAAGTCAAGGGCAGCGATGGTGCCTGGCATGATGTGCCGTGCGATTTCGGCACGCTGGTCATCAATATCGGCGATATGCTGCAAGAGGCGTCGGGCGGCTACTACCCATCGACCTCGCACCGGGTGGTCAACCCGACTGGCGAGGGCCGCTTCAAGTCGCGCATCTCGCTGCCACTGTTCCTGCATCCGCGCGACGAAGTGGTCTTGTCGGAACGCTATACCGCCCGCAGCTATCTCGATGAGCGCCTGCGTGAACTGGGCGTGAAGATGTAAAGGTCGATGTTTCCCTTGTTTCGACGGAGTCGTGCCATGGTCAGCGAAGCCCAACTGCTGGACTTACTGAAAACCTGTATCGATGCCGACAGCGGCCGCGACTATGTGACGCTGAAATCGGTACGAGAGCTCAATGTGGATGGCAGTCGGGTGCAGCTCGATATCGTGCTGCCCTATCCGGCGCAGAGCCGCTACGCCGCCATCAAGGCCGAGCTGGCGGCGGCGCTGGCTGCCGTGCCGGGCGTAGCCGAGGTCGAGGTGACGGTCAGTCACCAGATCGATGCCCATACCGTACAGCGCGGCCTGACGCCGCTGCCCGGGGTCAAGAACGTCATTGCCGTGGCAAGCGGCAAGGGCGGGGTCGGCAAATCGACCACCGCCGTCAATCTGGCGCTGGCCTTGGCCGCCGAAGGCGCCATGGTGGGGCTGCTGGACGCCGACATCTATGGTCCGTCGCAGCCGATGATGCTGGGTCTGCAAGGCGCGCGACCCGAGTCGCCTGATGACCGGACCATCGTGCCGCTGCGTGCCCATGGCTTGCAGACCATGAGCATCGGTTTCCTGATCGATGCCGAGCAGCCGATGGTCTGGCGCGGGCCGATGGTGACCCAGGCCCTGATGCAGCTGCTGACCGATACCCGCTGGGAGTCGCTCGACTATCTGGTGATCGATCTGCCGCCCGGTACCGGTGATATTCAGCTGACGCTGTCGCAGCGCGTACCGTTGACCGGAGCGCTGATCGTCACCACGCCGCAGGATATTGCGCTGCTCGATGCGCGTAAGGGCCTGAGAATGTTCGAGAAGGTCGGGGTGCCGGTGGCCGGGATCGTCGAGAATATGGCCATCCATATCTGCTCGCAGTGCGGTCATGCCGAGCCGATCTTTGGCGAGGGCGGCGGTGCCAGGATGGCTGCCGAGTATGGCGTGGAGCTGCTGGGTCAGTTGCCGCTTGACTTGAGCATCCGTCAATCGACCGACGAGGGCCGACCTTCGGTGGTGGCCGATCCAACCGGCCAGGTAGCGCAGTTGTACCGGACTATCGCCCGCCGGGTGGCTGTGAAGATCGGCGAGAAGGCCAAGGATTTTTCGGCGCGGATGCCGAAGATCGTGATCCAAAATACCTGACGATGGCAGGCGACCCGAAGGTCGCCGCGACCACGGAGTTTTCTATGAGCATCAAATCCGACCGCTGGATACGCCGCATGGCAGCCGATCACGGCATGATCGAGCCGTTCGAGCCGGGCCAGGTACGCAGCGTTGATGGCCAGCGAATCGTGTCCTACGGCACGTCGAGCTATGGCTACGATATCCGCTGCGCTGACGAATTCAAGGTCTTCACCAATCTGAATTCCACCATCGTCGATCCGAAGAATTTCGACGAACAGAGCTTTGTCAATGTATCGGGCAAGGGCTATTGCATCATTCCGCCCAATTCATTTGCCCTGGCGCGCACGGTGGAATACTTCCGCATTCCGCGCAATGTCCTGACGATCTGCCTGGGCAAATCGACCTATGCCCGCTGCGGCATCATCGTCAACGTCACCCCGTTCGAACCCGAGTGGGAAGGCTATGTGACGCTGGAGTTCTCCAATACCACGCCGCTGCCGGCCAAGATCTATGCCGGTGAAGGCTGCGCCCAGGTGCTGTTCTTCGAGGCCGATGCCGATGATGTGTGCGAGGTGTCCTACCGCGATCGTGGCGGCAAGTATCAAGGACAGGTTGGCGTGACTCTGCCCAAGGCTTGATAGAAAATAAACTGCCAATCTTTCGCAAGATTTGCAGCCTTATCGAGCAAAAAAATAAAAAAGCCCGCTTAGTAAGCGGGCTTTTTTGCCAGAAGCGGTCTTAGTTGACGCGGCTGGCGGATTTGACGGCGTCGCTGGTGGCGGTGGTCGCAGCCTTGACGCTGGCGTCGGCAAATTCGGCCACTTGCTTGGCGGCCTTGGTCATGCTGTCGACGGCGGCTGCGGTGGCGGCGACGGTCGATTTGACGCTCGACACCATCACATCCGTACCGGCAGGCGCGGAGCGGGCGGCACGGTCCATGGCGGAGACGACGCTGCGATTAAAGGTATTGAGGCGTTCTTCGAACAGTTGCGACAGCTCGGTTTGGGTCTGGGAGTACAGTTCGTACAGATTGCGCGACAGGCCGAGCGAGGATTCGACGATCTGCTGGGTCAATTCGGCGCGCAGCGCCAGGGTCGATTGCAGATCACGGGGTTCATTGAGGCGGGAAGTGGTTTGGGCCAGTTGTTCGATGGTCTGTTTGGCGGTATCGATTTGCAGCCTGGCGAGGCGTTCGCTGCTGTCCAGACCGATCTTGGAGACCCGCAAAACGGTCTCCAACTGCTGGTTGAGGAATTCGGTGTATGCTTGGGTGTTCTGTGCGACCATGGCTAATCTCCTTTGACTTGTGCTGTAGCAAGACGGACACTGCGCGGACGGTCGTTTCTGGTATAGTAATGTTGCTCCGCACAATCCGAAATCGATTCTAGAAACGCTGCTGTGGACTGTCAACGAATTTCTTGTGCAGCGCAGCAAAAACTATGGCGCAAGCGGGGCGGCAGGCTATTAAGTCGTTGATTTGAAAAATGGATGGGGAGATCGATGAGCGAAGAAAAGCGCATCATCAAGAAATATCCGAACCGGCGCCTCTACGATACCGCGACGAGTTGCTATATCACGCTCGAAGACGTGAAGCAGTTGGTCCTGGAGAATGTCGACATCTTGGTCGAGGACGCCAAGACCCACGAAGACATCACCCGCAGCGTGCTGTTGCAGATCATCCTGGAAGAGGAAAACGGCGGCGCGCCGATGTTCAGCTATGACATGCTGACCCAGATCATCCGCTTCTACGGTCACGCCATGCAGGGCCTGATGGGTAACTACCTGGAAAAGAACCTGCAACTCTTCGCCCAGATGCAGCAACGGTTGCAGGATCAATCGAAGTCCGTCTACGGCGGCGATAATCCGATGGCGGCCAATGCCAACCTATGGGGCGAATTCATGAAGTTCCAAGGGCCGGCGATGCAGAACATGATGACCAGCTATCTGGAACAGAGCACCAATATGTTCGTCGAGATGCAGCAACAGTTGCAGGATCGCGCCAAGAACCTCTGGAGTGGTTTCGGTTTCCAGGGCTTTCCGCCGCCGACCGGTGATAAGCCTAACAACGAGGGCAAGAAATAGCACGGCGCTGCCGTTCTCTCGCTTGCCAGAGCGGGCGGGCATGTCAGATGACATGCCCGCCTTGTTTTAATGTTTCTCCCTGTACCACCGTGAGAACCGGCTGCCTATACCAATCGTCGGCCGGAGCGATAGTGATTGCACCTAGATATCCTGCATCACTATGGTCTTGTCCTATATTGGGGAAGCATAGGGGCTGGCGGCCGCGGCCAAGGCAACAGGCCGCGCCATCTGCCAGCCCGGTCCGATTGTCTAACCAACGGCTGCCGCCATGACACTGACCGAACTGAAATATATCGTCGCCGTCGCCCGGGAACGTCATTTTGGCCGGGCGGCGGCGGCTTGCTTTGTCAGCCAGCCGACCTTGTCGGTGGCCGTGAAAAAACTCGAAGACGAACTGGGTGTCACCCTGTTCGAGCGCTCAGCCGGCGATGTGTCGGTGACGCCGATCGGCGAGCGCATCGTATCCGAAGCCCAGCGGGTGCTGGAGCAGGTCCAGACCATCAAGCAACTGGCCGAACAGGGCAAGGATCCGCTTTCCGGCCCTCTGCGGCTCGGCGCCATCTACACCATCAGTCCCTATCTGCTGCCTTATCTGATTCCGGTGTTACGCCAGCGGGCGCCGCAGATGCAGCTTCTGCTCGAAGAAAACTACACGGTCCGGCTCGCCGAAATGCTGAAGCAAGGCGAGATCGATGTGGCGGTCCTGTCCGAGCCGTTCCGGGAAAGCGGTATCGCCACCCAGGCGATCTACGACGAGCCTTTTGTGGTGGCCACTCCCCTCAATCACCCGTGGGAGGCCCAGGAGCGGATCGATGCCGCTCAGCTCGAAGCGGAAAACGTCCTGCTGCTGTCGCCCGGAAACTGTTTCCGCGACCAGATCCTGCAAACCTGCCCTGAACTCAACCGCGAGGCCCTGCCGACCGGCAGCAGCCTGCAACGCACCTTGCAGGGCAGTTCGCTCACTACCATTCGCCATATGGTGGCCGGCGGTATTGGGGTGACGGTGCTGCCGGCCACCTCGGTCACGGCTGGCGACGGGCAATTGCTGTCGATCCGCCCGTTTGCCGAACCGGTGCCGATGCGTCGGGTGGTGCTGGCGTGGCGGCGTAATTTCCCGCGCCGCGAAGCGATCGAGGCGGTACGTCGAGCCATTCTCGACTGCGGTCTGCCCACGGTGGTGATGTTGCCCGATGCGCCCGTCGAGTAAGCGCTGGCCCGATTTCCGACGCCATCTCACCAAGCCCGGCACTTCGCCGGGCTTTTTCATTGGCCCGCTGTAAATGATGTACCAGCGATCGCTGCCGTGCGCTGACAGCCTGTCCGGCGGCAAGTGGCTGTTAAGATGACTTCCACTGGTACCATCGCGCCAGTCACCAGAAAAAAGAATATCGGTCACGCGCCTCGTACCGATCGGCTCCGAGCGCAGCCTTCCAGGACTTGCGAGCTGCCGACCCGTGTGCCCCTGGCCGTGACCTGGCTCGATCCGCCTGAGCGGGCTGCCATGATTTTGCTATTTCCTCAAGGAGACTTTATGTCCGCCGCCATCACCATCATCGGCACCGGCCTGGCCGGTTATACCGTTGCCCGCGAATTGCGCAAGCTGGCCCCTGAGGTGCCGCTGCGCCTGATCACCAGCGACGACGGCACATTCTATTCCAAGCCGATGCTGTCCAATGCCTTTGCTTCCGGCAAGGCCCCCGAGCAATTGGCGATGAAAAGCGCACCCAAGATGGCGGAAGAGTTGCGGGCCGATATCCGCACTGCCAGCCGGGTCGAATCGATCGATCGGGCGGCACACGTGATCGAAGTGGGCGGCGAGAGGTTGGCCTATCGGAAGCTGGTGCTGGCCTTGGGGGCCGATCCCTTTACGCCAGGGTTGAGTGGGGAGGGTGCCAAGGATGTGCTCCACGTCAACGATCTCACCGACTACAGCCTGTTTCGTGCCGCCAGCGCCGGCCGGCGCCGTTTGGCCATTCTGGGCGCCGGATTGATCGGCTGTGAATTCGCCAACGATCTGGCCGGCGCCGGCTTTGAAGTGACATTGCTCGATCCGGCTGCCTGGCCGCTGTCGCGTCTGCTGCCCGAAGTGGCCGGCCGTTTCATGCGCGAGCGGCTCGAAGCGCTGGGCGTAGCTTTCCGGTTCGGCACCAGCGCAACCGAGGTAAGCCCCAACGGTCAGGGTTATCTGCTGCAACTATCGGACGGCTCGACACTGGAAGCCGATCTGGTGCTGTCGGCCATCGGGCTGCGGCCACGGCTGGGTCTGGCGCAGGCGGCTGGGCTGCTGGTCAGTCGCGGCATCGTGGTGGACCGTTTCCTGCAAACCAGCGACCCGGATATCTATGCCCTGGGCGACTGCGCCGAAGTGGCCGGTTGGGTGCTGCCCTTCGTGATGCCGATCATGCAGGCAGCCCGTGCACTTGGTCCGACGCTGGCCGGTCAGCCGACGGCATTGCGTTATCCGGCGATGCCGGTGCTGGTGAAGACCCCGGCCTGTCCCACTGTGGTCGCGCCGCCCGCGCCTGGCATGGGCGGGCAGTGGCAGGTCGAGACAAGCACAGACGGAGTCAAGGCGCTGTTTGTGGCAGAAGGCGGGACACTGCTGGGATTTGCCCTGCTCGGCACGGCAACGGCCGAGCGGCAGAGCTTGGCCGCGCAATTGCCTTCATGGCTGGAATAGTCCCTATCGGCTTGTAGAGCACTGCCGTCTGAATCGGCGTCGCTGATCGGGCTTATTGATCGGTCCGAAGCTGTCGTTCGGTGTCCGGACGATTGAACGCCGGTTTGTTCGGAAAAGCGCTGAGCATGGCGTCCAAGATCACCAGCATCGTAGCGAGGGCAGACCGCAGGATACCTGCGGCCATTGCCTCCATCACAAGCAGCAATGTGGGGGAAGGTGTGGGACGTTATCTACCGGTTGGCAGGCTTGGATGCCAGGTGTAAGGGGGTAAGACCGGAAAATGATATTTCTGTACAATAGTATTGCTGGGTGTGGCAGATATTTGGCAGAAATATTGTCCGAGGACACCTTTTCGGGCGTCCTCGCCATCGATCAACTTGCGTCGGCAGGTGGCCGCTGCGCCGATTTGGGGCGGAATGCGGCGACCACGTCGCGGTGGGTTTCGATATAGGGAGCGCCGATCAGATCGAGGCAATAGGGCACGGCAGCGAAGATACCGGGGACGATGACCGTGCCGTTTTCGTCCTTGAGCCCTTCGAGCGTCTCGCGGATCGATTTGGGCTGGCCCGGCAGATTAAGGATCAGCGCCTGGCCGCGGATCACGCCGACCTGGCGTGACAGCAGAGCGGTGGGCACGAAGCGCAAGCCGATCTGGCGCATCTGCTCACCAAACCCCGGGATTTCCCGATCGGCCACGGCCAGCGTGGCTTCCGGGGTGACATCGCGCGGGGCCGGGCCGGTGCCGCCGGTGGTCAGAACCAGATCGCATGCCAGATCATCGACCAGATGCATCAAGGTGGCTTCGATCTCGGGCCGCTGATCGGGGATCAGACGCTCCACTGTGCTGAAAGGCGTAGCCAGGGCGGCGCTGAGCCAGTCGCGCAGCGCCGGCAGGCCACGATCTTCGTAGATGCCTTGGCTGGCGCGGTCGCTGATCGATACCAGACCGATCTTCAGCGCTTTATCGCTCATCATCCTCTTCCTCGTCGTCCTCGGCGGCTGTGCCGCCTAGTGGTGGCTCCGGATACAGCGTCTTGAGCAACTGGAACAAGGCGCGATAGGCCTTGGGCGGTTTGGGGTTCGGAGTGGACTGGCTGGCGCGCTCGCTGCGGGCGTTGCGGACCAGTTGGCGCAGATGCTGGATATCGAGGTCAGGATGTTCCTCGATCAGGGCGGCGACCCGGTGTTCCTCGGCCAACAGCAGATCGCGCTGGCGTTCGAGATGGTGAAGCCAGGCAGTGTGCTCGTCGTTTTCGCCCTTGAGGGTGCTGAGCAGCGCCTGGATCGGGGCGGGATCGACATCGCGCATCAGGCGACCGATATATTGGCGTTGCCGTTTGAGCGCACCGAAATGCGTGATGCGCTTGGCTTCGAGAATGGCATTGAACAGCCTCTCCGGCAGATCGAGCTTGAGCAATTGATCGCGGCCAAGCCCGATCAGTTGCTCGCCCAGTTCCTGGAGCGCCTGCATATCGCGTTTAAGCTGACTTTTGCTGACGCGGCCGTCTTCTTCGTAATCGTCGTGTTCTTCGTGGTGCATGGTGTGCCGGGCACGGGTGTTCGTTCAGCCTGCTATCATACCGGAACCATGCACCGGCCCGAACGGTGTGCATCCAGAATAACGAGGCTACCCAGTGTCCGAAAACTCCGCATCCGGCTTTTCCTATTCAGAAGCACAACTGATCGATCTGGTTGAACAGACCTTGCAGATCGCCAAGCAGAACGGGGCCACGGCGGCCGAAGCCGAAGTATCGGAAGGGGTGGGGCAGGGCGTCACTGTCCGCCTGGATGAAGTCGAAACCATCGAATACAACCGCGACAAGGGCATCACCGTCACGGTCTATCAAGGCCAGCGCAAAGGCCACGCCAGCACTTCCGATTTCTCGCCGCAGGCGCTGCGCGACACCGTCGAAGCTGCGCTGGCGATTGCCCGCCATACCGCTGAGGATGACTGCGCGGGCCTGGCTGACCCCGACCGGCTGGCACGGGAGTTTCCCGACCTCGATGTATTCCACCCCTGGGCCTTGTCGACCGATGAAGCGGTCGAGCTGGCACGTCGCGCCGAACGTGCCGCGCGCGCTGTCGATGGCCGGATCAGCAATACCGAAGCCGCTACCGTGTCGTCCCAGG
This sequence comes from Chitinimonas lacunae, assembly GCF_042650885.1. NCBI lineage: Bacteria > Pseudomonadati > Pseudomonadota > Betaproteobacteria > Neisseriales > Chitinibacteraceae > Chitinimonas > Chitinimonas lacunae. The sequence continues at coordinate 474,677 of NZ_JBHSBU010000001.1, forward strand.
CCGGCCTGTCGGTCTACGGCAACAGCCATGGCTTTATCGGGCCGTCGGCCACCACCCGTCATTCAGTGTCCTGCGTGGTGATCGCCCAGCAAGGCGACGCCATGCAGCGTGACTACTGGTACACCACGGCGCGTTCCCCACAGGACCTGGAAGCCGCCGAATCCGTCGGTCGCCGCGCCGGCGAACGCGCCCTGGCACGGCTGGGAGCGCGTCGGCTCAAGACCGGCACTTATCCGGTACTGTTCGACCCGTCGATGTCCGCAGGTCTGCTGACCCATCTGGTGTCGGCGATCAGCGGCGGTTCGCTGTTCCGCAAAGCCACCTTCTTGCTCGATTCGCTGGGCACCCGGGTGTTTTCGCCGCTGGTCAATATCGTCGAAGACCCGTTTATTCCGCGTGCACTGGCCAGCTCGGCGTTCGATGGCGAAGGCGTGGCGACCCAGCGGCGTCAGTTGGTGGAAAACGGCGTGATCAACGGCTATTTCCTGGCCAGCTATTCGGCCCGCAAGCTCGGCATGGTCTCCACCGGCAATAGCGGCGGCTGCCATAACCTGCTGGTGCAGCCAACTGCCGGTGATGGCGCCGATATGCGCAAGCGGCTCGGCACCGGTCTGCTGGTGACGGAGCTGCTCGGCCAGGGCGTCAATGGTGTGACGGGCGATTATTCGCGCGGAGCTGCCGGCTTCTGGGTCGAGAATGGCGAGATCGCCTACCCGGTCGAGGAAATCACCATCGCCGGCAATCTGCGCGAGATGTACCAGCATATCGTGGCCATCGGCAGCGATATCGAAATGCGCGGCAGCAAGCGGGTCGGTTCGGTACTGATCGAGAGAATGACCGTGGCGGGAGATTAAGCCCAGACGCAGTAAATAGAATAAATTCTGCAAAATAAGCGCCAGATCTACTGGCGCTTACCTTATGAAACATTGATTTCAGGCCAAGATCAGGATGATGCCTCCTCGGCCGCCCGCTTATGTCGTACCGAGTCGAACAGGCAAATCCACGCGCTTAGCCGCCGAGTGTCTCGTCCCGTCGTGGCTTATTGGCTGATCCCATACTCCACCGTCACCACCACCCGCGCCAGTTTATCGATGGTGGTTTTATCGTAGGCACCGCCATATTCATCGTCGCTGCCGCCGCCCTGCGCCGGCAGGATATAGAAAGCCCCCTGATTGGCCGATTTCATCGCACCGACCTGGGCGTCGCCGGTCTTGGCAAATTCACTGGCGCGCTCGCGGGCGTTGCGGGTGGCGCTGGCGATCAGCGACATCTTGACCTGTTCCAGTCCGCTGACCAGATATTCCGGATTCTGCACGCTGATCGGCACGCCGCTTTCTTCCAGGCTGACGATCCGTCCGGCCGCCTTGTCCACCGCCGCCACATCGCTGCTGGTCAGCAGCAGTTCCTGCGAGGCGGTATAGCTCTCGATCTCGCGCAATTCACGGCCGTCCTGGTCAACTTTATGGACTGGCTGGTAAGTCTCGCGTCCCGGCGTGACCTGTTCGGGCTTGAAACCCTGTTCGACAAAGAAGCTGCGCAGTTTGGGCTGATTGGCGCGCAGCGCGGCAAAGGCGTCAGCGAGTACCGGGGCGTGGCCATGCACCACGATGCGCCAGCGCGCCTGATCGGCCCGGACCGACTTCTCGGCCAGTCCCTTCACGGTAATCGATTGCTTGTTGCTGGCCATTCGGTCGAGGGTATAGCTGACGATGGCGGAAGAGGCGATCAGTCCGACGGCAATGCTCAGGCCAAGGCCCAATAGCGAGGGACGGGAGGAATTTTCCATAGCGGCTTTTTTATGAGGGGAAAGGCCGCAGTGTACGCAGCAAAGGCAAGCCTTGGGCGGTGCTTTTTACCGGCAGACTAACCTTCGACTCCCAGCCGCATGCCGTCGTAGCCCACTTCGATGCCAGCAGGTAGCCGGGCGCTCAGGGCGTGGTATTCGAGTTCGTGGGTCATATGGATCAGCACGGTACGGCGCGCCTTGATCCGGGCGGCAGCAGCGAGTGCCTCTTCCACGCCGAAATGGGTGAAGTGGGCCTGTTCGCGCAGGCAGTCGAGCAGCAGCAGATCGAGACCTTCGAGCAATGCCAGACTGCTCTCGGGGATCTCCGACACATCGGTCAGATAGGCAACCCGACCGATCCGATAGCCATAGATCGGCCATTTGCCGTGCAGCAGCGGAATCGGCACCACCTCGACGCCTCGATGGCAGAACGGGCCCTGGACTGGCGTGGTCTGGAGCGCCGGCCGGTCCCACCATGGGCCTGGCGGCAGGGTGGTGTAGTGAAAGCGGGTTTCGATGTCATGCATCATATAGTCGTTGCCGAACACCGGAATCGGTGCCTTGGCGACGTAGCAGAAGGCGCGCAGATCGTCGATGCCATTGAGGTGGTCGGCATGCGGATGGGTATAGAGCACCGCATCGACCCGGGTAAAACCTTCGCGCAGCGTCTGTTGCCGCAGATCGGGGCCGGTATCGATCAACCAGTTAAGCCCGCCCGCCGTCAGCAGGGCCGAGGCGCGGGTGCGGCGGTTGCGCGGATCGGTCGAGCGGCAGGTCGGGCAGTCACAGCCAATGGCCGGAGTGCCGCCACTCGATCCCACGCCGAGCAAGGTGACATCGACCTTCATGTAAGGCGGCCTTCGAGCTTGAACAGTCGGGCGAAGTTGGCGGTGGTGGCTTCAGCAATGGTGGCAAGCGGCAGGCCGCGCAGTTCGGCGATATGTTCGGCCACATGGCGCACCAGCGCCGGATGGTTGGTCTTGCCCCGGAACGGCACTGGCGCCAGATAGGGCGAATCGGTCTCGATCAGCATCGATTCGAGTGGAATGGTCCGGGCCACTTCCTTGAGCTGTACGGCATTTTTAAAGGTGACGATGCCGGAAAACGAAATCAGGAAATTCATGGCGATCGCCGCATCGGCCACTTGCTGGGTTTCGGTAAAACAGTGCATCACGCCACCGACTTCGGCCGCGCCTTCTTCTTCCATGATGCGCAACGTATCTTCGGAAGCGCTGCGGGTATGGATGATCAGCGGCAGCCCGGTCGCACGGGCGGCGCGGATATGGACACGAAAGCGTTCACGCTGCCATTCCAGGTCGCCTTCGAGCCGGTAGTAGTCAAGCCCGGTTTCACCGATGGCGATCACTTTGGGATGGGCTGCCAGCTCCACCAGCCGCTCGACGGTCGGCTCTTCGGTATCTTCATAGTCGGGATGGACGCCGACCGAGGCATAGATCTCGGGAAAGCGCTCCGCCAGCGCGATCACCCCGGGCCATTGCGGCAGATTGACCGAGACGCATAGCGCATGGCTGACCTGATTGTCACGCATCGCGCTGCGCAGGCGGTCGATGTCCTGGGCGAGTTCGGGGAAGTCGATATGGCAGTGGGAATCGATAAACATAGGCAAGTGGGGAAACGGCGGGCAAGCCGGCATTCTAATCCGGTTTGGTCGTGGCCGGCGCGTATCGCCATGCTGCTGGGTAGCAGGCGAGGCTTGCGAGGGGGCTATTGAATTAATGCGTTCTTCCTGGAGAGAAGGCCATATATCGTGTCGAGCAGCAAGTTTTCGATTTTTCCGTTCTTTGCAAGGGCTGTACTGGCTGCTAGCCAGGCGGCATAGAGACTGAGAGTCCGAGGAGACCACGTCATGCATATCGCCATTCTGACTTTCGATGCTTTCAACGAACTCGACTCGCTGATTGCGCTGGGCATTCTCAGCCGCGTCAAACAGCCCGACTGGCGCGTGTCGATTGCCAGTCCGACCGCTCGGGTCCGTTCGATGAATGGTGTGACGATCGATGCACAAGCATCGCTGCAAGAGGCGTGCGAAGCCGATGCGGTGTTGGTCGGCAGCGGCGCAAAGACCAGGGAAGTGGTGGCCGATTCCGCCTTGATGGCACAGTTGCGGCTGGACCCGTCGCGGCAGTTGTTGGCGGCCCAGTGTTCCGGAGCGCTGGTGCTGGCAAAGCTGGGGCTGCTGGACGGTGTGCCGGCGTGTACCGATCTGACGACCCGGCCGTGGGTGGAGGCGGGGGGTATCGAGGTATTGGATCAGCCTTTCTATGCCCGGGAAAACGTCGCAACCGCTGGAGGCTGCATGGCCTCACCTTATCTGGCTGCCTGGATCATCGCCCGGCTGCAAGGCGTCGCAGCGGCCGAGAGCGCCTTGCACTACGTCGCACCAGTTGGCGAAAAGGCAGATTACGTGGAGCGGGCCATGCGCCATATCGGGCCGTATCTTTGTCCTGTAGCGACAGAAGTCTGACTTGTCCGTGCTTTCCATACGGCGCCGATAGCTCGACGAAAGCGCGAAGCTCAAAGGTCTCTACAGAAAATAACCATTAATAGAGACAGAGCTTTTTAAAAGGCTCATGACAGCTAAGCAGAGCTTGGTGGCCCGGTAGTAAGCCTCCAATGCCAAATAGGGCAGGCATTGAAATTAAATATGCAGAAAGAGACTCGTAGCAACAAATCTGATCCATACAAAAAAACCGTCGATTCATTCGACGGTTTTTTTGTATGAATGATTGCCTGGCAGGGCAATCAACTGCCGGGATTTGGCACGGTGGGGGTAAAGCGCAGGCTGTGAACCGTGGGCCCGGGCAGGAAAGGGGTAGGTTGGCCGCGTACCCAGGCGTCGTGGCCGGCCAGGAAATACGGGCTGAGCGGGTGGCCGCTCTGGCCACCCGGCATATGGAAGATGCCGCGTTCCTCGTGGCCGGGGGCCACCACCATCCGTTCCGAGGCGCCAAAGCCTGGGCCCTGGACCCGGGGCATATTGCCGTCGCCGGGCAGCGGATCGGTCGGGGCGCGCAGGAAGTCGCCGAACCAGGGCAGGAAACGGGCCAGCGGATGGGCGATATTGGCGCGGTTGCGCTCGCCCCAGCTTGCCTTGGCCAGCGGTCGGTTGTCGGGCGTCAGGTCGTTGAGAGCGGCGTCGAGCTGGGCCAACTGAAAGGCGCGCCAGTCGGCATGGCCGACCGGCAGCCAGGCGTCGGGTGCGGCATCGAGCAGGCGGTTGGCCACCACTTCCCAGCGCGAGTTGGCGTCGCGGTATTCCACATCGGGCAGGCTGCGTCGCAATTCGCGATCAAGACTGCCAAACAGGCCGTGATAGACCCGGTCGCGGAATACCCGGGCGATCCGGTAACCGACCGCATCGGCTGCGGCCCGGCCGCTCCAGTGCTCAAGCAGGGCCCGGGCCTCGCGGCGGCGCGGTGACTCCGACAGGGCCTGGGTGTCGAGCAGCTTGAGCAGGCGTTGGCGCCAGACATCGATCAACAGGGCACGGTCGTCGAGTTGGATGGCCAGCATATCCTCTTCGTCGGCCTGGCCCAGCTTGCTCAGCCGGTCGCGTATCTGGGTGGCCCGGGCACCCAGGTCGGCGCCGCCGTCGCCGATCTTGAGGTAATCGAGTCCGCCTAGTTGGCGGTTATTGGCGCTCCAGAGCTGGCCGGCCGTCGGATCGACCCGTTGTGGATAGTCGACCGGGGCGTAATAGGTGGTCCAGGCGGCATGTGGATCGGTGCCGTTGAGCGGGAAGCTGTTGCGTTCACCGGGCCAGGGTCGCTTGGGCAGCAGGCCGGCGATGGTCCAGCCGATATGGCCGCTGCTGTCGCCGACGATCAGATTCTGGGCCGGAATGCCGCAAACCTGGCCCACGGCAAGTGCCCCGGCCACATCGTCGGCCGCTTCCATCCGCAGCAGATTGAGGTTGACGGCGTTGCGTGCATCGTGGGCGACCCAGCGTACCGCGTAGTCGACACCGCCGACCCGCCATAGCGGACCCCAATGGGTTTCCTGCACCGTCAGCCGGGCTGGGCGGTCGTGGCTGACTTCGATGGTCTCGTCGATTGTCTGTAGCGGCAGCCAGCCATCGGCCGAGCGGTAGCGGCTGTGGTCGTGATCGACCTCGGTGGCGACCAGATCGAGCCAGTCGCCGTAGCTGTTGCTGAAACCCCAGGCGACCCGGCCGTTGCTGCCGACCACCATCACCGGTGTGCCCGGCAAGGTCACGCCGACCACCCGGCGCGGGCCGTTGCGGTCGGGATATTGCCAGGCGGCCCGATACCAGGTGTTGGGCAGGCGCAGGCCCAGATGCATATCGTCGGCCACCAGCGCCGCGCCGCGTACCGAACGGTTACCAGCCAGCGCCCAGTTATTGCTGCCGCTTGCACTGGCATCGGGGCGCGCGGGGGCCATGGCCGAAGTAAGCTGGCCTCGCCACCACGACGGGGCGCTGCGTGGCAGGGCCGGTTCCCGCAGTGGCGGGGCGTCGCGGTCGAGCAGGGCGTCCCAGTTGCTCTGCTCGGGCAGCAGAAAGGCCAGCTGCGCCGCATTGACCCGCTCGGCCAGCCAGCCCCGGGCGAATTCGCGCCTGACTTGACTTCCCTGCAAATCGAAATACATGGCGTAGACGACCAGCAGGCTATCGGCCGGTTGCCAGGACTGTGGCTGCTGGCGCAGCAGCAGATATTCGAACGGCCGGGCATCGAGCGAGCCCAGGCCCGCGTTGACGCCGTCGCTGTAGCGTTGCAGAAGCTGGCGGTCGGCAGCCGGCAGGGCGGCTACCGCGGTTTCGGCGCGCTGGCGGAAACGATGGAGCCGGTTGGCCCGGTCCATCGGCAGCGCTGCCGCCCCGACCAGTGCAGCCACTTCGCCGGCGGCGCTGCGGCGCATCAGGTCCATCTGGAAAAAGCGGTCCTGGGCGTGCAGAAAGCCCAGGGCGTAGGCAATATCGCCGCGTGCGGCCGCCCGGATCGTGGGGACGCCCAGGGCATCGCGTTCGATATCGACCGGCGCACTCAGGCCCGCTACCTCGCGCTCGCCGTCGAGCTGGGGCAGGCTGGCACGCAGCGCCCCCCAGCCCGCCGTGGCCAGCAGCGCTGTGGTGGCAACGCAGCCAAGCGCAGCCAGACGCAACAGACGCCATGGCCGGCGGGTCGGGGTGGTGGGGGTCAAGGCGGGTCCGCCTTACATGGTGTGGGTGGTACGGCTCGATTGCAGTGCGCCGCCGAGCAGACCTTCGATTTTATTGCGGGCCTGTACCCCGGCTTCATTGGACGAGAATTGCACGCCGATACCCTGGGTACGGTTGCCGTGCGAGCCGGGCGGGGTGATCCAGACCACATGACCGGAAACGGCGATCTTGGCCGACTCTTCCATCAGTTGCAGCAGCATGAACACTTCGTCGCCGATGTTGTAGGCCTTGGGGGTGGGGATGAAAATGCCGCCGCCTTTGACAAAAGGCATATAGGCCGCGAACAGGGCGGCCTTTTCCTTGATGCTGAGCGACAAAACACCGCCGGGACGCGGTCCGGCGGCGGGCTTGGGAGCTTCTGCCATCTGGCTTCTTCCGTCGAGTTGCGTGAAACGGGGCGGCCCGCTTGGTCAGCTGCGTCCGCCGCGCAGCGCCTGCTGATAGCCGAATAACAACTGCTCGAACACCAGGCGCGGATTGAGTGGATGCAGGGCGAGCCGCCGAGCTTCCAGTACATCGTCATGATAACGCATAAGCCTTTGTACGTCTGCTGCATCAGCCAGCGCGGCCAGTCGGGCGGTTTCGGCCGGGAAGTAGCGGGTCGAGCCGCTCAGGCGCAGGCGGACCAGATCGTGTATCCAGCGTAGCAGCCAATCGACCGCCTGCACGACTTCGACATGCTGCCGATCGAGCTTTTCCGCCAGTTTCAGCACATCGAGCCTGCGCGGGTCGGCCAACTGGTCGAGCAGCTCACGACGCTGTTGGGCCAGGCCCGCTTCGGCGCGCTCAAGCGCCAACAGCGGTGCGCCGCCTGCTTCGTCGAGATGACGCTCGGCTTCGCTGAGACCCTGGCTGCTCAGCCATTCGAGCGCCGGTCCGCGTGATGGCAGCGGCAGCGGCAGGCGACGGCAGCGGCTGCGCAGCGTAGGCAGCAGCCGGCGCCATTGCTGGCTGACCAGGATAAAGATCGCTCCTTCGGGCGGCTCTTCCAGGGTTTTCAGCAGGGCATTGGCGGCGGCCAGATTGAGTGCATCGGCCGGCTGGATCAGCGTGACACGCCGACCGCCACGATGGGCGCTCAGATTGACGAAATCGTTGAGTTCGCGCACCTGATCGATGGTGATCTGGGTCGAAGGCTTTTTCTTGGTGCCTTCCTCTTCGTCGCTGTCGCTGCCAAGCGGGGCGAGTTCACGATAGTCCGGATGGTTGCCGAGTTCAAACCAGCGGCAGCCGTCGCAATGACCGCACGGCGCCGTGGCGGCTTCGTTCTCGCAGAGCAGTGACTGGGCCAGATGACGGCCGAACGCCAGCTTGCCGATGCCCGCTTCGCCGCACAGCAGCAAGGCGTGGGGCAGGCGGGCCGTCTGCTGGCGCAGTTCGTGCCAGGCCGCTTGATGCCAGGGGTAGAGCATGGAGGGTTCCGTTTCTAGACGATGCCGCATTCGGCCAGTAGCGCCGCCAGGCGCTGCTGGATGACGGCAATGGTCTGGGAGGCATCGATCAGTCGCACGCGCTCCGGATCGAGTCTGGCCCGTTCGAGATAGGCGGCGCGGACACGCTCGAAGAAGGCATCGTGCTCGCGCTCGAAGCGGTCGAGGTCGCGGCTGCCGGCGAGGCGGGCGCGGCTGACTTCGAGCGGGATATCGAAGATCAGGGTCAGATCGGGCTGAAGCAGACTGCCGTCGGCACGGCTCAGTGCCCAGCGCTCCAACTCGGCCACCCGCGCAAAGCCCAGATTGCGGCCACCGCCTTGATAGGCGTAGCTGGCGTCGGTAAAGCGGTCGCTGACCACCGAGCGGCCGGCGGCCAGCGTCGGCTCGATGACCTGAGCCACATGCTCGCGTCGGGCGGCGAACATCAGCAGCGCCTCAGTATCGACATGCATCGGCTCGCTGAGCAGCAGGCTGCGCAGCTTTTCGCCCAGCGGCGTGCCGCCGGGCTCGCGGCTGACCAGATGGTCGATCTTATGTTCCGTCAGATAACGGGTAAGCCAATCGAGATGGGTGCTTTTGCCAGCACCGTCCAGGCCTTCGAGGGAGATAAAGCGGGGTTTTGGCATAGTGGCGAGATTATAAGCGGATTTGCAAGCGCCATACCCCGGGAGGGTAGCGAGCCTGCCTGCCCTTCTGGATTCTGTGCCCGATCGCTTAGTGGGGCTTATTGCCGGTTGCGGACGAGCCAGCGATCATGCTTTCTCCATGCGTCCGAGGCTGCCTCTGTCGATGCTCGGGTTCCGGCTCGGACGCTGACTCATTTCAACGCTGTGAGGGGAATGAATTGCCGGGTAATGCGTTGCCAGGGTGGAGGGCTTGTGTGACGCCGGACGGTTTGAGCGAAGGCGGTTATCAACTTCTTCCGGGCCAGCTCGACGCCGAGCAGTGCGACTACCTCAAAACCGTGCTGTCCCGCATTCCTCCCGAACGCGCTGGCCGCCGCAATATTCTCGAGTCCTGCCCCGAAATCTGGCCTTTGGTGGAAGCCGGAAACCTCTACGCCCCGGTTCGTGCGCGGCTTGGCCCCCAGGCCCGACTGGTGCGCGCGCTCTATTTCGACAAGACCGCCGCGCGCAACTGGCAGGTTGGCTGGCATCAGGATTTGAGCATTGCAGTCTCCGAAGCCGCTGAGCTGCCCGGTTTCTCTGCCTGGTCGTCAAAGGCGGGCGTGGTGCATGTCCAGCCCCCCGACGCGCTGTTGGCGCGGATGTTGACGGTCAGACTGCATCTCGACCCGGCTGACCGTGACAATGGGGCACTGTGGGTATTGCCCGGCAGCCATCGGCAAGGTCGGCTTGCCGAGGAGGGGATAGACGCGGCGACGGCATTGGGCGAACCGGTGTTGATCGCTGCAGCAGCCGGCGATGTGCTGCTGATGCGGCCGCTGTTGCTGCATGCCTCGCGTAAGGCGCTTACAGCGGCGCGACGGCGGGTTTTGCATCTGGAGTACAGTGCCGATGAACTCCCGGCGCCTTTGCGCTGGGCGCTACAGATTGAAAAGTAGAAAATATACTTTTTTACATAAATGGCTTTATTTCTTGCAGGAGATTTGCGCAAAATTTTCATTTTGCGCAGTTTGTTAGCCAGCTTCTGATTCCAGCCCGACTTCCACCGTTTCTCCTGGCCACGCTGGCGACAGGATTTCCTGCCCGGGCACGCTGCCTGCCTTGCCGATTCAGCTCAGGAATGCCGGTTTTCGCTGTTGCAGTGCAGCAAGAAATCTGGCCTCGACATACAATCGCGTATCTTCGTTCTGAAAAGGAAAACGTCATGGAGACGGACAGAAGACGGCCTCGCATCGTGATCGTCGGTGGCGGGGCTGGTGGCCTGGAGCTGGCGACCCGACTCGGCGATCGGCTCGGGCGGCGCAACAAGGCGGAGGTGGTGCTGATCGACAGTCAGCGCACCCATATCTGGAAACCGCTCTTGCACCAACTGGCCGCCGGCAGCTACGACAGCCACGCCGAGGAAATCGAATATATCGCCCAGGCGCGTTGGCATCACTTCCAGTTCCGTCAGGGACGCTTTGCCGGTCTAGACCGCAGCCGCCGCGAAATTCTGCTCGCTCCGCTTCTCGCCTCCGACGGCGAGGAGATTCTTCCCTCACAACGACTTTCCTACGACTATCTGGTACTGGCCATCGGTAGCCAGACCAACGACTTCGGCACCCCCGGTGCCAATGAATACGCCATCCATCTCGATAGTCCCGCCGCTGCCCGCGAATTCCACGAACGGCTGATCGACGCCTGTCTGCGCGCGCAAAGCCTGCCTGACGAGGACGGCAGCCGGCGCATGACGGTCAGCATTATCGGCGCCGGCGCCACCGGGGTGGAGCTGGCTGCCGAACTGCATGCGGCGGCCCAGGTGCTGGTGAGTTTCGGCCTGGAGCGGCTTGACCCCGACAAGGGCTTCAAGATCGTGCTGGTGGAAGGCAACGAACGCATTCTGGCCGCCTTGCCGGTACGGCTGGCCGCGGCGGCGACGCGCGAGCTGCATAAGCTCGATATTGAGATCCATACCGGTGAGCGGGTGGTCGAGGTCAGCGAGCGCGGCGTCAAGCTCAAAAGCGGGAAATTCATTCCCAGCAATCTCACGGTATGGGCCGCCGGCATCAAAGCAGCAGACTTCCTTCATGAAATCGATGGCCTTGAAACCAACAAGATCAATCAGTTGGTGGTGGAGCCAACCCTGCGCACCACGCGCGACCCCTTGATCTTCGCTTTTGGCGACTGCGCCGCCTGTCCCAACGGTCCCGACAGCTGGGCGCCGGCCCGGGCCCAGGTGGCGCATCAGCAAGCCGAGCTGCTGGCCGGTAATCTGGTCCGCGCGCTGGAGAATCGGCCGCTCAAGCCGTTCAGGTTCCAGGATTACGGCTCCCTGGTATCGCTTGGCAGCTATTCCTCGGTCGGCAGCCTGATGGGCAGCCTGTCGCGCGGCAGCCTGTTTGTCGAAGGGCAGCTGGCCAAGCTGATGTACTGGGGACTGCATAAACAGCACCAGATGGCCTTGTCGGGCTGGATACGCACCATACTGATCACCCTGTCGGAATGGCTTGATCGGGTGCATAGACCGCGGATCAAGCTCCATTGAGGGGGCGGTCGTGGACAGTCCGAGACTAAATAATTCCTGAAATTATATTTTCTATTTAAAAGGCCCTTGCTGCCTTGTGCAGCTGGGGCCATTTATTTTCCAGTGGGAGGCTCTTGCTTAGAGTGCCGCCCCGGCAAAGCCATGCTGGCGCCAGGCTTCGAACACCGTGACGGCCACCGCATTGGAGAGGTTGAGACTGCGGTTGTCAGGCCGCATCGGCAGCTTGATACGCCGCTCGGGCGGAAAGCCGTCACGCACCGCCTCGGGCAGGCCGGCGCTTTCCCGGCCGAACAGGAAGACATCACCTGGCTGATAGCTCGCGCTGTCGTAACGGGTGCTGCCCTTGGTGGTCATGGCGAAGATGCGTCGGCCCGCGAAGGCGGCGAGGCAGCTCTCCCAGTCGTCGTGGACCTGCATCGCAGCGTATTCATGGTAATCGAGCCCGGCGCGGCGCATCCGGGCGTCGTCGAGCGGAAAGCCGAGCGGCCGCACCAGATGCAGTTCGCAGCCGGTATTGGCGCAGAGGCGGATGACATTGCCGGTATTGGGCGGGATTTCAGGCTGGAACAGGATAACGGCGAACATGGTGCTGGCAGGCAGAAACGGAACGGACGGCAGTGTAGCGCAATTGGCCGCCGCTACAGACGGTCGGCCCGTGCCACCACCCAGCCATCGACCCGGCGCGCCCCGGCTGCTTTGAGGGCGCGGGCGGCGGCGTCGAGGCTGGCGCCGCTGGTCATCACATCGTCCACGACCACCACATGCAGACCGTCGAGCCGTCGCCTTGCCGTAAACGCATTACGCATGGCGCGCCGACGTTCGGCACGTGACTGCGAGGCCTGGGGCGGGGTGGGGCGCTGTCGGAGCAAGACGCGTCGATCGAGCGGCAGACCCAGTCGGGCACCGACCAGCCGAGCCAGCAGCAGCGACTGGTTGAAGCCGCGCTGCCGCTGTCTTTGCGGATGAAGCGGCAGCGCCAGCAGCAGATCGGGCCGCTCGGCCTGAGCCACCCGTTCGGCCAGCAAGCTCGCCAGCGGTCGGGCCAGACTCAGATCGCCGCCGTATTTGAAGGCCGGAATCAGCGCATCGAGCGGCCAGTCGTAACGGCAGGCCGCGAGACAATGGTCGAAACCCGGGGCGTGGTGCAGGCAGTCGCCGCAACAGTCGCCGCTGCCCAGCGCCACCGCACACAAGCGACAGCGCGGACCGTCGGCGCGCGGAAGGTCGTGCCGGCAACCTGGGCAGAGTCCGTGGCGATCGGCGGCACTTCCGCACAGCACGCATTGCGCCGGCAACAGCAGGTCGAATGCACGTTGCGCAATATTTAAGCAGTGGTTGAATATCAGGCTGGGGAAATTTGACAAGGGCAGGGTCCAACGGAACAATCGCGCTACCTTAAAACAATCGACGTCGTGGAAGAGACCCGCATGAACCAGCCTGTCACGGCGCAAGCCATTACCCTGCAGCGTAAGCCCGAACCCCATGCCAGCACCGAACGCTGGCCGCTCGATCAGGTGCTGGCCCTGTTCTCGCTGCCGTTCAACGATCTGCTGTTTCAAGCCCAGACTGTCCATCGCCAGCATTTCGACCCGAACAAGGTGCAACTGTCGACACTGCTGTCGATCAAGACCGGCGGCTGTCCCGAGGATTGCGGTTACTGCCCGCAGTCGGTGCGCTATCAGACCGGCGTCACCAACCAGGAAATGCTGCCGATCGAAGACGTGCTGGCCGCCGCCCGCGCCGCCCGCGATGCCGGCGCCTCGCGTTTCTGTATGGGCGCTGCCTGGCGCGGCCCCAAGCAACGCGATCTGGAACAGGTCAAGCAGATGATTGCCGAGGTCAAGTCGCTCGGTCTGCAAACCTGCGCCACACTCGGGATGCTCAAGCCCGGCATGGCCGACCAGCTGCGCGACGCCGGGCTCGATTACTACAACCACAACCTCGATACCGCGCCGGAAAAGTACGGCGACATCATTTCCACCCGCGATTACGACGACCGCCTCGATACCCTGCGTCAGGTGCGTGACGCTGGCCTCAACGTCTGCTGCGGCGGCATCGTCGGCATGGGCGAAACCCGTGAGCAGCGCGCCGGCCTGCTGCGCGAACTGGCCAATCTCGATCCGCAGCCAGAATCGGTGCCGATCAATAATCTGGTCCAGGTCGAAGGCACCCCGCTTGCCGGCAGCGATCGGCTCGACTGGAGTGAATTCGTCCGCACCATCGCCGTGGCCCGCATCATGCTGCCGACTTCGTTTGTGCGGCTGTCGGCCGGTCGCCAGGAAATGCCCGAATCGGTCCAGGCACTGTGCTTCCTCGCCGGCGCCAATTCGATCTTCTATGGCGACAAGCTGCTGACTACCGGCAATCCCGAGGTCGAACGCGACCGCCAATTGTTCGCCAAGCTCGACTTGGAGGCTTTGCAGCTGTAAAGGGTTTACCTGGCGGGTGGTTTGGCTTTTTGGAAAAAGTTCTGCAAAACAAATGCTAGAGCTGTTTTGCATTGAATAGGAATACTAAAAATATTTGTCCAGGCATCCGAGCCAACCATCAGCCGCTGTCGTCACAAGAAATAAGGGTCGGCAAAAGCCGGCCCTTATTTTTGCAGAAGGAGGATGGGTGAGTGCTCGGTGCGTGCTGACGCGCCGCAGCGAGGCAATCGCGGATGAGGGCGTCCCGATCGGTCTTGGCGAGTTGGTGCGTCTGGATACCCAATTGCGGCCGAGCTGAGGTAAAGGGTTTTCGGCAAACAGGGCAATCAGGCAGACCGGCGTGAGCCGGCCTGAGATCGCGGTCAGGGCCGCATCGGCATGCCGTCGCGGAAGATCAGCAATTCACCAGGGGCCATGGGGGTCCAGACCTCATTGTCGGTCAGCGGCTGGGTGGCGATGACCGATACCAGATCGCGCTGGGTGGTGTACTCGCTGAAGTCGACCGTGATGTCGTTATCGACCAGATGGGCACAGCCAAACGGCGCTTGGCGCACGATGTAGTGAAGCCGGGTCGAGCAATGGGCGGCCAGCCACTGGCCGTTCGACAGCATGAAATTGACCACGCCACGCTGGGCCAGATCGGCCGCCAGCTCGCGCAGCACGGCGAACAGCTCGGCCTCGGCCGGGAAATCGACAAAGCGCTCGGCAAGACGCTCCAGCAGCCAGCAGAACATATGTTCGCTATCGGTGTTGCCGACCGGGCGGAAACGATGGCCGTCGAGCCGGGGCGGGTCCTTGACGTCGCCGTTATGGGCGAACACCCAGTAGCGGCCCCATAGTTCGCGGCGGAACGGATGGGTATTGGCCAGCGACACCTCGCCCACGGTCGCCTTGCGGATATGGGCGATCACATTGGTCGATTTGATCGGGTAATTGCGCACCAGCTCGGCAATCGGGGAGATGGCAGAAGGCTGGTAATCGAGGAACAGCCGACAACCGCGATCCTCGAAGAAGCCGATGCCCCAGCCGTCGCGGTGGTGATCGGTGTCGCCGCCACGGCGGCGGAAACCTTCGAAAGAAAAACAGATATCGGTCGGTACATTGCAGTTCATGCCCAAGAGCTGGCACATGGGTTTTTCTCGCCAATCGAAGCTGTGTTTATGATGCTAGCATCTGTGATCGGGGGTGCCTACTCGATTGCTAAAATCCTTGGCTACCCCAATAAAATCAAGCGTATAGTGTTGTGTTACCAGTCGGCCCCGCCTCTGCTGGAAGAGGCGTCCGGTGGTGCCGCAGGAGGTCATCATGATCATCGATAATCTGCGCAGCGCCAGCAGTCACCTCGCTATCGGCCGCATGGGTCTCGATGCTTTATTGCGCTGGCGTCCTGGCGAGACCTCCACCACTTCCGACATTCTTCGCCTTCCCAGTTCCACCAATGTCCTGCTGAGCGACGACGGTCGCCGCCAGTCGATCCTGGCCGAGCTTGGGCGTAATGTGGCTGGGCTGGTCGATGCCGACGCGGTGGCACCGTTTGCCGGCCGGCCGGCCGATACCGGTGTGCTCGCTTCCGCCAGCAATAGCGGCGGGGTGGCGCGCACGGTCGATGTCGATGTGCGCCAGATCGCCACGGCCCAGACCCTGCAAAGCGCCCGTTTTGCCGACGAAGACCGCACGATCATCGGCACGGGCAGCCTGACTTTCCGTTTCGGCAGCATCAACCCGGGCGTCAACAGCTTTCTGCCCGACCAACGGGCCCCGGCCACGGTGGTGATCCGGATCGATGACGGTACCCTGGGCGGCATCGCCAATGCCATCAACCGGGCCGGCACCGGGGTGCTGGCTTCCACCGTCGATGATGCCGGCGGCTCGCGCCTGCAAATCCGGGGCCGCGACACCGGCCGCGATCAGGCTTTCCAGATCGATGTGGCCGACGACGACGGCAATAGCATCGACGATGTCCGGGGCCTGTCACGGCTGGCTTTCCAGCCAGTCGAACCGGTCGGCTATGGCCGCAATCTGTTGCAGATCCAGGCGGCTGCCGACACCGAACTGCATATCGGCGAGCGCAGCCTCAGCAGCGCCAGCAGCCGGGTACGCGATAACCAGGGACTGGCCGACTTCGAGGTGGCCGCGCCGGGCCAATCTAGCGTCGATTTCGGCCGTGAGGCCGACACGGCCGTCAAATCGGCCCGCACCCTGGTAGACAGCTTCAACCGTGCCCGCCAACAACTGGCGCCGCTCGATCAGTCGGGCGAGGGCGGCGTGCTCGATCAACTCGATCTGGCCGCCGCGTCGGCCAGCGATCGCAGCGCCGCCCGCTATCTCACCGGCAGCGGCGTCGAACGTCTGGCCGACGGCCGGCTCAGCCTCGATGAGGGCGCCTTGCGCAAAGCCTTTGTCGAGAGCGCCGACAGCGTGTCCGAGGTGCTTGGCAATTTCGGCCAGCGGCTGGCGGCACTGTCGGAGGGCAATAACGCCAACGCGACTTCGCTGAGCTGGCAGCAGCAGTTGCAGTCGCTGTTTGGCACGCAGCCGACCTTGCTGGCCTATTCGCCCACCACCCGCAGCGTCTACGGCTTGGCGCAGTACCTCACAGTAGCGCGGCTCTGAGCGGGCCGACCAATAGCCAACCGAGACATCGATAGCACTATTCATCCTAAGATGACCGCTAGGGTGGCACGGTAACGGCACAATATTTTCTTGGCAAGATGGCACGTCAGTCTTGCCGTGATGCAGCAAAAAACCTCGTAGTCGGGTCTGGTTGAATTACCTGGTCGTACCTTACTGCCTGAGCAGAACAAGCCGGCGCTTCCCACTGCGGTTGCGCGGCAAACCCACTGTCCGAAATCCCCTGACCAACCTCAGCCGCGCTACCGTCCAGGCGACAGCGTGAGTTGGCTAAGCGAATGACAAAAAAGCAGATTTTCCGATGATGCTTGTGCTGCTGTGCCATCTCTCCTCAAGGCTGATTGCCAAAAACCTTTTTCCAGCCCGGCCGGCCGTCCGGCATCGCAATTGACGCTCTGGAGTCCCCATGGCGACATGGATTGTCGCAGTGGCAAATCCAAGTAGTTCATGCCTGATGGCTACGGTTTTTCTATTGCGGCGCACAAAATAATTGCCCGAACGCGGGCGCGACAACAATTGGAGTGGACGATGAAACTCGACCTTGCACGGCCGGGCACGCGCTGGCGTGCCGTGGGCGCAGTGCTGTGCCTGACGCTGGCGCTGGCCGCTTGTTCCGAAGAAGACCTGACCGAGCAGGGGCCGCCGCTCAGTGCCCTGCCCGATACCGTGGTGCGCATCCATTACGGCCGCGCCGACGCCGATTATCGAGGCTGGGGCCTGCATCTGTGGGACGAGGGCCAGGCGCTCAATCTGCCGCGGGTGGTGGAATGGGGTTCACCTTGGGAAGCCAGCGGGCGCGACGATTTCGGCGCGGTCTACGATGTGCCGGTCAAACCGGGTGCGATCAGCTTCAATCTGATCCTGCATCAGGGCGACAACAAGAATTGCCCCAACGACCAGAAGGTCGATCTGGCCCAATCAGGCCGCGAACTGTGGCTGTTGCAGGGCGACTGTACTTTCTATACCAAGCAGCCGCAGATCAAGGTCGGCAATCCGGCCCAGGCCAAAGCCTATTGGCTCACGCCCGATACGCTGGCCTGGCCCGGTGCGGCCGCGGGCGACCGTTACCGGCTCTACCATGCGGCAACGGGCGGGATCAGCACTGGTGTAGGCGGCGTCAGCGGTGGCGAGCCGGTCGAACTCGGTGTCGAGACGGCCGGGCTGGCGGCCAGCGTGCGCGAGCGTTTTCCGCATCTGGCCGGGGCGACGGCCCTGCGCCTGCCTGCCAAGACCGATGCCCGCTCGCTGCTGCGCCGGCAACTGGTGCTGGCCCGCTTTGACGGCAATGGCCGGCTGCTCGATGCCACGGCGCTCCAGACTGCGGGCGTGCTCGATGCGCTCTATGCCGAGGCGGCGGCGGAAGTGCCGCTCGGGGTGACCTTGGAAAAGGGCCATCCGACCTTCCGGCTATGGGCGCCGACGGCGCAGCAGGTGAGCTTGCTGCTGTCGGACCGGCCCGATGGCCCCGAAACGGCCCGGGCGCTTGAGTACGACCCCGACAGCGGCATCTGGTCGGTACGCGGCGAGCCTGCCTGGATGGGGCGCAAGCACTATCGCTATCAGGTCGAGGTGTTTGTACGCAGCAGCGGCCGGGTCGAGACCAATCGGGTGACTGATCCGTACTCGGTGGCCCTGTCGGCCGATAGCACCCGCAGTCTGCTGGTCGATCTGGACAGCGCGGCGACCAAACCGGCGGGTTGGGACAGCCACCCGATACCGACCTTGGCGGCGCCTGAGGATATTTCGCTGTACGAGATGCATCTGCGCGACTTCTCGATCAACGACCCGACGGTGCCGGCGGCCGATCGCGGCAAATACGCGGCTTTCGACCATCTAGGCTCGCATGGCATGCGTCATCTGCAAGCCTTGCAGCAAGCGGGGTTGACCCATCTGCATCTATTGCCGCTGAACGATATCTCGACCATTCCCGAGCGCGCGGCGCAGCGTCAAGAGCCGGTGATCGACCCCAATGCCGCCGGCGATGCCGAGCAACAGCAGGCGGCGGTGACGGCCGTACAGGAGCGCGACGGCTTTAACTGGGGTTATGACCCGCTGCACTACAACGTGCCCGAAGGCAGCTATGCCAGCGACCCGGACGGTATTGCCCGGATCGTGGAATTCCGTCGCATGGTGCAGAACCTGCACCGTATCGGCCTGCGCGTAGCGCTCGATGTGGTCTACAACCACACCCCGGCCTCGGGCCAGGATGCGAAATCGGTGCTCGACCGTATCGTGCCGGGTTATTACCAGCGGCTCGACGAACAGGGCAATGTGGCCAACTCGACCTGCTGCGCCAATACCGCGACCGAAAACGCCATGATGGCCAAGTTGATGATCGACTCGGCCAAGCTGTGGGCGCGTCATTATCAGATCGATGCTTTCCGCTTCGATCTGATGGGCCACCAGCCGCTGGCGGCCATGCGCCGGCTCAAGCAGGAAGTCGATGCCATCGCCGGGCGCGATATCTATCTGTACGGCGAAGGCTGGAATTTCGGCGAAGTGCAGAACGATGCGCGTTTTCGTCAGGCGACCCAGCTCAATCTGGCGGGCAGCGGAATCGGCAGCTTCTCGGATCGCCTGCGCGATGCAGTACGCGGCGGCGGGCCGTTTGATGGTGGCGAAGATCTGTTGCGGCGGCAGGGCTTCGGCAACGGTCTGTGCTACGACAACCGCGACGGCAGTGCTTGCGCCGACTGGCAGCGCGAGGCCTTGCTGCGTGCGCAGGACATGATACGGCTGGGCCTGGCGGGCAATCTGCGCGACTACCTGCTGACCGACTATCGCGGCGAGCAACGCCGTGGCGAGCAGTTCGACTACAACGGTCAGCCGGCCGGCTATACCGCCGACCCGCAGGAGCTGATCAGCTATGTCGGCAAGCACGATAACCAGACACTGTTCGATATTGGCCAATACCGTCTGCCATCGGCGACCTCGGCCATGGCGCGGGCCCGGGCGCAGATCGTGTCGCTGAGCCTGGTGGCCTTGGGGCAGGGGGTGCCGTTCTTCCATGCCGGCGACGATCTGCTGCGCTCCAAGTCGCTGGACCGTGATTCCTATAATTCGGGCGACTGGTTCAACCGGATCGACTGGGGCTACCAGCACAATAACTGGGCAGTCGGCCTGCCGCCGCGTGAGAAGAACGGCGACAATTGGGCGGTGATGAAGCCATTGCTGGCCGATCCGGCGCTACAGGTGGGGCCGGGCGCGATCGCCTTTACCCGCGATGCCTTCCGCGATCTGCTGCGGCTGCGCCAGAGCACGCCGCTGTTCCGGCTGCGTAGCGCCGAGGCGATCAAGTCGCGGCTGTCCTTTCCCGCCGCCGGGCCGGGGCAGGCGCCCGGGTTGATCGCGATGCGGCTCGATGGCAGTGGCTGGACCGAGGCCGTTTATCGTGGCGTGCTGGTGCTGTTCAATGCGGACAAGGTGGCGCGGACGCTCGATCTGCCCGCCGAAGCTGCGGCGCACTGGCGCTTGCATCCGGTCCAGGCCAGCGGTAGCGATCCGGTGGTGAGGGAGGCGGGCTTCGCTGCCGGTCGCTTCACGATTCCGGCGCGGACCACGGCCGTATTCGTGTTGCCGTAAGCCAGATGGCCGGTCTGCCCGGCAGGGCGGACCGGCCGCTTACGCCGCTTGTATCTTCCACAGCATGGACTGTCCTGCTTGCTTATAGTGAGCGCGTATGGCTGGAGGTCGCTTGACTGATAAAGGGGTGGAATATGTATCCGGGTCGGGAAGAAATAGGCGGGGTAATGTTTGGAGTGATGGTAGCCATGCTGCTGGGGTTGTTGGTGGCGATGATCTTTCATGCCTTGACACTCCATCGCACCATGGATGCAGTCAGCGAGATCAACCGGCCCTGTCCCGGGGCGCTGGTCTGGTTGACCTTCTTTCCGCTTCTCGGGGCGCTGTGGTACCTGGCTTACATCATTCTGCTGTCGACGGCGATCCAGAAGGACATGGCCCTGCGCGGTGTGCAGGATAATGGCCAACTGCCGCTGGCTATCGCTCTGGTGGTCTGCTGGGTGCTGAGCCTGGTGCCATTCATCAATGCGGTGTCCTGGATGGCGCTGTTGGTGATCTGGATCATCTACTGGGTCAAGATGGCCGAATACCGCCGTCGTCTGGCCGGCTAAACCGCTCCGGCGCGCCTCACCACGGGGCGCTCTCCCTCTCATGAAGCAGTTTTTTCTGTAACGGAATACTGCCGTCTCACCTCACTGTTTTGTTGTTTATATTTAATACAATTCTCGATTTGCTTCGATCATCTGATTGATTTTTATCGATTTCTATAAGGTGTGCCGCAGTGTTGCCCGATGTCGATTCTCGCGCGCTGGTCGCTTTCGTCTTGCAGAACCTCGAAGTTCTCCTCAATGTCCTGATCGTTTTGCTGCTGCTGGGCAAAGCCCTCGCCCTGATCTGTCATGCGCTGGTGCTACAGCGGGCGATGGATGTATTGAGCCCGGATAACCGGCCCTTTCCCGGCCTGACCATCTGGATCAGCTTTATCCCACTGCTCGGCTGCCTCTGGTACGTGGTCTATATCCTCAAACTGTCTGCCGCCATCGAACGTGAGCTGGCAAGGCGCTGTCGGATTGCCGACACCGGCCAAACGCCGACTGCCCTGGTACTGATTGCCTGTCTGGTGCTATGCCTGATCCCCGATCTGAGGCTGATCGTGGTGCCGCTGGCAGTGGTGATGTGGCTGGTCTATTCGATCAAGATGCTGCAATACCGGCGCATGCTGGAAGCAGCAGGCTGGGTGGGTGGCCGCAGTCACGGGGGCGAGACCGCGGCTTGTCGGATGGGGGCGCGGACTGTGCCGAATTTTATATTAAGACGTTAAATGTTGCTCCAAATCTAGCAGTATATTTGCAGAAAAGTTTCCTGTTGGCATTTTCTGCCTCCCGGCCAGCCTGGCATCCTCTGTGGTCAACCTTAAGCTACGCACTGGCAATCGGATTTTCCGGTGCGTCGCTCGGACGCTCAGTGAGCGAGCGGTCTGCCTGATGGACGCAGTGGCTGGCCAGGATAGGTCTGGCCTTGGGCTATGACTCCCGAGCCGATTTATCTCTCCACGCCAAGCTGAGTCAGCGCAAAGGCGTAATCGAGCGCCGTATCGTGCAGTCGGTCATAGCGGCCGCTGCGTCCGCCGTGGCCGGCCTCCATTTCGGTCAGCAGCAGCAGCGGCTGCTGATCGGTCTTGAGCCGGCGCAGCCGTGCCACATATTTGGCGGCTTCCCAATACATCACCTGACTGTCGTGCAAACCGGCGCGTACCAGCATGGCAGGGTAGTCCTGCGCCTTGATATTGTCGTAGGGCGAATAGGCGCGCATCCAACCGTATTGCTCGGCCAGGCGCGGGTTGCCCCATTCCTCGTATTCACCGACGGTCAGCGGCAGCAGCGGGTCTTGCATGGTGGTCAGCACATCGACAAACGGCACCTCGCACAGCACCACCGCAAACAGATCGGGCCGCATATTGCCGACGCCGGCGACCAACAGGCCTCCTGCGCTGCCGCCTTCGATCAGCAGGCGGTCGGGGGCGGTGTGGCCGCTGTCAACCAGGGCCTGGGCCACGGCGATAAAGTCGGTGAAGCTGTTGATCTTGGCGGCCATCTTGCCGGCGTCGTGCCAGGACGGCCCAAGGTCGCCGCCGCCACGGATATGGGCCACGGCATAGATCACACCCCGATCGAGCAGCGACAGCCGTGTGCTGGCGAAATAGACATCGTTGGCAATGCCGTAGGCGCCATAGCCATCGAGCCAGAGCGGTGCCGGGCCATGGGCCAGGGCGTCGTGGCGGTAGGCCAGCGAGACGGGAATGGCGGTGCCGTCGGCGGCGCGGACTTCCATCCGGCGGCAAACATAGCGCGACGGGTCGAAGTCGCCCTTGACCGGCCGGGTCTTGAGCACTTGCCGCTCGCGGCTGGCCATATCGTATTCGTACAGGGTGTCGGGCCGGGTCAGCGACTCGATGCCGAAGCGGAACTGCCGGGTATTCCATTCCGGATTGACATCCCCGTAGGCGCTATAGCTTTCCAGCTCGATCTCGATCCGGTGGCTGTCGCCGCTTGCCAGTTCGGTGATGGTGAAGTGCGGCAGTCCCGCTTCGCGTTCATACAGCACCCGATAGTCGCGGAAGCAATCGAAGCCTTCGAGCACCACGTCGGGCCGATGCGGCACCACCTCCTGCCAGTGTTCGCGGGCCGGGTTGGCGATCGGGACGGCAACCAGACGGAAGTTGCGGCCCTGGTCATTGATGCGCAGATAGAAATGCTCGCCGTGATGGTCCACCTCGTATTCGACTTCGGCACGGCGGCGGGCCAGCAGGCGCCAGCGGCCGTTTGGCCGGTCGGCCGGCAGAAAGCGGGTTTCGCTGCTGGTCAGGCTGTTGCTGTCAACGAACAGATAGCGCTGGCTGCGCGATAGATGGACTTCCAGTTCGAAGCGTTCATCGGTTTCCTGCCGCAGCAGGCAATCGGTCTCGTCCCCGAGCCGGTGACGCCAGAGCTGGTCGGAGCGCTTGGTGGTCGGGTCTTCGCTGGTAAAGAACAGGGTGCGGTTATCGAGCGCCCAGGCGACCGAGGTGATCCGGTTACGGCGCAGCGGCAGCAGCTTGCCGCTGTCGAGGTCTTTGACGCGCAACTGGTAGCGGCGGTCGCCCCGGCTGTCGATGCTGAAGGCGAGCAGTCGCCCATCGGGACTCGGCTCGAAATGTTCCACGCTGAAGAAGGCTTTGCCGCGTGCCATGGCGTTGAGGTCAAGCAAGACCGTCTCTGCGCCACCGGCGGCCGGGCGGCGGCACAGCAGCGGGTACTGGCGGCCCGCCTCGGTACGTGAATAGTAGAGCCAGGCGCCAAGCCGCCACGGGACCGACTGGTCGGTTTCTTCGATCCGGCCGAGCATCTCGTGGTAGAGCGACTCGGCCAGCGGTGCGAGCGGAGCCAGGGCGGCGTTGGCGTAGTCGTTTTCGGCCTGGAGATAGGCCAGCGTGGCCGGATCATCGCGTTCGCGCAGCCAATAGTAGGGATCGCTGCGGCGCTCGCCGTGACGGCTCAGGGTTTTGGGCCGCTCGGGAGCGAGCGGAGCGGGGAGGGATAAGTCGAGCGGCATGGCTGGGTCGGGTGAAGAGTCAGATGATTTGCCGCAGCGGCTTACCGGCGGCAAAGGCATCGATATTGTCGATCAACTGGTCGGCCATCCGGCTCATGGCGGCATGGCTGGCCCAGGCGATATGCGGTGTGATCAGCAGATTGGGTAGGGCGGCCCGCAGCAGCGGGTGGTTCTCGGGCGGTGGCTCCTCGGGCAGCACATCAAGGCCGGCTCCGCCCAGATGGCCGCTTTGCAGCGCCGCAAGCAGTGCGTCGGAATCGACCAGCCCACCTCGGGCCGTATTGATCAGCAGCGCGCCCGGGCGCATCCGGGCCAGTTCGGTGGCGCCGATCAGATTGGCCGTGGCCGGCGTCAATGGACAGTGCAGGCTGACCACATCGGCTTCGGCCAGTGCGGCGTGAAAGGCGGTATAGCCGGGGCGCACGACGCTGGCGTCACGCCGCTCGGCGTGGATCACCCGCATCCGCAGCGCCGTGGCGATCTCGCCGGTGCGCCGGCCCAGGGCGCCGCTGCCGACCAGGCACAGGGTACGGCCGGCCAGCTCGATGATCGGTGCGCCGAAATGGCAGAAACTGGCCGAGCGCGCCCATTGCAGCCGGGCGTCCTGCTGGTAGGCCGGCAATTGCTTGGCCAGCGCCAGCATCAGCATGATGGCGTGTTCGGCCACGCTGTCGTCGGCATAGCCCTGGATATTGCACACCACCACTGCGCGCTCGCGCGCAGCCGCAAGGTCGATATGGTTGGTGCCGGTGGCGGCGACCGCGATCAGCCGCAGTCGCGGCAGACGGGCCAGGGTGGCGGCGTCGAGCGGCACCTTGTTGGTGATGATCACTTCGGCTTCGCTGGCGCGCTCGACGATGCGGCTGGGGTCGGTGGCGTCGAAGTCGCGCCATTGGTGCGGCGTGACCAGGCTGGGCAGCGCCACCGGCAGGCTGGCGCGGTCGAGAAAGACGATGCTGAGCATGAAGGGGGTCCACGGGCTGGATAAGAAAAAGTCGGAGTCCAGGCTGGCAATGCCAATGCCTGGACTGACATCGACCGAGCCAGAAGGCCGGACCCCAAACCGATGGCGCCGTGGCGGGCACGGCGCCGCGATTCTACCGCGTCCCGGCCTATTCGATCAGTGCCCGGTAGGCATGCCAGGTGGCATGGCCTACCAAGGGGCCGGTCAGGATCAATCCGAGCGAATAGCTGAAAAAGCCTATCGCCACCAATAGAGCGATCAATAATGCCCAGGTCGCCATGCACAGCGGATTTGCCAATACCACCCGCACACTGGCGAAGATGGCGCCGAAGGTATCGACGTCACGGTCGAGCATCAAGGGGATCGATACCACCGAAATGGCAAAGGTCAGCCCGGCAAAGGCAAGTCCGGTGCCCAGATAGACCAGCACGAACGGCAGATTGTCGTTGAGCAGGAATTCAGGCGACAGGATCAGTTCGAGCGAGGGCAGGTTGTCGGTAAAGAACAGGGCGAATATCACCACCGAGACCCGCATCCAGCCCGCTACCAGCAAGGCGAGCACGATGGAAAACAGACCGATGCCGGCCGGATTGGCCCGCCAGGCGGTCAGTGTGGGCAGAAAGCGCACCTTCTCTATGGTTTCGCTACGCCGGCTGATTTCGTAGAGACCGATGGCGATAAACGGACCGGCAAGCAGGAAAGCCGTTACCAGGGTCAGGATATGGTGGGGGGCGTAATCGAACAGCGCATGAATCGTATAGCTCATCGCTGCAAAACACAGCCCGTAGAACAGACTGCCATGCGGCAGCCGGGCGATGTCGGCGATCCCGTGGCGCAGCCAGGCAAACGGCGTATACCAGGGCAGGTCACGGACCTTGGGGTTGAGAGAGGGGGGAGCAGCGTGCTCCAGAATTTCCGCCATGTTTGACTCCTCCTTGTTATGGCCGCGAAGGGCGAGTTCGCAGCTTGCAAGAAAGAATCTAGGCGTCGCGGGCCGCCACAGCAAGCGGCCCGCGCAAGGCCGATCGCCTTATTCGACGTCGAGCAGTTCGACCTCAAACACCAGCGTGGCATTGGGCGGAATTACGCCACCAGCACCACGGGCGCCATAGCCCATGTGCGGCGGAATGGTCAGTTTCCGGACACCACCCACCTTCATGCCGGTCACACCTTCGTCCCAGCCCTTGATCACACGGCCGGCGCCCAGCGCAAAACCGAACGGCATGCCACGGTCCTTGCTCGAATCGAACTTGCGGCCATCGGTCAGCCAGCCGGTGTAATGCACGGTGACTTCCATGCCGGCACGGGCTTCCGGGCCATCGCCCACAGTGAGGTCTTCGATTTGCAGGCTGTTTTCCTGGTTGTCGCTCATGGCAAACGCTCCATTGAGGCACCCGTCCGGGCACCGATTAGAAAGCGGCGGATGATACGCGAGAGGTCCGACCCGGACCAGAAGCGGGACAGTCCGCCCGGCCGGGGGGAAGTGGCGGGTGGGGTGGTTTCATTGCTTGGAGGAGGCGGAGAAGTCATTGGCAATAGAAGTGGGAGATTTATTTTTTATTTTTTTGGAGCAAGGATTGGGCCTTGAAGTCATTTGGCAAATAAATTTCTATTTGCCGTCTCCGTCTCCGTCTCCGTCTCCGTCTCCGTCTCCGTCTCCGTCTCCGTCTCCGTCTCCGTCTCCGTCGTCCTCCGGACCCGCCAGCGAGTGATCGAGCTTTCCCTACACCACAAAGCGCTGAATCTGTCCGGCCAGGGTCTGGGCCAGTTGATTGAGATAGCGCGACACATCGGTGGCGGAGGCGACCGAGGCGTGGTTTTCCTCGCTCATCTGGGCGACCCGTTCGATATTGCTGGCGATGCTGTCAGCGGCGATGCCTTGTTCCCGCAGGGCGGTGCTGACTTCATTGAGACGGCTGGCGGTGTTGTTGCTGGTGGCGCGGATCGCGCTCAGGGCGACGGCCACTTCGCGGGTGGCTTCGACACCGCGTTCGATCATGGTCCGGGTCTCGCTCATGCTGCGGAAGGCTTCGCGCGTATCGCGCTGGACTGCCTCGATCTTGGTGGAAATATCGGTGGTGGCCAGCGTGGTGCGTTCGGCCAGCTTGCGCACTTCATCGGCCACCACGGCGAAGCCGCGTCCCGACTCACCGGCGCGGGCAGCCTCGATGGCGGCGTTGAGGGCCAGCAGATTGGTCTGATCGGCGATTTCCTTGATGGCCCGCACGATGCCGTCGATTTCGCCCGAGCGGGCATTGAGCGAATCGATCACGGTCGTGGCATGGTCGAGGGTTTCGGCGATCCGGCTGATTTCGTCGGTGGCGCCGTTGGCGAGCTGGCTGCCTTGGGCGGCGTTGCGATCGGTCTGTTCGGCCGAGGCACGGACGGCGTCGGTGTTTTCCGAGACCACCTGAAGGCTGCTGGTAAGTTCCTGGATCGCGGCGGCCGTGGCGGAGGCCGCTTCGGACTGGCGCGAGGAGGCGGTCGAGACCTGGTCGGCGATATCGGCCAGGCTGTTGGCCGACTCGGCCACCAGCGAGGCGTCCTGACGGGCCGACAGGATCAGTTGCTGCATCGAATCGAGCATGGTGCGGAAAGCCTGCAAGGTGCTTCCTACCTCATTGCGGCCGCAATCGGGCAGCTTGGTGGTCAGGTCGTTGTGGCGGGCGATCCGTTCGGCGGCTTTCTGGGCTTCGGTCAGTGGACGGCGGATCGAGACGGCCACCTGCCAGGCGATCACAATGCCGATCAATAGCGCCAGTCCCGCGAGCCATAGCAGCCGTTCTATGGTGGCGGCCCGTACCTGGGCTACCTGGGCGCGGGCCTGTTTGGCGGCGGCTTCGGTCTGCTTGTGCAGTTCAGTCAGGCTGCCTTCCATGGCTCGGATATGGTTGCGGAAAGCATCACTGCCCTGGTAGGCCGCAGCGATATCGGGGAATTTGCCGGCAGCGAGTTCGGTATGGAAGGCCTGATAGCCCTCGCCATAGCGCTGCATCTGCTGCTGCAAGGTGGCGATGGCGCTGCGGGTCTGCGGCGGAATATCGAGCTGATGGGCGCTGTCGAGATAGGCGACTGCCTGGACGTGGCTTTCCTTCCATTTCTTCAGATATTCCTCGAGTTTGGCGGTATTGCCATTGTTGAGGATGCTGTCCTTTTCATAGCGGCGCAGATTGCCGGCCAGGTGGCGGACGCCGTTGATATCGAGGTTGAGCGCAATATCGGTGGCGATCAGTCGATCGACCGTGGCTGCCTGGCTGCTGACCCCCCAGTAACCCACACTGCACAGGCCGATCATCAGCAGTAGCAGCAGGCCGAAACCCAAGCTGATCCGGGTGGCGAAATTCAGGTTTTGCATGACGGTAGTCCCCGACGAAAACGTCCAGACACGAGCGCCAACTGGGCCGGTACTTTGCCTAGCCTTGGCGGCCAATACTGCATGATAGCACTCGCTGGTTTTCAGTCTAGACAATTCGCGACGTCCGTCGCTGCTGTTTCCCCATGAACGATTTCGTGCAAACCACCACCCCTTATCAACTGCTGGGCGGCGAGACGGCCGTGCGCCGTCTGGTCGAATGCTTCTATCAGATCATGGACAGCGACCCGGTCGCCGCCGGGGTGCGTGCCCTGCACCGGGAGGATCTGAGCGAGCCACGTGAGCGGCTGTTCATGTTTCTGTCGGGCTGGTTGGGTGGACCGCAACTATTTGTCGAGCGCTTCGGCCATCCCAAGCTGCGGGCCCGCCATCTGCCGTTTGCCATCGACGAGCGGGCGCGCGATGAATGGCTGTACTGTATGTACAAGGCCATGGATGAACTCGAAGTTTCCGGGGAAATCCAGCTTAACCAGGATATGCGCGACCATCTGGAGCAGGCGTTCTGGCGAACCGCCGACTTTATGCGTAACCGGGAAGGTTGAGTGAAATTGGGTGGCGTAGGCAGATTTTTTTCCTTTGGTAAAAACTCGCCAATATGTCTTGCGTTGTAATTTCCTGAAATTTCAATTTTTAGGTGCCGCTGACTCCGGACGGTCCGGATTCCCCGCTCAGGCGTAGACGTGCAGAGTGTTCGACGTCGTCTCGCCAGTCTGACGATAGGCGCGGCCGACATGGTCAGGGTCGCTGGCTGAGCGGGTCTGGGCGCGTTCCAGCGCCAGCTGGGCGCGGGCTTCGATGGCCATTTGCTGGGCCTGGGCGGCAATCGCACGGTCGGCGCCCGATGGGTCGTGCGGGGCGAGGGCGGCGCGCTGGAGCTGTTCGGCGCGACGGAGGGTTTCTTCGGGCGTGGCGCCTGGGGAAGTGTCGATGCTGACTTCACCGCCAATGGCGTAATTGACCCCATCCGGCCCACGCTGATAGACATAGCTGGCCCCGGATAGGGCCAGCCCACCTGCGGCGGCCAGGTGGGCCATTTCATGCTGGCGCACTTCCTGATCGCGCGCCTTGAGTTTCTCGACCTGTTGGCGTTCTTCTTCGCTGAGTTCCTGACTGCCTTGCGCCTGGGCACCGGACTTGCTCGTTTCCGCTTCAGCTTCCGTGGCACGGCTGGTTCTACCGTCGCGTGGCGTGCTGGGGTAGAGGGAAAACGATGAGTTTAAGGCTGAGACGTTCATGATACGGCGCTGGAGAAGGGGGGCTGTCGTCTATTCTAGTGCGACGGAAACGGCCTGATCCGAACTTTGATTGACAAGGCAAGGTTTTGTTTCGTAAGTGATTTCATCATAGTCGCTTCGGCGGCGGCTGCTGCCGCCGGGGCCGTGTCCACGGACCTTGGCTGCCGATCTGGTAAACTCGGCGCCGGCTCTCTGCTCAAACGGCGCATGCTGGTAAAAAATTACAAACTCATCCTGCTGTCCTGCCTGTTTGCCAACTCGGTCTGGGCTGCCGGCATCGAATATCGCGTCGATGTCGAGGCGGCCGAACCGATCCGCAAACTTCTGTCCGAAAACCTCGATATCGTGCGCTGGCGTGACAGCGGCATGGTCGATCGCGAACAGCTCGACCGGCTGCATGCCGCCGCACCACGCGAAATCGCCGAGCTGCTGGCCACCCAGGGCTATTTCTCGCCCAAGATCGAAGCCAAGCTGCGACCCGAAGGGAATGGCTGGCAAGCCATCTATCAGGTCGAACCGGGTCCGCTGACCGAAATCGGCGATGTGACCTTGCGGCTTAACGGACCGATCCGTGACGAACCCGACTATCGGCCGCGACTGGCCGAAGTGATCGAGGTCTGGCCCCTGCCCACCGGTGCGATCTTTACCCAGCAAGGCTGGGACAATGCCAAGCGACGCGGTTTGCAGGCGTTGTTGATCGACCGCTTCCCGGCCGCTCGGATCGCCAACAGCCGCGCCCAGGTTGACCCGGCCGTGCAGCAGGCCGAACTGGAGGTCGAATACGATTCCGGCCCGCGCTTTACCTTGGGCGAGCTGCGCATCAGCGGCCTGTCGCGCTATCCGGCCGCGATTGTCGAGCGCGCTGCCCGTTTCCGCCCGGGTGACCCCTATACCCAACAAGCGCTGCTCGATCTGCAGCGCGAACTGCGCAATCTGCCGTATTTCTCATCGGTCCTGGTCGAAGCCGAAATCGACCCGGCCCGGCCCGACCGGGTGCCGGTACGGGTCGATGTGACCGAGGCCCCGCGTCAGGCGGTCAGCTTCGGTATCGGTTACGGCAGCGACAAGGGCGAGCGCGGCTCGCTCGATTACCGTCATCACAATCTGTTCAAGCGCGGCTGGCTCGGTTCGGTGCTGATCGATGTGGAAAAGC
Source organism: Chitinimonas lacunae (assembly GCF_042650885.1). NCBI lineage: Bacteria > Pseudomonadati > Pseudomonadota > Betaproteobacteria > Neisseriales > Chitinibacteraceae > Chitinimonas > Chitinimonas lacunae. Next base: position 505,144 of record NZ_JBHSBU010000001.1, read on the forward strand.
GCGAACAGACCGCCGGCGCCGGTATCCAGTGGCCGCCCGTGGGACAGGAATTCCGCTACAGCCTCAACTACAAGTACACCCATTCCGACGTCGCCGAACTCGAAGAAAGCGAAAACCGGCTGACCCTGCAACGGGCGCGCGAACGCAACGGCATTACGGTCGAGCAATCGCTGACCTATGTGACCGACCGCTCGCGCTTTCAGGAGGAAGACTGGCTCAAGCGCCGTGCCCTGGTGCTGAGCCAGAGCTGGACCCGCAAGCGGCTCGACGACGAGGTTGACCCGCGCCGTGGCTCGGTGCTGTCGTGGCAACTCAGCGGAGCACTCAAGGGTCTGTTGACCGACACCAACTTCATGCGTGCCTATAGCCGCGCCCAGTTGTACTTCGGCGTGGGCGAACGCGGCCGGGCCATTGTGCGCGGCGAAATCGGTCAGGTGCTGGCCGACAAGACCAGCGATGTGCCGAGCGACTGGCTGTTCCGCGCCGGCGGCGCCGGTTCGGTGCGCGGCTACGACTACCAGCGGCTCGGTATCGAAGACGGCCGCGGCGGGGTCTTGCCCGGTCGGGTGATGAGCACCGTTTCTCTGGAATACCAACATCCCGTGGTCGAGCGCTGGCGTGCCGCCGTGTTTGTCGACCGGGGCGGTGCCGCCGACCGGTGGGAGACCTTCAAGGCCCAGACCGGCGTCGGGGTCGGGGTGCGCTGGATCAGCCCGGTCGGCCCGCTGGCCTTTGACGTGGCTCAGGGCCGCGGCAGTCGCAATGAAGCCGGTGAGCGTCGCACCCAGTGGCGCTGGCACTTCTCGCTGGGAGCGACATTTTGAGCGCCGAAGCCCAAGTCCAGACCCCGGCACCGACCCCACGGCGCCGCCGCTTCCTCGCCGGCTGGGGTGGCCTGTTGCTGGGCTTGCTGTTTATTTCCGTGCTGGCGGGCCTGCTGCTCGCCACGGCCAGCGAAACCGGCACCCGCGCCTTGTTCCGGCTCGCCGGCTGGCTCAGCGCCGATTCCCTCCGGGTCGAGCAGGTCCATGGCAGCCTGTGGGGCGAACTGCGGCTCGAAGGGCTGGTGCTGCGCAGCCAGGACAGCACGGTCACGCTCGACCGGGCCGTGCTGCGCTGGCAACCGCGCCGTCTGGCAGCCGGTGAGCTGTGGATCGACCAGTTGGCGCTGGGCCAGCTCAGCGTCACCAGCAAGCCCTCGACCGAGCCGACCCGATTGCCCCAACGGCTGACCTGGCCGATTGCCATCCAACTGCGCGACGCCCGTCTCGACAGTCTGCTGGTGGACGGCAAGCCGGTACTGGGTCCAGCCCGGGCCCGGGCCGATAGCGATGGCAATATCCACCGGCTCGAATTGCATCAGCTCACGACGCCCTGGTTTGGGGTGGCAGGCCGGCTGATGCTCGATGGACAGCATCGACTGGCCTTGGGGGGGGAAGTGCGTCTGTTGGCGGAGGAGTGGACGGTAAACAGTGTGGTCGCCGGCCGGCTCGATTCGCTGGAGCTGCGCGGCCAGGGCAGTGGCGGACCGTTCTCGGGACATTTCGATGCCTTGATCCATCCATTTGCCGAAACCAGCCAGACCATGCTGAGTTATGCCCGGATCGACAGCACCGGCTTCGATCTGGCGACCCTGGGGGCCCGACTGCCACGCAGTGCGCTCGATCTGCGGCTCTATGCCTTGCCGGCGGCCGGCATGGTCAAAGGCACGCTCGATCTGAAAAACCGGCTGGCCGGCGACAGCCGCGCCGGCCGTCTGCCGCTCAAATCGCTCGCTGCCGATTTCCGGCTCGATCAGAGCGGCGTGCTGCTCGACCGGCTCGATGCCGATCTGGCGGGCGGCCGTCTGCTGATGCACGGGAAGGGGTCGGCACAACGGGTCGATCTGGAAGCTGAATTGAGCCGGATAGACCCGGCGGCATTCGGCGGTCCGGCACTCCCAATAGACGGCCGACTGACGCTGATCGGGCCATTGGAGCAACCACTGATCGAGGCCGATGTGGAACTGGCCGGCTGGCGGTTGCTGACCCGGGCAGAATGGCTGCGGGCTGCCAATTCGTTTGAATTTCCGTCGCTGATCCTGAGCCGCGAACAGGCCAAATTGAGCCTGATCGGCAGTCTGGCGCTGGGCGAGCAGGCCGGGGTCGAATTCGAGGGTGATCTTGACCATGTTGACCCGGCCAGTCTTGGCCCGCTGTTGCAGGTCAAGGGTCTGCCGTCAGGCGACATCAATGCCCGGCTGCGCAGCGAAGTGCGTTGGGCCAGGCAGCTCGATGCCCTGGTCGATCTGGTATTGCGGCCAAGCCAGCTCAACGGTCAGCCGGTGGGGGGCAAGGCCAAGGGACGTTGGCGGGCGCAGCGCCTGTCTGATGTCGTGCTCGATCTGAATGTAGGGCGCAATACCTTGCAGGCCGAAGGCGCCTTCGGTCAGGCTCAGGACCGGCTGCTGGCCCATTTCGCGCTACCGGCACTCGCTGATCTGGGCAAGGATTTCGGCGGTCAGGCCCAGGGGCAGTTGACGCTGGCCGGCAGCTTCCGGCAGCCGCGCCTGAGTGGCGAGGCGCTGATCGAAGCCTTGCGGTTGCCCGGCGGCGTCAGGGTCGAGCGGGCTGAACTCAAGGCCGATCTCGACGCCAGCCCGCAGCAGCCGCTCGATAGCCCGATGAATATCTCGCTGGGCGCGCGTGGGGTGGCACTGGCCGATCTGACGCTTGGCCGGGCCGATCTACAGATCAAAGGTCGGCGCGGTGCCCATCGTGCCGAACTGAGCGCCGAGGGCAATTGGCAAAACCAGCGCTTCGAGCTGCGTACGGCAGCGGCAGGCGGTCTGGTGGACGAAGTCTGGCGCGGCACGCTCGAGCGGCTCGATGCCGGCGGTGACTGGCCGGTCAGGCTCGCTGCGCCCGTGCGGCTGCAACTGGCGCAGAACGGCCAGAGCGGCCGGATCGAATCCTTGCAGGCCAGTGTGCTGGGCAGCGAGCTGCAACTGGCCGAAGCCGAATGGCGGCCCGAGCTGCTGCGGCTGCGCGGCGACTGGCGTGGCGTGGCGGTCGATCGCTTCATGCGCCGCTTTATTGCGGAACCGCAGAATTTCCGCACCGATCTGGTGGTCGCCGCCGCCGTCGATGTACGGCTCGACCACAGCCTGAACGGTCAGATTCGCCTGCAGCGCCAATCGGGCGATCTGGTGCTCAATAGCCCAGGCAATGGCGCCGGCAGCCGCTCGATTGCCTTGCAGCTGAGCCGGGCCGAGGCAGTGCTCAATCTGAGCGGCGACCGGGCAGCGCTGGAGGCGCAGTTGCGCAGCCAGTCGTTTGGTTCGCTCGATCTGCGTGGCGCCACCCGGCTTAGCCAGGGTGAGGCCGGCTGGCACTGGAGTGCCGATGCGCCCGTCGAAGGGGCGCTCAATGCCAGCATGCCTTCGCTGGCCTGGGCCGGACCGCTGCTTGGACCGACCGTTTCGCTCGAAGGCCGCTTCGAGGCGGCGGTCAGCGTCAGCGGTCGCCGCTCCGACCCGCAATGGCGTGGCGAACTGCGCGGCGATCAGATGGCCGCCCGATTGGTCGAGCTGGGCGGCAACTGGCACGACGGCACGCTGCGCGCCACGCTAGAAGGTGATGTGGTACGCCTTGACCAACTGACCCTGCGCGGCGGCGACGGCACGGCCAGTGCATCAGGCGTGCTGAGCCTGGGTGGCCGGCGACCCGATGCCAAGGCAAGCGTCCGTTTCGAGCGTTTCGGCGTGCTGACCCGGCCAGATCGGCGACTGACGGTCAGCGGCAATGGCGAGCTGGCCTTTGCCGACGAGGCACTGACCCTGACCGGCCAGTTGCGCGCCGATGGCGGCCATATCGAATTGCCGCGCGCCGATGTGCCAGCCTTGGGCGACGATGTGGTGATCATCGGTCGGCCGCGTGAAACCAAGCCAAGCGGCCGGGCGCCGCCGATGACGCTGGCGCTCGATATCGATCTGGGCGATAAGCTGCTGTTCCGTGGGCAGGGGCTCGAAGCCCGACTGGGTGGGCAGTTGCGCTTGCGGGCCAGTCCGACCCAGACGCTGGCCGCCAGCGGCAATCTGACCGTTTCCGATGGCCGTTATGCAGCCTATGGCCAGAATCTGGTGATCGACCGGGGCGTGGTGTCCTTTGTCGGGCCGATCGACAACCCGGCGCTCGATGTGCGGGCGATCCGGCCCAATCTGCCGGTGGTGGTGGGGGTGCAGGTCGAAGGTACGGCGCTGGCGCCTCGGGTGCGGTTGGTGTCGGAAGAACCGATGCCCGACAACGAAAAACTGTCCTGGCTGGTGCTGGGCCGGCCCAACCCCGACAAGGCCGATGCCAGCGTCCTGTTGACCGCGGCCGAAGCCCTGTTCTCCGACCGCGATTCGGTCAGCATGCGCCAGCAGCTGGCCGACCGACTGGGGCTGGACGATATCAGCATCACCCGCAGCGACGCCTATACCAAGGAAGGCGAACGCGAAACGGCGCTGTCGGGTCGCGTGGTGAGTCTGGGCAAGCGTCTGTCCGACCGGGCCTATATCAGCTACGAACAAAGCCTGAGCGGCATCGGTTATGCGGTCAAGCTGGCCTATACCCTGTCGCGGCGCTGGTCGATCAAGCTGAGCGCCGGCGAGACCACATCGGTCGATTTGCTCTATACCCTGTTGTTCGATTGATTGGCGATACCTTTATCCATGTCCTTACTGTTTTCCCAGCCTTTTGTCTTTGTCGATCTGGAAACCACCGGCGCCAACGCCAGCCGGGACCGCATCACCGAAATCGGGGTGGTCGAATGGCGTGACGGTCAGGTCGAGGAATGGAGCACCCTGGTCAACCCCGGGGTGCCGATCCCGCCCTTTATCTCGCGTCTGACCGGCATCAGCGATGAGATGGTGATCGATGCCCCGAGCTTTACCTCGATTGCCGAGGCCGTGCACGAGCGACTGGCCGGTCGGGTGTTCGTGGCCCATAACGCCCGTTTCGATTACGGTTTTCTGAAAAACGAGTTCAAGCGGGTCGGCCTGCCTTTCCGGGCCCGGGTGATCTGCACGGTCAAGCTGTCGCGACGCCTGTTCCCCGAAGAGTACAAACACAATCTCGACGCCGTGGTGGCCCGCCACCAGCTCGAAGCGGCCGGCGACCGCCACCGCGCGCTGACCGACGCCCGCCTGATCGAGCGCTTCATGGCGCAGTTGCGTGAGCGGCTGGGCGACGATGCGCTCAACGCCGTCCTCGAAGAACTGAGCCGCCAGCCTACCTTGCCGCCAGGACTCGACCCCGAGGTGATCGACGATCTGCCCGATGGTCATGGCGTCTATCTGTTCTATGGTCAGAACGATGTGCCGCTCTATGTGGGCAAGAGCAATCATCTGCGCAAGCGGGTACTGGCGCATTTCGCGGCCGATCATCGCGCCGACAAGGAAATGCGGATGGCCCAGCAAGTCACCCGTATCGATTGGGTCGAAACCGCCGGCGAGTTGGGCGCGCTGCTGACCGAGGCGAAGTTGGTCAAGTCGCTGCAACCGGCCCATAACCATCAGTTGCGCCGCCAGCAGGACCTGTGTGCCTGGCGTTTCGAGCCCAATGCCGAGGGCGACGCCAAGCCCGAACTGGTATTTGCGCGCGATATCGATTTCGGCCGCACGGCTGGGTTGCATGGCCTCTATACCAGTCAGCGCGAAGCCACCAATTCGCTGCGCAAGCTCGCCGAGGTCAATAAGCTGTGCCCGATCATGCTGGGGCTGGAAAAACCGTCGCGGCGCGGCAACGGGCCATGTTTTGCCTATCAGGTAGGCAAATGCCGTGGTGCCTGCGTCGGCAAGGAAGCCGCAACGGTTCATCAGGCACGGGTGGGGGCGATGCTGGCCAAGTTCCGCCTGAGCAACTGGCCTTACCCGGGCCTCATCGCGATCCGCGAACGGGCCAGTTCAGGCGAGGCGGCCGATCTGCATCTGGTCGATCATTGGCATTATCTCGGCACCGTCAGCGATGAGTCGGCACTGCATGAGCTGCTGGACCAGCGGCCGTCCGGGACTTTCGAACTCGACGATTACAAGATTCTCAGCAAATTCCTGAAAAGCACCGCCAATGCGGAAGTGGTGCTGCTCGACCCATAATGCAGTGCCGTTGGAGGCCGAATGGTCGCTCAAGCGTCGCTTGAGTTGGCGAGCGGGTAGAGAATCGATGCGGCCATGCATCCGTTGAGCGTGGTGGTCGGGTTGCTGAATGGCGGACTCCTGCTTTAGGGGGGGCAAGTTAAATATTTATGCGTCTGATGTGCTAGATGTATGGCTGGAATGAGAAATAAATAAAATAATTCTGTGATAGAGATGGCTTGACCGTGAGGCACCTCTAGGTGCATATCCAGAAAAAGCGTGCAACAGGCGCTAGCGCATTTCCAGCCAATTCGGCGTCAGTGGGTCCGGACCTCAGCGCGCTATCAGGCTTGGCGGCGATACCGATTCACATGGAAATGCTCTCGTTCCCATCGAGACAGGAGGCGATGTGCAGCAGCCCGAACTTCCATCTGCCGTGATGCGCTGGGTCAGGCGCGGTGAAATCGATCTGATCGAGATCGACCATCCCGTCGGTCGTGGCCTGGTGTCCCGCCAGGGCGCACAACTGCTCGATTGGCAGGCGACCGACCAGCCGCCGCTGATCTGGCTGTCGCCCGCCACCCGTTTCGAGGCGGGCCGGCCCTTGCGCGGCGGCATTCCGCTCTGCTGGCCCTGGTTCGGCCCTCGTCCGGGCTTGCCGGCGCATGGCCTGGTGCGACAGCGCAATTGGCGGCTCGAAGCCGCCAGCCACGATCCGGAAGGCTGCACGCTGCGCTGGCGACTCGATAGCGACCCCGAACAGCGCGCACTCTGGCCACATGATTTCGAACTGGTGCTGACCATGCGACTGGGGCTGAGCATCAAACTGTCACTGGCCATGCGTGTCCCGAACGATATCGACGAGCCGGTCTCGTTTGCTTTCCACAGCTATCTGGCACTACCCGATGTTAGAACGGCAACGGTCGATGGCCTGTCCGGCAGTATCCGGCACGACAAGCTCAGCAATGGGGCGCCCACGGCGCAGTGCGGAATATTCCAGCCCGGCAAGCAGTGCGACAGCGTATTCACCGACGCTTCAGGCAGGTATGTGCTGCAACGCGCGCCGTGGCCGGCGCTACGGATCGAAGCGGAAAACTGCCCCAGCGCCATCGTCTGGACCCCAGGCGAGCAGGGCGCGGCGGCGATGGCAGATATGGCTGACTGGTCGGGCATGCTATGCGTCGAAACCGGCGCCGCGCTTGCTGATGGTCTTCGTCTGCAAGCCGGCCAATGGCATCGGGTGGTGACGCGGATAGGGGTGGTGGAGGCTTGAGTGGAAGGAAAAAGGACCGAGGAAAATCGGTCCTTTTCTTTTGAGCAAACGTATCCGATCCTGCTGCGGTTCTCCGTGAACAACCAGATCGGTCTGTCTGGACATGACCTTATACGGCAGATACTCGAAAATAAAATAACAGGAAAAAGAGTTTGCTAGGCTGCAAGCGCTATCTACTTAAAAATAAAAACTTGCAGCCATACTGGCTTTAGGCAAACAAAGCCAGCACACCATCAAGCCCGATATGGTTGAAGGCGTAAGCAGCCTGGGCCTGGACCACAGGTTTGGCGTGGTAGGCGATGCCGTAATCGGCGGCTGCCAGCATCCGCAGATCATTGGCGCCGTCACCGAGGGCGACGACCCGTCCGGGTCCAAGGCCGAGGTGGCGGCGGGTGGATTCGAGTTCGACGGCCTTGGTTTCGGCGTCGACCATCGGGCCGACCAGCCGGCCCGTCAACTTGCCTGCCGACGTTTCCAGCACATTGGCAACCGCGCGGCTCAGGCCCAGCCGCTGGCGCAGGCGTTCGGTAAAGAAGGTGAAGCCGCCTGAGATCAACAGGCTCTGGGCGCCGGCTGCGTGCAGTGTCCGCAGCATCAATTCGGCACCCGGGTTCAGGCGCAGCTTTTCCGTATAGACCCGCTCCAGCACAGCTTCTTCCAGCCCCGCCAGCAGCGCCACCCGTTCAGTGAGACTCTGCCGGAAGTCGATCTCGCCGCGCATCGAACGCTCGGTGATCGCGGCGACCTGCGGCTTCAACCCCAGACCGTCGGCAATCTCGTCGATGCACTCGATATTGATCAGGGTCGAATCCATATCCATCACCACCAGCCCGACGTCGGCCAGTTGAGTGTCAGCCGGCATAAAGGCGTAGTCGATGGCCTGCGCTGCGCAATGCGCCGCCACGGCCTCGTGGCTGGCCGGATCGGCATCGACCAGCCGGAACGCCTGATGGCCAAGCCCCGCCACCTGCACCGCCTCGATGGCACGGGCATGGCTGAGGCGGGCCAGTTGCTTCAGGTCGCCGGTGGCAATATCGGGAGCTTGCAGGATCAGCTTATGCGTCATGGCTGGGCACAAAGGTCTGGAGCCGACCATCGGCGATGGTCAGCAGGGTGCCGGCACGGGCGGCCAGCTCGGGGTCGTGGGTGACGATCACCAGTGCTGTGCCGAGCCGCTCGTTCAGGCGCAGCATCAGGTCGAACACGACGTCGGCGGTGCGGCGGTCGAGATTGCCGGTGGGCTCGTCGGCCAGCAGGCATTTGGGCTCCGTCACCAGACCACGCGCAATCGCCACCCGCTGGCGCTCGCCGCCCGACAGTTCGCCGGGCTTATGTTGGATGCGATGAGCCAGCCCCACCTGCTCGAGCATCGCCGCTGCGCGCGACTCGGCCTCGCGGCGCGGCAGGCGGCGGATCAGCAGCGGCATGGCGACATTTTCCAGTGCACTGAATTCGGCCAGCAGATGGTGGAATTGGTAGACAAAGCCCAGGGAGCGGTTGCGCAAGGCGCTGCGCGCCGCTTCACCCAGGGAAAACGGGTCGGTGCCGGTGATCCGTAGCGTCCCGGCACTGGGCCGGTCGAGCGCGCCCAGCAGGTGAAGCAGGGTGCTTTTCCCCGAGCCCGAGGCACCGACGATGGCCAGACGCTGGCCGGCGCTGACCGTCAGATCGATCGCTTCGAGCACGCTGACCTTGAGGGCGCCATCTTCGTAGCGCTTGGTCAGACCGTGCGCTTCGAGAATCGTCTCGGCGGCAGGCGCCGCGGATGCAGGCGTCAAACCCGCGTCGGGCAGATCGATGCCGGGAGCGTTGATATAGAGCTTGGTGGCGTCATTCATAGCGCAGCGCCTCGGCCGGGTTGACCCGGGATGCGCGCCAGCTCGGGTAGAGCGTGGCGATAAAGGACAGCAGCAGCGACACGATGGCAATCGTCACCACATCTTCGCTTTGAATCTCGGATGGCAGCTTGGTGATCATATAGACCGAGGCCGACAGGAACTGCACCCCGAAGAGCCGTTCCAGAAATGCCACGATATCGCCCACGTTATAGGCCACCAATACCCCGAACAGTACGCCGCACAGCGTACCGAAAATACCGGAGCTGGCCCCCTGGATCATGAAGATCCGCATGATGCTGCCAGGCGAGGCACCGAGTGTGCGCAGGATGGCGATATCCGCCTGCTTGTCGGTGACTGCCATCACCAGCGTGGAGACCAGGTTAAACGCGGCCACTGCCACGATCAGGGTCAGGATCAGCGTCAACATGCGCTTTTCCATCTGGACGGCGCGGAAGTAATCGACGTTTTCCAGCGTCCAGTCACGCACCAGCAGCGATTGGTCAATCTGGCGCTCCAGCGCCAGGCGCAGCGCCGGCGCGCCCATCGGGTCGCTCAGCTTGTAGCGTAGGCCCGATACCTGCTCGCCCATGCGGAATAATTTCTGGGCATCGGAAAGATGGATCAGGGCGAGGGTGGCGTCGTACAGATGGATATCCATGCTGACAATGCCGACGACGGTGAAGCGGCGCAGACGCGGCACCACACCGGCCGGGGTGACATTGCCTTGGGTGGTATAGACAGTTAGCTTGTCACCGACGGAAACCCCCAGGCTGCGGGCCAGTACCGAGCCGAGTACGATACCGAAGCCATCGGGTTTCAAGGCTTCGAGCCGGCCGGCCGCCATGCGGGCGGCAAAGCCCGTTACCCGGTTTTCCAGCTCGGGTTCGATGCCGCGCACGATGGTGCCCTGGGAGGCCCCGTCGTAGTAGAGCAGGCTCTGGCCTTCGACGAAGGGCGCGCTGGCGAGCAGGCCGGGCTGGCCGTTGAGGCTTTGCGCCACGCTGCGCCAGTCGTTGAGCCGGCCGTCGTAACCGGTGATCTGCAAATGGGAAGTCACCTCGAAGGTACGGTTGCGAATATCGCGCTGGAAGCCGTTCATCACCGACAGCACGATGATCAACGTCGCCACTCCAAGCGCGATGCCCAGGACCGAGACCAGGGAGATAAAGGAGATAAAGCCGTTTCGGCGCTTGGCCCGCGTATAGCGCAGACCGATCAGCCATTCGAACGAAGCCACGGCGCTAGATGTCGAAAAAAGAGCCGCAGTGTGCCACAAGCGGGGCGCCGCGCCAAACCGGGGCGGCTGCTTCGGGTAGAATCCGCTTGATGCGGCATCCACTTGAAGTCCGTTTCATAAACGGGGGCAACCTAGATGATCGAAAAACTGATGCGCCTGTTCGGGCGCGAGTCCCGCGAAGATCAAGCGGTGGCGATCGTTGCCAGCGCCTTGCCGCTGGCGCCGGTGCAGGCCATGCAGTCGATCAGCGACTGGTTGGCGCAAGAGGCGCCGCGCTTTGCCGCGCGCAAGGACGGCCTGCAAATCCTGCGCCGCATCGACCCCGATCTGCGCACGGTGGCCGAGAGCGCCATCAACGGCATGGTCGATGCCCATGCCAACCATGCCCGTTCGACCCTGCTGCTCCAGACCACCGTCCCCTACTGTGACACCATCCTGCGCACTTATACCGAAGCGCTCAAACGTGAAGTCGAGATGCTGGCCAAGAAGCCGCAGTATATCGGCCTGGTCCAGGCCAGCGTGTCGAGCTGGCTCTACTGGATCGGCCGCGAGCATGTGGTGCGCTTTGTGCGCGAACCCCGGATGGACCGTCTGCCCTGGCATGAGATCCGTCCCCTGGTCGAATTCGCCCTGGGCCTGGGCGGCACCCTGGCCGCCCGACTGGCCCGGCCTGAAGGCGAAAGCGGCCGGCTGCAAAAGCAACTGGCCCATCTGGTGCTGCTGTCGCGTACCCTGTCGCCCGATCTGCAAGGCCGCCAGCTGCTGATTGCCGATCGCATCGCCGATACGCTGGCGAGCTTTATCCATGTCAGCCAGCAACATTCCGATTCCACCCCGTTTGGCCAGGTCAGCGATGACGATAATCCGCCCACCATGCTGACCCAGGTGCCGACCAAGCTACAGGGCCGTGGTCTTTACTACGGTCTGGAAAAGACCCTGCTCGAATTGATCGCCCTGGAAAACCTGATCAGCACCCAACACAAGCTGCCGCAGAAACTCGACCCGGCCGGCGAACTGCAAGTGGCCGAGACGCTGACCGTCATCAAACACCTCAAGAACCGCTGGAGCGGCCGCGAAGCCAAGCGGCTGGCCGAGCGGCGCGCCATTTCGGGCACGCTGTCGGTGGCCTATGAATTCGCCGCGCTGCGCCGCCTGGTGTCGGCGGCGCTGGCACCGCCCAAGACCCAGACGGTCGAGCGTTGCGAGGTCGAGGACGTGAGCGCAACGGGCCTTGGTCTCAAGCTCAGCCGCCATAAGGGCTGGGCCAAGATCGGGCTGGTGGTCGGCATCAAGACCGATAAGGACAATAACTGGCGCATCGGTGTGCTCCGTCGTGTGCTCGTGCGCGGCCAGGGCGAGGTGTTTGCCGGCGTGCAGATGTGGTCACGCGACCCCGAATCGGTGCGGCTGACCGTCAAGGCCAAGGTGTCGCAGTGGGAAATGGTCAGTCAGGTCCAGTCCTACGACAATCTGCTTGCCCTCTATCTGCGCCCCGACAATGGCACGGCCCAGCAACATCTGCTACTGACCGCCAAGCCGGAACTGCAAGTGGGCCAGCTCTACGCCGCGCCGGCGACCCGCGATGGCGACCTGTCGTTCCGGGTATTGTCGCAACAGGAAATCTGCGTCGACTGCGTCGTCTACCGCTGCGAGCTGCTGACGCTGGCACCGCCGCCTGTCGATACCGTTGCCAGTGATCGCGGAGAGGTGCAATGAGTTTGACGGTAGTGATCCCGGCCGCCCGTTTTTCGGCCGCCCAAGGCGTCGATCCGACACTCGACCTTGATCTGCCCGGTTTACGGGCGCTGCTGGGGCGGGCCGATCTGGCCGAGACGGCCGGCTCAAGCCCCGAGGCGCTGCTGCGCGGCTGGTTTGGCGCAGAAGCGGTGGGCGCGGCACAACTGGGCCTGCGCCTCGACTGGCCCGATGCACCGCCAGGCTTCTGGCTCAGGGCCGATCCGGTTCATCTGCGCGCCGACCGCGATGCCGTGCTGCTGCTGGGCCATGGCGGCCTTGGCATCGACCCATCCGAGGCCGAAGCCCTGACCGGCGCGCTCAACCGGCTGTTCGGTGCCGACGGCCTGCATTTCTACGCCCCCCATCCCGATCGTTGGTATCTGCGGCTCGACCAGGACCCCGGTCTCACCACCACGGCTCCGGTCGAGGTGCTGGGCAGCGATATCCATCCGCATCTGCCACGTGGCGAAGCCGCCCTGCGCTGGCACGCGCTCATCAATGAAATGCAGATGCTGCTCTATACCCATTCGGTCAACGATGCGCGCGAGCTGGCCGGCAAACCGGCCGTCAATTCGCTGTGGCTGTGGGGCGAGGGTCCGGCGCCGGCCGATCTGCGGCGGCCGTTTGCTCGGGTCTGCGGTGACGATGCCACCTTGGCCGCGCTGGCCGTGGCGGCCGATGTGCCGCAGCGGCCGCTGCCGCCCACGCTCGATGGCGAGGTCAGCGGGTCCGACACGCTGCTCTGGCTCGATGCACTGAGCGGGCCTGGCCGACTGGGCGACCTGATGGCCTGGCGCGAAGCCTTGCAGGCGCTTGACCACGTTTGGCTGCAAACCCTGTTGGCTGCCTGGAAAAGCGGTGCAATTCCCCATTTGCGTCTGGTCTTTCCCGACAGTGGGGGAAATCTCACTGCCGAATTGAAGCCGGCGACGCGCTGGAAATTCTGGCGCGGTGCCGCACCTGTGCGCCGTCTGGCCCTGGCCTGAACGCTTCCCTGGATATTTCATGCAATTACTGACCCGTGTCGTTCCCCACGACGCCGAGCGAGCCTTGCTCGACGCCGGCCTGCATCCGATCGAGGCGCGCGTATTTGCCGCGCGCGGTGTGACGGACCCGGCCGAACTGGAAATCGATCTGAAACGCCTGTTGCCCTACCAGGGCCTGCGCAATATCGCCGCCGCCGCTGCCCGGCTGGCCGATGCCGTCGAGCGGCGCGAGCGGGTGCTGATCGTGGCCGACTATGACGCCGACGGCGCCACCGCTTGTGCCGTGGGCCTGCGTGGTCTCGGGCTGTTGGGCGCAACGGTCGATTTTCTGGTGCCCAACCGCTTTGAATACGGCTATGGCCTGACGCCTGAAATCGTCGATCTGGCCGCCCAGCAGCGGCCCGAGCTGATCGTCACGGTCGATAACGGCGTGGCCAGCGTGGCGGGCGTGGCCCGGGCGCGTGCCCTGGGGATCGATGTGCTGGTCACCGATCACCATCTGGCCGGCGAGGAGTTGCCCGAAGCGCTGATCGTCAACCCCAACCAGCCCGGTTGCGACTTTGCCAGCAAAAGCCTGGCCGGTTGCGGGGTGATGTTCTATGTGCTGATGGCGCTGCGGGCCGAGCTGCGCCAGCGCGGCGCCTTTGCCGAGCGTCCCGAGCCCAATCTGGCCGATCTGCTCGATCTGGTGGCGCTGGGCACGGTGGCCGATGTGGTCAGGCTCGATGTCAATAACCGGATTCTGGTCGAACAGGGCTTGCGCCGGATGCGCGCCGGCCGTGCCCAGCCGGGCGTCCTGGCGCTGTTTCAGGCGGCCGGCCGGGCGGTCCATCGGGCGTCGGCGTTTGATCTGGGCTTTATGCTGGGCCCGCGTCTCAACGCCGCGGGCCGGCTCGACGATATGTCGCTGGGCATTGCCTGTCTGACCGCCAGCGACCCGGGTGCCGCGCTCGATATGGCACGCGAACTCGACCGACTCAACCGCGAGCGGCGGGTGATCGAGGCCGAGATGCAGGATATCGCCCAGCATCGGCTCGACGCCGTGGTGGTGGACGACCGCTACAGCCTCACCGTGTTCGACGACGACTTCCACCAGGGCGTGGTCGGTCTGGTCGCCAGCCGGCTCAAGGACCGCCACCATCGCCCTACCGTGGTGTTTGCGCGCGGGATGGAAGGCGAGATCAAGGGTTCGGGCCGCTCGATTCCTGGTCTGCATCTGCGTGATGCGCTCGATCTGGTGGCCAAGCGCGAGAGCGGGCTGATCGACCGCTTCGGCGGTCATGCGGCTGCGGCGGGCCTCACGCTCACCGGCGATCAGGTAGAACGCTTTCGCGATGCATTTGAGGCGGTGTGCCGCGAACTGCTGTCTCCTGCCGAGCTGACCCGCACCGTTGAAGTCGATGGCGAACTGCGCGGGGCCGAGATGACGCTGGAGCTTGCTGAACGGCTCGATTCGCGCGTCTGGGGCCAGGGCTTTCCGCCGCCGCGTTTCGTCGGGCATTTCCGCGTGGTCAGCCAGCGCGTGGTCGGTGAGCGCCACCTCAAGCTGCGGCTGGAGAGTGAACGTGGGACGCAGTTCGAGGCGATGCGTTTCCAGCATCCCGAGCCGCTGGCCGAGCGTATCGATGCGGTCTATCAGCTGAGCGTCAATGAATACCAGGGCGTGCGCAGCCTGCAATTGATGGTCGAGCAGGTGCTGTAGCCTATTTGGAAAATTTCAGGAAATTGATGTGCTAGAAAGTGAGCGCCCTACAATTTAAAATTAAAATAGGACGCCGATATGTAGAAAAGGCCGACTCCCGTGGGAGCCGGCCTTTTCGTTTAGAAGTAGCGGTTGTGCTGGAGCCAGTAGTTGGCGGCAATTCCCAGGAAGATCACGCCGCCTATCCAGTTATTGTCGAGAAAGGCCCGGAAACAGCGGTTGCGGTCACGGTCGCGGATCATCCGGTATTGCAGCAGCGCCAGCACGCCGGCAATGAACAGGCCGAGGTAATAGAAGACGCCCATATTGAGGTAGAAACCGATGCCGGCCATATTCAGCAGGAACAGCATCTGGCAGATCATCACCGCCGCGACATCGAAGCGGCCGAAGGTGATGGCCGAGGTCTTGATGCCGATTTTGAGGTCGTCGGGTTTGTCGACCATGGCGTATTCGGTGTCGTAGGCCACGGTCCACAGCAGATTGGCCCCAAGCAGCCACCAGGCGAACCACGGCACCTCGTTGAGGCTGGCGGCGAACGCCATCGGGATGCCAAAGCCGAAGGCGATGCCCAGATAGGCTTGCGGCAGGGCAAAGAAGCGCTTGGTGAACGGGTAGCTCGCCGCCAGCAGGACGGCCGGCACGCTCAGATACATGGTCAGCCGGTTGAGCGGCAGCAGCAGGCAGAAGGCCGCGATGGCCAGGGTGCCGGCCAGCACCAGCGCCTCGGTGGTGCTGATCCGGCCCGCCGTCAGCGGGCGATCGCGGGTGCGTTCGACATGGCGGTCGATATCGCGGTCGGCATAGTCATTGATCACGCAGCCGGCCGAGCGCATCAGCACGGTGCCAAGGATAAAGATCCAGAGCAGCAGATAGTTGGAGGGAAGGCCGCTGTTGGCAATCCATAGTCCCCAGAGGGTCGGCCACAGCAGCAGCAGGATGCCGATCGGCTTGTCGAGCCGCATCAGCTTTTCGTATTGGTCGATCCGGTCCTTGATCCTGGCCCAGTTCATATTTTTCTACTCCTTCAGGATGGCCGGCAGGAACACCTCGGTGATCAACAGCTCGGCATGGCCCAGGGTGAAGCGCGAGCGGCGCGCCCAGAGCTGCGGCGGCAAGCCGGCCACGGCGGCAGCGGCCGCCCGCCACAAGGGGTGGCGCCGATCGAGCCGCCGCCAGGCCAGCGGACTGCGCTGCACCCGCGGATTGGCGAACAAGGTGGCACCAAGCGGTTTTACCCCCTGGTGCCGCAACAGACCGAAGCCATAACGCAAAGACTGATAGGTCATCACCGAGTGGGCGAACACCAGCGGGGTGTCGCCACTCAACAGCAGAATCTCGCGTACCACGGAACGGCAGGGCCGCGGCTGGCCAAGCGGCGCCAGTTCGTCGCGTAGCGGCTGCCCCGGTCCTTGCCGCAGCAGCCTGACTCGCACGGCCGGGAAATGCGCCCGCAGCCGCGCCGTCAGTGAGCCGCGCTCGGTCAGCCAGGGTTGCAAGCGACGCGGCGCCCGGCTGGCCGGATGGCCCCATCGGTGGCTGGCTAGGTCTGGCATGGTCTACCCGCAGAAAAAGCGCGATTATGCCAGACCCCTTGTTGTGGCCCGGTGCCAGCCGTCGCTTTTTTTGACAGGGACGAGGCTGACTCAAGCGGGCGTCATTATCTGCAAAGCATGATGGGCTGACAATGCATGACGTTGTGCTGGTCGGTAAGCGGTATCCCAGGCCCGACAGGCGGAAAATCTGCACGAATGTGCATTCGGCATTGACGCCTGTTGCGGCGGAAAACCCTTGCTGTCCAGCCTTGCTTCAGCCTGTCCCGACCGTTTCGCTTGGCAAGCCGTCGGCCTCGGATCTCTCATTCCAAGGCCGTTTGGCGTCGCAGCAGGGGAACGGAGTCGAAGTGGAAAGCGGTTTTGCTTTACCTCGCGCAGTGGAACTGGCGTATTGCCTCTTTAGAAGTGCGGTGATCGCCCCTATTTATGGCATGTTTGCAAGGTATCGATACGTCGCGGCGGTGGGCTGGCGGCGGCTATGGTTGGCTGCCCGGTCTGCCAAGCGAATCGTCAAGTTGTATATATTTATTTTTTCTTAAGAATAGTCCCGTGTCTGGCACGGATCGGGCTGATAATTTTACTGACGATTCTGCTTTCCCGGCTGCCCAGCCAGGCGGCCAGCCCGTGAGGTGCGCGCCATGATTATCGACCCCCAGGAATTCCCCGAAAACACCCAGCAATTGCTGGCCGAAAAGGGCTCGTTGCTGGTGCGCGCCGGCGCCGGTACCGGCAAATCGACCTTTCTGGCCCACGCGGCGCTGCGTCGGGTCCGCGAAGGCATTGCACCACACAAGATCGTGGTGCTGACCTATAGCCAGGCTGGCCGCCGCGCCATTGGCCAGTATCTGGAAGCGCTGGCCAAGGCTTACCGGATCGAACTGCCACAACCGCAGACCTTTGCCGCGTTCGCCGGCCGGCTGGCCCATACGCTGGTCCAGGCCGGCTTTGGCCCCGAGCGGCTGCGGATCTGCTGGGATTCGAGCGAAGCGCTGGTGGTCGATACCATGCGCGAAGCGATCCATCTTGCAGCCGAGCGGCGGCCCGATTTCCACTATCCGATGGCCACCCCGGCTAGCCATGAAGAACTGATCCGCCGCTTTGCCCAGCTCAAAGGCAGCCAGTCCTTGCAGGCGCTGGTCGAGGATGACGAGCATTTCCTCGACCAGGCCGAGCGCTGCGATATCGAGCCGGCCTTGCTGGAAATCTTCCATCAGTTCGAGAAACTGCGGCTGCAACGCGGCTTCTATCTGCATCAGGACGTGATCGAGCTGCCCGCCAGCGTGGTGGCGCGCGAGCCCGAAGCCAGACGGCTGTTTGCCAATCGCTACGACCATATCCTGATCGACGAAGCCTATGACCTGAATATCAACCATCTCAATCTGCTGCATGCCATCAGCCATCCACGCACCGTGGTGGTGGCGGTGGGCGACGAGCGCCAGTGCATCTATCGCGATCAGGGCGCCAGCTCGCAGGTGATGAATTCGCGCTTTTCCGAGCTGTTCCCGGGCGTGCGGCAGGTCGATCTGCCGCTGTCCTACCGGTGCGGCGACAAGGTGGCGCGGCAGATGCAGGCGCTGTTTGGCAATCCGGCCCGTTTCCCGCTGCAATCGGCTGGCCTGTTCAATACCGAAGTCCGCTTTCGCGCCTCCAGCGACGAGGCCGACGATGTGACCGAGCGGGTGCAGCAGTGGCTGAACCACGATGACTTCGATACCCGCTGCGCCATTCTGGTGCACGATCTGCACGACGCGCTGGAAATCGAAGAGGCACTGATCCGCAAGAATATTCCCTATCGGGTGCAGAACGCCCAGATGCTGATCCAGCGCGAAGAGATCCTCGGTCTGATCGCGCTGCTGGCCATGGGTGGCGAACGGATGGGGCTGATCAAACCCGGCCGGCGGCATCTGTTGATCGGTGGTCTGGCACGGCTGTTTTTCCCCGAATTCCACGGCCCGGCCTTTGACGAGGCGATGAAGGAGCTGCAACGGCTCGCCGAATCGCGACCACGGGGCGGTGGCGGGGATGATGTCGCGTCGTGCCAGAACCTGCTCGCCAATGTGGCGATGGCGGCGTTTCTCGATTCGCTGCCATCGAACGCCGACCGGGAAGGGCGTAAGGCGCTGCGCCACAGCGTGCTCGATGCCTGGGTGGAAATCTGCGCCATTCCCGACCAGATGCCGGCAGCCGAAGCGCTGGTGCGGCTGATCGAGGCGACTGCGCTGGAGCGGGTGCTCGAGGATTCGATCCTCAGCCGCTCGCTGCTGGCCACCCGGCGCGCCACCATCGCCCGCTTTATTGCCCTGGCCCGTCATCATGACTGGACCGTCAAACAGGCACTGCAAGCCTTCGAGCAGATGGGTCACGCCAACCGCTGGCAGGTCGGCGAACGGGTGCGGGTGACGCTATCGACCTGCGCCAATGCCAAGGGCCATGAATGGGACAATGTGGCGATCTGCGGCCTGGTCGAGGGGCGGTTTCCCCGTCTGCCACGTCATAGTGCGGCGTTTGCCGCCGACGATTTCGAGGTCGAGCGGCGGCTGTTCTATGTCGGCTGCACCCGGGCGCGCAAACGGCTGTGGCTGTTCGGGCCGGCCGACGCGGCGATTTCGCGGCGCGGCGAAACCGGCAATGGTCCGCGACTGAGCCGTTTCGTGCGCGAGATGCGCGGAATGGAAGGGGATTACGTCCATTCCCCCCAGACGACCCCCGCTACCCAACAGCGGCGCAGCCGTGTGCCGCCTGGCTGGAAGGAGGCGATGCTGCGACGGGTCAAGGGGGTTGATGATGATGAGACCGAGTCTTCCAACGAAGCAAGTGGTGGATAAACTAAACACCAATAGTTACGAAGGGGAAAAACAAGAAGGCTGAATATTGCCTGCTCAGGCAGCTCTCGATTTTCCACTGTCAACACAACTCCACAATTGGCAGATAGATATATCCATCAAATGGACATCACAGCGCTGCCGATGCTTATATCAATAACAACCTCTGTTTCAAGTAAAGGATATTAAAAGTAAAACTTCCTCTCCCTTGCTTTATCCTCTCACTGCCTTTCCTTCCGCCGTCTCTCTGCTCAGGAGTCCGCTATGTCCGATTCTCCCGCCGCCCCGCGCCGACTGGAACTCTGGCGCGGCGCGCGCGATTCTCTGCCGATGCTGATTGGTGCTGCGCCTTTCGGGGTGATCTTTGGCACCTTGGCGGCGCCGTCCGACCTGTCGGCCTGGGGTGCGCTGGCAATGTCGCTGCTGGTGTATGCGGGTTCGGCCCAATTCGTGGCCTTGTCGCTATTCAAGGAGCACGCCGGCTTGGCGGTGATCGTGATGACCACGCTGGTGATCAATCTGCGCCATGCGCTCTATTCGGCGACCCTGCTGCCGCAGGTGTCCCATCTGCCGCAGCGCTGGCGGATTCCGCTGGCCTTCGGTCTGACCGACGAGAGTTTTGCCGTGGTCCAGCAAAGGCAGTTGCGCCAGAACGGGGTGGCGGCGAGTCATTGGTATTTCCTGGGTTCGGTACTGGCGATGTATCTGAACTGGCAGCTCTGGACCGTGGTCGGGGTGGCGCTGGGGCGCAGTGTCGAGGGCCTGGATAAGCTGGGCCTCGATTTCGCCATGGTGGCGACCTTTGTCGGCATCGTGGTGCCGCTATTGAAGACCCGGCCGATGCTGGCTGCGGCGCTGTGTGCGTCGGCGGTGGCGCTGGCGGGGCAATCGTTGCCCTATCGTCTGGGTCTGGTGCTGGCTGCGCTGACCGGGGTGGTGATGGGGCTGCTGCTGGAGAAAAGGACGGACCATGAGTCGTGAGGAGGCTTTGATTATCGCCGGCATGGCGGCGGTGACGTTCTTGATCCGCTACAGCTTTTTTGCGGTGGGGGAGCGGCTGGTGTTTCCGCCGCTGGTCAAGCGGGCGCTGCGTTATGTGCCGGTGGCAGTATTGAGCGCGATCGTGGCGCCCGCGGTGCTGCTGCCCGATGGCGTGGCGGGCGGGTGGCGGCTCGATTGGCGCAATGCCTATCTGATCGCCGCGATCGCCACGGCAGTGCTGGCCTGGCGCGGCGATAGACTATTGCTGGCGATCGGTGGCGGGCTGGCGGTGTTCTTCGCCTGGCGCGGCTTGGTAGGGTGGTCGGGGTGAGGAGGCGATAGGAAAATTTCAGGAAAAGCATCTGCAAGATAAGTGTCAGTAAGTAGGCTTAAAAAAGTTACCTGCATATGGTCTTGTTGGGGGCGGATGGACACCGCGTAGAGGCTGACATGAAAAAAGGGCCGCTTTTTCAAGCGGCCCATCAATCTCAGGGTTCCAGAAACGTGATGCTGGGAAAACTTACCAGCTCAGTTTCAGACTGTACTTGCCGTTGGTGGCGCCGGTGCCGCCCGAGTAGTACACCACGCGGACATAGCGGGTGAAGGCGGTGCCACTGTTGTTGGTCACGGAGACGCTGTCGAGGCGACCCACGCTGTTTTCGCTCGAACCGATCAGAGCGCCGTTGCTGTTGTAGACATACAGGTCGTAGTCCGAGTTGGCGTTCGGGGCCATCATCGCGCTCAGGGTCGCGCCCGGGGGCAGCGTCACCTTGAACAGGTCGATATCGCTGGCCGAGCCCATGGTCGCTGCCAGGGTGGTGCCACGGGTGGTGACATTCTGGGCAGTGGCGAAGCTGTTGTTCGGCTCGACTTCGCTGTTCGGGCTGGGGGTCGGCGTCGGCGTGGGAGTCGGCGTCGGGGTCGGTGTGGGGGTAGGCGTCGGGGTGGGCGACAGGCCGGCCAGGGCACGCGAGGCATCGACGATACCGCTACCGCAACCCGAGCAGCTGGCCGGGAACGGACGCGAAGTCGACTTCAGACGTGCTTCGACCTGATCCGGGGTCAGCGACGGGTCCTTCGCCAGCATCAGGGCAACCACACCAGCGACGTGCGGGGTGGCCATCGAGGTGCCTTGGTAGTAGGCGTAGGTGTCGCCGACCGGCGCGCCCTTGCCGCTGTCGAGCGTCGACAGGATACCGTTGGCCTGACCGGTGCTCATATCGCCGCCAGGAGCAGCCACATCGACCACGTTGCCGTAGTTGGAGTAGGAAGCACGACCACCCGAACGACCGGTTGCCGCCACGGTGATCACACCTTGGCAGTTGGCCGGGTTGGAGTAGGAGGCGTTCATGTTCTCGTTGCCGGCGGCCACCACGACCACAGCGCCACGGCTGCGGGCGGTATTGATGGCGTTCTGGGTGGTGCGATCGCAAGCACCTTCGCCGCCCAGCGACATATTGATCACGCGGGCCGGGTTGGTGTTGGTCGGCACGCCGGAGATGCTGCCGCCAGCAGCCCAGATGATGCCGTCGGCGATATCGGAGGTGTAACCGCCGCACTTGCCGAGCACACGGACCGGCACGACCTTGGAATTGAAGGCCACGCCAGCCACGCCCTTGCCGTTGTTGGTCACGGCGGCGATGGTGCCGGCAACGTGGGTGCCGTGCCACGAGCTGTTTTCATTGGTACGCGGATAGCCGTTGCCGCATTCGCCGGCACGGACGGCGTCGCCTGGATCGCTGGCGTCGCTGTCGCGACCGCCGCCATCGTTACCCATGAAGGTGTCGGAGATGAAGTCGTAGCCACCGACCAGATTGGCGGCCAGGTCTTCGTGCGGACGATAGCCGGTATCGAGCACGGCAACCTTGACGCCGCTACCGGTCGAGATATCCCAGGCGGCCGGCAGGTTCATGCCGGAGACCGGATCGGTCAGATCCCACTGCTGGTTGAAATAGCTGTCGTTGGGAACGTACATCGGACGCATGATGCGGTCCGGTTCGGCATATTCGACGTTGTCATCGCTGGCAGCCAGTTCGCTGGCCAGACGCGCTGCTTCATTCACGCTGATCTGGCGGTCGAGTTCGACTACTTGTGCGCCGGTGGCGGTGGTGCGGACGGCCTGGAGCGACATGCCCATACGGCCGACGACGGCTTGCGCAGCGCTCAGGGGTTGAGCGGCTTCAGCAAAGCTGTTGCCTTTGTATTTCACGATCAGGCGGTTGGTGGTACCGCTGGCAACCTGGTCGGCGTGGGCCAGACCCATCGAAGCCAAAGCGCCGACGATAGCGGCAGCAGTCACGGTACGACGCAAGAAAACGGTCTTAACCGTCATATCTAGTCACTCCTGAAAAACCTGGTTCGAAAACCGCCCATCCGGGTTCTCCCCGGTGCTCTCGGCTGCTGCCGAAACCCCCCTTAGGCGGTGCGCTCGCCAGCCATCTGGGCTATGCGATTGACATATAGTGAACGCATTTCGTGTTGGAATGCAATTGTCATTTGTGTTTGCGCGGAAACTTTGTAACTAAATCACAACGTCAACTACATTGGCATTTTCTGATGCGTCAGGGAAAAAGCAATTGGATCAATTGTTTAAAAACAACGTACAAATGTTCAGTGTTGTTGATGTGCACAAAAAAATTTTTCACGGAGGCGACAAAAATTTGACGAATTTTGCCGTCCTGCGCAAGGTTTTGACCTTTTGGGGCAAACAAACTGACGAAAATGGGCGCTTGGAATGCTATGACCGGAGCATCAATGCGCTGTGGCCAGCGTCTCCGGTTGACAAGAAGGACGATATCAGGATCGCCTCATATAGCGAGGGGCCAGCCCTGCATATAGACAGCCATGCCGGCTGGCACGGCCAGAACAGGGGGAACAGTTTAGCGTCAGTCGAGCGCAAAAACCGGCCAAGTCGGTTCTTTGCTTATGACGAAAAAGCAGGAAGAGAAGTCGAGCCTGTAGGAATGGCTGGCCCGGACAGTGCCGTGGTTAACAATCTGACTGTCCGGGCCGGGGCTTACTCGCTTGCCGAGTTCGGGCTGTCGCTGCGCTGGAAATCCTCGGTACGCGGCAGCGCATCGAACACGGCCAGCAATTCCGGCGGCGGTGAGGCCAGCCGGCGATGCTTGAGATCCAGCCAAGCCCCATGAACCTCATGCCGCGCCGCCAGAACCTGATCGGACTTATATAGATGCTGTCGGATACACCAGCGCCGCCCATCGGCGCTGATCGCCGCCAGCGTGACATCGATATCGAGTCGTTCACCCAAGGTCACCTCGCGGAAATATTCGGTCTGCTCCTTGAACAGCACTGGGCCGATCGCGTGGGCTGCAAAGTCAGCAAAGGTGAATCCGTTCTCCGCCAGCCATTCGATCCGCGCATGGGTGCAAAGATCGGCATAGACCGAGTGGCGCATATGCTGGTTTGCGTCGATATCGGCCCAGCGAACCTCGACCGATTTACAGAAATTGTTCATCGTGGCGATTCCCTCTCGTGGCGTGAACCCTAAAAATAGGACAGAAAGGTGACATTGTCCCTTGAGTTGATGAGCTAATGAGGACGGGGCGGTGAGGCGGCGGCGCGACGGGGAGAGGCGGATGGGGAGTTTTTAGAAAAAATCAGGAAAAACAGATGCTATACATACAGACTGTTATTTTCAGAAAGTATAAAAATCTCCAATTCATCGGTTCATGTCACTCTCTGCGGTGGCCACTACCTTGTAATTCATAGGTATTTTTTTTGGCAAGGTATCTTGTGACGCAAGATACCTTGCACTACACTTTGCCCTGTGAAATGCACAACGAAGCAAGATCGTTCCGGCAAGGGAGTCAGATGAAAACCCAACTGAAAAAAGGTGTGCTGGAAATGTGTGTGCTAGCGCTGCTCTCGCGCCATGACAGCTATGCCTATGAAATTGTCTCCTCGCTGGCAGATGGCGTGGAAATGAGCGAAGGCACGATTTATCCGCTGATGCGGCGGTTGCAGAACGACGGTCTGGTTTCGACCTATCTGGTCGAATCCGATTCAGGACCGCCGCGCAAGTACTACCGGCTCGACGATAAGGGCCGCGAGACGCTTGCACAGATGAAGCAGGAATGGGCCAGTTTTCTCGATGAAGTGAACAAGATACTCGGGGTATGACAATGAACCGCGACCAATTTATCGCTACCTTGCGGCATGAATTGAACGGCCTGCCACCGGCCGAGCTGGCTGAGATCGTGGCCGACTACGAGGAGTATTTCCGCGATGCCGTCGCCGCCGGGCGCAGTGAGAGCGAGGTGGTCCAGGGCCTGGGCCAGCCTCGCCAATTGGCTCGCGAGCTGAAGGCCGAGTCACGGATCAAGCGTTGGGAGGATCGTCGCTCCCCCGTCAATTTCGCCCGGATGTTCTTTGCCGTGGCCGGGCTTGGGGTCATCAATCTGCTGCTGCTATTGCCGCTGTTCGTGGTGGGCTGCGTGATGGTGATCTTCTTTGTGATCGCGCTGTCGCTGCTGATCGGCGGAGCCGGGGTGCTGCTGTCGTCCCTGCCTGGCATCGATGTGGTGGGAGTGCTGCCGCTGATCGAGATCGAAGGCGTGGAAGTGGGTGAGGGCGCCGCCGGTCTGGTGCTGTTGATCATCGGCGGTGCCTGGCTGTGGCTCAATCTGTGGGTCAGCAAGTGGATGGGCGTAGGACTGATCCACTATGCCCGCCTCAACTACCGCTTGATTCGCGGCGAGCGCTGAAGCGGCTTACTTATACCGGAGAAATCATCATGTTCGGATTGTTCGCATTGGGTGCACCCCGACTGACGCCGCCGCCGGCTCCGTCTACCACGCCGACCCCGACCCCTCAGCTCGTCGGCGCTGCCTGCAACTCGCCCCAGCCGCTTGCCGGTCGGTCGCATGCCCATCGCAGCTCGACCGTGGTCGCGGCAGGATAAGACACAGCGAATCAGCTGGCAGGTCAACTGTGGAAAAGGAGCAAGCCATGTATCGATCCGACGAACGCGCAATGAGCCGGTCCGCCCAATACGCCAGCGGAGTATTGCTGGCCGGCGTGCTGTTTCTGGGCCTGACGGCTGCTGTGCACAGCCTGATGCGTCCGCTGAGCGAGGGCATGGATCGCTATATCGCCCTGCACCAGACCGTTCCCACCCAGCAGATCAGCACCGCCGCCGCCGAAACGGCCGGCCAGCCGCAGCGCAACGGTTGAAGCATGATGTAACCGCGATGCGGCTGGCGCGGGGGAACCGCCCAGCCCATCCGGTCCTTTAGCTCCTTTCGGCTTGAATCGGCGTCTTGGCCTGGTTGAGGTTCGGACACGCCGACTCCACGTGGGCTGAAGGGCGCTCGATTTCCACCTCCAAGAGCAAGCGCATTCGCTCAAGGCCCTGACCAAAAGCATGCGCAGGCGCGTCCGATACTGCAATCGGCATCGGAGCGGACGCCAAGTTAGCGCCCACTGACTGCCGATTCTCTCCCGCTCAGCGCCGCCGTTTCCCCTTGCGTGCCGGTTTGCTCCGCTTGCTGTTTTCTGCCTTGCGTCGGGCTGCCGGCTCGGGCGGCACCAGGCTGGGGTCGAGATAGGCCGCACGGATCGCCCCGGCCATTTCGTGTACCGCCATTGCATACAGGGTGCTGCGGTTGTAGCGGGTCAGGGTGTAGAAATTCTGTAGTCCAAGCCAGTAGTGAGTAATGCCCGGCGCGGTTTCTAGCGGTGCCAGGACCGCCAGCGGATCGTTGGCGGGCGGCTCGACGGCATGGACGCCAAAGCCGGCCAGTTCCGACACCCGATAGTGCAGATTGAATTTGTCGTCGACCAGGGGCAGGAAAGCATCGCCCTGGACCTCGGCCAGCAGCACCAGAGGCGCGCCGCGATGCCAGCCATGGGCGCGGAAGTAGTTGGCTACGCTCGCCAATGTGTCGCCAGGATTGCTCCAGATATCGTGCCGCCGGTCGCCATCCCAGTCAGCGGCATAGGCGCGAAAGCTCGACGGCATGAACTGCGGCATGCCCATCGCACCGGCGTAGGAGCCCTTGAGGCTAAGCGGGTTGATCCCGTCTTCGCGCGCCAACAGTAGAAATTCACGCAATTCCTTGCGGAAATACTCGGCCCGGCGCGGATAGTCGAAAGCAATGGTGGAGAGCGCATCGAGCACCCGAAAGCTGCCAGTATTACGGCCCCACATGGTTTCCGCGCCCAGCACTGCCACCAGATATTCCGGGTCGATCTGATAGCGGTCGGCCACGGCCGCAAGCAGCTCGCTATGCTCGCGCCAGAACTGCACCCCCAGACGAATCCGGGTGGCATTGACGAAATCGGGGCGGAACTCGTAATAGGGCCGGCTGGTGGAGGGGCGATCGAGAATGGCCAGAATCTGCGGCCGGGGTACGACCTGATCGAACAGGTCGAGCAGTTGCTGCCGCTCGAAGCCGTAATCGCGGCTTAATTCTTCGATAAATGCCTGCACATCGGGACGATCGACATAACGGCTGCTTTGCTCGATCGGCTGGGCAGCCACCAGCTCCTCTGCAACAGCCGGGCAGCACAACAACAAGGCGGCGAGGCCGCCGCACACTACGGAGGGGAAACGCATCGAATGGACCAATTAGGAAGTTTGGTGCGATAGCGCCGACGATAACAGCTTGGCGGTGATATCGACGATGGGAATGATGCGCTCATAGGCCATCCGGGTCGGGCCGATCACCCCAAGCGTGCCGACGATATCGCCGTTGACCTGGTAGGGCGCAGTGACGACCGAGCATTCATCGAGCGGCGACAGACCGGCTTCCTGGCCGATAAAGATCTGTACGCCGGCGGCCGAGTGGCCGATGTCGAGCAGTTGCAGCAGGGCGGTTTTTTCTTCGAATACCCGAAATAGCCGGCGCAGCCGTTCCACATTGGAAGACAGATCGTCGACCCGCAGCAGATTGCTTTCGCCGCTGATCACTACGGCATTGCTTTGATCCTCGAGCGCCCGGTCGCCAGCCTGGACGGCGGCATTCATCAGCTCGGCGATATCGCCCTGCAAGGTCTTGATGTCTTCGTAGACGGCCCCGCGCAGTTCTTCGAGCGTCTTGCCGGCGCAGTGTTCATTGAGGAAATTGGTGGCCTTGATCAGTTCGCTGGCGCTGTAGTCGCGTTCGGTCAGCAGGATGCGGTTCTGTACATCGCCATTGGCGCTAACCAGGATCAGCAGCAGACGCCGCTCGGACAGGCGCAGGAATTCGATCTGACGCAGCGGAATGGCCCGGCGCTTGGGCGTCAGCACCACCCCGGCGAATTCGCTCAGTTGCGACAGCAGGGTAGAGGCCGCGGTAACGGCCCGGGTGGGGCTGTCGAATAGCAGTTGTTCTTCGAGTTCGTGGATTTCAAGCTGTTCGAGCGGCTGGATGGTCAACAGCGAGTCGACAAAGAAACGGTAGCCTCGTGCCGTCGGCACCCGCCCGGCCGAAGTATGCGGGCTGGCGATGAAACCCAGCTCTTCGAGGTCGGCCATGATATTACGGATCGAGGCTGGCGACAGCTCCAGACCGGAGAATTTCGACAGAGTCCGCGAGCCGACCGGTTGTCCGTCGGCGATATAGCGTTCGACCAAGGTCTTGAGGAGGATTTGCGCGCGTTCGCTCAGCATGGTAAATCGATTGTACCGTTTCCAGCTCCGGCGGCAACCCGCCCAGGCCAGTCACGGTCGTCTGTTTTGGCTGTCCCGTGGCATTATAGATAAGTGATGCCTAATGGATAGGTCCAGTCCGGCAGACGCACAATGAGGAGAACTAGCAAGTGAAACGTGTTTTGACCGCCCTGGTGGCTTGTTTCCCACTGTGGGCCGCAGCAGCCGATGAAATTCGCATTTCGATGGAAGGGAAAGATCCGCCGTTTGAGGAGATCGATGAAAAAGGCCAGCTCAAGGGCTTCAACGTCGATATTGCCAACGCCCTATGCGCGCAGATGAAGGCCAAATGCCGCTTTGTGGTCTTTCCGTGGGACGATCAGATTCCTAATCTATTAGCCAAAAAGTCCGATGCCATTCTGGCGTCGATGTCGATCACCGAGGAGCGCAAAAAGCTGGTGGCCTTCAGCGACCGCTATATGCGTACCCCCAACTTCTTTGTGGCGCGCAGAAAGACCATTCCTTACGTCTATATCACGCCCAAACGACTGGTCGGCAAGAAGATCGGCGTCCAAGCCGACACTACCCAGGATGCCTACCTGACTGCCGTCTACGCCGGTCACTCGACGATCAAGCGTTATACCTCCAACCCCGATGTGTACGACGCCCTGGTCAAGGGCGAAGTCGATCTGGGAATGTTCGATGCCGCCGCGGTGCATTTCGCCTTTCTCAATACGCCGCGCGGCAAGGACTTCGAACTGGTGGGCTCGGCCATGACCGATACCAAATACCTGGGCGAGGGCGCGGGCATCGCTTTCCGCAAGGAGGACCGCGAATTGCGCGAGCGCTTCAACAAGGCGCTCCATGAAATCCTGGAAAACGGCGTCTACCAGGAGACCCAGCGCAAGTACTTCATCTTCAACGTCTATTAAGCCGCCGTCCGGCCCGCTGCCGCTTGGCCGGCGCCGGGCCGGCTATCTAGGCTCGGCGCGCTTATGGTTAAATGCCGGGATGACCATGCTGTTCAAAAATATTGCCCTGGTGGCGCGCCATAACAGCCCGCATATCGGTGATCCGCTGCGCCGCCTGGTGACGCTGCTGCGGCATGAATGTTCGTCGGTATTGATGGACGCCGATACGGCTCAGGAACACCCCATCGCCGATGTACTGGTGGTCGAGCGCGATGCCATCGGCAAGGTGGCCGATCTGGTGATCGTGCTGGGCGGCGACGGCACCATGCTGTCGATTGCCCGTATCGTCGCTCCCTACCGGATTCCACTGGTCGGTATCAACCAAGGCCGGCTCGGCTTTATGACCGATATTGCGGTTGACGATATCGAAACCACGGTCCCGCGCATTCTTGGCGGCGATTTCGTGCCCGAAGAGCGCATCCTGCTGCAAGCCAAGATTCTGCGCGGCGATCGCGAGATCCATGCATCGCTCGCCTTTAACGATATCGTGGTGCGCAGTGGCGGCACCGGCACCATGATCGACTTCGAAGTCTTCATCGACGATCAGTTCGTCTATAGCCAACGCTCCGACGGCCTGATCGTCACCACGCCCACCGGCTCGACCGCCTATGCCCTGGCTTCGGGCGGTCCCATTCTCCATCCCACCGTCCCGGCCATCGCCCTGGTACCGATCTGCCCGCAGACCATGAGCAGCCGGCCGATTGCCGTCAACGACGCCTCGGCGGTCGATTTCATGCTGACGCGCGGCCACGATGTCCGGGTGCATTTCGATGGCCAGTCGCATTTCGATCTGCATGAGATGGACCGGGTCACGATCAAGCGCTACCGCAATTCGCTGCGTATTCTCCATCCGCTCGGCTACAACTACTACGATATGCTGCGGCATAAGCTTCATTGGGGCGAACGTCTGTTTTGATCTGACGTATTCTGTTTATTTTTCGCTATTATCTGCGCCAGATCTTGCAAGAATTTTGCGAAAAATTTGATTTTCGTCTCATTGTTCTCCATCCCCCGTCCATTTCCGCCTGCGTGACTGTCGCGGCAGCGACACAACCCCGCGCCGAGGCTGCGCAGGGCTTGAATGCGGGCTGGGCGGCCTGCCGGCGTGGTGCCGGGCGTCTGTGCGGGTATCGCGTGGCGGGGGGAATACGGTAAAGTTGCCCGGTGATCGATCGTTTCCCCAATCATCGCTATGCTGCTGACGCTGCAAATTCGAGATTTCGTCATCGTCGACCGGCTTGACCTGGCCTTCGAGCGCGGTTTTACCGTGCTGACCGGCGAGACTGGCGCGGGCAAATCCATTCTGATCGATGCGCTGGGCTTGCTGCTCGGCGATCGGGCCGACGCCGGTATGGTGCGTGGCCAGGCCGAGCGGGCCGATCTAAGCGCTGAATTCGATATTTCCTCCCTGCCCGAACTGAATCTGCTGTTGCGCGACTATGCGCTCGACGGCGACGAGGGTATCTGCCTGCTGCGACGCACGGTCGATCGCAGCGGCCGCACCCGCAGCTATGTCAATGGCCGACCGGCCACTGCAGCCCAACTGAAGGAGATCGGCGAGTTCCTGGTCGATATCCACGGCCAGCACGCCCATCAATCGCTGCTGCGCGGCGAGGCCCAGCGCGCGCTGCTCGATGCCTTTGCCGGCCAGACGGAACTGGCGCGCTCGGTACGCCAAGCGTTCCAGGCCTGGAAGAAGGCCGAGGAGGCGCTGCTGTCCGCGACCCAGGATGCCGATCGCTTTGCCGTCGAACGCGAACGGCTGGCCTGGCAGATCGAGGAATTGGGCCAGCTCAACCCCGATCCCGACGAATGGCCGAAGCTCCAGGCCGAACATAGCCGGCTCAGCCATGCCGCCAGCCTGATCGAGGGAGGGCGCGCCGCGCTCGATACGCTGGCTGACGGCGAACTCAATGCCCAGGCACTGTTGTCGACCGTCGCTGCCCGGATGCACGATCTGGCCAGACTCGACCCGGTGCTGGCCGAAACGGTCGAGCTGCTGGTGGCGGCAGAGGCCAATCTGGACGAGGCAGTCCATGCGCTGCGCCGCTATAGCGACCGGGTGGAGCTAGACCCTGAGCGGCTGGCCGAAGTCGAGGCGCGGATGGACGCGCTCTATCGGATGGGCCGTAAATACCGGGTCGAGCCGGAACGGCTGGCCGAATTGCTCAACGAATGGCGTGAGCGCTTTGCCGCGCTGGGTGCGGTCACCGATGTCGAGGCGCTGGAAGCCGCCGTGCGGACGGCCGAGACCGCCTATCGTGAGCCGGCGGCCCGTCTGTCGGCTACGCGGGTGGCGGCGGCCGTCGAGCTGGGACGGGCGGTCAGCACCGAGATGCAAAGAATGGCCATGGCCGGCAGCCGTTTCGAGGTGGCACTGTTGCCTGGCGAGGCGCCACAGCCGTTCGGGCTTGAACAGGTCGAATTCCAGGTCGCCCCGCATGCCAGTGCGCCGGCCCGCTCGATCGCCAAGGTCGCCTCAGGCGGCGAGTTGTCGCGTATCAGCCTGGCGCTCCAGGTGGTCACCAGCCGGATCGCCCAGGTTCCCACCTTGATCTTTGATGAAGTGGACGTCGGCATCGGCGGCCGGGTGGCCGAGATTGTCGGTCAGTTGCTGCGCCAGCTGGGGGAGCGTCATCAGGTGCTGTGCATTACCCATCTGCCTCAGGTGGCAGCTTGCGGCAACCAGCAGTTCCGCGTGGCCAAGGCGCTGATCGAAGGTGAGGTGCGCAGCGGCATCAGCGTGCTCGACCAGGCTGGCCGTGTCGAGGAGATCGCCCGGATGCTCGGTGGGGTCGATATCACCCCGACCACCCGCCGCCATGCCGAGGAAATGCTGGGGCTTGCCTAGATGTCTATATAAGAACTTCCAAATTTGCCGATTCGGGTTTAGACTGAGCTCACAGTCTGGATGCCGGTTTTCCCTGCCGGAACAGGCACTTGTCGTGTGTTTGACCAGGAGCCGACCATGGAACCGATCTTTGCTTGCCTGCGGGTATTGCTGGTGTTGATCTGCGCAGCCGGAGTACTTGCTAAGCCTATACGGGTTGGTTATCTGCCCGATATCGGCTTTGCCCCGCTCAATGTGGCCGACGTAAAGGGCTACTGGCGCGAGCAGGGAGTGCAGGTCCAGCTGGTGCCGTTCGACGACAGCCAGAGCCAGATGAAGGCGCTGGCCAATGGCGAGATCGATGTGGCGGGTGATCTGCTGGCCAACGCCATCGGTTGGCAGATCGCCGGGGCGCCGATCCGGCTGGCGGCCGAGACGCATTGGTCCAACGGCAGCGTCAAGCTGCTGCTCAAGTCAGGCCAGGATATCCGCCAGCTCAAAGGCCAGGTTGCCGGGCTTGCCGATAAGCAGATGGGCCAGATGTTCCTGCTGTCGCGCTATCTCAACGCCAACGGGCTGCGGCTGGCCGATTTCAAGCTCCAGGAAGCCAATGCCGAGCGGGTGGCGGCCGGCTTCACCCGGGGTCAGATCCAGGTGGCGCTGCTGGCCGATCCGTATGCGGCCGAAACCCAGCGGGTCGGGAGTGGGGTGGTGGCGGTAGACAGTGCGACTTACCAGGGATTGCTGCCGGCCGGTTTTGCGATCAACAGCCATAACGAAGCCGGCATCGGCGCCGAGCAATGGACCCGCTTCTATAAAGGCTGGCTCAAGGCCGTGCTGTGGGTGCGCGGCCCCGATTTCAAATGGGGCGAGTTCCGCGATCTGCTCAATGCCCGCACTTTCCGCAATTTCTCGGCCCAGAGCGATGCCGGGATGATGGATATGTACAGCGGCATCAAATTCCACGGTATCTACGACGCCATCAAGCGCCACGGCGAGCTGGGCGGTATGGAATATTACGTGCGCGACGTACTGCGCTTTATGAAGGAAAACGGCATCAGCCGCACCGATCCGCAGCCGCGTACCCTGATTGCCTCGGCACCGTTCGAAGAAGCACTGAAGGCGTTCAAGTGATCCTGGCGCCAGGGCCGCATTTCGGTTAAGGTCGCGCCTTTTTCGCATGGCTACCGATCAAGACTGGATGCGGCTGGCACTGCAACAGGCCGAGCTGGCGCGACAAGCGGGCGAGGTGCCGGTGGGGGCAGTGCTGGTCAGAAACGGTGAGTTGCTCGGCGTCGGCAGCAATGCCCCGATCGGGCTGGCCGATCCTTCGGCCCATGCCGAGATGCTGGCGCTGCGTGCTGCCGCCAAGCTGCTTGGCAATTACCGTCTGCCTGGCTGCGAGCTGTACATTACCCTTGAGCCCTGTGCCATGTGTGCCGGGGCAATTCTTCATGCCCGGCTGGCCCGGGTGGTCTATGCCGCGACCGATCCCAAGACCGGTGCTGCCGGCAGTGTGCTCGATCTGTTCGCCGAACCACGGCTCAACCACCATACTGTGGTGGAGGCCGGTGTGCTGGCCGATGAAGCGGCGCAACAACTGCGAGCCTTCTTCGCCGAGCGGCGCGAAGCCGCTCGGGCAGCCCGCCGTCAGGCCCAGGCCTCTGTTCCGGAGTCTTCCCGATGATCTATTCCCGCCTGCTGGTCGATCTGGCCAGCCAGACCCTGACTGCCCATGATGCGCACGGTCGGGTCCTCAAGAGCTATCCGGTGTCGACCGCCGCCAATGGACCGGGCGAGCGACGCGGCAGCTTCTGTACGCCGCGCGGCCGTCATCGTATCCGTGCCGCCATCGGCGCCGGTCTGCCGGCCGATGCAGTATTCGTCGGCCGTCGCCCGACCGGCGAACATTACAGCGAAGCACTGGCAGCCGAAGCGCCGGGGCGTGACTGGATACTGGCGCGCATCCTCTGGCTGTGCGGCACCCAGCCGCGCTACAACCGCTTCGGCGAAGTCGACAGCATGCGTCGCTATATCTATCTGCACGGCTGCCCCGATTCGGTACCGCTTGGCCGGCCCGGCTCGCATGGTTGCATCCGGATGCGCAACGCCGACCTGATCGAATTGTTCGACCGGCTGCAAGCGGGTTGCGAAGTGGTGGTGCTGGAAAATGCGGCAGCGCCGCTTTCGGCCGACGAGATGGTGATCCGGGCGCTGCCCTGGCGCTTGGCGACGGATGCGGCAGCGGTGCGTGAGCAGGTATTCATCAGGGAAATGGGGGTGCCGGCCGAGGTCGAGCGCGATGCGGCCGATGCGACGGCGCTGCATCTGGTGGCCTGGGACCGCTTCGGTCGTGCCGTCGGCTGCGCCCGCTTGTTGCCCGACGGCTGGGTCGGCCGGATGGCCGTGGTATCGGATTGGCGCGGCCGGGGTGTCGGTGCCCGCTTGCTGACCACGGCTTTGGAGCTGGCCAGCGGACAGGGCTGGCCGCTCCTGCGGCTCAATGCCCAGGCCGATGTATGCGGCTTCTATGCCCGCTATGGCTTTGTGCCCGATGGCGAGCCGTTTATGGCGGCAGGTATCCTGCATCAACGGATGCGCCGCTCCTTGGTGGACAACAGCGCAATCGGTGAGGCTTAATAAAATTTTATGAAAAAACACTGCTATATCCGGAGCGGAGATTTTCCATTTTTTATGGAAATGTGACTAAGCTTTGCTTATATCTCCGCCCACTCCCTCCCATTATTCCCTACCGTTCGGCTTCCCACCTTGGAGCGTCTGGTACCCCTGTCTAGACTTCAGCCCAAGGGCTTGGTGTTGTGGTGGTGGATTTCAAGGGGGCTATCATGGCGGTGTCTTTTTCTCTTCTGCGTAATTTCTTGACCGGCTCGGCGTTGGTGCTGATCGCCGGAGCCGTCGAGGCCCGTAGTTACAGCGCCATTCCCGAGGGTATCCTGAGCTGGCCCAGTCTGCGTGCTTCCAACAGCGTCTATTACGTCAAGGTGACCGGACGGACCGACGGTAGCGTCTGGGGCAGCAACCCCTATACCGACGATTCCAACCTGGCCGCCGCCGCCGTCCATGCCGGTCTGGTCAAGGCCGGCGAGAGCGCCATTGTCAAGGTGATGTCCACCGCCGGCCTGAGTGCCTATACCGGCAGTTCGGCCAATGGGGTCACGAGCCAGAGCTACAGCGGCTTTCCCGGCAGCCTGACGCTGCAGGCCGACGATGGCGGCGACAATCCCATCCTGCCCACCCCCTCCAATATGGTTGCCTACCGCTCGATGGTCGGCGGTGTCTATCGCTTCAAGCTCGATGGCACCTACAGCGGCTCGTTGTGGGGCACCAATATCTATACCGACGATTCCTCCTTGAGTTCTGCCGCCATCCACTCAGGTGCCATGACCGCTTCAGGCGGGGTGGTCAGGGTGGTGATGGGGCCGGCCCATCAAGTCTTCATCGGTAGCACGCAGAACGGGGTCCATAGCATCAACTTCGGTGAATACGGCGGCACCTATTCCGTCTATCCCGAAACCGGCACCCTCACCCCGAAACCGTTGCCAGGCACCTCGGCTTATCCGCTGACCGGCGTCAACAGTACCAGCGGCTATGAAGGCAAGAACGGGCTCGTGCTCTATGTCAGTTTGACCGGCACCACTTCAGGCAGCGTCTGGGGCAGCGGCGTCTATACCAGCGATTCTTCAATGGCGGCGGCAGCGGTCCATAGCGGGCTGCTGAGCCCGGGTGTCACCGATACCATCAAGGTGGAAGTGATGCCGGGTCAGACCAAGTATTTCGGCTCGCAATCGAACGGCGTGCTCAGCAAGGATTACGGTTCCTGGTCCAGCAGCTACAAGCTCAGCCCGGCCAATGGTCTTGAAGGCGGCAATAACCCGATGATCACCTCGGGACGTGCCACGGCCCAGGTTGGTCAGTCGTTCAGCTACCAGATCTACGCGACCAACAGTCCGTCGCGCTATGCCGCGGGCGGCCTGCCCGAAGGGTTGAGCCTGAATGCCCAGACCGGCGCCATCAGCGGCACCCCCAAGGTCACGGGCAACTTCCTGGTCCATCTCGAAGCCACCAATGCCGTGGCAACGCGGCAGGGCACGCTCCAGCTTGAGATCACGGGCGGCACGGTGACGCTGCCCGATGCCGACCGGGTGTTCAACTGGGCGGAATACAAATACCCGCAGCTCTTCCCCTCGCATGCACAGTCGGTGAGCTTCCCGCCGTTCTATTTCCGCTATTACCCGGCCAACGGCACCTATCTGGCGCAGCACAACAGCAATCTGATGTATTTCGGGCTGCTGAGCGGCTATTCCATTCTCGACCTCGGCCCGATGTCCGAATGGCTGACCCGGGCGGCGCGCGACGGATATTGAGCCGGTCCCGTGTCCAGACCAGAGCAAGTCGGCGGGTCCGGACACAAAGCGTCAGGTTCAGGCCGATCAAGCCGCCTTCCTGGCGACGCCGATGCGCTGGCCACCAAGTAGGGACGCGCTGTCTGTCTGCTGGCGGATGCTGGCTGGTCGAGGATGTAGAGGTGGGGATGGAGACGCAAATTTTTATAAATGGCAAATTTAAGCCTACTTACATTGAAGTCAATTTGCAGAATATTTGTTTATAATAAAAACGCCCCGGAAACGGGGCGTTTTGCTTTCCTCAGGGTCTGCTTTCCTGTCCGGGTGGGGGCGCCTCACGCGGCCACACCAGCCAGACCTGGCCTTGCTGCTTCATCTTGCCGGCCAACATCCCGGCCTCATGGCCGAATCCCCAGAAGAAATCGACTCGGATCGGTCCACGAATGGCGCCGCCGGTGTCCTGGGCATACATCAGGCGGCGCAGCGCCCGGCTGTCGTTGGGCCAGGTGGTCGATAGATAAAGCGGGGTGCCGAGCGGGATATGACGCGGATCGACCGCCACACTGGCCCCATCGGTCAGCGGTACCCCCAATGCACCGATCGGGCCGCCTTGGGCGTCGGGCAGGATGCGGAAGAACACATAACTCGGATTGCTGTGCAGCAATTCGGGAATCCGCGCCGGATTGGCCCGTGCCCAGGCTTGGATGCCTTGCATCGAGGCTTCTTCGGGCTTGAGTTCACCCTTGTCGATCAGCCACTTGCCGATCGAGCGGTAAGGGTGGCCGTTCTGATCGGCATAGCCAACCCGCAGCAGGCTGCCGTCTTCGAGGCGGACCCGGCCTGAACCCTGGACCTGAAGGAAGAAGGCTTCGATCGGATCATCGACCCAGGCCAGTTCCTTGCCGGTCAGCGGCGCCATGCCGGCGGTGATCTCGGCGTGACTCCAGTACGGCAGCACCTTGGTGCCCGACAGCCGGCCGCGTAGCCGCAGTCCCTTGAGTTCGGGGTAGAGGCTGCCCAGTTCGATGGTCAGCAGATCGTCAGGGACACCGTGGATCGGGTAGTAGCCGCTGCGTGGCTGACGGCTGCCACGCAGCAGTGGTTCGTAATAGCCCGTCACCAGCCCGCTGTCGCGGCCCTCGGTCGATTCGACGCGGTAGGGTTGGAAATGGGTCTCCAGATAGCGCCTGACTGCGCTGTCATCGCGTGGAGCCAGGGTCTGGGCGCTACGGCAGACATCGCGCCAGGCGGGCTTGTTGGCCAGGCGCTTACATGATTGCAGCCAGGCGGGCCAGCCTGCCAGCAGATTGTCGCTGGGCCAGCCGGGGAGCTGCGACCAGCTGGCCGACACAAAGCGGGCTTGCGGCACGGGCTTGTCGGGAGGGGTGGTCGGCGTGACGGTCGGGCTGACCGGCGGCGTGGTGGTACAGGCGGCCAGCAAGGTGGCCAGCAGGCAAAGGCTGATTCGGCGCATCGGATCTCGAAGGATAGACAGCAACGCCGCCGGCACCAGGCCGGCGGCGGGGAGCGGAAAACCGCTTAGAAGTTGTGGTTGATGCCGACCTGCAAGCTGGTCGGATCAGAACCGCGTGGCGTGTACTGGCTGCTCTGGATCGCCCCGTCGGCCTGGACTGCGCCATTGACGTAGAAGTTATAGGCGGCGTTGGCCTCGTTCTCGACCCGGGCTACGGTGGCAAACAGATTGGTGCGGCGTGACAGGTTGTAGATGCCGGTCAGTTGCAGATACTTGGCACCCGAATCGCGGTCGCGGATGCCATGGATTTCGGCATCGAGTGCCTGACCATAGGTGGCAAACGCTTCGAGCTGATCGTTGAAGCGATGGCTGGCTGCCACGACCCAGGTATCGCGCTTGTTGTCGTCGAAACCGAGCGAATGGTGGTAGCGGTTGGTCTGGCGCTCAAACACCACGCCGGCGCGGGTCTGGCGGCTGAAGTACATGCCGTAGGACGCCTTGATACCCAGCGCACCGGTCAACACACCGCCCATCGGGTAGGGGTCGTGGTCGTACATGGCCGCGAGGCTGGCGAACATGCCCTTATTGAGGTAATGCAGGGTCAGCTCGACGCCGTAAGGATTGAGCTTGCGGCGGGCATTGGGGTTGAGCAGTTGCGGATCGAGGCCGTATTCGACGCCCTCGATGCCCTTGTCCTCATTGGCCTTGACCCCGATCAGCGCGGTAAAGCCCTTGTAGGACGGGGTGCGGTACTGCACCACATTGTTTTCGCGGTGACCGACGTTATAGAAGGCGTATTGCAGGGTATAGGCACGCGCGACCTGGGTCAGACGCTGTTTGAGTTCGTTGCTGCCCGGAGCGAAGATCTGGTTGGCGGCGCTGGTGAGGCCGGCGGCCAGCCGGACCGAATATTCCTGCAACTGGCCCGGAGTCAGGCCCAGGGCCGACAGATTGGCAACCGTAGCCTGCTGTGCGGCAAGCTGGGCCTTGGGCAGGATATCGAGTGGGGCGGTGCCTTTGGCGAATTCCTCGCCCACCACGGCTGCCACGGCAGTGGCTACCGCTTCGGTGCCGGCATTGGAGCGGCCACCGGCGGCATTGCTGACGATGGGCAGCAGTTCGAGCCGGAAGGCGGTGCGATAGACATTGGTGTCGCTCAAGCCTGCCGCATTACTGAGCTGGTTGGTGCCAAGCACGGCCAGGGCGGTGGAGCTGAGGCCGGTGCGCAGCAGGTGCATTTCATTGGGGACATGCTTGTCGTAGTACATGTCCATGCGGCCAAGCTGGATCTGCCCCCAGTTGCCGCGCAGGCCGACGAAGCTCGGCCGGTTGGCCAGATTGACGCCGCCCGTATGCGGCGAGGTGTAACGACCATAGCGATCGTCGAACGGCAGGCCCAGGCCGGAAATCTGACCCTGGGTGGAACAGCCGGCAAAGCCGCAACTGTCGTCGGGCTTGATCTGGGTCTCGATTTGATAGTAAGCGACCAGGTCGTCGTTGATCTCTTCCTGGCCACGGAAGCCGATGGTTGAGAAACCGTCGGTGACGCGCATCCGCCGCTCGATAGTCTGGTTGGGCAGCGTAGCGCCTTTGGCCGATACGCTTTCGACGCCCATCGTCATCTTGCCGTAGATGACGATACCGTCGTCGGCCTGGGCGGGCGCGGCCAGCGCGGCGGTTACGGCGGCGGCGAGCAGGGTTCGGTTCATGCGAGTCTCCATCTTGTTCTGGTCACGTCGGGGGACGGGGTACCGGCGCGGCATTGTGCCAATTCGAGCGCTCGACTGACAAGCCTGGCGACCGCCCACCTTGTAGGGTAGCAAAAAAGGCGCGGAAACCACGCTGTGGCGGCTTTGGGTGGCAAAACGACAACGGGCGCCCAAGGCGCCCGTTGTGGCAAAACCGCGTTACCGATCAGAACAGATGGATCACACCCAGAGTGAAGAAGCGGGTGTCAGGCACGCCACCGCTATTGTCGTCACCGGCGAACTCGACATAGGCGCCGGTCCGCTTGGACAGATTGTATTTGGCGCCCAGTGCGTAGCGGACATAGTCGCTGTCGTTGATCTTGCTGCCGTTGATCCGCTTGTCGAGGCCCACGATGGCGCCGGCTTCGAGGGTGACCTGGCTGACGTCGACGGCCACATTGGCCAGGATGGCGTCACGGCGATCCTTGCTGACACCGGCGGCCGGGTTGCGCTTCTGGCCACGCTGCCAGGCGGCGCCCAGGGTCACGGTGTCGATCTTGAACGTACCGCCCAGCAAGAAGGCTTCGTTCTTGCGGTTGTTGGCACCGAGGTTTCTTTCCTGGTTGTAGGCCGTGCCCACCATCACCGGACCTTGGCTGAACTTGAGGCTGCCCGAGAACTTGTCGCTCGACTTGACGCCGGCTGCCTTGTTCTCGCCGAAGCTGTACATCAGCGCACCGCTGACGCCGCCCATGGTCGGGGTGTCGTAACGGACCGAGTTATGGAAACGCGAAGTGGTCAGCCGGTCGTAGGCGGGCAGGGACAGACCGTTCGAGCCGTCGAAGATATCGAAGATATCGGCCAGGTTGGTGTACGGAGTCTTGCCGCGACCCAGGCCGAACTTACCGAAATCGCCCTGCAGGCCAACCCAGCCTTCGCGGGTGGCGAAACCCGACTGGGAAGCGTCATCGACGGCGATATGTTGTTCGATCTGGAAGAAGGCCTTGGTCGAGCCACCCAGGTCTTCGGTGCCTTTGAAGCCGATCCGCGAACCGGTGTAGAGGCTGTCGATCTTGTGCTGCTTGGTGGTGCCGTTGTCACTCCAGACATAACCGACATTGAGCAGGCCATAGAGCGTGACATTGTCAGCGGCCAGCGCCGGCGTAGCGCCAGCCAGGGCAAGCAGACTGGCGAGCAGGGTTTTCTTCATTCCAAATACTCCTTGAGCGGTTTGACTAAG
Source organism: Chitinimonas lacunae (assembly GCF_042650885.1). Taxonomy (NCBI): domain Bacteria; kingdom Pseudomonadati; phylum Pseudomonadota; class Betaproteobacteria; order Neisseriales; family Chitinibacteraceae; genus Chitinimonas; species Chitinimonas lacunae. The sequence goes on from NZ_JBHSBU010000001.1 coordinate 545,528, forward strand.
TAATCGGACGGTGGCGGCACGCCGATTTCCAGCTTGGATCGGGCACGGGGTTTTCGCCTACCGGTCGGTGCTGAATCGGCCGGCAGTCTGAGTCCAGTGTAGTAGAGCCGCAACTAGGGAATGGCCCGATTTAGGCTGTTTTTGATTGTTTTGTTGTCAATAAACAACTTACATCAGTGCAAGACATAAAAGCGTCTATGCTGCCCGCTTTATACGATTGTCCGGTGAAGGCCATATGACAAAGGGCCTGGATCGACCAGGCCCCAGGCATCCTGCGGCTCGATGAGGCGGACAGTTCTGCGCCAAGTGCTTAGTTGAACAGGCGCTCAAGCGCTTCACCGGGCGAGGGCTCGCGCATAAAGGCTTCGCCGACCAGGAAGCCATGGACGCCATGGCCGCGCATCAGGGCCACATCGTCACGGCTGACGATGCCCGATTCGGTGATCACCAGCCGGTCGGACGGAATTTCACGCAACAAGCCTAAAGTGGTATCGAGAGACACCTCGAAGCTGCGCAGATTGCGGTTATTGATGCCGATCAGCGGCGTGGTCAGTTCAAGCGCCCGCTCAAGCTCCCAGGCATCGTGCGATTCAACCAGCACCGCCATGCCAAGCTCATGGGCTTGCGCCTCGAATTCACGCATCTGACCGAGGTCGAGTGCGGCCACGATCAGCAAAATGCAATCGGCGCCCATGGCGCGGGCTTCATAGATCTGATAGGGATCGACCATAAAGTCCTTGCGCAGCACCGGCAGTTCGCAGGCGGCGCGGGCGGCGACCAGATAGTCGGGGTGGCCCTGGAAATAGTCGATATCGGTCAGTACCGACAGGCAGGCTGCACCATGGGTGGTGTAATCGGCGGCGATGGCGGCCGGGTCGAAATCAGGGCGGATCACCCCTTTGGACGGACTGGCTTTCTTGATTTCGGCGATCACGCTGGCCTGGCCGGCGTTGATTCGTTGCCGTAAGGCGGCGGTGAAGTCGCGCTGGTCGGCACGCGCTTCGGCGTCGGCGCGTAGCGAGGTCAGCGGTCGATGGCGGCGGGCCGTGGTCACTTCTTCGGCCTTGGTGGCCAGGATTTTTTGCAGAATATCGCTCATGAATCGGCTCTTGGCATGGCGGCGGCGCCGCCCGGCGCGGGTCAAAAGTCCCGAGCTTAGTGCCTTAGCCGGGCCGCGCCAAGTCGCGTCTGGCTGGCCAGTGTGCCAGTCGGCCGGTAAATTGCCCGGGCCATCCCGCTGTGGAATGGCGACTTTTTATCTAAATGATGGCAGCAGACCGGGTTTGCTGCCTGGCGGAGGAGATAGGCGATGAAGCATTCCCGCAAACCCGCACTGTCGGTGCTGGCCGCAGCGATCGCCCTGCTGGCCGTGCCCGCCCAGGCCGCTTCCTACTATGTGGCAAGTGACGGCTCGGACAGCAATTCAGGCAGCGAACAGGCACCGTTTGCCACGCTGGGGCATGTGCTGCCCCGGCTGGTGGCCGGTGACAGTCTCACCATTCTTGGCGAATACACGCTGACTGCACCGATCAGCCTGCCAGTCAGCGGCACGGCCATCGCCCCGATCACCCTGAGGGGCCAATCCAAACAGCTGGCCACGGGCGGGACGCAGGCTTCCGACGTCAAGTGCCTGGGGCTGGACGCTTGTATCGCGCTGATCGGCCGCGATCATGTCCGGATCAGCGGTTTCAAGCTGACCGGTGGTATCCGGGCGCCTATCTGGATACAGAACGGCAAGCACCTGGAGATCAGCGACAACCAATTGTTCTCGCCGCCCAATGTCTCGGGAAGCGACCTGTACGGCATCTATCTGATGCCGAATTCCGGTGACGGCACGGCGACCAGTCGGCGCCATCAGTTCGTCACCATCAGCGGCAATACCCTCAGCACCACCAATTCCGCCATGTATCTGCGCAGTGTGGCCGATCTCAAGGTGGTCAATAACACGGTATACAACGTGCCCAAGGGCGACGGCATCGTGCTGGCACGTACCAACAGGGCGACGGTGGAAGGCAACCGGGTCAGTGGCCTGCGCCGGAGCTGGCGGGCCGATTGCAAAATCCACGCCTTTGCCGCCGGGATCAAGGTGCGCGAGTCGGAATACGTCAGCATCGTCAGCAACTCGCTCAGCGATATCACCGGCCCGGGCATCCAGGTGCGGCGCATGGATGAGTCGGTCAAGGATCGGCGCTCCAGGCACATCACCATCAGCGATAACGTGGTAACGGATACGGTCAAGGTCAATATGCCGCCACCGGGCAGTCCGCTGCCGCCGACCCAGCATTGCGGCCTGGGCTGGCCCAGTGCGGTGGTGGTCTCGCGCGCCGATGTGATCCGGATCGAGAACAATCTGGTCGGCCGCAACTGGGGCGAGGGGATTGCCCTCAACAGCTCCACCTCGGCTGTGATCGAGGGCAATACCGCCTTCGACAACTTCGGTGTCAACATCTACCTCAACAATGCCAGCGACAGCGAGGTGGTGCGTAATTTCGTCTCGTACAGCAAGGAGCCGCACGGTTATCCGTATTACCGCAAGGGTTTCCCGGCCAGCGGCATCACGATGGCCAACGAGAAGTCCGACGAGGCGATGGAGCTGGATAACAGGGTGCCGCTGCGCAATCTGGTGGTCGCCAACAATATCGTGCGCGGCGGCCGGGCCGGGATCAGCTATTTCTGGGCCGAGAAGTCCGACGGCCAGGAATATCACAGCGGTGGCCTGCAATTCGTGCGGATCTTCCATAACACGGTATACGGCAGCAAGGAAAACGCGCTGATCGATATCACAGAATCCGGTCCGGGTACCGAGCAGCACCGCGATATCCACCTCAATTCCAATATCTTTATCCAGCCCAATGGCGGCATTTACCTGCGCAATATCCGCCCGGGCCCGCATGCGGTGACTTCCTATGCCGCCAACTTCTGGTGTCGCACGTCGGCTCTGCCGGGCAGCGTCTGCATGCTTGGCACGGCCGGCCATCCGGCCCAGACGCCCAAGCTCGACCAGGAACGCGATCCGATGCTGGCCCTGAGCCCGCCGGGTAACGATTCACCGAAGGACTACGGCTTGCAGGACAGCTCGCCCGCCCGCTTTGCCGCGCTGCGTACCTTCGGCGAGAAAGACTACGTCGGCATGGTCGATTTCTTCGGTACCGAACGGCGCTGGGATCGCAGCGATGTCGGCGCGCATGAAGTGAGGGAAACGCTGGAGATTCCGGTCCGCTAAGCCTGACGGTCGCGGCAGCAGTAAGCTGCCGCGACCTGTTTTCAGAGGCAACCGACGGATGGCAGGGTTGTTGGCTGCATTTTGCCGAGCTGGTTTGAAGCGGGGTTTATATATTCTAAATACCCTTCTCACCGAGGCATTGCCATGAAACGTTTCTCTTTGCTGGCGGCACTGTGCTGCCTGCTGACCGTTGCAGTCCAGGCCGAAACCCGCATCGTTGCCGGCGACATCATTCCGTTTGCCTACGTCGAGAACGGCGCCTCGAAAGGGGTGGCTTACGACCTGATCAAAGAGATGGCCAAACATACCGGTCACTCGGGCAAGATCGAAGTGATGCCGCTCGCGCGCGCGCTCGACATTGCGATGAAAGAGCCCAATGTCCTGGTCATCCCTCCTGCCAAGACCCCGGCCCGCGAGCCGCACTACACCTGGATCACCGATCTGATGGACGAGAAGTTCATCCTGCTGGCCAAGAAGGATTCCAAGGTGGACATCTCCTCGGTCGAAGCGGCCAAGGGCCTGTCGGTCGGGGTGATGCGTGCCTCCGCCGGCGCCAAGCTGGCCGAGGGCACGGGCTTTAGCAAGATCGAGGATGTGGTCAACGAGGAACTCAACGCCAAGAAACTGTTGGGCGGCCGACTCGATAGCTGGCTGGTATCGCTCAACGCCGGCATGTTCGCGCTGCGCAAGATCGGTATGGGTCCGGATGCAGTCAAGCGCGGCGCCGTGGTACAGGCATTCAAGCTCTATCTGGCCGCCTCGCCCAATTTCGACAAGGCCGAAGCGGCCAAATGGGTGGCTGCGCTGGAAACCATCAAGCAAAACGGCAGCTACGAGAAGATTCTGCGCAATTATCAGTATGAACGCTGAGGCAGGCAATACTGGGAAGCTGGACGAGAAAATTAAAGTTTTAGGAAAAATATCTGCAAGGTGACTTGCGGGTAATTTTTAAAAAGTAAATTTTCAGGTGATTGATGTGCTGTGGATGCGGTTGCGCGGGTTTTCCGGGCGGTCCGCAACGCAACAGGGCAATCGAACGACGGCAAAGTTGGGCGGAGTCAGCAGAGACTCCGCCTTTTTATTTGGATGGGGGAAGTGAGGAGGGTTGTTGTGGACGCCCTGTCGAGAGCAGACGGTTCGGCTGGCTTGGAGGGAAGAGGAGAATAAAATTTCAGGAAAAATGCATGCAAGTCTTGTAGGTTTTCTTTTATGAAATAAAAAATTTTCAGCTATCTGTCGATGACTGGGTTGAATCGGCTGTTCCGATGCAGGACAGTCTGACGCGGCAATCGATCTGCCAATCCGCCCGGTCCGGCTCAAGCCAGCGCATAACGGTCACGCCCCTGGCGCTTGGCGTGGTAGAGCGCCTCGTCGGCGCGCTTGAGACAACTGTCTAGGCTGTCGGCGCCGTAGGCGACCGTGACGCCGATGCTGACCGTGACGGTCAGATCGCGGGCATTCCAGCGCAGGGCGCGTACCTCGTCGAGTATCTGCTGGGCTACCGCCTCGGTGCCGTCGCGTGGGGTATCAGGCAGCAGCAGCAGCAGTTCTTCGCCGCCCCAGCGGGCAGCATGGTCATACGTGCGCAGCCGTTGCTGCAGCAATTTGGCTAGCGCGACCAGCACCTCGTCGCCGAGCTGGTGGCCATAGTGGTCGTTGATCCGTTTGAAGTGGTCGATATCGAGCATCAAGACGCCCAGCGTGGTCGAGCTGCGGCTCAGTCGGCTGAGTTCGGTCTCGAATCGCTCGATCAGGCCGCGCCGGTTGAGCAGGCCAGTCAGCGGATCGGTGCGCGACACCACCTGGAGATAGCGGTTGAGTTCCATCAGCTCGGTCTGCTGGCGGTCGCTGATCAGGCTGATCTTGCGTACCCGGCGGCGCAGCTTGCAGTAAGCGGAGGCCAGCCAGCGCACGTCTTCGAGCAGGGAGTTGTCGGCATTGGCAGGGTTGCTCAGCAGGTCATCGACCCGTTGGTCGAATTCCTCGTCGTTGCCGGATAGATCGGTATCTTCGCCGGTCACGGGCGGCTTTCTGGCAAGGGGACGATATCGAAGGGCAGGCTCAGGTCTTCGCCGAAGTCCTCGGCCATTTCGAGCGCCCGGTGATTGTCGGCGTCGTAGAACCAGGTGACCTTGACCTGACGGCCATTACGGTGGGCATCGTCGAGTTGGTCGAGAATATCCATCAGGCATTTGATGCTGCCGGTGTTGAGATAGGACAGCGACAGTTCCAGCTGGATACCGGTTTCGTCTTCGCGCAGAAAACGACGCAGCCAATCGAAGATCGGTCGGTAGAAGGCGAAGGCGTTTTCAGGGTAAGACTCGCCGCTCAGGCGCATACGGCCAGTGTCCGGTTCCAGCGCAACCTGGGGCGAGGAGTTGGTGGCGGCGATGCTGAGTGTTTCCATGCTGTCTTGTCTCCGGCGGGCGCGGGCTCACAAGGTCACGGCGAGGCTGAAGAATGCCTCATCGGGGCCGAGCGGGTGGACTCGGTAGGACAGCGGCGCCGTCGCTTTGCGCGCCATGTCGATCAGGCCGAGTCCGGCCGATTCGGGATGGTCCGGATCGCGCGGGCGGCGGCGTTGTTCGCGGTAGAGCGCCCGCAGTTGCTCGCGGTCGAGCTGGCGCAGGGTTTCAATCCGACTGGCCAGGGCTTCGGCATCCTGGCGCTGCACCACATTGCCCGAGGTTATCAGATAACGGCCCTCACTTTCGGCGATCACCACGATGGCCGAACTGTAGTGGCGCTGAGCTTCGTTCGAGCTGGCCCGGCTGGTGCCATAGTTGCGGATATTCTGGGTCTGTTCGACGAATACCGAGAAAACATCGATCAGGGTCGATTTCTCCTCGGCATGGCTTTCCATATGCGAGCGGATTGCCACGGCCAGCTCCTCGATCACGCTCTGCGACAGCGGACCGTTGAAGCAGAGCTGGATATGGTGGGTTTGGAACTGGTGACGGAGAGAGAGTAGGTCCAGATCGTTCATGATGCACGGTCCTTGATCTGCTGCGGTCGAAAGCCGAGGGCGGTGATGTCGTCGCGCTGGTCGCGGCTGCCCTGCCATTCACGCAGGGCGGCAGTCAACTGCTCGCCTTGTTGTGCTAGGGGCTGGCTGGCGATTTCTGCCAGCAGCGCCGTCAATCTGGTCTTGCCGAAGGCGTAGCCGCTCGGGCCGCCGCCCTGGTCGAACAGACCGTCGCTGCACAGATAGTAGACCTGCTGCGGCGACCAGCTCAGCGCCTGTTCCGTGGCATGCTGACCGCCACGGCCGCTGACGGCGGATTTGTATTCGCGGATTTCACCGTCCTGAGCCACGAAGAGCGAAATCCCGAGACCGGCAAAGCGCGCGGTGGGGCTGCCTTCATCCCAGCATAGCAAACCGATGTCAAAACCCGTGCTTAGCGCCGCTTCGCGTGATTCGCTACGGCGCAAAACATTGGAAAAACTGTTGCTGGCATAGATGATCACCGCCGACGGACCATATTCGCCCACGGCCGCGATCGCCTGTTCGATCACCGCTGCCGCCGTCATGGTCAGGAAGGCCGCTGCGACGCCGTGGCCGGTGCAGTCGACCATGCCGACATAGTGGCGCTCGCCGTGGCGGTGCAGGCAGTAGAAGTCGCCACCGACTTCGGCTCGCGGCCGTTGCAGCACGAAATGGTCGGCAAACTCGGCGCTCAGTCGCTCTGTTGGCGGCAAGAGTGATGCCTGGATCAGGCTGGCATAGCGCAGACTTTCCACCAGTTTGTCGTTGGCCGTTTGCAGCGCCTGGGTACGTTCGGCCACCTTGCGTTCCAGATTGTCGGTGTAATCGTGCACGGTGGCGGCCATCTCGTTGAAGGTGGCACTCAGGCGGCCCAGCTCGTCATCGTGATCGACCGGCAGTCTCACCTGGTAGTGCCCGGCCGCCACTTCGGCCACCGAGTTATTGAGCCGGGCCAGCCGGTGCAGCACCAGCCGATTCATCAGCCAGCCCAGCGACAGGGCCACCACCAGCATGCCCAATAGCGATACTTCGAGCGCCGGGGTGAAGCGCTCCAGGCCCAATACCAGATCGAGATCGACCGCTACTACTGCATACCAGTCGATGGCCGGCAGATAGCTCAGGCCAAGCAGCTGGCGGCGGCCGTCGAGCTGGGCAAATAGCGTCGCCACATCGCGCTGGCCGCGTTTGAGTTCGGCCATCGCGTCTTTGAGGGCGGCGGCGCTTTCCTCGTTGAGCAGACGGAAAAAGGTCGAGCGGGCATCGTTGCGCTTGCCCACGCTATTGAGGTCGATCAGCGAGCGTTCGCGGTGGGCTTTGATGGCGCCGGCGGCGTCGATCAGCGACACTTCGACGCCGCGTTGGCGGTCGGCGACGAAGGTTTCCAGGAAACGCGACAGATCGAGTCCGGAGCCGGCAATGCCGAGCTTGCGGCCGCCTTCCTTGACGATCACGTTGATCCAGACTTTGGTGGTGCGGGAAACGGCGTTGTAGTCTACGTTCAGCGCGTAATCCTCGACCGTGTTGAGGGTGCTGAAGTACCAGCTATCGGCCGGCTGTTCGCGCTGCATGGTCTGCAGAATGGGATTGGTTCGGTAGCGCGTGCTGCCGTCGTCAAAATAATAATGGCCGCTTTGCGCGACCACGAAAAAGTAGCTGCCGTCGGCAAACCAGCGCCGATAGCTCGCCAGCTCTGCCAGAGCCTGACGAGTCAACTGGGGATCTTCTTCGCGGGCGGCCCAGCTCTTGAGCAGCGGACTATCGGCCAATTTACGCGCCAGACCGAGTTCGCGGCTGATCGGTTCGAGTACCCGGGCCTTGCCATGCAGCGCCAGCCGCTCGGCATAGGCCGAACCCAACGATTCGGCCAGGCTTTCTGCCACCCAGCGGTAGGCGATAAAGGTCAGGGTGACCGTCAACGAGTAGATCAGTAGAACCGCTAGTGCAAAGCGGGTCTTTAAGCGTTTGGAGAAGGCAATCGGCGGCACGGCGGCTCCTGCACATCGCTGGTTTGGACTATAGCAGCGGAGAAGAAATATGCGCGTCGTGTTGGCACCCGACTCATTCAAGAACTGTCTGGAAGCGGCTCAAGTGGCCGAAGCGCTCGCCATCGGCCTTCGCCGGGTCTGGCCCGGTGCGACGTTGCTGCATCATCCGCTGGCCGATGGCGGCGAAGGCACGCTGGCTGCGCTGGCTGCTGCCGTGGCGGCCGACTGGCGAGAGGCCGAGGTGCCCGATCTGGAAGGCCATGTGCGTCGCGTGCGCTGGCTCCATTGTCCCGATGCGACCGTCGTGCTCGAATCGGCCGAGATGCTGGGTCTGGGGCTGTCCGGCAGCCGCCCTGTCGCTGCACGCGACAGCGGTGGGCTGGGTCTGCTGCTGCGTCAGGCACTCGACGCGGGCGCGCGCCGGATCGCCATCGGGCTCGGTGGCACAGGCAGCAACGACGGCGGAATTGGTTTACTGCGCGAATTGGGGGCAAGGCCACGCGATGCACAAGGCGCGTCAGTGGCGCCGGGTCTTGCCGGGCTGGCCGATCTGGCGCAACTCGATCTTGCCGGGCTTGACCCCCGACTGGCCCAGGTCGAACTGATCGCGCTGGCGGATGTGGCCAGTCCGCTGTGCGGTCCTGACGGTGCAACGGCTGTCTTCGGTCCGCAAAAAGGAGTAAGGCCCGCAGAAATCGAGCGCTTCGATGGTTGGCTGGCTCGACTGGGGCAGCTTGGCGATGCGGCTTGCGGACAAAACTATTCCACTATGCCGGGAAGCGGCGCGGCGGGCGGCCTGGGTTGGGCCTTGCGCCTGCTTGGCGCCAGAATCGAAGCCGGGGCCGAATGGATCGCCGATCGGCAGGGATTGGATGCCAGTCTCGCTGGTGCTGACTGGGTGCTGACCGGAGAGGGGCGCTCCGACCGGCAGACCACCCTCGGCAAGGCCCCCTGGCGACTGGCTGCACGGGCCGCCCGGCTGGGGGTGCCGGTCAGTCTGCTGTCGGGTAGCGTCGATCCGTGCGCCTTGCCTGAACTATCCAGGCGCTTCGCCGGTTGCTTTTCGCTCTGTCCCGGCCCCGTCGGCCTCGACGAGGCTCGTACCCAGGCGACCGACTGGCTGGCTGATCGGGCTGAAACGATGGCGAGATTGTGGCAGGCGGCAAGGTCGGGGCAGGGGATACTGGGTGCGGAGTCGTGGAGCCGGACCCTCAACTAGACTTCCTGTCCGCCTCCGCCGACACATCCATCCCAAACGTAAACACTTTCCGTGGCTGTCGCTTGCCGATATACCGCACTGGCGGGCGCATCGGCTGGTGCTAACATCGGTCGATCCAAAGAGAGAGACCCACCATGCACCAACGCCATTGGGCCGCCGAGGCCATTCGCAAGATCGAGGCCGATTTCACCCGTTCGGCCGATACCCATCTGATTCCGCTCGATCTGCCGGGCTATTGCGGCATCGATATCTATTTCAAGGACGAATCGTCCCATCCCACCGGCAGCCTCAAGCATCGCCTGGCGCGCTCGCTGTTTCTCTATGCGCTGTGTAATGGCTGGCTGCATGCCGGCAGTACGGTCATCGAGGCATCGAGCGGCTCGACGGCGATCTCGGAAGCCTATTTCGCCCGTCTGCTTGGTTTGCCATTTATGGCGGTGATGCCGGCGACGACGTCGCCGGAAAAGATTGCGGCGATCGAGTTTTACGGCGGTCGTTGCCATCTGGTGACGGATCCGGCGGCGATCTACACCGAATCGGCCCGCTTGGCTCGGGAAACCGGCGGGCATTTTATGGATCAGTTCACCTACGCCGAACGCGCGACCGACTGGCGGGCCAATAACAATATCGCCGAAGCCATCTTCCATCAGATGGCCAATGAAACCCATCCTGTGCCGCATTGGATCGTCGCCAGCGCCGGTACTGGCGGCACCAGCGCCACCTTGGGGCGCTATGTGCAGTACCGGCGCCATCCGACCCGAATTCTGTGCGTCGATCCGGAAAATTCGGTATTCCACGATTACTACGAAAGCGTGCGAACCGGCCAGCCGCAGCCTGGTCTGACGCTGCCTTGCGGCTCGCGAATCGAGGGCATTGGCCGGCCGCGCGTGGAGGCGTCGTTTGTGCCGGGCTGCCTTGACGCCATGCTCAAGGTGCCGGACCCGCTGTCGTTTGCCGCGATGCGTTATCTGAGCAATCGCTTCGGTCGGCGGGTGGGCGGCTCCACCGGTACCAATTTCGTCGGGGTGCTGGCCGCCGCGCAGCAGATGCGGGCGGCCGGGGTGACGGGCTCGATCGTCACGATCCTGTGCGACAGCGGCGAGCGCTATGCCGGGACTTATTACAACGAGGAGTGGTATCAGCGCCAAGGTATCGACACTGCCGCCGCCGACACCATTCTGGCGGCTGCGGTGGCCGGTGAGCCGTTGCCGGCGTTGGTGGGGGACTTATAAGAGAGGAATGGGTTTGGCAAGCTGTTGATTTGTTGTCAAATACACATTTTTGTTTGTATGGGAATCGTTGTCTTGCAATGATTTTGCAGAATATTTGATATTCGGTTGTCGGCCTCGTTTTCCACTCCTGCTGTTAAATGAAATGTCTGGATGGGTCGATGAAGAAATATCTATGGGTAATGGCGGCGCTGTTGAGTCAGCTGCCAGCATACGCCAAGAGCGAAATGCCCCGTCTGCAAGACGGTGATCTGATCTTTCATCAATCGACTTCGGCGCAAAGCCTGGCCATTCAACGCGCTACCGGTTCGCCCTACAGCCATATGGGCATCGTGTTGTGGCGTGACGGTAAGCCTTATGTATTCGAAGCGGTGGCGACCGTGCGCTATACACCGCTGGAACGTTGGATCGGTCGTGGTGCTGGCAGGCGCTTCGTGGTCAAACGACTGCGCGACGCCGACAAGCAGCTGACGCCGGCAGCATTGGCCCGGCTGCGGCACGAGGCGAGTCGTCTGCGTGGCAAGCCCTACGATCTGACGTTTGAATGGTCCGACCGGCGGATTTACTGCTCCGAGCTGGTCTGGAAGATGTACCAGCGGGCCTTGGGGCTGGAAATCGGCCGCTTGCAGCGCATCCGCGATTTCTCGCTCGAAGACCCGGCCGTCCGCCGCAAGCTGCGGGAGCGCTATGGGCGGCAGGTGCCGCTTGATGAGCCGGTGGTGTCACCGCGTGCCATGTTGGAGTCGGCGCTGTTGGAGACAGTGGTGGCGCGTTGAGGAACGAGGGGGCGTGTGTGGATGAGGAGGGTCTGTGCGGAAGGGAGTCGTTGAGTGAGGGAACTGGAAACTTTCATGCAAGTACATTGCAAGGTGAGTAGCAAAGAAAATTAATAAATAAATATTTCAGACAACTGTACCGCTCACTCAAAGCTACGCAATTTCCCCTGCATCCTCTCCAGCGCCTGCTCAAGCGTGACACGTGGACAGGCAAAATTAAGCCGGGCAAAACCGGGCAGGCCGAATTCGCTGCCGTCGGACAGACCCACGCCAGCCTCCTCGAACAGCTCGCGTGGGTGGGGATGGGGCAGGGCGCGGCAGTCCAGCCAGCTCAGATAAGTGGCTTGTGGCCGGTTGACCCGCAGACCGGCCACCCCATCGAGTGCGGCGTGAACCCGGTCGCGGTTGCCGCGTAGATAATCCAGCAGCGCAGCAAGCCAGGGCGCGCCGCCACGAAGCGCCGCTTCGGTCGCCGTCAGGCCCAAGGGGTTGGGCGGCGGAAGCAGACCGTAGCCGGTCCGCAGCAGGGTTTCCTTGAGTGCCGGGTTGCTGATGATGGCAAAAGCGCATTGCAGACCGGCCAGATTGTAGGTTTTGGAGGCCGACATCAGCGTGATGGTGCGTTGCGCCATGCCGGGCAAGGTGGCGAATGGTCGATGCCGGGCGCCGGCATCGAGTTGCAGTTCGCAGTGGACTTCGTCGCTGACCACGGTCAGATCGTATTGCTCGACCAACCGGGCAAGCGCCGTCAGGGTGGGCAGATCCCAGCGCCGGCCGACCGGGTTATGCGGGTGGCACAGCAGTAACAGACGAGTGTCTGCGGTGATGGCGCTGCGCAGGGCGTCGAGATCCCAGTCCCAGTCGGGCTCGCGCAGCGGTAGGCCGATCAGTCGGCAACCGGCGCTTGGTGGGGCGCTCAGTAGATGTGGGTAGACGGGAGTGGCAGTCAGAATGCCCTGACCTGGTTGGGCGAAGGCGCGGCAGGCCAGGTAGAGGGCCGGGACCAGACCGGGCAGCCACAGCAGCTGGGTGCGGTCGATCTGCCAGTCATGGCGCGCGGCCAGATGATCGACCACGGCCTGTTCCACCGGGGCGGTGGCTTCGCCATAGCCCAAGATGCCATGTTCAAGTCGTTTTGCCAGCGCGGCCTCGATGACCGGGGCGGTGCGGAAATCCATATCGGCCTGCCACAGCGCCAGAATGTCGCGGCCGCGATAACGGCCCCATTTCATGCTGTCGCTGTCGTGGCGGGGAATGGGGCGGTCGAAATCGAATTCCATCGGTTTTCCGGCCAGGGCGGGCGTCCTGGTTGCGCAGTCATCGATTGAGAGGGGCGGGGACAACAGGTAAAATACCGAATTACCACTGCGCCAGACAGCTATGACCAAGTTTATCTTCGTTACCGGCGGCGTTGTCTCCTCCCTTGGGAAAGGCATCGCCGCCGCGTCGCTTGCGGCTATCCTAGAGTCGCGCGGCCTCAAAGTCACCATGATGAAGCTCGATCCGTATATCAACGTCGATCCGGGCACCATGAGTCCGTTCCAGCATGGCGAAGTCTTCGTCACCGAAGACGGCGCCGAAACCGACCTCGATCTGGGCCACTACGAGCGCTTCATCCACGCCAAGATGAGCCGCCGTAACAACTTCACCACCGGCCAGATTTACGAATCGGTCATCAAGAAAGAGCGACGCGGTGATTATCTGGGCAAGACCGTGCAGGTCATCCCGCATATCACCGACGAGATCAAGCTGTTCCTCAATCAGGGCGCGGGTGATGCCGAACTCGCCGTGGTCGAGATCGGCGGCACGGTGGGTGATATCGAATCGCTGCCCTTCCTCGAATCGATCCGCCAGATGGGCGTGGAACTCGGGCGCGAGAATACCTGCTTCGTCCACCTGTCCTATGTGCCCTATATCGCCGCCGCCGGCGAAATCAAGACCAAGCCGACCCAGCACTCGGTCAAGGAACTCCGTGAAATCGGCATTCAGCCCGACGTGCTGATCTGCCGCGCCGACCGCATTGTTCCCGACGAAGAAAAGAAGAAGATCGCGCTGTTCACCAATGTCAGCGAGCGTGCCGTGGTGTCGTGTCCCGATATGGACTCGATCTACAAAATCCCGCGCGTCCTGTCGGAACAGCATATCGACGACATCATCTGCCAACAGCTCCGGCTCGACCTGCCGCCGGCCAATCTCAAGCTGTGGGACGATATCGTCGAAGCGATCGAGAACCCGAGCCAGACCGTCAATATCGCCATGGTCGGCAAATACGTCGACCTGACCGAGTCGTACAAGTCGCTGATCGAAGCGCTGAAGCACGCCGGTATCCATACCCGCAGCGACGTCAAAATCCACTATATCGACTCCGAAGAGCTGGAAACCGGCCACCTCGAACAGCTCGACCGCATGGATGCCATCCTGGTGCCGGGCGGCTTCGGCAAGCGTGGTGTCGAAGGCAAGATCCGCGCGGTGCGCTATGCGCGTGAGCACGATATCCCCTACCTCGGCATCTGCCTCGGTATGCAGCTCGCCCTGATCGAATACGCCCGCGACAAGGCCGATATGGCCGGCGCCAATTCGACCGAATTCGACCCCGAAACCCCGTACCCGGTGGTGGCCCTGATCGACGAGTGGATCAACCAGGACGGTCGCATCGAAGTCCGCGACGAGAATTCCAACCTGGGCGGCACCATGCGTCTGGGCAGCCAGGATTGCGATCTGGTACCGGGCAGCCTGGCCGCCAGCATCTACGGCAGCGAGCGTATCGTCGAGCGCCATCGTCACCGCTATGAAGTCAACAACCACTACCTGCCCCGGCTCGAAGCGGCCGGCCTCAAGGTCAGCGGTCGTTCGACCGACCCCAACCATCTGTGCGAGACGGTGGAACTGCCGGGCCATCGCTGGTTCTTCGGTTGCCAGTTCCATCCGGAATTCACCTCGACCCCGCGTGACGGCCACCCGCTGTTCCGCGCCTATATCGAGGCGGCCATCGCCTACGCCCGCGACCACGGTCGCAGCGGCCTGGCCTGCTGATTGACGGACCAGCGGCGAACGGGAACATCCCGTTTCGCCCCCGGTCCGAGCCGCGACCCCTATCCATTTGAGGACATATCCATGAAGCTGTGCGGCTTTGATGTCGGTCTCGACCGACCGCTGTTTCTGATCGCCGGTCCCTGTGTGATCGAAGGCGAGCAGTTCGCCCTCGACACAGCCGGTCTGCTGAAGGAAGTCGCGGCCGAAGTCGGCATTCCGTTTATCTATAAGTCGAGCTTCGACAAGGCCAACCGCTCGAGCGACAAGTCGTTCCGGGGCGTCGGCATGGACAAGGGTCTGGCCATCCTGGCCAAGGTCCGCGAGCAGATCGGCGTGCCGGTGCTGACCGATGTGCACGATAGCGAGCAGGTCGAACCGGTCGCGGCCGTGGTCGATGTCTTGCAGACCCCGGCCTTTCTGTGTCGCCAGACCGACTTTATCCGCGCCTGTGCCCAGAGCGGCCGACCGGTCAATATCAAGAAGGGCCAGTTCCTCGCGCCCGGCGACATGAAGAACGTGATGGACAAGGCCCGCGAAGCGGCCCGTGCCGTCGGCCTGCCCGAAGACAACTTCATGGCCTGCGAGCGCGGCGCCAGTTTCGGCTACAACAATCTGGTATCCGATATGCGCAGCCTCGCCATCATGCGCAATACCGGCTGCCCGGTGGTGTTCGACGCCACCCATTCGGTGCAGTTGCCCGGCGGGATGGGCGAATCCTCGGGCGGTCAGCGCGAATTCGTGCCGGTGCTGGCGCGGGCGGCGGTAGCGACCGGGGTGGCCGGTCTGTTTATGGAAACCCATCCCGACCCGGCCCTGGCCCCGTGCGACGGCCCCAATGCCTGGCCACTGCCGCGCATGAAGGAATTGCTGTTCGTGCTGAAGGAACTCGACAGCCTGGTCAAACGCCAGCCGCTGCACGAAAACACGCTGTAACCAGCGGCGGGCCGCCAGCCCGCCGGACGGACCGAATTTTTCCTCACAGGAACCGACCCGATGAGCGTAATCGTAGAAGTCATCGCCCGCGAAATCCTCGACTCGCGTGGCAACCCGACCGTCGAAGCCGACGTGCTGCTGGAAAGCGGCATCATGGGCCGTGCTGCCGTACCGAGCGGCGCCTCGACCGGCGCCAAGGAAGCGCTGGAGATGCGCGACGGCGACGCCGGCCGCTATCTGGGCCGTGGGGTGCTCAAGGCGGTTGAGCATGTCAATACCGAAATCTGCGATGCGATTATCGGGCTCGACGCGGCCGAGCAGTCGTTTATCGACAAGACCCTGATCGAACTCGACGGCACCGACAGCAAGTCGCGCCTGGGCGCCAACGCCATCCTGGCGGTGTCGGTTGCCGTGGCCAAGGCCGCAGCCGAAGAAGCCGGTCTGCCGCTGTATCGCTATCTGGGCGGTGCCGGCCCGATGAGCCTGCCCGTGCCGATGATGAATGTGATCAACGGTGGCGCCCATGCCAACAACAGCCTGGATATCCAGGAATTCATGATCATGCCGGTCGGCTTCGACCGTTATCGCGAAGCGCTGCGCTGCGGCGCCGAGATCTTCCACGCGCTGAAGAAGCTGTGCGCCGAGAAGGGCTTCTCGACCGCCGTGGGCGACGAAGGTGGCTTTGCGCCCAATCTGAAGAGCAATGAAGAAGCACTCGGCCTGATCGCCGCCGCCTGCGAGAAAGCCGGCTACACCCCGGGTGAGCAGGTACTGTTTGCGCTCGACTGCGCCAGTTCCGAGTTCTACAAGAACGGCGACTATGTGCTCGAAGCCGAAGGTCTGCGCCTGACGTCCGAGCAGTTCGCCGACTACCTGGCCACGCTGGCCGGCAAATACCCGATCATCTCGATCGAGGACGGGATGAGCGAGCACGACTGGAAGGGCTGGAAGATCCTGACCGACAAGCTGGCCCGCAGCGTGCAGCTGGTCGGCGACGATGTGTTCGTCACCAACCCGAAAATCCTCGGCGAAGGCATCAAGGCCGGGATCGCCAATGCGCTGCTGGTCAAGATCAACCAGATCGGCACGCTGAGCGAGACGCTGCAAGCGGTCGAACTGGCCAAGCGTTCGGGCTACGCTTCGGTGATGTCGCACCGTTCGGGTGAAACCGAAGATTCCACCATCGCCGACCTGGCCGTGGCCACCAACTGCATGCAGATCAAGACCGGTTCACTGAGCCGTTCCGACCGGATGGCCAAGTACAACCAGCTGTTGCGGATCGAGGAAGAACTCGGCGACGCTGCCTACTACCCGGGCCGCAATGCCTTCTACCAACTGCGCTGAGCCTGCGCAGACCCAGCCCGGCGCTCCGCGCCGGGTTGTCCGGCGGACGATGGCGACATCGTCCGCCGTCCCATTTTTTCGCGCTGACGCGCGCTGTGCCTGATTGCGAAGCCGACCATGCGCCTGCTCTCTCTGCTGCTTGCCACCTTGATCGTCCTGACCCAATGGCCCTTATGGATAGGCAAGGGCAGTTGGCTCAAGGTATGGCAGATTGAGGCGCAGGTGGCGCAGCAGAAACTCCAGAACGAACAGCTCCAGGCACGCAATGCTGCGCTCGACGCCGAAGTGAAGGATTTGAAGAACGGCACCGCCGCCATCGAGGAGCGCGCCCGCAGCGAACTCGGCATGGTGCGCGACGATGAGGTGTTCTTCCAGTTGCTTGATGTGGGCTCGCGTCCGGCCAGCTCTCTGCCGGTCCCCGCGCCCGTGCCGGTGCGTCCGGCCACCCCGCCAGCCCCGCCCAAGGCCGAAGCGCCAGCCGATGCCGAGTCCGAAGCCGCCACCGCGCCAGCGGTACCGAATCCCTCGCCCGACCACTGAGCCTGGAACGGTTGGGGCTAGAGCATTTCTATTGAGATCGGAATCGCCGTTGAGGTGGCCTCTTCGCACAAACCTGAGCCTTTAGGCCAAGACGCACTGACTCCGAGTTTGCTGGAAATGCGTTATGGAACCGTCCAGACCGAGCAGGCAATCCCTTGGGGTCATTGCTGATGAATACCGCTAGCCTCTATCTGTGGGCGGCCTGTCTGATGGGAGCCTGGACCACGCTGATCTATTTGCTGCTTTGGCGCTGTGAAGGCCGTTTCCGCTCCAATTCAGGCGTTCTGCGTGTTTCTTCAGGCTTGTCTGTGCTCTGGCTGGGCTATTCGCTTTATGTCTTGTTCCATCCTGTGCCCGCCTACCCGGGCTGGCTGCCTGCGATCGTGCTGGCCGATGTCTTGCTGGTCTGGATCGGTGAGCAGATTTCCCCGGCCTTCCGCTTCACCCTGCCGCCACCGGGGCGGCAATTGTCGAATGATGAGCTGTCGCACTATCTGAAGCGGCTATGGCGCGAGCTATGGGTCGATGGGGTCGATGCCCGGCTCGCCCCGTGGCAGCTGGCGCTCTACCTGGCCAATACCCTGCTCTGGTGGGGCGTGGCCTGCTTCTTTTTGCTCAAGGATTAAGCGCTGCCGGGGCTTGGGCGGCGCAGTAAGGTGGATCGATGAGGGTTTGAGGGATTTTTTATTTATTGGCTATAATGCTCTGCATGTCTTGCAAAAATTTAGCCTAAATTTTTCCTTTTACCTTTCCTTGCACCAATGAAGCCGGTGCCTGAAGGCTCGCGCTAGAATAGCGTCCATGTCCGCCTTCGATCCCAAACCCATTCTCAATAGCCTGCCCAATCTGCCGGGTGTCTACCGTTTTCTGGCTGGCAACGGCGATGTGCTGTATGTCGGCAAGGCGGTGGATCTGAAGCGGCGGGTCAGTTCCTATTTCCGTGGCAGTGGTCTGTCGCCGCGCATCCAGCTGATGGTCGGGCAGATCGCCGATATCCAGACCACCGTGGTGCGTTCCGAAGCCGAAGCGCTGATTCTTGAAAACAATCTGATCAAGGCGCTCGGCCCGCGCTACAACATCCTGTTTCGCGACGACAAGTCCTACCCTTATCTGGAAATCAGCGGCCACGCCGCGCCGCGCCTGGCTTATCACCGTGGTGTGCTTGACCGGCGCAACCAGTATTTCGGGCCGTTTCCCAACGGCTATGCGGTGCGCGAAAGCGTCCATCTGCTGCAACGGGTGTTTATGCTGCGCACCTGCGAGGACACGGTATTCGAAAACCGCGCCCGGCCTTGTCTGCTGTACCAGATCAAGCGTTGCAGCGGCCCCTGTGTCGATGCGATCAAACCGGAGGATTACCGGCGCGATGTACAGCAGGCGGTACGTTTTCTCGAGGGTCGGGCCAATGATCTGATCGACGAGTTGGACGCCAAGATGCAGGCGGCGTCGGCCGCCTGGGACTTCGAAGCGGCGGCGCGCTATCGCGACCGCATCCAGGCGCTGGCCCGGGTGCAGGAAAAGCAGTTTGTGGTCAGCAGTTCGACCGAGCTTGACGCCGATGTGGTCGGCTGTGTGGCCGAGTCGGGCATGGTGTGCGTCAATCTGGTGATGATCCGGGGCGGCCGCCATGTCGGCGATAAAAGCCTGTTTCCGAGCCATGGCGACGGCTACGAGGTCGAAGCGGCGCTTGAAGCCTTCCTGGCCCAGCATTATCTCGACCGTGCCATTCCGCCTTTGATCATCTGCAATGCGCCCGACAGCCAGGAGATGCTGGCCGAGCTGTTGAGCGAGCAGGCCGAGCGGCGGGTGCATATCGTCAGCAATCCGATTGGTGAGCGGCGCGTGTGGCTTGATATGGCCTTGAAGAACGCGGCGCTGGCGATCAGCCAGCGGCTGTCACTCGAATCGACCCAGCTGGCGCGCTTGCAGGCCTTGCAGGAAGCCTTGCGCCTGCCCGATTCGGCGCAGCGGATCGAATGCTTCGATATCAGCCATACCATGGGCGAGGCGACGGTTGCCTCGTGCGTGGTGTATGACCGGCTGGCCATGCAGCCCAGGGAATACCGTCACTACAATATCGAGGGCATTACCCCGGGCGACGATTACGCCGCGATGCGCCAGGTGCTGACCCGCCGCTATGGCAAGGTGGCACAGGGCGAGGGGGCGGTGCCTGATCTGATCCTGATCGACGGTGGCAAGGGGCAGATCGGTGTGGCGGTCGAGGTGATTGCCGAAGTCGGCCTGACCGAGTCGCTATTGGTCGGCGTGGCAAAAGGCGAATCGCGCAAGCCCGGGCTTGAACAGTTGATTGTTCCGTCGCGTGGCGAAACGGTACAATTGCCGCGCGATTCGGTCGCCCTGCACCTGATCCAGGCCATTCGCGACGAAGCGCACCGCTTTGCCATTACCGGCCACCGCGCCCGGCGCGGCAAGGCGCGGGTCTCGTCCAGTCTGGAACAGATCGATGGCATCGGCACCAAACGCCGCCAGCGCCTGCTGACCCGTTTCGGCGGTCTGCAAGGGGTCAAGGCGGCCAGTATCGAGGATCTCTGCCAAGTCGAGGGCATCAGCCGGGCCTTGGCGGAGAAGATTTACAACGCGCTGCACTGACCAGCCCGGCCATGCCTTTGAATCTGCCTACGTTGCTTACCTGGGCGCGGATCGTCATGATCCCGCTGATCCTTGGCGTCTTTTATTTCCCCGACCATTGGCTCCATTCCGAAGGCCGCAATCTGGCCGGTGCCCTGCTGTTTGCCCTGGCCGGCATCACCGACTGGTTCGACGGCTATCTGGCGCGCAAGTGGAACCAGACCTCGGCCTTCGGTGCCTTTCTCGACCCGGTGGCCGACAAGCTGATGGTGGCAGCGGCCCTGATCCTGCTGGTCCAGCTCGGCCGTGCCGACGCCTGGCTTGCTGCGATCATCATCGGCCGCGAAATCACCATCTCGGCACTGCGCGAATGGATGGCCCAGCTAGGCGCCACCCGCAGCGTGGCCGTGTCCTATGTCGGCAAGGTCAAGACTGCCGCCCAGATGGCGGCCATCTTTATGCTGCTCTGGCATGAGCCGCTGATCCCCGGCCTCGATACCCAATATATCGGGACGATCTGCCTCTTTGTCGCCGCCTTGCTGACCCTCTGGTCGATGGGGTACTACCTGCGCATGGCCTGGCCGCAGCTGACCCGGCGCGACAACGCCGGCGTTGACTTCGACTAGGTGCTCCCGCGCAGCGGTTGGCGCCAGTAAAGAAAATATTCTGTAAAGCGCTTGCTAGGTTCCCCGCACTTTTGTGCGGGAATATCTGTTTTTCTGCACAACAGCAGCGCGATCTGTCGAGTTGGGGTGGACAGGTGTCTCGGGCCCGCTTGTGCGGCGCCGCAATCCGCCTTGCTGGGCGGCGGGCGGCCGTGATAAGTTCAGGCTCTTCCCGACATATCCCGGCCGCAATCCCATGGCGCAGACCCTCTACGACAAGCTCTGGCACAGTCATCTGGTACACCAGGAAGCCGACGGTACGGCGCTGCTGTATATCGACCGTCATCTGATTCACGAAGTCACCAGCCCGCAGGCGTTCGAAGGGCTGAAGCTCGCTGGCCGCAAGCCGTGGCGGATCTCCAGCATCGTCGCCACCGCCGACCACAATACCCCCACCACCGACTGGGATCGCGGCATCCAGGACCCGATCTCACGTCAGCAGGTCGAGACGCTCGACAGCAATATCCGCGAAGTCGGTGCGCTGGCCTATTTCCCTTTCCGTGACGCGCGCCAAGGCATCGTCCATGTGGTCGGCCCGGAAAACGGCGCCACCCTGCCCGGGATGACCGTGGTGTGTGGCGACTCCCATACCTCCACCCATGGCGCATTTGCCTGTCTGGCCCATGGCATCGGCACCTCCGAAGTCGAGCATGTGCTGGCGACCCAGACCCTGGTGGCCAAGAAGTCGCGCACCATGCTGGTCAAGGTAGACGGCGAACTCGGCCGTGGCGTCACAGCCAAGGATATCGCCCTGGCCGTGATCGGCCGCATCGGCACGGCCGGCGGCACCGGCTATGCGATCGAATTCGGCGGCTCGGCCATCCGGGCGCTGTCGATGGAAGGGCGGATGACGCTGTGCAATATGGCCATCGAAGCCGGCGCCCGTGCCGGTATGGTGGCGGTCGACCAGCACACCATCGATTACCTCAAGGACCGGCCGTTCTCGCCCAAGGGCGAGCAATGGGACACAGCGGTCAGCTATTGGCGCACCCTGGTGTCCGACCCCGAGGCAAGTTTCGATCAGCTGATCGAACTCGACGCCAGCCAGATCGCCCCGCAAGTCACCTGGGGCACCAGTCCCGAGATGGTGGTGACGGTGGCCGACCGGGTGCCCGACCCGACCCGGGAAACCGACCCGGTGCGACGCAGCGGGATGGAGCGCGCGCTCAGCTATATGGGTCTGGCTGCCAATACCCCGATTACCGAGATTGCCGTGGACAAGGTGTTCATCGGCTCCTGCACCAACTCGCGCATCGAAGACCTGCGGGCGGCGGCGGCCGTGGTGCGAGGCCGGCGCAAGGCCGACGTGGTCAAGCAGGTACTGGTGGTGCCCGGGTCTGGACTGGTCAAGGCCCAGGCCGAGGCCGAGGGACTGGACCGTATCTTTGTCGAGGCAGGCTTTGAATGGCGGGAGCCGGGCTGCTCGATGTGTCTGGCGATGAATGCCGATCGGCTCGAGCCCGGCGAGCGTTGCGCCTCGACCTCCAACCGCAATTTCGAAGGTCGCCAGGGGCCTGGTGGACGTACTCATCTGGTCAGCCCGGAAATGGCCGCTGCGGCCGCCATCGCCGGCCATTTCGTGGACGTGCGGAATTTCTGAGCACCATGGACTGGACCAAGCGCTGCCGACTGCTTCTGATCGCACTGGCGCTTTGTGCGACCGGTTGCAATACCCTGCGGGGCATCGGCCAGGATATCAAGAAGGGCGGCGAAGCCATCGAAAACGCCGCCCGCCGGGGCTAGCCCGGCCTGCCACAGGAACGACCATGCAAGCCTTCACCCATCTCGACGGGCTCGTCTGCCCGCTTGACCGCGCCAATGTCGATACCGACGCGATCATTCCCAAGCAATTCCTCAAATCGATCAAACGCTCGGGTTTCGGTCCCAATCTGTTCGATGAATGGCGCTATCTCGATCATGGCGAGCCCGGCATGGATAACAGCCGCCGCCCGCTCAACCCCGATTTCGTGCTGAACCAGCCACGCTACCAGGGCGCCCAGATCCTGCTGGCGCGCGAAAACTTCGGCTGCGGCAGCTCGCGCGAACATGCGCCGTGGGCACTCGAAGATTACGGCTTCCGGGTAATCATCGCCCCGTCGTTTGCCGACATCTTCTTCAATAACTGCTACAAGAACGGCCTGCTGCCGATCGTGCTGGCTCCCGAGGTCGTCGATGCGCTGTTCCAGGAAACTGCCATCAAGGAAGGCTACCGCTTGCAGATCGATCTGCCGTCGCAGAGCGTCACCACGCCCGCAGGCCTTGCTTTTGGCTTTGAGATCACTGCCCACCGCAAGCATTGCCTGTTGAACGGTCTCGATGAGATCGGTCTGACGCTGGCGCATGCCGACAAGATTCGTGATTTCGAGGCGCGGCGGCGGGCCGAGCAGCCCTGGTTGTTCTGATGCGCCTGCGGCTGCTTGGCTGGCTGCAACGCCATCTGCTCGCCACCTTTGGCCTGATGGGAGCGCTGTTTCTGGCGTTTGCCGTCGCGACAGTCAATCTGGCGGTGCTGCTCAAGGCCAATCTGGAACTGCTGCTCGAATATGGCTTGATGGCCGCCGCCGACGGCGGCCTGCGCCAGTTGAGCGAGCTGGTGCTGTCGGGCTATCTGGCCTTGTTGGCCTGGCTTGGCTTCAAATGCTGTGAAAAGCTGCTGGTGGATCGGCTGACCCGGCCGGAAGCCTGAATCGGCCGCTTAAGGGAAAATTTTCTGCAAAATAGTTGCAAGGTATACTGTGCAATTCAGTTTAATTTGAAAAGAATATGATCTCTGCTTACTTGTGTTGTCCCGCCGCTGTCGCGGCGTGTCGCCATCGCCGTTTCAATGCCGCGCCCGGCCGGGTGACGGCCAGACAAGGAATTGCCCAACCATGAAAATCGCCATTCTTCCCGGCGACGGCATCGGCCCCGAAATCGTGGCCCAGGCCGTGCGCGTGCTGGAGCGCCTGCGCGCCGACGGTCTGCCCATCGAAACCGACACCGCACCGCTGGGCGGCGCGGCCTATGACCAGTATGGCGACCCTTATCCCGAAGCGACCCAGAAGCTGGTGCGCGCCGCCGATGCGGTGCTGCTGGGCGCGGTCGGCGGGCCGCAGTACGACACGCTGCCGCGCGATATGCGTCCCGAGCGCGGTCTGCTGCGGATTCGCAAGGATCTCAATCTGTTCGCCAATCTGCGCCCGGCCGTGCTCTATCCCGAACTCGCCGGGGCTTCGACCCTGAAGCCGGAAGTGGTGGCGGGGCTCGACATCATGATCGTGCGCGAGCTGACCGGTGATATCTACTTCGGCCAGCCGCGCGGCGTCCATATCAATGCCGCGGGCGAGCGTGAAGGTTTCAATACCATGCGCTACAGCGAGTCGGAAATCCGCCGCATTGCCCGGGTGGCCTTTGGCATCGCCCAGAAACGCAATCGCCGGCTGTGTTCGGTCGATAAGGCCAATGTGCTCGAATGCACCGAGTTCTGGAAGGAAATCGTCAGCGACGAGGCGCGTCACTTCCCCGATGTCGAGCTGAGCCATATGTATGTGGACAACGCGGCCATGCAGCTGGTGCGCAATCCCAAGCAGTTCGATGTGATCGTCACCGGCAATATCTTTGGCGACATCCTGTCGGACGAGGCCTCGATGCTGACCGGTTCGATCGGCATGCTGCCGTCGGCCTCGCTCGATGAGCGCAACAAGGGCCTCTACGAGCCGTGTCACGGCTCGGCGCCCGATATTGCCGGGCGCAATGTGGCCAATCCGCTGGCGACCATCCTGTCGCTGGCGATGATGATGCGTTACACCTTTGGCCGCGAAGACCTGGCACGGCGGATCGAAAGTGCCGTGCAGGCCGTGTTGGCACGCGGTGTGCGCACTGCGGATATCTATGAACCGGGCAGCGACAAGGTGTCGTGCTCGGGGATGGGCGACGCCGTGATGGCAGCCCTGTGATCAGACGTCGCGCGCTCTTACTGGCTTTGGCCGCCATGCTGCTCCTGAGCGGCTGCGGCCAAGCAGTGCCGGCCGAGCGTGCGGCCTATGTCGGCGATTGGCGCAGCAGCGGTGGTGCCTGGCAGGGCCAGGGCGACGGCATGCGGCTACAGATTGCCGCCGATGGCCGGGTCGAATATCAGCGGCGGGAAGGCAAGCAACTCACCACCATCTCGGCACCGTTGCAGGGTTTTTCCGGCAACGGCTTCGAGGTCGGGATATGGGGCTGGACCACCACTTTCGTGGTGAGTGAAGCGCCGCATCGCGTCGGGCCACACTGGACCATGGTGGTCGATGGCATGCGCCTTGACCGTGCCGCCGAATAAAGGCCCGTTTCACTTTACTTGCAAGGATTTCCCCATGTTGAAAGTCGGTTTTGTCGGTTGGCGCGGAATGGTCGGTTCCGTGCTGATGCAGCGGATGCGCGAAGAGCATGATTTCGATCTGATCTCGCCGCATTTCTTCACCACATCGAATGTCGGCGGTCAGGCGCCCGATATCGGGCGCGTCGATCTGGCCCCACTGGCCGATGCCCGCTCGATCGAAGCGCTCCAGGCGATGGATGTGATCCTGACCTGCCAGGGCGGTGACTACACCAACGAAATCCATCCGAAACTGCGTGCCGCCGGCTGGAAAGGCTACTGGATCGACGCCGCCTCGGCGCTGCGGATGGCCGACGACGCCGTGATCGTGCTCGACCCGGTCAACCGCGAGATGATCGACCAGGCGCTGGCGGCCGGAACGCGCGACTTTATCGGCAGCAACTGCACCACCGCCATTATGTTGATGGGTCTGGGCGGGCTGTTCCGCGCCGGTCTGATCGAGTGGGTCAGCACGATGACCTATCAGGCCGCGTCTGGCGGCGGCGCCCAGCATATGCGCGAGCTGCTGACCCAGATGGGTCGCATCCATGCCGGCGTGTCCCAGCTTCTGGACGACCCGGCCTCCTCGATCATCGATATCGACCGTCGCGTGGCCGTCACGCTGCGCAGCGATACGCTGCCGACCGAACATTTCGGCGCCCCGCTCGCCGGCAGCCTGCTGCCCTGGATTGACCGTCAGCTCGACAACGGCCAGTCGAAGGAAGAGTGGAAGAGCCAGGCCGAAACCAACAAGATTCTCGGCACCAGCAGCACCATCCCGGTCGATGGTCTGTGCGTGCGGATCGGTGCCATGCGCTGCCATAGCCATGCGCTCACCATCAAGCTCAAGCGCGATGTGCCGCTCGATGAGGTGGAACAACTGATCCGTGGCGCCAATGAATGGGTCAAGTGGGTGCCCAACGAGCGCAGCGAAACCCTGCAGGCGCTGACCCCGGCGGCCGTTACCGGCCGGCTCGATATTGCCGTGGGCCGGGTGCGTAAGCTCAATATGGGGCCGGACTATCTGGGCGCCTTCGTTTGCGGCGACCAGTTGCTGTGGGGCGCGGCTGAGCCGCTGCGCCGGATGTTGCGTATCCTGCTGGCCAGATAAGGCCGGCTTTCGTCAGACAGGGCGTCATCGGCTGTCCGCCCGACTGCGTGTCCGGACTAGGTGTCGCGGACAGCGTGTCGCGGACAGCGTGTCGCGGACAGCGTGTCCCGGACAGCGTGTCCCGGACAGCGTGTCCCGGTCGATACCAAGGTGAGTTGCGGTTTTTGACCTGACTCAGCGGCCGGCCCGCTTGGACGCCCTGGCAAAGTCGAATCGCACTCGATCTCTACAAGGCCGACCGGCTGTGGCCGGTCGTGCTATCCGCCGTTTTCCGTTTTTCTTCGTTTCACGACCATGCTCGCACCGATCGAACACCGTATCGCCGTCGAAATCGACGCCCGTCCTGCCCAGGTCGCCGCTGCCGTCCAGTTGCTCGACGAAGGCGCCACCGTGCCGTTTATCGCCCGTTACCGCAAGGAGGCGACCGGGGGGCTCGATGATGGCCAATTGCGCCATCTGGAAGAGCGGTTGCGCTATCTACGCGAACTTGAGGCCCGCCGCGAGGCGGTGATCGAGTCGGTGCGCGAGCAGGGCAAGTTGACGGCCGAACTGGAAGTCGAGCTGCGCCGCGCCGACAACAAGCAGCGGCTCGAAGACCTGTATCTGCCCTATAAGCAGAAACGCCGCACCAAGGCCCAGATCGCGCGGGAAGCAGGTCTTGCGCCCTTGGCCGAATTGCTGCTGAGCGAGCCTGATCGCCAGCCGGAGGCAGAGGCCGCACCGTTTGTCGATGCCGGGCGCGGCGTCGAGGATGTACGCGCGGCGCTCGACGGCGCTCGCCATATCCTGATCGAGCGTTTTGCCGAGGATGCGGCGCTATTGGGCGAATTGCGCGAGTTGTTATGGAGCCGCAGCGAGATTGTGGCCAAGCTCGCCGATGAGGCAAAGCGCGAGGAAGGGGCCAAGTTCGCCGATTATTTCGACCATCGTGAACCCTTGCAGCGCGTGCCTTCGCACCGGACATTGGCGCTGCTGCGCGGTCGCAATGAAGGTGTGCTCGACTTTACCCTGGCGCTGCCCGAAGACGCTGAGCTGGCGCCGGGTCGGCCGTCGGCGGGCGAGCGCCATATCGCTGCCCGTTTTGGCATCGCCGACCGGGGCCGGCCGGCCGATAAATGGCTGGCCGATACGGTGCGGCTGGCCTGGCGCGCCAAGATTTTCCTGTCGCTCGAAGTCGAGCTGGTCGGTCGGGTGCGCGAACAGGCCGAAGCCGAGGCGATCAAGGTGTTCGGCGCCAATCTCAAGGATCTGCTGCTCGCCGCCCCGGCCGGCCCGCGTGCCACCATGGGGCTTGACCCAGGGCTGCGTACCGGGGTCAAGGTGGCGGTGGTCGATAGTACCGGCAAGCTGGTCGATACGGCGACCATCTACCCGCACGAGCCACGCCGTCAGTGGGACGCCTCGCTGGCCACGCTGGCGGCGCTGGTCGAGCGGCACAAGGTCGAGCTGATTGCCATCGGCAACGGCACGGCCAGCCGTGAAACCGACCGGTTGGCGGCCGACCTGATCAAGCAATGCAGTGACGCGCGGTTGAGCAAGGTGGTGGTGTCGGAGGCCGGCGCCTCGGTCTATTCGGCTTCGGAACTCGCCGCGCGCGAATTCCCCGATCTCGATGTCAGCCTGCGTGGCGCCGTCTCGATTGCCCGTCGCCTGCAAGACCCGCTGGCCGAACTGGTCAAGATCGACCCCAAGGCGATCGGGGTGGGCCAGTACCAGCACGATGTCAACCAGACCGAAATGGCGCGCCAGCTCGATGCCGTGGTCGAAGACTGCGTCAACGCCGTCGGTGTCGATGTCAACACGGCCTCCGCCGCGCTGCTGGCCCGGGTATCGGGCCTGTCCGCCACCCTTGCCGGCAATATCGTGTCCTACCGCGATGCCCACGGGGCGTTCCGCAGCCGCAGCCAACTGCGCGATGTGCCTCGGCTGGGCGAGAAGACCTTCGAGCAGGCAGCGGGCTTTTTGCGGGTGATGAATGGCGACAATCCGCTCGATGCCTCGGCGGTTCACCCGGAAGCCTATCCGGTGGTCGAAAAAATCCTGGCCAAGATCGGCCGGCCGGTCAAAAACCTGATCGGTGACAGCGCTTTCCTGCGTCAGCTCGATCCGCAGCAGTTCACCGACGAGCGCTTCGGTCTGCCGACCGTGCGCGACATCCTGGCCGAACTCGACAAACCGGGCCGTGACCCGCGTCCCGAGTTCAAGACGGCAGCCTTCCGCGAAGGAGTGGAAGACCTGGCCGATCTGCAAGCAGGCATGCTGTTGGAAGGGGTGGTCACCAACGTCACCAATTTTGGCGCTTTCGTCGATATCGGCGTGCATCAGGATGGGCTGGTCCATATCTCGGCCCTGTCGAGCAAGTTTGTCAAAGACCCGCGCGAAGTGGTCAAGGCTGGCGATGTGGTCCGGGCCAAGGTGCTCGAAGTCGATGTGAAGCGGCGCCGGATCGCCCTGACGCTGCGGCTCGACGATCCGCTGCCCGGCGCAGAAACCATGGCCCAGGCCCGGCCGGCCCGCGACGGCCAGCGCGACAAAGGCCGCCGGCCGAACAACGAAGCACCGACTGCCACAGCCATGGCCAGCGCCTTTGCGGCTTTGAAAGGAATCAAGCGCTGAAGCCTGCTTGGGAGAATCCGGCGGCCGAACAACCTCGCCGGCACTCCCAAGCGACGATAGGGACTTTGTGACGCCACCTTGATCGGACAGGCGCTGACTCCAGCCAGTCCGATCAGGCATGGTCGCAGCATGATGGGGCAATCGATTTCGATTGCCCCGCCATTTTTTGCTGCTGGAGTAGCGGGTTTTGAAACAGGGTCCTGGCGGTCAGGCCGGACAGTGAGGGGGCAGGTATTGGGCTTGGAACGCCGAAATATCCATGAAAAACGGCGCACCGTCTGGACGATGCGCCGTTTTGTATTGCGGGCCGATTACTTGGCCGAGGCTTCCTTGGACTGCTTGACCGCTTCGTTATATTCGTTGATGGCGGTGTTGGCGGCTTCCATGGCGCCGGTCGATACCTTGTTTTGCTCGTCGACGAATTTCTTGATGCACTCGCCGTATTCCTTGAAACGCTTAGTGTAGGTCTTGACCTGGGTTTCCGAGGCCAGACGGCCCGGGTGGTCGACCTTGGTGCAGCTATGCTTGGCCGGGGAGGCGGCTGCCGGGGCTGCATCGGCAGCAGGGGCCGGGGTGTCGGCGGCAAAGGCCGTGGCGCTCAGGGCAAGCAGGCTGACAAGCAGAGTCTTGGTCATGGTCGGAGATATTGGCTGTTGGGAAAAAGACCGGGCATTGTAGTCCGCACCATGCTATTTCAGGAAGCGGGAGCGAGGCTGTCGCAACGGCGCATTTTTTGCACGTCTGTTGGTCGAAGCCGAACGATGTTCATCATTGCCCAGGGGAAACACCATGCCCACCATCCTGCCTCGCGGCGCTTGTGCCGCTCTGCTGGCGGCGCTGTTGGCCGGTTGCGCCACCATGTCGGTCCCGCCTTTGACCGTCGATGAAGCGCTTGCCATGTCCAAAGCCGGCGCCAGTCCCGATGCCATCATTGCCAAAATGCGCGACACCCGCGCCCGTTATGACCTCACCGCCAGCGATATGGTCCGTCTGCATGAGCAAGGCATGCCACCGCCCGTGCTCGACTATATGCAAAGAACCCAGCTCGAACAGGTCCGCAGCGAAGAACGCCAGAACCGCTTTATCTTCAGCTTCGGCTGGTCGCACGGTATGGTCAGATGCCGGCCACATTGGCGGCATTGCTGGTAAATGAATGTTTTGTGAAAAATGTCTGCTAATACAGGGACGGTATTCAGCCAATAAGGATGGAAATAGGAATAGACCTTTGGGTCGATGTGCTGCGCTGTTTCCTTTCTCCCGCAAGGCATCCGCCGCCTGTCGATAAATGCCTTCCGCGTCGGAGACTCCCAGCGAACCAGTAGTCCACCATCAATAAGTCGCTGACCACAGAAAGAGACCAGGCCGCCAACATCGATGATGGGCGGCCTGGTTTTTTATGGGTAGGGCAGACCGGTAAATCAGGTGTTGAACCGATCAGCTATTGGATGCCGTATCGATCCAGCGTCCCAGTTCCGAAGCCGGCAGGGCGCCACTGATCCGGGCCAGTTCCTGGCCGCGTTTGAACAGCGCCAGGGTCGGAATGCTGCGGATGCCGAATTGCTGGCCCAGAAATGATTCAGCTTCGGTATCGACCTTGGCGAACACCACATCGTTACGCTGCTGGGCCACCTGGCTGTAAGTCGGGGCAAAGCTGCGGCACGGTGCGCACCAGGGTGCCCAGAAATCGACCAGCAGCGGTTTGTCGAGCGAACGGGCCAGCGGCATGAAGTTGGCCTGGGTCAGCGAGAGCGGCGCGCCGCTCAGTATCGGTGCCTTGCAGGCGCCGCAGCGCGGGCCGTCATTGACGCGGGCTTCGGGGATGCGGTTGGTGGTATGGCAGTGCGGACAATCGAGTTGCAGGGTGGAAGTGCTCATTGTGGTTTTCCTTTCCGATCCGGTTCAGAGGGCGTTCACCGGTATTTTCAGATAGACCCGGCCATTGGCTTCAGGTTTAGGGAGGGCGCCGGCGCGGATATTGACCTGTACCGCCGGCAGCATCAACTGAGGCATGGCCAGCGTGCGGTCGCGGCTTTCGCGCATCGTGACGAATTCCTGTTCGCTGACGCCGTCATGGACATGAATATTGCCCAGCCGCTGTGCAGAAACGGTGCATTCCCAGCTAGGCTGCCGACCAGGTGGAGGATAGTCATGGCACATAAATAAGCGAGTGGTCTCGGGCAAACTCAGCAGGCGACGGATCGAGCGGTAGAGCGTGGCCGCGTCGCCGCCGGGGAAGTCGCAGCGGGCGGTGCCGACATCGGGCATGAACAGGGTATCGCCGACAAAGATGGCGTCGCCGATCCGGTAGGCCATATCGGCCGGGGTATGGCCCGGTACAAACAGCGCCTGCGCTTGCAGATCGCCAATGCGAAAGGTTTCGTCGGCCTGGAACAGATGATCGAACTGGCGGCCGTCGGCGGGCAGATCGTCGAGGTTATACAGGGCGGCGAAGATCTTCTGTACTTCACGGATCGATTCGCCAATCGCAATCTGCCCGCCCAGGCGCGATTTGAGATGGATGGCGGCCGACAGATGGTCGGCGTGGGCATGGGTTTCCAGAATCCAGTCGAGGCGCAGACCGTGCTCGACGATAAAGCTGCTGAGCTGGTCGGCGTTGTCGGTCCGGGTGCGGCCCGACTTGGGATCGTAATCAAGCACCGTATCGACCACGGCGGCGTGGCCGCCGACCCGGTCGTACACCACATAACTGATGGTGCCGGTGGTCGGATCGTAGAAGCCTTTGACATGCGGGACTTGGGTCATGGTGGCAATCCTGGTTCGACGCTGCGCCATACTTGGCGAATCATAAAGATAGTGTAAGCAGTACGGTTCTGTTGGCGCCGATATCGGCCTCAGTGCCGATTGAGGCGTTCGTATCGTGCCTGCCTCCACGCCAACCAAGGCGGTCAGGCCATGCCGCCATGTCTGGCGCGTAGTGGGTAAACCGGTACAGCGTGGAAAATCCGACTATTTTATGGATAGCCCAAGCCGGCCGTGTACGATTTCGTGCATGCCTGCGTGAGAATTTCGATAAGGCAGACGGACCAGTCGCGGTGACGCCGTGCCGTTGTCCCATTAATCTGCCGGTCCTTGTCCTGTAAGGAAGCCTAACTTGTCCCATCCCCCCGATCGCGAGGGCACGCCTTTGTCTGACGTACAGGCGCTGCGCTGGTGGCGCCATTATCGGTCGGCCGACCTGCCGGCCGATCTGATTGCCAGCATTACCCTGACCGCGCTGTTGATTCCGCAGTCGCTGGCCTATGCCCAGTTGGCGGGCTTGCCGCCTGAGGCCGGGCTTTACGCCAGCATGTTGCCGCCACTGATCTATGCCTTGTTCGGCACCAGCCGCCTATTGGCCGTCGGGCCGGTAGCCCTGGCTTCGCTGATGACGGCGACCTCGCTGGCGGGCGTCGCACCGGGCAGCTATGCCTTGCTGGCGGCATGGCTGGCCTTGTTGTCGGGATTGATCCGGGTGGTGCTGGCACTGCTGCGCTTCGGCTTTATCGCCAATCTGCTGTCCCATTCGGTGATCGGCGGCTTTATCGCCGGTTCCGCGCTGCTGATCGTACTGGGACAGGTACCGGCAATGCTGGGCCTGTCGGCCGGGCAGGCCGGGGGGTGGGACTGGCTGGGTCAACTGGCCCGCACTGAGCCCGCCACGCTGGTGTTGTCACTGGTGGCGCTGCTGGGCCTGCTGGCCGCGCGCCACGGTCTGCCGCGATTGGCCCTGCGCCAGGGCTGGTCGGCGCGTACCGCCACCTTGGTCAATGGCACGGCACCTGTGCTGGTGATCATCGGCGCCGGGCTGGCCGCCTGGGCCTGGGGCGACGGGCGGATTGCCACGGTAGGGGCTGTCCCGGCGGGATTGCCGCCGCTGGGCATCGAGCCGGTATCGTGGCAGACCCTGCTTGGCCTGCTGCCGGCGGCGCTGGCGATCAGTCTGGTCGGATTCGTGGACAGTATGTCGGTGGCGCAGCAACTGGCGCTCAAGCGACGGGAGAAGATCGAGCCTGATCGGGAATTGCTGGCGCTGGGACTGGCCAATGTCGCGGCCGGCTTGAGCGGCGGCTATCCGGTATCGGGCAGTTTCGGCCGTTCGGCCGCCAATGGACTGGCCGGGGCGCGCAGTCAGATTGCCAATATCCTGTCGGCAGGCTGGATGGTGCTGGTGGCGCTGGGTCTGGGCAGCCTGTTCGTCCATCTGCCACGGGCCGTGCTCGCGGCTACCATCGTGGCGGCGGTAGCGAGCATGTTCGACTGGAGCGTGCTGCGGCTGGCCTGGCGCTATGACCGGCGCGATGCGGCCGTGTTTGTGGCCACGGCCGTGGCGGTGCCCCTGCTTGGGGTGCTCGATGCCATCGGGGCGGGCGTGCTGTTGAGTCTGACGCTGTTCTTCTGGCGCACCGGCCGGCCGCATATGGCGGTGGTGGGTCGGGTGCCGGGGACGGAGCACTACCGCAATGTGCGACGCCATCAGGTCGAGACCGTGCCCGGGGCGCTGGCAGTGCGGATCGACGAGAGCCTCTACTTCGGCAATATCCGCAATGTCGAGCATCGACTGGCGGTGCTGCTTGCCGATGCGGGGGAGGTCCATCATCTGGTACTGATCCTGTCGGCGGTCAACGCGATCGACGTGTCGGCACTGCAAGCCTTGGATGAACTGAACCGCAGCCTCGGCGCGCAGGGCGTGGCATTGCATCTGGCGGAAGTGAAGGGGCCGGTGATGGATAAGCTGATCGCCAGCGGCTTTATCGAACGTTTGCAGGGCAGGGTGCATCTGTCGACCCATGCGGCTTTGCAGGTGTGTCGCGGGGTGGTCGAGGACTATGTGATCTGATGCGGCAAATGGATAGGAGCTGGTCGCACAAGGGCGGTCTTCAAGCAATTCACTCGGGTCAGACAGGTAGGGCCGGGTGACCGCTCACCGGATCAACCTGACGCGCGACAAGCTCGAAGATGTGATGGACGGCGATCTGTTCGAGCTGATTTGGTAGTAATGGTTCATTTCTAAATAAAACCGGCTACTGATATGGCGCCGGTTTTGCATATTATTTTACTTTTATGTCAATCGCCCCGGTTGATGCGTCCCTCCGCCTCTCCTGAGGTTCTCCTGCTCCTAATCCTTCCACCCTCCGCAGCCCATAGGCTGGTTTGGCAGATGGCCGGTTAAACCGGGCTCGCTCGCAATATGGGCTGAGCGGATGCTCTGTGTCCGGACACGCTGACGCCGGATTTGCTGGAAAGGCGCTGGCCTGACGCCGAGAGGTAGGGCCAGAAGCGGATCGATCGTCACTGGTCGTTTTTTCCCTATCGCACCGATGAGTGACCGTCGCACAACTCGCGACGAAATTCCGCAATTGCTGCACTGTCTCCTGTTGGGACTTGTCCAGCTGATGATGGAGCGTGTCGTGGGTTGCCTGCGATGGAGAGCGGTTTTGCCATTCGTCTGAAAGAAATGGCTTGGGGAAAACAAAAAGAGCAGCCCGAAGGCTGCTCTTTCTTCACGAACCGGAAACGGCTGATTAAGCGCGCTTCTTGAATTCGTTGGTGCGGGTATCGATTTCGATCTTGTCACCGATTTCGATAAAGGCCGCGACCGGGAGTTCATAGCCGCTGCCGGCCAGACGGGCGGGCTTCATGACCTTGCCCGAGGTGTCGCCGCGCACGGCGGGTTCGGTGTACTCGACTTCGCGCACGATGGTGGTCGGCAGTTCAACCGAGATGGCGCGGCCGTCGTAGAAGGTCACTTCGCACTGGTCTTCCATGCCGTCGACCAGGAAGTTCAGCACGTCGCCCATATTGTCCTTTTCGACTTCGTACTGGTTGTACTCGGTGTCCATGAACACATACATCGGGTCGGCGAAGTAGGAGTAGGTGCAGGTCTTGCGCTCCAGCACCACCACATCGAATTTTTCGTCGGCCTTGTAGACGGATTCGGTACCAGCGCCCGTCAGCAGGTTCTTCAGTTTCATCTTCACGACGGCGGCGTTGCGGCCGGACTTGTTGTACTCGGCCCGTTGCAGCACCAGCGGTTGGCCATCAACCATTACTACGTTGCCGGCACGGAGTTCCTGTGCGATTTTCATGCGTCTGTTTTCCTGCTGAGGAAGGTAAGCGGTTGAAAAAACGCAGCATTATACCCGTGATTCGATAAATAGTACCAGCGCCGTCGCAAGATCTTTGCTTTGCGCTTGCTGAGTGCACCAGTCCGCCGCATGGCGGGCAAGGGTCGGCAGCGCCGCCGCATAGCCATCCCAGCCGGCTGCCGCATCGCCGCCGTTCCAGCCGAGCCAGAACTGGCTTTCCGCCGAATCGGCCGTGTGCTCGTCCCTAAACCCTTGATAACGCGACAGGAAGGCGGCGAGCTTTTGTCGATGGGCGTCGTCGTCCTGCGGGTAAATATGCCAAACCAGCGGTACGCCCGCCCACTGCGCCCGCACGAAGGAATCCTCGCCGCGCACGAAGTTGAGGTCACAGGACCAGAGCAGCCGGTCATAGTCGTCCTGGCTCAAAAAAGGCAGGGCAAACAGCCGTAAGGCGCCGCTTTCCGCCATCGTGCCCACGGGAAACTCCCGTCCCAGCCACTGCTCGACCTGCCGTCTCGGCTTGCCGTCGGCCACCAGCAGCAGACGCGGCGCTTCGCCTGTCCAGCGCGCCAGCAGCCCCGGCAGCGCCGGATTGTCGTAACAGAACAGCGAATGGCACGGCCATGTCAGCGCGGACGGCTCGATGCCAAGTCCAGCCAGCCAGCTTTCCCGCTCCATCCGCTGGAACCGCTCCCGGCGCTCGATCAAGTCGCCCTCGCGCAGCAGCCCGCCGCTTGTCGCCGAGAAGCCCGAGAAGAAGAAATGACGTGTCAGCGGCAGACGCGGATGGCGCGAGCCCAGGCCGTGACAATCGTCGATCCAGCTTTCCGCCGTCAGATATTCGAGATTGATCCAGACCGGCGCGGGCTTCATGGCGGCCATGGCGAGCAGGAAGGGCTCGGGCGGGTCGCAGGCAAACGCTTCGATCACCACTTCCCTCGGCGTCACGTCGGACCAATCCTTGGACCAATGGCGCACTTCGACGCCGCAGAGCGTTTGCTGCGACTGAGTCGGATCGATCCGCCGCTCCAGTACCGCAAAGCTCGCCAGATCGTCGACCCATAACCTGACCGTTGCACCGTGCTCGGCAACCAACTGACGCGACAGGCGCCAGCAGACGCCGATGTCGCCGTAGTTGTCGATCACAGTGCAGAAAATATCAAAAGATTTATTTTTCAATATAAGTGGCTCTGAATATTGCGGACATTTTGCAGATTATTTTATATATGGCTTATTCCAGACTGACCTCCCATCCGGCCGCCTCCAACTGGCGCCGGGCGGCCTCGGCGAGATATTTCCGCCCGTAAGGGCCGAGTTTCACGGCTGCCTCGGTGGCGAGACGACTTTTCAGCATGGCGAGCGGCAGTTCGCGCCATGCCTCGGCGACGGCTCGCAGTGCTTGAAGCTGACACAACGTCGGCCTGGGGGTGGGGCGCAGAAGGAGAAAATGGTCCGGCTCGGCTTCGATCGTGCCCGGGACGAGTTCGTGGGCTTCCTGGTACTGGCAGTGCGGACAACGGACGATCTCGCGGACTTGGCCGGGGAGGTGGCTGTTGGCGTGGAAGCGTCCCAGTGCCAGGCCGCAGCGGGGGCAGTCTTCAGCCACGGAGCAAGGACTTCATCGCCGCCTCGATGCCCGCTGGCGTGAGCGCGAACATCCGTTGGCCCAATTGCTTGCGCACCATATCGAGCGATTCGGTGTATTCCCAGTAGCGTTCCTCGACCGGGTTGAGCCATACCGCCGAGGGATAGCGGTCGAGCAGCCGTTGCAGCCAGAGCGTGCCCGGCTCTTCGTTCATATGCTCGACCGAGCCGCCGGGATAGCTCAACTCGTAAGGGCTCATGGTGGCGTCGCCGACGAAGATCAGCTTGTAGTCGGCGGGGTAGGTATGGATCACATCCCAGGTCGGGGTGCGTTCGCTGTGGCGGCGCTGGTTATGGCGCCAGACCGATTCGTAGACGCAGTTATGGAAATAGAAGTGTTCCAGATGCTTGAACTCGGCCCGGGCTGCACTGAACAGCGCTTCGCAGACCTGGATATGGTCGTCCATCGAGCCGCCGACATCGAGAAAC
Organism: Chitinimonas lacunae; assembly: GCF_042650885.1. NCBI lineage: Bacteria > Pseudomonadati > Pseudomonadota > Betaproteobacteria > Neisseriales > Chitinibacteraceae > Chitinimonas > Chitinimonas lacunae. The sequence continues at coordinate 582,272 of NZ_JBHSBU010000001.1, forward strand.
AGCAGCACTTTGACCGCGTTATGGCGCTCGTGGCTAAAGCGCAGATCGAGATAGCCGCCGTTATTGGCGGTGGCCTTGAGGGTGGCGTCGATATCGAGCTGTTCCGCCTCGCCCTGGCGCACGAATTGGCGCAGCCGACGCAAGGCAACCTTGAAGTTGCGGCTGCCCAGTTCCTGGTTGGCGTCGAAATCGCGGAATTGGCGTTGATCCCACACTTTGACGGCACGGCGGTGGCGCGAGCCGTCCTGGCCGATCCGGATGCCTTCGGGATGATAGCCATAGGCACCGAACGGACTGGTGCCGCCGGTGCCTATCCATTTATTGCCGCCCTGATGGCGCGCTTTCTGTTCGGCCAGCCGCTCCTTGAGCGTCTGCATCAGCTTTTCCCAGCCCATGGCCTTGAGCTGGGCCTTTTCCTCTTCGCTGAGCTGCTTCTCGATCAGTTTGGTCAGCCAATCTTCGGGAATATCGGCCTCGATCTTGTCGAGCAGATGGTCGACGCCGTGGAAATAGCGGCCGAACACCTGATCGAAACGGTCGAAATACGATTCGTCCTTGATCAGCAGGGCACGCGCCACAATATAGAAGTCATCGAGGCTGCCGCTGATCAAGCGGCGATCGAGCGCTTCGAGCAGGGTCAGGAATTCCTTGATGGAAACCGGGAGCTTGGCGTCGCGCAGGGCGAAGAAAAAGTCGAGCAGCATGGGGAGAAAGGGTGATGTCGCAGCGACGAGACAGCGTATTCTAGCGTTAGAGCGGATCGGCCGGGCGGCCTGTGGGCTTTTCGTCCGATTTGGCGTGATTGGACAACGCGCCAATCTAGCGCCTGCTCTAGAATGCCTCGACTCACCCAATAGGCCGCACACGGCCAAGGAGGACGACATGCAACCCGGATTCGCCCCGCACGACAATCAAGCGGAAAAGCAGCGGCTGGCTGAGCTGTTCGCCCGCCAGCGCAGTGCCTATGCAGCCGACGTCTACCCATCAGCAGCGGTACGCCGCGATCGCCTGGGCCGGCTGCGGCTGGCACTGGAAAAACACCAGGATGCGCTGTGCCGTGCCATCTCCGAGGACTTCGGCCATCGCTCGCTGCACGAGTCGAAGCTGCTCGAATTCTTTCCCTCCTACGCCGGTATCGACCATAGCCGCCGCCATGTCGGCAAATGGATGAAGCCCGAAAAGCGCGGCGTCTCGATCTGGTTCCTGCCTGCCAGCAATAGCGTGGTGCCGCAGCCCCTGGGCGTGGTCGGCATTATCGTGCCGTGGAATTACCCGCTGCTCCTGGCGGTCGGCCCGTTGACCTCGGCGCTCACTGCCGGCAATCGGGCCATCATCAAGATGTCCGAATATACCCCGCGCACCGGTGAAACGCTGCGACTGGCGCTGGCGGAATTCTTCAGTGAAGACGAAGTGGCCGTGATCAACGGCGGCGTCGAAGTGGCACAAACCTTTGCCACCTATGCCTGGGATCATCTGCTGTTCACCGGTTCGACCTCGGTGGGCCGCCAGGTGATGCGCGCAGCAGCCGACAATCTGACCCCGGTCACGCTCGAACTCGGCGGCAAGTCGCCGGTGGTGGTGCATCGTGACTATCCGATCGCCACTGCCGCCGAGCGGATTTTGCACGGCAAATGCCTGAACGCCGGTCAGACATGCGTGGCACCCGACTATGTGCTGCTGCCGCGCGGCCAGGAAGAGACCTTTATCGAGGCGGCACGACAGGCGGTGCGCCAGTGGTATCCCGATCTGGCCGCCAGCCCCGACTACAGTGCCGTGATCAATCGGCGTCATCTGGAGCGGCTGCAAGGCTATCTCGACGATGCCCTGAGCCACGGTGCCCGGGTGGTGCCGCTTGGCGAGTGCGACCCGGCCTCGGGCAAGCTCGCGCCGACCCTGGTCTTCAATGTCAGCGAGGCCATGCGCCTGATGCAGGATGAGATCTTCGGTCCGATCCTGCCCATCCTGTCCGTCGATTCGGTCGACGAAGCCATCAGCTATATCAATGCCCGGCCAAGGCCGCTGGCGCTGTACTACTTTGATCACGACAACGAGCGGATCGGCAGCGTGCTGACCCGCACCCATTCGGGCGGGGCGGCCATTAACGAGACGGTGATCCATGTCGGTCAGGACGATCTGCCGTTCGGCGGCGTCGGCCCGTCGGGCATGGGGCATTACCATGGCCGCGATGGCTTTGACACGATGTCCAAGCGCAAAGGGGTATTTGCCCAGTCGCGCCTCAACGGCCTGCCTTTGATGCGTCCGCCCTATGGGCCGCGTATCGAGGCGCTGCTTAAATTCATGCTGCGCTGAGCGCGGGAGACTCCTGGTGCTGACACGTCGGCAATTCATCCAGACTGGTATCGCCGGCGCCGCCCTGTTGGGGGCGGCACGGCTCGCTTATGGGCCATTGCGGCCCGATCCGCAATATGAAGTCCCGGCCGAGAGCCGCTTCCGGGTGCTCGACGGTGCCAGCCGCACCGCCTTTGCCGCCATCGGCCGGGTAATGCTGGCCGGTGCCTTGCCGCGCGACGAAGCCGAATTCGAGACTGCGCTGCACGAGGTGGTGCTGGGCTGCGACACCGTGGTGGCCGGTCTGCCCGGAGCCGTGCGCGACGAACTCGAAGAATTGCTGGCCCTGCTCAATCAGCCGCTTGGCCGGCGTTGGATCGCCGGCGTTACCCGCTCCTGGAGCGAGGCGAGCGACGAGGACATTGCCCACTTCCTGTCGCGCTGGCGCTATTCCTCGCTATCGCTGTTGCGCAGCGGCTATCAGGCGCTGCATCAGATCGTGTTCGCTGCCTGGTACGGCAACCCGCGCGCCTGGGTCGGTATCGCCTACGCGGGGCCGCCTGCCTATATGAAGGAATTCTGGAATGCCTAAGGACATCATCGCCGAGGGCCTGGCCTCGGGGAAATGGCGGCTGATCGACGCGGCCACCTTGACCACCGACCAGACCATCGAAGCCGATGTGGTGGTGGTCGGCACCGGGGCCGGCGGCGGCGTGGCGGCGGAAATCCTGGCCCAGGCGGGCCTCAAGGTCGTGATGCTCGAAGAGGGGGGATTGCGTTACGCCTCGAAGCATTTCGATCTGACCGAATCGACCGCCTACCCGACCCTTTATCAGGAGTCGGCCGGCCGGCAGACCAAGGACAAGGGCATCACCATCCTGCAAGGCCGCACGGTAGGCGGCTCGACCGTGGTGAACTGGACGTCGAGCTTTCGCACGCCGCCCACCACGCTGCGTTTCTGGCGTGACCATTTCGGCCTCGAGGAAATGACGGTCGAGGCCATGGCCCCCTGGTTCGGCCGCGCTGAAAAGCGGCTCAATGTCAGCGATTGGAATGTCGAGCCCAATATCAACAATCAGGTGCTGCAACTCGGGGCCGAGCGCATCGGCATCCACTGGTCGCGCATCCGCCGCAACGTCAACGGCTGCCTCAATTTGGGCTACTGCGGGATGGGGTGCCCGAGCAATGCCAAGCAGTCGATGCTGGTGACGACGATCCCGGCTGCGCTGAACCTTGGCGCCTCGCTCTATACCCATGCCCGGGCCGAGCGGGTATTGACCGAAGGCAGCCGCGCCGTGGGCGTCGAATGCCAGGCGCTTGACGCCGATGGTCTGCGTCCGACCGGCAGAAAACTGCTGGTACGCGCCAAGACCGTGGTGCTGGCCGGCGGCGCCATCAATACCCCGGCGCTGATGCTGCGCTCGCGTCTGCCCGATCCTGAAGGGCGGATCGGTCGTCGCACCTTTCTGCACCCGGTCAATATCTCGGGCGCCTTTATGCCTTTCAAGGTCGAAGGCTGGCAAGGCGCGCCGCAGAGCGTCTATTCCGACCATTTTCTCGACACGCTGCCGGTCGATGGCCCGATCGGCTACAAACTCGAAGTCCCGCCGCTGCATCCGGTGCTCACTGCCATCACCATGACCGGTTTCGGTCATAAGCACCGCAGCGTGATGGAGCGGTTTGATCGGCTCCAGGTGGTGCTTGCCCTGTTGCGCGACGGTTTTCATGAGGACAGCCAGGGCGGATCGGTCAGCCTCAAGGCCGATGGCACGCCGCTGCTCGATTACCCGATCACCGGCTATGTCTGGGAAGGACTGCGCCGCGCCTATCTGACCATGGCCGAATTGCAGTTCGCCGCCGGTGCGACCCGGGTGGTGCCGATTCACGAGGATGTGACGGCCGAGGGCTACGCCAGTTGGGCCGAGGCTCGCGAGGGCATCCGCCAGTTGCCGCTCGAAGTGCTGCGGGCCAAGGTGGTGTCGGCCCATGTGATGGGTGGTGCCGCGATGGCGGCCAAGGCCGAGGACGGGGTGGTCGATGGCTACGGCCGCTTCCACCAGCTCGATGGGCTGTATGTGCTCGATGGCTCGGTGTTCCCGACCTCGATCGGTGCCAATCCGCAACTGTCGATCTACGGTCTGGTTACCCGCAATGCCGTCAAGCTGGCAGAGAAACTGACCGGTCGGAAGGAAAGCGCTTAGTGCCGCCTGTAAGGGGGCCAGTTGACCGCTTGTCTTGTTTTGTCCACCGCGCGGTATTCGAAATGGACGCGCTGCGATGACAAGCGCTGTCCCGCCTGCTTGCCCGATTGCTGACGCTGCTGTGTGGCTGTTTGGGGGATGGTTTTGCTGCTGCCGGCGCCATTGAGGATGCGGGAAGCGCAGACAGCGCTCGAATCGCTGAGCCAGGGTAAATGCTTGGCGGGTTTCGGTGCGGCGACCCTGTACTTCCGGCTCCACCGCTTGAACCTGCCCGCTGATCCTGTCCTATCAACCCAGGTGAGCCTGATGCGTGCTCTGTGGTGGTCTGCCTTGCTGTGCTGTGCGAGTCTGTTGGCCGCGCCGGCCGATCCGGTCTGTCTTGGCCGCACCGACTGCACCAGCACAGTGCTGTGGCGCGGCCGTGGCGGGGAGCAACTGATCCATGCCGAATTCAGCGCCCCAAAGCCGCTGCCCTGGTGCGAGGAGACGGAACAGAGCCTGAAAGCGCCGCCAGCTCATCTGCTGCTGCGTGCCGGCCGCAGGGTTTCGGTGATCGAGACCTTCTGCAATACCGGCCATGGTGCCTCGGGGATAGGCGAAGACGGTATCGAAATCGTGGGCGACCGTCTGGTGCTGACCCGCAATGGAGGGGCAGGGGATCGCTGGGCGACGGGGCGGACGATTTCCCTGCCGCAACTGCGCCTGCTGTTGAGTGCCCATACCAGCGCCTGGGCCGGTTCGGAGGGCGAGTGGATGGATGAGATCCACCGCGACCATCGCCGGCTATTGCTGTTCGACCAGCGTACTGTCGCGGCCGACGCGGCCGGTGCGCCCGATGGCGAGGCGAAGACACGACGGGCGCTGACGGTGCCACGGGTCGGCAGGATCGCCGCTTATGACTGGCGCCGCCATGGGCTGGGCAACTGCGCCCTCCATATCGATGGCAGCGCCAGGGGTGACCTGGCAGCGGGGGGATTTCGTATCCACGGTGCCGGCAAAGGCGCCGAATTCCGGCTGCTACAGCTTGGCGATGTCGGTCTGGTGGTGGAAATCCGTGATCCGCACTGGGTCCGGCAGGGGACTGAACCGCTCTATGCCGACCATCTGGAATTGTGGTTCGGCCCCAAGGTGTCGCGTTATGACCGCGAAGCCGGCTACCAGGCGGCCGATCGGGCACTGGTGCAATGGTCGATCAGCCCGTTCGATGGTTCGGTGGCCGTGTTGCGCGGCAAGCCCGTCACGCCGATCAAGGCCGAGGCGGTGGCGTTGGCCGATGGCGTCAGGCGGGTCCGTATCGAACTGCCGGACGAAACCCATTTCACCCTGGTCTACAGCGACAGCGAACGAGGGCGGCGGCAGGATAGGCTGATCGCTACCAGTGAACTGGTGTTCGGCCGCGCCTATAGCCTCGGCCATAGCGAATCGATCGATGTGTATCGACCCCAAGGGGATGGGGAAGCGTGTGTCTTGGTGGGAGACCGATTGAGGTATCGGTTTGAGGCAGGGGTGCCGTTTGAACTGTGGCGGACGGGCGACTGAGTCGCTTATCAGCCGTTTCTGGCTGTGTAGAAAATATTCAGCAAAACAACTGCAAGAGCCGGAGCGGCTCTTGCGCGATTTGTATCAATTTGTGCGGAACGATTAAACGGGCGTGTGAACGGCGTAACCTTGTTCGAGCGCTTCGAACCGTTCGCGGAACGAAGGTTGGATATAAGGCTTGAGCAGCGAGAGGACCTGACGCACGCCGCTGCGGCCGGTGGTTTCGGTGATCGGGGTATGCGGGTGGATGGATTGCTGGAAGGCAAACCAGAATTTGACCAGCATCCAGACATTGGTGGCGAGCGGTTGCAGATCGGTCAGCGGAATATCGACCATGCCGATCGCCACGAATTCGGCAAACTGACGGCCCAGGATCACCGTCATATCGGTACGCACGAAATCGTGGTAGGCCTCCTGCATCTTCGGATTGCGGGCCAGCAGGCCCGGCATGTCGTAGAACAGGAAACGGTACTGCCACATCGCCGCAAAGGCGGTTTCGAGGTAGCGGCCCAGGTCTTCGGCGACGATGGCGCGGTCGGACGGCACCTGCAGGTTATCGCGCATATAGTCGCGATATTGCAGGAAGATCCGGTAGACAATCTCTTCCTTGTTGCGGAAGTGGTAGTACAGATTGCCCGGGCTGATGCCCAGATGGGCCGCGATATGGTTGGTGGTGATCGAACGCTCGCCGTGCTCGTTGAACAGCTTGAGGCTCTCTTGAACGATGCGGTCGTAGGTTTTCATGCGGGGCGATGACGAATGGATAGCAGGCGGACTCTACTACGGCACGCACAAAAGCTCTAGCGATTGTAAGCGCCAAGTAAGAAATATATTGCCACCCTTATACAAAAGCTGGGTGGACGACTGAAAGCGAAGAGAGGGGAGGTGGCGAGCCTGACCCCCGGCACTTGCAGTAAATCGCTATGGCTGCTTCCTTCCGGACCTGACCAGGTTCACGACCCTGCAATGCGGGGAGACCCGCCATAGAGTCCTACCGCCATTGCGATAGAGGCCGAACTATATCACCCCTGACCGGCGCCGTCGAGCAGTTCGCTGTCGGCATACCAAGCTAAATCGCCACATAGCACGAAGGGCTGGTTATTGATGCGGATACCAAGCGACAGGGTGACGCAGAGTTGGCCATCGGTCAGCGCCAGATAAGGGCGGGAAATCTGCAATTCGCCAAAGCGGCGCATCGCCTGCCGAAAGTACTGACGGCGCGACCAGATCGCCCCTTTGGTGTCGGCCAGCGGCGCAAAGCGATCGGCACTCGGATGGTGACCAAGATGGGTTTCGCTCAGGCAATCGTCGACCTGGCAGCCAACGGCATCAAGCAAGAAACAGCGCAGCGACAAGCGCTGGGTCAGGAATTCGGCGGTGGCCTGTTCAAAGGCTCCGCCTTCGACCAGCCGATCGGCGCCATGGAGCAGCGCCTTGGTATAGGGGGCGAGCAACTGCTGATTCTGATTGATCTCGCGATGCATGGTGGTTTCGAAATTGCGCCATAACTGCTCGAAGGTATGGCGCAGCGCTTCCGGCTCGAACAAATTGGGGCTAGGCGTGGCGAAGTAGTAACCCTGCACCAGGTCGCAATCGGCCTCCATGGCCAGAAAGGCCTCCCAGTCGTTTTCTATGCCTTCGGCCAGCACCAGCGAGCCGGCTTCATGGAGCAGGGTAACGAGGCCCGGCAGGATATGGCGGGCCTCCGGATTGTCGGCCGCGTCAGCGATCAAGGTGCGGTCGAGCTTGACGATATCGGGCCGCAGACGCCAGATTCGATCGACATTGGAGTGACCGGCGCCAAAATCGTCGATGGCGATCAGACAACCCATTTCCCGGAAATAATCGACGGCCCGGGCCAACTGGCGGTTGTTCTCGATGGCGGTCTCCAGTACCTCGATCACCACCTGGGTCGGTGCAATGCCGACCTTCTCCAGCATTTCCGGAAAGAAGCGGCCGTATTGGCCGGCATGGGCAAAGGCGTTGGGTTCGGCATTGAGAAACAGCCACTGCATGCCGCTTTGCTGCTGGGTGCTCAGCCGGGAGAAATTCAGGCTATGCAGCAGCCGCGCCAGCCGGTCCAGCGTCACCAATTCCGGCTCCGAGCGGGCCGAGGCGAACACGGTATAAGGGGATAGCTGGCGCCCATTGTCGGACCAGGCCCGCAGCAGCCCTTCGTGCCCTACCACCCGTCGATGGGCAAAACTGAAGATGGGCTGGAAGTGGCTGTGCAGCACCAGATTGTCACGATGCGCCAGATAGGCCGTGTCTTCCTGATAGACCAGGCCAAGCAACGCATCGAGTTGGAACGGCGCGGTCACGGTCATGGGCTGTCGAGCGGAAAACGCGTGATTTTATATTAGGCACGCTGACCACAGCGCAGCAACGCGGCGATGGCCTCCTCAGGCGCTCAGTTCGCCGCGCAGATTGGTGGTCAACAGGTCTTCCGGGTTAAGCAGCCCGGCCGGTTGCGACAGCACGAAATACAGCTTGGTCAGTACCGCCTCAGGTGTCATGTCGAGCCCCGAAATCAAACCGGCCCGTGCCAATGCCGAGCCGGCGGCATATTGGCTCATCTCCACCTTGCCCGAGATGCACTGGGTGCAGTTGACCAGCACACAGCCGCGTGCGGTGGCTTCGGCAAAGGCGGCCATCAGTGCCTGATCGGCGTCGGGCGCGTTGCCGGCGCCATAACTCTCGACCAAGGCCCCGCGCAGCGGGGTGGCCAGTGCAGCGGCCAACATTCTGGTGCTGTGGCCGGGGTAGAGCTTGAGGCCGGCGATGGCGAGTTCAGGGTCGATACGGTGAGCGCGAAATGGCTGCGACGGCGGCGGCAGACACAGCGCGGCATTGAGCTCGGCTTCCCCTTGAAAGCGGCCGAGTATCGGGTAGTTGGGCGAGCCGAACGCTCCCATATCGGCGCCCCAGAGCTTGCGGGCACGGTTGCCGCGCAATAGCTGGCGGTTGAAGGCGATACAGACTTCATGCAGGGTCGATCGGCCTGCCCAATAGAAGGCATCGACCAGGTTCTGCTCGGCATCGTTGGGCTGCTCGGCCAGCGAGACCATGGCTCCGGTGACGATGACGGGCTTGGCAAGGTTTTCCAGCATGAACGACAAGGCCGAGGCCGTATAAGCCAGGGTGTCGGTGCCATGGATCACCACAAAGCCGTCAAAGTCGTGGTAGTGGTTGGCAATGTCCTCGACGATCTGGTTCCAATGCGCGGGTTGCAGATTGGACGAGTCGATCAGCGGGCTGTATTCCTTGAGCAGATAGTCGGGAAAACCGGGAGTGCGGCGGGCGATGGCGGCGAGTTCGGTCGGCAGATAGCCGGCGGCCGGTGCGTGGCCCGCGGCGGTCTTCTGCATGCCTATGGTGCCACCGGCATAGATCACGAACAGACGACGATGGGCCATGACTATCCTTCTTGCGGTAACATGCGAATTTTGCCCGCGACTTTACCAGCGCTCACGCCGGCTAGGCTAGCGCAGGGCGCACCGGGAACCCTTATGACGATCACTGACAATAAAAAAGCCTTCCACGACTATTTCATCGAAGAACGCTACGAGGCCGGACTGGTGCTGGAGGGCTGGGAGGTCAAATCGATCCGAGCCGGCCGGGTCCAGATCAAGGAGTCCTATGTGGTCCTGCGCAACGGTGCCTTCTGGCTGCTGGGCTGCCATATCACTCCCTTGCCGACGGCCTCGACCCATATCCATCCCGACCCCGTCCGTACCCGCAAGTTGCTGTTGCATAAGGCAGAAATCAGCAAGCTGATCGGCAAGGTCGAGCGCGCTGGCTACACCTTGGTGCCGCTCAATATGCATTACCTCAAAGGGCGGATTAAGCTCGAGATCGGCCTGGCCAAGGGCAAGAAGCAGCACGACAAGCGCGAGAGCGAAAAAGAGCGCGAATGGGCACGTGAAAAGCAGCGTCTGCTCAAGAACAAGGTCCGTTGATCGGTCGGGACGACCACCGCTCTGCTGCAAACTGAACGAATCCGGTAAAATCACGCTCCTACGGTCGTCCCCTTGTCACTCTGATAGGTGAGCGTGATGCGTAATACCGCCTTTCCCGCAGTCCTGATCGTTATCGGCAGCTTATGGCTGCTCGCTGCCACCGACCTGCTGCCGACCACCAGTGTGCTGGTGTCGGTTGGTCTGGTTGCCGTGGGTGTGGTGCAGCTGCTGCTCGATGGCGTCAACAAGTCCACGGTAGTCGCCGCTCCGATGTGGATGCTCAGCGGTGGCCTGTTCTACGGCATTGCCCAACGCAGTATCACCCTGAGCGTAGCCGGTGCGATCGCCATGATCGTACTGGGTCTGCTGCTGCTGTTAGCCCGGTTGCCCGCCATTCCCGAACGCCGTCAGTCTGCTGACGGCAAGCCCAGCGACGGGACGACCTCGCCTTGGTCGCAATGACCACCTGCCATTCCCTCCCGAAAGACCCCGCCATGGATAAAATCCTCATTCTCGACTTCGGTTCCCAGGTCAGCCAGTTGATCGCCCGCCGGATTCGAGAAGCTCACGTCTACTGCGAACTCCATCCCTACGACGTATCGCTCGATTTCATCAAAGCGTTTGCGCCCAAGGGCATCGTCCTGTCGGGCGGGCCGAACTCGGTCTACGAGGAGGAAACCTACCTGGCCGATGCCGGCCTGTTCGAGCTGGGGGTGCCGGTGCTGGGCATCTGCTACGGCATGCAGTGGATGGCACAGGCGCTGGGCGGCCGGGTCGAAGCCGGGGCTAAGCGCGAGTTTGGCTACGCCGAGATCAAGGCACGTCACCATTCCAAGCTGTTTGAAGGGCTGAGCGACCGTATCGACGACGCCGGCAACGGCTATCTCGATGTCTGGATGAGCCACGGCGACAAGGTGGCCGAGCTGCCGCCAGGTTTTCATGCCATCGCCGAGACACCGTCCTGTCCCTACGCCGCCATGGCCGACGAGGACCGTGGTTACTATGGGGTGCAGTTCCATCCCGAAGTCACCCATACCAAGCGCGGCACCGAGATGCTGCATCGCTTCGTGCTCTATGTCTGCGGCGCCAAACCGTCGTGGACCATGCCCAACTACATCGAGGAAGCGGTCGCCAAGATTCGTGAACAGGTCGGCGATGAGGAAGTGCTGCTCGGCCTCTCGGGTGGCGTAGACAGCTCGGTCGCTGCCGCCCTGATTCACCGGGCCATCGGTGATCGTCTGACCTGCGTCTTCGTCGATCATGGCCTTTTGCGCCTCAACGAAGGCCAGATGGTGATGGATATGTTCGCCCGTGGCCTGGGCGTCAAAGTGATCCATGTCGATGCCAGCGCCGAGTTTATGCACCATCTCGAAGGCGTCACTGACCCCGAGCAGAAGCGCAAGATCATCGGTCGCGAATTCGTCGAAGTATTCCAGCGCGAAGCCAAGAAGCTCGATAACGCCAAATGGCTGGCCCAGGGCACCATCTACCCCGACGTGATCGAATCGGCCGGTGCCAAGACCAAGAAGGCGCATACGATCAAGAGCCACCACAATGTGGGCGGGCTGCCCGAGACCCTGAACCTCAAGCTGCTCGAACCGCTGCGTGAGCTGTTTAAGGACGAAGTCCGCCAGCTCGGCGTGGCGCTGGGTCTGCCGCACGATATGGTCTATCGCCATCCCTTCCCGGGTCCGGGCCTGGGCGTCCGTATCCTTGGCGAAGTAAAGCGCGATTACGCCGACCTGCTGCGGCGGGCCGATGCGATCTTTATCGAAGAGCTGCGTAATACCCGCGACCCGGCACGCGGCAAGAGCTGGTACGAACTGACCAGTCAGGCGTTTGCCGTATTCCTGCCGGTCAAATCGGTAGGGGTGATGGGCGACGGTCGCACTTACGAGTGGGTGGTGGCGCTGCGTGCCGTCGTCACCAGCGACTTTATGACTGCCCACTGGGCCGAATTGCCTTATGAATTGCTCGGCCGAGTGTCGAATAGGGTGATCAATGAAGTGCGCGGCATCAACCGCGTCGTATACGATGTCTCGGGTAAGCCGCCGGCAACGATCGAGTGGGAATGATCTACCCTCTGGTAATTACAGGTACCGAAAAGCATTAAAACCCTCCGAAGCCCGCGTCAATGCGGGCTTTTTCACGTCCTGATTCGGCAGTTTCTGGTAACCGTTAGCACGCCCAAGCAATAGTTTTTTGGGGTATGGCGATTGGTACGATGGATTTCGATGCCATGAGTAGTGCTCAATACCATACCACCTTTTTCGGGGTGAGCATGGTATCAAAATCGGAAATGCCTTTGATTTTTAAAGGGTTTTTCGGTGAAAAAATGAGCTCTCGAATCATGGTATTTCCAACCCACCAGGACCGAGACCATGCTGACCGATACCAAACTGCGCAACCTGAAACCAAAGGACAAGCTCTACAAGGTTCCTGACCGCGACGGCCTCTACGTCGCTGTTACGGAAACTGGCACCGTCTCGTTTCGCTACAACTACTCCATCAACGGCCGGCAAGAGACCGTCACGTTCGGTCGTTTCGGTGTTGGGGGAATTACTCTGAGCGAAGCTCGGGAACTGCTGGGCGAGGCCAAGAAGATGGTCGCGGCTGGCAAGTCACCGGCGAAGGAGAAGGCGCGACAAAAAGCCCGCGTTCGGGATGCGGAGACGTTCGACGCTTGGGCGGAAAAGTGGCTGCGCGGTTACCAGATGGCCGAGTCCACCCGGGACATGCGGCGCGCGGTCTATGAGCGCGAGGTAAAGCCGAAGTTTGGAAACCGGAAGCTGACCGAGATCAACCACGAAGATTTGCGCGCGCTGACTGATGCCATTGTGGCGCGGGGTGCACCGGCGACAGCATTGCACGCGCGCGAAGTGGTAGCGCAGGTCTACCGCTGGGCTATGGAGCACGGCCAGAAGGCCGAGAATCCGGGCGAGCTGGTGCGCCCGGCTAGTATTGCCCGGCTCGAAGCGCGCGACCGAGCACTGACGCCCGATGAAATCGGGTTGATGTACCAGTACATCGAGCGCATTGGCACCACCCCTTCGATTCGGGCGGCTGCCAAATTGCTGCTGTTGACGATGGTGCGTAAAAGCGAACTGACGAAGGCGAAATGGAGTGAGATTAATTTTGCGGAGGCGCTTTGGACGATTCCAAAGGAGAGGATGAAGCGGCGTAACCCGCATGTGGTGTTTCTGTCCAGGCAGGCGCTGGATATCTTTATCGCCCTTAAGACCTTCGCGGGCGGATCGGACTATGTATTGCCGTCGCGGTACGACTCGGATACGCCGATGAGCAGCGCGACGCTTAATCAGGTGCTGACGCTGACGTACAGGCTGGCACAGAAAGAAGGTAAGCCGCTTGCAAAATTCGGGCCGCATGACTTGCGGCGAACGGCTAGCACGCTACTGCACGAGGCCAACTACAACACCGATTGGATCGAGAAGTGCCTAGCGCACGAGCAGAAGGGCGTCAGAGCCGTCTACAACAAGGCCGAGTACCGCGAGCAGCGCACGGCCATGTTGCAAGACTGGGCTGACATGATTGACGAGTGGACGGTCAGACGGGCTCAGCCATAGGATGGTAGCCCGGGCGCATCGCCTGGGCGCTGCAGTTCTTTCGTGACTCGACCCACGCTTCAATCTCGGCCAAATCCCACGCTACGTTCCGGCTGGTCAGAGCAATACGGCGCGGGAACTCGCCGCGCTGTTCCAGGTTGTAGATGGTGCGATCGGACAGCGGGATCATCGCGAGCAGCTTCTTGCGGTTGATCAAGGTTCTGAAGGTCATTGCGGTTCTCCATTCGAAAAAATGCCCGACGTGATGTCGGGTATAGTTTTTTGGGGGCAGGTCAAGTCGGGCTTCGGGTCCACCTCGAGCTGGGTGAGCCCGTCGTCGAGCGCGGCCAGCTCCTCCGGCGTCCACGGTTCCCGAGCGGCGGCCTGGCCAGCGATGTCCCAGTCCGGGACGGCAGAGATGCGAACCGGTCCGGTCGCTTCCAGATCGACCCAGCAGCCCTGGCTGAGCGGCGCGCGGGTCACGATGGTTGCTCCTCGGCCACATCCAAGCCCAGCGCATCGCTGAGAATCCGGCTCAGCTGCTGCGGCGTCAGCACCTGCTCGGAATCGACCAGCAGTTCGGCGCGCGGCCGGATCTCGTTGTATTCGCCGTAGTCGGCACAGGTCGGGATGATCATGCCGGCGTGACCTCGGGCGCGTCAGGGGTGATGTCGTCGAGCAGTTCGAGCAGCGCCACCGCGCCGTCGTCGTCAATTCGGCCCCAGCGCTGTGCCACCGCCTCGGCGGCAGCACGCTGGAGCGGCGTCGCCTCGGGCGACAGCTTGATCGTGTACGACGACGGCACGGCTACGCGGCGCAGTTCCTCGAGCGCCGCGCCGGACAGTTCGTAATGCTCGGCGATCAGGGCAGGCCAGCTGTCCGGCACGGGCTTCTTGCCGGTTTCGACGTCGCTCAAGAGGTTCGTCGAGACACCCAGCCGTCCGGCCATTTGCGTGCTCACTTCGTCGTGGTCGATGCGCAGCTTCTTGAGAAATTTGCCGATCGGCGAGCTGGCGGTATTACGGGTGCGGGCGGGCTGCGTGGTTTCGGTCATGGTGTGCTCCAAATGGTCGAGAAAAAGCCCCAATTCCTGGGGCTTGGAGAAATCGGTATCCCGTCGGGGTGGGGCTTAAGTTTTGGCTTCTCCGTCGTCTACCCGCAGACGAGCAATTGCCTGCTTTACAGCCGCCGGCAGGGGCATGCCATGCGGTAGGGAGGTTTTCGCGAAGTTTGCGATACGGAGTAGGGCGGCTTGAATGCACACATCCTCGATAAAAGCTTGAGCTGTAGCCGGTGGTAGCGGCTCGATGGCGGTGTAGATTAGTTCGAGCAGCCGTCTTACCTTTTTCCGCTTTATCGCCTCAGCGTTTATGGCGGTTGCTTGAGGATTCGGGGGTATCTCGGGGGAATGCATGGGGTGTTCCTCCGTGGGCAATAAAAACCCCAGCTCACGGCCGGGGCGAGTGTTGGGGGCTGGTGCGGATCAGATCAGGGACGGCTGCGGCTCGATCTCAAGCTGAATGCTTTCCTGCAGGCATTCGGAAAGCGCGGCGGCTTCGGTCCCGGCCGGCTTGAACGACGCTTGAAAGGCAAGCGCGATGCACTGGTCGCCGTTCTTGTCGAGCATCGGTTGAAGGCTGAACTTCTTCAGGGTGACGTCGCGGAACTTCAGCGACCGATCGATGCGCAGCTCCATGTTCAGCATTTCGCCCTTCCAGGTGACCGGCTCCATATTCGGAAAGCGCGGGTTGCCGGCCCCGTTGAAAAGGAAGTCGCGCAAGGTCGGATTGAAGCAAGCCAGGATGCCCGGGTCCACCTGCATATCCAGCTTCATATCGACGGCCAACACCTTGTTGCTATCCGGCCCTTCCTTGCGCAGGTTCAGGCTGTTGAGGGTGGCGTGTGTTTCAAGCTCCAGGCTCATCGTTGCGTCTCGTGATGCGGGCCGCTTGCTGCGGCCCGGTGGGGTTTACTGGTCAGCCAGATCAGGCTGGCGCGGTTTCGCGCTGCGCTTCGCCATCGCATCCGCGATCGCTTTCTCGACGTCGGCGCGCGCCGTGTCGCCGAGTCCGCGCGCCATGTCGCGAGCGATCAGGAAATCGCCGTCGGCGACCAGGGACAGCACTTCGGCGAGAGTCGGCGGCGGGGACGATTGCGTCGCGGTCGGCGGCGCGGCCGACTTGGCCGGGGTCGCCTTGGACGGCGGAGCGGGTTCCGGCGCCGGCTCTTCGACGACGGCGACCGGCTCGACAACCGGCTCCGGTTCGACGGGCCGGACCTGTTCGCGTAGCGCGTCCAGATCCGTCGTATAGGCGCCGCTGCCGTCGGGCCGCGCTTCGATGAAATCTTCGGCCTCCTCCGCCGTCTGTAGCCCCATCCCCAGCTCCGGCGCGTAGGCGCGTTGCCAGAACGCGGCGGCGCGGTAGACGAACATCTGGTCGGGCATCGTCTTCCACTTCGAGCCGTTCTTTCCGCTCCAGCCTTCGGCGAGCACCATCTCCCACGTGACCCAGATACCGTCGAGGCGCTCGTTGGTAGCGCGCTCGATCGCCCAGGCGCGACAACCGTAGTCGGCTTTGCCCGGCTCGCCTTTCCATTCGTAACGCAGCGCGGAGAAGCGGCCGCAGACGTTGATCGTGGCGATCAGAAACTTGCTCGACCAGCCGGGCGTGCCGTGCACGATGTACAGGTTTTGCATGACCATCAGCGGATTCGCGCCCATGCGCTGGGCCATGTCCAGCGCGATCATGCAGTTGGGGATGTTGTCCTGGTACTGCTTCGGCACCAGGTCGGACATGGCAAAGGCTTTGGCGACGCGCTGGATCAATTCGAAGCTCTGCAGGTTGAAGAAGCCCGCGCTGACGGCGGGCATGTTGACTTCGGCCGGCGGCGGCTGGCGCAGCGCGGCGAGCGTGGCGGTTTGGGTCATTGGGTTATCCCTTGAATTTGCAGGCGGGGAAGTTCGGGCAGTACTTCGACGAGCAGAGGATCGAGCGTGGGTTGCCGTAGAACAGGCCGGCATGGACGATCCGGCTGGCGTACTCGAGAAGGCCGGGTGCGTCGTCGGTCCCGAGCAGGGCGGTGCGGCCATCACTGATTTCGCCGACGCCCACGCGCTGCGCGATCGGGGTTTTACCGGTCTGCAGGCCGATGATCTGGGCGGGTGCCGTCAGCGGCTGACCGGTCACGTATTCCGCGATCAGTTCGTAGACGCCGACCTGCGGGCCATGGCCCTTTGTCGAGACGGTGCCGTCTGCACTCACGGCTTGGCCGCCGGTTTTCAGGTCCGCGATGCCAAGCTGTCCATCGGGCAACCGGCGCACACGATCTGTTGTGCCGGTCAGCCGCAGACCAAGGTCAGTAATCACCAGCTCTTCGCAGGCAACTTCGACGCCGACGTAGTCCTGGTGCGGCGCAATCTCCGCGCAGTACCTAGCATGCAGGGCAAGGCCGATCCGCTCGGCGTCCGTCGGCTTCGTATCCGCCCAGTCGATGTCTTCGTCGGGCTTATGGAGCGCGTCCACCAGTGCGCCGGCCGCGTCGTCTGCAGTCAGCGGCGAACCGTCGAGCGCGGCTTGATCGAACAGCGCAGTGCTAGCATGCACGGCGGTTCCGAGCCGTGAGGCGCCGCTCGCCGGCAGACGCATGCCTTTGATGTGCTTGGACTCCCACCGCGCTGGACAGTCCAGCAGTTCCGTCAACGAGCTGGCGCGCACGGTGACGACGGGTAAGCGAAAAGGGGCATTCATTCGAAAAAGCTCCAGACGACTCGCCCCAGACTGAGCGCCGACAGCGCGACGTAGGCGACGACGCACCAGCTCGCGAACGCGGTCACGCGCCACCAGATCGGCCGGCGCGGTCGAACAAAAATCAGACGCATTCGTCGGGCTCCAGCCAGGACACGATGACGACCCCACAGGCCGGGTGCCGGCATTCGAACCGAATGCCACGGCGCGCCAGCTCGCAGCAACACGCACTGAACAGGCGCAGGCTACGGAACGTACAGACATGGGCGGTCACAGCTCGATCTCCCCGACAGCGGGGCGGACGACCTCGACGCCAACCAGCGCGGCGCCACTGCCGGGCAGATCGGCCCACGACGGGCGCATACCACCGGCAAGCATCTCGGCGATCAGCTCGCCCACCAGAACATCGGAATCAGCAGCAGGAACAGCGAACATTGACGGCTCCCAGCAGAGCGCCCGGCGCAGCCTGAGCGCGAAATAGAAAGCCCGGCGGCAGCCGGGCACGAGTGACCGTGCGCATGGGGATGGGCACGGCGTGGAGAAAGAAAAGCCCCGGCAGGGCGCCGGGAAGATTTATCAGCCTGTTGCGGTGAGGGGGCGGGCTGAAACAAAAGAAAGAGGCCCGTTCTTACGGGCCTCTTAAGGACAAGAATTAAGACGACTTTAGTCGGCTCTCCCTTAATTCTTTCAGTGTGTAAACATTTTTATTTTTGATGTTTTCGGGAATTAGGCCAAAGGCTTGGCTCCCGATTATTGCCTGTAGCGTTGAGACGCTTACATTTATTTTTTGAGCAATTTCCAGCAGGGAAAAATCCAGTCGATCCAGTAGGTAACACATGGCCGCTGGCAATAGTTCTGGCTGCTCAAAATTGATGTCGCGGTCCTCTTCCTCTCTTCGGGCTTCACCATTTCTGTTTAGGTGTATAACCCCGGTTTTATATTGTGAATCGGTCAACAAGCCCAATTGCCTGGCACGATAAAGCAAAGCTGCTTTACTTACGCGCCATGTTCGCTTGAATTCCGAAATTGCTTTCCAGTCAAAGCGCGAGCCTTTAGGTGCCGGAAAGTGGTCATACATCATTGTGCGGGGCACTAAAAACGCACCGGCAAAATGATTTGCTTCTCTTTCTGTCTCTGCATCTCCCGTTTTTTTGCCCACATGCAAAACCAAATGACCTATTTCATGGGCAATGTCGAAACGGATACGGCAAGCACTGCCTTTTTCTGCATTAAAAACGATAATAGGGCGCTGAGTTGGAATTGATAATGCATCTACTTGTTGAGACACACCATCAAAAGACAGAACTAACGCACCCGCTCTCTCAGCAACGCGAGGTAAATGGTTAATCGGACCTAAACCCAAGCCCCAGTAACTTCTACAATCTTCGGCCGCTTTTTCTATGGCGTTCGGATCTACGGAAGAAAACTCTGGAAAATTTGGTTTAGGCAAGCGCATGTGCTGGTCAAAGACTTCGACCAAAGAAAGAAGCATTCGCGCTTTGTAGACTGCATATAATTTGGCGCTAGCTTTGCTTGTTTTCAGGCTCCGAAAATGAACCTGCTCCTCTTCAAGCGCTTGGGTAAATGGCTGACGGAAGAACTGAGGTGTGACCCCCAGCTCTTCTGCCAGTCTCATCTCCAGGTCGCTATTGGGTTCGGCGCCACCAATCTCTAACTTATGCACGTACTGCCGTGAGGTATTTATCTTGGCCCCAAGATCATCTAAAGAAAGATCTTGGAATATACGTGCCAAGCGTAGATTGCTTCCGACGAACTTGGCTTCCATGGTTGGGTAATAATCTCCTTTTAAGTGCCGGTGTCCTCTTTGTTGTCCTTGTCTTGATCCTGCACAAGGTCATCAATACTGGCTGGCGATTGGTCAATGGCTTCGGGGATTTCAGACGCAACATCGTGCATCGGAATGACGATTGCCCGGCCGGAGCATTTCCAGCGGCAAACTTCGATATCGGATGCGTTATAACCAACTACGTGCACTGTAGGCTCAAACTGGATATCAGCGTCCAGCACCGCTTGGTCATTTTCTTGGTCTGCGACAATTGTGTATTCGATCAGAAATGCCCACCATTGAGGATGGTGGTCATCAACTGGGAATAAATGACCTTGAGTATAAATTTTGTCGCAGGAGTTTTTCTTGAAGACCCCAGGCTTCTGTGGATTGCTGGCGTCTTTCTCGTTAGAGAATCGGCAATGAGCATTGCCAATTTTGAATCTGAGATCGTTCCCGAAATGGGAAATGGTCAGCCATGCATTACTTCCAAGCTCTAATAGCTGCCGTTGAGCTTCTAGAATAATGGCTTGTTTCTCTCTGCCGAATGCACACGTTTCCCGTGTGTAGGCATTGTCTAATTCCGTACTGGTATCGCGAAGCGCTGTCATTCTCGCCCGGAGGAAAAGATGGGCAATATAGGACAATCGTTGATCGGTAAGTGCCGGGAAGTACTCGCACGGGTGGCGTTCAGACATGGTTCCTCTATTCTCGGTTGAATCAGTTAGCTAACAGCCATCTATGCAAACAGACAAGACTGTCAACCAAGCTGCATTCTACACCTGCATCACCCAATCTATGCAATAACTTGTTTCTGTCAACCGCGCGACTCATTCCAACGGGCTCAGCGAACCGGCTCGAAAAAGCGCCCTGCAGGCGCAGGGCAAAGGGGAGGAAAGCATCGGTGAGCCGCCGACCACGTCGCCGTTAGCGCTTGGCGGGATTGCCACGACATGGCAGCAGCTCACCGATGCCGGCTCAGGGAGCCGGCGCGGGTTACTCGGGCGTGCATTGGCTGGGCCGGATCTTGACCGTTGAGCCGTCGGCTTTGGTGACGATGACCCATTCGCCGGTCGCCCCCTTGTCGATTGCGGTCACGATGCCGCGCCCGTGGGCGTTGGCGGCTTTGAAGCTGACTGGCTTGTGCAGCAGGTCGGCGGCCTTCGGCGGCGGTGGTTTCTGGGGTCTAGTGCGCGGGCGGGCCATCTGTCGCTTCCTCCGCTGTATCTACCAAGTCGCCCGTCGGCTGCCGTTTCTGAGCGCGCAGCGGTAGGCCGTGGATCGTGAAGAATTTCCGGCGCGCGCTGAGCCAGGCTTTGTAGGGCCAGTAGCAGCGCTCACCAAAGGGATAAGCTGCGTCGATCGCGCGAGCGATTTCGTGCGGGTCTGTAGTGCCGGCGGCGATCAGACGGTTGCGGGTCTGGGTCATGATTTCCCAGGCGTCTTGAGCGCGGCTCATCGTCAGCAGCTCCGATAGAAGAAGCGGGGGATCGGCTCGCCTTCGGCCACACGCGCCGCCAGTTCCTGGCGGAACGAGGTCGTCTTGCCGCTCAGCCCGCTGCGGATCAGGTGGGTATCCAGCTCCTCCTCCGGCAGCTCACGAGCATTGCGCGCCCGCTCGATCAGCCAGCCCGACACGCCGGGTCGGTAGTACTGCGCTGTCGCGGCGGCGACCGCTTCGCCGACACTGCGGCCGGTCCACCACTCGCCGTCGTGAACCTCGATAATCTTGATGCCGTCGGCCACAGCGGCCGGCGCCAGTTGCGTCTCGTCCATCGGTTTGCCTCCTTTCGTGAACACGAAAAAGCCCTTCGAGAAAGGCGCTTTCGTGTGCCGCCAATGGCGGCCCGTCCCGAATCTCGCGCCCGGGCTGGCGCTGTCCACGTTCCCGCTGCGTCCTCTGCGTCAAAGGGTTGATCCCTATCCACGTCAGCCACCCCGCTGGCGGCATCGGCGTCGCATCGGCTTTGGGCCGTGGCGTTGTTTCTGTCGAGTTTTTAAAGAGCGATGGATGCAGCCGGCGCGTTGGCACCAGCCGCCCAGGCCGCTGCCGTCTCGGTCGCCACTAGGGCGCAAGAAGGCACCGGGCTGGGCGGCCCGGTTCAGATCAAGCGGCGAGGCGGTCGAATTCGTCGTCGAGTTCGCGCTGGATGAGGCGCTGCTCGGTCTTGCTTGTGGTGGACTTCAGGACTTGCGCGGTGACGTACTCGCGCAGCTCGGCGCGGAAGGCGTTTTCCAGCTCGATGGCAACGCCTACGGTTTCGCCGCTGGAGGCAGCGAAAAGGCGAACGACAATCATTGCGGCCGTGGGACTATTGCAGAGCCAGTGATCAATCTCGGCTGCATCCCTGGACATTGCGTCGAGGCGGGCTTCGACGGTGTCGGTGTCGATTTCTTGGGCGGTGGGGTAGTAGGACATTGCGGTTTCCTCCGTCGGTGTTGTTCGATGAAGGAAATGTACTCTTTTGAGTACGATACGTCAACAAGAAAATACTCTTTTGAGTACTCTTGGGTAAAAGAGAAACCCGCTCTTGGCGGGCTGATTTCTTGATCTTTCGTTCAGTCTCTAGAAGCTACAGCCTCAAGCTGCAGCATTACGGCTTCTGCGAGCGCCAATGCTGCGATGTGCAGTTCTTCAGATTCATAGTCTGGTAGAGGGGTAGCTTGCAGTCCTTCCGCATGTGCTGCTCGCTCTGATTCGTGATGACACAGCAGGCGAAGGATACCGTGTAATCCCCGAGCTGATCTCGATAGCGTATTTCCCTCGTGCCGCTTCAGAACAACATCTGTGCGAAAGGCATTTGCAGCAACTGCGCCAGCAAGCGTATTCATCGGTTCCTCTTCCTAAGTGGGGGACATTTAATTGTGACCCCATCGTAAAGAGGAATTTCCAAATAGTCGAGGGCGCATCGTAAACGATAAGTTTACACTTCAGTTTTTCTATACGGTGATTGCACCGTATCGGGCAGCCATTATTGCGGCTTGAATAGCCGAGCCAGCACCTAGCCGCTCTTTAATATTATTTAGACGAAAATGGACGAGCTTCATATCGAGGTTGACCCGATCCGCTATTTCAGCCGTCGAACACCCGTGAAATGCCCACTGCAGCAAACGCTTGTCGCCCGAGGTTAATTTCGACTCATAGTCGACGTGTGTATCAAATAAATCGACTACGACGCCAGCCAGCATATGCGTAGCCTGCTCAAGATCGCGTATCTGTTCATCCAACTGCTCGGCCGTGCCATCGAATGCTGTATCCCGCGTTAGAGACACCACCATGCGGCGAACACCACCAGGGCGAATAGGTGCAATTACACCGGAATGCAGCCCAGCTGCACTTGCGGCTTCCCAAATGTCACCAGCTTCTGCACGGAAATAAAGTTCCGGCCCCCATGCCTGAGTACGCGGTTTATCTTTCCGAATTGCCGCCAAAAGAGGGTCTCTCTGGGCATTCTCTTCTGTAGCCCATTCTCCAGATTCGTAGTTGTCGATAAACCAAGCCCGTTCCGAGGAGTCGGGGTTTATGTAACCTACCATGTAGGTATTGCAGCCAAACTTTTTGGCAAAAGATTTGACTTTCGTATCGATCTCGCTTTGCAATGAAATGCTCATCACTATTTCTTGAAGATTTTCCCGCAATCCCCGCATAACCCTTCCTCCCCACACAAGTCTTGGATTTTTACACGCCCTTAATAGGCATGTCCGTCGAGTTGCCACCATTGGGGGCTACTGGCGCAGCCGCGGCCATTTGGGGCGGCTTTACAGCGGTGGTCGGTGTTTCGATTTCGGTACTCTGCGTACCACCGGCCACAGCTTCCAGCTCAGACAGAGAGAGTTCAACGATTTCAGTTTGCTTCTGCATGGCGATGCCTTTCAAATTTCAAGAAGGGGCGAAAAGCGCACTATTTCGTGCAGCTTGAGCAAAACCGCAATACCGGCCGGTCGCGCATAAAAGATACGCTGAGCGGGATTATCTGGCATTTCGCTGTCATGAAGTGCAATTACGGGCACAACGCGCCCAGCGGCCGCCCTAATGGGCATTGCGATTTCGTCAGCATGATACCCCTGCACAATAACTGCGTCGGCACCAGGGCTCTCCGGCAGCTCGTGTTTTGCTCGCACCGAAGCCGTGAAATGATGCTGGGACAGGAATTTCGCGACTATCTCGGCGCATGTCCGGCTCTCAGCACAAATTACAACAGTGCAATTGCGACGCGGGTCTAGTTCGCCGGCACCTTCAATCCAGCGAAGGCGGTACACAGGTTCAATTGGTCCATCACCAAATGGCTCAAGCCAGAATTGTCCATCCTTTGTACGGACGATCAATTCATCGTCGCTGGCTGGAATCTCAGGATGCGGCTCGATACACACCGTTAGCGTCATTGAGCGGCGCCCGTCGCGGCCAACCAATATTTTCGCCCTAATCCGGGCTGCGCCCTCTAGGGCATCGTCGAGGATTGATCCAAGAGGAACGCCGAATGCCTCAGCCACCTGTCTGGCTACCGAAATGCTATCTGTCCCAGCTTTTAGAATGCGGTCGGCCATTTGTCTTGATCGGTCGAGGCGCCGCCCAAGATGCGACGCCCAGTGCCGGGGATTCGGCTCCTCGATTGCGATCAATTGCTCTAGGCCGAGCTGGAATGCCGACTTTTTGGTAGGTGCGTCCATGTATGGATAAATGGCTGAGCAGATCAAGATGCCATGCTGGCATTTATGAAAAGCTCCCGTCATCTGGCAGGGCTGACAGGTTTTGATATGAAGCGGTGGGGGATAGAAGGCAGGTGAGCAGATTCGCCGGGAAGTACTGCCGAATAGGCAGCTCAAAAAAGAAACGTCGACCGTGAGTAGTCGGCTTCAATCTTACCGACACTGCCGAGCAGGCAGCTTAGAAATGGTTCACCACCGGGTTAGGTTTGCCCTCAAGGTTCTCTGCCGCACAGGCAGTTCAGAAGGTAGCTGCCGCCGTCGCTGTCACCGTGTTCACTGCCGAGTAGGCAGCCCAGAAACGATTCTGGGTAGCTGAACACCCGGCTCGCCTCCTTCCGTCATTGAGCCCCGATCGCACGTCGGGGTTTTTGTTGAGACGATACCTTGTCCGATTCAAGATGATTCAATATGATTATTTTTGATCGAAACATCGGAGTAGTAACCATGGCTCAGACTGAAACTCGAACCCTTACGGCCCATGTTCCCGTTCCACTGGCGGACAAAGTGGATCAAATCGCTGAGCGTTTGGAGCGTTCGCGCGGTTGGGTCATCAAGCAGGCGTTGTCGGCCTGGGTAGCGCAAGAGGACGAACGGAATCGGCTCACCCGTGAAGCCTTAGCCGCTGTGGATGCGGGCGCCGTGATTGAGCACGCCGCCGTGCAAGCGTGGGCGGAGAGCCTTGGCACCGATGAACCATTACCGGCACCGCGTTGATGAAACTGAAGTGGACCAGCAAAGCACTGGACGATTTATCGCGACTTTACGAATTCTTGGCTTCGGCCAATAAGCCTGCAGCGGTGCGCGTCGTTCAGTCGCTGACCAGGGCGCCAGAGAGCCTGCTACAGCACCCGCGCTTGGGTGAGCAGCTCTTTGAATTTGAGCCGCGCGAGGTGCGCCGGTTGTTGGTGGGACAGTATGAGATACGCTACGAAATTCAAGATACAGCCATCTACGTGCTGCGGCTGTGGCATTGTCGAGAGGAACGGCACTAAGACAAAGCCTCACAAGTTCGAGGCTTTTATTTTGAAACTCTAAAACTACTATACCGTAGGGTTAAAATGTAGCGTAACAACCCTGTGCCTGATAGTGTAAGGCAGTCCGGTGCTTGGTAGAGTATGTGAACTATAAAAGCTGAGATGTTTTTTTAAGGGGCAATCCCAATCTTTGAAATCTTCAAGACTTCTTGATCTTAATTTGGCTCTCCAATTTTGCAGTATTTTTGTAGACTTCATGCCTCTGCAGTAGATGAGCAACCCTCCTACGTCCTGGCTTGGCTCGCCAGTAGAGTAACGATTGCATAACTGCTCAAATCCTTGATTTATCCATTCGGGACCGCGATCGAGTTTTGCCTCGCCAAGCCAAAGATATTGGCGGCAGGGGCTTCTTACTACGAGATCGCAATGCCCACCAATGCTAGGTTCATGTTCTGCATCATATTGTTTTTGACGCAGTCCAAATAGGATGTGGTTACTAAGTTCATCTTCGCTTTTGTCAAAATAAAATTGTTTCCTTTCTTGCATGTCGGTGATAATTTGTTCTAAATCATTATGGAGGCAGCCAAGGAAATCTTCATGGTTTTCTAGAAAGTGCAGGCGGAATGTATTCTTCAGAGCTGGGCGAGTAGCAAAAAGTCCTTCCAGGTAAGCAAGAGAACCTTCTTTAGACATCATTGGCCCTCCATGTGATCTTGGAAGGCAATAGAGTCTTTTCCAACTAATGCTTCGTAGTAGACAAATACTAAATCTTTAAAATTTGCAATGCGACTTCCATTTCTGGGATGGTACAAATATCCTTTTTTATATGCGGTGACAAGCTCTGACTTGTCAATCGTAATGTAATCATCATCTTCTTCATCTAAAAACTCATACTGCTGCACCAAAATGGAAAATTTCCCCATGCTTAAAAAATTCAAAACTGTTAAAAGTTCGGCATCATCATTTGATTGACCAATTGTTCGCAATCTTGAAAAGGTAAGGTGCTGTAAATTTTTAAGAGAAGTTGAGCGAAGATGATTAATTATATTTCGGCAAATGGCGAGCTGTGGTGAGTTGTCACCAAATAACTCGCCTATCTCGGATAAGACATTGTTTTCGGTTGTCATGAGTATGGTAGGTACTGCAAGACTCTTCCTAGTGTGTAAGTGTAGGTTGAGAAGTTCCAACAATCTAGAATTTTAACATAGTCGATAAAACTCTGCTGTTGAGCCAATAATTTCGAGTGACCGTTCAATATGATTGATGGGGAACCATTCTGAAAAATGGGAAGCAGGGCTGTAATCCCATAGATATCAATCGACGGAACAGATCTTTCACCGCCCGAGTGATAGTCATCATTGCGGACATCAAGTTTCTTTGAGCGTCCTCTGTTGGTATTGTCAAATCCCGCATCGTTCTGGTGTTGGAGGTTTTTTATTATTAGAGATCTGTCTTTGTAAATGTGACCGATAGCTTCGTATAAATTAAGTGGCAACTTTAAAAATTCTTTAATTCCACAAGCCTCGGCGTATGCATTTATTCTGGCTTGTGCGAGTACGCATAATTGCTTGATCTGTTTTTCGGGCATATGTTTTGCTCGATCGATTCGAAGTTCTACTAGCCCTGTTTCGGCATGAAGAGTTAAAGAATCAAATACTTGAAAGGTTATTTTTCTTTTTCCAAAAAATTCAGGGATGTCAGCGTAAGAGGCTAATATTTCTTCTTTAAGGTCGGAATTTAAAATTGTTACTTGTTCGTTAATCCATCTTCTTGAGCAGAAAACAACAGTTCTTTTTTTGTGAGACTCATAAATCTTGACGGGGATAAAATTTTCGGTCTGAGCTTTTAGCTCTTCTACCCCAAGGGGGGCTGGGTACGGCAATGTATAAGAATGGTCCGGGCGCAAAATTGACTCTAATTGCCTCGTGAAGTTATTGAGGTCTTCTCGGTCAGCCGACCAAAGCATTACAGCTTTATCGGCATAAAGAAGATTTTCTTTATAAATATTTTGCAATTCGTGAAAATGTGTATCTCCATCAGGTTTCATATCCATGACGTCGAGCAACTGTTCACGAGTCAGATCCCACCCTCTCGA
This sequence comes from Chitinimonas lacunae, assembly GCF_042650885.1. Taxonomy (NCBI): domain Bacteria; kingdom Pseudomonadati; phylum Pseudomonadota; class Betaproteobacteria; order Neisseriales; family Chitinibacteraceae; genus Chitinimonas; species Chitinimonas lacunae. Next base: position 609,131 of record NZ_JBHSBU010000001.1, read on the forward strand.
TACTGGTAAGCCAGCATCTTTAAGGGCTGATTTAAGATGGCTAAACATATCCCGGTCGGCTATTGCGTCCAGAAGCTTTTCTTGATTCATTCAGGAATTCTCTCGCGAAATTAGTTTTGCTTTACTCACGCGCATATTTGCTTGGCATATTGCGGGTGAGGTATGACCAGTTTGGCGGCGGATAATCGCAAGAGGCAAGAAAGCCCACAACTGACGACCATAACAGGTATGGCACGAAAACAACGAGTTTAGGTGGATATTTAAAGAAGGTGAATTAACAAACAAAAACCCGTCGAAGCGGGTGGGGATGCTATATGAGGTGGCCCTGCCAGGGATCAAATAGCCTTACCCCTGTTCGCTCAAAGTCTGCCGTGTTCCTTGTGACCACAGTCATGTCGTGATGGATCGCCGTCGCTGCGATCAGCGCATCTCGTTCTGAGCGCGGATCGGGAACGTGTAGCCGGGCGCAGCATAGCGCGACAGCTTCATCAATCGGTAGAATGCGACCTTTAAACTGGGGCAGCACCCGTTCGGTGATCCAGATGTTCAGCAGAGCGCCTTGGGCCGGATCGAAGCGCGCCTTTCGCAATGCCCCAATCTCCAATTCCATAACGGTGATCGCAGACAGGTAGAGGTCGTTCGGCGAGACGCTGCTTGACCATGCCATGACGTTACGGTCGCCCTTATCGCGTTTTCGAAGCTCGGAGACAACATTCGTATCAAGAAGGAACATTAGGAAAATTCCGCCGGCTTCAATTGAATGTCGATGCGCGGCGGATTGAAATCGATATCTTCGATGTCAGGCATCGCTAGCAGGTCGACGATGTTGGCTTGGCTGACATGCCCGCGAAGAGGCACCGTAGTCCTTGGACTGGCATCAAGAGAGGCAATGCGAGCAGAAAGCGCATCAATTTCTAGATGCAGTTGGTCGATCACTACTTGGATAGACTGCCTGGCGCGTTCAGTTTCCTTTTCTAGCACTTCCACCACAATAGAAACTTGCGCTTGCGCTTGATCGGTTGGAATACCAGCTTTTTCTAGCCGCTCCAGTAACTCGTGCGTGTCAAATGTAGAGGCCGTCATCACTATCTCCTTCGTACGCATTCCGCTATGCAGAAGGGTACCCTACCGTATAGCTCGTTTCGAGCTATAGTCTATCCCTAGTCTTTGAACGGTTGCGAGTCCTTAGAATGAGCTGCTGTTCGAGCCAATGCAAAAAGCCCGAACTCTTCGGGCTTTTTGCATTGGCGAAGGGCTGTGTGTTCGGCGCGGTGCGACAACGAGCTGAGGGCAGCCCAGTCGTAATCGTCATCGCTACCTACTTCTGTTCGGCCAGATACCGTATGTAGCGGGCAGCCTCAGCTTGGCGTGTTGGCGGAAGAGCAAGCAGGGCAGCAACGATTTGCTGAATATCAATAGCCGGCGGCGCTGCTTCTACTGTGGCTGGTAGATTAAGGGTGGCATGGTTGGCCTCCTTCCCAGAAAGAAGCCAAACAGGATCGCAATGCAGTATCTGCGCAACTTCATCGATTCGCTCGGCCGGCACTCGGGTTCTGCCGCTAATCCAGTAGCTGACCGTGGAGCGCGTTACACCCAGGTGTCGGGCAAGCTCCGCTTGGGTAATTCCTGCATTTTGTAGAGCCTCATCTAAACGTTCACATACGCTTGAAGTGCCGACCCCGTAGTTCTCATCTTGCTCTACCGGGCCAGCTCCGGCCCCCGTGGCAAGCCAAGTGGCATCTACTTTGAGTGCTGCAGCCGCACGGATCAGATTTTCGCCATCGATAGATTTTGTGCGGCCGTTCAGCCAGGCGTTAACACTCGGTGATTTGATGCTGATAGCTCGGGCCAGCTCAGATTGGCTCATTCCTGCATGCTTCAACGCCAAAGAGATGCGATCGGATAGAGCGCGCATTTTTATGCGGCTTTATTTACGGCTTCTTTAATATCGGCGTAAAAACGAGCTGCATCAATGTCGCTTAATTTTCCAATCGTGTTGGGATTAGAGCAGAGCTTGTACAAAGCCAAGTGGAAGGGCGAAAGAGCCTCTAAGCGTTGGTCCGCTTGCGCTTCATATTCCCCAGAGTTTTCTCTTACGACTGGAGCTTCTCGCGCTGCAGGCGACACCGCATAAAGCTCACTTTTCTCTCCCAGCCGTTTTGGACCGCGTCCAGTAGTAAGCCACATCGGCAAAACGTCCAGAAGTGCACAGACCTGCGGCAGGTGTTTACCGCCGATTGTTTCGTTTCGCCCATTGAACCAGTTGTTCACCGTAGAGCGTTGGATGGATAGCTCGGCAGCCAGCCGAGCCTGGGTTAGGCCGGCTTCCTGGGTTGCCTCAAGAATTCTGGTCGCTAGTGTACTCATATGCGTATATTCGCACAGCTTCTGTACCCATGGGGGGATTGTCCTTTTGTACTCTTTAGAGTACATTTGGGTGCAAAGGAGCTGTTTTGACATGGATACTCGTTTCCTCCTGAGCCGCTACGGCGGGTCACAGGCGCAAATCTGTCGTGCCCTCAATTTACCCAAAACTACCGTAAATGGCTGGTTTCGCCGGGGAGGAGTTGTCCCTGACGAGGCGCTTGGGCGTATCGCCAGACTATATCCGGAGCTTCTCCGCGCTTGGTGGCGCGAACAAAGCTCATCCGCTCCGAATGTAGCCGCCGCCCCCCAGAAAAAACACGTTCAGCGGAGCGGCCAATGAACGTCTCTGATGCCGCTTACGCTACCGTTCACGACTATCCCGGTGGCTCCGAATCACTTGGGCCACGCATCGGGATCAGCCCTGCCGTTCTCCGCAACAAAGCCAATCCCAACAACACTACACATCACTTGACGCTCAGCGAGGCCGTGCGCATTGCGGATGTCACGGGGGACTATCGTGTCCTGCATGCCTGGGCGAGCGGTGCTGGCTACATGCTGGTGCGGACTGATCGACTCGCTGGTGCCGCTGATCTGGACGTGCTGGGGGCTGTAACTGCCCTGTTCGCGCGAGCTGGAGAAGTAGGGGCAGCGTTCCATGCTGCAGTCGCCGACGGTCGAGTCGGTGCCGATGAAGTTCGCGCAGTGGAGCGCGAGGTGATGCGGCTTGCGACGGCGGCAGATGCTGGGCTTGCGGCGCTACGAGGTATGGCCGAGCCCGCCCCCACCGAGCGGGGCGAGTCGTGAGCGCCCGCCAACAACTCGACCTCTTTGCCGCCGGCGCTAGCCGTCTGCAGATGACCGACGCTATCGAGCTGACGATTCAGTCGCTCCAAGCCTACGGCCCCGACCATAACCACTGGGGTATCGCCTGGAGCGGTGGGAAGGACAGCATGGCGACACTGACGCTGATCACGTACCTGATCGACACCGGCAAGATCAAGGGGCCGAAGACGCTCAACGTTTTCTACGCCGACACGCGCTTGGAACTCGCCCCGCTCGCGATCGCGGCCGCACAGATCATCGACGAACTGGTCGAGCGCGGCATCCAAGTCGAAGTCGTCCGCGCACCGATGGATAAGCGGTTCCTCGTCTACATCCTTGGTCGAGGCGTCCCGCCGCCGAACAACAACACGCTGCGGTGGTGCACCCGCCAGATCAAGATCGACCCGATGGAGCAGGCGCTACGCGACCGGCTCGACGAACTCGACGGTCAGATCCTGATGATCACCGGCGTGCGCCAGGGCGAGAGTGCGATTCGTGATCGTCGCATCGAAATGTCGTGCGGTAAGGACGGTGCCGAGTGCGGGCAGGGCTGGTATCAGCAAGTACTGCCGAACGCTCAAGGGCTACGCGGTCGGATCGCCACGCTGGCGCCCCTTCTGCACTGGCGGGTTTGCCACGTCTGGCAATGGCTGCGCCACTGGGCGCCGACGCCCGAGTTCGGCGACTGGTCCACGGCGACCGTCGCGGATGCCTACGGCGGCGACGAGGCGGAAGAGATCAACGCCCGGACCGGCTGTACAGGCTGTCCACTTGCCCAGGAAGACAAGGCGCTCGACGCCATCCTTGCGAACCCACTTTGGGCTTACCTCACGCCGCTGAAGGGGCTGCGCCCGCTGTGGCGCGAACTACGGGAGCCGCAGCACCGCCTGCGCAAGGCTGGCGCCGAGCGCTTGAAGGACGGCAGCATCGCTGCGAACCCGCAGCGCATGGGACCGCTGACGTTCGAAGCCCGCCTTATGGGGCTGGACCGCGTCCTCGCCATCCAGGCCGAATGCAACACCGCCGCCCAAGTCCTGCGGCGCCCTCTGATTGACCTCCTCAACCCGGAAGAAGAAGCGCGCATCCGCGAGCTGATCGCCGCCGAGACTTGGCCGCAAGGCTGGGGCGGCGACGAGCCGCTGGCGACCGTGCCGCTCGACATCGTTTACCAGAACGGCGCGGTGCAGCCGCTGCTGTTTGGGGCTGACTGACCATGAACCCGATTCAACGGTATCTGGACTGGCGCCGCGAGCGCCGGATTGCCCGGTTGTCCGACGCCATGCTGGCCGCTTGGCACGCGGGTGATCGATCGGCAGCACGAATGCATCACGACGAAATGATGGCCGAAATCCGGGCACGTAGTGCCGCCCAGATCGGCCGGATGGAAGCCCGCAAACGGGTGCTTGGGAGGACAGTATGACCGCCACGGTAATGCGGCTCGACGATGTGCGTCGGGCCAGACAAGGAAGCGAAGGGCATCGGCGTATGGAAGAGGCTGGCGGCTTCGTGGCCATCCCCAATGCAGTGTTTGATGCCCTGCTGGAAGCGGATCTGCCAGGCCGGTGCCTGAAGATCGCGCTTGCCGTAGTGCGGAAGACTTACGGCTACGGCAAGGCTGAGGGCGACGACTGCACGATTCAGCAGCTTGCTGACCTCGCCGGTATTGATCGATCAGACGCATCACGTGCTTTTCACGCCCTCGTCGACGCCCAGGTCATCACGGCGCGCAAAGGCCGGTATGGCTCGGTGGTAGCAATCAATGACCCGCTCAAGTGGGACTTTTCCCCGTGGCAAAACACCACGGCCACCACCACGAACGTGGCAAAACACCACGCCGAGCCGTGGCAAAACACCACGCACAATAGACAACTCCAACAGACAAAAGAGAGTAAGCAAAAAAACGCGGGCGTGAGTGCAAGCACAGGCGCTGATCCTGTCCCGGCTGTCGGTGCTGTTGAACCGGCGTCAACCCCGGCTGCAAAACCGAAGGCTGTAGACGCATTGGCGGGCTTCGATGCGTTCTGGGCGGTCTATCCGAAGCGCAAGGGTAAAGCGCTGGCGCAGAAGGCTTGGCAGAAGCTGGCCCCTGATGCAGACCTGCAGGCCGCTATCGTGGCGGCTGTTGAGCGCCAGCGGCTGTCCACGGACTGGCAGCGCGACGGCGGCCAGTTCATCCCGCACCCTGCCACCTGGCTGAACGCGGCGGGCTGGCTCGACGAAGAGGCGAGCGTGTTGCCGTCCTGGTCGCCGACGCAAGCCGAGTTCATCGACATCCTGGCTGACGAACTGGGCGCGTTTGTGGTGGCGCCGAGCGAGTGGACGGCTGACCGCGCCAATGCGCTCGATGCCATGGTCGAGAAGATCCGCCAGAAGATCGTCGAGAAACACGGCGCCGAGGCGCTAGAGCAGAACCCCGACCTGCTGTTCCAGCGCATCCGTGCCGCCTTGAACTACACCGCGCGCCGCCTGGACCCGGCCAAATTCGGCGTCAAAACCTTCGACTGGTGGGCGCGGCCGTCAAACCGGGACCGCATCCACACTGGCGACTTCGACCGTGCCGACTTCCAGAGGGAGGCACGCTGATGGGCGCCGCTGCTGATCACCTCGAACACGACGCCGAAATCACGGCGCACGCCGAGCAGGCCATCATCGGCGGCCTGCTGGTCTGTAACGACGCCTACGACGACATCGCCGGCCAGCTCGCACCGTCCCACTTCGCCGATCACGCCAACGGCCTGCTGTACGCCGGCATTGCCCGGCTACTGGACGCCGGCCGCGGTGCCGATGCGATCACGCTCGGCGAACACTTGGAAGCCCGGGGCGAACTCGACCGCGCCGGTGGTCTGGCCTACCTCGCCGCGATCTCGAACAACATCCCTAGCGCAGCCAACCTCCGCCGCTACGCCGATATCGTTATCCAGCGCGCCACAGTACGCGGCGGGCTGCGGGCGGCGGCACACCTCATCGACAACCTGATGGGCGCCGGCAAGCAGGCACCCGCCGAGGCCCTGCTCGACGCGGCAGCCGAACTCGAAGCACTGACACAGCAGGGTGCCAGCGACGACATCATGACGTGTTCGTCCCAGCAACTGCTGGAGCGCGCCCTGCGCCGCCTCGACCGCCGTTACACCGAAGGCGAAGCGGCATCCAACCGGGTGCCGTCGGGCCTCAAGGGCCTGGACGCGAAGCTGGCCGGCGGCGGATTCGGCCGCGGCGAATTGATCGTGATTGCCGGCCGCCCCGGATCGGGCAAGTCGGTGCTGAAGTCGATCATTGCGGACGCCATCTCGATGATCGGCCACCGCAACGGCGGCCACGTCCTGCGCTTTGAGCTGGAGATGAGCGAGGAGCAGGACAGCGACCGCCAGCTTGCCGCGCATTCCGGCGTCGAGCTGAGCAAGCTGCAAGCGGCCGAACTCGACGACACCGACTGGGCACGGCTCACGGTGGCCACGAAGACGATCAACAACTTGCAGCAGACCATTGACTACCGGCCGGGCCTCACGCTCGCCCAGGTGCGCGCCAAGGCCCGCAAGGTCAAGCGCAAGCAGGGGCACCTTGCCGCAATCGTCGTGGACTACCTCCAGCTCATGCGCTCCCCGGGCGCCGAAAACCGCACCCAGGAAATCAGCCAGATCAGCGCGGGCTTGAAGGCGCTCGCGAAGGAGATGGACTGCCCGGTCTTCGCGCTGTCGCAGCTTTCGCGCGGCGTCGAACAGCGCGCCGACAAGCGCCCGCTGATGTCGGATCTGCGCGAATCGGGCGCCATCGAGCAGGACGCCGACACCATCCTCCTGATCTACCGCGACGAGCAGTACAACCCCGACTCGGCCGAGCGGGGCGTCATCGAAATCATCATCGGCAAGCAGCGCCAGGGGCGCGCGAACGAGACCGTTCGAGCGCAATGGGACGGCGCCTGCAGTCGCGTCCGCGACCTCGCCGCTGACTGGCGTCCTGCCGAGCCGCGCGCTCAGAAACCGAAATTCCGTAGCCATGAGGACCACGACCTATGACTTTCCGCCGTACTCCGACGGCAGCGGCCGGCGCCAAGAGAAAGCCGGGCAAGTTCAACACCGTGAGGGATGCGGATGGCTTCGATTCGAGGGCCGAGCGCGAGCACTACCACACGCTGCTCTTGGCCCAGAACGAGACCGCACCCGAGCGCCGTGTCGTGCAAATCGAGCGCCAGGTCAAGTTCGAGTTGATGCCGAGCCAGCGTATCGACGGCCGTGTCGTCGAGCGCGCCTGTACCTACTTGGCCGACTTCCGCGTCACGTTTGCCGATGGCCGGGTCGAGGTGCAGGACGTGAAGGCCATGAAAACGCTGCACTACATCATCAAGCGCAAGCTGATGCTCTGGCGCCATGGCATCCGGGTGGTGGAGATCGATCGGCGCCGCAAGCCGAAGGCCAAGCCAGCCGCAACGAAGTGAACAGGGCAGGCCGGCGGCCCGTGACGCCGGCGAGGAAGAAGGGGAAGAAGACGATGACGAAGCTGGAATTGGCGTACCTGGGGCTGGTCCTGCTGTCTTGCGCCGGCTTGCTGCTGTGCGCGGGCGCCTTGTTCGTGGTGGGCAAGGCGCTGGGTCGGCAAGTGGACGAGGTGAAAGCGCTTCAGGCACGCATCGAGGGCATCGAGGACCGCTCGACCGCGGCGGTGAAGGTGGCGTGCAAAGCCATGCGCCGGCTCGGTCAAGTCGAGTCGGAATTGACCGAGCGCCGGGCCGATGTGGACGAGCTGCGCGAACGGGTGGGCGACGTCGAGCTGAAGGCGGAGGGACAGGGGCAGTGGTTGCGTAGCGTTGAAGAGCGCGTGGGTCGGCTGATTCGACGCCGGCATAAGACGGTGGTGCCGCTGACGAAGGGCGGGAGCGTCGTCGCGCGGTCGTATGGCGGCAGGACGCTGACGTTGCGGGATGCGCAGGGGTGATCAGGGCGGCCAGCCGGCGGGCGGCGCCGGCACTAAGGAGGAAAAGAGCATGCAAAAGCAGAATAAGACGCAGTGGGCTGTTGGGGCTGTAGCGCTGGTATTCGGTCTGTTGGTTGGGCTGCAGGTCGAGGGCGTTGCGCTCGGGTGGCTTGTGGTGACCGCGCCGGCGTGGGGCGGGGTGATCGTAGCCCTGGTCGGCGCGACGGTGCGCGAAGTATCGATGGTCGGTGGCGCCTTGGACGAGCCGACGCGGGTTGATGAAGTGGCGGGCGTGGCCTGGGCGGCTGCGTCGCAGATTAAGAAGAGAGGGAAGAATCGTGCAAGAACCGATGTGGGACAAGCTTTCGGCGGTTATGGTGTTCGCCTACCGCTTCGCGGGGCAGCAACACGCGCGAGCGCCGTCTATTGATCCGACACCAATGGGGAGCGGCAAAGGGCTTGCCGGCTTGGATGGTGCCGGTGAGTCTGCGGCGATTCTTCGCAAAGCGGGGTCGCTCGGGAAGGTGAGGGAGGCGGCGCTCCGGGCGCGCTTCGGCGAGCAGATGACGAAGTGCCCTTGCTGCCCCAACTCGATGCCCATTGACGAGTGGCTGGGCGTGCTCACCCTTTTGACCACCGAGGTCGCCATGGTGGCCGCGCCTAAGTGCCATCCAAGGCTGGCGATGGCACTGGTGATGCGTCATTTCCTGCCCAAGGGCGGCAAAGCCACATTCGAAACCATCGCCAAGAACCACAGCAGCAGCGTCGACCAGGCGCGACGCCACAGTCAGAAGATCGTCGAGGCGCTGAAAAAGGTCGAGGCTGAGGCTCACGACGAGATGTCGACCATGTTGATTTGCGCTGGATTGCTGCCTAATTGTTGTTGAGCTATTTGATTGTTCGCTATTGAATCGCCGAAACATCCGGCGTATAGTCGGCTCTTGAGATACACCGACTTATTGCGTCTACCGCACGCAGTCCCGCAAAAAACCTCGCTTCGGCGGGGTTTTTGCGTTTCTGCGCCATCCCTTTTGCGTCCTGAGCGGGACGCTGCCGCCGACGCCACGGCGGCTTTTATTTCGGGCCCTGCCATGACCGAGACCTATTACTTGCAGCTCAGCTCCAGCGGCCGGCTCTTGCTCGACGACCACCTGCACCATGACGCCGAACTGCTGGCGACCACCGAGGCCACCGCCTGGATCGATGCCCGGACACAACTCAAGGCAGATATCGAGCGTGCGGAAGCGGACGCCCGGGCACGCTGTCCCGGGTTTTGGTGGGGATGGCCGGCTTGATCCTCGGTGCGCTGGTGCCATGCTGGAAGCCCAACAACCAGCAGGAGGAAGTCATCGTGCAACCACAACAAATTCCCACCTGGGTCACTTCTTTGCAGCACACCTTAATAACCAAACTCAAAGGCAGGGTTAGCCAAGGAGATGCGTTTCTCGGCAAGTTCGATATAGATGCGTATAAGTCCGGTTTTCATCCCAATTTAAGTTACTCGGATGGGACCTATAAATTTGCGGTCTCTTTGGTGAGTTCCAAAAGTTCAAAATTTGTTATGCAGTTATCCTTTGAAATCAAGGATTCGTCAGCGCGAGAGGTTTGTTTTTTGGAGGTCGGAAGAGAAAGGGTGACGAGCCAAAAAGCGCAGGCGTTCTGCTCGCAAGACCTTGACGATGTGATAAACCATGTCTGGGGCAGGATGGAATCCAGAAGAGGCGAAATTGCTGCCTGGGTTAACGAGGACGAGAAATCCGCAGGGCCAGTTTTGACTCGCCAGTTTTAGAGCTAGAGCACCAAGAAGCATCAGTTCCAATGCCCGCCCAGTGCGGCGACGAGCTACTGACCCCGCTGCTGCACTTGCACCACCTGCACCACCTGCACCCACACGCCCGCCACGCGCGGGCGCTTCCATTTCAAGGGCACGCCATGCAAACGACGCCGGTAACCATGCTTTCGACCACACAGGCCATCCTGGGCGAAGACTTCCACAAGCAGCGCCAAGCCGCCCATTACAACCTCGAAACCCTGGCGCACCGTTTTCGGGCTGATGTTGCGCTTGGCAAGGCCGGGGCGGCGCTTCAGAAGCTGTATGAACTGGGCGACATCGAGGACTTCCGCGAACTCATCGAGTCCCTGCGGGCATACGAGCAAGAGCTGGTGCGCCGCCCGGTCACCGAACTGGACGGGCAACAGGTCTTCGAGGTGACGCGTTGCGCCAACCACCTGCACCAAGAGCTGGTCGAGCTGATCAACCTCATCGAGCGCGCGTAGTGAGCATCCCGCCCTTTCGCGCGCCGGCCGATCCGAACGCCCCGGCCACGACACCGGACCCGGAGCGGGAGGCGGCCATGAGCCGATACCACGCCCGCTTCCGCGCCGAACTCGAATGGCGCCGGCAGCGGACGTTCGGCTACTGGGTCGGGCAGCCGCTCAAGTGGCTTAGGGCCGTGGCCCTGCCGGCCTGGTCGTAGCGCCCGTCACCCACACCCAGCCCCGCCCATGCGCGGGGCTTCTTCTTTTCCCCCAGGACAACAAGGCCATGACGCTGAAAGAGCAATTCCGATTGATTCTGGCCCTGCTGTGTAGCAACAAGCCGATCTACATGCTGGGCAGTCACGCCATGATCACCTTTGACTGCATTTTCATGGACTCGGTGTTAGGAAGGCACGGGCGCTGGTGTCTGAAATGTCTGGATAAGAGTGACATCCGGCGGCGGTGTCGAATCATCGCGCTTTGCGACTGGGCCGCCTCTGCCCTTCCGGGAGGAGCCATCGTTCTTGCCGCGGGGTACGAAGCATATTTCCGCGATCGGGATGGCTATTGGGAGTTCCAGCAGGCAGCGAGCGTCCGCGGTCTCCAGGTGGTAGACCTGGACTGTTTCGACCGCCAGCGCAACGAATCGCAAGAGCTGGCCGACCTCCTAAAAGACTTAGCCCTGCCGTCACGCGCGGGCCCATTTCCACGAAAGGCAAACCATGACCAGCACCCCGGAGCCTTTGCTGCCGATCCTGACCATGATGCGGGACCTCGACGCCCATAACCGCGTGCACATTGGCCTGTGGGACAGCCTGTACGCGTTCACAGCGTGCCATCTGAGCAAGAGCCGATGGGCCGATATTGCCCTGGAGCGCTTCAAGGGGCGGAAAGCGGACGAGCGTGCCCATGCACCCACCAGTACGGCGTTTGAAGGTGAGGGGCAAGCGCTGATTGGCGGGGTAAGGCGCTGCGAGGCGTTCGACGTACCGCATATAAGCGCACACGGGCGGGCACAGCGGTGATCCTGGCGACTCAGACGGTGTTCAACGGCAGGACATACGGCAACTGCTTCTCGGCCTATCTGGCTTCCACCCTTCAAGCACCAATCGACTGCATTCCCCACTTCATGCACGACGGGCCTACACGAGATGTATGGCTACAGCGCGTCAATACGTGGCTACAGCCGTTCAACCTGGGATACGTCGACCTGGCCAATACGTTCGACCCCAAGAGAAGCGGGCTTAGTGGGCTGCATCACGAGTGGCGTGGCAGGACAGGCGAGAACACCTGGCATTCGATGGTCGCTGTCGACGATGTGGTGGTGCATGACCCCGATCCCCATGGCGTTCAACTGGTGAGCGAGGACCGAGAGGTAGGCGTGCTGATCGTGCTGCAGCCCAGCAGGCCAATTCGATTGCCGAGGTGGTGGACGGTTTGGCGATGGTGGCGGCGACTGGCGATGTGGGTCGGTCGGCGATGACGACGGGTCGGCCTCACGTGTACGCACGTCCACGCGCGCACCTGCACGCACGCACACACACGTGCGCGCGTAAGCGAGGGGACCCTGGGGATTTGAGGCCGTTGCGGGGGCGCGGACCCGCGAGTTTTCGCTAGTCACAGACCCCTATAGGGGGTTCCGCTTCCGGTTTTGGCTTAAAGGGAAAAATATGCCGACGCAACAAGAGCTTGGCGAGCACCTGGATTTATCCGATCGGCAAATTCGGGAGCTGCAACGGCTGAAAGTGTTTCCGAAGGGTTCCGGTTTTGATGAGGCGCGGATTGCTTATATCCGGCGTCTACGTGAACAGGCTGCCGGCCGGATGGGCAATGGCGGGGGTTTGGACCTCACGAATGAACGCGCCCGGCTCGCCGCTGCGCAGGCGGACAAAACCGAACTCGAATTGGCCCAGCTTCGAGGCGAATTGATCCCGCTGGCACAGGCGCAGGACGCTTGGTCGGCAATGGTCGGTGCCTCACGCGCCAAGTTTTTGACGCTGGCCGCTCGCTTGGCGCCGCGCGCCGTGGGGATGACGGAACAGCAAATCGAACGGCTGACACGCGACATGGTTTATGAGGCGCTGGCCGAGTTGGCCGCCTGGAAACCTGAAGGTGCAGACGATGAACCAGATGCAGACGCAGGCCATTCGGCAGGTGATGCCGATATGGGCGCCGCCGCCGACGCTGACGGTTAGCGAATGGGCCAACCTCTATCTCCACCTGTCGCCTGAAGACAGCGCTGAACCGGGTCGGTACAGCACGGATCGGGCGCCATACCAGAAGGGCATCCTTGACGCCTTCAATGAAGAGGTCGAGGAAATCGTAGTCAAAAGCTCGGCGCAGGTCGGGAAGACGTTGGTCATCAAGGCCGTCATCGGCTACTACATGCATCTCGATCCGGCGCCGATGCTGTCTGGCCAGCCGACGGTGGAGATGTCGGAGACGTTCTCCAAGGATCGCTTGGCGCCCATGCTGCGAGATACGCCAGTCTTGCGCGGATTGGTGCGCGATCCCAAAAGCCGGGATAGCGGCAACACCATCTTGCATAAGACATTTCCGGGCGGACATCTGACGATGATCGGCTCGAACGCGCCGGCGGGGTTGGCGTCTCGGCCGATCCGCATCGTCGTTGGCGACGAAATCGACCGTTGGGCCAGATCGGCGGGGACTGAAGGCGATTCGACGCGGCTGGTGCGAAAGCGCACGGTCACCTTCCGTGACCGCAAGCGATTGGGCTGGTTTTCGACACCGACCATCAAGGGCTACAGCCGGATCGATGAGTTCTGGCAGGCGTCCGACCAGCGCCGCTACTACGTGCCCTGCCCGCACTGCCAGCACATGCATGTCCTGTTGTGGGGAAACCGGTCGATCCTCAACGACGACCCCGACACCATGCACATGGCCTGCCCGAAGTGCGGCGGCCTAATCTCGGACGCGGATAAACCGCAGATGCTGGCGCGTGGAGAGTGGCGGAAGGAGAACCCCAAGAGCCGTATCGCTGGCTTCTGGCTCAACGAGCTGTACTCGCCTTGGCGCAAATTCCGCGAGGTGGCCGCCGACTACTATGCGGCCCTGGGCGATCCGACCGCGATGCAGGTCTGGACGAACACCTCCATGGGCGAAGTCTGGGACGGCGGGGGCGAACAGGTCAGTAGCGAATCGCTGGCCAAGCATCGCGAGAACTACGACGGCGATTGCTTGCCGGCCGACGTGCTGTGCATTACGGCTGGTGTTGATACCCATCCTGACCGTCTGGAACTGGAGGGTGTTGGCTGGGGTGTTGGCGAAACATCTTGGGGTATTGAGCCGATAGTTTTCCGAGGCAAGACGGCGGAAGAGGCCGTCTGGAAGGAGCTGGACGAATTCCTGCTCAAGGCCCGTTACCAGACCGAAGACGGCCGCAGCCTGCGCATCTTGGCGACCTGCATCGATTCGGGCGGCAGCTCCACCCAGCAGGTCTATGAGTTCTGCACACCTCGCGCCGCGCGAAACATCTGGGCCATCAAAGGCATCGAGGGGCCGCGGCCGGTCTGGCCGCGAAAGCTCAGCAAGTCGAAGAAATACGTCGGCCATGTGGTCAGAATGATAGGCGTGGACACGGCGAAATCGACGGTCTACGCCCGCTGGGAGATCGAGGAAGGGCGCCCCGGCTACTGCCACTTTTCGTCGGCCTACGACGAGGAATGGTTCAAGCAGGCCACCTCCGAAACGCTGGTGACCAAGGTTGATGAGCGGGGTCGCGAAACGCGCACCTGGAACAAACCCAAGGGCGTCCGCAACGAAGGTCTAGATTGCCGGGCCTACGCCTATGCCGCGCTTGAGGGTCTGAAAATCGAACGCCGCTTGCGGCTGACACGACGCAAGGCCGCCGCCGAGCCGGTCGAAACACCTCCGCCCGACGATCCGCCTCCATCGGCACCACCACCAGAACCCACCAAAGCCCCGCCGCCGAGCGGGGCTTCTTCTTTGCAGCGCCGCCGGCGCACGGCCGCCGCATCAGGCCGCCTGCGACGTAGATCGTAGATAGGAATCCCAATGGCTTACACGAAAGACGATCTGAAGAAGATCGAGGACGCCATATTGCAATTTGCTGCCGGGAAACGGGTTTCTGAAATCCAGTTTTCTGACCGGAAGTTGAAATTTGAGGCCACCTCTGTCGAGGCGCTTAACAGCTTGCGCGACCAAATCCGCGCCGACGTGGTGCGCACCAATCGCGGCCGATCGCGGTTCCTGCGGATACGGAATGCCGGGAAGGGAATGCGCTGATGGCCCGGCACAAAACCAAGACCGCGTGCCGTATGCGCGCGAGTTACGAGGGAGCCGGCCAGGGTTTGCGCGCTAAGTCGTGGCAGCCCGGCGCTGCTGGCCCCACCCAGGTCGTCACCGCCGGCCTGCAGACCCTGCGCGATCGCTCGCGTGCCGCTGCCCGAGACGATGCCTACGCCTTCTCCGCCGTGGACAAGCTCGTGAGCAACGAGATTGGGACCGGCATTACTCCCCAGTCCCGTCACCCGGATGTGGCTGTGCGTCAGGAAATCGACGAGTTGTGGCAGCAGTGGACCGAAGAAAGCGACGCGGATGGGCTGTCTGACTTCTACGGCCAGCAATCGCTGATTTCTCGCACCGTGCATATGGCTGGCGAGGTGTTTGTCCGTCTGCGGCCGCGCCGGCTCGATGACGGGCTGTGCGTCCCGCTGCAGATCCAATTGCTTGAGCCCGAGATGGTGCCGCACAGCCTTAACCGGCCGCTCCCGAATGGGAACCGCATCCGCGCGGGCATCGAGTTCAACGGGATCGGACGACGGGTGGCGTACTGGATGTATCCGCGCCACCCCGGTGAAACCGGCTTCGACTTCAAATCCAATGAGCCGGTCCGCGTGCCGGCTGAGCAGGTACTGCAGATTCAAGACCCGCAGCGGCCTGGGCAGCTTCGCGGCGTCCCGACGCTCGCGCCGGTGCTGTTGCGGCTCAAGTCACTGGATGCCTACGACGATGCGGTGCTGTTTCGGCAAGAGGTCGCCAATCTCTTTGCCGGCTTTATTCGCGAGCCGGCGCCCGAAGACCAGATGCAACTCGACGGCGCCGAGGGTGAAGAGGTGGCCGACGACGGGACGCCGCTAATTTCTCTTGAGCCCGGCACGATGCAGAAGCTGCTGCCCGGCGAGGAGGTGGAATTCTCGGACCCGCCCGACGCGGGGAACAGCTACGGCGACTTCATGCGCCAGCAACTGCAAGCCGTCGCGGCTGGCGTCGGCATTCCCTACGAAATCTTGACGGGCGACCTGCGCGGCGTGAATGACCGGCTGATCCGTGTCGCGCTCAACGACTTCCGTAGGCGCTTGGAGCAACGGCAGTGGACCGTCTACATCCCGACCTGTCGTCGCATTCGAGCTGCCTGGATGGATGCGGCCGTGCTGTCTGGTGCGCTGATCCTGTCCGATTACGCCAAACGCCGCCGAGCTTACCTCGACACCGTCTGGGTGCCGCAGGGCTGGCCCTATATCCAGCCGGTGCAGGACATCCAAGCCCAGGCGCTGGAAATCCACGAAGGGCTGGCGAGCCGTAGCGGTGTCGTGCTGCGGCGCGGAGATAGCGCCGAACGGATCGATGCCGAGAACGCAGCGGACGTGGCACGCGCCAAGAAACTCGGCCTGCAGTACGGCAGCAGTCCCGCCGCTCCCCCGAAATCTGAAGACCCCGAAAAGGAATTACCGTGAAGAAGATCCGACCGCGTGTTTACGCGATGGCCGGCGGCACCGGTGCGCTCGCCGGTAGCGCGCCTTTGGCCACCGACAAGCCGACTCAGCGCTGGTACAACATGGCCGCCCAGAACGATGCCAGCGTCCGAGTCGATATCTACGACGAAATCGGAGGCTGGGGTATCCGTGCCGCTGATTTTTCCCGTGACCTGAAAGCGCTGGACGATGGCAAAAAGAAGGTGAACGTCCACATCAATTCGCCTGGCGGCGACGTGTTCGACGGGATCGCTATCAACAACTTGCTGGCGCAGATGGGCGACCGCTGCACGGTCTACGTCGACGGCTGGGCTGCCAGCTCAGCCAGCATCATCGCTGTCGGCGCCCACAAAGTCGTGATGGCCGATAACGCCCTGATGATGATCCACAACCCGTGGACCTTCGCCATGGGCGACGCCGCCGAGTTGCGCGCAACGGCTGATGCGCTCGACGTTTGCCGGACCGCACTGGTGGCGAGTTATCGCCGCAAAGCGACCGCCGTTGCCGACGCGGAGCTGATCCGCCTGCTGGATGCCGAGACGTGGTTGACGCCGACCGAGGCGGTCGCTTTGGGGCTTGCAGACGAAGTCAGCGGCGCCAGCACCGCGAAGGCATGTGTGGTGCCGCGCCTGATGGCGAGCTATCGCAATGCGCCGAAATGGGCGAGCGAAACGCCGGAACCCGCTCCGGCGCCCGCGCCCGATCCGACCCCGGTGCCGGCACCGGAACCCACCCTCACACCGCCGCCGACCGAGACGCCCGCCGCGCTTGCAGCTCGAATCACCGCAGCTTGCCGGCGCGCTGGCGTCGCTGATCTGACCGAGATAGTGCTAGCCCGCACGGGCTTGCGGCCGGCCGATGTCGCCGCCGAGGAACGGCGCATCTCTTCGATCCACGATCTATGCGTCGCTGCTCGATACCCGGGCGACACGCTGGCGCATGTGCGCGAAGGCAAGACGCTGGAAGAAGTGCAGGCGCAGCTGCTGGACAAGTACGTCGCGGCGGCCGGGCCGGAGATCGACAACACGCCGCCGGCTGATCCGCCAGCCCCCGCGCCGTCGGCTCTCTCGAAACTCAACCCGCTGGCGACGTTCGAGAAGCGCAAACAGCAAACTAAAGGAGTGAAGTAAATGGCTTACACCATCAAGACCGAAGGCCGGCATGCCGGCGAACACCTGCTGTCCGAAGGCAATGGCGAGATTTCCCGCGAAGGCATCGTACTGGCCGCCGGCCCGGCGCTACCCGCTGGCCAGGTGCTGGCGACCAAAACGGCGACCGGCGAATACATGCCCTACAAGAAGGGCGAGACGGGCGGCGTCGGCACGGCTACCGGAATTCTCTTCGCCCCCAAGCCCGAATCGGCCACGCCGCAGCGCGCTGTTGCCCACGTCCGCAATTGCGAGGTGGCGCAGGCTTGCCTGACCGGTCTCGACGACAAGGCCATCGCCGACCTTGCTGCGCGCAGTGTGATCGTCCGCTAACCCCGCACCCACCCAACCCAAGACCCCGCAATCGCGGGGTTTTTGCATTTCTGGAGCCGCAAAACATGGCCGATATGAACATCTTTCAGGACGAAGCTTTTTCGGTCCCGAACTTGACCTTCACCATCAACGACATGGAACCGGTGCCGTCGCGGCTCGGCTCGATGGGGTTGTTCGAGGAGGAGGGGGTCACCACCACTACTGTCCAGATCGAAAAAGACGGCGACACGCTGGCGCTTGTGCCGGCAGCCGAACGGGGCGCGCCTGGCCTGGTGGTCAACGGCAGCAAGCGCAGCCTGATTCCGTTCAACACCATCCACCTGCCCGAGCGCGCCACAATTGCCGCCGACCAGGTGCAGGGCATCCGCGCCTTCGGCAGCATGACCGAGCTGATGGGCGTGCAGGCCATCGTGAATAAGCGCTTGGCCAAGATGCGCAACCAGATCGACGCGACGCACGAATGGCACCGCATCGGCGCTGTAAAGGGTCAAATCCTGGACGCGGACGGTACGACCGTGCTGCTCGACCTCTACGACCGCTTCAAGATTCAGCAGACCGTGTTCAGTCTGGACCTGGACAAAGCCGATACGGACATGCGGCTGAAGTGCGCTGAGCTGCTCGACCTTATCGAAGACCTGCTGCCCGGCCAGACGACGACCGGGGTTCGGGTGCAGTGCGGCCGCCAGCTCTGGATGGCCCTGCTCGCCAACAAGTCCATCAAGGAAACCTACCTGAACACCCAGATGGCGGCGAGCCTGCGCGGCGATCCGCGCGAAGCCATCGACTTCTGTGGCGTCGTCTTCGAGCGCTATCGCGGCAAGGTGGGGAAAACCGCTTACGTGGGCGATGACGAGGGTTATGCAATTCCTATGGGTGTGCCGGGGCTTTTCCAGACGAAATTTGGCCCGGCCGACTACATGGATACCGTCAATACGATGGGCCTACCGTACTACGCCCAGCAAGAGCCGATGGACTTCAAGAAGGGCATCATGCTGGAAGCTCAGTCGAACCCCTTGCAGATCTGCACCCGTCCCGGCGCCATCGTCAAAATCAAGCTGAAGAAGTAGCACGATGGACGATTTTCGCGACCTGTTCGCCGAAGCCGACGCGACCATTCGCGAACACCTCGGCGACGACATCGAAATCGCCGGCCACCTGGTGCGCGGCTACTTCAGCGAGCCGACCACCGGGTCGAAGCTGGGTAAGTCGAAAACCCTGCTGACGCAGCCGGTAATCGAGATCCCCGACGCGGATGCTGCAACGGTTCAAAAGGGGGCCGTGGTCACGATCAAGGGCAGACCCAACACCTATAGGGTGCTGGGCCTGCCCGAGCCAGACGGGACAGGCATGTCCGCCATCCCTTTGCGCCGGGAGTCCTGATCATGGCCGCCACACTGAGCGCCCAGCTCGATATCCAACCGGCCCGCGAGATGTTCAGTTGCCTGACCGAAGCCGCCTTTGCTGCTGCCCAGCGTCGCGCGTTGCGTAAGCTGGGCGTCTGGTTCAAGGGGCAAGCCGCGCGGGCCGTTGCGAAAGAAACCGGCGTGCCGCAGAAGGCACTTCGGCCGCGCCTCGCCTTTTACTTCAAGACCAACGAAGTTGGAAAAGTCTGGTTCGGCATTAACGCCATACCCGCTGCCCGGCTCGGTACGCCGCGGCAAACCCGCACGGGTGTGAGCGTCGGCAAGTTCCGCTTCGATAAAGCATGGTTAGCGCGGAGTGGACGCGGCGCTGTGTTCCGTCGCGTCGGGCGGGATCGGCTACCGATCGAAGTCGTGACCGAGGACATTGAGGGTGAAGCGCGCGCCGCATGGCACGTCCACACGGCTGAAGTCGAAGCCCGTTTTCTGGCGCTACTGACGCAGGAATTGAATTTTGAGGAGCTGAAACGAAATGGCCGCATTACCTGATGACCACCGCACGAAGGTGCTGACGCGGGCAATCGTGGCCGGCATCCAGTCCCGGATCAAGGACTGCCCGCCCGTGGAGGCTCACCCCGAGATCGACGGCGCGCTGCCCGTTCCCCTGATCGCCATCGAGCTGGCGTCGATAGAGCCGGTCGAGATTCGGGACGGTGCCGGCGACTTCCGCCTGCTGTATCAGGCGCGCGTGGTTCTCGATCCTCTCGTGCCCGGCGCAGCACTCGAAGCGCCCGCCATGGCGAGCGACATCGCTTGCGCGGTGGCCGGACAGGACTGGGGGCTGGCCGTCGGCCCGGCCCAACTGGTCGGCGACATCGGCCAGGACGGCATGGACCCCAAGCTCGACGCCTATCTGGTCTGGCTGATCGAGTGGACGCACTTGGTCTGGCTCGACGGTAAGCCCTGGACCTGATCACCACCAACCACACCCGAGGGGCCGCAGACGCGGCCCTTTTCCTTTTGGAGAACCGCATGCGCGTCACTCGCGAATTGCTGAAACCGCATATCCACGCCGGCCAAGAGCTGCAGCCTGGCGCCCAGATTTCCCTCCTGCCCGGCCAAGCGCAGTGGCTCGACGGTCTGGGCGTGACTGGCCCGCCCACTGCCGCCGCCGCACCCGCACCGACAGAACCCGAAGGCGACGCCGTTCGCCGCACTACGAAGAAGGAAAAAGCATGACCCCGTTGATTGACCGCAAGACCGAGTACTACCAGGGGCAGGGTTCTGCCTACGTGGCCGAGGTGGTGAATGGCGTGCCCGGAAAATTCCGCCATTTGGGTAACCTCGCCAGTCTCAACGTGACCCAGAAGCGCAATGTCTCGAAGCACAAGGAGAGCCAATCGGGTATGGGCATGACCGACCTCGTGCTGTACGACGACCCCGAGATCGAGATCGAAATCCCGCTACAGAAGCTGAACGTCGCCAACCTGCTTTGGATGGTGAAAGGCTCGGCCCATGAGCTGCCGGAGCGCACCTCCACGGACGAGGCGTTCGAGGCGGGGCTGGTGGCGGGCGATCTGATCCGGCTGCCGTACCCCAACGTCTCGGACGTCCAGATTGTCGACAGCTCGGCGGCGCCGAAAACGCTGGAGCTGGGTAAACACTATCTATTCAGCCAGCAGGGCATGGTCGAATTCCTCGACCTGGATGGATTCACCCAGCCGCTCAAGCGCAGCTACAAGGCGGGCAAAGCCACCCGGGTCGCGATGCTGACCGATACGGAGCGGGAGCATTGGCTCCGGTTCGAAGGGCTGAACCGCGCGCGCAGCAACGAGCCGCTGCTGATCGAGTACTACCGGATTCAGACGGACCTTGCCGACAAGCTCGACCTGATCACCGACAAGTTGGCCGAATTCACCGTCAAGGCGCAGGCGCTGTCCGATCCGACCAAGCCACTGACCGGTGAATACGGTCAATTCGGCTCCATCACGAAGATGGCAAAAGCTGCATAACTCACCGTAACCCGAATAAGGCCACGCACTCGCGTGGCTTTTTCTTTTTCATGAGTCCGCCATGAGCCGCAATACTGCAATCGAAATGCTGATCCGCGCCCGCACGGAAGGACGTGCGGATCTGAACGCGCTGGCCGGCGAAATGGAAAAGCTGGGCGCGAAGGCGCGTGCCACCGGCGACCAACAGGCCCACATGTACGACCGGATCGCCGTCGGCCTGCGGGACGCTGCTGCGCGCACCGGGAAGCTGGGCGAGATGGGGCGCCAGCTACAGACGCTGGGCGAGACGGGCGCCGTAGTGGCGGACGAAATCGACGCGCTTGTCGACGAGATGAACAAGCTGGCCCGGGCTGACGAGGGCATTGCCAAGTTTCGCGCGCTCGATGCGCAGGCCAAGGCGGCAGCGAACAGCTTCGACAAGCTGCAGCTCGAGCTGCAGGCCACGCAGACCCGCGTCGCCACTACGGCCCAGTCTGTCGCTGGACTGAGCGCCAGCGTCAACACCCAGGCCACCGTTACCACGGCGGCAAAAGACAAGCTCGCTACGCTGAGGGTGGAAACCGCCGCGGCGGCCGAGGCGGCTAAAGCCGCTGGCGTGAGCACGAAGCAGCTGACCCAGAATCAGGGCCAGCTCGACGCGTCGATGGCGCCGCTGGTGCAGCGCTATCGCGACCTGGTAGCACAGGAAAGGGCGGCATCCGCTGAGCACGCCGCCGAGAAGGCCAAGCTCGAGCAGCTCCAGGGGCAGCTGGTCTCGGTCACGCGCGAGGAGGAAAAGCTTCAGCGATCGCTTAAGGCTCAGGCCGAGGCGAGCCGGTCAGCCCAAGGCGCAATGGAAACGATGAGGTCGAATGCGGCCGCTTTGGCTGCGCAGCTCAAGACGGCTGGCGTCGACGTCAACAATCTGCAGCGGGCCAATCAGGGACTGCGCGAGAGCTACGCTCAGTTGGTTCAGTCAGCCGCTCAGCTAAAGGTGCTGGGCGACGCCAGGCAGACCCTGGGATTGAAGGCTCACCAAGAGGTCGAGGCCGAGGTCCGCAAGTTGACCCAGGCGTACGAAACGCTGAAGAACAGCGGCAAGCTGACGGCGAAAGAGCTGACCCAGGCATACGTCGCCCTGAAACAGCAGACCGACGCACTGCGCCAGTCTGCCCAAGCTGCCGCGCAATCGTCCGGCGAGCTGCAAACCGTACTGGCCGCGACGGCGGCGAGCGCGGCGGGTTTGGCGTTCGCGGGCAAAGAAGCCATCTCGTTCGAATCAGCGATGGCCGAGGTGGCAAAAGTCGCCAACGGCACTGACGCTGAACTCGCTACGCTGGCGAATCGGCTCAAGCAAATGGCGTCGGAAGATCTGCCCTACGCCGCCACCGAACTCGCCCAGATCGCCGCTGCCGGCGCCAAGATGTTCCCGACGGCCGAGCTGGAAAAGTACGTCAGGATCGTCGGCGAAATCGGTATTGCTTTCGGGATGTCGGCCGAACAGGCCGGCACTGCGCTGTCCAACCTGCAGACCAACCTGGGGCTGAACCTCGACGAGTGCCTGAAGCTCGCCGACACCATCAATGCGTTGAACGGCAAGCTGGGCGTCGCCGAGGCGTCGATCACCGAAGTGCTGGTTCGCACGGGCAGTCTCGCCAAGCAATTCGGCCTCACCGCTGACGAGGCTGCCGGCCTATCTGCCTCGATGCTCAAGCTGGGCAAGACGCCAGAGGTAGCCGCAACAGCGCTGTCTGCCTTGCTCAACAAGCTGGCCAACGCCTCTTCACAGGGCGAGGATTTCCAGCAAGCCCTGGTCGCGATCGGGACGAGTTCGGAGCAGTTCGCCGCAGCGGTTCGGCGCAATCCTCAGCAAGCCCTGTCCGAGCTGCTGGGTACGCTCGAGCGACTCGACAACGCTACCCAGGGCCAGATCATCAGCCGCTTGTTCGGCCCCGAGTATGTGGCGTCCATTACCTCGCTGGTCAGCGCGGTTGGCACCTACAACAAGGCAATGGTCATTGCCTCCGACACCGCTAAAAACGCGGGCGCAGTGCATCGCGAGTTTAGTAACCGCATCAAGACCGCTGAAGTCCAATTGCAGTTCATGTCTAACTCGTTGCGCTACGCCGCGATCGAGCTGGGCACGACCTTTTTGCCACTCATTAAGAAGGTGGCAAATGGAGTGGGTGAAGCCGGCCAAGCTGTCGCGCAGTTCATCCAAGAATTCCCTCGCTTGTCGTTGGCTGCCGCGGCCATCGCCGCGGTTACATCGGCGCTGGCGGCGTTGGGGCTCGCATTCGTCGGGCTGGCAGGCATTGCTGGTCCGACGATTGCGACCGTTTCCTTGGCGATCGGCAAGCTCGCGCCGGTGATGGGAACGGCGCTCACCGCCGCTCGTGGGTTGGCGGGCGGATTGGCTGCTATCGGTGCCAGCGCGGCTGGCGTGCTGGCGGCCGGTGCCGCCGGCTACGGTCTTGGAAAGGTGCTGAGCGACAACTCGGTCTGGGCACGACAACTCGGCGTTGCGATGGTCGCGATGGTCGAAAGCACCAAGCTGGCGTTTAGGGGAATGGCCGAGACCGTTCGCGCCGCATTCAGCAGCACCGATACGGTGGCCGCTGCTGTGGCGCGCAACAGGCAGCAGTTCGACGACCTGAAGAAGACCCTGAAAGAGCTGTGGGATGAGGCTGAAAAGGGGCCGCCCAAGGCCGCCGAAGCCGCGCAGCAAGTCGCGACGGAGCTGGAGAAACACCGCGCCAACGTCAAGGCTACGGAGGAAGCCTACAAGGGGCTGAGCGAAGGGGCCAAGACCGCGCTAATCCAGCTGGCTGAGGCGGCAAAGGACGGCTCCGTCGGCGCACAGCAGCTATCCGACGCGATCGACAAAGCCATTCAGGCGGCCGACAGTCCCGAGGCGTTCAAGAAGATTCAGGAGCAGCTCAAGGGGTTGTTGGACAGCGGCAAGCTGACCCAGACCACGTTCGATGAGCTGTCCAAATCGATAACCATCACAGCCAACGCTCAAGCCGAGGCGCTGAGGCAGCAGCAAGAAGAGGCGCGTGCAAGTGAGGAAGCGCTGGCGGGCGTCTCCGGCAAAGCCAAGGAGGCGCTGGCCGCGCTGATCAAGCTGCGCGAAGACGGGAAGGCATCCGCCGATGAGCTGAAGACCGCGGTCGTGGCGGCGATCGACGCGGCAGACAGCCCGGCCGCCTTCGATGGGATTCGCAAGCAGCTCAGCGCGTTGATGGTCGATGGCAAGCTGACTCAGGCCACGTTCGATGAGCTGACGAAGTCGATCGAGGAGGCCGGCAACCAACTGGGCAAGCCGCTGGATCAGGCCGCCGACCTCGTCCGCGCGCTCAAAGGCGTGGGCGATGTTGCCAAGCAATCCAGCGAAGAAGCCGGCCGGCAGATTGAAGCCAACATCGGCGGTCGTCTCTCAAAGCTTCGCGACGAAGACCTGCCGGCAGTCGCGCGCGCCGTCGAGAAAGAGTTCGGGAAGATGTCGGCGGCCGCCAAGGTGGTCGCGGGCGAAGCGCTGAAGCGGCTGGGCATCGACGCCGATCTTGCGCTCGAGGGTATTTCGAGCGAAGCCAAGAAGGCGGCGGCCTCGCTCGAGGCATTGGGCGCCACAGGCGCAGCGACCGCGCGCGGATTGAAACTGGCGCTCGATGAGGCGCTGACGAAAGCCGACACGCCGGCCGCCGTGGACAAGATCCGAGTCGTCGTCAAATCCTTGGGCGAAGCGGGCAGGCTCAGCGGTGATCAGCTCGTCCGTGCGCTCGATGCCGTCAATCAGCGCGCTAAGGAGGTTTCGCTGTCAGTGTCCGAGCTGGAGGAAGACTTCCAGCGGCTGGGCATCACCAGTGCGGCAGCTATGCAGGCTCAAGCGGAAGCCGCGCAAACGTCGCTGCGCCGGGTTGAGGAAGCCTATCGATCCGGCAAGGCAACGGCGCTGGATTACGCCGGGG
This sequence comes from Chitinimonas lacunae, assembly GCF_042650885.1. NCBI lineage: Bacteria > Pseudomonadati > Pseudomonadota > Betaproteobacteria > Neisseriales > Chitinibacteraceae > Chitinimonas > Chitinimonas lacunae. The sequence goes on from NZ_JBHSBU010000001.1 coordinate 634,026, forward strand.
CAGCTCAAGCGGCGCTCGCCGCTGTAGAGAAAGTCGGTACCGATACCGAAGTGGCTATGGCGCGCGCCAAGGATGAGATGGCCGAGGCCGCCGTCACGGCGAGCGAGTTTAGAGGGGCGGCGGAACGAGCCGGGCTGATTGCCAAGAAAGCTGGCGAGGATGCTGCCACCGCCGCCAATAAGGCCAAGACCGCCGTCCAGGAGCAGGGGGCCGCCGCAGAGCAGGGCGCCGAGAAGCAAGCGAAAGCCGTCGAGAAAGTCGTCATCGCTTACGAAAAACTCGGCCTGTCGCTGAAAGCCTCTAAGCGTCTGGCCCAAGAAATCGACCTCGCCAACCAACAGGCCGGCGCCTCATCCGAAACCGCGATTGCGGCAATGGAACGGGCGCAGCAGTCCGTGAAATCCCAGCTCGCCGCAGCTGCTGCGCTGACCCAACAGTACGAGCAGATGCAGGTCGCGATCGGCGACCAAATCCCCACTCTTGATCGACTCCGCAACCAGTTCGACGCGCTCGATGATGCTCAACTGGAAGGGTTGCAGTCGGCGCTCGACGGCGCGCGCCAGCGCGTCATTGACCTTCGGAACGAAGTCCGCGACGCAGCGGCCGCGCTCGATGAAATGGCCGACGGTTTGCGCGACGAAATCGACCAGGAAGACGGGAACGACCAAGCCGTGCTAGCGCGTAAGTACGCGAAGGAGAAGGCGCGCCTGGACGAGCAGCGTGCCAAGGGCGGCGGAGATGCTGACGTTGAGCGGTCCTACCGGGAAGCTCTGACTCTGCTGCAAGAGAAGCAGCGGCGCGAAGAGACGGAGGCGAAAGCCAAGGCCGCCGAGCGCGCCAAGTCCGATATCGACAAGCCCAAGACAGCCCGGCCTGAAGCCACCCCATCCACCACAAAAACCGAACGCATCGAGATCGTCGTCGGCGGCCGCGAGCGGTCGATCGACGTCGCCGAGGGGCAGGGCGCCACCGTGCGCGACATCCTCGACGAGATCGCTCGAGCGAAACAGGTATCCCTATGACCCTGCGACACCACTACCTCGACGGCATCCGCTTGCCGGATCTGCCTTGGCCTGACGAGTGCGACTGGACGCCAGTCGGTCAGTCCGTCGAACGCGGCCTCGACGGCGCGCTAATCGTGCAAGTCAGCGCCTGCCAAGCCGGCAGGCCGATCACGCTTGCCGGCGGTGACGACCACGCATGGGTCCAGCGCGCCACGCTCGACCAGCTCTACAGCCTCGCCTTGCAGCCCGGCCGAGTCATGGCCCTGACGCTGGCAGACGGCCGACGCTGGTCCGTGATTTTCCGGCACGGCGAGACGCCGATCGAGGCTCGCCCCAAGCGCCGCAAAGTCGCCGCTGATCCGGACGACTGGTACACCCTCACCCTTCGATTTCTGAGCGTAGACGCATGATCAAAGACGACGATATCGTACTCGCGGAGCCTGAGCGGCTTGGCGACGATCCAGATGCAGGCGGCCCGATTAGCGGCCGCCTTATTATTTCCGGTCGCGAAAATAACCTGTTCGCCGACATCAGCCCGACCGACCGCATCAAAGGGTCCGTCGCGCTGGCGAAATGCTTCGTCGCAGTGCGTGGCATCGGCGCCGAACCCCTGTTCGATCCCCTTATATATATTAGTGCCCGACCCCGTGATCCCCGGGTCTCCGTGACCCTGTTCGGCACCCCGGATTCCACGGACCGCCGCCGCCACGCCCGTGACCGGGTCGAGCGCTATCTCGCGCGCGGTACGCGCTGGGCGGGGCAGCTGCTGGAGCGCCAGCTCCAGGGGCAGCGCTCGATTGCGATCATCCAGCGCGAGACGGCGCCGCTCCCGAAAATTGGTCAGGTTTTCGTGTTGATCCAAGACGAAGGCCGGCCCACGGAATACGAACAATACGTTCGCATCACCAAGCAAACCGACGTGGTCCGCGAGTTCACGGTCAACCTCGGCAGCTCGCTGCACACTTTCCGCCGCCGCGTGATCACCGCCGAGATTTCCGACCCGCTCCGTCGCGACTTCACTGGTACGGCACCGAGTCCGGTGGACGACGCCGGCGCTGGCGCAGTCATCCGCGAGACGGTCACCGCAAACGCTGCCCGCTACTACGGCGCCATGTCGTTGACCCGGCCCGGCAAGCCCGGCGAGTTCAGCATCCGCGTCGACAGCCCGTATAGCCGGCTCGTCCCCAGCGCGCAGACCGAGACGCAGCTCGTCCAGCTGTCGGCGGCAGGCCAAAGCGTTGCGCTCTTCGACGCGGGTAACAGCGAAGTCTCGCTCGTCGTGGCCAGCGCAGTCGCGCCCGGCGCGTCAATGCACGTCGGCTCCCCAATCCTGCCCGGCTCGCTCCAGATCTCACGCGGTGGCACCGACAAAATGACCGATGTCGGCGGCCGGCTCATGCTCGCCGGCGGCGAAGTCGGTCGCGTCGATTACGTTGGCGGCAAGATCGATTTCAACGTCGAGTGCCCGACGTGGCCGGGCGCAAAAACGGTCCGATTCATGCCGGCCGCCGCCGCCCACCGCGCGACGAATTCGTGGTCGATCCCAGTCACGGCCGAGTCGCGTGCGCAGAATCTGGTCGTGACCCTTGTGCCGGCGCCGGCTCCCGGCACCGTCACGCTGAGCTACCGTGCCGCTGAGCGCTGGACCGACCTGCGCGACGATGCGGCAGGTGGCATGCGTGCGGCGGAAGCAAGTCTCGGTGCCGGCACGCAGGACTACGAATCAGGAACGCTCGCCGCGACGCTCGGCGCGCTGCCCGATGTTGGTAGCGCGATCATCATTACCTGGTGCGGCCGAGTTGCGCTCTTCAACAGGGCAAACACACCGATGCACGTCGGCGTCCAGCTCCAGGCCGAGCTGCCGGCAGATAAACCGATGACTCCGGGCTCTGTCGCAATCGAGTGGCCGACCGACAATGGCACGGCGACGGCGGTGGACAACAAGATGGGCGGCCTGAGCGGCGACGCCACGGGACGACTCGATTATGCGCACGGCCGGATTCTGCTGCGGCCCGCGCGCCTGCCCTCCACCGGGCAGGGCTATCGCGTCACGCTGGGTGTCGCCGCATTACCCCTCAAAATCTACCAGCCCGGCCCGGTCTCCGAAACCGGCGATCCAGTCGGCGTCGTGCTGCCGGACGAGTGGGTGCGCGGCTCGCTGCGATTCGGCGTCGTGTATGCGCGCAACGGCAAACCGTACGAGCTGCAGCTCATCGATAACGGGGCAGGGCAACTGCTGGACCCCAATGGCGGGGCCGTCGGCACGATCAACTACGAAACCAAAACCGTCGGCATCCAGCGCTATCGCGAGTTTCCGGACGTTGGTTTCGGACTGTTCGCCACCGGCAATCAAGCGCCGACCGCCGTCACGATCGAGGCCGGCAGCCCGCAGTTCAGGTTGTCGAGCTTCACCGGTGCGCGCTACCAGGTCGGCACCGCTGCACCGCCGACCGTGATTGATGCGGTCGCGACCGAGATCGCCGTGGACCTCGTCAGCAATAGCGGCGAGCGGATCGTGCCCGGGTCCGTCCGCTTCAAGCTCGGCGGCCGGACCTACGTCGATCGCGTTGGCTCGCTCTACACCGATATCGACCCGGCGACGGGCTCGGGTATCCATGCGGGCGTAATCGACTACGGCTCGGGCCGCTGCGTGCTGTCGGTCTGGACGGTTGGCGCGCCGCTCGATCCCCAGATTGAATCGCTGGCGACGGCAATGGGTGGTCTTCTCGTTGGGGGCATTTCGTTCCGAACGCCTCTCGCGCCGATCAAGCCGAACTCGCTGAATCTGGTCGTGCCGGCGGATGGTGGTGGGACGGTATCGGTACAGGACAACGGCGATGGGACGGTCAGTGGCGCCGGTTTCGAGGGTACGGCAGACCTGCAGACCGGGGTGGTACATGTGCGGTTTGGGGATTGGGTTATCGCGTCCGGAAACGAAAAAGAGTGGTGGTTTAAACCTGATCTCGTTAGAGCTGATGGCAGGATTTTTAGGCCACGTCTCTATGACCCGGTGGGCATGCGCTACAACGCCATCGCCTACAGCTACCTACCCATGAGCGCCGAGCTTCTCGGCCTAGATCCCGTCAGGCTGCCGAGCGATGGCCGTGTCCCGATTGTCCGCCCCGGCGACGTGGTAGCGATCCACCACACGGCCCGAAAACTTGCCTCGGCTGCGGCACCCGGCGTCCGGATCGATGTCGGGCGGAATCGGCTCGTCGAAGTGCGCGTCATCGATGCCCTCGACAAAGAGCTGCCGCGCTCGATGTATGCGGCGGATCTCGACGGTGGCGTCGTGACGCTCGGCGCCGCGCTGGACCTGACCGGCTATACGCCGCCGCTCGCGGTGGAGCACCGCGTCGAAGATCAGTCGCTTTGTCTCGACGTGCAGATCAGCGGCGACATCGGCCTGATGCGCCCTCTCACCCACGACTACCCCGCAGGCGAAACCATCGTCAGCTCGTGCCTTGAAGTCGGCGACCTGATGGCGCGCGTCACGCCGCCGTTCTCGCAGCAGACCTGGACGACCGAGTGGTCTGACGGCCGGGTCGGCGCGGCAATCAATGCGCAGTACCAGACCGTCACGCACCCCATCGTCGTCTCGAATCTCGGCGCCGCCGACGAGCGCTGGGCCGTCGTGTTCGCCAGCCAGACGGGGTACCGCGTGATCGGTGAGCGGCTGGGCGAAATCGCGACCGGCTCGACGGCGAGTGACTGCGCACCGATCAATCCGGCCAGCGGCCAGCCGTATTTCGTCCTGAAAGCGGCCGGCTGGGGCGGCGCGTGGGCGACGGGCAACGTGCTGCGGTTCAACACCAGGTCGGCGTCTGCTGCGGTTTGGTTGGCACGCTCGGTCCAGATCGGGCCAGCCTCCGGCGGCAGCGACGGTTTCAGATTGCGCGTGTTCGGTGGCGTCGACGCATAACCATAAAGGTTTACCTATGAATTTCCCTGTTCACTACTACGACTCCGGCATGGCTGGTGCGCCGGTTCTCGCTGGCCAGCCCGGCAGCCTGCTCGCCCTGCTGCTCGGCTGTCTCGTCGATGGCTTCGGCCTGCGCTCGGTCGACAGCCTGACGCAAACCGGCGGCCTCGCCGTGGCGACGATCTCGACCGGCCACGGCCTGCGCCCTGGCGACGTGTTCGCGATCGCCGGTGCAAGCCCGACCGGCTGGGTCGGCGAATGGCGCGCGCTCCGCACGCCGACGCCTGCAACCGTCGAATTCGCCGTTCCGCTCGACCTGAATCTGCCGACGGCAACCGGCGCGATCACGATGCGTCGCCCCGGCGCGGGCTGGGAACGGCAGTTCACCGCACCCAATAAAGCTGTGTTCCGCAGCCTCGCCGGCAATCGTCGGCCGCTCCGCGTCGATGACTCTGACGCCCAATTCGCGCGCGTGCGCACGTACCTATCGATGGCCGACATCGACACGGGCGAGGGCGCTTGCCCACCGCTGGCGATTCGCCCGACCGGCCTGACCTGGCGCAAATCCTCGACGCGCGATGCGACGCCTCGGTCCTGGGCGCTGATCGCTGACGACCGGACCCTCTACCTCGTGATCGATGCAGCGGGTGATTTGTCTGCGGGGTGGTATGCATTCGGTGATTTGGCAGCACTCGGCGGCGCGGCCGACGCATACGGCACCGTCGTAACCGGCCAAGAGCACGACAGCCCCAGCTCCGCAGACATCGGATTCGCGCGCGACCAGCTCACAGCAGCAGACGAAACCGGTCGCTGGCTGATCAGCCGCGCGGGCGGGATGGGCGGCCCCGCACGCTTCACTGTGCAGGGTCATCGTGCAACTGACCGTCTGTGCGGGCAGGGGACGGTCCCATATCCGTGCCCACAGGGGGACCGCAATGCAGTGGTACTGCATCCGGTGCTGATCTTCGAGTCTGGCAGCCAGGTAGTCCGGGGCATGCTCCCCGGCGCGCTCCAATCGCTCCACGCGGCACAGGTCATCATGCCGTATGAGCGCACCAGCGGCCCCTCTGGCCGCGAGTATCGCTGGCTGCCAATGCGATCCGCGCCGCTGCCGTGGGGTACCGCCCCGCACGATGCGACGGGGCCATGGCGATGACGATTCTCGATGACGTACTAGCAGATCAGCCGGCAGCGCTGTGGGTATTCGATGGCGCCGGTCCGAATTTCCCGGACCGGACTGGGCGTGGGTTGGCGGCACAAGGCAAGGGAGTGCTGCAGGCGCAGCAGCGCATGTTCGACGGCGGTATCGGCGCTGGTTCATCCGGAGCCGGTTGGATTGAGCTGCCGGCGGACGCCGACTACTGCGGGGCGGATGGCGCGATCACGATTGAGCTGCTGGTGCAGCTCGGCCCAGCGCTGATATTTCCTCGCCGTCTGTTCGACTTCGGCGATGGCCCCGATGTGAACTGTCTGGTTCTGTTCTGCGGCCAGAGCGGAAACCTCACGTTCTATGCTGATGGCGGCACTGTGGTATCGCACCAGGCGTTCACTGGTTCACGTCTGGTGTACGCAGCAGTTCGGATCGCGAAGGAAGGACCGGCAACCCTGCTGATCAACGGCGCGTCGTGGTCGTTTACGATGCTGCCGAGGTCATCGGCGCGCCGCAAATTCTGGAAGATCCTTGCGAGCAACTGGCCCGGCGAAACACCAACGGACGGCATCGTCGCTTGGTGCGCGCTCTACCCGCGCGCGCTGCCTGTCGAGCGCCTGCTGGCGCGCCAGCAGCGGTATTGGTCTGACCTCGGAATCAGTGGCGCGGCGGCGCCCGGACCGGTCGTTCAGCTCGGGCAGGTACTCGCCGAGCCGACCACGGCAGCCGCGCCGCTGCCGCTCGCACTCACGCCGTGCTCGGGCGCCGGGTATTTGGAGGGCACGGTGGCCGTCGGCCCGTCGCAACTACCCGCGGCGCGCGCCGTGCGGATCTACGACAGGGAAACCGGGCTACTGGTGACGCACACCCGCAGCGGCACGGACGGCCGATACCGCGTCGACGGCCTGGACCCGACGCGGCAGTACTTCGCCGTTGGCATCGACGACCCCGCACCGGTCTGGCAAGCAGATGCCGCCGACGGTCTGATCCCGAGGTGCGCGCCATGATCGTCTACTCCACCGCAGTTCGCCGCGCCCGGGCCGCCGCTGTCCTGGGCGCGCTCGATGCCGGCAGCGCGCCGGCGAAACTGGCGATCTACGCTGGGGTGCCGCCGAGTGCTGGTGCGCCAGCGCCTGAGCTGCCGCTGATCACGTTCACCCTGGCGCGGCCAGTTGGCGAAGTGACTGACGCCGGGCTGGTGCTCGTGCCGCCGGCCGAGACCGTTTTGCTGCGCACGGGTGTCGCAACTTGGGCGCGGCTTTCGACGGGCGCCGACGCATGGGTCGGCGACGCCACCGTCGGCGACAAAGACAGCGGTGCTGATCTCAAGCTGGGCGTCGTCGGCGGCCCCAACGGCGTCATGCTCTACGCGGGCGGCTTGTTGCGCCTTCCTTCTCTGATCCTTCGGTAATCCCCCTATGACCAACTCCACCGCACGCCCAGTCAGCGGGGCGGGCGAGCTGATACTCGGCCGTCCGCTCGACGGCGCGGCGGACCTGCATCTGGGCCGACCGCGCGGCGATCCGGTTGAGGCCGTCGTCGGTGTGCTGGATGCACGAGACGATGCTGGCGCCGACGGCGAGCTGCAGGTCGTGGCGGCGGGAGTGCTGGCCGGCGCGGATGCGCGGGCCGACGGGTTTCTGTTGCCGGTGCTGTCTCTGGCCGGCTCTGGTGGCGACGCGGGGTCAGCCGCTGGCGTCCTCCATTACGACCACGCGGTGCCGCGCGGCGCTGGTGCGACGACGTCGAGCGGCTGGCGGCCAGCGGCTGGCCGGGGTGCTGGTGCAGCAGCAGGCTGGCGCGCGCACGACCCGGCCGGCACGACCTCCATATCGAGCTGGTCGCCTGCAGGTGCTGGTGCGGCATCGACATCGGCGCCCTGGGCGTCTCAGCTCGAGCGCGCCGGATCGGCGTCGAGCAGCTGGCGCGCCGCGGTCCCGACTGCTGCGGACTCCGCGGCGCCGTGGTCTGCGATGCCGGCACGCGCTGCGGCGTTCGAACTCGACCACCGCCACGCCTTGCCGGCCGGGATTGAGTCGGCCGCGCCGTGGATCGACCTCGTTCCTCGCGCCGGCGCCAGCACTCAGACGTGGCGCGAGGCTGGTTCTGCCGCGCTCGACATCAGCGCTTCAGCATCACCGGCCGCGCCCGTCCAGCTCGCCACCAGCATCCCCTGGCGCGAGGCGCGCCGGCCCGCCTATGGCCACACGCCGCCGATTCCCGTACCACCCACACCGCCCCCACCGCCGCCCGGCACGGTCCCACCGCCCCCGCCCGCCGGCTCAACGCCGACTCGCCTGCATCTCGCGCACCGGATCGAGCCGAGCGCCCCGACGCTGCTGTGGCTCGGCCGCGCCGACCCCGTCGGTATCCGTGTTCCTTCGCTCAGGGTTTATATCGTGGTCAACAAAATCAGGATGTGGCGCATCTCCGACGGCGCGCCGCTCAGCCCCACGTCGGTCTCCATTTCAACGGACGACGAGTCCTGGACGTGGTCGCTTACCGCGACGCTTCCCGGTAATCAGCGTCTGCTGGTCCTACGCCAGGACCCGCGCGAGCCGGTCGAAATCGGGGTCGAGCTGAATGGCTTGCGGTGGACGTTCGTGGTGACCGCGACCAGCGGCTCGCGGCAATTCGGCTCCGCCTCCGCCACGATCACAGGCCGTTCGCTCGCCGCTTATCTCGGCGACGGCTTCGCCGAAAAGCGTGCGTGGACAGAGTCGGCGCCGATCGCGGCGCGCCAGATTGCCGAGCGCGCCCTGGAAGGAACTGGAACCGCGCTCGACTGGCGGTTGCCGGATTGGCTGATCCCGCCTGGCTGTTGGTCGATGACGGATGCGACGCCGATCGACGTCATCAACCGGCTGGCTACGGCGGTCGGCGGAACCGTGCTCGCCGGCGCGGATTCGACATCCCTACGCCTGGCGCCGCGCTACCCGGTGGCGCCATGGGAGTGGGGCGCCGCTGTGCCCGACATCATTCTGCCGCCCGGGCCGGTCACGGTGCAGCAGTGGAACGACCAAGACATGCCCGACTACAACGCGGTCTACATCGCAGGCGATCGGACCGGCGGCGTTGTTGGACGTGTGGTCCGTCAGGGCTCCGCTGGCGACAAGCTGGCGCCGCAGGTGACCGACACATTGATCACCGATGTGGCCGCCGCGCGCGCCTGCGGCATGTCGATCCTCGCGAACACCGGCCCGCAGGCCAGCATCTCGCTGGAGCTGCCGCTGCTCCCCGATCTCGGTCGCGTCACTCACGGCCAACTGCTCGAATTCGACGGCCTGGGCGAGCTGTGGCGCAGCCTCGTGCGCGGCATCACGATCAACGCGCAGTCGGGCGGGGACCAGAAAACCGTCATCAAGCAGACCCTCACCGTGGAAAGACATTACACATGAACCCGTGGAAACAGCTCCAAGCCTTGCTCGCCGGCCCGCCGCGCTTGCTGGGCGACGTCGTGACCGATCACCAAGACGGCACCGTCACGGTCCAGCAGCTGGGCGGTGGTCTGCTACGCGTCGCCGTCGGCGAACAGTCGGCAGTCGAGGGCGCCCGCGTCTTCGTGCGCGACGGCCGGCTCGACGGCGAAGCGCCTGCGTTGCCGATGCACGAGATCGAGATATAGGAGGAGGGGATAAGCAGAAAAACTAGGAGGCGGTTAACACTTTTGATATGATTCTGCTAAAGCGTGTGTTTTTGCGTCCAGCAGTACCGTAGTTAACGAAGAGCCTTCCCCTGCAGCGGAGGGCTTTTGCTTTTTGTGGCTTGGGTTTTTGTAGAGGAATGTGCTCAGAGTGGCCGTAGACCGGCCTGCAAGACCCCAAAATAAGCTATTGCGACGTCGGGTCGACGCACGTAAAATGCGAAAAATCGCTATTGTTAGTTTTTGCGCCTGAACAAAACAGCTTGTTTTGTTTCAGCAAAACGATCAAAGCAAAGCCTTCCCGTGGTGGAGGGCTTTTTGTTTTTGGAATGGAAAGGCCCGGTTCGACTTTTGTCGCCCGGGCCTTTTGCATTTCTGCACCCAGATCCCTAGGTCCACTTACCGTAATTACTCACCATGCAGCCCGGCCATTGTGCCGGGCTTTTTCTTTGGAAGGTCCGAAATGCAGAAACACGAAATCGCCGCAGAAGCTGCGCGCGCTGTGCCGCCGGTCAGCGTTGCCGGCATCTCGCTGGCCGGCGTCGCGCTCGCCGATTGGGTGCTGATCGCCACCCTCGCGTACACCCTAGTGCAGCTCGGCTTCGTCGCCCACAAGTGGCACGTCTTCCGGCGCAAGCAACGCGCGCCGCAACAGGGGAGCGCCGACGATGAGTAAGCGCCGCGTCATTGCCACCGGGGTCGGCGTGCTGGCGCTGGCCGGCGCGCTCATCTTGCCCTTCGAGAGCGACCGGGAAACCGGGTACCGCGACGTCGTTGGCGTTGCAACGGCGGGAGCTGGGCATACAGGCGCCGACGTCGAAGTCGGCCAGCGCTACGACCTCGACCGCCGCCAGGCGTGGTTCGACGATGACCGCCGCGAGGCGCTGGCGACAGTCGATCGCTGTACACCCGGTTTGCCGGAGAAAGCGCGCGCTGCGTTCACGAGCTTCACGTTCAACGTCGGCGGCCGCGCCTATTGCGCTTCGACGCTTGCGCGCAAGGCGAACGCGGGCGACCTGCGCGGCGCCTGCGCTGAGCTGTCCCGCTGGACCTACGCCGGCGGCCGCGAGCTGCCCGGCCTGGTGCGACGGCGCGCCGCCGAGCGGAAGCTCTGCGAGGAGTCGCTCACAGCCGCTGTGGGTAAGTTCGCGTACAGCCGCTTGAAACCCGCGCCGAATCTCGCTTCTACCAGTCCGCCCAAAAAATCAGCTATAGAAAGGCCCGCTTATGTTCTCGCTCGTCCCTCTGCCGTACCGAATCGCGATCGGAGCTACCGCCCTGCTCGGGGCGCTGAGCCTGTCCGGTCTGGCCGGCTGGTCGATTCGCGACCGCGCCGCGCGTCTGGCCGCCGCTGAGCGCACAGCGGCGGAGCAAACCCGGCTCGCCGAGGCCATGGCCGCCGAGCGCCGCTCAGCCGAGCAGGTGCAGCAGCGCGTCGCCGCCGTCGATCTGGCCCAGGGTCAGCGCGTAGAGGCCACCCACAGCATCAACCAAACCATCACCCGCGAGGTAATCCGATATGTCCAAAGCCCTGACGCTCGCCGCTGTGTGCTGCCTGACCGCTGGCGGCTGCTCCACGACGCAGCCGCTGCCGGCGAGCTGCCCGCAGATGCCGACGCCGAGTGCTTCTTTACGGGTTGCTCCGGAGGAGCTGACGAGGCTGCCGGCCGGGCCGGTGGATGATGCCGTTGCTTTGGCAGTGGTGGCCGAGAACTACGGCCAGTGCCGGATCTGGCGCGATCGGTTGATCGGTTGGCAGTCGTGGCACAGAGCTATTTCGAGGGAGTGACGTCGACTGCGTTCCTCCCCTGTTTGCTGTGAATGAATCGCGCGACTATCGGTCGCGGCCAAAACAAAACCCCGCACGGTGGCCGCCGGCGGGGTTTCTGCATCTAACCCCCTAGTGCGAGTAGGAGATTGATCTTGTTCAAGTTTATCACCACTGATTTGAAGGTGAACGGAAAAATGGATAGTGACGGCGCAAACAAGGCCGGCTACCTGCAGGCTACGGCGGTGCTACTGGCCGTGGTCTTTGCCGGGGTCGGCGTGATATTGGGCGGTATTGCTGGGATTCTGGCTGTGCTGCGATAGGCTGATCTGGGCTGGTAACTTGAGCCGATTTCGCCAGCCCATGATTACTTTTCTATTAAGTGTATTAAGTGGATTGTTTTTTGGCTCTTAGGCAGGAGAATGCTCCGGATTTTATTAGCCACATCAAAAGAATTGAGTGTGTATTATCAAACCTTACTGTTGCGGAGCAAGGCTGATGCCTTTTGGATTATTGGGATATTGCTCCAATCAAACCACCGTATTACCATTGTGCCATTTTCTCTTAAGGTTATGGGGGCCATATTCAGGTTGGCATGAGATGAAGCGCTTATCCACCACCAAACGCCTCCATAAATAAAGCGATACCAACGCAAGCCATCAAATTTCTTTTGGTCTGCGCCAGCAATCAATTTACGAATACGATTGGTCTTGGGGTCAATGACAGCGTAGCCGAAGATTTGATAATCATTTTGCTTTCCCGGATTCAGTTCGAGAAGCATCTCCCGTAACTTTTCTTCATGAGAGCCGAGCCTAACACAATTGAATTGAGGGCGAGTGCTAACTCCAGCGCGAAATAGCACGCTCAGATGAAATAGTTTGAATAACGGATAATCTACTTTTATCTGCGCGATATGCTCTGTGCTAGGCCAAGGATCAGGTAAAGGATTGGCCTCTACCCACATAGCTTTAAATGCACTCTCTATCTTGTTTGCAAGATGCTGCTCACAGGATTCACAGAGAAGGTGTTCTCTCTCACCGATCTGGACAGGTTTCCATCCTTTGCGGAATCTTCCATTAATGCCCATCATCTGATGATTCTTGTTGTAAAGTTTCTTGTAAAGAAATTCGGGAATTATATGGGAATTGCACAGTTCGCCAACCTTTAAGCATAATTGGCAAATTCCAAGGATGGGATTGGTGTTTTGATTTTTCACAATTCAACCTCTGATTAACATAGACTTTGTTCTCTACTTATCTTAAAGGCCATTAACAAAAATATTCTGGCCTTGCTGGTTGGCCCCTAACTATTTTCCCTATCTCGAGACTTTTCCGTTCGGCCGATCCGATTCAACCTGAGGCGCCGGCTGTACGGGCTTAGGCTGCTTGTACTTGTAGGGGTGGATATACGGGTGCGACTTCCCGTGGCGACCACGGGCTTCTAATGGGACAGCGACAAGCACCGCCAGGACGGCAGGTGCCGGATAGACAGGACGCATACAGCCTCCGAGCTTCTTCTATTCTTCAGATCACTGTAGCGGGGATGGGGGAAATTGCTAGGCCGGGGGGGGGGAGGAAGACCATTGGTCGAGCGAGGGATAAAGTTTTTAGAGTCCCGTAGATCAGGAGGAGGCCTTGGCAAACGATAGAGTTCAAGAAACAGGCATGGTTTCGGGTTGTGCTGATACGATACCGAATGCTCTACCTCATTCGTAAATCGTTTCCGCATACTGGCTATCCACAAAATAATCCGGGATAGATCCAATAATTCGGCCAAGGATGGTTCGGAGTTCTGAGCAAGAAAAGCCCTAGCCCCTTGAACAGAAACTACCGTGTCCAAGTAGTGGCGTAAATTTTCTTGTTCAGATTCTTCATTCCATGACAGCATCAGCATTGTACCCTAGCAGCGCTACTTACTTTTTGGCGACCTGTTAAGCCTTAAGCAGTTTGCGGAGGTTCAAACCTCCTATTGCGAAAACGGTTAAGGAAAAAAATTAAGAGTCTTTTTTCTCATTGGCTTCCTTTTCTTTAGTTAAGTTGATTCGGTTTTTTGAAAAGGCACCCCAAATGCAGGAGGCCACAATTTGGAAAATGAAAAATACAATCGCTAATTCATCTCCTCTTTCTGCGTGAGCTATCAAGCGGTTGGGAAAATCAGACTTGGAAAGCGCGTGCAAGAAATTAAAAACTAGCACGGCTATTACGTTACGAAACTTCAGACTGCACCTCCAATAAAAACTGGAGGTTTGCTGCCCGTCGATGCAATAGCTAGGCGCTGCAGGACTAGCTATTGTCAGATTAGGGCGGCTCAAGAAAGTTTCTAGAGCAAATGCTGGCGTAGCAGGTCAACGTGTGATGACGGACGCGGCGAAGCAGCTTCAGATGCGCCCCAAGGATCTGATCGCGTGGCTGAGTCAACACCATTGGATTTACCGGCGCTCGGGCAGCGATGCGTGGACGGCGTACCAGGAACGGATCGAGCGCGGGTTGCTGGAACACAAGGTCACGACGGTCGAGCGGGAGGACGGGACGGAGAAGGTGGTCACGCAAGCGAGGGTGACGGCCAAGGGGTTGGCACGGTTGGCGGAGGAGGTGTCGCGGAGGGCGGCTGCATAAAGTTACTTGGCGAGACAGAAATTGTTTCGTCTGCTTCCTAATGTTTTGATTTGAGGAGCCAATAATGATTATTGAGGCGCATGAATTCTTAGTGGGGGTTAATGGATATTTCTACTTGGGGCCTATCCTTGGGGTTCTTGTTGGAGCATTCATTGGGTCTTTCTTTACTCGGTATCATAACGACAGAAATTCTTATGCTGCGGCTTGTGCAAAATTTCGAGCAGCTTTTGCTCCCCTGTTAGCAATTATTTATCTGGCAAGACACCATGGCTCGCACAACAAACCTTCAGTCCGGGCTGATGTGCAAAAGGCTCTATTGAGTCACGGAGCTGCTGTGGAAGAGTTCAGGCCATTTGTATCAAAGGGGAAAGCTAAGGCTTTTCAGGAGGCGTGGGAAGATTATCGTAAGAATGCTGCATTAGATGAATTTGAGGCTGCTGGGACAGAGTCGGCAGAATCCTCTTCTGGCAATGAGCTGCAGGCAGAAGAATTGCTTGAGGCGAAAATTAATAAATTACTAAGTTTTGCTAATTTTAAGAACTCTATAGTTTAGACGGGACGGAACTGAACTTTGTTCGGAATGTGATGGGGAAAGGCCCGGGAATTTGGGCCTTCTTGCTGGTGTTTTGACTTGGCACGGCTTTGTTGCATAAATATCTTCAAGTGTTTGATTTTTAAAGGAAATAACAAATTTTGTCGATCATAAAAAATCCATAACTTGGTTTGGGTTATGCAACAAAACCACTTGGCACTATAAGTTAATTAATAAAAAAACCATCTCATCTGGCCTCATCATCTTGACGGGGCGTGCTAATTTTGAGCTTGTCATGGCATTAATGCGCTCAAGGTTTCTGTGAAAGCCGCCGTCTATCGTGACGAAATAATCGTTGTCATACCAGATATGGCTCCATAGAGCGAAAACATCCCCCTTTGCATTCCTCACTTTTCTTTGTGTTTTGGGATCCTGAAGTTCCGCACACAAGTCAAGAGGCTCTTGAGGGGAAAGTATCGCATGAATTTCCTCCTCTAATGCCCAACCCTCTTCGGTGGCTGATGTGTGGCCCCATGATCCCATCTCCCAACAAAATGGATAATCAAGCATCTGAGGCTTGATTAACCCTATCCTTTCGCAATAGGCCAACCATTCTCCCTCAGGAACAATGTCTTTTCCTTCTTTGTTGTTTTCCACCAAATTGGCTGAGGAGATGCAAATCTGTATGGTCTGATCGTTATGAAGACGAAATAGCTCTCGCGCTGCTTCGGTGCAATCTTCTTCTTTTTCAGCAGCAAAAATAACGTTTCTGTCTATGGTGATCCTTGGCAGTTCCATATATCTGTTCTCCTGTTTAGTTAACCATGTCCGGTAACCAGTGTTGGGTTACCTTCTTTGCCTAGGGCTATCGCTGCATCCGCCTACGAACCAACGGCACCCACTGTCGCGCCGCCACCGATCCTGCGACAACAAGCGTCTGAACGAGCTGCGCCCCCTCATCGCCGATCCCATCCACCACTGTCGTAACGATCACCTCCGCGCCCACCGCCGGCCGCCGCTTTACCTCAATCACTTCCCCGCCTGCTACCGGTCGCCATGCCGTCCCCGCCTCGCTCTCGCGAAACCGTCTTTCCTCCGCTCGGAACAGTCGCATGATGGCGCCGCCCGTCATCCCTCGCGGCCCACAATCCGCCGCGCCGATTCGCACCGCCACCCGTTGATTGATCAACATGCCGGCCTCCCTGTCGTTGTTGAGCTGGATACGATAGCGCGGCCGGCCGGTGCTGTGACCCACCGTAAAGCGTTACGCGCGTCGAAAAGCAAAAAGCCCGGTTTCCCGGGCTTCTGTTCTGCTGCTGCACTCTTCAGCGCGACTCAAGCATAAAGCTCCAGGCGAAGCGCGCCGCGAAGCAGGCGGTGACCAGCCAAAGCACGGCCGCTAACCCCAATGCCACCGAGGATGCTTGAGCTTGGAGTACCAGCACCTCCGCGATCGAAGGAAGGCCGCCTATCGCTGGTGTGGCCGGGGGTTGCAACATCGCGCTGACCAGCACGGCAATTAGAGCGGGCGCGCCAAAGCCGATCATCCCCCGCACGGCGCCATATCGCATGATCAGAACCGGATCGCGCGGATGGGCCGTATAGGCATTCAGGATGCTCGAGAGAATGCCGAGGATGAACTCCATCACGCCGGATCCTTGACCGTGACCCGGACGGCCGTCTTGTCCTTCGGCGTCACCTCAACGTCGATATCGTCGACCTTCTTCGCGCCGTTGCCCTTGAGCGTGTATTCCACGCCGTCGAGCGTGACCTTCTTCGTCTCGCTCCGGCCAATCTGGGTCGTGTGCGTGCTGCCTTTAGGCGTCGCCAGATGGACTTCGATCTGGGGCTCCATCGGAAACGAGTTCGCGGCAAAAGCCGGGGCTAAGGCGAGTGCTGTGACGGTGGCGATAATAGTACGTCCGAACATTTTATTTTCCTCCTCAAGATGAGCCGGCGATTGTAGCCGGGCTGAGGTGGACCGGTGAAGCCGACCGTCGGTTCCGCAAGCAGGGCCCTGCAAATGGAGCTGCTTTCTGGCAAACTGGAGTGATGCAATTTCGTCAGAAAACGACGGTGTTGGGAAGCTTTCGGCTCGGGATGGTATTTTTCATGGCATGAACCCTATGACCCTCCCTGAGACCCGCATCAATCCTAGAGATTTTCCCCTCATTAACAATGGAGTGGGAATGATTGCGCCTCCGGTAACAGCGAGTACCCAAAAGCATTAAAATCCTCTGAAGCCCGCGTCACAGCGGGCTTCTTTATGTCTTGATCCAGTATTTTTGGTAATTGCGGGCGTCCTCACAGCTACTTCATTTACCCATCCGCTGGTGAGGCAGACGTTTTTTCAACGATGCCCGCTCTTGTGGTGTGCGTCCCTGGCGATTTGCACGGTGCTCGGCGATTTCGGCAAATTCCCGGGGAGACTGGTAATGGCGGCCGTCCTTGCCCATCTCCCATACCGTGCAGGCCTGGTTTTCCAGTAGGGGCAAATAAGCGCTCCAGGCTTCGGCAGAGGTGCCCGCCATCGCTGTGCGCTCAAGGGTACGCAGGCGGCGATGCCAGATTTTTTTCTCGTCCCGTTCGCTGGTGCAACTAGTGATGGCGAAAATAGGTTTTTTGCGGCGGCTGCGGCTCATAGTGCAGGGCTTGATCCCAAATCTTTAATTGTCATGCATTCATGCATTCGAGACGATCAACAGTCACGCACCTGGTCTTGTTGGCTGTGCATGCGTGATGTGCTCGTAAAAGAATAGAAAAGCAAGAGACCTGGAAAACCCAGGTCTTTTGCTTTGAAGCACTACCTTTTGGACAGGAGGATTGGGGGTGTTAATCAGTTCCAACCCACAAGATCTTATCTGTTACTCGTAGCGTTTTATAAATCCTGCCTGGGTCATGGTCGGATAAGCAGACCTTAACCAGACTCTGACAAAGGAAATCAGTGCCTGAAAGGTATTGAAGCTGGCCTGGCCATAATCCGGGTCGAAAAATTTATAAGACACGGCGTCGATTGCCAGCGCATGTCCAATAGGTCGGGTATTTGGAGCCATCCTGCTGGATATTCCTATGAAATAATAGCCTCGACCGAAAACCTTATTCAGCAGCGCATCTATTACCGATTCTGCTTGCGCCTCGAAATACTCAGTCTCTCTTATCCCCGCAAAGGACAGGTATTCTCCTACATAATCGACCATTGCCGGGGTGTGTTGGTTAATTTTCAACTGCATGACTTCATTTCGGCCCTCATCAAGAGCAGTATCGGCCTTGAAGTTGATGCCGATTTTGCGATTAAGAATCCACTTTGCCGCTAATGGTGCGCAAACACCATCCCTGCCGAAGGTGTTATTTCCTAGAAATCTATTCTGCGTCCACTTCTTCGCCGTTCCCCCATTTTCCTCTACGGTTTGTTTGAAACTAGCCATGCGACCTCCTTGATGGGTTGTTTTTTAGATGACCTGGATTGCCTATTGAATAGGCGTTCGAAAATCTTATCAGGAATGCCTGGGGAGCGCATGATGACTGTTGCTTTGCTTGTTGGATTTTTAAATGCACCGTTTTCAACGACGCGGCCTGAGAGGCAAGGTGTCAGACCCGCTGCTGTGGGAGGAGGGACTATATATTTCAATGATATATTTTGTTCGTCTGATGATAAAAAACGAGCAGCAAGGCTCTCTTGAGCCAACCATGGAGGAAATTCATTCCTTAAACTATCCATGGGTCGGACGTCAAGGATTCGTAGCGATCCGGAAATGCCGGTGCCGGTCGGATCGTAGAGGGGGGCGTCCGACCTTTGCTGGGTATCCTTGCTGGATCGGGCTTTGCTCTGCCCCATTGACCGAACTTTTGATAGCGGAAACCAGCTTTTCGCGCAGAGACGTCTACAATCGGAATCATTGCCGACCTAGAGGGTGGACAGGATTGGCTGCCGTGGTGCTATTGCTTTTCTGTTGCAGTGTCGGGGCGATTGGCCTGGTCTGGTACTTCCAGCGGCGCCAGGCGGCGACCTTCGCTGCCTTGGTGGATCGGACCGATGACCCTTGCCTGCTGTTACGGCGCGGCGGGTCTATTCTCTATGCCAATACTGCCTGCGCTCAGTTTGGTTGGCAAAACGGTGGCGAGACGGCAGCGGTACTGGCCAGTTTTGAGCCTGATCGGGGGCAGTCTGGCGAACCCTTGTTCGATCTGCTGGACCGTGAGGGCGAATACCGCAGTCTGCGCCGTTTGCAAAGCCGCACGGGCCATCTGCTGGAAGTTTCCCTTCATGCGGTGGCAATGGGCGATGGCCGCCGCTACTGGCTCACATTACGCGACGTCACTACGCATAAGGCCGCCGAACAGGCACTGCGCAAGAGCCAGGAACAACTGCGTGCGGCGCTCGACAGCTCCCATATGGCCCTCTATGACGTGGCTGCCAACGGGCGCGGCACCTGGACCATCAGTCCCGAATACGCCCGTATCCTTGGCGAAGACCCGGAAACCTTTGTGGTGACAGGGGAGAGCTGGGAAGAGCGCCTCCACCCCGATGACCGTGAAATGGCGGTTCAGACCTACGCCGACCATTATCGCGGCAAGACCGATTTCTACCTCAACGAATACCGCCAGCGCACCCGGCTCGGCAATTACCGCTGGTTGCAGGCGCGCGGCAGCTTCGTCGGTCAGCGCGAGGATGGACGGCCTGAACGGCTGGTTGGCGTCATCATCGATATCACCGAGCAGAAGGAAGCCCAGCGGCGTATTGCCGAGCTGGCCAATTTCGATCCGCTGACGGGGCTTGCCAACCGCAATCTGCTCAATGAGCGGCTGGGGCAGGCACTGCTGGCCGCCGAGCGCGACCGTAAGCGTCTGGCGCTGATGTTTCTCGATCTCGACCGCTTCAAGACTCTCAACGACACCTTGGGCCATTCGGCCGGCGACAGGGTATTGGCCCAGGCGGCCGATCGTCTGAAGAAGCTGGTGCGTCGTGCCGACATCCTGGCCCGGCTGGGCGGCGACGAATTCGTGATCGTGCTCACCGGTATCGACCATGCACTCGATGCGGTCCGGGTGGCAGAAGGCGCCTTGCTGGAGTTGGCGTTGCCCTTTGATATCGACGATGGCAATGCACCAAGCGATGCCACCATCGGCATGTTCACCACCTCAGGCAGCATCGGGATCAGCGTCTATCCCGACGACGGTCGCGATGCCGAAACCCTGGTACGCAATGCCGATACGGCCATGTACCAGGCCAAATCGGCCGGGCGCAACAACTACAAGTTCTACACCGCTGATATGAATGCCCGGGCGGCCGAGCGTCTGTCGCTCGAAGCCACTTTGCGTCGTGCCTTCGAAGGCAGCGAATTCCTGCTCCATTACCAACCTCAGCTCGATCTCGACAGCGGCCGCATTGTCGGTGCAGAGGCGCTGATCCGCTGGCAGAACCCCAAGCGTGGCCTGGTGCCGCCGAGCCGCTTTATCCCGGTTGCGGAGGAATCAAGGCTGATCGTCCCGATCGGCAACTGGGCATTGCGCGAAGCCTGCCGCCAGGCGCGTGAATGGCTCGATCGCGGTCTGCCGCCCCTGACCATCGCGGTCAATCTGTCGGCGCTTCAGTTCCAGCAGGCCAATCTGACCGAACTGATCGCCAGCATGCTCGACGAGTATGGTTTGCCGCCCAGTGCGCTCGAACTCGAAGTCACGGAGAGCGTCGTGATGCAGGAGGTTGACCGGGTGGTCAAGACCCTGGCCTCGCTGAAGGAGCTGGGCGTCAAGCTTGCCATCGACGACTTCGGTACCGGCTATTCGAGCCTGGCCTATCTGAAACGCTTCAGCTTCGACAAATTGAAGATCGACCGCTCCTTTGTGCACGATCTGGGGACTGATCGCAACGACGAGGCCATCTGTCTGGCCATCGTCGGTCTGGCCAAGGTGCTGGGGCTCAAATGTATTGCCGAAGGGGTGGAAACCCAGGCCCAGGCGATCTTCCTGCTGGCCGCAGGTTGCGACGAGATGCAGGGCTTTCTTGCCGCTGAACCGCTGACAGCCGATCGTTTTGCCACGCTGCTGGAACAGTCACGTCAACCTGATTTTCGCCTGATCCCTGCGGCGCAGGGGCTGACAGCCTGATCCTTCGGCAACCTCGGCTTGCCGCCTCAATGTGATATGACACTGGGCGCCGTGAAGGCCGCAGCACTTTTCAGCGTCAATCCCAGGACTTCACAGGCATTCGCGCTGGTGGCCGCGGCGATCCGTTCGGGCTCACTTTCACGCAGTTCTGCCAGGACCCGGGCAAGCCGCGCCAGATGGGCCGGTTCATTGCGATCGTGATAAGCCCAGGCGGGGGGAATATCGGGCGAGTCGGTTTCCAGCACCAATGACTCCAGCGGCAGATCGGCCGCCAGCCGGCGGATATTGCGGGCCCGCTCAAAGCTCATATTGCCGCCGAAACCGAGTTTGAAGCCAAGTGAGATAAAGGCTTCAGCCTGTTGCGGGCTGCCGTTGAAGGCGTGGGCGATTCCTCGGCGCAGGCCGAAGCGGCGCAGTTGCTTCAATACCTGATCTTGCGATTTGCGCACGTGAAGCAGCACCGGCAGATCGAAATCACGGGCCAGTTTCAGTTGCGCCGCGAAGAGATCGGTCTGGCGTTGGGCATCGAGACCCGGCACGAAGAAGTCGAGGCCGATTTCCCCTACCGCGATGGGGCGTTCGCGCTCCAGCAGCTCGCGTAAGGTGGTCAGATGCTCGTCGCGGTGCTGGGGCGTACAGATCGGATGCAGACCGAGCGCCACGGGGCAGCCATAGCGTCGCATCGATAAGCTCAACTCGAAGGTCGCGGCATTGATCGCTGGCACGACCACGATCGATACGCCGGCTGCCTGGGCTCGCTCGACCACAGCGTCGCGGTCAGGGTCGAATTCGGGCGCGTCGAGGTGGCAGTGGGTATCGATCAGCGGAGTGGATAGGGTGGTCATTGACGGGGCTTCCAAAGGCATCTGCGCCAAGTCTAGCAAGGGACGTGCGCCATTCCTGCCGGGTGGTGGTGAAAAGGGTTTCCGCTGCCCACTGGACAGCGCCGGGCAAGCGCTTGACCGATCGATCGGCAACCCCTAATGTTCGGCGCTGGACCGGCCGGGAACAGGCCGGTCGTCCATCGGGAGACAACATTGAAAGCAGTGATTTTCGCGCTGACGCTCGCGCTGGGCAGCCTTGCCCATGCTGCCGACCCTTCGCCGGTCGGACTGTGGAAAACCATCGATGACAGCACCGGTAAACCGCGCGGCATGGTCGAGTTGTTCCAGGAAGGCGGCGAACTCAAGGGACGGATTGTCAAAACCTTCCCCAAGCCCGGTGAGCCGGAAAATCCGGTCTGCGATCGCTGCAAAGGCGATCGACGCGGCAAGCCGGTGATCGGTATGGTGTTTCTATGGGGCCTCAAGGTCGATGGTGCCGGTTGGAGCGGCGGCGAAATCCTCGACCCCGACAACGGCAATATCTATAGCGCCAAGCTCGAATTGATCGACGAGGGCCAGAAGGCCAAAGTGCGCGGCTTTATGGGGCTCTCGCTGCTGGGACGCACCCAGGTCTGGCACCGCGAGAAGTGAGCGTGGATGCGGAAAGTGTTTCCGCACGGGCTTCTTATGTCGGGAGCCGCCGATATCGGAGCCGATAGTCATTTGGAAATAAATATGCAAAACGGGCGCTAGATATAGCGCCCGTTTTTGTTTGAATTTGAAAAAATCCACTAATTCTTATTCGATATACTCAAACAGCGTCACCACATTGTCGACACCTTGGGTGCGGCTGACGACTTCTGCTGCATCGCGGCCTTCCTGTACCTTGACCAACCCAAGCAGGAATACACTGCCGCGTTCGCTGACCACTTTGACATGAAGCGGTGAAAACTTGTTGGCTTCGACCATCCGGGCCTTGATCCGGGCGGTGAGGGCGGTGTCGGAGGCGCGGGCGGACAAGGTCGAGGGGAGGGCGACCTTGGTTTCATTGTGAACCTTGCGTACATCCTGGGTTTCGCGTGCCATGCGCTCGACTTCGGCGCGGGTGGCATCATCGGGCACTTCACCCGACAGCAGTACGGCACGGTTGAAGCTCGTGATATTGACATGGGTATCGGTGCCATAGCGGGCACGGATGCGTTCGGCGACGCGGCGCTCAATTTCCTGGTCGTTCCAGACCACTGAAGTGGCGCGGCGATCCTGTGCCACGGCAACACCGCCGGCGACCCCGGCGACCACCAGCCCGGCGCAGCCGCTCAGACCCACGCTCAGCAGCGTGGCGGCGGCAATGACGCCCAGGCGTTTAGGGGTAAAGAAGCTCGAAGGTTCGCGCATGGTTCCTCCTGGGGCGAATCGATGAAAAGGCTTTACGACCGGATGCGGCGCTGGTGGTTCTGGCCGGTCCTGCGGCTTATTCGCCGTCGAGCAGAATCAGGTCGATGGCGTCGCAGACGCTATGCATGAGCAGGAGATGTACCTCCTGGATCCGGGCGGTACGTTCGACTGGCACATTGAGCTGGATATCGTCGCCGGTCAGGATTTCGCCGATCTTGCCGCCGTCACGGCCGGTAAAGGCGATGACGTTCATCTGGCGCTCGTGGGCGGCATTGATCGCTTCGATCACATTGGCCGAATTGCCCGAGGTCGAGATCGCCAGCAGCACGTCGCCCGGCTGACCCAAGGCCCGGACCTGCTTGGAGAACACCAGATCGTAGTCGTAGTCGTTACCGATGGCCGTGAGGGCCGAGGTGTCGGTGGTAAGCGCCAGCGCGGCCAGCCCCGGGCGTTCGCGCTCGAAGCGGCCGACCATGCTGGCGGCGAAATGCTGGGCCTGGGCGGCCGAGCCGCCGTTGCCGCAGCACAGGATCTTGCGGTCGCTCATCATGGCAGCGACCATCCGTTCAGCGGCGGCAGCGGCCGGAGCGGCCAGCAGGTCGCGCACCTCGTCGAAGGTGGTGATGCTGTCGAGAAAATGCTGGTTGATGCGTTCGATCAGGTCCATGGTGGATTCGACTCAGGATTCGATGATATGGCGCAGCCAGCGTGGCGGTGCCGCGCCGTCGAGCAGGACGGCGTCGAAACGGCACGGGGGCAGCCGGGATAGGGTGGCCAGATAGCACTGGGCGGTGGCGATCAGCCGTGCCTGCTTGGCGGCGGTAATGCTGGCGGCGGCATCGCCGTAGCGGCCGCTGCCTCGCTGGCGGACTTCGACAAAGACCAGAGTGTCGCCGTCGCGGCCGATCAGGTCGATTTCGCCGAAACGGCAGCGCCAGTTGCGCGCCACGATCTCGACGCCTTGTTCGGCCAGATAGTGTGCAGCCAGGTTTTCTGCTGCCTGGCCGCGTCCGTTCATTGCACCGGGGCCAGCGGAACCGGCGCAGCTTCAGCCGTCGAAGCCTGCTCGGCTGGCGGTGCCGACGGGGCGTCGCCGCCGATTTCGCCGCTGCTCAGCTCGCGGCTGAATTGACGTTTTTCCGACAGACGCAGCGAGCCGGTAACCCCTTGCAGCTCGATGGCGGCATCGGGGGCGGCGACCAGCAGCATCAGGCTGAGCCGATAGGCATCGATGCCTAGCGCGTAGAAGCGCTCCAGATCGGCCGACAAAGCGCTCTTGTCGGCACGGCGATAGGGCAGATGGTCGCTGCGGTTGGGGTCGAGCAGCCAGGGCATATCGACAAAGCGCACGCCCAGCAGATCGACATTGGCAAGCGTTTTGCCGAACTTGCCGCCCCAGACTTGCGAAGTGGCATAGACCGGGCGGTCGTTGCCAAGGTAGGGGCGGGCAGTGCGGGCTTTCTTGAGGTCGGCGGCCAGAAATACCGAGTCGATCTCGGGGTTGGCGGCGCTGTCGCGCAGTCTGGGGCCTAGGGCGGTGGCAGAGGCGACGGTCGGGGCTTCGCCGCTGAGCAGTTTCCACTCTTCGACAAAGGCGGTACGCATCCGCTTGGGCAGCGGGCCGTCGGTTTCGACCACCAGGGGTCGGCGGCGGCCTTCGCCATGCATCAGGCGGGCCACCTGGCGTGATTCGGCTTCGATCGACAGGCCCAGCGCATAGAGATTATTGACGGGACGGTCGCCATCGACGCTGTTGAGGGCAAGGACCGGGATTTCCGGGCTGCCGAATTCGGCCAGTTTGGCGATGGCGCCACGCGTGAGTGGGCCGATCACGCCGACAGCGCCATTACGCAAGGCGTCTTGATAGGCCACGAGCGCCTCATCGTCGCGCTCGCCGGTCGGATAGAGCCGGACCCGCGGGGTGCGGTCGTCGCCGAGTTTCTGTTCGGCAGCAAGTACGCCCTGATGAACCGCCTCGGCGGCGCCGGCAAGGGGTTTGGCCTTGGTCGGCAGAATCACCGCCAGATGCGGGGCGGGAGCGGGGCCTTCGGCGCTGGCGTGGGTGGCGAGGCCAAGGTAGAGTAGCGCCGCCGCAACAAGCGGCGACACCATCCGTGCGAAAGGATGCCTGCGGTGCATGACGACTCTTTTCCGGTTGAGCGACCGGCATTATATGTGGTGGCTACGCCCATCGGGAACCTCGGCGATATCAGTCAGCGTGCGCTGGCCATATTGCGTCGGGTCGACTGGATCGCTGCCGAGGATACCAGGGTAAGCGGGCAATTGTTGCGTCACTTTGGCATTGATGCCCGTTTGCTGAGTCTACGCGAACATAACGAAGCCAGTGCCAGTGCAGCAATTATCGAGCGCTTGCGTGCCGGGCAGGCGGTGGCTCAAGTGTCTGATGCAGGCACACCGGCTGTCAGTGACCCCGGGGCCAGGCTGGTGGCAGCGGTCCATGCAGCGGGCTTCAAGGTGATTCCCCTGCCTGGCGCCTCGGCCACTTTGGCGGCCTTGGCCGCCGCTGGCATGCGCTCACCGCGTTTTCTGTTTCATGGTTTTCCCGAACCCAAGTCGGCTGCCCGGCGTGAAGAATTTTCCCGCCTGGCTCAATTGGATTGCTCGCTGGTGTTGTTTGAAGCACCACACCGGATCGAGGAAAGCCTGGCCGATATGGCCGCGGTATTCGGTCCTGCCCGCGAAGCAGTGCTGGCGCGCGAGCTGACCAAGACTTTCGAGACCATTCGGCGCGCCACGCTTGGCGAATTGCTCGAATGGGTCAAATCCGACCCCAATCAGCGGCGCGGCGAATTGGTGGTGCTGATCGAAGCGGCCCCTCCAGTCGAAGATGAGGACCTTGCCGTTCATGACAAGGTGCTGCTGCCATTGCTGCGTGAGCTGCCGGTCAAGCAGGCGGTGAAGCTGGCCATCGAGATCAGCGGCGCATCGCGTAATGCCCTGTATCAACGCGCCTTGGCCTTGAAGGCCGAAAATGAGGGCGATGATGCCTGATGTCGATGGTGTGAAAAGCATTTGCGGCGGACCCCGACTCCCCAACCTTTTCCCCTTCTATAAGCCCATGTCCGACTCCCGCGTTGAACAACTGCTGGAAGACATTAAGCTGGTCAGTGTCGCCCGCCACGATCTGGTTCAAGAAGTCAGGTCCTCGATTCTTGGCCTGAATGACCGGATCAGCGAACAGGTCAAATACGGCGGCATCCTGTTTTCTGCCGATCAGCCTTTTTGTGGCATCTTTTCCTATACCCACCATGTCTCGCTGGAATTCGGCGACGGTGCTGCGCTGCCGGACCAGTTCAAGGTGCTCGAAGGAACCGGCAAGCAGCGTCGCCATATCAAGCTGTTTACGCAGACGGATGTCGTGGACAAATGTGTGTCGCACTACCTTGGCTTGGCCTTGAGTGCGAGCCAGAAAGCCTAGCTGACGTAGCAGACCTGCCTGGAGTGGTGGAACTTGACGGGAATATGGCGTTGATCTGGCTGGTTGGGTGTCCTGCCTCAGCAGGTGAGGCGCCAGAATGCCATCCATATCCGGCTGGTGAATGAACTGGAAACCATACGCTCTGTGCTGTCAGCAAGGAACCGTGAAGTAAGCAGTAGCTTCACGCATCCCGCTGTTGAGGGAGGCTAAACAAGAACCCACCGTAGGGGCGTGAAGGGCATCCCTGCTCACGCAGGGAATATTCCTGGCTCGACCTTCGCGGCCATTCACTCCGGCCGATCCCCATGAACATAAGACGATCTCAGCGGGGGGATTGGTGCGGCAAAGGACCTGTTAGGCCATAGTACAGAGGCGATGACCAAGGACTATATTCGTCATCGTGCCGGCAAGCTTGCGACGCCGACGAAGTGAAAGATTGCGAAGCGCTCCGCAATCGGGCTTTTCCATGAAGGGAAAAACAAAGCGGCTTCCATTACTGGAAGCCGCTTTCTATCTAACTGGTGCCCAGAGACGGACTCGAACCGTCACGCCTTGCGGCGGGGGATTTTGAGTCCCCTGTGTCTACCGATTTCACCACCTGGGCAGATGGGAGGCGCGCATTGTGCAGGAAACCTGCCAGGATGGCAAGCGCCTCCATGCAGAAATTCAATGTATCTAGCGAGACAGCCTTGGAAACCCCTATCGAGCCTGCCATAACTATCTTGTCGTGCTTTACCGCGCCAAAGGGGAATAAATGGGCATTTTCAATCGCTTGTCACTGGGCGGTAAGCTGATTCTGGTCCAGGGTGGTGCGCTGCTGATTACCTTGGTGGCGGTGATGGCCGTGGCCACGACCAAGCTCTCCGAGAGCTATGGGCAAATGGCAAAGGATCAGTTCAATGCGCTCAGTAAGCTCTCGGTTGAGTTGGTGGGGGCTTATGACCAGAGTCTGCGCGAGCAATCCGAGCGGCTGTTGCGTGTATTTGCCGATGATCTGCCGCAACCGTTGACGCTCGATGAGACCAATACCGTCAAGATCGGCGATTTCGATACTCCCCTGCTGCAACTGGGCGGCCAGACCGCCAATCTGGACTTTACCGCCGTCGACCGCTTTACCGCTGTGACCGGGGCCGTGGCCACCTTGTTTGTGCGTAAGGGCGAGGACTATATCCGTGTCTCCACATCGGTCAAGAAGGAAAACGGCGATCGCGCCATCGGCACGGTGCTGGCGCATGACCATCCGGCCTATGCCATGCTCGGACGTGGCGAAACCTACACCGGCAAGGCCGTACTGTTCGGCCGCAACTATATGACTACCTACCAGCCGATCAAGGACGCCGGTGGTCGCACCATCGGCGTACTGTTTATCGGCCTCGATTTCAGCTCCGGCCTCAAAGCACTCGGTGACAAGCTGCGTAATATCCGGCTGGGCGACAGCGGCCATCTGTTTGTGGTCGATGTGGGCAAGGAACGCGGCAAGCTGGTGGTACACCCGACCCTGGAAGGACAGAATCAGCTCGACGTGCGCGATAGCGAAGGTGTGGCTTATATCGCCCGGATCGTGGAATCCCCGACGGGCGAGGTTCGCTATATCGATGCCCAGCGTGGCCCGATGCAAGCCGCCTGGACCAGCCTCGAATCATGGAATTGGCGTCTGGTCGCCGTGGCACCCGAAGCCGAGTTGCTGGCGGGTGCCAGGCAGATGCTCTACCTCCTGATCGGCGAGACTGTGGCGGTGCTGGCCCTATTAAGCCTCTTGCTATGGTTCTCGATCCGCATTCTGGTCAAACGGCCGCTGGCGGAGGCAGTGAAGGTGGCCGGACATCTGGCTGATGGCGAATTCAATTATCCGGTGCGGCCGCGCAGTGGCGATGAGGCGGGACAACTGCTGGCGGCGATGGATCGGACTGCACAAAAACTCTCCGATACCCTCAAGACCGTCAGCGATTCCACCTTGCAACTGGTCAGCGACGCCAATCAGCTTGCTCTGAGCGCCGAGCATGTTGCGACTGCTTCGCTGGCGCAGAAAGAGGCGTCTGCGAGCACGTCCGCTGCTGTCGAGCAGGTGGCGACCAGTATCGATGTGGTGGCTGGCAATACCCAGGATGTGGCCGAGCTGTCGACCCGTGGACTCAACGAAACCCGCCTGGGTCAGGAACGGCTGGGACATCTCAATGAAGCCATGGCGGCGTTGCAGCACGATGTCGAGGATATTGCCAACAAGGTACGCGAATTTGTCGACAGTACCGCGCGTATCGCCGTGTTTACCAATGAGGTCAAGGCGATTGCCGAGCAGACCAATCTGCTGGCGCTCAATGCCGCGATCGAGGCCGCTCGGGCCGGCGAGCAGGGTCGAGGCTTTGCCGTGGTGGCCGATGAAGTGCGCAAGCTAGCCGAGAAATCCGGCCATTCGGCTACCCAGATCGGCGAAGTCACCACTGCCATCGCCAACCAGTCACATACCGTCGGCACAGTCATGGACCGGGGTCTTCAGTCGCTGCGCGAAGGCCGCGAGGCCATGCAGGAATTGGTGGAAGTGCTGGAGCGGGCAGCCGGCGCAGTGGTCAAGTCGAGTGAAGGCACGCAGTTGATCGCTGTGTCGGTGCGGGAGCAGAGCAGCGCCAACGAGGAGATTGCCCGTAATGTCGAGCGTATTGCCCGGATGATCGACGAAAACGATATTGCCACCCGCGAAGTGGCGCTGGCAGCGGCCAATCTGTCAGGATTGTCCGAGCGACTGTCGGCGTTGACGGCGCGTTTTGTCTATTGAAGTGCTGGCCTGGCTAGGGAAATCGATTGTTGGGTCGGACGGTTGCGCTGGAAATGTATGCCGGATACTGACACTAAAGCCCTTATTCATGTTGATGAGGACGGTTCGGGCTTTACAGCTGGCCTGCCGTGAGCGATAGGGATCGGCCTGTCCGCTGGCAGACCCGGCGGAAAGGCCGCTTGGTCTTCTTCTTGAATTTTCAAGTGCTTGCTGTCGACTGGCGGCGCTATCTCACTGAAAACAAAAGATTTACCTGACGTTGCCCGGCAAATCTGCGAAAATGCGCGATTCCTTCCCGTCGATTGCGCCGTCCATGTCCGTGAGTCTGCCCGCTGCTAAGCCTATCCAGAGTTACCGACCCTTCTGGGGAACGCATGGCCGTACCGCCCCCTTCCTGCCGATGAGCCGGGCCGAGATGGATGAGCTGGGTTGGGAAGAATGCGACATCATCCTGGTCACAGGCGACGCCTATATCGACCACCCGAGTTTCGGTATGGCCCTGATCGGCCGCCTGCTCGAAGCGCAAGGCTTCCGGGTCGGCATCATCAGCCAGCCTGACTGGCAATCGGCCGAACCGTTCCGTGCCCTGGGCCGGCCGCGCCTGTTCTTTGGCATCACTGCCGGCAATATGGACTCGATGATCAACCGCTACACGGCCGACCGCAAACCACGCTCGGACGATGCCTATACCCCGCATGGTGCGGCAGGCAAGCGGCCTGATCGGGCGGTCACCATCTATTCGCAGCGCTGCCGTGAAGCCTATCCCGGCGTGCAGATCATGATCGGCGGCATCGAAGCCAGTCTGCGCCGGATTGCCCAATACGATTACTGGAGCGACAAGGTGCGCCAATCGGCGCTGGTCTATGCCAAGGCCGATATTCTGCTGTTCGGCAATGCCGAACGTGCCCTGGTCGAGATCGCCCACCGCGCCGCTGCCGGTGAAAAACTCAATCAGATCCGCGATGTGCGCGGCACCGCCTTTCTGGCGCCACAAGGCTGGCGGCCCGATGCCGAATGGCGGGAAGAGGATTCGAGCACTGTCGATCTGCCCGGTCGGGTCGATCCGCATCCCGACCCCTATGCCATGGAGCCGGAGCAGCCCAAGACCGCTGCGGCAGAAGCAGGTGCGCCGCAGCCGATCCGCTTGGTGAGCAAGGCCGAGCGGCTGGCTGCCAAGCTGGCCCAGCGCAGCAAGACCGTGGTGCGGATTCCCTCCTATGAGGCGGTGGCGTTCGATCCGGTGCTCTATGCCCACGCCAGCCGCGTGCTCCACCTCGAATCGAACCCCGGCAATGCCCGCGCCATGGTGCAGACCCACGGTGAGCGCGATGTCTGGCTCAATCCGCCGCCGATTCCGCTGTCGACCGAGGAAATGGATTTCGTCTACGGGCTCCATTACGCCCGCAATCCGCATCCGGCCTATCAGGGGGCCCGGATTCCGGCCTGGGAGATGATCCGGTTCTCGATCAATATCATGCGCGGCTGCTTCGGCGGCTGTACCTTCTGTTCGATCACCGAACACGAAGGCCGCATCATCCAGAGCCGCTCGGAAGGCTCGATCCTGCGCGAGATCGAGGAGATCCGCGACAAGACCGAAGGCTTTACCGGCCATATCACCGATCTGGGCGGCCCGACCGCCAATATGTACCGGCTGGCCTGCAAAGACCCGAAGATCGAATCGGCCTGTCGCCGTCTGTCCTGTGTTTACCCGGGTATCTGCGAAAACCTCAATACCGACCATGCGCCGCTGGTCCAACTCTACCGCAAGGCGCGGGCGATTCCGGGCGTGAAGAAGATCACCATCGGTTCGGGCCTGCGCTACGACATCGCGGTGCGCTCGCCCGAATACATCAAGGAGCTGGTGACGCACCATGTCAGCGGCTACCTCAAGATCGCCCCCGAGCATACCGAGGACGGACCACTGTCGAAGATGATGAAGCCCGGCATCGGGGCTTTCGAGCGCTTCAAGGAGCTGTTCGAGCGGTTCTCCAAACAGGCGGGCAAGCAGCAGTATCTGATTCCTTACTTTATCGCCGCCCACCCGGGCACGGCCGACGAGGACATGCTCAACCTCGCGCTATGGCTGAAGGAAAACAATTTCAAGCCAGACCAGGTGCAGGCGTTTACCCCGACACCGATGGCGCTGGCCACCACCATGTGGCATACCCGGCGCAATCCGCTCAAAAAACTCGGCCGCAGCTCGGAAAAGGTCGATGTGATCCGTGATGCACAGCGGCGCAAGCTGCACAAGGCGTTCTTGCGCTATCACGATCCGGTCAACTGGCCCTTGCTGCGTGAAGCCCTGCTGCGGATGGGCCGGGCCGATCTGATCGGCAATGGCCCGCAGCATCTGATCCCGGCCCAGCAGCCCGGTGAGCGGCTGGTTTCCGCGCCGCGTGAGCAGGGCGCAGGCGGACGTGGCCACGACCGGCCGCGCAGCGCGCCGCCCAAACGGCCCAATCTCGGCCAGGGGCGTGGTAAGCAGACCGGCAAGTCCTCGCGCGGCCGCTAGGTGCGTAAACACTTTTCCTTTTTCGTCGAGGCGGGCTGTGGCCCGCTTCGTTGTCCCTTTTCAATTTCCCGGACCCGTCTATGGCGCTTAAAGCCACGATTCACAAAGCCGAACTGTCGATCAGCGATATGGACCGAGGCTATTACGCCAGCCATAGTCTGACGCTGGCCCAGCATCCTTCCGAAACCATCGAGCGGCTGATGCTGCGGTTGGCGGTATTTGCCCTCAATGCCGACGAGCGGCTGAGCTTTACCCGCGATATCTGCGCCGATGATGAGCCGGCCTTATGGCGCAAGAACTATGGCGATGAGGTGGAGCTGTGGATCGATCTGGGCGAGCCCGACGAGCGTCGTCTGCGCCAAGCCTGCGGCCGCTCGCCCGAGGTGCGGCTCTATAGCTATGGTGGTCGGGCCGCTGATGTGTGGTGGAGCGGCATTCAAGGCAAACTCAGCCGGCTCAACAATCTGAGCATCTTCAGCATTGCCCCGGCAACGCTGGCTGAGCTGGCTGCGCTCAACCAGCGCAGTATGCAGTTGCAGGTGACGATCCAGGATGGGCAGATGTGGCTGTCAGATGGCACGACCACGGTGCTGCTCGAAGCGACCGTGCTGAAAGCGGCGCAATAGGAACAACCCGATGGAAAACGATTTCGAGTCGCGCCTGACCGAGTTGGAAATCCGCCTGGCCCTCCAGGACAACCTGGTCGATGAGCTGAACCGCGTCATTGCGCTCCAGCAACAGCAGATCGATCGCCTACAGGCGGAGTTGCGTTCGCTGCACCAGCATGTCCGCACGCTGGAACCTGCCGGGCGCGGTTCACCTGAGCAGGAAATTCCGCCACATTACTAAGTGCACTAGATATTAAAATAATGTGCAAAATATCTGCAAGGATTGATGCTTAATGAGTCAATATTTGAAAAATAAATGACTTGTTTCTTTGCAGGCCTCCCCCTCTGCCACCACACCCGGCCGGGCTCCTTATCGCTGTTTCGTTCAGCAACAACGGCCGTCTCCTCCACCTCTTCGCGCGCATCAGTCGCAACGCGGCGTCATGCCCTGGCCAATTTCCGCACCCAGGTCGAATTTGAGGCAAGGGCAGGTGATGGGCTGGTCAGAAGGGCTTCAGGGACGTCGTGTTTCTTCGGGCTCGTTGTGTCTCCAGACTCGGCGGCTGTTTCCTGCCAAAAGTCCGTTTACACAAAACTCAGTACACGCCCCTGACGCAGCGGCATTGGAGTCGTCTCAATCCTGCCTAAGCAGTCCTGCCTTGACTCAGGTCAACAGCCGTTTCTCACGGATGAGCTTCAATAGCGCCGAGGATTTTTCCCTCGGCAATAAAGGAAATCAGATGATGAGGACAACGATGCTCAAACGCGCCGCAACGGCCCTGACCCTGCTTGGCATGACGGCGCTGCCGCTGGTGGCCCAGGCCGATGAACCGTGGCTTGTGCGCGTGCGTGCCGTCAACCTCGACAGCGCTAACAAAGATTCGACCGGGCTTGGTCTGTCGATCAACGACAAGGTGATTCCCGAAGTCGATATTTCGTATTTCTTTACTCCGCAACTGGCGGCCGAGCTGGTGCTGACCTATCCGCAAAAGCACAAGGTCCGTTCCTATGGCGTTGAAATCGGCTCGCTCAAGCATCTGCCGCCGACGCTGATGCTCCAATATCACTTCACCAATGCCAGCGCCTTCAAGCCCTATCTCGGCGCCGGGGTCAACTACACCCGCTTCTCCAGCGTCCATTTCCACCCGGCCGTTGCCGCAGTGCTGCAACCGAGCGTGGACAAAAACAGCTTCGGCCTGGCCGCCCAGGCCGGTTTTGACTATCAGATCAACAAGAATCTGCTGCTGAACGTCGATCTGAAAAAGGTACAGATTCGCACCGATGTGAAATCGTTTGGTCGCAAGGCTGGCGAATTCCGGGTTGATCCGTGGTTGTTGGGCGTCGGTCTTGGCTGGCGTTTCTGAGAAAGCCCGATCCCGTCCAGACAAGATAGCGCAGATGGGATGATGGCCTGGCGTGCAAGGCCGGAAAGGTCGGAACTGGCCTGCACGCCAACGGTGCAAACACTTTCCGCCAGCTACTTCTCCTCGCGCTGCGACAACCAGTCGAGCGCGCCCAGCCCCGCCATGCGACCGCTGGCAAAGCAGGCCGTCAGCAGATAACCGCCCGTTGGCGCTTCCCAGTCGAGCATTTCTCCGGCGCAGAATACGCCGGGCATCGTTTTCAGCATCAAGTGGCTGTCGAGCGCTTCGAAGCGGACGCCTCCGGCGCTGCTGATCGCTTCATCGATCGGTCGTGGTGCGTGCAGGGTTAGCGGTAGCGCCTTGATGGCAGCAGCTAGACGCTTGGAGTCGTTGAAGGCTTCCTTGTCGAGGCACTCGCGCAGGAGACCGGCTTTGACACCGGTGAGGCCAAGCCGGCTTTGCAGATGGCTGGACCACGAGCGCGAGCCGCGCGGGTGGCTCACCTCGGCGTAAACCTTTTCCGCTGTGCGATCGGGCAGCAGGTCAAGCAGCAAGGTGGCGCTGCCTTGTTGCGTAATCGCTTTACGCAGTCGGGCTGAAAAGGCATAGATCAGGCTGCCTTCCACCCCGCTGGCGCTCACCACGAACTCACCCCGGCGCCGTTCGCCGGCGAATTCCACCGCCACGGTCTTGAGCGGCGCGCCGGCATGGCGTGCGCGGAAATGCTCGCTCCAGCCGATATCAAAGCCGCAGTTGGCCGGTTCAAGCTCGGCGATATCGACCCCATGCGGTCGCAACAGCGCTACCCAGGCGCCATCCGAACCTAGCCGCGACCAACTGGCCCCGCCCAGTGCGAGAATCAGTGCATCGGCCTCAAGGCTGTGTTCGCCATCGGGTCCGGCAAAGCGCAGCCGACCGGCTTCGTCCCAGCCCAGCCAGCGCTGACGCACATGGCATTGCACCCCGGCCTCGCGCAGCCGGTGCAGCCAGGCGCGCAGCAGTGGTGCAGCTTTCATATCGGTCGGGAAGACCCGGCCGGAGCTGCCGACAAAGGTGTCGATGCCAAGGCCATGTATCCAGTAGCGCAACTGTTCCGGACCCAAGCCATCGAGCCATGGCGCGATCTGTTCGGCCCGCTCGGCATAGCGGCTGAGAAAGGGGGCGAGCGGTTCGGAGTGGGTGATATTCATGCCTCCCACGCCCGCCAACAGGAATTTGCGGCCCAGCGAGGGCATCGCATCGAAAAGGTCGATCTGCAAGCCGTGACCGGCCAGGGTCTCGGCTGCCATCAGCCCGGCCGGGCCGCCGCCGACAATGACGACCCGGCGTGGCCGGTCAGAAAGGGAAGGGCGCATGCGTAGAGGCGAAAAGCGGAAAAGGGCGCCATTCTAGCCGCGCTGGCCATGATTGGGCGTGCCCGGCTGGCGGATGGGTGTCCAAGGGTTTGTGCGGTAGGAAGTGGTGGCGTCCTGTTTGGCTATTTTTGCCTGGTGGAGACTATGACTCTTGCAACGAGTTTTCCTTATTTTTTCCTCGGGAAGAGGTTTCCACTTCAGCCACTGGCGGCTCGAAGGCGACCGGATGGATGACCTTGGTAATCGGCGCGTCTTCTTCCTCGACATGCCAGTTGGCCCATAACCGTCCTTGCGTGTCGGGTTCGATGGCCAGCCAGTTGCGCTGTCCGATCAGATATTTGCGCCGACCGGCGATGGGAAGCATTGCAGCGGTAATGCCGCGGTCGATCTTTTCGATATGGCTGGCATTGGTTTCGAGCAGATAGCGCACCAGTGCAGGCGGCCCCGGGTGGACGACGCCCGAGGAGATCAGTTGATTGATCACCGCCGCATTGCCGACCGGGCCATGGCGGGTCGATTCGACGGCACAGGCAGCGCCGACATGGACATCACCCGACAGCAGCGTGACGCGGCAGCGTTTGGCGATGGCGAAATCGAGCAGGCGGTGGATCAGCCGCAGTCTTTCCTGTAGATGGGGCACGCTGCGCCAATGGTCGCGCAGATCGTCTTCGAGTTCCTGCTGGCCCGGCAGTGCTTCGAGCAGTTGTTCGAGCATGGCCAGATCGAGATAGGCCACCGGCACGCTCGACATCACCAGCAGATGCTGCTGCGGCGGCAGCCGGTCGAGCCAGTCGAACATCGCCTGCCACGACTGCGCCGATACAACCCGGTCTGGCGAGCGCTCGGAGCGCAGATCGAGTACCCACAGCGCCAGCTCGCCCAACTGGCTGAAGCCGAGATTGAAGGTCGTCTGGCCAGGGATGGCAGCCGGGTGTTTCTCGCGCAGGCCAAGTTGGAGCTGGAATATCCGGAAATAGTCGCGGGCCATCTCGAACAGCCCCTGAAATACCGGCGACTGATGCAGCTCAAGCGGGTAAGAGCCCCAGCCGTCGAAGATATCGTGGTCGTCCCACATCATCACGGTGGGAATCGAGCCCAGCGTCACCTGCGGTTCGGCCTGGGTCCAGCGCTTCAGGTAGACCTCGCAGAAGAACAGATCGGCCTGCTGCTGCATGGTGCGGCTCCAGGCCGACCTGATCCGGCGTTGGTAGGGCAGTTCGGTCCATTGGTAGAGGCTGTCGATGGTGCGCCACATCTCGTCGGAATAGATCTGGTCACCGCCAAGCAGCAGCAGATGGTAGGGCTCGCGCTGGTGCTGCGCCTGGAGATGCTTCCAGCGCTCGTTCTTGTCATCGACCTTCTTCATCAGCTTGGGGTCGGAGAAGCCGTTGCACGAGGCATAAGCGAGCCGTGGTGTAGCGGCCGGCACAGACAACTGGCGTTTAAGGCCGCCGATCTCGTACTCGACTTGACCCGCATCGAGTGGCAGATCGATATCGAGCCGCCAGACCTTATAGGCCGGTGCCGTAAACGGCACCTTGGCGATGGTGCGGGTTTTGACGATCAGCGCCTTGGCCATCTGGAGGACCGGCGCTGTCTTATCAAGCTCGGTGACGCAGAGCAGGGAAATGCACCAGCGCTTGGCGCGCAAACCACGAAATTGCAGGATGGGACCGAGAACCAGGGACATCGGGGGCTCCTGGGAAAAAGGAAGGGCCGCTCCGCCGGCCCGGGTGGAGGTATTGTACGATAGAAAAAATCATGAAATAAGTGTGCAAGGAATATGGCGACCTATGATTTGTTTATAAAATATTTAGTATCCGATCTTGGCAAGCCGCTCCATGCTCTCCAAGGCCATAGCCCAAGCACAAGAGAAGGGTATGCGGTCACTGCCAAAGCAGGACGCCAGGGAAAATGGCTTGACTCAGAGTGATGGACGAGGAGCCGGAAAGCATGCGCTTCCCCAGCATCCGGGCCAGGTTCCGGTCCCGCTGCCAGGTAAGCGCCATCAGTGCCCAAGCAGGTTCCGGCAGGCCGGGGCGCGAAGGTGGCGAGAGAGCGGGGGTAAGGGAGAGGCAGCAATAAGATCGGGAGGAAAACGGCGTGAGGCTGATCGCCCCCACCGCTTCCTCCCGCCAGCCGTCCGTTACAGCGCAGACGGCATTGATTCAGCCTCAGGCTGCTGCCAGCACCAGCTTCGACAGCCAGTTCTTGATGATGGCGAGGTGTTGCTGTTCCTGATGAAGTGCCTGGCGGAACTGAGCGGCCATATCGGGGTGGCCGGCCTGTTCGGTCAGATCAGCGAGCAGTTCCCAGCCGGCGTTGTCGGTCATCTCGGCAGTCAGGATGGCGTTGAGGCACTGCGGCAGATTGGTGCGTGGGTCGGTGAGGACTTGCATCACCCCAAGCGAAGACACGGCGCTGATATCGGCGCATGGGGTCTGGGCGGTGGGGTCGGCGCCAAGTTTTTCCATGGCATCGGACAGCAGTTTGAAGTGCTGCAATTCCTCCGAGCGGATGCGTTGCAGGGTATCGAGTGGCATTTCCGGCAGATCGCTGCCGGGAATGGCGCCCAGCTCGTTGCGTAGCGGTTCTTCGCCGGCTGTGGCGATGGCTGCCTGATATTTGGCGATCAGCGCGTCGTACAGCCGGGTACCGCTGCGCTCGAAAGCCAGTCGTTCGCCCAGTTTGTCGATCAGCATCTCGGGGTGTTTGCCGCTCAGTTTGGACACGGTCATATTGATCGCGCCCTTGAGGGAGCCCGGCATAGGTACCGAGCCGACGATGCCCGCGTCGGCAATATAGTTCTGCCGCTGGGCATCGAGGCCCAGGGCGGCGGTATCGGGCGTGGGCGAGCGTTCTTCGGCGGCTTCGAGCAGCTCCTCGGTATCGAAGGGCGACATTTGAAAGCCGGTACGGTTGAGTCCGATGGAAGGGGTGTTCTGCATGGTGATAGACCTCTCTCGATAAGGGGAAACCGGCCAGTCCACGTTTTCAGACTGGGGTGACGTCGCGGTTGAGTTCGGTGCCTGGGGTGAAGCGGTAGCCTTCGGCCACGATGCGCGACGGCGAACCCTGGGCGTTC
This sequence comes from Chitinimonas lacunae, assembly GCF_042650885.1. Classification (NCBI taxonomy): domain Bacteria; kingdom Pseudomonadati; phylum Pseudomonadota; class Betaproteobacteria; order Neisseriales; family Chitinibacteraceae; genus Chitinimonas; species Chitinimonas lacunae. The sequence goes on from NZ_JBHSBU010000001.1 coordinate 672,117, forward strand.
ATGGCACGGCGATAGGCCAGTGACACCTCGGACTCGGCTTCCTGGCCGACGAACTCAGTACCGGTGGCACGCATCCCCACTTCGGCATCGAGTACGCTGCGGACGAATTCGCGCTGACTGGTAAAGGGAATGGAGCGCGGCAACTGATCGGCCAGCAGCTCGGCCGGGTCACGGCGCTCGTACTGCTTGAACAGTTCGCCGACAAAGTGCAGATGACCCAGTTCGTAGTCGAGAAAGCGCTCCCAGAGCGCCTTGATGCGCGGATTGCTCTCCTGCTCGACGCAGGAGAAATAGTTGTAGACCTCGGTGGCTTCGTGGATCAGCCACTTTTCCAGATAACTCTCTTCCGGGTCCTGCAAGGAGCTGTACTGGGTGACGTGCTGCTCTTCGATCGAGGCGATCTCGGCATAGAGCTGGCGGGCAATCGGGTCGGCAAACAGCGGACCGACATTCATGTAGTAGTCATGGGTCTGATACTCGGCCGCCGTGATCATGGTGGCATGGAGCCGGGTAATCAGCGCCGCATTGTGGCGGTCGTAGGAGCGCCGGACATCGTCTTCCGGGGCACGGTGCTCATCGGGGGTGGGGCGGCCCGGCACGATATCGGTGTAGCCCTGGGTGATATTGTTGGCGTCCTTGCCTTCGAGCCGGTCGAGCAGGGCCGAGTAGCGGTACAGATGGTCGAAATCCTCAAGCAGACCAAAGCGGTACGCCTGGGCCTGATACGGATCGGGCTCGTTCTGCGCCACGGCCGCCGTCACTTCGATGGCCACCTGCTCGTAGGCAATGGTGGTTTCCAGCGGCGAGTGATCGGGGCCGAGCAGGCCGTTGATCAGCGTGGCCTGGTGTTGTTCCACCCGCCGGATCTGTGCCAGCGGCACGCGCAGCTCACGGTTGAAACGGGCGATCAGATGCTTGAGCCGCAGGGCATCGAGTTCCAGGCCATTCATCAGAATGATGCGGACCCGGGTAAAGGCATCGTCATCGAGTTTGCTGATCGGGTTCTGTACGAGATCGCGCCAGGTAAAGCGTTGCTGGTCGAGCGGACAGCCCTTGGCGTCGAACAGATGGGAAAGACTGGTCATGACGTCTCCTTTGCTGCGTCGGGAATCGAGTGTTTCTACGCAGCAAACCGGAGTCCTGGATGACTGAGCGCCTCAATTAGAGAAAATCTGCATCGAGTCACGGCTCTGTTGAAAATGCGTCAGCGTCGGAATGTAAAAAAGACGTCGTGAGGTGGGAGAGATGCCTGCTTGGGCGGAGGACGAGGATGGGTAGAAGGAGCTCAAGGAAATGTAAAAATATTTTATATTTTTCTCTTTCTGGCCTCCCATCTTGCGGGTATTTGGCACTTTTGTTGATCAGCTGTGCCTTCTACAGAATTCTCCTCCCCAACAGCGGTGATCCACGAAGTATCCACGCTACAGCAGGTCACTGCCTGCGGTCTTGACCGTCTGATGAGCCTGGTCGAATTGGACGCCAGCTTGAAGCGGATGGGTAGGAAACCCATCCGTAGCCCTCACTGCCTTAGCGCCAGCTCAGCCGTTCGACCTTGTAGCTGTCGTTGACCGTGGCCTCGACCCCCTTGAGATCGCGGTCGAACACCACGGTCTGGGTCGGGTAGGCGAGGGTGGCGAAAGGCAGCTCGTCGAGCAGAAGGTTCTGTACATTGAGATAGCGCCGGGTACGGGCGGCCTCGGTGGTGGCGAGGCGGCCGGCGTCGAGTTCGGCGTCGAGCCTGTTATTGCAGTATTGAGCGAAGTTGTAGCCGTTACGGGTGGCATCGCATGAGGCGAGGCTGCTGTAGAAGCCATCGGGATCAAGCGCTCCCGACCAGCCCGACAGCATCGACGGCGGCTCGCCGGCGCGGGCGCGCTTGACCAGCTCGGTCCAGTCGATCACCCGCAGCGTGGTCTTGACGCCGATCTTGGCCCAGTCAGCCTGGATCAGCTCGGCAGTCAGCTTGAAATTCGGATTGGTGCCCGAGCCGCCCGGCCGCACCCACAGCTCGACTTCGGTGCCGTTGGGGTAGCCTGCCTCGGCCAGCAGTTTTTTGGCGCGAACCAGATCCTGGCTGGTCGCGGCGACTTTCTCCACCCCCCACAGGCTGCGTGGCGAATAGGGCGTGCTGCCGACTTCGGCGCGCTGATCGTACACAGTCTTGACGATGGCTTCGCGATCGAGCGCCAGATTGAGCGCTTGCCGCACCCGCTTATCGTCGAACGGCTTCTTGCTGACATTGAAGAACAGGAAGCTCGACGCCTGACTGCGCTGCGGCGTGGTGCTCAGCTTGGGATGGTTCTCGACCCGCGGCAAATCCTGCGGCTTGATCGCATCGGTCAATTGGCACTCGCCGGCGAGCAGCTTCTGCACCCGCACCGATGCATCGCTGACCGGCACCAGCACCAGCCGTTCAATGGCCAGACGGCCACGGAAATAGTTGGGGTGCGCTTCATAGCGGATCGCCTGGCCCTTGTCGTACTTCTTCAGCAGATAGGGGCCGGTGCCGACCGGCTGGGAGGAAATCGCCAGCGGGGTATTGGCACGTTCGAGTTGGCTGGCGTATTCGGCCGAGACGATGGAGAGCGCCGGATGGGCGAAACGCTCGAGCAGCGGCGCGAACGGCCGGTGCAGTTCGAGCCGGATCGTGTAGTCGTCGACTTTCTCGACCCGCTTGAACAGATTGTTCCATTCGCCGCTCAGGGCATACGGAAAACCGCCTGGGGCGCCACGGGCGCCGGGGTGTTTGGGGTCAAGCTGACGTTGCAGGGTGAACAGCACGTCGTCGGCGTTGAAATCGCGGCTGGGTTTGAACCAGTCGGTGGTATGGAACTTGACGCCACGCCGCAGATGGAAGGTGTAGAGGCGGCCATCGTCGGAGATGGTCCAGCGTTCGGCCAGCGCCGGGTTGAACTTGAACGGGCCGGGTTCGTAATCGATTAGGGTGTTATAGATCTTCGAGGCCGAAGCACCATGGGTGGCATTATTGGCCGATTGGGCCGGATCAAAGCCATCGGGATCGGCATCGGTGCAGACCACCAGCGGCTTGGCGACCGCGGGCAGGGCGAAAGCGAGCAGCAAAAGGGTGGACAAACGCATAGAGTGGGTATCCGTTGCAGAAGAACGCAGGGTTATAGAGCGTATCGGCCTGTTCGGGGAACTGTCTAAGAATAGATCAGCTTGAATAAAGAACTATTGCAATAGGCAATGGCTATGCCCGCTTCTATAATCGGCCCCGACCTATCACAACCAGCGACGCAGGGGATGCAAGGGTGAACGCGAACGACACGGCCGCGATGACGGTTGAGCTCTACCGGCCCGGTCCGGCGCCACAGCAGGCCCAAGTCGCGCTGGAAGCCAGTGCTGGCGCTTATTGGGTGGTGCTGCGACAGCATGATGGCAACCAGTGGCGGACGCTGCGCAAACACAGCACTGCGCTTGCCTGGGAAGCTGCCTGCGAGCGGCATCGGCAGGCCGTGGCGGCTCTGCTCGACGATGGCTTTCTGGGGGTGGTCAGTATGGTGCCTCCTGTCGATACACCACCGTTTGAACTCCCCGCCGGTCAGCGTGCCACCTTGCTGGCAAGGCTTGAGGCCGAAAACTGGCGTCTGCTGAGTCCGCTGCGCCGCTCGCGTACTGCCTGGCGTCTGGGTGAATTACGGCTTGCGGCCGCTGTCCCGCGTCTTGTCGAGTTGCTGGGGACAGGCGAGGCCCTGCTCGACTATTCGATTGCCTGGGCCTGCGGCCGTTGTGGCGACCCTGGGGCCAAGGTCGCGCTGGACGAACTATCGCGTCGCTCGGCCGATGAGATGGTGCGGCGGATGGCCCGGCTGGCCTGGCTGGAGCTCGCTGAGACGAGCGAGCGTGAGGTGCTGGCCGCCCGCTTGATCGCCGACTGGCCGGCCGTATTGCGCGAAGCCTGGCGCGCGGGCGAGCCGGCGCGGCTGTATCCCGTCATCGACGCCCCCTCGACCTGGAAAAATTTTTCCTATGCCGACTGGCTGGAACAACTCGATCAGGTCGCCCGTATCGATCCCGCCATCCGTCCGCTGCTGCAACGCGAAATCGCCCGAATGCCACTGGAAGCCGGCTATTTCCGTACCCTGCGTCGGCTGTACAAAGCCGCTGAATTGCGGGGCGATGCGGAAATCTGGTCCTTGCTGCAACGACGCTTCGAGCAGACGTCCGGCCGTTTTCGCAGCGACCAGGGACTCTATCTCGATGGCCGCTGGGTCCGTCCGGAAAAAGAACTGAGCCGCCCGGACAGCCGGCTCGCCTATTCGGTCGATACCCGCAACTATCTGATCCGCCGTGGCTGGCGTCTGCTGCGCCGGCTTGGCGAAGCTGGCAGCCCCGAATTTGCCCTGCTGGCCTTTGCGGTCCTGCTGCGTTACGACGACCGGGATGGCGAGCCGCCGTTTCTGCGCACCTTCTATGTGCAGGAGGGCCGACGGTGGACTGCGGTGCAGCGCCACTACCACCGCCATAGCGAGGCGGTGCTGTTCAATCGTCTGCTCTACCGGCCCGGTGGCCCGGTTCACTTATCACGCCATGGTCTGCGCAGTTGGGCGCTCGACAAGCTGACGGCCGAGCGGGAACAGCGGGTTGAATCGCTGCCCGAGCAGTGGAACCGCCGGCCCGACCTGCTGCTGCGGCTGGCGCTGGAGAGCCACTCGGAGTGGGTGCAGGGTTTTGCGGTACGCGCCCTGGCCGACCAGCCGCTCTACTGCGCCCGGCTGGACGACCAGCTATGGCGCCGTCTGCTTAATAGTCCATTTGCCGTGACCGCCAACTTTGCCCATCGCCAGTTGAGCGAACGGATCGCTGCTGGCGCCGAGCGGCGCGAGGACTGGCTGGCCCTGCTGCTGGGCAGCCGCCATGAGGCGATTGCCCGTGCGGGACTGGAACTCCTGGCCGCCGATCCGGCCAGCCATGCGGCAAGCTCCCGCCTGGTCACGGCAGCGTTGACAGCCCGTCTGGCCGAAGTCCGCCGCCAGGCAAGGCTACTGGCTCAGGCGGCGACTGCGGTAGCCGGCGTGGCCGAGGCGGTGCTAGCTGCGCTGCTGGACTGGCTTGAAGCCGCCGACCCGTTTACCGAGTCGCTCGATGAGATCGCCCCTGAACTCACCTGGGCGCTGACTCAGCCGTTTCGCACCGCTGCGAGCCAAGTCGAGCGCCAGCGTCTGCTGGCCTTGCTCGACCATCCCTGTGTGGCCGTGCGCTGTCTGGCGGTCGAGTGGCTGCTGCTCTACCCGCAAGCGCCGCAGGATCTGCCCACCACGCGCTACCACGCGCTGCTCGACAGCGAGGACGAGCGCCTGGTGGCGGCGGGCATCCGACTGCTTGGCGCACTGCCCGAACCGGTGCTGTTTACCCAGGCCGAGCTGATCGCACGGTTCTGCCTGTCGCCCCATCGTTTGGCGCGGCAGGCGGCCTTGCAGGTGGCCGGGCGTCTGGCGGGGCACGATGCAGGCTTCTGCGCCACGCTGTTGCCCAGGCTGCTCGATGGATTGTTCCGCACCGAGTCCTCGCCTGACCTGCACGACGACCTGTACAGCGCGCTGACCGGTTCGCTGGCCGAACCGCTGCGGACTCAGCCGCTCGATCTGACGCTGCGGCTGCTTGAATCGCGCAGCCGTGGGGCGCAGCGTCTGGGGGCATGGCTGTTGGCAGGACGCGCCGATGGCGACCTGTCCGCCGCCCAATGGGCCAGACTGGCCCGCCATGAAACCCTGGCGATTCGCCAGCGTGCTGTGACGATCCTGACCGAGCACTTTGCCGAGATCGGCCTGGTTGACCTGTTGCCGGTGCTGGACAGCCGTTGGGACGACAGCCGGGCTGCGGTGTTGACCTTGTTGCGTGAGCGGGTCGAGGCGGCGGTCTGGACACCCGAGCAGTTGATCGCGCTGTGCGACCACGCTTATGGGGATGTGCAGCAGTTGGGCTGCGAGCTGTTGGCAGCGCGACTGGCGGCTGGACAGAACAGCCAGTGTCTGCTGGCGCTGGCGCAGCATCCCTCGCTGCGGATTCAGGGTTTCGTCGCCGACTGGCTGCAGCGCAGCGTCGGCGACCAGGCGGCCGAGCTGGCGCGCCTGCGGCCGTATTTCCTGACCGTGCTGTCGCAGGTCAACCGTGGCCGCGCCGCCAAAACGGCGCTGTTCGAGTTTCTGGGCGCACGGGCTGCCGCTTCCGAAGCCGCCGCCCGCGAAGTCGCGGCGCTGTTCGAGCGGCTGGCCGTCACGGTGGCGCTGACCGACCGGGCGCAGTATGTGGCGGGGCTTTATGCGATCCGGCGTCGCTATCCCGAGCTGGCCACGGCCTTGACCATCCATACGCCCACCGTCCGTCAGGGAGAGGCTTGATGCAGTTTCACTACCGTTATTACGGCGAGAGCCGGGTGGTCGACGACAGCGCCACGACGGCAATCTCGTTTGCGCCCGATACCTTGCGCAAGCCTGTCCACTTCGTCGCCGATATCGGCCGCCATCTGCCGTTTCGCGAAGCCATCTCGGCGCTACATTCGGTGGTGGTGTCCGATCTGCGTACCCGGACCCGCGATACCAGCGAGTATCAAGCTTGGCTGCGCAGTCAGGAAGGTGTGCTGCTGGCGCAATTCATGGCGCGCAGCGGCGAATTGCGCGGCCGGGCCGCTACGGTCAAGGCCGAGCTGGAAGCGGTGCAGCAGCAGAAGCAGGCGCTGCTCGACCCGTTCTGGCGCGCGCGGCGGCAATACTTCGAGCATCTGTATCAGAGCGATCGTTCGCTCTGGATCGTGCTCGACCCGGTGATTACCGTGCATCCGGACCGGGTGTTCTTCGAATGTTTCAGCCGCGACGAATCGACCTACGGCAGCCTGAGTTGCAGCCATGAGGTGTTCTCGCGTCTGGGCGACTTTTCCTGCGGTACCACCAATATCGATTACTCGGCGGCGCTGTACGACGAATTCCAGAAAATCCGCGACTACAAGACCACCCGTCTGGCCATCGAGCCGGGCGGCTTTGCGGTGCAGACCGGCGACGATCCGGGCTTTGTCGAACACAAGATCGATGTGCCCGACAGCTGGGTGCGCGGTTTTCTGCAAGTCAGCGCGGCGATGGCCCAGCCGGGGCGGCGGCTGAGTCTGCATCCGATGGACCTGCACAACTTCTGTCTGCTGTTGCGGCGGCGCAAGGAAAAGGTCGGGCCGCGCTCGATCCGTTTCGTGCTTGAGCCAGGACGGCCGGTCAAGGCGGTGTTCGAGCCATGGGGGACTGAGGTGGTCTGTCCGCGTTCGAGCCATGATGCCGCTGAGCCGGAAACCATACGCATCTGGGGCCGCCGCCGGCTGTTGACCCTGGAGCGGCTGATTCCGCTGGCTGAGCGGGTCGAGGTCCATCTGCTGGGAACCGGCCTGCCGAGCTTTTGGATGGTCGAAGGCAGCGATCTGCGCTTTACCCTGGGCTTGTCGGGCTGGACCGCCAACGATTGGTCGCGCTCCGGCCAGTTCGATCTGTTTGGGCCACGTCAGCACGCCGACGCGGCCACGCGCGAGCAGGTCTACGCCACCTTGGCGCGGCACTGGCGTATGACGCCGCAGCAGCTCGGGGCCGAAGCGGGGCTCGATCCGGTGCTGGCGGAGTCTTGTCTGCTGCTGTTTGCCGAAGCAGGGCGGGTCGTGTACGACCTGGGCGACCGGGTCTACCGGCTGCGCGAATTGTCGCGCGAACCGCTGCCGCTCGATCGGCTGCGCTTTGCCAATGAACGGGAAGCGGCGGCCAGCGAGCTGGTGGCGGGCGGTGCGGTGAGCGGACTCACGCTGAGCGACAGCAACGGTGGTCAGGTGATTGCGGCCGAGGTCAAGGACAGGCGTTCCTATCGCGTGCGGCTGGTGATCGACGGCGACGAGCGTCTGGTCGAGGCGGAGTGCCAGTGCGACGACTTTATCCGCCACCGGCTCTATCGCGGTCCATGTGCCCATATGCTGGCGGCTCGGCTGCTGGCACAGCGGCGGACCCGGCTGCAAAAGACGGTGGCAGAGGCTGCCAACGGCTGAATGAGGACCGGTCCGCGCCTCGGCCGGACCGGAATGTCGAACCGAATTTAATCGATTGAGGAGAAATCGCCGGGTCTGCTAGACTCGGGTCCGCGAGCGACGGGGTGGCTCTTGCAACCCGGACGGTGGATCGCCGTCCTTGCTTATAGCTGTCCCACGCGTCACTGGCCGACTCTTCACTGTGCCGGGGCTGTCACCTAGCGCGCATGACGGTGTGGCTTGTTCCAAGCCCATGCGCGCTAGGTGACGCCCCGGCGTCGAGTGGAGCCGTCCAGTCTACAAGGCTCTTCGATGAGAACCCCGTCGCTCGCTTCCCCTGTCTAGCCGTTCCGGCGTTGCGCCACCATGAGCGACGCCCCCTCCAGCCGCGATGCGGTGTTGGCGCGTATCCGCGCCGGCAGCAAAGATTCCGTGGTCCTTGAAGAAATGCGCCGACTGGGCTTCTGGCCGGTCGATCAGGCTTCGCCCGAAGAAGGTCGGGCCGCCGAACTGATCGGGCGTGAAACCGAGTTGATCCAGGAGCTCTATACCCTCCAGCGCGAACTGTCCCGCGTCGAAGACCCCGAGGCCGCCCTGAAAGCCATGCGGCGTGAACGGATGGACGCGGCACTGGCCCGGCGCGAGGAAACCCGCCGCCAGCATGCCCGGCAGCGCTATGAACGGGCACTGGCCTGGCAGGAGCGGCGCGGGCGCGAGATGCTCTATCTGGGCGCCGGTGTCTCCAGTGCGCTCAACGATCAGCGCAGCGACCCGGTGCGACTGGCCCGCAACGGCCTGCCCGATTTCGATTCCCCGCTGACGCTGGCCGGCGCCATGGGCCTCACCCTGGCCGAATTGCGCTTTTTGGCCTATCACCGCGCCGTGTCGCGCATCAGTCACTACCGACGCTTCGGCATCCCGAAAAAGACCGGTGGCGTGCGTCTGATCTCGGCGCCCATGCCCCGGCTCAAGCGTGTCCAGTACTGGGTGCTCGACCGGCTGCTGGCAAGCCAGGCGGTCCACGATGCTGCCCACGGCTTTGTGCCGGGCCGCTCCATCGTCGGTAACGCCATCCCACACGTCGGTCGGGCGGTGGTGGTCAATTTCGACCTCAAGGATTTCTTCCCCTCGATCGAATACCCGCGCGTGCGCGGTCTATTCCAGTCACTGGGCTATTCGCGGCAGATCGCCACGCTGCTTGGTCTGCTCTGCACCGAGACGCCCTGCGACGAAGTCGAACTCGACGGTATCCGCTACCACGTCCAGACCGGCCCGCGTTGCCTGCCGCAAGGGGCGCCGACCAGTCCTGCGCTGACCAATCTGCTCTGCCGCCGGCTTGATCGCCGACTGAGTGCCCTGGCGACCCGGCTGGGTTTTCGCTACACCCGCTATGCCGACGATATGACCTTTTCGGCCGACCAGGAAGCCGCCGCGCAACTGAGCCGGCTGTTGTGGCAGGTCAGGCGCATCGTGGCGGAAGAAGGGTTTGTGCTTCATCCGGACAAGCAGCGCATCATGCGTGCCGCGGCACGGCAGGAAGTGACGGGCATCGTGGTCAACCGTAAACCGTCGATCTGCCGTGAAACGCTGCGGCGTTTCCGCGCCACGCTCCATCAGGTGGAAAAGGACGGCCCGGTCGGCAAGCACTGGCAGGGCAGTGCCGATGTGATTGCAGCGTTAGAAGGCTATGCCCGCTTTATCCGGATGGTCGACCCGGCCAAGGGCCAGCCGCTGTGTGAACGTACCGCTGCGCTGCGGGCGCGTTATGCCACGGCCCCGACCACGACCGGCAGCCGATACCGCCAATTGTTCCGCGAGGCCAGCGCTGCCGGTCGACAGCCGCCAGGCCAGGTCTGGCGGCCGGCGGAGACCGCCGCGCCGCAACAGGAGAAGACCGCTCAGCAGCTCAAGGAAGAAAAGATCGCCGCCCGAACTGCGGCCCAAGCTGACCCGTCCGCTACGCCGACTGCCTCGCCGGCGCAATCCGAGGCCGATTCGGCCTCGGAAGCCGAGACCGTGCTGCTCGAAGAGACCGAGCCGCCTCTGCACGAGGTGGCGGAAATCTCGACCGGCCATTATCTGGTCATCGCCTTGCAGTTTGTGCTGATGGTGGTGCTGGGACTGTTGAGCAGAAACCTGTTTCTGCCGATCGGGGCGCTGATTCTGCTGTCGTGGTCGCTGCGGCGGCGGCGGGCCAGCTGGATCGGCTTTGCGCTGATGTTTCTGCTGTGCCGCTGGCTGTGGACCTTGGCTTGAGCGGGCCGGGCAATAAGGGCAGGGGCAGGGTGCCTATCCGTCGAGGCTCGACCCGTCGGGGTTCAGTGAAGCCGTTCGGCCAGGATGCGAAAGCCGGCCAGCAGACGCAGGGTGTCGGTAAAGCAACCCTCCTCGTCGCAGCCGGCGCGGCATTCGCGCCAGCGTTGGGCCAGACGGTCGTCGAGATGGCGCTTCCAGTCGAAATCCGGGTCGCGGAATACGCTGGCGATCCCATGTTCCTGTAGCGCGGCCTTGATCTGCGGGCAGATCACCAGATCGAAATACAGACGGCGAAATACCCCGTCGGAGATATCGTGATGGCTGACCAGCGTGGCCAGACGGGCCCGGAACAGTTCGGGAAAGCCCTCGGGCATCGGGGTGGGGAGGGCATGTGTGGCAGAGGTGCCTTGTTCGGTATTCATGACTGCGATCTCCTGTCTGATCACAAGACAGACAATGCAGAGAACATGCCACGGGCCTGGAAGTGCCTTGGTAATTCTGCGGGCACCATGGAGATTGGATGAGGTTGTTTTTGGAAAATTTTCTGAAAAACGTATGCCAGATCTGGTGCTGGAAATGTCTATTTTAGAATAAAATCTGCGAAGCCTATTAAGGGCAAGCTCGGCAAAGACTATTCACATCAGTTTGCCGCCAGACGGTCGAATAACGCCGCTTCTGAAAGTGTCCAGCAGATTACCGACTGATGAAATCCTGCTCGCCACGCCGTCCGCCTGAGCGGTTAACCGGCTCAAGAAGCGGAAACATGGCGGAGACGGCTTTTGCCGCTCCGCCGTGTAAAGCCTGCTGCGACAGCGGCTATTTACTGCATGGTTGACTGTAAAGCGAACAGGTCTACAGGCTGGGGAAGGCTTCGCCCTGCCAGTATTGCGGCGGCAGACGGCTGCCATCGGGGCGGACGTCTATGCTGTGGTAGGGCAGCACCGCCAGATTGAGCTGCCGGCGCAAGGTGGCCAGATCGACCAGCTTATAGCCGCGCTCGCGCCAGCCACTCAGCATCCGGTCGAACTGGGCCAGATAGCGGCCGCCATCGACGGCTGCGTCGCCGTTATAGACATGGCCGTGTGGCTCGGGACTGGCACTCAGATGGATCAGCCGTTCAGCCGCCGCATCGGGCTGGGCGCCGCTCTGGAGCAGTTCGAGCAGCGAGGGCAGGGTGACCGGCAGTTGCGGGCAGCGCACCGGTTCGCCATCGACCACCGGCCAGAACGGATGGCGACCCCGACAGTGGCTGGCATACGACAGTCCATAACGCTGATCGAGCCGGAACAGGCTGCGGCCGGCCCGGCAATCGGGGGCGGCGTGGGCGGCCGGCGCGGCGCCGAACAGCTGGGCAAAGCGACGGCGGGCGGTGTCGTACTCGCTGGCGATCCGGGATTGATCGGCCTGGCCGATGTCGCGCAGCCAGCGATAGCGGTCCCAGCCTTGCAGAATCATTTCGAAACCGGCGTTGTGGGCGGCCCGCAGTACCTCAAAGCCGCGCACGCCGATCTCGGGCGCGGGCAGCCAATTGCCCCAGCCTCGGCTAGCAAAACCCTGTAGACCGAAACGGCCGGCCGGATCGCGTCCCGTCAGCCAGGCACGGCCGCTTCGATCCTGGCCCAGCGACAGGGAAAACGTCGCGCCGCAACCATGGCGTTGCAGCACCTCGACCAGCCGAGGCAGCCCGTCGCGGGTGGCGAGACAGCTTCCGACATCGATTTTCAACGCAAGTAACATGGGGTTTTCCGGAACACAGAAGTGGTGGGCGGCAAACCCGTGATTTTCCCGTGCCACGACGCGAATCACAAGCGTTGTGGCCCATTTTCGAGGAGTTCGTATGGCTGTACATGAAATCAGGCATCCCCTGGTCCGCCACAAGATCGGTCTGTTGCGTGAAGCGGGCATCAGCACCGCCAAATTCCGCCAGCTCACCGCCGAGCTGGGACGCCTGCTGGCCTATGAGGCTTGCCAGGATCTGCCGCTGGAAAACGTCACCATCGACTGCTGGAGCGGTCCGGTGGAAATCCAGCAGATCAAGGGCAAGAAGATCAGCATCGTACCGATTCTGCGCGCCGGCCTTGGCATGATGGACGGGGTGCTCGATCTGATCCCGAGCGCACGGATCAGTGTAGTGGGGCTGTCGCGCAACGAAGAGACGCTGCAACCTGAGCCGTATTTCGAGAAATTCGTCGGTCAGCTCGATGAGCGTCAGGCGCTGATCGTCGATCCGATGCTGGCCACCGGCGGCTCGATGATTGCCACGGTCGATATGCTCAAGCGCGCCGGCTGCCGCTCGATCAAGGCGCTGACCCTGGTCTGCGCGCCCGAGGGCATCGCGGCCTTGCAGGCGGTCCATCCCGAGGTGGATATCTACACCGCCGCCATCGACAGCCATCTCAATGAACACGGCTATATCATCCCGGGTCTTGGCGACGCGGGTGACAAGCTGTTCGGCACCAAGCACGGTTGAACCACGGACGCCGACGCATACAGCCGGCGCCATTGAGGAGGAGAGCTTTCGCGATGCATCCCACCACTCCGCTTGTGATGATCCATGGCCTGTTGGGCTCGATCAGCTATTTTTCGCCGGCCGCCCGTCTGCCCGAGCTGGCTGTCTATACGCCCGACCTGCTCGGTTACGGCCGGCACAGCGGCTGTAGCGAGGTGCTGACCTTGCAGCGGCAGGCCCACCATGTGGCGAGCTATATCCGCACTCAGGTCGGCCGTCCGTGCCATCTGCTGGGTCATAGCGTGGGCGGCGCCGTGGCCATGCTGCTGGCCTGGCTCGAACCCGGACTGGTGCAGAGCGTGATCAGCGTCGAAGGCAATCTCACCCTCAACGACGCCTTCTGGTGTCGTCGCATTGCGCCGCTGGAAGAGTCGGAATGGGCCGCCGAATATCGCGAGATGCAGGCCCATCCCGAAAACTGGCTGATCGATGCCGAGATCGATCCCAATCCGCAACGGATCGGCTGGGCCCGCCGGATTCTCGACAACCAGCCGGCCAGCACGGTCCAGGCCATGGCGCGCGCGGTGGTCAGCGAGACGGTCGATCTGCTCGATCCGGTCAAGGCCCTGGTCGACCGTGGCCTGCCGATCCGCCTGCTGGCCGGCGAGAAATCGGCCGTCGGCTGGGATGTGCCGCCATGGCTGCGCGAGGCCGCCAGCGCCGATATGGTGCTGCCCGGGGTGGGACATATGATGATGCTGGAGCAGCCCGATCGCTTCTGCGCCACAGTGGAGGCGATGCTGGGCGACCGTTGAGTCGGCTCGGCAGTCTGCCTGTGGACGGGCTGAAAATCGTGCTGCTTTGGGGGCGTCCGCGATCGTTTGATCAGGCAGTTCAGATCCAACCCGGACGCTGGCGCATTTCCAGCCGATTCGGTGTCAGCGTGGGCGGACCTCAAAGCGCAGCCGTACGGCGCTCCACCGGGCTTGGCAGCGACGCCGATTCAACTGCCTATGCGCTGACCTGGCTGGGCGTGATGGGACGAAAAAAGCGGAAGTACGAGGCTTCCGCTTTCTTCATCTCTCAGTGTCCGAGGCTGAATGACCATGTGGACCTAATAATTTCATTTATTAATAAAACCGGCTACGTATCTAGAAAATGGTTTGCCGGATAGTTTCTATTGTCCCCGGGTCGAGGCTGGCTGCGCCTCCACCCATCCCCGTCTCACTCGCGTGCCATCAACTCCCGCAGTACATAGGGTAGGATGCCGCCGTGGCGGTAGTAGTCGACCTCGATCGGGGTGTCGATGCGGCACAGCAGGGTGACCGAAGTCTGGCTGCCGTCGGCACGATGGATCAGCAGGCCCAGCTCCTGTTGCGGCCGCAGATCGTCGCCCACGCCAACGATATCGAAGGTTTCGTTGCCGACCAGTTTGAGGCTGTCCACGCTTTCACCGGGCTTGAACTGCAAGGGCAGCACCCCCATGCCGACCAGATTGGAGCGGTGGATACGCTCGAACGAGCGGGCCACCACGGCCTTGATCCCGAGCAGTTGAGTGCCCTTGGCCGCCCAGTCGCGGCTCGAACCGGTCCCGTATTCCTCGCCGGCGAACACGATGGTCGGGGTGCCACGGCGCAGGTATTCCATTGCCGCTTCGTAGACCGTGGTCTGCCGGCCGTCGAGCAGGGTAAAGCCACCTTCGATGCGGCTGCCGTCTTCCTTGGGCGGCAGCATCAGGTTCTTCACCCGCACATTGGCGAAGGTGCCACGGATCATCACCTCATGATTGCCGCGCCGCGAGCCGTAGCTGTTGAAGTCGGGCTTCTGCACGCCTTTGGACAGCAGATAAAGCCCGGCCGGCGTGGTCTCCTTGAACGAGCCGGCCGGCGAGATATGGTCGGTGGTGACCGAATCGCCCAGGATCAGCAATGCGCGTGCATGCTGGATCGGGTTGACGGGCTTGGGCTGCATCGAGAAGCCGTCGAAGAACGGCGGGCGGGCGATATAGGTCGATTCGGGCCAGGTATAGACCTGACCTTCGGGCGCCGGGATGGCGTTCCACAGATCGTGTTCGCTGGTGAAGTCGCCATAGAGGCGGCGGAAGGTCTCGGGATCGAGCGCGTATTTCATCCCGGCGGCCACTTCCTCGGAAGTCGGCCAGATATCGCGCAGATAGACCGGCTGGCCATCCTGGTCGTGGCCAAGCGGCTCGGTATCGAGATCGATATTGACCCGACCGGCCAGTGCAAACGCCACCACCAGTGGCGGCGAGGCCAGATAGTTGGCGCGGATATTGGGGTGGATACGGGCCTCGAAGTTGCGGTTGCCGCTGAGCACGGCTGCCGCCACCACATCATGCTGAACGATGGCCTCGTTGAGTTCGGGCGCCAGGTCGCCGGCGTTGCCGATACAGGTGGTGCAGCCAAAGGCGGCGACGTTGAAGCCCAGCTGGTCGAGATAGGGTTGCAAGCCTGAGCGCATCAGATAGTCGGCCACCACGCGCGAACCGGGGCCGAGCGAGGTCTTGATATGCGGTTTGACCTTGAGGCCCTTTTCCACCGCTTTCTTGGCCAGGACCCCGGCTGCCAGCATCACGCCCGGATTCGAGGTATTGGTGCACGAGGTGATCGCGGCAATCAGCACATCGCCATGACCCAGATCGACTCCGCTCAGATGGGTGTGATGGCGCTGGGTCAGTTGCTCGGCCGGTTTGTTGAAGCCATTCTCGGCGACCGGCTTGCTGAAGCCGGCCTCGAAGGCTTCCTTCATCCGGTTGAGCTCGATCCGGTCCTGCGGCCGTTTCGGACCGGCCAGGCTTGGCACGATGCTGTCCAGATCGAGCACCAGGGTCTTGCTGTAGGCGATATCGCCGGCGGCAGGCATGCCGAACAGGCCCTGGACTTTGAAGTAGTGCTCGAACGCCTCGATTTCGGCTTCGCTGCGGCCGGTGCCGCGCATATAGTCGACCGTGCGGTCGTCCACCGGGAAGAAGCCCATGGTGGCGCCATATTCGGGCGCCATATTGGCAATCGTGGCGCGGTCGACCACCGACAGGCTGGCGCTGCCCTGGCCGAAGAATTCGACGAACTTGCCCACCACTTTCTCTTTGCGCAGCATCTGGGTGACAGCGAGCACCAGATCGGTGGCGGTAATCCCTTCGCGCAGCCGGCCCCGCAATTCGACCCCGACCACATCGGGCGTAAGGAAATAGACCGGCTGACCCAGCATGCCCGCTTCGGCTTCGATCCCTCCGACGCCCCAGCCGACCACGCCCACCCCATTGATCATGGTGGTATGGCTGTCGGTCCCGACCAGCGTGTCGGGGAAGGCCAGGTCGCCGCGAATCTGTACGCCACGGAACAGATATTCCAGATTGACCTGATGGACGATACCGATGCCGGGTGGCACCACCTTGAAGGTGTCGAAGGCCTGCATGCCCCATTTCATGAACTGGTAGCGCTCGCCGTTACGCTGGAATTCGAGTTCCATATTGCGACGCAGGGCATCCTGGCTGCCGTAGAAATCGACCTGGACCGAGTGGTCCACCACCAGATCGACCGGCACCAGCGGCTCGATGGTCTTGGGATTCTTGTTGAGATCACGCGCCACATTGCGCATGGCAGCCAGGTCGGCCAGCAGCGGGACGCCGGTGAAATCCTGGAGGACCACCCGGGCCACCACAAAGGGAATCTCGTCGGTACGCGCGGCCTCGGGTTGCCAATTGGCCAACTGGCGTACATGGGCCTCCGTCACTTTCTTGCCGTCGCAATTGCGCAGTACCGCTTCCAGCACGATACGGATCGACACCGGCAGCTTCGACACCGGGCCGATACCCGCGGCTTCGAGTGCCGGCAGGCTGTAGTATTTCAGGCTGCGGCCCGAGGGCAGTGACAAGGTTTGCAAGGTCTGTTCTAGGTGCGACATAAGCGGACTCCTTCGGGTAGGACGTGTGTCGTGTGATTGTTGTGATGCACGGCAGATGCAGGGGCCGACCAGTGGATATGACGGTGTTGCGGTGCAGCGGTTCTTTGTCCCTTATCTTCGACCATGGGGCGAGGGATGCAAGCAGCAAGCCTTAGACCGGCCGTTCGAGCGCGGCCGCCCGTTGTTCCAGCCATTGGCAGAAGGCCATCGCCGCGCTGTCGGCCAATACGGTGCGCGGCACGATCCAGCAATAACCACGCACGCTGACCAGCGGTCCGGCAAGTGGCGCCACCAGCAGACCGGCGTCGAGCTTGGGCCGCAGCATGGGCAAGGGGCCCAGTGTGACGCCAAGTCCATCGATCGCCGCTTGCAGGGCCAGATAGAAATGATCGAACTGCTGGCTGGCGGCCGGCTTGAGGTCGGGGACGCCGGCGAGCGTCAGCCAGCGCTGCCAGGCAGTCGGCCTGGTGTCGGCGTAGAGCAGGGTGTGGCGGGCCAGGTCGGCCGGCGAATCGATCGGCAGCCGCCCCAGCAGCGCCGGGCTGCACAGCGGCAGTTCCGATTCGGCCAGAAACGGCTTGCCCACATGGCCGGGCCAGTCGGCCGGACCGCGGCGGATCGCCACATCGAACGGGGCGTCGAGCCGGCTGATGTCGCGGTCTGACGTGGTCAGCCGCAGCTCCACATCGGGCCGCTGCTGGCGGAAATCGTCGAGCTGCGGCAGCAGCCAGTGCATGGCGAGCGTCGGGGTCGAATTGACCACCAGACGGCGCCGTTGGTCAGGTTGCATGATCTGGGCCGTGGCATTGGCGATGATATCTAGACCATCCTGCACTTGAACCAGATAGCGCCAGCCCACCTCGGTCAGCCGTACCCGACCGCCGCTGCGCTCGAACAGTCGTACACCGAGCCAGGCTTCGAGCTGTTTTATCTGTTTGCTCACAGCGCCATGGGTGACGAACAGCTCGTCGGCTGCCGCCGAAAAGCTCTGTAGACGTGCCGCCGCTTCAAAGGCACGCAGCGAGTTCAGGGGAGGAAGGGGGCCACTCATGGTGTGAGTTTACCTCACAGTCTGTGTGGCAAATACTCGTTTGTATCTTGTAACCGTTACAAGTACGCTTCGGCCACTTTTAAAAATGGCGTCGGCGACCGGGAATGCGTTTCCCGCAGCGTCGACCCAAGCGCGGGCTTTGCCCGTCCCGATGATTATCCCGTATCCGCAAGCAAAGGTTATCGCCATGCTAGAAGCCTACCGCCAGCACGTCGCCGAACGCGCCGCCCTCGGCATTCCGCCGCTTCCGCTCAACGCCCAGCAGGTCGCCGATCTGGTCGAGCTGCTGAAGACCCCGCCTGCTGGCGAAGAAGCCTTCCTGGTTGAACTGATCACCCACCGCGTGCCGCCGGGCGTTGACGATGCCGCCAAGGTCAAGGCGTCCTTCCTGGCTGCCCTGGCAGAGCGCAGCGTCACCAGCCCGCTGCTGTCGCGCGCCCAGGCCACCGAGCTGCTCGGCACCATGGTGGGCGGCTACAACGTCAAGCCGCTGATCGACCTGCTCGACGACGCCGAAGTCGGCCAGATCGCCGCCGCTGGCCTGAAGAAGACCCTGCTGGTGTTTGATTACTTCCACGATATCCAGGTCAAGGCCGAGGCCGGCAACGCCAATGCCCAGGCCGTGCTCAAGTCCTGGGCCGATGCCGAGTGGTTCACCAGCCGCCCCGAAGTCCCCAAGCAGATCACCGTCACCGTGTTCAAGGTTGGCGGCGAAACCAATACCGACGACCTGTCACCCGCTCCCGATGCCTGGAGCCGCCCCGATATTCCGCTCCATGCGCTGGCGATGCTGAAGAACCCGCGCGAAGGCATCGTGCCCGACGATTCGGGCAAGGTCGGTCCGCTCAAGCTGATCGATGAACTGAAGAAGAAGGGCCATCTGGTCGCCTACGTCGGCGATGTGGTCGGCACCGGCTCGAGCCGCAAGTCGGCCACCAACTCGGTGATCTGGCATACCGGCGAGGACATCCCCTTCGTGCCCAACAAGCGCTTTGGCGGTGTCTGTCTGGGCAGCAAGATTGCGCCGATCTTCTTCAATACCCAGGAAGACTCGGGCGCGCTGCCGATCGAAGTCGATGTCTCCAAGATGGAGATGGGCGATGTGGTCGATATCTTCCCCTATGAAGGCCGGGTCGAGAAAAACGGCGAGACCATCGCCCAGTTCTCGCTCAAGTCCGAGGTGCTGCTCGACGAAGTGCGCGCCGGCGGCCGGATCAACCTGATCATCGGCCGTGGCCTGACTGCCAAGGCCCGCGAAGCGTTGAAGCTGCCGGCATCGACCGAATTCCGCCTGCCCAAGTCGCCGGTCGATTCGGGCAAGGGCTTCTCGCTGGCCCAGAAGATGGTCGGCCGCGCCTGCGGTCTGCCTGAAGGCCAGGGCGTGCGTCCGGGCACCTATTGCGAGCCGCGCATGACCACCGTGGGTTCGCAGGACACCACCGGCCCGATGACCCGCGACGAACTGAAGGATCTGGCCTGCCTCGGCTTCTCGGCCGATCTGGTGATGCAGTCGTTCTGCCATACCGCCGCCTATCCGAAGCCGGTCGATGTGCGCATGCACAAGGAACTGCCGAACTTCATCTCGACCCGTGGCGGCGTGGCGCTGCGTCCGGGCGACGGCGTGATCCACAGCTGGCTCAACCGTCTGCTGATGCCCGACACCGTCGGCACCGGCGGCGATTCGCATACCCGTTTCCCGATCGGCATCTCGTTCCCGGCAGGTTCGGGACTGGTGGCCTTTGCCGCAGCGACCGGCGTGATGCCGCTCGATATGCCGGAATCGGTGCTGGTGCGCTTCAAGGGCGAAATGCAGCCGGGCGTGACCCTGCGCGACCTGGTCAACGCCATTCCGCTCTATGCGATCAAGCAAGGTCTGCTGACCGTGGCCAAGCAAGGCAAGAAGAACATCTTCTCGGGCCGCATCCTGGAAATCGAAGGTCTGCCCAACCTCAAGGTCGAGCAGGCGTTCGAACTGTCCGACGCCTCGGCCGAGCGCTCGGCTGCCGGCTGTACCGTGCATCTCGATCAAGCGCCGATCATCGAGTACATGCAGTCCAACATCACCCTGATGAAATGGATGATCGCCAACGGCTACGAAGACGCCCGCACCCTGGAGCGCCGCATCAAGTCGATGGAAGCCTGGATTGCCGATCCGAAGCTGCTGTCGCCTGACGCCGACGCCGAATACGCCGCCGTGATCGAGATCGATCTGGCCGACGTCAAGGAGCCGATCGTCGCCTGCCCGAACGATCCGGACGATGTGAAGACGCTGAGCGAAGTGGCCGGGACCAAGATCGATGAAGTGTTTATCGGTTCGTGCATGACCAACATCGGCCACTTCCGCGCCGCCGGCAAACTGCTCGAAGGCAAGGCCGATATTCCGGTGCGCCTGTGGGTGGCTCCGCCGACCAAGATGGACGCCCAGCAACTGACCGAAGAAGGCTATTACGGCATCCTCGGCCGTGCCGGCGCCCGGATGGAAATGCCCGGCTGCTCGCTCTGCATGGGTAACCAGGCCCAGGTGCGCGAAGGCGCTACCGTGATGTCTACCTCGACCCGTAACTTCCCCAACCGTCTGGGCAAGAACACCAATGTGTTCCTGGGCTCGGCCGAACTGGCGGCAATCTGCTCCAAGCTCGGCAAGATCCCGTCGTTTGAGGAGTACGCGGCCAATATCGGCATCATCAATGAGAAGGGCGCCGAGGTTTACCGCTATATGAACTTCAATGAAATCAAGGATTACCAGGACGTCGCCGACAAGGTGTCGGTCTGAGTCCAGCGCGCTAGACGCTGATCCGATTGAAACCCGCTGGAGCGATCCAGCGGGTTTTTTATTGCCGGAAGACCGATGGCGGCAGGGTAGTAATCATCCAAGACGGTGGACAGGCTGAACACCGGGCTTTTTCGGGCTGTCCGGGGTCAGGTTTGACGCGCGTCCAAACGCTCAGACTGACTTGGCGACATTGCCTTTGGGCAGCGAGAAATAAAAAGTCGCCCCTTCACCGGGTCGCCCATCGGCCCATACCCGGCCGCCATGGCGGCTGACGATCCGTTTGACGTTAGCGAGACCAATGCCGGTGCCCTGGAACTGCTGGTCGCTATGGAGACGCTGGAAGACCCCGAACAGCTTGTCGTAGTAGGCCATGTTGAAGCCGGCGCCGTGGTCGGCCACGGCGTAGATGGTTTCGATTCCGCTGTCGATGCCGCTGACTTCGATCTCGATCCGCTCGCGCTGGCCTGAATATTTGATGGCGTTGGACAGCAGATTGGTCCACACCTGGCGCAGCAAGGAGCGATCGCCAAAGGCGGGCGGTAGAGGTCTGAGCGAGAAATCCACCGGTTTGCCTTCGCACTCGCCGCGTACTTCCTCGAAAACATTGCGGACCTGCGCCGTTATATCGAATTCCACGGTGGCGAGCTTGGCGGTATTGAGATGGGAAAAGGCCAGCAGATCGTTGATCAGCTGGTTCATCCGGCTGGTGCTGTCGCGGATCACATTGAGCAGGCGCAAGCCCTCGCTGCTCAGGCTGTTGCTCTCCTTGGTCTGCAATAGCCTCGAGAAGCCGTCGATGGCACGCAGCGGCGAGCGCAGGTCGTGCGAGACCGAATAGCTGAAACTCTCCAGCTCGCGGTTGGCACTCTCGAGTTGTACCGCGCGTTGCTTGAGGCTGGCGAGCAGCCGGACCCGGGCCAGGGCGATGCTGATCTGGCTGGCGATGGTGCCGAGGATCTTCAGCTCCGCTTCCCCAAAACGCACGCCATGGGCAGGCACCACATGGATGGCACCGACGTTCAATTGATCGACGCGCAGTGAGGCACTGGCATGCGGTTCGCCGCCCAGGGTCGGGCAGGGCTTGACCCCGGGCGAGCCGGACGGCTGGCAGCCGCTGGCGCCGTGCTCGGCCACCTGCTCGGCGTTGACGCTGCCGGCGGCCTGGGTGGGCAGTGGCTCGTCGTACCAGTCTATCCAGCCACCGGCGAAAGCGGGCAGCGAGACCAGACCGGCCAATGCCCGGCGGCCGATCTCGGCGGCGGTGTCGGCGTCGAGCAGGGTGTCGACGATACGGTTGAGGCTGCGCAGCACCTGATTGGCATGGCTGATCTCACGCTGCCGCGCTTGCAGTTCCTCGTTCATGCGCAGGGTTTCCTGATAAGTGGAAACCAGCAGATCGACCATCTGCTCACGCTGGGTATTGATCAGATGGGTCTTGCCATCGAGCAGCAGCGGAATCTCCGCTTCGACCGACTGGGCCGGCCGGCGGCGGCGCAGTTCCTGATTCATCAGAATATGGTTGAGCCGCGACACCAGTATCTGTGGGTCGTAGGGCTTGCGGAGAAAATTGTCGGCGCCGCATTCGAGGCTGCGGGTCATATCGTCCCAGTTGCTCAGTGCCGTGACGATCACGACTGGAATATCACGCAGCGCCGGGTCAGCCTTGATCGCGGCGCATAGCTCATAGCCATCCATCTCGGGCATCACCACATCGGTAATGATGATATTGGGGCGCTGCCGGCTGGCTGTTTCAAGGGCGATCCGGCCATTGCCGGCCATCAGTACCGAGAAATGCTGCGATTCAAGCAGATATCTCAACTGTTCGGCCTGGGCCGGGCTGTCTTCGGCGATCAGGATGCGGACGGGGGAGCTTGGCTCCAACAGTTCCATCATGCGGCCTCCTTCCGCGCCGCTTGTCCGGGCGCGGTCATTATGCTGAGAACAAATGATCGTTTTGGGTGAAAAATTTGTTTTCTTATTTTTATGGCTCTATTGCTTGTAATGTTTTTGCTGAATATTTGAATTTTTGGCCATCAGCCTGCCAGCCGCCGCAACAGGTCGGCAATCGCTTGTGGCGGCAGAATATATTGGGCGGCATCGAGCCGGATCGCCGCGCCCGGCATGCCGAACACCGTGGCACTCGCTTCATCCTGCGCCACCGTCACGGCACCGGCCCGGCGCATGGTCAATAACTCGCCGGCGCCATCCTCGCCCATCCCGGTCAGCAGCACGCCGATGGCGTGACGACCATAGCGGTGGGCCACCGAGCGAAACAGATAATCGACCGAGGGGCAGGCACCATGCTCGGCAGGCGCGACTTCCAGGTTCAGTACGCCATATTCCCCTATCCCCAACTGCTGGCCGGCCGGCGCCAGATAGGCCCGTCCGGGCCGAAGCGGTGTGCCCTGCGTTGCTGCTTCGACCGGAAAGCCAGTTGCCTGACCAAGCCAGTTCACAAAGCTGCGATCAAGACGGGGCGCCATATGTTGCACGATCACGACAGGCGCTCGCAGCGTCGGCGGCATCTGCGCCAGGATGGTCCTGAGCACGGGCGGTCCCCCTGTCGAGGCGCCAATGGCGATCAAACGCGGCGAAGCGGTGAGGGATGGGTCCTGACGCTGGCTCATCGGGCCTCCTGGGGCCGGCTTGACCGATGCGTTGATTACTAGTTGCCGCTGAGCGGGAAATCCAGTCGAGCCAGCAATGCAAATCCGATGTCGTGGTGTTGACCGTCTGTCGTTTTTATTGGTGGGAGGTAGGGAAGAGCTTGGGGATGTGGAGATTAATAAAAAAACCAGCATACCGATTTCAAGGGAGGTAGCTGGTTTTGTTTATTTATAAATATATTCTGTTGATCTGGCTGTCTAATGGCGTTTTGCCATCCATACTCCGGCCACAATCACGGCGGCGCCGGCAAACTGAAGCGGCGAAATCTGCTCGCCAAACAAGGCCCAGGCCGCCAGCGCCGAGACGATGGGCTGGAACATCAGACACAGCGCCGACAGATGGGCCGGCAGATGGCCCAGGCCATAGGCAATCAAGGTCTGGCCCAGCACCTGGGTCACGATCGCCAGCCCCGCCAGCGTGGCCCAGCCGTGCAGCGAGGCAGGCACCAGCTTCTCGCCGCTCATCAGGGCCACCGCCAGCAATACCACAGCCGCGCCCACCCCGCTCACTGCCATCAAGCGTGCGACATCGACTTCGCGCCGCACGCTTTTCATCAGCAATAGATAAGCGCAATAGAACGCGGCTGCGACCGTGGCCAGCAGGTCGCCCCGAAAGCGCTCGGGCGACAGGGTGACGTTTTCGCCCGTGAGCAGCGCGACACCCAGCAAGGTGATCAGAAAACTGGGCACGAAGGCCCGCTCTATCTTGTCGCGCCAGATCAGCCAGCCAAGCAGCGGCACAAAGAACACCGGTACGCAGTTGGCAAGCAGGGTGGCATTGGCCACCGTGGTGATATGCAGGGAGTGATGCCATACCGCCAGATCGGCGGCAAAAAAAGCGCCAAGCAGGAGCGATGCGCCAAGCCGACTTTGGCCCGGACGGACGGCCGGGCTGGTACGAGCGCTCAGTAGCCACAAAAAAGGCAGCGCCAACGCCATCCGCCAGAAACCGGTAGCGGCGGGGCCAACCTCGCTGACGCGGACGAAAATGCCGGCAAAGCCGATACAGGCAGCCCCGAGAAGCAGGGCCGGGAAAGCGTAACGTGAGGCGGACATGAAGGGGTGCAACAAGGAAAAAGCCTTCGATTCTAGAACGGCCGTGCCGGGCAGTATAGGAAAAACCCTGCGTGTAACGGTGTTGTAAGCACCAGAGAAATAGGTAAAATACCCGACAAAATTACTCGGGAATAAACTTTTATGTCCAAACCGCTGGTAGTGGTTGCCCATCCGTCCCTGAACGGCGAGTCGCGCATCAATCTCGCCATGGCCGAGGTGGCCCGACAGGCCGGGTTGCCGGTACATGATCTGTATGCCTGCTATCCCGATTTCCGCATCGATTGCGCGGCTGAGCAGGCCCGCATGGCCGAAGCCTCGGCGCTGGTGCTGCAATTCCCGCTCTATTGGTACGCGGCGCCGGCGCTGCTCAAGGAATGGCTCGATGTGGTGCTGACGTATGGCTTTGCCTATGGCCGCGAGGCACGGGGTCTGCGTGGCAAACCTTTATTGCTGGCGGTGAGTGTGGGCAGCCCTGAAGCGGATTTCCGGGCCGAAGGCCGGGCCGGGGCCAGTCTCGATGAATTGCTGCTGCCGATCAGCCATACCTTTCGCTATTGCGATATGCAGCTTGAACCGAGCTACGCCATTTTCGGTGTCGATCGCATCGACGAAGTGGGGCTGGCGGCGGCGATGGTCGACTACCGGCGGCGTCTGGGCGCGCTGACCGCCTCAGCGCTTGCCGAAGCCCAACCCGTTTGTTAGCGTGGCCTCTTTTTTGATCGTGGGGCCGGGCATGCATCTTTCCGAGATTTTTGTTTATCCACTCAAGTCGTGCCGTGGCAATTCGCTGACCATGGCCGAGGTCGAGGCGATGGGGCTGCGTCATGATCGGCGCTGGATGCTGGTGGACGAACAGGGCAGTTTCCTGACCGGCCGTGCCCACCCCAGGCTGGTGCTGATCGAAGTCGAGATGAGTGATGAGGCGGTGGTATTCCGTGCCCCGGGAATGGAGCCGCTACAGATGGCGCCAGGCCGGCTGACGGATTCGATGCCCGTGACGGTATGGAGCAGCAACTTTGCCGCCCAGGTGGGCGATGACGAGGCCGATTTCTGGTTCTCGGAATTCCTGGGTCTGTCCTGCCGTCTGGTCTACACCGACCAGCAGACCACCCGGCGGGTCAAACGGGCGCCGGAATTGCCCGTCAGTTTTGCCGATGGCGCGCCGCTATTGCTGATCGGCTCGGCCTCGCTCGACGATCTCAATAGCCGGCTGGCCAAACCGGTCTCGATCCGCAATTTCCGCACCAATCTGCTGGTACAGACCGAGACGCCCTATATCGAAGACGGCTGGCGTTATCTGCGGATCGGCGAGGCGGTATTCGAGCAGACCCACCGTTGCAGCCGCTGCCTGTTCACCACGGTCGACCCCGATCTGGCCGAACCCGATCCGCAGCGCCAGCCGCTGGCGACCCTGAACGATTATCGCCGTGCCGATGATGGTGTCTGCTTCGGGGTCAATCTGGTGGCGAGACGGCTGGGGATGATCCGGCTAGGCGACACCGTCGAGTTGCTCGACAAACTCGACTGATAACAAATCCTCGAGTCTTGGCCGTGCGGTTTCTTTTGAGAAATCCAGGGTTTACTTGCACAGGGCTGTCGCAAATCAAAGCAGCGGCGCGACAATTGTCTACACTCCTTAGGTAGCGGGCCTTCACCGCATCACCATGGAGATTTCTGATGAAACCCTGTTGGATCCTGCTGGCACTGGCTGCGACGGCCCCGGTCGCAGCCTGGGCCGAAGACAAGCCGGCCTCGATCAAGCTGTGTTACGAGAACGAAGACGTCTATCCCTGGATTCTCAAAAGCGGCAAGGGCCTCAATATCCTGCATCTGGAAGCCGTTGCCAAAAAGACCGGTTTGAAGTTGGAATTGGTCGGTCTGCCCTGGAAGCGCTGCCTGTCCGAATTGCAGGCCGGGACCATGGATGGCGCTTTCGCCGCCAGTTACAAGGATGACCGCGCCGTCTACGCCGCCTACCCGATGAAGGACGGCAAACACGATCCGGCACGCCGCATGATGTTCGACAGCTACAGCCTCTATCGGACCAAGGGCAGCAATCTTGGTTGGGATGGCAGCAAATTCAGCAATCTCAGCGGCAAGATCGGCGTGCAGTCGGGCTATTCGATCATTGACCAGCTCAAGGCCGCCGGCGCCAACCTCGACGAAGGCGCCAAGGCCGCCGATGACAATCTGAAGAAACTGGCCGGCGGGCGGGTTCAGGGCGTGGCACTGCTGACCGTTGAAGCCGACAACTCGCTCAAGGGCAATCCCGAGTTCGCCAATATCGAAAAGGTGTCGCCGCCCCTGGTGGAAAAACCCTATTACCTGATGCTGGCCAAGCCCTTCCACGCCAAGTATCCCAAGGCCAGCGAAGACTTGTGGGCCGCCGTGGCGGCGGTGCGCGAGTCGCCTGAATACAAGGCGCAGGAACAGGCGTTCTTCAAGAAGTAATCCCCAACTTCGCTGCGGCGAAAACAAAAACCGGCCGTTTCTGCGGCCGGTTTTGCTTTGCTGTCCGGGCAGGAGCCGGCCTCAAGTCCGGACCGATCAGGTATTGGTCTCCACCTCCGAATACACCGCGCCATGGCCCAACAGCCAGTTGATCGCCCGATGACGCTCCAGCGTAATGCTGTGGCAAGCCTGCCGTGCGGCGTCGTCCGCCTGATCGATGGCGCGGCCGTCGATCGACAAATCGTTATCGACCAGCCGCAGACTGTCGATTTTCAGCGGGCCGAACCAGGCGGTGTCGGCGAACTCACGCCAGTTCATGGCTTCCGGCTCAAGCCGGTACTGCTGTAGTCGCCAGTGCAGCGCAAACAGCGTCTCGCCAAGTTCGAGCAGCGCTTCTGCCGGCCGCAGTGTCGGCGCACTCAGCAGCATGGGGGCCGGCGCCAGAAAGTCGAGGCTCTCCACAACCGCGTTGGGCTGCACTATCGACTGGTAATCGGGCAGCGGATGACGACCGAGCGCCCAGGCCAGCACCGCGAGTCCTTCCACTTGCCAGGTGCCGTTGACCTGATCTTCCTGGCTCAATTCACCAAGCGGCGTCTCCAGCAAAGCCCGCTCTTGCGGCTCCAGCTCGTCCGCGATGCCCAGGCGTTCCAGCCACGGCAACAGTTGCGCCACGGTCGCCGCACTGCCTGGCTCATCGGCTTCCCGCTCAAGAAAGGCCCGGCACACCAAAGCCGACATCACCAGCGCCCGCTGTGCCACCCGCCCGGCCGTGGGGGGATGGAGCTGGAAATCCTCGTCCAGATCATCCACACACAAGGCCCCCACCAACAGCTCGCGATCGGGCTGCCAGAGCGAGTCATGGCTCAACAGCAGGCCATCGAACTGCCGGGCCAGGTCGAAAGCGCTTTCCCAGATATCGAGATTCTGTTCAGCCCGCTCCGGGTCGTCAGTGTCGATCTGGAGAATCAGCACCGTCTGGCAGCGGCGCAGCCACTCGATGGCCTGGGCGCGGGCGCCGGCCTCGCCCGGCTGGGTGCCGGCCCAGTTCTGACGGTCGATCAGATGGGCAGGGACGGCGGCGCGCGGCAGGGGAGCGAGGCGCAGTACATCGCCTTCGAGCGGCAGTATCCAACAGCCGTCGGCAGCACGATCGATCTGCGGAAACAGTTGGCGCAGATCGGGGTCGGCGACGGGGAGATAGAGGGCGGCTTGCGCAGACAGCATGGAGGTGATCCGGGTAAAGAGGGAGGAAGCCGGAACTAAGGCGACCGGCTCTAAAGAATATTTATTTATGGATAAATGGCAATCCAGATCTTGCAGAGGTTTTTCCGATTATTTGTATCGGATCATCAATGATTGCGCTTGGGCAGCATCACCCGGTTGCGGCCGCCGCGTTTGGCCTGATAGAGGGCCTCGTCGGCGAATTTGACCAGTCCTTCGCTGCTCTCGATGGCCGGGAAGCTGGCGATGCCGCTGGAGAAGGTGGTGTTGAACCAGGTCTCGTTGAAGGGGTGCTTGAT
Organism: Chitinimonas lacunae; assembly: GCF_042650885.1. Taxonomy (NCBI): domain Bacteria; kingdom Pseudomonadati; phylum Pseudomonadota; class Betaproteobacteria; order Neisseriales; family Chitinibacteraceae; genus Chitinimonas; species Chitinimonas lacunae. The sequence goes on from NZ_JBHSBU010000001.1 coordinate 700,277, forward strand.
CTGCGAGAAGTCGCGCCGGATGCGGTCGAGTACTTCGAAAGCATGGTCGGCGGCGGTGCCGGGCAGCCCGACCAGAAATTCCTCGCCGCCATAGCGGCCGACGATATCGGTTTTGCGCAAGCGCTGTTTGAGCAGCCAGGCCAGGCTGCGGATGATCTGATCGCCGACCGGATGGCCATAGGTATCGTTGACCTTCTTGAAATGGTCGATATCGATCATCGCCACGCTCAGCACGCCGTTGTCGCTCGCGGCCGCACTGACGGCCTGGTCGAGCACCCGTTTGGTGCTGGTGTGGTTAAGCAGGCCGGTCAGGCTGTCATGGAACATCGAGCGGCGCAGGGCGCGATAACGTTCGATCTTGGTCTTGACGATGGCGTTGAGCCAGACCGGGTTGACCGGTTTGGTCAGGAAATGGTCGCCACCGAGCCGCAGCGCATCGATCTGCATGCCGACATCGGTCTCGCCCGACAGATAGACGATGGGAATCGACAGGAACTGCGGATGCTGCCGGATCACCCGTGCCGCTTCGACCCCGGTGCAGTTGGGCATATGCATGTCCATCAGGATCAGATCGGGGTTGTAGCGCTTCAAGGCGTCGAGCACTTCGCGCGGGTTGGAGACGGCCGAGCTCTGGATGCCGTTTTCCTCCAGCGTGCGCTGGATCAGCTTGATGGCGGTGATCGAATCTTCGACCACCAGTACCCGATATTCCTCCTGCTCCTCGCTATCGTTGAGTTCGAGCACCTTGGCCACGATGGTGGGCAGCGAGGTGCCGCGCGGGAAGCAGTAGTCGCAGCCGGCCGCGAGCGCGGTCTGTAGACTCAGGAAATCGGTCTGGACGGTGAGCGCCAGCAGATTGCTGGCGTCGAAACGGGCGCGCAGGGTGCGGATCCGGGCGCTCCACTCGCTGGTGAGCAGGCCCGCCACATCGAGCAGCAGTAAGGGAACGGAAGGGGATTCGGCCGGGACCGCGTCCCAGCGGAAGATATCGACTTCGATACCGAAATAGCCGAGCTGGGCGATCAGGTCGCGCCAGCTTTCTTCATTCTGCGATACCAGCCAGAGCTGGCGTACCGGTTGCAGATCGCTCGGGGCGGCCAGCGGGCTGGTGCTGATCCGGCGCTCTTCGCGCGGACGGCTGTTGGCGGCGATATAGTCGCTGACCCGTTCGACCAGACCTTTGAGCTTCTGGTCCAGCTCAGCCATGGTTTCGGGCTTGATCGGGTGGCTGCGCTCGTCACCGAACAGCGCCAGTGCCACCTGTTCGAGATCGCGGCCCAGATGGTGCAAACCCGAGAGGCCGCGGGCGATCAGGAATTCGGCAAAGCTGTTGAGCGTTACCGCGAATTCCACAAAGTTTTCAAAGGTGGGGGTCGAACAGTAACCGTCCCAGGTGGCGGTAAGGGCGGTGCATTTCTGCTGTAGTTCGACAGAGGAGCAGGACATTGGAGACTTGAGTCGGGAAGCCCGGCGATCTCATCGATATTAGCACGCCAATACCGAGATCGCCGAACGTTTATGACAAATGCGTTGCTGGATGCGCGATCCGCTCAGACCCCGCGCAGCAACTCATTGATGCCGACCTTGGCACGGGTCTTGGCATCGACCTTTTTCACGATAATCGCGGCATAAAGGCTGTGGCTGCCATCGGCAGCGGGCAGGCTGCCTGACACCACCACCGAACCTGCCGGCACGCGGCCATAGAGGATTTCACCGGTTTCGCGGTCGTAGATCCGGGTCGACTGGCTGATATAGACGCCCATCGAAATCACCGAACCCTGTTCGACCACCACGCCTTCGACAATCTCGGAGCGGGCGCCGATAAAGCAGTCGTCTTCGATGATGGTGGGGCTCGCTTGCAGCGGTTCAAGCACGCCACCGATCCCGACGCCGCCCGACAGATGGACGTTCTTGCCGATCTGGGCGCACGAGCCGACCGTTACCCAGGTGTCCACCATGGTGCCTTCATCGACATAGGCGCCGATATTGACATAGGACGGCATCAGCACCACGTTGCGGCCGATGAAGCTGCCGCGCCGTGCCAGCGCCGGCGGCACCACCCGGGCGCCGGTAGCCTTGAAGTCGGCTTCGCCGTAGCCCTGGAACTTGGACGGCACCTTATCGAAGAAGCGGGTGAAGCCGCCGCCGTCCATCACTTCGTTGTCGTGGGTGCGGAAATACAGCAGCACCGCTTTTTTCAGCCATTCATTGACCTGCCAGCTACCGTCACGTTTCTCCGCCACGCGCAGTGCGCCGCTATCGAGCTGGGCGATGGCGTATTCGATGGCCTCGCGCAGCTCCGGCGTCACCGTGTGCGGGGTGATTTCGCTGCGATGTTCGAAGGCTTGTTCGATCAGGGACTGGGTCGGGTGTTGCATCGGCAGGTTTCCTTGAAAAAGGCGCGGGTCGTGGTGATCCGCCAATAAAAACAATCAAAAACTCAACAATCGATCAAGCTGCGGCGCAGAAGGCGGCTATCCGGCGCGCCGCCTCGACACAGTCGGCAAGCGGGGCCACCAGTGCCAACCGCACGCGGCCACGGCCTGGATTGCCACCATGGGCATCGCGCGCCAGAAAGCTGCCCGGCAGCACGGTGATATGGCAGTGGCGGAACAGATCGCGCGCAAACGCCTGATCATCGCCGGCATAGCGCTCAGGCACGCCAGCCCATAGATAGAAGGCCGCCGCCGGGCGCTCGACCGCCAGCGGGCCGGCCAGGAGCGGCAGGACGGCGTCGAACTTGGCCCGGTAGCACGCACGGTTGACTTCGACATGGGGCTCGTCCTGCCACACCACCGCACTGGCGGCCTGCACTGCCGGCGCCATGGCCGAGCCATGGTAGGTGCGGTAGAGCAGGAATGGCGCAAGTACCTGCGCGTCGCCGGCCACAAAGCCCGAGCGCAGGCCCGGGGCGTTGGAGCGCTTTGACAGGCTGGAGAACACCACCAGACGGCGATAGTCGCGGCCGAGCCGCTGGGCGGCTTCCAGGGCGCCTAGCGGGGGGGCATCGAACCAGATTTCCGAGTAGCACTCGTCGGCGGCAATCACGAAACCATAGCGGTCGGACAGCTCGAACAGGCTGCGCCATTGCGGCAGGTCCATCACCGCACCGGTGGGATTGCCTGGTGAACAGACGAACACCAATTGGGTGCGGCGCCAGACTTCAGCAGGAACAGCGGCCCAATCGGGCTGGAAACCGTTTTCCGGCAGACAGTTCAGGTAGTAGGGCTCGGCCCCGGCCAGCAGCGCGGCGCCCTCATAGATCTGGTAGAAGGGATTGGGCGACAGCACCAGCGGCGGGGTGCAGTCCGGGGTGCGACGGTTGATCACTGCCTGGACAAAGGAGAACAGCGCCTCGCGGCTGCCGTTGACGGGCAATACCTCGCGTTCGGGATCGGGCGGGGTAATGCCGTAGCGGCGGGCAAGCCAGCCTGAGATCGCCTGACGCAAGGCAGTGCTGCCCTGAGTGGCCGGGTATTGGGCCAGGCCGCGTTCGAGCGCGGACATCAGCGCCTCGGTCAATAAGGCGGGAGTCGGGTGTTTCGGTTCGCCGATCGACAGATCGATCGGGGCAAGTCCGGTCGGGGCGTTGCAGTCGGCCAGCAGGGCACGCAGACGCTGGAACGGATAGGGCTGCAAGCGGTCTAGGAGCGGGTTCATCGATGGCGGGGCAGGGCGGAAGCGCTCGATTATAGGCGGCTTTCCCGTGCCGCAAAACCGGGGCGACCAGCCAGGCGGGATAGGCTCATCTGCATCATGACGGTAAAATGGCGCGCTTCCGGACCGGGACCGCCCCTGCCGCCCCGGCCGCTTTCATTTATCCGCGTCACTTCACGCGTCATTGCAAAGCAGGAGAAATATGATGCGCCCGATTCGCACCTTCTGTACCGCCACTGCCCGCCATCTCTGTCTGATGCTGACGGCACTGGTGCTGGTAGCACCGGCAGTGGCCGTTCCTCAGGACGGTATCGTTGATTCCCAGGGCTTGCTGGCCGAACCGGTCACGGTCCTGCCCAGCACGGCCGCCGTGCCCGATGCCCCGCTGCCCGGTGACACGGCCGCCGCCGCCGAACCGATTGCTGCGGTCAAGCGGCCGCAAGCGCGTGGCAGCAAATCGCCGCGCGTCCGGCGCGAGGCGCGCACCAGCAAGCGCGGTCGCGCCATGGCCGGCAAGGCTGCCGCGCGCGGCAGTAAGGCCAAGGCGGTCAAGGGAGGTAAATCTTCCAGCAAGGCTTCAAGAAAGGGCGGCAAGCGTCGATAGGGGAAAAAGTCCGCTGGCGCTCCCCTGCGCAGTGGACTAGAGTGAACCGGCAATTCCCTGGGAGTACCGCCATGAATATCAGCGCAATCGCCAATGCGGCCAGCAACGCCGCTGCTGCTCAGACCACCGGTGCCGCTTCGATCCTGATGTTGCGCAAGGCACTCGATCTGCAACAGCAAAGCGCGGCGCAATTGCTTCAGGCGCTGCCGCAACCGAGCAATCCCGCCCATCTGGGCAACGCGGTCGATATCCGCGCCTGAGCCCACCAATTTCTCGATCTCTGCCGCCCTTGGGCGGCATTTTTATTGCATAACGGCGAAGCGGGCCACTCCCTGCTAAGATAGCTGGCTTGCCCTCCCACAGATCGCATCTTCCCTGCGCATGACCCTAGACGACGTCTTCTCCGCCACCGGCTTATTCGCCAAAGCCGAGCCCGGTTATCGCCCCCGACCCCAGCAAATCGAGATGGCCCGGGCGGTCGAGGCTGCTATCCAGGGCAAGAAACCGCTGATTGCGGAGGCGGGCACCGGTACGGGCAAGACCTATGCCTATCTGATTCCGGCATTGCTGTCAGGCGGCAAGGTGGTGGTTTCGACCGGGACCAAGCCGCTGCAAGACCAACTGTTCCATCGCGATCTGCCCAAGGTCCGTGCCGTGCTCAATCTGCCGGTGACGACCGCCCTGCTCAAAGGTCGCTCCAATTACGTCTGTCACTATCACCTTGAGCGCGCTCAGTCCGATGGCCGCTTCGCCCGCAAGGAAGAGGTGACCCAGCTGCACGAGATCGCCCGTTTCGCCAAGGTGTCGCGCGATGGCGATAAATCGGGCTGCAATAAAGTGCCCGAATCCTCGCCCGTCTGGCTCCATGCCACCTCGACCAAGGAAAACTGCCTGGGCGGCGACTGCCCCTATCACCAGGAATGCTTTGTGATGAAGGCCCGCCGTGAGGCGCTCGAAGCCGATGTGGTGGTGGTCAACCATCATCTGTTCTTCGCCGATCTGTGGCTCAAGGGCGAGGGTGCCGGTGAGCTGCTGCCGCGTTGCAATACGGTGATCTTTGACGAAGCCCACCAATTGCCCGAAGTGGCGAGTGCCTTCTTCGGTGAGACGGTGGCCTCGGGCCAGTTGCTTGAACTGGCCCGCGATGCCCGGGCCGAGGCACTGGTATCGGCCAAGGACTTTATCCATCTGCCCCAGGCGGCACTCGATCTGGAGAAGACCACCCGCGATCTGCGGCTGGTGTTCGGTCCCGAAACCCTGCGTCTGCCGCAACATCAGCTGAGCGACAACGAGGCTTTTCACGATGCGCTCGATGAGCTGGCCACCCGGCTGAATCATTTGGCCGATCTGCTGAGCCGCCAGGCCGAGCGCTCGGAAGGTCTGGAGAATTGCCGCCGTCGCGCCGCCGAGCTGCTGGCCATTCTGCGCCGCTGGCAGGATGCCGAGAGTGCCGAGACCGTCCATTGGATCGAAGTCGGCAGTCAGGGCTATCAGCTCAATGTCACGCCGCTCGACATCGCCAAGCTGTTTGCCCGGCAGATCGACCAGGAGCGTGCCTGGATCTTTACTTCGGCCACCTTGGCGATGAATGGCAACTTCAACCACTACGCCTATGAGATGGGCCTGTGGGAGGCCGATCAGGCGGCCTGGGAGTCGCCGTTTGCCTACAAGAGCCAGGCGGTGCTCTATGTGCCGCAAGGCATGCCTGACCCCAATTCGCGCGAATACACGGCTGCCGTGGTCGAGGCGGCGCTGCCTCTGCTCAAGATGTCGCAGGGACGGGCTTTTCTGCTGTTCACCAGTCTGCGGGCGATGCGGGAAGCCTATGATCTGCTCAATGCCCGGTTGCCGGCGCTGGGGCTGAAATTCCCGCTGCTATTGCAAGGCGAAGGCTCGCGCAGTGAATTGCTCGACCGTTTCCGTAAACTGCCCAATGCCGTGCTGGTGGCCAGTCAGACCTTTTGGGAAGGCATCGACGTCAAAGGCGAGCAGCTCCAGCTGGTGGTGATCGATAAGCTGCCGTTTGCCCCGCCTGACGATCCCGTGCTGTCTGCCAAGGTCGACAAGATCAACAAAGCCGGCCGCAATGCCTTTATCGAATATCAGTTGCCACGGGCGGCGATCACCCTGAAACAGGGGGCCGGTCGTCTGATCCGCGATGAGCACGATAAAGGGGTGTTGATGATCGCCGATCCGCGTCTGGTCGAGAAACCCTACGGCAAGCGGATCTGGCAGGCCCTGCCGCCGATGCTCCGGACCCGCGAGCAGAGCGTGGTCGAACGTTTCTTTGCCAAGGTGATCGGTGTGGGAACGAAAGCTGCCGCGACGGTCAAGCCGTCCTAACCTATTCCGATTGCCGTTCTACCCGTCATGTCGAAATCCTCTGTCGGACTCGCCGGCCGTCTTGCCGCCATCACGCTGACGCTGATCCTGCTGGTGCTGGTGGCCTCGGCCGCTTATGTCTACCGCTATATCTCGACGCCGTTACCGCTGGGTGCGCAGCCGCACAGCTTTACCCTCGAACCCGGCACCACGATGCGCGGCGCGGCCAATCAGCTGGCGGCGCAAGGGTTGGTGGAACAGCCCTGGTTGTTGATATGGATCGCCCGCGCCACCGGCCAGGATTCACGGATCAAGGCCGGCAGCTACGAATTCACCGCGCCGCTGACCGTGCTGGGTCTGCTCGACAAGCTCAGCGACGGTGATGTGTCGAGTGCCACGCTGATGGTGGTCGAAGGCTGGAACTGGCGGCAGGTGAGGGCGGCGCTGGCGCGCCATCCGCATCTGAAGCACGATTCCGCCGCACTTGACGATGCGGCCTTGATGGCCGCGATCGGTGCCGGCGAAACCTCGCCTGAAGGGATGTTCTTTCCCGATACCTATCATTTCGCCAAAGGCAGTTCCGATCTCAAAGTGTTGAGCCGGGCCTATCAGGCCATGCAAAAGCAACTGGCCGTGGCCTGGGAAGCCCGTGCGGCCGACCTGCCGCTGAAAACGCCTTATGAAGCCCTGATCCTGGCTTCGATGATCGAGAAGGAAACGGGTAAGCCCACCGATCGCGGGATGATTGCCTCGGTCTTCGTCAATCGGCTGCGGATCGGTATGCGTCTACAGACCGATCCAAGCGTGATCTACGGCCTGGGCGAGCGTTTCGACGGCAATCTGCGTCGGGTCGATCTGGAAACCGATACGCCTTACAACACCTACACCCGCAGCGGCCTTACTCCGACCCCGATTGCCATGCCCGGCCGCGAGGCCCTCTTGGCAGCCGTCAATCCGGCCAGCAGTAAATGGCTCTACTTCGTCGCCAAAGGTGACGGCACTTCCCACTTCTCCGAAACCCTGGAACAGCACAATCAAGCTGTGCGCCGCTACCAACTGGGTGCCCACTAAGCAGTAAGCAGAAAAATAAATATTCCTGCAAAATCTGTGCAAGATTTGGTGCTGGATATAGACAAAAAGGAATGTTTATATCCGGCAGCCCTTTGACTATTCTCTCCTTGCTGTCCCAAACCCGCCCCCCTCAGCACCACTGCCTGCTTCCCATCTATTTCCATGGTTGGTTATAAAATATTCTGTATTTACATAATGAAAAGGGAGGAAGAGCGCTGTTGGGGAGGGGTGTCTGTGCCCTGTTGGTTTGTGGGGGGGCGACCGCAATTCTTGGGCTGATGCCGGAGCATCGGGTCGTGGACATCTGAGCGAGCTTAGGGCGTCCGAGCTTGGGGGAGGGCGCAGGATGCATGGATCGCCAGATCAGATCACGCTGCTTCGCCCGCCATCGATCGTCATCACCGTACTCACCACATGACTGGCCCGCTCGCTGGCCAGAAACACGGCCATATCGGCGATTTCTGCCGGATCGGCGTAAGGCCCGAGGGGAATCTCCGCCAGAAGCCTTGCCAATACCGCATCGCGGCTGCTGCCTTGGCGGCAGGCGTCGACTTCGAGTGCGGCGTCGGCCCGTCCGGTCAGGGTGGTGGCGGGGTTGATCGCATTGATGCGGATGCCGACTCGGGCGTAGTGGCTGGCCAGGCCGACCGTCACCAGCAGCAGGGCAACATTGGCCGCACCGCCCGCTCCATGGACCGCACTGGCAACCTTGCCGCCCATCCTGACGATATTGACGATGGCGCCGGTCTGGCAACGACCGGTGGAAGACTGCTCGGCACGCTGGCGCATCCGTTTCAACACGGCGTCCTGGGCGTGCAGATAGGGGAAGTACGGCATGGGACGCTGGAGCCAGCGATCGCCGGATCGTACCGCCGCGTGGCGCCGGCGCTGTTGACCAGAATATCAAGCGATCCCAGCTCGTCTTCGATCCAGGCAATGGCCTCGGCGGCTTGTGGATCGCTCAGATCGGCCGATACACCCATGACCTGACCACCCTTGGCGCGCAGGGTGCTACAGGCTGCTTCCATCCTCTGCGGGTCGCGGGCAATCAACGCAACTTCGGCACCTTCACGGACAAAGGCCTGGGCACAGGCGTAGCCGATGCCTTGGCTGCCACTGGTAATCACCACACGTTTTCCTTGCAGCCATCAATCCATGGTTGGGTCCTCCTGGCCTGGGGAAGTAGTCAGGCTTATATGGGATTTCTACTTAACATAATCAAAAAAGAGGGGCGGCGAGTTAACTACGATCCTGGGATTATTTTTGTTTTTTACTTTACATAATTTATATTGGATATTTTGCAGATGAATCCCGAACAGTCAGCAAGAAGGGGAGGCGCTTGGCAGTGCCGTTTCATTGTGCTTGGCTATCTAGCGGTGAGGCCCACTCTGGTCAGAGAAAGCGCTGAAAGGGCTTGAGTCGGTAGGGGAGATGGGGCTTGGCGGCCGTTGCTCAGGCTTTTGTCCATCGGACGCTGCTTGTGTGCTGGACGCCCGGCGGAAGGGGGAGTCGGGAGTGGCCTGGATGGCCACTCCTTTCATCACGAACCCGCGGCATGATCAGGGCAGGGCACAGCGAATAAGCCTGCGGCAGGGGACGTGATCAGGCTGGTTGTTCAAGACGGTGTTTTGTCATGTTCTTTTTTCTTCTTGGGTAGAGTCCACCACACGATAAACACCAGCAGTAGGCCAGCGATACCGGCTTCGAGCAGTAACCAAGTCATGTCTTTTTCCTCCTTTGTCGCGCGCCCCAGGCTTGATATCGAGGCGTTCGCCGCCATGATACGGAAATTCGCGTCTCGAAGAAGAACAACCATGTCCAGTCCCGCAGTCCCGAAACCGCGCAATGATTGGCGGACCTTAAGTACCCTGTTTCCCTATCTCTGGCGCTACAAATTCCGTGTACTGGGCGCGCTGACGCTGCTGGTGGGGGCCAAGATCGCCAACGTCAGCGTACCGCTGATCCTGAAGGACGTCGTTGACCATCTCGACCGCTCGGGACAGGCCAGCGCCGATGCCATGCTGGTGGTACCGGTCATGCTGATCGCCGCCTATGGTGCGTTGCGACTGGCTTCGACCGCGCTGGGCGAGCTGCGTGATGCGCTGTTTGCCAAGGTATCGCAAGGGGCGATCCGTCGGATCGCCTTGCAGGTATTCGAGCATCTGCATCGTCTGAGTCTGCGTTTCCATATCAACCGCCAGACCGGCGGCGTTACCCGCGACATCGAGCGCGGTACGCGCGGGATTGCCACGCTGCTCAACTTCATGCTGTTCAATATCCTGCCGACCCTGGTCGAAATCGGCCTGGTGGCAGCGATTCTGATGAGCAAGTACCACTGGCATTTCACCGCCGTCACCTTGTTGACCATCGTCGCCTATATCGCCTACACCCTGACTGTCACCGAATGGCGCACCAAGACCCGCCGCTCGATGAATGAACTGGACTCCAAGGCCAATGTCCGCGCCGTCGACTCGCTGATCAATTACGAGACGGTCAAATATTTCAGCAATGAAAAATTCGAATCGGCCCGTTACGACGAGAGCCTGAGTAAATGGGAGCGGGCCTCGATCAAGAACGAGGTCAGCCTGGCGATTCTCAACACCGGTCAGTCGGCGATCATCGCCTTGGGGGTGACGATGCTGGTCTGGCTCGCTGCCGATGGTGTGGCGCGTGGCGAGATGAGCCTGGGCGATCTGGTTCTGGTCAATGCCTTCCTGATCCAGCTCTATGCACCGCTCAACTTCCTCGGCATGGTCTACCGCGAGATCAAGCAGGCGCTGACCGATATGGAAAAGATGTTCAGCCTGCTCGAACAAAATGAAGAGGTGCAGGACCGTCCCGGTGCCGTCGCACTGTCCACCCAGGCCGCCACGATCCGTTTCGAGAATGTGGACTTTGGCTACGATGCCAAGCGACAGATCCTGCATATGGTCGATTTCGACATTCCTGCCGGCCATACCGTCGCCGTGGTGGGCAGCTCCGGAGCGGGCAAATCGACGCTGTCGCGCCTGCTGTTCCGTTTCTACGATGTCAGCGGCGGCCGGCTCAGCATCAACGGCATCGATGTGCGCGACTACACCCAGGAAAGCCTGCGCGCCCATATCGGCATCGTTCCGCAGGATACTGTGCTGTTCAACGACACGATCTACTACAACATCGCCTACGGCCGCCCGGGCGCGAGCCGCGAGGAAGTGGTCGAAGCAGCCCGCTCGGCCCATATCCTCGACTTTATCGAACGACTGCCCGACGGTTGGGAGACCGAAGTGGGCGAGCGTGGCCTGAAGTTGTCCGGTGGCGAAAAACAGCGGGTGGCGATTGCCCGCACCATTCTGAAAAACCCGCCTATCCTGGTGTTCGACGAAGCCACCTCGGCGCTCGATTCCAAGACCGAGAAGTCGATCCAGGCTGAACTTGCCGCCATCGCCGAACATCGCACCACGCTGGTGATCGCGCATCGGCTCTCCACCATCGTCGATGCCGACCAGATTCTGGTCATGGACCACGGCCGGGTGGTCGAGCGCGGTACCCATCGCCAGCTGATCGAGCAGGGCGGCATGTATGCCCGGATGTGGGCGCTGCAACAGCAAAGCGAGATCGAAGCGGCTTGACCATGAAAAGAGGCTGTCGGTGACAGCCTCTTTCCCTATGGAAGGTTAGTTATCAGGCAAAAGGCAATCGATCATTAATATCGATGCATTTTTCTGCCTTGAATCCATCGTTATTTGACCTGATGGATTCTTACTAACTGTCCTTCTTTTTGCATCGCTTCCATATCAACACCGTAACCGACCCACACCTCGCTGCCGCTCAGGCCGCTGGTATTGAGTCCGCTGTAGATCGGCAACTCGAACTGTTCGGTCGCTTTGAGTCGCATGGCCGGGTTCAGCGGCCAGCGCAGTGTCTGCCAGCCACGCGGGCCGTCGAGCATATACCAGCTGCCTGCGAGGCTGACGCCGACGAAGACCGCGACTTCACGCCCTCGGTCGCCCAGACGCGGGGTAATCTCGGCCGTCAAGGACTGGGCTTGCGCACTACCGTCCAGCCGGCCGGCAATACGCATCGGCTGATAGGCGGGAGTCGCCCGATAGGCCGCTGCGGCATCGAGCAGACCGTAGCCGTAATGGATATTGGCCGTCGCCGGCAGCGCAACTGCCGGGTCGAACCGAGGCAGCACGCCGGTATGCGCGTTGGCGCGGGCGGTGGAGAACAAGGCCTTGCGCACTTCAGCCGGAGTCAGATCCGGGTTCTTTTGCAGCAGCAGCGCCACGGCACCTGCCACATGGGGCGAAGCCATGCTGGTGCCGCTGCCTTGCTGGTAGAAGCCCGGGTTTTGGCTGTCATAGGCCAGCACTGCGTCGATGTTCACGCCCGGCGCGACAATTTCGGGTTTCATCTGCGGCGGGCATTTGCTGGTGTTGCTGCACTGGCGACGCGGACCACGGCCCGAGAAGTCGGCCAGTTCCCCGGCGGCGAGTTCACGGCTGGTCGCGTCGTCAGGATCAGCCGGCGCAGCATTGACGCTATAGGCCCCCACGGCGATCACTTCGGCTGCCGAAGCCGGTACGGCCATGGTTTCCAGCGTCAAACCGTTGCGTTGGCCATTGGCGTCCACCGTGCCGTAACGGCCGTAGAACATGCCGCCTTCCTTGGTGTCGATCCAGGCAAAGCTGCTGCCGGGCGCTGCGGCATCGGCGCGCAGATCGATTTCCCAGCGTGGTTTCTGGTCCATCTGCTGGCCAGTCAGCTCGATCACTACCTGACGGTCGTCATTGTTCAGGTTGACCTCGGTCGATACGATGCTGCCCTGCCCGCAGGCGGCTGGGAGGATCAACTGCTGTCCGGCCGCCACGAAATCGGTTTCGCAACGCAAGGTGTCGCCATGGTAGCCGCGCAGCCGTACCGAATAGCGGTTGGCGCCCGGATACCACATCTCCAGCCGCGAACTGGGCGTCTCGACGGGACGGTAGCTGGCCGTCACCACTTCGCCCGCCGCAATGCTGCCCTGGGCGCGCAAGGGCAGGCTGGCTTCGTTGCCGGCGGCGGCCACCAGGATCAGGCCGCGTCCTGCCAGCGCCGACAAGGCCCGTTCAAAGTTGGAGGTACCATCGCGCGGCCCTTCGAAATGGCCTACCGACAGATTGACCACCGCCGGCCGACCGAGCGTGCGGGCGTATTGCTTGATCCGGCTTACCCCATCGATCAGCCGAGCCGTCGTTTCTCCGCCATCAGCCGCCATCACGATATCCGCTTCCGGCGCCATCCCGACGTGGGTGGCGGGGCTGCCGCTGGCGGCGCCATTGCCTGCACCGATGCTGCTGACGTGGCTGCCATGGCCCACATCGTCGATATGGGGACAGGCGGTCGAGTTGCGTCCTTCACGGATGGCCCGATCGATCGTTGCCTGGTCGCACGCCAAGCCACTGTCCAGTTCCCACAACTGTAATACCCGGCTGCTGCCGTCGGGGCGCAGAAAGTCGGGATGACGGAAATCGATTCCGCTGTCGTAGACCCCGAAAATCACGCCGCGGCCGCTGGCTCCCTCAAAGTCCTGTCCGACCTGCCGCCGCAGCAGATCGGCCCCGGTGGCCGCCACGCTGCTGGTCAGCCGCGACTTAAGCGGCCGCGAGGCTTCGATGAACATCACGCCGTCGAGCGCAGCCAGCCCTTCGAGACGGCTGAAGGGCAGGCTGACCGTAGCGATATCACCCGCTACCGAGCCGATCGTGGCGCCATAGGCGCGCATATTGTCCAGACCCTGCGCCTTGAAGCGGACCAGCAGATCAAGGGTGACTTCATTATCCGCCGCGCGGACCCCCCTCTTATGTTCAGCCGGCTGAGCCGCGCTCAGCAGTCTCGCTTGCAGGGTGGCATCGAGCTGACCTTGGGCCAGCAAAGGGGAACAGGCTGTCAACGACAGCAGAATTGCGACATGCTTGGGTTGCATAGACATTGTTATGGGTTGGTGAAAAAAGCCGGGGATCTTGCGTCCCCGTTGCATAGGAACCAGGGCGACCACACAGTTCCACCGCACTGTGGTTTACCCGTGGAAAGGATTTCACCAATTGCTGTAGTAGACAGACCGTGCTTCGGAAGCAGGAATAGATGAAAAAAGCCGCAAACAAGCGTTGCGGCTCTGCTGGAGGCGGCGGAGCCGTTGCTGGCTCGCCTGCGAGGATATTGGCTGGCGATTTTCCTTAAGCCCGGCCTCCAGATCCAGGCCGCAGTTGCAGCCTGGAGTGGAGGAGAAGAGGGCGCGGCGCTTGTTCAGCCGGACGCCATATGGGAAGCGAATCTGGCTTGGCCGCAGGGCCGCGACGACGTAAAGGCTTTCCGTCCCGCGACCGCTTTGCTTCACGCCTTCCAGTGCTGGGTCTTGTCGATCAGCGCATCGAGCTTGCGTCGTGCGGCACCCGATGCCAGCGCCTGGTCGGCGGCGGCGAAACCGTCGGCCAGGGTGGGGACCAGCCCCGCAGCATAGATCGCCGCACCCGCATTGAGTTGCACGATATCGCGGCAGGGGCCGGCTTGGTTATCGAGCACAGCTTCGACTTTCTGGCGCGACTGCTGGGCATCGGACGCCTTGAGGTCGTCCGGCTGGCAGAAGGCAAAGCCATGCTCGCGCGGGTCGAATTCATATTCCTCGATCACCCCATCCTTCAATTCGGCAATCAAGGTCTTGTCGAACAGGCTGATTTCATCGAGCCCGTCGCGACCGTGCACGATCAGTACATGACGGCTGCCAAGCTGCTTGAGGACCCTGGCCTGGATGCCCACCAGATCGGGATGGAACACTCCCATCACCTGACGCTCGGCGCCGGCCGGGTTGGTCAGCGGACCGAGGATATTGAAGATGGTCCGCACCCCCAGTTCACGCCGTACCGGGGCCACATGCTTCATGGCGCCGTGGTGATTGGGCGCGAACATAAAGCCGACGCCGAGTTCATCGATGCATTGGCCGACCTGTTCTGGCATCAGGGCCAGATTGACGCCGAGCGCTTCGAGCACGTCGGCCGAGCCCGAGGACGACGACACGCTGCGATTGCCATGCTTGGCGACCCGCGCTCCCGCTGCCGCCGCCACAAAGGCGGCGGTGGTCGAGATATTGAAGGTATGGGCACCATCGCCGCCGGTGCCGCAGGTATCGATCAGATGGGTCCGGTCGGTCACGGCCACGGTGGTGGCGAGTTCGCGCATCACGGTGGCGGCGGCGGCAATCTCCGACACGGTTTCCACCTTGACCCGCAGGCCGATCAGGATGGCGGCAGTCTGCACCGGCGTCACCTCGCCGCGCATGATCTGGCGCATCAACGACAACATCTCGTCGTAAAACAATTCATTGCCGTCGATCAGACGGTTGAGAGCGGCTTGCGGGGTAATCACAGGAACGGGCCTCCATGCCAATAACGGTCTATCAGTTGCTTGGACAGTATAAAGACAAATCTTCGCAATACGAGAAGCGGGCTACAAAGGTTTTTTAATAATTAAGGACGAGATGTCAAGGTCTCTTCAAACGCCCGGAACACCGTGCGTTCCTTGCTGCGGTCATGGATGGCAAAGCAGACCTTGGCAAAGCGGCCATGGTAGGGCGCACCGGGGGCGAGCAACTGACGGAAGACATTGGCCACGAGCAAAGGATCGTTGCGGAACACCCCACAACCCCAGGCACCCAGCACCAGGGCCGGAATATCGGCATCAGCCGCCAGCGCCAGCACCTTGGCAGCCCGCCCGGCCAGGGCCGTCGGGACAGCGGAAAGCGATTCCGCTTCGTGCTGGGCAATCGCGCCGGCATTGGGCGCGGCAGCGGTGATGAACGTGACGGCGTAGGGCGTTTCCAGCAGATGGTCGTTATCGTCGCGGAACACCGGGCAATCGGGGCTGACGATGGCGCGGTCGGAATAGAGCAGGGTCTTGCGCTGGTGGAAGTCGTAGAACGGCGCCTGGAAGCGAGTCAGCGAAGGGTAGAGCGCCGACGCCCGCGCCAGACTTTCTTCCTGAGCCTGGCTGCCGCCGAGAAAGCCGCCGCCAGGATGCTTGGCCGAGGCGAAATTCAATGCCGCGACCCGGCTATGCCGGCCAAGCAGGCGCTGGGCAGCCGCCAGCGTGGTTTCGGCCGTGACGGTGCAATGCATCTCGGTATAGGGCGCCGTGCGCGCTTCGACGGAATGGCAAAGCTGGGTCAGGGTGTCGGGGTCATAAAAACGTGCACCTTCGACACAGGTGACGATGGCATCGGCCAGGTCGACATGGCGGCCCGACGGGGCTTGGTAGCCACCGGCAGACAGGATGCTCAGGGTTTCCGTCGCAATCGAGGCACGGCGGGAACGGTTGTCGATCAGGGGTTCAGACATAGGCTTTCAGGAAATTGTCGAGCATCTGATGACCGTGCTCGGTCAGGATGGCTTCGGGATGAAACTGTACGCCCTCGATGGGCAGGGTTTTGTGACGCACCCCCATGATCTCGCCGTCGTCGGTCCAGGCGGTGATCTCAAGGCAGTCCGGGCAACTTTCGCGTTCGATCACCAGCGAGTGGTAACGGGTGGCGGTAAACGGCGAGGGCAGGTCGCGGAAGACGCCCGTATTGGTATGGCTGACCGGGGAGGTCTTGCCGTGCATCAATTGGCGGGCGTGAATGATTTTTCCACCGAAAGCCTGACCGATCGACTGATGGCCCAGACAGACCCCCAGAATCGGCAGCTTGCCGGCGAAATGATGAATGGCCGAGACCGAAATCCCGGCCTCGTTGGGCGAGCAAGGACCAGGCGACACCACCAGATAATCCGGCGCCTTGGCCTCGATCTCGGCCACGGTGATCTCGTCATTACGATAGACCTCGACCTGCTGGCCAAGCTCGCCGAAGTACTGCACCAGGTTGTAGGTGAAGGAATCGTAGTTGTCGATGATGAGTAGCATGATTTGCCTAATCGATTGATTTTTCAGAAAGAGGTCCGGTCGGGTGGGAAATGATCTGATTCATTGTCCCAGTCGTCACTAAGCCATCTTTGGACATCGTTTTATTGCGAGTGCCCCCGCGAAGACCAGCCGATTCCCGCCAGGGCAGAGAATTCGCCGCCATGGATCATGCTATAGATGCTCGCGCGATGGTAGTCCGGCAGTGGTCGGGCCAGGGGGCAGGGATAAAAGACCAGGGGTGGATTGGCGCCTACTTCCCACCTGGGCGGAAGTTTGTGTCACCTGGGGACATGCCGCCCCAGCCAGGGTTCGGCCTGTCCCACTCTCAAGCAAGGATGCTGTGGAGTGCCCGGCGGATGGCTTCCACATTGGCCGGTCGTACCAGCCTTTCCACTTCCTGGCCATCACGCAGAAAGATCAGGGTCGGCCACAGCTTGACCCGGAAGGAGCGGCCCAGTGGGCGGCCGCTGCCATCCTCCACCTTGAGATGGCGCAGTGACGGTTGATTGGCCAAGGCTTCGGCCAAGAGCGGTTGCGCTGCTTGGCAGTAACCACACCAGGGCGCACCGAATTCGAGAACGGTCGGGCCGGGCAGCACATCGATGGCGCTGCGCGGCGGCTCTTGGGTGGCGTAATCGGTGTTCATCGCGATATCTCCTTCTCCAGACGATCTGGGCGATCGTTGATTCGACCAGCAGTTGACGCGCCTGTGACAGGTCAATTTTTCCATTGCCTGGGCTTGGGTATGGGTTTTTCTGCACAAAGTTGGGCAAATTTTGCACGCCATCATTCAAATGGATAAACCACTTGGTGGAAGGCGGCAGGAACCTGGTTTGCTCGGCAGTAGCCATCTCTTGTCCCGATCTGGAGAGCCGCCGTGCGTATTGCTTATGTCACTGAAACCTATCCGCCGGAATTCAACGGGGTATCGCTCAACGCGGCCCGTTCCGTCGGTTATCTGCGCAAGCGCGGTCATGTCGTCGAATTGATCCGCCCGATGCGCCAAGACGAAATCGAACGCGACAGCCCCGAAGAATGGCTGACGCCCAGCTTGGCACTGCCGTTATCGCAGGATCAGCGCCTGGGCCTGCCTATCCTGTGGCGCCTACAAAAGCGCTGGGAAAAGCGACGGCCGCAGGTGGTTCATGTGGCGACCGAAGGGCCGCTGGCCTGGGCCGCGGTGCGGGCAGCGCAGACCTTGTCGATTCCTGTCACTTCCGACTTCTGTGCCAATGCCAACGAATACAGCAGCCATTACGGTCGGGGCTGGGCGGGGCCGGTGGTGATGGCTTATCTGCGCCATTTCCATAATGCGGCCGACCTGACTTTCGTGCCGACCCAGACCTTGCGGCATCGGCTGTTCACCGAGGGTTTCCAGGCGCTTGAAGTGCTGGGGCGCGGCGTCGATACCCGGCTGTTCAGTCCTGACCACTATCAAGTCAGTCTGCGCGAGCAGTGGGGGGCGGCGCCTGGTGAGCCGGTCATGCTGTATTCGGGCCAACTCAATGCCGAAGAAAACGCCGAGCTGGCCTGCCAGACCTTTCAGGCCGTTCACGCCTATATGCCGGAATTGCGCATGGTGGTGGTCGGTGACGGGCCGCTGCTGGAAACCTTGCGCCAGCGGCACCCCGAGGTGCACTTCGTCGGCAATCAGCGTGGCAGCACTTTGGCTGAGCATTATGCATCGGCCGATATTCTGCTTTATCCGAGCCTCAGTGACGGCTGCAGCAATGTCCTGTTGGAAGCGATGGCCAGCGGCATGGCCGTGCTGGCTTTCGATTGCGGCGCCGCTGCCGAGTATATCGACGACTGTGTCAACGGCATGCTGGTGACGCCGGGCGATGTGCAGGGCTTTGTTGACGATGCCTACCAGATGGCCAATGAGCTGTCGCGTTTTCTGAGTCTGCGGCTACAGGCCAGAACCAGCGCGCAGCGCCATCAATGGGACACGGTATTGAGCCGCTTTGAAGGCGCGCTGCGCCAACTTGGCAGCGAAACCGAGCAAAGGGAAGTCGCCTATCTGCCCACTTGAAGCTGGTCGGAGAACTTTGCCAAGCCACGCCGCATGCGTGGCTTCCCTTTGGACAGGGAATGTTGAAGAAAATTTATTTATGTATTAACGCCGCTATCTGTCTTGCAGGTATGTTGCGAAATTTTTTCTAATCAACTTGGACCAGTCATAAAAAATGCCCCGCTGCGAAGCGGGGCATAAGCGCCTACTAGGGAGGAAAAGCGGGTGGAGCCGTGGTCGGACAGCGAGAGAGGAACGATGCCCGGCCACATCGTCCCTGTGGCAAGCGGTGTGCCCACCACCATGGGCACGCGGTTTGCCCCATCTAGGCACAACGCTTCCTACCAACAAGCCAGCCACTGTCCGGATTTCTCCTCAGAAAGGAACCGCCATGAACAATGAAGAGCTCGTCGATACGCTCAACGATCTGATCGAAACCTGTAAGGACGGCGAATACGGGTTCAGCCAATGTGCCCAGTACGCCAGTGCCAGCGATCTGCGCAACCTGTTCCAGGCCCGCGCAGCCGAATGCCGGCAGGCCGCTCAGGAGTTGGCCTCGCTGGTTCGGCTGTATGGCGGCGACCCCGATATGAGCGGCACCATCGCAGGCGCGATCCACCGTGGTTGGGTCAGCGTGCGCAGCGCCGTGACCACCGATGAAGATGCCGCCATGCTGGAGGAATGCGAACGCGGCGAAGATCGGGCCAAGGCCCAGTACCGCAAGGCACTGAGCAAGCCGCTGCCCGAGTCGGTGCTGGCCGTCGTCACCCGGCAGAATGCCGGCGTGGTGCGCAACCATGATCAAGTCAAAGCATTGCGCGAACGCTATCGCGCCTTGCACCACTAGTTATCCCTCACCTGCCTCGGTCCGGTCGCAAGGGTTTCAAGTGCCGAGTGCGGGATAACCTGCGCCTCAGGCTGCGTATCCCAGGCTGTCTTCAGCCACTGAGCGTTACGGGAAACCAGCCGAAGTCGACGCCCAGGGCCGGCCATTATGGCCGGCCTTTCTTATGGCTGAGGCGGCATGTGGTTTGCTCGAATTCGGCCATTCCAAGCCCCGACCACTTCCCGCCGCAGGAGACACTCCGATGGAAAAACACGATAAGCCCGGCACCCCTTCAGCCAGCCAGGACAAGCTCGACGCGCTCGACCCGTTCCGTCAGGGACCGGGGCAGGCACTGACCACCAATCAAGGCACGCCGATCAGCGACAACCAGAATTCCCTGCGCGCCGGCATCCGCGGCCCCAGCCTGCTGGAAGATTTTATCCTGCGCGAGAAGATCACCCATTTCGACCATGAGCGGATTCCCGAACGGGTAGTCCATGCCCGGGGCGAGGGGGCGCACGGTTTTTTCCAGGTCTACCGCTGCATGAGCGATCTGACGAGCGCCGACTTTCTGCAAAACCCCGAAGACCGCACCCCGGTATTCGTGCGTTTTTCCACCGTGGCCGGCTCGCGTGGCTCGACCGATACGGCGCGCGATGTACGCGGCTTTGCCGTCAAGTTCTACACCCGGGCCGGTAATTTCGACCTGGTGGGCAACAATATCCCAGTGTTTTTCGTGCAGGACGCGATGAAGTTTCCCGACCTGGTCCATGCGGTCAAACCTGAGCCGCATAACGAAATCCCGCAGGCGGCCAGCGCCCACGATACATTTTGGGACTTCGCCTCGCTGACCACCGAGACCACCCATATGCTGATGTGGGTCATGTCGGACCGCGCGCTGCCGCGCAGTCATCGGATGATGGAGGGCTTTGGCGTTCACACCTTCCGGCTGGTCAACGCCGAAGGCCACTCGCGTCTGGTCAAGTTCCACTGGAAACCGGTACTCGGCATCCATGGCCTGGCGTGGGACGAGGCACAGAAGATCAGTGGCAAGGACCCCGATTTTCACCGCCGCGATCTATGGGAAGCGATCGAGCGCGGCGATTATCCCGAGTGGGAGCTGGGTATCCAGGTGATCGAGGAGGATCAGGCCGACAAGTTCGGTTTCGACCTGCTCGATGCCACCAAGATCGTGCCCGAGGAGCTGGTGCCGGTGCAGCGGATTGGCCGGCTGACCTTGAATCGCAATCCCGACAACTTCTTTGCCGAAACCGAACAGGTGGCTTTCCACCCGGGTCATATCGTGCCCGGGATCGATTTCACCAACGATCCTTTATTGCAGGGGCGTCTGTTTTCCTACACCGATACTCAGTTGTCGCGACTGGGCGGGCCGAACTTCCATGAAATTCCGATCAGTCGGTCGATCTGTCCGTTCCATAACCACCAGCGCGACGGTATGCACCGGATGACCATCAATACCGGCCGGGTCAACTATGACCGCAATTCGCTGGGCGCCGGTCTGCCGGCCGAGCTGCCGCCCGAGCAGGGCGGCTTTGCCAGCGTGGCCGAGACGATGGAATCGCCCAAGCTGCGCGGGCGCAGTCCCAGCTTTGCCGACCATTTCAGCCAGGCCAATCTGTTCTGGCGCAGCCAGACTGCGGTCGAGCAGGACCATATCGTGGCGGCATTCGCCTTTGAGTTGGGCAAGGTCGAGACGGTGGCGATCCGGGAACGGATGGTGGCCAATCTGGCCCAGGTCGATAGCGGTCTGGCCGAGCGAGTAGCCCGGGAACTCGGGCTGCCCGCGCCGACCGGCATCACGGTATGCGCCTGGCCCGGCTCGCCTTCGCCGGCGCTGAGTATGGTGGGCAGCGGCGACGGCAGCGCCTTGACGCGCAGCGTGGCCATTCTGACGGCGGACGGAGTCGATGGCGAACAGGTGGCTGCGATGCGCAGCGCCCTCAATTCGGCCGGGGCGCAGTGCAAGCTGCTGGCGGCGCGGCTGGGCGACGTGGCGAGTGCCGATGGGACGGCGCTGGCAGTCGATGCCACCTTCGCGGCCATGCCCTCGGTGATGTTCGACGCGGTGTTCGTGCCGGGTGGTCATTCGACCTGTATCGGCGCGTTGCGCGCCAACGGCGACGCGGTGCATTACCTGCGGGAAGCCTATAAGCATTGCAAGCCGATTGCGGTGGCGGCCGATGGGGTCGGTCTGCTTGAGGAAGCGGCGCTGGCGCCGGTGCCGCATCAGCCGGCCGAGCCCGGGGTGCTGGTTGCGGCGCCGGGCGACGCAATCGATGGGCTGGCGCACGACTTTATCGCGGCGATCGGCAAACACCGCTTCTGGTCGCGGGCAGGATTGGCCTCGATCGCTGCCTGACCAGACATCTGCCCTCACCACGGCCGCCCGCTCGGGCGGCCGTTTTGTTTGGCGCAGGGCTTTGTAAATTTTGTTCTGCACGAATGTAGAACATCTACTTGATATGGATGAACCGGCGCGATAAGCGATTAATGCAGTGGGCACATTATCTGCAACAGGGGAAATATCTAATAAGGGCAGCGAATCAGGCCCATCCCTGACTGACAATTGGTGGAGGTGAATATGAACCCGCGAATCTCCGGCCACGGCAATCACGCCACATTGCCACAAAACGGTACCGAAGAATGGCAGCAGATCGTCGCAGAGGAAAGAAGGCAGCTTGAGCAGAAAATGAATCGGCTGCGCATCCAACGCCAGATGGCCAATCGGCAAGACAGCGTCAGCCCCAAGGGGTCCGACGCGCAAGGAGATAAGTGGGAAGAAGACGAGGAACACACCGAACGTCTCAATGCTTGAGTCACCCGCTGCGCTGGACGAGCTGTCCGGCCCAACTTCCTGGAGTAAAGACCATGACACTAGGCACCATTCTGTTGATTTTGGTCGTGTTGGCGCTTATCGGCGCTTTTCCGGCCTGGCCGTATAGTCGCGACTGGGGATATCGTCCCATCAGTGTGATCGGTGTGGTATTGCTGGTCCTGATCGTGTTGTTGCTGACCGGTCGAATATAGTTTTCGCTGAACCGGCACAAGCAATCGGTAAATAGAAAAATACTGTTGTGAATATTCGGATAACCGGGGCAGGATGCTCCGGTTGTTTTTTGTGGGATAATTCCAATCCGTACTGCGGCGCCTCGATTGGGCGCTGTTTGCTTTTTTGAAATATCCAATTTTCAAAAGAATAGCTATTCCCATGGAAATCATTGTCGCCAGTCGGCGCAGCAGCAAGGCCGCCATCGTCGATCACGCCAATCGGGTGGTCATCGATCTGACTTCCAAAGCAGCCCAGCCGTGGGTCCGCTTCAGTCCCTTCTATCCCCACGGCGCCATTCCCGTCCCCGGCTGGCCCGACCTCACTGCCCAGTCGGTCGAAGGCATATGGCAGGGTCTCAAAGTATTCGAGCACGAGGGCACTGATCTGTCGCGCCTTGAGCTGAGCACCATGCGCGGCATCAAGCGCAGTGGCGCCAAACGGGGCCGGGTGCTCGGGCATCAGGCGGGTCCGTCGGGGGAATTGCTGAGCTATGTGACAGCAAGACGGGCGATCTATCTGCCTGCCTACCGCTGGGTGCTCGAACATTGCCTCCAGGCCGAAGTGGCGGCATTGCGCGAGCTGGCGCAAGAGAAGTCGATCCGCCTGCTCGATTACGAAACCAATTGTTCGGTTGACGATACGACAGCACCGTTGTCGCATGCATTTCTGGTGGCTTGTTTCGTGCGCGGGGAATGGCCTGGCTAGCCAGGCTGGGCGGTGACGCAAAAGGGTGTCCAGGCAGTCGGGACCGCAGGATATGTTAGTTGCCCAATGGCACCGAGGTGAGCGTCGTCACCGGTGTCAGGGGAATACGGAGCCATGGCAAAAAAAGCCGACGGGACCATTGCCCGTCGGCGAGCCTCATGCAAAACAAAACGGGGAACAGCGGGGTACGGCTTAGCGCTTGGTGACCTTTTCCCAGGCGGCGCGGGTGGCCGGGCGACCCTGGGTCCAGTCGAGCGAGTTTTCACCGCGTGCCGCTTCGTAGTGAGCCCTGAGTTCCGGCTCGATCTCGTCGTAATTGCGACCTTGATAGCGGTTGGCGGCGGTATAGCCCAGCTCGTAGAACGGCGCATACGAGTTGTAATCGCCAGTGCTGGCATAGGGCTGTTTGGCATGACTTTCACGCCAGTAGCGTTCCTCGGTCTGCGGGTCGACCACGGTCGGGTTCAGCGATTCACCGGCGCTGCTGCCCAGCAGGCCGCCGGCCACTGCACCGACCACGGCACCGGCGGCCGTGCCGACCGGGCCTACAGCCGAACCCATGGCGGCGCCGGCCGCGGCCGCTGCACCGATACCTGCGGCGCCACCCACGGCGGCCCCGATGGCCGTACCGACCGGATGGGCTCCCGGCTCATCGGTGATCGGGTCACGGTTGGCCGGGTCTTCATCGAGCTTTTTGTCGTTGGGATTGTTGGGATTCATGATCTCTCTCCTTCGGTTATTGCCGAAATGGCGGCGGGAAGCGTGTTATTCCTGCCTACGCTGCTTGTTCTGCTCAGCAAGCCCCGCGCCCGCTCTCAGCAGAGTCGTTTTCCTCTCCTTGTCCTGATCTCATCCTCTGGCGGGCCTGGCCAGGCAGGATTTGCATCGTGCCGATCGATTTTTTACATGGGCGGCCACGGACCGGCGCGCACGAGAGTTGCAGGAAAGGCTGGATCGAACAACGCCATGTCGCATTGCCTTGGGAGGTCCGTTATGCAAACCATCAATTACCTGTTACAGCACAATTCCTGGGAGTCGCTGGCAGTGGCCATCGTGGTCGGCGCTGCTGCCTTGCTGGTTCTGACCCTGCTGCGTCGTCTGGTCTGCGAACGCCTGAAGCATCTGGCGCCGCGTACCCATACCCGGCTCGATGAGGTATTGCTGGGCATGGTCGGTCAGACCAAGCAACTGATCCTGATCGTGATCGCCATCTATATCGGGGCGTATCAATTGGTGTTGGGCGACACCGTCGAGCGCGCGCTCGATCGGGTGCTGATGGTGGCCTTGATGGTGCAAGCCGGGCTGTGGCTGAGTCATGCTGCACTCGACTGGCTGCGCTACCGTGCCGAGAGCAGTGCCGATCAGCACAAGCAATCGATGGCCACCCATATGGCCCTGGTCGGGTTTATGGCGCAGATGGTGATCTGGGTGGTGGTGGTGTTGTCCATCCTGGCCAATCTGGGCTTCAACATCAGCGCCCTGATCGCTT
The DNA here is from genome assembly GCF_042650885.1 of Chitinimonas lacunae. Taxonomy (NCBI): domain Bacteria; kingdom Pseudomonadati; phylum Pseudomonadota; class Betaproteobacteria; order Neisseriales; family Chitinibacteraceae; genus Chitinimonas; species Chitinimonas lacunae. The sequence goes on from NZ_JBHSBU010000001.1 coordinate 724,942, forward strand.
CGCTGGGCATCGGCGGCGTGGCGGTGGCGCTGGCGGTACAGAATATTCTGGGCGATCTGTTCGCCTCGATGTCGATTGCGCTCGACAAGCCTTTCGTGGCCGGCGACTCGATCGTGGTCGACACCATTTCCGGCACCGTCAAGCAAGTCGGCCTCAAGACCACCCGGGTCCAGGCCGATTCGGGCGAAGAGGTGGTATTTGCCAATGCCGATCTGCTCAAGAGCCGGATTCGCAACTACAAGCGCATGGAAGAGCGGCGGGCGCTGTTCAGCTTCAGTGTCAGCTACGACACGCCGCCGGAAAAGCTGCGGCAGATTCCCGATATCGTGCGCGACCTGATCCTCGAACAGCCCGACACCCGGTTTGATCGGGCCAGCCTGAAGGCGCTGAGCCAGAGCAGTCTTGACTACGAAGTCACCTACTACATGCTGAAGCCGGCGTATGCGTTGTTCATGGCGACCCAGCACGCCATCAATATCAGCCTGATCGAACGCTTTGCCGAGGAAGGCATCCGCTTTGCGATCGTCGGCCAGTTCACCCTGCCGACCTTGTCGGCCCCACAGTTGTCCAGCTCTGCCCAGCCTGCCCCGTCGCCGCTTGCCGAATCGCGCAGCAGTGCCCGTGCTGGCGCAGGCGGGCAGGGGCGGCCGATACCGGCTGGAGGGTGAGTGGGACAGGGAAAAGCGGAGGCTCGAAGAGGAAAGTGTAAGAATTACTTATTTTTTAGCATAACTGCTTACTAGTCTTGCAGTTATTTTTCCTGAAATTTTCTATTCCAATTTACTCTTCTTCCCATCCAGCACCATCCCCTCCCGTTTCTCCACATCCGTTTCCCCAGCACGGCGGGGTTTTTCCCCGCCTTGACAGCGCTGATGGGCCACAATGGATTGAGCGCGACACCCCTGTATCCGGGAATCATTTTTGCGCAGTGGGGCTATCATGTCGCTTTTTGCCGATATTCCTCCCGTCGGAGCCGGCCATGTCGCTCGATTCCACCACCGTTTCCCCGCAACCGAACCCTTCCTGTCGCGGCCAACTGCTGGCCTGTCCCGAATGTGATCTCTTGCAGAGAGCCCAGCTCTCCGCCTGGCACGGCACGTTGCGCTGTGCCCGCTGCTCGGCGGTGCTGGTGCGTTCGCGCCACGACAGTATCGAACACACGCTGGCGCTGCTGGTTGCCGCCTGCATCCTGTTTGTGGTGGCCAACAGTGCCCAGTTGGTCACGCTCGATTTGCAGGGCAGCATCCACACCTGCACGCTGCCCGGGGCCGTGCAGGCGCTATGGCAGCAAAAGCGCGAGCTGGTGGCCTTGATGGTGTTGGTGACGGCGATTCTGGTGCCGGGCGGTCTGCTGGCGCTGATGCTGTATCTGTTGCTGCCGCTGGCCCGCAATCAGGTGCCGCCCGGGGTCAAGCTGGTAATGCGGCTGCTGCACCATATTCGGCCCTGGGGGATGATCGAGGTGTTGTTGCTGGGGATCCTGGTGGCGGTGGTCAAGCTGTCAGGCCACGCTACTGTGCTGCCCGGGCCGGCCTTGTGGGCACTGGCCGGGCTGCTGCCCATCACGGCCGGGATGTTGACTGCCTGGCGTCCCGATGATGTCTGGCTGCGTCTGGGAGAATTACAAAAATGAATACCACGACCGATTCCGCCCTCAACGCGCCGGGGCTGCGAGCCGCGGCGCATGGCCTGGCCGTATGTCTGGTCTGTCATCAACTGTGCCGGCTGCATGGCTCGCATGGCCGCTGTCCGCGCTGCGGCGAGTCGGTCTATCTGCGCAAACCGGGCAGCGTGGCCAAGTGCTGGTCGTTTCTGATCGCTGCCGCCTTGCTGTATCTGCCAGCCAATATGCTGCCGGTGATGTCGTCCAACTCGATCAGCGTGCGCCAGAGCGACACCATCATGAGCGGAGTGATCTATCTGTGGACCCAGGGCTCGTGGCCGCTGGCGCTGGTGGTGTTCGTGGCCAGCATCATGGTGCCGCTGCTGAAGATCCTGGTGCTTTTGCTGCTGTTGATCTCGGTGCAGCGCCGTTCGGTGCGGCAGCCGATGCAGCGGCTGAAGCTCTACCATCTGGTCGAATTTGTCGGGCGCTGGTCGATGCTCGATATCTATGCCGTCGCCACGTTGGCGGCGCTGGTGCAGTTGCAGGCGCTGGGCACCATTTACGCAGGCCCGGGCGCTGCGGCATTCGGCGGAGTCGTCGTCTGTACCATGCTCGCCTCGCAGAGCTTCGACCCGCGCCTGATCTGGGATCCGATCGCCGAGCATGCCGCCACTGCCGGGGGAGACGATGGCCGAGCCTAATCTGCCGCCGCGTTCTCCGCTGCCCAATGAAATTCCCGACCCGCTGGCCGAGGCCCTGCCCGAGGCGATCAATGAACCGGCCAAGCGGCGGGTTATTCCGCTGGTGTGGATCGTTCCGATCATTGCCGCACTGGTGGGCGGCTGGCTCGCTTTCAGCAGCTTTCTGGCGCGTGGACCGCGTATCACCATCAGCTTCGAGACCGCCGAAGGGATCGAGGTCAACAAGACCCGGATCAAATACAAGAATGTCGATATGGGCGTGGTCTATGGCGTCAGCCTGTCGCCCGACCGTCAGCGCGTGCTGGTCCATGCCGAGCTGCGGCGTGATATGAAGGATGTACTGGTCGAGGGTACCCGTTTCTGGGTGGTAAGGCCCCGGGTGGCACTGGGAAGCGTATCCGGCCTCGGCACGCTGCTGTCGGGGCCGTATATCGGCATGGACATCGGCAAGTCGGCGCGCCGCCGCGATGAGTTCGTCGGGCTGGAAGTGCCGCCGGTGGTGACGACCGGCCTGCGCGGGCGGCATTTCACCTTGCGGACCTGGCAGCTTGGGTCGCTCGATATCGGCTCACCGATCTATTACCGCCGGCTGCGGGTCGGTCAGGTCACGGCCTATGCGCTGGAGCCGGACGGACGCTCGATCAAGGTGCGCATCTTCATCGAAGACCCGTACCAGCGCTATGTCACCCAGAACAGCCGTTTCTGGCACGCCAGCGGTATGGATGTGCGGCTCGATGCCAATGGTTTCCGGATCAGTACCGAGTCGCTGGCCACCATCATCGCTGGCGGCATCGCCTTTCAGACGCCTCGCGACGAGGAAACCGGGCCGCCCAGCCCGGAGAACGCCGAGTTCAAGCTCGCCTCCTCGCGCAACGATGCCATGTCCGAGCCGACCACGGGCGAGAAGCGCTATCTGGTCTATTTCACTGATTCGTTGCGTGGGCTGTCGGTCGGGGCGCCGGTGGACTTCCGTGGCATTACGATTGGCGAGGTCAAATATATCGGGATGGAATATCAGGCCAAGACGCGCAATTTCCGCTTCCCGGTAGAAATCGCCCTCTATCCCGAGCAGATGCGCAGTCGTGTGCTCGCTGGCCGTACCAAGTCCGACGAGCCGCCGCCGTCCGATCAGTTGATCGACGATCTGGCCGACCAGGGACTGCGTGCCCAGTTGCGTTCGTCCAATCTGTTGACCGGTCAGCTCTATGTGGCGCTCGACTTCTTCCCGAAGGCTGGCCCGGCCAAGGTTGACCGCAGCCGGGCGATGCCGGTACTGGCGTCACAGCCCAATTACCTGGGGCAGATCCAGGATTCGGTCGCCAGCATCGCCGCCAAGATCGACCGGATGCCCCTCGAAGAGATCGGCCAGGACCTGCGCCGGGCTCTGCAGGATCTCGACGACACCATCAAGCGCGCCGGCAAGGTGGTGGATCGGGTCGATCGCGAACTGGCGCCACAGGCGTCTGCCGCGCTGGAGCAGGCACGCCGGACCTTCCAGGCGGGCGAGCAGGTGCTGCGCGAAGATACGCCGCTACAGCAGGATCTGCGCAATACGCTTCAGGGCGTGCGGCGTGCCGCCGACTCGCTGCGCAATCTGACCGACTATCTCGAACGCCACCCGGAAACCCTGCTGCGTGGCAAGCCCGATGACCCGCGCCAACCGGAGCCTGTCCGATGACGCCTTTCTTCCGCCGTTTTCTGCTGCTCGCTGGCTGTCTGCTGCTCGCTGCCTGTACCAATACCCCGCGCGACCGGTTCTATACCCTGTTGCCGCCGATGACCGCCGGCCAGTCGGCAGTGCCGGTTCACAGCACCGATACCATCGTGGTCGGTCCGGTCGGGGTACCCGATGCGATTGATCGGCCACAGATGGTGGTGCGCTTTGGCGATACCCTCAATGTGCTGGAACAGAACCGCTGGGTGCAGTCGCCCCGGTTCGAGATCGGCGCCGCACTGGCCCACTATCTGAGCCGGCGACTGGGAGTTGCCGTGATCACTGCCCAGCAGATTGCCGTCAGCGGCAGCCGCTATCGGATCGGGCTCGAAGTGCTGCGCTTCGATTCGGAACCGGGCCAGGCGGCCGGATTCGATGCGATCTGGATCGTCCGCGACAGCGCCGGCAAGACCTTGGCCAGCGGCCGTTCCACCCAACGCGTGCCATGTCGAGATGGCAGTTACGAGGCAGTTGCGGTGGCGCATAGCCAAGCTATCGATAGGCTGAGCGGCGAAATTGCCGCTGCGCTGGCGGGACTGCCCGTAGCTGGCCGGCGCGAAACCCAACGTCCCTGAGTCCGCAGCGGCCAGAATCTCTCCTCTGCCTGTCCTCCAACCTGATCCAGGCAGCGAAGTCAGTCTGAAATGGCGGGGGCAGCGGTCATGGGCGCACTGCAAAGCGTGCTTGTCGGTTTGCTCACAATCTCTGACCGGGCGCCATCGCTCCCAGGGCTTCGGTGCGTCTCCGGCCCGGTCCACGAAAATGGTTTACGCCTTGAGCCGAGGCGCTGTTTCCAGCCACGGCGTACTCGTTGAATGGCCGCGTTGTGGTGGTGAGCCATCGATAAGTGGAAAGCAATGACTTGTCTGATGGAAGAGGCGAGCAGCAGGCGTAGAGTGGAGCGACTGGCGGAGGGGCTTGTCCGAGCGGTTGACGATGTTTCGTCTGATGAACCGGTTGTTTTTAGTGACGAATACTGGTGATTGGCGCTATCGCTCGTTTATTGTTGATTGACAACGGCCTAATTAAAATCGGCACCCATCCGATTCCCACAACCCAGATACCATGTGCCTGCCGGCCGTGGTTTCCTTCCGGTCTATGACGCAATGAATGTCGCCAACACCGATTCCACGCTGCAAGCCGGGGTATTCCGTCGCCTGCTGGTCCGTAATATCGCCCTGCCGTTGGCTGCCAGCGCGGTCAGCGCTGCGGTATTCGTCGGTCTGATCTTCTACCTGATCTCGGCGATGAACTGGGTCGATCATGCCAACCGGGTGATCGGCGAAGCCTATTACATCAGCAAGCTGCTCGGCGACGGCGAAAGCGGCATGCGCGGTTTCGTGCTGACCGGCAACGACACTTTCCTGGACACCTATAACAGCTCGATCAGCTATCTGCCGCCGAGCATCCAGCAACTGCGCAATCTGGTGGCCGATAACCCCGAGCAGCTCAAGCGTCTGCAACGGATCAACGAGTTGCAGACGCAGTGGTTCGTGTTGGCCAATGAAGTGATCGAACAGAAACGTTCCGGGCGCGACCCTACCTCGATTGTTCGCTCGGTCCGCCCCAAGGCGCTGACCGACAGCATCCGACGTGAATTCGATGAATTCATCCAGGCCGAGACGGCCCTGCGTACCGAGCGCAACAGCTCGGTCAATAGCACCGTGCAGGTGATGATCGGGGTGATCCTGCTGCTGATGCTGCTGTTCGGCGGCAGTATCGCCCTGTCGGGACGGCGGCAGCTCTTCCAATTGGCGGCGGTATACGACGATCTGCTCGGGGTGCAGCAGAAACAGAACGAGGCCCTGCAGCGGCAGGACTGGTTCAAGTCGGGCTTTAACGAACTCAATATCTCGATTCTGGGGCAGCCATCGATCAACCAGCTCAGCGACAGCGCGCTGCGCTTTCTGGCCAACTATCTCAATGCCGCGGTCGGCACGATCTATGTGCTGCAAAGCGAGATGTTTCTGCGCCGGGTGGCCAGTTATGCGCTGGCCCCGTCCGACACCACCCCGACCGAGTTCCGTTTCGGTGAAAGCCTGATCGGCCAGACGGCAGTAAGCGGGCGCATGCTGCGTCTGGAAGAGGTGCCGCCGGGCTACACCACCATCAGCTCGGGCCTGGGCAGTGCGCCGCCTCGCTATCTGCTGCTGGTGCCGGCCCGGATCGACGATGGGGTGATCGGGGTGGTGGAGTTGGGCTTTTTCGAGCCGCCTTCGGCCGATATGGCGGAGTTTCTGCAACAGGCGGCCGACCAGCTTGCCACGGCGCTGAAGGCGGCGCAGTACCGGCAACAGCTCCGGGAAGCGCTGGAGCAGAGCCAGCAGCTCAATGAAGAGCTGCAAGCCCAACAGGAGGAATTGCGCGCAGCCAACGAGGAGCTGGAAGAACAGTCGCGCACGCTGCGCGAAACCCAGAGCCGGCTCGAAACCCAGCAGTCCGAGCTGGAGCAGAACAATGCCCAGCTCGACGAGCAGGCCCAGAAGCTCCAGCAGCAGCGCGACTGGCTGCGGGAACGCAATCTGGCCCTCGATCAGGCGCGCAGCGAATTGCAGCAGAAGGCACTCGATCTGCAACGGGCCAGCCAGTACAAGAGCGAGTTCCTGGCCAATATGTCGCATGAGTTGCGCACGCCGCTCAACAGCACGCTGATCTTTGCCAAGCTGCTGGCGGACAACCCGCAAGGCAATCTGACCGAGGAACAGGTCCGCTTCGCCACGCTGACCACCTCGTCGGGCAACGATCTGCTCAATCTGATCAACGATATTCTCGACCTGTCCAAGGTCGAGGCCGGCATGCTCGATATCCAGCCTGAGCCGACCGATTTCGGTCCGATGCTGGAGAGTGCCGCCGAACCGTTCCAGGCACTGGCGCGCGAGAAAGGGCTCGATTTCGAGGTGACGCTGGAGCCGGACCTGCCGCTCCAGATCGAAACCGACCCGCGCCGGGTGCGGCAGGTGCTCAAGAACCTCCTGTCGAATGCCTTTAAATTCACCCGCGAAGGCAAGGTCGAGCTCTATGCCTACTGCCGCGATGCCAGCCATGTTGCGATCGAGGTCCGCGATTCGGGCATCGGTATCGCGGCTGAGCATCAGGAAATGGTGTTCGAAGCCTTCCGCCAGGTCGATGGTGCCAGCAATCGAGAATTCGGCGGCACCGGTCTTGGCCTGCCCATCTCACGCAATCTGGCCCAGTTGCTCGGTGGCAATATCGAACTGAAAAGTGAACTGGGGCAGGGCAGCGTGTTCACCCTGGTGTTGCCGCATCAGTCGCCCAAGCCTGATGTAAAAAAACAGGAAAATACTCTGCAAGAAACAGAGCAAGTAATAGAAAAAAGAGAAAATATAAAGTCTCATGCTCCCGCCAAGCCGACCACCAAGCGCAGAGCCACTTCACGGCCGCAGGCGGATTTCAGCGACGACCGCGAGCAATTCCCCACCAGCAACCGCAGCCTGCTGGTGATCGAAGACGACCGCAATTTCGGCGAGATCCTGTACGGGCTGGCGCATAAGCGCGGCTTCACCTGTCTGGTGGCCTTGACCGCCGCCGAAGGGATCGAGCTGGCCTGTCAGTACACCCCCGATGCGATTCTGCTCGATATGAAACTGCCCGATCAGTCGGGGCTGGCGGTGCTGGGCGAACTCAAGGAAGACCCCCGTACCCGGCATATCCCGATCCATGTGATCTCGGGTGTCGATCGCAGCGAATCGGCCTTGCAGATGGGAGCCGTGGGGTATCTGCTCAAACCGGCCGACCAGGCGGCGCTCCAGGCGGCTTTCGAGCGGCTGGAGAATAAGTTGGCACAGGAGATCAAGCATGTCCTGGTGGTCGAGGACGATCCGGTACAGCGCGAAAGCATCCGCGCCCTGATCTCAGGCACGGGAGTTGCCATCACCGACGTAGCGCTGGCGAGCGAAGCGCTGGAGCGACTCGGCGAACAGGTCTTCGACTGCATGGTGGTCGATCTGTCGCTGCCCGATATGCAGGGGCTGGAGCTGTTGCAGCGCATGGTGGCCAATGGGCTGAGTTCCTTGCCACCGGTGATTATCTATACCGGCCGTCAATTGTCGGCGGAAGAGGAAGAGGCGCTGCACCGCTATTCGCGCTCGATCATCATCAAGGGCGCGCGTTCGCCCGAGCGGCTGCTCGATGAAGTCACCCTGTTCCTGCATCAGGTCGAGACCGAGCTGCCGCCTGAACGGCAACGGATGCTGCAAGCGGCGCGCAACCGCGACAAGGCGCTCGAAGGCGCCACGGTGCTACTGGTCGATGACGATGTGCGCAATATCTTCGCCCTGACCAGCGCGCTCGAAATGAAGGGAGCCCGGGTGGAGATTGCCCGCAATGGCCAGCAGGCGCTGGAGCGGCTCAATCAGAACCCGGGAATCGATTTGGTATTGATGGACATCATGATGCCGGTGATGGATGGCTACGAAGCAATCACCGAAATCCGCAAGCAGCCGCAGTTTGCCCGCTTGCCGGTGATCGCCGTGACGGCCAAGGCCATGAAGGACGATCAGGAACGCTGCCTCGCTGTCGGCGCCAACGACTATCTGGCCAAACCCATCGATGTCGATAACCTGATTTCGCTGGTCCGGGTGTGGATCTCCACTCCGGGGAGACAGTTCGATGAACTATAGCGAGCAGGATTTCGAGATCGAGTTGCAGCTGCTGGTCGAGGCGATCTATCGCAAATACAACTACGACTTCCGCAACTATTCGCCAGTATCGCTGCGTCGGCGGGTGAAGCTGGCGCTCAGTCAGCTTGGCTGCGACACGGTATCGAACCTGCAAGGCCGGATCATCCATTCGGCCAGCTGTTTCTCCAATCTGCTGCAATACCTGACGATTTCGGTCAGCGAGATGTTCCGCGACCCCGAGTACTTTCTGGCCCTGCGCGAGCAGGTGGTGCCGTTGCTGCACACCTATCCCTCGCTGAAAGTCTGGGTTGCCGGTTGCAGCACGGGTGAAGAGGTCTATTCGATGGCCATTCTGCTGCAGGAAGAGGGCTTGCTCGAGCGGACCATTGTCTATGCCACCGATATCAACCCTCACAATCTGGAGAAGGCCGAAGCGGGTATCTACCCGATCGAGAACATGCAGCGCTTTACCGTCAACTATCAACGGGCGGGTGGCAAACAGGCGTTTTCCGATTACTACACCGCCGCCTACGGTGCCGCGATCCTCGACCAGTCGCTGCGTCGTCAGGTGGTGTTTGCCGACCACAGCCTGGCGACCGATGCGGTATTTGCCGAGACCCAACTGATTTCCTGTCGCAACGTGCTGATCTATTTCAACCGTGAGTTGCAGGATCGGGCCTGTGGCTTATTCGCCGACTCGTTGTGCCGCAAGGGTTTCCTCGGGCTCGGGGCCAAGGAGACCGTGCAGTTTTCCAGTCATGCCGCGGCCTTTACCCCATTTGCCCCACAGGAAAAGATTTTCAGAAAGAATTGACGGACGAGCTGCCATGGAACACAAGGAAAAAATCAAACTGCTGCTCGTAGACGATATACCGACCAATCTGGTGGCGTTGGAGGCATTGATCGAGCGTGACGATGCCGAGATCTACAAGGCCAATTCGGGGGTCGAGGCACTGGAGATGCTGCTTCATCACGAGTTTGCCCTGGCGATCGTCGATGTGCATATGCCGGGCATGGACGGTTTCGAGCTGGCCGAACTGATGCGCTGCACCGAACGGACCAAGCAGGTGCCTATCGTCTTTGTCAGTGCCGGTGGCCAGGACCTCAACTACGCCTTCAAGGGCTATGAAAGCGGTGCGGTCGATTTCCTGCCCAAGCCGCTCGATACCCAGGCGGTGCGTACCAAGGTCAATGTGTTTTTTGAGCTGTACCAGCAAAAACGCACCCTGAAGCAGCAGTTGCAGGCGCTGGAGAAGATCCGGCTGGAACAGGAAAGCCTGCTGGCCGAATTGCAGAAAACCCAGGCCGAGCTGCACGCGGCGATCCGGATGCGTGACGATTTCCTGTCGATTGCCGCCCACGAACTGCGCACGCCGCTGTCGGTGCTGCGCCTGCAATTGCAGATTCGCCAGAAGCAACTGGAAAAGGGCGATCTGAGCCGTTTCACTCCTGATCGCCTGCCCAAGCTGTTCGAGCAGGACGACCGGCTGGTGACGATCCTGTTTCGCCAGATCAACGAGATGGTCGATATCGCCCGTATCCGCGCCGGCACGCTCTACCTTGAGCCGAGCGAGTTCGAGCTGGGCGAGATGGTGCGTGAGGTGGCCAATCAGTTCGGCGAGCAGATGGCCAGCGTCGGCTGTAGCCTCCATCTCGACATCGCCGCCACCTTGCTCGGTTGCTGGGACCGTTTCCGGCTCGAACAGGTGCTGATCAATCTGCTGACCAATGCCATGCGTTATGCCCCGGGCACGCCTATCCATCTGAGCCTCAGCCGCGCCGGCCAACGGGCACGGCTCAGCGTGCGCGACGGCGGACCGGGTATTGCCCCGGAATACCATGAACGGATCTTCCAGCAGTTCGAGCGGGCGGCGCTGCCCAACCGCGACAATGGTCTGGGCCTTGGACTGTATATCGCCCGCGAGATCGTCGAGGGCCATGGCGGGCGGATCTGGGTCGAGAGCAGCCAGGGGCAGGGCGCCAATTTTGTGATCGAGCTGCCGCTTGACCTGGCTTGCGTCAAGAACGGCACCGACAGATAAGCCCGGTTTGCTTTCCCTATGGCGTCCAGAAAAATCCATGACCTGGGGCAGCGCAGAGCGAAGACTGTTACCCCTGCTGGTTGTCGGGGCGGACAGCCAGGCCGGGGTATGTGTTCGCGGCCTTGGACGCCATTGCCAGCACCAATTCGATGAAGACCGGGCAGAACGATACGGCCGGGCGGCGGCTGCCGTGCGGCAGGGGAATGGTTCGGATGACACAAGAAAGACAGTCAGACTCGTCATGCAACGCTGGTATTGATACCGCTGAAGCGGGGTTGGACGGGGCCGTCCAGGGCGAGTCCGATGAGAACGGACCTGGCGCGGGCGCTGCCGGCCGGGTTCCCGCCTGTCTGCGCGCCGGTGGCGAAATGGGACGCCTGATGCGTGAACATGACTGGAGCACCACGCTGCTTGGGTCGCCCGAATACTGGCCGCAGTGTTTGCAGAGTGCCTTGGGCATCTGCCTTGAAGCGCGTTTTGCCTTGTTGATCTGGTGGGGCGAGCAACTGGTCCTGCTGTACAACGATGCCTATAGCCTGATCCTTGGTGACAAGCATCCCCGTTCGCTTGGCACGCCGGGCAGCGAAGTTTGGTCCGATGTGTGGCCGGTGGTGGGGCCGATGCTGCGACGGGTGGTCGAGCAGGGCGAGTCGATACAGGCGAGCGATCTGTTTCTGGTGATGAATCGCTATGGCTATGACGAGGAGACTTATTTCTCCTTCTCCTATAGCCCGATCTACGACGAACAAGGTCGGGTACGCGGCGTCTTCACCCCGGTGATCGAAACCACCGACAAGGTGATCGGCGCCCGCCGCTCCCATACCCTGCGCGAGCTGCTGCCGCTGGCCACGGAAGACGACGCTGCTGCCTGTGCCGCCCTGGCCCAGGTGCTGGCGCAGAATCCCTACGATTTGCCGTTCGCAGCCTTCTATCTGCTCGACGAGGCGGGCGACACCGCCACGCTGGCGGCAGCGGCCGGCATTGCTGCCAATCATCCGGCTTTTCCGGCCAGTCAGGTGTTGCGGGCCGAGCCGGCTGCCGGTGGGCCAGTATGGCCGTTTGCGGCGGCAGTCGAGCGGTGCGAGTCGGTGTTTATCGCCGATCTGCGCCTGGTCTACCAGGGCGAACTGCCGCACGGTGCCTGGCCTGTGCCGCCGCAAAGCGCCATGCTGCTGCCGATCGGCCTGCCTGGCCGTCACCGGCCGCATGCCTTGCTGCTGGTCGGTCTGAGCCCGCGCCGACGGCTCGATGAATCGTATTGCGACTTTCTGGAACTGGTGGCCGCCCGGATCGCCCAGGCGCTCGGCGAAACCGACGCCCGTCGCGAAGCCTGTCGCCGGGCCGAGATGCTGGCCGAGCTGGACCAGGCCAAAACCACCTTCTTCACCAATATCAGCCATGAGTTCCGCACCCCGCTGACCCTGATGCTGGGGCCGATCGAGACTCTCCTGAACGATCCGGCCTTGACCTCGCCCACCCAGCGCTCCTTGCTCGAACTGGTGCAGCACAACAGCCGACGGCTGCTCAAACTGGTCAATACCCTGCTCGACTTTGCCGCCATCGAGGCCGATCGGCTTGAAGCCGTGCCGGTGCCGCTCGATCTGGCAGCCTTCACCAGTCAGCTTGCGGCCACCTTCCGCCCGACGCTCGAAGCCGCCGGCTTGCAATTCCGGGTCGATTGTCCCTCGCTGGGCTGTCCGGTGGCGGTTGACCGCGATATGTGGGAGAAGATCGTCCTCAATCTGCTGTCCAATGCCTTCAAATTCACCTTTGAAGGGGAAATCACGCTGACGCTCGCGGCAAGTCCCGACGGGAAGTCGGTGCAGCTTCGGGTCAGCGACACCGGAGTGGGCATCGAGCCTGCGATGATGGCGCGTCTATTCGAGCGCTTTCATCGTTCGACCAGTTCGCATGGTCGCTCGTCCGAGGGTAGCGGTATCGGCCTGTCGCTGGTACGTGAGCTGGCCCGTCTGCATGGGGGCGAAGTCGAGGTGGACAGCACGCCCGGCCAGGGCAGTTGCTTCATCGTGACCTTGCCGTTCGAGCAGTCGGGCCGGCCGGACGAGCTGGTGCAGCCTTCCGTCCGCGCCAGCGATTACGCCGAAGAGGCCAAGCGCTGGCTGCCCGATCGCCTGCCGGCGTTTGGCGCCGTGGCCGACGCCTTTGCGCCCTATGGCCGTATCGTGCTTGCCGACGACAACGCCGATATGCGCGCCTATGTCTGCCAGTTGCTGAGCGGTGAAGGATATGCCGTCGAGAGCTACGAAGATGGCGCCTCGGTGCTGGCCGCGCTGCAACGAGCGCCGGCCGATCTGGTGCTTGCCGATGTGATGATGCCGCATGGCGACGGCTTCGAGCTGTTGCAGGCGATCCGCAGCGATCCGGCACTGCGCGATACGGCGGTGATCCTGCTGTCGGCCCGGGCCGGCAATGAAAGTCGGCTCGAAGGCTTCAGCGCCGGCGCCGACGACTATCTGGTCAAGCCCTTCGATGGCCGGGAACTGGCGATCCGGGTAACGGCCGCCGTGCGGATGGCCCGGCTGCGGCGCCAGACCAATCTGGCGCTGCGCGAAGAGGCGCATGCGCTGGAGCGGCTTAACCAGATCGGCACCGTGGTGGCGGCCGAGCCCGATACGGCGCGTGCGCTGCAATTGGTGACCGATGCGGCCACCGAACTGGCCGGGGCGGCCTTCGGTGCCTTCTTCCATAACAACAGCGACGAGCCCGGTGGCGGCTATCGGCTCTACACCTTGTCCGGGGCGGCCAGCGCGGCGTTCCACGGCCTGCCGATGCCACGGCGCACTCCCTTGTTCGCGCCGACTTTCGACGGCTCGACGGTGGTGCGCAGCGACGACATCACGGCCGATCTGCGCTACGGCCGCAATCCGCCGCATCTCGGCCTGCCGCCTGGTCATCCTTTGGTGCGCAGCTATCTGGCGGCGCCGGTGATCTCGCGCTCGGGCGAGGTATTGGGCGGGCTGTTTCTTGGCCATCCCTCGCCGGCCCGCTTCAATGCGCGCGACGAGCGGCTGGTGGTGGGCATCGCGGCCCAGGCCGCCAGCGTGCTCGACAAGGCCAAGCTCTATCAGGCAGCCCAGCAGGAATTGGCGGAGCGGCGCCGGATGGAGCTGGCGCTGCGCGAACGCGAAGAAGAGCTGCAACGGCTCAATGAAACCCTCGAAGCCCGGGTCAAGGCGCGCACCCAGGAGCTTGGCCACGCCTATCAGCAGCTGCTGGCCCAGATCGACGAGAAAAAGCAGGTCGAGGCGACGCTCCATCAGATGCAGCGGCTCGAAGCCGTCGGCCAGCTCACGGCCGGGGTGGCGCATGACTTCAATAATCTGCTGACCGTGGTGCTTGGCAATCTGTCGCCACTGGCGCGGGTGCTGAACGAACCGGCTCTGAAGCGCCGGATCGATATGATCCGGGTGGCAGCCGAGCGCGGCGCCATGCTGACCTCGCAACTGCTGGCCTTTTCGCGCCGGCAGCGGCTCGACCCCAAGGCCATCAACCTCAACTACACCGTGATCGGTCTGCGCGATCTGCTGCAAAGCAGTATGGGCGGCAATATCGAGATCGAGATGCGGCTCGACCCGGGCCTGTGGGCCGCGCTGGTCGATCCGACCCAGATCGAGCTGGTGATCCTCAATCTGTCGCTCAACGCCCGCGATGCGATGAAGAACGGCGGCCGGCTGGCGATTTCCACTAATAATGTGGTGCTTCAGGCGCCGACCCGGCCCGGTGAGCCCGAAGCCGGCGAATATGTGCGGCTGTCGGTCAGCGATAACGGCAGCGGGATGAGCGAGGAAGTGCTGGCCAAGGCGTTCGACCCCTTCTTCACCACCAAGGAAGTCGGCAAGGGCTCGGGCCTGGGTCTGGCGCAGGTTTACGGCTTTGCCAAGCAGTCGCGCGGTGGCGTGCATATCGATACCAAGCTCGGCATCGGCACCTCGGTCGAGGTGCTGCTGCCACGCGCCGAAACGGGCGACCAGACCCTGTCACTACAGGCCGAGCCGCATGTACGGCGGCAGGAGCGCAGTGTCGCCACGATCCTGCTGGTCGATGACGATCCGGCAGTGCGCGAAGTGACCGCGCTGATGCTGCGCGATCTGGGCTATGGCGTCGTGGAGGCAGGGAGCGGGGTGACAGCGCTCGATCTGCTGGAGCGACGTCAGGATATCGATCTGGTCCTGGCCGATTTCGCCATGCCGGGCATGCACGGCGTGGAGCTGTCCCGGCGGGCGCGGGAGCGGCGGCCGGATTTCCCCTTTGTCTTCGTCACCGGCTATTTCGACCTCGATGCCCTGGCCGACCTGGGCGATGATCTGGTGGTGCAGAAACCTTTCCGCGACCAGGAACTGGCCGAAAAGATCGAACAGACCCTGGCCCGTCATGCCGGCAAGGACGCTGAGGCGGTGCCTGATCCGGTCAGACGAGGGCTGACGGTGCTGTATGTGGAAAACAGCCGCGCCATGCGTGAGCCGGTGTGCGAATACCTCGATGAACTGGGCCATCAGGTGATCGCCCTTGCCAGCGCCGAAGAAGCGCTGGCCGTGCTCGATCAGCAACCGTTCGATGTGCTGTTTACCGATGTGCGGCTGCCCGGCATGCCGGGCACCGAGCTGGCCCGGATCGTGGTCAACCGTTTCCCCGGTAAACCCATCGTGCTGGCCTCGGGTTATGGTCGGCAGATCGATATTCGCCAGTTGGGCGACCGGGTGGAATTCCTGCCCAAACCGTTCGATCTCGAATTGCTCGAAGCCATGCTCAATAAGGTGGCTGGCATGGTGGCGGCAGATGCCAACCCCCCGTGAGGACGAAGCCGCCGATGCCGGTGTGGGTCCGAACCGAGCCGGCCCCCCGATAAGCGCCCTTGGCGCATTTGCATTTGAATCGGCGTCGCCGCCAAACCTGGTGAGGCGCAGTACGCCTGCGCTTTGAGGACCGGACGCCCCATTGGCTGGCCATGCGCTAGTACATTGCCGGAAACGCGTCCGGCCACCGAGCCTCAGTCCCTGGCCGGTCAAGCAACATGGCTGCTGACGCCGATCCGAAGCGAAATCCGCCAAGCTGCCGCTTTGTGGCTGGCGCATTTCCACTGAAATCGGCGTCGCAGCAAGTCTGGTCGAGCGCTAGGAACCGGCGCTCTGAGGGCTGGACACACTGACTCTGAATTGACTGGCTGACAAGCACCCTATGGCTCCGTTGAGTCGGACACCGAGGTGCTCGATGAAGCAGACCCGTGGCTCGGCTTTGACCGGACGTGTTCTGGTCGGAGGTGTCGGGTTGATGCTGATGTGGAAGGGATAGGGATTGAACGAAAAGATGTATTTCTCTTTGTAAATTGCAATATGTCTTGCAATGGTTTTGCAGAATATTTTATCTACCGTATATCGCGTGCCAGCCTTATCCCTGAGAACTGCCAGCGGGCGCCAGGCATAAAGAAATTACGGTAGCTGGGCCGGATATGGTTGAGCGGGGTGGTGCAGGAGCCGCCACGCAGCACCATCTGGTTGATCATGAACTTGCCGTTGTACTCACCGACCGCGCCCGGGGCGGGATGAAAGCCGGGGTAGGGCAGATAGGCGCTCGATGTCCACTGCCAGGTTTCGCCGAACATCTGTTGAGGCAGTTCGCTCTCGCCCGTCGCGGCCGCCGGATGTAGCCGGTCGCCTTCGAGAAAATGGCCATCGCAGTCACCGCCACGCCAGACCATGCCGGCCGCGTGTTCCCATTCGGCCTCGGTCGGCAGCCGGGCGCCGGCCCAGCGGGCATAGGCGTCGGCCTCGTAATAGCTGATATGGCAGACCGGCTCGGTCGGCGCCAGCGTCCGGGTGCCGGCCAGGGTGAAGATTTCCCATACCTTGCTCGAAGCAGTCGGCCGGCAGTACAGCGGCGCCTGCCAGTTTTCGCGGCAACGTTGCTCCCAGCCATCGGACAGCCACAGCTCGGGCCGTTGATAGCCGCCGTCACGGATGAATTCCAGATACTCGGCATTGCTGACCAGCCGCGAGGCCAGCGAATAGGGTTGCAGCCAGACCCGATGGGTCGGCGTCTCGTTGTCGAAGGCAAAATCCCGGCCGCTGTAGCCGATATCGACCAGTCCGCCCGGGTAGTCGAAATAGCGCAGCGGCGCCAGTACCCGTTCGAGCGGTTCGGGTGGCGAAGGCCGGTAGGCCGGATGAAGTGGATTGCTCCAGAAGTGATGCTTGAGGTCGGTCAGGATCAATTCCTGATGCTGCTCTTCGTGCTGAATGCCCAGTTCGATCAACTCAAGCCAGCGCGGCTCGCAGATCGGCGATTCGAGCAGAGCCAGAATCTGCTTGTCGACCGTCTCGCGATACACCATCACCTGGCTCAGCGTCGGCCGCGACAGCATGCCGCGCTCGGGCCGTGGCATCCGCTCGCCCACGCCGACGTAATAGGAGTTGAACAGCATGCGGAACTGTCTATCGAATGGCTGAAAACCCGGCACCGCCGCTTCGAGCACAAAGGTCTCGAAGAACCAGGTGACATGGGCCAGATGCCATTTGACCGGGCTGGCATCGGGCATCGACTGCACCATGCAATCTTCGGCGCTCAGGCCGCTCACCAGGGCTTCGGTACGCTGGCGCACGGCCAGGAACGCAGTCCGCAGCGCAAACACGCGCGCATCGACCGGGATATTCATTGCGGGTCTCCTTCGAGCGGCGCAGCCACATAGAGATGGAACCAACCGCGCTCGTCGCTCCAGCGCCGCAGCATCGCAAAGCCGGCCTGGGCGAGCAGGGCTTCAAAGCGCGCAGGCGTGTATTTATAGGAATACTCGGTAATGATGGCGTCGCCCGGGGCGAAATCGCGCAGACGCGAGCCGATCCGCACATGCTGCAAGCGATCGGCCACCAGCAGCATCTCGACCCGGCTTTCGGCTTCGTTGAACCAGGCGCGGTGACGGAAATGGCGTGGCTCGAAGTCACAGTCGAGTGCGCGATTGACCACCCGCAGCACATTGCGGTTGAACGCGGCGGTGACGCCCAGGGCATCGTCGTAGGCCGCTTCGAGGATGGCTGGGTCTTTCGGCGCATCCACCCCGATCAGCAGACGGCCCTCGCGCCCCAGATGGCCACGGATGCTGGTCAGCAGCGCCAGCGCGGCGGCAGGCTCGAAATTGCCGATCGAGGAACCCGGGTAGAAGAACACCGGTGGCAATCCGCTGTTAGAGCGCAGGATGGCCTGTAGATGAAGCGGCCGGGTGAAGTCGGTGACGATGCCGAGAAACTCGACCTGCGGAAACTGGCGCATCCCGCTGCGCAGCGTCTGGCGCAGCCATTCGGGCGCGATATCGACCCCGACATAGCGGGTGGCCATGGTCACGCCCAGCCACGGCCAGGATTTGTGTCCATCGCCACAACCCAGATCGACCCATTGCCCGGCGCTGGGCAGATAGCTGGCAATCTCGGCGCGATGGGTGGCGCAAATGGCGTTTTCCAGCCGGGTCGGGTAGTACTCCGCCAACTGGCAGATGGCGTTATAGAGCGCGCAGCCCTGTTCGTCGTAGAAGAATTTGGGGGAGATCCAGGCCGGCTGTGCCAATAGTCCCGCTTCCAACCCGGCCAGCCGCTCCTCGACCGGCTCCAGGGCTTCGACCACCACCCGAGGTCGGGCCTGGGTACCCGTGGCCGGCCGGGTGGCAAGAGAAGAGGGAGAGAGATCCGCCAACATGGTATTTCCTTTCCAGGCAAGAAAGAGCGGCCGCACGGACGCTCTGGAACGACAAGGCAAGGGAATGCGGAGTAAGAAGATTTATTTTTCTTTTGGCTTGGCTCCTATATTGGCAGTAAATTTCCTGATTTTTTCTATTTGTACTCAGGCCGCTCAAGTCGGCTCGACCCTCGCCAAGGCATTGAGCAGGGCAGCATTGAAGGCCGGCAGATCGTCGGGGCGGCGGCTGCTGATCAGCGGGCCGTCGCACACCACTTCCCGGTCGACCCAATGGCCACCGGCGTTGCGAATATCGTCCTGCAAGGAAGGCCAGCTGGTCAGGGTGCGGTCGGCGACCAGGCCGGCCGAGACCAACAGCCAGGCGCCATGGCAGATCACCGCGATCGGCTTATGGGCCGCCGCCATCGCCACGGCCAGCGACCGCGCCTGGGGCAGCAGGCGCAGGGCATCGCTATTGACCACGCCGCCCGGCAGCACCAGGGCGTCGTAGCGGTCGGCCCGGGCTTGGTCGAGTGCGCAATCGACCGTCACCTGACGGCCTGGCTCGGTATGCTGAAAGCCCTGCACTTGAACGGGGCGGTCCGACACCACATCGACGGTGACGCCCCGGGCTTCGAGCGCGGCTTTGGGGGAAAGCAGTTCGGATTCCTCGAATCCATCGGTGACAAGAATGGCGACGCGCCGGTGCGCCAGAGGAGTCGCAGTGTTCATGGGCAGCTCCTGAGGTGGGTCATGCTCAGCCATTGACCACTTCGCCACCGTTGGGGTGGATCACCTGACCGGCGATATAGGAAGAGTCGCGACTGGCCAGAAACACGAAGGCCGGGGCAATCTCATCGGGCTGGCCGGGTCGTTTCATCGGCACATCGTCGCCGAAATGGCTGACTTTCTCGGCATCGAAGGTCGAGGGAATCAGCGGCGTCCAGACCGGTCCCGGTGCCACGGCATTGACTCGGATATCCTCCTTGATCAGCGCCTTGGCCAGGGAACGGGTAAAGGCCACGATGGCGCCCTTGCTGGCCGAGTAATCGAGCAGTTTGGGACTGCCACGGTAGGCGGTGATCGAGGCGGTATTGATGATCCGGCCGCCGCCCTTGAGATAGGGCAGGGCCGCCTTGACCAGATAGAACATGGAAAACAGATTGGTGCGGAAGGTCTTTTCGAGCTGTTCGGCCGAAATATCGCCGATGCTGTCCTGCGGATGCTGTTCGGCCGCGTTGTTGACCAGGATATCGAGCCGCTCGAAGCGGTCGATGGTCTGCTCCACGGCATCGGCGCAGAACTGCTCGTCGCCGATGTCGCCTGCGAGCAGCAGGCAGCGCTGACCGGTCGCTTCGATCAGTTCACGGGTACGCTGGGCGTCTTCCTCTTCGTCGAGATAGACCACCACGATATCGGCGCCTTCCTTGGCATAGGCCACCGCCACTGCCCGCCCGATACCGCTGTCGCCGCCGGTGATCAGGGCCACCTGGCCTTGCAGTCGGCCGCTGCCGACGTAGTCCTGCATTTCCGATTGCGGCGGCGGATTCATCAGGGTTTCCAGGCCAGGCTGGATGGTCTGATGCTGGGGCGGCAGGGTGGTGGATTTATCCGTCTGGGCTTCGTTCAAGGTGACGCTCATCGGTGTTTCTCCTCACATCGACGACGCCGGCATCATCGATGCCGGCGCCTGGGACGCACGGTTGCTCAGGCCCCGAAGGCCCGCTGGCCGGACTTATTCCCAATAAGGACGGACGTCGTAGTAGGTGTGCACCTGATCGGCCCAGCGCGTATCGGCCATGCTCGGCCAGTGGTCCTTGTCAAAGCCCGGTGCGTTTTCCAGCACTTCCTTGCTGGCATTGAGGATGAACTGCTTTTGATCGATATCAAGCGTCAGCGCTGCCCACGGCAGGGCGAACAAACGGTCGCCCATGCCGAGGAAACCGCCGACCGACAGCACGGCATA
Organism: Chitinimonas lacunae; assembly: GCF_042650885.1. Taxonomy (NCBI): domain Bacteria; kingdom Pseudomonadati; phylum Pseudomonadota; class Betaproteobacteria; order Neisseriales; family Chitinibacteraceae; genus Chitinimonas; species Chitinimonas lacunae. The sequence goes on from NZ_JBHSBU010000001.1 coordinate 745,291, forward strand.
GGCAATTCGGCCGCGTTGTACATCGAGCATGATGCCCTTGATATCGCCGAGCTTCTCGCCCGCCGGATTGACCACGTCGTTGCCGGTCAGCGTGTCGGCCAGCATCAGATAAGGGCCGGGGCCATCGGCACTGCTGAGCGAATGTTGCGAACCGACGATACGGGCGCCACCCGTATTACTGGATTGTTGAAGCATGATGGGCCTCCTGTAGCGATAGAAAGAAAACACCGCCTGTTGACCGACGCATTGAGGCGTCGGGGCTGGCTGTCCGTTTCCTGGCAAGTGCCATGCCTTGTCGATTCGCAGCAGGCCCAATAAGTGGAATAAAATTAATTGGGTGGGAATTTCGGTAAGAATTGCACGAAAAATGTAATTTTTATATGAAATGTTTTTGTTGAAATAATTGATATTTAGTTCAATTTAAAGAATCGCTATTGAGGATTTGCCGCGCCGATTATCCGCATCAACACAAAAACTTTTCTGTTCAATCGGGTCAAAATGCGGTTTGCCGCATCTTCTTGGCGGAAAAAATAATCAGGAGGATCACGCAGATGAACAGCGATTCGGCAAAATCACTTGCCGTGCCACCGACCCGGATGCGCTTGCGCTGGGGGGCCATCAGCGCCGGTCTGATCGTCGCCTTGGCCTTGCAACTGCTGCTCACGGTGATGGGCATGGTGGCCGGGCTGGCGATTGGCCGGGTGGAAAGCGAACAGGTCGAATCTATCGTGCTGCCCTTGTCGGTATCGGTCTGGCAGGGTTTCAGCATGTTGGTGGCGGTATTTCTGGGCAGCTATATCGCTGCCCGCACCGCCGGCCCGTTGCGCCGCACCGAGGGCATGATGCATGGCTTCATCAGCTGGGCCGCCACCGTGGTGGCACTGGCCTGGCTGGCCTGCACGCCGGCCAGTCTGTTGCTGGGCGGGGTATTTCACAATGTCGCGACATTTACCGCCCAGGCCAATGTATTCGAGAAAGCGCCGCCCGATAGCGGGGTACTGGCGACCGAGCTGGAAAATCTGCTGCGGCAGAATGCCCGCAGTCTGGTGCTCAATACCGTCACCCCGCATGGCATCAAGGAGTGGCAGATCCAGATCAAATCGGGCGAGCGTGAACAGGCGATTGCCTATCTGGTACGCAATATGGGCTTTCCTCAGCTCCGCGCCACAGTGCTGGTTGACCAGGCATTGATTCTGTCGGGCAACCCCGAACGCGCTTCGCGTGAGGCACGCCAGGGGGCGGAACGGACCCTGGCCAATCTGACGCAACTGGGGCAGACCATGTTGCTGGCAGTTGGGTGCTCCTTGCTGCTGGCGCTGCTGGGCGGCCTGTTCGGTGCCCTCGATGGCCGCCGTTTGACGCCACCTGGGAGATGACAGCGCTGCGGAGTCTGTTGGTATCCGGTCGACAGTTCGGGAGCGAGAGCAGCAGCGGCCTACTGACCAATGAAGACGGCGTCTGAGGACGCCGTTTTGTCATGGGAGACCGGATTCAATCGATCAGGCCATCAATCGATCAGCTTGTTCTTCAAGGCATAGGCCGTGACATCGGCATTGCTGGTAAAGCCCATCTTCTCGAACAGCCGGGTGCGGTAGGTACTGATGGTCTTGACGCTCAGCGACAGCGTCTGGGCAATGCTGGTGATCGATTCGCCCTTGGCGAGCTTGCACAGGATCTGGAATTCCCGCTGCGACAGCGCGTCGTGCGGGTTTTCCACGGCTGGGGCGCCGATCTGGTCGAGCAGTTTCTGGGCGACGGCCGGGCTGACATAACGTTTGCCGGCAGCCAGTGTGCGCACTGCGCTGATCAGGTCTTCCGGTACGCATTCCTTGTTGAGGTAGCCGCTGGCGCCGGCCTTGATCAGGTTGAGGGCGTATTGCTCCTCGGGGTAGCCGCTCAGCATCAGGATCGGCAGATTAGGTCGCAGCGCCTTGATCTGCCTTAGCGCATCGATGCCGGTTTTCTTGGGCATCGAAATATCGAGCAGGACCACATCGAGTTCTTCCTCGCGCACGCATTGCACGGCGTCGGCCCCGTTGTTGGCCATCCGGACGACCAGCATTTCCGGGTCTTCGGCCAGAAACTGTTTCAGTCCGGCGCAAACGATGGCGTGATCGTCTGCGATCAGGATTCTTATCATTAAGCGTCACCTCAATACGCGCAGGCAATCCGACGCCCCGTCCGGACTGCCAATCTTGTTTACCGCTTGGTTTTTACCCATCTCAACTCGGATAGCACGCCTCGGAGGGCAATCCCAGGTTGTCCGCTTCACCGGGCTTGCTGGCGTCGTAGCCGTTGAGCCGGTTGTAAATCGTTTTCAGGCTGACCCCGAGGATTTCCGCCGCCCGCCGTTTATTGCCCTGGCAACAATCGAGCGTGGCGAAGATCAGGCGGCGTTCCACCTCTTCAAGCGTGGTGCCCACCTCGAACTGCATCATCTTGCCAAAGCCGCTGCGTGATTCCGTCTGCAAGGGGGTTGGGGTGTCGATATCGAGCTGATCCTCGGCCAGGATATAGGCGCGATGGATACAGTTTTTCAATTCTCGCACATTGCCCGGCCAATGATGGCGGCGCAGCTTGTCTTCGATACCCGGGGCAAAGGTTTTGCAGGTGTTGTGCTTGCGGTTGCGCTCTTCAAGAAAATGCTGGGCCAGCAGCACCACATCGTCGCCGCGCTCGCGCAGCGGCGGCAGCACGATGGGGAAGACGGCGAGCCGGTACAGCAGATCCTGGCGCAGCATGCCGCTGCGTACCGCTTCGAGCGGATCACGATTGGTGGCGGCCAGCACCCGTACATCGCAGGCAATCTCGCGGTCGCCGCCGACCCGCACCAGTTGGCCGGTTTCGAGTACCCGCAGCAGGCGGACCTGCAAGTCAAGCGGCATCTCGGTGATTTCATCCAGAAACAGCGTGCCGCCCTGGGCACGCTCGAAAAAGCCCTGATGGGTGCGGATCGCCCCGGTAAAGGCGCCTTTCTCGTAACCGAATAATTCCGATTCGATCAGATTGGCGGGCAGTGCGCCGCAGTTGATGGCGACAAACGGTTGTTCGGCGCAGGCGCTCTGTTCGTGGATGGTGCGGGCGACCAATTCCTTACCGCAGCCGCTTTCACCGATGATCATCACCGACACATCGCTCGGGGCCACCCGCTCGATCAGGCGAAACACCTCAAGGAGCGCTGGTGAATTACCGTGCAGCAGGCCGAATTTGCGCGGTGGTTCGGCCGGTGGACGGAGATGACGGTCAGGGATGAGGTAGGGAGGGGAACGGGTGGGCGAATGGCCGGTAGGCGGGACAGTCTCGTAGTGGATAGACTCGAACATGCGCTTCACTCCTTCCTGAGGCCCCAGGCGGGGCTAATTGGCTTGCTTGTTATGCTTGCCATCTTAGCCCCTCACCGGGGTGGATCAAGTAAACAATGGCGCATTCTCGTGTAGGAAAATTCCTACATGCCGCAAACCGGCCATGGATGAGCCGGACGATGTCAGATGTCCGCTCCTTTGTGGGAAAAATGTCAATAATCAGTCAATTACCCGATCTGACGAACGGCGGCGGCGGTTTGCTCGGGTGCCTGCACTCAGACTGGCAAAGCGCCATTGGCGCTGGCGGCCTCTTCGGCCGCCTTGGCCGCCGCGGCCGCCTCGCTGGCCTGACGGGCCGACCACAGCAGCATCGCCACCCGGCCCAGTGCCGGCCAGCCCGGCCAGAGCCGGGCAAATAGAGGACGGCGCCGCAGGCCGATCAACAGGCCAGTGCCGGCGGCAATGCCGATCAGCACGGGCGGCGAGCTGATCCGGGCACTGACCTGATGCTTGATTTCGCACCAGCTATGAGTCACCACCTGTTCGCGTTCATGCACACTCAGGCTCAGTCTGTCGCATTCCTGACGCAACAGCGCCCGACGCTGGCGCGAACTGAGCGATTCGGTCTCGGGCGTCATGGCTGGCCTCCGAGCAGACGACGTGTTCGGGTAAAGCGCATATCGCCAAAGCAGCGGGTGGCCAGGACATAGGCATACCAGGCCAGCACCGCATCGAGCACGCTGACGATCAGCGCGGCGGCCGGCAGCGGCATGTCGATCGAGACCAGCAGGGCAATCAGGGCCACATTGAGGCCGAACCAGCAGGTAATGGCCGCCACCGCCGCCAGGGTCAGCCAGCGGCCGGCTTCCATGCTGCTGACCAGGGCCAGCCGTGTTTCCTGTCGCATCAGGTCGGCCGATTCCTCCACGATATGGCTAAGCTGCTTGAGCAGGGTTTCGCCGTGACCGACCAGCGCTGCCAGCGAGTCGGGTGCCGGCGCTGCGGGCTCCGACGGGGCTGAGTTGTTGTGATCCATGTCGAACACTCCGGGAACAGGGTGGCTGATTTGCGCTCGACTCAGCAATCGTTATGCCCGGGAGTGGAGATTGGAGAGGAAAGGGGGAGGGAGGGAAAAGGAAAATTTTATGAAAAACCTTTGCTAGGCAACGGTAATATATAATCTGAATATATTGAAATGTGACAAATATTCTATTCCCCTGTCCGAACCCCTCCCAATCACCCCCTCGCGCTTACCTTGCCACCTGCACAAGCCTACTGGTCGTTTTTACAGTGCCATGACGGACTCAAGCCGGCTGATCGCTCACCATGGCCATCGCGCTGGTGGCCTGGGCGGGCACTTCGACCATGATGGTGGTGCCGCTGCCGGGCGTGCTGGTGATGGAGAAGCTGCCGCGCAGGCCGACCACACGCTGGCGCATGCCGGCGATGCCATGCGACAGCGGGCTGTTGATGGCGTCGTCGGTGAGTCCGATGCCGTTGTCGCGGATGGTGAGCTGGTAGCCGCCATCGGGGTTGGCATCGAGCGTGACCGCCACGTCGGTGGCCTTGGCGTATTTGACGATATTGGTCAGGGCTTCCTGGGTGATACGGAACAGGGCGATGGCCACCTGTTCGCTGGGCTCATGCATTTCTTCGGGTAGATCGAGCCGGGCAGTCAGTCCGGCCCGTTCGCACACCTGCTGCACCTGCCACTCGATGGCCGGGGCCAGACCCAGGGTGTCGAGTGCCGAGGGGCGCAGTTCCTCGATGATGCGCCGTTTGATATCCACGCTGGCGTCGAGGCTCTGGATGGCCCGTTCGAGCTTCTCGGCCAGGACGGTGTCGAGCTTGCGCAGCTTGAACAGCACATAGGTGACGTCCATCCGGGCCGAAATCACCAGGCTGCCCAGTTCATCGTGGATATCGTGGGCGATCTTGGCCTTTTCGCGCTCCTGTTCGATTTGCAGGTCCGACGACAGCTCGGACAGCACCGCAGTGCGTTCTTCGACCAGCCGTTCGAGCTCATGCTGGCGTGCCTCGTTGGTGGTGTCCTCGATTTCCTTGCGGCGCAGTTCCTGTTGGGCGCGGCTGTAGAGCAGCACCAGCAATACCAGGTTGACCACGGTCAGGATGCCGATGCCCATCCGGGTCAGCGAGGCATCGGCTTTCCACTGCGCCATGCCGGTCTGGTAGCGCTGGTTTTCCTTGCCCAGCACGATTTGCAGTTGCTGCTTGAGCCGGGCGGTCTCTTCCTGACCGAGTCCTGCCCGTACGCTGGCCGGCTGGCCGGGCCGATAGCGGGCCAGATTGTCGCGCAGACCGCGCAGACGGGCCTCGACGCCAGCATTGATCGGCCGCAGCAAGGCAAGCCGCTCGGGGTCGTCGGCCCACAGCTCGTGCAGGCGGCTTTGCAGATTGTTCAGTTTGTCGGGAATGGTTTGCCAGGTTTGCAGATATTCCTGGCGGCCACTGAGAAAGTAGCCGCGATGGGCTGCCTCGGCCTCGCTGATCGCCGCGCCGATCTCGCGCAGCAGACTGCGCGCTTCGAGCGAGCGGGCGAAGTCCTGAGTGGCATCGGCCAGCCGGCGCTGGGCCAGCTCGGACACGATCAGAAAAGTCAGGGAAAAGCACACACCCAGGGCGAGGAAGACCGCCGTATTGAAACTGCGCCGTAACCGGTTCATGGGATACCTTGGATTTCTTGTTCTCGGAGCGGGACAGTGCCATGGCGACGGCCCCATGGTCGAACCATGGGGCCGCAGTGTAGCGCCGCCATTCTGCGGCTTTCAAGCTGCCGACGGCCTAGCTGCGAGCGCCTTCCCTGCCGCTGACCGGGCAGTTTTCCAGTTGTCCCTTGGCGGCCAGACACTTGACCCCGTATACCACGGCCGCGATGGCCGCTGCCCAGATGATCCGTTTCATAAGCTACCTCCTTGCTTGATGGGTCGAAAAGCGATGCCGCATCGCTTGGACACGGCCTGCACAGGCCATTGGAGGCAGGAAATGTGCCCTCGGGCGACTACAGCAGCGTTTACATCCTGCGATGTAAATCCTCTATGCCAAACAGGGTTCTGGGCGGTTTTTTCGGGGGGATCAGGCCGATATGGCTGGGCACGGTATATGCCGGATAGGGGCGAGGACCGCTCGGTCCTTGGCAATGAAAACTTCGATTTTGTTCGACTTTCGCCTTCCCTTACCGGAGAACTCACCATGAACGACACCAATATGACGGGCAGCAATGACAAGAGGTCCAGCGCTTCGAACGGGGCCGGTATGCCATCGCAAAATGCGCCGCTCCACTCGACTACCGATCAGGAAAAGCGCGCCCACCATGCCCCGGAAAACGCTGGCGCCCGCAAAGAAGGCTCTTCCCAGGGCTCGTCGCACGGCTCGCAGGGTAATCAGTCGGGCAACCGCTCGGGTCAGATGCAGCACACCCAGGAACGCGACAAGTTCCAGGCCGATTTCAGCAGCTTCATGAGCGATGTGGAAAACCTGCTGAGCCGTGGCAGCACGCTGTCGGGTGAGGCGCTCGACGCCTCCAAGGCCGAGTTGAGCGCCCGCCTACAGAGCTTCAAGAACCAATGGAGCGATCTGAGCGAGAAGACCAGCGAGAACGCGACCCATGTGGTAGCCGTCTGCCAGGACTATGTCCGCGCCCGGCCGCTGCAATCGGTGGGGATCGCACTCGGTGTTGGCGCCCTGATCGGCTTCCTGTTGCGTGGTAACGGCGGTCGGCGTGAAACCGACGAAATGTAAGAAAGGTGCAAAAGCCGTCCATTATGTGGGGCGGCTTTTGCTTTAAATGGAAATAACTGATCAAAAGGGGCGCTGGCGCCCATGGGCCAGGCAGGCCACGGGCAAGGTGGCTCGGACCTCGAATGGCCGTCGGAAATGGCTGATTGCAGCGGCGATCGTCACGGCGCTGATTGCACTGGCGGTCTATCTGTTTTCCTGGAATATGCTGCGGCCCTATATCGAACGCCGGGTCGAGGCAGCCACCGGCCGCTCGTTCGAAATGCGTGGCGATCTCGATGTCAGCCTGTCGCTGCAACCGCGTATCACGGCGCGCGATCTGGTGCTCGGCAATACGCCGTGGAGCGACGCCGACGCCATGGGCCGGATAGGCCAACTCGACTTTACCCTCGATCTGCCGGCGCTCTTCAGCCGCCGGGTCGAGCTGTTGCGCTTGGAGCTGGCCGGTGCCCAGCTGCTGCTGGAGCAGAATGCCCGCCATGGCAATAACTGGCAGTTTCCCGCCAACGATCCGTCTCCCTCGCCGTGGCAGTTCGATATTGCCGAACTTCATCTGCAGGATAGCGAAGTGCGTTTTCGCGATCCGTCCACCGACACCTATCTGCTGATCGATCTGATGACCGTCGCCGATGGCGGCAAGCTGCCCGTGCGTGCGGCGATCAGCGGGAGTTTCCATGGGCTCGACAGCCGGATCAGCATGCAGGGCGCGCCCTTGCTCCGGCTGCGTGATACACGGCGTGCCTATCCCTTGCAGGGCGAAGGGCAGATGGGCAGTACCCGTTTCGAAGCACAAGGCACCGTGACCGATCCGGTCCGGCTCAGTGGCCTGGCGGTCAATTTCAGGCTTGCGGGGCGCAGTCTCGATGAGCTGTACCGCATTCTCAACCTGCCGCTGCCGCCGACCCCGGCCTACGAGCTGGCCGGGAGCCTGCGTCATAGCAATGCGCTGTGGGCGCTACAGAATTTCCAGGGGCGGGTCGGCAAGAGTGATCTGGGCGGCGATTTCAGCGTCGATAAAGGCCGGCAGCCACAATTCATCAAGGCCGATCTGCATTCGCGCTCGCTCGATCTGAAAGACCTGTCGGGCTTTCTGGGCGGCCGTGAGGAAAACGACCAGCCGCCGGCCCAGCCTGCCGGCAAGGTGCTGCCTTATACCGAATTCAATCTGGACAAGCTGCGTGCGGCCGATGCCGATGTGCGCTTTCGCGGTCAGCGCATCATTACCGAGAGCTGGCCGTTCGATGGTCTCAATGTCCATCTGCGCAGCGAAAAGCAGCGTCTGCGGCTTGATCCGCTCGACTTTGGCTTTGCTGGGGGCAATATCGTCTCGACTATCGATATCGATGCCAACAGCCCCAATCTGACTACCCGGGCCGATATCACCCTGAAGCGGCTGCAATGGCAGAAGCTGTTCCCCAAGTTCAAGTTTCAGCAGGCCAGCATCGGTCTGATCGGCGGACGCGCCCAGCTGGCGATGCGTGGCAATTCAATGGCCAAGATGCTGGGCGGCGCCAATGGCAATGTAACGGTGCTGATGAACGGCGGGGAGGTCAGCAAGCTGCTGCTGCGGCTGTCCAATCTCGATATTGCCAATACCCTGGCGACCCTGCTGACCGGCGATGAGCAGGTGCCGGTGCGCTGCATGGTGGGCGATATGGAGGTCAAGGACGGCGATATGCGCGTCCGCACCCTGATCCTCGATACCGACAAGCAATTCATCAGCGGCTCGGGCGGTGTCGATTTGGGCAAGGAGCAGTTCGACCTCAAACTGCGTTCGCGGCCACGCAATCTGAGTCTGGCGGCGCTGCGCGGGCCGATCCTGATCGAAGGCACCTTTGCCCAGCCGGCGGTGCGGCCTGATCTGAAACAGGCGGCGGGCCGGGTGACGCTGTCGGCACTCCTGGGCGGGGTATCGGGACCGCTGGCCATCCTGCCGCTGCTGCAATTGGGCGAGAAGGACGGCGCCGATCAATGCAGTCGGCTGGTGGCCGATGCCAAGGACCACAGCGACGATAGGCCCAAGCTGCCAAGCAAGCCCGGCAAGCCCGGGAAATAGCCCACAGCGCGTCAGCTTCGCCGCGTCCCTTGCTCTCTGTCTATCTCGCCCCCTGTGTCCAGTTCCTCTACGGCGCGACTGATGAACGATGCAATGGTGGGTCAGCGCTGAGGCCGTGGGCGCGAAGCCGGAGACGCGTCGAGGTAGGAGCGGCTTGGTGGGCTTGAGGAGCGGCGGATCGGTTGTGGCGCCACCAAAAGAAATACCCGTCCGGGCGACGGGTATTTCTGGATGCCTGGCGTGGTTCTAGCGGAACGCCGGAACCGGGGCTGGCGAGCCAGGGCGGGGAGGAGGTTCAAACGGCGGATGTTGCGGGCAATGGTAAGGCGGGTCGCCTATCGGCCGGTGATAGTGCTCCAGCTCCGGATCGGGCACATGGATGGGCTCGATATCGCGGGTCGGCAGGGGCTCGTCCGGCCAGGTCGCGGGTGGCAGTCCGGGGGAAGCATGCCAGGCGGTCGACGGACGGTCTTGGCATGAATCGGGGTTGTACATAGTCGGCTTCCTTTCGGCTGCGGCGGTTTCGCCAAAGCGGCAGGGCGGTGTTGAATCGAATCGCCCTGTCGGAACAAGTTCTCTTGCCCTGATAAAGCAAAAGCGGTTCCTGCATCGTCGTACCACCTAGTAAAAACCCTTGGAAGCAGCTTGCCGGCTTGAACTCGGCAATTTTCCCGCTCGCAACGTCTGGCCGCAAAAAAGCCCGTGTTTTGCAAATTTTGCAAAATCCGACTTGTAAGAAATACAAAACCCTGAGGAAGCTCGACGCTTCGGGTGGGATGCCCGGCTGAGCCTGTGCCATGAAGGCAGAAAGGTGCGGGGCCAGGAGAGGGAGGAGAAGCGGAAAGGAATGGATTTAAAATATCAAGCAAAACCTTTTCAATCTCTGGCGCAGCTTTTAAATAAAAAGGAAAAATTTTAGATTTCAGTAAGGGAGAGTGCGGGCAGTGTCCGTCTGGCTCGGCAGAAACGCTGATGTTTCCAGAATTTGCAAAACCCCAGCAGGCCATCTCAGACAAACCGCCCCATCGAGCAGGGGGGGTAGCCAGATCGTGCAAAATCCGCTCCAGCTTGCGGCATAAATCCTGCGAAGACCTTGGGTATCGGTGCGCGTCCAGCAGGGATGCGTTGACTTTCCGTCCCGTTCTGCACTGAGCGGAACCTTCGAAGGAGTATCCATCATGAAAGCGCTTATCGCCGCTCTGGCGGCGCTTCCCTTATTGCTGGCCAGTGGCTGTTCCACGCCACGCGCCAGCGACTCCAATATCATCGCCAGTCAACGTCTGTCGCAGCAGTATGGAGTGGTGACTGCCGTGTCCGAAGTCGAGGCACCCAAGCGTAGCGGGATCGGCGCAGGGGCCGTGATCGGCGGGGTGGTCGGCGGCGTGCTGGGCAACCAGGTCGGCGAAGGCCGTGGCAATACGCTTGCCACCATCGCCGGTACGGTTGGCGGGGCGGTGGTCGGTGACAAGATCCAGCGCAATAACGAAGCCAACCGGTTGGCCTATCGGGTCGAAGTCCGCTTCGAGAACGGCAACCGCGAGGCGTTCATCCTTGATGACGACGATTTCCGGGTCGGCGACCGGGTTGTCCTGAGCGAGGGGATATTGCGTCGGCGCTGATCCGGACTGCTGTCCGGCCCTGTCCCGGCCATCCGGCCGGGACTGATCCTGCCAAGGAGACCCATCATGGATCGTTGTGAGAAGTGTGGTAACAGTTACAAGAAATGTTTCGCCGTGGAAATCGATGGCCAGCGCCATCTCTTCGACAGCTTCGAATGCGCCATCTCGGCCCTGGCGCCGACCTGTGCCCATTGCCAGTGCCGGATCATCGGCCACGGCGTCGAAGGCCCGGACGGCAACGACTACTGCTGCGAACACTGCGCCAAGGGCATGCAACAAGGTCTGGGCAATACGCAGCAACAGCAAGTGCAAGCTCATTGAATGAAGCCGAACGTTGGTGCCAGCGGCCATGAAAACCGGGACCCAAGGGTCCAGGCTGACCGAAGAAGCAACCTCATCTCCGGTTGATCCACCAGCCTCATGAAGCGCCGCTGCACCAGCCATCAGACAGTGCAAGGCACCGTCTGGGTCCCCATGCCAGACGGCCACCCTGGTGGGTTACGGTCCTTGGCCTAACCCACCTTTCTGCTCTGGGTCACTCGGACGTCTTATCCAGAACGCAACGAAACGGTTCAGCGGGCGGCCGACTTGGGCTGCCAGCGCTTGTCGATTTCCACCAGCAACAGGCAGAACAGGCCGAACAGGACGATATGCAGCCAGTCCTGTGCGTTGATGGCTGCGCTGTGAAAAACCTGCTGGAAGGCTGGCAGATAGGTGAAGGCCAGTTGCAGCGCCAGCATGGCCGCGCTGCCGACCCAGACCCAGGGGTTGTTGAACCAGCCACAGCGCCAGAACGGCCGATAGAGCGAACGGCAGTTGAACAGATAGAAAGTCTCGACCAGCACAAACAGATTGGTCGCCACCGTGCGCGCCTCGGCCAGGGTGCGTCCCTGGCTCAGCATCAGCTCGAACAGGCCAAATGTACCGGCCAGCAGCAACAGGCTGACCAGGACGATGCGCCGCAGCAGCATCCGATCGAGCAAAGGGGCGGTTGGCGGTCGTGGCGGCCGCTGCATGATGCCGCGCTCGGTTGGTTCGAACGCCAGCATCATGCCAAGCAGAATGGCGGTGGTCATATTGATCCACAGAATCTGCAACGGGGTGATGGGCAAGGTGGTGCCAGCCAGGATGGCTGCCAGAATCACCAGACCTTCGCCGCCATTGGTCGGAATGGTCCAGGTGATGAATTTGACCAGATTGTCGTAGACGCCGCGTCCTTCCTCGACTGCCGCTTCGATGGTGGCGAAATTGTCATCGGTCAGCACCATATCGGCCGCTTCCTTGGCCACATCGGTACCGCCCAGCCCCATCGCCACACCAATATCGGCCTGCTTGAGCGCTGGGGCATCGTTGACCCCGTCACCGGTCATCGCCACCACCTCGCCATTGGCTTGCAAGGCTTTGACCAATCGCAGCTTCTGTTCCGGCTCGACCCGGGCGAACACATCGGTATCGGCTGCAACCCGGCCCAGTTCCGCCTCATCGAGTTCGGCCAGTTCGCGTCCGGTCAGCGCCCGGGCATGGTCGTGGGCGATACCGAGTTGCCGGGCGATGGCCAGTGCCGTGCCGGGATGGTCACCGGTAATCATCTTGACCCGGATCCCGGCTGCATGGCAGGTCCGCACGGCAGCAACCGCGTGAGGACGTGGGGGGTCGATCATGCCGATCAGGCCGAGAAACACCAGATCGTGGGTGAGATGGTCATGCGCCAGGGTCTGGCCTGGACTGAGGGCGGAGCGGGCCAGCGCCAGCACGCGCAGCCCGGCTTCGGTCATCCGGGCTGCTGCGTCCTGGACCGACTCCAGATCGAGCTGCCGCTCCCGGCCGTGCCGGTCCAGCGTCGCGCGGCAGGCCGGCAACAGCCGCTCCAGTGCGCCTTTGACATGGACGATGGCCGCGCCTTCGATCTGGTTGAAGGTGGCCATATATTGGCGGTTGGCGTCGAAAGGCAGTTCGTCTTCGCGTGTCAGGACCCGCTGTAGCGTCGCCGGATCGAGACCGCCCTTTTGCGCGGCAACCAGCAAAGCCGCTTCGGTCGGGTCGCCGACGATGTCCCAGTGATGGCCTTCACGTACCAGACGGGCATCGTTGCACAGCACGCCGGCCAGCAGGGTTTCGCGCAGGGCGCCACTGGTTTCGGCCGGGAGATCGTCACGCCGGATATCGCCGCTTGGCGCATAGCCTTGGCCCGACACCACAAAGCGCTCGCCGCCTGCCCAGATCTCCCGCACCGTCATCGCGTTCTCGGTCAGGGTGCCGGTCTTGTCCGAACAGATCACCGTGGTGCCGCCCAGCGTCTCCACCGCGGGCAGCTTGCGGATAATGGCGCGACGCCGGGCCATCCGGGCAACGCCGATGGCCAGCGTCACCGTCATCGCAGCGGGCAGGCCCTCGGGAATCGCCCCGACGGCCAGTGCGACCGCTGCCATGAACATGGCGAACGCCGATTCGCCGCGTAATACGCCGACCACGAAGGTCACGCCCGCCAACAGCAGAATGATGATCAGGAGCCGCTGGGCAAAGTCAGCCAGCTTGCGGGTCATCGGGGTCATCAGCGAGGGAGCGGCGGCGATCAGCTGGGAAATCCGTCCGGTTTCGGTCGCGTTGCCGGTGGCGACGGTGACGCCGATGCCTTGGCCACTGAGGACCAGGGTGCCGGCATAGGCCATATTGGCGCGCTCGGCGAGCACGGTTTCCTGTGCCAGTGTCGCGACGGTCTTCTGCACGGGCAGCGATTCGCCGGTAAGGGCGGCTTCGCCGGTCTGGAGTTCCTTGCTGCTCAACAGGCGCAGGTCGGCCGGCACCTTGTCGCCGCTGGCCAGCACCACCACGTCGCCGGGCACCAGTTCGGCTGCATCGAGCCGGCGCCGGTTGCCGGCACGCAGCACGGTGGCCTCGGTCGCCACGGCGCGGGTCAGTGCCGCCAGCGCCGCTTCGGCTTTGCCTTCCTGGATGAAACCGACCAGTGCATTGATCAGCACCACCCCAAAGATCACCCCGGCATCGATCCATTCACCCAGCAGGGCGGTGACGGTGCCGGCGATCAGCAGGACCAGGACCAGCGGCTGGATCAGCTGGTCCATGAACCGCGCCAGTACGCTGCGCCCTGGCGGAGCGCTGGGGCGGTTGGGGCCGTGGCGTTGCAGCCGTTCGGCGGCTTCGGTCTCGCTAAGTCCGGCGGCCGGGTCCACGGCGATCTGCTCGGTGACCTGGGACGGCGCCATGGCGTGCCAGTGCTGCATGGTGGGAGCGCTCCTCCGGTAATGGGGAAAACCGGTCTGCCGCCCCTTGTACCGGGCAAGGTCAATGGCTGCCTTGCGCCTGATCAAAGGTCGACGTGGCCGCTCCGTTATAGACGGCAGAACCGGACAGCAAAAAAGACGGTCCGTACTGCGACCGCCAAGCCTGCTTCCCGGCAGTTATCAAAAGTCAGTGAATGCTGTTTTTAGGTCCGGCCCAGTCGGAGCTGGCCGGCATTGCAGATGAAGAGGGTGCCCGGGAAGCAAGGGGTGCCTCCGCCGGTCGCGGCGTCGACACTTCGGGGACGTTGCCGCCTTCGCCTTCCCAGGTCTGCAACTGCTGCGGCTCGACCTTCTTGGGCGGACGGGGCCGGTTCTGTTCGGCCAGCCGACGCCGTTCGGCATACCAGACGCTGCCGAGAAACAGCGCCAGACCGGTACCGAGGGCGATGGCGAGGCCTGTGCGGGTGGGAAGTCTATTGCGGTTCATAGTAGCGCTCCTTTTCACTGGCGCCTGTAGGGCCGGCCGGCAGATTGCCCAGCAGACCCGCCATATCGTCGGCGTGTTCTTCCTCGACAGCCAGGATGTCCTCCAGCAGACGCCGGGTGGTCGGGTCGTTGTTGCCGATGAAATTGATCATTTCACGATAGCTGTCGATGGCGATCCGCTCGGCCACCAGATTCTCGCGGATCATGTCGTAGAGCGAATCGCACTCGACATATTCGGCATGACTCTGGCTCGACAGCCGGTCAGGGCAGAGATCGGGCTTGCCGCCCAGTTGCACGATGCGGCGCGACAGGGCGTCGGCATGTTCCATTTCCTGCTGGGCGTGTTCGAGAAACTCGGCCGACACGCTTTCGGCATTGAGGCCGGAGGCCAGGAAGTAATGCTGTTTATAGCGCAGAACGCAGACCAGCTCGGTGGCCAGCGCCTCGTTGAGCAGACCGATCAGCCGCTGGCGGTCGCCGCGATAGTTCTCGGTGACCGCACCGCGTTCGATATGCTGCCGCGCCTGACGTCGCAAGGTGGCGACGTCGCTGAGCTGCGGGGATTGGGTCATGGTCGGTTCTCCAGGGCTGACGGGCTAGGACTGCTGGGGCTGCGGCCGGCGCGGGCTGCCCAGCAGATAACCGACCGCGAAGCTGGCGCCAGCCACCAGCAGCAGGGTCAGTCCCGGCCGTCTGATCACGGTGTTGTAGCTGGCGTCGGCAATCGACTGACAGTGACCTTGCAACTGCTGCGGGGTGCAGCCCAGCCGCTCGGCGGTGGAGTGGGCGGTCCGCATCACCGCCGCCTGTGCCTCACGCGCGGCCTGGCTGAGATCGCGTTTGAGGTTTTCCTTCAGGTTGACATCACTCATGTTGGCGTCTCCTTGTGTACGACGGGAAGCGCGGCCCTGGCCTACCTTCGGATCAGTCCCATGATCAGCGTCACCACGAACACGATCAGAAACACAAAGAACAGCACCTTGGCGATCTCGGCGGCGCCGGCGGCGATGCCGGTGAAACCGAGCACGGCGGCGATCAGCGCGATCACGAAAAATACAGCGGCATAGTGCAGCATGATGTAGCTCCTTATCCTGAACCGGCCAGATCAAGGCCCGGCCGGGCTGTGCGAGGCGGGCAAGGCGGGAAGGACCACAGCAACCGTCACCACCTGGCCGGTCTTGGGCTTCGGTGGTTGGGCCGGTTGCCGTTCGACACGGTCACAGCCGCTCAGCACGCAGCCGATCAGACCGATCAGCGCCATCTGTACGGCTATGCCCGTGTCCATGTCCGCGCTCCATGCCGGCTTATTTCTTGACTTGAAGGTCGTTCTTGATCGATTTGACCCCCTTGACGGTGCTGGCGACATCAGCCGCCCGGCTGACGGTCTGGGGATCGTCCACGAAACCGCTCAACTGCACCGTGCCGCGATAGGTCTCCACATTGATCTCGTTGGCCTTGAGATTGGTATCACCGATCAGTGCCGCCTTGACTTTGGTGGTGATCACCGCGTCATCAAGGTATTGGCCGGGAGTTTCTTCGGTCCGGGGCGGGTCATCGGCCAGTACCGGGGCGCCGGCCGTGGCCAGGGCGAACAGAAGGTAATAGATGCCTTGTTTGAGGAATTTCATGATGGACTCCTTGCGGCTTTATTGGGATGGCTGTACCGGGAAGTGGATGGGACGACCCGGAACGAGTCGTCACTACGCAATGACACGAAATCAGTGCAAGGTCGATTCCCAGTCCTTGATCTGCTTTTCTGCTTCGTCCTTGCCGATGCCGTAGCTCTCCTGGATACGCCCGGCCAGTTGATCGCGACGACCGGCGATCTGATCGAGATGGTCGTCGGTGATCTTGCCCCAGCGTTCTTTGACCTTGCCGGCGAACTGCTTCCAGTTGCCTTCAACGATGTCCCAGTTCATGGCTATCTCCTTGATTAAATGCTGGAAGTTGCTTGTCTCAACGCTCAGGCGTTGTGCCTTTACTTCCGCAATGGGCGTGCCAACACCGGAAATTCCTTGCAATTCATTAAAAATCAATAACTTGCGTTTTTTGCAAAAAGTCCTGTGCCGAAACAATACGGCGTAAGACTTGCCAAGCGCTGCTGTAAAAACTGCGCGCTATAGCCAATACGACCATAGCTGCGAGGCCCATTCTTTGAAGCGTTGCCACGGCGAGCGTCTGGCCCAGTTGGCGGGCTCGATCCGATCGGACGCGGCCTGGTCGTCGGCGAACATCGCCAGCATCTGGCGGGCAAAGTCGCGCCCGAGCACTTCGGCATTGAGTTCGTCGTTATGCAGAAAGCTGCGCCAGTCCAGATTGGTTGACCCGACCGTCGACCAGACCCCGTCGATCACCGCGTATTTGGCATGCAGCAGGGCACCGCGCCGCTCGTATATCTTGACCCCGGCGTCGAGCAAGGTGGCGTAATGGGCCCGACCCGCTTGCAGCGTCACCCAGGAGTCGGTGCTGCCAGGCAGGATCAATCTGACATCGACCCCGCGGCGGGCAGCGCTACAGAGCATCTCGACCAGTTGCGGGTCAGGGACGAAATAGGCATTGGTCAGATAGATCTGCTGCTCGGCGTGCTGTACCGCAGACAGCAGGGTCAGATAGATCGGGCTGTGTGGCTGCTCCGACGTGCTGGCCAGCGCGCGCACCAGCTCATTGCCCTGCCGTGGCAGCGGCGGGAAATAATCACGCGGCGGCAGCGGCTCGCCGGCCTGGCGCTGCCAGGTGTCGAGAAAGCTGCGCTGGAAGTCGGCTACCACCGGACCTTCGATGCGGATATGGGTATCGCGCCATGGAATCGGCTCGCGCCTGCGGCTCAGATTGAACGAGAAGGGGCGCGAGCCGCGCGAATACACCTCGCTGATATTGATGCCGCCCAGAAGGGCCAGCCGGCCGTCCACCACCATCAGCTTTCGATGATCGCGGTTATTGAGCAGCCATTCACCGCGCGTCTGCAAGGGGTTGATCGGATTGAATTCAAGCACCCGCACCCCCGCTGCCCGCAGCCGCTCGAAGAAGCTGCGCGGGGTCTTGAGCGAACCGACGCTGTCGTAGATCAGATTGACCTGAACGCCCTGGGCCTGCTTTTCCAGCAACTTGGCGGCAAAGCGCTGGCCGACTTCGTCGTCTTCGTAGATATAGGTTTCCAGGTTGATATGGTCGCGCGCCTGTTCGATCGCGCTGAACATGGCGCTATAGGTGGCGCTGCCGTCAAGCAGCAGACCGACCCGGTTGCCGGTCACCAGCGGCGTGTCGAGCAGCGCCTCTTCAAAGGCAATATGGCGGTCGAGAATATCGGTGTCGCCGCGCCGACGCAGCGTTTCCAGAATGGCTTCGCTCTTGGCGGCGGTAAGCAGGCCATTGCGGCCCTGGATGCGGGTCTGGACCTGCGGTGTCTGTTCGGCGGTTTGCTGGAAATCGGGCAGGGTACGGCAGGACAGCAGACAGGCAATCGAAGCCAGCAGGGCCAGGAGCAACAGATACAGGGCAAGCCGGCGGAGAGGAAAAGTCGATTTCATCGGCAGTAACCGGAAAACAGCAGGTCTTGCCTGGAAATCGATCCGCAGCGCAGTGAGCGATTCCGGCTCAACCGGTCTGATCGGCCTTGTCCCACCTGAGCGGGAAAGGGTAATCCCCGTTCTGTTTCAGCCTGAGGTCCGGCCAGGCTGGCAGCCACGGAGGGATCGGGCTGCGGATGATCGGTCCCTCTGCATGGCTGACGAGATCGGAAGCAAAAGAGCGAGGTTGCCGCTGATCTTCCGGATCTGGACGCCGTTTCTGAGCAGAGTAGGGAGAAGGCGGGATCGTTCTCAGCGAGACGATCCCGCCAGGTCGGCTGGTCTGGCCGTGTTGCCTGTCCTCAGTCGGAACGCGGCTCCCAGTTGCCGGAGCGTTCGTCCTTCTGATAGCGATGCTTGACCGCTCCCCAAGCCACCTTATGGGCGGTTTCCTCGCGGCTGGCATCGCCACGGCGGTCGTCCGGGTCCTTGTATTGGTCCCAGGCATGATTGAACGCTTCGCGATAGATGCGTTGCGCCGGCTCGGGCAGGACGTTGCGGACGTTATCAGGCAGGTCTTTCAGGGTGGAGTAGGGCATCTCGGCCTCCTGCGCTACGTCAGGCGGTCTTCAGGGCCGGACCGTGACGTTGTTCTGCACCGAACGGACCCCTTCCACTCCGCGCACGACCTGGTTCACGCTGTCGCTCATCTGCTGCGAGGGCACGGTACCGGAAACGGTCACCACGCCATCGTTGCTATCGACGTTGAGGGTCAGGGTTTTCAGGCCGGCGTCGCTGGCCAGGGCTGCCTTGACCTTGCCGGTCAGGGTGGCGTTGTCGATGGCTTGGCCGGTGGTGCGTCCAGCGGTGTCGGCGTTACGGTTGGTATCGGCCTGGCTGGTCGCGTCGGTGGTCGAGGTGGTGCCGCTCGTGCTGGTGGTCCCGGTGGTATTGCTGGTCGTGTTATTGGTGTCGGGAGTCGTAGCCGGCGGTGTGGTAGTGGTGGTATCAGGGGCAGTCGTCGAAGTCGGGCTATTCGGCTCAGGGACTGCGATCGAGTTGGTGTCTTCCCGGCTGCATGCAGCCAAGCCGGTGGCAAGCAGAACGGCCAGCAGGCCACTGGTAAGAAGGGGGCGTTTCATCAGGATTCTCCTTTGAGGGTTCAAGGGGAACTACGAACGATCCGGTGGATTCGATAGGGCAACGGCTGCCCCGGGCAGACCGATCACCGGACCCGTCTGCCGATGCAACCGTCGTGCCTGACAGACACGCTGGCAGGGCACCGCGCTGTGGAATCACTCGTCCCGCGCTGGTCGGGACAAATCATTTATTCCGGTTGACCTGGGGGTTTTCCGACAAGGTCTGGTTGCTCTGCGAGGGGCCGGCGCCTTTGGCATTGGTGGCCTGGGCATTGGGTCTGCGCATACCGTGGTTGTCTTCGTTCTCCAGATCCTGTTCGAGCCGGGTGCGTTTTTCCTCGGGATTACCCGGGTCATTGCCCCGTCCAACCGAGCTGCGTTCACGCCCATCCACAGCCTGGCTGGTCTGCTGGCGCTTTTGCCCTTCGCGGTTGTTGTCCTGGTTCTCCTGTTTGCTGTCCTGCTGTTTATCGCGGTTCATGACGCTTTCCTTTTGCCTTCGGGCCGGCCCAACGCCGGCAGAGCCGATGTACTGCTTCGGGCAATCGCCGTGCCGACAAAACCTGCAAAAGTCAATTTTTCGATTCATATCGAGTGGACGCTTGTGCTGACAAACAAATCGATTTCCTTATCAGGCACTGAGATCGGTCAAATCTCCCGGAGTTTTTGCCGGAATTAAATGCTTTGTGAAAATTTCATGATTTTATAAAAAATGTGCATTATATGTGTCGGATGTGGGGTGTGATTTAATTAAAAAAGAAATATTTAGGATATTTTCCGATGGATGTTGCGGGGTTGAATATCCTGGCGGCGCCAATGGTTTCCTTATGTAATTTTTTCCGTCGGGAAGTAATTTCTACGCGGCAGCCGCCGGCTTTCATTCAAATGAAAAAGGGCCAGCTCAGCCGTTTAAATCAGACGGGCTCGGCATGATTTTTTGCAAGTCGGCTTTACGGCAAGCTCTAGCGGTCAAATATCATGACGGAGGGTGAAAAATACCGAAGTGGGAATACGCTTTGCTGAGTCGTTCGGGCTGGTTTCCCAAGCAATCGTTTCGGGGCATGACGGCGGGAAACCCTCCCAGGCCCCGTTCAAACTAAAACGTGCAACCGTGTGTTTTCTTCTCTCCAATGAAAGGAAAGTACGATGAATCAGCAAAACGAACGCAATAGCGCACGCCAGCAAAGTGATGACTACGGTCCGGACAATCCCAACCAACATGTGCGGCAATGGGCGTCCGACGAAGGGCGCAGCGGCTATGGCCAAGAACAGGGCGGCTATGAATCGGGCCGCAGCGCACGTCAACAGGGACAAGGCTACAACGAAGACTATGGCTATGGTTCCAACCGGGCCAGCCAAGGTCAGGGTCAAGGTGGTTTCCAAGGTTCGTATCAGTCGTCGCAAGGCGGCTATCGCGACCAGGATCAGCAGAATTTCCGCAGCAATAACGAACGCAATACCCGCAATCCTTATCAGGAACATCAGTACATGGACGAAGGCTATCGGCAGAACCGGCCGATGCGTCAGAGCTTCCAGAACGAGTTCCAGGGCCATCAAAGCGGCTACGAAGGTGGCGGCCGCAGCCAAGGCGGCTACTATCCGCAAGCGCAAGGCCGCGACTATGCAGACCAGTACAGCCAGCAATACGGCTATGGCCAATCAGGTGGTCAGAACCTGTACGGCCGGCAGGACCAGTATGGCCGGCAGGATATGTACGGTTCGAGCGGACAGCAGCAATTCCGCGACTTCCCCGAGCATGGCGGCCAGCAAGGCGGCCGTCATTTGGGCTCGCAGGGCGGCTTTGGCCAACAAGGCATGTACGGCAGCCAACAAGGCCAAGGGATGTACGGCGGCCAACAAGGCCAGGGTGGGATGTACGGCAGCCAGCAAGGTCAGGGCGGCATGTATGGCAGTCAGCAAGGCCAGGGCATGTATGGCTCGCAAGGCGGCTATAGCGGCCAAGGCCAATATGGCAGCCAGGGCGGTCAGTTCGGCAGCCAAGGCATGTTCGGTTCCCACCAAGGTGGCCATATGCAAGGTAGCCAAGGCAGCCAGTTCGGCAGCTATGGCGATACCTACGGTCCGCATCAAGGCCAGCAGGGCCAATACGGCAGCCAAAGCCATCTGAGCGGTCAACATGGTCATCAAGGCGGCCAATATGGCGCCTCGGAACATGGCCATCATCTGGACCCCAACTATCGTCAGTGGCGCGATGAGCAAATCCGCCGCCTTGACGAGGACTATCACAACTACAGCCAAGAGCGTTACAACAAGTTCTCCGATGAGTTCAACGAGTGGCGCCAGAAGCGCAATGCTTCATCGTCGTCGCAGCAAGGCAGCTCCCCGCAAGGCAGCTCGTCGAACGAACGCGGCGATCGCACCACCGGCGAACGCGGCGACAACGACAATCGGAGCAGCGGCCAGCAACAGGCCAGCAGCAACAAAAATAAATAAGTCGTAGCACCGACCACTTCCCTCAACATGGAAACACGCCGGATCACTCCGGCGTGTTTTTACTTGAGTAAGGGAAATAGGAAATCTGGAGATGGTTGTTGGGGCATCAATTCTGATCTGCCAAGAGACAGCCGCCGAGCCTGCAAAAATTAAGTGGCGATCAGTCTTCTCCTGTTGCCTGGCTGGTTTGGGTTTCTTCGATTCGTCGCCAGAATTCGGCCGCGTCCAAGGTGGGGATGCCTAATTCAGTGGCTTTGTCCAGTTTTGAGCGGCCGGGTTTGCTGCCGACGATTAACAATGTCGTTTTGCCGTTTACTGCTTGTTGCACTTTACCGCCGTTGGCGGTGACCAAGGTTTCAATTGCTGCACGGTCGTGTTCGGCAAAGGTGCCTGTAACGACGACGGTCTGGTCGAAAAAGGCCTGCGACGGGTCTTTGAGGTAATGCCATTGCGTTTCGTGGTAGCGATCGAGCAGTTCTCCATTCTGCATGAAAAAATATTCGCCGACCTGGGTGGAAAACCCCAGCATTTCTATTTCTTCCGCCCCAAGATTCTGTAGAAACGCATGCAGCCCCTCCAGCTCAAAAGAGGGGGCCGTGTCGAGCTTGAGGCAAAGCAGATTGTCCGGCAGCGCTTGATGATGCAGCAGTACGACGTCTTCGATATCAAACAGGACTGCAGCCTCATCTATCGCCTCGATGGCCTCGTAATTTTCCTCTTCCAGCAAGGCCATAAACTTCTTGATCTGTCTGAGATGACCGGGTTCTGTCACCTTGCAATAGAGCGTAATGAGATGGGATGACATGGGAATTCCTTGGGGGACGACGGTTGCGTAGCGAGTTCAAGGGGGAGCAGGCAGCTTACCGAAGAAGCGAAGGACTGATCTGTTGGCTTGATAAAAAACGGGTCCGACAAGGCGGACCCGACATTGATTACTGAGACGAGATAAGAAAGCAGTAGGCCGGTTCAAGCGTGTTGCCTGCGCATATCCACCGGCGGGATATGCATCATCTGGCGATATTTGGTGACGGTACGACGGGCCACCTGGAGACCCTGCTTGGTCAGGCGGCGGGTGATTTCGGCATCGGACAGCGGGGCATGGCCATTTTCGGCCTGGATCATTTCCTTGATTGCGCCCCGGATGGCGGTGGTGGAGCAACTGCTGCCCTGATCGGTCGCCAGGGCACGCGAGAAGAAATACTTGAGTTCGAATACCCCAGCCGGTGTCGCCATGTATTTATTGCTGGTGGCACGCGAGACGGTGGATTCATGCAGATCAAGTTCTTCGGCAATGTCCTTGAGCCCCAGCGGCTGCATGGCAAGCGTGCCATATTCAAAAAAGTGCCATTGACGTTCTACAACAGCCTGAGCTACACGCAAAATGGTATTGAAACGTTGCTCGACATTGCGCACCGTCCAACGGGCTTCCTGTAGATGGGAAGCGAGTTCGCTGTGGTGCGATTCGCGGTGGCTCTGGAACAGCTCGGCGTAGACCTGGTTGAGACGGATTTTCGGCACTGCGCTGGGGTTGAGCATGGCGGTCCATTCGCCGCGCACCTTGCGCACAATCACATCGGGGGTCAGATAGCTGGCCGATTGATTGCCGAAGCGCCAGCCCGGGCGCGGGTCGAGTCGGCGGATATAGTTGCATACCCGCTCGATCACCACCGGCTTGCAGCCGTAGAGATGGGCCAGGCCATTGATATCGCGCTGCGACAGCCGCTTGAATTCCTCTGCGGCGATCCTCAGGGCCAATTCACGTTCTTCGCACGGCTCCAGCGCCTCGAGTTGCAGAAGAATGCATTCCTGCACATCACGACAGCCCACGCCGGCCGGCTCCATCGATTGCACCAGCTTGAGCGCGAATTGCATTTCCGCCGCCTCGACCGCCGGTTCCATGCCTTCCTGTTCGGTAATCACGCGCAGCTCTTCGAGATCGACGCGCAGATAGCCGTCCTCGTCCAATGCCTCGATCACCAGCGCAGCCAGAATCTGGTCACGCTCGGACAGACGCAAGGTATTGATCTGACTGTGCAGATGCTCGTGCAGACTTTGCTCGGCCGGTGCCAGATCGAGCAGGTCGAGTTCGCTGTCGCCGCCATGGCGCTGTTCGCCGTGCTGGCCCCACGGCTCGGTATCGGGGAAGGGGTCGAGCACTTCATCGTGCTCGTGGGTGTCGCTGATGGTTTCCAGCACATCGTGCTGGGGAGGGTCGAGTTCGAATTCCGCCGGTTCCTGCTCAGCCGCGTTCTCCTCGGGGGTGGTGAAAGCATCGTCTTCGTTGAACTCCTCGCCGTAGTCGTCGAGGTTGTCATCCATTTCCAGGAAGGGATTGATGCTGAGCGTCTGCTGCAATTCTTGGGCGAAATCGAGCGAAGAAAGCTGTAGTAGGCGAACCGCCTGTTGCAGACGGGGTGTGAGAACCTGGTTCTGCCGATGTTCCAGCTTGAATGCCGGGGCGTTCATAAGTGGGAGCCTCCTGGTTTCTGTCCAACGATCCAAGGACAGGCAAGTCGTTTATTCGAACGGCCGCGCGACACGGGGCGGGCCTTTATCTCATACGCCGAAAACCCTTTTCGGCGCCGACGATGAAAACGGACGGCTCTGGGCCGTGATGGGATGACAGGAATAATCACTCTGCCAACCTCGCCAATCAGACAGCATGGGCGTGAGCAAACAGCGTGCCTGGCTTGGCAGCAGGCTTTGCAAAGGGTGGGCTGGGCAGGGCCGAGCCATGACTCAAGCACCGGAATATGGCAGGAAACTGGTAGGTGGCAGTACGGATGTTCTCCCGGCCAAGCCGTCTGCCAGCTGGGACGAGCTGGCGGATTGCAGAAACTTTGCGGCTTGGCCAGAGCGGGAAACGGTCGAGCTGGCTAAGGCTGAAAAGGCCGAGAGTGGCTGGAGGTTAGCTGGCAGGAGACGGAGTGGGAAAAGGACGAGGCGGAGATGGAGAGGCAATGTTGATGTGAAGAAGTATAGGGAGAAATTATTCAATTACTCATGCACAACTTTCCGAATCTTGCATTTGTTTTTCCTGAAGTTTTCCATTTTCTGATGGCTCTGCCGGCTGAAGGCAAGGGGAGCGCTTTCCCCTGCTGGGCGTCCCCTTGCGGCGGCTATTCGACGCCTTCGTTGGTTTTACGTTGATTGAGACCCTCATCCTCCCCCAGACCGTAGGCGCTGCGACGGTCGGTGTCCTCGACGCCGCGTTCCACATCGTCGAGTGCCTGCTTGATGACCTTGCGTGGCTGATCCTGGGTGAATTCTGGCGATTCGTCGTGTTCGTGGGGCAGCTTGGGGGTGGCACCTGGCGCATTATCGTTACGCGACTGGCTGGTATCGACCGTGCGTTTGCCACGGCGACGTAGCCAGGAATTGGGGACGGGCATGCTGTTCTCCTTCGATGAATGCTTGTTCACCGGGCCCGTGCAAGCCGCGTTCCCGTCCGTCCGAAATTACATCGCCGATTGCAAAGTCTGCATTACCCAGCCACTTCGGCATGACCTCAGGTATGGCGCTTGCGAAGGGCGCCGGTCAGTTTGGTTGATCCGGAGTGGTGCCATGTCGTCCCCTATCCCTGCTTGCGATAAACCCATCGACTATCTGCGTCGGGAACACCGCCGCCTGGAAAAGGCTTTCCACGACTTCGAGCGACTTGATCCCGAACGCGAACGCGCCGCCATGGTCGCGCTGGTGGCCCAGACCTGTACGGCGCTCGACCGTCTGGCGCGGCTCGAATGTGAGCTGTTCTATCCCGCCCTGCGGGCTGCCCTGTGGGAAGAAGATCGGCTCGACGAAGCCGAGATCGAGCACGCGACTTTCCGGCTGCTGATTGCCGGCCTGCGCCGGATGTCACCTGATCATGTGAAATACGCCGCCACCTTCCGGGTACTCGGCCGCTATGTCGGCCAGCATATCCGCGCTCAGGAAAGCCATCTGTTCCAGCCGCTGCGCGAGGGTGGACTTGACTGGCGTGAGCTGTTGCAGACGCTGCGGCGGCAGCTCGGCGAAGACGCGCCGGAGCCGGTTCAGGCATAGGGCTTGCCAGAAGCCTAGCGTGCCCCCGGCGCGTTTTTAGGATGACCGGTTTCTTACTTAACAACCGACAAAAGAGGAATCCACCATGAAACAACTGCTTCTCGCCTTGAGTCTGGCGTTAGGCGCCTCGATGGGTCTTGGCGCCTGTGCGGTTACTAGCGGTCAGAGTACCGTCGGCCAGTATGTCGACGACGCCACCATCACCACCCGGGTAAAAGCCCGTTTTGCTGACGACCCGCAGGTCAATGCCATGCGTATCAAGGTGGAAACCCTGAATGGTGTGGTGGAACTGTCGGGCTTTGCCGTCAGCGATGAGGAAAAAGAGCGTGCCGCCCAGATTGCACGCCAGGTGCCCGAAGTGAACCAGGTCCGCAATGCGATTCTGGTGCGTCCCCCCAATAACTGATCACTGAGTCTTGCAGGCTCCGCCTGCAACGCGGCGTGCTCTCCTCCACTCCAGGAGGGCACGCCGTGCCTTATCTGACCGGCCCTTGGCCGGTTTTTTCTTCGGCATGAAAGCTGCTCGACGAGGAACAGCGCATTTGCCGACATCTCTCTGGAGGTTCTCTTATGCATCCCTCAAGTGGTCTGTATGGCGTGTTGGTCGAGCCGCTCCCGTTTTCGGACGGCGCTCCCCTTCACCCGCCGGCACCGCCTCCCAGCGAGCACCAAACGGCAGTCATGCCGGCTGACGACCAGCAGACCGCGACGCTCGATGAATCTCCTATACGCGGAAACCCTGCATGAACGAACAGATCCCCAGCGCCTGGCGCCAGTTGAATTCGCCCAACTGGGTGGGGAAATCGCTATTGCTGATCGCAGCGGTCTTTCTATTGCAGGCCGCCCGGGTGGTGGCGATCCCGATTGCCCTGGCGCTGGTTCTGGTGTTTACCTTGTCCTGGCCGGTTCGTTGGCTGCGGCGTTATGGCATTCCGCGTCCGCTGAGCGCCTGTATCGTGCTGGTCAGCCTGTTGGGCAGCGTGATGCTGGCGGGCACCTTGTTGATGCGGCCTGCGGTCGACTGGTGGGAGAGGGCGCCGGCCAATATGGAGCAGTTATTGGCCTCGATCGACCGTCTGCGGGCCGCAGTGCCGATCCTGGCGCCACCGGCGCCGAGCGGCCGCCAGGTGGTGACGCCTGCCAGCGATCCGCTCAAGGAAAAGATCGCCAGTGAAGGGGTGGCCTTCACCGGGGTGCTGCTGCGCAATTTCGGCACACTGGCTGTCACGGCCTCGGCCACGCTGATCCTGGCCTATCTGTTATTGATCTACGAGCGCTGGATCATTTCGCATATGGTCGAAGCGCTGTCCAAGCGCCGGCAGCGCGCCATGGTGCTAGGCAGCCTGCGTCATGCCCAGCGCCAGATCGCCCGTTTCCTGTCGACCATGACCCTGGTCAATATCGGCCTTGGTGTTACCACCGGCATCGCCATGACCCTGGTGGGCGTGCCCAATCCCTTTCTTTGGGGTGCGGTGGCGGGCGTGCTCAACTTCATTCCCTATTTCGGCCCCTTCGTGACCATGGTCCTGCTGACCCTGACTGGGGTCTCGACCTTCGATTCACTCGGCATGATGCTGGCGCCGCCAGCGGCCTATGCCCTGATCCATGCCGTGGAGGCCAATATCTTTACGCCCCTGATCGTGGGGCGGCGATTGCAACTGAGCCAATTGGCGATTTTCGCGTCGGTACTGTTCTGGGGCTGGCTATGGGGGGTGGCCGGGGCGTTTCTGGCTGTGCCGATTCTGATCGGCATCCGCTGTGTCTGCCGCCGACGCCGGATCAAGCTGCTCTGCATCTTCCTGGCCCCCAACGACCGGGCCCATCCTTCCTTGAGCGCCCTGCTGGCGGTAAAGCGCAAACACCAGCAGCGCCGCCAGGCTCCACTGCCCCCGCAGCCCACGCTTGACCACGAACGCCAGCGCTGAGACGCGGCGCATTCGCCCTATCGGCGCAAAGGTCGGGCGCCGGTTCTGTTAGCCCATCCGACCGGGAGGAAAGCCATCATGGAGCATGACTATGCCGGACAAGGTCCGATCGACACCAAGTGGTGTTACCACCTGACCAGCCGGGAAGCGGCGCTGCAAATCCGGCAGGGCGGTCTGAGCAGTGCTTATGAACGCAGCAACAAGACTTCCGCCAAAGCCGATCCACGAGGTGCCTTTGCCCAGGACCGCCTGCTCAAAGAGGCTGACAAGGCACAGGGAAAGCTGATCGCCCTGTTGGTGGATATGTGCATGCGGCTGGAAGCTCAGGCGCGAATGAGCGATCGCGCCAAGGTCATCGACGAGGTCAGCAAGCTGGTGAAGGAGGTCGATGTCCATTATGAGCCTTGGCATTACGCCATCAGTGGCGATAGCAGACTCGATTACGACAAAACGATCGAGTTGGAGAAAAGCCGGATGAATAGCTACTGGCAGGCACTCACCCAGGGTCTGCCGTTGCCGGAGCCGACTGCGCCGCAGGGAGCCGGTTGGGCCAGCGGGGCAAGCCGCCATTACCGGATGCACCGGAAGATCAAGGCGCTGGCGGCTGAACTGCTGGGTCGGCAGCATGAGAGCTTCCCTGTGCGCTTCGGTCGTGAGGCGGCGCAATACCACTACGACATCGAAGAGAAAGTGACGGCGCACTATGTGTATTTCTTCTCGGAAGATCAGCACACCCAGCAATGCTATGAGGACTACCGCAAGAAGTTGAATACGGCCGCTCTGGTGATGTTACGTGTCCGTGAGGCCGATCTGGGTACGCAGGACACAGGTAAGGACAAGAGCACGGACAAGGGCGTAGAACAGGATATGGCCGAATTTCGGGGCAAGAAGACCGATAAGACCGTTCCGGCGGAATTGCTGCAATACCTGCTCGACCATAGCCGATTCATCGATCCGCATTACCGGAGCCACCCCGCCAACTGGCGGCCATTGAGTGAGTTGAGCTGAGCCGGGGCTGGCTGTGGTCCGGCTTATCCGGTGTGCATATCCTGGGCTGTTGCCGTGCAGGTTTTACATGGGTCAATTTCCTCTGTTTTTGGAAAGATCAATAAAAACAAATATTTGCTGGATGGCATGGCCGTTGCTGAGTTCATGGCGGCAGTAATGCTGACGAGGCGGAGTCGCCAGACTGCTCACCGGATGACCCCGCCCACGATTCGAACAAGGCTTATTTGCCTCGCTTCTCGCTACCAAACCAAGAAATTGAAAAGGAAACGACCATGAAAACCATCACCCTTCTGCTCGCTGGTCTGCTCGGTATGGCACTGCCGGTCTACGCCGACGATATCGCCCGTGCCAACAAGAACACGGCCGATGCCAACCTCGACCATAGCGAAGAGGTCGCCGAAGCCCAGTACGAACAGGACAAGAAAGCCTGTGACGCACTGCGCGGCAACGACAAGGATGTCTGCATGAAGAAGGCCAAGGCCGACATGAAGGCGGCCAAGGCCCAGGCCAAGGCCAATAACAAGGCTTCCAAGGCTCAGGCCGACGCCGACGAGGACGCCCGCGAGGCGGCCTATAAGGTCGCCAAGGAAAAATGCGACGCGCTGTCTGGTGATGCCAAGGATGCTTGTGTTTCCAAGGCCAAGGTGCAGTACAACCAGTAAGCGTATCGAGACGGGCTCTGTTCCGTCTTCCGACTCGACGGCACGAGCAATCGTGCCGTTTTGCTTGATGGGCGGACAGGCGGTGGCAAAAGAATCGGTTGAAGAAGCGAGAGATACTGCTGCGGCCAGATTCAGGTTTACAAAAAGTCTGTCCGGCTTTTGTCCTGTGCTGACTCGCGGACAGGGCTTTTCCGCTGTCCAGCCATCGCCGCCTTGAGCGTGCTCCGTTATCATTGCCGCCCGTTCGCGCCGGGTTGGTCGGCGCGGCAATCGAAACAGGTGTGGTGCATGACAGCGATACAGTGGAGCCTTGCGCGGCGCGACGAGGAAAGTGCGAAAACGGCAGCGGCGCCGATCCGGGTATTGTCGCTGATCCCGCCGATGACCCAGCTCAACACGCCTTATCCCTCGACGGCCTATCTGACCGGTTTCCTGCGTTCGCGCGGTGTGGTGGCGATGCAGGAGGATCTGGCGCTGGCGCTGGTGCTCGAACTGTTTTCCCGCCCCGGCCTGCTGGCCATCCGCGAACGGATCGACGCCTTGCCGCCACGGCAGCGTTCCGACCAGGTCGATAGCTTCATGGTCCAGTTCGAGCGCTATCTCGGCACCATCGATGCGACCATCGCCTTCTTGCAGGGCCGTGACCCGACCCTGGCACATCGGATCGGCAGTCGCCGTTTCCTGCCTGAAGGGGCCCGCTTCCAGTCGCTCGATGTCTATATCGACCCCGATGACCCCGAAGGCGGCGACCCGCTGGCCTGGGCGTTCGGGGCGCTCGGGGCACAGGACCGGGCGCGCCATCTGGCCACCCTTTACCTCAACGATATTTCCGATGTGCTGCGCGATGCAGTGGACCCGCGCTTTGAATTCGTCCGCTATGCCGAATCGCTGGCCCAGGCCCAGCCGACCTTCGAGCCGCTGGCCAAGGCGCTGGCCGCGCCACGCAATCTGGTCGACGACACCCTGCATCGCCTGACGCTGGCGGCGCTTGAGCGGCATCAGCCGCAGCTTGTCCTGCTGTCCGTGCCGTTCCCCGGTGCCGTCTACGCTGCGTTCCGAATTGCCCAGACCATCAAATCGCACGACCCGTCGATCGTGGTCGCGCTGGGCGGCGGCTTCGTCAATACCGAGCTGCGCGAATTGAGCGAGCCACGGGTCTTCGACTATTTCGACCAGGTGACCCTCGACGATGGCGAGCGACCCTTGCTGGCGCTGCTGGACCATCTGGCCGGGCGTCGTCCGCTGGAGCGGCTGGTGCGGACCTTTGTGCGGGAAGATGGCCGGGTGCGCTATATCAATTTTCCCGAGGCCGATGTGCCGTTCAGCGAGGTCGGCACGCCGACCTGGGACGGTCTGCCGCTCGACCGCTATCTGTCGCTGCTCGATATGCTCAACCCGATGCACCGGCTATGGTCGGACGGGCGCTGGAACAAGCTGACCGTGGCGCATGGCTGCTATTGGAAGAAATGCAGTTTTTGCGATGTCAGCCTCGACTATATCTCACGCTACGAGACTGCCTCGGCCGAGCTGCTGGTCGATCGGATCGAGGCCATCGTGGCCGAGACCGGCCAGACCGGTTTTCATTTCGTCGATGAGGCCGCGCCGCCCAAGGCGCTCAAGGCGCTGGCGCAGGAGCTGATCCGGCGCAATCTGTCGATTTCCTGGTGGGGCAATATCCGCTTCGAGAAATCGTTTACGCCGGAGCTGTGCCAGTTGCTGGCCGACAGCGGTTGCATCGCCATTTCGGGCGGGCTCGAGGTGGCGTCGGATCGGCTGCTCAAACTGATGAAGAAAGGCGTGTCGGTCGATCAGGTGGCGCGGGTGACGCGCGGCTTTACCGATGCGGGCATTCTGGTCCATGCCTATCTGATGTATGGCTTTCCGACCCAGACGGTGCAGGACACCGTCGATGCCCTGGAATATGTGCGGCAATTATTCGAGGCCGGCTGCATTCAATCGGGTTATTTCCATCGCTTTGTCTGCACCGTGCATTCACCGGTCGGTCAGCATCCCGAGGAATACGGCGTGACGCTGGCACCGCTGCCACCGATCTCGTTTGCCAAAAACGATGTAGGGTTTATCGACCCCACGGGCGTCGATCACGATACCCTGGGCGTGGCACTCAATAAGGCGCTGTATAACTTTATGCATGGCATCGGTCTCGATGAGCCGGTACGGCGCTGGTTCCATGGCCGGGTACCCAAGCCCCGGGTGGCACCTGATTTTATCGAACGAGCGCTGTACTCGATATAGACCGCAGAAACCGTTGAGCTGACCACATAGGGTGCTTTTAAGCACCCTATGTCTTTTTTGAATACTTTATTTTTAATTCTCGCTCCATTTCTTGCAGATATTTTTCCTGATATTTTACTTTTGTTCGATGAGGCTTGTTGCGGTGCCCCGTTGGTGGAGAATGTCGCGACCGCTTCCGACAAGGCATCGAGGCGGTTCCGTACTGCCTGATTCGAATCGGCGCTGTGGAACTTTTCAAATCAATGGATTATCTGTGCCTGTAGGAATCCGCTGACACAACAGCGCGGAAATTCCCTACAGAAGAGTCGGCATTGCATAAATTGCCGTGGTGGAAAGTAGGAACGACAATAGGCTCACAAACAATCAACACGACCAACTGCCTTGGATTTCCCGGCTGTTGCGTCGATTGCAAGGAGTCACAGTCATGTTCGATGCCATTCGTCACGAATCCGATGATCCTGCTCTGAGCGCGGTTTTTTCCTTTGCCAAGCCTGGTACCCCGAAGCGGGCCATGGTGGCTGAACTGCCTCCCGTCCAGGCGGACGAACATCGTTTCGGCCGGCTCTACGGTGCCTCGCCGGCAATGTTGCAGGTCTTCAAGCTGATCGAGCGGGTTGCACCGTCTGATGCCTCGGTGATGATCGTAGGTGAGAGCGGTTGCGGCAAGGAACTGGTGGCCCAGACGATCCATGAAATGAGCCAGCGTGCCAACCGGCCCTTTGTGGCCCTCAACTGCGGCGCGCTGCCGGCCAATCTGATCGAAGCCGAACTGTTCGGTTATGAAAAAGGCGCATTTACCGGCGCCAACAAGACCCATCAGGGCTTCTTCGAGCGCGCCGAGGGCGGCACGCTGTTTCTCGATGAAATCACCGAAATGCCGCTGGAGATGCAGGTAAGGCTGCTACGGGTGCTGGAAACCGGCCGTTTCAACCGCGTCGGCGGTGATCGCGAGATCGCTTGCGATGTACGGGTGGTGGCCGCGACCAACCGTGAGCCGCTCCAGGCCGTCCATGATGGCCATCTGCGCGAGGATGTGCTGTACCGGCTGGCAGTGTTCCCGATCGAGCTGCCACCGCTGCGCGAACGTGGCGACGATGTGGTTCTGCTGGCCAATCGCTTCCTGGAAATGTTCAACCAGCAGTACGGCACCGACAAATACTTCGCCCCCGATGTCGAGGAGCTGCTTGCCGAGCATCGCTGGCCGGGCAATGTGCGCGAGCTGAAAAACTGCATCCAGCGCGCCTATATCATGGCCGAGGACGAAGTCCATATCGACACCCTGACCCCGCTGCGCCCGGCGCCGTGTGCCAGCAGCCGCAACGCCAATGTGCTCGAATTCGAAGTCGGGGTGTCGATCGAGGAAGCCGAACGGCGCCTGATCTTCGCCACGCTCGACCGCTTCCAGGGCAATAAGCGCCGTACCGCCCAGGTGCTCGGAGTCAGCCTGAAAACCCTTTACAACCGTCTCAATGAATACGCCAGCCGAGGTCTGTTGGAAAACGAAGCCTACCTCGCCTGAATACCGTTTATCCCTGTGAGTTGTACGCTTTGCGGGACGTCCTGATCGGCGTCCCGTTTTTTCTTGCTTCTTCCTCTGCTCCGCCCGCGCTGCCGACACGGCATGTCCGACGCCTCTTGCGAGAGGGAACCGCCGGACAGATTGGGTGGAGCGGAAGAGGTCGTGGGAATTCTGGCCGGGGTTACTACGGCAACAGCTTCTTGCCAGCAGGTTTGCCCATGCCTTTGAGGTACAGGTAGTACTTCATCAAGGGCAGGGCAGTCATGCCGTGCAGCACGATGGAAAAGGCCACGGTCAGCAAGGTAAAGGAGATCAGCCGCTGGCTGTCCGGTCCTGCCACGCCATGGTCGAGCACATAGAGCAGATAGAACACCGAGCCGATGCCGCGAATGCCAAACCAACTGATCAACTCGCGCTGACGCGGCTTGGTTGGCATGCCAGCAATACCGACCACCACAGCGATTGGACGCAGTATCAGAAATAGGACGGGAACGAACCACCAGATTGCCGGCTCGGGTTTGGTGTAGTAGAGCATGGCGCCGACGAGCAGCACCGCGGCTAATTCGGCCAGCTTTTCGAGTTGTTCGTTGAATTCCTGGATGGCTGAGTTCATTACGGTTCCGGCGTGGGCCGGATGGGTTGCCAGCTCTGCGCTGTCGGTGGACCCGATGGTCGCCCGTGTAGTGGGCTGGGTTCCCATCTGACGCAGTGCATAGCCTGCGGCAAAAACGGCGAGAAAACCCGAAGTCAGACAGATCTGTGCCACGCCATAAGCCACGGCGATCAGACCGATGGCCAGGAATTCATCGAGGCCGACGGCCGATTGGTGACGGGTGCGTAGATGCAGCACGATCCAACCGACAAACGTCCCGAGCGCTCCACCGATCAGTAGCCCGCCCAGCGGCGCCCACAGCAGGTCGACTACCCACCAGCGCCAACCATAGTCGCCCATCTCGTGAAGGCCCATCCAGCCCAGACCCAGCATGATCAATGGAAAGGTCGTGCCATCATTGAGCCCACCTTCTCCGGCCAGACTGACGCCCACTCGGTCGGGCTGGTCTCCTAGTTCCGATTGGATATCGGAGGCCAGTACCGGATCAGTTGGCGCCAGAATCGCACCAAGCAGCACGGCTGGGCCAATCGGCAACCCGAGAAAGAAGACACCGATCAGGGCAATCAGCGCTGTGGTAATGATCATCGAGAACACGGCGAGCCGGATCGGCATCAGCCAGCGTGGATCGCGCAGCGATAGGCGGGTCTTGAGTCCAACGGCGAACAGGGACACCAGCAGCACCACTTCGGTCGCGACTTCAAGCGCGCCCGTGTAGCGCATCGGATTGGGATCGAACAAGCCAAGCCAGGCCGGCCCCATGGCGTAACCGATCGCCAGGTAAATCATGGCGCTGCTGAGCGGCAGCCGCTCAAGCAGGGTCTGCACCAGGACCATGGTGATAAACAGCAACCCGAGAATCAGTGCCCAATCAGGAAAGGACATGGCATGGCTTAGCAGTGGTCGGTCTGACACCGCGATAGCGCAAACGGTATGCCTGAGGGGAAGAAGGTTCGATTCAGGACTGCGGGCTGTTTTCTTCCACTACTTTCAACCACGGCCAGCGCTCGATATAGCTGGCAGCCTTGGCTTGAAAGCGCGGGAAGGACGAGTCGGGCAGCAGGGTGTTGCGTACCAGTCGTCCCTGGTACAGCTCGTCGAGTCCGAAGGGCGCGTAGACCTGCTGGTCGGCGTCGATGCCGACGCAGGTGCCACGGATCAGAAAACGGTCGATGCCGTCTTCGCAGCGGTGCAACTGCGGGTAGTCGCTGCCAAAGCGCTCGGGATACCACAGATGGACGCGCGCCTGATTGCGTACTTCCACCGTGACGGGCAGATCGGCAAACAGTGCGTTGGCGCGGCGGATAACCTGGTCTTCGGCTTCCCACGACAGATCGCTGCCGTCGAAATAGAACAGATCATAGTCCTTGATCGAGGCTGTGGGCTCTTGCTGGCTTTGCAAATTCCACACGGTCTGGAACAGGCAGCCCGCCACCAGCCGGGCCCCGGGCGCACCTAATTTGGGCAGGCGGGCCAGGATGGTCCGGTTGTGGCGGTTTTGCAGGACATCGGCCAGGAAGGCGGCCGTGGTGGCCATCAGGATTCGAGCCCCTTCTGCGCCAGCTCGGCGGCGCGCAGGACGGCGCGGGCCTTGTTCTGGGTTTCCTGCCATTCCGATTGCGGCACCGAATCGGCAACGATGCCGGCACCGGCCTGAACGAACAGGGTCTTGTCCTTGATCACGGCGGTACGAATGGCAATGGCGAGGTCCATATCGCCATTGAAGCCGAGATACCCCACGGCACCCGAGTAGATGCCGCGTTTGGTGGGCTCCAGCTCGTCGATGATCTCCATCGCCCGCACCTTGGGCGCGCCCGACACCGTGCCGGCCGGAAAGGTGGCCTTGAGAATGTCGAGATTGCTGCAACCGGGCCGCAACCTGGCTTCGACACTCGACACGATATGCATCACATGGGAATAGCGCTCGACCACCCGATCGTCGGTGATCTTGACCGAGCCGATCTGAGCCACCCGGCCAATATCGTTGCGGCCCAGGTCCATCAGCATCACATGCTCGGCGACTTCCTTGGGGTCGGCCAGCAGCTCTTGCTCCAGGGCCAGGTCTTCTTCCCGGGTCTTGCCGCGCGGGCGCGTGCCGGCGATCGGCCGTACCGTGACGGTGCCAGCTTCGTGGCGGACCAGGATTTCCGGCGAGGCCCCGACGATATGCAGATCGTCGAGGTGGTAATAGAACATATAGGGCGAAGGATTGAGCGTGCGCAGCGCCCGGTACAGCGTCAGCGGCGGCTGCTCGAAGCGCATCTGCATACGCTGGCTCAGCACCACCTGCATGATGTCGCCATCGACGATGTATTCCTTGGCTTTCTCGACCGCGCCCTTGAAGGCGGCTTCGCCGAACTCGGATTTGGCGACGGTCAGCGGCGTGGCTTCGGTACGTGGAATCTGCACCGGTTCACGCAGCTTGAGCTTGAGTTCATGGAGCCGCGAATGGGCCTTGGCGAAGGCGTTGCTGTGGGCCGGGTCGGCGTAGACCACGAAATACAGCTTTCCCGACAGATTGTCGAAGATCGCGATTTCTTCGGACAACAGCAGTTGGATATCGGGCGCCCCCAGCACATCGGGCTTGACGGTCTCAGCCAGCTTCTTCTCGATCAGCCGGATCGTCTCGTAGCCGAAGTAGCCCACCAGACCGCCGACGAAACGCGGCAGATTGGGCAGCGCCGGCACCTTGTAGCGTGCCTGGAAGGCTTCGATAAAGGTCAGCGGGTCGCCTTCATGCTGCTCGATCGTCTCGCCATCGCGCACCACTTCAACCCGGCGTCCCCATACCTTGAGCACCGTGCGCGCCGGCAGGCCGATAAACGAGTAGCGGCCGAAACGTTCGGCGCTGACCACCGATTCGAGCAGATAGGAGTAGGGAGCGTCAGCCAGGCGCAGATAGACGCCAAGCGGGGTGTACAGGTCGGCCAGACCTTCCTGGACCACGGGGATGCGGTTATAGCCTTGACGCGCAAGGGCGTCGAATTCGAGTTCGGTCATGGCGAGCTTTCTTACGAAGGGTTGATGAAAAAGACCAGCAGCGACGCGATCAGCGCCATCGCCAGGTCAGCCCGTTGCGTAAGTTAGCGGTCGTCATAGAGAGGAAGTCGTTCAGGCGGGAAAAATCAGGGCGCATTGTTCACCAAATCCGCTACCTCGACAAGATTGTCGAAAATCCAGTCGGCACCAAGCGGCGCGACCGCTTCGTAACCATAGCTCAGCAAAGCCACCGGACATCCCGCCGCCCGCGCCGCTTCGAGGTCATAGCGCGAATCGCCCACCATCAGCATCCGATGTGCTTCGATACCGAAGCGCTCGCAGACATGGCGTAGTGGCAAGGGGCTGGGCTTTTTCTCGGGCAGGCTGTCACCACCCAGTGTCAGCTCGAAATATTGAGCCAGATCGAGCCGTTGCAGGATGGCTTCAGAAAAACTGAAGGGCTTGTTGGTCACACAGGCGAGGCGAATGCCCTGGGAGTGCAATGCGGCCAGACCCTCCACCACCCCCGGATAAGGCCGGGTCAGGTCAGTCAGCATCGCAGCGTAATGGCGCTCAAAGCTCGTCAGGCCGCGTTCGAACGAGTCGGTCTGGGCGCGGCCGTCACGGTCGTCGGTGAGTGCCCGATGGACCAGCAGGGCCATGCCGCCGCCAACGAACGATTGCAACCGTTCCTGCGCCAATGCGGCCAGGCCGAGTTCTTCCCGCATGGCGTTGGCGGCGCGGGCGAGGTCGGCGATGGAATCGACCAGCGTACCGTCGAGATCAAGCGAAACTGCGCTAATCGATGTCATTATTCTTTTTTCCATAAAAGAAAATACTTTTTTAACTGTTTTCTGTCGTCGATTTTTTGTGGTGGTATCTGGGCAGATTTCCAAGAAAAACATCCGTTTAACCAAGAAAATATTTTTTCTGGCTTAGAATGTCCCCGCGTCAACCGACGCTGGAAAATTCAGGAGGAGATATTCATTGAAAAAGCATCTAATTGCCATCTTGGCCTGCTGTCCTCTGGCTTACGCTGAAGTCATCCCGGGTACCCATCTGTCGATCGAATTTCAGGCGGCACAGATTCAGGGCACCGGCCGCAATATCCATATGTACCGCATCCCGGTCAAAAACGTTAACACCGGCGTGGTGACGTTTTATAACGCTGAGTTCGAATTCGGCATCCAGAGCGACGGCTCGGTCGGTTTTACCCGGGTCAAGTCGGCCATCATTGCCGACTGGCTGCTTGGCGTGGCGGACAACTTCAATCCCGGCACTTATCAAGATACGGCTGGCAATCTCTACACCCTATCCGGCCCGGCACTGCTCAACGGGGGGCGACATAGCTACACCCTGTCGGCCCAGGGTAGCGGGAAGGTCTGGAATGCCACCTGGGTCACTGGCCCTCTGCTCAATCACCCGCTGCTCAGCAGCGGCGCCACGCCCAAGGACGGCTCGGCTGCTGCGTTCGGGGTCATGGGGTCGGTTGGCTTCGATATCGGTTCGACCAGCACCACCACCAAATGGTGCAGCGGCGGCAATATCGGGGCAAGCCAGCAAGCGGCCAATCTGCTGTTGATTGCACGCTTTCACAATGAGTGCCC
This sequence comes from Chitinimonas lacunae, assembly GCF_042650885.1. Classification (NCBI taxonomy): domain Bacteria; kingdom Pseudomonadati; phylum Pseudomonadota; class Betaproteobacteria; order Neisseriales; family Chitinibacteraceae; genus Chitinimonas; species Chitinimonas lacunae. The sequence goes on from NZ_JBHSBU010000001.1 coordinate 783,455, forward strand.
CATCAGCGCTTCGTCCCCCTATCAAACCGTGGTCCTGACCCGGCAATAAGCGCGTCAGCCGGTAGTGGAACAACGTGTCGAGGCGCCAGCCAAGTGCTGGCGCTTCGATGTCACCAGCACCCCATGCAGCATCTCAGTCGCCAGTCCATGCAACACCAGCCGGTAGCCGGCCCGCAGCGTGGACATCAATACCAGCGGATGCTTGTTGTTGATCAACACCAAGCGCTCGGGCATCCCGAGCAGCGTCGCTGCGTAAATCCCTATCGTCTCGTCCAGTTGCAAGGAGTTGGTCGCCCGCCAGAAATCGTTGTCAGTCATCAATAACTGATAGATCGGGGTAAACAGCTCGATGGCCGATTGCAGATCGAGAAAATTGCTCCAGCGGTTCGGCATCGCTTCGACAGGAAACTGGTCGTCATCTCCCACCATCGAAAAATCGAGATGCTCAGGCTTCGTGAGCGTCCGTCCCTGCGCGTCCAGCCGCTGGTTCAGCTCGATGATGAAGTTGTAGAGATTCAGATCGTGCTGCAAAAACGCCAGGTCCTTCAGGTCGTCGAGGGCTTGGGGGCGCAAGGGGACTGTGTCGATCGGGCCAACGCCGGCATTGTTGCCGATGAATCGGAGAATGACCGAGCCGGCATGGAAGTGACGCAGAATCAATAGATTGGCTTCCGGACTGACCCAGGTCTTCAAGCCCCAGACCAGCAGTCGATGCAGCAGATAGGGCCGGTTGAAGCTCCGTGGCAGCAGGATTTTCAATAGCTGGAATAGGACGATCAGACCACGAGCCAGCGGCCGCAGCAGCGGCAGCACGAATTGGCGTGAACGCGAGCTGCAATCCTTGAGCCATGCGGCTTTTACGCTGTCGGGCAGCGGCGTGCTGCGGTCGAGATAGAGCGCCAGCCATGGACTGGGGTCACGCGGGTCATGCTCGGCCGGCAGGAAATCGGGCAGGGGACGCATAAGGCTCCTGGACGACTAAAAAAGAAAATATTCAGCAATATGTCTGCAAGATAGATGGCGACAAACGAACAAAAATAAATATATTATCGTCCTTCACCTCCACTTATCCCAACATATCCTCCCACTGCATGAGATATAGCTCAGCGGTCCGGCGCGCCACGCCGACGATTGCCTCGGCCGCCGTCGGATCGGCCTCCAGCGTCAGTTTCACCGCTTCCAGCCAACGCGCCAGATGATGCTCGTCGTTGGCGCCGTGGTAGTCGAGAAAGCGGAACGCCTTGGCCGGCAGGCCGTCGAGCTGGCGCTTGAGGCGCGGCAGCAGCAAGGGCACGATGCGCTGCCCCGTGCCTTCGATCAGGTAGATGGCGCCGAGCAGACCCACCGGGTCAGGACTGTCGGCCACGCGATGTAGATAGGCATTGAGCGCCTCACCGCCCGGATTGCGCCGCAACTGGTCGATCTGCTCGACCGGACCACCGGCCAGACGGTAATCCTGGAACAGGACATCGAAATCGAACTGCTCTTCGGCGGCATGCGTGCCGATCAGTGCGACCAGGGCGTGGTGGCGCGATCCCATATTGGCGATGGCGCAACGCATCCAGCGACTGCCTTCGCGGACTTGCGGAATCCAGCAGGCCATCCAGCGCTGGTAATCCGTGCAGCTGAAGCGTCCGGCGAGAATGCGCCGTACCGGTTCGCTGCGCCAGACGCGGGAGCGGTAGTCGTGCCAGACGCCCGCCAGGCGCCGCAACAACTCGGCAAGCTGCGGGTCCGCGGCCTCGGGAGCGTGCGGCGGATCAACCGGTTCCAGCGCGATTTCCGGTTCCACTCTGTCCAGCGCGCCCCTAGGACGCACCGGTTGCCAGCCCGATTGCGGCGTGACCACTTCAAACAGCATAAACGCCACGGTGAAGCGACCTGATTCGGGGACGAAGCAGAGTATCTGCTGACCCGGCTTGGCGCGGTCGCTGCGCAGGAATTCGGTCAGCATCGCGAAGATCGAAGCCGCACCGGTGTTGCCGCGCCAGGTCAGATTGCTGTACCAGCGCTCGCGTGGGATGGACAGGCCGGCGTCGCTCATCAGCTTTTCCACCAGCGGGGCGAATTTCTCCGAGGAGTAGTGGCAGAGGAAATGGTCGATGGCGGCCGGGTCGAACTGGCCGTCGTGGATCAGGCGGACGTATTCGTGGATGCCGACATCGAACAGATTGGGCAACAGGCGGATGTCCTGCCGCAGTGCCAGCGCGCCGTCGGCCTCGGCTTCGGCGGCGGACGGGTAGTCGAGGTAGGAGCGGCCCGGGGCTTCCGGATAGCCGAGCTGCATGCAGACCGGGAAGTCACCGCTGAAGGAGCGGCAATGGCTCCAGCGCAGCCGCAGCGACAGGCCGTCGGCTCGCGCGGCATCGGCCAGCAGCCAGGCGCCTGCGCCGTCCGACAGCATCCAGCGCAGGAAATGGGCGTTGAAGTCGCTATCGAATCCTCGCGGAGCAAAGCGCGAGCGTTTGAACAGCCGTGAAGGCAACTCCGCTGCCGCCACCAGCGCAAGACGATGACGTCCACGCTCGATCGCCTCGGCGGCGTATTGCAGGGCCGTGACGCCGGCCGCGCAGACGCCTTGGCTGCTCAGTGTCTCCAGTGGCGGCGCGCCCAGCTCGCCCTGGAGCATATTGGCAAAGCCCGGCAGGATGGTGTCGCCGCCTGAGGAACCGGTGCACAGCAGGCTGATGTCGGTGAGCGGGACCGAGGCATTGTCGAGGCAGTCGCGTACGGCCGCTGCGGCGAGCTGCCAGCTGTTGCAGGCGGTCGAGCCGTCGGGGTTGAGGGCGTAGTGGCGGGTGAGAATGCCATTCTCGGCCAGGATGCGCCGCTTGATGCGGCCGGAGGTGCGGTTGAGCGGGGCGATATAGCCATCCATCGCCTCGTTGTCGATTGGTGGGCCAGGGTAGTGCATGCCACTGCCGACCAGAAAAACCCTGTCGTAATACGCGACCATTTTGCGGCTCCCAGCTTGAGCGCAGCCCTGACCGCCGCGCAGGCATCATCGGAATGGACCAGGCAAGAGAAGGGAAACCCCGCCGTCGGTCGGGACGACGGGGCAGGGGTCAGACGGAGACTTGGGCCAGCTCGGCACGCATCGCGGCGATGGTGGCGGCATAGTCGGGGGTGTTGTAGATGGCGGAACCGGCCACGAAGGTGTCGGCGCCGGCGCGGGCGATTTCGGCGATATTGTCGACCTTCACGCCGCCATCGATTTCCAGCCAGATTTCCTGGCCGCCCGCTTCACGGTGGGCGTCGATACGGCGGCGGGCTTCGCGCAGCTTGTCGAGGGTGGCCGGGATGAACTTCTGCCCGCCAAAGCCCGGGTTGACCGACATCAGCAGGATCATATCGACCTTGTCCATCACATAGTCGAGATAGGACAGCGGGGTGGCCGGATTGAAGACCAGACCGGCCTTGCAGCCGTGTTCACGGATCAGGCTCAGGGTGCGGTCGATATGGTCGCTGGCTTCGGGATGGAAGGTGATCAGATTGGCGCCGGCCTTGGCGAAGTCGGGCACGATGCGGTCCACCGGTTTGACCATCAGATGAACATCGATCGGCGCCTGGGTCAGCGGGCGGATCGCTTCGCAGACCATCGGGCCGATGGTGAGATTGGGGACGTAGTGGTTGTCCATCACGTCGAAGTGGATGATGTCGGCGCCGGCGGCGATCACCGCCTGGACTTCCTCGCCGAGCTTGGCGAAATTGGCGGACAGGATGGACGGGGCGATACGGAAATCGGCAGCGGACATGGCGGCAACTCTCGGGAGGATCGGATACGGCGCGGATTGTAACGCCGGCCCGGCGGCCTTGTCCTTTGGGCGCGAATGTCGTGTAATCCGCCTCCTGCCGGTACGCGCTGCGATACCGCCCCCAGGGCGATCCGCCCGCCTTTTCCACCCCTTCGCTGACTCTTCGCTATGGCTGAATCCAAGAAGTACGACATCTCGGTCACAGTGCATTCGCACTATATCCCCGAACAATCAGACGAGCAGGCGGCCCGCTATGTGTTCGCCTACGAGGTGACCATCATCAATACCGGCACGGTGACCGCCCAACTGCTGAGCCGGCACTGGATCATCACCGACGCCGACAATCAGGTGCAGGAAGTGCGCGGCATGGGCGTGGTGGGCGAACAGCCGACGCTGCGGCCGGGGCAGGCCTTCCAATACGTCAGCGGCACCTCGCTGACTTCGCCGGTCGGCACCATGGAAGGCAGCTACCAATTCATGGCCGAAGACGGCCAAGCCTTCGAGGCACCGATTCCGAGCTTCGTGCTGGCGATTCCGCGTGTGTTGCATTGAGGGCGACAGACAATGCGCTAAAACGGAGCTGCGGCTCCGTTTTTTATTTTTTATCGAAAATGTCTATTTGTCTTGCAATGATTTTGCTGAAAATTTTCTGTTGAATGTCCAAGCCAGCAAAGTCATCAACCAAGCGAGCGCCAAAGCGCTGGCAGTCCTCCGGTTTCCGGCTGCATGGGTGATGGTTGTGGACGGGACACGCTGGCGGCTTAGGCGCTTTGCTCTCAACTGCTTGGACGCCGATCTCGATGTCCAGCCTTACGGCCACCCCAGTCAATCGACCTTCAGCAGCCAATCGCCGAACCCAAGGGTAAATTAAATATTATATTTTTATGTGGTTTGAATAGATCAATTCAAATTGCAAGGCAAATAAATTGATCGGAATGTTTCCCGGGGGGCGATCAATAGGTCATCTGATGTCGATATTTCCCGGGCTTGTCGATTGGAATATTCAATATCGACCTGGTTGAAAATTTACCCTGCTGCTTTCTCGCAATCCTCCTCCTTATTTCGTAGTCTTTTTTGGACTCGCCCTGTACAGGGGTTCCCGGTTTCGTCGGGTGAAAACCCCGATGATTCAAACCCTTTGTCAGGCCGAGAAAACCGGCCTCCGCCGCTCCGGCGTGAGGAAGGCCGGTCATTGATATGGACGAAAGGAGAGAGGACATGCCGGAACAGATTCGTTCGAGCCGGAAAGTAGCAGGGGTGGGGAGTAGTCTGGTCAGGCGCGGCACGATAGGGCTGTTGTTGTTCAGCCTGCTGCCAGCCATGGCCGCCGAGGATATGGGGGCTGTCCATGCGGCGCGCCTGCTGGAGCAGGCCAGCTTCGGGCCGACGATGGAAAGCATCGCCGAGGTACGCCAGCTTGGGCTGGACGCTTATCTCGACCGGCAATTTGCCTTGCCGCCCACCGGGTATGCCAATGTCAGCCGTGACAAGCAGTGTGCCGGCAAGGATTCCGCCCTATGCCACCAGACCCTGGGGATCTCCTCGATTGCCCCGTTGCAATGGCAGTTCTTCCAGAATGCCGTGCATGGCCCGGACCAGTTGCGCCAGCGGGTGGCCTTTGCGCTGTCACAGATCTTTGTGGTGTCGGCCAACGTGGTCAACGAGAACCGCCGGATGGCGCCCTACCAGCAGATGCTGCTTGACCGGGCCTTTGGCAACTTCCGCGATATTCTCTACCACGTCACCTTGAGCCCGGCCATGGGGCAGTATCTCAATATGGTCAACAGCGCCAAGGGGGATCTGGTGGCCGGGACCAAGGCCAACGAGAACTACGCCCGCGAGCTGTTGCAGTTGTTCTCGATCGGTCTGTGGCATCTCAATCCCGACGGGACGCAGCGGCTCGATACGCTGGGTCGGCCCATCCCGACCTACGAGCAGCCCGCGATACAGGAATTCGCCCGCGCGCTCACCGGCTGGACCTATGCCTCGAAGGATCGCTACCAGGCCTACGAGCTCAATATGATCGCGGTGCAGTCGCGTCATGACACCCAGGCCAAGACCTTGCTGAGCTATCAGCCCGGCATGCCTCCAGTGGTCCTGCCGGCCGGACAGACTGCCGAGGCCGATCTGAACGCGGTGATCGACCATATCTTCCATCATCCCAATGTCGGCCCGTTTATCTGCCGACGCTTGATTCAGCATCTGGTCACGGGCAATCCCTCGCCGCAGTATGTGCGCGATGTGGTCGCCGTCTTCAATGGCGAAACGCGCGAGAACAGCGTGCGTGGCGATATGAAGGCAGTGCTGCGCAAGATATTGAGTCATCCCGAGGCTCGTGGGATTTCCCTGAGCGGCACCCCGCTCAACGCTCCGCACTACGGCAAACTGCGCGAGCCCGTGGTATTGCTGGCGCAGATAATGCGCGCACTGGGCATTCGCACCGACGGCATCGCGCCGGCGGTGGTCAGCGGCAATATGGCGCAGAGCGTGTTCAGGGCGCCGTCGGTATTCAATTTCTATCCGCCCGACCATCCGCTTTCGAGCCATCCCAGCGACAGCAAGGTCGATGCGCCGACCTTCGATATCCATACCAGCGCCACTGCCTATGTCCGGCTTAACTTCTTCAACAGCCTGCTGATCTACCAGAGCGACCTCAAAGCCATCGGTTTTCGCCCCGAGAGTCCGGACCAGGTGACCAACGCGCTGGGCACCTTGCTGCCAGTCGAGCAATCGGAGTGGATCAAGCTCGGTGGCGATATCGATAGCCTGCTCGACCGTCTCAATCTCCTGCTGCTGCACGGCAGCATGAGCGCGCAGATGCGCGCCATCATCAAAGGTGTCCTGCAACAGGGCACCGTTGCCGATCCGACCCTGGAAAGCATCCGCCGCCTGCGGGTTGCCACCTACCTGATCGGTACTTCCCCCCAATTCCAGATCCAGCGCTGAGGGCCAAGCGATGACGACGCGTAGAAATTTTCTGAAGAGCGCCGCCGGCGCTTTGTTGCTGCAACAGTTCAGTCAGGTTTCCGCCTGGGCCAATACGGTTGCCGATGGCGAATATCGGGCGCTGGTCTGTGTCTTTCTGATGGGCGGCAACGACGCCAACAATATGCTGGTGCCACTCGATGACGCCCGCTACAAGGCCTATGCCACGGCGCGCCAGCCGGTCTGCTCGGGCGGGCTGACGCTGGAGCGGGCAGGGCTGGTCGGGCTGGATCGGAGCCTCGGCCTCCATCCACGGCTGGCCCCGCTCAAGCCGCTGTGGGATCGCGGCCAGATGGCGGCGCTGTTCAATGTCGGGACACTGACCAATCCGCTGACCAAGGATGAATTCAACAAGAAGGGCCGCCCCGACAATCTGTTTTCCCATGCCGAGCAGCAGTCGCAATGGCAGAGCTGCGTCAGTCGCGGCCCGACCCTGACCGGCTGGGGCGGCGGCATCGCCCAATGGATGCCGCCGCCCGATGGCTTGCCGCTGGTGGTATCGACCGGCGGCAACGTCCTGCTCGGCCGAGGCCCGACCGACAGCAATCTGGTTGTGCCGACCGACCCGGGCAAGGTCGGCATCCATCTGAGCGGCATGGGCTCGGTCAACGTGATTGCCCAGGCGATGCGCGCTTTGCGTGGCGATGCGGAAGTGGGTCAGCAGCGGCTGATGCGGGTCTATGCCGAAACCCTCGATCGCACCGACCGGCTGAGCCAGCGCTTCAATCCTTCGCTGACCTCGCCGCGCTGCGAGCGACCCAAGGCGACCCCGGGGCCCGATATGTACGACGTGATGTGCCTCGGCAAACAGCCGCTGCCGCCTGGGAATCCCCCGCCAGTCCGGGCCGATCCCTGCGGCGAGATGGCGCCGCTCGATATGCTGCCGGCAGTCGGTTCGCTGGCGACCCAGCTGGGTTCAGTGGCGCGCATTATCAAGGACCACGCGACCCTGGGCAGCAATCGGCAGATCTTCTTCGTCCTTCATGACGGCTATGACACCCATGTCGATCAAATCCGGCGACAGGACAAGCTGTATGGCGAGCTTGGGGCCGCGCTGGCGGGATTTCAGCAGGTGCTGGAGAGCCTGGGCATGGCCAATCAGGTGACGACCTTCACCGCCTCGGAATTCGGTCGCACCTTGAAACCGGCCTCGGGCGGCGGCAGCGACCACGGTTGGGGTTCGCACCATATCGTGCTCGGGGGCGCGGTCAATGGCGGCAAGTACGGCGACTTCCCCAATCTGACCCTGGCCGGCCCCGATGACATCAGCGACGCCGGCCGCTGGCTGCCGCATTTCTCGGTCGACCAGTACAGCGCCACCCTGGCGCGGTGGCTGGGTCTGCCCGAGCAGCACATCAATACGGTGTTTCCGTTCTTCACCAACGAGGAGGTCAAACGGCTTGGCTGGCCAAGCGATATGGGCTTTATGAAGAAGGTCTGATCGGGGCGTGATCGGCTGGTTTGGAGCAGCGGGAAAGCGGAGGGATCGCTTTCCCGCGCTGGGTCCACTTGCCGCGTCCGCCCCCAAAAACAAAAACCTGCCGATCAGGGTGGCGGGTTTCTGATGAAGTGGAGGCCGGAAAAGTTAAATATTTGTGCAAAACCGTCTCTATGATTGGGACGAATAATATTTATAAATAAAAAAATCCAGTCTAATCGCGCTTAAGTTCCCCACCGAGCGCTTCCACCACCGCCTCCACCAATCCGCGACCTTCACGGGTCAGCAGGGTCAGCGAGGTATCGAACATTGCTGCGGCGTCGACGGCGTCGGCTTCCTTGATCTGGTCTTCCAGCAGATCGAGGAAGGCCAGCCGCTTGATCTGCAATTTGTCGTTGAGCACGAAGGACAGCCGGTCGGCCCAGCTCAGCGCCAGTTGCGTCACCAGCTTGCCGGCCTTGAGATGCTGGATGATCTCATCGGCGCTCAGGTCATGGCGGCGGCAGGTCACCTGGGCGCCGCCATCGCCCGGGGCCTTGAGGGTGCAGTCGGCGTCGAGGCTGAAGGGTTCGGGCGCGCCGTGTTCGAGCCAGGTGGTCATGGCAGTGACGGGGTCCATCTGGGTATCGACCAGCCGGGTGGGCAGGCTGCCCAGGGTTTCGCGCAGCATCTGTAGCACCAGCTCGGCGCGGCTGGCGGTCGAGGTATCGACCCAGACCCAGCCGCCTTCGAGATCGATCAGCGCCCGCACCACGCGCGAACGCGAAAAGGCGCGCGGCAGCAGTTCTTCGGCGACCCGCTCGCGAATTTCACGGGCTTCCTTCTTGCCGACTTTGCGGGCTTCCTTCTCTTCGATATCGGCAATCCGCTCGGCGGCGAAGTCTTTGACCACGCTCGAAGGCAGCAGCTTTTCTTCGGTCTTGAGGGCGACCAGAAAGGTGGAACCGCAGGGATAGGCGAACAGATCGGGCGCATGCGGAGCCGGGGCGATCCAGCCGGCCGACAGGCGGTCGAGCTGGCCGGCGGGGACAAAAGCGCGCTGGCTCAGGCTGTCGCCGAGCTTGGCGGTGTCCACGGCGCTGGCGTCGGTCAGGCGGTAGAGTTGCAGATTCTTGAACCACATGGCGGTCGGCTCCGGTTGGCGGGGATGGATCGGGCGCCGATTGTAGTCGAAAAAGCCGGCATGGCGTTCGATCGTTCTCCATTGCGCCAAAAAATTCATACTTCAGTACCAGTACAGCCCTGCCATGCATTGATAACCATTCTCATCGAAGGCTATACTCGATACTCTTTTCGCAGTGCGATCCTTACCTGGAGCCCCACCGATGAAATTCCCTCCGCTCGTCATCGCCGCCGCCCTGTTGGCTGCGCCCGCCTTTGCCGAGGAAGTAACCGTCTATAGCGCCCGGATCGAACAGCTGGTCAAGCCGCTGTTTGATGCCTTTACCAAAGAAACCGGCGTCCAGGTCCGTTTCGTCACCGACAAGGAAGGCCCGCTGATGGAGCGGATCAAGGCCGAAGGCCCGAATACGGCTGCCGACCTGTTGCTGACCGTCGATGCAGGCAATCTGTGGCAAGCCCAGCAGATGGATCTGCTGCAAGCGGTCAAATCGCCGGTGCTCGAAGCCAATATCCCGGCCCATCTGCGCGAACCGCAGGGTTACTGGTACGGCCTGTCGGTGCGGGCCCGCTCGATGTTCTACAACCCGCAACGGGTCAAGGCGGGTGAGCTGTCGAGCTACGAAGATCTGGCCGACCCGAAATGGAAAGGCCGCCTGTGCCTGCGCACCTCGAAGAAGGTGTACAACCAGTCGCTGGTCGCCACCATGATTGCGCGGCTGGGCGAGGCCAAGACCGAACAGATCGTGCGCGGCTGGGTCGCCAATCTGGCGACCGATCCGTTTGCCGACGACACCATGATGCTCAAGGCCATCGCGGCCGGACAGTGTGATGTCGGCATCGCCAACACCTACTATTACGGCCGTCTGATCGAGAAGGAACCGAAGCTGCCGCTGATGGTGTTCTGGCCCAACCAGAAATCCTCGGGCACCCACGTCAATATCTCGGGCGCCGGCATCACCAAGCACGCCAAGAATCCAAAGGCCGCCCAGCGTCTGCTTGAGTGGATGTCGTCCGACAAGGCACAGAACCTGGTGGCCGACATCAATATGGAGTACCCGGCCAACCCCAAGGTCAAGCCTGACCGGGTGGTGGCCTCGTGGGGCGACTTCAAGCACGACTACATCAACGTGGCCAAGGCCGGCGAGTTGCAGACGGCGGCAGTCAAGCTGATGGATCGCGCCGGCTACCGTTAAGACGGCGTTTCCCGCGTTCTTTTGCCCCGCCTTGTCCGCAAGGCGGGGTATTCGTTTTTGAGGGCAGGTGAGATTGAAGTCCGTGCAACGCCATCCCGGCCTGGCCGGTCGACTCGAATCATTGGGCGCCTGGCTGATCGCCCTGTTGACCCTGGTCCCGCTGGGCGTGGTACTCGCCAGTCTGGCGCAGCCGCAGGCCGAGATCTGGGGCCATCTGGGCCGCTATGTGCTGCCCGATCTACTGATCAATACCGCCAGCATGCTGGTGGGGGTGGCGATCGGGACATTGCTGCTGGGCGTCTCCACCGCCTGGCTCACCTCGGTCTACGATTTCCCCGGCCGACGCCATTTCGCCTGGGCGCTGGCCTTGCCGCTGGCGATGCCAGCTTATGTGCTCGCCTTTGTGCAGATCGGCCTGTATGACTTCACCGGGCCGCTGCAAAGCCTGATCCGTGAACTGACCGGTGATTCGCGCTGGTTCCCGTCGATCCGCTCGCGCGGCGGCGTGATTCTGACGCTGACGCTGGCGCTCTACCCCTATGTCTATCTGCTGGCGCGCAATGCCTTTCTGACCCAGGGCCGCCGGGCGCTCGAAGCGGCGCAGTCGCTAGGTCTGTCGCGCCGAGGCGGCTTCTGGCGGGTGGCCTTGCCGATGGCGCGGCCGTGGCTGGTGGCCGGGCTGTCCCTGACCTTGATGGAATGCCTGGCCGATTTCGGCACCGTCGCTACCTTCAACTACGACACCTTCACCACGGCGATCTATAAGTCGTGGTTCTCGCTGTTCAATCTGACGGCTGCCTCGCAGCTGGCTTCATTGCTGGTCCTGGGCGTATTGGCCCTGGCGCTGGTCGAGCAGCGGATACGCGGCGATAAGCGCTACACCCAAAGTGGCCGTGCCGGCCGCCTGCCGCCCGAACCGCTGCGGGGCTGGCGCGGTTGGGCGGCGGCGCTGGCTTGTCTGGCGGTGTTGACGGTGGCGTTTCTGGGGCCGCTGGTCCAACTGCTGATCTGGGCCCACACCGCAGCGGCCACCGATCTCGACCAACGCTATATCGGCTTTGTGTTGCGCTCGCTCGGTCTGTCGGCGCTCGCGGCGGGCAGCATCGCCTTGCTGGCGCTGCTGCTGGCTTATGCGGTGCGACGCCGGACCGACTGGTCGGCGCGATTGGCCGCACGACTGGCGACATTGGGCTATGCGGTGCCGGGGACGGTGCTGGCGGTTGGTGTGTTCATCCCGATCGCCTGGCTCGACAACCGCCTGATCGAAGCCGCGACAGCGCTTGGCTGGACGGCGCCATCGGCCTTGATCAAAGGCACGCTCTTGGCGATGTTGCTGGCCTATGCCGCCCGGTTCATGGCGGTGGCGGCTGAACCGGTGCAGGCGGCCATGCAGCGCATCACCCCCAGTCAGGAAGACGCCGCTGCCTCGTTCGGACTTGGGCGGACGGCCGTGTTATGGCGGCTCCATCTGCCGCTGCTGAGGGGCGGCCTGTTCACGGCGCTGTTGATGACCTTTGTCGATGTGATGAAGGAAATGCCCATTACCCTGATGACCCGGCCTTTTGGCTGGGACACGCTGGCAGTCCGGGTCTACGAGATGACCTCGGAAGGCAATTGGGAACTGGCCGCCTTGCCGGCCGTGGCCATTGTGGCGGCCGGTCTGGTGCCGGTCGTGCTGTTGGCGCTGGAAACGGAGAAGAACTCGTGAACGGCAAACCTCTGTTGACGCTCGATTCGGTGCAGGTGCGCTATCGCGAGCGGGTGGTTCTGGACGGCCTGTCGTTGACGCTGGCCGCTGGTGAAATCGGCTGTCTGTTGGGCCCATCGGGCTGCGGCAAGACCACGGCCTTGCGGGCGATTGCCGGCTTTGAGCCGATCACCGGTGGCAGCATCCACCTCAATGGCGACACGGTGGCCGGAGAAACCGGTCATTGGCCGCCGCAGCGACGTGGCATCGGCATGGTGTTTCAGGACTATGCGCTGTTTCCGCATCTCGACGTCGCCGGCAACGTCGGCTTCGGACTCGATCGGCTGTCAAAGCCCGAGCGCAAGCGCCGGGTCGAGGAACTGCTGGCCGTGGTTGGCCTGGCTGACCTGTCTCATGCCTATCCGCATGCGCTGTCAGGCGGTCAGCAACAGCGGGTGGCCCTGGCCCGCGCTCTGGCCCCGGCGCCCCGGCTGCTGCTGCTCGATGAGCCGTTTTCCAATCTCGATGTGGAATTGCGCGAAAAGCTGTCGTTCGAGGTGCGCGAGATTCTCAAGGTACGCGGCATCACTGCCTTGCTGGTGACCCATGACCAGCACGAAGCCTTTGCACTGGCCGACCGGATCGGCGTCATGCACCAAGGCCGCCTGTGTCAGTGGGACAGCGCCTATCGGCTCTATCACGAACCGGCCAACCGCTTTGTGGCCGATTTTGTGGGCGAGGGCACATTTCTGCCCGGGACGGTGGTCGAAGCGGGCCAGATCGAGTTCGAGCTGGGACGGCGTACCTGCCCCGTATCGTGCTGCGGCATCGGTGGCCAGGTCGCAGTGCTGTTGCGGCCCGATGATATTCAACATGACGATGCCAGTCCGATGCGGGCGCAGGTGGTCAAGAAGGCATTCCGGGGTGCCGAGTTTCTCTACACGCTGGCGCTGCCATCAGGTCATAAAGTGCTGAGCCTCGTGCCCAGCCATCATGACCATGCGATTGGCGAGATGATCGGTATCCGTCTGGAAATCGATCATGTGATTGCGTTCTGTGAGTAAGCGCGGCGCACGAGAGTCGTAGTAGGGGTGGAGACAGAGAGTGCTTGCCTCTCGATCTCATCGACTTACCAATCCCCACTCCTCTCATCGAGCCAACTGGATCAAGCACTGCAAGTACGGTCGTCGCTGATCAGTTCAGTACAATACTTGCCACGCCACAGAGAATAGGTGAGTCGTTCCAGCCGCCACCGAATAGATAAAGGCATCAAGATGATCAAGCAGGTCAACAAGCCCAGCCAAATCTCGCGGCTCGTATTACGAGGCTATAAGTGGCGAATTCAAATTTGAAGCATGCCCAACTATCAGAAAACTGTCCATGGGCCACTGATCGCTTGCGATATCGGATTGGATGCCATCCGTCGAGCCTGTCCGCATTTCAATGGATGGCTACAAGCCATGGAAGCGCTCGCCAGATAGACGCCCCTATTCTCCGGGCAGCTCACCCTCCCTCACGCCACCCCAGCACCATAATCGCCATCCCCAACAACGCCACGCCGGCGCCGAGCCAGTCGAGCGGGGAGGGTTTGATCCCGTCCACCACCCTGAGCCATACCAGCGCGCTGGCGACATAGACGCCACCGTAGGCAGCATAGACCCGGCCGCTTGGGGCCGGATGCAGGCTCAGCAGCCAGACAAAGAGCGTCAGACCGGCGGCCGCCGGCACCAGCAGCCAGGCGGAGCCGCCTTTGCGCAACCATAGATAGGGCAGGAAGCAGCCGACGATCTCGGCCAGGGCGGTGGCGCAGAACAGGCCGGTGGTCTTGCCGAGCGTCAGCCAGGTTTCGGGAGAGGCGGGAAGTTTGAGCACGATCAAGACCAGTCAGGAAAAGAAATGCCGCCCGTCGTATCCGATCAGGCGGCGTCTTGCCTGGCGCATTGCCAGGCAATCCGGAGTCGGCGTGTCCGGGCCGCAAGGCCCAGGCTCGCGGCACTCAACGAGTGGCTAAGGCATTGCCATTTAAATCCAAGTCGCCGCTAAGCCTGGTGGAGCGCTGTGCGCTGGTGCTTTGAGGTCTGGACACGCTGACTCCACGTGGGCTGGATATGCTCCAGTAGCGACTCCGCTTCGAACGGAACGCGTCAACCCTTGGGTTTGGCCGAAATGGGCAGCGGGGCCTTGAATTCTGCCTTGCACGATTCCCCGCCCTTGGGCAGCGGCGTCCGGTAGCCGGTCTCGCTGCGCAGCGATTGCAGAACCGCGGCGGTCAGATGCTTCTCGACCTCATAGACGCTGCCATTCAGCATCACCTTGAGCAGCAGCAGATTGGTGGTCTGGCCGTTGGTATACGGTGCCGTCACCTGGGCCATGACCCCGCCTGCGTCGCTTGGCAGGATTTTGCAGTCGAGCTGCATATAGCGGACTTCGCCATCGGCAGGATTGCGGCCGGCCAGTGCCGGGGTGGTCAGCAGGGTGGCGCTCAGCAGGGCCAGCAGGGCGGGACGGACAGCATGCTTCATTACGTTCTCCTAGGTATGGATGCAAAGGGACCCGACCGGATCGTCATCGAGCAGCACATAGACCGTTGTCGGTTGGGCCAGCAGCGTCAGCAGGGGCAGCAGGCTGGTCTGCGGCAGGAAACCGACGCCATGGTCCAGGGCGGCTGATACCTGGGCGGCCGGCAGACGGCGGTCGGGGTCGAGAAAGCCGAGTTCGGCCACTTCCCGCTCACCGTCGCTCCACAGCTTGAGCCGCACCATGCCGCCACCGGCTTCGAACCAGACGCTATGACGGCGTATCGGGTAATGTCGAGAGGCCATGACGGAATCACTTTTCGGGCAAGGACACAGTCCGCGCCGGCCGGTCGGTCGTCTGCGCTGCGTCTGATCGGCAGAATAAGCGCCGTGGTCCTACTGATTTCCTACCGCAGCCGAAATTTCCCGCGCCAGCCGTTCCGTCTCGGCAGACGGGCGGATCCCCAGCAGGATCGACAACATATCGCGACAACGCCGATAGGTCCGCAACGCCTCGGCCTGCCGCCCGAGCCGCAGATAGACGCCCATCAGCCGCCGATACAGCGATTCGGCCAGCGGATCGGCATCGGTCGCCCGCTCATACAGCCGCACCGTTTCCTCGGCCAGACCCAACACTTCCAACCGTGCGCCCAGCCGGTCCACCGTGCCGACAAAGCGTTTGCGCAGCCGCTCACGGGCTTCGAGCGCCCAGGGGGCTTCCTCGTGTTCCAGAAACGGCGCCCGGTAAAGCGCAAGCAGGCGGGTGGCCTGGGTGTTGAGCCTTGGGGCGTCGGCCTCTTCGGAGCGGTCGATGGTTTCTGCCAGCGACAGGAAAGCATGGACGTCGCTCCATACCGAGTCGTCCTGCAAGCCCAGCTTGCCGCCATCGAGATTGACCACCGGAGCGTCATCGAGCAGGCGACGCAACCGCAGCAATGCCGCATCGAACGATTTACGCCGCGCCTCGCCTTCGGCTTCGGGCCACAGGCATTCCATCACCCGGGCCACGCCCAGCGGTCGGCCGCCGTTGGCCAGCAGCAGCTTCAGCAGTTCCAGCGGTTTGTTCTGTGCTTTGGCGCCAAAGGTCAGCGGCTCGCCGCGCAGCTGCAGCGAAAAGCTGCCGAAGGCGTGCAGATGGGCCTGACAGGGCCATTGCTCCAGCGTCGGGTCAGGGTTACGCAACTGCCGATAGCGGATCAGCCGCCGCACATAAGTGGGCTCCAGATCGAGCGCCAAGGCCCGCGCACAGCGCTCGGCCACCACATTGGGCAGCCACCA
Organism: Chitinimonas lacunae; assembly: GCF_042650885.1. Classification (NCBI taxonomy): domain Bacteria; kingdom Pseudomonadati; phylum Pseudomonadota; class Betaproteobacteria; order Neisseriales; family Chitinibacteraceae; genus Chitinimonas; species Chitinimonas lacunae. The sequence goes on from NZ_JBHSBU010000001.1 coordinate 799,429, forward strand.
GGCCGAAGTGGTCAGATATTGCTCGTGGGCACCAAGCTTCAGTGCCGTGGCGAGCCGCGCATCGGCTTCGTCTTCGTATCCCATCCGCGCCAGACAGGCACTGCCGAGCAAGGCACAGGAAAAGCGCAGCAAACCCGCATCGATTCGCTCACCGATGGCCCCGGCGGCCTCGAACTGTTGCAGCGCCGGTTCAGCCTCGCCGCGTGCCAGCAGCACCAGGGCCAGACTGACGTGATGGACGGCCGTTCGGTAAGCACCGCCGATCTCGCCCGAGTTGATCAGGGTGGTGCGGGCGTATTCGAGCGCAGTCTTGAGTTCGCCGCGCAACAGGGTCAAACCGGTGCGCAGATTCCAATAATGGGTCTGATCCCCCGGCGTTGCCGTTTCGACAAACGGACGCATCGCTTCGAGATAGTGTTCGGCCCGGTCGGCATCGTGGGCGGACAGGGCAATCGAGACACCCTTGGAATTGAGGGCATAGGCCTGATGCGGCGCCGCCGCTTCCCGGCATAGCGGCAAGCCGGCTTCGACCGCCGCCAGGCCGCGTTCATGGTCGGCCACGAAGCGGCAATAGGTGGCGACGCTTTGATACCAGTGAATCGCCTCGATCGGCTTCAAACCGCCGTCGGCGACACTGCTGTTGACCGCATCGATAATCGCCCCGCTTTTGCCGAAATTGCCGCGCCAGATGTAATGCTGGAGCAGAAAATTGGCCAGACGCAGCCGCTGCAAACCGCGCGGCAGCTTACGCAGCAGGATTTCCCCGCGCTCGGCCCAGCGGGTCAGCAGCGGATGCGACTGATCGCGCAGCAGCACGGCAATGCCGCAGGCCATGACCTGGACCTCGACTTCAGGCGACAACCACCCTTCATCGGTCGGTAGGCACTTCAGCAAGGTGGCAATCCAGTCGTCCAGCGGCGCCAGGCTTTCTTCGTCGTCGTGGAAGGTCTCGATGACGGCTGCACAGCCCAGCAGCTTGCCAAGCGGGTCGCCCTGCGCGCAGAAGGTCTGATAGGCCGCTTCCAACAGTCGGCGCGCCTCGTCGGGCGGCTGCTGGACGGCCAGCAGCGACTGCCAATAAGTTGACCAGGGCAACAGGCGGGCACGTTCGGTGTCCGTCACCGACGGCACGGCCAGCGTGCGCCAGCGTTCGGGTTGCGCCAGTAGGGCGGGAGTCTGGTCGCGGAGCCGGCGCTCCTCGCAAAGATCGTCGGGTGGGTTCATGGGGCGCCAGTCTGGAAGAGCGATGTTCCCTACGTCAACGGCAGGAAGCCAGCCTTATATCGCTTTCCATATGATTTTCCGTTCGATAGACGGCGCTGGCGTGTGTTTGGGAATAAAAAGTGAGACAGACAGGGCTAGGCTCACACCACGGAAGAGATCATTGCTTGAGCCATAAGCTCGATTCCAGAACCGGCCGACCATTGGCCGGCAGTTTCCCGTAGCATCGCGCAGTCCACTTTGCCCCGCGTATTTCGATTATCTTGGCTCAATACAGCACCACATCAAGATACCGACCATGACTGAGACCACTCAGCCTGACCGCAGCCCTTGGGCTGTCTTTTTGATCTTTCTCCGACTCGGTCTGACTTCCTTCGGTGGCCCGGTTGCCCATCTGGGCTACTTCCGTGCTGAATTCGTCACGCGGCGGCAGTGGTTGACCGAGCGCAGCTATGCCGATCTGGTCGCCTTGTGCCAATTTCTGCCAGGGCCTGCCAGCAGCCAGGTCGGGATCGCGCTCGGGCTGTCCCGCTCCGGCTATCTCGGGGCGGTGGCCGCCTGGGCGGGCTTCACGCTGCCGTCCGCGCTTCTGTTGATCCTGTTTGCACTGGGCATCGCCAACTACGGACAAGCGATGCCGTCTGGCATGCTGCACGGCTTGAAGATCGTGGCCGTAGCGGTGGTGGCACAAGCGGTATGGGGAATGGCGCGCCAGCTCTGTCCCGATGCCCCACGTATCACCATCATGGTGGCGGCGGCCTGCCTGGTACTTCTGGTGCCCTCGATTTGGGGGCAGGTAGGGGTCATCGTCATGGCTGCGGTGATTGGCCTGTTGAGATTCAAGCCGCCGCCCGAGGCCAGGCACGACCCCTTGCCGATCGCCATCGGCCGTCGGGTTGGCCTGGTCTGGCTGCTGCTGTTCCTTGCACTGCTGATGGGCTTGCCGTTGTTGACGGTCTGGTTCCCGCATCAGGCGCTGTCGATGGTGGATGCCTTCTACCGGGCCGGGTCACTGGTCTTTGGGGGCGGTCATGTCGTGTTGCCGCTATTGCAGGCCGAAGTCGTGCCTTCGGGTTGGGTCGGCAATGACACCTTTCTCGCAGGCTACGGCGCTGCACAGGCCGTCCCTGGTCCTCTATTCACCTTTGCAGCCTTTCTTGGCGCCTCGATGAACCAGACACCCTCCGGCTGGCTGGGTGGCTCGATCTGTCTGCTGGCGATCTTTGTTCCATCGTTTCTGCTGGTGATGGGAGCCTTGCCGTTCTGGGAGCACTTGCGTCGCCACACCCACACACAGGCGGCGTTGTCGGGCATCAATGCGGCTGTGGTGGGCCTGTTGCTGGCTGCACTGTATCAACCGGTCTGGATCAGTGCGATCCATGCACCGCGGGACTTTGGCTTGGCCCTCGTGGCACTGGTGGCCCTGATGTTCTGGAAACTGCCGCCATGGCTGGTGGTGGTGTGCAGTGGTGTCGTGGGCTGGTTGTCAGCCACGGTTTTCTGAGATTTCCACTAAAGCTTTTTACGGCAGGTCGATCCGCTTGCATGCCTCGTGCTGTTGGATCGGTCCGTGGCCGGAATGAACAATAGGGCTTCCCATAACGGAAGCCCTATCTCTCTAAATATCCTGCTTTTGTATCGATAGATTTTTAGTGGAAATCACGGAGAAGCACGTATTTGCTTTTACATCTGGACACTACTGCTTGCATTTGGCCTCCTATGTCTCCTGAACCACTGATTCTGTCCATTGATAGTTCCAGAGGATAGTTAGTCCTGCCTTATTTCCTCCAGTAAGCCGCGTAGCGCCGTTCGCCGTTGGAGACATAGCCCGTGACCGCTTCGGTCAGATAGCCGTCGCCGGTGTTGTCCGACCATTCGGTCTGATACTCGGCGCTGGTCATGCCGTGGCGGGCCGGACCATCGCCCTGGACGCCGCTGCGCCAGATGGCCACAAAGCGCGCTTGGCCGTTGTCGTCATAGGTGTTGAGGTAGACCAGCTTGCGACCTGCCTGTTGATGGGTGGTATACGCCTGTTGGTAGCCCGCTGCCGTCAGATTGGTTTCCGTCACCACGGTGGCAGCGGTCTTTTCGTACAGACCCGCGTAGTAGCGCTGGCCATTGAGCGAAACCACCGAGATCACCGTGGGTTTCCAACCCTGTTGGGTCAGTTCGAGATGACGCTGCGCCTGGGCGGCAGCCGACAGACCGTGGTAGGCGGCGACAGCGGGGCCGCCGTCCTTGACGAAGATCGCGGCATAGCGAATCTCGTTGCCCTCGACATGGGTCTCGACCTGGATGGGTCGATAGCCCTTGTCCTTCCAGGCGTTGTATTCGGCCTGGTATTGGGCACCGTCGAGACCATGGCGGGCGGCCCAGGGCGTACCGTCGGCGGGACGGAAGATCACGTCGTAATAGGTCTGGCCCTGAAAGCGGTAGGCATCGACCCAATGCATTCGGTAGCCGGAGCCGGCGATCAACTGGGCGTTCTGCTGATACATCGAAGCCGACAGACCATGGCGGGCGACTTCGGCCGAGCCCGACGCAATGCCGGGCAGTATCAGCGAATTGCCGACGCTGTCGGTGATCGCGCTGCCGTTGAGCTTTTCCCAGGCGCCGGGATTGGCTGGCGCATTGCTGGCCAGATCCTGCCGCCAGGCGTTGTAGAACGGCATGGCCACGGCTGGGCAGGTGTTGTTGCCGCTCAGCGGTACCGCATGGATATGGATATGCGGTCCGGTCGAATTGCCCGAGTTGCCGGCGCGGCCGATGAATTGCCCTTTCTTCACCTTGGGCCGTTGGCCTTCGGGAATATAGGAATCCTGCGGGAAGCCGGTGCTCGGCTTGCCGGTATCGGGGCAGACACTGGGCAGGCGGACCGTGACATCGGTCGCATAGACCGAATGCTTGGGGCACAGCGCCGCCGGCACGGTGCCTTGCTGCATATGGGCCACCAGGAAGGCCCGGCCGCCCGGCGTCTTGATGATCATATGGTTGCCCGAAGTGAAGATGGTCTTCGGCACATTGACGCCCGAGCCGTTGACCGCGTCGAGCTTTTCGCCCGGTTTCGGGTTGTCGGGATTATTGCGCCAGCAACTGATGACTTCGCCTTCGATCGGGGCATACAGCGGCATGCCGAAAGTCAGATGTTTGTCGTTGCTTGGGGCAGCCTGATATTCGGCGGCCGTGATGCCGTCCTTGCGGCTGGTCCAGGCCTGGGTGGTGGCATCCCAGCGGCGGATTTTCAGATCAAGGATATACGGCCCTTCGCTGAACTCGTCGACGACCCAGTAATGACCGGCTCCCAGATCGGTCCCGCGGGCGGGAAACAGATACTTTTCGTCGGCCAGTGCGGTAAAGGTGGTCAACAGTCCGCAGGACATTGCGATGCAGCTAGCTACTCTCATGTTGCGCTCCCAGGTGGGTTGATGGCGGCACGTCGCGGGATGCGGCGTGCGGTGTGGCCACTGTAGGGAGGGCGGTCCTACCGATTTCCTACCGTTCGGAAAAGTCGTGAATTGTTGGCTGCGGAAGTGCCGGCCAAAGCAAAGCGGATGCTCTGTCTGACGCGGCTGCGAAGAGCCTGTCCACGCCACACGATCAGAGCATCCACTTAAAATTCATCGTTAAAAATGGCGTCCAAAAAAAACAAAAGGTCGCAGGGGGCGTTAGCTGCAAAGCAACGTAACGCACCATTGCTCATTTGCCAGATATATCTTGCATAGGAGGCGATGATGGGAGAGGTTTCTCAATCTGATCCATCCCATTGTGCCGATTCTAGTGGGCGCCAAATTGAAATCGACCACTATGCAATTTCAAACACCTTTCCACGCGGCGCAAACGGCAATCGATTGCCCTGCGGCAGCAAATAGGCATGTTCGCCCGGTACTGTCAGCCGGTCCTCGCAATAGCCATCGGTAATGATCAATAGTGGCCCGGCCGGCGGGAAATCGCCGCTGGCCATGGCGTACTTGAAATGATCGAGACCTGGTTGCAGCACCGTGCCGCCACGGCCATGGACCGACAGCCGATCGAGCAGGCGCTCCGGTGCGATCCAGCCTTCGTCATGCGCTGCCGCATCGCAACACACCAGGCGCACCGCAAACACATCGCGCGCCAAGGCATAGCTGGCGATGGCGCCCAGGGCCATGCCCAGCAGCTTGGGCGCCATCGAGCCCGAGGTATCGAGCAGCACGCCGAACACCCGGGCATGGCGGATATCGTCGGGGGGCGGAATCTGTCCTGGTCGCGGAATGGTCGGGGTACTGGTCTGCCGCCGCGACGGCCGGGCATAGCTGCGCCGCACTTCAAGCGGCGGGAAATGCTGGTCGAACCACTCGGCCAGTTGCACATCCCAGGGGATCGGCGGTTGGGACAGACTGCGGATTTCCTCGACCAGTCCTGCCGGCAACCAGCCACGCTGCTCGTTGAAACAGCGCTCCATCCCTTGCAGCAGGGCACGGCGGCAGTAGGCCTCGGCGTCGGTGAATAGCTCGCTGCTGCTTTCACCGACCATATCGGCAAGGCCGGTGCCACGCAGCGTGGCGAGCTTGCGGGCGCGCCGGATATCGGTGGCCAGATGATCGTAGATCTCTTCGGCCGACCAGCGCTTGAACTGCGGGTCGAGCAGTCCGCCCACCGGTGGCGGCGTGCCGACGCCCATTTCCACCAGCCAGGCGTTGATGGCGAAATCGCAGGCGGCATTCCATAACAGCGGATCGCGTCCGCGTCGCCGCGAGCTGTGGTTAAGCCCGGCGTGCAGCAGTTCATGGGCGAAGACGAACAGCGCCTCGCTTTCACTGAGGCCAGCGCTGGGGTTCATCCAGATCCGCCGTGCCCCGACATCGATGGCGGCTACCTGGATGTCGTACTGCTGGCAGATCCGAATGTCCTCTTCGAGATCGAAACTCGCAGCCAGTGCACCCAGCAGGGGATAGGTATTGATCAACTGCCGTCTGGCCTTGCTGGCGATGCTGAGCGGCTTGGCCAGGGCGTTGTCATCGACCACTTCGCCACCGGCAATCCGGATCGCCCGGCCGGCACCGTAGGCGATGCCCTCGGCCAGCAGGGCTTTCCAGGCAGGTCGGTTGGGCGACGGTGGATGATCGAGGTGATTGAACAGGGGCCGGCCACCGCCGAACAGATCGCGCCATTCGATCAGGCCAGCCGAGGGCGGATCGCGTTGCAGCAGGGCAAACAGTGCTTGCTCACCGCCGGGGGGCAGTGCAAACAGCGGCGCATCGTGGTTGTCTGGCAGACGGCCAATTTTGGCGTCGCGGCAGAAATCGTGGACGCTCAATAGTGCCGTCAATTCCCACAAGGGCTGTGGGTCGCGCGGGCGGACCAGTTCAAAGCCGAGCATCAGGGCGGCCATGGCGCCGATGCGCAGCCAATGTTCGGGCTCGGCCCGGCGCTTGCCGTTGAGCCAGATTTCGCCGCTGGCATCGAGACTGAACCAGCCTTTGCCGGCCACCTTGCGCTGATCCTGGCACGACAAGAAGCGGATATGCCCGGCCAGATGGCCCAGCACCGGATGGCAGTACAACAACTGCAACCCGGCCTGGCGCGCCTGCGCAGCCGGGTCTTTGACTTCACGGCGCTTCATGAGCGGACCTTGTCGCGATTGGCAAGACGCGGCAGATCGCGCGCCACTTCGACCAGAAACCATGGCGGCAGTCGGCGGCCCTGTTCGTCTTCGGACAGCACCGATTGGGCAATCTCGACGCTGATGCGCGCCAGTTCACGCAGCCGGTCCTTGGCCCGCAGCGTCAATTGATGATGTTCCGCGCGCAGCGCCGATTCGTCCTGCGGCAACTCCTTGCGCAGATGGGCGCGGAATGATTGCGCCAGGAAGAACAGCACATCACGATCAGCGGGCTGATCGGGCCAGCGGGTGTCGCCTTTGATGATCGACGTCAGGGTGTGCTTCTGGCGGATCTGCTTGATAAAGCCTTTGAAATTGCCGGCATGGGCCGGCGACAGCAGACCATAGGCCAGCGCTTCGATCATCTCGTCGCTGATGTTCTCGCCAAACGACTGCAAGGCGTCGGACAACATATGCCAGCTGCGCGGCGTGGAAAAACTCTCTTCATGCTTGGGCGGCTCGTGCCACAGATGGTCGGGGCGCAGCTGGATATATTCGATCACCCAGGGGTGCAGCGCGCCGTCGTTGAGCGCCCAATCGAGCCATTGACGGTGATCGGCCCGCAGATGGATATGGGCCATCCGATTGATCAGGGCCGACGGCATCGGTTTGACAATGGCGGCATCCTTGCCGCGATTGCCGGCGCCAACCACGATGGTGCCGGCCGGCAATTGATATTCGCCGACCCGCTGCTCCAGGATCAGCGAATAGAACGCCTTCTGGATTTCATGCGAGGAGGCGTTGAGTTCGTCGAGAAACAGCACAAAAGGCTGTTCGCGCACGATATTGGACGGAGGGAAGAAACGGGAACAGCGCCCGTCGATCTGCGGTACCCCCAGCAAATCTTCAGGAGCCAGCTGACTGCCCAGCAGCGAAATGCACTCAAGGCCGACCGCGTCGGCAAAACGGCGCACCAGCGCGCTTTTGCCGATACCTGGCGCACCCCAGATAAAGACGGGCCGCACCACGGCCACATTCAACAAGAAATCAAAGGCTTGCGCCGGAGATAACAGAATATGGGAATTCATAAAATAAAAAATCAGGTAGTTAAAGAGCGAGAACCGGGCCGCCACGATAATCGGTTCAAACGATCATGCCAATGGTCTTGTTTACCGTCGAGCTGCCACCTCGTCGCCCGTCGATTCACTTCCTGTGCCGCCCAACTATGCTGGAACAGCACATCGTTCAGGAAGTAAGGAGCACAGCAATGAATCCAAGCAAGGTCATGGCGCTAGCTTGTCTGGTCGGCATGCTAGGCACGGCCCAGGCGGCCGAGGAAGTTTCCCTGACCAATGGCGAATGGCCGCCTTACCAGTCGGAACACGAGCCGCACTACGGCATTGCCAGTCATATCGTCACCGAAGCATTTGCCCAGGAAGGCATCAAGGTCCGCTATTCGTTCATGCCGTGGAAACGCGCCTATATCGAAGCCGAGGAAGGCCGCCACGATGGCTCGCTGGTCTGGACCTACGAGCCTGAACGCGGCGAGAAATTCCTGTTCAGCGATGCGGTGTTCGAAGGCAAGTCGGTGTTCTTCCATCTGAAGAAATTCCCGTTTGAATGGAAGACCTTCGATGACCTGACCAAGGTCCGGGTCGGCGGTACCTTGGGCTACAAGTACGAGTTCGAGAAAAACCCTGCGATCCAGGTCGACCGTGCCAATAGCGATGTCGATAGCTTCCGCAAGATGCTCAAGGATCGCTTCGACATCTTCCCTTCAGACCTCAAAGTCGGCTATGCCACGCTGCGCGCCAACTTCACCCCGGCCGAGGTCAACCAGATCACCCACCATCCACGTGCCTACAATGTGGTGACCTACCATCTGATCCTGAACAAGAAAAACCCACGCAGCGCCAAGCTGATGGCCGCCTTTAACCGTGGCTTGAAGAAGTTGCGCGACAGTGGACGCTATGCCGAGTACTACGGGCCGGCGGATTGAGCCGTCCGGGAGCGTTGGAAGAGAAAAGGAAAAAATCAGGAAAAACGCTTGCTAGATACAGAGATGAATTTAAACATAAAAGAATGTTTTATGTTTTTTGATACCCAAAGCGCTGGATGATCGACCCCAGCGCTTTTCCATCTCCCTCACAGTGTCCAGCAGCAGCGCTCCACCCCAACACGCTCTGCTTAAACGTGGCGTCCAATCTGGCTGACATCGCAGCGTGGACAGGACGTGGAGTACGGCTCCAGCTCCAATCCAGTCTTCACAGGGAAGGAAGTCATGAGGCACGACGCCGTTTGGTGGCAGCGGGACTCTCGGTTCTTTTAACATCCGTCCAAGTCCGGTTACGCCGGTTTTGCCTCGCCATGCAAGGGCAGGCGAATGGTAAACATCACCTGATCGCTGATATAGCGGTAACTCAGGCTGCCGCTGTGCTCGGTGGCGATGGCGTAGGCGATATAGAGGCCCAGTCCCAGTCCCGAAGGATTACGTGGATTGGCCGCCGATTGGCGTTTGAGCGGATTGAACAGAATCGGCACCAGCTCGGCCGGAATCGGTTCGCCGCTATTGCTGACTTCGATCACGGCATAGCCGTCTTCGGCGGCGAGCCGGACGAATACCGGCAGTCCTGGCTGGCCGTGGTGACGCGCGTTGCTGAGCAGATTGGACACCATCTGCATCACCCGGTCCGGATCGGCCGGAGCGATCAGATCGTTTTCCAGTGCATAGGCCAGCACCATGCCCGGGTTGGCCAGTTCGGTTTCATCGAGCAGACGGCGCATCAGCACGCTCAGATCGGTGGGCGCGATCGAAAGGCCAAGTCCCATGCCGTTCTGGATCCGGGTCATATCGAGCACCTGACCGATCAGCCGTTCCATCCGTCCGGTGCTGGCGTGGATCTGGCGGGCCATTCGGCTGTTTTCCTGCCGGTATTCCATCAGTTGCGCCGCCATGCTGATCGCCTGCAAGGGGCTGCGCAGATCGTGCCCCAGCACGGCCAATAGCTGTGCCCGCGCCCGTTCCAGCTCGACGGTGCGGCTGATGCAGGCGCGGTTGAGGTCGTCGAGCAACTGGCTGATGATCGAGCGATCAAGCTCGTCCCAAGGGCAACTGGTGCCGTGGACCGTCTCACGCCATTCCTCGAACGAGCCGCGCGGCGTCAGGCGCGGACCGAGCGGGCCGACGGTGAGGTGTTTCTCCGGCTTGCCGCCCCAGCGTACCGTCTTGATCTGCTCATGGCGCAGCCAGACCAGCCAGCCGCCGTGGATGGCGTCGTAACGGATCGCCGCCAACCCGCAGAACGGCGACAGCGAGGCGGCCAGCGGCGGTGGGAGTTCATCGAATCGATCGGTGAAATAGATGTCCTGTTCCAGGGTATCGAGCCAGGTCAGCAGCTCGCGGGTGGTGTCGCGCGCCAGTTCGCCTTCGACGGCCTGCTTGGTCAGAAAACCCACCACACAGGCATTGGCCCGCAATAAGCGGCTCAGTTCGGGCAGCAAGGGAGTGAAACCGCTGACCAGCTCGTCTTGATGGGTAATCACCGCCGCAAGCCTCGAACGCAGCTCGGCCGCCGCTTCGAGTCGTCCCGCCACCGCCTGGGCCTGGGCGCTCTGAACGCCTACTGCCAGCAACTGGCTCAGTACGTCGCACGACATCCGGATCGCATAAGGCACCCGATGCGGCGACAGATGATGGCAGGCGATCAATCCCCATAGGCGGCCGTTGAGCACGATGGACAGACTCATCGAGGCCCGCACGCCCATATTGCTCAGATATTCGACATGGATCGGTGACACGCTGCGCAGCACCGAAAAGGTCTGGTCAAGCGGCGAGCCGTCGGATGACAGCAGCGGCACCGGCGCGAGCCCCACATCGGCGATCAGGCGCAAGGTATTGATGGTGTAGAGCTGACGCGCCTGGGCCGGGATGTCACTGGCGGGATAACGCAGCCCCAGATAGGGATCGAGTCCGGCCTGACGCGCTTCCGCCACGACCTCGCCGCTGCCGTCGCTATGGAAACGGTAGGCCATCACCCGATCAAAGCCGGTCAGGGCGCGCATGGCGATGACCGCTTCGGCCAGCAAGGCGTGCAGATCGCGCTGGAACTGGAGCTTGAGCTTGCTCATATGGCGGTAGGCCATCAGGGCGAACTGGTTGAGTTCGGCCTCGCTGATGCTGCGCAGCTCGAATTCGGCGATCAGCCGGTGCTGGTGGACATGGAGCAGCAGATCGAAAGTCTGGCCGTTGAGCACCAGCTCATGGTGAACCGGCCCGCTTTCCCGGCCGATCAGCGCCTCGGCCAGCAGGGTCTCGAACGGTCCATGGAAGTCGGGGTGGCCCGCCAGATCGGTCGGCGCAAGCTGCTGACCCAGCGCCGGGAGCGTTGGCAATAGCGCCGAAGCATTGGCGCTCAGATGGGTCAGCCGACGCGAAAAATCGAACGCCAGCAGGGCGCCGTGCGGCTGGATCTGGCCAAGCAGATGGATCGGTTCCTGATCACAGTTGGCCAGCGAAACGGGTTCATGGGGGCTACTCATGATGGGCTGTCCAGCGCTAGTCCATGGGCCGCTCCGGCCTGGGCAAATGCCCATAAGGCCCCGGCGCGGGCTTCCTTACGCGCTGGATCAGCGGCACGCAGTGCAGCAATGAATCGTGGCCAGTCGTTGCCGGCACAGAGAAAACGTAAGGGATGTGGAGCCAGTTGGGCAGCCAGCCGCCGATGCAGCACCAGACCACCGAGCCGTGAACCTTCGGCGACATAGGCGACACCCCATAGGAAGGCTTCGTTATTGGCTGGGGCGGGAGGGCAGGGTGCGGCCGGGAGTGGCGTTTCTCCGGCTTCGCCCAGATCGGCATCGATCAGCGCCAGCCGGTCGGCGATTGCTGCCGGCATCGGTTGCCAGGCTGGTGAGTCGGCCTGTTCCCAGACCAGACTCAACTGATCGAGCCAACGCCGCATTGCCCGTAGATGGGCCAGATAGTCGCTCAGACCGGCATCCTCGCGGGCGATGGGAAGCGCGCTATCAAAGCGCTGATGGAGAGTCGCGGTCGTTTCACGTAGGTAGTGCAGGGGATCGCTGGCCGTGGAAATCACATTGAGAATCCGATGCTGGCCGTTAGTGCGCTAACGGCGGTGGCAGAAAGCCTGGTGTGCTCATTGAGCACAGAATCCGATCCAGGGCACGCCGGGCCATCATAAGCCAGCATAGGGAATTTGACGAACCCGGCTGTGCAGCAAATGGGAAAAGTGGATGGCCAATTATTTTCTAAATTCATTAGAATAGGCTATTTGTCTTGTAGAGTATTTTCTTGATTCTTTTATTTAAATTCCCGATCAGGCGATATGGACAGCGCCCAGGATACGGGCGCCCGCCGCGCCGGTCACTTCAGCCAGATTGCCCGGTTGCTTGAGCAGTCGCTGCCGGGCCAGCCAGGCAAAAGCAACGGCCTCGACCCAGTCGGGATCAAGATCGAGCATCGCGGTGGTAGAAACCCGCCGACTGGGCAATTGGTAGGCGAGGGCGGCAATCAGGGCCGTGTTATGGGCGCCACCGCCACAGACATAGACTTCACGGGCGTTCGGGGTGATCCGTTCGATGGCATGGGCAATGGTGAGGCTGGTCAGGGCCAGCAGCGTGGCCTGGACATCGACCGGCGGCAAGGGCGGCAACTGGGCCAGATGGCGGTCGAGCCAGTCGAGCTGGAACAGATCGCGGCCCGTGCTTTTGGGCGGCGGCTCGGCAAAGAAGGGTTCAGACAGCAGCCGGTCGAGCAGGGCCGGGTTAAGCCGCCCCGAAGCTGCCCAGGCGCCGTGGGCGTCGTAGTCGCGGCCGAGGTGACGTTGGATCCAGCCATCCATCAGCACATTGCCAGGTCCGGTGTCGAAGCCCGTGACGACGCCACCTGAGCCTGGCAGATCGGTCAGATTGGCAATACCGCCGACATTGACGATCACCCGATGCCGGTCTTCACGGCTGAATACCGCCTGATGGAAAGCCGGCACGAGTGGCGCACCCTGGCCACCCGCTGCGACATCGCGGCTGCGGAAGTCGGATACCACGCTGATGCCGGTGAGTTCGGCCAGCAGTGCGGCATTGCCGATTTGCAGGGTATAGCCATGTTCGGGCCGATGACGGATGGTCTGGCCATGCATGCCGATGGCGGCCACGGCAAGCGGGGGAATCTGGGCCTCGGTCAGCAGGTCGAGCGTAGCGCGGGCATAGGCTTCGGCCAGGGTATTGGCCGCAAGGGCGGCCCGGTGCAGCTCTTCGATACCGGGGCGTTGCAGGGCCAGCAGCTCGATGCGGAATTCGCTGGTAAACGGGCGACAGTCGGCGGCGATCACTCTGGGCCGGCCGTCGGCGAAATCGACCAGTGCGCAGTCGATACCGTCCAGACTGGTGCCGGACATCAGGCCCACAAAAAGAGAACGATTAGGCATGGCGGGGTTTGGCAGTTTTTGGGGTAAAATCGGCGCGATTTGCGCAAGGCGGGGCTATTTACTGCAACGCCGCGCCCGATGCAAGCCGTGTCCGGTCCGCATCGCCTTACAGATTACGAGCCTAGCAAAGCGACCAGTCAAACCCAAGGCAAGCCTTGACTGGCGTAACAGGATGCATTATGAGCGAAACCATTTCCGCCGCGACGCGATCTGCCCTGGAGCAGATCAAGCGCGGCGCCGACGAGCTGCTGGTTGAGTCCGAACTGGCCCAGAAGCTGGAAAAAAGTCAGGCAAGCGGCGTGCCGCTCAAGGTCAAGGCCGGCTTCGACCCGACTGCCCCCGATCTGCACCTGGGCCATACGGTGCTGCTCAACAAGATGCGGCAACTCCAGGACCTGGGTCATCACGCCCAGTTTCTGATCGGCGATTTCACCGGCCTGATCGGTGACCCCACTGGCAAGAATGCCACCCGTCCGCCGCTGACTCCGGAGCAGGTCGCGGCCAATGCCGAAACCTACGCTGCCCAAGTTTTCAAGATCCTTGACCCGGCCCGCACCGAGGTCATGTTCAATTCGAAATGGCTCGAAGCGCTGGGCGCCGCCGGCATGCTGCGCCTGGCTGCCACTCATACCGTGGCCCGGATGCTGGAGCGCGACGATTTCCATAAGCGCTTTCATGGCAATCAGCCGATCGCGATCCATGAGTTTCTCTACCCACTGATGCAAGGCTACGATTCGGTGGCCATGGGCTGCGATATCGAGCTGGGCGGCACCGATCAGAAATTCAATCTGCTGATGGGGCGGGAGCTGCAGAAGCACTACGGCCAGTCGCCGCAGTGCGTGTTGATGATGCCGCTGCTCGAAGGGCTCGACGGCGTCAATAAGATGTCCAAGTCACTGGGCAACTATATCGGTGTCGATGACCCGGCCAACGAGATGTTTGCCAAGGTGATGTCGATTTCCGACGATCTGATGTGGCGTTGGTACGATCTGCTGTCGTTCCGGCCGCTGAGCGAGATTCGGGGTTTCCGGGGTGAAGTCGAGGCGGGGCGTAATCCGCGCGACCTCAAAGTGATGCTGGGCCAGGAAATCGTCGCCCGGTTCCATTCGCAGCAGGCGGCTGAAGCGGCGCTACAGGATTTCCAGCGTCGTGCCGAGGGCGGTATTCCCGACGATGTGCCCGAGATCACCATTGCAATTACCGAGGGCGATTCGATGCAATTGGCTCAGGTGCTCAAGCAGGCGCAACTGGTGGCCAGTACCACCGAGGCGCGGCAGAAGATCGAGCAAGGCGGGGTGCGGATCGATTCGCAGAAGGTCGAAGACAAGGCGATGATGCTGACCCGGGGGACCGTCGCGGTGCTCCAGGTGGGCAAGCGGAAATACGCCAAGGTCATCCTGACCTGAAGCGGCGGCTGCCGAACCAGAGCGAGCCCGCCACTTCGGCGGGCTTTGCCGTTTACGAGCGGACTATGCGATGTAGAACTGTTACGGTGACAAGAGGTAAGTCATGGCGATAGATCAACGCGACGACAAGACCCAAGCCTTGCCAGGCATGGAAATCAAAAAAGCCGGCCGCCCACGCAAATACGTCGGCGACGCCCGCGAACGCGCCCGCGCCGCCTTGCGCGCCTACCGCAAGAACCAGTCGAAACTGTCGCAAGAGACCCAGAAGGCCGCCGCCAACGGCACAGCCATCCCGATCGGACGCGAACCGTTTTCCACCACCTTGCGCTCGGATCTGAAGAAACAGCTGAAGAAGCTGGCCAAACAGAGAAATTGCTGTGTCAATGAAGTGCTGGAACAGGTGTTGGACGATTATCTGAACCGCAATGGCTCAGGGAAGACTGCTCAGTAATATATAGGGGAAATTTGTAAATAACCCCTTTTATGTAGCCATTATTTTGATAATATTCCTGAGCCTGAGTATTTCTATCAGGTTTTTGTGCGGAATATTTTCATTATATGGCAAAGAAAATCAAACACTTAGAGGCCTGGAGGCTAGCCCGGTGGCGTAAGAGATCATACGCAACACCCGAGGAAATAAGAGTGGCCCGCGAGAAAGCGGGCCTTTCAATTTCTGACGCAGCGGCACTGTTGGCTGTATCAGAATCCACTATCAGAAACTGGGAACACGACAGAACGCGATGTCCTGTCGTTTACTGGGAATTCTTAATGATTGTGACATACGGAACAAGGTTTGACGCTCGCCTCCGTGATCTGAAAGTTGACCTTGTCAGGGAGGGCTATTGGGGGGTTGACAGGGAGTTCAAATTCCGATCAAGGGTAGCGCTGAATCAAGCGAAAGTATCACCGTGATACTAAGTGCGGGTGTTACTAAGCACCCGCACTAGGGAGCGCTGCTGAACCAATTGTGCACAATCCAAAAAATAGTTTTTGACCAAGCCCGGCGATGCCGGGCTTTTTGTCTTTCCGACCAGGTCGAAGCCGACCAGGTCGAAGCCGACCAGGTCGAAGCCGACCAGGTCGAAGCCGACCAGGTCGAAGCCGACCAGGTCGAAGCCGACCAGGTCGAAGCCGCGGCGCTCTACATCGAGCGCCGACACGAGATGTCATCTCGTGCATGTCTGCGACGCTCAGTTGTCGCGCACAGATCGCACACGAACACCGAGTTCACTTATCAGTGAACGCGGTGCACGCGTGCTATGCGATTCAGAAGCCGGGTTTCTGTCTTTAGGCACGGGGCCGACAGCGATGAACGGATCGAGCAGCGCCCGCGAATGAGCGGCACAGTTGATCACCACCAGAGAGCCGGATTATGGGACGGCGTAGCAGTAGAGGTCGAAGCAGCAGTCATCGGCGGCTGCGCGATAGAGGGCGGCGCCGGGATCAGGGGCAGGCCCGGCTCAGACCGAACCGGCAGCGACGGAGCTGTCGCAGGCATTGGATCACGCTGGGTATCGTCGAAATACCCATTGTGGGCGATCTGAACACATACGCCGATCGGCATGTCGGGCATCAGAGTGCCCTGCTGCGTGTAACACGAACAACGGGTTTTCGTAGCCATGCACGCAGCGGGGCGAGGAGCCGATACCGGGGTTGTGATCTTATCGTAAGCCGGCGCAGTCGCCGGGAAGCCAACAATCCGCGGCTCACGACTTGCAAGATATTGTTCTCGTGTCATCAATTGAGCAGGAGCGGACGATGACATAGAAGAAGCCAAAATATTATTATCAGAAATCACACTTCCTTTTTTATTTTCAGGGTTTTCGGATTCGGCACCGCCGAATTTTGACAAGATGGAATCAGCCTTATAGGTTAAAAAAATCACCCCCAAAACAGCGGCCGGCAATATATAGAATTTTTTGGGAATATTGATTTTATACGTATGCAATTCGCTGGATTTGTACCAATTAAATACTTCTTTCGGATATGCCCAACGATGCTCCTGCGCCGCAGTTAATTCTGACGGTTTTGCCGGATCTCCAATTCTCGGCCATTCGTAAGCTTTTGCACGATTAAATCCACCAAAAAATCGGGTTATATGAAAATGCTGCCCGATTAAGGGCTTTAAATGCGCATCGATTAAATGAATGCCTTGTGTTGTTAAATAAATATCATATCCGCGATGTCGATGTGTTTCGAATTCCGAAATAAAATCCGGAACATTTGCCCCGGCTTTGCGGCGTCCGAAAATACGCTGACACTCATCAATGACAATGATCGATCCGACAGGCAATTTAAACCACTCTTTCGGGTCATCAAGCATTTCCCAGTCAAGTGCACATTCATTCACACCATCATAATAAACAGGACGATTCTCTGCATCAGCACGACGTTTAGCATGATGCAGCATGAACAACGTCTTGCCAGCGCCAGGAATGCCAGTAAACAACGTGATCATTTTGTTGCCCCATAGTGCGATCTGACCCAAGTACCGCCAGACTTAATACCCATCAACGTAAATCGAGCGGCATAAGCTGAAAAAACGATAGTCAGAGCTGTGCCCAAGCCCATCATCGAAGCAATTACCAAAATCTCAGAAGGCATGCCAGATAAATTAGCCTTTATCAGAGACTTTGCCTTCTCTAACAGAGTATCAATCCCAGCGTAAGCAACAAAACCAATTCCTAAAGCAGTAATTGCTCGGGCAATAATATTTTCAACCAATGAAACCAAAAGACCGCCGAGCATTGCAAGAAGTAAAGGCATTAACTCATCCCTCCTAAAATAATCTTCAACGCAGCGAGTGCAGCAACAAGCAGTAAAACAGGCTTCATGTAACCGGCAAGTGTACATGCCGGCGTCCACTCAATAGCAATCTGCTCAACTCGACCCATCAGTGCAATCGACACAACACGCGGCGGCGGACAGCTCGCCGAGCCTCCAAGAAACTCATCATCGCCGGTAAATAGTTTCTCTGAAATATTAACAGGATCACCCATCGAATTTTTGGGCAACGACTTCAATATTTCGGCATCACCAGCAACAGCCTTTTTGCCTTTCTCTGAATATTCATTAGGGGTTTCAAACATTTCACAATTTCTTTTATGCTGCTCTTTAGCCATCGCGCACAAAATCGCATCACCTTTACAAGAAAAAGAACCGCAAGAACCCCCGAATTCCGATTTTTTGCAAGCTATTGATTCCGGGTTTTTCTTGCAGAAATCAGAACCCTGCCCATCACCGTTTCCGTTTCCGTTTCCGTTTCCATTACCATCACCGTTGCCATCCCCATTGCCATTTCCATCACCACTACCGTCATCATTGCCATCACCATTACCGTCGCCGGAATCCGGAAATATATCAGTCAAGTTTTGACACTTGCCCTCGAATTTAATCTGCCCTTCTTTACATTCTGAATCATCCCGATTCTTAGGGTTTTCAGGCTCACCATTCTTAATACACTTCTTCTTATTACCCATCTGAATAGAACCATAGCCGTCAGGGCAGGGGTCTTTTGCCCCTACATCACACATTTTCTTGCCATTACAAGGATGACCCTGTTCAGGCGGCTTAGTCGGATCAGAAGGACCACATTTGGTCCCCGTAAATACACTACCCCATTCACGACTTTTACCACCTCTCCAGACTTCATATTCACCGGTATGACAACCGTTATAACAACCAAGGTATATATTGGCGATTTTTTCTCCTTTTCGAGCCGAGCAGTCTTCTACGCATTTTTTCTGCTGAGGGTCCCAAATGGTACCTTTCGGACACTGTTCTTTTATTACATAAACAATTGCCCAAATTAAATAGTTTGGATTATCGCTATTAAATTTACCATCATAACAAGTTGCAGGCTTATCATAGTAATTGCAAGCTCGAGCATTCCTAAAGTACGGTTCATCGGGCTTTGCGGTTGGAAAAAACTTCTTTTGATAATCAGACAATGAACCCGAGATGCAACGCTGATCAGTATCACAGACTTTCTGATTCTGCGGCTGATCAGTGTCCGCCGAATAAACCACAGCAGAAAAAATCAACAAAAAAATCAATCGGAAAAGAGAATCCACATCGCCCCCAGCAGTGCAATTATTATGATGTAGCCAGCCACAGTATTTTCTCCAAAAAAAACCCCCTTGCGGGGGTTTCTCTCTGAATCAATATCAGAGTGCGCCGCGCACCCACTTCCAAACCTTAATGCCGACATAGACGAGCAGCACCGCGGCGCCAACAGTCGCAACAGCAGTACCAGCCTCTTTAACAGCACCGGTAACAGCACTCATATCCATATCGGCGGCCATTGCGCCAGCAGACATAGCAGAAACAGAAATAACGGCAACAGCCTTCTTCTTGAAATTACGCACGATTTAGTCCTCACAATGTTCGTCTGATCATCTTAAAACCCCATGCAATTGCCCAGACGAAAGCAACGGCCGAGGATATTTGAAAACCTTCTTTGATCGTCAACGGTGGAAAGTTGTTTATCTCTGCCGGCTCCAGCAAAACAAATTGGGTGCACTGAGACGGTTTGACGTCCTGAGCAGTAACGATAATCGCGCCGCCCTGTAAATCAACACAAGCGGCCATAACTCCGCGTGGATCTGCCGCCCCGGCGCCGGCCGCTAGCGCGACCTGTCGCCGTGGTCGTCAGATCCACGCGGCTCCTATTCGATATCGTGATTAAGCAGGGCGGCGCCATCATGCAACGCTCCGCAACTCGTCCCACGAACGCACCGGAGCTCCAAGAACAATCGCTTTGCGACGGAACGGCAATACCTGACCGGCGTGCAGATCTGACCAACTCAGACCGGCCTCCATCATGATTTTTTTCGAGCGAAACCACGTGCTACGCGGGGTCGTATCTTCAGCTTGACGAAGTCCAACAGCTTTAATCAGCGCCCAAATCATATAAGCGCGATCCGCCGAAGCCTCACTAAAAGTCTTTGCGGTTGCGGGAGGGCTGGATTCACGAAGACGCACAGCAGCGTCCCTAAATGCCTGTCTGAGGTCTTGCATCTCTGCAATCTCCACTGAGCCGATAACTTGGCCGAAATATTCATTATGCAGCGCGTCTAAATCCGACTCGGTATATTCGAACCAAGGCTTTTGCGATCTCTCACGCCAAAATTGCCCCATCAAAGAAAGTTCGAGTCTTAACAATCGCTGCGACATTTCTATTTCATCGAAATTTGCATGAGCTTCATTACGCTTAAATTGACGCAGTAAATGCGGCCCTTTCGCATAAGCTTTCATGCGTCGGATCGATGATCCGCTCCCCCAATAAATCGTCTCTGCATTTGTACGAACTTGAAATCTTCCGCCTTCAGATTGCCTTAATACTGACAGCGCTTGCGCGACTTCTTGGGCAGATGCAAGCGCGTAATTGTGAGTCACGTCCACACGACTTACGCGCCACTGCGACAAATCCATCGGCAAAATCACACCGAGGGTTTTCGCTGCGAATCGAATCATGCGCTGCGCGCAATCAACAATATCGCCTGATCCAAAAACATTATTATCTCCCCCCACTCGAGCAGGCGATCCATGCATCACAAAATGCGTGGTGCATTCGATCACCATTTGATGACTGTCCGACCGAATCGATTCGCGAGCGACTCGACGCCACTTAATTTCCCCATCCGGCATCAAGTGCATGATCGTTCCGGCACGCTCGTGGCATTTCTCGATGACTTCACGAGGAACGCGATGCACATCAATTTTTAGCGTGAGCCAATCGATCATTTTATCTCAATGAATTTATTTTTCTGAGCTATTGCGAGCAGAAAGCACAAGCTCGACTCGCTGCTCCCAAAAAAGAAACGCGTTATAAAGCAGATTTAAATCATCTGTTTCAGACTGATCAATAGAATCAAGCAACAATTGCTCGTCCAAAAGCTTAATCAGCCTCACAACGCATTCCAGGGTTTTAGCTGGCATAGTCACGCAGCTACTTTCGGAGCAGCAGACGGGGAGGGCGACGCGGTGGGTGTCGCCTGCGTAGCGATCAACGCTATGGGGGTCGTGGCGGCAACACCCACGAGTTTCCGGCGCGGTTCTGCGCGGCCCTTGAAATTCACCAGTTCCTCGACGTACTGGACGTCAATGTGAGCTGGGTAGGGGATGTTGACGAACTGATGCCAACGACTCGAATCAACCTCGAGCTCGGACGCCTGAAAGCCAGCCGCGGTGCGCTCCATCGATTGCGTGCGAGCACTGGTCTGCGGCAGCAAAATCTGCAAACGGCACATGTCGTACTGATTGCCGGATGCCTTCGCGGTACCAGCCATACGGCTGAATCCGATAGCAATTACTCTCATGGTGTGCAAGTTGTCCATACATGCTGTCCTAGGCTGGGCGCCGCTTCCGAGCGGCTACTGTTAAAATCTGACGGTCAAGAATCGCCTGCTCTCATCCGAGAGCTTTGCAAAGCAAATCATGGATGCTCTCTGGTGAGAGCGTCAACCTGATATGTCCAACAGGCACAGAAACCGGGCTAAAACGCGATGAAAACAACAGCAGAGTATCTACAAGCGGCGAAAGAGAAGATCGGTGCAGAGAGCGATAGCGCGCTTGGCAAAGCCATCGGTCTTGGCAGGAACTCGGTGGGGCAGTACATGAGAGGCGAGCGAATCATGGACGACTACACATGCGCACAAGTCGCCCAGATATTAGGACTCAGCCTGGTAGAGGTAATCGCGGCAGCCAATGCGGAGCGCGAGAGAACTACAGAAAGACGGGACTACTGGCGAAATTTGTGGGAAGCGACGACGCAGAAAGCCCAGAAGGCGGCGTCGCTGGCAGTCCTGGCTCTGGGCATCCTGATTGGAGCGGCCGGAACGACCGAAAGTAGCGGCTTGGCAAGCTATGACGGACGGATTGCTCGTGGTGAGCTTAATTGCAATTTATGTCCTATTACTGTTATTGTTCATACAGAACAAGAGGAGGCAGATAATGATTAAGTCATATTTTTTAATATTTGCTCTATGTCGAAATGTCAAAAATCAAGAGTTTAGAAGCATGGAAGCTGGCCAGATGGCGTAGACGGGAACACGCAACACCTGCAGAGATGAAACGGGCCCGCCAGCTAGCGGGCCTTCGCATTTCTGACGCTGCGGAGCTACTCGGAGTCTCAGAGTCAACATTGCGGAATTGGGAGCACGGACGAACGAGGTGCCCAGTTGTCTACTGGGAGTTCTTGCTAATCGTGACGTGCGGATCACGGTTTGATCAGCAACTCAGATGGGTCAAGGCAGAGCTAACGGCAGCAAGACACTGGGGTGTTGAGAGAGTCGACGAAGGTTGTTCTCAGAGGGTAAAAAGAGGGACGCGAGTATCACGGTGATACTAAGTGCGATGATCAAGCCCGGCGATGCCGGGCTTTTTGCTTTTCCGACCAGGTCGAAGCCGACCAGGTCGAAGCCGACCAGGTCGAAGCCGACCAGGTCGAAGCCGACCAGGTCGAAGCCGACCAGGTCGAAGCCGACCAGGTCGAAGCCGACCAGGTCGAAGCCGACCAGGTCGAAGCCGACCAGGTCGAAGCCGACCAGGTCGAAGCCGCGGCGCTCTACATCGAGCGCCGACACGAGATGTCATCTCGTGCATGTCTGCGACGCTCAGTTGTCGCGCACAGATCGCGCACGAACACCGCGATCACTCAAGAGTGAACGCGGTGCACGCGCGCTATGCGAAACAGAGGCGGTGCCAGTCTCTAGGCACGGGGCCGGCGTCGGCGACGCGGATCGAGCAGTGCCCGCGAAATAACGTATCCCTACCACTTAGTAAAAAAACAGGTAGTACACGTAAAATGCGAGACGGGTGGAAATATCCCAACAAGCAATTCTTAACAAGGACAAAACGAGAACACCCCATTCGGTCAATGAAAAAAACTGACAAGAAAGAAAAGGGACACGCCACATAAAGGTGACGACCCTATAGAAAAGAACGGCTGGAGGCAGACAAAGCAGGATGGTCCACAAAACCTGATCAAACGACATATCACCACCACACCGCCGGATTACGAACGGGGGCAGTGATTGCCCCCGGGGCGGTGGCAACCGCCACAGGTGGAACAGGTGCAACTGGTGAAGTCGGCGGGGCCGCCGCCGGCGAGGCCACAGAAGCAACGACAGGGACAGAATCGCGCAGGGTGTCATCGAAGTAACCGTTGCGGGCAATCTGAACGCAGATATCAACAGGCATGTCAGGCATCAACGTGCCTTGCTGCGTGTAGCAAGCACAGCGGGTTTTCGTCGTGAGGCACGCAGCGGGGCGAGGCGCAGCAACCGGGGTCGTGATTCGATCATATGCCGGCGCAGTAGCCGGAAACCCGAGCAGGCGCGGCTGCCGTTCCTGCATGTACTGTTCACGGGTCAACGGACCGGCGACAGACGAAGACGAGGCCGCAAGCGGGGCAGGAACAGAACCAATCGCCGGCGCTGAATCAACAACAGAATCTGTCGCGGGCTTCTCAACGAAACGCGACATGACATGAGTCGTTGCGTAGACAAGGGCCGGAACACAGACCGCAACAAGCAACAGCAGCCACAGTTTCTTCGGAATGTTGCGCTTGTGCGTGTGCAGCTCGCTCGACTTGTACCAACTGAATACTTCCGTGGGATACGACCAGCGATGCGGCTGTGCCTCGGCAAGATCCGACTTCTTTGTGACATCAGCGGCACGCGGCCATTCATAGATCTTCGCGCGTTGTAGCCCAAATTGGCGAACGACGTGGAAATGCTGCCCGACGAGGGCGCGCAAATGCGGATCAATCAAGCTCGGGTGCTGCGTGATGATGTAGACATCAAAGCCGTGATGACGGTGGGTCTCGAACTGACTGACGTGCTCCGGCACCGGAGCGCCGAGCTTACGACGCGGGAAGATCCGTTGCGCTTCGTCAATCACGACGATCGAGCCGGCCGGTAAGGTATGCCAGTCCTTGGCTTCATCCAGTTGCACCCAGTCGAGCGTCAGCTCAGGGATACCGTTGTAATAGACCTGGCGATCCTCTTTGTCTGAGCGCTTCTTCACATGATGCAAAGCGAAGAGCGATTTACCGTTACCGGGCAATCCAGTAATCAGCGTAATCATTTTGCAGCTCCGTAGTGACTACGAACCCAAGAGCCACCGGATTTAATCCCCATCAGCGCCATCCGAGTCGCATAAGCTGAAAACACAATCGTCAGCGCAGTACCAACCCCCATCATCGAGCCGATTGCAACGACCTCGACCGGCAGACCGGCAAGGTTTGATCGTACAAGCCCCTTTGCTTGCTCAAGCACCAAATCTGCACCGGTATAGGCAACAAATCCGATCCCGAGCGCCGTAATTGCCCTGGCAACAATATTCTCAACGAGCGACACGAGTAAGCCGCCCAGCATCGCCATAAACAACGGCATTAGCTCATCCCTCCGAAAATAACCGCCATGGCAACAAGCGATGCCACCAACAGCAGGACAGGCCGGATATACCCAGCCAACGTACAAACAGGCGTCCATTCGATTGCGATCTGCTCTGTTCGGCCCATCAACGTGATCGATATAACGCGCGGCGGCGGGCAGCTGGCAGACCCAGAGAGAAATTCATCATTTCCCGTAAAAACTTTCTCTGAAATATTAACAGGGTCCCCAACGGCATTCTTCGGCAGCGACTTCAATATTTCAGCATCACCAGCAATCGCCTTTTTACCCTTTTCCGAGAACTCATTTGGCGTTTCAAACATTTCGCAATTACGCTTGTGTTGTTCTTTTGCCATGGCGCACATAATTGCGTCACCTTTACATGAGAAAGAACCGCAGGAACCACCGAACTCGGATTTCTTGCAAGCTATCGATTCAGGATTTTTCTTGCAGAAATCACTGCCTTTACCGTCTCCGGATCCGTCACCATTACCGTCCCCGTTTCCATTGCCGTTCCCATTGCCGTTTCCATCACCGTTTTCGTCACCGTTTTCGTCACCGTTTTCGTCACCAGAGTCCGGGAATATATCGGTCAGATTTTGACACTTGCCCTCGAATTTAATCTGCCCTTCTTTACATTCTGAATCATCCCGATTCTTAGGGTTTTCAGGCTCACCATTCTTAATACACTTCTTCTTATTACCCATCTGAATAGAACCATAGCCGTCAGGGCAGGGGTCTTTTGCCCCTACATCACACATTTTCTTGCCATTACAGGGATGACCCTGTTCAGGCGGCTTAGTCGGATCAGAAGGACCACATTTGGTCCCCGTAAATACACTACCCCATTCACGACTTTTACCACCTCTCCAGACTTCATATTCACCAGTATGACAACCGTTATAACAACCAAGGTATATATTGGCGATTTTTTCGCCTTTTCGAGCCGAGCAGTCTTCTACGCATTTTTTCTGCTGCTCATCCCAAACAGTACCTTTTGGACACTGTTCCTTTATTACATAAATTACCCTGGTAATCATATAGTTAGGGCTGTCGGAATCAAATCTCCCATCATAGCAAGTTGCTGGCTTATCAGAATAATTACAGGCTCTTTGATTAATGAATTCTGCTCGCGCGGTCGGATAATATTTTTTATGATAATCGCCGAGTGAACCAGCGCACCGATTATCAGAATCACAAGCTTTCTGATTCTGCGGCTGATCAGTGTCCGCCGAATAAACCGCAGAGGAAAATATCAACAGAAAAATCAATCGGAAAAGAGAATCCATATCGCCCCCAATACCGCAATTATTATGATGTAGCCGACCATTTGATTTCCTTAAAATAAAACCCCCTTGCGGGGGCTTTATTCGGCGTTAATAAATCAGAGCGCGCCGCGAACCCACTTCCATACCTTCATACCCACCATGACGAGCAAGACCGCGGCGCCGACGGTGCCGACTGCAACGCCGGCCGCTTTCACTTGGTCCGTGATCGCGGTCATATCCATCGCGTCAGCTGCCATCGCAGCGGCGGGCAGGGCGGTAGTGGAGACGATAGCGACGACTTTGGCAAATTGCTTTTTCATAAATCGAGTTCCTCATAATGTGCGTCTGACTGTTTTAAATGCCCAGGCAATCGCCCAGACGCCGGCAATTGCAAGAGATACTTGGAAGCCTTGGGCCGCAGTCAGCGGCGGTAAAAACGCCGGAGTTTCTGCTGCGGTCATCAATACATATTGCGAGCACTGCGACGGCGGTACGTCCTTCGCCGTAACAGTGAGCATTGCGCCTTGCAGCTCAACACAAGCCGCCATATATCCGCGTAGTAGATCGGCACGGCCTACGGCGCTCACGCGCCTTAGCGGCCGCTGCCGATCTACTACGCGGCCTCCGCAATAGCTTGTTGTCCGCCCTGTATCAGGCGCAATTGACGCTGATGCGGCCAATACCATTCGGGGGCTTGCTCAACGAGCTGAATCTGTACGACCTCGATTCGGAATTGCGGACTGTTTTCTCGGTCCGAGTCAGCCGTAATGTCTAGCCCATATTCCCGAAGAATTTTCGCGTGCCGATAGAATGTAGGCTTACTGAGATACGAGCGAGGTCTACCACCGCGCAAATAACTATCTGCCGTAGAACGAACAGCAGCGGGCAGGGTGGACAAATCGATAGATGATGCATCGACTTTTACCCGATCAAGAATATCCATTTCCATTTCGTAAAGCCTCACTAGTTTCGGCATCGTGACATCGCCGAGATAGCGCAGCCCGGCGTCGCGGAGTAATAGGCGTTTGGCTTTTAGTTCAGCACGCAACAAGCCGTTCTGTTCGCAGTATTGATAAACCGGATCGGCTTTGATTTCAGCTCGCTTCCGACCGTGCGGATGTGACAGCATCTCCGGCGCCTTTAGATAGAAAGTCATCTTCTTACGGCTGGTACCGTTACCGCCAAAAGCCACCGTAGTAGAACCGCCCCGGCCTTTCTTGATGTGAGAAACCGATTGTGTATTGAGCCAACCAATTACCGATTCAGCAGCGGCATAGCTGCCACAGAGATAGTTTCGCGTCAGGTGGATTTCAGAAATCGTTGCTCCAGTCCAGACCTCGAATAACCCATGCTCAATGTCATAGTCGCTCGGGTTCGGATTAAGAATCCTTTCCCCAGCAGTAAAAGGCGGCAAGTCGTGCTGGGCTAGGAAACGGTTACACGCGGCAATCGTCTTCTCAAAATCCAAGTTGAAAACGTTATCAGGGCGATTAAATCGACCCACGTTACCTTCAAGAGACACCTTAAAACCATCACAGTGGAGAAGGATCAGGCTGTCAAAACTCCCTTCAAGCTGACGACGACTGGTGACTTCCCACTCAACCTGTAGCTCACCGGTTGGGCCGGGCGAAAACTTGGCGACGATGCCGCTATCGACGGTCGGCAGGGTCGGGAGCAGCTCACCGGTTTCCGGGTCGAGCCGGCCCGGATGGCGCTGACTGATCCGGATGAAATCGACAAAGACGCCCCTCATTGCCGCCCCCTCAAAACGCGGGTCATTGACCCGAAAAAGAGGGTGTATGGGCGGTCATGCGCTGCCATTTTGGCAAAAAAGACGGGGGGTCTGACCCCTCCCAAAAACCTCCCAAAACGAGTCCGGTTCACCTTGAGGCAGAAATGTATGGGTGACCATACAGTCTCATTTTGAGAAAAAAGACGGGTATTACCAGTCACCCGTCCCCCTAAAGCCCTCTCTGGAGCACGTTTGTTCACCTTGGCTTCCCCCTCCAAGGCCATGGTCAAGAAGCGGTCGAAGCCTTCGGTTCGGACGCCGGGGAGGGCACCGAACTGGAGGACTTTTCCGGGGCGGTGAAACGGATCGGAAGAACCCCGACGATCCGGAAGCCGATGCACTTCGTGAACTCTTCTGCACCGTTACGACCGGCACGCAGCTCTGTGCGCTTCTCCAGTTCGAGCATGTAGAGGCGGTCGGTAAAGTCGAGCGACAGGAAGCGATGCGCGGCCGTGGGATCGACGGGGTATTCGGTGCCGACTTGGCCGGTACCCAATTTCATGCAAGCCGCCGTTTGGATTTCGTTATTCGGCAAAAGAATATGCAATTGCGCCATATCGTAAGCGCGACCCGATTCCTTAGCGGTACCTGCCATCTTGGTAAAGCCAGTTGCAATTACGGTAGTCATCTTTAATTTCCTTCATTGGAGTTGCGATTAATTCGATCCATTTCCTGACGAAAATCCAATTCAACCCAAGCTAACTCGCTTAAGAAAAAAAGCTTGGAATGCAGCTTGCCGAGTTGCCACATTTCAATTGCGCGGAAATCGTCGGAAGTAATTTCGGAAAGAAGCGCTAGAAGCTGGTTAATACGAACAGAGGCCGGCGACTGTGAATCGACGGCGGTTTCTTGATGCAGATCGGCGCCGGCCAACTGGACGGGTTCGAGGGGGACTTGGGACATAGCGATTTCCTCCACAGTTGGGCCGCTCACCGCTGCGCGGTGAGCGAGCCGGCGCCGCGCTTCCTGCCTCCGGCTCGCCTTTGGCTTCGCCGTTGGCTGGCAAGTGCGCCGACGCCGCTTTGCGGCTCGGCGCGCTTGTCTATACGTGCT
Organism: Chitinimonas lacunae; assembly: GCF_042650885.1. Lineage (NCBI taxonomy): Bacteria > Pseudomonadati > Pseudomonadota > Betaproteobacteria > Neisseriales > Chitinibacteraceae > Chitinimonas > Chitinimonas lacunae. The sequence continues at coordinate 827,591 of NZ_JBHSBU010000001.1, forward strand.
GCGCTAGGCTTGGCGCCGGTTTCGCGGGCGGACTGTTAAAATTTGACGGTCACGTGTGCGGATACGCACATCGTTAAAGGGGTTTGTCGTTCACAGTTGTTAACCCCTGAGACCAATCATAAGGGTTAACGGCGGTTAACAGCAAGGGCATGCCCATTGCTGGCGCAGAAATAGGGCTAGAACGCGATGAAAACAACAGTTGAGTACCTGACGGCGGCAAAGGCTGCCAGTGGCTTAGAAAGCGATTCTGGGCTAAGCAAGCACATCGGCATTAGCCGAGCGGCAATGAGCCAGTACTTAAGTGGCGTCCGTGTGATGGACGACTACACGGCGCTACGCGTGGCGCAGATCCTGGGCGTTGATCCGCTGGAGGTGATCGCCGCAGCGAACCACGAGCGCGAGCGAACCGCGGAGCGGCGCGAGGCCTGGGAAAATTTGTGGAACGCGACGACGCGGATAGGGCGCGCGGCGTCGCTGGCAGTCCTGGCCCTGGGTTTCCTGATCTCGGCAGAAACGATCGGAAGTGATGTCAGGAATGAGCAGGCATTAAGTGATGCTGTGACGCATCAAGTTGCTGATTCTGATGGGGTTGTGCCGTTGGGAGGCATAATATAAATTATGTAAAGTAAATGCCATGCAGAAATGCGGCTCACCTCTTCCAAGCCGCATTTTTTCTATTTCTGTTCAATTGCCCACAAAATAAGGCGGACTGTTGACATAAAACAGAATTATGCATAATTATGGCGTGAGGCTAGAAAAGCCGTCCAACCCGGCTTGCCAGACTCCCGGCACTGACCACTTTCATACCTCATCGCACCCAGCCCTAAGACACAGTTCGGTAAACGGCGTCCCCACTCCAGCCAGGAGCACGCCAATGCCGAGCCGGGGTCATCAATGTCAGCTTGATGTCCTTCGAACGGACGAACACCAGGCTATTTTGTCATCCCAGTCTTTAGTGCTGACGATGCGGCGATCCTCAATGCGAGGATTGGAGCGCCCTGACCTTGACGCTTTTAGGCAGGTTCCTTGGAATAGGTTGCGGTCAGGCAGTCAAGAAAAGGATAATGCACCTCTTGTGCTTGGCAAGAGGTCCTACGCCTTGTTCTATCTTTTGAAGTAGAAATTTTTTCAATTGCTGTTCTATAGAAATGGCTTTGTTGAAATACTGCTGAATCGAGGGTTTTTGGTGAAAATTCGAGTGAAATATTGGGCTGCCGCTCTGGGTGCCTCCCTGCTTGTCTCCACAGCTTCTTACGGTAAAGAATTCGAAACGCGCCGCGCCTTATCAAAGGAGGCGAGCAATTTATTTTTCAAGGAAGAATTCGAGAAACTGGATGCTCTCCTCAATAACCATCTAGCTAGTGGTGAGCGGAGTCCCAGTGGGATATGGAAAGCCAGCCCTCTCTATGGCAACGCTGACAATAGCCTCTATTTTCGCGGAGAAGATCCTGATGAAAGGGAATGGTATTGGGACAATGCTAGAGAAAAAATAGGCCGATGGACGAAGAAATATCCCACCTCGCCTAATGCTCATGTCTACTATGCCAAGACTTTTGTATCCCAGGCTTGGAATATCCGAGGCCACAATACTGCGGATAAGGTTAAAGAAGAGGATTGGAAACCATTCTTTGAGAACCTGGAAAAAGCTAGGGTCTATCTTCTGAAACACAAGAGCATTTCAGACAAAAATCCCGACTGGTTCGTCACCATGCTGAATGTCGCAAATTTCCAGCAGTGGCCGGACAAAGAATATGCAAAACTGCTCAAAGAAGCTCTGGATCGTCATCCGCTCTACCACGAAATCTATTTCGCAGCTGTGAGGCATTTATATCCCAAGTGGGGTGGTAACCCTGCAGCGATAGAAGTGTTCGCGCAAGATGCCGTGCGACGGACTAAAGACGTGGAAGGCTATGGCATGTATGCGCGCATCTATTGGGTGGTCTGGGATGAGCAATATGGTTATAAAGTCTTCAAGGAATCTTATGTGGATTGGCCAACCTGGCAACATGGGATTGATGATGTCTTGAAGAAATATCCTGACCAATGGAATCTGGTCAATTTCTTCAAATTCTCCTGCTTCTCGGGAGACAAGCAGAAAACTCAAGAGCTTCGGGCGAAGATTCACAATCCGGAGCAGTATTATGGAAGCGCAATCAGCAAAGACATATTTGCCGAATGCAGTCAGGGAAAAATCCCTGATATGAGCAAATACAAGAAGAAGTGAAAAATCTAATTTCAAACAGCAAATAGCCGTGCCTTACTTGCACGGCTATTTTTTCATCCAGGAAGGTCAGCCGACCTGTCTCAATACACCCTCCTCTGCCTGACTATTCACACAGTGACACAACTGGTTCATTGCTGCCCGTATCGACGAATCCGTCACTGATCCATTCACCCGAAACCAGCTTGTTCCACAGATTGGTCCGCTTCCACACGCCGTCCACCCAATCTCCATACGCATGGCAGCGCAATTCGACTTGAGCACCGTCTTTTACCGTGCCGACGACTTCAGCGCTAAGGCTGGGGCGGCTGCGTAGATTGATAGTGGCTTGCGGATCGGGCGAACGGACGGTTCCGGTCTGATTTCCAGGAGGTGGTGTTTGGCCAGCGCCATAGTTGAATAGCGCGCCGCCGACATTGACCCGCTTGCCATCGCGGGTGGCATAGCCCTGATAGGCGCGGCTGCCTTCGGTGAAGCGCCAGCCGCCGATGACTTTGCCGTCCACCGGAACAGCCTGGCCGTTGTAGCTCAGGGTGAAATGGACGTGCGGTCCGCTAGCCGAGCCGCCACAGGGCAATTTGACGTCGATCCGGCCGAGGTAAGTGCCTTTGCTCACCAGCGTTCCATCGGGAATCGTGGTCAATTCGCGCATATGGTAGTAGCTGGTCGAATAGCCATTGTCGTGCACCAGCTTGATCAGTGCGCTACCGTTGCGGATGCAGCTTTTGTAGATCCGCCCATCCCGTGGTGCCAATACCCGGCCGTCGCCGCCGTTGAAGTCGATCGAATCGAATGGCCGACTGCTGCCGCTATTGCCATGCGGGCCGCCGCCCATATACCACGACACCCCTTCTCGCCATGGCAGCGCCAGGCCGGTTTGGGTATCCATCTGGCCCTGCTGGCCGCGGCCGAGCGTGGTGAAGGTCGCCTTTTCTCCCGCGGTGACGACGTCTTCGGGGGCGGCATTGAGCAGAATATGGAATAACGCTTCCCCTTCCACCCCGACTTCCCACCCCTGCCCGGCCCGGTAAGCCACGAAAAGTCTGGCTGTCGGGACTTCATCGCGCCCCTGCGCCACCGGTCGGGTGATCGAGCCAAATACCCAGCGGCCATCCGAGCTGATCTTGCTGAATTCCACCAGATTTTCCAGCGCCGAGCTGCTGCGTAGCTGTTTACCATCAAAAGCGGCGCTGGCTGAGTGGCGTAGAGCCGCTTCCTCCTCAACAAAATTGGCCGCCTGTACCGCTGCACAGGCAGACAGCCCGGCCAACAAGAGGACTTGCAGTGGTAAGGAGCGAGAAAACACGGACATACCTGACCTCCAATGGGTAGTTTTAGGCTGACTGCACACACTGGTCGCTTAGTGGACACCAATAGGTATCGAAGTCAACCTAGATTCCAATACCACTTCAAGCAAGGAATTTGTCGTTTTTCTTGGCATTAACGTGCAGAACAGCCTGCCTTCCCTTCCATGGATGAATCAGCGGATATCTCGGCTGGTATGGAGAAGCTTCTGCTATTGCTTAAAATATATCTCCGTAAACAATAAAATAAATAAACAAACAGTTGCGATCTAAACAGTAATCGGCATTATGGCGTTTTTTTTGGTTGGGCTATGGCTACCTCTACCCTGTCCCTATCAACGAGACCTCACCTGTGCTTGGTGGAGTCGGCGCGGCAATAAAAAAGGATGCCCAAAAAACTGGGGCATCCTTTTCACAAAGCCAAATCAGAACAAGGGCTTATCTATCCTTCCCCACCAAGCCTGGGGTCATAGACGAACTGACGCACCACCCGTGCCGTGATGGAAGCAGCATCGGGATGCTGCGGGTTGATCAGCACATTGCACTCTTCATGGATCAGTACCGAAGGCACCAGCAGCAGAGCGGTCTCCCCTGCCGCAGCCCAATTGCTTCCGATCTCCATCGAATAGCGGCCGGGCGGCTCGGCAAGCCAGGTTGGGGCCAGGCTATCGAGTTCGATGATGCGCCGGCGTTGCCAGACCGCTTCAGGGATGGTGATCTCGATCAGGAAACGGTTTCTGGCCGCAATATCGTGACCGAGATGAGCGAGGGTTTCGAGGCAGGCCAGGGCAATGGTCGGGCTTGCGTATACCACGGCGGTACCCTTCTGATTCCAGCGGCCCCCGACTGCCGCTGCGCCGCCGCCAGAAAGGTCGTTGGCCTGATAGTCCCGCGTTTCCTTGGCAATGCGCCAAACCCGGACGACTGCGGTCATCAGGCCACCACGCCGTGCTCGATCCGCCCCAGGATATCCATCACCAGCTCATAACCCGCTTCGGTATCGAGCAGTGACAAAGGGCTGTTGCCGCCAAGCGAGCGGTTTGGGCGTTTGATCCATTGCGAGGCCGAGGAGGCGTCTTCGAGCACTTCGATGGCGCGCAGCAGCACCTTGGCTACCCGGACCATCCGTTCGCTCTCGCTCAGCGACAGCGGTTTACCCGAGGTCTGACGGGCTTTGATGGTGCTGCGTGGCAGACCGATGGTCAGGACGAATTGTTCTTTGCTCATCCCCAGCTTGTCGGCCAGGGTTTTGACCGCGCCCGGCGCGATGCCGTGGCGGATATGTTGGATAACGGATAAAGGCCCTTCCGAAACAAAGGCCAGAGGGGTATTGGTCAGTTCCCGCGCCGGGGCGAATGCCTGGCTGGAGACGGGCTTTCTTTGCGCGGCTGCACTCATGATGCCTACCTCAAACTGTTCTAGCCGATTACCCGGCCAATTGTAGCCAAGGCGTACCAACAGGCCAACCGGACTAAAACCGCTTTCCGCAGCAATCACCTGAATCGTCTACCGTAAAGCTATGCGTAGACAGCATAGGGATATAGAAGCTTCTCTAATACCCCAGGACCATACAAACGATTAGCTATGCATGGCGGGAATAACTCTGTGTCTGGAATTGCCGGGTATGCAAGGCAGCAGTGATCGCCTCTCCCAGTGTCTCGACATCGAAAGGTTTGTGCAGTACTACCAGCTCATCGAGCTCATCCAGCGCAGCCTGATCGGCAAAACCGGTGATCATGATCACCGGCAGACCCGGATGCAGCTGCTGTACCCGCCAAGCCAGCTCCGCCCCATTCATCCGCGGCATGGCGAAATCGACCACCAGCGCATCGGGCGACACCCGCTCCAGTGCCTGAAGCCCGTCAACGCCGTCATAAGCGGTTTCGACGGCAAAGCCCAGATCGCGTAAGCCTTCGGACAACACTTCCCTCACCTGTAGATTGTCGTCCACCAACAAAACCTTCTTTTTGCCCAACATAGTCGGTTCTCCCCTGGTGTTATGAAGCTCACCGTGCGTTGCAGTCAGGACAACGCCACGACCATTGTGCATTCGACTCCCCAACAGTCGTTGCACCCCAATCCCAATCACGCGCAGGGACAGATTCAGCCATGGCGGCCACCGTCACCTGTGCTGCATATCGATTCCAACCGCCGTCTTGCACAAGCAGCTATGCCGGGCCTGTCCACGCAAGCCCGGCAATCGTAGGGTGTTACGCCGCCAGCAGATCGGCATCGATCAAACCACGGCCCGCATATTCATTAAGACGGTTGTAAAGCGTTTTCAGACTGACCCCGAGCACTTGAGCGGCTCGCCGCTTATTGCCCTGGTAACGGTCGAGCGTAGCGAAAATGATCTTACGCTCGGCCTCCTCGATCGAAATGCCGACCTCGAAAGCCAGGGTTTGCTTGCTGACGGCCCGCTTGAGCGGGCGCAGCGCATCGAGGGTGTCAATTTCGACCACGTCTTCGGCCATGATGTAGGCGCGCTGGATGCAATTCTTCAGTTCCCGCACGTTGCCCGGCCAGTCATGCTCACGCAGCCGGGCTTCCACATCGTCGGCGAATTGCTTCGATGTGCCGTACTGGGCGTTGAGATTGGCCAGAAAGCGCCGCGCCAACAGTCCGATATCGTCATCGCGATCGCGCAGCGGCGGCAGTTCGATTGGAAATACCGCCAGCCGGTACAGCACATCCTCACGAAGATGACCATCCTGTACGGCTTGCAAAGGTTCGCGGTTGGTGGCCGCCACGACCCGCACATCACAGGTGATCTCACGATCGCCCCCTACCCGGGTGAAACGCCCGGTCTCGAGTACCCGCAAGAGACGTACCTGCATCTCCAGCGGCATTTCGGTAATTTCATCGAGGAAGAGCGTGCCGCCCTCGGCCCGTTCGAAAAAGCCCTGATGGGTTTTATGCGCCCCGGTGAACGCGCCTTTTTCGTAGCCGAACAGCTCGGCTTCGATCAGATTGGCCGGTAAGGCGCCGCAGTTGAGCGCCACAAAAGGCCGATTGGCCCGCAGACTCTTCTCATGGATGGTCTGCGCTACCAATTCCTTGCCACAGCCGCTTTCACCCACCACCAGTACCGAAGCATCGCTCGGTGCCACCCGCTCGATCAGCCGGAATACCGCCTGCATGACTGGCGAAGCCCCATACAGGCTGCCGAATTTATTGGCTTCCTCGACCGGGCTGGCCGGTGCGGCCGCCTGGCGAGGCGCAGTGCCCGTTTTGCGGGCAAAGGAAAACAGGACAGGCATGGCCGGATCGGTGGATTTATGCTGGTAAGTCTCGAACATGATCTTGCCCCTAGCCGCCAACCGTCCGCCGGGAAGCCGGATGGTTGCGTGTGTTTGCGATAGGGTCATTGTCGATCTCTGTACCTGCCCTGCCTATTTGGCAAAGCCCGATTCTCGCGTCAGCCAGTTGCGCGATCGTGTGTAGGGTAATTCCTACACAGTGAGCGTCATTCCTACAGTGCGGCGGCGCCAAGCGTGACCGCGCCTCACTGTCCACTCCGCATCCGGTATGCAAAGTGCGCATGGGTAATCGCCTGAGTGCTTCTTCAAGTCTAGAAAACCAAATAAAAAGGCATGCGCTTTACGCATGCCTTGTAAATCAGGGGAAGTCTAGGTGGATCTTCCCGTTCGTCCTGCTGGCCGATTACTCGCCGCTCCAGTCAAGCACCACCTTGCCCGACTGGCCCGACAGCATGGTTTCAAAGCCCAGTTGGAACTGGTCGACCGGCAGGCGGTGGGTGATCATCGGGCTCAGATCGAGACCCGATTGCAGCATGGCCACCATCTTGTACCAGGTCTCGAACATCTCGCGGCCGTAGATGCCCTTGATGATCAATCCCTTGAAGATCACCTGATTCCAGTCGATCGAGGTTTCAGCGGGCGGAATGCCGAGCAGCGCCACCTTGCCGCCGTGGTTCATCGCGCTCAGCAGGTCACGGAACGCGCGCGGATTGCCCGACATTTCCAGGCCGACGTCGAAGCCTTCGGTCATGCCGAGTTCCTTCATCACATCGTCGAGTTTCTGGCGGCCGACATTGACGGCCCGGGTGGCGCCCATCTTGAGTGCCAGGTCGAGCCGGTAGTCGTTGATATCGGTGATCACCACATGGCGAGCGCCGACATGGCGGCAGATGGCGGCGGCCATGATGCCGATCGGGCCGGCGCCGGTGATCAGCACATCCTCGCCGACCAGGTCAAAGCTCAGTGCCGTATGGGTGGCATTGCCAAACGGATCGAGAATGGCGGCGATATCGTCGGAGATATCGTCGGGAATCTTGAAGGCGTTGAAAGCCGGAATCGCCAGATATTCGGCAAACGCCCCTTCGCGGTTCACCCCTACCCCGACCGTATTGCGGCACAGATGGCGGCGTCCGGCGCGGCAGTTGCGGCAATGGCCGCAGGTGATATGGCCTTCGCCCGAGACGCGGTCGCCGATCTGGAAGCCGCGCACTTCCGAGCCCATCCCGACCACTTCGCCGACATATTCGTGGCCGACATGCATCGGCACGGGGATGGTCTTGCTGGCCCAGTCGTCCCAGTTCCAGATATGGATATCGGTGCCGCAGATGGCGGTTTTGCGGATTTTGATCAGCAGGTCGTTATGGCCGACTTCGGGTTTCTTGACACGCTGCAAGGTCAGGCCAGGGCCCGCTTCGGCTTTGACTAAGGCTTTCATCACTCTATCTGTCCCAATGAGGCATGGCGGACGGCCCGCCATGCATCGTTATAGTGCGGGCGGCTCCGCTTGGCGGGCGCCCGGTCGCGGCGTGGTTCAGACCACGCCCAGCTCGCGGCCGACTGCGGTAAAGGCGGCCACGGCGCGTTCGATATGCGCCGGCTCGTGGGCGGCGCTCATCTGGGTGCGGATACGGGCTTTGCCCTTGGGCACCACGGGATAGGAGAAACCAGTGACATAGACGCCGTGGCTCAGCAGCCGCGACGCCATTTCGGCGGCGATGCGGGCGTCGCCCAGCATCACCGGGATAATCGGATGCTGGCCCGGCACCAGGGTAAAGCCCGCTTCGCCCATGGCGCGGCGGAAATACTCGGCATTGGCCTGCAACTTGGCGCGCAGCGCCGGGCCTTCATCGCGTAGCAGTTCCAGCACGGCGATGCTGGCGGCCGTAATGGCCGGCGCCAGCGAATTGGAGAACAGATAGGGACGCGAACGCTGGCGCAGCCAGTCGATGATGGCGCGCCGGCCAGCAACATAGCCGCCCGAAGCGCCGCCCAGTGCCTTGCCCAGCGTACCGGTATAGATATCGACCCGGTCGGCCACGCCGCAGAATTCCGGGGTGCCGCGGCCATTGGCGCCGATAAAGCCGACGGCGTGCGAATCGTCGACCATCACCAGTGCCTGGTAGCGTTCGGCCAGATCGCAGACCGATTTGAGGTCGGCGATAATGCCGTCCATCGAGAAAACGCCATCGGTCACGATCAGCTTGAAGCGGGCGCCGGCAGCATCGGCCGCCTGCAACTGGGCTTCCAAATCGGCCATATCGTTGTTCTTGTAACGATAACGTTTGGCCTTGCACAGGCGGATGCCGTCGATGATCGAGGCGTGGTTCAGCTCATCCGAAATCACCGCGTCCGCTTCGCCGAGCAGGGTTTCGAATACGCCGCCGTTGGCGTCGAAGCAGCTCGAATAGAGGATGGTGTCGTCCGTGCCGAGAAAATCCGAGATGGCCGCTTCAAGGTCTTTGTGGACGCGCTGGGTGCCGCAGATGAAGCGCACCGACGCCACGCCATAGCCATAGTCGTCGAGGCCGCGCTTGGCGGCGGCGATCAGGCGCGGATCGTCGGCCAGACCCAGATAGTTGTTGGCGCAGAAATTCAGAACTTCGGCGCCGTCGGCGAGTTGGATATCGGCGCGTTGGTGGCTGGCGATTACCCGCTCGGGCTTGAAGAAACCCGCCTCGCGAACTGCGGCCAGTTCGCCTTCGAGATGGGTAAGGAATGCCTGGTTCATCGTGTCTCCTCTACAGTCTGATGGACCGTGGTTATGCACCGCGCCCGGCTTGGGGCCGACGCGCGCCGATTCTACCACCGCGCCCCGGCCATACCGTCCGGCGCCGGATACTTTTCACGCTAGTACCGGAACACGGCAGGTGATAAAACCACGCCATCACCACAAAACAAGGACTTGCCATGTTCAGCCTCGTCCCTGCCTTGTTCGCCGCCAAACTGGCCGTCATGGCCGTACCGGCGTATTCGCGCGATAGTGCCGAATCGATGGTGCTCTCGGCCTTTATCAGCGTCACCCCGAGCGTGCTGGTGTCCGATGGCAAGCCCTTCGAGCTGTTCCTGGTCAGCGGCGGCCTGGTGATCGGTTCGGTCGAGCTGGTCGGCAATTCGACCAGGGTGGTGATCCAGCGCAGCAGCGATGGTGTCAGTGCCGTGATCGAACTCAGCGCCGAGGCCATGGCGCGGCTGTCGGCGCTGCTCGGCCGTCCCGTCAAGGTCGTGGCCGAACCGACCGGCCATGCGCTGATCAGCGACGACAAGCTGGTCGCCTATATCCCCAACGCCACCGGCCGGCCGCTGCTGCATCAGCATAAGGTCGGCCAATGAAGGCAGTCGGCGCGCTGGTGGTACTGCTGGCGCTGACACCTGCCCTGGCCGGGCAGAACTGCGAAGCGCGTGCGCCCAGTTTTGCGATGGTGAGCAAGTCGTTCCAGCTTGGGCTGGCGATCCGCCACAAGCTCGACGCCAGCGACGCCAAGCTGGCACTGCTGGCAAGAGTAGGCCGCGATATGTCGCGCTACCAGTTACGGTATTCCCATATGGGCTTTGTGGTGCGCGACCATCCACGCGGGCCGTGGACGGTGGTCCATCTGCTCAATCACTGCGCCAGCGACCGGTCCGAACTGTTCGAGGAGGGACTGGCCAATTTCTTTCTCGACGATATGTTTGCCTATGAGGCGCTGCTGCTGATTCCCACGCCGGCGCAGCAGGAGCGGCTGGTCAAGGTGCTGGCCCAGCCCAGGCGCCTGTTCGAGGCTCGCTATAACCTGGTGGCCTACCCGTTTTCCACCCGCTATCAGAATTCCAATCAATGGCTGCTGGAAACCCTGGCCGATAGCCAGGGCGACCGGCATGCGGCCCAGCAGTGGTTGCAGGAGCAAGGTTATCGGCCCAGCACCTTGCGAATTCCGACGCTGACCCGGCTGGGCGGGCGGATGTTCAGCGCCAATATCGCCTTCGACGACCATCCGTTCGACCGCCGCATGGCCGGCAGGATCGATGTGGTGACGGTCGAATCATTGGTGGAATTTCTACAAAGGCAGAATTGGCTGTCGGCACAGGAAGTGGTTACTCTACCGCCATCGCCCTGAGGGCCTGTTCCGTCGAGGACGTTCGTGAGCCATAACAGTCAATTCGATCTGTTTCGTAGTCGTCGTTTTCTTCCGCTGTTCCTGACCCAATTCCTGGGTGCCTTCAACGACAATCTGTTCAAGAACGCGATGCTGGTGCTGATCGCGTTCTTTGGTCTGGGCTTTGCCGGGCTCGATGCGCCGACGCTGGTCAATGCCGCAGCCGGTATCTTTATTCTGCCGTTCTTCCTGTTCTCGGCCACTGCCGGGCAACTGGCCGAGAAATACGACAAGGCCCGACTGGCCCGTTTCATCAAGCTGCTCGAAATCGTCATCATGGCGCTCGCCGCTGTCGGTTTCTACCAGCGCAGCGCCGCCGTGCTGATGGGCTGCCTGTTCTTGATGGGCATCCACTCGGCGCTGTTCGGACCGCTCAAATATTCGATCCTGCCGCAGTACCTGGATGAACGTGAACTGCTCGGCGGCAATGGCCTGATCGAGATGGGCACCTTTATCGCCATTCTGCTGGGCCAGATCGGCGGCACCCTGATCGTGCAGCGCAGCCCCGATAGTGCCACCATGATTGCCGGTGCCTGCCTGGGCGTGGCGGTGCTGGGCTATCTGACCAGCCGCTCGATGCCGCCGGCGCCACCGCTGGCCAGCCACTTGCCGATCAACTGGAATATCTTCAGCGAAACCTGGCACATCATCGGCTACGCCGCGCGCAACCGCACGGTATTCAATTCGCTGATGGGGATTTCCTGGTTCTGGTTCTTCGGGGCGGTCTATCTGACCCAATTGCCGACCTATAGCCACGATATCCTGCACGGCAATGCCGAGGTCTATACCCTGATGGTGGCCCTGTTCTCGATTGGGGTAGGCGCGGGCTCGGTGCTGTGTGAAAAGCTCTCGGGCCGCAAGATCGAAATCGGCCTGGTGCCGTTTGGCTCGATCGGCCTGAGTCTGTTTGGCATCGACCTCTATTTCGCCGCTCCCACTCCGGTCGGCGGCTCGCTGGTCGACGCCGTGACCTTTGCCTCCCAGGCGAGCAACTGGCGCGTGATGGTCGATATTCTGCTGATGGGCGTTTTCGGCGGTTTCTTTATCGTGCCGCTCTATGCCCTGATCCAGCTTCGCACCGAACCCCAATACCGCTCGCGCGTCATTGCCGCCAATAACATCCTCAATTCGTGCTTTATGGTGGTGGCGGCTGCCATGAGCATTCTGATCCTCAAGCTCGGCGCCAGCATTCCGCAGCTGCTGCTGATCGTGGCACTGATGAATATCGCGGTGGCGATTTATATCTATGCGCTGGTGCCCGAGTTCCTGATGCGTTTCCTGGTCTGGGTGCTGACCCATACCATGTACCGGGTGCGCCATCACGGCCTGCACCATATTCCTGACGAAGGGCCGTGCGTGCTGGTCTGCAACCACGTCAGCTTCATGGATGCCATGGTGATCGCCGGGGCCGTGCGGCGGCCGGTGCGGTTTGTGATGGATCATCGGATCTTCAAGATTCCGCTGCTCAATTTCTTTTTCCGCACCGCCGGTGCCGTACCGATTGCGCCGGCCAAGGAAGACCCGGCAATGAAGCAGCGGGCCTTCGAGCGGGTGGCGCAGTATCTGGCCGAGGGCGAAGTGGTGTGTATCTTTCCCGAAGGCCGCATTACCTATACCGGCGATATCAACCCGTTCAAGCCGGGGATCGAAGAAATCATCAGCCGTACCCCGGTGCCGGTGGTGCCGATGGCGCTGCGTGGTCTGTGGGGCAGTTTCTTCAGCCGCAAGGATGGCACTGCCATGTTGAAGATGCCGCGCCGTTTCTGGTCGAAGATCGAACTGGTGGCCGAAGCGCCGGTGCCCGCAGCCGACGTCAGCGCCGCCGATCTGGAGCGCCGTGTCGGTGCCCTGCGCGGTGATTGGCGCTGAGATGGCCACCCATTCGCCCTGGCGGCTGTTGCGCGAGCTGCTGCGTCCCTATCACGGCCGTATCGCGCTGGCCGGTATTGCCCTGCTGGTGGCGGCTGGCTCGATGCTGCTGGTCGGCCAGGGTCTGCGGGCAGTGATCGACCGCGGTTTCGTCGCCAGCGACCCGGCCTTGCTCGACCGGGCGCTGCTGGGGCTGTTCGGTCTGATCGCCGTGATGGCCGTGGCGACCTATGGCCGCTTCTATATGGTGTCCTGGCTGGGCGAGCGCATCACCGCCGATCTGCGCCGCCGCGTCTATGACCATCTGCTGGCGCTGCCGCCGTCGTTTTTTGAAGAGGCAAGGACCGGCGAAGTGCTGTCTCGCCTGACCAACGACACGGCGCAGATCGAAACCGTGGTCGGATCGAGCGCCTCGATGGCGCTACGCAACGCACTGATGCTGGTCGGTGGACTGATCATGCTGCTGCTGACCAGTATCAAGCTGACCTTGCTGGTGCTGGTCTGTGTGCCGCTGGTGCTGACGCCCATCCTGTTGTTCGGCCGCCGGGTCCGCCGGCTGGCGCGGGCAAGCCAGGATCGGATCGCCGAGCTTGGCATCACCATCGACGAGACGATTCACGAGATCCGCACCGTGCAAGCCTATGTCCACGAGGACGCCGACCGTGCGCTGTTTGCCGGGCGGGTGGAGAACTCGTTCGATACGGCCCGTCAGCGCATCAGCACCCGGGCCACGCTGATCGTGGCGGTGATGGTGCTGGTATTCGGCGCCGTGGCGCTGATTCTGTGGGTCGGCGGCCATGATGTGCTGGCCGGCCGGCTCAGCGCCGGCCAGTTATCGGCCTTTGTGTTCTACGCAGTGGTGGTCGCTGGCGCCGTGGCGACGATTTCCGAGGTGATCGGCGATGTGCAGCGCGCCGGTGGCGCCCTGGAGCGCCTGATCGAGCTGCTGGCGACGCCGGCCGCGATCACCGCGCCGCCGCAGCCCCAGCCCTTGCCACAGCCTTCGCGTGGCGACATCCGTTTTGAGGCGGTCGATTTCCGCTATCCGAGCCGGCCGCAGCAGAAGGCGCTCGATGGCTTCAGCCTCGAAATCGGTCGCGGCGAAAAGGTGGCGCTGGTTGGGCCGTCGGGCGCGGGCAAGAGCACGGTATTTCAGCTCTTGCTGCGCTTTTACGATCCGGAGCGGGGAACGGTATGGGTCGATGGGGTGGACGCCCGCATGGCCGACCCGGCGGCCCTGCGGCGGCAGATGGCCCTGGTGTCGCAGGAAGCGGTGATCTTCGCCGCCAGTGTGCTCGACAATGTGCGCTACGGTCGGCCCGAGACCAGCGAAGCGGCCGTGCGGGCCGCCTGTGTGGCGGCCTATGCCGATGAATTCGTCAATCAGTTACCCGAAGGCTATCTCACCCATCTGGGCGAGCGTGGGGTGCGCTTATCGGGCGGTCAGCGCCAGCGGATCGCCATTGCCCGGGCCATTCTGGCCGACCGGCCGATTCTGCTGCTCGACGAGGCCACCAGCGCACTCGACACCCATAGCGAGCGCATGGTGCAGATGGCCTTGGAGCGGCTGATGGAGCATCGCACCACGCTGATCGTGGCCCACCGCCTATCGACTGTGCAGCATGCCGACCGAATTGCCGTGGTCGAGGCCGGCCGCATTGTCGGCCTGGGCAGCCACGAGACGCTGTTGCGTGACAGTCCGCTCTATCGCCAGCTCGCCACTGCCCAATTGCACTGAGCTATACCCAGCCGAGCTTGCCGGCCAGCCGGGGGAAGCGGCGCTCCAGCTCTTCTTCCTGCCACGGCTCGCCGAGCGGTTCGTCTTCGGTCTCGACCGGCCGCTCGGGGAATTCCCGTTCAGGCTGGCCGGTCTTTTCGCTCCAGGCCTGGACGATCACATAGGGCAGCTCTTCCAGTTCGCAGTAGTCTTCTTCCCTGACCTGATCGGCCAGGCTGTCGGGGTCGGCCAGCGCCGCCTCGAACTGGGCCTTGCCACGTGAAATCAGCCAGTTGCGAAAATAGTCGAAGCCATCGTCAGAGCAACCGCCACCGATCAGAAATGCCGCGCCCCATAGCGGCCACTGATAGGACTGGGCGAAATATTCGCCATAGATCCGGTCAAACTCCACGATTTCCTGCGGTGGCAGTGCCACCAGCGCCTCCTGCAACAGCGACATATGCATATCGCAATCGCCATCGGCTTCCTCGCGGGTCCGCTCGATCAGTTGCCAGAAAGTGGTCTTATCCATCTTCTTTCTCCTCTGTCTGTATGGAAATATTCTGTCGAGTCCATCATAGCGATGTCGCGCCAGGCTGCCAGTTGGCACACTCGGGACAAGCATGTCCCGATTTGTCCCATTCCTGTCTTGATCTGCCCTGAACACAAGGTAGGGAGCCACCTACAATCGCTTCACCATTCACGCAAGGGAGTCCCAAAATGTCCGCAGCTCTGTTGGTGATCGATGTGCAGGAGTCGTTCCGCCACCGCCCTACCTGGCAACCGGCCGAAATCCCGGCCTTCAGCGATGCTGTCAATCGGCTGGTCGCCGCAAGCCGGGCCAGCGGGGTACCGGTGGTGCGGGTGTTCCATCTTGAAGACGAAGGTCCGTTCGACCCGAGCACCGGCTTTGTCGTCCCGCTTGAAGGGATCGACGCCTACGCCGATCATCGGGTGAACAAGCGGGTCCATAGCGCACTGGTCGGCACCGACCTGCTGCCCTGGCTCAAGGCGCGTGGTATCGACCGGCTGATCATCTCGGGCATCCGTACCGAGCAATGCTGCGAAACCACTGCCCGGCATGCGTCCGATCTGGGTTTCAAGGTTGACTATGTGACGGAAGCCACCCTGACTTTCCCGATCCGGCACAGCAACGGCCGCGAATACAGCACGGCCGAGATCAAGGAAAGGACCGAGCTGGTGCTGACCGGCCGCTTTGCCACCATTCGCACCGTGGCCGAGATCGAGGCAGAGCTGCAAGGCCAGACGATGCAGGCCTGATCGGTTTCCGCATCGGCGACGCTTCGGCATCCGAGCCGGCTGCCAACCGGCTCGGACGCCATCGAAAGCCCGCTTTCCGGCTCGTCGCTTCCTGCGGCGAGCCGTATCGTCATTGCAGGGCAGCCAAGACCGGACGGCCAATCCACGTCATCGATCTGAACTGCCTTACAAAGTTATTGATTTAAAAGGCACAAAGGTACAAGTCGTATGTCGCCGATCCCGGTCTATCTATTGCTCCTGCCTGGCGTGCTGATGCTCGATTACGCCGGCTGTGCCGAAGCGCTGCGCCTGGCCAATAAACAGGGCTCGGCCTTTACGCTGCACCATATCGGGCCCGAACCCCATCCCGCGAGTTCGCTGGGTCTGCTGCTTGGCGGGGTGGAACCTATGCCGGACCATCTGCCCGACGGCGCCTGGATTGTGGTGCCGGGCCAGACCACGGTATCGATCGACAGCCAGCCAGCCGCCCGCCAGGCGGCGGTGCGCTGGTTGCGTGGAATCTGGCGCGAAGGGCTGCAACTGGTGACGATCTGCTCGGGTGCCTTGTTGGCGGCTCAATGCGGGCTGCTCGACGGTCGTCGCTGCACCACCCACCACAGTCTGATCGAGCGGCTGCGCCACAGCGCGCCCAACGCCAGGATCGAAGACGACCGGGTCTTCGTGATCGACGGCCCGTTCGCCACCTCGGCCGGTATCACCACCGGGATCGATCTGACACTTGAGCTGCTGTCGCGCCAACTTGGCCCCAAGCTGGCGCTCGATGTGGCGCGGGAAATGGTGGTCTGGCTACGCCGCGACGACAGCACGCCGCAACTGTCGCCCTGGCTGTCTCATCGCAGTCATCTGCATCCGGCCGTCCACCGCGTCCAGGACGCCATCGCAGCCGAACCGACCCGGCCGTGGCAGCGCGAGGAACTGGCCGCCATCGGCTGCGTCAGCGCGCGTCATCTGAGTCGGCTGTTTCGCCAATACGCAGGAATCAGCCTGCTCGACTATCAACACAGTCTGCAACTGGCCCTGGTCGAGCCGCTGTTGCGCGATAACGGCCAGTCGCTCGAGCGGATCGCCGAAAGCGCCGGTTTCGGCTCGGTGCGCGATCTGCGGCGGGTGTGGGGTAAGCAACGCGGGACGGCGCTGCGGCGAGTGGGGTGAGGAGGAAGTGGCTGGCTGGGAAAATGAAAATTATCAGCAGAATCACTGCAAGCCGTGAAGCCGCAAATAAAGAAAAATAATGGTTTTTGGCTCGAACCGATTCCACCGTGCCGACTGGGCGGGTAGATCGACGGGCGCTTTGATGGGGCTTTTACGCTCGATGTATGCTGTCCGGTCTTCTGTCAACTAGCGCATTTCCAGCCGATTCGGCGTCAGCGAGTCCAGACCTCGAAGCGCTGCGCCAGCGCATTTCCGGACGAGTGGGAGCCGGTGTGCCCGGCCTTGAAGGTGCGCGCTTCGTACTCCAGGAGTTTCCATTGCCGACTCCGCCGGAAACGGCCTATTCCTCCCACACCGTCACTTGGTTCTTACCGGCCTTCTTGGCTTCGTACATGGCCTGGTCGGCCCGTTCGATGGCCACTTCCTGGCCTTCGCCGTCGTGGTAGAGGGTGACGCCGGCGCTGAAGGTGATCAGCAGCCGTTCGTTGTTGTGGAGGAAGAAGCGTTTGGTGAGGTCGCGCTGCACGCGGCGCATGATGGCGGCGGCTTCGGACAGTGAGGTTTCGGGCAGCAGGATCACGAATTCCTCGCCGCCATAGCGGGCCACCACATCGGTCGGCCGCAGCGACTCGCGCACCACATTGACCAGATGGATCAGCGCATCGTCGCCGGCCTGATGGCCGAGCTGGTCGTTCAGTTTCTTGAAATTATCGATATCGAGCATGGCCAGACACATCGGCTTGCCGCTGCGTTCCTTGCGGGCCAGCTCGGTGGCGAATGCCTCATCGAAGCCGCGCCGGTTGAGGGCGCCGGTCAACTGGTCTTCGCGCACTTTCTCGCTGATGGAGCGCAGTTCGGCTTCGAGCTCGTCGATCCGCTGCTCGGCCGCTTCGGCCTTGGTGCGTGCCTCGATCAGCTCATCGCGCGACCGGGTGATATCGACCTGCATATGGCGGGTGTCCTGGATCAGTTCTTCCAGGATATGGTGCAGATCGCCCAGGCCGCTGGCGTCCTGGATCCGCTCGGCGTAGCCCTCGATCTTGTCGTGGTAGTCGCCGGTCGAGACGGCCATGCCGCCCAGGCGGTCGATAAACAGCGACAGCATGCTTTTGATCGAAGCCTGGGCTTCGCTCAGATTGTCGCGCAGCATGCCCTGGCGGTAGATGACTTCCTTGAAGCCGACTTCGGCATCGTAGATACGGCGCATATTGAGCGGCTGCGACAGAATATCGCGCACCACTTCAAATTGACCGCGTACCCAGCCGTCTTCCTCGCCGCTCAGTGCCACCAGATTGTCGGTCAGCAGAAACAGCAGATTGACCAGCCCGCGAGCCACCCGCTCTTCGCGTTCACTTTTGAGTTCAAGCTGGATCCAGAAGCGGCGCAGCCGGCCATAGAGAAAATCGAGCCCCTGCTCGCTCGATACCGCCTCGGCCGCCTGAGCGAGGCTGGCCGCTTCTTCGGCCAGTTCCGGATAGCCGGTGAGCCGCTCGGCCAGGCCGATCTGTAGCGTCTTGGCCAGCATCTCGCGCCAGCGCTCCCAGGCCGGAGTGGCCTGGCCGGATTCGGGGACGGGTTCAGTGGTGGGGGCGGGTTCGGGAGCAGCTTCTTCGACGGGGGGATTTTCTTCGTCGGCGGTTTCGATGCCGCTGACTTCGCCTTCGCTCCAACTGCGGACCAGGGCATCCAGCTTCTGGTTGAGCAGCGCGGGCGAGCTGCCGAAGTTGACCAGTACTCGGCCGAGGGATTCACTTTTACGGGCGGAATTGAAATGGGGACTGCGGCGTTCCCACTGGGTGATCAGGGCACGGATCAGATCGGCCCAGGGGCGGGTCAGCTCGGCCTGGCCGCCCTGCCCTTCGATACCGGCAATCAGCAGCGCCGGGATGGTATGCCATTCACGCGCCAGACCGGCTTTTTCGATCAGGCTGAGCTGGCGGACCAGCTCAGTGGTTTGACGCGGCATGGCGCGCAGTGCTTCGACCAGGGCGCGCACCAGGGGATGCAATGACGGGGCGTTGCGACCATCCTGACCGGCGATTTCCTGATAGATCTCTTCGTAGCGGTCAGGCGTAGGCGGAATGCGCCGTACGGCCAGTTGCCGCAAGGTTTCGCGGGCGATATCGGTCGGGTTGGTCAGTCTAGACATATGCCTGTGGCAACAGCGCCACTTGCGGGTGATCGATTGGGCAAAGTATAGAGGCTGGGCCGGATGACGGACAGTAGAGATTCCCGTCATGTCGACGGGAAAAAATGCTCACGCCGCCAGGGAAAAACACAAAGAAAAAGGGCCCGATCACTCGGGCCCTTTTGCCGGTCGAAACCGCGATGCCGGGACGATTACTCGCCCACCACCGTGATCTTGACATTGGCGGCCACGTCGGTATGCAGGGCGACGACGATGTCGTATTCGCCGATCTGCTTGAACGGACCTTCGGGCAGACGCACTTCACCCTTGACCACTTGCAGGCCGGTCGCTTGGCTCAGGGCGGTAGCGATGTCCTGGGTGGTGACGGAACCGAACAGACGACCATCAACGCCAGCCTTCTGGGCGATGGTGACGCTCAGACCTTCGAGCTTCTCGGCACGGGCCTGGGCAGCGGCCAGCGCTTCGGCGGCCAGCTTTTCCAGCTCGGCACGACGGGCTTCGAACTGCTTCAGGTTGGCTTCCGTAGCACGCTTGGCCTTGCCTTGCGGGATCAGGAAGTTGCGGGCGTAACCGTCTTTGACTTTGACGATATCGCCGAGCGAACCCAGGTTGGTGACTTTCTCGAGCAGAATAATTTGCATGGTGATGTCCCCTTAACCGATCAGTGCAGGTCGGTGTAAGGCATCAGGGCCAGGAAGCGAGCGCGCTTGATGGCGGTCGACAGTTGGCGCTGGTAGCGAGCCTTGGTACCGGTGATACGGGCCGGGATGATACGGCCGTTCTCGTTGATGAAGTCCTTCAGGAGATTGACGTCTTTGTAGTCGATTTCCTTGATGCCTTCGGCGGTGAAGCGGCAGAACTTCCTGCGCTTGAAAACTTGACGGGACATGATTTACCTCAGTTTGCTTGAATCTTGAAGATCAGGGCCGGGCGTGACGGGTGACATGGAGTACCAGACTGCTGAGCCAGCGTCGGCTACGGGCGGCAAAGAATCCCTTGACGACGATTTCCTCGTCCACAGCGTATTTCGCAATCGCCGTGGCAGGTTCGCCGAGGCAGACACAAGGAATCTCACACCTGACCTGTCGCTCGATACCAGCTTCGAGCTGCTGCGACTCGTGGGCGATCTTGAATTCAATCGCCGGGATGCCCGCCGGGGTATAGCGCACCGGCGCCACCTCGATCAGACGGCCGCTTACGACGACCTGGTTTCTCTCACTCAACCCGGTTTCGCCGGGCTTCAGGCCGCAGCGGCTTCCTTGGCGTCGCCAGCCGGAGTCGGGGTGAGCGACTTGGCTTTTTCTTCCTTCATCATCGGGGAAGCGTCAACCACGGCGCGTTCCATCTTGATGGTCAGGTGGCGCAGCACAGCGTCGTTGAACTTGAAGGCGTGTTCGAGTTCGTCGAGGATGGCTTGGCTGATTTCCACGTTCATCAGAACGTAGTGAGCCTTGTGGATCTTCTGGATCGGGTAGGCCAGTTGGCGGCGGCCCCAATCTTCAAGGCGGTGAATCTTGCCGCCGTCGTTGGCGATCATCGTCTTGTAGCGCTCGATCATCGCGGGCACTTGCTCGCTTTGATCGGGATGCACGATGAACACGATTTCGTAGTGTCGCATGTGATCTCCTTGCGGATTGAATCAGCCTTCCGCCATGCGAGCGGTAAGGCAAGGTGGAAAAGAGCGCGGATTCTAAACGATAGGCAGCGCCGGCACAATCGCGCGGCGCTGCGAAACGGCTGTTTTCGGTAAATTATTTCCGTAGACCGCCTACTTCTTGGCCTGAGCCTGTGCCGCCATATCGCGGAAGAAGCCGTAGACCCCCTCTTCGCTCATCTTGCGGGTGTTGGCCAGCTCACCTGCCTTGGTGGCGTACAGCACTTCATTGTCGGGCGACAGCACGACCACGGCCGGAATGCCCTTCTTGGTGGGTTCGCCATAGGCACGCGACAGGTCCATATTCTTGTCGTAGCGGCCGATGTCGACCTTCACCACGGCAAATTCCTTGGCGACCAGACTGGCGTTGCGTTCGCTCTTGAGTGTCTGGTCGAGCACGCGGCAATCGGGGCACCAGTTGGCGCCGAATACCAGCAGCACCTTGCGCTGGTCGGCACGCGCCGCCACCAGGGCTTTCTTCAGGTCTTCCTTGGCATTGGCACTCTCATCGTAAGCCACGGCCGGCACGGTGGCCGGGTCGGCCGCCTGGGCAAGCCCAGTGAGCGACAGCAGAGCGGCAAGTAACAGCGACTTCATCTTCATCCTCCCAAACGATGTAAAAAGAAAATAGTCAGCCAAGGCACTACAAGACGTGTAGCCATCAAAAAAGGAAATAGAAAAAACCTCTATTTCCTCTTTGGGGCCTTGCCTGCGCCAACCATCCTGTCCTCTCCGCGTCAACAAGGCTCAGCGACTCGCCCGATCACGGCGGAGGGCCATATGGCGACAATCAACGCAACATCGTCCGTTATATCGCCACCAGCACTGAAAGGATAGTTATCGCTAAGCATATTACTCGACTCGTTTGCCGCCCCACTCATCCTTCCCGTCCCCGCCTCGGCTCCGGATGCAGCACCCCCCTCTCCACTGCAACGCCGATCCACAGGGAAATGCATATCGACCCTGTCCTGGAAAAGCGCGATTTCCGGCTCGTCCACCACCATCGAATAAGGACCTTCTGCTTCACACCGAGGACGGAGAAACGGCTTTTCTTGCTGACCTGGCAACGGTTGGGCGATCTGGCACGTCGGAGTCGTCACATCCAGTGGTCGAGCCAAGAAAAAACGCCACCCCGAGGGATGGCGTTTGGGACGACGACGAAGCGACGTCTTACTTCACCATGCCCTTGCTCTTCAGTACTTCGAGCATGGTCTTGCCGATTTCGGCCGGGCTGCGGGTGTAGGCGATGCCGGCCTTCTCGAAGGCCTGGAACTTCTCTTCGGCCGTGCCCTTGCCGCCGGCGATGATGGCACCGGCGTGGCCCATCCGCTTGCCCTTGGGCGCGGTGACGCCGGCGATATAGCCGACGACGGGCTTGGTCACATAGGACTTGGCGAACTCGGCTGCTTCCTCTTCGGCCGAACCGCCGATTTCACCGATCATGATGATGGCGTCGGTGTCGGGATCGTCCTGGAACAACTTCAGGGCATCGATATGGCTGGTGCCAGGGATCGGATCGCCGCCGATACCGATACAGGTGGACTGGCCCAGACCCAGCGCGGTGGTTTGTGCCACGGCTTCGTAGGTCAGGGTGCCCGAGCGGCTGACGATGCCGATGCGGCCGGGGTTGTGGATATGCCAGGGCATGATGCCGATCTTGCACTCGCCCGGAGTGATCACGCCGGGGCAGTTCGGGCCGATCAGGCGGATGCCGGCTTCATCGACGGCGCGCTTGACGTACAGCATATCGATGGTCGGCACGCCTTCGGTGATGCACACCACCAGCTTCACGCCAGCGTCGATGGCCTCGAGGATCGAGTCCTTGGCAAACGGGGCCGGCACGTAGATCACCGAGGCATCGGCCTGGGTGTCGCGCACGGCATCGCGCATGGTGTTGAACACCGGCAGACCCAGATGGGTGGAACCACCCTTGCCCGGGGTCACGCCGCCGACCACCTTGGTGCCGGTCTTCAGCGCCTGCTCGGCGTGGAAGGTGCCGTTCTTGCCGGTGAAACCTTGCACCAGCACTTTCGTGTCTTTATTGACGAGTACGCTCATTGTTTCGACTCCTGTGTCTCGCGCGGGGGATTAGGCGGCCTGGACGGCAGCAACGATCTTCTCGGCAGCGTCGTTGAGACCCTGGGCCGAAGTGAGCTTCAGGCCCGATTCGTCGAGGATCTTGGCGCCGAGTTCGGCGTTATTGCCTTCGAGACGCACCACCACCGGCACAGTCACGTTCACTTCCTTGACGGCAGCGATAATGGCTTCGGCGATCATGTCGCAGCGGACGATGCCACCGAAGATATTGATCAGGACGCCCTTGACCGACTCATCGGCCAGGATCAGCTTGAAGGCTTCGATCACCCGCTCCTTGGTGGCACCGCCACCAACGTCGAGGAAGTTGGCCGGTTGGCCGCCCTTGAGCTTGATGATGTCCATGGTGGCCATGGCCAGACCGGCACCGTTCACCATGCAACCGATATTGCCTTCGAGTGCCACGTAGTTGAGGTCGAACTCGGAAGCCTTGAGTTCGCGCTCGTTTTCCTGGCTCTTGTCGCGCAGCGCCACGATGGATGGCAGGCGGAAAGCGGCGTTGCTGTCGATGCCGATCTTGGCGTCGACGCAGGCGAGCGAACCGTCGCCACGGATGGCCAGCGGGTTGATTTCAAACAGGGCGAAGTCGTTCTCGACGAAAGCTTTGTAAGCGCCCAGCATCAGTTCGGTGAACTGCTTGATCTGACCATCGACCAGACCCAGGGCGAAGGCGACTTCGCGCGCCTGGAACGGTTGCAGGCCAACCAGCGGATCGACCACGGTCTTGATGATCTTTTCCGGGGTGTTGTGCGCTACTTCCTCGATCTCGACACCGCCTTCGGTGGAGGACATGAAGACGATGCGCTGGGTGCTGCGATCGACCACGGCGCCCAGATACAGCTCGCGCTGCACCGGGTACATATCTTCGCAAACCAGCAGCGAGTTGACCGGCTGGCCCTTGGCGTCGGTCTGATAGGTCACCAGACGCTTGCCCAGCAGCGACTTTGCCACTTCAGAAGCCTCTTCGGCGTTCTTCACCACCTTGACGCCACCGGCCTTGCCGCGGCCACCGGCGTGGACCTGGGCCTTGACGACGGCGAACTTGCCGCCCATGGCGCGGAAAGCGTTCGCGGTTTCTTCGGGCGTGGTGGCCAGGATGCCTTTTTGCACCGGCAGGCCGTATTTGGCCAGCAGCTCTTTCGCTTGGTATTCGTGGAGATTCATTTTGATGATTCCCTGTTGAGAGGAAGTTACTTGTACCGGTGCCGGGAAAGGCGCGGGCGGCCCAGATGGCCGCCCTGCCCTGCCCTGCACCCAAGTCCGGTCCGGCCACTGCCAGCAGGGGCAATCGCCGGGCTTTTACGAATCTTAGTAATTATCCTATGCCGCCAGCTGCTGCGTCCGTTGTTTCTTCAAATAATCTGGTCAGCCCTTTGCAAGCCTTACAGAAGAGCGAACTCAAAACGGCAACTAATCTGCTATGTCAGTCATGTTCCGACACGAAGATCGGACATAGGATATTTAGTGCATTTTTCTTATCAGCTATGCAGCGTGCGGCCATCGCAACCCAGCGCCGCCTCGTGCATGGCTTCGCTCAGCGACGGATGGGCGTGGACGATGCGGGCCAGGTCTTCCGAGCTGGCCGAGAATTCCATCGCCACCACGGCTTCCGAGATCAGCTCGGACGCGAACGGACCGACGATATGTACGCCGAGGATACGGTCGGTCTGCTTGCAGGCCAGCATCTTGACAAAGCCCTTGGCTTCGCCGAGCGCCAGGGCGCGGCCGTTGGCCGAGAACAGGAATTGGCCTTTCTTGTATTCGATGCCTTCGGCCTTGAGCTGCTGCTCGGTCTTGCCGACCCAGGCGATTTCGGGGCTGGTGTAGATCACCCACGGAATCACGCCGAAATCGACATGCGGATGCTGACCGGCGATCCGTTCGGCCACGGCCACCCCTTCTTCCGAAGCCTTGTGCGCCAGCATCGGGCCGCGCACCACGTCGCCGATGGCCCAGACATTGGGCAGATTGGTACGGCAATCGTCATCGACCTCGACCTGGCCGCGTTCGTTGAGCTTGAGACCGACTTCGGCTGCACCCAGACCATCGGTGTTGGGCACGCGGCCGATGGCCACGATCAGGCGGTCGAACACGTTCTTCTGGGCAGCGCCCGAGGCGTCGGTCCAGTTGACCGTGATGTCCTTCTTGCCGGTCTTGATTTCGCCGAGCTTGACGCCGGTGTGGATCAGCAGGCCGGTTTCCTTGGTCAGGTATTTCTGCGCTTCGCGGGCCACTTGCTCGTCGGCGGCGCCCAGGAAGGTCGGCATCGCTTCGAGCACGGTGACTTCAGCGCCAAGGCGCTTCCAGACCGAACCCATTTCCAGACCGATCACACCGGCCCCGATCACGCCCAGGCGCTTCGGCACGGCCGGAATCGCCAGGGCGCCCTCGTTGTCGAGCACCAGTTGATTGTCGATGGTGACACCAGGCAATTGACGCACCTTGGAGCCAGTGGCGACGATCACATGGGTGGCTTCGATGGTGTCGGACTTGCCGTCGGCGCCCTTGACCTCGAGCTGCCACTTGTCACCGGCGCGGCCCTTGAAGCTGCCAAGACCGTGCAGGCTGGTCACCTTGTTCTTGCGGAACAGGAAGGCGATGCCACCGGTGTTCTTGCTGATGATGTCTTCCTTGCGCTTGAGCATCTGCGCCACGTCCATCTTGACCGTGCCGGTCGAGATGCCGTGGTCGGCGAACTTGTGCAGGGCGCGCTCATAGTTCTCCGACGATTCGAGCAGGGCCTTCGACGGGATGCAGCCGACGTTGAGGCAGGTACCGCCCAGGCTGGGCTTGCCGTCCTTGCTGCTGGTGGCGTCGATACAGGCAGTGCTGAAACCGAGCTGGGCGGCACGGATGGCTGCAACGTAGCCGCCGGGGCCGCCGCCGATCACCACGACATCGAATTGCTTGGACATTCAAAAACTCTCCGGTTGGCCGACGGGGGCGAATCCCGTCAGCGGATATGCAGGCGCGAGGTACGCCGCTTGCCGTCCACCACCTCGGTCTTGCGCCAGGTGCTTTCGTCGTTGAGGGTGCGCCAGCGGCGCTCCTCGCGGAGATACACCCAGTCGCGCTCGTTCTGGTAGAAGATCTGCGTATCGCGTGCCTCGATGATATTGAGGATGCTGTTGTCGTGCTGGTTGCACTCGTCGAAGTCGGTGACGGCACGTTGGCCCATCTCCGAATAGAACTCGTTGAGTACCAGCAGCATATTGTTGGTCTCGTCGTCGAGCCCTTCGACATTGAGACCGATCCGCGCCGCTTCGCGCCGGGTGATCGGGTAGCTGTGCGAGGGATAGTCGCTGTTCATATGCTGGCTGATCGCGGTGGCCCGGGCGTCGTCGGTCATGTGATAGCGCAGGATTTCGGCGCAGATGCGGATCGACAGACTGCTCGAGCGATCGATCGCCCCCACCACCAGCGGATGGATATAGCGGAAGATTTCGCTATACGGATTGGTGGCGTGGTGCTCCTGACCACTCAGGCGCCAGAGCCGGATGATCCGGGCCAATTCGTCGGCGCTCACGCTGACCCGGTCGTTGTCGCGATCGAGCGGCGACAGATCGTGGGTCAGCGAAGAATCGACCGCCGTCAGATAGGACAGCGGCCCCATCCGGATCACATCGGCACCCAGGGCAATCATGGTGGCGGCCGAGGCGCATTCGAGCGGAACCAGCACATTGATGCGGCCACAATACTGCCGCATCAGATGCACGATACGCAGCGCCGACTCGGGGTCGCCGCCGCGTGACTTGATGAACAGCGAAATCTCGTTCTGCGTCCCGATCTTCTGGAACAGGTTATGCAGTGCCACCAGATCGTTGGCACAGACCGACCCATTGTTCGAGGTCCAATACGCCAACAGCCGGTGGCCGAGTCTGGCTTCGAGTTCACCGATCAGTTGCTGGGTCTTGGGGAACAGCACTGGCGGCCGCTTGACGCGCGGTTTCTTCACTTCGTCTTTGGCTTCGGTCATATTGGTCTCCTCCTGCTCCGGCGACCCCGGCCGGACGGCCGGGGACGGCGGGACGGTTTACAGGTCCAGCAGCAAGCGGGCCGGGTCTTCGATCGCGTCTTTGATCGCCACCAGGCTCAGCACCGCTTCGCGGCCGTCGATGATACGGTGGTCATAGCTCTGTGCCAGATACATCATCGGACGTACCACCACTTCGCCGTTTTCGACCACGGCGCGATCCTTGGTGGCATGCATGCCGAGGATGGCCGATTGCGGCGGGTTGATGATCGGGGTGGACATCATCGAGCCGAAAGTGCCGCCGTTGGAGATGGTATAGGTGCCACCCGACAGCTCTTCGATGCTCAGCTTGCCTTCCTGGGCACGCTTGCCGAAGTCGGCGATCTGCTTTTCGATCTCGGCCAGGCTCAGCTGGTCGGCATTACGGATCACCGGCACCACCAGGCCGCGCGGGCTGCCCACGGCCACGCCGATGTCATAGTAACCATGGTAGACAATGTCGCTGCCGTCGACCGAGGCATTCACGATCGGGAATTTCTTCAGGGCATGCACGGCCGCCTTAACGAAGAACGACATAAAGCCGAGCTTGACGCCGTGTTCCTTCTCGAACTTGTCCTTGTAGCGGTTACGCAGATCCATCAGCGGCTTCATATTGACCTCGTTGAACGTGGTCAGGATGGCGGCGGTGGATTGCGACTGGACCAGGCGCTCGGCCACGCGCTGACGCAGACGCGACATGGCCACGCGCTGTTCGGGACGATCACCCTGGATCTCGACCGGGGCCACGGCCGGTGCCGGCGCCGGAGCGGGCGACTTGGCGGCGTTGACCACGTCTTCCTTGAGCACCCGACCACCACGGCCGCTGCCTTCGACCTTGCTGGTGTCAACGCCCAGATCGGCTGCCGCCTTCTTGGCGGCCGGCATCACGGCGGTGCCGAAACCGATGGCGTTCTCCGGCACACCTGCCTTCTTGGCAGCTTCAGCGACACGGCCGGCTTCCGCGGCGGGCGTGGGAGCCGGCGCAGGTGCCGGGGCGGCGGCGGGAGCCGGGGCGCCTGCCCGGGCTTCGGTATCGATGGTGGCGATGATTTCGTTGCTGACCACGGTAGCGCCGTCGTTCTTGACGATCTTGACCAGCACGCCGGCTTGCGGTGCCGGCAGTTCGAGCACCACCTTGTCGGTTTCGAGATCGATCAGGTTC
This sequence comes from Chitinimonas lacunae, assembly GCF_042650885.1. Classification (NCBI taxonomy): domain Bacteria; kingdom Pseudomonadati; phylum Pseudomonadota; class Betaproteobacteria; order Neisseriales; family Chitinibacteraceae; genus Chitinimonas; species Chitinimonas lacunae. The sequence continues at coordinate 855,599 of NZ_JBHSBU010000001.1, forward strand.
TCGTCACGTTCGACATAGTCGCCCGCCTTCTTTTTCCAGGCCACCAGCGTGGCTTCGGACACCGACTCGGGCAATTGCGGGACTTTGACTTCGATCAACATTTATTGTGACTCCAGGTTTTTTGCAGCCTAGCGTTGGGGTAGAACACGGCAAGCGGCCGCCCGTGGGCGGCCGGCTTGGCACGATTTACTTGCTGAGGGTCATGGCTTCGTCGAGGAAGGCCTTGAGCTGGGCGACGTGCTTGCTCATATAGCCCACCGCCGGCGAGGCCGAGGACGGCCGTCCGGCATACAGCAGGGCCTGCTTGGGCCGCATGCAGTTTTCCAGACGGTGGCGGATCTGATGCCAGGCGCCCTGGTTCTTCGGCTCTTCCTGCACCCACATGATCTCGCGCGCCACGATGTACTTGTCGAGTTCGGCCTTGAGCTCTTCGGTCGGGAAGGGATAGAGCTGCTCGACCCGGACGATGGCGATATCCTTGATGCCACGTTCCTTGCGGGCGTTCTGCAAGTCGTAGAACACCTGGCCCGAGCACACCAGCACGCGCTTGACCTTCTTGACATCAGGCTGGTCCGGGTCGCCGATCACCGGACGGAAGCCGCCCGAGGTGATCTGCTCGAGCGGGCTCATCGAGTCCTTGTAGCGCAGCAGGCGCTTGGACATCAGGATGATCAGCGGCTTGCGGTAGGGCCGCAGCATCTGCCGGCGCAGCACATGGAACATCTGGGCCGCTTCGGACGGCATCACGATCTGCACATTGTGCTCGGCGCACAATTGCAGATAGCGCTCGAGACGGGCCGACGAGTGCTCGGGACCCTGGCCATCGTAACCATGCGGCAGGATCATGGTCAGGCCGCAGTAACGGCCCCACTTGGTTTCACCCGACGTGATGAACTGGTCGATCACCACCTGGGCGCCGTTGCCGAAGTCGCCGAACTGGGCTTCCCAGATCACCAGTTCGTCCGGTGCCGAAGAGCTGTAGCCGTATTCGAAGGCCAGCACCGCCTCTTCGTTGAGGATCGAGTCGATCACCAGGAAATGGGCCTGATTGTCCGACAGATGGCGCAGCGGCACATAAGCGCCCTGGTCCCAGCGCTCGCGGTTCTGGTCGTGCAGCACGGCATGACGGTGCGAGAAGGTGCCGCGGCCCGAGTCTTCGCCCGACAGACGCACGCCATAGCCTTTTTCCAGCAGCGAGCCGTAGGCCAGCGTCTCGGCCATCCCCCAGTCGATTGCCTGGTTGCCAGCAGCCATTTCTCGGCGGGCGGCCAGGACCTTGTCCACGGTGGGATGGAGCTTGAATTCTTCGGGAATCCGGGTCAGTTTTTCGCCCAGACGCTGCACTTCGCCGGCCGACAGGGTGGTATCGGTCGGATGAGCCCAGTGGGTGCCCTTGAAGGCGCCGTAGTCGATGGCAAAGCTGCGCTTGAAGTCGGTCAGGGTGGTCTGTTCGACATGCTCACCCTTGTCGAGCGCGGCGCGGTAGGCCTTGATCAGCTCATCGGCCTCGGCTGCCGACAGCAGACCTTCGCCGATCAGACGGTCGGCGTAGAGCTTGCGTGCGCCGGGGTGCTTGGCGATCTTCTTGTACATCATCGGCTGGGTCAGCATCGGGTCGTCGCCCTCGTTGTGCCCGAGCTTACGGAAGCAGACCAGATCGATCACCACGTCCTTGTGGAACTTCATGCGGAATTCGAGCGCCGCCTGCATCACCAGACAGACCGCTTCCGGGTCGTCGGCGTTGACGTGGAAAATCGGCGCTTCGATCATCTTGGCGATATCGGTGCAATACAGGGTCGAACGCGCGTCGCGGGTGTCCGAAGTGGTAAAGCCGATCTGGTTGTTGATAACGATATGCACCGTGCCGCCGACACCATAGCCACGGGTCTGCGACAGGTTGAAGGTACCCTGGTTGGTGCCAAGGCCGATAAAGGCCGCGTCACCGTGCAGCAGCACCGGCAGCACCTGATCGCCGGTACGGTCGCCACGGCGCTGTTGCCGGGCACGGGCCGAGCCCACCACCACCGGATTGACGATTTCGAGGTGCGACGGGTTGAAGGCCAGACTGACGTGGATCGGGCCGCCCGGGGTCGGGATATCGGAGCTGAAGCCCATATGGTATTTCACGTCGCCCGACGGCAGATCCATGGTCGACTTGCCCTCGAATTCCGAGAACAGTTCGGCCGGACGCTTGCCCAGGGTATTGACCAGCACATTGAGGCGGCCACGGTGGGCCATGCCAATCACCATTTCCTGCACGCCCACGGCGCCGGCACCCTGAACCAGATGGTCCATGGCGGCGATCAGGCTTTCCCCGCCTTCGAGCGAGAAGCGCTTCTGACCGACGTATTTGGTATGCAGATAACGCTCGAGCGTTTCGGCGGCGGTGATCTGCTTGAGGATGCGCGCCTTCTTGGCCTGGTCGAAGCTCGGGGTCGAGCGGATCGACTCGAAGCGCTGCTGCACCCAGTGCTTCTGTTCCGACTGGGTGATATGCATGTATTCGAGACCGACATTGCTGCAGTAGGTCTGCTTCAGGCGGGCCACAATATTGGCGAGCGAATCACGCTCGGGGCCGACCAGGCTGCCACAGTCGAACTGTAGCGCCATATCGGCGTCGGTCAGGCCGTGGTAGGACGGCTCGAGCTCGGGCACCGGATTGAGATCCATGCGCTTGAGCGGATCGAGGTTGGCGTGACGCGAGCCCAGCACCCGGTAGGCCGAGATCAGCTTGAGCACCGCGACCTGCTTTTTCATCGACGCCGATTCGCTGGCGGCGCTGCGCGTCGCCAGACGTGGCTGCTTGGCCAACTGGATAAACGACTGCTCGATCGGCGCACGCGGAATATCACGATCCGCACTGCCGGGCAGTTGTTGCAGTTTGTCGAAATAATCCCGCCATTCCTGCGGGACCGACTGCGCGTCGGCAAGATATTGCTCGTACAGCTCCTCGATGAACGGCGCATTGCCGCCGAACAGATAGGAGTGGCTCATGAAGGTTTGCATCATGGTGAGGCCTTTTCCGGATTCCTTCTTCGCCCCCGGTTGAGGCGGGACGATTTCGACAAACGACTTGGGATAAAACGAACGGATGATTCGAGCCATACCGATGCCCCGCCGTCCGTCGGGGCATCGGTACGCTCCGGCCGGCAGGCCGGAGCGTCAGACGGGATTACTTGCGCTCGTCGAGCGGAACGTAGTCGCGACGCGGCGAGCCGGTGTAGAGCTGACGCGGACGACCGATCTTCATGGTCGGGTCGGCGATCATCTCGGTCCAATGCGAGATCCAGCCCACGGTGCGGCTCAGGGCGAAGATCGGGGTGAACATCGACACCGGGATGCCGATGGCCGACAGGACGATGCCCGAGTAGAAGTCGACGTTCGGGTAGAGCTTGCGCTCGACGAAATACGGGTCGTTCAGGGCGATCTCTTCGAGCTTCATGGCCAGCTTGAACTTCGGATCGTCCTGGAGGCCCAGTTCGGTCAGCACTTCGTGGCAGGTGCGGCGCATGATCTCGGCGCGCGGGTCCATATTCTTGTACACGCGGTGGCCAAAGCCCATCAGCTTGAAGCGCTTGTCCTTCACGCCCTGGATGAATTCGCCGATCTTCGACTCGTCGCCGATCTCGGCCAGCATCTTCAGCACCGCTTCGTTGGCGCCGCCGTGCGACGGGCCCCACAGACAGGCGATACCGGCAGCGATACAGGCAAACGGATTGGCACCCGACGAGCCGGCCAGACGGACGGTCGAGGTCGAGGCGTTCTGTTCGTGGTCGGCGTGCAGGATAAAGATGCGGTCGAGCGCCTTGGCCAGCACCGGGTTGACCTTGTACTCGGTCACCGGGGTCGAGAACATCATATGGAGGAAGTTCTCAGCGTAGGACAGACCACCCTTCGGATAGGAGAACGGCAGACCCTTGTTATAGCGGTAAGCCTGGGCGGCGATGGTCGGCACCTTGGCGATCAGGCGGAAGGCCGACACTTCGCGATGGTGCGGATCGTTGATATCGAGCGAGTCGTGGTAGAAGGCCGACAGCGCGCCGACCACCCCGACCATCACGGCCATCGGGTGGGCGTCGCGGCGGAAACCCTTGTAGAACGACAGGATCTGGTCATGCAGCATATTGTGGCGCATGACCATATAGTCGAAGTCGGCCTTTTCCTTGGCGTTGGGCAGTTCACCGTTCAGCAGCAGGTAGCACGCTTCGAGGAAGTCGCTGTGCTCGGCCAGCTGTTCGATCGGGTAGCCACGGTAGTAGAGCTGGCCCAGATCGCCATCGATAAAGGTGATCTTGGATTCGCAACTGGCGGTCGCCAGAAAACCCGGGTCGTAGGTGAACAGGCCGGTCTTGCCGAAGCTGCGGATATCGACGACATCGGGGCCGAGCGAGCCTTTCAGTACCGGCAGCTCGATCGAGTTCTGGTCGCCGTTATACGAGAGCGTGACCTTATCCATATTAGAAGTGCTCCTGAATTGTAGTTTCGGGTCGCGCCGGACCTGATCGGTCCGGCACGCGAATTACCGCATTATTGTTGATTTCCGGGCGCTTGCCAGCTACGCAGCCGGACCACCAGGGACTGGAAGCGTGGATCGTCGCTGTCGGTACGGCCATCGACCAGATCGAGCAGGTCGTTGTCCGGCAGCATCAGCAGATCGTCGTAGGCGGCCAGGGTCGCCTCGTCCAGATGCTCGAACTCGTGCGCCAGAAAGCGTTGCAGCACGAGATCCAATTCCAGCAGTCCGCGCCGCGAACGCCAGCGGATGCGGTTCTTGTCCGCCTCGGTATACATGACGACGACCTCAGACGATGCGCTTGACCATCAGATCCTTGATCTTGCCGATGGCGCGGGTCGGGTTGAGATCCTTCGGGCAGACATCGACACAGTTCATGATGGTATGGCAGCGGAACAGCCGGTACGGGTCTTCCAGATTGTCGAGCCGCTCGTTGGTCGCGGTATCGCGGGTATCGGCGATAAAGCGGTAGGCAGCCAACAGACCGGCTGGGCCGACGAATTTGTCGGGGTTCCACCAGAACGATGGGCACGAGGTCGAGCAGCAGGCGCACAGAATGCACTCGTACAGGCCATCGAGCTCCTTGCGGTCTTCAGGCGACTGCAGACGCTCGCGCTCGGGCGGCGGCGTGTCGTTGACCACATAGGGCTTGATCGAGTGGTACTGCTTGAAGAACTGGGTCATGTCGACGATCAGGTCGCGCACCACCGGCAGACCCGGCAGCGGCCGGATTTCGATCGGCTGCTTCAGGGTATCGATATCGGTGATACAGGCCAGGCCGTTCTTGCCATTGATATTCATGGCGTCGGAGCCGCAGACGCCCTCGCGGCAGGAACGACGAAACGACAGGGTGTCGTCCTTGACCTTGAGCTTGACCAGGGCATCGAGCAGCTTGCGCTCGGTCGGGTCGAGTTCGACGCTGATATCCTGCATATAAGGCTTGGCGTCCTTATCCGGATCGTAGCGGTAGAGACTGAATTTGACGGTACGGGTGGTCATTGCTAATCCCCTCAGTAGGAACGCGCCTTCAGGGCGATGGGGTCTACCGTCAGCGGCTGCATATTGACCGGCTTGTAGTCGAGCCGGTTGCCGTCGCGGTACCACAAGGTATGTTTGAGCCAGTTCTCGTCGTCACGGCCGTTCGGATGCGCGGGCGTGTCGGGCGCGTCGTCGCGCACATGGGCGCCGCGCGATTCGGTGCGGGCCTCGGCCGAGATCATGGTGGCCTTGGCCACTTCGATCAGGTTTTCCAGCTCCAGCGCTTCGATGCGGGCGGTGTTGAACACCTTGGACTTGTCCTTGATCTCGGTGCTGCGCACCATCTTCTCGACTTCGAGAATCTTTTCCACGCCCTGCTTGAGCAGGTCCTTGAAACGGAACACGCCACAGTGGGCCTGCATGGTGCGCTGCATGGCGAGACGGGCTTCGTTGACGTCGACGCCGTTCTTCTGGTTGTCGAGTCGGGCCACCCGGGCCAGGGCGCGGTCGATTTCCGACTGCGGCACGGGCGGCAGGCCGTCGCCTTCGCGGCGGATATAGTCGATCACCGAATCACCGGCGCTCTTGCCGAACACCAGCAGATCGAGCAGCGAGTTGGTGCCGAGGCGGTTGGCGCCATGTACCGAGGCACAGGCGACTTCGCCGGCGGCGTAGAAGCCCGGGACCACCCGGTCGCTGCCGTCGATGCGTTCGACCACTTCACCGCGGTAGTTGGTGGGGATGCCACCCATCTGGTAATGGCAGGTCGGCACCACCGGAATCGGCGCCTTGATCGGGTCGACGCCGGCAAACTTGATCGAGATTTCGCGGATGCCCGGCAGTTTCGACTTGATCAGTTCGGGGTCGAGGTGGGTGATGTCGAGCAGCACATGGTCCTTGCCCGGACCGCAGCCGCGACCTTCGTTGATTTCCGTGACCATGGCACGCGATACCACATCGCGCGAAGCCAGGTCCTTGGCAACCGGAGCGTAACGCTCCATGAAACGCTCGCCGGCGGCGTTGCGCAGAATACCGCCTTCGCCGCGCACGCCCTCGGTGATCAGCACCCCGGCGCCTGCCACACCGGTCGGGTGGAACTGCCAGAATTCCATGTCTTCGAGCGGAATGCCGGCACGGGCAGCCATGCCGAGACCGTCGCCGGTATTGATAAAGGCATTGGTCGAGGAATAGAAGATCCGACCGGCGCCGCCGGTGGCGAACAGCGTGGCCTTGGCCTGGAATACCACGACCTGGGCGGTTTCCATTTCCATCGCCACCACGCCGAGCACGCGGCCGTCTTCGGCACGGATCAGATCCAGCGCCATCCATTCGACGAAGAACTGGGTATTGGCCCGCACATTACGCTGGTAGAGCGCGTGCAGCATGGCATGCCCGGTACGGTCGGCAGCGGCGCAGGCGCGACGGACCGGCTTTTCGCCGAAGTTCGACATATGACCGCCGAACGGGCGCTGATAGATGGTGCCGTCGGCATTGCGGTCGAACGGCATGCCGAAGTGTTCGAGTTCGATCACCGCATCCGGTGCGGCGCGGCACATGAATTCGATGGCGTCCTGGTCGCCGAGCCAGTCGGAACCTTTGACGGTATCGTACATATGCCAGTGCCAATGATCGGGCTCGGAATTGCCGAGCGAGGCCGACACCCCACCCTGGGCCGCCACCGTATGCGAACGGGTCGGGAACACCTTGGAGAGCACGGCCGTCTTGAGGCCGGCTTCGGACAATTGCAGGGCGGCGCGCAGACCGGCGCCACCGGCGCCCACCACCACTGCATCAAAATGACGTTTAGCGATCGTCGCCATTACACACCCCACACCACTTTAACCGCGTATACGAAACTGCCGACCAGCCACAGAATGGTCAGGACATGGAGAGTCAGACGCAGACCGACGGGCTTGACATAGTCCATCCAGATATCGCGCACCCCGACCCAGGCGTGCAGCAGCAGCGCCAGCACCGTTACCGAGCTGAACACCCGGACCCAGGTCTGCGACAGCAGCGACTTCCAGCCTTCGTAGCTGGCGTCGGCGGCAAGGAACAGGAAGGCCAGCAGGCCCAGCGTATAGACCAGCATCACCACGGCGGTGATGCGTTGCAGCAGCCAGTCGCGCAAGCCGTAATGCGCGCCGATCACATGGCGATTTACCACAGGACACCTCCGATAACGAGCGTGAGCGCAATGCTGACGACCAGAACGGCCATCGCAGTCTTGCGGGCGGTCGGAAGATCGAGGCCCTTGTGCACGTCGAGGAACAGGAAACGCAGGCCGGCACAGGCATGGTGCAGATAGGCCCACAGCAGGGCGATCAGGCCGAGCTTGACGATGGGATGGGAGATAAAGCCACGGAACGCTTCGAATTGGGCTTCAGAGCTGAGCGACCCTTGCATCAGCCAGAGGACGACAGGGATGGCCAAGAACAGCAGTGCGCCGCTGATGCGGTGCAAGATCGAGACAAAACCCGGCAAGGGTAGCCTGATCTTGGGCAGGTCTAGATGCTTGGGGCGTGTTTTCTCCATGACTCTTTCCTTTTTAATAAACCACGCGACAAGACGGACAGCCCCGCCAGTTCGAACAAGACGGGGCAACCAAGCAATCGTTGCCGCAAAGCCTTGCGATTCTAGCAGAGTCTCCCTGCCGCATCCGGCGCCCCACCCCGATTTTGGGACGAACGCTCAAGGACGATAGCCGTACAGGTCGGTGCGGCACCATACGGTGGTCCACTCGACCGGACGGCCATCCATCCCGCTAGCGGTGCGAAGCACTTCAAGCAGCGGGGCGTCGAGACCGACACCCAGCAGCCGTGCCTCCTCCCGCCCGGCCAGACCCGCCCGATACAGCGGCGAATCGGACACCACCCGCAAACCGAACTGGCGTAACCAGATTCGGCGCAGATTGCAGTCGGCCTGCTTGATCCGCCGGGCATCGAGCCCGTCGAATCGTTCACTTGAGACACAACTATCGATAAGGGCGAACGGTTCGCCGGCCACCCGTGCAAGCCGCCTGACCACGGTGATGGCTGCACCGCGTCGCAGCCCCAGGGCGGCAGCGGCGGTATCGCCGGCATGGCCACGGCTGCAACTGAGCAGTTCGAGATCGGCGTCGAGCGGATGGCCGATGCCCGGCAATTCCGCCCTGCCCCAACCGTCGTCGGCCTCGGCCACGAAAGTGCCAAGTCCTTGACGGCGGCGTAGCACGCCTTCGGCTTCGAGCAGGTCCAGGCCTTTACGCACCGTGCCCTGGCTGACTCGGAAACGGTCAGCCAGTTCGAACTCGCTCGGCAGCATGTCGCCGGCATGCCATTCACCGGCTTCGATGCTGGTCACGATCTGATCGCGGACTTGTACGTACAGCGGCTGCCGACTCGGCAATTCTTCGCCGGTGCGCTGCGAATGGACGCTTGCCATAACTGTGCTGGGGATAGGGTTTTGCGTTTATACCCTTATCATGCACGGCTGTCTACCGCAGTCTTATATAAGACATAAGATTTCGTGCCGATCAGGCCGATGGCCGCGCTGGCGCGTGATGAATTCGGCCAAGGCCGGTGTTACACTGCGCGTCGTTGCACTGCCGCAAAGACGCTGCCTGGCCTAGCCGGGCGCCATGCACCAGACGGCGGGAACCGCCGCCCTAGTCCCACAGGAGTCCCATGATGAAAAAACCCGTTCGCGTTGCCGTGACCGGCGCCGCCGGCCAGATTGGTTACAGCCTTTTGTTCCGTATCGCCTCGGGCGAAATGCTGGGCAAGGACCAGCCGGTCATTCTGCAACTGGTCGAAGTGCCGTTCGAGAAGCCGCAACAGGCCCTCAAGGGCGTGATGATGGAATTGGAAGACTGCGCCTTCCCGCTGCTCGCCGGCATGGAAGGTTTCGACAACCCGCAGGCCGGTTTCAAGGATGCCGACATTGCCCTGCTGGTTGGCGCCCGTCCGCGCGGCCCGGGCATGGAGCGCAAGGACCTGCTGCTCGAAAACGCCAAGATCTTCACCGAACAGGGCAAGGCCCTGAACGACGTCGCCAGCCGTGATGTCAAGGTGCTGGTGGTCGGCAACCCGGCCAACACCAATGCCTATATCGCGATGAAGTCGGCGCCGGATCTGCCGGCCAAGAATTTCACCGCCATGCTGCGCCTCGATCACAACCGCGCCCTGTCGCAACTGGCTGCCAAGTCCGGCAAGCCGGTCGCCGATATCGAAAAGCTGGTGGTGTGGGGCAACCACAGCCCGACCATGTACCCCGACTACCGCTTCGCCACTGTCGGCGGCGCTTCGCTCAAGGACCTGATCGGTGACGAAGCCTGGAACCGCGACACCTTCATTCCGAAGGTCGGCAAGCGCGGCGCCGCGATTATCGAGGCACGTGGCCTGTCCTCGGCTGCTTCGGCTGCCAATGCCGCCATCGACCATATCCGTGACTGGGTGCTGGGCAGCAATGGCAAGTGGGTGACGATGGGTATTCCGTCCGACGGTTCCTACGGCATTCCCGAAGGCGTGATCTACGGCTTCCCGGTGGTTACCCAGAACGGCGAATACAGCATGGTCCGCGATCTGCCGATCGACGAGTACAGCCGCACCATGATGGACAAGACCCTGGCCGAACTCGAGGAAGAGCGCGCCGGCGTCGCCCATCTGCTGGGCTAAACGGCAAAAGCCCGTCACTTGGACGGGCTTTCTGTCAGGCAATAGAAAACGGCACCCGAGGGTGCCGTTTTTCATTGTTGGTGGCCGGTGATCAGGCGGCCACCACAAGAATTATTTAGCGGTGTTTTCCACCAGCTTGGTCCAGCCGGTATCGGCCTTGGCCACGCTGCAACCGCCGCTGGTCTTGATCCAGCCGAACGGCACATCGCAGGGGGTCGGGAACTCGCGGCACTCGCCGGTCAGCGGGTTGTAGGCGGGAGTGATCACCTGGATGCAGGCGGGCTTGGTGGGCTTGAGGTTGATCGCGGGAGCAGCGTGGGCAACACCAACGATCATCAGAGCGGCAGCAGCCAGTTTCAGAGTCAGCTTCATTTAATGTTCCTCCGGAGAGTTTTTGATTTACAAGTCACTGCACTTGGGTGTTTTTTGGCTTTAAAGCCGAGGCGAATAATAATTAAAATAAACAGACAAAGCAACACAAGAAACAATGCGAATAGTGCTTATATACTAAAAAATATATTTCATAAATTTGAAAGATTTATATTTAGTAAACATCAAAAACAGGTCGATTGGAAACAAAAAGGCATAAACGCCCCACCCCCTTCATCCACTGTCTCTCCAAAAGAAAATATCCTGCAAGTCACTTGCAGGATATTTCGTATTCCAGCCACTTCTTGCGGACTATTCAGTTCGGTCGCATCGCTGTAATCAAACCGATATGGGTCAGGCGGGAAGTCAGCGCCGTATCGGCCCGCTCCAGCGCCAGCGCGACCCGTTGCGCTGGTGAGGAATCGGCGAGCCGCAGGCCGAATTCGAACTCGGCCTCTCCCAGGCAGTAGCGGTGGCTATCGAGACCGAGCTGATACTGCGCCGCCCGCTCCAGCATCAGCGCCGCCACCGGCAGCTCGCGGCAGCGGGTCAGGCCGTCGGCGACAAAGCGGGCCAGGGTGGGCCAGTCCTGTGGATGGTGCAGCAGATGGGCACGCAGGATATTGGCGCATACGGCCAGATGGCGGGTCTGGGCACGGTCGGCGCTGCCGAGCAGATCGGCGGAGACCGGGTCGAAGCTGTGCCAGGTCGATTCGCCGAAACCGTCGAGCGGCGACAGCACCGCATCGAACAGCAACGCCACCATCGCTACGCCGCCCAGATAGTCGAGCCGGCCTTCGAGTATCTCGCGGCTCCAGATATCGAGCGGAAACAGCACCTGGTTGCGATCGTTTCCGGCTGCTTCCGACTGAAGCGTGGTCAGCTCATCGACCGGCCCGGCCAGATCGATCAGCCGTTGGCGGAAACCGGCGGCATGGCGGGTCTCATCGACCAGATAGGTGACGAAATATTCGCGCTCTTCGGTATTGGGGGCGAGCGCCGCCAGATGGCACAGGCTATGGGCTGCCAGATCCTTGGCATAGGCCCGGAACGATAATTCACGCACCAAGGCCCGGCGCAGCGGGCCATCCTCGCGCAACCACGGTGGCACCGGTTGACCACAGCGAAAACGTGCTGCCTGGACCGGGGCGAATTGGCGCATCCATTGTTCGACCCCGCAATCGCCCGGATGCAGCGTCATGACGCTGGTGGCTTCGTGCAGCACCGGGGGAGCATCGCTATCGGACGGCGTTTCGAGTTTCATCGGACAAGCTCCTCGCAAGGAATGCCATAACGAACGCAGCCGGATCGAGCCGGCGCGGCGAAACGGAAAATAACCGTGGCAGATTGCAGCAATATGCCGGACAGCCTGCTTTTTATAGACGCAAATAATCGTTTCGCCGAATCAGGCGAAATCGCATCGGGTTTTTATCGGGAAAAACAACGGAATGGTACTGCGGCGCGTCTCCTCGCCTCCGGTGCCGGCACTACATGGCGCTGGCTATCCGGACCCTGCCGTTTTGTCTTTTTGTGCAGCGGCGATCATACAATGCCGCCAGTTTAGGCCGCAACCGCGTCAGTCGGACGGCATATAGAAGGGTGAGTGGATTCATCCAGTTCAAGTGTCCGGTCTTCTGGATCAGCCCGATAAATCTCCGCGCCTTTCTTTCCCCTGCCGCAAAAAACCGCCGCCTGTGGTCCAGGCGGCGGTAAACAGGCGCTTAGGGATTTCTGACCTTCCACATCTCGCTCAGCAAGCTCCCGCTGCCATCGTCGCCGTCGAGCGACCAGCCAAACAGGCCACCGAGCCGCTGCTCCCGCACATAGCCGGCCTTGCGGGCAATCACGCTGGGGTCGTCATAGCTCCAGAAGTTGTTGCCGTCGTAGAACCAGAGTTGCGCGGTGACGGGATGGTAGTAGCGATTGCCGGTCTTGCCGCGCAGCACCTTGTAGTCGTCATAGCCATCTTCCCAGCTTCCCTTGGCCGGACCCGTTGCCGGCTGATACAGCCCGTCCCCGGCCGGCCCGGCCGTCACCCCCTGCCAACCCCGCCCGTAGAACGGAATGCCGACATTGAGCTTATCGCGCGGCACGCCTGCCTCGACCAGGGTACGCAGGGCATCGTCAACGGTGTAGTAGACGGCATCGCCCGTCACCGGCGCCTGCGGGTCGCGGAACAGATTGGAATGGAAATTGGTCGGCCCCATCGCTTCCCAGCCGCCATGGAAGTCGTAGCTCATCACGTTGATCCAGTCGAGATACTGGCTATAGAGCGCAGGCTCGGTATTACGGATCTTGTCGCCGCCGGAGCCGATCGCCACCGTCAGGTAGTAACGCCGCTGGTGCTGCCGGCCAATCTCGTCGAGCTGACGGCGAAATTCGGCCAGCAACAGGGTGAAGTTGCGCTTATCGGCTGGGTCGACCGAATTGCTCGGCAGACCGCCCCCGCCGGGATATTCCCAATCGATGTCGATCCCATCGAATACGCCCTTGGCAGCCCCCAGGCCACCTGCCCCCTCGGCGCGCGGCAGATTGCCCTGGATATACAGATCGATGCAGGACCGCGCCATCTCACGGCGACCGGCCTCGGTCGCCGCGAACCTGCCGAAGTTGCGCGACCAGGTCCAGCCGCCCAGCGAGATCAGCACCTTGAGATTGCGATTCTTGAACTTGAGCTTGCGCAATTGGTTGAAATTGCCGCGCAGCGCGTCATTCCAGCTATCGCCCACACTATCGACCGATTCGCCGGCAGCAAAGGAGCGCTGGTAGTCGGCCCAGCCATCCCCGCCATCGCCGTTGCCGTTCTCGGCCCGGGTGACGATGCCGCAGCGGCCGTCTGCATAGACATTGCCAAAAGCGTAGTTGAGAAAGGTCAGCCGTTGATGGCCGCCACTATCGACCAGATTGCGCAGCTTGTAATTGCGTCCGTAGATACCCCATTGGGTGAAATAGGCGCCGACATGGCGGCCTACCGTCGGGGTCGGCTCGGGTGGCAGGGTCGGGTCGGGCGTGCCGCCGCCGTCATCGCCGCTGCATTCGCCCTCAGGGCGCTGTTCCCACGGCCCCCAGGCCGATGCGCCCGGACGTTCGTTCTGGGTCCACCATTTGGCGCGCCAGGTCTTGCCGTCGGCCAGCGCATAGCTGCCCTGGGTGTAGACCTGACCGCTTTTCCATTCACTACAGACAGGCGCAGCCCAGACGGTGCCGGCCAGCGCCAGTCCCAGCCAGGGCAAAGTCCGGACAAACAGATGGGTAAAACGATGCATGACGTCCTCCTTCAAAGCCACGGCCAAGGCCGTGTCCGCCCAAGCTGTCAGTCGCTTTGCGGGCGGAAATCGATCAGTTGGTGGAATGGATGCCGCCTCGTCTGGCCGTAGGATGGGTCGATTGGACAGACATGCAGCAATCCAATCTAGTACCAGTTTCGATACCAGTCAAAGCCGAATTTTGCCTGTGGGCGGCAAATGGCTAGGTCTGCAATATGGCCCAGGAGAACGTGAGGAAGAAAACTGAAAATTCAGGAAAAACGACTGCAAGTTGCTGATGGAGTTTAAATGAAAAAATCAAATTACCAGCAAGTGACCTGTGGGGAGGTGGATTCGATGGACCCGCCCCGGCAAGACAAGACCAGTGGTGCTGTCGCGGCTACTCAGTGTCCTGCTCCTGTTGAACGATCCCGGCCAGCCCGAAAAGCGCGACCTTCGACTCCACCACCACCGGCAAACCGACCTCAAAAAGCCGTATAGCCCCACCAGGCGAGGAAAGGCACAGCAAACAGCGCGGCGACAGCATCATCGACCATCACGCCAAGGCCGCCCTTGAGATGGCGGTCGAACCAGCGGATCGGCCATGGTTTCCAGATATCGAACAGCCGGAACAGCCCCAAGGCCACCAGCATGCCGCGCCAGTCCTGCGGCGCCAGCGCCAGCAGCGGCAGCATGGCCACGATCTCGTCGATCACGATGGCGCCGTGGTCGCTGACGCCCAGTGCCCGGCCGGTCCGCTCACAAGCCCAGATGCCGAGGAAGAAGGCGGGAATGGCCAGCAGTGCAATCCATAGTGGTGGCATCAACAGCGCCAACCCCAAGTAGAGCGGCACGGCCGCCAGCGAACCGAACGTGCCGGGCGCCCAAGGCGCCAGCCCACTGCCGAAACCCAAGGCGATGAAATGGGCCGGATGGGCCAGCAGAAAACGGAATGTGGGCTGCAACGCAGGCATCGGCATTACTCGGTGGAGCCGCCCGACGACCCTCGTCGGGCGAAGCGGCGCGGATTATACGTCAAGCTCAGCCCGCAGCATCTCCACCTGCCAGGCCACCAACAGCATCCAGTCATTACTTTCGGCATAGACCCGGCGCAATTGCTCGGCATCGGTATCGCGCTGGTCGACCCGCTCGCGCAAGGCGTCGAACTGGGCGGTGCTGCCCAGCACCTCGGCATACGGCTGCAGTCGCTCAAGCAGATCGCTCAGTGCATCGCCGATATTTTCGCGCCGGGCATTCATTGGGTCGACGATATCGGCCTCCATCCCGAACCGGGCGGCCTGGAAGCGGTTATAGGCGTAGACGCGATACAGCGAGGTCATATCGAGCGGCGGCCGTTCATCGAGCAACCAAGCAACCAGTGCCTGGAGGAAGGCCGTGGTCGTCACGGCGCTGGAGATACGCAGCGGTGTATCGCAGATCCGTACTTCGACCGTGCCAAATTCGGGCTTGGGCCGGACATCCCAATAGAAATCCTTCATCGTCTCGACGATGCCGAGCCGACTCATATCGTGGAAATACGCCTCGAAACCGGCCCAATCGGCCACTTCAGGCATATGGCCGGCAAAGGGGAAGGCGGCGACATTGTTCATCCGCGCGCTGGCAAAACCGGTATCGACGCCTTGATAGAACGGCGACGAGGCCGTCAGCACGATCAGGAAGGGCACGAAGCGGCCAAGCTGGTGGATCAGATAGACGGCCGTATCGCCGTCGGGACAACCGATATGGATATGCTGACCAAACACGGTAAAGCGCTTAGCTAGATAACCGTATAGATCAGATAACATCCGGTAACGATTACCGGGAAAAATCAATCTTTCCTGCCAACGTTGGAAGGGATGGGCACCCCCGCCGGCCAGATCGATGCCAAGCGAGTTGGCCGATTCGACCAGATGGCGGCCGATCAAGCGCAGCTCTTCGGCCAAGGTGTCGATACGCTGATGGACTGAGCTGTTCAGCTCGATCATGCTCTGGGTGATTTCGGGCACGATCTGGTTGTGGTAAGGGCCGGCAGCGGTCAAATCCAACAGCGACTGGGCACGCGGTGCCAGATCACGGTCATTGCGGTTGACCAGCATCAGTTCAAGTTCAACCCCCAGCGTCAGCGGGGCCGAATGCCGGAACGGAAAGGCAAACAAAGGGGAAACATGGCTCGTCATGGGCGTCTCCGGGAGATCACCACGTCCGCGATGGGACGCGCTCTCAGGTTAGACACGGCAGCGGCTGTCACGATCACTCACAGCTCACCGCCACGGCGAAACCGACCCATGGTAGCCCATATTCCCCAACCGTTTAAGTCTTATTCAATCGATCCTGAAATAACAATAGCGCTATCTCACTGTCCCTCCTCGCCTCTCTCCCACCTTCCGACTCAGCAACCACCCTATCGAGGGCATCCAGGCCAGATGCCCAACCCATCCGGAGTCAATGTGCCCGACCCTGAAAGCACAAGCGTGCAACGAGCTACCAGCGTTAGCTGGCGACACCGGTTGAAATGGAAATACTCTGACGGCAAAGCGGTACAACGCTGTCCGGACAAGATAGGGGAATGGACACGATGGCAGCTTGCGAGCATCGGTCTGTACTGCTTGGCGAGCCTGGTTGCTACCTGGACGCCAGGTTGAAGACCGATGTGGAGCAATTGGGAGGGTGGAGGACAGATGGGAGAGGCGGGAGAGGAAAATATTTATATATTTATTTACCCCGCCATAAGTCTTGCAGACGCTTTTCCTTATTTTTTCTATTTGCCTGCAAAATGATCAAATCCGAGCCGTTCTACCTGTTGTGGGCGACCCGCGTCATCCAATAGCCGTACCCCCTGCCCTGCTTCGATCTGGCCGATCCGCGTCAACGGCAGGCCAAGTTTCTCGCCGATCCGCTCGATCGTCGCACGCTGCTGCGGCGCAGCGGTGAAGCAGAGTTCGTAGTCATCCCCGCCGCCCAGTGCGGCACGCCAGGCTGCGGCGGAGTTGGCCAGCGCGGGGGGCAGCGGCAACGAGGGAAGAAGATCGGTATGAAGATGCACCGCCACGCCTGAACAAGCAGCCAGATGGCCGGCATCGGCCAGCAGACCGTCGGAGATGTCGATGGCGGCATGCGCCAGGCCAGCGAGAGCCAGACCCAGCTCGACCCGGGGTTCAGGCCGATCAAGCCGGTTGGCGCAATAGGCCAGATCATCCGGCGCCAGCGTCAGGCGGCCGTAGCGCGCTTCGACGGCCAGTGCAGCGGCGCCGGTCGGGCCAGATAGCCAGACATCGTCGCCGATCCGGGCACCAGCGCGGCGCAATGCTTGCCCTGGCGCCACCTCCCCCAGTATCTGCACCGAAAAGGCCAAGGGGCCGCCGGTGGTATCGCCACCGATCAACTCGACCTGATGGCGCTCGGCCAGCGCATAGAGGCCGGCCGCGAAGCCGGCGAGCCAGTCGGGCTCGGCGGCAGGCAGAGTCAGGCACAGGGTGAACCAGCGCGGCGTGGCGCCCATGGCGGCCATATCGGACAGATTGACCGCCAGCGCCTTCCACCCCAGCGCCTCGGGCGCGGTGCCGGCGAAGAAATGGTGGCCTTCGACTAGCGTATCGGCCGCCACGACAAGCGCCTGACCCGGCGTTGGCGCCACCAGCGCGGCATCGTCGCCGATGCCCAGCAGTGCCGACGGCGTGGCGCGGCTGAAATAGCGCCGGATCAGATCGAATTCGCCAAGCGCCATGGTGGCTCAGCGCTGGCGGGTCTGCCGGCCCGAGCCGACCTCGTCGGGGCGGACCAGCAGGGCAAATTTGTCGAGCACACCGTTGACGAATTTATGGCCGTCGGTGCCGCCGAAGGTCTTGGCAATCTCGATGGCCTCGTTGATCACCACGGCGTAGGGGGTTTCGGGCTTGTTGAGCAGCTCGAACGCGGCAACGAACAAGATGGCGCGCTCGACCGGGGAAATCTCGGCCTCGTCGCGGTCGAGGCAGGGAACCAACCGCTCCTTGAGCTGTTCGGCGTCACGCATCGCCCCGTAGAAGATCTCGCGGAACAGGCTCTCGTCGGCGCGGCTGAACAGGGTGCTGCTGTCGCGCAGATACTTGTCGATACTGCCGACCGAGTCGCCGGTCAACTGCCACTGATAGAGTCCCTGCACGGCAAATTCGCGGGCACGGCGACGGGCCGATTTGTGCGGACCTTTCTGGGTAGAGGCGGGAGTGGCATTCATGGCTCGGTTCCTTTCAAAAAGAGCAAGGCGCGGCGGAAACGCCGCGCCGATCGATGGGTAGAAAGTCGGAAAAGGCAGATTTAGCGCGGATGGCGCAACGCAGCGTTGAGCCGGGCCATCTCGACCGCCACGCGGGCAGCGTCGCGGCCTTTTTCCTGCATCCGGACCAGGGCCTGGTCATCGGTATCGGTGGTCAGGATGGCGTTGGCGATCGGCATATCGTGGTCCAGCCCGACCCGGGTGACCCCCGCGCCCGACTCATTGGCCACCAGCTCGAAATGATAGGTCTCGCCACGGATCACTGCGCCCAGCGCCACCAGCGCATCAAAGCGGCTCGATTTGGCCATGGTCTGCAGCAGCAGCGGGATTTCCAGGGCTCCGGGCGCCGTCACGATCAGCATGTCGGCATCGCGCACGCCGAGCGCCTTGAGCTGGTCGGTACAGGCCGCGAGCAGACCCTCGCAGACGTCGGAGTTGAACCGGCTCATCACAATGCCGATCTTGAGGCCGCTGCCGTCGAGATCAGGTTCGATTTCCGGAATATGCGCAAAACGGGGCATGGGACATCCTCAGCTTAGGGAAGCGGGCACACAGCAGCGACGCAAACGCTCGGCCAGCACCGGGCGATCCAGGGCACCGTGCGCCGCATCCATGGTCCAGGTGAACAGTTCGGTATTGCTTGGCGTCGCGACGACGCCATTGAGGGACAGCAAGGTCAGCATGCAATCGGCGGCAGTGCGCCGGTTGCCGTCGATGAAGGGGGCTTCGCGCAGCAGTGCCAGGGCCAGCTCGGCGGCCGCTTCGATCAGGTCGCCACACTGGCGCCAGACCAACTCGGCAGCATCGAGCGCCGCCCGCAGCCGTTCGCCGTCGCGCAGGCCATGGCGACCGCCGAACACGGACTGCTGTTCGTGCTGCACGGTCATCACGGCAAGCGGACTGAGAAAAACCGGCATCGCTTCAGGCATCGGCCAGTTGATGGAAAGCACTGCGGTAGCGCCGCAGCAGCTCGCGGTGGGCCGCGAGCACCTCATCGAGTTCGGGGGAAAGCGGGGTAAGCACCAGACGGCCGTTCTCCTGGGCGATTTCGAAGCGCTGGCCTTCCTGCAATTGCAGCGATTGGACCAGTTCGGCCGGAATCGTGGTGACGAAACTCGAACCGACTTTACGCAAGGAAACCTGGCTCATAGGGCGACGCGACCGGGCATATATACAAAGGTATATATGCTAATACAGCGCCGCCCGGCCGTCAAAAAACCGTCACGCCTCCGGCTCGACAAAGCCTGTCACTTCGAGGCCGAAACCGGCCATGCTGGGCATCTTGCGGGTCGGCGACAGCAGCTTCATCCGTCCGACGCCCAGCGACTTGAGCATCTGGGCGCCGATGCCGTAGGTGCGCATATCCCATTTGCGCGGCACATTGCGCTTGAGTTCGGGCAACGCCCGCGCCAGCAGCTCGTCGCCGCTTTCGCTGCGATGGAGCAGGATCATCACCCCGCGCCCTGCGGCATTGATGGCGTCGAGGCTGGCGTGCACGCTCCAGGAATGGCGCGTCTGGCCGCAATCGATCCAGTCCATCACCGACAGGGGCTCGTGGACACGCACCAGCACTTCATCCTCGGGACGAATCTCGCCCTTGACCAGGGCCAGATGCACCGCTCCGGCCGTGGCGTCGCGGAACACCACCAGTTCGAACTCGCCGCGCGGCGTCATCACCGGACGGCTGTCGACCCGCTCGATCAGCGACTCGGTGCGGCTGCGGTAGTGGATCAGGTCGGCGATGGTGCCCACCTTGAGATCATGCTGACGGGCAAACTCGACCAGCTCGGGCAGACGGGCCATGGTGCCGTCGTCGTTCATGATTTCGCAGATCACCGAAGCGGGCGAACAACCGGCCATCGCGGCCAGATCGCAGCCGGCTTCGGTATGACCGGCACGCACCAGCACGCCCCCCTCGCGGGCCATCAGCGGGAAGATATGGCCGGGCTGGACCAGATCGCCCGGCCGGGCATCACGCGCCACCGCCACCTTGACGGTATGGGCGCGGTCGTGGGCCGAGATGCCGGTGGTGACGCCTTCGGCCGCTTCGATCGATACGGTGAAGTTGGTGCCGTGCGGGGTGCCGTTATTGCTGACCATCAATGGCAGATTGAGTTGACGGCAACGCGCTTCGGTCAGGGTCAGACAGATCAGGCCCCGGCCGAAGCGGGCCATGAAGTTGATCGCCTCAGGGGTGACATGGTCGGCGGCAAGGACCAGATCGCCTTCGTTTTCGCGGTCTTCCTCGTCGATCAGGACGACCATCTTGCCGGCGGCGAGGTCGGCAACAATATCTTGAATCGGGGCAATGGGCATGGCAGATGACATCGGTTGGCTTAACGGGCCTGGCTGTCGAAGCTCAGCATACGCTCGACATAGCGGGCGATCAGGTCGATTTCGAGATTGACCGCTTCGCCGACCTTGAGATGACGCAGGGCGGTCACAGCCAGGGTATGCGGGATCAGGTTGATCGAGAATTCACAGCCGCCCGGCACATCGCTGATCCGATTGGTGGTCAGCGACACACCATTGACCACGATCGAGCCTTTGGCGGCGATATATTTGGCCAGCGCCAGTGGCGCCCGGATCACCAGTTCGGTGCTCTCGCCCACCGGCTGGAATTTCACCACGTTGCCCAGGCCATCGACATGGCCGCTGACCAGATGGCCGCCCAGCCGGTCGGTGGGACGCAGCGCTTTTTCCAGGTTGACTTCGCGGCCGACATCATCAAGGCCGGAGGTGCAGTCGAGCGATTCTGCCGAGACGTCCACCTTGAAGCTCTTGTCGGTACGCTCGACCACCGTCATGCAGGCGCCGTTGATGGCGATGCTGTCGCCGATCTGCACATCGGACAGATCGAGCTGACCGGCGATCACCGTCAGGCGCACGCCCGATTCGAGCGGTTTGAGCATCCCAATGCGTCCAACGGCTTGGACGATTCCGGTAAACATGGTTTTCCTTTCGGTAAGAGGAAGAAGCGGGCCGCTCAGGCAGGTTTGCGGCAGGCCCGCATCCGCAGCGGCCAACTGACCGGGCGGGCATGGGTCGGGTCACCCCAGGCGGGTTCCAGTTGGTCCCATAGTTCAGGCAGCGGGTCGTGCTGCCGTGCCTCACGGTAGCGCCGGGTTGCCGACCAGGTGCCGAAATAACCGACCAGTTCCGCCAGAGTCCAGTGTTGGGTCATGGCAAAGGCCGGGGCGATCAATTCGGGGAACGGCAGATCGATGCCGGCATAGCCCTGTTCGATCCAACGCCGTTCAGGCGGCCAGTAGGGGCCGATGGTGTCATCGTAGAAGTGGGCCACCACGGCGTCCACCGCCGGCGCCACCTGACAGGTTTCATAGCACCAGGCTGCCAGCACGCCACCGGGTCGCAGCACCCGGCTGGCTTCGGCAAAGAAAGCCGGCATATCGAACCAGTGCAGCGCCTGGGCCACCGCGATCAGATCGACGCTGGCGTCAGCGAGGCTGCTGCGCTCGGCGGGCTCGCAGCGATAGTCGATGCGGGGATGGCGTGGCGCAGCGGCCAGTTGTTCGGCGCTGGGTTCGGTCGCAATAAGGTGTTCGAAGTGCTGGGCCAGCGCCAGCGTCGCCTGGCCACTGCCACAAGCGCATTCCCAGGCCAGCTGGCGCGAGGGGGCCTGGGCGGCCAGCCAGTCGAATAAGGCGGGGGGATAGTCGGGGCGGTAACGCGCATACTCTCCGGCATGAGCAGAGAAATGGTCTTGAAACGACATCAGGCAATCCTTTCGCACTGAAATCGGCCAGGCGCCGGGTGGGAAAACGGCAATGATGGCCTGATCGCGCTACGCCGTCGAGTCTGCCGCGCCGCGCTAGGACTTGGATAGCGCTTGGCGTCCCAGCGAATACGGCAGCAGGCGGGTGATATTGCGGGCGTCGTCGATGCCGCGATGGTGGGTGCCGGCAAAGCGCAGTCCGGCCAGACGCACTGCCTGCCCCAGGCCGATCCCGCGCTCAAGACCCTGCTTCTCGGCAAAGGCCCGTTTCAGATTGAGATGCGGGCCACGGATCGGATAGCCAACCCGGTGATAGCTGCAATCCTGCCGCAACTGGCGCTCGTCGTAATCACCCCAGGAGCCGAACACCAGGTCCGGCCAAGGTGCCAGCCAGTCGCGGAACTCGGCCATCACCGCCTTGAAGTCGCCGGCACCATCGACGTCGGCCTGGGTGATCGAGGTCAGTTGCGTACAGAACGCGGTCAGGCGCCGATGCCGCACCGGGCGGATAAAACGCTGAAATTCGGCCAGCGGCGCCAAGGTATCGGCAGCCACCATCACGGCGCCGATCTCGATGATTTCCATTTCATGACGCGGAACACTGCCTCGGTCGCAGCAGGTCGCTTCAAAATCGATCACCAGATAATGGGCTGGCGAATCGGACATATTCCATCTCCTTGAAATTCAATTACTAAAATTTTGCGAAAACTCTCTGCAAGATCACTAGCCGGCAAGAAAGAATAATGAACATTTCTCGCAGCCACTGGCAGTCGGACTCAGAACCCGCACAGTGCCCATAGGTTGGCCATCGTCACCATCGCAGTCGGACTCAGATAGGCGACAAAACCCAAGGTCAGCGCCACCATCAGCGCCAGCCAGCCGAGCAGCCGCCATCCGTTCATCATGCCTCCTGCGCCAGCGGCCGGACGATCGGAGCTTCCCGCACCGGCCAGTTGGCCAGCGCCGCCACCAGCCCCAATCCAATCGAGATATACCAAACCAGGTCGTAGCTCCCCATATGGTCGTATAACCAGCCGCCCAGCCACACGCCCAGGAAACTGCCGATCTGGTGCGAGAAGAACACGAAGCCCGACAGCATCCCAAGATGGCGTACCCCGAAGATTTGGGCGATCACCCCATTAGTCAACGGTACGGTGGACAGCCACAGGAAACCCATGCTGGCCGCGAAAATCCAGACCGAAACGCTGGTGAGCGGCATCAGCAGGAACAGGGCAATCGACAGGGCACGCAGCGCATAGATGGCCGACAGCAGATATTTCTTGGGCATCCGGCTGCCCAGATGGCCGGCAATAAAGGTACCAAAGATATTGAACAGGCCGATCAGGGCCAGCGCGATGGCAGCCGTGTCGGCGGGCAAACCCTTGTCCTTGAGAAACGACGGCAGATGCACCCCGATAAATACCACCTGGAAGCCACAGACGAAGTACCCGACCATCAGCAGTTGGAAGCTGCGATAGGCGAAGGCTTCGCGCGCCGCCGCCATCATGCTCTGGCCGCCCTGGGCATGGCCGTCGCGCGGCGGCTCGCGCAGGCCGAAAGCCGCAGGCGCCATTGCCAGCGCCATCACCGCCAGGATCAGCAGCGCCGGCACCCAGCCATAGCCGTCGATCAGCCGTTGTTCGATCGGCACCATGATGAACTGGCCGAATGAGCCCGCCGTTGCGGCCACTCCCATCGCCTGAGAGCGCCGATGTTCGGGCACCGAGCGGCCGATCACGCCATAGATCACGCTGTAGGTGGTGCCGGACAGGGCGAGGCCAAGCAGTAGGCCAGCCGAGCCCGACAACAGCCAGCCAGTCGAGGAAACGGTCATCAACAGCAGACCGAGCGAATAGAGAATGGCGCCGATCAGCAAGACCCGGAACGCGCCGTAGCGGTCGGCCAATGCGCCGGTAATCGGCTGGGTGGCGCCCCAGATCAGGTTTTGCAGCCCGAGCGCCAGGGCGAAGACTTCGCGACTCCAGCCGAATTCGCTGGTCATCGGCGGCAGGAAAAAACCAAAGCCATGGCGGATGCCCATCGCCAGCGAAATGATGATGCCGGCACAGACAATCAGACGGGTGGGGTTAGGCATGAGAACACTCCGGAAATCGGCCGCCAGTGTGCTCATGGCCCCATTGTCAGGGAAGTGACAGTCAGCCGAGGAAAACCGGACAGTTGTTGCAGAATAGGCGCCGACCGTCCACCTCACAGCTAGGCAAATGACCGGGAAGACCAACCGTCTGTCTGCCATTTCAGCCTCTCCACTGCCTCATCCCTCTCCCGCCACCCATCCAGACACCTCAAATCACCCGCCGCCTGCAATCGGACAGCGTCCAAGCCCACCATTTGCAGGGTGCCCACTCAGCGCCTTTCCATTCGAATCGGCCTCGCAGCAAGTCTGGTTGAGCGCCAGGAAACAGTGCTTTGAGGCCCGGACACGCTGACTCCGGATGGGCTGGAAATGCGCCAACGTCTGCATTGGCGTCGAGCTGCCTGTGGGATGGCCTCGGACTCCGGGGAGTTAGGCAGGGAGTGCGGTTTTGGGGGCGGGCGAGGGAAGGATTGGGGCGAGGAATCTGGTCGGAACGATCCGGGCAGAGGTTGGAGTAGGAGTCGATGATTTTGCAGGATTTTTGTTGTTTAATTTAATTTCAGCAATCCGCCTTGCAAGTGCCTTTCCTGATTTTTTCCAATTAAGCTAATTCTTTAAAATCAGCATCCCACCCTTGCCAAGCGGCAGACACAGCGTGCGATAGCCAGGCGTTGCTGCCACCAGATCGAAAAACGGCTGGCATTCCTCGGCGTGGGACAGGGCGTTATCGACCACGATCAGGCCGCGTGATCGCAGCACCCGCCGCAGATCAGGCCAGTAGTCGCCGTAGCGGCTACGGTCGGCGTCGAGAAAGATCAGGTCGTAGGCATCGGGCGCGCTGGCGGCCAGTACTTCGGCGGCGTCGCCGGTCAGCAGGGTGGCGAGTTCAAGCAGGCCGGCCTGGGCCAGATTGGTCCGGGCGGCGTTGGTCTTGTCGGGGTTGACGTCGATGCTGAACAGCCGCCCGCCAACGTCCTCGAGTGCAGCGGCCAGCCAGATCGACGATACACCGTTCGAGGTGCCGATCTCCAGCACCCGCCCCACCCGGCCGAACCAGGCGAGCATTGCCAGCAGGCGACCGATATCGGGATCGACATTCAGGCGTTTATGCGCGCGAATGGTCTCTCTGGTATCGATCGCCTGACCTTCCTCGTGCAGCCGGTCCAGTTGCGCCTGCCGCGCCGGGGTCAGCATCAGCGGTGATCCTTGCTGAAGTCCTGCATAAAGGCACACAGCGCCTTGACGCCTTCGAGCGGCATGGCGTTGTAGATCGAGGCACGCATGCCGCCCATGGCGCGATGGCCCTTGAGCTGCAACAGATTGCGCGCCTGGGCGGCCTTGACGAAGGCCTCATCGAGACTTTCGTCGGCCAGCCGGAACGGCACATTCATCCGCGAACGGAACGGACGGTCCACCGGGCAGATATAGAAACCGCTCGAGGTATCGATGGTTTCGTACAGCAGCGCCGCCTTCTCGATATTGCGCTGCTCGATGGCCTTGAGCCCGCCCTGGCGCTGCAACCACTTGAACACCAGACCGGCCACATAGACGGCAAAGGTCGGCGGCGTGTTGTACATCGAATCGCCGTCGGCGTGGATGCGGTAATCGAACATGGTCGGCGTGCCGGGAACGGTCTGGCCGAGCAGATCGTCGCGGATGATCACGATGGTAAGGCCGGCCGGGCCGATATTCTTCTGCGCACCGCCATAGATGCAGCCAAAGCGGCTGACATCGATCGGCCGCGACAGAAAATTCGACGACATATCGCACACCAGCGGCACGTCGCCCGAATTGGGCACATAGGGAAATTCGAGGCCGCCGATGGTCTCGTTCGAGGTGTAGTGGAGATAGGCGGCCTCAGGGTCGCGCTTCCAGGTGTCTTCGGGCGGGATATTGGCGTAGCCGCTTTCCTCACCCGAGGCCACCACATTGGTGCTGGCGTATTTGCGCGCTTCCTTGATGGCCAGCTTGGACCAGTGACCGCTGTTGATGAAATCGATGCTGCTGCGGCCGCGCAGCAGATTCATCGGCACCATGGCGAACTGGGTGGAAGCGCCGCCTTGCAGGAACAGGATGTGATAGTTCTTGGGAATGCCCATCAGATTGCGCAGGTCTTCCTCGGCCTCGGCGGCAATCTGCATAAATTCTTTGCCGCGATGGCTCATTTCCATCACCGACATGCCGGTGCCGTGCCAATCGAGCAATTCGTTCTGGACTTCGAGCAGGACTTCCTTGGGCAGCACGGCCGGACCAGCGCTGAAATTGAACACGGGTGACATAAGAATTCTCTCCCTCCGCCCTACAGGGGCGGACGCACGACTAAGGACTAGAACAGGTCGGCACCCCAGGCACCGCCACCGGGCCCACCGGGTCTGTCCGGGCCGGCCGTGTCGCCACAGCCGTGCCGGACAGACCGGCAGCGATCGCTTGTCTTGGCTCGGGCAGAAGCCGACCCGTGGGCCGTGCTTCAGCTCAGCAGAAAATGTGCACGTGCGACAGCAGTCGGTCGCGATTCATCGTCTTGCCAGGCCACCATCCGGACATTGGCAATGCGCTTGCCCTGCTTGGTGATGTCGCAGCGGGCGAACAGCGCCTGCGGCTTTCCCGAACGCAGGAAGTCGAGCGAGAAATCGATGGTGCGCGGCACATCGCTCGATTCGCGCGCCCAGACCAGATGCAGCAGCGCGGCATTCTCCAGAAAACCGCCGATCACCCCGCCATGCAAGGCCGGCAGATTGACGTTGCCGATATTGCGCTCGTGATAGGGCAGGACAAACAGCGGCAGACCGCCCTCTTCGCGCATTTCCACCCCAAGCAGCTTGGCGTAGGGGATCTGATCGATGATGCCGGCGTAGTCGCCTGACTCTTTGGCGGCCTGAAGGTATTCAAGTTGCACCATGGCTCAGCCCCCCTGCCGTTCGGTACTGAGCGCGTCGCCGATCTGGGCCTTGCTCGATTCGCGCATAAAGGCGCCGACGCCATGGGCGATCGGCTGATCGTTGCCTTCTTGATAGGCGGTGGCGCGGGTAAAGGCGATCTGGCGGCCGAGTCGATAGCACTCGGCCGTGCAATAGACCGGCTCACCCGGGGTGGCACTACGCAGGTAATCGATACGCAGATCGAGCGTGGCAATCGCCTCGCGCTCGGTCAGCATCGAGAACAGCGCCAGCGCGCTGGTGGTATCGATCAAGGAGGTGATCACGCCGCCGTGCAGCACCCCGGTGCGCGGATTGCCGACCAGGGCGGTATTGTAGGGAACCCTCAGCGAGGCGCGGCCGCGCTCGCCGTGGACGAATTCAAGACCAATGGTGGCCGAATGCGGAATATCACAGAACCAGCGCGCCACCTCGTCAAATAGAACGGGGTTGGCCACCGGCAACGGTAGGTTTCTCATCTGGGAGTCTCCGGCAAGGCGGGAACCTGGTCCCGCCTTTATCCAGTTTAGGCGTCCGAACCGGAATCTTCCTGTCCCGGTTCACCGCTCTCCTCACTCCCCTCTTCTTCCGGTTCGACGACTTTTTCCAGCCCGGATAGTTTTTCTCCGTCGTCGAGATTGATCAGTCGCACGCCCTGGGCGCTGCGGCCGGTTTCGCGGATCTCCGCCACCGAGGTGCGGATCAGCACCCCGCCGGTGGTGATCAGCATGACGCCTTCCCCTTCGCGCACCAGACTGGCGCCGATCAGCTGGAAGCCGGTCTTTTCGGTCAGCTCCATGGCGATTACGCCCTGGGTACCGCGACTGGTGAAACGATAGTCGGCGATCGGCGTGCGCTTGCCGTAACCACCGTCGGTGGCGGTCAGCACCTGCCAGTCTTCGGCATCGGCCACCAGCAGGGAAATCAGTTCCTGGCCGTCGTTGAGCTGCATGCCACGGACCCCGCGCGCTGCCCGACCCATCGGCCGCACGTCGGCCTCATCGAAGCGAACTGCCTTGCCGCCGTTGGAGAACAGCATGACCTGATGCTTGCCCGAGGTGATGGCCACGCCGATCAGCCGGTCGCCCTCGTCGAGGTCAACGGCGATGATGCCTTTGCGAAGCGGGCGCGAGAAATCGGACAGCGGCGTCTTCTTCACCGTGCCGCGCGCCGTGGCCATGAATACATAATGGTCGTCGCTGAAGGCCTTGACCGGCAGCACCGCATTGATCTTCTCGCCATCCTGCAAGGGCAGCAGATTGACGATCGGCTTGCCGCGCGAAGTACGACCACCCTGCGGCACCTCATACACCTTGAGCCAGTAGACCCGGCCCAGCGAGGAGAAGCACAGCACGTAGTCGTGGGTATTGGCGATGAACAGGTTGTCGATGAAATCGTCTTCCTTGGTCGCGGCAGCCTGCTTGCCGCGCCCGCCACGCTTCTGTGCTCGGTATTCGTCGAGCGGCTGGGCCTTCATATAACCCTGGTGGGTCAGCGTCACCACCATGTCCTGTGGCGTGATCAGGTCTTCGAGGCTCAGATCCTCGCCATGGACCACGATCTCGGAACGACGCGGGTCGCCGAACTGGGTCTTGATATCGGTCAGCTCGCTGGCAATGATTTCGGTGATCCGCTCGGGGCGGGCCAGGATATCGAGCAGGTCGCCGATCACTTCGATGATGGCCTTGTAGTCGGCGAAGATCTTGTCCTGCTCAAGACCGGTGAGGCGTTGCAGACGCAGGTCGAGAATGGCCTGAGCCTGGGCTTCCGACAGCAGATAGCCTTGACTGCTCAGGCCGAATTCGGCGGCAAGCCCCTCCGGTCGGCAGGCAGTGCCGCCGGCACGCGCCAGCATCTCTTCGACCAGCGCCGACTTCCAGGGCCGTGCCATCAGCGCCGATTTAGCTTCGGGCGGCGTGGCCGAAGCCTTGATCAGGGCAATGATCTCGTCGACATTGGCCAGTGCAACTGCCTGGCCTTCCAAGATATGGCCGCGTTCGCGCGCTTTTTTCAGTTCGAACACGGTGCGCCGCGTCACCACCTCGCGGCGATGGCGCAGGAAGCATTCGATGATCTGTTTGAGGTTGAGCAGACGCGGCTGGTTATCGACCAGTGCCACCATATTGACGCCGAAGCTGTCCTGGAGCTGGGTCTGCTTATAGAGATTATTGAGCACCACTTCGGGCAGTTCGCCGCGCTTGAGCTCAATCACCACCCGCATGCCCGATTTGTCGGACTCGTCACGGATTTCGGAAATGCCTTCGATCTGCTTCTCGCGCACCAGCTCGGCGATCCGCTCGAGCAGGCGGGCCTTGTTGACCTGGTAGGGCAGCTCGTCGATCACCAGCGCTTCGCGGTCGCCGCGGCCGATCGGTTCCACATGGGAACGGGCGCGTATCACCACCCGGCCACGGCCGCTGCGGTAAGCCTGCCGCACGCCGGCCACACCATAGATAATGCCGGCGGTGGGGAAATCGGGTGCCGGGATCAGGTCGATCAGCTCATCGACGCTCAGCTGGGGGTTATGCAGCAGGGCCAGGCAGCCATCGACCACTTCCACCAGATTGTGCGGCGGAATATTGGTGGCCATACCGACGGCAATACCGGCCGAGCCGTTGATCAGCAGATTGGGAATACGGGTGGGAAGAATCAGCGGCTCGAGTTCCGAGCCGTCGTAGTTGGGGCCGAAATCGACGGTTTCCTTGTCGAGGTCGGCCATCAATTCGTGGGCGATCCGGGCGCGGCGGATCTCGGTATAACGCATCGCCGCTGCATTGTCGCCATCGACCGAGCCGAAATTGCCCTGGCCGTCGATCAGCGGGTAACGCAGCGAGAAATCCTGGGCCATCCGCACAATGGTGTCGTAGACGGCGTTGTCGCCGTGCGGGTGGTATTTACCGATCACGTCGCCGACGATACGGGCCGATTTCTTATAAGCACGGTTCCAGTCGTTGCTGAGTTCGTGCATGGCAAAAAGCACGCGACGGTGTACCGGCTTCAGACCATCGCGCACGTCCGGCAGGGCACGTCCGACGATCACGCTCATGGCGTAATCGAGATAGGAACGGCGCATCTCCTCTTCGAGGCTTACCGGTATCGTTTCCTTGGCGAATTGTTGCTGTTCGGTCATAAGGGCGCAGGCCAGACTTGAGCGGAAAAATACCTGAAATTCTACCACGCCCGCCCGCTCGTCTCCAATTTGCTGCTATCCGTCATACGCGAACGATTGCTCCACGCGCGAAGCGTCAAGTAAACTCGCGGCCGGCCTCGGTTCGACAAAACCGTCGCCAGAGCCTATCTCAGTAGCCGTTCGCCAAGGCAGCGGCAAAAATTCGGACATGGCACCGTTATTGCTCTCGCCAGCCGGGTGACATTGCCGCAACGAGCAAGTCGCCTTGGCCGGTAAATACGGCGACATACGGCGAATTTCTACTAAGATAGGCTCAAGTGATTCAGCCCCTCATGGAGAACAACTATGCAAAAAATGACGCGAACCCTGGTTCAGGCCGCTGTCTGCGCCTCGCTGGGCCTGACTGCTGTCTCGGCCATGGCCAAGGATGGCTATGTAACTGATTCGCGCGACACCGTCGTGCGCAATAACTTCAATGACTGCTGGCGCACCGGTTTCTGGACCAAGGAAAACGCGATTCCTGAGTGCGACGCCAGCCTGATCCCGCCCGCTCCCGCCCCTGCTCCGGCTCCCATGCCGGCCCCGGCTCCGGCTCCGGAACCCACGCAGACTCCGGCTCCGACGCCGAAGAAGATGGAAACCATCACCCTGAACGCTTCCAGCCTGTTCGAATTCAACAAGGCCGCCCTGAGCAAGGAAGGCAAGGATTCGCTGGATGCCGTCGCCGGTGTGCTGACCGAACGCAAGTACGACCCGACCAAGACCAAGATCGAAGTGGTTGGCCACACCGACCGCATCGGCTCGGCCGAATACAACCAGAAGCTGTCCGAAGCGCGCGCCGCCTCGGCCCGTGACTATCTGGTCGGCAAGGGCATCGATTCCGGTATGGTCAGCGCCGTCGGCAAGGGTTTCGAGACCCCGGTCACCAAGCCCGAAGACTGCGCCAAGGTCAAGAAGAACCGCAAGAAACTGATCGCCTGCTACGCGCCGGACCGTCGTGTCGAAATCGACATCTACGTCACCCGCGAAGCCCAGTAAGCGAAAACCGCTTGTGCGAAAAAGCCCCAGCATTTGCTGGGGCTTTTTTGTCGCGCCCCGGTCGTGATCTCGACCGGGGACGGCAGGCCGGGCCTGCCTTAATGAGCCAGGGTATCCTGGTGGCGGCGCTTGTGGGGATCAACAGCACAGTAACGATTGACCTGCTCACGATCGCGCTCGAAGAACAGCGTCAGGCCACTCGACAGGCCGGCAAACAGCCAGCAGATAAAGAACCCCACCGAGTAGGCGACCATCCGGCTGCTGAACAGCGGTTCGCCATTGACGGTGAGTTCCAGCGGGTCGAACAGCGTGAAGAACAGGCTGTTAAGAATGCCGGCCACGACGAAGGACGGCCACAGCACGAGTATCGACTTGAGCTTCATCGGTCATTGTCTCCTTTGTGGATGCGGCCCGATCTGGTGTCGAACCTGCGCTTAATCCTACTCCACGCCCCGCCGGGCGCAAACCCTTTTTGCGACAAGGCTCTAGCACGGCTTGTATGCTGCGGCGCACGATCCGTGCAGACCCCATGCCAACGCGCGACGCTAGGCTATCCTACGGTAAGCCCTGACTCCCCGCTGCGTCGGCTTTCGACAACAATGCGGGCCTACAAGGCCGACTGACACGGCAGACATTCCGTTTTTCCGGAACAAGGCAATGCGAATCTCGCTCGACGCTCTGATCGTTCTCGACACCATAGACCGCAAGGGCAGCTTCGCTGCGGCAGCGACTGAGCTGCACCGGGTACCGTCAGCCATTACCTATGCAATCCAGAAGCTCGAACAGGACCTCGACCTGCTGATTTTCGACCGCAGCGGCCATCGCGCCCGCCTGACACCGGCCGGCCAGGAACTGCTGCGCGAAGGTCGCCCGCTGATCGAAGCCGCCACCGCACTCGAAGCACGGGTCAAGCGTGTGGCCACCGGTTGGGAACCCGAACTGCGGATCGCCGTCGGCGATCTGCTCAATTTCCATGCCCTGCTCGATTCGGTAGCCGCTTTCGATCGCAGCGGCGGCGAAACCCGTTTACGTTTTTCCCACGAAGCCTATGGTGGCGTCTGGGACGCCCTGCATACCGGCCGGGTCGATCTGGCCATTGGTGCCCCGGGCGAAATGCCCAGCGGCGGCGGCTTCCGTTCCCAGCCGTGCGGCAGCATCGACTTTCTACTGGTCGTCGCCCCCCACCATCCACTTGCCAGCGAACCACAACCGCTGACGCTGGAACGGGTTCGCAGCTTTCGCGCCGTGGTGGTATCCGACAGCTCGCGCAGTCTGGCACCGCGTACCTCGGGGCTGCTGACCGGCCAGCCCACCCTGACCGTCGCCACCCAACAGGACAAACTCGCCGCCCAACTGGCCGGCCTTGGCGTCGGCTATATCCCGCGCCGGCTCGCCGCACCACATCTGGCCGCCGGCAGTCTGGTCGAGCTACAGACCGACGAGCCGCGCGACAGCGTCCAGCTCTACCTTGCCTGGCCAGCCAAGGCGCGCGGTAATGCGCTGCGCTGGTTTATCGACCATCTTGGCAATCCGGCCGTGATCGACCGGCTGTGCAATGGGAGTCCACCGTGAAACTGGTCAGCCACGCCATCGACCCCGTCCTGCTCAGCCGGCTTAGCCGACAAGGCTTGCCCTATGAGGAATTCGACCCGGCCCGACCGCCAGCGACCGATGTGCCACGCTGGTGGCTGTGGAGTGCTCCCTTCCCGCCGCCGCTGGCTCCGGGCGATCTATGGATCGACACCTGCATCCGTCCGTTCGACCAGGACATCACCACGCTGCTACCGGGCGTTCCGGTCCTGAGTCTGGTATGGCAACACAGCTCGTTTGCGGCGGAACACGGTTTTCTGCTGACTGTCGGCGGTCAGACCGACACGGTGCTGACCGCTCGACCATTGCTCGACGCCCTGGCTCCCTTGCCCGGCGGCTGGCTACACGCCGGTGATACCACGGCGCCACGGTTCCTGGCCGCCGTGGCCGGTCGGGTAGGCGGCAGCCTGCAACAGCTCGCCACCCTGGTGATGCAAAGCGGCGCTACTTCACTGCTGCCTTTGCTCGATCTGCACCGCACACTGCTGCTCGATCTGGCTCAGTTGTCGCAAAGCTATCTTGCCTGCCCAAGCCAGCCTTACCGCCCCGCCCTGCCGCTACCACCCCTGTTCGCGCCGCTCGGTCCGGAAATCTCCGACGACGACTCTCCTGCCCGCCGTGTCGCCAAAACCATTGTCTGGTTGGTGTTACAACAACAGACTCAGCCTTGAGGCGCGCCGCCAGCTCAGCTTGTCGTTCTTGCATACCACCTGAGCGTTTTTTACAAACGGCGGCGACCGACCCAGCGTCTGACTTCCCCATCGATCCAGTGCGGACGCCGAGTCAGAGTCAGCAAGTATCCCGCACAAAATATTAAAAAATTATTTTTTCCCGCCTTTTTTTTGCATTCTATTTTCTTGATTTTTTACTTTCTTTCTGTTCCCCAAAAGAAAACGGGCGACGGTTTCACCACCGTCGCCCGTCTGCTTCCGCATGCGGAAATCAATCACGGAAATTCTGGTATTGCAGCGGGAATTCATCGATCGACTTGCGCACCAGTGCGATCGTCTCCTGTAGCACATCGCGCTTGGCACCCGACACCCGCACCGCTTCACCCTGGATGCTGGCCTGGACCTTGAGCTTGGAATCCTTGATCAGCTTGACGATCTTCTTGGCCAGTTCGGTTTCGATGCCGACCTTGATCGTGACGGTCTGCTTGACCTTATTGCCACTGACCTTGTCGATCTTGCCTTCGTCGAGGCAGCGCACATCGACATTACGTTTGGTCAGCTTGCCGGTCAGGATTTCCTTCACCTGATCGAGCTTGAACTCATCGTCGGCGAAGACGGTCAGCACTTTGTCGGCCTGCTCGATACGAGCGTCCGAACCCTTGAAATCGAAGCGGTTGGCGACTTCCTTGTTGGCCTGTTCGACCGCGTTGCGAATCTCGACTTCATTGACTTCGGAGACGATATCGAAAGACGGCATAATGACGAACTCCCTTTTAATTTAAACCGGCTATTGTACCCCACATGAATGCCCGCCCCGACGCTTTTACCCGGCGTATCGCCCGCCAGGTTGTCTACCAGATCTTCCCCGAACGCTTCGCCATCGGCCGTGGCCTCGACAGCGCCGGCAAACTGGCCGATCCGGCCTATCAGATCGAAGGCGCCGTCGCTCGCGACTGGAACGACAGTACGATGCATCAACCCTGGGCCCAGCAATTCTTTGGCGGCGACCTCGACGGTATTGCCGACCGGCTTGATTATCTGCAAATGCTGGGCATCGACACGCTCTATCTCACACCCATCTTCAGCGCGCCATCCAATCACAAATACGACGCCACCGATTTCTTTTGCGTCGACCCGATGTTCGGCGGTGACGCCGCGCTCGACCGCCTGCTGAACGCACTGCGGCCCCGCGCAATGGGACTGCTGCTCGACGCCGTGCTCAACCATGTATCGGACCGCCACCCCTGGTTCCTGGCTGCCCAAGCCGGTGATTCCAATTATCGGAATTTCTTCGGCTATAACGCTCAGGGCGAAGCACTGTGTTGGCAGGATTTTGGTTCCATGCCCGAACTGAATCTGGCCAACCCCGAGGTCCGCGACCGGCTGTACCGTCAACCCGACAGCGTGGTGCAGTACTGGCTGGCCCGCGGTATTTCGGGCTGGCGCTTCGATGTGGCACAGGATGTCGGCATCGAAGTTGCCGAAGATCTGGTTGCCAGCGTCGGGAAGCGCTATCCCGATGCGCTGTTGCTGGGCGAGCTCAACGGTTTCTCGGGCAGTTGGTTCGACTCGGGCCAGGGCTTCCACGGCATGATGAACTACTGGTATCGCACGGCGCTGCTGGCCTGGCTGGGCGGCGAGATCGATGCCATCCAGATGAACCGGGCCATCAGCGATGCCCGCCAGGGTTATGGCCTGTCCGGGCTGCTGTGCTCGTGGAATATGCTGTCGAGCCATGACACCCCTCGCCTGCTGACCAGCCTGGGGTCGAGCCGTCGGGTACGACTGGCGCAACTGGCCCAGTTCACCCTGCCGGGCGTGCCGCTGCTCTATTACGGCGAGGAAATCGGCATGGAAGGCGGCCCTGATCCCGATTGCCGGCGGCCGATGCGGTGGAATCCGGCCGAACAGGATCAGCAGCAGCTTGAGTGGACCCGCCGCCTGATCGCGCTCCGTCGGGCCAATCCGGCCCTGCAATACGGCGATGTGATTGTGCTGGGTGACCGGCTGCCGGGCAATGCCCTGGTCTATCTACGCCATACCGAACGCCCGGGCGAGGCGGCGCTGATCGTGATCAATCTGGGCGAGCAGCCGTTGCGGCATAAGCTGCTGCTACCCTATTCCCACTGGTACGACGGTGTACCGCTGCGCGATGCCCTGGGTAACTGCTCCGATACCCGGATGGCCGCCGGTGCGGTCCAGCTCGATGTGCCGGCCGGCGAGGCCGCGCTGTATCAAGCATTCGAGCCCTATAACCGCTACACTTTCTTTAAGCCGCGCAACGGCGGCTGATCGGGGCACTTTCCGCAAGCTAAAGGCAAGGCGCGAGATGAACGACACCGACAAGGAAATTCTGTACAAGCGCAAAGCGTACTTTCTGGCGCAGACCTTCTTTATCAAGGACAACAGCGCCGACCTGCTGCTCAATGCCCACAAGTACGACTTCGATATCCTGTTCTTTGATCAGACTGCCGATTTTCTCCGCGCCTTGGACGATGGCGACGATGAAGACCTGTTTGTGGTCGACCTGGATGTGCTCTACAACCTCCAGGCCGACCGCAACAACCGCACCCTGTTTCTGCGCGATCTGTTGAAACTGCTGCCCGACAATCGTCATTACGTCTATTTGCAGACTGAAAAGCAGAGCGGCCGCTTTCTGCTGCAAAAGATGCTGATCGATTCCAACTGCCTCGCCTACGCCGAAAAACCGATCTCCAACGAGAATCTGATCGACAAGCTGTTCCAGTTATTTGCCCGGCACCAGCGCGATAGCCAAGGCCGGGTGCTTTATCTGGGCGCCGAGGTCGAACTCGATATCGATCTGCTGTCGCAACGGCGGATTTCCGTCCGCCCTCACGACGATGTGCAATCGCTTCATCTGGAAGTCAAGGACTGGCGCCCCGATGTGGTGGTGATCGAAGATGGCTTTTTTGCCCGCACCGAAGTCGTGGCCGAAATCATCAAGAAGAATATCGAAACCGACCCGAGCCTCGACATCATCCTGTTCCAGCGCCGGGCCGATACCGAACAGGCCCGCCGTGCCATCGCGGTCGGGTTTGACGATGTGCTGGTCAATCAGGCCAGCGATATCGCCACCCGCCAATTGATCAACCGATTGGCCAAGATCCGTATCAACAAGGATTTGATCAGCAAGGATCGGGCAACCGGTCTGCTCAACAAGATCGGTTTCCAGCAACGCGCCCGCGAATTGATCCGTCAGGCCGAAAGCCGCAAGAAATCGCTGTGCCTGACCGTATTCGACATCGACAAGTTCAAGACCATCAACGATACCTGGGGCCATTATTTCGGCGATATCGTGATCAAGCGCCTGTCGCTGCTGCTTGGCAATTACGTCGGCGAGCGCGATCTGCTCAGCCGTTTCGGCGGCGAGGAATTCGTGATGCTGTTCTGGGATATCGACCCCGACGCCATGCAAGCCCGTCTCGATGAGATTCGTGAAGCGTTCCACGCCATCAGTTTTGAAGTGGAACCGGGCGATATCCGCCAATTCTCCTTCTCGGGCGGTGGCGCCTTTTTCCCCGAGTTCCGCTCGGAGAATGAATTGTTCCTCCAGGCCGATGCCAAGCTCTACGATGCCAAGCATGGAGGACGGAATCAGATCCGCCTATAGACGATGGGTAGTCCGGAAATTTTCATTAATTCAAATATTAGAATGAGCGTATAGCAAACATCAGGCACATTATTTTATTACACTGATCCGGACACGATTCCGACCAACAAACGGACAGCCATGCGATTTCCCGCATGGCTGTTTTGTTTTGGTGCGCCGCGCAACTTCCACAATCTTTGCACAAACCCATCAGGCCCTGCCGTCACTCAGTCGGGGAGGCGCCATGGTGCGCGATTGCGGAAGGAGAACAGTCATGAATCCCATCGGACAATTCCAAGAGCTGGTAACAGCGCTGGGCCAAGCACTACGACTCAAGCTCGGCGCCATCGATACCGGCACCCGTTCGGTCGAAGTGCAATATGAAGACGGCTCCAATGTGGTGCTGTCCTGTCTGGAAGAACGCGGTGAAATCAGCCTGTCGTCGGAACTGTGCTTTGCCCCGACTGGCGAGCGCTTGCAGGCACTTTCGCTGGCCCTGCTGTCCGATCATGCTTTTGGCGTCGAAACCAACGGCGTGTATTTCGCCTTCAATAAGTCGGCTGGCAAATTCCTGGTATTCAGCACCCATCCGTTGCGCAATCTGGACGGCGACACTTTACGGACTGCATTGAATAGTCTGATCCGGACACGTCTGCAATGGCGCAAAGCCTACGATCAAGGTCATCTTGGCCAAGCCGCCGAACTGCAAGCCACCATTCCTGCCTGCCCGGTGGGTTTCAATTTCGCCTGAGGAGAAAACGCCATGACCAATCCGCTTCAGAATCATGTTCAGTCACAGAATATTTCTTTACCGAATCAGTCGTCGGTCAATCTCGATAATAACAACAATAACAACGAAAAAGGCATTCCCAATGCCAACCAGATCACACAGAACAACGCGAACAACGACGCTTCGCCCAACAATGTGCTCGTGAAAAGCCAGCAGGAACAGCCTTCCTTGGAACAACCGCAAGAACAGGTAATTGTTCCAAATCCGAAATCGATAAACCCAGCCAATCAGGAACCGTTGCTTCAATCGAATATTGGCTTGAAAGACCAGCCCAACATCCAATCGAACAACAACATTCAATCAAATATCCCCTCACAAAATCAATCGATTAAAAACCAGGACATCCAGAAAGCCATCCCCAAAGAAGAAATGAAGCGGTGCAGCGACATCTACCAGAATGCCATGATCGACAACAATCTCAGCAAAGGCATTAGAGATGTTTTCTCTACACTGGACAATGCCTATGATGATTTCAATTTCTCCAGAAAAGGCGAAGAAATCAACAAGCAAGAATTCTCCCAGGGGATGTACCGCACCATGCTGCTGAAAGGCGCGCATATCGTGTTTGAAGATGGCGGGGAATTATTTAACAGCCTGCAGGAAAAAGGTGGCATGTGCAAAGACAAGCCACAAGCTGACGGTAAATTCTTTGATCGCGGCGGTGCCTCGTCACATTACTGGGAATATACCAAGGATGCCACCGACGAACAGAAGAACTGTGCGCACGCCTCCACTTATAAGTGCAAAGCAGAACTGGAGATGAATGGCTTGTATCCACAAAGAAAGGAATATATACAGACAAAACAAATGGGTGCCGATATCGGCCTGGCTGCCAAAGCATCCGGATTTAAGCATGATCTGGGTCATCTGCTGATCGGTCTCGATTGGGAGGGAAACACCTTTGTTCAATTTGAAAAGCACGGTTATTCAGGATTGACGGAAAAGGCGCTGCATGGAGTTGACTATTTTGACCATTCCTACTCCGAAGACCAGATTGGTCCCCAGGGGGATTTCGACGCCACTGAAAAACAGGGCAATAAGTCTCTACTTACGAAAAGTGCTGTTGTGGTCAAGAATATCAACTCCTACGGCATCCCTTACCTCAATAAGGGACTCGACCAACTTGGCCGTCAGCAAATTGAAAACTATAGCCATGAGAAGTTGAGCTTCGCCAGAGAAGCCTCTCACTTTATTGCCACACCTCAGGAGATTGAGGATGTTTCCAATCACAACAACAATAACTCAAACAACAACAACTTAAACAATGGCCTCATGATAAGCAGCAGTTCCTCAGCCTACAGTAAGGAAATCGTAGACAACCACAACAACAGTCTCCTCAACAACAATAACAATATTCCCAGCAATCATTCGAACTCCGCAAATAACAATAACGACGACAAGAAGGAGGTCAAACTCAATGTCAACCCGGTGAACAACAATAATAACAATGACCCTCTTGACGACCTCGAACTGGATTAAGTCGGGTCAAAAACAAAATCGGCGGGATAAAACTCCCGCCGATCTCGCTCTATTACCCTGAACAGCCCGGTTCTCGAAAGAGCTGATCTTATGCCTGTACCGTCGACGCCGCAGCCGCCCTGCCAGAGGTTGCCGGACTTCTTGCCTGCTTGATCTGCGCCAGATTGATCACTCGATCAGCCGACTTGATGGTGTCGGGGCGATGGGCAATCAGGATGCGGGTGATCTGCATACTGCGGATCGCCTCGTTGACCCGCTGCTCCAAAGCCACATCGAGATGGCTGGTGGCCTCGTCGAGAAACAGAATCTTGGGTTGACGGTAGAGTGCCCGCGCCAGCAACAGGCGCTGTTTCTGCCCGCCCGACAGACTGGTGCCCATATCGCCGACCAGACTGTGGTAGCCCATGGGCATGGCGACGATATCGTCGTGCAAAGCGGCCGCCCGGGCGCAGACCTCGGCACGCTCCACATCGATCTGCGGGTCGAAGAAGCAGATATTGTCGAGCAGCGAACCCGACAGCAATTGATCGTCCTGCAACACGGCCGCGATCTGGCTGCGGTAATGCAGCAGGCCCAGACGGCGGATATCGTGGCCATCGGCGCGCACCTCGCCTTCGCTTGGCTCGACCAGGCCCATCAGCATCTTGAGCAAGGTGGTCTTGCCGCAGCCAGACGGCCCGACGATCGCCACCGACTCGCCGGGTTCGATGCGGAAATGCAGATCGCGGAAAATCCACGGCTCCGACTCGGCGTAGCGAAAACTCAAACCTGCCGCTTCCACGGCCCCGTCCAGCGGCTGTTCCCGCCGCTCGCCTTCGAGATTGGCTTCGGTCTTGGCCAACGCCACATCGGCCAGCCGGGACAGATGCAGATCGAGCATCTTCAGATTGATCCACTGCTCGATCAGCGCCGAGGCACGGGTAACGAATTGCTCTTTGTAGGACAGGAAGGCAAACAGCATCCCGACCGATAGCGCACTTTCCATGGCCATCCGGGCGCCGAAATAGATCACCAGGATATTCTGTAGGCCAAATACCAGCTGGTTGACCCCGCTGTAGCCCAGATTGAATTTGCCCAGCGCAATCCCGGCATTGAAGCGCTCGGCGAGCCGGTTCTGCCACAGCATCAGCCGTTCGGTCTCCTTGCCGAACATCCGCACCGAAGGCATGGCGCGAACGGTTTCCATGAAATTGCTTTGTTCCTTGGCGCCAGCCACGATCTGGGTTTCGCTCAGTCGCCGGTGATAGTCGTAGCTGAGGCCACGCACCAAGCCATAGAGCAGCACCGAGGCCAGCACGATCCAACCGAGCCTGGGCGCATAGACAAACATCATGGCCAGCGTGGCCAGGGCCATCAGTCCGTCGACCACCGCCCCCACCAGACCACTGGTGAGCTGCGACTGGATCTGCGACAGCGAATCGAAACGCGCCATCACATCGCCGATATGGCGCTTCTCGAACCAGTCGAGCGGCAGGCGGAACAGATGGCGCGCCAGTCGCACCGACATCTGGAAGCTGAACAGATTGCTCAAAGCCAGCATCAGCCACTGGCGCAGCAGGGTGGTCAGGGACGTGATCAGCAGCAACAGGCCAAAGCCGATTGCCAGAACCAGCAATAGATCGCCATCGAAGCTGGTCAAAACCTCGTCCACCACCAGTTGCTGGTAGAACGGCGCCAGCAGCGCAAAGAACTGGAGAATCAGCGACAGCCCAAGCACCTTAGTCAGGCTCGCGCGCAGTCCCGGCACATTGCGGGCGAAATCGGACAGACGCAGCCTGGCAACATCCTTGCCCGGCTGGAATGCCTCGGTGGGCGTCAGCTCAAGCGCGATGCCCGTGTAGTGTTTGCTCAGCTCGTCGTAATCGATGACCCGGCGGCCATAAGCCGGATCGTGGATCACCGCGCGACGGCCGTCGGTCGAGGCCAGGACCACGAAATGGTTCAGATCCCAATGCAGCACGCAAGGCAGCCGCAGCGTGGTCAGTTCGGACAGCGGCGCACTGAGGGCACGCGAGGCCATGTCGAGCCGATCGGCGCAGCGTACCAAACCGCCCAGCGTCATGCCTTTGCTCGATAGCGAGAAACGTTGGCGCAGCCGGCTCAGATCGATGTCCAGCCCGTGAAAACCCGCCACCATGGCCAGACAGGCCAGACCGCATTCGGCCACTTCGGTTTGGCGGATGATCGGCAGGCGGCGCCCACCGAAAAGTTGCAATGCAGACAGCAGATGCGACATCACGGCCTCCTAAGCGCCGAAAACCCGGCCATGTACCGCATAGAGCGGTTCGAACAGCCACTGCCACAGAGGACGGCGGTCGAGCACGATATCGGCTCCCACGGCCATGCCGGGCTTGAGGGGATGACGCACGCCATAGGCCAGCACATCCTGCCGATCCAGTCCGACCTTGACCCGGTAGACCGGCTCGTTGACCTTGATGGGTCCGGTCAGCTCTTCGGGCGCCAGCACGGTCTGGGAAACCGTTTTCACCACACCACCCTGCATGCCGAAGCGCTGGTAGGGAAAGGCGGCGATCTGCAGCCTTACCCGCTGGCCGGGCCGGACAAAGCCGATGGCCCGGGTCGGTACGAACAGTTCGGCTTCGAGGCTGGCGTTTTCCGGAATGATGGCCAGCAGCGGCACACTGAGATTGGCCGGCTGGCCGGTGACAGCCTGTAGTGCCGTGACCCGGCCGCTGATGGGCGCGGGCAGGATCGAATGGCGGCGGTGTTCCAGCTCCAGCGCCCGCTGGCGCAGATCGGAATCGGTCGACAGCAGCCGGTCGCGCTGGTCGGCGCTGTCGATGCGCGACTGCGCCAGCTCCAGCCGTGCCTGGGTCAATTCGGCCTCGCGTCCGGCCAGCTGACGCACCAGATCCTGCCGTTGCTGTTCCTGGGCCAGCACCGCCTCTTCGTATTCGCGGAAACCGTTTTCGGAGATAAAACCGTTGTTCAGCATGGTGCGCATCGAATCGCGTTTCTGCTGAGCAAGGTGGAGCCGGCGTTCCTGCAAGGCCAACTGGCTGCGCAACTGGGTCAGTTCACGCTCCAGCCCACGCTCACGTGCTGCCTGCTTGTCGATTTCGGCGTCGGAACGGGCGTTGAGCCGATCGAGCGTGGCACGCACGCCACGGTGCTGCTTGGCCAGTTCGTCGAGCAGACCGGCTTCCAGCGCGGCGGTGCGCTCGGAATCGACTTCCAGCAAAGGCTCGCCCGCCCGCACCAACTGCCCCTCCTCGACCAGCACCCGGCCAATGCGGCCATCGCGCAGGGCAAAGACCTTGACCAGCCCGCTCGACGGCAGCGTGACCCCATCGGCGCGTGCTTTGCGTGAATACTCTGCCAGCGACAGAAACAGCAATATCATCAAGGCCAGCGTTGCTGTCAGTGTCAGCGCCAGACTGATCGGGAGCGAGCGGATATTGATGCTCTCGCCGACCTCGCGGTCGCGCTGATGCCGGACCGCTTCTTCACGAAATAAAATCATGGGTTTGTCAAAGGATTACGGGGGAATGGCAATCCGACGGCGAAGCCGGATCTTGGACGAATTTCCTGAAAAAACCTGCCTGATATTTGATAACAAACGGCAGCGAGCCTTATAGCACGGGTCCGACCACTCACCAAGCCGGCCGGGATGCGGTAGCGCGGCCTTCCTATTACAATCGCGCCCCAATGCCCCCAGGGCTTTGATCCAGAAAACCGAAAACGGAGACCCCATGCGTTCGCTCATCCTCGCCGGCCTGATCGCGGCCGCCTTCGCGCCCGCCGCCCTGGCCGCCAAACCGGCAAAACCTGCCAAGACCGCTGCGCCCGCCGCCAAACTCGATATCGCCGTGCGCGACCTGTCGCCCAAATTTGTCGAGTTCTACCAAGTCGCCAGCGAGCCGGTGAAAACCGAACCGGGCAAGCCGGTCGAGAACGAAGCCGATGTGCGCTGGCGCTATTTCAAGCAGGGCTATGACTTCAGTGTCCACCAGGACGAGGCCGCCGCCCGCGCCGCCTTCGAGCAGGCCTGGCCGCGCTATCCGGCAGTGATGAAGCAGATCGAGGGCGGCTTTGATGCCATGACGCCCAAGGTCGACCAGATGCTGAGCACGCTGGCCGACCAGTATTACTTCACCAAACCGCTGACCCTGCGCTTCGTGTCCTACGTCGGCACTTTCGAAGGCCGCGTCTGGAGCGAGCAGGATGGCGACCGCACCAATATCTACCTGCCGCTCGAAACCGGCCCGGAAACCCGTGCGCTGCCGCTGGCACGGCTGCTGAGCCGGATGATGCTCGACAAGGAACTGCCCTGGCCCAATGGCCGGCCGCGCAATCTGGCCGAGCAGATCATTGCCGAAGGCGTGCTGGCCCATGGTCTGAGCGCCGCCGTGCCAGGCCAGCCCGATGAAGCCTATCTCGACCTGCCGGCCGCCAAGCTGGCCGAACTCAAGCAGAACAAGCCTCAGGTGCTGCGCAGCATCATTCCGCTGCTCAAGAGTGGCGCCGACGATACGCTTGCCACCTATCGCAGCGACAAGCTGGCTGAAGCGCGCTATGCCGGCTGGATGCTGGTCAAGGGTTTCCGTGGCAGCCAGAAGGCGCAATTGGCCGATCTGATCCGGCAGAACCCGAACGATCTGGTGCGTGCCAGCGAATTGATGCTGGCCGGTCTCGCCAAGAGCAAATAAGGTCGCCCGCCCGTCGGGCGGCCGGGCCGGTTATGATGGCGTTCCCGGCGCCCGACGCCTCGCCCGGCGATTGCCATGGCCGAAGACAGCGACCTCGAACGAACCGAAGACCCCTCGCCCCGACGGCTCGACGAAGCGCGTGCCCGGGGCCAGGTGCCGCGTTCGCAGGAGCTGATCACCTTCTCGGTGCTGGTGGCCGGGATGGGCAGTCTGATCGTCAGCGGCGACAGCCTGCTCGACGCCCTCAAGCGCACCATGCACAGCAATCTGCGCTTTGAGGCCGCCACGCTGGTCAATCTCGATGTGATGCTGATCCGGCTGGCCCAGAGCGCCTACGATCTGTTGCAGACCCTGTTGCCGCTGCTGGGCGCCTGTGTGGTGGCCTCGGTCCTGGCCAGTCTGATGATTTCGGGCTGGATTTTCACTTTCGAGCCGCTGCAGCCCAAATTCGACCGTCTCAACCCGCTGAGCGGCATCGGTCGGCTGTTCTCGGTGCGGGCGCTGGTCGAAGGCGGCAAGGCGGTGCTCAAGTCCTCGCTGATCGGTGGCGTCGCGGTCGCGGCGATCTGGTACTACAAGGACACGGTGCTGCAACTGATCGCCCTGCCGCCGCTGACGGGGCTGGCCATGCTGTGGGAGCTGACCCGGACCATCCTGCTCTATGTGATCGGGGCCATGCTGCTGATCGTGCTGATCGACGTGCCCTACCAGCTCTGGGACTATAAGCGCGGCCTCAAGATGACCAAGGAAGAGGTCAGGCAGGAGGCCAAGGAGTCCGAAGGTGACCCGCACGTCAAAGGTCGGATCCGTCAGTTGCAGATGCAGGCGGCCCGTCGGCGCATGATGGCCGAGATTCCCAAGGCCAGCGTGGTGGTCACCAACCCGACCCATTTCGCGGTGGCCCTACGTTACGAGGAAGGCAAGACCAAGGCGCCCCAGGTGGTGGCCAAAGGTTCGGCCCTGCTGGCGCAGCGGATTATCGAAGTCGGCCGCGAACACCAGGTGCCGGTGCTGCGGGCGCCGCCGCTGGCGCGGGCGCTGTATCACCATACCGAGCTTGGCGACGAGATTCC
Organism: Chitinimonas lacunae; assembly: GCF_042650885.1. Taxonomy (NCBI): domain Bacteria; kingdom Pseudomonadati; phylum Pseudomonadota; class Betaproteobacteria; order Neisseriales; family Chitinibacteraceae; genus Chitinimonas; species Chitinimonas lacunae. Next base: position 900,408 of record NZ_JBHSBU010000001.1, read on the forward strand.
GGCCGCGCTCTATTCGGCGGTGGCCGAGGTGCTGGCCTATCTGTACCAGCTCGACCACTGGCAGCGTCACGGCGGCGCCGAACCGGCCCTGCCGGGCGATCTGCCCGTGCCGCCCGACCTCGACCCGGGGGGAGATGAATGACAGGCTCGATTCCGGCACATAAGTATCATTCCTGCGACAAAGTAGCGGTTTTGTCGCATCCTGCTGACAAGCGACGAAAAATGGCTTACTTCATCTATATGAACCAGGATCTTTCGTCGAAGGCCGTGCCGCCAGCGCCGTACCCGCGCCATGTTCAGTAGACTCAACCTCAATCAGCTCGCCGGCCCCATCCTGATCCTGATGGTGCTGGCGCTGTTTATTCTGCCGCTGCCGCCGTTCCTGCTCGATCTGTTCTTCACCTTCAATATTGCGATCTCGATCATCGTGCTGATGGTCTCGATCAATACCCGTGAACCGCTCGAGTTCTCCGCCTTTCCGACCGTGCTGCTGATGACCACGCTGTTGCGGCTGGCGCTCAATGTGGCCTCGACCCGGGTGATCCTGGGCAACGGCAATCAGGGCGAGGCCGCAGCCGGCAAGGTGATCGAAGCCTTCGGCCACTTCCTGATCGGCGGCAATTTCGCCATCGGTATCGTGGTGTTCGTGATTCTCACCATCATCAATTTCGTGGTGATCACCAAGGGTGCCGGCCGGATTGCCGAAGTGTCGGCCCGCTTCACCCTGGACGCCATGCCCGGCAAGCAGATGGCCATCGACGCCGACCTCAACGCCGGCCTGATCGGCGAAGAGGAAGCACGGCGCCGCCGCAATGTGATTGCCCAGGAAGCCGACTTCTTCGGTTCGATGGACGGTGCGTCCAAATTCGTCCGTGGCGATGCGGTCGCCGGCATTCTGATCATGTTGATCAACCTGGTGGCCGGCATTATCGTCGGGGTGGTGTCGCACGATATGTCGGTCGGCGAAGCGGCGCGCACCTTTACCCTGCTGTCGATCGGCGACGGCCTGGTGGCCCAGATTCCCTCGCTGATCATCTCGACCGCCTCGGGCATCGTGGTATCGCGGGTGGGCGACGAAGCCGACCTGTCCGAGCAGCTGCTTGGGCAGATGTTCTCCAAGCCGCAGACGCTCTATATCACCGCCGGGGTGATTGGCCTGTTCGGCCTGATCCCCAATATGCCACATGTGGCCTTTCTGTTGATTGCAGCAAGCCTCGCCGGCCTGGCCTATTGGCAGGAGCAGCGCGCCTTGCGGCTGGCCACCGCCGCTCCCGCCGACGCCGCGGCGGCCCAGGCGGCGCAGCAGGCGGCCGAGCAGCCGCCACAGGAAGTGGGCTGGCATGATGTGGCCCCGGTCGACCCGGTCGGTCTGGAAGTCGGCTATCGGCTGATTCCGCTGGTAGACCGCAATCAGGATGGCGAACTGCTGCGGCGTATCCGTGGCATCCGCAAGAAGATGGCGCAGGAAATGGGCTTTCTGGTGCCGCCGATCCATATCCGCGACAACCTGGAGCTGCGCCCCAATGCCTACCGCATTCAGCTCAAGGGGGTCGATGTCGGCGACGGCGAGGCGTTTGCCGGCCAGTTCCTGGCGATCAACCCCGGCCGCGTGCTCGGGCCGCTGCCCGGGACCCCCACCACCGACCCGACGTTCGGCCTGCCGGCGGTCTGGGTCGATGCCACCATGCGCGATCAGGCGCAGACGCTCGGTTATACCGTGGTCGATGCCAGCACCGTGGTGGCCACCCATATTTCCAATGTGCTGCAAAGCCATGCAGCCGAGCTGCTGGGGCGGGAAGAAGTGCAGCAACTGCTCGACCATATCGGCAAGGAATTCCCCAAGCTGGTCGAGGATCTGGTGCCCAAGGTGATTGCGCTGGGCACGCTGCAAAAGGTACTGCACAACCTGCTCGACGAAGGCATGCATATCCGCGATATGCGCACCATTCTGGAAACGCTGGCCGAGCATGTCGGCCGCACCGGCGATATCGACGAATTGACCTCGGTGGTGCGGGTAGCGCTCGGGCGGGCCATCGTCCATCAGTTGTTCCCGGGAGAGAACGAGTTGCAGGTGCTGGCGCTCGACCCGGGCCTTGAGCAGATGTTGATGCAGGCCACCCAGGGCCGTGGCGGCGGGCTCGAGCCCGGGCTTGCCGAGATGCTGCTCAAGCAGGCCAGCGAACTGACCGAGCAGATGGAGAGCCAGGGTCTCAATAGCGTCCTGATCGTACCGGCCCAGCTGCGCGCGCTGCTGTCGCGCTTTCTGCGCCGTTCCATTCCCCAGTTCCGGGTGATTGCCCACAGCGAGATACCCGATAGCAAGACCATCCGTATCGTCGGCGTACTCGGCGGACGGAGCGGGGCCTAAGGAGAACCACGATGATGGTGAAGAAATTCCACGGTGCCTCGACCCGCGACGTGCTCAAGCAAGTGCGCGATGAACTCGGCCCCGATGCGCTGATTCTGTCCAATCGTCAGCTGCCCAACGGCAGCATCGAAATCATGGCGGTGGCCGACACCGATATGGCGGCACTGACCGATAACCGCCCGGCGCCCGTGCCGGCACCGCGCCCGGTCATCCGGGCCGAGCCGCCGCGTCCGGCCTCCCCCCCTCCGGCCGCACCGCCTTCGTTCAGCAAGGTGCTACAGCGCACCTACGCGCTGCCGCCCGAACTCAGCGACGACGACGAGCTGGGACCAGCCGAACTGCCGCCGCTGCGCCCGAGCCAGCCGCCGGTCACGGCACGGATCGAACCACGCGCCCCGGTCGAGCCGCCGCGTCCCGAACCGGTCCTGGCGCCGCGCCAACGGCCCGAGCCGATCTTCGACGAACCACCTCCGCCGCCGCCCTCGCAGCTACGGGTTGAACCAACCCTGACCGTCCCGCTCGAAGCTGCGCCGCCGCGCCCCCATGCGCCACGTCCGCTGGAGCCGGTCGCCGCCATGCCGCAGCCGACCGTGCAGCCGGTCGCGGCAGCGGAACCGCATGGCCGGGTCGAGCCCAAGCTCGAACCCAAGCTTGAAGGCATCTCGCACGATATCGAGGATATTTCGCAGGAAATCCGCATGCTGCGCAGCCTGCTCGAAGGTCAGCTGGCGGGTCTGGCCTGGAATGAGCTGAAGCGTCAGGACCCCGAGCGGCTCGAAGTACTGCGGCGTCTGCTGTCGGTCGGTTTCAGCCCGGCGCTGAGCCGGCAGATCGTCGAACACATGCCGGCCAACTACTCGACCGAGCGCGGCATGAAATGGGCACGGACGGCCTTGCAGCACAATCTGCCCACTGTGGGGCCGGGGGCCGACATCATCGAGGCGGGCGGCGTCTACGCGCTGGTCGGCCCGACCGGTGTCGGCAAGACCACCACGGTCGCCAAGCTCGCCGCCCGTGCCACCCTCAAGCATGGCGCGGCCAAGGTGGCGCTGGTGACCACCGATGGCTACCGGATCGGCGCACAGGACCAGTTGCGTATCTACGGCAAGATTCTCGGTGTGCCGGTTTATGCCGTCACCGACGAAAAAGACCTGCATCAGACGCTGGCCGACCTGCGCAACCGCCATCTGGTGCTGCTCGATACGGTCGGCATGGGCCAGCGCGACCAGCGGGTAGCCGAACAGATCGCCCTGCTGTCTACCCATGCCCAGCCGGTGCGCCGCTTGCTGCTGCTGTCGGCCAATGCCCAGGGCACCACGCTCGATGATGTGGTACGGCGCTACCACGGCGGCGGCCTGACCGGCTGCATCTTCACCAAGATCGACGAAGCCTTCAGCCTTGGCGCCGGGCTCGATGTGATCGTGCGCTACAAGCTGCCGCTCTACTACATCACCAATGGCCAGCGGGTACCGGAGGATTTGCATATCGCCTCCAGCCTCTACCTGATCGACCGAGTATTCAAGACCCCGCCCGAGGCGCCGGCCTACCGCTTGAAGAGCGAGGAATACCCGCTGTTCCTCGGCGCCCGGGTCGAACCGACGCTGGATTTCTCGTGGCGCGAGCAGAACTGACCTTATGACCACCCGATTCGACAACTATGTCAGCACGGTTACGTCCGACCAGGCCGCCAGCCTGCGCCGACTGGTCGGCAGCGCAGGCGGCCGTACCGTGGCAGTCAGTGGCGGCGGACAGACCGGTATCACCACCCTGTCGGTCAATCTGGCCACCGCTCTGGCTGCACAGGATCGGCGCGTCCTGCTGCTCGACGAGGATGAATCGCGCCATAACGCCATCAACCGGCTGCAACTGCGTCAGCGCTACGCTTTTCATCATGCAGCGGCGCGCGAAATCCGGCTCGACGAACTGATTCTGCAAGCGCCCGGTTTCGAGCTGATGCCGCTGCATATTCCGTCCCATCTGGCCGTCGATCTGCCACCGGGCCGGGCCGACCAGCTGGCCGACGAATACGATTCGCTCAGCGCCCGAATCGACTGGGTGCTGATCGACGCTCGTCCCATCGTGGCCGACAGCGCACCGGGGCTGGCGCTGGCGGCGGATGAAGTGGTGATTGCGATTACGCCGTCGGGCGAGTCGATTACCGACGCCTACGCCACGGTCAAGCGGCTCCATGTGGAATTCGGCCGGCGCGACTTCTGGGTGCTCGCCAACCGGGTACGCACGCTGGAAACCGCCATGGCGCTGTTTCGCCGGGTCAAGGAAGTGGCGCGCCGCTATATGGATGTGCGGCTGCGCCTGATGGGTTTTGTCCCCGAAGACGAATTGCTGGGCCGGGCCGACCGACTGGGCGAGCCGGTGACGCGGGCGTTTCCGCAGGCCGAAGCCAGTATTGCCTTCAACCAGTTGGCCGCCGCCATGCTGCGCTGGCCCCGGCGTGACGGCAGTGTAGATCGGGCGAATTTGCTGTATCGGGCCTTGGAAGTCAGTCGCAGATTGTCTTGGGATGTCAGATAGAAAATATTTAGCCAAATCAATGCAAGACCCATATTAACTTACAAAGAAATAGAAAATTTTTAAGACATTTTATGAGTAACTCCCCCTTCAAACCCACTGAGACCGTGCAAGCGGCTGGTCTCGAGAACAAGGGCGATGGCGCAGTACCGACACTGCCGCGCTGGGTCCAAATCCCTGTCGGCCTGTTGCTGGCCCTGTTCACGCTGCTCTGCCTGCTCGGCTCGATCGTCGGCTTGTTCACCCGCAATCCTCAGGCTCCCCTCCTGGTGCCCCTGGTCAGCCTGGTGATGATCATCGCCAGCCTCTGGCTGCTGCTGTGCTGCGCTCGCATGATCTTCAATTGGCGGCCCCAGCAAGGACTCATCGGGCCAGGCATATTGCGCCTGTGCGCCTGGTGCTTTCTGCTGTTGCCGCTGGGCAGTCTCTTCACGGGCTACCTGGAAGCCTATCCCGTGCGCACCTTGATACAGACGGTGGTATATGTCTCCATCTTCTTCTCGCTGCGCTCGCTGGCAGCTTCGCGGGAGCGCAGGACGCCGCAGCCCCCCATCGAAAGCGTTCCGACAGCGTCCAACTGAGCCGTTGCCACCCAATCAAAAAGCCCTGTCCATTCGGTGGACAGGGCTTTTTTGCTGGCTATCGCTTTGCCCAGCGAAGCGGACAAGCAGAACAGGTTTTGTACTTATGGCATCCCGATGCCCAGCAGCGCCAGTACACCCAGTGCTGCAAACAGCAAAGCCGCGATGCCGTGCACCAGCCGGGTCGGCAGGAAACGCGCAGCGCGTTCGCCGAACCAGACTACCGGTGCATTGGCCAGCATCATCCCCAGAGTCGTACCCAATACCACCGGCCACAGCAGAGGGTATTTGGCGGCCAGCATCACCGTTGCGATCTGGGTCTTGTCGCCCATTTCGGCGAGGAAGAAGGCAATCAGCGTGGCTAGGAACACGCCGGCGCCGTCGCGCAGACGGGTGTCTTCCTCATCGAGCTTGTCGGGAATCAGCATCCAGCAGGCCATCGCCAGAAACGACAAGCCCAGTCCCCAGCGCAGGCCGGTCGGGCCGATCAGGGTCAGCAGCCAGGCACCGACTGCACCGGCCAGGGCGTGATTGACCACGGTGGCCGCGAAAATGCCGCCAACGATGGGCCAGGGCTTTTTAAAGCGGGCAGCAAGCAGCAGCGCCAACAGTTGGGTTTTATCGCCGATTTCAGCGAGAGCGACGATGCCGGTGGAGACGGAGAAGGCTTCGAACCACATCGAGTAGAACATCCCGGGGCCGGCATATACCTATGACTTCACCCGCCGCGGCCCCATGCCGGTCGGACAAAGTCAAAGGTCTTGCCAGGTTGGACGGCCCATCAGCTTGCACTGCAAGCAGGCCGACCACTACACGCGCCATGGCCGGTGGACCAAGTATGTTGACGCGGGTTTCCGCCAGGGTGGCGGAACGGCTACTCCCCTAAGACTGGGCGGATTCTAACCGTCAACGCCGATTAAATCTATCGCCCTGTCGATCGTTTGAGCAAACACCCAGGCGTTCTGGTCGCCGGACCCGGACAGCCAGGTTTCATCCGCCTTCAACACAGCTCATCGATTCGTCTTGTCAGTGGAATCGACAGCGTTCCCCAGCGATGGCAGTAGCTCCGGCGTCAGCGGGTCGGGACACGGACACCGGGCGTCAGGCCGAAGCCAATCAACCTGCCTACCCGTTCTCGCGCAAGGTCAACATCACTTCAGGCCGCCCCGGCCAGATGGCGATCGGCAGGAAGCCGGGCGGTACTGGCATGCCGGTCAGTTCCGCCATGGCCAGGATGAAAGTGGTGAATGGCCAGGACAGCCCTTCATCAGCCGCCCCCAGCAGCCCCTTGGCCGTGAAGGTCTGGCTGGCCACGGCCACCGCCGCCAAGGCATTGCGCATGTTTTTCAAATGCGGCTCAAGCTGCCTGAGCAACGCTTCGGGCCGGTCGTGGGCCCGGGTCGGATCGAGCGCCTGCTGTAGCGCCCGGGAAGCCTGCGCCAGCTTGTCGCCGCTGCGCACCACGACGGCCAGCCGGTGCACGACACCAAAGCGCAGATTCTCGTCGATATGGTAGCCGCCGCTTGCCACCACATCGGGAAAGCCCACCCGGGCAGCCAGTGACAGATCGGGATCGGCGACACTGACGTAATGGTCGGGATAGAGCGAGAGATAACGCAGTAAACGGCCGGTCTCATCGAGTGCCGCCATATCAGCGATGCCCGCCAGTGCCACTTCGGCATGCTGGTGGATCACGGCTGTCGGAGACTCGTGGGCAAAGGGCTTTCTGTCGGCATAGTACAGATCGAGACAGCGTCGGCCGTATTTAAGGAAAGTGGCCTGGATGACTGGGGAGGAATGGGCACAGAAGCGTTCCCACTGAGTCGCGGACAGCTCCAGCGGCAATACCAGCGCCAGGTCGCGCCAGAAATGTTTGGCTCCCATCTCCTGGTCGTCCGGAATAGCCAGCAACATGCGCAGATCGAGCCGGTTATGCACACCCATCGCGCCCGCCAGTTGGTCGAGCAGATGCTGTACCGAGCGGCGATCGGTCTTTTCTCCGGCGGCGGTAAAGGCACCCAGCAGTTCCAGCGACAGGGTGGGAGTGCCGCTCTCGGGGTGCCGGCTCAGGTCAGCGACCACCCCAAGCTGGACACAGCGATGTTTCCAGGGATTGTTCACCGTGGTCTGCGCCTGGGCCTGGGCCTTTGCCACCAGCAGGCGGCCGGCACGGTCGGCCTGAAGGTGGGCGTCGGTCAGCAGCAGCTGACTGTTTTCAAACGAGAAACCGAGCAGGTCGATACCGATCCGGGCCTGGCTCATTCGGCGGAAACCGGCCAATAGCCAGCCGTCGGCATCCTGCACGGCACCAGCGGCTTCGGCCTGGCGGAGCAGATCATCGAGCAAGGCCAGCCGGCCACCGCACAGGGCGAGATAGAGCTGTCTGGCTTCATGGCAGGCCATGCCCGGGGCGAACCAGATACTGAGCATCTGCCCGGCATAGCGACTCGATTGCCATTCCAGGCCCAGCGCCAGCTTGAGCTTGGCGCGCTGGGCAATGGTCAGTGACTCGATCAGTTCCTCACGGCTGGCGGCATAGCGGGCCAGCTCCTGCCTGATCGGCGCTTCCCAGGCCGCTGCTGCCTGCGGTGGCATCGGGCTCAACCGGGCACCCAACTCGCCCAGCGAAGCCAGTAACTGTTTCCGTGCCGGCCCCTCCTCTTCCAGATTGCGCGCCAGCTTGTCCATGGCCTGCCCCAGACGCTCGCCGGCCTCGTTTATCGCTTCGCTGACCAGCGGCCGCAATCGGGCGCTCAGCGTCTCTTTGAGCTTACCCGCCGCCTTGTCGAGCAAGCGTCGGGTCAGCCGCTCGGTCAAGCCATCCGGATCGGCTGAACCATTGGCCAGACCACCGAGCGCCTGGTCCAACTCATCGGCCAAGGTATCGGTCAGCCGTGTCACCAGCTGTTCGCGCTGCTCCCAGGTGCTGTGGCCACCAATCAGCAGCGTCACCAGATCCTTCAGTCGGTCGCTGTCGATCTCCTGGAGCAGACGCTGACGTAACAGATCACGCACGCCCTGACCGGGCCGGGTCAATGAATCGAGCCGCGCTCCCTGGGCCGCCGGCCAGGCGGCGCGCAATACCTGCTCGGCGCTGTCGGTGAGACCGGACAGATCCAGCCCTGCATTGAGCTTCAGCGAAAAATCGCCGCTATGGCCGCTGCCAAGGTTGAGCACCACCCGCAGCCCCTTGATGCCATGATGCAGCTCAGGCTGAACCCGCAAGCGGTAGTCGCCGGCCAGCTGCAAACGGGCCTCGGCCCGTGCGGAGAGCGACAGGCCAAGCTGTGCCTTGTCTCCGTCAAGCCCATAGGTCCAGCCAGCCGCGCTGGCAGCGGCACCGGCGGCCAGACTGACGTACAGATCCCCCTGCATGCTCATCGACAGCCCACGGAAGCGGTTGTCGCCCACCCGCTCGAGCAATCCCTGCAAATCGGTCGGCAGCAGCCAGTATTCGCTGGCATCGGTGATGGCCTCAATCAGCCTATCCCCTTTGGAACCCTCGATAAACCAGTCGATCCGGGCATTGCCATTAGCGCCTGCCTTGGGCTCGACACTGCCCCAGGCGCCGATCTGCTGAGTACCCGTCAGCGACGCCTTGAGTTCGAGTGCCGCGCCGTAGCACAGCAGCAGATGATCCAACGCCGGTTCGATGCCCAGCTGCCTTTGTTGCGCCTCGTCGAGCAGATCGATATCGAGCCGGACCGAGTTGCCGACCACGGCATCCCAGCTCCAGCCGGCATCGTCAGTCTGAATCTGTCGCCCGGCATCGAGCAGGGGCAGACTCAATTCGGGCATTGCCTCGCGCGGCAGGTCGCCGATAGGAGTCGCCAGACGCTGCACCTGCTCATCGGCCCCCAATGCCTTGAGTATCTGCGGCATCGACTGGCTGGGGTGGTTGATCCACTGTCTGGCCTGATCGACCAGTTTCCGGTTCAGGGGGATCAAGTGGCTTCTTGTACTTATCATCAAAACACCTCCGCCGTGCAGATAGTTGGAAGAGACCGCGCCCGCACTGTAGCGCGGCTACTGTGTCCCGGCCCATCCTCCAAATGGAGGGTGAATTCCGCCCAGCCTCCAACTGCCCCCGCCACAGCCGAGCTGGCGTCCTGCTGCGCTCGGGCACCGCACCCTAAGACCGGACAGAGGTTTCAGCACAAAAAAATAAAATAATCAGCAAACCCACTGCAAGATAAATAGGGATATAAAAAGAAAAATGGCTGGAATCTGCCTTCCAGCCATTTCTCGATCCAACTGCGGAAAACGTTTATTGACCGCCGATGGTTTCCATCACCTTCCAGTCACCGCCTTCGACCTTATAGACGGTGATGCCACCGTCACGCAGGTCGCCGCGGGCATCGTAGGCGATCTTGTTGGAAGTGACGCCGGCGTATTCGATCTTGGCCAGCACCGGCAGATACTTGGCCGGCTCGACCGAATCGGCCTGCTTCATGGCCGCGATCATGGTGCGCACGGCGTCGTAGCCATAGGGCGAGTAGATTTCCATCTGGCCGAATTTGGCCTTGAAGCGGGTCTCGAACTCTTTGCCCTTGGGCATCTTGTCGAGCGGCAGGCCGGCCAGCGAGGCAATGGTGCCTTCGGCATCGGTGCCGGCGAGCTTGAGGAAGGTCGGGGTACGGGTCATTTCGCCCGACAGCAGCGGCGCCTTGATGCCGAGCCGCTTCATCTGCTTGACCATCGGTGCGGCCTGGGCGTCGGCGCCGCCGTAGAACAGCGCATCAAAGCTGGCCGCTTTGAGACCGGTCAGGATGGCGGTGAAATCGGTGGCCTTGTCGTTGGTGAACTCACGACGCACGATCTCGGCGCCGGCGGCCTTGGCGGCCTTCTCGAATTCATCGGCCAGACCTTGGCCGTAGGCGGTGCGGTCATCGATGATGGCGATTTTCTTGGCGCCCAGCTTCTCCACCGCAAACTTGCCGACCACGGCGCCTTGCTGGGTGTCCGAGGTCATCGAGCGGAAGGTGGTGTCGTACTTCTGATCGGTGAAGGCCGGGGCCGTGGCCATGGCGATCTGCGGCAGACGGGCTTCGTGGTAGATCTTGGAAGCGGGAATCGAGGTGCCCGAGTTGAAGTGGCCGATCATCCCGGCAATTTTCTGATCGACCAGCTTCTGGGCGATCTGGGTGGCGACCTTGGGGTCGGCCTGGTCGTCTTCAGCCACCAGCTCGAACTTGACCGGCTTGCCGCCAATGGTGGGTTTCTCGGCGTTGGCGTCTTCGATCGCCATCATCACGCCATTCTGGTAGTCCTTGCCCAGATGGGCCTGCGGACCGGTCAGCGGGGCGGCAAAGCCGAGCTTGACCGTTTGCGCCTGACCGGCAGCCTCAGCGGGTGCAGCGGACGGCTCCGGACTGTCGGCCTTCTTCTCACCACAGGCGGCCAGCGCAAAAGCGGCTGCGACGACAAGGCTCAGACGGGTCAGCATGGGGCGTTGCATATTGTCTCTCTCCTGATTGGACGAACCGGGCGGGATCAGCCCGGCAGCGGGCCGATTATGGCCAGCCGGCCACCTCAGCGGCAATAGCGGGGTTTCCCTAGTACCAGGGCGCTTAGACAGTCCGGCGAAAGGTTTTTCAAAACAACTTATTCACCAACTTCTGTCTTGCAGAAGATTTTCCTGTTTTTTTAGGAAGTTAGAGACCGTAGCGACGCCGCAAGGCGGCGATTTCATTGGCGTTGCGGCTTAAAAACTGGTCGAACTGGCGGATCAGTTCAGGATGGCGCCGACTGGACAGATAGTAGTGACTGTCCTGGATATCGAGCAGGCCAGGGTCCGGCACCAGCGCCCCCTCGGCCTTCAATGCCCTGAGATGGTGGTTGGCGACCTGCCAGGCCATATCGACTGCATCGACCCGGTCCAGCATGGCCATTTTGAGCAGCTCGCGCGCCCCTTGCGCCTCTTCGACCCGGATACGGCCGGCGGTGATGTCGTCCTGGAACTTCCACGGCGTGAAGCCGCGGATCACCCCAAGTACCTGCACCGATTCGCGGCCGCGGCCCAGCCGCTCGGGTTTGACCAGGATCACATTCTGGAACACCAGCAAGGGCGCCGAGTAATGGAGTTCCAGGCCCTGTTGGCGCTTGGTGTCGCTGTTCCAGCGCGGGCTGTCGGGAAACACCAGATCGAAGCGACCCTGCCAATATTCACGATAGAGCCGCTTGACCGGCAACGGTCGATAGACGAAGCGGTGACCATGCTGGGCGGCGAAACGGTCGAGCACATCGCGGGCGTAACCGACGTAGCGCTGTTCGGGCCCGCTGACGCTGAAAATGGGGAAGTAATCGATATCTTCGACGCCGACCGTGAATTCAGCGGCGAGCGCAGCAGCGCTCAGCCAGACGACAGCCAGGGCCCGAAAACCTTGTTGTCGAATCACGCCCCTCCTCCTGCGTTGCCGTGCCACTGCTTCACTATAGTCCGGCCGTCTTGATAAGCCGGCAGAGCCGGGCAAATACACTAAGATTGATCAAAGCGTCGAATACAGACGCAGCTTTTCATTCCACCCAGTCGCATTCCTTGTCTCCCAGTCAAGGCTATGCCACTACCGCGTTCCCCGCGCGGTGACGGAAAAGGAGGGGGAAAGATGTCCACCCTGTTCGCCGCCTGGCGCCGCTTCTTTGCGCCGTCCGGCCCCGGACCGGCGCTGGCGCTGGGCTTGGTCAGCCTGGCTTTGGTGTTATGGATAGCCGTATCGCAGTCGACCCGCTTGGTAGGTCCGCTGCTCGGCATCCTGGTCCTACAGGTATTGCTGCTGTTACGCCGCTGGCTGCCGCCGGCCCGGCCGGTTGCCACAACGGACCCTGCCACGGCGCCGTTTTCATTGGCCAATCTGGTCGATTACGCTCCCAATCCGATGCTATTGCTCGACGAGCGCGGCCGTATCCGTATGGCCAACCGCCCGGCCGAGCAGCTCACCGGCTACAGCAATGCCGAACTGAGCGACCAGATTTTCGCCAGTCTGCTGCCCGACCGTCCTGACCCGGCCCTGCCGGGTTTTCGTCATATCAACCATACCGATCAGATGCTGCGGCGCAAGGATGGCAGCAACGCCCCGGTCGAGATCAGCATCGGCCCGGATGGCACCATGCTGGCCGCGCTGATCGACCTGACCGAACGCCATGCCGCCGAGACCCGGTTCCGCATGCTGGTGGAGGCGTCGCCCACGGCCATCCTCCTGGTCAATACCCAGGGCCGTATCGTGCTGGTCAATGGCCAGAGCGAAGACCTGTTCGGTTATGCGCGCACCGAAATGCTGGGCCAGCCGATCGAGATGCTGATGAACGAACTCGATCAGGAAGGCCATGCCCGGCTGCGTTCGGACTATGTGCGCACCCCGACTTCGCGCCGGATGGGCAAGAACCGCGATCTGTACGCCCGTCACAAGACCGGGCGGGCGATTCCGGTCGAAGTCGGCCTGTCGCCCATCGTGGTTGGCAATGAAACGCTGATCCAGGCGGCGGTGGTCGATATCAGCCTGCGCAAGCAGACTGAACAGCATCTGCGCGAACAGGCCGAGCAACTGAGCCAGGCCAGCCGCTACAAATCGGAATTCCTGGCCAATATGTCGCATGAGCTGCGCACGCCGCTCAACAGCATCCTGATTCTGAGCGAACAGCTGCGCAATAACCGCAAGGGCAATCTCGACGAGCGCCAGGTGATGCATGCCGATCTGATCAACCGCTCGGGCACCGATCTGACCCAACTGATCAACGACATCCTCGACCTGTCCAAGGTCGAGGCTGGCCTGATGCGAGTGGTGCCCGAGCTGATCGACCTGGGCCAGTTGGTCAGCGATCTGTGCGATACCTTCCGGCCGCAGGCGCAGACCAAGGGGATCGAGCTGCACTGCAATGTGGCGTCCAACGTACCCCGGCTGATCCATAGCGATCCGCAGCGGCTGTCGCAGATCCTCAAGAATCTGCTGGCCAATGCGCTCAAGTTCACCGAACAGGGCTCGGTCCGGCTCGATATCACCCGGGCCGAACCGGCCAAGCCGCCGCAGGTGCCGGACAACGCCTCGCTGGCTTTCCGGGTCAGCGATACCGGCATCGGCATTCCGGCCGACAAGCAGGCGCTGATCTTCGAGGCATTCCAGCAGATCGATGGCTCCACCAGCCGCCGTTTCGGCGGTACCGGCCTGGGGCTCACCATCTGCCGCCAGCTGGCCGAACTGCTGGGCGGGGCGATTACGGTCAACAGTCAGATGGGGGTGGGCAGCCTGTTTACCCTCTATCTGCCCAGCCAGGAACAGGACGACACCGCCGCCCCGTCCACGCCACGCGGCACCGCTTCGTCGAGGCCGCACGAGCTGGCCCCGCCCGAGCGGCGCGAGGTGCTGATTGTCGAGGACAACCCGCAGTTCGCCGAGATTCTGCGCGATAACGCCGAACAGTTCGGCCTGGTCCCGGTCGTCTGCAGCGATGGCCAGAGTGCCTTGCATCAATTGCAGGAGCGCCAGTTCCTGGCCGTGCTGCTCGATCTGCTGCTGCCCGATATCAGCGGCTGGCACATTCTCTACAAGATCAACCAGCAGCCCCCCGAGCGGCGGCCGCCGGTGCATATCCTGTCCTGCGTCACGCCCGATGTGAACTGGGAAAGCCATGCCGCCAGCTATCTGGTCAAGCCGGTGGCAGCCAGCGATCTGTCGGCGCTGTTCCGCCAGATCGCCAGCGGCTATCCGGCCACCAAGCTCGCCCTGTTGCTGGTCGAAGACGACCCGGTCGAGCGCGACGAATACCTGACCCGTGCCAAGACCCTGGGCCTGCACAGCCGTGGCTGCGCCACCATGACCGAAGCCATCGGCCTTTATCGGGCGCAGCATTTCGATCTGCTGGTGATCGATGCCAAATTGCCCGACGGCTCGGGCATCGAGCTGCTCGACCGGCTCGACCGTATCCGGCCTTTGGCAGCAAGCCGGATCATTCTGCACACCAACCTCGATCCCGATCCGGAACAGAGCGCCATTCTGGCCCGCCACCAAGTACGACTGGTCGGCAAGACCGATAGCCGACGCGAAGCGCTGGTGCAGGCGCTGCGCGAGCTGATCCTGCAATTGCAGACCCCACCCGCCGAGCCCTGCAATGAACCCTTGCGCCGGCTGCTGCTGGTCGATGACGATGAGCGCAACTGTTATGCGCTGAGCCTGTTGCTCGAAGGAATGGGCTTTGCTGTTGATCTGGCACATAACGGTCGCGAGGGCGTCGAATTGGCCCAGACGGGCGACTATGCGCTGATCCTGATGGATATTTCCATGCCGATCATGGACGGCTACGAAGCGATCCGCATCCTGAAGCAACAGATGCGGTTGGAGACGCCAATCATTGCCCTGACCGCCCGGGCAATGAGCGGAGACCATGACAAATGCCTGGCCGCCGGCGCCGACGACTATGTCTCGAAGCCGGTCACCAGCAGCAAACTGGCCCAGGCACTGTCGCATTGGCTGGACAAGACACCGAAGGAGTAGCCCGACTATGCACGACAACAGCGACCGACCGACGCTGCTGCTGGTCGACGATATACCGGCCAATCTGCTCAGCCTCGAAGCGGTACTGGGAGACACCGACTGCAATCTGATCTCGGTGACATCAGGTGAGGCGGCGCTGGAGGTGCTGCTGCAAAAGCCGGTGGCGCTGGTATTGCTCGATGTCCATATGCCCGGCATGGACGGCTTTGAAGTGGCGCGACATATCCGCTCCAACCGCCGTACCAGCGAAGTGCCCATTCTGTTCCTGACCGCCCAGATGGATGACCCCGCCTCGATCGAGCGCGGTTATGCCGCAGGCGCTACCGACTATCTGACCAAGCCGCTCAATATCCACACGCTGTGCGCCAAGGTAGAGAAATTCCTGGAGATGCACGCGACCCGGGTCAAGCTGGAAAAATTCAATATCGAGCTCAACGAGGCGCGTGCTTATTACTCGGCGATTCTGAACACCACGGCCGAGGGCATCCTGGTGGTGTCGAACGAGTGTGTGATTCTCTACACCAACCCCTCGGCGCGCCGGCTGCTCAATGCGCCCGAGCAGCAGTTGATCGGCTATGACTTCTCGGCGCTGGTGCGGGTGCCGTCGAGCGACCATGACGACCGGCTCGACTTCGAGCGCCTGCAAAGCCATGCCCTGCACAGCCCCACCACGCCGCTCGAAGCCACGCTGGTGTCACCGAGCGGCATTATCCTGCCGGTGCAGCTCAGTTGCGCCGTGCTACAGGCGCCGCATGAAGGCATGGTGGTGGCCTTCCAGGACATCAGCCAGATCAAGCATCTGGAGCAGCGACTGCGCCAGCAGGCGGTGACCGATCCGCTGACCCAGTTCTACAACCGGGTCGGTTTCTTCCAGATCGCCGGAGCGGCCGTGGCCCGGGCGGCGCGCGGTGGGGCGCTGCTGGGGCTGCTCTATCTCGACCTCGATGGTTTCAAGCGGATCAACGATACCTATGGCCACCAGGCCGGCGACCAGCTGTTGCGCGAATTTGCACTGCGCTTGAAGAAAATGGTGCGCAAATACGATGTCTGCGCCCGGGTCGGCGGCGATGAATTCCTGGTGCTGCTCGATGAACTCGAAGACGAAACCCAGGCGTCCTTCGTGGCCGACAAGATCATCATGGCCCAGCGCGACCCCTACCCGATCGGCGATACGCTCGTCTTACTCGGCGCCTCGATCGGCATCGCCACCTATCCGGCCTGCGGGGCCACGCCCGAGCTGCTGATGCAGGCGGCCGATACCGCGATGTACCAGGCCAAGCGCGAAGGTCGCAATCAGTACCGCTATTTCACTTCCGAAATGAACGGCCGGGTCCGCGCCCGCATGATGCTCGAAGAAAGCCTGTGCGAAGCAGTGCGCACCCAGCAATTCATGCTGCATTACCAGCCGCAGATTCGGGTCAGCGATGGCCGTCTGATCGGGCTCGAAGCACTGCTGCGCTGGCGTCACCCGAGTGCCGGGCTGATCATGCCGGGGGTGTTCATTCCACTGCTTGAGGAAACCGGTCTGATCATCGAGGTCAGCGACTGGATACTCGAACAAGCCTGCCGCCAACGCCATGCCTGGCAAAACCGTCTGGCGCCCGAAGTGACGGTGGCGATCAATCTGACGGCACGCCAGTTTGCCGACCATCGGCTGGTCGACTATATGGCAGCGTTGCTGGCCAGTATCGAGCTGCCGGCGCGCTGTATCGAACTCGAAGTCACCGAAAGTGCGCTGATCCACGATATCGAATTCAGTTGCCAGGTCATCCGCGATCTGCGCGCCCTTGGGGTGCGAATCGCCATGGATGATTTCGGAACCGGCTATTCCTCGCTCGCCTATCTGAAACAGTTGGAGGTCGATGCCATCAAGATGGACCGGCTGTTCGTGGCCAATCTGCAAAGTTCGCCACGCGATCAGGCGATTGCCTACGCCATCATCGAGCTGGCCCATCATCTCCAGCTCGAGGTGATCGCCGAAGGGGTGGAAACCCAGGAACAGTTCGACCTGCTGGCGCAGATGGGCTGCGAAACCATCCAGGGCTTTCTGTTCTCGCGCCCGTTGCCTGCCGACGAGCTGGAGAAAATGCCATCAGAGTTCCGCCCTCGCACCAGCGCAGCGGCACCGGCCAGCCAAAGCGCGACGCTGCAAAAGGAAGTCAATAAATAGAAAATTTTAGGAAATACAACTGCAAGACACAGAGCCAGAAATATCTAATTTAGACAAATTCCTGCAATTTACCTACCCCTACCCGGACGCCACCACAGTCACGACCGATCACCACGCCGGTGCGCCGCGTCCGCTTTGCGCCGACAGCCTTAGCTGGGCTGCGCCGGACGCCGAGCAAACCCTATCGTCCCGTATCGCCGCATTCAAGAAGAGGCTCGTTGACTGCCGCTGCGCCAGGGTGTGCGGCAAGGCATGGTTCCGGACGGGACCAAGAAGCGGCCGCTTGCGGCTGGTACAGCCAAGTGGTTTGTTCTATCACCAAGCTAGCGGCGGCGGTGCCATCCCGGTACCGGTTCGTCGAAACCTGCCTGGGAGATGACTATGTTCCGTGCCTTATCGCGTTCCATTCTTTGTCTGCTGGCCGCGACGCTGGCCCTGGTCCAGGCGGCCGAGATACGGCTGGCCAATGGCGAATGGGCGCCTTATCTGGCGGAGAAAGCGCCGCATAACGGTTTTGCCTCGCATGTGGTCACGGCGGCATTTGACAAGGTCGGCGTCAAGGTGCGTTACGAGTTCTATCCCTGGGCTCGTGCGCTGTCGATGGTGCAGAACGGGGAAATCGCCGGCTCTGTCGTCTGGTCGCGCTCGCCCGAGCGCGAGCCCTTTGCCCTGTTCAGCGAGCCAGTGATTACCGACGAGGAAGTACTGTTCCATCTCAAAGAAAAGCCTTTGAGCTGGAACGATGTCTCCGACCTGCGCGGCAAATCGATTGCCACGCCGCTCGGCTCCAAGCTCGGCATGTGGGAAGCCCCGATCAAGAGCGGCATTATTCGTAACCAATCGGTTCCCAATGTCGAAGCGGCCATGAAGATGCTGCTGGCCGGTCGGATCGATTTCCTGCCGATGATCAGAACCGTCGGCTATCAAACCCTGCGCGGCAAGCAGTTCAGCGACGCCGAACGCGCCCGTATCGGCCACGCCAGCAAGGTCGCCGACAAGATCGACTATCGCCTGATGCTGTCACGCAAGGTCGCCGGCAACGAACAGATGCTGGAACGCTTCAACGAAGGCTTGCGCCAACTGCGCAAGAGCGGCGAATACGCCAAGATGGAAGCCGATCTGCAAGCGGGCAAATACGATTGAGCTGTGCAGCTTTGGCGCATTTCGCTTTGAGTCGGCGTCGCCGCCAGACCGGGGGGCGATACGCCTGTGCCTTGAAGTCCGCACCCACTGACTCCGAATTGGCTGAAAATGCTCTGATGCGCCGTCCGGCCCAGGACGGCGCTTTTGTTTGCCGGAAATGATCAGGGCAAGCATCGCCATCAATATCGCGCTGCCAGCCGCGGCCATGACGAGACGCCAGGCCATTTCCTCATCGGCGGCATTGCTCAGCGCATAGAAGAACAGCCAGCCACTCATAGACAGATAAGCCAGGAAATGCAGGGCGATATTTGCCGAAATGCGCCAGAACCTGTCGAGGACGCAAAAAAGCCGGTTCATCGGAACCGGCCTGGAGCTTTCTGCAAGCAGGGCAACGCTCAAGTCGTCGGCTGATGGAAATGCGCTTCGATCACGGCCGGGTCAACTCCGGCCAGCGTGGCGGGCTGCCAGCGCGGCGCATTGTCCTTATCCACCAGCAGCGCACGCACGCCTTCGGCGAAGTCATGCTGGCGGCAACACTGGCGCGACACGTTCAATTCCATCTCGAAGACTTCGCGGAGCGACAGATGACGCGCCCGTTTCTGTGCTTCGACGATCAGATGCATCGACGTGGGCGAGCCGGCCGCCAGTTTCTTGGCACCACCACGCAGCCATTCGTCGTCACCGGCATAGTCGGTGATCGCCTTGACGATTTCTTCGACCGTATCGTAGTCGGTCAGGGCCACGATGGTGTCGTAGTGGGCACGGACCTGCGACGGCGGCAGATCGAGCGCCGCCTGGCGGCTGGCATCGCGCAGATAGTGCGACAGCAGCCGGCGATCGGCCTCGCCCTGCCCTTGCCATGCCACAGCCTGTAGCGCTTCGATCAGGCCAAGGCGGAAAGCACTGGGGAGCGCAAAGTCGGCCAGGCCGACATAGAGGGCGTCGGAAGCGCTGAATGAGGCACCGGTGAGGCCCAGGTAGATGCCGAGTCGGCCGGGCAGGCGGTTGAGGAACCACGAGCCGCCGACATCGGGATAAAGCCCGATGGTGACTTCGGGCATGGCAATACGCGACTTCTCGGTGACGATACGGTGGCTGGCGCCCACCATCAGACCGACACCACCGCCCATCACGATGCCATGCCCCCATACCAGCAGCGGCTTGGGGAAGCTGTGGATCAGATGGTCGAGCGCATATTCCTCGGTGAAGAAATCATCGCAATGGGCCAGATTGCCGGCGCGGATGGCGTTGTGGATATCGACCACATCGCCACCGGCACAGAAAGCGCGCTCGCCCGCGCCTTGCAGCAGCACGCAGGCAACAGCAGGGTCATCGCGCCAGGCGCGCAATTGTGGCGCCAAGGCCCGGATCATCGGCAGGCTCAGCGCATTGAGCGACTTTTCGGCATTGAGGGTGGCGACGGCAATCTGATGGCCATTGGCGGCCGGATACACGGAAAACAGAACGGGATCAGTCATCGGCGGCATCGAACAGATCGGCGCGACGGACAGGCCGTCGCGCGCTGGGAAGGACGGGAAAACCGGACGCAATGCTCAGCGGTTCTTCCACTCGGGTTTACGCTTGGCCAGGAAGGCCTGGACGCCCTCTTTCTGATCCTCGGTATCAAACAGATCGGCGAAAGCTTCACGCTCCTGCGAAAGCGCCTGCCACATCGGCTGATGACGGGCGGCACCGATCAGCTTCTTGCACGCCTTGACCGCCGAAGGGCTTTGCCGGCCCACTTGTTCGGCCAGTGCCAGGGCCCGCTGACGGGCTTCGCCGGTCGGCACGACTTCCTCGACCAGACCGATACGCAGCGCCGTCGGTGCATCGACCCGTTCACCGCACAGAATCATCTTCTTGGCCCAGCCCTCGCCGACCATCCAGGCCAGGTTCTGGGTACCGCCGGCACCGGGCAGCAGGCCGACGGCGGCTTCGGGCAGCGCCATCACGGCTTGTTCTTCAGCAATACGGATATCGCAGGCCAGCGCCGCCTCGAGGCCGCCGCCCATGGCATAGCCATTGATGGTGGCAATCGAAACACCACGGAACTGGGCCAGGGTTTCGAAAGCCTGGCCGAACAGTTCGATCATGCGGCGACCACGGGCCTTGTCGCCGTCGGCAAAGATATTGAGGTCGGCACCGGCACTGAAGAATTTGGCGCCGTCACCGGTCAGGACCAGGGCATAAACATCGAGGTCGTCGTTGAGCTGTTCGACCAGTTGCTTCAATGCCGGCAGGCTGGTTTCGGTCCAGGTATTGGCGGGGGGATTACGGATGGTGATCAGGGCAGTGTGGCCCAGGCGCTCCAACTGAAGCAGGTCGCTCATCGTGTCTCCTCGGTTGTTCGATAAAGAAACACTATAACGCCAGGGCCGACGATGGCGCCAGCAAGTTGACGTTTACGTCAATTGGCCGGCCAACAGGCGGCGCATCTGCTCGCTGGTGGAGCCGGCCACCTGGGCCAGCTCGCCCACGGTGCGCTCGCCGACCTCATTGCACAGGTCCAGCCATTCACTGGCCATGCTGACCGGGCTGGCGCTCAGATTGGCCAGCCGCGCCATTCCTTCACCCGAGCCGAGAGACAGGCTCATCCCCAGGCTACGGGCCAATTCCATCAGACTGGTGTTGTAAGGCAGGAAGTACATCACGATTTCACGGACACCGACATTGCGGGCATGAACAATGGCCCGGGTCAGCATCCGGGTAGCAAGGCCACGGCGTTGGAAAGGACGCTCGACGCTGACACCGATCTCACCACACAGACCGCGCGCATCGATCCCGAGGTGGGTGTGGCCGATAAGCTGGGTCGAGCCGTCCTGATCGCGGTGCAGAATGCCGAAATGGGCATCACGGCTGAAATCGAGCTGTTCGACATAGCGCTCCACAATCTCGGTGGCCACTGGCTGGCCGAAACGCTGGGTCCGATCTTCCATCTCCAGCCGCAGCAGGTGGGCCAGAATGGCCGGACGGTGTTCGGCACGCAATTGATTCAGCAGAGGGATCGACGACATGGCGCTACTCCTTTTCCAGATGTGAACCTCGGTCTACCTTCGCATTCGATGTTGTATCCCGTGTTGTGGATGGTTTGTGCATTGCAGCAGGCGAATTTTATGACAAAGGCAAAAAAGATCAATCGAAAAAATCCGCTTTTCACCCAGCTCGACAGTCCTCCAAGCAAGCCACGTTCCCAGCCTCATCAAGCGGTCCATTTTCCTTCCCCCCAGTCACCCACACAAACCCCCTCCATTAGAATCTCCGACTTCCTCTCGATATCCTCAAAATAATCAACCATTTAATCAACATCCTCCGGTAAACAATTAGCGGAGAATTCCTCAACTCCGCACGCTCCACCGCCACCTTCCTTATCCCTCCTCGCTCGCCTCCCCGCTTTCCAAGAATATTCCGTCCAGATGGACGGCTATCTCCGCGCCTGCTCGCCGCTGGGGATTTTGCTGCAACGCGCAAAGAGGAAATGGAGGTGAAGATGGTCACCAGGGAGGATGGGATAAGGAGCGTCCAGAGCCGCCCAACGCAGGGATGGCTTCTGTTTCTGGCGCTGAGGGTCGCTCTTGCTGGCGGCGACCGGACGCTGCGTCAGAGGCGATATGGGATTAGCGGCGCTCAAGGCATTTCGTAAAAATATTTAGTTTCTCTTTATATATATTTTCCTGTCTTGCAAGCATTTGGCACTTAAATTTAAAAAACGCCGCCCTTTGGCAGGGCGGCGCTTCTGGAGTAATGGAGACCAGCGAGTCAGGCTAGCAGAGCAGGCTTGGCATCGGGATGCTCCGACGCCGATTGCTGTGGCAAGCCTCGAATCAGGCCGTGCCCCCGATGGTCAGGCCACCGTCGATCCGGATGGTCGGTTGCCCGACGCCGACCGGTACATGCTGGCCTTCCTTGCCGCAGGTACCGACGCCCGGGTCGAGTGCCATATCGTTGCCGATCATGCCGACCCGGGTCAGCACATCGGGGCCGTTGCCGATCAGGGTGGCACCTTTGACCGGATATTGGATCTTGCCGTCTTCCACCCAATAGGCTTCTGCCGCCGAGAACACGAATTTGCCCGAGGTGATGTCGACCTGACCGCCGCCGAAGTTGACCGCGTAGAGGCCACGCTTGATCGAAGCGATGATCTCGTCGGGCGATTTGTCGCCGTTGAGCATCACAGTATTGGTCATGCGCGGCATCGGGATATGGGCATAGGATTCGCGTCGGCCGTTGCCGGTCGGGGCCACGCCCATCAGGCGGGCGTTCAGATTGTCCTGCAGGTAGCCGCGCAGGATGCCGTCTTCGATCAAGACGGTGCGTTGGGTCGGATTTCCCTCGTCATCGACATTGAGCGAGCCACGGCGGTCGGGCATGGTGCCGTCGTCGATCACCGTCACGCCGGCGGCCGCCACCCGCTCGCCCACCATGCCGGCAAAGGCCGAGCTGCCTTTACGGTTGAAATCGCCTTCAAGGCCATGACCGATGGCCTCGTGCAGCAGGATGCCGGGCCAGCCGCTGCCGAGCACCACGGTAAACTCGCCGGCCGGGGCCGGCCGGGCATCGAGATTGATCAGGGCCTGCCGGACCGC
Organism: Chitinimonas lacunae; assembly: GCF_042650885.1. Classification (NCBI taxonomy): domain Bacteria; kingdom Pseudomonadati; phylum Pseudomonadota; class Betaproteobacteria; order Neisseriales; family Chitinibacteraceae; genus Chitinimonas; species Chitinimonas lacunae. Next base: position 923,267 of record NZ_JBHSBU010000001.1, read on the forward strand.
CTGGCTGGCGTAGTCCTTGAGTACCTCGTCGGTGAAATAGGCATAGTCGAAACGGCCTCCGCCGCCGACCTGACCGGTCTCGCGTCGGCCGTCCTGCTCCACGATCACATGGATGCCCACCCGCACCAGCGGCCGCACATCGGCCGCATGGCGGCCGTCGTGGCGCACCACGAACACCACCTCATATTCGGCCGACAGGCTGGCCATGACCTGGATCACCCGTGGATCAGCCGCCCGGGCAAAGCCTTCGAGCCGCTCCAGCAGCGCCACTTTTTCGGTATGGCTGAGACTGGCCAGCGGATCGACATCGCGGTAGAGGCCGCGCCCTTCGGTGCGGGCCGGATGGGCCGCCACGCCGCTGCCGCCTTGGCGGCCGATGGCGCGGGTGGCGCGGGCCGCTTCGAGCAGCGCCGACATACCGATATCGTCGGAGTAGGCAAACGCGGTGCGCTCACCGCTGATCGCCCGCACCCCTACCCCCTGGTCGATATTGAAACTGCCCGATTTGACGATGCCTTCATCGAGGCTCCACGCCTCGGACCGGCTGTACTGGAAATACAGATCGGCATAATCGACATCACGGGTCATGATTTCGCCGAATACCCGATCCAGCGCCGGCAGGTCGAGCGAATACGGTTGAAGCAGATAGGCATCGGCCGTAGCCAGCGGCGGCACGGCAAGCGAGGGAGCTGTAGTCATGGGCTTGGCCGCGCCGGGCGCGGCCCTCCTTTGTCGGGTCAAGGTTTGGGAGTCAGCTCGCGCGCCTCGCGCGGAGAGACATAGTTGCGATAGATCTTTTCCAGCGTGCCGTCCTGGCGGATGCCGTCAAACAGCATCGACCAGGCCGCGAGCTGCGCCGCATTGAAACGGCGGCGCGACAATATCCAGCCGCCCAGAAGCGGCGGTTCACTGCCGTTCCAGTCGTACTGCACGACCAGGCCATCGAGCCCATTGAGTTTGAGCAAGTGCCCCGCCACCAGCGGATGCGCCACCATGCCCTGGATGCGATTGAGCCGCAGCCAGCGGAACAGGGTTTCGATATCGGACGCCTCCTCGATGCGTCCTTCGGTGGCCAGGCGGCCGATCAGACGGTCGTATTCGGCACCGTGACGGAAACTTCTGACCACGCCCATCCGGAGCGAGCGGTCGGCAAGGAAAGCCTCGGGCGAGTCGATTCGGCCCGCCAGCGAGTTGGGCAGCAGAAAACGATTCCTGGAAACCAGATAGGGCAGAAACAGGCCGAAACGTTCCCGCTCGGGCGTCGGCAAACCGGCAGTTGCCATATCGAGCTGGCCATTCTCGAGCAATTGCCAGATCAGCACCCGCGACAGCTCGCGGCCGCGCAGGCGACAGCCGGAACGTTGTTCCAGCTCACGCGCCAGCTCGACATCGACGCCGGCTGGCTGATCATTCTGATCAAGGTAGTACAGGCTGCCGAAGCGGAAATACGCCAGCGACAGCGGTTGCTGGCAGCCGAACCGTGCCGGGTCGGCGACGGCCAGGCCGCCGCAGCATACCAGACACAGCAGGGCCAGCCGGTTGCCCATCACAGCACCCGATGCGCCAGCGCCGGCAGACTTTGCCGCAGCGTCGCCTGATAGTCGCGATCGATCGCAGCCACCACCACGCCCGAGCCACGATCGAGCCGGTCGAGCACCTGGCCCCACGGGTCGATGATCATGCTGTTGCCGTGCGTCTCACGGCCGTTCTGATGATGGCCACCCTGGGCCGAGGCCAGCACATAGGCCAGATTCTCGATGGCCCGTGCCCGCAGCAGCGTCTCCCAGTGGGCACGGCCGGTGGTTTCGGTAAAGGCGGCCGGCACCACCAGCAGATCGACCTCGGGCATATGGCGAAACAGCTCGGGAAAGCGCAGGTCGTAGCAGACCGCCAGACCGATCCGGCCAAACGGCGAATCGAACACCACCACGCTGTCGCCAGGGCTGATGGTGGCCGACTCGCGGTAGGATTCCTGCCCCATCTGAAAGCCGAACAGATGAATCTTGTCATAGCGCGCCACCTGGTTGCCGCGATCGTCGTAGACCAGACAACTGTTCTTGACCAGATCGGGCTGCTCGCACCAGAGCGGCACCGTGCCACCGATCAGCCACACCCCGTAACGGCGGGCAGTGGTGGCAAGGAAATCCTGGATCGGACCCTGGCCCGGGGTTTCGCGTACCGCCACCTTGTCGCGGTCGGACATCCCCATGATCGCAAAATACTCGGGCAGGGCGACCAGCTTGGCCCCCTGGGCGGCAGCACGGCCGATCAGCACCTCGGCCTCGCGCAGATTGGTCGGGATATCGATGCCGGAGGCCATCTGCACGGCAGCGATGCGCGGCGCATGGGATGCGGTGCGGACGGAACTGGGGCTGGACATGAGGCTTCCTTTCTGGACGACGTTGACAGCGCTATTTGGCGGCGGTTGGGAACAGGCTGCCGACCCGTTCGATCTTGGGGTCGTCCCAGCGGCCGGAGATATCGTATTCGTAAGCGATCAGTTGTCCGAGCGGGTCCTTGAGGGCACGCTGCAACAGGAAGGCGCCCACCCCCAGGGCCGGATTGGCCAAGGCCACCCCGGCCGTGACGGCGATACTGTCACCGATGGTGGGCACGATCCGCACCCGGAGGACCTGGGTTTCGGCCTCGAGATCGGTCTGGCCACGGAACAGGATCTGCGCGGCCGGGCCGACGATGGTCAGATTGTCGGTGCTCAATATACCGGCGACGATTTTACTATCGCCTTCGATGCGGTCGAATGCAAAACCCTCGCTGAAGATATCGCGAAAGTCGAGCGAGATACGCCGTGGCAGCGCTTGCAGGCTCAGCACGCCAAGCAGCCGCCCGACGCCCGGATCGACCTTGGCGAACTGACCGCTTTCGACCACCAGCTTGAGATGGCCGTTCATGGTCAGGAACTGCGGTGACAGGGGCGAACCGCGCCAGCTCACTTCGCCGCCCAGGCGACCGCTGCCCCGCCGCACCGTCTCGGGATAACCGAAGCGGCCCAGCAGCTTGCCCAGATTGTCCGATTCGATATCGATATTCATCCGGGTATCGCCCACCGTCGGCCGCCAGGTGCCGTCGAGCGTTAGGCGGCCGTCGCTGTTGCGGATAGCGAAATGCTCGATCGCCCAGCCTTCGGTCAGCGGTCTGGCCCGCAGATCGATACGGCCAAGCGGATGGTCGCGGTATTGGAATTCCTCGACCTGGGCATCGACGGCCGGCCAGCGTTTCCATTCGTCGGCAGCGGCCGCCTCGTCGACGCCCACATCGCGCTGCGGCAGCGGCAAAGCCAGGCGGCTCATCCGGGCATTGAGGCGACCGCGCCCCTGTGGCAGCCAGCGAGCGTTGCCGCTGGCCTGCCGGCTGGCCAGATCGATCTGCCAGCCTTCCTCCTGCGCCTGGACCTGGGCCTTGACCTCGTCAAGCCGATGGCTGCCGAACAGCAGGCGGCCGATACGCAGATCGGCGCCGGCAAACGCGGCCGCACCGCCGCCTGACCCACCTTCACCGGCCAGCGCCAGCCAGGCATCGAGATCCAGCTCGGGCAGCGTGCCGCTGAGCCAGATGCCCGGCCGAGCCAGGCTCGGCTTGCCTTCGCCGAAGCGAATCTCGGCCCGGTCGAGCTTCCAGTTCGGGCCATTGGCCACTCGTCTGACTTCGGCACCGATCCGCTCGCCCAGAGCCACCCGCCAGCGTTCGCTGCGCTCGTCGATTTCCAGCGCCATCCGCAGCGGTCCGGCTTCACCGGCGGCCAGATCGAGCGGCGCCGGCAAGCCCGAGCTGACCTGCTTCAGCGGCGCTTCCAGGGCCAATTGCCAGCCCCCCTGGGGCGGCAGCCGCAATTCGGCGCGGTAATCGGTGCTGCCCTGGAGCTGTCCGGCCTGCGGCACACCATAGTATTGGGCCGCTACCCGGGCATCGGCCTGGCCACTAATCGCCACCTTGACCTGACCGGCGCTGTCGGTGGCCATATCGAAGCTCAGCGGCCCGCCCAGGGCATGGGCACGCATTCCTTGCGCCTCGGCGCCGCGCTCGCTGAAATGCAGTGTGCCGTCGAGCCCGGTCAGCTCGGGCATCGCCTCGGTCAGGCGAAGCCGGTTGCCGCCAAAGCTGTAATGGCCTTCGACCCGGGTGTTTTCGGCCTGACTCAACGGAATGGCCAGACGCAGACCGAGCCGGCCATCGCCGGCGCTGACTGCGCTGCGGCCGATGCCCTCGAGCAGCTGGTCGAGCGGACTGCGATTGATGAATTGGAAGAATTCGCCGGTCGGGCCGGCGGCCTTGCCTTCGATGGTCAGCAGATCGTCATGGGCAAGATCCTCCAGGGTCGCGCGGGCCTGTTCGACCTGGGCGCCGAGGATACGACCGGCACGGGCATCGATCTGCATGCGGGCACGCTCGAACAGCAGATCGGCCGAGATATTCTCGACGTCGGGCCAGCCATCGGCGTAGTGCAGACGGGCATTGCGCACTTTGGCATTGACCCGCCAGATACCACGCCGGTCCCGGTCAAACGGAAAAGCCGCCAGCGGCCCCTTGAGCACAAAGCGGCCATCGGTCGCTTCGCCGGCCAGAATGGCCTGCTTGAGCCAGGCCCGGGTGTCGTCGCCGACCACGAGCGGCAGATAATCGACCACCTTGGTCGCGACGACACGCGGTGTGGCGGCTTCAAGATCGAGTTCGCCCGGCCCACTGCCATTCCAGCGCCAGACGGCCCGGGCATTGGCGTCGAGATCGGCGTTGCCGGCCTCGAATTCACCCACTCGCACAGTCAGCGCCCGGCCGGACCGTGTCCAATCGGCCTTGAGACCAAGTCGATCGAACCGCAGTGGCTTCTCGAACAGTTGGCCGGCTGCCAGGGTGAACGAGCTGCTTTGCACTGCCAGTTTGCCGCCCTGCTCGCTCAACTGAAGCTCGCCGTCGAGCGGACCCATGGTGGGCCACGGAGGTGGGGCGGTCAGTCCTATTCCCTGGAAAGTGACCTGTCCCTCATAACGCGAAGGTTCTCGCCAGTCGCCCGCCCAACTGCCGCGTACTTTGTCGATCCGACCAGCCGGTTTGAGGCCAGCCAGCGCGTGGCGAATTTCGCGTGGCAAGGGCAATGCTGCCGGCAGGCCGGCCAGGCTGGGCAGGGTCAGGCCATCGAGTTCGACGCTGCCGCCCCCCTCACGCTCCAGAACCACCTTGGCCTCGCTGCCTGCCAGCACCCGACCGCCTTCGGCCGCCAGCGTCAGCGGTGCCAGCGTCAGTTCGCGCCGACCATCGCGGTCCTGCCAGCGCGCGGTGGTGACCAGCGTATCGACATCGAGATCGGCCAGCCCTTCGGCCAGCAAGAGCCGGGCGGCGCGAATATCGAGCTTGGCCTCGACATCGCGCGGCAGTCCGTCGGCAAAGCGCAGCGTCAGATGGAGCTTGCCCGAGCCGTGCTTGACCTTGATCGGATACGGCAGCCAGCGGCCCCAGGCAGCCAGGTCCACATCGTCGAGCAGCAGCCGCAGATCGCCGCGCCATTGTCCCGCTTGGTTGACATCATCGCCGCGCCAACTGCCTTCGACACGCACGGGTGCCGCGAGCGCGGCGGGAGGTTTGGCCAGGACAGTGAAGCGGTGACGGCCGAACAGCAGATTCTCGACCGAGAGATCGACCTGTTCGAGCACCAAGGGTGGTGCGCCACGCAGATGGTCGACCCAGATCACGCTGCCGTTGCGGATCGCCAGATCGTGCTGGCGCAGCAACCAGTTGGCCAGCGTGCCATCGCTCGGCCCCTGGTCGAGCCGCAGACCGGCCAGCCGGATCGAGCCATCGCGTTCGCGGGTCAGTTCGAGAGTGGGAGAGACCACGGTCAGCGCGTCAAAGCGCAGATCGCCAATGATGATGGGCCACCAGGCCAGCGTGGCCTCGGCTTGCGGCAGCGTCACGGCCGGTCGGCCATCGTCGCCGAGCAGGCTGAAGTTACGCAGGGTGAGGGAAGGTTTGAGATTGCTCCAACCGCCGTCGAGCCGGCCGATCTGCACAGGACGGCCGATTGCGTCACTGAGCCGGGTTTCCACCACATGGCGGTAACGGTCGAGGTTGGGGAACAGCCACCAGTTGATCCAGGCGCCACAGCCGGCGATACCAAGTACCACGGTCAGGGCCAGCCAGATCAGCGCTCGCGAATGCCAATGCAACACCCGCAGGGAATAGCGCGTAAGTACACGCAGACGTTTGACTAGTCGATACGGCGGGGACTGGCTCATCGGTGGGTGGACGATGGTTTTCCGGGGCGAGTGGAGGCGATCTGGGCTTGAAACTCGCGCCGGGGCGATGAATACGCCATTATTCGGGGCGATGCATCCGCCCGGCTTCGCATTTGCTTCGCTGTTGCGCCGGACGGGGTCGCCAATTGTAGCGCCCTTGCGCCGGCCCCGTCGCTCCGTTCGACGTCCTGCGAGTTTTTTTGCCACATGACCCAACGATTGCAAGCTGCTCTTGATCACAGCCGTTATCTGCAACGGCTCTTTACTCAACAACCCGCCCTGGCCCTCGCTACCGAGGACCGGCTCGACCTTCCCTTCACCCGCCAGGAGATGGAAGCCGCCCTGCCCGACCCGAGCAGCGACGATGAAGCCGCCCTGGCCATCGCGCTGCGCCGGCTGCGTCAGCGCGTGATGGCCAGACTGTTGGCCCGCGACCTGGGCGGCCTGGCCGACCTCGATGAAGTGGTGACGACGGTCAGCGATCTGGCCGAAGTGGTAATCGGCGCCGCGCTCGATCTGGTCAGCCGGCCCGATCCACGCCATGGTCAGCCGATCGGCGAAGAATCCGGTACACCGCAGCGCCTGCTGGTCGTCGGCATGGGCAAACTCGGCGGACGCGAACTCAATGCGTCGAGCGATATCGATCTGATCTTTGTCTATCCCGAGGATGGCGAAACCGACGGGCCGCGCCATATCAGCAACCATGAGTGGTTCGCCCGTGCCGGCCGGCGACTGATCGCCCTGCTCAACGATGTCAGCGCCGACGGGTTTGTCTTCCGGGTCGATATGCGACTGCGACCTTATGGGGACTCGGGGCCGCTGGTCTGTTCGTTTGCCGCGCTGGAAAACTATCTGCTGACCCAGGGCCGCGAGTGGGAACGCTATGCCTGGATCAAAGGCCGTCCCATCGCCGCCGAGCCGGCGCAGGAAGCAGCCTTGATGCAGCTGATCACCCCGTTTGTCTACCGCAAGTACCTCGACTATGGCGCCTATGCCTCGATGCGCGATTTGCACGGCCAGATCCGCCGTGAAGTGGCGCGGCGCGAGCTGGCTGACAATATCAAGCTGGGGCCGGGCGGCATCCGCGAGATCGAGTTTATCGCCCAGGTATTCCAGTTGATTCGGGGCGGCCGCCGCCCGGCGCTGCGGTTGCGTCCGACCCGCCAGGTACTGGCTGAACTGGCGGCGATGGGCCAGCTCGAACCCGACACGGTCGAGGAACTGGACGCCGCCTATGTGTTTCTGCGCAATCTGGAACACCGGCTGCAATACCTAGACGACAACCAGACCCAGATGCTGCCCAGCAACGACGAGGATCGCGGTCGCATCGCCCACAGTCTCGGCTTTACCAGTTGGGACGATTTTCTGTCGGTGCTCGACCGTCACCGCCACTGCGTCGCCCGCCATTTCGAGCAGGTGTTCGCCCTGCCCCAGGCCGAAGGCGATGCGGTGCATCCGCTGGCAGGACTATGGCTGGGGATTGCCGACGGTCAGGACGCCGGCGCCCGTCTCTCGCAGCTCGGTTTCCAGAATCCTGGCGAAATCGAGCGTCAGTTATCGGCCATTGCCCATTCGAGCCGTTATCAGACCCTGGCCGATAAAAGCCGGCGCCGGCTCGATGCCCTGATTCCGCCGCTGGTCGAGGTGGCGGCGCGCTATCCCAATCCCGACGCCACCTTGACGCGCATTCTGCGTTTTCTGGAAACCATCAGCCGACGCGAATCGTATCTGGCGCTGCTGGCCGAACATCCGCAGACCTTGTCGCGGCTGGCCGGCATGCACAGCGCCAGCGCCTGGGTGGCGGATTATCTGCGCCAGCACCCCATCCTGCTCGACGAGCTGCTCGATGCCCGACTGCTGTACGCGCCGCCGGACTGGCCCAAACTGCGCGCCCAGCTCAAGGCCGATCTGGACGCCCATGCGGGGGACTCCGAAGTAGAGATGGATTTGCTGCGCCATTTCCAACATCAGCAGGTATTCCGGCTGGTTGCCCAGGATCTGGCGGGACGCTGGCCGTTGACGCAGTTGTCGGACCATCTGTCCGATCTGGCCGATCTGGTGCTCGATGTGACGCTGAACCGCACCTGGGCAGAGTTATCGAAACGCCATCGCGAGCGGGCCAGCTTTGCCGCCATCGGCTATGGCAAGCTCGGCGGCAAGGAGCTGGGGTATGGCTCCGATCTCGATGTGATCTTTATCTATGACGACCCCGACCCCGATGCCGGTGAGCTGTATGCCCGGCTGGCGCGGCGGGTGATGAGCTGGCTGTCCACCACCACACCGGCCGGCAGCCTTTATGAAATCGATCTGCGGCTCAGGCCCAATGGCTCATCGGGACTGCTGGTATCCAGTCTGGATGCCTTCAAGCGCTACCAGTCCGATGAAGCCTGGGTGTGGGAGCACCAGGCGCTGACCCGTGCCCGCTTTGCGGCGGGCGACGAGGAGCTGGGACGGCGTTTCGAGGTGGTGCGGCGCGAATTGCTGGCCCAGCGGCGCGACCCGCAGCGGCTGGCTGAAGAAGTGGTCAAGATGCGCGAGCGGATGCTGGTGACCCATCCGGCGCTTGAACATGACGTCAAACATCGGCGTGGCGGGCTGGTCGATGTCGAATTTATCGTGCAATACCTGGTGCTTGCCCACGCCTATGCCCTCCCCGCCTTGCTCGACAACAGCGGCAATATCGCGCTGTTGGGGGTGGCGGCCGATGCCGGGTTGATTCCGAAAAATCTGTCGGTCGAGGCCCAGGAAGCCTATCGTCACCTGCGCGAGCTGCAACACGCCGAACGACTCGAAGGCGCCCCGCCCGACGCCACCAAACTGGCCGCTATCGAGCCTTATTGCGAGGCAGTGCGCTCGCTGTGGCATCTGGTGTTCGACTGAATGTGGTCTTTGGCGTCCAGAAGATGAGTCTGGACGCCAAGCATCCACCCCTCTCCCGCAGGGTGCGGCTACGGCTGTAAGGTCGTGACCTACCCTGGCTTGTGGTGGCTCTGGACTCCCCTGAGCCATTTTTCCCATCTCCTTCCTTAAAGACGACCTGTTCGGGAATGTGGACGGTTTGTGTCCATCTTTCGTATCCAGCGTGCTCTATTGAATTGCTTTTATCGCTCTGGATTATGTCAAATAAAATGAAATTATAATCACAGACTCTCAGCAGCCTCTGCTTGATCGTGGTTCGTCGTTGGGTAATGGAGAGATGGAAGGTCCGGTGGTGGGAAAGATCAGGCCATCCACTAACCTTCCAAATTAGATTATGTAAACAGTCAGCAATTTATAGTACGCGGCCAAGTTTCGGAACAAGACGGCCCCGGACACCTGAAAAGCGCGATCTTCGGCTCATCCTCTCTTCCCTGCTCCTCCAGGACGCAGGAAGAAAAACGTGCGTGGGAGTGGTGGAAGGAAGGAGAGGATGGACACAACGGAGAGGCTGACCTTGCTGGCACGCACCCGCCGAGCGCTGTCCCCTTCCCTCTTCAACTAGCACTTACCCAACACCCCAAATCCATTATGTCAACCAAAGACGCCTAATAACTCCTATCGATAGATATGCTTTCATTGCATGCCAATTTGCCTGAGTGCGCGACTTAGATTAAAGAGCAAGAAAATAAGACTTGCGTTTTATGCATATCTCCTCCTCCTCGCTCCTCCCTCCACCCACCCCACTGCTCACCCAAACACCCTGTCTTTTTCCACACCATGGGCAAGCAAGTCGAACGGTGCTACCCTTCGCGCCCGTTAATCCCTCAGATTCGACTGCTATGCGCCGCTCCCTGCTTGTCCTGCCCGCTCTGCTTTCGCTGGTCGGCTGCGCTTCGTTCGCGCCGTCTCCCGCCAAATCTGCCGCTCCAGCGACGGGAACCCTCGATGTCAAGCTGATCGCCTTCAACGACTTTCACGGCAATCTGCGCCAGCCCGGTTCGGGTGTGAAAGTGCCCGACCCGGCCGATCCGAACAAAACCTTGACCGTCCCCGCCGGCGGCTCGGAATACCTGGCAACCTGGATCAAGCAGCTCAAGGCCAAGAACCCCCACCATGCCGTCGTCTCGGCCGGCGACCTGATCGGCGCCAGTCCCCTGTTGTCGTCGCTGTTCCATGACGAACCGACCATCGAGTCGATGAACGAGATGGGTCTTGAATTCAACGCAGTCGGCAACCACGAGTTCGATGAAGGTGCGGAAGAGCTGCTGCGTATGCAGCGCGGCGGCTGCCATCCCAAGGACGGCTGCAAGATCGGTGATTTCAACGGCGCCCGTTTCAAGTTCCTGGCGGCCAATGTGATCGAGCGCAGCACGGGCAAGCCGCTGTTCCCGGCCTATCAGATCAAGCGCTTTGAAGGCGTGCCGGTGGCCTTTATCGGGATGACCCTCAAAGATACCCCCACCATCGTCAACCCGAGTGGCGTGGCGGGACTGCAATTCCTCGATGAGGCGGAAACGGTCAACCGGCTGGTGCCCGAACTGAAGGCGCAGGGCGTGCGGGCGATTGTGGTGCTGGTCCATGAAGGCGGCGTGCAGACGCCCGATGGCGGTATCAATGACTGCAAGGGCATCTCGGGCGCCATCGTCGACATCGTCAAGCGCTTCGACCCTGAAGTCGATGTGGTGGTCAGCGGTCACACCCACCAGCCGTATAACTGCGCAATGGATAACCGTCTGCTGACCAGCGCCTATTCCTATGGCCGGTTGGTGACGGAAATCGACCTCAAGCTCGACCGGGCCAGCGGCGATGTGATCGAACGGCGTGCCAACAATCTGATTGTCGCGACCAACGTCAACAAGGACGCCAACCAGACCGCCCTGCTCGAACGGGTTTCCAAGCTGGTCGCCCCGCTGGAAGGCCGCATCATCGGCACGATTGGCGGCGCACTGACCAACCAGGCCGACCGCAACGGCGAAACCACCGCCGGCCGCTTTATCGCCGACGCCCAGCTCGAGGCGACCCGCGATCCCAAGCTCGGCGGCGCGCAGATCGCCTTTATGAACGATGGCGGCGTGCGCGGCGACATCGTTCCCGATGCCCAGGGGCGCGTTACCTTCGGCCAGCTCTTCACCGCCCAGCCCTGGGGCAACAATATGATGACCGTGACGCTCAAGGGCAGCGATATTGTCGAGCTGCTGGAGCAGCAGTTCCGGCCCAAGCTCGGCGTGATGATGTTTGTGTCAGAAAACTTCACCTACCGCTACGACCTGCGCCAACCCGAAGGCCAGCGCGTGCTGCGCGATTCGATCCACCTCAACGGCGCTCCGCTCGATCTGAATGCCGACTATCGCGTCGCTGCCAACAGCTTCCTTGCTCTTGGCGGCAATAACTTCAGCGTCTTCCTGCGCGGCCGCAACCCGGTCGGCGGCCCGCTCGATGTCGATGCGCTGATCGAGTACGTCGAACGCCAGCCCGGCCGTCCGGTGCCGACCACCCCGCGTGCCAACAAGGTGGAGTAATCTGCTGTTCTGGCAAGAAAAGAAAAATTCCTGCAAACCAATCGCAAGATATTCAAACAGAAATAAAGAATTTTTATCTTTTTTTGCCATCACCAACTCAAGCAGGCCGGTCATCCACCGGCCTGCTTTTCATGGTAGAGCCGCTCGGCCCATCGCGGCACCACGTCCTCCCCCCTCTCATCCTCCCACGCCTCACAGCTTTCCTTTCAACATGGCGTCCATCCCTCCACAAAATCGTAAGATGCCTTACTCACAAAGCGGCGTAATGCATCATTTTCCTCCAGTTTCACCTGGATAATGGCAATCTTCTAGGCTGTCCCACCAGAGGATGCTGGAGCTCTTTAACGCCATCCCTAACGAGAATTTTTTGGGGTAAGAAAATCAGGTGAAGCCTGATCGGCCTTTTCTACAGACTGGGTTTGGACAAGTTGAAACAGGCAGTTCGGCGGCGTGATGACTTACTCCACCGCAGTCCCCAACTTGAAGGTCCTCTGTTCGATATAGCGTTGCAGATGCTGCTCAAAACGCTTATTGGCGAATGCTTCCTGGGCGGCATGTTCGTAGCGGCCCAGCAGACGAGGGGAAGCAGTTTTCGAGAAGGCCGCGAACACTTCGCGCGCCCGCAACGGCAAAGGCAGGGTGCGGACGGTATAACCAGCGCCCTTGGCGAAATACAGCGGGGTATAGGGATTGGAGAAAAACGCGGCATCGATCCGCCCCAATTGCAGCTTGCCCATATTGGAACGTTCCCATTGGACTTCGCCATTCATATCCCACTGAATAGCGGGACGCTGTAGTGCCGGCTCCAGCACACTTTGCTTGACCCAGCCGATACGCAGCCCATCGAGCTGGGAAAAATCGGTGATGCGCTGCAAATGACTATTGGGCCGTACCGCCAGCACCGGCTCGAAGCGGATATAAGCCTGGCTGGCGTAATCGACCTGTCGTCGCCGTTCGGGCGCATAGCTCAGGATCGGCGCCATATCGGCGCTACCGGTTTCCAGACTGCGCAGCAGGCGCGCCACCGTCATCGGTGGCAACCAACGGAAGCGCACCCCCATACGCGGTGCGATCTCCTGGTCGAAGAACTCCACCAGAGCCCCACGCACCGAGCCGTCCATATCGACCACATAAGGCGCCACGCTGAAGGTAGCGACCTTGACCTCTTCGCCAGGCATCGGGCTCGATTCGGCCTGGACCAGCAGTACCGTGCAAAGCGTCAGCCATTTCATCGCGCACCCACAACCCCTGCCAGCTTATATTCCCTTCATCATAGATATTGTCAGCGTGGCGGTTACGGCTTAGCTCGTCACGAAAGTAGTGATCCGCTCCAGCACCAGCGGGTCGCGCAAGATCCGGTTATGACCCAGCCCTTCTGTTAGCTCGAAACGGGCGCCGGGCCAGGCTTTGGCAATCGACTCGCCGACCTGCGGCGGCAATTCGCGGTCGTCGCGGTCGTGGATCACCAATCCCGGCTGGCGCAAACGAGCGACCAGCGGCGGGACCGTCAGCTCGTCCCAGCGGATGCCGAATTCGGTCTCTATCCGGTTCTGCACCCGGGCCCGCAAATCCTCATCGAAGCCAAGCAGACGGGCCACCTGGTGCGAATAGGCCACCAGATCGGCGCTGGGCGCCACCAGCACCACCCGCGACACCGGCAGCCCCGCCGCCAGCGCATTGACGGCCGCAGCGCCACCCAGTGAATGAGCCACCAGACCATCGACCGGCCCGACCGACCGTATCAGCCGCTGCAAGGCATGGACCACATGCACGATCGACGACAACCGTCCGGCACTCTCGCCATGGGCCGGGGCATCGATGGCCACCACCTCGTAGCCGCGCTCGACCAGCAGCGGAATCAGCGCATAGAACTGTGTCGCCCGTCCGCCCCAGCCATGCATCAAGGCAATCCGACCGCGTCGCGCCTCGCCCCAGCGATAGGTACGCATCGGCTGGAAATTCCACTGGTCGCGCGGCAGGCCGACCGTCATCAGCCAGCCACGGCGGGCATTGTCACGCCACGGCTGCTCGGCGATGGGCCAATCGACCCGACCCGGCGTCAGAAACCGTCGCGCGACCCAGGCCGTCGCCAGCATCGGTGAAGTACGGTTGAGCAGATCGATGGCAAAGCGGATCGATCCCAGGACAATATCTTTACGAACGTTCGTGCTTTTTCTGGGCGAAGCGAGCAGTGCGGTAGTCATGACGAATCTCCTGCGTAGATGAGAACGGGCCGGTCAGCCCGGAGAAGCCGCCGTCAGACGGGGCGGCGCAGCGATCAGCCGCTCCAGCCCGCGCCAGGCCATCGGATAGAAGCGCTGGTCGTCGAGCAGGCCGTGGTGATGATGAACAGACAGAATCAGACCGAGCCATTCAAAGGCGAATTGCTCGATATCGGTATCGGCCGGCAGCTCCCCGGCCTCGACTGCCAGCCGGGCCATCCGGCCCAGACCGGTCAGCCAGGTTTCGGTCTGGCTGGCCAGGAAATCGCGCACCGGGCCCGGTCGATCGTCGAATTCGCTCGCAGCGGCGAGGATCACGCAACCACCAGGCCGCTCCTGCCGCATGGTCCAGTCGAGCCAGCCGTGATACATGGCCCGCAGGCGCTTGAGCCCACGTGGATGGGTCAGCGCGGGACGCAACACCTGCTCGTCGAAACGGGCCTGGGCCGCGCGCAGCACGGCGAGCTGCAATTCCTCCTTGGCGCCGAAATGGGCAAACAGCCCGCTTTTCGACATCCCGACCCGCTCGGCCAGGGCACCGATGGTGAGACTGGCCAGCCCGACCTCACGTGCCAGCGCAATCGCGGCGTCAAGGATGGCTTCCCGCGTGGCTTCGCCTTTACTGAGGGAGCGGGCCATTTCAGTGATCCCCGAGTCGCAGGCCAAGCACGGCCAGATCACGTTCCACCCCATCGAGCACCGCGACACGCGGATACCAACCCCAACGGCTAAAGCCGAATGCTTCAAACAAGGCCAGACTTGGTCGGTTATGGCCAAACACAAAGCCCAGCAAGGTATGCACGCCAAGCGACGGCGCATGATCGATCGCCGCTTGCAGCAGATAGCGCCCCAGGCCGCGCCGGCGCTGTTCGGGATGAATATAGAGGCTGATTTCCGCCGTCGGCGCATAGGCCGGCCGACCGTAGAAATCGGAGAAACTCAACCAGGCCACCACCTCGCCCGCCTCCTCAACCACCCACAACGGCCGCCGTGACGACGGATGAGCCTCAAACCATGCTTCACGCTGCGCCACGGTCACGGGTTCGGTGTCAGCCGTCACTTCGCGTGAGGCAATGGTGGCGTTGTAGATCGCCACAATGGCCGCAAGGTCTGCGCGAACAGCAAGGCGATGTTGGAAGGACATGGCAGACAAGCACGGTCGGTCAGCAATGCGGCAAAAATTAGCACGACCGTTCGTTCCAAACAATTGCCGTTTGTCGAATGCACGATGGTGAACGAATTTTCAAAAAAAATATCCTCCCTCCTATCGAAAACAATCAAAGCGCTGCCAGGCTGCGGCGCTCACATCAATTGACCTGGACGACCTGCCACGGTGTATGGGCATAACTCGGCAACTTAGGCAGCCATTACAACTGTTTACACTTACGCCAACCTCAGAAACACGTCGTCAGGAAACGCTCGCCTACACTGGCTGCATGCCTATCCTTCCCTTGATGCGAGCCAGTCTGCTGGGGCTTGTCTGTCTTGCCGTACTCGCCGACGAACCTCCTCCTTGCTCGCCTGCACCGCTGCCTGCCAGCCTGACCCTGGCGCAGGCAGTCGATCAGGCGCTCTGTCGTCATCCGCAGACCCGGATCGCCTGGGCGCAGGCCCGGGCTCAGGCCGCCTCGCTCGATATTGCCAGAGCGGCTTTTCTGCCGAGTCTCGATGCCAGTGTCAGCACCTCGCTCAGCGATGAAGATGGCCGCAGCAGCCATGCTGCGTCCGGTGGGCTGCGACTGGCCTACGCGCTGTTCGATTTCGGTCAGCGCGCCGCCCGGCGCGACAGTGCCGAAGCCCTGCTCGATGCGGCACGCCATGGCCGCGACAGCGTGATCGCCCAGGTCTGGCGCGATACGGTCAATGCTTATCTCAATGTGGCGAGGGCCGACGCCCAGGCTGAAGCCGGACGGGCGGCCGAGCGCGCCGCTCAGGCTGGTCTGGCGGCAGCCGAGGCGAGATTGGCGGCCGGAACTGTCACCAGCGCCGATGTGCTGCAGGCCCGTACCGCCCTGTCGCGCGCCACCCTGATCCGACTGCGTGCCGAAGGCCAGGGTGCTGGCGCCCGGGGGCAATTGGCACAGCAGCTTGGCCTGGGTCCAACGGCCCTGCCCTCTCTGGTGCCGCTGACGCCTCCCGCTCCACAGCCCATTCCCGACAGTGTCGTCGAAGCTCTGATCGAGCAGGCCAGCCAGCGCCGCGCCGAACTCAAACAGGCCCAGGCCGATCTGCGCGCGGCCGAAGCGGCCATCGCTGCTGCACGGGCAGCCGACCGGCCAAGCCTGGGACTCTCGGCCAATGCCGGCTTGGCGCAGCAACGCGACCAGGACCGACGCCACAGCGGCAGCATCGCCTTGATGCTCAATATTCCGGTGTTCGAAGGCGGTGCGCCACCGGCGCGGATACGACAGGCCGAAGCCCAGCGCGACAGCCGGCTGGCTGAACTCGAACGACAGCGGCTCGCCATTGCCCAGGAAGTCTGGCAGGCATGGCAGTCGCTCCGTACTGCCGAAGCTGCCACCACCGCCGCCGAGGCGGCGCAGCAGTCGGCCCGTCGTGCGGCGGAAGTCGCGCTGGGACGCTACCGGGCCGGGCTTGGGATCGGACTCGATGTGCTCAATGCTCAAAGTGCCGAAGCCGAGGCCGAACGCGAACGGGTCACCACTCTTTATGACTGGCTCGCCGCCCGCGCCGCGCTGGCCTACGCACTGGGCGGCAGCCTGCCCGCCGATCTCGGAAACTGGACCCCGGCCCCATGAAGAAACCTCGTCTACTCCCTACCCTGCTCTGGCTGACGCTGTTTTCCCTGCTTGGACTGGCTGCCTATTACGCCTACCGCCGCAGTGCCGATCAGCCGTTGGCCGACACCCTCCGTACCGAACGGGTCACACGCGGTCCGCTGGTGATCAGTGTCAGCGCCACCGGCACGCTCAACCCGGTCAAGGTGGTCAATGTCGGCACCCAGGTTTCGGGCACGGTCCGCAAGCTGTATGTCGATTTCAACGATCAGGTCAAAGCCGGCCAGATACTGCTTGAACTCGACACCGACCAGCTCGACGCCCAGGCCCGCAGCAGTGCCGCCCAGGTAGCGCGCCAGACGGCCGCCACCGGGCTGGCCCGACTCAAAGCCACCCGTTACCGCGAGCTGTTCGGCAAGGAATTCGTTTCGCGCCAGGAACTCGACCAAGCCGAATCGGAGCTGGCTCAGGCCGAGGCGCTGCTGGCCCAGTCGCGGGCCGAGGATGAGCGGGTACGCGCCAATCTCGGCAATGCCATCATCCGCTCGCCCGTCTCGGGCGTGGTACTCGACCGGGTGGTCGATGTCGGGCAAACGGTGGCCGCGAGCTTCCAAACGCCCACGCTGATCAAGATCGCGCAGGATCTGTCCACCATGCAGATCAACGCCAGCTTCGCCGAAGCCGACCTTGGCCGGGTCAAGGCCGGGCTGCCCGCTCAATTCAGCGTCGATGCGTTTCCGGACCGGCGCTTTCGCGGCAAGGTGCGCCAGCTTCGGCTCAACCCGACCGTGCAGCAGAACGTCGTGACCTACGATGTGGTGATCGATGTCGATAACGCCGAGCAGATCCTGCTGCCCGGCATGACCGCCTACGTCAATCTGGTGCTGGAGCGACGCGAAGCTGCGCTGACCGTGCCCAATGCCGCCCTGCGTTTCCGCCCGGCCGAGGAACGGGGGCAACGCAAGGAAGAAGGCAATCACCCGCGCGGTGAAGGTCGGCGCGAAGGGGAAGGCCGCCGCGAGCGCCGTGGACGCGGCGAGAGCGGTACAGCGGCCGTCTATGTGCTTGAAGGTGAGCAGTTGCGTCGGGTGGAAATCCGCACCGGCCTCAGCGACAACCGTCGCACCGAAGTGCTCGCAGGCGACCTCAAGGTCGATGACCTGGTCGCCGTCGGCACGGTCGCCAAGGAAGGCGAAGCCGCCGCACCAGGCGGCCGGGGGCCGATGGGCATGCGGAGGTTCTGAGATGACAGCGGTGATCGAAGTCGCCGGGCTCGACAAGTCCTACCGTACCGAAGCCGGTGACGTGGCCGTCCTGCATCAGGTCGGCCTTCGGATCGACCAAGGCGAATTTGTCGCCGTGATGGGGCCATCGGGTTCAGGCAAGTCGACCTTTATGAATATCCTCGGCTGCCTTGATCGCCCAAGCGGCGGCAGCTACCGGCTGACCGGCCGCCCGGTGGCCGAACTCGACCGCGATGCGCTGGCCCAGTTACGGAATCAGACCATCGGTTTCGTGTTCCAGGGCTTCAATCTGCTGCCGCGTGCCACGCTCGAAGACAATGTGGCACTACCGTTGGTCTACGCCGGCGTCGGACGCCACGAACGGCGGCAACGGGCGCGGGCGCTGCTTGAGCGGGTCGGGCTCGGCCGCTATGCCCAATCCCGCCCCAACCAGATCTCGGGCGGCCAACAGCAGCGGGTGGCCATTGCGCGCGCGCTGGTCGGCCAACCTCGTCTGATCCTGGCCGATGAGCCGACTGGCAATCTCGACAGCAAGACCAGCGAAGAAGTGATGGCGCTGTTCTGCCAGCTCAACGATGAAGGCATCACGATCGTGCTGGTGACGCATGAGCACGATATCGCCGCCTACGCCAAGCGGCTGGTGCGTTTTCTCGATGGCCGCATCGTCGAGGATCATCCCGTTTTGCCACGGAGCTGGCCGCCATGTTGATGACCACCATGCTGGGCGAAGCCTGGAGCGCCATGCGGGCCAACCGGCTGCGCACCTTTCTGACCATGCTGGGCATGGTGATCGGGGTGGCGGCGGTGGTGCTGATGCTGGCGGTCGGCCAGGGCGCGCGCGAGGCGGTGCGGCGCAGCATCGACTCGATGGGCAGTCATCTGTTTGTCGTGCTGGCCGGCTCCAGCAATGTCGGCGGGGTGCGTAGCGGCGGCGGCGGCGCCAGTACCTTGACCATCGACGATGCCGAAGCACTGGCCGGCCTGCCCGGTGTCGCCCTGAGCGCGCCGGTGGTGTCAGGCGGTGCCCAGCTGGTCGCCGGGGCCAATAACTGGAATACCCAGGTATTGGGCTCGACCGCCGACTATCTGGCCATCCGGGGCTGGGAGGTGGCACGCGGCGACGGCTTTGACCCGGGCGATATCCGCACCGGCAACCGGGTGGCGCTGCTTGGTGCCACGGTGGCCGAGAATCTGTTCGGCGAGCGTGACCCGATTGGCCTGACGCTGCGGATACGGCAAAGCCCGTTCACCGTGATCGGCGTCCTGGCACGCAAGGGCCAGAGCCTCGATGGCCGCGATCAGGACGATACGGTGCTGGTGCCGATCAGCGCCGCCCAGCGCAATCTGTTCGGCAGCCGTTTCCGTGGCTCGGTGCGGATGGTGCTGGTCCAGGCCGAATCGGACCAGGCGATGGCCACCGTCGAGCCAGCCATGGCCGAATTGCTGCGCCAGCGCCATCGCTTGCGCGAAGATGCCGATGACGATTTCTCGATTGCCAACCTGACCGCCGTCGCCAATTCAGCGGCTGCCATGGCCCGCACCATGTCGCTGCTTTTGGGGGCGATTGCCTCGGTATCGCTGCTGGTCGGGGGCATCGGCATCATGAATATCATGCTGGTGTCCGTGACCGAACGGACGCGCGAAATCGGCATCCGCATCGCTATCGGTGCGCGGCAGCGCGATGTATTGCTGCAATTCCTGCTCGAAGCGATCGCAATGTCGCTGGCCGGTTGCCTGATCGGCGTAGGGGTCGGGGTGGGCGGCGCCCTGGTCGCCCAACACTGGTTTGAGGTAGCGATAGCGCTGAGCGGCGGCGCGGTGGCCCTGGCTTTCGGCGTGGCAGGATTCACGGGGGTATTTTTCGGCTTTTACCCGGCGCTCAAGGCGGCGCAGCTCGATCCGATTGAAGCATTGCGCTATCAATAAATGGGCTGTCTTATAACTATCCTTCGCTTCAATAAACAACATCATGCGTCTGAGCGCGACCCAGATGCAGCATTGAAGCCATCTTGAGCACAGCGGATACCAAGCCTTCTGAAAATACTCCATTGACGGCATTCCGACCCGGCCCGCTTCCCTTACCGTCCATCACCTGAGCCGCCGGTAAAAATCGGGGGCCTATAGTGAAGGGGATTTATCGAGCCGAGGATACTGCCATGCGCCTGTCTGTTGTCGCTGTCCTGATCGTCTTCTCGCCCCTGGGTCTGGCCGCACCCAAGCCCGCCGATATCGACCGGCTGCTTAACTGGGGCGAGGCCAGCTATCCCGCCTTGCTGACCCCGGCAGCCACCTCGCGCGATGAATTCGGCTACCGCTATCGCTGTTACGGTGGTGGCACGACGCTGTGTCTGGGTGTCAACGAGCAAAGCCAGCTTCATCTGTATCAAAACGGCCAGTTCAGCAATCTGGGCAATCTGAGCGACTGGCTGCGCACGGCCGACCGCGACCAGATCGAGAATGGCAAGGTGTTCCCGCGCTCGCTGGCGGCCAGTGCGCCGACACGGCAGGACAAAAACGGCTTTGCCGCCACCTTTGCCGCGCTGAGCTATCGCGGCGCCACCACCCGGATCGACGCCTTGCTGACTGGCGCAGCGACCGGGCTTGGCAGTTTCGATCCCAACCTGTTCCTCGCTGAAAGCATGGATGCCGCCTGCTTCGGCCCCACCATGCAGTACAGCGGCCATCCCGACGCGGCAAGCGGTGGTCCGTCGAGTGGCATGTTGCCGCGCGGCGATCTGGGACTGTGGAAGGAAGTCGATACCCCGACCGGCGACGCCTGCGCGGCGGCCCAGCTCAATGCCCAGATGGACGGGGTCAGCATGCGCGGCAATATGGCGATGATCGGTCTGGCGGTGTTGTTGCGGCAGGCGTATGTCTCGGGCAAGGGTCTGCCCGCAGCAGGTGCCAGCGTCGATCTGCTGGCCGAAATGAATGCACTGGGCAGCGCCGCCACTTTCAGCAAGGCCACCCTCAGCCTCGACAGCAGCGGCAAGACCTGGCGCTATGGCATGGAATTCAGCTTCACCGACGGCAGCGGCCAGCCTCATACGGTCTATCTCCAGCTCGACCACACTCCCGGCGGCAGCCCGAGCGCCTATCAGGGCCTGCTGACCTACGGCATCACCCAGCAATTCCAGGGCGGGACCTGCGGCAGCGGCAACAATCCGGTGACGCGGATCGGCACCTTCAAATATCAGCGTGCCGACGCCAATATCAGCAGCATCCTGCGCCAGGGCCAGTATTGCGGTCATGGCAGCCCCAGCTCGCTGGGAGCCTTCCAGAGCGACGGCCAGCTCGACCCGTCGCTCAAATGGTCGGACAGCTTTATGCGCTTTGGCGCCAACTACGACCCCTCGACCCAGAAAGGCAAATATCTGAGCGCCTGGCAGGCCGGCCTGTTCGACCCCAACAGCCGCATTCTGCAACTGGGCATCAATGGCATAGGCAGCGGCACCAGCAATGACGGCGAGTCCTACTACGGCTACGGCGCACCGCTCAGCAGCAGCGACGGCAAGATCCTCGGTTTCTACTGCAACTGGGCCGGCCCGAAACCGGCGAGCCCGGTCGGCCTGCACAAGGAATACGCCCAACGCCAATTCCTGCGCTACAACGCCAGCAGCGGCAAATGGGAACAACCAAGCGGCGGCGCCAATATCCGCTATGCCCCGACCGATGCCTGCACCAACACCAGCGGCAGCTTCTGGTACGACCGCAATCTCGACAATCTCAACAATGAAACCAGCACCGATCTGCTGGTCTCCACGCCTGATCTGTTCGGACTGGGCAGCAGCAGCACCATTGCCGAGGCGATAGCCGCACGGGGGTATGTGATTCCGGCGTTCTGAGGGTGTCTTGGAGCTAGACCACAGGCCGTAATGCACGGCTGTTTCCGTCCTCGCTGAGGATCGAGCGACAGCATGTGACGCAAGCCCGGTGCATTACGGCGCTTTGCGGCTAGCGCATTTACTGCACTCGGCATCGCCGCAAGTCTGGTTGAGCGTCAGGAACCGGCACTTTGAGGGCCGGATACATTGACTCCGAATTGACTGGAAATGCGCTAACGGTACCCGACGCCGCGGTCGATTCGGACACCAAGCCTGATGAAACAGAGCCGGCTTCTCAGCCTCAGTGCGCAGCAGGAGCCGGCACTGAAGTGCGTGCCAGCAGCTTAGCCCGAAGCTCCTGCATCTTGCGCTCCGTCCCTTCCCGGTCAGCATCGTCCGCGCCCGGGCTTTCCAGCGAATAACGCAGGGAATACCACTTGTCGCCGGCCACCCAGGCCAGATTGGGGTTGCCCATCAGGTCGCGGCAGGACCAGGAAGTGGTGTCGGCCGGGGGGTGGCCGCTGGGTTTCTTGCAGGAGGTGGAGAAATTGGCAAAGAAAGCCTGCTTTGCATGCTCATGCAGACCGACCTGGACTTTATCGAGCGACCCGACCGAGATATCGAGAGAACCGACCCGATCCGGTACGCCATAGCGGCAGCCCTGCACGCCCAGCCATTCGGCCACCACGACCTTGCTGTTGAGCAGGCCCTTGATGGACGGCAGCATCGAGGCATCGGTAATCGGGCAGTAGCCGCCGTGGGCGATGAATTCCTGTACGTGCGCCTCTCCCTGGGCGAAAGCCGAGCGGGTGATGGCGGCCAGCGGTTCGCGGTCAACGGTGGTGGACAGCTCGGTTTCATTGCTGCGGTCCACGCCGACTTCGACAAACAGCTTGCCGAACCAGCCCACCACCTTGTAGACCTGCGGTTTATCGTTGAGCGCGCCATAGGACGCCCGATTGCCGAGCTTTTCGATAAAGCTGGGTGGATTGACCAGCGCGCGCTCTTCGCGCCTGAAATCCTGTTGCGCGTCCTTGGTCGAGGTGTGAAGGCGCAAATCGATATACAGATACGCCCCTTTGCTGCCTTCAAAGCGGCAATGTTCCGCGGTCAGCAGAAACAGCGACCAGGGGCCGCCGGGCAAGGCGGCGATGGTCTTGGGGTCCACCAGATGACAGTCCTGGGCCCAGGTCGATACTCCCATCAGCCCCAGCAGGCCGACTGTGACGATCCGTCTAGCCATTCAAAGCGGCTCCTGACTCACTTCCCGAAAAACAAAATAATCGGCAAATACGTTGCAAGATGGGATGTGCGATTTAGGAGAAAAAGAAATTTCCTCACTTACATCAGGCTGTGGATTGACCACCGGGTCGGCAAGCTCGGCTGCCTGTTTCGCCTCTACCCGCCCGAGCCAGCGCACGACCGCTGCGCCCACCAGGGTGGTCCAGGAACTGCCGCCCACCATTCCCAGATGATCCATCTCTCGCTCCTCCTTGTTGGCACATCAGCATTGCCCCGCTTTTTGATCTGGTAAGGGGCACTGAAAATATAGCGAGATTTAGGGAAACGACAGCCAATCGAGCGTCAGCATGCGCTCCGGTGAAGGAATTGTGCGATTTGAGCCACGCCAGGCTGGCGCCCGGGCAGGTGCCAGCCCATCGCTCAATGACCGGCGTGCAGCCCGGCCGCATCGACATCGACCGGCTCGACCTTGATTTCGACCTTGACTTGCCCGGCCTTGGCAAAACGCAGGGTCAGCGGCAGGTTGGCGCCCTGCGGCAGCGGTTTTTTCAGATTGATCAGCATGATATGGAAACCACCAGGCGCCAGCAGTGCGCTGCCCTTGGCCGGCACCGGCACCTGATCGACCTGGCGCATCCGCATCACGCCCTGATCGTTGACGTGGTTATGGATCTCGATCCGCTCAGCCAGCGCCGGATTGCTGGCGCCCAGCAGCGTGTCGGCCTGATCGCCGGCATTGTTGATCTTCAGATAGACCGCCCCGGTGGACGCGCCGGTCGGGGTGGCACGGGCCCAGGGATGATGGATTTCCAGCTTACCCGCCTTGAATTCATGCGCCTGCGCCGCGACCAGCGAGCACGCACCCAACAGCACCATGGCGATACGGTTGACGAAAGACTTCATGGAAACGATTCCTGTACACGAGAAGAAAACGAACAAAGTGCCCGGACCGCTCGCTCCGGGCCTCACATTTCAACGGGGCAAGGCAAGCCAGCCCGGGAAA
Source organism: Chitinimonas lacunae (assembly GCF_042650885.1). Lineage (NCBI taxonomy): Bacteria > Pseudomonadati > Pseudomonadota > Betaproteobacteria > Neisseriales > Chitinibacteraceae > Chitinimonas > Chitinimonas lacunae. Next base: position 947,223 of record NZ_JBHSBU010000001.1, read on the forward strand.
TCCGCCAGCGTCGGCCCACTGAGCAGGAAATAGCCAAAGTGGCCCTCCGGCAGGGGCAAGGGTTCGGCCAGCGCCCAACGCTCCACTTCACGGCCGCCCGAGACGCTGCGTTGTTTCCACCCCACCGTCCAGGCCGGCGAATGGACACCGCCGAGCACGATACCGGCCGCCGCACTGCGATCGAGCACGGCCCAGCGGGCGGCCGAGGCGGCCATCAGTGTATCGAGCAGCTCGGGCGTCACCTGATCGCGCAAAGTCGACTGCAACAGCCACTGCCCGACCCAGAGATAGAACTGCCACCCCATCGACAGATCCTGCTCGGCCGCCCAGCGCATAAATGGCCGATAAATCGCCATGCCATCCGGACCGCTCAGTGTCAGCAGCGCCGGGCAGATATCGAATAGATTGTGCCAGTACATCCGCAAGCTGATATCGATGCGCACATAGGCGCGCGACGGTCGCGGCCATTCTTCCTGCCGCTCCGGCAGCAGCAACAGGTCGATCACCTCGGCTTCGACGGCCCCGGCGCTCATGCTGCCATCTCCGCCGCGGCAAAACACTGCCGCAGCCGCGCCAGGTCCTCTGCCACGCTCTCATAGTCGATCTGATCGTCCCGCTCATAGGTCAAGGTCGCCCCAGGCTTATCGAGCTGCCCACGCGCCTGGGCCAGAAACGCCAGGGTATCCGCCGCCAGCGCCCTGTCGTGCGAATCGACCGCTACCCGCTCATCGATAAAGGCAGTGCTGTAGCCGGCCACATGGAAATGCCGGGTCGATGCAATGACGTTCTGCCAGGCGGCCAGCGGCAGACCGCAGTTACGCTGGGCGCAGACGGCATTGGAAATATCGAACAGCACACCCGCACCGGTCTCCTGCCCCAGCCGCTCGAAAAAGCCCGGCGCGGCCAGACCGTCGTCGAGCAGCGAAGGATAGTTCTCGAAAAACACCTGCTGGCCGAGCAGTTCCTGCCATAGCGCCACACGTTGCCGGGCCCGTTCGTAGTCCGCCACATAATCGAACTCGGCCAGATGGAACAGCTGGCGGCCGCGATGGGAGAAGCGGGCAATATGATCCGACAGATAGATCGGTTGCAACAGCGCGATATACGGCCGCAGCCGCCGCGCCAGATCATGCAGCGTGGCCTCGTCGCATTCGAGGAATTTGGAAAACATGATGTGAAAGCCAACCGGACAGTCGAAGGCCCGGGCCAGTTCGTCGGGCGGGACTTGCAGGAAGTTGTCGATCAGCAGCTCGCAGTAATCGATCCGCCCTTCGCGGATCAGCCGCTGCACCAGTTCCAGCGTCTCGCCCAGGGTGAAATTGAAACCGATCTGCATGGGGTGGCGTCCTGTCCGGGTGGGTCTTGGGTGCGGGTGAAGGACCCGCAGATGAATTTATTTATTTTTAAATATCTTAAAAACCGGATCTTGCGATTATTTGTCCTGATTTTTTCCAAAAAAGGGACACATCGGCCACCGGTTGCCAAGGCGTCCCTTCCGGCGCTTACACCACGCCGCAGGAATGGGCGCAGCGCGAACCGGCGCGGCCGATCACCGAAACGGCCTGCTTATTGGCGATCACAATCTTGTTTTGCATGGCGGTACTCCTTTATCAGAGGTGGACGGGCACTTTGTCCCAGTGCCCAAGGGATGGCTCGCCGTCGAGACGGCGGACGGCGACCGGTCCGCTCGCCCTGCGGCAAACGGGTCGGCAAAACGTGGATTGGTGACGAAGTTGTGGTCGGTCAACGCTTGCAGAAACGCCACCAGATCGCGCACTTCGCGCTCGCTGACCCGAAAGCCCTCGATAAACTGGCTGCGCAGCGGGCTGGCACGCTGTCCGCGCGTCACCGCCATGCCTTTCTTGGCGTAATGGCTGCGGATGACGGCGGCCAGCGTCGGAATCGAGCCGTCATGCATATAAGGCGCGCTCAGCGCCACATTGCGCAGCGACGGCGTGCGGAATTTGCCCTCGTCGGCCGCCTCGCCGCTGAATTCGCGCAAGCCCTGCTGACCGGCCGGATAGGCACCCTGCCCGTTGAGATTGAATAAGCCGGTGTTATGAAAGCCGAGTTCCGGAAAAGCCAGGCGGCTGTGTTGCAGGTTGTCGGTGAAGTTGATGCCGCCGTGGCAGTGGTAGCACTCCATCTTTTCACCGAAGAACAGCCGTTCGCCACGACGGGCCGCCGCGGACAGGGCATTCTTATCGCCGCCGTAACGGTAGCGGTCGTAGGGCGAATCAAACGACAGCAAGGCCCGCTCAAATGCCGCAATCGCGCGCACCACGGTGGCAAGCGAGATTTCTCCGTCGGGAAAGGCCGCCTGGAATAGCGGCGGATAGTGCGGATCACTCCGCAGCCGCGCCAACAGTTCGGCCTCGCGCCCGGCCATTCCCATCTCGACCGGATGCTCGCCAAACAGCGGCACCAGAGCCTGCTGCTCAGGCTGTTTCAGATTGGGGTTGGCCCAGGTCAGCACTGGCAGATAGGCGATATTGGCCAGCGACATGGCATTGCGCACACCACGCTGACCGGTACTGCCAAACGGCAGCGGTCGCCCGTCGCTGAAGCCGCGGGCCTGCTGGTGGCAAGTCGCGCAGGACTGGTTCTGCCGCAGCGACAGACGCCGGTCGTAAAACAGATGGCGCCCAAGCTCCACCTTGGCTTCGCTCATCGGGTTGTCGGCGGGCACCACGGGCGGCGGTACCCAGGCCGGCAGCTTCCAGTCGTAAGCCGGCTCGGCGGCCACGGCCAGCGTGCTCAGCAAGGCCAGCCCCATGCACCAGCGTTTCATGGCGTCAGCCGGACGAACAAGCGCTGCATGGCGCCACCCTTGAGCCCCAGCGCAGCAAGAATGCCATGGCAGTCAGGGTCGTCACTGCCCGACATGCAGCCAGGCGGGCTGCCGGGCCAATTGCGGTCGAGCCGGGTTTGCGCAAGCAGGGCCGACAGGTCCACGCCCACCACATCGCTCTCGGGATCAAACTGCGGCAGTTCGACCTCGACCCGATTAGGCTGACTGCAGCGGCTGGCCGGTTCGGTCGCCGAGCCAGATTGGCAGCCCGTGCTGCCCAGATGAACCGGAAAGCCGACTCGGCCCTGTCCCACCAGTTCGAGCTTGAGAAAGCGATAGCCCCCCTGCCAGCTCCAGAACATTGCCGTCAGATTCAGCGGCGACGGCGCCAGCGTCACATCGGCGTGATTACGCGCAGGCGACAGTCCCAGGGTGAAGCGAAGGCCCCGATAGTCGCCAGCCGGCACCCGTCCACTGATCGCTTCATGCCGACCTGGGGTGCCATTACGACACGCGCCCTCACCATGCTCGAAATCGAGCAGGGCCACGTCCTCATGCTGCCAGACGCCATCCTGTTCGAGCGTGAGCGGGACGCTCCTGCCATCGGTCTTCAACAGAGCGACCGATGAGACATAAAAGCGCAGATCGGTAGCCGTAAGCGCTGCACCGGTGCGCCCCAACTGCTCGTAACGCTGACCGCAGACAAAAGGCCGCCCCTGCAAGCTCGCGGCAAACCGCAGCGTCACGGCACGGTCGGCCATGTCCGCCTGTGCAGGTACGCCTGCCAAGGCAAGGCCCAACAGCAGGCTGTAGGGACGGATACTGCCCAAGGTCATCGGTTCCTCCTCCTGGGGCCGTCGGTGCGGAATCGTCCGACGGGCCGGATAGTCGTCTGGTGCTGGATCGGAAGACAGGGCGGGATTGGTTGTTGTGGACCCGGTCTTGAGTGTTAAGCAGGATACTTTTCTTTATCTATATATCTAGCATCTAATCTTGAAGTGATTTGGCATTTTTTATTAAAACCCCGCACTGATCGCCAGCCGGTACGCTCTTCCCATCTCGGCAGTCCGTGCCGACGGGTTGGCGGACTGATAGACCACATAGTGCTTGTCGAACAGATTGCCGATGGCGGCATCGAGCCGTAGACGGTCGTGTCCGGCCCATCGCCAGCGCAGAAACAGATCGTGCACGCCATAGCCCGCCGTTCGCCGCGCAACGGTCGCGTCATCGTTCTGCGCCGCGACGAATCGGGCGCGCCAACTGGCATCGAGCTGCTCGCCATGCCAGTCCAGCGTCAGCACCAGCTTGTCGGGCGGGGCAAACAGCGATTCGCCGCTGTCGCGGTTGCGCACCCGCAGCCGGCTGTACGCCATGGCCAATTCCCAGGCACCCCGCCGATAGGCCGCCTCCAGCTCCGCGCCATGGCGTCTGGCCTGGGCTTCGTTGCGGCTCTGGAAGATCAGGCCGGTGCCTGAAAACGGCGCGCTGCGGGTATAGCGTCCGATCACGGCCGTCGAGATCAAATCCTCGACCCGCGAGCGAAACAGCGCGCCCTGAATGCGCAAGCGGTCACCCTCGGCCAGCCAGCCACGGCGACGATAGTGGAAACCGGCTTCGACGCCACGGTCGATTTCCGGCCGCAGCGCGGGATTCGGGACGAAATTGAACAGATATTGGCTGCCGCTGAGCGACATCCCGCTCTCGCTCAGCGAAGGCGCGCGGTAAGCCTCGGCGTAGCTGGCGTAGAGCCGCCCATCGCGCCCGACTGCGCCAGTCAGGGTGAGTTTGGGCGACAGACGACCCGACGTGTCTGTCGGGCCGGTGCGGTAGCGGTCCTGCCGCACGCTGGCGATCAATTGCAGCGAGGCGTTCAGCTCGACCTCGTCTTGCAGGAAAGCGCCATAGACGGTCTGCCGTCCTGCCGGCAGCACGGGGTTGGGCTGCCCATCGTCATCGGCATGCTGGCGGTCGCGGTAGACATCGAATCCATAACTGATCCGATGATGCCGACCACCTTCTTCAAGACGCAGACTGTGAAACAGATGGCCACCGACGGTCTCGGTCAGCGTGGCACTGCGGCGCAGATTGAAATCAGGATTGGCCTCGGCCTGCTGATCGAGTTCGGTGTGGTAGAGCCCAACGCTGAAAGCCGGCTCAGCCTCGGTATCCCCGACCGTCGCCCCGAGCGAGGTCTGTACCTGACGGGTGAGATGACGCTGAACCGGCACCTGACCCGGCCCTCCCAACGCCACATCGGCCTGTGGATTATTGGGCCGCAACACGCTCTCCCGATAAGCCCGATGGCTGAAATGCAGCCGGGTGCGCGCATCCCAGCCATAAGCCAGGGTGAGCAGCCCATTGGCCGAGCGGCCGGCATTGGGCCGCAAAGTGCGACCGGCACCTTGGCGGATACGGTCCCAATCGGCCACGGCCAGCGCGGCAACCCCGTCCAGATTGCCTGAGCGGCCATCCACCCGCGTCTGCACCCGTTTTGACAGGTCGCCCGAATCGACCCCGGCCCGCCATTGGATCGCGTGGCTTTCCTCCTCAGAGAGCCGCTCGCGCGCCGACAGGGTACGCAGCGACAGCACGCCACCAAGGCCACCATTGCCATAGAGCGAGGAACTCGCTCCACGCAGCACTTCGGCACCCTCCAACAGGAAAGGATCGATATAGAGCGGAGAATGCAGGCCCGATGCGGCATTGAGCCGGACACCATCGACCAGTACCGTGATCTCCCGCCCCGAAAACCCCCGAATCGTCGGCACCCGCCCAGCCGCCCGTGGCCCGCCGCCGAAATCCACATTGGGCAGATCCTGCAACACTTCGCCAACCGTACTGGCCTGCCGACGGACAAACTCCTCGCCCTCCACCCGGCTCACCGAGGCAGCGACCTGATGCTGCGGCGTGGCGGTGCGGGTGGCGGTGACGACGACGGTTTCCAGGCTGTCGGACGTTGCCAGCGTCGGTGGACAAGCGGTGAACGCCAACAACAGCGGACGGAGGAGAACGGGGGAATTCATGGGCGGCGACTATAGCAGCGCCGGGAAAGGAGACTGTGCGACATAAGGTCGCAGAACGAGACCGAGGCAGATAAAGGGAGTCGCAGGCTGGTCCCAGTCCATCACCCTCTGTGCTGGCGTCGGGTCGGACCGCGCAGAGGCTCAATTAGTGGTGCTCACTTAGCGCATTGCCGAACCATTCGGAGTCAGAGGGTTTCGACACCAAGCGTCAGAAACCTTGCTAGCGGCTCCGAGTTAGACGGGAACGCTTTCGCGTCCGAGCCGGGCCCGAACCAGTCCGGGACGCGCTTAAAAACGCAGGATCTGGAACACGTCCAGAATTATCCGTAAGCCGCGTCATCCCAACCTGAACACCGCCACCCGCCGCTCCAACTCCAGCGCCAGCGTGCGCAACTGCTGGGCGGTAGAGGCCGAGGACTCGGCGGCATGGGTGTTTTCTGTCGACATCTGGGCGATGGTTTCCACCTGACCGGCGACGTCGTTGGCGACGGCAGACTGTTCCTTGAGCGAATCCCTGATCTCGCGCACCGAATTGACCACCGAGGCCGAGCTGCGGCGTATCTGACCGATGGCCTCGCCGGCCTGAGCCGCCAGCTCCACCCCGCCTTCGACTTGTTGCACGCCGTCTTCCATCCGCTCGACCACGCCCTGGGTATTGCCCTGGATGCGCTGGACCAGGCTGGCGATCTGGTCGGTGGCGTCAGCGCTGCGCTCGGCCAATTTGCGCACCTCATCGGCCACCACGGCAAAACCTCGCCCGCTCTCACCGGCTCGGGCCGCTTCGATGGCCGCGTTCAGGGCCAGCAGGCTGGTCTGGTCGGCAATATCCTTGATGATACGCACAAAACCACTGATGGCTTCGGCATCGCGCCCCAGCGCGCTGACGCTGCCGGAAGCATTGCGTACCGACTCGGCAATCCGCCGCATGCTCTCAACGGTCCGCTCGATCACCACGCCGCCCTCGCTCGACATACGGCCCGACTCGGCCGAAGCCTGCTGCACTTCCTCGGCATTGCCAGCCATATGGTTGATGCTGACCGTCAATTCCTCCACCGCAGCCGCCATCGCCGCGGCCGCGTTGTTTTGCTCATTGGTCGAGGCGGCCACCTGGGTGCTGACCCCGGCAATATCGGTGGCCGCTCCCATCAGTTCGCTTGCGCCAGCACGAATCTCGCGCAAGGTAGCGCCAAGCTTTTCGGTCAACATCCGGGCGCTAGTGGCCACATGGCCCAGTTCGTCTTCGCCCGGCTGGGCCGATACAGCGCTGAAGTCACCTTCCGACAGCCGGGCCATTTCGCGTTCGAGCCGGCTGGAACGCTGGTTCAGGTCACTGGCAAAACCCGCGATCAGATAAGCCACCAACAGCAACATGCCGGCATTGAACACAATGCTCAGCGCCAACTTATCAATTCGGAGATCTTTTTGAAGTAGCCGGCGGCGTTCTGCCAATCGCCCGACTGCAACTGCCCGCCCATCTCGGCCCGCAGCGCCTGGATGCCTTCACGGACCGGCTGCCACTGCGCCACCATCTTGGCACCGCTGCTGGGATTGGTATCGCTGAGCAGTACCAGATCATTATCGATGTGCTCGATCAGTGACAGGATTTCACCGTTCACCAACATATCGAGCCGTCCGATCGTCTTCGGATCGACCGATTTGACCAAAGTGGCCGTCCAACCCCGGGTCTGACCGAGTCGCTCGCGCAGTCGGGGCAGCGTATCGATCATGGTGACGATCATGTAGTAGGCATCGGCCTCCGGATCGAGCAGCAGCCCCGTATCGCCTGCCACATGGTGGCGGTATTCATTGACCAAGGAAATCAACCGACTATGTTCAGCGAAATTGACCTCGACCGGCTTGCTGCGCCAACCCGACCTGATGGCCTGCCAAGCCGTGACAATGGCCTCACGCTGACTTTTCCATTGTCCGATATGGATATGCGGCAGCTCCCGCTCGCTGGCGATCTTCTGTAACGACTGATCGATGGTCGCAACAGCCTCGGCAATCGAGGCTTCCAGCGAGGAGTCGCCGTTGAGCAGCGCCGTGGAAGCACCGCGATGCACAGCAAGCGCCTTGGCCAAGGGGGTGAAATCCTGCAGATAGACCGCCCCCTGCCGCTCCACCTCATCGCGCACCACGGCGCGGTAGCCATCGCGCAGCGAACCACTCAGTATCCAGATTCCCGGCCCCACCGACAGCAGAAAGATCAGCAGAAATTTCCTGCGGAAACTCAAGCGTTGCGACAGTCTGCGTGCGGGCTGCAATAAGACTTCGAACATGGCTCCCCTTTCTCCTTGTCGGCTGCGTGATCGATGCGTGAGCGATAAGCCGGTTCAGTATGGACGATGAGATTGAGGATAGCGGGATCGGGCCATGGGATCAATACAGAAGATAACGCGCCCGCATCGCCTCGAACGCTCGCAAGGCCGGCTGCCAGTCCAAGGCCAGGGTATCGGGATCACTTCCCTGCCGCAGTCCTTGCAGCACGGCACGCGAGCCGATCATGCCAAGCGTGCGGTCGAGCCGGAAACGGTCGGGATAGAGCCTATACAAGCCCTGCGTCAGGTAAAGTCCCAAGCGGCTCATTTCGAACCGGTCGCGATCAAGCAGATGGAGCCGGATACCTTGGCAACGCTGACCAGCATACGGGCCACTGGCCGGGGTGAATTCGGCAGGCTCGATGCTGACACCCGCCAGCGCCTGACCATTTAGCCAATGGGCCAGCTTGTCACCGTCGATCCACGGCGCCCCAAGCAGACCAAACGGCCGATCGGTGCCACGGCCAACGCTGACATTGGCGCCTTCGACCAGCGCCACCCCCGGATAGAGCGTCGCCGCCGCCAGGGTCGGCAGATTGGGTGATGGCGCGACCCAGGGCAGGCCGGTGGCATCGAACCACTGATCGCGCTGATAGCCGCGCATGCTGATCACGCGCAGATCGGCGCCGATCCGATTTTCGCCATTGAACAGCCGCGCCAGCTCGCCCACCGTCATGCCATGGCGCACCGGCAGCGGGAAATAGCCGGTGAACGACAACAGATCATGGTCGAGCATCGGCCCTTCGATGCGATCGGCCCGGATCGGGTTAGGCCGGTCGAGCACGAATACCGGCAACCCACGCGGCGCCGCCGCTTCGAGGACATAGGCCAGCGTGCTGAGATAGGTGTAGAAACGCGCCCCGACATCCTGAATGTCGAACACCAGGGCATCGAGGCCGATCAGCATCTCGGCTGTCGGCCGGCGGGTCGCGCCGTAGAGACTATGGATCGGCAGCCGCCTTGCCGTATCGACGCCCGATTCGATCTTCCCTTCCCGATCGGCCGCAAAACCGTGCTCGGGGCTGAAGATCGCCACCAGCTCCACCCCGGGCGCGCTGCGCAGCAGATCGAGCGTCAGCCGGCCCTGGGCATCGACGGCGCTGCGGTTGCTGATCAGGCCGATCCGCCGCCCCACCAGTGCCTTGAACCCATCGGCTGCCAACACCTCGATGCCGGTCTGAAACGCCACCGGCTGCGACAGCGTGTCCCAGAACGGCGTCAACCACGGTTGCTCGGCCAACACCGACTCCCGCTGCCATGGTGCGGCCGAGGCAACCAGTGCGAGAATCTGCCGCCGCAGCGGCCGCACGTCACCCAGGCCATCAGGATGGTGACGATGGCTCAGCACCACCACAAAGCGGTCGCTGACCGGATCGATCCACAGCCCCGTGCCGGTAAAGCCGGTGTGGCCAATTGCCCCGACACTGGGTAGCTGCTCACGACCGGCCAGCAGCGGCGCCTCGAGCCGCCAGCCCAGACCGCGCCATTCGCGCTGACTCAACGGTATCTGCGGCAGCGTCATCGCGGCCACCGACTCGCGGCGCAAGATTCGGCGCCCATCGAGCTGACCGCCGCCCAGCACCATCCGGGCAAAGCGGGCAAGGTCATCGGCGCTGCCGAACAAGCCGGCATGACCAGCCACGCCGCCCATGGCGCGCGCAGTCGGGTCGTGTACAACGCCAATATTTACTTCTGTCGGAGCAATACGTAGGTACTTGGAGACATCAGGCAGAAACCCTGTATCCAACATCGCCAACGGACCAAAAATCCGCTCCTGCCCATAGCGCTGCAACGACAGACCGCTGACCCGCTCGACCAGATAACCCAGGGCGATGAAATTGAGGTCGCTGTATTCGACTTGCTGACCGGGCGGTGTCTGGAGCCGTTCGGCCGCCACGGCTTGCAGGATGGCGGCCCGGTCGCGCGGCCGACGCTGCGGCGGTAAGCCTGCCCGCAGACCCGAGGTATGCGCGAGCAGTTGACGTACCGTCACCGCCTGCTTGCCATGGACGGCAAACGACGGCCAGTAGCGGGCAACCGGCTCATCGAGCGCCAGACGGCCCTGTTCGGCCAGTTGCAGCACGGCGGTTGCCGTGACCAGCGGCTTGGTCAGTGAGGCCAGATCGAACAGCGTATCGGGCGTCAGCGGTTCGCTCACCGCTGCGCTGCGTCGATGACCGATGGTGGCGCGGTAACGCACCCCCGTGCTGTCGCCGATCAGCACCACCGCGCCCGGCAGCCGCCCAGCCCAGATTTCCCGCTCGACCAGCGCCGGCACGGCACTCCAGGTCCGCAACTGCTCAGCCGTCGGCGGCGCGGCCAATGCCGCAACGGAGAGGAAAAAGGCTCCGAGCATTGCTGCCTGGAGCCACCGTAGTCCATCGATCATCGCTGCCATCCTTTCAGCCTGTCTTGCCCGATCAGTTCTGCTGGGCAGGAATCAATCATTGGCATGCCAGGCTGCCCATTCGTCTTCGTCGGAAAAACCGCCGATCACGCAGATCACCCAGTGATGGACCTTACGCGCAAAATAGCCGCTGGCCAGCAGGCCCCCTATACAGAAGAGCCATTCCGTCCACCTCGATGGCTCATGGATATCCAATGGCTGATTGAACAAGAACTGACAGACAAGCAAGGCGATTGCGCCAAGAATGAAAAAAATCGGCAGGCACATAGCCACAGCTATCGTTCGATACAAAAAGAACCGCATATTGCGCGCAATAAAAGTCCAACCACTCATCCAAGTCAGCCCAAACAGGCGACTCCATCGACTCGACCTCCCCATAGCGCCCGGCATCGACCCAGGCACCGCCTGCGCATTTCCCGGCAAATCGAAGTCGCCGCCAAAGCTGATGGAGCGCTGTACACCTGCGCCTTGAGCTTGGGACACGCCGACGCCGAACTGGCTGGAAGTACGCCAGCGTGCCAGCGGATCTGTCAGCCAAGCTATCCGCCATCCTTCTTCAACCCGGCCGCGCTATAGCGATTGCGCGGATTCCATAACAGCCAGCCGGCGCTGTCGTTCTTCTCGGAGGCATCGATCTGGCGGCGGATTTCCTTCTCGCCGAATTCGCGCCGATCAAAGCCGTAATCTCGGAACGCCTGCAACCAGGGCCGGAAGCGTACTCCAGGCAGACCGCTGCGTTCACGCGACTTGGCCAGCGTGCGGTCGATCAGCTCGAAAGGCGTTGCCACCGGGTTACGGTAGCCCGGGATGCCTAAATGAAAGCCCGAGGGATAGAGCATCGGCGAAATATAGTCGAGCGACTCGCCCAGCCGTTCGATCTGCTGGCCGATCTCGGTGTCGTCGATATTCCACGCCACATAGCCAAATACATCAGCCGAGACGAACACGTTATAAGGCGTCAGCCGCCGTCGTGCCTCGGCCAGAAAGCCGCTGATGGCCTCGACCCGGTTTTCCCGTGTATTGGGTTTGGAAAAGCGCAGACCGCGCGTATCGGGAAAGCGCACATAGTCAAACTGGATTTCATCAAAACCCATCCTGGCCGCTTCTTCCGCAATATCGATCACATAGCGCCACACCTGCGGGTGGAACGGCTCGACCCAGGCCAGCTTCTCACGATCACGCCAGATATTGCCGTCGCTGCCGCGGATCGCCCATTCGGGATGGGCGGTGGCAAGCAGGGTGTCCTTGAACACCACCACCCGGGCAATCAGATAAATATTGCGCTGCTTAAGCTCGCCAATCAGCGCCGGCATGTCGCGCACCGTGGTGATCCGGCGGGCGCCGATCCGCTCGGCCATCTCGACCCGGCTGGCGTAGGGGATCATGGCGCGGTCGCCTTTGACATCCACCACCAGGGTATTGAGTTCGGTCTGCTCCAGCAGATCGAGCGCCGCCTGACGGATCGGGCGGCTGCCGATACCGTAGAACGATAGATAGATCCCCTTGGCCCGGAACGACTGCAAGGGAAATAGATAAGGGGCAGAACGGCCCGGCTCGACCGTGAAGCCGTGCCGTTGGTAGCCCGGGGCACGGACGCCGACATGGCGCTCGGGCCCGTCGAACTGGACCCGGCCATCGGCGCCGCTGGTCAAGGCGCGCCCCCCCACCGTGACAATCGCACCGGCAATCGGCGCCTTGGTTCGACTGTCGATCACCTGCCCCGACCAGGGCCAGGCCGAACTTGCCAACAGCAGGGCCACCAACGCTGCCCGCCACGATTGCTTGCTGATCATGCCTTCACCTTTGTCCGTACCGGCCCCAGCTCGGGCCGGCCAGTGTAAACAATCCTCCTAATATATTTATTTTTCTTTTATTTTGTTACTAAGTCTTTGAATGGTTTTGCAGAAAAATTTCCAATCGATAATTTCTCCCTAACGCTCCCCTGCCACCAGTCTGGCGAAGGCCCGGTCATCGATTGCTTCGACCATCAGATAGCGCGGCAGCGCCATCGGCCGCTCGCTACGGCTGACGGGTCGGCCGTCGATGGAAAACGCTGCCCGGTAGCCGGCCGCCGCGGCTTGCTGTTCGAGTTCGGCGTCATAGATGCCAAACGGCCAGGCCAGCACATCGATGGTCGTGCCGAAACGGGTTTGCAGCCGACTGCGCGCCCGGCCCAGTTGCTGCTCGACCAGGGTGCGGTACGCCTCGGGACTCAGGCGGCGCTTTTCGATCTTGAAATTGGGATGCCAATAGGTATGGGATTGGATATCGATAGCCCCGCCGGCCACCAGTTCGTGCAGTTGTTCCCAGCTCATGGCATAGCTGGCGTTGGAGATGGCGGAGGGATAGATGAACAGCGTCACCGGCACCTTGTAGCGCCGCAACAGCGGCCGGGCGGCTTCGTAGACCGAGCGGTGACCGTCGTCAATGGTGATGACCACCGGGCGCGGCGGCAGCGCCGGGCCACGGCCGGCCAGATGATCAAGCAGTTGGCGCAGCGGGATCACGCTATAGCCGTTGTCGGCCAGATAGCGCAACTGGCGCTCGAAGGTAGCGGTACGTATCGTCATGCCGTCGCTGACGCTGGGCCCGAAGCGGTGGTAACACAGCACCGGTACCCGCACCTCGCCCACCTGCCGATCGGCCGCCGACACCACAGTGGCCCAGATCAGGCAACACAGCCACAAGATCCTACGCATCGCTGGCAATCCCCGCTTGAACGGTAAGGGACGCCCACACGGGGCGCCTCGAATCCATCCTAGCAAGTTTGTCACCCGGTCTGCCGAACACCCATGCTGCAACGCAATCCAGCCAGGCTGAAGAACCGTCCGGTGCGGTCTACACTGTTCTTGGTATCAGTTCGTCCGCTGGCGGACCACAGACAACAACAGGATGACCATCGAGTCGTCCGCTGGAGGGCAATATTCATGGCGGTCACGCCGCACGCTCCATTCCTCGCTCCGACCGTACCGCTACTACTGCTGCCCTCGCTGCTGCTGGGCCTGATGGTCGTGGGTACGGCCCTGTTCTGTCTCTATCTGTCGAGCCTGCCCGGTGCCGTCGCCACCTTCTGGCTGCCCAATGCCGTGCTGGCGGCCGTGCTGGCCCGTACCTCACCACAGCAATGGCCAACCTGGTGCAGCATTGCCGCCTTGGCGGTACTCAGCGCCAATCTGCTCTACGGCAATGACTGGCTGATGAGTGTGGCCCTGATCCTGCCCAATCTGATCGACCCGTTGGTGGTCGCTGCTTTTCTGCGGTACAGCCAGCCCGCTGAAGGCTTCAGCTTCTCGCGCCCTGCCGACACGCTGGCCGTGCTGGGCACAGCCACCCTGCTGGGTCCGCTCAGCGGCATGGTGGTCGGGATTCCCTTGCTGTACTGGCTCAAGGACCTGCCGCCGCTCGAGACGGCGATCAAATGGTATGCCGGCGCGGCAGTCGGCACGCTGGCCATGCTGCCGCTGGGACTCTCGGTATCGCTGGCCCAATGCCGCCTGTTGCTGACCCACAGCCGCCGGCTGTTTGAATTCCTCGGCTGGTTGCTGCTGGTGCTGCTGATGCCCTGGCTGCTGCACCGCGTCTCCACCCCATTTGTCTTTATCGGCCTGCCGCTGCTGCTTGCCGCGATGCGTCTGCCGCTGCTACAGAGTCTGCTGTTGAATCTGGCTGCCACGATTGCAGTAGTGGGACTGGCGGCCGCCGGTGTCTTTCCTCTGCGCCCGCTGCTGCCGGGCAGCTCGGCCATCCTGGGCTATCTGCCGCTGGCGCTGACCATCCTGCCGGCGTTTATCCTGGCCACCCTCAACCATATCGCCGATACCCGCCATCGTGCCCTGGCGCTCAGCGAATCGCGTTTTCGCAGCGCCATGGAACACTCGGCCATCGGCTTTGCCCTGGTGGGGCTCGATGGCCGGCTGCTTGAAGTCAATCCGGCGCTATGCACCATGTTGGGCTACCCCGAAGCGGAGTTGCAGGGACGGCAGCTCAATGAATTCGTGCCAGCCGACGAACAAGCCTTGCAACAGAATCAGGCATTGCTGCAAGGCTGCTTGCCGAGCTACCAGATCGAGCAGCGTTACCGCTGCCGCGACGGCCAGGCCCTGTGGGGACTGCTCTCGGTATCGCTGGTACGCGACCGCGAAAGCCGGCCGGTCTATTTCGTCGTGCAGATCAAGAATATCGAACAGCGCAAACAGGCCGAACAGCGGCTGGCCGAGAGTGAAGTCCGCTTTCGGGCGGTCGCCGAAACCGCCCATGACGGTCTGATCTCGGTTGACAGCGAACGACGCATCGTCTACTGCAACGCCGCGGCCGAGCGGCTGTTTGGCTATTCGGCCAGCGCAATACTGGGCTTTCCCATCGACCGGCTGATCCCCGATTGCCCGGCCCCGGCCGAGGAAGCCAATCCACCTGGTCAGGCCATAGGCGAGAAAACCGCTCAGGGAATGACAGCGCCACCGGGCGCCCCCACCACACCAGACAGCCTCGCCCCACGCCATGAACTCGAAGGGATACGCCGCGACGGCAGCCGCTTTACCCTCGAACTGTCGCTGGCCGGCTGGCGGATCGGTGAGCGGCGCTTTTTCACGGCCATCCTGCGCGATGTCAGCGAACGGCAGCGCATCGCCCACCAACTGATCGAGAGCGAAGCGCGCTTTCGGGCGGTAGCCGAGACGGCCAACGATGCCTTTATCTCGGCCGACGAACGCGGCCGTATCACCTATTTCAATGCCGCCGCCGAGCGCATCTTCGGCTATCGCGCCGAGGAGATCATGCAGCAGTCGATCGAACTGCTGATTCCGCAGCGCTACCGCCATCTGCACGAATTCAGCATGCAACGGGCGGTGATTGCCGGCCACGGCGATGCCGTGCCCCTGATGGGCGGCCGCACCCGCGAGCTCGAAGGCTTGCGCCGCGACGGCCGCGAATTCCCGCTGGAAATCTCGCTTGCCACCTGGAGCCTGTCGGGCCGCCAGTATTTCACCGCCGTGATCCGCGATATCAGCGAACGGCGTCAGGCCGAGCGGCGTGCCGCCGCCGACGAGGCACGCTGGCGTTTTGCGCTCGAAAACGATGCCCAGGCTGTCTACGACTGGAACCTGGTCAGTGACACGCTGTTTCGCTCCGATACCTGGCAACGCCTGCTGGGCGCTTCCGAACCCGATACGGAGTCGGGCGACTGGATCGCCCGGCTCCATCCCGACGATGCCGAAACGGTGCGGCAGGCGCTCGACGCCCATTTGCGCGGCGATACCGAAATCTTCAGTTGCGAATACCGCTTCCGCCACCATGACGGCCACTATCTATGGCTGCACGATCACGGCCGGGTCATCGAACGCGACCGCACCGGGCGGGCGCTGCGGATGGTCGGGGTGCAGCGCGACATCTCGTCCGAGAAGGCCGCCGCCGAAGAGCGGCAGCGCCTGCTCGACCGGATTACCGTCGCGACCCAGGCCGTGGGCATCGGGATCTGGGAATGGGATATCAGTGATAACAGCGTGGTCTGGGACCAGCGGATGCTCGAACTCTACGGGCTGCCCGCACCACCGAGCGATTACGACGGCTGGCGCGCCACTCTCCACCCGCACGATATCGATCGGACCGAAGCCGAAATCAGCCTGGCCCTGTCGGGCTGGGTGCCTTTCGATGTCACCTTCCGCATTGTCCGCCCCGACAGCGAAGTCCGGGTGCTGCGCGGTGTGGCACGCATCCTGCGCAATGAGCGCGGGGCGGCGCTGCGGATGGTGGGGACCAACTGGGATATTTCCGACAGCGTGCGGGCCGAGCGCAAACTCAAGGAAATCAACGACAGGCTGCAAAAGAGCTATCAGGACATCGCCGCTGCCAACGAGGAAGTACGCAACTTCGCCTATATCGTGTCGCACGACCTGCGCTCGCCACTGGTCAATGTGCAGGGCTTTGCCGGCGAGCTGCGCTACGCCATCGGCGTGCTCGACGAGCAGTTGAACAACCATGGCACCGCCCTGCCCGAGGCGGTACGTGAGCGCTGCCGCCAGTTGCTGGCCGAAGACATGCGCGAGTCGCTCGACTTTATCAATACTGCCGTCAACCGGATGGACCGGCAGATCGCCGCCGTCTTGCGGCTGTCCAGGATGGGCCGTCAGCAGTTGCAGGTCGAACAGGTCGATCTGGCGGCCTTGACCCAGAATATCGTCGCCACCTTGAATCACGATCTCGAATCGGCCGAGGGCAGCGTCACACTGGCCCCGCTGCCCACGGTACAGGGCGACCGGCAGGCGCTTGAGCAGATACTGGGCAATCTGCTGTCCAATGCCGTCAAGTATCGCCAGCCAGGCCGGCCGCTGCATATCGTCGTCTGGGCCAGCCAGAGCAGCCGGGGAATGTCTCTCCATATCATGGACAACGGCCGTGGCATCGCGGCCGAGGATATTCCGCGTGTATTCGAGCTGTTTCGCCGGGTGGGTGTACAGGACAGCGCCGGTGAGGGAATGGGACTTGCCTATGTACAGGCACTGGTAAAGCGCCACCAGGGCCGAATCTGGTGCGATTCGGAACCGGGCGAAGGCAGCGTATTCCATGTATTCCTGCCTCCCGCTCCCGGGCACACGCCCTGGGGCGCCTAGCAAGGAGACCACGATGGACCCCAATGCCACCATCCTGGTGGTCGACGACGATCCGGGCCATGCCCGTCTGGTGGAAAAGAACCTGCGCCGCAGCGGGATTGCCAATGCCATCCATCGCTTTGGCAGCGGCGCCGAGGTGCTGGCATTCCTGGCCAGCCCGCAGTATTCCAGCCAGGCACTGGTACTGCTCGACCTCAATATGCCCGGCATGCACGGCCAGCAGGTGCTGGCCCGGATCAAGAACGACGCTCATACCCGCCATCTGCCCGTGATCGTGCTGACTACCGCCGAGGATGGTGCCGAGATGCGCCGCTGCTATGAACTGGGTTGCAATTTCTATCTGACCAAGCCCGTGCATTACGACGACTTTGTGGCAACCGTGCACAAGCTCGGCCTGTTTCTGTCCATCGTCGCCATTCCCTGACGGCCATGACCATCGAACCCACCATCCTGTATATCGAGGACGATCCTGGCCAGGCCCGCCTCGTACAGCGCCGTCTCCAGCAGCACCGCTACAAAGTAATGCTGGCCGAGTCGCAGACCCAGGCGCTGGCCGCCGTGGACGGCTTTCGCTTCGATGTGATCGTCACCGATTACCGGCTGCCCGATGGCGACGGCCTCGAGCTGCTGGCCCAGTTGCGCCAGCGCGATCTCGATATTCCGGTCATCGTGCTGTCGATGCTGGGCGATCTGCGGGTAGCGGTCGAGGCGATGCAGCTCGGAGCCGCCGACTATCTGCCCAAGGATGTCGAAGGACGCTATCTCGACCTGTTGCCGGCCGCCGTCAACCGCTTTCTCGAAGCCCATCAGCTGCGTCAGGCCAAGGTGCAGGCCGAACGCTCACTCACCAGCGAACGTACCCTGACCCGGGCGGCGGTCGATCAGATCAGCCAGGGGCTGTGCGTGTTCGATGCCCTGTTCCGGCTGCAATTCTGCAACCGTCAGTTCCAGACCCTGTTCCAGTTGCCCGAAGAGGTGATCCTGCACGGCACCCCGCTTGAGACCCTGGTGCGGCTATGGCTGTTACGGGGCGACTACGGCAGCGAAACCTCGGTCGCCACCTTGCTTGCCAACGAACAGGACGCGCTGAGCTGGACCGACCATCCGACCGAGCGGCTCTGCCCCAATGGCCGGCTGACCGAAGTGGTCAGCCATACCATGCCCGACGGCGGCTATGCCGTGACCTACACCGATATCACCGAGCGCAAGCGCACCGAGGACTACATCAGCCATATCGCCCACCACGATGCCTTGACCAAGCTGCCCAACCGGCTGCTGCTGCAAGACCGGCTGGCGATGGCGCTTGAACGGGCCAAGCGCTTTGGCAATCAGGTCGGCTTGATGGTGATCGATCTCGATCTGTTCAAGCGGATCAACGATTCGCTGGGCCACCATATCGGCGATGAACTGCTGATCGAGGTGGCTGACCGCCTGCGTGCCGTGGTGCGGGCGACCGATACGGTGGCGCGGATCGGCGGTGATGAGTTCGTGGTGCTGCTGCCCGATCTCAACGAGGCCGAATCGCTGCATCGGGTCGCCACCAATCTGGTGCAGCAGATCGGCCGGCCGGTGCTGGTCGGCTCGCACCGGCTTCAGGTCGGCTCCAGTATCGGTATCGCGGTCTGCCCGCAGGATGGTGACGACGCCCAGACCCTGCTCAAGCATGCCGACAGTGCCATGTACGCCGCCAAACGGCTGGGGCGTGGCCATTATCAGTTCTTCACCCGCGATATGGCCGAGCAGTCGGAACAGCATGTGGCGCTCGAACAGGCATTGCAGCTGGCTCTCTACCGCCAGGAATTCCGCCTGCATTTCCAGTTGCAGGTCGATCTGACGCAAGGCCGGCCATTGGGGATCGAAACCCTGCTGCGCTGGCAGCATCCCGAACGCGGCCTGCTCGCGCCGGCCGAGTTTCTGGCCCAGGCCGAATCGGGCGGCTTGACCCTGGCATTGGGAGAATGGGTACTGAGCGAGGCCTGCCGACAGTTCCGGCCATTACGGGCGGTACTGGGCATGGGCGCTTTCCTGGCGATCAATCTGTCGCTGCGCCAATTTGAAAACAAGCAGCTGCTGTCGCAACTCGACGCCGTGCTGGCAGAGAGCGGCCTGCCCGCTTCCTGTATCGAACTCGAACTGACCGAGGCCATGCTCGATCTCGACAGCAGCGCCAGCACCCTGGGTGCCTTGCGCGAGCACGGTTTCCGGCTGACGCTCGATGACTTTGGCACGGGACCGGCCAGTCTCAGCCTACTGGCCCGCCATCCGCTCGACCGGCTCAAGATCGACCGCAGCCTGGTGCAGCAGATCAGCCTGGGCGGCCGCCATCGCGCGCTCGTCGGCGCCGCGCTGGGTCTGGCACATGGACTAGGGATGCAGACGGTCGCCGAAGGCGTGGAGACCGAAGAACAGTTGCAATGGCTGCGCGAATACGGCTGCGAAGCTGCCCAGGGCTTTTTGTTTGCCGAAGCGGTGCTGGCGACCGAGTTGCCCGACCGGCTGTATGCGCTCAGTCATCATCCGCTGTGCAGCGAACAGCCGGCTTCGTTGGCCTGAGTGATGCAAGAAAACAAGCAAAGAATAATTTATATTATTTTAATTTCCCTACCTCACCAAATCTTGCAACGATTTCGCCGGTTTTTTGATCTTTTATCGCAATGCCTGCCTGTCAACCCGGAACATCAAGTTATGGCTCGCCATGCCGATTGCCCAAGCCGGCCCCAGCAACTACTTTGGTAGCTGACTGATCACGATGATTCCCTCACCAAATTCGCGCCCCCTGACTGAAAACGCCGAGCGCATGCGCCTATCCGAACAGCCCCTCTTCCCGCTTCGCTGGCCGGCGCTACGCCACTGGCCCATTCAAGCGCAACTGCGGGCGCTGGTGTTGGCGAGTCTGCTGCCGCTAGCCTTGTTGATCGTGATCGACGTCATCAGTTCGGCCCGCCATGCGCTCGATTCAGCCCGCAATGAAACCCGCCATTTGATCGAAGACGCCACGCGCGATATTGAACATATCGTGCTCGATACCGAGCGCACCCTGGCGGTATTGGCCAGACGGCCGCAGGTGCAGCAGGCCGACCGGTCCAATTGCGACCCGATCTTCCAGAATGTCGGGCTGATGACGCCCGATTTCACCCGTCTGGCGCTGCACGCCCCCGACGGCCAGCCGCTCTGCGGCGCGGCCCAGGCGACCAGCCCGACTTCCCTATGGTTTAGCGAGGGACTGCGCAGCCCCGGTGTGGTGCTGGGCGACGCCCGTTTTGACCAGAACAGCCAGCGCTGGTATCTGATGCCGACCCTGGCCGTGCGCGACAATAGCGGGCAGGTGACGGCACTGCTGTCTTTGCAGATCGACCTGCCCGCCTTGCGCAGCCGGATCTTCCCGCATGCTCTTCCCTCGCAGCAGGCCCTGGCCGTGCTTGACCGTCAGGGGCGGTTTCTGGTGCGGACACCCGACAGTCAGACCTGGGTCGGCCGGACCACCAGCGACGTGGATGCGATCCAGCGCATGGCCTTTCAGCCCGATGGCGGTTTCGAGCGGGCCGTCGACGTCGATGGCATTACCCGCCTGCGCAGCTATCGACCGCTGCCTGGCAGCGGCTGGACCGTGATCGCCGGGATCGACGAGAACGCCGCGCTCGCCCCTTACGAGTGGCGTCTGGCGCTCGGGATCGCCCTGGGGATCGCCGTGTTATGGCTGGCCTTGACGCTGGCCCGCCACCTCGGCCAGTTGATCGCGGCACCGGTACACGAGCTCGAGCGGGTGGCCATTGCGGTCGCCAACGGCGACGGTTCGGCACGCGTCACGGAAGACGGCCCCTCCGAGCTGCTGATCGTGGCGCGCGAACTGAACCGGATGCTCGACCTGCGGGCCGCCCAGCAACTGGCGCTCAAAAGCAGCGAAATACGTTGCAGTGGCATTATCGACGCTGCCATGGACGGCATCGTCGCCCTCGACGAACAATGGCGCATCGTGCTGTTCAATGCCGCAGCCGAAAAGATCTTCGGTTATGCCAGCACAGCGGTGGTCGGCATGCCGTTCCAGACCCTGCTCTCCGGCGACCATAACGCCATGCTGCGGGCTTTCGAGCTGTCGGGTGAGGGCCATCGGCGGCTGCCGGGCGACCTCAATGGCCTCAGGGCCGATGGCGAAATCTTCCCGCTCGAAGCCTCGATCACCCGGCTGCCCGATGCCGGCCAGACCGTCTATGCCGTCACCCTGCGCGATATCGGCGACCGCCGCCGCGCCGAAGAGGCGCTGTACCGGCATCTGCAACTGCTCGAATCATTGCAGGACCTGGCCCAGGCCATTCTGGCCGCCCATCTGCCACAGCAGGTGGCGCAGATCGGTCTGCAACGGCTGCATACTCTGGTGCCATTCTGGGATGGCTCCGTCACCGTATTCGATATGGAGGACGAGGAAGCCACGGTCCAGGCCCGCGAGCATCAGCCTGGCAGCCCTTCTTCAAACAGTAAACGGATTTCCTTCGACAACTACGGCCGCGACGATATCGAGCGGCTGCGCGAGGGCCGGCCATGCCGGGTGGCCGATCTCGACAGCCTGGCGCAGCGGCCGCCGCTGCTTGAGCAATGGCGCCGTCAGGGCGTGCGCTCGTATCTGCGCCTGCCCATCGTGGCCGAGGGACAGTTGCTGGGCGCACTCAATCTTGCTTCCGACCAGTTGGGCGGCTTTACCCAGCACCAGCTCGGCATCGCCCAGGCCTATACCGGCCTGATGGCGATTGCCCTGCAACAGGCCCTGCTGCGTCAACGCATCGAGCGGCTCAACCATGTCTATGCGGTCCTGAGCGGCATCAATGCGCTGATCGTGCGCTGCCACGACCGCGAGGCCCTGTTTGACGGCACTTGCCGGATCGCCGTCGAAGCAGGCGCTTTCCGCATGGCCTGGGCCGGGGTGATCGATCCGGCCACCGGCGAAGGCCAGGTGGTGGCCTGTTATGGCGGCGATCAGGAATATATCGATGCGGTTCATCTGACCATCCACCCCGACACGCCGTACAGCGAGCGCCCCGCCTGCCGGGCGCTGCGCACCGGCCAGCCGGTGGTATGCAATGATCTGACCGTTGACCCGTCGCTGGGTGTCTTGCGCCATCCGCTACAAAAGATGGGGATCAATGCAGTGGCCTGCCTGCCTTTGCGGATCGGCGACGAGGTGCCTGCCGTATTCACCCTGTTCTCGGGCGCCCCCAATGCCTTCGACCATGAAGAAATGCGGCTGCTGGGCGAGCTGGCCGACGATATCGGCTTTGCCCTGGCCCATATTGCCGCCACCGAGAAGCTCGACTATCTGGCCAAGCTGCCGGTACAGGCACTCAAGATCGACCGCAGCTTCATCACCGCCATGCTGGAGCAACCCGATGCGATGACCCTGGTGGCAGCCATCGTGTCGCTGGCCCATTCACTGCGTCTGGCCGTGGTGGCCGAAGGGGTGGAAACCGAAGAGCAGGCCCAGGCCCTCAGCCGGCTAGATTGCGATGTGATGCAGGGCTATCTGTTCAGCCAGCCACTGTCGGCCGAGGCGATGCGACAGTTGTTGAAGCAGCACCAGCATATTGCGACGCCGATCTGGTGATACTGTTTCGCCTTGAAAAAGGCGTCCAGACCAGGTCTATTGGAGCGTGCGGTCCGAAGCCAGCAAAGTCTCCACGCCCGCCTCTGTACCGAGAGCAACCGTAGTGCCTCACACCATGTTTCGGCTGATGCAATCTATTGATTTTTACGGTTTTGAGGCTGTTTCTGAACAGAAGCGAAGCATGGGGCTTATTTGGCGTCCGAGCCGAATGCGGACCCGCCTCAGTCGCTGTGTAGAGGCATAAGGGCTGGGAGGGTTTGGACGCCAAGTGAAAGGAGCATTGCTCAAGCCCTAGGGATTGCCATCCCCCAGCGACTTTTTCATTTTCATGCTGGTCGGCACATAGCCGAGTTTTTCGTACAGGGCGAAAGCGCCTTTGTTGTGACCAAAGACATGCAGGCCAATGGCATCGAGCCCCATCTGGCGCACCCGCTGCTCCAGTGCCAGGAAAGCCTGGGTGGCGTAGCCCATGCGGCGCCATTTCGGGTCGATGGCGATATCGTAGACAAACGCCTCGCGCTGGCCGCCCTGCTCGCAGATGCCGAACCACAGCATTCCCACTTCGGTCTGCTCTTCCTCGGCATAGAGGTTGAACAGATAGTGATCAGGTGTGGCCAGCCCTTGCGGCAGCAGTGCCCGGTGTTCCGAGCGGGCCTTTTCCAGCGCTTCTTCCTTGCTCCACACCCCGGCCTTGAGCTTGTCGGTGGCGTAATCGACCACTGCGGCATCGAGATAACGCCGGAAATCGTTTTCCTGCATCGCTCGCAATACAACCATTTTTTCCTCCGAATGCCTGCCGTCGGTTTGTCCGTTTTGGTGCAGCAAACGTGGTGCCCGGTTCAATTACATCTTTCGAGCCAAGTCGCTGCTAGCAGGGGGGCGATATTTGAACATATTAGAAAATAATATCCAAGAGTCTTTTTATTCCTGGCGGTTAGATGCGACACATTGCACTGGCTGAGGGGGCAAACTGGGTCTCTGGCAGAACAGGCGTCAGGATAACGCAAGCCAAGGGGGAAAAATGGTCGATACTAAAATTTTGCGCAAAATACTAACAAGGTACAGAGCCAATAAATGCACATTAATACAAAAAACAGGACAGACCACCCAAGCAGCCTGTCCCGAGACGCTTAGCCCTCGCGATGGGCCTGCACGGTTTGCAGCAGTTGGTAGAACACCTTGGGGGTGCCGGCCACCAGATTGCCGCTTTCCAGATAGTTGGCCTCGCCTTCGAGGTCGGTGATCAGGCCGCCGGCTTCGAGCACCAGCAGGCTACCGGCCGCGATATCCCACGGTTGCAGGCCCAGCTCCCAGAAGCCGTCGAAGCGGCCACAGGCGATATAGGCCAGATCCAGCGCTGCTGCGCCCGGGCGGCGCACGCCGGCGGACTTTTGCAGCACGTCTTTGAACATTTGCAGATAGGCGTCGAGCTTGCCGAATTCACGGTAGGGGAAGCCGGTGCAGATCAGGGCTTCGGACAGGTCACGCGTCTTGGAGACACGGATGCGGCGGTCGTTGAGGAAGGCGCCGACGCCACGGGTGGCGGTAAACAGATCGTTGCGGTTGGGGTCGTAGACCACGGCCTGGGTGACCTGGCCGCGATGTTCGAGGGCGATCGAGATGCAGTATTGCGGGAAGCCATGCAGGAAGTTGGTGGTACCGTCGAGCGGGTCGATGATCCAGGTGAACTCCGAGTTGCCTCGGGCGCCGCCCTCCTCTGCTAGAATCGCGTGCTTCGGATAGGCTTCGAGGATGGTCTCGATAATGGCCGCTTCGGCGGCACGATCGACTTCCGAGACGAAATCGTTGTGCTGTTTGCGCTCGACCCGGATCAGGTCGAGGTTGTTGGAAGCGCGCTGGATAACGGAAGCGGCGCGGCGAGCGGCCTTGACGGCGGTATTGAGCATCGGATGCATGGCGATCCCCGGTCTTTCTGCAACGAGATGGATTCAAGCCTCCCGCCGCAAGCAAATAACCAAGGCGGCCGAAACGATTCGGCAGGCAGGTCGATGCGACGGGAAGCAAAGAACGAAAAAACGGCGTCGGATAGGTTCTGACGCCGTTTGATTTTTGACGATTTTACAGCTTTTCGGCGTATGGATAAACCCGCAACCTCTAACATTCTCAGCCGCATCCGCGTGGTGCTGTCCCATCCCTCCCACCCGGGCAATATCGGCTCGGTCGCCCGCGCCATGAAGACCATGGGCCTGTCGCGGCTGGTGCTGGTCAACCCGCGCAGCTTTCCGAGCCCCGATGCGCTGGCCTTGGCATCGGGCGCAACCGACCTGCTCGACGCCGCCCAGGTCGTCAGCGAACTCGACGACGCCCTGATCGGCTGCACCCAGGTGGTGGCACTGTCGGCGCGGCGGCGAGAATTGACCGTACCGATGCACAACCCGCGCGAACTCGCCCCACTGCTGATCGAGCGCTGTCAGCACGGAGAAGAGGTGGCGCTGCTGTTCGGCACCGAGATGTCTGGCCTGAGCAACGACGAGGTGCGGCGCTGCAACCGGGTGGTGTCGATTCCGGCCAACCCCGACTATTCCTCGCTCAACCTGGCCCAGGCCGTGCAAGTGATCGCCTACGAGCTGCGGATGGCCGTGGACACCGATCTGAGCCATTTGCAGGAGTATCACGAACTCGCCACCCACGATGACGTCGAGCGGCTCTACGTCGATCTGGAAAACACCCTGGTGCAGATCGGCTTTCTTGACCCCGACAATCCCAAGCGGCTGATGCCACGCCTGCGCCGACTGTTGGGGCGCGGGCAACTGGAGAAGGTTGAAGTGGATATTCTGCGTGGCATTCTGCGCGCCACCCGGGAAGGCAGACGGTAAGCACAGTCGTTTCGCCTGCGCCAGTCCGAGCAAGGCTTCGTCTTTTTTCTTCTTATTCAATTGTCCAGATACAAGCCGCGGCGTGCCCGCCCAAGCACGCCGACGCCTTGCTTTTGCTGATGTTCGACGCCGATTTGCCATTTATCGCGTTTTATCTTTTAAGGATTGTTCGATGAAATCTTCCTTATCTCTTCTTCTGGCCATGGCGCCCCTACTGCTCAACGGTTGTGCCGCGCCCGGGCGGCCGGTTCCGCCGATGCTGCACAGCGCCGAGATGCCCTACATTGAACCGACCATCGGCAGACAAGCCCGAGTCGTGTTCGCGCCAGAAACAAAATATCGCTCGATCATCCATACCTATCAGGATGCAGAGACCTGCACAGGACCGAGCTTGATCAAGCATCCCCATGAATTCAGCGTGGAAAAAGCCGTCCCCGCCAACAACAAGTTCGTCTTCACGCTGAAACAGGAAGGTGAATTCAGACAGTACTGCCGCAAAACTCTGGAATTCGTTCCCGAAGCGAATCAACGCTATCTGGTCGAATCGCAGATCCAAGCCCGCGAGCGACAATGCGCGGTCGAGGTCTTCAAAGTGATCCAGGGTGAGCCTGAGCGGCTCGAACGGGTAAAGACCGAGGAAAGAGAAGAGCACCTGAACAAATTCAATGCCATAGGAAAACGCCCTTCCTGCAAGCCGGCCTGATCATGCCCCAGCGCATTGCCAGCCAATTCAGTGTCAACGTGTCCGAACCTCAAAGCGCAGGCATGCATTGCCCCACCAGGTTTGGCAGCGGCGCCGATTTAACTGGAAATGCCCTAGCGTTTAACGCCCGTTGCGAACCTGCCGGGCCATGCCGATTTTTCACCAGATTTCCCTCAAAGATTTGTAATCTCCATGAGAATTTCCCTGCTTCCCCTGTGCCTTCTTCCACTCGCTCTCAGTGCCTGCGGTACGCTGCGACCGTATGTCGAACCGACCGATGGACCAACCTCCCGTATCACCTTTACCGTACCGCGCGACACATCGCTGGCCTCGACGATCGTGAGCTACGAGGATCCGGTCGAATGCGCGCGCATGCAGACGATCAAGGACATTCCCCAAGAGACCGTGACCAGGACCGTGCCGGCAGGCCAGGAATTCGCGTTTACCGTGACGCATCTCACTGCGCGCGGTCACTGCAAGATCACCTTGTCCTTCGTGCCGGAAACGGGGCAGTTCTATCGATTCCAAAGTACGTATAACCGCCACCATGGCCGTTGCTACGCCAATCTGAAACAGGAAAAGCCCGGAAACGGCCAAATCCTTCTCGAACCCGTCAAAGCCGACCAGCGCGACGATAGCCGCAAGTTCTGGCACCAGAACTCTCCCATCTGTCATCCGAAAAAGCCGCAGAACGAGCCGAGCCCCGGCAAGGCAGGCGAGGACCTGACCAGCACGCCCAAGTCTGAGGGCCAATAGGCTGTTCGTACTGAGCTGCCGATGCCACAACAGATTGAAAAGCGCCGGTCGATGGCTCGGCCGGCGCTTTTTGCCATAACTGACGAGCTGCTCTATCTCGGCCAGGCCCCGAATTCCGCCTCCACTACCACCCTGCCGTGTCCACGCTCGGTCACGCGAATGCCACCTCCCGGGAACACCCCACCCGCCAGGGCCGACACCGAAGTCGGCTGATCGAACCAGGCCTGCTTCAGCAGCGTTCCATCCTCGCGCACATGGCTGACCTTGCCGCCCAGAAATTCCGCCACCGCCACCCCGTCGCGGGTCAGGGCGAAGTCGTCGATAAAGCCCCAGGAGTCATAGATCGTCACCCCATCGCGCAATGCCTCACCATCGAAGTGATAGCGCTTGAGTTGCGACACACCGACATAGCTGAGCGGATTGAGCGAAACGTAGAGGCGCTCGCCGTCGATGCGCACGCCATTGGGTTTACACAGCGGGAATTGATGCAGGGTAAGTTGCTCCGTCACCTGACCATGGCTGTCGAGGCGGAGCTTCACCAATCGGCCCGGCAGCAGCGCTGCACCCGAGTCGGCCAGCACCAGATCGCCTGCTGCATCGACCGCCAGACCATTGGGCAGCGCCAGTCCGCTTGGCCGATAGATTTCGCGCAATTCGGCTGCCGGGTCGGACAGATCAAGCGAGAACAGACGCTTGATGGCGAACGGATTGAGCGCGGCATCGGTGCAGATCGTATAAAGCCGCCCATGCCGCTCGGCCATGCCAAGGAAATAGCAGCGCTGCAGCGTACCGTCGAGGCGACGAGCCGGCAGCGCACGGCGCTCGAAGCCATTGCCATCGCCACTTCCCTCATAGACCGCACCGTCGCCGCTGATAAACCAGCGGCCAGCCTCGGTCGTCAGTTGGTTTTCAGCCGCCGGGATCTGCCACAGGATGGGCACGGCGGCATCCACCGGGGCCGCACACAGGCCAAACGCCGCCAGCGCGGCCATTGCTCGCTTCAGCTTCATTGATGTCGTTCCTCTCTTGTTATGGGTGGGGTGCTGCGAGGGCGCAGTGTAGCCCCGGCCCTGGACAGACGGCGCAGCGGTGCGGGCTTTGCAACAGTTGTCCGAACCCAGTGCCGTGACCGGGCAATCAAAGACCGTGTCATCGATGCGACAGAGCGGCCGCCGACGCGGCCTGCATCAGCGGGACAATATTTCATCCATATTAATTAAGGTCTTAGCCAGCGCTAAAAAGCGTTTGGCAGATAACCGTCTATCTGTCCTGCTTTAAGGAGCAATCGGACCGACATGGCGGCAGATGCCATTCCTGTACAAATTTCCTGCAATACGGCGCCGGTCGAGATCGGGCTGGAAAAAGGTCAAGGCTCTTCTACTATCGATTGAGCATGTTTTGACCCCGGGAGCCAGCACGCCGATGTATCTCGCCGCACTTGCCCTGACCGCCGCCCTGGCCGCCGAGCCGGCCACACCGCCGGCCTCCCCGGCCAGACAAGCAGCCAGCGACACCTCACTCACCCTGGACGAGGCCGCCACCCGCTACCGCAGTCTGCGCGTGGTGCCTGGGCGCTTCAGCGGCGGCAAGTGGGAAGACACGGTCGATCGCTGGCTGGGCGAGAAACACCGCGCCATGAACCGGCTCGCCGACAGTCTGGGTCAGCCCGGCACGCCAGTGGCCGAACTGCGCCGGCTGATGGCCGAACCCGACCGCATCGTGCAACGCCAACAAGCCGACTACAGCGAACTGCTGACCCGGCTACCCAAGCTGACCGCCGCTGACGAACTGTGGATCTACCGCTGGCGCGGCGATCACGACTTTCTGGTCTTTGCCGTCGAGCGTGACCAGGTCAAGGCCGTGCAATGGTATCTGGCCGGCGAATAGGAGCGACGTCGGTCCGTTTCCGGCCGTAGCGATGGCCGGGCTCTTCGCTCTTGTCCATGCAACAGAAGAAGCCAACAAGGAGAAAGACGCATGACCAAAGCAACAAAAGGGCTGGTAGGAGGAAGAAAAACCGTCCTGGCGCTGGCCGTTGCCGCGCTGGGCAGCCTCAGCGTCATGGCACATGACTTTGTGCCCAAGAGCGAAGACCCGAACGCCGGGCGTGAGGTGGTAAGGGCTTACTTCAAGGATCTGAAACACGCGCAGCGCATCGTCCACAGCCGCTTCGAAACCCTCGAATCCAAATACGAAACCGGCTATCTGATCGTCAATGCCAACGCCACCGAGCGGGCCGAACTCGAAAGCCTGGGCTATCGGATCGAAGCCGATCCGCAGTGGCTGCACCGCACCGCCGCCATGCTGGCGCGCGAAGCCAGTGCAGCCGATGACGCCACGGCCATCCCGGGCTTTAGCTGCTACGAGACCGTGGAAGAAAGCTTCGCTGCGGCCCAGGCGCTGGTCGCCTCGCGCCCGACGCTGGCGAGCTGGAACAAGATCGGCGAATCGTGGCAGAAAACCACCGGTGCAGGCGGCTATGACCTGATGGTGCTCAAGCTGACCAATTCGGCCATCGGCGGCAGCAAGCCCAAACTGTTCATCAATAGCGCCATCCACGCCCGCGAATACGCCACCGCTCCGCTGACCCTGGCGTTTGCCAAGCATCTGATCAATGGCTATGGCACCGACCCGGATGCCACCTGGCTGCTCGACCATCATGAAGTCCATCTGCTGCTGCAAACCAACCCCGATGGCCGCAAAAAGGCCGAAACCGGGATTCTGTGGCGCAAGAACACCAATACCGCCTACTGCGGCGCCACCAGCAACAGCCGTGGTGCCGACCTGAACCGCAACTTCACCTATCAGTGGAATTCCACTGGGGGCAGCGGTTCGAGCGGCAGCGGTTGCAGCGAGGTCTATCGCGGTCCGAGCGCGGCGTCCGAGCCGGAAACCCAGGCCGTCGAGCGCTATATCCGCTCGCTGTGGCCCGATCGGCGTGGCCCCAACCGCGGCGATCCGGCACCGCTCGATACCAGCGGCATCCATCTCGATATCCACAGCCACGGCCGTCTTCTGCTGTGGCCCTACGGCACGGCCGGCTCGGTGGCGCCCAATGATGTCCAATTGGCCACGCTGGGCCGTAAATTCGCCTTCTTCAATAACCACACCCCGCAGCGCTCGCTCGATCTGTACGAGACCGACGGCACAAGCGACGGTCCGAGTTATGGCGAACTGGGTGTCGCGGCCTTCACCTTTGAGCTGGGCACGGCCTTCTTCGAATCGTGCAGCTACTACAACAGCACGCTGCTGCCGACCAACCTGCCGGCGCTGATCTATGCCGCCAAGGTGGTCCGCACGCCTTATCAGACCCCGGCCGGTCCCGATGCACTGGGCGTGGCGGTCAGCAGCGGCACGGTCGGCCCGGGCACCCCGGTCACGCTGACGGCCCAGATCGACGACACCCGCTACAACAACAGCAATGGCACCGAGCCGACCCAGACGGTGGCCGCCGCCGAGTACTACGTCGATACCCCGCCGTGGGTCGCCGGCGCCGTGGCCCGGCCGATGAATGCCGCCGATGGCAGCTTCAACGCCAACAAGGAAAACGTCACCGCCAGCATCAACACCAGCGGCTGGAGCGCGGGCAAGCATCTGATCTATGTGCGCGGCCGCGACAGCGCCGGCAACTGGGGTGCCTTCAGCGCGGTCTTCGTCAATATCAGCGCAGGCGGCACCGCACCGGTGGCCCGCTTCAGCCATACGGTCAGCGGCCTCAGCGCCTCGTTCACCGATCAGAGCACCGACGATGGCAGCATCACCGCCCGGCGCTGGGAATTCGGTGACGGCAACACCTCCACCGCCACCAACCCGTCCCATACCTACGCCAGCGGCGGCACCTACAACGTCCGCCTGACCGTGACCGACAACGACGGCCTGACCGCCAGCACCACCACGCCGGTAACAGTGGGGCTCGACGATGCCATCACGGTGGTGAAGGGCCAGCCGATCAGCAATATCTCGGATGTGCGCAACGGCTGGAAATACTTCAAGGTCAATGTGCCGGCCGGCGCGACCAATCTGTCGATCGCGATCAGCGGCGGCACCGGTGACGCCGATCTGTACACCCGACCGGGGGCCAAACCCGATCTCAGCACCTATACCTGCCGTCCGTACCGCAGCGGTAACAGCGAAACCTGTAGCTTCGCCACCCCGCCGGCAGGCTGGTACTACATCGGTATCCGCGGCTATAGCGCCTACTCGGGTGTTCGGCTGACGGTGAACTACACCGGCGGTTGATCAAACGATCTCCCCAATGGGCGGCTTCGGTCGTCCCTGCCCCCGTCCTGGACGGGGGTTTTTCTTTCTATATTTATTTTTCTCCATACACAAAAATATACCTTGCACATGTTTTGCATATTTATTGTATTTTTACCTGTCTCCGCGCCTTGCCCTGCCATTGAGCTGTCATTGAATATCTCGATAGTCGCCGTGAAAAATCCGGCCTGGTGACAGGGCCGGCTGGTCTGGTCAGTGAACTATGCTGGGAATAGCCCAAGCGCAGAACAGTCGTGCCAGAACAATATTTCGCAACTCAGCCAGGAGGAAACCTGCCATGTACGATCTACAAGCCTACGCCGCCCGCCAGGAGGAGTCGGTCTATGTCACCCTGACCGGCCTGCTGGACGATTCGAGCCATCAGGCCACCGTCCAGGATTTCTACCCCGGTGGCAGCATCGTCTATCTGGCCGACCCGGGCAGTGCCGAGGTGTTTATCGAGGAAAGCCGGCAGGGCGACCGCGATCTCGGTGCCATGTCGCTGATACCGTGGATCGCCCATCTGACCCTGCCTGACACCGAGCATGAATACCTGACCGTGCTGATCAATGACGAACCGGTATTGAAGGTCAAGATCCACCATCTGCCCGAGAGCTTCCGGGTGATTGCGCTGGGCGGCACCTATGTCGGCTGCGCGATTCTGCCGGCGGAAGCTCCCTACCCGCCGGCCTATCATTCAGTCTTCGGCCCCGCCCCGCGCCGCGATTGTGAACACTGGCGCGACAGCCACTGCGCCCAGGAAAAACACGAGAAATCCTATTGAGTTGCCAGCGGGAGCGTTGACCGGCGCTCCCGCCTGATCCTTCGCTTTAGTGCCTCTTCGTGCAAAGCGGAGTCGAAACCTGGTTGAGCGCTCTGTGCCAGGGCTTTCCAGCCTGACTCCGAATTGGCTGGCAATGCCCTAACTCCTTCTGTGCTCGACGCCGAGTCTCTTTCAAGGCATCAGGTCGTCCTTCCGCTGTATCGACGCTGTCTGGAGATGGCAGGTCGGCCGGGGTATATTTATTGTTATAAACTATGAAATAAATCAGAATAATAAATTTTTCCTTAATTCCAAGCTGTTCTACAGTACCGACAGACCATGTTCTGCCGCGAGGACCTTGCCCATGACCACCGATTTCGCCCTGGCCAAACCACACTGGTCGGCCTTGCTGCGCGAGCATGCCCGCCAGCATCGGGCGGCCGCTGCTGGTCTGGCGATCGGGCTGTTGGCCGTGCTGGGCTTGCTGGTGCAGAGTCTGTGGCAACTGCTGAGCGGCGACGGCTCGCCCGGTCTATATCTGGCAATGTTGGGTGGCACAGCCGGTTTCGCCGCCACCGCCCTGGGAGCCCTGCCGGCGCTGGTACTGCGCGGTTTGCCGCAACGGATCGAAGACAGCCTGCTTGGCTTTGCCGCCGGCATGATGCTGGCCGCCAGCGCCTTCTCGCTGCTGTTGCCGGGACTGGCCGCCGGTGCCGAACTCAGCGGCAGCAAGCCGCTCGGGGCAGGTCTGGTGGTGATTGGCCTGGCGCTTGGCGTAGCGCTGATGCTGGGGCTCGACGAATTCACCCCGCACGAACACGGGCAAGGCGGCCCTTGCGGACCGGGCTATCAGCGCTGTGACCGTATCTGGTTATTTGTGTTTGCGATCGCGCTGCATAACCTGCCCGAAGGAATGGCGATTGGCGTCGCGTTTTCGCAAGGCGATCTGCAAGTCGGTCTGCCGCTGACCACAGCGATTGCCTTGCAGGATATTCCCGAAGGCTTGGCCGTGGCCCTGGCCCTGCGCGGTGCCGGCTTCAAGCCCGGGCTGTCGGTGCTGGTCGCCGCCGCCAGCGGTCTGCTCGAACCCCTGGGTGCGCTGCTGGGTTCTAGCCTGTCGAGTGGACTGGCGTTTGCCTATCCGGTCGGGCTGGGTCTGGCGGCGGGCGCCATGTTATTTGTGGTTTCCCATGAAGTGATTCCGGAAACCCATCGCAACGGCCACCAGACGCCCGCCACGCTGGGCTTGATGGCCGGTTTCGCCCTGATGATGGTGCTGGACACCACATTGGGCTAGGCAGGCAGTCTCTGACTTTCTATGACGTCGTATCTACGCGGAGCTTTGATCATGAGCAGCAAGAAAAGCAAAACATCCACTCCCGCCATCGACATCGGCATCAGCGACGGCGCCCGGCAGAAGATCGCCCGGGGCTTGTCGGCGCTTCTGGCCGATAGCTACACCCTGTATCTGATGACCCATAACTTCCACTGGAACGTCACCGGTCCGCAGTTCAACAGCCTGCATCAGATGTTCATGGCCCAGTACACCGAACAGTGGAACGCACTCGATATGATCGCCGAGCGCATCCGCGCGCTGGGCTATCCGGCGCCCGGCACCTACAAGGAATTCGTCAAGCTTGCTTCGATCAAGGAAGTGGAAGGCGTTCCCAAGGCCACCGAGATGATCCGTCTGCTGGTCAACGCCCAGGAAGCCACCGCCCGGACCGCCCGTTCGCTGTTCGCCCTGGTGGACGAGGCCAATGATCAGCCCACGGCCGACTTGCTGACCCAGCGGCTCGAAGTCCACGAGAAGACCGCCTGGATGCTGCGCAGCCTGCTGGAGGAATAAACCCGAGCTGGCCGACAGTCAGCCCAGAAACACCTATGCTGTGCTGTACAGGCGCCGCGTCGGCCCGACGCGGCGCGGTCTTTTGTGGAGTCCAGTCATGAGCGAAGCCACGTCGTTCACCATCACCCTGACCCAGCAGCAGGACTACCGTTTTCTGATCGATTTCGGCGACGGCCTCCCGAACCTGCTGAGCGACGAATCCCCACCCGTTGGCCATGGCGAGGGTCCGGCCCCTTCGCATCTGCTGGCCGCGGCCGTGGCCAACTGTTTGAGCGCCAGCCTGCTGTTTGCCCTGCGCAAATACAAAAACCATCCCGAACCGCTCAAATCGACCGCCACCGTCCAGATGAACCGCAATGCGCAAGGTCGTCTGCGTATCGGCCATATCGCGGTGAGCCTGGAAATCGGCCAGCCGGAAGACGCCTTGCTCCATCGCGAACGCATCCTGTCCCAATTCGAGGATTTCTGCGTGGTCACCCAAAGTGTCAACCAGGGCATACCGGTCAGCGTGACGGTCAGGGATGCCGAGGGGCAGTTACTTCATGAGACGCGGCGGGAGGCAACCTAAACGTTCACTCCATCAGCAAAGCGGCCCTATCCGCCCAAGCAGGATATGGCCGCCTTTCCACACATTTCTTTATATTATTTAACCTTCCGACTTCTCCAGTCCAACCCAAATATCAGGGCCCGACAGATTGGGCGCTTTGTCAGAAAGGGTCGCAGATTCCAGCCTTCTCAATAAAAGGCTACTATCTGCGCATCCGTTTACTGCACCGTAAATCCACCATCGATCGTGATGCTCTGGCCGCTGAAGTAGCTTGCCGCCTCGGACAGCAGAAACAGCACTGGTTTGGCGATCTCGTCAGGGGACCCGGCCCGGCCGGCGGGTGAGTCGATCATGGCAGCCTGGAGCCGGTCGGGGCCGCCAAAGCCCTGCACGGCCATTGGGGTGGCGACCGGGCCGGGCGATACCGCATTGATGCGGATCCCGCGCTGGAAGTATTCCAGCCCCGCTGTGCGGGTCAGTCCGACCACCGCATGCTTGCTGGCGTTATAGGGCGATAGCGATGGAAAACCGAGTTGGGAAGTGATCGAGGCATTGTTGACGATGGCACCGCCACCGCTCTGCAACATGGCTTCGATCTGGTATTTCATCGACCAGAACACGCCCAGCACATTGATGCGCATGACCTGCATGAAGTCGTCGCTGCCGATTTCATGCAAGGGGGCAGCGACACCCAGGGTGCCGGCGTTATTGAAGGCGCCGTCGAGTCGGCCGAAATGCTGCACCGTCGCAGACACCGCCTCGCGGACCTGCTGTTCAACGCCGATGTCGGTCCTGACCACCAGCGCCTGACCGCCGCTAGCAACGATCTGCTCGGCCAGCTCACGGCAGGCCGTTTCCTGACGCGCGGCCAGCACCACATTGGCCCCGACTCGGCCCAAAGCCAGCGCAGTCGCGGCGCCGATACCGGACGAAGCGCCCGTCACCAGATAGGTTTTGCCGGTCAGATCGGACAGGATATTTTCCATTGCAGTCTCCTAAAGCTCGGTTAAGTAAGCGGGGCGAAGATTACAGTTCGCTTGATTGAGCAACAATCCGCACTTTTTTTGATGATTTGATGAGAGATATTCAACAATGGCCATTGGCAATCTGACCGATCTGCACGCTTTCGCCACCGTGGCCCGCTTGCGCAGCTTCCGCCGCGCGGCGGTGGAGCTGGGGGTCTCACCTTCTGCGCTGAGCCATACGCTGCGCAGTCTCGAAGACAAGCTCGGTCTTCGTCTGCTCAACCGCACGACCCGCAGCGTGGCGCCGACGGCTGCGGGTGAGATGCTGCTGGGTCGGCTGTCGCCGGCACTGCTCGATATTCAGAGCGCGCTCGATGAGGTCAATGCCTTTCGCGATTCACCGCTTGGCACCCTGCGCATCAACGCATCCCGCCCGGCAGCCGAGCTTGTGCTGGCACCGCTGGTCACGGCCTTTCTGCAACGCCATCCCGGGATGGAAGTGGAATTGGTCACGGACGACCGGCTGGTGGATATCGTGGCCGAAGGCTTCGACGCCGGCGTGCGGTTCGGTGAACGTCTACAGCAGGATATGGTGGCGATCCCGCTTGGCCCGTCACAGCGCTTCGTGGTGGTGGCTTCGCCCAGCTATCTGGCCCGCCATGGCACGCCCGAATCGCCACGGGAGCTGGATCAGCATCGTTGTATCCGGCTGCGCTTTCCAAGCGGCTCGATCTATCACTGGGAATTCTCCCGTGCCGAGGAAAGTCTGGAGATCGAGGTCAACGGCCCCTTGACCGTCGGCGAAATGTCACTCCAGGTCAGCGCGGCCGAAGCCGGACTCGGGCTCGCCTATGTCTACCACCAATATGCCGCGCCGGGCCTCACGGCCGGACGCTTGGTGACGGTGCTGGATGATTGGCGGCCGGAGATTCCGGGCTTTTTTCTCTACTATCCCAGCCGCCGTTTGATGCCCGCTGGATTGCGGGCGTTTGTGGAGTTATTGAAGGAACAGAGGGAGCAATTTATTCCCCAACCCTGAAAACTGGGGTTCTGTTTTTTGGAGGGCATTAGTTGGGGCAAGTTAGAAATACGCATAAACTTTAAGAAATTTTCCTGATTGCCAGGGT
This sequence comes from Chitinimonas lacunae, assembly GCF_042650885.1. Taxonomy (NCBI): domain Bacteria; kingdom Pseudomonadati; phylum Pseudomonadota; class Betaproteobacteria; order Neisseriales; family Chitinibacteraceae; genus Chitinimonas; species Chitinimonas lacunae. The sequence goes on from NZ_JBHSBU010000001.1 coordinate 983,764, forward strand.
GAATTCTGGCCTTGAAGGTGTTTGGAAAATTTTCAGAATCAAGTCAGCCACAAAGATCTTCCCATTCACACCATTAGAGCCCGTTATGAACCAAGAGCCATTAACAAAAATGTTTTGGCGTTACTCGAAAAACCCCCAAGCACTTGATTTATCGCAACTTATATGTATCGGAAAATTTATTGCACGAAATTTTAGCAGTGATCGGCATAGGACATCATTACCCAGCCGACTCTGCTCAAAAGATTTTTGTTGGCAGCTCTCGGTTCACAACAGACCCCAGAGAAATAAATATTTCTGCAATTTCATCACAATATATTCAGGCACATTCAGATAGAAATAAAAGTGTTACCCCATCAAGAGCAGCGTGAGAACGAGATATCCCGTAGGGTGTGTTAGGCCAAAAGTCTTAATGCACTCTTGTTTCCGTCCTCGCCAACAATCGAGCAACAGTCCATGACGGAAACAGCGATACCTTACGCCGCTTCGCGGCTAACGACCCCTACGGGTTCTTCGATCCGGACACGCCGCCAGAGACCTCTCCATTTTCCCATCTCAGCCTCTTCCCTATCCTCCCCCCGCCCTCATCTGCCGACACTGAGGATTGCGCATCTCCGCGCAGCAAAGCCCGGCTCAATACGATGAATTATCTTGCCCATCTGCTGCTGTCCGGCAGCGACCCACAGGTCCAGGTTGGCGGCCTGCTTGGCGATTTTCTGAAAGGACCGGTTCCCGCCTCGCTGCCTGCTCGCGTCGCGCAAGGCGTGATCCTGCATCGTGAGATCGACCGCTTTACTGATTCCCATCCCCTGTTTCTGCGCAGCCGCGCCCGGATCAGCCCTGAAAGGCAGCGGCTCGGCGGGATTCTGGTCGATGTGTTCTACGATCATTTCCTGGCGCTCGATTGGGACGCTTACTCGCCCGAGCCGCTCGACCACTTTGCCAGCGCCGCCTATGCCGTGCTGGCAGCGCATCAGCACTGCTTACCCGACAATCTGGTTCAAGCGCTGCCAACGATGCGCAGTCAGAATTGGCTGCTGTCCTACCGCGACCCCACAGGCATCGGCACCACCATCGACCGCATTGCGGCCCGGCGGGCACCACGTTTGGGCCGACTGGTTGGTGGGGTCGAGGAGATGCTGGCGGACTATCAAGGCTTTCGGGACGATTTCCACGCTTTCTTTCCCGCCGTACAGGCGCTGGCGGAGGCCCATCTGGAGAAGCAGGGCGTATCCCATTGATAGGAAATGGAAAGTCGCCTCCCCGCCCTGCCTGACTCGACAGCACTCTATCGCCCACGGGAAAAATCCCGCCCTGGAAAAGAAGTACTGCCACCCTCTTGCCAGTCCGGGTCAGCTCCATTATTCTGCGCGCCGTTCTGGCCCCCGGCCTTTCCTCACGCAGTCCAACCGGAGAATCCAAAGTGCCCCGTCCGTCCACCATCACTGCCTGATGCCGACGCCGCTGCCACCGCAGTGAGTTGGCGCGCCCGCGCGAGCTGCTGCCGTGGACAGAGCACTTTCTCTGCCCTTGCCGTTCCTGATCCTCCCGCATTGCGGTCAATGATCCTGTCGCCTTTGGAGCGCGTCCGTCGTCGGCTTTCCTGTTGTCACAAGAAAGACGATCATGTTGCCCCATATCCTGAAATACCCGCGCACGCCCCATCTGCAAGGCTCCCGCCTGCAAGCCGGCGATGACGGTCACGACCAGCTTCCCTACACCGCCCTGATCGGCCGCCATATCGTGGTCGAAGAGAAGCTCGACGGCGGCAATGCCGGTATCAGTTTCTCCGAAGGTGGCGAGCTGTTACTGCAAAGCCGCGGCCACTATCTGAGCGGCGGCGGTCGCGAGCGTCAGTTCAATCTGATGAAACGCTGGGCCGCCGCCCACGAGCACTCGCTGCTGGGCGTGCTGGAAGACCGTTATCTGCTGTTCGGCGAATGGCTGCACAAGAAGCATTCGCTGTTCTACGACCAGCTTCCCCACTATTTCTGCGAATTCGATATCTGGGATCGCGCCATCGGCGCCTTCCTCGATACCCCGACTCGCCATCGACTGCTGAGTTTGGTGCCGGTCCTGTCGGTGCCCGTGCTGTACGCCGGCCCTGCCCCGGCCCGGCAGGCCGATCTGCTGGCGCTGTTGCAGCCTTCACTGGCCCGCAGTACGACCTGGAAAACCAGCTTTGAAGCAGCCGTCGCCGAGGAGAAGCTCGACTTGACGCGTGCCTGGCGCCAGACCGACCGCTCGGACCTGGCGGAAGGGCTGTATATCAAGATCGAGGAAAACGGCCGCACGGTCGGGCGCTGCAAATGGGTGCGCCATGACTTTGTCCAGGCGATTCTCGATGCGGGCTGTCACCATTCGGAGCAACCGTTTATCGCGAACCGACTGGCCGCAGGGGTCGATCTGTTCGCCCCGCGACTGAGCCATCGCTGGCCCGTGCCGGCGTAATGAACATTTCACTCCGTCGCCAGTCGTCGATCGGACGGCGGAGTCCTTGAGGAATCAGCCATCATGACCACCCCTTCCCCACAACACCCTGACGCCGCGCTGCTGGCACGACTGCGCGCGCCGCGTCCTCTCTATGGCGCCAGCCATGTCGAGCTGGCGGCGCTGGTTCCGGCACCAGGCGAGAGGCCAGACTGGACCCGCCTGCTCGCAGCACTTCCGCCGCTTGAGCTGCTGGCGCTGACGCCGCAAGACCCGATCTATCACGCCGAAGGCGACGTCTGGACGCATACCCGAATGGTGATCGAGGCTTTGCTCAAGCTGTCCGATTATCAAAGCGCCCCGGCTGAGCGCCGTTTCGTGCTGTTCTACGCCGCACTTCTGCACGACATCGCCAAACCGGCCACCACCACGCTCGACCCGATCAGCGGCCGGATCGGCCAGCCCGGCCACTCGGCACGCGGCGCGGTCGATGCCCGTATCCTGCTGTGGCGGGCCGGCGTGCCCTTTCACTTGCGCGAAGCGATCTGCCGCTTGATCGCCGTGCATCAGGTGCCGTTTTACGCCTTCCGCAACAGCCGCTCGGGGGCGACGCCGGAGTTCACCGTGCGACGCCTGTCTCACCAATCCAGCCTGCGCGAGCTGGCCGCGCTTGCCGAAGCCGATATGCGCGGCCGTGACTGTGCCAATGCTGCCGAAGTCTTGGTCGATATCGAGCTGTTCCGTGAACTGGCGCGCGAGGAAGGCTGTTACGACAGCCCGCGCTGTTTTGCCGATCCGTGGACACGGATGCGCTATTTCCGTGGCGACGATGTCCACCCGGATTACGCCTACCACCGCCCGACCGGCTCGACCGTGACGGTCTTGTCGGGCCTGCCCGCCAGCGGCAAAAGCCGCTGGATCGCCCGGGAGCGGCCGGATCTGCCGCTGATCGGCTTTGATGAGGCCCGCAGCGAACTGGGCCTTAAATATGGCGAAAACGATGGCGCCGCCGCCCACCACGCCGTCGACAGCGCCAAGGAACTGCTGCGGCGCCAGGCGCCTTTTGTGTGGAACGCCACCCATCTATCGCGTCAGATGCGGCAAAAGACGCTCGACCTGCTGTTTGCTTATGGCGCCACGGTGGAAGTCGTCTATCTGGAAGCGTCCGAAGCCACGCTCTACGACCGCAACCGCCGCCGCGACACCACGCTTGCCAATGCCGGCATCGAGCGGATGCTGTTTCGCTGGGAAGTGGTGCTGCCGACCGAAGCGCACGAAGTGAGCTATCTGGTCGAGGCTTGAGCGGTCGGGGTCAGAAAAACGGCGCAAGGCAATCAAGGCATTGCGCCGTTTTTAGCTGTGGAAATGGAGAGGAAAGGCGATAGTAATCAGGATAATTACTATGAAATCTTTGCGTTCCTCATAGCGTCCGACCTGGCAAAGCAAACTTGAATGCAAGACCTGATTTGCATCCAGGCAGATATAGCCCGTTTCCGACACCAAGAGAAACGAAAATTTTTCTACTATCTATCCTGTTAATACTGCACCGCCACTGGCTCCAGGCTACGCCACAGAAACCAGGTAGCCAGCGAGCGCCACGGCGCCCAGCGCTCGCCCAGGCGGCGCAGTTCGGCGCGGTCGAACAGCTCGCCGTTGCCATAGTGGCGGGCGGCGGCTTTTTGCAGGCCGAGGTCATCGACCGGAAAGACATCGGGTCGTTGCAGATGAAACAGCAGGAACATCTCGGCGGTCCAGCGACCGATACCGCGCACGGCCGACAGCTCGGCGATCAACGCCTCATCGTCAAGCACGGCCCAGCGGCTCGGGTCGAGCCGGCCATCGAGCCAGCGCTGCGACAGATCGCGCAGATATTCGACCTTGCGCCGCGACAGCCCCAGCGCGCGCAGCGTTTCCTCTTCCGCAGCAAGCAGGGGGGCCGGGGCGATGCCGCCCAGTCCGCCCAGCAATCTTTGCCAGATTGCCTCGGCTGCCTTGAGCGAGAGCTGCTGACCGACCACGGCATGGCACAGGACCGAGAACGGATCGTCATTGGGTGCCGGCCATACCGTGGGATGCGCCGCGATCAAGCGGGCCATCACCGGATCGTCGGCTGCCAGCTTGGCGCTGGCAGCAGCCCAGCTTGCCGCGTCCATGTCAGTCCAGTCCCCGCCGCAGATCGGCGGTCAGATCGTCGATATGTTCCAGCCCCACGGCGATTCGCACCAGATTGTCGCGGATACCGGCCGCCGCCCGTGCTTCGGGCGTCACCCGGCCGTGGGTGGTGCTGGCCGGATGGGTGATCGTGGTTTTGACATCGCCCAGATTGGCCGTACGCGACAGCAGACGCACCGAATCGATCAGCCGCCAGGCCGCTTCCTGACCGCCGCGCAGCTCGAACGACACGATGCCGCCCCCGCCCTGTTGCTGCCGTTGCGCCAGTTCGTACTGCGGATGCGACGGCAGACCCGGGTAATAGACCCGCTCCACCGCCGGATGCGCCGTCAGCCATTGCGCCAGCTTCAGCGCGTTGTCGCAGTGGGCGCGCATCCGCAGACCCAGGGTTTCCAGGCCCTTGAGCAACACCCAGGCATTGAAGGCCGACAGGGTGGAACCTGCCGTGCGGATAAACAGATAAACCGGCTCGACCAGCGCCTTGCTGCCGCAGACTGCGCCACCGAGCACCCGGCCCTGGCCGTCGAGGTATTTGGTGGCCGAATGCACCACCAGATCGGCACCCAATTCAAGCGGCCGCTGCAAGATGGGCGAGCAGAAGCAGTTATCGACCGCCAGCAGGGCGCCGTGGGCATGGGCCACCTCGGCCACCATGGCGATATCGGCGATTTCGGTCAGCGGATTGGACGGGGTTTCCAGATAGAACAGCTTGGTTTCCGGCCGCACCGCCGCCTGCCAGGCCGCACGGTCGGTAGCATCGACATAGCTGACGCTGACGCCGAATTTGCCCAGATAGTTGTTGAACAGCTGGATGGTGGCGCCGAACAGTCCATTGGACGCCACGATATGGTCACCGGCACGCAGATGGGCCATGCACAGCGCAAGAATCGCGGCCATGCCGCTGGCCGTGGCCTGCGCCGCTTCGGCGCCTTCGAGCGCGGCCAGCCGCTGCTCGAACATCGAGACGGTCGGATTGGTGAAGCGCGAATAGATAAACCCCGGCTCACGTCCGCTGAACCGCGCCGCCGCCTGGGCCGCGTCGTCGGCAACGAAACTCGAGGTCAGATACAGCGCCTCGGCATGCTCGCCGAACTGGCTGCGGGTCTGACCGGCGCGGACTGCCAGGGTGTCGGGATGAAAATCGTCGAACTCGTCCTGCATGGGTCGTCCCTCTCGATACGGACAGGCGGTGGCCCGGCCTCGCAAAAATATCAAATATCCTGCAAAACCATTGCAAGACAAATCGCGCTTAATTATAAATATGTATCAAATTATGAATTAAGTGCGTCGATTTGCCTCAACCCAGCGCCAGCTTGACGCCAAACAGGATAAACACCAGGCCCAGCAGGCGATTCACCCACAGGGCAAAACGCGGCATGGCATCTAGGTGGCTGGCGATCCGGTTGGCGCCCACGATCAGACCGGCCTGCCACAGGCAATTGAGCGAAATAAAGGTCACACCCAGCAGCACGAACGCCGCCGGATGGGCCTCACGGCTGACGAACTGCGGAAAGAAAGCCATAAAGAACACGATGGCCTTGGGGTTGAGCAGGGTCACCCACAAGGAACGGCGGAAAGCACCACTACCGTCGGGCACGCTCAAGGCAAAACCGGGTGTGCGGCTCAACAGGCTTTGCAGCCCCAGCCAGACCAGATAAGCCCCGCCGCCATAGCGCAGCAGCTCGAAGGCCAATGGATAGGCACTCAACAAGGTCGCCGCCCCGATCGCTGCCACGGCCATCAAGGTCGCATCACCCAGACTGGTGCCTGCGAGCGCCGCAAAGCCCGAGCGACGCGAACCGGCCGCCGCGCCCAGAATCGCCAGCGTCCCCGGCCCCGGTGACAGAATCAGCAGTACCGACGCCACGACAAAGGCGCCGAAATCATGCACTCCAGCTAACAATTCCCACTCCTTTGCGTCCGGACATTATTCTGCGGTGCAGGGAATTGGCCATTCACCGGCACCGCAGCCCGTTCGGATCGGATTCAAGTCAACGTTGACAACGTCGGATCGGGAGGTCAGATCAGATTCTGCTCGGCCACCCCGATATTGAGATCAAGCAGACGGCTGCCGCCGTCGCTGTCGCGCGACAGAGGGCTCGCGCGGCGGCTTTCGATCTGGTCTAGGTAGGCTTCATCGATATCGCCGGTGACGTATTCGCCCGAGAAGCAGGAGGTCTCGAAGGTGGTGATACGGCCGCCACTGGCATCGGCCACGGCCTGTTCGAGCGCAGCCAGATCCTGATAGAACACGGCGTCGGCGCCGATTTCCTCGGCGATCTGTGCTTCGTCGCGCCCGGTGGCGATCAATTCGGCCCGGGTCGGCATATCGATGCCGTAGACATGGGGGAAACGCACCGCCGGCGCCGCCGAGGCGAAATACACCTTCTGGGCGCCCGCTTCACGGGCCATCAGCACGATTTCCTTCGAAGTGGTGCCGCGCACGATCGAGTCGTCCACCAGCATCACATTCTTGCCCTTGAATTCGACCCCGATCGGGTTGAGCTTCTGCCGCACCGACTTCTTGCGGGTCGATTGGCCCGGCATGATAAAGGTGCGACCGATATAGCGATTCTTGATAAAGCCTTCGCGATACGGCAGCCCCAGCCGGTTGGCCAGTTGCAGCGCGCTGGCGCGGCTGGTGTCGGGGATCGGGATCACCACGTCGATATCGAGCTCAGGACTCACCCGGCGAATCTTGTCGGCGAGGTTGTCGCCCATATTGAGGCGGGCTTCGTAGACCGAAATGCCATCCATCACCGAATCGGGACGGGCGAAATAGACGTGTTCGAAGATGCACGGCACCAGACGCGGCGCGTCGGCGCATTGGCGGCTGTAGCGCTGGCCGTCCATGGTGATGAACACCGCTTCGCCGGGCTCGACATCGCGTTCGAGCTTGAAACCCATGGTGTCGAGCGCCACCGATTCGGACGCGAGCAGGTATTCGTCGCCGGCCGGGGTCGGATGCACGCCCATCACCAGCGGCCGGATGCCGTAGGGATCGCGGAAGGCAACGAGGCCATAGCCCGCGATCACGGCCACCACGGCGTAGGCGCCGCGCACACGCTTATGCACGGCGGCGACGGCTTCGAATACCGTGTCGGGCGACAGTTCGAAGCTCTTGACCCGTTTCTGCAATTCATAGGCGAAGACGTTGAGCAACGCTTCGGAGTCGCTCGACGTATTGATGTGCCGCATATTGCTGCGGTACATGTCGTCCTTGAGCTGCTGGTGGTTGGTCAGATTGCCGTTATGGGCCAGCACGATGCCGAACGGCGAATTGACGTAGAAAGGCTGGGCTTCAGCGAGGTTCGAGGCGGAACCGGCGGTCGGGTAGCGCACATGGGCGATGCCCACATTGCCCATCAGCGAGCGCATATTGCGGGTGCGGAACACGTCGCGCACCAGGCCCGAGCCTTTGTGCATATGCATCACGCCGCTCGCTTCGGCGGTGACGATGCCGGCGGCGTCCTGGCCGCGATGCTGCAATACCAGAAGTCCGTCGTAGAGCAGTTGGTTGACAGGCGTTTTCGCCACCACGCCGAGAATGCCGCACATGATGCTTCCTTGTGGATTGGGTCAGTCGAAGTCGATCGCGCCGGAACCGCTTCCGGCGCGGGGCCAGCCGGAGCCGGTGTTCAATCGTAGCGGATATGCTGCCCCAGTGCCGCCGGCAGGGCCGGTCGCAAAGTCAGCGCCAGTGCTTCAAACGGCGGGCTGAACATCGCATTGCGCCAGACCGGTTGTCTGGGCAGGCTGGTCAGCCCGGCCACCACCACCGCCGCCACCACGATCACCAGGCCGCGAGCCAGTCCGAACAGGGCACCGATGGCGCGGTCGAGCGGGGTGAGGCCGACGGCTTTGATAAATTGATAGACCGTGATGCGCACAATGGCCGAGACGAACCAGACGCCGAGAAAAATGGCGATAAAGCCGGCCAGCAGCCGCAATTCAGCCGTCGGTACCTCGGGCGGCAGCCATTGCGCGGCTTCGCTGGCATAGCGCTGGGCCAGAAAGAAGGCCAGCACCCAGGCCACCAGCGACAGGATTTCCGATACGCCGCCGCGCAGCACTGCCAACAGAATGGACAGGCCGATCACGATCAGGACGGCGTAGTCGAACCCGGTCATTTGCTCACAATCTGGCTGGCGACGCCGGCCGCGGCGAGTTTGGCATGGGCTTTCTCGGCTGCATCGCGGCCGCCGAACGGGCCGGCCCGCAGTCGGGTCAGCGCCCCCTTGTCGGTCGATACGGTAGCCATCGCCACCGATACGCCGGCCGCCCGTGCCTTGGCTGCCAGCGCCTCAACCTTCGATTTGTCGGCAAAGGCCCCGATCTGCAGATAGAAATGGCTCGACGCAGCAGGCTTGTCGGCAGCGCTGTCAAGACCGTCGAGAATCTTTTTCGGATCGCGCGCTTCCTTGGCTTCGGCCTCGCGGGCGATCGATTCGAGCGATTTCTTCGGCTCGGACTTTTCAGCCTTGGGCTCGGGTTTCGGTTCCGGTTTCGGTTCCGACCTCGGCTCGGGCTTGGGCTCGGTTTTTTCGGGTTTCGGGTCCGGTTTGGGCTCCGGACGCGATTCCGGCTTGGGTGTCGGTTTGGGGTCCGGTTTTTCGGCTCGCGGCGCCGGTTTATCGACGGGCGGGGCCATGGGGACCGGTACCACCTGTGCGCCCGCAGCAGGTTGCAGCGGCGGCGGGGCGGCAGGTGGGGTCGGCGCCAGCGAGGGCGCCGAACTGACGATAGTGACCGGCTGGCTGGCCAGGCTGGGAGGTGGACGGTCGTCCAGCACGTTCCACAACACCAGCAGGGCGACCAGCACCAGCGCGACCGCGCCGACCAGACGGCGGCGGGCGCGCTTTTTCAGCACGGTGAGTTCTTCGCTAAGCGGGGAGTCGGCCATGAAACGTCAACGAGCCCGGGCCGCCAGTACGGCGGCCACGGTGTAAGTGGATCCGAAGGCGGCGATTCTATCATTTTCCCCGCAGGCGCGTAGCGCGGCACCGTAGGCGCTGGCGATATCGGGATGAAAATGAATCCGCCCGCGCGCCTGGGCCGCCACGATCAGTTCAGCCAGCGCTTCGGGCGAAGCGGCGCGCGCCATATCGAGCGGCGCCAGATGCCAATGGTCGATCCGGTCCTTGACCAGCTCCACGACGCCGGCGATGTCCTTGTCGGCCATCATGGCAAACACCGCGTGCGTGGTCTCGAAATAGCCCTGATTGAGCAGGTTGGCGGCAAAACCGCGTGCGGCGTGCGGATTGTGCGCCACATCGAGCACCACCGACGGCCGCCCCGGCAATACCTGATAGCGGCCGGCCAGTTCGGCTTCCAGCAGACCGCGCTTGATGGCACCGATCCCGACCGGCAGCCGCTCGTGCAGGGCTTGCACCATCGCAATCGCCACGCTGGCGTTGGCCAGTTGGTAGGTACCACGGAGTGCCGGGAACGGCAGACCGGGCTTTTGCCCGTCGCGGCCCCACCAGCGCCATTGAGTGGTCTCGTTGCGAAAACCGAAATCGGTCCCGATGCATTGCAGATCGGCCCCGATCTGGCGGGCATGGGCCAGCAGGCTCGCCGGCGGCTCGGCGTCGGCGCAGAAGGCCGGCCGGCCGGCGCGGAAGATGCCGGCCTTTTCCAGGCCGATCAGTTCGCGTGTGTCGCCCAGATAACTTTGATGATCGAGATCGACCGTGACCACCGCCGATACATCGGCATCGAAGACATTGACCGCATCGAGCCGGCCACCGAGGCCCACTTCCAGAATCGCCACCTCGACACCGGCATCGATGAATTGACGCATCGCAGCCAGGGTGCCGAATTCGAAATAGGTCAGCGATACGTCTGCTCGCGCCGCTTCCACCGCCCGCAGCGCGGCGACGATCTGCTCATCGGCCGCAGGCACCAGATCGATCGCCACCCGCTCGTTGTAGCGCAGCATATGCGGACTGGTATAGGTGCCGACCTTGAAGCCGGCGGCACGATAGATCGCCGACAGCATGGTGCAGGTCGATCCCTTGCCATTGGTGCCGCCCACCACGATCAGCGGGAAATCGGGCCGCAGGCCCATGGCATCGCGCACGCGCGCCACCCGTTCCAGTCCCATATCGATGGCATTGGGGTGAAGCTGTTCCAAATGGGCCAGCCAGGCGTCCAGGGTCGGAGCATCGAAACTCATGCGCGGCCTCCCGGACGACGGGCAAAGAAGCCGGCCCACAGGGCCGCGAGCGCAAGGCCGATGCAGCCGATCAAGACCCAACCGGGCAGCGAGATGCCAAACAGGCTCCAGTCGACGATGGCGCATTCGCCCGAAGTCAGCAGCACCCGCTTGAGCGTCGCCAGCAGGGGCATGGTGTCGAGCATATGCTGCAAGGTGGTGCCGCAACTGCCGAAGCTGCCGACCGGCTGGCTCTGGATATAGACATGACGCCCGGCCACCGCCACACCGAGCAGCGCCGGCACGGCGGCCAGTACGCCGTAGATCCGCCCGCCCAGCCGACCGGCCGGATCGTGCAGGGCCGCCAGCAGCGCCACTGCGCCCGTCCCGATCACCGCTGCCCGCTGCAACATGCACAGCGGACACGGCGGCAGATATTTGTAATGTTCGAGATAGAGGGCAAAACCCATCATCCCTGCGCAAGCCAGCGCAATCAGAAAAAATACTGCTCTGCGTGTGCCAATCCAGTTCATCGTTTTAATTGGAAGTGAAAGAATTCGGAAAAACTGAGTGACCCTAGTGCCAGTCGGACATCAACAGGCTCAGGATATTCTCGTCAGGGGTCAGGGCAATATCGTGGGCGGCCAGGATACGGTTATCGGTCGGCCGCACGATCTTGAGGTTAAGGAAAATCCGCTCGGGGCTGGCGGCGTAGGTGCCGACCACCACCGCCTGGGCCCGATGGCTGATCGACAGGTCCTTGACCTCGCGCGACAGCAACAGTTCGCCGGTTCCTTCGCGCACGAACACATTGCCGCGCAGTTTCAGCTCGACCACCGGATGACCAAGCTGGGTCAACCGGGTGGAAACCTGCTCGGCCAGCATCCGGCCAAGCGTCGAGGACGAAGTCAGCCGGTTGATATCGACAAAGGTGGCCACGATCAGAGGGGCATCGCGCGGCAGCGGTTGCGGCAACACGGCCACCAGTTGGTCGGTGGCGCTGTAGCTGGCGCGAATCAGCCGGTTGCTGCGGCCGGCTTCGTAGCCGGCGCAACCGTTCAGGCACAGCAGCAGGACAAGGACAAACAGTCGGGTCACGGCGTGGCGGTCAGGTTGAACTGTCGGGTCGGTGTGGGCGGTGGCGGCGGCGCGGGCGGGGCCGGCAGCAGCGAGGCCTCGTAGGCGGCAGCATCGCGCGGATCGACCACATAGGCATCCGTCATCCGGAAAAGATAACGCTGGCCGTCGCCGATCGAGGCCGTCACCACCAGTTGCATGCCTACTGCCAGCCGCACCGGATGGACATCGACCGTCACCTTGAGCGGCGTATCGTCGCGCTGGCTGACCGTCAGGCCCAGCTCGACCAGCGAGCTGAGCAGATATTGATGCAAGGCGCGGCTGAAATGAGTCGGCACCACAGGCGCCACCACCACCAGCGGCCGCGCCGTCAGGGCTTTCTGCTGCGAGGCACGCTGCATCACCCGGTAGGCCGCATCATGGGCCAGCGCCCCCCAGTCGGCCGGAGCACGCAACAATGTAGGAGCCGGCTGGTCGGCCGAGGCCGCAACAGGTACCGGCAGCACACACCCCGGCAGCAGCAGCGTCACAGCCAGGGCAACCGGTAGCGGAAACAGATGACGGCTCATGGCGATTGATCCGGAGCAGGCGGCAAGGCGCCGCCACTATAGCCGAGAAAATTCAGGATGTCGTCGCGCCGGCGCATGGCGTCCTGATAGCCCAGCTCGATCAGATCGCGGGCATAGCCCTTATGGAACAGCAGATAGGACGCCAGTACCGAACCCTGCCGCTTCAAGGCACCCAGCCCGCCGAGCGCAAAACGCATGGCCCAGGGAAAATGCGAAGTATGGCGCGCGGCAATCTGCTCAAGCGGCTTGGACGGGGCGATCACCAGAATATCGACGGTGCGCAGATGGATGTCGGCGTTGCTGCGGATATCCTCGGGAATAAACGACAGGGTGCGATTGACCCGGGCAATCCGCTCCAGATCGACCTCCATCCCATCGATAAACACGCTGTTCATCAAATGACCGGCCACCTGGGCCAGGGTCGGGTAGACCGGCGCATACAGCCGCTCGCCGGGCAGCTCGCGCGGCGGCGACACGCCGATCACCAGTACCTTCTCGGCGCCGAGATGAAGCGCCGGACTCATCGGCGCGACCTGGCGCACCGAGCCGTCGCCGAACCATTCACGATGGATGCGAACAGCCGGGAACACAAAGGGAATCGCCGACGTGGCCATCAGATGCTCGATGCCGATCTCGGCACGCGAGCCGAGTCGCTGTGCCCGGTTCCAGCCTTCGATGCCGGGAGCGGCCTGAAAGAACGAGACCGACTGGCCCGAGTTATAGCCCGAAGCGGTAATCGACAGCGCATGGAGCGCGCCGGCCTCGATGGCGGCGTCGATGCCGTCGAAATCGATCAGCCGCGCCAGCAAAGTGCGCAGCGGCTCGTTATCGAGAAACGATTTGGGATTGCGCCGGCCGAAACCGCCCAGAAACAGCGATAACACCCAATGCAGGAAATAACGGCCGATGGTGACGGCATCGGCACGATAGACCTGCTGGATTTCCAGGTTTTTCCAGACGAATTCGAGCTTGCAGACGCTTTTACGGAAATGACGAGCGCCGGCCGCCAATGAAGCGGCATTGATGCCGCCGGCCGAAGTGCCGCAGATAATCGGAAAAGGGTTTTCAATCCGGGGCGGCAACAGCTTGGCAATGGCGCGCAGCACTCCCACCTGATAGGCGGCGCGCGCCCCGCCCCCCGACATGATCAGCCCGACCAGCGGGCGCCTGGACTCCGACATGGTCTCCTCGTGTGGTCCGGGCCGGCCCGGCGCCGGTGCCCTGGTTCCAGCATAGTTAATCCTATCGGAATACTCCCGCCAATTCGGTTTGCTGTATAATCGTTTTTTGTCGCCAAGGAGTTAGATAATTATGCGGGTTATTCAAAAAGCACTGACCTTCGACGACGTCCTGCTCGTTCCTGCCTATTCCTCCGTTATCCCCCGCGACGTCAACCTGGCGACGCAACTCACTCGCAATATCCGACTCAATCTGCCGCTTGTGTCCGCTGCCATGGACACCGTTACCGAAGCCCGCCTGGCCATCGCGATTGCCCAGGAAGGCGGCATCGGTATCGTGCACAAGAATATGCCGGCCCGCGCCCAAGCCGCAGAAGTCAGCAAGATCAAGCGCTACGAGAGCGGGGTGGTAAAAGATCCGGTCACGATCCAACCGCATATGCTGGTCCGTGAAGTGGTGGCGCTGACTCGCCAGCACCGTATCTCCGGCCTGCCGGTGGTCGAGAAGGACGGCAGCGTGGTCGGTATCGTCACCAACCGCGATCTGCGGTTCGAATCGCGCCTCGACGCCCCGGTCTCCAGCATCATGACCCCGCGCGAGCGCCTAGTGACGGTGCGCGAAGGCGCCAGCATCGATGAAGCCCGCGAATTGATGCATCACCACCGGCTCGAACGTGTGCTGGTGGTCGACGAGAACTTCAAGCTCAAGGGTCTGATCACGGTCAAGGACATCATCAAGACCACCGAGCACCCGTTCGCCGCCAAGGATATGCAGGGCCGCCTGCTGGCCGGCGCGGCAGTCGGCGTCGGTGGCGACACCGAAGAGCGTGTCACCATGCTGGTCGAGGCCGGCGTCGATGTGGTGGTGGTCGATACCGCCCACGGCCACAGCCAGAACGTGCTCGACCGGGTACGCTGGGTAAAGCAGAACTTCCCCGATATCCAGGTCATCGGCGGCAATATCGCCACCGCCGCCGCTGCCCGCGCTCTGGTCGATGCCGGCGCCGATGGCGTCAAGGTCGGCATCGGCCCCGGTTCGATCTGTACCACCCGTATCGTCGCCGGTGTCGGCGTACCGCAGATCACCGCCGTGGCCAATGTGGCCGAAGCCCTCAAAGGCAGCGGCGTGCCGCTGATCGCCGATGGCGGCATCCGCTTCTCGGGCGATATCGCCAAGGCCATCGCGGCAGGCGCCCATGTGGTGATGCTGGGCGGCCTGTTCGCCGGTACCGAGGAAGCCCCCGGTGAAGTCGAGCTGTACCAGGGCCGCTCGTACAAGAGCTACCGTGGCATGGGCAGCCTCGGCGCCATGCAGCAAGGCTCGGCCGACCGCTACTTCCAGGACACCACCCCGAGCGCCGACAAGCTGGTGCCCGAAGGCGTCGAAGGCCGCGTGCCGTACAAGGGCCCGGTCACGGCCGTGATCCACCAGCTGATGGGCGGCCTGCGCTCGTCGATGGGCTATCTCGGCTGCCCGTCGATCGCCGAAATGCACAGCAATGCCGAATTCGTCGAGATCACCGCAGCCGGTATCCGCGAATCACACGTCCATGATGTGCAGATCACCAAGGAAGCCCCGAACTACCATATCGACTGATCGCGACTGCGGGAGCCCTCTCCCCTCGCCATCGATGGCCGGCCTGATGCCGGCCATTTTCATTGGAGTGTCGATGAGGACCGGATACGGCGCATTACGGACAGGTTGGACCAAAAGGAAAATTTCAGGAAAACATACTGCAAACATCGAAGCTTATGTAAAGAGAATATAAATATATTTCTCACAAGATCGGGTCCCAGCCCCACCTCCGCATCTGCCTCCACAATCACCCTATCCAGCCTCTCTCAAGCCCCCTCCCTGCCCTATCCCAGCCAAAGAAAAACCGGCCCGCAGGCCGGTTTGGCACGACAAGATATGGCTCAGTGTTCTTCAGGCGTGGTGGCCCGGCGCAGCAGACCTTCCACCAGCCCCAGCCGGTCACGCACGGCGCCTTCGAGGGTACAGTCGGTGCGGCTGATCTTGCCATCGAAGATATCGCTGCGCGTCTCGTAGGTGCCGACCCGGGTAATGGTGCATTTACGTACCAGCACGCCGTCTTCCTCACCTTCGGGCTTGGCGCTCGGGCCCCGGAATTTGTACGTCACCTTGGTATCGATGGTCTCGGTCAGATTCATCGTGTACTTGGTCTTGCTGGTGCCATCGAGCTTCATGGTGCCCTTCAGGGTGGTGGTGCCGCTATGGACGCCGCCTTCCTTCTGGCAGTTTTCGAGCTTGATCGTCACATCCATCACGCCGGTGTCAGCGTCATAGCCGCCTGTTACGGTGCGGGTACCGTTACCGCACTGATTCTTCATATCGACCTTGCCGGGTGCCGCAAAGGCAACGCCGCAGGTAAGGGCCAGGAAACAGGCAAACTTTAGACTGCGCATGGTAACGACTCCTGTACGGGGAACAGTGATTGTTGCACTTTGGTACAGCAATCTAGCGCTATACCTCTGGCACCGCAACCCAGCCGTTACCCGACAAGGCGGTAATAATCACCTTGGCAGGAACTTTCAAAATAAATGTTTTTGGCAAAATCTGTGCAAGCCTTCATGACCTATTCACACAGAAAATATAATAAGCGGAATCATCAAATATCCGCGCCTTTCACCCCGAGCCGCCCCAGCATCGTATAAACCGCCTCAGCCGTCGCCTGCGGACGCTCGAAGGGGAACAGATGGCCGCCGTCGATGCGCATCAGCTCGATCCCGAAATCGCGCCGCATATGAACAATGTCGGAGCGCCGCACATATTCGGAACTGCGTCCGCCGATAAAGCCGGTCGGCACTTTGAGCCGGCCGCGCAGACGCGGGAAGAAATGCGGCAGGCCGCAATAGATGCGGTATTCGACCTCAGGCTCGAACTTGAGCCGCACGCCTTCCTCGCACGGCACAGTGCCGGTGGTGACATAGTCGTTGAGGCATTCAGGATCGAAGCTGGCGAAGGTATGTTTGGCCTGGAAATGCGCCGTCGCCGCTTCGATGCTGGGCCAGTGGCGCCGCCGGCGCAGCGAACCCTGCCCCGGCGTCATCCGCTCGATAAAGCCAAAGCGCTTGCCCAGCCACAGCGCAGTGGACACGGGACGGCCGAAGATCGGCGAATCGAGCAGCACCACCGCCCGGAACAGCTCGGGCCGTTGCAAAGCCGCCATAAAAGACAGGAAGCCACCCAGCGAATGCCCGACGGCCAAGACCGGGCCTTGATAGCGCTGCTCGATAAAGTCGACGGTCTGCTCGACCAGATGCGGCCAGCAGTCGGTCACGGGATAACGCGGATCGTGGCCAAGCGTCTCGATATAGCCGATGTCGTAATGCGGCGCGAAATGGCTCAGGAACTTGCGATAGGTGCCGGCCGGAAAACTATTGGCATGCGAGAAATGCAAAGCGGGCTTGTCGTTCATTGCAGGAGCGGACAGGTCATCGATAACGCTAAGAATACGCCATCCTTCGCAAGCAAGCGCATGCTTGATTAGTAGAAACCACAGGCCATGGCGCATAACAGGCTCTATAAATGGGGAGAGCCGTTTTGAGCCCCCCACAACAATAGGTAGCTGGCCCACCATGGAGGAATTGCCCGTCCCGACCATCAACCGCCGTTATGCCGGCCTGATCTGCCTGGCCTACGGCGCAGTGACCGGCTTAGGCAATCTGGTCTTCGGCCCGGCCGGCGGCCATCGTTATGGCTGGGCCTTTATCGCCATTACCGCCGTCGCCCTCTACAGTCTGTTGCGCACCTCACCGGCGCCGGCCGACCCGGCGCACAGCCGGCCGATCCGCCAGCTCTACCGCCTGCAAGTGCTCTTTCTGCTCACCACCCTCGCCCTCTACGCCGGCGCCATGCTGAGCTGTCAGCAGCTCAGCGACAGTCTGCGCGCCGAGGTGGAGCGTTCGCTGCAAACCACCGCCACCTTGCAGGACAACAGTTTCCGCCGCTGGCTGCTCGAACGCAGCCAGGACGCCCGTACCCTGCTCGACCTTGGCAATCTGGGCGACAGCGCCCGTCGTCTGCTGCGCCAGCCGGGTCAGCACGATGCCCTGTCAAAGCTGCAACTGACCGGCATGGCCGCACTGCACGATTTCGAGCGCATCACCCTGTTCGATGCCCAGGGTCGCCATGTCGCCGACAGCGCCGCCGCAGTCCAGCCCGGGCAGCGCAGCGAAGAGGTCAGCGGACTGCTGAACCGCCGTCCCGATTGGCTCAGTCACGACCAGATCCATATCGAAGTGTCCGACCAGGGCATCGATCTGTATCTGCCGCTGCACAATCTCGATAACCAGCTACTTGGCCTGCTGCGCTGGCGGGTGCAGCGCAAGGAGCTGCCGCTCCAGCTCGACCCGCTGCAACCGGCCGACAGTCTCCCGATCATGCTCAGCCTGTGGTATCGCGACAATGAGCGGGCATTACAGTTCGACCACCAGGGCATCTACCCGGTCAGCGACCCGCAACAGCTCGGCTGGCAAGCTACCCGACAACCGGCACCGCTCGGTCTGCTCCATGGCCTGGATCATCACGGCAGCCCCGCTTATGCCATGGCACGGACCGGCAGCGATCGCTGGACCATCCTGGCGCGGATTCCGGCCGCCTCCTTCGAAGGACCACAGGCCCGGATCGGGTTTGCCGCCTTTGCGCTGGCGAGCGTGCTGGCGCTGTGCTTTGCCTGGCTGATCCATATGATCGTGCGCCAGCAATATCTGGCCGCTGCCTACCGTGAACGGCTCGAAGCGGCCGCCGCACGGCGGCAGAGCGATTTTCTGTCGCGCTATGTCAACGATGCAGTGCTGCTGATCGACGCGCACGGCCGGATCCAGGAAGTCAATGAACGAGCCGAAACCCTCTACGGCCTGTCGCGCCAGCAGTTATGCGGCCAGCCGATCACCGAGCTGTTTGTGGGCGAGCCGCCGCTCGATGCCGCTGACGGTCAGCCGGTGGAAACCCTGCAACGGCGCGGCGATGGCGGGATCTTCCCGGTCGAATTGCGGCGCTGCCGGCTCGACGACTCAGGCAAGAGCGTGCTGGCGATCCGCGATATCAGTGAACAGCAGCGCACCGCCGACCGGCTCGCCCGCACCGCCGCCCTGCTGCGGCTGCTGAGCCGGGTCAATCAGGCCATTCTGCGGGTCGAATCGCCTGCGGCGCTGTTCAATATCGTCTGTGAGACCATCGGCAGCCAGACCGCGCTGGCGCTGGCCTGGATCGCCGACGTCGAGCGCGGTTTCGAGCCAAGCCGTCCCAATCTGCAACACAGCAGCGCCGCCGACCTGTCCCGCGCCATTCTCGCCACCGTTTCGGGCCATAGCGCCGGTCTGTCGGGCCCGGTCGAGCGGGTGCGGCAAAGCGGGCGCTACTATCTCTGCAACGATGTGGCACTCGACCCCGAAGCGGAAGCCTGGCGCCCGTTTGCCGAGCGTTTCCAGGTCCGCTCGATTGCCGCATTTCCGCTGCTGCGCGACGGCAAGCTGGTCGCGGTACTGGCGCTCTATGCCGACCAGCCGCAGCTATTCGATGCCGAGCTGGTCGATCTCCTCAATGAACTGGCCGACGATATTGGCTTTGCCCTGGCGAGCTATCAGCGGGCCGACCGGTTGCGGCTGGCCAATCAGATCTTCGAGCATGCCCTTGAAGCGATCATGGTGACCGACCTCGATGGCCGGATCGAATGGGTCAACCCGATGTTTACCCGCATCACCGGCTATTCACTGGAGGAAGTGGTGGGGCAGACGCCGCATATCCTGCATTCGGGCCGGCAGGACAAGGATTTCTTCCGCGAAATGTGGCGCCATCTGCTGGCGGAAGATCAATGGCGCGGTGAGATCTGGAACCGGCGCAAAAACGGTGAGCTGTTCGCCGAATGGCTGACCATCACGGCCGTGCGCAACGAGCAGGGTGAGCTGGAACACTATGTGGCGATCTTCGACGACATTACCGAGCGCAAGGCCGCACGCGACCATATCGAGCGGCTGGCCCATTACGACGCCCTGACCGGCCTGCCCAACCGGTTGCTGCTGACCAATCGGCTTGAGCAGACCATCTCCATGGCCGAACGCCAAGGCGATATGGTGGCAGTGATGTTTCTTGACCTCGACCGCTTCAAATACATCAACGACACCCTCGGACACGCGGTCGGCGACAGCCTGCTGAGTCAGGTAGCCAAGCGGCTCAGCCACTGCGTGCGCGACAGCGACACGATCGCCCGATTGGGCGGCGACGAGTTTGTTCTGGTACTGCCTGGCATCCGTCAACCGAGCGATGCCGCCCAGGTCGCGGCCAAAGTGCTGACGGCGGTGGCGCAGCGCTACCATATCGAAGGCAATGAGCTGACGATTACCGCCAGCATCGGTATCAGCCTCTACCCAGCTGATGCCACCGACCGCGAAGCACTG
The DNA here is from genome assembly GCF_042650885.1 of Chitinimonas lacunae. Taxonomy (NCBI): domain Bacteria; kingdom Pseudomonadati; phylum Pseudomonadota; class Betaproteobacteria; order Neisseriales; family Chitinibacteraceae; genus Chitinimonas; species Chitinimonas lacunae. The sequence goes on from NZ_JBHSBU010000001.1 coordinate 1,003,764, forward strand.
ATCAAATACGCCGACGCCGCGCTCTACCGCGCCAAGGAACGCGGCCGCAACCTTTACCAATTCTTCACCCCTGACATCAACGCCAGTGTGACCGAGCGGCTCCAGCTCGAAAACGACCTGCGCCGGGCGCTGGAGCAACAAGAGCTGCATCTGGTCTACCAACCGCAGGTCCGGCTCAGCGACGGCCGGCCGGTCGGGGTCGAGGCGCTGCTGCGCTGGCACCACCGTGAACACGGCCTGATTTCACCGGCCCGCTTTATCCCGGTGGCCGAAGAATCGGGCCTGATCGTCGAGATCGGCCGCTATGTGATGTTCGAAGCCTGCAAACAGGCGCGGCACTGGCTCGACCAGGGGCTGCGGCTACGGATGGCCGTCAATATGTCGGCCTTGCAGTTTCTGCGCGATGACCCGGTGCAACTGGTCGAACAGGCGCTGACCGCCAGCCGGCTGCCGGCTGAACTGCTGGAAGTCGAGGTGACCGAAAGCGCAGTGCTACAGGATGCCGAGCGGGTGATCGAGGTGCTGAAACGGTTGCATCGGCACGGCGTCATGTTGGCAGTCGATGATTTCGGCACCGGCTATTCCTCGCTGTCCTACCTCAAACGCTTTGCCATCGACCGCCTGAAGATCGACCAGACCTTTGTACGCGACCTGCCCCACGACAACGACGATGTCGCCCTCTGCCGCGCCATCGTCAGCCTGGCGCAAAGCCTGTCGCTGACCATCATCGCCGAAGGGGTGGAGACGCTTGAACAGGTCGAATTCCTGCAACAACTGGGCTGCCAGGAAGCCCAGGGCTACCACTTCGGCCGTCCGATGGCGCCAGAACAGCTGACCGAGTGGATGGCGGCGCAGAAGATACTGGAGAGTTGAGGCGTTGGGTGGATGGAGGTCGAAGCAGGAAATTTTATATTTAATTTACGATCTTCTTCAGAACTGACAATGCGCAGTGATTTTATTTTCAAAATAAATGAGTCATAACCCTTCCAAATAAATCATCCCGCCAAAAATAAATCCACCGGTATTTTCCGCCCACTTTATTCCAGAAACAATTCTTCATACCTCAGCAACAAAACCCCTTCCCTTCGATGTCACGGACTTGACATATCCCGACACCAACCCATCGATTTTCAACAAATTTTGGCAACCCGTCATTCATCCGAATGAAACAGAAACCTGTCGGCTCGCCTTATAAGCATAACAAGAAGCAATGAAATAAATCGTAGTTCAATTTCAGCCAACATTTCACGCGACCTCAAGCGGAAATTCCTGCTGCAATCGGCAGCAATTCTTCTACCATGACAGAGGTGGATTAAAAGTTGGCATGACAGGCACTCAGCACACCAGCGATCCGCCACCTTGCCGATTTGTCCCGCCAGCGCCGGGCTAGCAATCCAAACCTTCAAAAATAAACACGGCAATCAGAATTGGAGAGGAAAATGCAATACTATTCTTGGTCCATCAGCGACGATTATCCCGAGCGACTCACCTTGAAGTTCGAAGGCCCGGGTTTTCTGGGGAAATCGAGCTTTACCAGCGAACGGCGGCTCAATTTGGCCTGTCCGATTGAATTCTCCACTCGATATAAACGCGGTCGCGAACATATTCTGCTCTATGACCAGGTCGTCACCACGGTCGGTCTGGCAGTCAGTCCGACTTTTGCTGAACTGATTATTGAAGAGCTGTCAGACAATGAAGTCGAGCTGCTCGACACCCTGATCGTCACCGATAGCGGCCGGATTCGCAGCTACCGGCTGGTCAATATCCTCAACAAGGTCGATGTGCTCGACGAACGTCATACCCAGTTTGTCCATATCAACGGGGTCAAGACCGCTTCGCCACATCATTGCGTTTACGATCTCAATAAATTGCGCGGCTTTGATATTGGCCGGGTCAATGGCTGCAATACCATCCTGCTGTCGGAGAATTTCGTATTGGCGATCAAGCATGCCAAATTGACCGGATTCTCTGCCCATCCGCTCGATCCCAGTCAGATTTCCTCCGATCGTCTATTGCGTCAGCAAAGCTATGCAACGCTGCGTTGAGCATTGGCGGGTCCGCCGCTCCCTCATGTGCCTGTGCGGCGGCAAGATTGGTCGAGGAATTGGAATAGGTGGACGCCTGATTCAGTCAGCCTGAAAAAGGGAGTTCATTAGGAGTGGATAACTACTGGAAAATATCACGCCAATCCGTTTACAAGAACCAGCAAGTCATACAGTTAAAAATATAAAATATATGATTTATCACCCCAATATTGGACACAGCTCGTCAACCAAGCCGAGCTGTGTGCATGAATGCAGCGCCCACACCGCCGCGACGGGCGACGCCCCCGACAAGCTCACTTATAATTCCGGCTTCCGCCGTTTCCGGTCTGCCCTGTCCCATGCGCTTGCTGCCCGCCATTTCCCTGCCGCCCGCCGGTCAACGCACCCGGCTCGTTCTGCCGCCCGGCTCGGCCGATGCCAGCCTGCTGGCCGATCTGGCCCGACCGGGCCAGCAGACGGTGATCCTGACCGACAATGCCCAGACGGCGGTAAGGCTCAAGGAAGAACTGCCCTATTTCCGGCCCGAGCTGCGGGTAGCCCTGCTGCCCGACTGGGAAACCCTGCCCTACGACAGCTTTTCACCCCACCACGATCTGATTTCGGAGCGGCTGGCGACCCTGTGGCAAATCCGCCAGAACCAGGTCGATGTGGTGCTGATCCCGGCCCAGACAGCCTTGCTGCCCTTGCCGCCGGTCGAATATCTGGCGGCCTATACCTTTTTCCTCAAACAGAAAGACCGGCTCGACCTCGATGCGCTGCGGGCCGATCTGGCGATGGCCGGCTATACCCATGTCACCCAGGTGTACGGGCCAGGCGAATTCTCGATCCGGGGCGGCCTGATCGATCTGTATCCGATGGGCTCGCCGCTTCCCTATCGGATCGATCTGTTCGACGACGAGATCGACAGCATCCGCACTTTCGACCCCGACACCCAGCGCAGTGTCTATCCGGTCAAGGATATTCGCCTGCTGCCGGCGCGCGAATTCCCACTCGACGATGCCGGCCGCGCCAAATTCCGTTCGCGTTTTCGTGAGGTGTTCGAGGGCGACCCAACCAAGTCACGGATTTACAAGGATATTTCCAACGGCCTGATTCCACCCGGGGTCGAATACTACCTGCCCTTGTTCTTCGACCAGACCGCCACGCTGTTCGACTATCTGCCGGCCGATGCGCTGCTGGTCAGCCATGGCGAGCTGATGCTGGCATGCGAAGCCTTCTGGACCGACACCCGTTCGCGCTATCGCATGCTGGCGGGCGACCGTGACCGGCCCTGCCTGCCGCCGGAGCAGTTGTTTCTGGCCACCGATCGGCTGTTCGGTCTGCTCAAGCCCTACCGTCGCATCGAACTGAGCCGGCAGGCAGCGGCCGTCGAGGACGCAGCGGAAACCGCCTGGCGTGAAGCGGCAGCTCCGCTGCCCTCGCTGCTGGTCGATCGGCGGGCCGACAATCCGATCAGCCGGCTGGCTGATTTCGTCAACGGCTTTCCAGGCCGGGTCTTGCTGCTGGCAGAGAGCCTGGGCCGGCGCGAAACCCTGGCCCAGTATTTCGCCGAATACGGCCTGAAGACCCCGACCATCGAGCACTGGGCCGAATTCACCGCCAGCGACAGCCGGGTCTTGCTCGGCGTGTCGCCCTTGATGGCCGGTTTTGTGGCCAACACCGCCTCGGTGGCCATCGTCACCGAGGCCGACCTCTATGGCAGCCCAGGTCCGGGCCAGCGTCGCAAGGGGCAGAAACGCAGCAATCCCGAAGGCATGCTGCGCGATCTGTCCGAACTCAAGATCGGCGACCCGGTCGTGCATGAACAACACGGTATCGGCCGCTATATGGGACTGATCGGCATGGACCTGGGCGAAGGCACCAGCGAAATGCTGCTGATCGAATATTCAGGCGGCGACAAGCTGTATGTGCCGGTCGCGCAACTCCATCTGATTTCACGTTATTCGGGCGGCGCGCCCGATGCGGCACCGCTGCATAAACTCGGCAGCGGCCACTGGGAAAAGGCCAAGCGCCGTGCCGCCGAGCAGGTGCGCGATACGGCCGCCGAACTGCTCAATCTGTACGCCCGCCGCGCGGCTCGCCAGGGCTATGCCTTCAAGCTGACGCCACATGACTACGAAGCGTTCTGCGCCGGTTTCGGCTTCGAGGAGACCCCCGACCAGGCCGCTGCCATCGAAGCGGTGGTGGCCGATATGACTTCGGGCCAGCCGATGGACCGGCTGATCTGCGGCGATGTCGGCTTTGGCAAGACCGAAGTGGCACTGCGGGCGGCGTTTGTGGCGGTGGCCGACGGCAAGCAGGTGGCGGTGCTGGTGCCCACCACCCTGCTGGCCGAGCAGCATTTTCAGAACTTCAGCGACCGCTTTGCCGACTGGCCGGTCAAGATCGCCGAATTCAGCCGCTTCCGCTCCAAGAAGGAAACCGACGCCGCCATCAAGGGGCTGGCCGACGGTCAGATCGATATCGTGATCGGCACCCACAAGCTGGTGCAGGAAGGGGTCAATTTCGCCCGGCTGGGCCTGGTGATCATCGACGAGGAGCACCGCTTCGGGGTGCGGCAGAAAGAGCAGCTCAAGGCGCTGCGCAGCGAAGTCGATGTGCTGACCCTGACGGCCACCCCGATTCCGCGCACGCTGGCGATGAGTCTCGAAGGCTTGCGCGATTTCTCGGTGATCGCCACTGCGCCCAGCCGTCGCCTGGCCATCAAGACCTTTGTGGCCAGCTGGTCCGATGGGGTGATCCGCGAAGCGGTGCTGCGCGAACTCAAGCGCGGCGGCCAGGTGTTCTTCCTGCATAACGAGGTCGAGACCATCGAGAACATGCGCGAAAGACTGGCCCAACTGCTGCCCGAAGCCCGTATCGGCGTGGCGCACGGCCAGATGCGCGAGCGCGAGCTTGAACATGTGATGCGCGACTTCTACCAGCAGCGCTTCAATCTGCTGCTGTGCACCACCATTATCGAAACCGGCATCGATATTCCGAACGCCAACACCATCATCATGAACCGGGCCGACAAGTTCGGTCTGGCACAACTGCACCAGATGCGCGGCCGGGTCGGCCGCTCGCACCATCAGGCCTATGCCTATCTGCTGGTGCCCGATGTGAAGTCGCTGACTCCGGCGGCGCAAAAGCGGCTCGAAGCGATCCAGACCATGGAAGAACTCGGCTCGGGCTTTTATCTGGCGATGCACGATCTGGAAATCCGCGGCGCCGGCGAAGTGCTCGGCGATTCGCAGTCGGGCGAAATGCAGGAAATCGGCTTTGCGCTGTATTCGGCCATGTTGAACGAGGCAGTCAAGGCGCTCAAGAAGGGCATCGAGCCTGATCTCAACGCGCCGCTTGGGGTGGCCACCGAAATCAATCTGCACTCACCGGCGCTCCTGCCCGACGATTACTGCCCCGATGTGCACGAGCGGCTGGTGCTCTATAAACGGCTGGCCAATTGCGAGAGCGCCGAGGAACTCGACGAGATGCAACAAGAGCTGATCGACCGCTTCGGCCTGTTGCCCTCACCGGCCAAGATCCTGCTCGACTGCCACCGCCTGCGCCTGTTTGCCCGGCCGCTTGGCGTCGCCAAGCTGGACGCCTCCGACTCGACCATCGTGGTGCAGTTTGCCGCCAAGAATAATATCGACCCGATGAAGGTCATCAAGCTGATCCAGAGCAAGCGCAACTACAAGCTGGCAGGCCAGGACCGGCTGAAGGTAGAGACCCAGTTGCCCGACCCGGCCTTGCGGGCGGCCCGAGTCAAGGAATTGCTGCAGGAATTGCAGTAGTCAACCTCGCCGGACAAGCCCTCGCCCCCAAGGCCACGTAGCGCTGGGAATTTCATATTTCTTTCAATAAAAGAAATTCTCAGCGTCTTATCTGGCACTGAATATTCGCTATTTTTTATTTTCACGAAAAACTCGTCCGACGAGAGAGGTCGTCCATCGAGCGCCTGAGGCGCTGACCGAGCGCTCCGATGCGGGCAAGGTGCCCTGTGGAGACGATTGGCGCATTTCCAGACACTTGGGCGTCAGCGGGTCCGAACCTCAAAGCGCTGGCACCTGGCGCTGGCCCAGATGGCCGGATGGTCTTGGGATGCCCGGCGCAAACTGGAACATAAGGGCCATGTGTTCGCTGGAAACCCTGATCCGTGTGGTACCAGCACTGGGACTGGTGGCGGGACTGGACGACCTGTTTGTCATCAAGCGCCCATCCATCGCCCAGATGGAACAGGCTGAAATGGCCAGCCAACGCCAGCGCGCACCACGCAAGAAAAGCTGATGAGCCGAAAAGCTCGTTCCTTCAGAGCGCCCAGGCCCGACTTCCCCCGGGCGCCCAATCCGATGCAGCGCGCCTGCTAGACCGCCTCGGCAGGTATGCCCAGCTCAGCCAACCACTGCACACATTCCGCCTCCGACAGTTCCTGCTCGATCACCACGCGCGGCGGCATGGCCTCGATCGGTGGGCCGTAGAACGTGGTATCCCAACTCCGGCGGGCGAAGATCGGGGGCCAGAGCAGCATCACCGGTTCGCCCTTGATCGTCGGAATATGCGACACCGGCCCCTCCCCCCAGATCGAGGACAGCAGATCGGGCTCGGTCGCAGTCGGGCTGCCGTAATGCCACCAGGCGTCGTCGGAACCCCAGTCCGAGTATTCCCCCTGCGCGATGGCAGTGATGGCCGGATCAGGCGCTCTGCCGCCAGGCAGGCTGGTGCCGACTGTGCACTGGAACAGGGAAAACAGATGGAAGCAGTTGCCGACGTTCTGATAGCGGATACGCAGCCCCTTCTTGTCCTGCGGCATCAGCACCAGCAGATTGCCGCTTTGCCGGATCAGCGCCTCATGGACCCAGCGGGTGCCGTGGGCATAGACCTCAAGCGCCCGCAAGCGCTGACATAGCTCGCTGTCGCGGGCCAACTCCTGCCGTACCGCCTCGGCCCGGGCCAGATGGGCCACGGTCGCCTGACAGAGTCTGGACAGACAGGCCGCAATCTCCGCTTGACCCGCCGTCAGTTCGGGCGCTTCTTCCGCCTCGGCATTCCACTGCGGCAAGCGGGCGATCCAGTTCTTCAGCAAGTCGGTCAATGCGCCGACCGTCCGCTCGGCGCCGCCGCATGACTCGATAATCGAACCAATGGTGATGCTGGCCCAACTGGCTCCGGCAGGCGACAGGGTCGGCAGCGACTTGGCCAGTTCGATGATGGTAGTTTCTTCCTGCAAGGCCAGATCGACGAATGGCTGCCAGATCTGGAGCAGTTGCATGCTCGGCTGCTCGCCACGCTGTAGCGCACACGCCTCGATAAAGGCTTTGATAACCCGATGTTGGGCCTCGGCAGCCGGAATCTTGGGAGGCGGTGGCGGCGGATTGATAGCGGAATGGGACGGATTGTGAGTCATGGCAATGGGCACCAGGGTTCGGAAAACCTATCGAAACGAGGCCACATTATGCCTGTGTCCTAGCAGTGCCGCTGCCCACTTCCCCAGTTAAAGATAGGAGGGGCCGGCCGCTCAGTCGTCGGGCAGCCGATTCACTACCCCCCAGAACAGCCCCAAGGCCCGGATCACATCAATAAACGCATTCTGCTCGATCGGCTTGACGATATAGGCGTTCACCCCGTCCTTGTAGGAAACCAGCATATCGCCATGCTCACGCGAGGAGGTCAGCATCACCACGGGCAGATGCGACAGCCTGGGATGGGCCTTGATCACCTTGAGCGTGGCCAGACCGTCCTGACGTGGCATCTTGATATCGAGCAGCACCACCGCCGGCAGCGGCTCGCCGCGCTCCAGGCAGGTTTCCAGATGGCTCATCGCCTCGATGCCATCAGGCACCAGATGAATCTCATTGACGAGATTCGAACGCTTGAAGGCCCGCAGTGCCAGTTCGGCATCGAGCTCATCGTCTTCGGCCAACAGGAAATGCCGCAAGGCGCTCATGCTGCCTCTCCCGGCAGCTCGATCCAGAAGCAGGCACCCTGGTCGGGCGCCGCCTCGCAACCGACCCGGCCGCCGTGGCGAACCACGATATTGCGCACATTGGCCAGTCCAACCCCGTGCCCTTCGAAACGACTCGATTCATGCAGGCGCTGGAACAGGCCGAACAGCTTGTCGGCCTGGTTCATCTCAAAGCCGACGCCGTTGTCGCGCACGCTGAGCCGGACAAAGCCGTCTGGCAGCAGCTCTAGAGTGACCTGGACCTTGACCGTATCGCGCAGCCGCGAATATTTGAAAGCGTTGCCGATCAGATTGGCCAGGGCCATCCGCAACAGCATCGGATCGCCATAGAGCGTGCCCTGCTGCGGCAGACTCAATTCACATGGCCGGCCTTCGAGCACGCTGCGGGCCTCTTCGGCCACTTCGGCGATCATCAGGGCGGCATCGAGCGTCTGGGCATGCGGCTCGGCCCGGGCCAGCCGGGAGAATTCGAGCACCGACTCGATCATGCTGGCCATCTTGCGGCTCGACTTGATGATGATATTGGCGCAGCGGCTTGCTTCGGCCGAACCGGCCACCTCGGGCAATTCGAGCAGCAGCTCGCAGAAGCTGCTCATATGGCGCAAGGGCGCGCGCAGATCGTGGGCGACCGAGTGGGAGAAATTGTCGAGCTGACGATTGGCGTTGAGCAGATCGCGGGTGCGCGCCTCGACTTCGGCTTCGAGCCGATGGTTGAGCGTGCGCAATGAATTCTCAAAACGCATCCGGTCGATCTCGGCACCGGCGCGGGCAGCATAGACCTGGACCACGGTGCGCCGCTCGGAGGTATCGATAAACGCCTTGTCGTCGAGCAGCACCACCAGCCCGATCGCATGACCGCCCGTGTCGAAGATCGGCGCACCCAGATAGCTTTCCACGCCCATCTCGCGCAATAGCGTGTCCTTGGGAAACAGATCGGCCACTCCCTGCGGATAGATGCACATGCACTTGCCGTACACACTCTCGCACGGCGTATGGGCCAGCTCGTAGCGCATATTGGGTACAAGCTGGCCGTCGACGCACAAAGACACCGTTTCGACATGAAACTGGTCTTCGCTGACCAGACCGACCAGGGCATAGCGGACAGCGAGCTGCTCGCACAAGGCCCGGGTCATGAAGTCGAAGTAGACCTGCCCTACGCTGGTTTCCTGCGCAATCGCCAGCAGGGCTTTCTGTAGCAGCATCGAGTCGGACATGATCTATCTCATAAGGCCATGAAAAATATATTTTATTTTTAACTCTAGACGGCAAAGGCCGAGCTGGTGAGGGCCTTGGGGCAGGCCGCGTCTTCACGCGACAAACGGTCGGGCAGCGGCTGAGGGCTCGCCGGTCACAGCACTGGCGTTTCGTCATATCTGCTGCAATGGTGCCGGGAGGAGTTTTCCTTTTTTCTTATAAGCAGCAACAGTATTTGCGTCTGTTTGGCTGATATTTTTCTATTTCTGCCGCAGCCGGCCCTTCTATCCACTTCGGCACCGGTTCTAAGGCATAATCGCGCTTTAGCTCAAATAGCCCTCCCCATCGTCATGCGTACCTCAGAAATCCGCCAGAAATTCCTCGACTTCTTCGCCTCCAAGGGTCATCAGGTGGTGGCGTCGTCGAGCCTGGTCCCGGTCGGCGATCAGACGCTGCTGTTTACCAACGCCGGCATGAACCAGTTCAAGGACGTCTTCCTCGGCTTCGACAAGCGCCCCTACAGCCGCGCCACCACTTCGCAGAAATGCGTGCGCGCCGGTGGCAAGCACAACGATCTGGAAAACGTCGGCTACACCGCCCGCCATCACACCTTCTTCGAGATGCTGGGCAACTTCAGCTTCGGCGACTATTTCAAGCAAGACGCCATCCGCTACGCCTGGGAATTCCTGACCGCCCCGCAATGGCTCGGTCTGCCCAAGGAAAAACTGATGGTGACGGTGTACGCCAGCGACGACGAAGCCTACGACATCTGGCACAAGGAAATCGGCATCCCGGCCGACAAGATCGTGCGCATCGGCGACAACAAGGGTGCCCCCTACGCCTCGGACAACTTCTGGCAGATGGGCGATACCGGCCCGTGCGGTCCGTGCACCGAAATCTTCTATGACCATGGCGACCATATCTGGGGCGGCCCGCCCGGATCGGCCGAAGAAGACGGCGACCGCTTCATCGAGATCTGGAACAACGTGTTCATGCAGTTCAACCGCGACGAGACCGGTACACTGCACCCGCTGCCCAAGCCCTCGGTCGATACCGGCATGGGCCTGGAGCGGATCTCGGCCGTGATGCAACACGTTCACGCCAACTACGAGATCGACCTGTTCGTCGATCTGCTCAAAGCCGCCGCGCGGGAAACCGGCGTGCCCTACAACCAGGAAACCCCGTCGCTCAAGGTCATCGCCGACCATATCCGCGCCTGTTCCTTCCTGATCGCCGACGGCGTGCTGCCTTCGCCCGATACGCGCGGCTATGTGCTGCGCCGTATCATCCGCCGTGCCATCCGCCACGGCTACAAGCTCGGCCAGAAGGGGCTGTTCTTCCATAAGCTGGTGCCCGATCTGGTGCTGGCGATGGGTGACGCCTACCCCGAACTCAAGAGCGGCCAGGATCGCATCGTCGCCGTGCTCAAGGCCGAAGAGGAACTGTTCGCCCGCACGCTCGACAACGGCATGGCCCTGCTCGAAGGCGCGCTCGAAGGCGGCAAGCAGCAGCTCGACGGCAAGACGGCCTTCAAGCTCAACGACACCTTCGGCTTCCCGATCGACCTGACTGCCGATATCTGCCGCGAGCGTGGCATCGAGATCGATATGGCCGGTTACGAAGCCGAACTCGAAGCCCAGCGTGAACGCAGCCGCAACAGCAGCCAGTTCACCATGAACACCCAGGTGGCCTACGAGGGCGCCGACACCCAGTTCCAGGGCTATAGCGAAAGCAGCGTCGAGGCCAGAGTGCTGGCGCTCTATCATGAAGGTCAGGCGGTCGAGACGCTCGAAGCCGGCGAAGAAGGCATGGTGGTGCTCGACAGCACCGCCTTCTACGCCGAAGGCGGCGGTCAGGTCGGCGATGTCGGCCAGCTCGACAGTCAGGCCGCCCGCTTCGAGGTGATCGATACCCGCAAGATCAAGGGCGCCGTATTCGGCCATCTGGGCCGGCTCAGCGGCGGCACGCTCAGGCTCGGCGACAGCGTCACCGCCCGGATCGACCGCGACAAGCGTCAGGCCACCGCCCGCAACCACTCTGCCACCCATCTGCTGCACAGCGCCCTGCGCAAGGTGCTGGGCGAGCATGTGGCCCAGAAGGGTTCGCTGGTCAACAGCGAACGTACCCGCTTCGACTTCGCCCATGGTCAGCCGGTCACGGCCGATGAGCTGTCGCGCATCGAAGCGCTGGTCAACCAGGAAATCATGCGCAACCACCCGGTCAGCGCTGCCCATATGCATTACGACCAGGCCATCGCCTCGGGCGCCATGGCGCTGTTCGGCGAGAAATATGGCGATGAGGTGCGGGTGCTCAAGATGGGCGACTTCTCGACCGAACTGTGCGGCGGCACCCACGTCGAGCGCACCGGTGATATCGGCTTCTTCAAGATCGTGGCCGAAGGCGGCGTCGCGGCCGGCATCCGCCGCGTCGAAGCGGTGACGGGCGAAGGCGCGCTGGCCTATGTCCATCAGATGGAACGCGAGATCAAGACCGCCACCGCGCTGGTCCAGGCCCAACCGGGCGATCTGGTCGGCAAGCTGGAAAAGATCCAGGACCAGGTCAAGACGCTCGAAAAGGAACTGGCCCGACTCAAGGCCAAGCAAGCCGCCAGCGAAGGCGACCGGCTGGGCGAGCAGGCCGTCGAGATCGGCGGCGTCAAGGTGCTGGCCGTCCAGGTCGAAGGCGCCGATGCCAACGCGCTGCGCGAAATGATCGACAAGCTCAAGTCCAAGCTCGGCCGCAGCGCCGTGGTGCTGGCTGCCGTGGCCGATGGCAAGGTGTCGCTGGCCGCCGGCGTCAGCGCCGACCTGACCGGCACTCTCAAGGCCGGCGAACTGGTCAACGCGGTGGCCCAGCAAGTCGGCGGCAAGGGTGGCGGCCGGCCCGATATGGCCATGGCCGGCGGCACCAATCCCGCCGCCCTGCCCGCTGCACTGCAAAGCGTGGCCGACTGGGTGCGGGCCAAGCTGTAAACGGTAGACTTATGCGTAAAGCGCATGGCTCTGGAATTCATCTGCAAGTCTTCATCTTGCAATGTTTCCAATAGTCATGCGTAAAGCGCATAGCTGACCTGATCACGCCGCGCCCGGTTTCCGGCGCGGCGTTCGTCTTCTCGGCACGACAGAATAAACGGGCAGACACGTCTGCCCAAAAAATAGGCAATCCGGTTTTTCTCCGTCGTCTCAAGCACTTGGGCCGCTTATCCACAAGCGCCCCACAGGCTTGTCCGTGCGGGCTTGTGGAAGGCCGCCTTGTCCTTTTCGATCCAACCGACTTCCTGGGAGCCGACGCAATGCCTTTGACACCTGCCCTGCTGGCCGAACTCGGCCTGACGCGCTACGCCGCCGAACCGATCTGGCCGTCGGCGCTGGTCGCCGGGGAAGCCCATTACGCCGACGAGGAGGCCCGGGCGCTGACATCGCCGATCCACGGCCTGACCCTGGGCCACTTCGCCCCGGCCTCGGCCGGCATCGTCAATCTGGCGATCGAGGCGGCCCATGGTGCCTATCTCAAATGGCGCAGTGTCCCGGCGCCGCTGCGCGGTGAACTGGTGCGGCGTATCGGCATCCTGGTGCGGCAGCGCAAGACTGCCCTGGCCCAGCTGATCACGCTCGAAGCCGGCAAGATCACTGCCGAGGCCGAAGGCGAAGTGCAGGAATGGATCGATATCTGCGATTTCGCCGTCGGCCTGTCGCGTCAGCTCCATGGCCTGACCATCGTCTCCGAGCGGCCGCAGCATCGGATGATGGAGCAATGGCATCCGCTGGGTGCAGTCGGCGTGATCACCGCCTTCAATTTCCCGATGGCGGTCTGGGCCTGGAATGCCATGCTGGCGCTGGTCTGCGGCGATGGGGTGGTATGGAAACCGTCGGAGAAAACCCCGCTGTGTGCACTGGCAGTGCAGACACTGGTCGATGAGGTGGTGGAGTCGATGGGCACCGAACTGGTGCCGGTCCACCCTTGCCATCTGGTCCTGGGTGAACGCGAAGTGGGCGAGCGGCTGGCGGCGCATCCCTTGCTGCCGCTGATTTCCGCCACCGGCTCGACCCGGATGGGCCGCGCCGTCGCGCAGACCGTGGCGGGCCGGCTCGGCCGCAGCCTGCTTGAGCTGGGCGGCAATAACGCGATGATCGTCACCCCGTCGGCCGATCTGGAACTGGCCCTGCGCGCCATCGTGTTTGCCGCCGTGGGCACCTGTGGTCAGCGCTGCACCAGCCTGCGCCGGCTGATCGTCCATGAAAGCCTGATCGAGCAATTGCTGCCGCGGCTGGTGCGTGCCTTCAGCAGCCTGCCGATCGGCGACCCGCGTTATCCGCATACGCTGGTCGGCCCGCTGATCGACGCCGACGCCTACTGGGCCATGCAGGCCGCCCTGCAAGCGGCCCAACGGCAGGGCGCGACCTTGCTGTGCGGCGGGGAACGGGTCGAGCAGGATGTGCCCGAAGGCGGCTATTACGTCCATCCGGCACTGGTGCGGGTGCCGGGCAATCTGGAAGTGGTCAATGAAGAGACTTTTGCGCCCATCCTCTATGTGATGAGCTATGAAGAGCTGCACGACGCCATCGATCTGCATAACGCCGTGCCGCAGGGTCTCAGTTCGGCCATCTTTACCGACAGCCTGCGCGAGGCGGAACAGTTCCTAAGCCCGGCCGGTTCGGACTGTGGCATCGCCAACGTCAATATCGGCACGAGCGGCGCCGAGATCGGCGGTGCCTTCGGTGGCGACAAGGACAGCGGCGGCGGCCGCGAATCGGGTTCGGATGCCTGGAAAAACTATATGCGGCGCGTCACCAACACCATCAACTACGGCGACCATCTACCGCTGGCGCAAGGGATTCGTTTCGATATCGGATAATCTGCCCCCGCGCTCCCGCCTCGATCAGGCGGGAGCGTTTATTCACCCCCGAGCCATCCTCAAGTATTTTCCCTGTACACAAGCTGCCAGCCATGACCGTCGAACACTCCCCTCTCGGCCGAACCACCACCTATGCCGACCAGTACGATCCCAGCCTGTTATTTCCGATTCCGCGCCAGGCCAAGCGCGATGAGATCGGGGTCGGGGCCACGCTGCCGTTTTTCGGCGCGGACATCTGGAATGCCTATGAGCTGTCCTGGCTCAACCCGCGCGGTAAACCACAGATTGCCCTGGCGAGCTTCACGGTGCCCGCCGACAGCCCCAATCTGATCGAATCCAAATCGTTCAAGCTCTATCTCAACAGCTTCAACCAGACCCGGCTTGACGAGCCCGAAGTGCTGCGCCGGCATCTGAGCGACGATCTGAGCGCTGCTGCAGGCGCCAAGGTGGCGGTCCGATTGGTGTTGCCGGAGGCATTTGGCCAGGAAAAGCTGGCGGAACTGGAGGGGGTCTGCATTGACCGGCTCGATGTCGAGATCGAGCGCTACAGCCCCGACCCGACACTTCTGGTGGCCCTGGACGAGCCGGTGGTCGAAGAGGTGCTGACTTCCAATCTGCTCAAGTCCAATTGTCTGGTCACCGGCCAGCCCGACTGGGGCAGCGTGCGCATCCACTATCGGGGACGGCCGCTCGATCAGGCGGCCTTGCTGCGTTATCTGGTGTCGTTCCGCCAGCACAACGAATTCCATGAGCAGTGCGTCGAGCGCATCTTCATGGACATCCAGCGCCAGTGCCAGCCGGAGGCGCTGTCGGTCTATGCCCGCTATACCCGGCGCGGCGGGCTCGATATCAATCCGTTCCGCACCAACTTCAGCCAGCCGGCGCCGGCCAATCTGCGTACCGCCCGGCAATAACTCGGTCCAGCGGATCAGCGAAACATTTGCTGCCGTTGGTACGACTGCTCCCTCGCCCTTCCCTTCGCTTGACTATTCTGACCCTATCGCCTGTCCGGATCCTGGACAGGCGTAGTGGTTTGCCTCGTCCCGTGGCAATAGCCTATCAGCGAGATTCGGAGCAGATTTATCATGATATTTTATATAATCATTCATTACCGCCGTGGTATTAGTAGCCTATTGTCCAGTTTTTTTAATTTATTGAGATAAGCCAGATATTTACCGCCATGCTTGAGTTTCCCGGCTCACTTTTCTAACGTTCAGCAAAGGCGCCCTGTTTGGCTGGTCCGGGGCGCCGTCTTCTCCCGCGGCAAAGGAGCCAGCGATGGGTAAATGGCTGTCCCTGATAACGCTCGTCGTCCAGAGCGCCGTCTGCGCCGAGGACACGGAGCGCTGGCGCCTCGGCGGCTTTGGCACCCTAGGGATCACCCATTCCGACACGCCCTACGCCCAGTATCGCGGCAGCGCCCAGCAATCGAACGGCATCTTCAAGGAATGGTCGTTCAAGAACGAAACCGTGCTCGGCGTGCAGGGCAGCGTCAGTCCGCTCGACAGTCTTGACCTGACCATCCAGCTGCTTTCCCGCCACAACTACAAAAACAATTTCGACCCGCAGCTCGACTGGGCCTATATCGCCTGGCGCGCCCGTCCCTCGCTGACCTTGCGGGCCGGTCGCTTCATCACGCCGATGCTGATGGTGTCGGACTACCGCAACGTCAACTACAGCAATCCATGGATTCGACCGCCGCTCGAATTCTATGGCCTGTTGACGCTCAACAATGTCGATGGGGTCGATGCACTCTACCGCGGCAATCTGGGCGAGATGACCTATGCCTTGCAGGGCTTCTGGGGCAAGTACGATCTCTATATCAATACGGCACGGCTGATCGAATATCACCGCATGATCGGCTTTAACGCCACCTTGCAGCGCGACCCCTGGATGGTTCGGCTGGCCTATATGGACAGCGATCATTCGCTGGCAGACAGCAACGGCAACAAGATGAATATCTCCCGGGCGCAGATCGGCCCACCCGGTTGCGGTGGCCTGGGTTGCGAGCGGGTCTATCCAGGCTTTGCCCGGCTCGCCGAGCAGTTCGATGTCGAACACAAGCCGTTTCGGGTGCTGGCCATCGGCGGCAGCTACGACGACGGGAAATGGCTGATCCAGAGCGAATTGGCTTATCGCGACAATGGCGACTCGCAAGTGGCGTCGGGCAGTGCCTGGTATCTGAGCGTGGCGCGCCGCTTGGGCGACTGGTTGCCCTATGCCGTGGTGGCACGACACAAAGCCAATACGCGCGAATATATTCTGCAACCATCGCCTGAATTCGCTAATCGACCAGCACTGGTATTGCGCAATTCCTCGACCGATCAAAGCAGTCTGTCGATTGGTCTGCGCCGTGAGCTGGGCAAACATGCGGCGATCAAATTCCAGCACGACTGGCTAAAGCCCGAGCACGGCCGCTATACCAGCACTTTTGGCAACGGCAATCTGCTGCCCAATTCCGCCCTGCCGCCTAATACGCGGCTGTCAGATTTCGGTTCGGTACGGATCATCGCCGTGTCGCTCGACTTTATCTTCTGAGCGGAGCCAACCATGCCCACCGATACCGCGCTGCGCTCAACCCCGCAAATCCGTCGTCGGCTCTGCCTGCTCCTTGCCGTGGCTGCGCTACAGAGCACCTGTGCCGCCGACTGGGTAGTCGTCGCCAGCAGCCAGAGCCCGCTGAGCAAGCTGAGCCGCGAACAGGTGGCCAATCTCTATCTGGGCCAGATTCACGAACTCCCCGGCAGTGGCCGTATCGTGCCGGTCGATCTGGCGGAAGAGTCACCCTTGCGGCAGCAGTTCTATTCCCAGGTCGCCAACAAGACGCCTGTTCAGGTGCGGATGCACTGGTCGAAGATGATTTTCAACGGCAAGGGAAGACCGCCACAGGAAGTGCAGAACAGTAACGATATGAAGCGGCTATTGAATGCCAATCCGTCGAGTATCGGCTATATGGACAGGTTGGTGGTCGATGGAACGTTGAAGGTGCTGTTGATACCTTGAAGGCGTCCACACAATGCAAAACCATCCGCCTCACCATCGGCTCCAGCACCAACTCCTTACCCTTTCACAACAAAACTTCCATTAATTCCCAACATTGGGAGATCCTGCTGCGATTTTGTTATCACCAACAAAATACACCAGCATTATTCCAAGCCGCATTCATTGCAGACCTTATAATTATCCTACAGCGCCAAAATGAAACCCCTCGTCGCTGGAGGTAAACAATGGCTACTGCGATTTGTCCCCGCTGCACCAACAACCCCGAACTCGCCCGCCTTATCCAAGCAAGCGGCACAGCAAAACGCTGCACTCTCTGCAAGACCAGGCAGACAGTTCTGACAGCCGAACAAATCGGCAGCATCCTGAATAAGAATCTGCGGGAGATTTGGGGAAAGCCGGAAGATTCCGGCCACAACCATACCTTGTCGCTACGCGAAATCGTGCAGAAAGCCGTTGGCGATTCCGGCGAATGGGTCGATGAGATTATCAATGGCCTGATCCGTGCCGAGAAACACAATCTCGACAAGAGAAGCACTGCCTTTTGGAAAAAGCAGGGCCAGTACGTCAAGAAAGAAATCAATGCGCAGGAACACTACAAGGAATGGAAACGGGTCGAGGAGGAATTACGCTATAGCCGGAAATTCTTCAGCGAACGAGCCAAGGATTTCTTCGATACCCTGTTTGGCGATATAGACGATCTTGTCGTGGTCGCGCATGGTAAGCGCCAGCGGGTCGTTCAGGACATTCCAAAATCCGAGGTCTTCTACCGGGCGCGGCTGTGCAAGCCTTCTGAACTCAAGGCCATCCAGCAAGACCCGGTTGGCCATCTCGGCCCGCCGCCACGCGACAAGGCGAGTGCGGGCAGGATGAATGCCGAAGGGGTGGTGGTGCTGTATATGGCTTTTGATGAGGAGACCTGCCTGGCGGAAATGCGTCCTCCTCTTGGTTGTCAGTCAGCGATCATTCAAGTGAAGACCAAACGGGACTTGCGGATACTCGACTTCTCCCTGCTGGAGAGAGTTCACTGCGAAATCAATTATTTCCACCAAGATTTTCTAAGTGAAGTGAAGAAACGTGGATTTCTGCGGGCACTTCATCAGTTGATTTCCCAGCCCGTGATGCCGGGCATGGAAACCGACTATATCATGACCCAGGCGATGGCCGAATATCTTTCCAGTGTGCACTGCCATCCGGTCGATGGCATTAAATTCTCATCCGCCCACAGAAAGAATGGATTCAATCTGGTGCTGTTTCCCAACAAGGAAATTACTGGCAAGAAGAAGCCTGAGATGGGCAGTCTGTTTGGCGTCGAATATGTGGAGGACAGCCTGAAATTCAAACAGACTGCCGATATTATTTACCAATACAAGAATCTTTCTTTCTATCTTCTCAACGACGGACAGATAGGATTCGCCCAATAGCGCTGTAAGCTCCTGCTTGCAAAAACAGACTGCCCGGCTTGACCGGGCAGTCTGTCTATTCAAGAACTATTCAACACACTATTCCGCTATTCATCGTTAACACTTCCCCGCCCGGCAAACCGAGGGATCGATCGGGCTGGCCGGCAATTTCAGGGCTTCGATCTTGGCGCGAGTTTCGGCGTTGGTCTTGAAGCCCCACTTATCGAAGAACGGCAGCAGGTTGTAGCCCGCCACCTTGCTTGCGGCCAAGGCAAACATATTGCGTCGGGCATCGACGCTGCTCGGATAGCTTTCGTCCTTGAGCAGGCCCGCCTTGCCCAGATCGCGATAGGCGGCATGGAGACGCGGATAGAAATCCTTGTTCTTGTAGGCCAGATTGAGCTGCCAGAACATCACCAGCTTGAGCCACACATCGTCCATCGCATCGAAGTCGCGGTTGGGCTGCTTGAGGTAAGCATCGGCCCGGGCATAGTCGCCAGCTTCGTCGATCCGCTCGCGCTGGCCGTTGAGGGTCTGGATATTGAGCGAATGCAGATTGTTGGTGACTTCGGTCAGACCGGACCAGGTCCATTCCCCCATCTGCGAGTTGTGGCCCAGCTCGTGCCACTCGCCCCAACCGCCCGGATAGGGCTTGCCGTCGAGCTTGACCCAATCGGGCGCGACCGAGACATCGGTCATGATCGGGTAGCCGCTGTGCATCCAGCCGGCCGAGATCTGCACATCGGGCACATAGCGATGCGGCCGCAGCGTCGGGCGATGTTGCGGCTCCAGATTGAAGCCCATGCCCATGAAGCGGTCGAAGGCTTCGGCCATCCGGTCCCAGCGCGCCATGACCTCGGCGGGCTTGCTGACGCTGCGGGCAACTTCGATCGGAACGGTAATGATGACCCGGCGACCGGCCAATTCGGCCCAGGGTGACGGCGATTGCTTGATCCGGTTGTTCCAGTCGGCTTCGCTGGTTTCGCCGGTCTTGAAGTAAGCAGCGCGGGCAGCACCAACAATCTCCACGGCCACCTGGCCCTGCTCCTTATCGGGCACCAGATAGATCAGACCGCCGAACGGGGCCGAGATCACGTTATCGCCTTCTTGCAGCGCCTTATGGTTGTAGACCCAGGGTGCGCGCTGCCACTCGCTGTGGTGGCCGATGCCATCGCTATGGGCACCGATCATCACCTTGAAGCCGGCATGCTTGGGCATGCGGATGGTGATGTTCTCGCCCGGCGCCGCGTAAAGACCGGTGCTCAGACGCTGCGAACCGCCTGCGGTGTCGAGCGTCAGGCGCACCGAACCGGCCCGCTCCTTGCTCGAGACCACGCCCGGGAATTTACTGGCCAGCGGATCGGCCGCCTGATTGGCCTTGAGCGTCTGATGCTGGTAGTACTGCACCATAAAGTCGCAATCGAAGCTGCGACCGGGCTGGCCTGCCTGGGCGCCGCAGTCGAACTTGCCGGTCTTGCCCAGAATGGCCGATGACACCTTACCCTGGGTCGCGCTGACCAGACCGGTCAGGGTCGGATGCTCAGGGTTGCCCTCGAACAGCTTGAAGGCGCTCTTGGTCAAGGCCGCTTCACGGGCCTTGTCGTCTGCATAGCGGCTCAGTCCTGGAATATCGGCCAGCCGGATCTTGCCCATCCGATAAGCCACCCACTGCTCGAATGCGCTCGGCGGATAAAGCGCCCGCACCTCGTCGGCGTTCTGCACGGCACCGCCCTTGCCATCACCCCAGGTTTCCAGGGTCATGCCAGCCTTGCGCAGCAGTTGCACCATCGGGTAGTCCAGATACTGCACACCACGCGGCGCCACTTTCTTGGCGATCACTTCCCACGGATAGTCGATCATCTGCCAGAAGCGACGCGCCACCAATACCGAGCCACCTTGCTTCAGATAGGTTTCCAGCAAGGCGGCTTCGCTATCGCTGACTTCATAGTCGAGGATCACCAGCGGATAGCGCGCCGGGTCGAGCTGAGCTGCGGTGAATTCGGTGGTCGTGGTCAGCACGACCGGCTGGGCAGCCGCCACCGCCTTGACCGGCGATTGCTTGACCAGCACCTGGAGCTTCTGACCGCGCGCCACGGCCCGGTCATAGCCATTGGCGTTGCTTTCGGTGAGCCAGCCCAGGACGTTGGACAGGAAGACCTGATCCTGACCGCTGCCATGGCTGCCCAACAGTTCGCCGAACTGCTGATGACCGTAGACAAACAGCCGTCCCTTGCCCAAGCGGGCACCAACGGCCAGATGGTCGCTGCCAGCGCCGCTGACCACCGGGAAGGCACGCTCGTTCATCACCTTGATCCCGCCAGGAATCACCGAGTTGTAGACCGGCGCCACCGTGACATTGCGATACAGCCGCTTCATATCGGCGTCGATGGTGCGCAGGAAATTCTCTTCACCCAGCACTGAAACCGATTCAGCCGCCATGCCACGGTTCGGGCCTGGGGTCGGCGTCGGAGTGGGTGTCGGCGTCGGGGTGGGTGTCGGCGTCGGGGTGGGTGTCGGCGTCGGGGTGGGCGTCGGCGTCGGGGTGGGCGTCGGCGTCGGGGTGGGTGTCGGCGTCGGAGTGGGTGTCGGCGTCGGGGTGGGTGTCGGCGTCGGAGTGGGTGTCGGCGTCGGAGTGGGTGTCGGCGTCGGAGTGGGTGTCGGCGTCGGAGTGGGTGTCGTCACCGGTGTGGCGGAGAGCAGAACCCAGCCGATGCCATCGGGGGCGAATTGGGCGCGCACGCGCTTGCCATCAAGCAGCATGACCGGCACCAGGAAATGGCCGTCGCTGCCCGAATAGAAAGCCGGGTTGCTGGTGGCGCTGGCGTTGTCGATCCGCACCAGACGCAGGCGCAAGGGCTTGCTGTTGGCGATGACGCTGAATTCGACCCGCAGATGTTGAATCTTGCCCGAAGCACCGATCGGGGCAGCGACATCGGGGAGGATCAGGCGACCGTTCTGGATCGAGATCACATTGTCGTTGACCGTCGGGGCGGCCTGGGCTTCGGCCAGTTGGAATTCGATCGACTGCGTCTGCGGCAGCAAGGTCAGTTCGACCTGATGGCGCTGCACGCTGCCGTCGGCGAGTCGCACCTCGAGCGTGGGCAGCAGCAGTCGGCCATCGCCCAGACTCAGCGAACCACGACCGGGCTGATTGCTGCCCGGATCACCTTTTTCCAGCCTGAAACGCGGCGGTGTGCTGTTCGGTACATGGCGCAGGATGGCGTCGTACTGCGTTACCCAACCGGGGCCGGTGACATCGACGGCCGGCAGGCACAGGCGGCCGTCGTTAAACCAGGTGGGCATATCACAGTCAGCAGCGCTGGCCAGAGGTTGGAACAGGCCGGCGACGGCGGCAGCAAGCAGCACCGGACGCGGCTGAAACAAGGTGATACGGGGCATAGAGGGCTCCTCGATTATTCATGGCGATTACGACCGCATAGCCGCCATCGCAATGATTGTGCCAATGTCCTATAAACCCTTGTGGGAAAACGGGAGTTCCATTAGTGAATCCGTAATTTTTCACAGTCCAACGTCATCAAATTGTCAGTCAGTGACAATTTTTGTCACTCCATTTGCATTAACAGGGATCGGAAGGGGGAATAAGCGTGCAGGACCGAGGACCGGCCAGTCGGGTCAAAAAGCCGATGAAGCCGGTCAAGCAAGCCGGAAATGCAGTCTCACCCTGACCAGGCGAGCAGTAGGTCAGCCAAATTTAAAAATTCAGGAAAATCAAAGGCAAGACTTAAAGCCAATTTAATATAAAAACTAAAGATATTTTTCTTGTACCTTTTCACAGCCTACGGGCAGGTCGCTATTGCATGACACAGCCATAAAGCGACCGTCTTCTTAGCACTAATTATTATTTAATTGTTCAGCAACTATCTGTTGCCGATGCGCGACAGCATTAGCAATTCAGAGAATCTCGTCAAACCAACAGCATGAAAATTGGCCTGTTTTCAACGATTTCTCCCTGACAAAACATGCCAGCATCGTTACTGTGCCCCTGAGCGCTAAGCACTGTGCTGCCAATGACTTAGGTCAAGAAACCGGGGTTTTCATGGAATTCGACCCCATGCCAAGTCACCGAAGCAACCACTTGGTCAACTGTCATCCATGACAGTTGTGTGACGAGTTTAAGCTGGACAACTATTTGTCCCGGGTTCCGCCGCTATGGTGCGGCTCCGCTCGATGGGGAATGTCTATCAATAGACAAATTGAACTGACTGGTCTGCTGATCACAGGTTCGCGAGCGGTTGGGAACCCGCTATCGTCATGAGGGGAAAATCTTGAAAAAGTCCAATATGCTTCGTCCGGCTCTGCTGGGCGCTTTGGTGGTCGGCGCGTTGTCGGCCCAAGCTGCCGGTGTGGTCAAGACCGACCGGTTGATCGTGAAGTACAAGCCCACCCTGAATCGCGCCGCCGGTAATACAGCCAATCAGTTCACCGCCACCGCGACCTTGAAGTCGCTGGGCCTCGAAGCCAAAGCGGAACGCACCATCGGCACCGGTGCCCAGGTGATCAAGCTGGCCCAGCCGCTGAGCGAAGCCGAAGCACAGATGCTGGCCGACAATATGGCCGCCCTCGACCGTAACGTCGAATACGCCGAGCCCGATCTGATGATGCGTCACATGATGACGCCCAATGACAAGGGCTTTAACCTGCAATGGGACTACACCGACCCGGTCGGTGGCATGAATCTGCCGGCAGCCTGGGACAAAGCCACCGGCAAGGGCGTGGTGGTGGCAGTGGTCGATACCGGCTACCGCCCGCACGCCGACCTGAAGGGCAATATCGTCGGCGGCTACGACTTTATCAGTGACAAGGATGTCGGCAACGATGGCGACGACGGTCGTGATGCCGACGCCCAGGATCCGGGTGACGCCAATGCCCAAGACGAGTGCGGCCCGGGCGAACCGGCTTCGCCGAGCAGCTGGCACGGCACCCATGTGGCCGGCACGGTCGCCGCCGTCACCAACAACGGCAACGGGATCGCCGGTGTGGCGCCGGATGCCAAGGTACTGCCGGTCCGCGTGCTGGGCAAATGCGGTGGTCTGACCTCCGATATCGCCGACGGCATCATCTGGGCCGCTGGCGGCAAGGTGGACGGTGTGCCGACCAACCCGTATCCGGCCAAGGTGATCAACCTGTCGCTGGGCAGCCCGAAGCCGCGCGCCTGCTCGCCGACCACCCAAGCCGCCATCGACAAGGCCCGCGCCTTGGGCGCCGTGGTGGTGGTGGCCGCCGGCAACGACAACGGCAATGCCGATCTGTACGCCTCGGCCAACTGCAAGGGCGTGGTGGTGGTGGCCGCGACCAACAAGCTCGGCGCACGTGCTCCCTACTCCAACTACGGTTCGGTGGTAACGGTGTCGGCCCCGGGCGGCGATCTGAGCGAGAAGGCCGAGAACGGGATTCTGAGCACGCTCAATATGGGCAAAGCCGGTCCGGAAGCCGATGGTTACGCCTACTACGAAGGCACCTCGATGGCGACGCCGCATGTGGCCGGTCTCGCTGCACTGATCCTGAGCAAGTTCCCGAAACTGACCCCGGATCAGGTCGCCGAGCGACTGAAGAAGAATGTCCGTCCGCTGAGCGAGCGTTGCGACGGTTGCGGTAGCGGTATCGTCGATGCTGCCCGTGCCCTGTCGGACGACATCATCATCGATCCGCCGACCGGCCGCGAAGTCGAGCCCAACGACAGCCAGTCGGGCGCTCAGGATGTGGCCAAGGCCGGCACCATCAACGGCACCTTCACCAGCAGCCGTGACCAGGACTACTACAAGGTCACCCTGCCGCCGGGTGCTACCCTGACTGCCACGCTGACCCCGAACAGCAGCTCGGACTACGATCTGGTGATCTACAACAGCACCGGCAGCGAAATCGGCCGCAGCGAGGAAACCGGCAGCAAGGGGGAAAAGCTGTCCGTCACCAACCGCCTGAGCACGCCGCTGGTGCGCTATGTCCGCGTCCAGTACTACAAGGGCCTCGTAGGCAGCAGCGGCACCTATCAGCTCAAGCTGAGCTGGTAAGTTCAAACCTGCATTACCCCTAAGTTCCAACCAACTTGTGCAAACGGACCGCATCGCGGTCCGTCTTTTTTTGGGGTTTCAGAAAAAATTAAAATATCCAGAAAACCGTCTGTAAGGATCAGAAAGGCATACAAATAAAATATATATTTTTCTGCTCATCCTCCATCAACCCTCCACTATCTATATATAGAGAGAAATCCTCCCTACCATCTCCCCCCGGCACCACCGACCTCCCCGGCTTCCATCGCCTCAGACTCGAATCAGCTTCTACCCCGCCTTACGCCAATCGGCTTTCAACAAGGCGTCCAGCCAAGCAAAGCCACCTTGGCATGAGGGGATTTCCGTTTGAATCGGCGTTGCCACGAAGCCTGCTTGAGTACTGGGTGTCGGGGGTTGAGGTCTGGACAAGCTGACTCCGCATTGGCTGGAAATGCGCTGGAGGCGATGGCGTCGGTTATTCATTGCACGCTGTTTCCTGCCCATGGCCCGATGACTTTCACCTGGGGCGGAATCGTCCCACCCTAGGGCCGTTTGGTCCCACCCTCTGTTTTGCTTGCCGGGCCTTGGATGCGCCGTCCTGGGCCTTGGCTTTCACAGCCGCCTGCCTGGGTGCGCACGGCCTCATGCCCTCGGCACGTATTCCCCAAAAAATCCTTAAAAATCAAACCAATAACAAGCTGGAACAGTGCTTGCGTTGATAGGGACCGTAGAGCCTGGCAGGAGAGCGGAGTGACGACGGCGCGCGAGGCGCGGTTCGAGGCCGAAGCGATCTGGGCTGCGCAGGGAATCCGAGCCTATCTGGCCGAGCGACCCCAAGCGGCGGACACCCGTGACGGCATTATCCGCTGGTGGTTGGGCGCTTTATGGTGCGACCCGCGCGCCGTACAGCGTGCCCTGGACCGTTTGGTCGCTGCCGGCGAGCTGGAGCTGTATCTATTGCCTTCGGGCCAGGCGCTGTATCGCGCGGCCCAGAACCCGGGAGTGGAATCCACATCATGAAAACGGCGATCCGCGATGTCAGCCAGAGTCTGCGCCGCTTTGTCGAGCTGGCACTCCAGGACGACCCCGAGCTGTCGCCCTATTTCGACCCGGCCGACCCCAATCCCGATGCCATCGGCACCATGATCGTGACGCTCGACAACCCGCAGGAACTCGAAGAGAAGGAAAACGAAGGGGTCTCGATCTGGCTGTATCTGCTGCAACGCGAAGAATGCACCCTGAACCGGCCGCTGCGCCGGGTCGCGGCGGATAAGCTGGAGCGGCGGCCGCTCCCGCTGCGTCTGCACTATCTGATCACCCCGCTGGTCGACCACAGCACCCGCAATGATGCGACCGAGCTTGAGCAGTTGATCCTTGGCAAGATTCTCCAGACCTTTCACGACGAATCGAGCCTGAGCGGCGCGCGTCTGCTGGCCAGTCTGGCCGGCTCGGGGCTGGAGCTGTTCATGCGCCTGGAAACGCTGTCGCTCGAAGAGATCACCCGGGTATGGGATGCGCTCGACAAGCCCTACCAGCTCTGTGTGTCGTTTGAACTCAGCATTGTCCCGATCACCTCGGGTCAGGATGCCGAGCAGGTGAAGCCGGTCGATGCGCTGGTATCCGAAACGGGCGCGGCCCGCTTCAAGGAAGCCGTCTGATGGACTGCCGCGAAGAAACGGCCGGCGCTGCCCGCTTCCACTTCTGCCCCGACCGGGCGCCGCCGCCTGCCGACCGATTGCGTGCCCTGGTCCAGGCGCGGGTGCTCGACGAGATCAGCGGGCAGCCGATCGAGCGCTGCCGTGTAACGATGCCGGACCCGGCACTCGCGCCGCATATGGCAGCCCGGGTGGCGGCAGGCGGACTGGTCGGACTGGTGGGGCACCCGGCCCGGCTATTCCCCACACTGGCCACCAGCGCGGTGACGCTGCCGATACAGCTCGAAGCCGATGGCTATCTGCCGCGCCAGCTCAGCGGCACGCTCGGGCCGGTGACAGGCTTTCCCGCCCAGTTTGCCCCACTTGACCATGGCGACGTGGTACTGCATCGGCTGGGCGTGAGGTTCAGCGGCCGGGTGGTCGCACGCGGCACACCGGCCAATCAGCCGCTTGCAGGCGCCCAGCTGCGCATCGATGGCCTGTGGTCCACCTTTCCGCCTGCCAATGCCGCCCCGGGTCCGCTGATGGAACCGGCCCGGATCGTAGGACTCACCCCTGGCCTTTATGCCGACTACCCGACCGCCACCCTGGCGCGCTGCGATGTGGTGCCCGATCTGCCGCGCAGCAAGACGCTGCTGGCGACCGCCCCCCCCGGCAGCCAGCGCCTGCGGCTGAGCGACCGGCGCACGCTGGCAGTCGGCATGGCACTGCTGATCGACGGCAGCGACCCTGATCGGCATGAGCTGATGCCACTCGCCCATATCGATACCAGTTCGTCCGACGACCAGCCGGCCTGGGTCGAACTGGCCCATCCGCTGCGCCATCTGCACCGGCTCAACAGCCCGGCCGTGCCGGCAGCGATACCGGCGACCCACGACCCGCATACCCTGAGCCGCGCGGCCCTGACGGGCGATGCGGTGGCCTTCCTCAATGCAGCGCCGCCATGGAGTGCCGGGACGGTCATCCGGATCGACGACAGCGTTCGGCCGGTCGAGTACCACTGGCTCGAACGTTATGAAACCAGCGCAGACGCCGAAGGCTATTTCCGCCTGCCATGTCTTGCCCGGGTGGCACTGACGCGCTTGCGCGTCACTCATCCAAGCCAGCCGCAGCCGTTGAATCTGGTGGTCGAGCCGAATTACCGGCTGGTCCAGCAAACCCTGGTGGTGGCATTCGAATGAAGTCCGCCGCCCCTGTCGAGTGCCGCCGCGCCCTGGCGCCCGGCCAGATCTCCACCCCAACCCACGCATCGGGAGACCGCCATGCCTGAGTACCTCGCCCCCGGCGTCTATGTCGAGGAAGTCCAAGCGAGCCACAAGCCCATCGAGGGCGTCAGCACCAGCACGGCGGGGCTGGTCGGCGTCACCGAGCGCGGCCCGGTCGACGTTCCGCAGCTGGTGACCAGCGTCGGTGAATACCAGCGCCTGTTCGGCGGCCTGCTGCCACAGGACGAATTCACCGATCCGGCCGGGCGCAGCCACGCCTATCTGCCGCACGCGATCGAAGGCTTTTTCCTCAATGGCGGCAAGCGGGCCTGGGTCAGCCGGGTGCTGCCCGACACGGCCCGGCGTGCCAGTCGCCTGATGTTCCATGCCGATCCGCTCAACAGCGCCGTCGGCCGCAGCGTGCTGCTGCGCACCGCCCAGCAGAACACCGGCACGGCGGTCAATCTGCCGCGGCTCTATGTGCTCGACCCGGCCAATCTGGCGATCGGCGACTGGCTGCGCGTCGGCGACGGCAGCCGCGCCGACTACCGGCGGGTCCAGGCAGTCGGTGCCAGCCAGCAGCATGTGGCGCTGCGCTTCCCGCTCCATGCCTCGCACCCGGCCGGTGCCCCGACCCGGCTGGTGGCCATCACCCCGGCCGCGCCGGCGATCAATCTGACGCTGCAACAGCCGATCAGCGCCGGCGCCAGCGTGATCGTGGTAAGCGGCAGTGCGGCCAGCATCACCAATCTCAACAATGCCCTGAGCGCCGCGGGTTCGCGCCAGTTGCTCCAGGTCGGCTCGACCGCCGCAGCGGCCGAATACGTCCATGCCCTCTCCGCCAGCGCCCTCGGCAGCACCTCGGCCAGCGTCACCCTGGCGCAGCCGCTGCGGCTCGACTACCCGGCCGGCGCCACGGTACGCGGGATGAGCATTCCAGCCGGGGCCAATGTCAATCTCGATCTGGCCGCCAGCGCCGGCGACAGCGTGGTGTACGGGCCAAGTTCGAGCGACACCACCCGGCTATTGGTGGTCGGGGTCGGCAGCGCCCAGGAGGAAGTCCACGCCGTCGGCCAACTGGCTACCCTGCCGCTGGCCGTGCCGGCCTATGCTGCCTATCCGGCCGGCAGCAGCGGCCGCCGCGTCACCGCGGCCGTCGATCAGCGCCAGGTGGTGGCGATTCCGTCCAACCGGGTGGTCCCGCTCGACAGCGTGGCCGGCATGGCCGCCGGGATGGTATTTGCACGCGGCAGCGATGTCGGCGTCGTGGCGACGGTCGACCCGCTGCTTGGCCTGGTCCGGCTGATCGACCCACTACCGGGCGCCGCGCTCGCGGCCGGCGCTGCTGTCACGGTCGGTGGGATTGCCGCCAATGTGGTCGGCTATCCGACCCGCTCGGTACTGCCGCTCAACAGCGTCCATGGCGTCGAAGTCGGCATGACCCTGGTCCATGGTGCCAATAATGGCGTCGTCACCAGCGTGATTCCCGATCTGCGGGTGGTCACGCTGGCCGCGCCGCTTGCCGGGATCGTCGCGGCAGGCGATGCGGTCACGGTCGGCGGCAATCCGTTCACGGCCCAGGCCATGCTGCGGGCCGATGTGATCCCGCTCGACAATGTGGACGGGCTGGTGGCGGGGATGAACCTGACCATCAGCGGCAACAGCCGCCCCATCAGCGCCATCAACACCACGGTCGGCGTCGCCATCCTGCAAAGCCCGCTGCCGGCCGTCCCGGCTGCCGCCACGGCCGCCAGCCTCGATCAGCGCCAGTTGACCGAGGCGGCCAGCGCCGGGGCGCGCACGCTGGCACTCGATAACCGCCTGGGGCTGGTGCCCGGCGATGTGCTGCGCATCGGCAGCTCACCCAACGAGGAATACCTCTCCATCGCCCGCTCGCTCGGCGAGCAGGGTGTGGCGCCCGATGCCGGTGCGCTGCAACTGGTCCATGCGCTGCAAGGCGACTACCCGGCCGGCACCCAGGTCAGCCGGGTCAGCGTCAGCATCGACGCGACCCGCCAGCCGGCCCTGCTAGCCCTGCCGGTCGCCGCCGGCGGCAGCGAACTGCTGGTCAGCGACGGCAGCAGCTATGCCGCCAACGATCTGCTCAGATTCCATGGTCGCGACGGTGTGGTCTATCTGCACCGCCTCAATGGCGCGGCAATCGCGGCCAACCCGCGTGAACTGACGCTCGACGCGGCGCTCGAGCACACCCATGCCGCCGGCGAACCGGCGCTGGAGCGCGATCCGCTGTTTGAGGTCC
The DNA here is from genome assembly GCF_042650885.1 of Chitinimonas lacunae. Classification (NCBI taxonomy): domain Bacteria; kingdom Pseudomonadati; phylum Pseudomonadota; class Betaproteobacteria; order Neisseriales; family Chitinibacteraceae; genus Chitinimonas; species Chitinimonas lacunae. Next base: position 1,033,333 of record NZ_JBHSBU010000001.1, read on the forward strand.
GCGCGCTCGACGCCGGCGCCTGGGGTGACCGGCTGATGGTGTCCTGTCGCGAAGAAGCCGGTGGTCTGGCGCCGGGAGCGGCGGTCCTGGCGGCCAATCCGCCACCCGGACCCGGCCTGTTCTCCTCCTTGCAACTGACCACGCTCAACGGCATCGAGCCGGGCACCATCCTCGAATTGCTCGACCCCGACGGTGTGTCCGTCAACGGCGCGCCGCTGCTCAAGGCCCGGGCGCTCGATCGGCCCAACCGGCGCGTGCTGCTCGACCCGCCCGGCTTGCAGCCGGCCCATATGAACGCCGTGGCGGCGGCACTCGCTGCCGGCCGCTTTGCCCAGGTCCGTTCGCGCGAATTCAGCCTGACCGTGATGCTGCGCCAGCGTCCCGACCCGGCGGTGCCGACGCGCGATGACAATCTGCTCGATCAGGAGGCTTTCCGCCTGCTGTCGATGGACCCGCGCCATAGCCGCTATATCGAGCGGGTGATCGGCGCAACCTTTAGCCCGGGCGCCCCGGCTGACGACGCCGGCCTGCCGCTGCGCCGCTGGGATCGTCGCTCGGAAGGGGCGTCGGCCTATATCCGGCTGCGCGACCTGGCCGCCGTGGCCAATCGCCAGGCCATCCGGCCCGGCCCCGAGGCGCTGGTCGATCCACAGCCGTCGGGACTGGCCCGGCCGGCCCGGCATCGTCTGAGCGGCGGCAGTGACGATGTGTCCTTGATGAACGATGCCCTCTATGTCGGCGCCGATCATCACGAGCCGAACCGGCGCACCGGACTCTATGCCCTGAAGAATCCGCAGGACCTGTCACTGGTCGCCGTGCCCGGTCAGACCACCGCCTCGGTGCAGCAGGCCCTGATCGACCATTGCGAAGCGATGCGCTACCGCTTTGCCGTGCTCGACGGCCCGGCGCCCGCCAACGACACCCTGAGCGATGTGCAGAATCTGCGCAGCCGCTACGACACGCGCTACGCCGCGCTCTATCACCCCTGGCTGACCCGCAGCGATCCGTTCCCGACCGGACTGGCACGCGACCTGGCCGTGCCGCCTTCGGGCCATATGCTGGGCGTCTATGCCCGGGTCGACAACGAACGCGGCGTCCACAAGGCCCCGGCCAACGAAGTGGTGCGCGGCATCACCGGCCTCACCCGCTACTTCAGCCGGGGCGAGCAGGACCTGCTCAACCCCTATCCGACCAATGTCAATGTGATCCGCGACTTCCGCACGCAGGGCCGTGGCATCCGGGTCTGGGGCGCGCGCTGCATCACCTCGGATGAGGAATACAAGTACATCAATGTGCGCCGCTTGCTGATCTTCCTTGAAGACTCGATCGACCGCGGCCTGCAATGGGTGGTGTTCGAGCCCAATGCCGACGAGCTGTGGGCCCGGGTGCGGCGCAGCGTGAGCAACTTCCTCACCACCGTCTGGCGCAATGGCGCGCTTGAAGGCACCACGCCCGAGCAGGGTTTCTTCGTCAAATGCGACCGCACCACCATGACCCGCGACGATCTCGATAACGGCCGACTGGTGTGCGTGATCGGGGTGGCGCCGGTCAAGCCTGCTGAATTCGTGATCATCCGGCTGGGTCTGTGGACGGCCGACGCCACGTCCTAGCGTCGCTGGGACGACTTTCCCGGGCGCCGCAGCCAAGCCGACTCTCCAATCGGGCTGCGGCGCCCCAGGGACCGATTTTTTACATTTAAATAAATAGACCGCCATACATATAGCACTGCTCTGGCGCAAATATTTATTCAAACCCAGGCGTCCAGTCCTGTCGAGGAGAACCGCGATGACCACCGATGTCCGCATCGACCCGTTCCGGGGATTTAACTTCCGTGTCGAAATCGACGGCCTGACCGTGGCCTCGTTCAGCGAGGTGGGCGGTCTGACCGCCGACGGCGATCCGGTCGATTACCGCGAAGGCAAGGACCCGACCAATGCCGTGCGCAAGCTGGTCGGGCTGCGCAAATACACCAATCTGAGCTTCAAGCGCGGCTATGTGCAGGACAACACGCTGTGGCTCTGGTACCAGCGCATCGCCAACGGCATCCCCGACCGCCGCAGCGGCAGCGTGGTGCTGATGAACGAAGCCCATCGCGATGTGATGCGCTGGAACTTCGAAAACGCCTGGATCAACAAGATCGAAGGCCCGGGCCTCAACGCCACCGGCAATCAGGTCGCCATCGAATCGATGGAGCTGTGCCATGAAGGCTTGATGCTCGAACTCGAGCCGTCGAGCTAAGACAGGGAGGACCGTATGCGCTACGCAACGCCCGGCGTCAGCATCGAACGCACCGACGCAGCCAGCGTCGAGCCCATCGTGCTGCGCACCGATATCACCGGCTTTGTCGGCCTGGCCGAGCGCGGACCGCTCGACACGCCGCTGCCGGTGGAATCGTGGCGGCAGTTCCAGGCGCATTTCGGTGAGCCCCTGTCGAGTGCCTATCTGGCCCATGCCCTGCGCGGCTTTTTCGACAATGGCGGCCGGCGGGCCTGGGTGGTCCGGGTGGCGGCGCGCCAGTTCGGCGCCGACGGCGACCTGGCCTTCGAGGCAGCGGGCGGAGCCTGCCGCGCTGCCCGGCTGATCCACGATACCGCTGGCCGTCCGTGCTGGCGCATCGCCGCCAGCTCGCCCGGCAGTTGGGGCAACGGACTCAGTATCGCCATCCGGCGCGAGCGGCCACAGACCCAGGCCGCCCGCCAGGTCGAGCCGGGTGCCGTGGTGCTGGCCAGCACGGCCGGTTTTGCGGTGGGCGAGCTGGTGCGCTTGAGCCAGCCCGGCCGTCCCGCCGCCTATCGGGTCCTGGTCCAGCTCGACCCCGGCAGCCACACCCTTTACTGGGTCCATCCCGACCCGCTGCGCCGCGACCCCGGTCAGACCTCCTGGCATGGCCACGACCCGGCCCGTCCACTGCTGGTCGAGCGGGTCGCCTATGCCCTGGCGCTGTGGCGCAACGGCCGCTTTATCGCCCAGTACCGCGACCTGCACCCGGCTCCCCAGCATCCGCGCCATATCGGCACGCTGCTGCGTCCGCCCTACCCCTCACCGCTGGCCTTGCTGCGCATGCCGCCCAATAGCGATGGCAATCAGGCAGCGCCCTCGCTGATCCAGGTCGAAGTGCTGGGCAGCGGACCGTCGCTGCCGGTCGAGCCCGACGCCGATGGGCCGCTCTGGCTCACGGGCGGTGCCGATGGCCTGGCGGCGCTGGGGCCGGACGACTTTATCGGCGCGCCGTGCTCCCCGCTCGACGGCGACCTGGTGCGGCTGCGTGCGCTGCGCGGCTTGCAGGCGCTCAGCCATATCGATGAGATTTCGCTGCTGGCCATCCCCGATATCCTGATCCGCCCCGAGCAGGAACCGGTCTATCTGGCCCCGCCAGCCCCACCGTCCCCATCGTGCCGCCCCTGCCCGCCCCCCGAGCCCGTGCGCCGCCCCCATCAACCGCTGCCCCCGGGCGAGCTGCCGCCCAGCTTCGACGAAGCGGCCGTGCTGCGCGTCCAGACTGCCCTGATCGTCGATTGCGAAGCACGCGGCGACCGCTTTGCCCTGCTGTCGCTGCCCTATGAACGGGCGACCGATCCGCGCCAGGGCCCACGCGCCGCCATCGAATGGCGCGGTCTGCTGACCGAGCATCAGGCAGCCCGCCAGGCTGCCCTCTATTCGCCCTGGTTGGCCATTGCCGGCCAGGGCGGACGGGTGCGCTGGATTCCCCCGTGCGGCCATATCGCCGGTGCCATCGCCCGTACCGATCTGTCACGCGGCGTGATGCGGGCACCGGCCAATCTGCCGCTGTCCGGGGTGGTCGATCTGCGGATCGAAGCCGACGCCGTGCAGCACGGCCAGCTCAATCAGGCCGGCGTCAATGTGCTGCGGGCACCGACCGGGCGCGAACCGTTGCTGTTGGGAGCGCGCACGGTCAGCGATGAACCCGAGTGGCGCTATGTGAATACCGTGCGCATGGTGCTGGCGCTCAAACGGGCCTTTGCAGTGGCGCTGCGCTGGGCGGTGTTCGAGCCGGCCGCGCTGACCACCCGCGATGCGGTGGTCAGCACGCTTACCGCCATCCTGACGCTGTTTCACGAGCGCGGCGCCTTTGCCGGCGCCACGCCCGCCGAGTCGTTCTTCGTGCGCAGCGAGGGCGATGGGCGCGACGGCCGGCTGATCGCCCTGGTCGGCATCGCCCCGGTGGCGCCGGCCGAATTCATCGTGCTGCGCGTGGGCCGCCAGGACAATCTGCCAGTGGTGACGCTGGCCCAGGATGAGGCTTTGCTGCCATGAGTATCGATACCCGACTCGACCCGCTGCTTGGCTACAACTTCCTGATCAGTCTGTATGACTCGACCGCCTCGACCGGCGCGGCCGTCAGCCGGATCGCCCTGTCGCCGTTGACGCCCGGCCCCGTGGCCGGTTTCAGCGAATGCAGCGGACTCGATATGAGCATGGAGACCGAGGACTACCGCGAAGGCGGCCTCAACGGCACGGTGCTGCGCTTTCCCAAGCATATCCGCCCGGCCGACCTGACCCTGCGGCGCGGGATCGGCCGCAGTACCGAATTGTTCGACTGGTTCTACGCCTTCACCCAAGGCGCCGGCAAGCGCAAGGACGGTCTGATCACCCTGTGCGACGCCGAACACAAGCCACGGGTGGTATGGGGCTTCCGCCGCGGTCTGCCGATCCGCTACGCCGGACCGCAGCTCAATGCCCAGCAGAACCAGGTCGCCATCGAATCGATCACCATCGCCCACGAAGGCCTCTATCAAATGGCAGGCGCCGCCCAATTGGCCGCTGCCGTCGGCGAGGCGGCGAACGCCATCGGGAGCCTGTTTTGAGCCAGCAAGTCATCATCGACCGGGTGGTCAGCCGGATACGCACCGTAGACGGCGCAGGCGGCCTGTCGGCCGAGACCCTGCGCAGCATCATCGAAGCCGTGCTGCCGGCCGTGGAGGCCATGCTGGCCCATCACGAGCAGATCCGGCGTGAGCGCTCGACCGCCAACGGTTATCTCGACTGGATAGATCAGGGAGGCGAACGATGACCATCCCGGCCAAAGGCATGCTGATGGTGGATACGGCGCCCGATCGGCTCGATATCTACGACATCCAGTACAACCCGACCGAGCTGCAATTCGAGAAGCAGACCCAGCTGGCCGAAATCGCCCTGCCCGGGCTCGATGCCCCGCTCCAGCAGTTTGTCCGCGGCAATGCCGAGAAGCTGTCGCTGGAGATCTTCTGCGATACCACCGACGCCGGCATGGGGCTCGGCGCCACCTCGGTCACGCGCGAGACCGACAAGTATTACCAACTGGTCAAGATCATCCCCGAGCTCCATGCCCCGCCGGTCGTCACCTTTATCTGGCACGACCAGTTCTTCGGCAATGCGCTCGACAGTGCCTGGGGCAACCAGCGCCGCAACAGCTTCACCGGGGTGGCCGAGAGCGTGCGCAGCCGCTTTACCCTGTTCAGCCCCGAAGGCGTGCCGCTGCGCGCCACGGTCAATCTGGTGCTGCGCGAATGGCGGCCGCTCGAGGAGCAGTTGCGCCAGCTCAATCTGAGTTCGCCCGATCGCAGCCATCGCCATGTGCTGCAACAGGGCGAGACGCTGACGGCGCTGGCCACCCGCTACTACGGCGGTCCGGCCGAATGGCGCCGGATTGCCGATGCCAACCGTATCGAAGACCCGCGCCGGCTGGTGGCCGGCATGTCGCTCACCGTGCCCTCGATCCGCTGACCGCCATGACCGATATCGACTTCCAGACCCTAGAACAGACCTCAGTGCAGGCGGGCGGCTTCCGGATCCCGCGCTTTGAGCTGACCATCGACGGCGTCTCGCTCGACCACCGGGTGCTGCGCGATGTGGTAGACCTCAACTACCACGACCATATCGACCAGATCGACGGCTTCGAGCTGACCGTGGCCAACTGGGACAGCAGTCAGCGCCGCCATAAGTACATCGGCTCCGAAGCGCCCGACGGGCCACGCAGCGAACTCGAAACCCTGTTCGAGCCGTGCAGCAAGGTAGTCAGGCTCAAGCTCGGCTATGGCGGCGAACTCAGTGAAATGATGAGCGGCCACTTCACCACCATGGAGCCGACCTTCTCAAGCAACGGCCCGCATACCCTGGCGGTGCGGGCGCTCAATGTGCTGCACCGGCTGCGCCGCAAGAAATACGACGGTCATTGGCAACAGAAGACCGACAGCGAAATCGCCCGCAGCTTCGACGGCCTGACCGACCCCGAGTGGCGCAATGCCGGGCAGGATGCCCGCCGTATCCCGATGCCGGTGCAGATCAACTCCAATGCCCAGGGCAGCGAGCCCACCCTGGTGTTCGTCGGACAGAAGAACGAATACGACATCGACTTCCTGTGGCGACGCGCCCGGATTCGCGGCTATGTGATCGAGATCCGCCGCGACGAGGCCGGCCACGACTATCTGTATTTCGGCCCGTCCGAGCGCAACGGCCCGACGCCCTATCTGCTGCGCTGGGGCGCCGGTCTGATCGAGCTCAAGGCCACCCTGACCACCGCCAACCAGGTGCGCAAGGTCACCGTGCGCGGCTGGGACCGGGCCGCCCAGCGGCCGATCGAGGAGTCGGCCGATTGGGACGACCCGCGCGTGCGCCAGCTCAACCCGTCCCTATCGGAAGTCGTGCGCAACTGCGATCCGCGCGAAGAACGGATCGTCACCCGCCCGGTGGCCACCCGGGCCGAAGCCCAGGCGCTGGCGCGCGATATCCTGCTCGGCCACGCCCAGGAGCTGGTCAAGGTCCAGGCCAGCGTGGTCGGACTGCCCCAGTTGCGGGCCGGCTCGCGGGTGCGGATCGAGGGTATCGGCGGGCGTTTGTCGGGCGAGTATTTCGTCACCGAATCGATCCACAACTTCAGCCATTCGGGCTATCTCACTAAATTCACCGCCCGCCGCGAAGACCCCGATAGCGGCGAACGACTGACGGGAGCGTAGGCATGAGCCATGAACGCAGCGCCGGCATCGTCATCGGCAAGGTCATCAATGTCGACGACCCGGAGAGCCTGGGCCGCATCCAGGTCAACTACCCCTGGCTCAGCGGTCCGGAACAGCGCTGGATTCCCGTTGCCGCGCCGATGGCCGGCCATGATCGCGGGATGTTCTTTATGCCCGAGATCGCCGACGAGGTGATCATCGCCTTCGAGCAGGGCATGTGGGACCACCCCTACGTCATCGGTTTTCTGTGGAATCCGCAGCAGCGGCCGCCGTCGGACGACCCGCGCCAGCGCATGATCCGCTCGGTCAACGGCCATTCGATCCGCTTTCTCGATTCGACCCCGGCCTCAGGCAATCTGGGCTCGCTGATCATCGAAGACGCCCACGGCAACACCATCGTGCTGACCAACGGCTCGATGCGGATCGAAGCAGTCGGCCGGCTCAGCATCCATGCCAGTGGCGATGTCACCATCCAGAACCGGCTGGTACGCCCGCTCGGCGGACCGATCTAGGAGGCCCGATGGATACCCCGATCGATATTCCGCTTCCCGACGGCCTGCGTGAGCTGCTCAGCCAGCCGGCCTGCCTGAGCCTGCCGCGCACCGGCCGATCGACCATCCATCTGCCCGGTGGCGGCACGATGCAAGGGATGGTCGATGTCACCCGCGGCATTCCCGACGACTGCTCGCTCAATTTCTCGCTGGTGATGCCACTGATGTCACTGCTGAGCAGCACCGAATGCCTGATCAAGCTGCTCAAGCTGGTCAAGCCCCTGATCGACATCGTGACCGGGCTGACCAAGGTGCCCCCGGCGCCGCCGGTCGAGGCCGTGGGGGAGTTCGCCAAGGCGGCGGCCGAACTGGCGCCCTGTCTGCTGCTGCCTACACCCGCCGCCATGATTCCGTTCGTGCGCGACATCCTGCTGCTGATCATCAAGCTGCTCAAATGCATCACCGGCCAGCTCAAGAGCATTCTGGCCGTGATGGGCGGGCTGTCCTTGCAGATCAGCTCGGCGCGCCAGAACGGCAATACCGAACTGCTGGCTGCACTCGAATGTGCCCAGGGCAACGCCCAGGCTTCGGCCCAGCACATGATGTCGGCCATCGATCCGGTACTGGTGCTGCTGTCGCTGGCCGAACCATTCCTCGGCATGGCCGGCGTCTCGCCGATCAAGACCCCGGCGCTGGCACCTGGCGAGAGCCTTGAAGCGATGACCGAGGTGGTGACCACGCTCGACGACCTGGTCAAGACCCTGCAACTGATCGCCGACGGGCTGGGGGGATGATGGCAAGCGATTTCCTGGGCGCCGGTTTCGCCTTCCCGTTCGGGGTCACGGCACGCGGCAAGCTGGCCTGGGCCCGGGCCGAGCAGCGGATCGAGGAATCGATCTATCTGATCCTGGCCACCCGGCTGGGCGAGCGGCTGATGCTGCCGCAGTTCGGCTGTGCCGTGCACGACAGCCTGTTTGCCCCCAACGGCCCGGCCACCCGGACCCGGGCGGTCGACAGCGTGCGCCGCGCCCTGGTGGCGTGGGAGCCGCGTATCGACGTGCTCGACGTCAGCGCCGAGGAAGACCCGGCCGAGCCCAGCCTGCTGCTTTTGCGGATCAACTATCGCATCCGCGCCAATAACGCCCTGGCCAATCTGGTCTATCCCTTCTACCTCAACGAATCGAGCTAGCGGCCATGCCTCTCAAGGACTTATACCCGGTGATCGACGACAGGCGCTTTGCCGACCTGGTGGCCGAAGCCCGCACCCGGATTCCGCGCTATACGCCGGAATGGACCGATGTCAACGACAACGAGCCCGGCATGGCCGTGGTGCAGTTGATGGCCTGGATGAGCGAGTTGCTGATCGCCCGGCTGGGCCGCGTGCCGCAGCTCAATTACCTCAAGTTCCTCGAATTGCTCGGGGTCGAGCTGACGCCGGCGCGGCCGGCACGGACCGAGCTGACCTTCCCGGTCCTCCCGGGCGCTACTTCGCCCACCGTGATCGTGCCCTTGCACACCCAGGTCTCGGCCGAGGCGCCCGACGGCGGCCCGGCGGTGATCTTCGAGACCGAGCGCGCGCTGGTTGCCCTGGCTGCCCGGCTTGACGCGGTCCAGGTCGACCAGGGCCGCCAGATCGTCGATGTCAGCCCGGCCAACGCCGAACTGCAAGCGGGCTTCCTGCCCTTCGGCGCCACGGCGCGCACGGGCAATGCCCTGCTGCTGGGCTTCGATTCGCCGCTCGAATTTCCGTCTGTCCCGATCGATCTGACGCTATGGGTAGGCCAGGCACGCCAGCGCGCGCCGCTCTATGTGGACAGTCCCCTGGTCGGGGCGCCGCCCGCCACCTTGGCCTGGGAATACTGGAACGGCAAGGACTGGTATCCGCTCGACACCCTGAGCGATGAAACCGCCGCCTTTACCCGCAGCGGCCATATCCTGATCGGTGCCGCCCCGCGCGGCGGCTTGCAGCGAGCCACGCTGGGCCAGTTTCCCAAGCCGCGCTACTGGCTGCGCGCCCGGCTCGCCGCTGGCGGCTATGTGCAGGCGCCGCGCCTGCTGGCGCTGCGCACCAACACCGTACCGGCCCTGGCGGCAAGCTCGGTCGATGCCGAAGTGGTCGGCCGCAGCAATGGTCTGCCCGATCAGGTATTCCAGCTGGCGCAGCGGCCGGTGCTGGCCGGCACGCTGGCCCTCACCGTCGATGAGGGCGATGGGCCCAAGCCCTGGGTCGAAGTCGCCGACTTCTTCGGCTCGGGCCGTGACGATCCGCACTATGTGCTCAACCGCAGTACCGGCGAGATCCGCTTCAACGGCACCGCCGGCCGCATTCCGGTGGCCAATCCGTCGCGGGTCGCCAATATCGTGGCCCAGCGCTACCGGGTCGGCGGCGGGGCAGCCGGCAATGTCGCGGCCGGTGCCATCGATACCTTGCGTGGCCATCTGCCCGGTATCGATGCCGCCCGGGTGGGCAATCTGTTTGCCGCCTATGGCGGCGCCGACGAGGAGAGCCTCGATGCCGCCCGATTGCGGGCGGCCGGCGCGCTGAAGAGCCGCGAGCGGGCCGTGACGCGCGAGGATTTCGAGCTGCACGCCATCAAGGTCGGCGGCGTGGCCCGCGCCCGGGCGCTGCCGCTCTACCATCCGGCCTTTCCTGCGGTCGCCGTGCCGGGTGCAGTCAGCGTGCTGGTGGTGCCGCAGGCAAGCGACCCACTGCGGCCGCTCGACGATCCTGCCCCCCAGCCGACCGAAGGACTGCTGCGCCAGGTCTGCGCCGAACTCGACGCCAGACGGCTGGCCACCACCGAGCTTTATGTGATCGCCCCGAGCTACCGCCTGTTGCGACTGAGCGCCACCCTGACCGTCAGTGCCGATGCCGATCTGGCGGCGGTCAAGCAAACGGCGCTGTTGACGCTGCGGCGCTATTTCCACCCGCTGATCGGCGGCGAGGACTGCACGCTGACACGCGACGGCAGCGGCTGGCCCTTCGGCGGCGATATCCACTATTCGCGCGTGGTGCAGCGGCTGCTGCTGCCTGGGGTGAACAGCGTGGACGATCTGCTGTTCGAGCTGGATCGGGTCAGCTACCCGCCTTGCAGCAACGTCAGCCTGGACGGCACGGCACTGCTGCGACTCGAAGACGATTCGCTCGACCTGCGGCTTGATTACGAGGTCGAGCCATGAACCAGCCCTGCCATCTGCCATCAAGCACCAGCCCGGCCGGCCCGACCTCGTTTGCCGCTTATCTGCCGCCGCCACCGCGTCCCCCGCACGACCCCTATACCCTGCCCCTCGATGGCCGGCTTGGCTGGCGTGGCGAAGCGGCCTTGCCGGCGGCACTGATGCCACGCGAGACGGACGGCGCCTTGATGCTGCCGGCGCAGCCCGAGTCGGGCCGACGCTTCGATGAACCTGGCGGCAGCTTCGGCGGACTGGTATTGCCGCGCCATCTGGCCTGGACCGAACCGGGCCGCGCCCGCCGCACCGTGCTGCTCTATACGCCGCGCCGCCTGCTGCGCTTCGATCCTTGCGACTGCGTCTTCCACGAGCCCTTCTGCTTTCGCCGCAACGACCCACGCCTGCCGCTTGGGGAGGCCGCCATTGCCGTGGTCTGTCAGCGGCTCTATCTGGCCGATCGGCTCGGACGCCGGGTCATCCTCCTCGACGCCATCCACGGCGCCGCACGCGGGGTATGGCGCGCACCGTTGACCACGCCGGCCGGGCAGTTGGCGCAATGGGAGCCGGTGGCCTTGGCAGCGGGTCCCGATGGCAGCGTCTGGGTGGCGGACCGACTCAACGGCGTATTGCTGCGTTTTGCCGCCGAGGGTCGGGTCATCGAGCGTCACGATGGCTTCGGCGCCGTCTGGGCGCTCGCGCGCGACCGGCATGGCCGCTTGCTGATCCAGTGCGACGGCCATGCCGAACCGATCGACTACGACCCGGTCAGCCGCATCCGCTACCCTTCACCGACCCGGCCGGACGAGTTGATCGAGCGCTTTGCCCCCTTGCCGCTGACCGTTTTCCCCGACGGCTCGGTCGATCTGGCCGGTCTGTGCCTGCCGCCCCGCTCCACCGCGCACCCGTTCGGCCCCGACGGCCAGCCGCTTGCCACGCTGCCCGCCCTCCCGCCCGTCCTGTTCCCGACCCAGGGCCAATGGTGGTCGCAGCCGCTCGATAGCGGGATCGCCGATTGTGTATGGGACCGGATCGTCCTTGATGCCGAATTGCCGCCGCATACCACGCTGGCACTCGATGTCCTGACCGCCGACACCGAACTGCCGCCCGACGAGCTGGTAGCCAGCCGCGACTGGTACACCGTCCTGACGCTCCATGGCGAGCCCGATCAGGCCGAGCGGTTGAGCGGACTCGACTTCCTGCTGCGCGCCCCGCCCGGCCGCTATCTATGGCTGCGGCTGCGCATGTATGGGCAGGGCGGCGACAGCCCGGCGCTCACGGCGCTGCGGATCGACTTCCCGCGCATCAGCTGGCGCCGCTATCTGCCTGCGGCCTTCGGCGCCGAACCGGTCAGTGCGGAATTCACCGATCGCTGGCTCGCTCTGTTCGACCGCACCTTCCGCCAGATCGAGGCGCAGATCGACGGCCAGGCCGGCTGGTTCGATCCGCTGTCCGCCCCAAGCGGCGACGGCGCCGATTTTCTGTCCTGGCTGGCCAGTTGGGTCGGCGTGACGCTCAGCGGCAACTGGCCGCTCGAGCGGCAACGCGAATTCCTCAAGCAGGCGCCGCGCACCTATGCCTGGCGCGGCACCCCGCGTGGCTTGACGCATACCTTGTATCTGCTGCTGGGCCTACAGCGCTGGTGCGACCATCAGCCAGCCCAGGCCGACTGCGTCCCGTGCGGCCTGACCATCGCTGAACGCTACCGCTGGCGGCCGCCGCGTCTGCTGCTCGAACACCATCTGCTGCGGCGTTGGCTGTGGCTGGGCCATGCCCGCCTGTCCGACCATGCCCGGCTGTGGGGCGAGCGCATCGTCAATCGCAGCCAGCTTGGCGCCGGCGCGGCCAAGCCGCCCCAGCCCGGTTGTCCGCGACCAGCCGGCAGCGAAACCGACGGCGAGGCCGGGGTCAGCGATCTCTATATCCAGGGCGCCGTCCCGCCGGCCGCCGGCCGGCCCGGCCAGGCGCAGCTCGGCGTCACCCAGCTCAAGACGTCGCAAGACCCGGCGCGCGATCCCTTCCATGTCTATGCCCACAAGCTGTCGGTGTTCGTGCCGGCCGCCTGCATCAACACGCCCCAGCGCGCCCGCGCGCTCAGCCGGATGCTGCACGCCGATACGCCCGCCCATGTCGAGACCCGGCTGGTGCCGGTCGAGCCGCGTTTCCGGATCGGGGTCCAGGCCATGCTCGGTCTCGATGCCGTGATCGGCTACCGGGCTGCCCCGACCGAGCTCGACGGCATGACGCTGGGCCGGGGCACGGTACTTGACGAGGCCGCCGATGGACGGGCTGGCCTCAGGGTCGGCCACCGCCGCATCGGGATGGATACCAGCCTGCAATAAACAAGCGGCCGATGGCCTGCGCCACCGGCCACAGCTGCCTACGAGGTGAATATGGACCACGCCACGCATAGCCCCTGCGCCGGTTGCGGCGAAAGCTGCCCAAGTTGCGATACCCAGCCGCCGCTGCGCAACCATTACTTCTTCGGCAAGCTGATGGATGTGCCGGATTTCGACGTCGAACAGGCTTATGTGGTGGAGAAGTTCAAGCGCCACCACAGCCGGCTCCATGGCAGCGGGGTGGTCTGCGGCCTCGAAGTGACGGCCCACCCCAACCCGGCCTGTCGCGACCGCTATCTGGTGGTCAAACCGGGCGGCGCCATCGACTGCTGCGGCAACGAGATTCTGCTGACCGAAGAGGAAACGCTCGATCTGGCCGACTACCCCGCGGTACTGGCGCTGGCCGACGAGCCGGACCAGCAGGACCATCTGCTACAGATCTGCCTGCGCTACCGCGAGTGTCCGACCGAGGAAGTGCCGGTGCTCTACGACGAGTGCGGCTGCGACGATACACGCTGTGCGCCGAACCGGATCCTGGAGAGCTATGCGCTCGATGTCCGGGTTGACCCCGAACTGCCGACCACCCCACCGGGCCAGGCACAGCCGCCGACCCTCGAGTGGCAATCCACCGTCGGTCTACCAGGCACTTTCGTCGCCTTGCCCCATAGCGCGAGCGATCGGCTCTATGTCGGCGCCGACCTCGGCAGCGGCAGCGCCCTGCTGCAGCAGTACCGGCTATCGACCCAGGCCCCTGTCGCGCCGCATACCTTTGCCACCATGGTCCACGCGCTGGCCGTGCAGGCCGACGGGACGCGACTGGCCGTCGCCCTCGACAGCGGTGACCCGACCAAGCCCGCCCGGGTGGCACTGCTCGACACCACCACCCCGGCCGCCTTCTCGGGCGCCGAACTCGACAGCCTCGACCTGCCCGGCAGCGAAGCCCCCGACAGCATCCGCCTGCTGACCCTCGCCCCCGACCGGCTGGCCGTGCTGGTCGTCAAAGGCAGCGCCAGCGTGCTCTATCGGCTTGGCATCGATCCGGGCGACCAATGGAGCCTGATCGACAGCGTTGCGCTCACCTTTGCCACCACGGCCTGGACACTGGGCAGCGACGGACGGACGCTTTATCTGGCACCGGCCAGCGGGGCGTTCCGTGCCGTGGATACGGCCGCCAGTCCGCCCACCGTCTCCACGCTGGCGGCCAGCGGCGCCGACATCAGTGCACTTGCCATCATCAAAAGCGCCCTGCCCGATGCGCTGGCCTGGACCGAACACAGCACCCGGCTGCTCAAGCTCGCCAAGACCGACGGCAGCACCATCGGTCAGCTCAATCTGATCGAGCCACCTGTTGCGCTTTATGCCGACGAGGCCGGCCATTACCTCTATGTGCTGATGCAACCCACGGCCGGCAATGCCCTGGTGCAGGCGGTGGACCTGCACCGGCTGCTCGAGCAGAAGCCACCGCTGCTGTCGGCCCCGCTGGCCATCGGCCCGCGGGGACGGATGCTGGCCCTGGCTGACGACCGCCTATGGGTCGCTTATCAGGATGGCGTGGCGGTAGTGGACATCGCCTTCACCGACTGCGCCGACGCAATGGCGCCCCATCCGTGTTCGGCCTGCGTCAGCCCAGATTGCCTTGTACTCGCCACCATCGCCGGCTATCGGCCGGGACGACGGATCGAAGACCCGACCTCGCCACCGAGCGACCCGCTCGCCGATGCCGCAGCCGGGATTGCCCGTCTCGACAATCTGACCTGGCGCCCCTTACTGCCCAGCGTCAACGATCTGGCCATGGCGGTGCGCTGCCTGCTGGAGCGCCGCTGCGATGGCAGCGGCGGCAAGGGGGATAAGGGAGATAAAGGCGATAAGGGCGACAAAGGAGACAAGGGAGACACGGGCGACCCAGGGGAGCCTGGCGAGAAAGGTGACAAAGGCGACAAGGGCGATAAAGGCGACCCGGGCGATCCGGCGCTTGATCCTGATCTGCCACATATCTGCGACATCAGCTGGCGGCACGGTGGCGTGGTGCCGATCCGGCGCAGCACCGTCACCGAGCTGTCGCTGATCATCACCTTTGACACCAATATTCTGGCCATCGACCTGCATCCACAGAGCATCCGGCTGCTGATCCGCCGCCCCGAGATCGAGACCGGCGGCATCGTGCACTGCTGGTGCGAGGTGGCGCTCAGTTCGCAGATGATCCAGCCGGGCGAAACCGAACGGGACTGCGACAGCCGTGGCGCCTTCCGCCCCGTGCCGGTGGGCGGCATGGCGCGGGCGGTACGGATTCGCACCCCGGTCGACCGGCTGTTCGTCCAGACCGAGTCACTCGATTTCCGGGTACTGGTGATGGGCGACTTTATCCGGGGCGAGCATCTACGGACCCGCCGGCTCTGCGCGCTTGACGCCGACCATCTGCCCAAGCGCGACCCGGCCCAGCCGGCCCAGCCGCCGACCTGGCTCTATCCCGGCAGCGAAATGCTGAGCGGCGATGGCATCGAAGGCGGCATTTTCGAAAGTTGGTTCACCCTGAGAGCGGAAGGATAGGCCGATGAACAGCGTCAACGATCTCTACCGCGGACGCCAGGGGGCAAGCCCCAGCGCCTGCCCACCCGAAACGGTCCGCTGCGGCGGCTGCGGCATGCTCGAATGCCTGTGCCGACCCCGCTTCTTCGCCGGCCAGATTCTCAGCGCCGACGATCTCAACCGGCTCGATGCCTATATCCGCGCCAAACACCGGCTGCATAACCGCCAGTTACACGGCTGGGGCGTGGTCAACGGGCTCGAAGCCACCTGCAACCCCTGCGGCAACGGGGTGGCAGTCGGCTGCGGCTATGCCCTTGGCCCTTGTGGCGAGGATATCGTGGTCTGCGAACCCGTCACGGTCGATATATGCGAGCTGATCCGCCGCTGCCGCGATGCCGAGCGCCACACCCAGCCGTGCCAGCCCGGCAATGGCCATCACCCGTGCAATGCCGAGGAGGAAGAATGGATATTGGCCATCCGCTATGCCGAATCGCCGTCACGCGGCGTCAAGCCCCTGCGTCCGAGCGAAGCCTCAGGCAGCCGCAGTTGCGGCTGCGGTGCCGGCAGCACGGCCGGCTCGTGCGGTTGCGGCGGCAGTTGCGGCTGTCATGGCAAGACCTCATCTTCCACCCGGCCACGCAGTGCGCCGGTACAGTGCGAACCGACCGTGGTATGCGAAGGCTTTGCCTTTGAGGTCTACCGCAAACCGGTGGACCAGTCGGACCTGATCAAGCGGCTGTTCAACCTCGACGCCGCCGCGCCCGAGTCACCGCTCTACCAGCGTTTTCTGTGCTGTACCGATCTGCTGATCAAGCAGATGCCGAAGATGCCCGGCAGTTTCAGCAGCCAGGCGGTGATGCAGCAGCCGGCACAGTGGAGCCACTGGGGTCGTCAGTTCCGGGCGGGCCTACAGCGCTATTTCGATAGCCATGGGGCTTATCACTGTTCCTTGCAGGGTCAGTTGCAACAGGTGGTGTTTCCGACCGACCCCGACGACAACGACGTCGCCGGCATCGTCAACGGCATCACCACCCTGACCGTGGTCTGGCTCAATGCCTTGATGGAATGCCTCTGCTCGGCGCTATTGCCACCCTGCCCCGGTCCGGCCGAGCAGACGGGCGTGCCGCTTGCGGTCGTGCGCGTTCGCAATAATCCCTGCCGGGTGATCGAGGTATGCAACTGGACCATCCACCGCAAATTCACCACTACCTTCCCGGCCATCGAGTACTGGTTGTCGATCCTGCCGTTCGGCAACTGGCTGCGCCAATTGATGGAACTCCTGTGCTGCGGTGACTTCGGCGCCTTCACCCGCAATCCCGGCACGGTCGATCACCTGCCCGACCACAATCACGACGGCCCCGCCACCAACCCCGACATCAGCTCACCACCGGTCGGCGGCATCGGCGACAGCGTGATCAAGCCCAAGCTCGCCACCGCCGAGTTGCCGGACGAGAAGCCCTACAGCCGGGCCGACCAGCGGCTCAACCCGAGCCTGCCCAATCTGCGGCGGCTCCATGGCATCAGCGAGCTGTCGAGCAAGGCGCTGCGCCGGGGCAGCAAGGCGCTGCCGTTCCGCACGCTGTTTGAGAGTCTGCTGGCGCCAGAGAGCGCCACGACCGGCAGTGCGCGCCTGTCGGCGGCCGAGATGGGCAATCTGCCGCAGCTGCTGTTGGCCGACCAGTTCCTGCGGCCGCTGGTCAGCGAGATGCTGGGGCCGATGATCGGGGGTCTGCTGGGCGGGGGCCTTGGCAATGTCACGGACCTGGTTCGCGGCCGAGAGGACACCGCCAAGCCTGCCGCGGCAGAACTCGATCTGCTCAAGAGCGAAATCGCCGCCTTGCGCGGCCGGCTCGAAGCGCAGGACCGCCAGATCGCCAGCCTCGCGCAGCACACGGGCAACAAGCCCAAAGCCCCCGGCGGCAAGTCCGAGCCCAAAGCACGCAGCAGCAGGGGTGGCAACAAGCCCTAATCTCAACCGCAAGCGGGAGAGCGCCGATGAGCACCGTATTCGCCGAACGGCCGCAATTCTTCGAAGGCCAGTATCTGGGCGCCAGCGATCTGCAAGCCTTGCTGGACTATCTGAGCGAGTTGCAGCAACGCCATCAGCTATCGAGCCATAGCTGGGGCATCGCCGCAGGAATCGATCTGATCTACCAGACTTCGCCGCTGGGTCATCTCGAAGCCTATCTGACCCCGGGCGTGGCCAGTGACGGCTATGGCCGCACCCTGGTGGTCAATCAGGCTTTCCCGCTTGATCCGAGCCTGTTCACCAGCCAGCCGACCGGACTGGTCAAGGTCTGGCTGCGTTACGACGAGCTGGCCGGTCAAGGGGTACGCCAGGGCTTTGAAGTCTGCGGCACGAGCGACGCCTATGCCCGGGTCAGCGAATCCTTTCTGGTCGAAGTGGGCGAGCGCGTGACCATAGACCGGCGCCAGAGCGGGGTGAACGTCGACCAGACCTTCTACCCCGACGCCCGCGAAGCGCTGGGCGACGCCCTGCCGGGCCAGCCGATCGCACCCGATGGCGCGGTGGCGGCCCAGTTGTTCCCGGGGCCAGACGACCTCAGCCTCTGGCTGGTGCCGGTCGGTCTGGTGCATTGGCAGGGCGGCAAGCTGATGGCGCTCAGTGCCACCGAGCGCAAGCTGTCGCGGCTGTTCCGGCGCTATAGCGGCTGGGTCGGCGAAAGCCTGTCGGGCAGCGGCGGTCTGCTGCGGCTCGGTCGGCGTTTTCTGCCGCGCGAGGCGGGCAAGAGTGTCGAAGCGATCTGTCAGGCGGTCCAGCCGACTGAACTCGATATGATCTATTGCGAAAACGATAAGGACACCCCGGTCTTTCGCGAACCGATCTGGCTCGACAGCCACACCCGGGCCCGTGGCGATCTGCGCTTTTACGGTTCCCGCGCCGAATGGCTCGACCGCGAAGGCACCGACTATCTGGCCGACGGCACGGTCAGCGCCCTGCGCCGCAATGGCCGCAGCCCGCTCAACGGGGTCGATCTGGAAGTATTGCTCGGCAAACGGGCCGGTTCAGCCGGGCCGACCCGGCTGGTGGTGGGTGCGGCCAGCGTCAAGGGCAGCGATCCCTGTGCGGTCGATTTCACCCTGACGGCCGGAATGGTGATCCAGGAAGACGGCTATGTCGGCATCGGCAGCACCAGCACGGTGCTCGACAAGCCGCTGACGCTCAAGGCCGCCACCGCCCACAACGGGCTGATCGGCTTTGAGAACAGCTCGGGGGCGCTGGCCTTCCAGCTCAATCTGGGGCCGGCTGGCGAAGGGCTCAATCTGACCCGCTCCGACCCTGCCAAGAGCGATCTGCTGATCGCCAACAACGGCACCGTCGGCATCAATACCCTGCAACCGTTTGTCGCGCTGACCGTACAGGGCTCACTGGGCTTCAAGGCCGGCAGCGCCCCCGAGATCTATCTGTTCGAGAGCGGCACCCTCAACCCGGACCGGATGATCCTGACCCACTCGCCCGCCTTCCAGGATTGGGGCCTGCAATACCGCGACAGCAACGACAGCTTCGTCTTTCTGGGCGACGGCCAGCCACGTTGCTATATCGGTCTACAGGACGGCCGGGTCGGCATCGGCACCGTCTCTCCGGTCGCGCCGCTTGAAGTACGCGGCGATATCCGGCTCGGCAGCAGCGGCAACTATTTCGCCGTCGGCGCCGGCAATTCGCTGACCATGGTGGCGGGCCGGGTGGCTTCCAACGGCACGCTACAGAGCGGCAGTGGCTTTTCCTCATCGCTGACCAGCACCGGCCAATACAACATCACCTTCAGCAGCAGCTTCGCCGGCACGCCGGTCGTGGTGGTCAGCTCGACGTCGGACGACGCCAGCGGCGTGGACAACCAGGTCTCGACTTCATCGATTTCGACCTCGGGCTTCCGGGTGTCGGCGCGCGATGTCGGCGGTGGCGGCGTCCCCACGCCACAGAACACCTCGTTCACGTTTATCGCGATCGGCCCGCGTCCGTAGTCTCCGCAAAAAAGGAAATTTTCATGCAATTTTTCAGCAATATTTTCTGATGAAAAAACATGTAAATACATAAAGACAGACAATTACTCGAATCGCCCGCCAAGCCAGGCTGAAAGCAGTTTCCGCCCCAGGTTCCGCAGTGGCGTCAAGGAGATCATCATGCAGTCTTCCAACCATCTCGACCGCAGCGTCCTGGTCGCCCGGCTGACCACGCTCAAGAGCGAGTACAGCGCCGGCCAGCGCCAGCTCGCCGAACTCGAAGCCCGTGCCGCCACGCTGCGTGAGCAACTGCTGCGTATCAACGGCGCGGCCCAGGTGCTGGCGGAACTGCTCGACAGCCCGGTCGCCGAGCCGTTCGCCGCCCAGGAACTGGCCGACTAGGCCGGAGCCCGCCATGCGTGGCGTCGATCTGCATATCCATGAGTGGCTCAACGACTACCGTATGCCGCGCGAGCAGCCGGCGGCGCCGACCCTGGGCGCCGATCTCGACCGGCTGGCACCGCGTGTGGCCGCCCTGCTGGCGGAACGGCTGGGGGAATTGCTCGGTGAGGCCGAGGCCGTGGTGCTGCTACCCGATATTGCCGTCGATCTGACGCTTGATATCGCCTCGCCACCCGAGCGCCTGGCGGCCCATTGGTCCGATCAACTTGCCCTGGCCCTTGGCCGGGCGATCTACGACCCGGGCAGCGGCGCCGTGCACTATGCCTCGCAAGCCGCCTATCGGGCGGCGTTTCTCGGCGATCTGCTGCAAGACCGCGCCTGGCATTCCTGGCGCTACCGCCGCTTCGATGGCCTGCGCATCCTGCCCGCTGCGGCGGCTGCCCGGACTTTGCTGGTCGAGGACACGGCGCTGGGTCTGGCCACCCTGGCCCTGCTCGATGATGCCGTCTGGCCGGCCTTTGCTGCCCTGCTGACACCACGCGAAGCACTGCGCATCCTGCTGGCCTGGCACGCTGCGCCACCAGAGGCTTCGGCCGGCACTCCGGGTCGCAGTGACCCTCCTGGCCATCCACTACGCAGCCTCACCGGCCCCTTGGCCGCCCTGCGCCACGTGGCACTCTGGCAGCGTCAGGCCCCGACAGCGGACCTTGCCACGGCCTGTTGGCTAGCAGCACTGCGCTCGCTGCCAGCCAACATCTCCCCAGCCGAACTCGAACGCCTCGTCCGCACCAACGACCTGCGCCGCCTGTTTGCCGGCAGCGGTCCTGCTGCCCACGCCCCGCCCGCCGACCCAGACTGGTTGAGCCTGCTGGCCAGCGCGCCCTTGCCGGCCCGGCTCGCAGCGACCGCGCTGGCGGTGGTCGAGCGGCAGGAGGCAGCGGCAAGCGCAGCCACGCTGTCCGTTCCCGACCTGCTGGATGCCCCATTCGGCGGCCTGGTCTGGCTGCTGCCCTCGCTCCAATCGTTGCTGACGCCGACGCTGCTGGCGGGCTTGCCGGCGCCGGCCGGCTGTTCATCGCTGGACGCCCTGGCGCTGCTGACGCTTGCGGTGGCCACCGGCCCACAGGCCGATGCCGTCTGGCGCGATCCGTTCTGGCGCACGTTCTTCCGTCTGCCGCCACGCTTTGATCAGGTGGCGCTGGCAGCGTGGCTGGCCAAGGCCGAGCCGGCCGCCTTGATGACGGCACTTGCCAATGCCCTCCAGCACCAGGCACGCGGCGAGGCGGTTCGCTTGCGCTACCCGCTTCAGCGGGTACGCCGCGACCGACTGATCGACAGCGCGACGGGCGGCTGGCTTGGAGCGGTGGCGACGGAACAGCCGGTTTCCTGGCGAAGCCGGCTGGCGTTGACGCGCCAATCGCGCCGCGATGAGCGTCTGCTCAGTCAGGCCGGCCCGCTCGCCGCGCTGCCGCCCGGCTGGCATGAACCGGTCCTGCTGCTGGCCCAGGCTGCCCTGCGCCATACCGCTTACCGCATCCCGGGCCATGCCCGCAGTTCGCTGCCTTATCTGTTTGCCCGGCTGTTTGGGGTCAGCGGTCAGGCCGAACTCTGTGCGCCGTGTCAGTGGCGACTGAGGCTGGTCCGACCGCCGCTCCATGTCCTGCTCAGTCTGAGCGGCATGACGCGGCTGCGGCTGCAATGGCCCGGGCAACCCTCGCCAACCCTGACCCTGAGCTGTTCCGGATAAGCCGCTATGAAACGCGACGACCCACTGCTGCCTGCTGCCTGGCCCACGCCCCACCCGTTCGGCAACGAGCGCCTATGGCTCGATTGCCTGATCGAGCGCGAAATCCTGCGTCTGCGTGCCCGCTATGCCTTGTCCCTGGACGAGCTGCGCGGGCTTTATGTATCGGATCGCCAAGTGGACGAACTGGTCAGGCGCCATACCGACTTCCAGGCAGCCGACCCGGCGGACAGCCGCGACCCGATTGCGCTGCTGAGCGCCCAGGCCACGCAGTGGCGCGAGCATTTCGCGGCCGATTCGCCGCTGGCGCTGCTGGGGGAACGCTTGGGACTGGACCAGGAATCGCTGGCACTCGTCTTCGTCGCTGCCGCGCCGGAACTCGATCTGCGCTACGAGACGCTGTACGCCTATCTCAACAACGATGTGACGCGCAAAACCGCTACACCCGATCTGGTGCGCCGGCTGTTGAGCGAGGGCGACGGACGCCCCGACCATGCGCTGGCCGGTCGTCTTCAGGCGCTGCTGGACGCCGGCATACTGGAGCGGCCCGAGGCCGACCCGCAGCGCAGTGCGCTCGGTCAGGCGGTGGTGGCCAGCGGCCCGATACGACGGTTTCTGCTCGGCATCGCACCGCTGCCCAGCGAAGCGGCCGTCCGGCTTGAAGCGGGTACGGGCGTGCCGACGCTGACGCCACGGGGCGAATTATTGATCTGTCGCGGCGACGAAGCGGAGCGCCAACACGGCTGGTGCCGCCAGTGGCTTGGCCGGCGCGGCCTGCATGGCTTGCAGGCGACCGCTGCGGCCTGTCTGCACCAGCCCGAACTGGGGCTGTTGGCTCGACTCGCCCAGGCAGCGCTGGTGCTGCGCGACCCGGCCGGCATCACGCGGGAACCTGCAACCGCCGCACAACTGGCCGAGCGGCTGCGCGGCTGGGTCAGCCTCGGCATCACCATCCTCTGGCTGACCCCACGCCATACCCAGACGCCGGCCGCCTGGGCCGATCTGCCGCTGACCGTGCTCGATCTGCCGCCCACCTGCGCCAGCGAACGTAGCGCCGCCTGGCTCGCGGCGCTGCGCAACAGCCACCTGCCGTGGGAGGACGAAGCACTGATCGAGCAGGAAGCCGACGCGCTGGCCCGCCGCTTCACCCTGGGTCACGAAGGCGCGAGTCAGGCGGTGCGGGCGGCCGAGCTGCTGTACGAGGCCGACCCGGCGGGCCAGGACTGGCGCACCGCCCTGTCCCGTGGCGCCCGCCAGCAGGCAGCGCAGGCGCTGACCCAGGTGGCGCAGCGGGTCGAAACGCCGCATGGCTGGGAACAGCTGGTTCTGCCGGCCACCACGCTGCAACTGCTGCACGAGATCGCCGCCGCCATCGCCGCGCGCGATCAGGTCTACCGGCACTGGAATATGCAGGGCCGCACCGGCCGCAGCGCCGGGCTGATGTTGCTGTTCGCCGGCAGCTCCGGCACCGGCAAGACCATGACCGCCTCGGTGCTGGCCAACCATGTCGGACTCGACCTGTTCCGGGTCGATCTGGCCGGCGTTGTCTCCAAATACATCGGCGAGACCGAAAAGAACCTCGACCGCATCTTCAGTGCCGCCCGCAGTGCCGATGCACTGGTGCTGTTCGACGAAGCCGATGCCTTGCTCGGCAAACGGGCCGAAGTGAAGGACGCCCACGACCGTTACGCCAACCTCGAAGTCGCCTATCTGCTGCAAAAGATGGAGGAGCACGACGGCGTGGTGATCCTGGCCAGCAATCTGCCGAAAAACCTCGATCCGGCCTTCTCCCGCCGTATGCACTACATGGTCGAGTTCGCCCACCCCAACGCCGCCCTGCGCGAACAACTGTGGCGCGGCATGTTCCCCGCCGGCGTCCCGCTTGCCGACGACATCGACTACGGGTTTCTGGCCGAACAGTTCGATTTGAGCGGCGGCGATATCCAGACCCTGGCCCTCGAAGCCGCCTTCCTGGCGGCCGGCCTCGGTGAGCGGGTCGGCATGAGCCACCTGATGCGCGCCATCGCCCGCCGCCAGACCAAACACGGCGACCCGGGCGTGGCCGCACGGTTTCGCCAGCACCAGGAGAACCTGGAACGCGGGCAGAGCTGGCAGACCTGATGGAGTGGTGCGGCGCCGGAGAGCGACTACCGGAACTCCCAGCCAAAAATAAAAATTCAGGAAAAACGACAGCAAGGCATATAGTTATTTTTAGTTGAAATAGAAAATTACCACCAAAACAAGAGATGGCAGCAAGCCACCAGCAGACCGGTCCTGGACCGCCACTCCCTGCCGGCCCGAGCGAACGATCAAGGAGCAGCCATGAGCAAGACCGTCGCCCGCAAGGAAGCCTCCACTCCGCGCAGCCAGGACACGCCTGCGACAGCGGCTGCGCGGCAGGGCAAGGACGCCCAGCCGGCCTTGCAGCTCGACAACCAGACGGTGCAATGGCTGTACGCCAACGGCAATCTGCGCGCCAAGCTCAGCGTGGGCGCGGCAGACGACCCGGTCGAGGCCGAAGCCGACCGGATGGCCGACGCGGCCTTGCGTGGTGCGCCCTGCACCTGCTCGGCCGGCTCGCCGCCGTGTCCGAGCTGTCGCGCCAGGGCCGCCGGCACGATACGGCGCAAGCCACGTAACCGAGAGTCACCGGCCGCAGTCGATAATCTGTCACTGGGCCCGTCGCGCCGGCTCGCCGAGACGGACCGCAGCTTCTTCGAAGCGCGCTTTCAGACCGATCTGTCCGATCTGCATATCCACGACAGCCCCGAAGCCGCCAGCAGCGCCGCCCAGCTCAATGCCCGCGCCTTCAGCGTCGGTGACCGGATCGCTTTCGGCGCCGGCGAATACCAGCCGCAGACCGACAGCGGCCGGCGCCTGCTGGCCCACGAGCTGGCCCATGTGGTGCAAGGGCACGGCGGCATCCGCCGCAACGGCGGCTCGGAACCCGCGGCCGGCAGCGCTTCCGCCGATGCAGGCGGCCCACCTCCGCTACCCGAAGGGCCGGCCCGGGTCGAACATGGCAGCGATTTCGACCCCTGCGCGGTCAATGTCGCCACCTTGACCAACTATCAGTTGCTGGCCGAACTGAACCACGCCAACCCGGTCGTCTCGGCTGGCCGCGATCAGGCCGGTTTTTTCGATTACCGCAATCTGCAACGTCGCATCAACGCTGAAATCAACCGGCGGGTGCAGATGGGCCACGCCTGGCTCGCTACCTCGCCCAATTCGATCCCGGGCACCCTGATCCGCGTCATGCCGCCGGCGGCCGATGGCACGCAGCCCGTGCTGCGCCTGCCCGGCAGCGCGGTGGCTGGCATGCCCGAGGATATGTCGGCGTCCCCATTGCTGACCGAAGGCCAGTTCCAGGGCTTCGTCGATCGGCAACAGCTCGAAACCATCCGCGCCGACGAATACCGGCGCCGAATGATCGAACAATGGCTGGCCGGCTCGACCTCCTCGATGGTCAGCGGCAGCCAGCTCTACAACACGCCGCTTGACCGGGCGCTGCTGGACCCGTATTCGCGCCCCATCCTCGGCAGTACCGGCGGCGAAATCATGAAATGGCGCGGCCGCTTTGGTGAGGCGGCGTTCAGCAGTCGGGCCAGCCAGGGCTTTGGCCTGTTCCTGGATGACCTCAACGCCCGCACCTGGCAGGACCGGCGCGGGGTCACCCATCAGCCGACCGAGGAGAATTTCCCGATCTTCGATTTCGAGCGGACCGCCGCCAGCCGCAGCGCCAGCATTCTCGGCACCGCCCGGATTTCGGTGAAGACCAGCCTCCAGCCCGATCAGGGCGGGCGCTTCGATTATTACCGCAAAGGCTTGCAGGCAATGCTGGAAACCAGCCGCCGCTCGACCCTGCCGACCTATATCAGCAATCAGCCGCAATTCAGCGGCCAGCCGACCAGCGGCCCGCAGTACGAAGCCAATCGCAGTCAGGTCTTGAGCGACGCTTATCTGGCGATCAATAGCGATGATGTCACTGCCTTTCGCGAGATGCTGTCCGATCCGACCCGGACCGAGACCCCCCAAAGCACCGTCGCGCTCTGGGACGACCGGGGCCAGCGCCAGCCCAACGGGCCGCCACGCGCCGGCTGGCGCCAGGTGTTTGTCGGGGAGATGCGCGAGAACCCGGTGTCGATCAACGGTCAGAGCTACAACTCGCCCGATGCCCTCGACCAGGCGCTCAGCAGCGGCCAGATCACGGCCGACCAGCATAGGCAGGCCCAGCGCGAAGTCGGCCGACGGGCCGCCAATCGGGTGGTGGGCGCGGGAATTCTGGGCGCGGAAGTCAGCGGCCTGCGCAGCTCCCGCATGAGCTTTTCTGCCCTCAGCGAGCAGCAGATACGCTCGACGATAACGCGCGAATTCATGCGCAGCCAACGCTTGGGCGGCGGGGTGAGGGGCGAGCTGCGGGCAGCGGGTGGGGCGGGGCTGCATGGTGCCGGGACCGGCAGCGTCATCGCCGTCCTCACCACCGCCGGGGTGATGCTGTGGGACGAACAGGATCATCCGGAATGGGGCACCGAGCTTGCTACCAGCGGCGGCGTGGGCGCAGTCAGCAACTTCTTTGGCAGCAGCATCGAACAGGGAATGATCAGCCGGGGCACCAGTATCGCCCTCAATGATGTAGCGGCAACCGGCGCCTCGCGGCTGTCGCCGGCCATGCTGACGCGCTTTGGCCGCTTCGGTGGCGGCGGGGTCGGTTCGGGCATCGGTGAACTGATCAGCATCGGCGCGCTCGAAGACCGCGAACATTCGGGAGCCGAGGTGGGCGTGCGCACCACTCGCGCCTTTGTCCTGGGCGGGTCAAGCGCCGTGATCGGGGCCGAGGTCGGTGCCGGCGCAGTCGTGCTCTCCACGGCCATTGCCGGCGCCGCCGGCGGCTCGATCGCCCCGGGCGTCGGCACGGCCATCGGCTTTCTGGTGGGGCTGGTGGCCGGCGGGGTGGTCTATTACCTGGGCGACCGCGTCGTTCCAGGCGGCCGCGACTACTGGGATGCCCTCGAAGCCGGCTGCCAGCCGCCCCCGCCGCAACCGAGCGCCTCGTCAGGCTACAGCTCGATCCTGTTCTCCTGCTTCGCGGCCGACACACCCGTGACCCTGGCCGATGGCAGCAGCCGTCCCATCAGCGAACTGGCCGTCGGCGACCAACTGCTGAGCTACAACGAGCGCGAAAAACGGCTGGAGGCCCGCCGCGTCGAAACCATCCACGCCGCCCCGCCTGCCACCATGCTGGCGCTGGCTTTCAGCGACGGCACCATCCTGCACGTCACCCCGGCCCACAAGCTGTCCGGCCCGCAGGGCTGGCTTGCCGCAGCGGAACTGCGCGCAGGCGATGTGCTGTGGTCGTTCGCTCAGAGCGATCCGGCACGCCTGACCAGCAAAACCCTGGCCGCGGTCAGCAATGCTCCGCCGCGCGGCACGGTCTACGATCTCTCGGTCGAGGCCACCCATACCTATTTCGCCGCTGGCGTGCTCGCCCATAATAAGTTGCCTTGAATCATTCAAGGCATAACAAAACCAGCCTCCTGGTTTTTGTTTCTCTGGCTCCAATCCAGCCGATCAGCATCCAGCCCGAATGGTTTTGTTATCTCCAAACAGCCCATCACAAAACCTTCCGCTTCTTCTTTGGAACAGAGATAAAGGAGGAACCCTATTCGGGCATTTTTAATGGCCGAACAGAAGAACACGGAATCAAGCCGCAGCGGAATCATAAATATCGGTGCGTTCAGCCGCTTTACGGCTGACGCACCTTACCTTTGTCCGCCCGGGCTATTTTCGAGAGAAATTGGCGACAGACTGGTATCAGAGATATTCACTGCGATCAATGCCGTGTTTTTTCAGCAGCCGGCCAAATACCCGGCGCTCCTTACCGGCTTGCCGGGCCGCTGCCGAGACATTGCCCTGGCTTTGCGCCAGTACGGCCCGCAGATAGGCCGATTCGAAAGCCACGATGGCCTGGGCCCGGGCCTGGTTGAACGACGGCATGGCCAGCGCGGCCGTCTCAACCGTCTTGCCGGCGCAGTCTTCGAGCTGGATCAGTTCGCCCTCGCAAGCCAGCAGCGCACGTTGCACGAAATTCTCCAGCTCACGCACATTGCCGCGCCACGGCTGGCTGGCAATCCAGGCCAGCGACGCCTCGTCGAAGCGGCAGGCAGACTTGCCATAACGGGCACAGAAGCGTGACACGCAAGCCGCCACCAACTGCGGAATATCGCCAGGGCGCTCGCGCAGGCTGGGCATGCGCACATTGGCCACATTGAGCCGGTAGCTCAGGTCCTCGCGGAACCAGCCCTGCTCCACCCCCTGACACAGATCGCGGTTGGTAGCGGCAAGTATGCGCACATCGGCATGGCGGGACTGGGTGGCACCAAGCGGCCGGTAGGTGAAGTCCTGCAAGAAGCGCAGCAAGGCCGCCTGACTGCGCGCGCTCAATACATGGATCTCGTCGAAGAACAGCGTACCGCCTTCAGCCTGGGCGATCAGGCCGGCGGCATTGCTGCGGGCGTCGGTGAAAGCGCCGCGTACATGGCCGAACAATTCATCCTCGAACAGGGTTTCGGGCAGCGCCCCGCAATCGACCGGCACAAACGGCCGATCACCTCGCTTGCCCAGATAGTGCAGCGCACGCGCCGCCAATTCCTTACCGGTGCCTGTTTCGCCATAGATCAGCACCGGCACATCGACCCGGGCCAGCCGCGAGATAGCGGCCATCGCCTGTAGAAAGGGCTCACTGCGGCCCACCAAGCCCATCCGAGTCCAATCCTCGGGGCTTTTGGTACGAATATTAGTCATAAGCTTTCATCCTCCCCTGAGCGGTGTCCGATCAGGATTATTTTTTATGAGAATAGAATGGCGTATAGCATATCCAATTCAAATTTGCATGAACTCGGAATTCGGGCAAACACCAGAAATCCGGCAATACCACAACCGAGAAGACCGGTTCAAAATATGCTGATTTATGGGATTAGAAACAAGCCACGACAGCGATTGGTCGTTTTTTATGCTCAGCCATAACAGAAAGCTCATCCGGGACGATCTGGACGGGCCTAGGCACATATGAAACAAAACCACCGGAACAAGTCAAGCAATAACTGAGTTATCACCTTGACCATCCTCAGCAATTAATACCAGCTCTGCCAATCGAGACTGATTAATCCAGACAAACCAACAAAAGCAATTGGTTTAAATCATTTACAGACATGAAACTGTCGATCCACTCGGCGTCCGCCTGATTCCCACAGCGCAACACACCACCCTACCGCAGCAAATACCGCCCTCTCCTCTATCGCAGCGAGCTTCAACAGAAGCCGTGGTATCCTGCTGGACGTGCTCCTACTTCTAAATTGCCGAACATTTGCGCAATCGCCTCGATTTTGATGTAACTGAGATTCCCTGCACACTTCAGCAATATGGAGGCACGGTAAGTCTGTCCTCAAGCGCTAGAAAGCGGACAGTGTCGCCTTTTTATTTCGAAATTTTCGACAATGAGATTGAGCCTGGATGTGTTGACCGTGCTCGACGCCATCGACCGGCGTGGCACTTTTGCGGCAGCGGCTGAGGAATTGCATCGGGTACCGTCATCGCTGAGCTATCTGGTACAGAAACTGGAAAGTGAACTCGGGGTGACGGTATTCGACCGCAGTGGCCATCGGGCACGGCTGACTCCGACCGGGACCTTGCTGGTCGAAGAAGGCCGACGCCTATTGCAGGCAGCGGCGACCCTGGAGTCACGTGCCCGTCGAATCGAAACCGGCTGGGAAAGCGAGCTGAGGATCGCGCTCGATACCGTGGTGCCATTCGAGCGCCTGCTGCCGCTGGTCAAGAGCTTCTATGCCGAGCACAGCCACACCCAGATCAGGATCGGCCATGAAGTGCTCGGAGGTTGCTGGGACGCGCTGCTGAGCCAGCGCGCCGATCTGGTGGTGGGTGCGTCGGGCGAGCCGCCGTCGGGCAGCGGGCTGACCTCGCAGTTATTGGAACAGCTTGAAGTGGTATTTTGCGTGGCACCCGATCATCCGCTTGCCCAGGCCGCTGAGCCGCTGTCGTGGCAGACGATTGCCCCGCACCGGCTGGTCAGCCTCAGCGACTCCTCACATCGCCAGCCGCCGCGTGCCATCCCTAGCGCGGGCGGCCAGGAAGTCTTCGGGGTAGCGACTCTCACCGCCCAACTCGAAGCACAACTTGCCGGCCTCGGCTGCGGCCACCTGCCCTGGCAGATCGCCAAACCCCATGTGCAGGCCGGCCGGCTGATCGTCAAAACCCTGCTCGAAGCCCAGCCGCCACAACATTTCCACCTTGGCTGGCGCAGCCATGACGAGGGACCGGCTTTGCGCTGGTGGCTGGAACGGCTGAACCGACCTGACTTTATCCGCGCTGCCCTGTTGGAGCCTGAAATGGAATGATCCTTTAAAAAGCCTTGTAAACAGGCTTCCTCCCTAGTAGATCAAAGACCGATTTTTATTAAAAATCGCATCCGCCATATCAGCCTCGGACTCGGCATCATCGCGGACGCCTTGAAAAGCGTGCTTGACGGCTCTCCCCACCTTGGGCAAGCCCCTCAGGCCGGCTTTGCCCGCTCCTGCTCGAACACCTCATCAGCCCAGGCACTGCCGGTATTGCGCAGCGTCTGCAATGAACCGCTGGCGCGCGCCTCGGTCAGGGCATCTTGGCGTGTCGCCTCAAGCCACAGCCGTTGCAGGCTCCAATGCGCATCGAAATACG
This sequence comes from Chitinimonas lacunae, assembly GCF_042650885.1. Lineage (NCBI taxonomy): Bacteria > Pseudomonadati > Pseudomonadota > Betaproteobacteria > Neisseriales > Chitinibacteraceae > Chitinimonas > Chitinimonas lacunae. Next base: position 1,063,652 of record NZ_JBHSBU010000001.1, read on the forward strand.
CTTCGCTGGCCGTCAGGTCGGAAAACAGCGTCAGGTAATCGGGCTGCCCCGACCAATCGCGCCGCAACGTATCGAGGAACAGGACCTTGATGACGCTGTTGAAACAGGCGCGGAAATCACTTCTTTCCAGATCGTATTCCTCGCCCGACCATAGCAAGGGCTGGGTCAGATAGGCGAAATCGGCTACCTGGGCGAGCCTTGCCAGCAGATGGGGTTGCGGGGAAATCAGGTAGTACATCGTGTGCTGCATAAGACTTGGACTCCGGAACGAAGAGCGCTCCGACAGCGCGGAGCAAGGCCGGCTAAGAGTTGGGCAGCCCCGCTGAAGTTCCAGCGTTATTTTTTAAGAAATGATTAAATTTCGCAAATCACATTTCAGATATTTTTCCTATTATTTTAATTCACTTCCCCGGATAGTCATCGAGAAAACCGTCGCCACTGGGATATTTGGTAAAGAAGGTCACCAGCTCCTTATCCTCGATATAAAGGTCGAAGATTTTGCAGCCCATTTCCTTGAGGCGCAGATCGTAGGCATAAATCTTCGATTCCAGTTCATCGAGCGTCCCCAGCGTCATCGTATTGACTGCCTCGTCATAGGCCGCAACGAGGTTTGCCAGCTCGGCCGGAAATCGATAGTCGAGGATTTCGCCGCCATAGAAATGCGCCATGGAATCGTCCTCGAAGATGTCCACCTCGGCATAAACCTCGCCGGTTTTGCCCGATACGATAAAGTCCTGCATGCGTTTTCTCCGTTGCGAACGCCAGAGCATCCGACTTGATAAAGAAAAAACGCCCCGAACGGTATCGGGGCGTTTTGCTGAAGCGCCGGCTGGCTTAGCCCAGTTCGCGCGCCAGGTAGAGCCAGGTTTCGACCACGGTGTCGGGGTTGAGCGAGACGGTTTCGATGCCTTGCTCGACCAGCCACTTGGCGAAGTCGGGGTGATCCGACGGACCCTGGCCGCAGATGCCGATATATTTGCCCTGGGCACGGCAAGCCTTGATCGCCATCGCCAGCAGTGCCTTGACCGCCTCGTTGCGCTCATCGAACAGGGAAGCGATCGGGCCGCCCGAATCGCGATCGAGTGCCAGCGTCAGCTGGGTCATATCGTTGGAGCCAATCGAGAAGCCATCGAAGTATTCGAGGAACTGCTCGGCCAGAATGGCGTTCGACGGAATTTCGCACATCATGATCAGGCGCAGATCGTTCTTGCCGCGCTCCAGGCCGTTTTCTGCCAGCAGCTCGACCACCTTGCGCGCCTCGTCAAGCGTGCGCACAAACGGGATCATCACTTCGACATTGGTCAGCCCCATCTCATCGCGCACCCGCTTCAGCGCCCGGCATTCGAGTTCGAAGCAATCGCGGAACGAATCGGCGATATAGCGCGACGCGCCACGGAAACCGATCATCGGGTTTTCTTCGTGCGGCTCGTAGCTCTGGCCGCCGATCAGGTTCGAGTACTCGTTGGACTTGAAGTCCGACATCCGCACGATCACCTTCTTCGGATGGAAGGCGGCGGCGATGGTCGCAATGCCCTCGGCCAATCGCTCGACATAGAACTCGACCGCGTCGGGATAGCCGCCGATCCGCTCCTCGACCTGCTGCTTCAGGTCCCACGGCAGGTCCGGATAGGCCAGCAGTGCCTTGGGGTGAACGCCGATCATCCGGTTGATGATGAATTCCAGCCGGGCCAGGCCGACGCCTTCATTGGGCAGATGCGAGAAATCGAAGGCCAGTTCCGGATTGCCGACGTTCATCATCAGCTTGACCGGGCTCTTGGGCATCCGGTCGAGTGCCAGATCGATGATCTCGATATCGAGCAGACCTTCATAGATATTGCCGGTATCGCCTTCGGCGCACGACACGGTGACCTGGTCACCGTCCTTGAGCGCACGGGTGGCGTCGCCACAGCCGACCACCGCCGGAATGCCCAGCTCGCGCGCGATGATCGCCGCGTGGCAGGTCCGGCCGCCACGGTTGGTGACGATGGCGGCGGCGCGCTTCATCACCGGTTCCCAATCGGGGTCGGTCATATCGGTGACCAGCACATCGCCCGGCGCGACCCGCTCCATCTCGGAGGCGTCCTTGATCAGCCGCACCGTGCCCTGGCCGATCTTCTGGCCAATGGCGCGACCCGAAGCCAGGATGGCCGAGCGGTTGCGCAGCCGGTAGCGACGCAGCGTCTCGACGCGGGCTTCCTGGGATTTCACGGTTTCCGGACGGGCTTGCAGGATATACAGCTTGCCGTCGAGACCATCGCGGCCCCACTCGACGTCCATCGGCCGGCCGTAGTGCTGCTCGATGATCAGGGCGTAGCGGGCCAGCTCTTCGACTTCCTTGTCGTCGATGGCGAATTTCATCCGATCGACATCGGGGACGTGCACGGTGCGCACCGACTTGCCGGCGCGGGCCTCGTCGCCGAATTCCATCTTGATCAGCTTGGAGCCGCGCGAACGGCGCAGGATGGCCGGGCGGCCAGCACGCAGATTGGGTTTGTAGACGTAGAACTCGTCGGGGTTGACGGCGCCTTGCACCACGGTCTCGCCCAGACCGTAGGAAGCGGTGATGAACACCACGTCCTGGAAGCCCGATTCGGTGTCGATGGTGAACAGCACGCCGGACGCGCCCTTGTCGGAGCGGACCATCCGTTGCACACCGGCCGACAGGGCGACTTCAGCGTGGTCGAAACCCTTGTGGACCCGATAGGCGATGGCGCGGTCGTTATAGAGCGAAGCGAACACTTCCTTGACCGCGTGCAGCACATGATCGGCGCCGACGATATTGAGGAAGGTTTCCTGTTGGCCGGCAAACGAGGCGTCGGGCAGGTCTTCGGCAGTCGCCGAGGAGCGGACCGCCACCGGGACTTCGACGCCCGAGTCGCTGACCATCTTCTGGTAGGCGGCGCGGATTTCGGCTTCGAGTTGCGGCGGCAGCGGCGTATCCACCACCCATTGCCGGATATCGCGGCCAACGCGGGCCAGCGCCGTCACATCTTCAACATCGAGGGTCTTGAGCGCGGCATCGATCCGTTCGGCCAGGCCCTCATGAGCGAGGAAGGCGCGGTAGGCCGCAGCGGTGGTGGCGAAACCGCCGGGGACACGCACGCCGGCAGTGGCGAGCTGGCTGATCATTTCGCCGAGCGAGGCGTTCTTGCCGCCCACACGCTCGACATCGGTCATGCGCAGTTGCTCGAACCAGATGACGTAGTTCTCTGCCATTTCTAAATTCCTTGCTGGAGGAGTCGCGGATAGGTCGATGGGGCTGGATTCTAGCGCTTTCGCCCCCCGCCCGTCAGCGCTTGGCGGCAAGGTTTTTGCGGTAGACCCGATCGGACCCGGAAAATATGTAGTCGAATCATGGACTACTACATTCGCGCCGGCTTTTGCAGCGCAGCATGAAGCGGCTTTATGGCATGATGCCGCGACCCGTTTCCTGTTCCGAAAGGCCCGCCATGCCTGTTCGCCGTACCGTGTTCTTTATTTCCGACCGTACCGGGATCACCGCCGAGATGCTCGGTCACAGCCTGATCACCCAGTTCGAGGGCATCGACTTCAAGCGCGTCACCCTGCCCTTTGTCGATACTGCCGAGAAAGCCGCCCTGGTGGCCGAACGCATCCGCCGCACGGCCGAACAGGACGGCACCCGTCCCCTGGTGTTCTCCACCATCGTCAAGGAAGAGATCCGCCGCATCATCCATATCGATGCCACGGCGCATATCGTCGATTTCTTCGAGGCCTTTATCGCGCCACTCGAAAACGAGCTGGGCCAGGAATCCTCCCATACGGTCGGCCGCAGCCACAGCATCGAGAACTTTCACGAGTACAACCACCGGATCGAGGCGGTCAATTACTCGCTGGCGCACGACGATGGCGTCAAGCCGACCGATCTGGCCGAAGCCGACATCGTGCTGGTTGGCGTCTCGCGCTCGGGCAAGACCCCGACCTGTCTCTATCTGGCGCTTCAGTACGGCATCAAGACCGCCAACTACCCGCTGACGCCCGAAGATTTCGGCCAGCCGGGGCTGCCCAAGCCGCTACAACCGTTCAAGCACAAGTTGTTCGGTCTGACCATCAGTCCCGAGCGGCTGGCGCAGATCCGCGCCGAGCGCAAACCCGACAGCCGCTATGCCTCGCTCGACAACTGCCGCTTCGAGGTGCTCGAAGCCGAGGCGCTCTACCGTAATGCGGGCATTCCCCACCTCAATACCACCAATAAATCGATTGAGGAACTTGCCAGCACCATCCTGCACAAAGCCAATTTGACCCGTCGAATCTACTGATCCCCCCGGGGCGCCCCGCCCCGCTTTCCGGGGAACAGACCCGACCCTGACGATGAACCCACTATCCTCTATCGACCGTTCTCTGCTGATCGATTCAGCCGCTACGCTGGGCCTGCTGGTCGGCCTGTTTCTGTTGCGGATGGCCCTGCAACGGGCCATTACCAACAATCCCAATTTCAGCCTGGAACAACGCCGCCGCTGGTCGGTGACGCTGCGCAACGGCCTGCTGGTGGCCGGCCTGATCAGCATGATCCTGATCTGGGCCACCGAACTCCACTCGCTGCTGGTCTCGCTGGCTGCCTTTGCCGTGGCCATGGTGATCGCCACCAAGGAACTGCTGCTGTGCTTCTCGGGCGCGGTGATGCGCAGCGGCGGCCGGCTATACGATATTGGCGACCGTATCGAAGTCGCGGGCCATCGCGGCACGGTGATCGACCTCAATATGTTTTCCACCCTGCTGGTCGAGGACGACTCGCAATGCCATCAGCGCACCGGTCGGGTCGTCACCATTCCCAATGCCCTGCTGCTCAATAGCGCCGTGGTGCGCGAGAGCTTTCTCGACCGCTTCGTCACCCACCAGTTCAATGTGCCGATCGGCCCCACGGAAGACTGGCGCGCCGCCGAACACGAACTGCTGCGGCTGGCCCGGGCGGAAGCGGCACCGGTGCTCGATGAAATCCGTGCCACCGCGCAACGGATGATCGAACAGCACGCCCTGTCGGTCCCGGTGCCCGAACCTGCCGTCACCTTGCTGCTCAAGGAGACGGACAAACTGATGCTGGTGGTCCACGTTCCCACCCATCTCGATACCCGCCATCCGGTCGAACAGCGCATCCTGCGCGGCTATCTCGACTGGCGCAGCGGCCGGCCACAGGCCGAGCCGGTGGCGCATGAGGAGACGGCAACCACCGGCCCAGCCAAACCCAAAGCCTCGGTACACTAGAAAATAAATGATTTATGCAAATCGGCTGCTAACAGAGCATCCGGTTTTGTTTATAAATAGCTGAAATCAGCCAATATTGTTCGATGCGGCCGCCTGAGCGCAGGGTCGGACCCGCCGGAGCCTGCCTGAGACCTCTGCGCGGCTGCCGGGCTTTCTGACGGTTTCTGCAACTTCCTATACTGGGACGACCCCGCTTGCGGAGACCCGCCATGTGGCGCCCCCCTACCTTGTTGCTGTCGCTCTGTCTGGCGCTGCTGGCCCATCAGGTGCCGGCCGCCACCGTGACCATCCGGCTCGCCAACGGTGAATGGCCGCCTTATATGTCAGCCAAGCTGCCCCATTACGGCGCCGTCTCGCGCATTGTCAGCGAAGCGTTTGCCAGTGAAGGCATCCAGGTCCGTTACGAGTTCTACCCCTGGAAACGTGGGCTGGAGCTGGCTCGCAACGGCGGTATCGACGGCACCCTTGCCTGGGTCCGCACCGATGACCGCGAGCGTGATTTCTGGCTGTCCGATCCGCTGTTCGAGTCCAACGCCGTGCTGGCCTACCGCAAGGAGAAGCCGGTCGACTGGCAGAAGGCCGACGATCTGGGCCGCTATCTGATCGGCGCCACCATCGGCTATGCCTACGGCCCGCTGTTCAGCCGCTTCGAGCAGCGTTTTCCGCGCAATGTCGAGCGCAGTCCAAGCGACGAGGTCAATCTGAGCAAGCTGATGGCCGGCCGGATCGATGCCTTCGTGACCGAGCGGGAAGTGGCCTATTACCTGGCGACCCAGCATTACGGCCCGGGCGTGCTGCTGCGCTTTGCCACTCACCCGAAGACGCTCGATAGCAACAAGATGTATCTGCTGCTGTCGCGCGAAGTACCGCAAGGCAAGGCTTTTCAGGCGGCTTTCAACCGGGGACTGGCCCGGCTGATGGCTGCCGGCCGGGTCGAGCAGTATCTGCACGAGGCACGCCAGATGGTGCAGACGCCCAACATTCCGCCTTCTTAGTCTATTGGGACTCGATTCTCCCGGATCGGGCTTGAGATTCGCCCTCGGATCACGCCCGCTCGCGTCGGGAAAACCCGCAGCGCCGAGCGGCCCAAAGACAGATAATATTTCAATGTCATAAACATTGCCGTGGCAAGTGACTCATTGCCTTCTTATTTTTCTTGATACCGCCTGACTTTCCGATGATCGACCATCCAAACCACGCCAGCATCAGTGCCCTGCGGGCCCAACAGGCGCAGTGGCGCCTGTGGCTCAGCCAGCAGGATTTTCAAGCGCTCGACCATTACCTCGATGAACAAGAAGCGCTATGGCTTCAAGGCGAGGAGAACCAGCGCGGACGTTACGGCTGGGCGATGGATACGCTGTTCGATCCTCTGCAGACCCCTGATTTCGCCAGCCGTCGCGCCCAGCTCGAACGCTGGGCGGCGGCACGGCCCGACTCCTACCATGCCCAGGTGCAGCTGGGCCGGCTGTGGATCGGGGCCGCCGGCGAGATTCGCGGTACCGGCACAGCCGATGAAGTCGACCTCACCCAATGGATCGGCGCGCAGATGGCTTGCGACCGGGCTTTCACCCATCTGCTGCGGGCCATCGAATGCCATCCGCGCCCTGCCTTTGCCTGCAATGAACTGTTTACCGTCTCGTCCTATCTCGACGAGCCCGAATGGCTGCTCGACCTGTATCAAGGCGAGCCGGCCTCTCCCTATGTGATGCCGCAAGACCCCGAAGCACGCGCCATCTGGCAAGCGGGTCTGGACCATCTGCAGCCCTACGGCGCCGGGCTGCCCGAGCCGCTGCGGAGCCTGCCCGCCTGTCTGCCGCCGCGCGCACCCGATGAAATCGAAAACGGCCGTCTGTACTGGTTCGGGCTGGCCATGCACTTTCACCCGCGCAATCTCGATGCGCTGCGGATTGCCGTCTATTACCTCTATCCACGCTGGTATGGCGACCACAGCCAAATGTCGGCGTTTATCAAGGGGCCGCTGTGCAGCACCCTGAGCGAGACCGAGCGTGGCGTGCTGTGGGAGACCAAGGCGCAGGACATCCTGTGCTTCACGCCCGACTTGCAGGACGAACACGCCGTCGGCCGTCATCTCGATCTGTGGCAGGCATTGCTGCAACGGCCGATGCCAGCCTCGCTGCGCCATCGCTGCCTGGGCCGCTACGCCACCCTGCTTTGCAGTGTCGGCCACCAGGAGGCGGCTTACCGGCTCTATGGCGAAGCGGCCGCACTCGAACAAAGCGGCGCGGTGGAGGAATACTTCGGCTCGAAATCGATGCGCTGGCTGGCCCATCTGGTCATTATCGAGGGCCTGCCCGACCCGGAACGGCTGCTGCCGCGCCTGATGAATCAGGCGCTGTGCTGGCAGGAAGATCCGTGGCATCTGATGCTGGCTGCGCTGGCCTATCAGTACGGCCTATGGGGCTTTCCGCACCAACCGGGCCAGCAGGCCGCCTGGCTCGATCGCGCCGCCGCACTGATCCCGTTCGAGAAAGAGGAGCGCGGCATCTATCGCGCCCTGTGCTGGCTATGGAAGAGCCAACAGTTCGAGGCCGTGGAATGGCTGGCCCTGCAACTGGCCCAACGCGGCACGGCCCAGGCCATGGCCTTCCTGGCCGATATACAGCGCAATCTGCTGCGCCCCGATACTCCCAAGGCCCGACGCAACCCCCAGCAGGCCCAACATTGGCTGCGCGAAGGGGCCGATCGTGGCGAGAGCGAGTGCGCCATCGATCTGTCGCTCGATTTTCTGTGGACCGGCAACCCCGGCAAAGGCCAGGAAGCCCTGATGCAGGAAGCCCAGCAGCGCCTGCTCGCGGTCTTCAAGACCAGCGATGACGCACAGCGGCTGGCGTTGGTATCTCGCCTGGCCAAAAGCAATATCTCGTCACAGGAAAGCTGGGCCCATGACAAGCTGGTGCCGTCGCTGCTGGCGGTCGATGAGGCGGAAATCCGGCTGACGCTGGCCCGGCTGCTCGCCAATATGTACGAATACGGCCAGGGCGGCCCGCAAAGCTCGGTACTGGCCAAGGCCTGGCTGACCCATGCACTGGAAATCGAGCAAGACGACGAAGCAGCGCAAGCCATGCTGCGCGCCAACCAAAGCAACAGCCCGCTGACCTGGCTGTGCCGCAAGCTCGACAATCGAGCCTCCTCGCTCGAAGAGCTGCGCCAGCATCTGCAAGCCGGCCGAGCCTATGCACCGGAAGGATTCGTGGTCTGACTGGGTTTCGGTAAAAAGAAAATTTCCCGCAGAATGTTTGCAAGATAAATAGGCGCATTTGTGCATAAATTGGATAAATGCGCTTTTTTATTGAGAGGCTCGACATGGATGGGAAGCGCTGGGACAGTCCCGCATCGCCGCGCTCTTCGGCAGTCCCGGGAGCCGAACCTCCACCGTCTGCCGCCCATCGCTTTGCCATGACGCACCGCGCCAGTCGAACACGGTAAAATGCCGCCCCGCCCGGGTCGGCGCGAGCGTCGCCGTCCCGCAACGACTAAACAAGACGGCCCGTGGGGCCGTCCGCGAGGAACGCATGGCTGTCAGCACCAGCAAGACCAAGACCCCGGCCGGCGCCGGCCAACCCACGCCGATGATGCAGCAATATCAGCGCATCAAGGCCGAACACCCTGACAAGCTCGTGTTCTACCGCATGGGCGACTTCTACGAGCTGTTCTACGACGACGCCATCAAGGCTTCGCGTCTGCTCGACATCACCCTGACCGCCCGTGGCCAATCGGGCGGCGAGCCGATCAAGATGGCCGGTGTGCCGTTTCATGCGGTCGAGCAATATCTGGCGCGGCTGGTCAAGCTCGGCGAATCGGTGGCGATCTGCGAACAGATCGGCGACCCCAATACCAGCAAAGGGCCGGTCGAGCGCAAGGTGGTCCGGGTCGTGACGCCGGGCACGCTGACCGATGCCGCACTGCTCGACGACAAACGGGAAAACCGGCTGCTGGCGCTCAACGCGATCAAAGGCCGCCTGGGGCTGGCCTGGCTGACCTTGAGTTCGGGCGAATTCAAGCTGATGGAGACCGAGGCCGAGTCCCTGCTGTCCGAACTCGAACGTCTGCGGCCGGCCGAAGTGCTGCTGCCTGACGATCTGGCGCTCGAACTGCCCACCACCGCCGGCTTTGCCGTGCGCCGCCTGCCGCCATGGAAATTCAGCATCGACAGCGCCGAGCGCAGCCTGACCCGGCAGTTCCAGACCCAGGATCTGGCCGGTTTCGGCGTCGAACGCGCCGGGGTCGGCGTTGGCTGTGCCGGCGCGTTGATCGACTATGCGCGCGATACCCAGTGTGGCGCCCTTCCCCATGTCACCGCGCTGTCGGTCGAGTCGCCCGGCCTGTATCTGACGCTCGATGGCGCCACCCGGCGCAATCTGGAGCTGACCGAGACCATCCGGGGCGAGAGCCATCCGACGCTGTTCTCGCTGCTCGACGTCTGCGCCACCGCCATGGGCAGCCGGCTGCTGCGGCACTGGCTGCACCATCCGCTGCGCCGACACGGCAAGATCATGCGGCGGCGCGATGCAGTCGCCAGCCTGGTCGAATCGGTCCAACTGGGCGATCTGCGCAATGGCCTGGCGCAGATCCACGATATCGAACGTATCGCCGCCCGCGTGGCACTGCGCTCGGCCCGGCCGCGCGATCTGGCCGCGCTGCGCGACAGCCTGCGCGCCCTGCCCGATCTGGCTGCCCGGGTGCCCGACAATGCACTGCTGGCCGATATTGCCCAGCGCATCGTGCCACCGCCCGTGACGCTTGCCCTGCTCGAAGCGGCCATCCTGGACGAGCCGGCGGCACTGGTGCGCGAAGGCGGGGTGATCCGTGACGGCTACGACGCCACGCTCGATGAGCTGCGGGCGATCCAGAGCAATTGCGGCGACTTCCTGCTGGCGCTCGAAGCGAGCGAGCGGGCACGCACCGGCATTCCCAATCTGCGGGTCGAATACAACCGGGTCCATGGCTTTTATATCGAAGTCACCAATGGCCAGACCGACAAGGTGCCCGACGACTACCGCCGCCGTCAGACCCTGAAGAACGCCGAACGCTATATCACCCCCGAACTCAAGGCATTCGAGGACAAGGCCCTGTCGGCCCAGGAGCGGGCGCTGGCGTTGGAAAAGTCGCTCTACGACACGATTCTCGACACGCTGGCACCCGAAGTACCCGCCTTGCAGGCCCTGGCCCAGGCCGTGGCGGCGCTCGATGTGCTGACCGCCTTTGCCGACCGCGCCGCGGCGCTTGACTGGACGGCACCGGCATTCGTCGACGAGATCCGGCTCGATATCGAAGGCGGCCGCCATCCGGTGGTGGAGCAGCAACTGCTCGATGCCGGCAGCGAAGCCTTTATCGCCAACGATCTGCGGCTCGAACCGCAACGCAAGCTGCTGCTGATCACCGGCCCCAATATGGGTGGCAAATCGACCTATATGCGGCAGGCGGCGCTGATCGTGCTGCTGGCCCATTGCGGCAGCTTCGTGCCGGCGCGCCGCGCCTGCCTTGGCCGCATCGACCGCATCTTCACCCGGATCGGCGCCAGCGACGATCTGGCCGGTGGTCGCTCGACCTTTATGGTGGAGATGACCGAAACGGCCAATATCCTCAATAACGCCAGCGAAGAAGCGCTGGTGCTGATGGATGAAGTCGGCCGGGGCACCTCGACCTTCGACGGCCTCGCGCTGGCCTGGGCCATTGCCCGGGCGCTGATCGAGAAGAACCGCAGCTATACCTTGTTCGCCACCCACTACTTCGAGCTGACCCGCCTGGCCAGCGAATATGCCCAGGTGGCCAACGTCCATCTGGACGCGGTGGAACACAAGGACAAGATCGTGTTCCTGCATAGCGTCGAAGAAGGCCCGGCCAGCCAGAGCTATGGCTTGCAGGTCGCCCAGCTCGCCGGGGTGCCGCGCGACACCATCCGTCAGGCCAAACGCCATCTGGTCGAGCTGGAAAACCAGAGTGTGGGCCGCCAGATCCAGGGCGACCTGTTTGCGCAGCCGGTGCCGGTGGTGGCCGAGCCCGAACCGCATCCCGTACTCGAACGGCTCGCCGCGCTCGACCCCGATAGCCTGACCCCACGGGCGGCGCTGGAGCTGCTGTACGAACTCCACCGCGCCGCTAACTAAACCCGCGCCGGCGGCGGACGACCGTCACCGGCAATTCTGGTTATGAAACAAAACACGCCATATCTTCTCCAGACATGGCAACACCATTTATAAAAAATAACAATATTACGCCAAAAACCCTGCTAAACCGACTCAAGCTTGTCAGCAGGGTAAAAGGCTTACGCCAAGGTTGCCCTCATCAGCCAAGTCGTCTATAACTCCTTTCTAAAAAACACTGATACTGGCAGCGCTTCTCAGCGCTGCATTGTTATTTCTTGGAGAAGAGCAAAGTGGAAACCCTTGTAAGCAATGAGCAGTTGGATCAGGGACTGGCGAAAATTTTCGGTATCAAACCTGATCAGGCGGGGGTCAATCTGGAGGCAATCCGGCTGCGGGCAGCCACGGCACTGGACAAATATGGCCGCACGGTCGCCGAATTGTTCGCCCGCCAGTCAGTACCCGTCCCGCCGCCGGTTCACCTGCAATGGTGGGCCGAAGGCAGCCGGGTACAAGTCGTCAACGCCCACCCTGATCGCGAGCGGATCGAAGTCATCCTCAACGGCCACGGCGACGTGGTCGAGGATTTCAAGGAGCTGGAACTGCTGCACGAAATCCTGCGCAACACGGAATTGGCCGGCGCCGGCACCACCGCCGACCAGCACTTCAGCGTAGGCATCACCAGCAGCGGACCCATCGCCTTCTTCAGCGAATAACCCGCCCCCAGTAGTCATCTTCAGCTAAGCAGGCGCCACGGTTTCGATTGCCGTCGCGCCTTTTTCCTTATCCAGCGCACGTCCGGTCAAATCCAAGCCCCAGGTCTGCCTCATCGAACACTTCGGTGTCCGCTTCGACGGACAGCCAGGGTGCGTCAGTCGCAAAGCAGCGTCACGTGCCAGCGTTTCCATCACGTGCCGTCGCTCGAGCGTCCGCGAGAACGGAACTTCCCGCTTCGCTGTACTGATCCCGTGTCTTCCCTAAATGCGCTGCCGCATTTCCAGCCAATTCGGAGTCAGCGTGTCCGAACCGCCAAGCGCAAGCGTGCAGCGCTCCGCCAGGCTTAGCGGCGACTCCGATTTAAATGGAAATGCGCTAGCGCCGCGATTTCCCCTTGCGCGGCTTTTTCGCCTTGCCCGCCGCCTTGGACTTCGATTTCGCCTTGGACTTGCCGGCTGCACTGAGCTTTTTCTTGCGCTTGCCTTTCTTGACTCCGGTCTCGCCGGCCATATCTTTGGCGGCTTGCGCGAGCAGGCTGCCCAGAATCGGCGTGCGGGCATCAACGGTTTCCTGCGTCACCCGGCGAGCACCGTTGTAGCGCTTGATCCAGTAGGCGTCGTTCATCGACACCACCTTGATCTTGCCGCCCGAGGACGGCGAATGGATAAAGCGGTCGTCCCCCAGATAGATGCCAACATGGGAAAAGCGCCGGCCCAGGGTATTGAAGAACACCAGATCACCCGGCTTCAGCTCTTCCTTCTCGATCTCCTGCCCCAGCCGGCTGATGGCGAAGGCGTTGTGCGGCAGCGCGATATTGAGGGCGTTCTGGAACACATAGCGGATGAAACCGCTGCAATCGAGCCCGGTCTCCGGGCTGTTGCCGCCGTAACGATAGGTGACACCGATCAGGCCCAGGGCCTGCAACATGATGTCCTGGGCAAAGGTCTGGTCGGGCTGTACCTGGGTTTGCGGAGAGGCGGGCTTGACCCGGGCGGGTCGGTCGCTATCACCCCTGCCTTCCTTGACGGAATCCTTGCCGGTTTCGCGGAGAGAGTCCTTGGAGTCCTTGGAGTCCTTGGAGTCCTTGGAGTCCTTGGAGTCCTTGGAGTCCTTGGAGTCCTTGGAGTCCTTGGAGTCCTTGGAGTCCTTGGAGTCCTTGGAGTCCTTGTCTCTAGTGTCGCTGGCTTCCTTGTCCTTGCTGGTGGATTTATCCGCATCGTGGGAGCGGCTTTCCTGTGGCGGGCTGGCCTCAGGAGCGGGGCTGGCGGGGGCGCCGGGTTCGGCGAGGGCAATCGCGCTGAACAACAGCGCAAGCATGTGTCGGAGCGGGGTATTCATGCCGGCACGTTCTGTCTCGGTTTGGAGGACCACTTATCGCTCGGGCGATAGCATCCGGACGACGCCGGACTCGACCGGCGACGCGGGGGTCACAAAATGGTTTGGGGGAATTCACTGCGGCCTGTTATAAATCGGGCCATGCTGCGAGAAACCCTGAACTTGATGCGCGATATGCCGCGCATCCGCGAGATTATTGGCACGCTCGCTAGACACGGCTTCGGCGACTTGGTTCGCCGGCTCGGTGTCGAGCGTACATTCGAGCGCGCGGGCGAGATGTTGCACATACCTCAGCCGGAGGGCAACCATCATTTGGCCCCGGCAGAACGCGCCCGCATCGCGCTGGAGGAATTGGGCCCCACCTTTATCAAGCTTGGGCAGGTCATGGCCACCCGGGTAGATGTGTTCCCGCCCGAGTGGATAGCCGAATTCGAGAAGCTGCAATCGAGCGTGCCGCCAGTGCCGTTCGCCGAACTCGAAGCCGAATTGCATACCGCCTGGGGCCGACCGGCCAATGAGCTGTTCGAGGAACTCGACCCACATCCGATCGGCGCGGCCTCGATTGCCCAGGTCCATCGCGCCAGACTGGCCGATGGCACGGCGGTGATCCTGAAAATCCGCCGCCCCCATATCCTGCCCAAGATCGAGGCCGATCTGCGCATCCTGCATCACCTCGCTGGCCTGATCGAATTCGAATTCCCTGAAACCAAGCAGTACCAGCCCGTACGCATCGTCGAGCAGTTCGCCAAGAGCCTGCGGCGCGAGCTTGATCTGGGCATCGAAGCACATAACCACGCCCGCTTTGCGAAGAACTTCGCCGAATACCCCGATATCGTGATCCCGACGGTGTACTGGGAGTACACCAACCCCATCGTCAATGTGCAGAGCTATATCGAGGGCATGCCCGGCAATGAGCTGTCCCAGCTCACCGAAGCTGGGCTGGACCGCAAGGTGCTGGCTCAGCGCGGCGCCGATGCGGTGCTCAAGATGATCCTGATCGACGGCTATTTCCACGCCGACCCGCATCCGGGCAACGTGATCTATCTGCCGGGCAACCGGATCGCCTTTATCGACTTCGGCATGGTCGGCCGGCTGCCGCATCCGCGCCGCGATCAGATCGTCGATCTGCTGGCAGCGCTGGCAAGCCGCGATGAACAGGGCATCCTCAATGTGCTGGTCGACTGGACCGAGGATGAAGTCATCGACGAGGAGAAGCTCGGCGCCGATATTGCCGAGTTCATGTTCAACTACGAGAACCTGCCGCTGAAGGACATCCGCTTCGGCCAGTTGCTCAACGACGTGGTAGCCATCCTGCGCGACCATAACGTCACGCTGCCGGCCGACCTGACGCTGCTGTTCAAGGCGCTGCTGACGCTCGAAGGACTGGGCCGCCAGCTCGACCCCGATTTCCAGATGGTCAAGCATCTGACGCCGTTTGTGCGTCAGGTGATGGTCCAGCGCTGGTCGCCCTCGGCCCTGCTCAAAAAGGGCCAGCACAATCTGGTCGAAGTGGCCAATCTGGTGGGTGGCCTGCCGCGCGATGCCTCGCGGCTGATCAAGGCAGCCCGGCGCGGCAAGGTCAAGATCGATCTGGACCTCAAGCGACTCGACCATTTCGGCCAGCAGATCAACCGCAGCACCAACCGGCTGACGCTGGGCATCGTGACGGGCTGCCTGATCATCGGTTCCAGCATCGTCATGACCGTGCCAGCCGGCCCGCGTCTGTTCGGCTTGCCGGCGTTTGGCCTGATCGGCTTTCTGATCGCCTTCTGCAACAGCGTCTGGTTGATCTACTCGATTTGGCGTTCAGGCAAGGACTGATCACCGTTTGCCTTGAGTATGGCGTTCAAGCTCCACTATCCGCAGCAGCGCTGCATTCTGCTGTCAGGCAGATCTGAGCGCCCACTCTAACGGTAAGAATACAGGCCGGCTCCGTCGAATCCGTACCCTGCTTGCGCTCCTGCGGGAAGCACACAGAGCGAGGCTCAGCGGAGCCGGCGAGCCTGACCCGGGTGAATTCAGGACAATAATTTTAAATTCTTAATGTACAGGCCTAAATAACTAGCAAAGCCATTTCCTGAAATTTTCCATCTACAGAAGAAAGACAAACCATGGCCACAGCGCCAACGATTTTCATCACCGGCTGCTCTTCCGGCATTGGCGCCTGCTGCGCCGAGGGGCTACGCCAGCGCGGTTGGCGGGTATTTGCCGGCACCCGTCGTCAGGAGGATGTCGCCCGGCTGGCGGCGGCCGGTTTTGAGGCGATCCAGATCGATCTCGACGACAGCGACTCGATTGCAGCGGCTGCCCGCACGGTCCTCGCTGCCAGCGAGGGCCGCCTCGATGCGCTGTTCAACAATGCCGGCTTTGGCCAGCCCGGCGCGGTGGAAGACCTGAGCCGGACGGCTTTGCGTGAGCAATTCGAAACCAATCTGTTTGGCACGGTCGAGCTGACCAATCTGCTGCTGCCGGCCATGGTGGCGCGTAAACAGGGTCGGGTGCTGTTCAATAGTTCTGTGCTCGGCTTTGCCGCGATGCCCTATCGCGGCGCCTACAACGCCAGCAAGTTTGCGATGGAAGGGTTGGTCGATACGCTGCGGCTCGAGCTGGCCGGCACGGGCGTGCACCCGGTGCTGATCGAGCCCGGGCCGATTGTCAGTCGTTTCCGCCCCAATGCCTTTGCCCGCTACCAGCGCCATATTGCCGGCCGCCCCAGCCGCCATGCCGCCGTCTATCAGGCGATGGAAGACCGGCTTAACAAGCCTGGGCCGGTTGCCCCCTTTACCCTGCCTCCCGAAGCAGTACTCGATGCCGTCCTGAAAGCCCTGACGGCCCGTCGGCCTCGACCGCGCTATCGGGTGACTTTGCCGACCAAATTCTTTGCCCTGGCCAAACGGCTGCTGCCGACCCGGCTGCTCGATCAACTGCTGCAAGCCGGCGCCGGCAGCGAATCACGGCCGCGTCCGGGCTGACCCCTCCTGTCGGCGGCGACACCTACCAGCGCCCCTTGACCGGCACGGTGCGCAGAATCAGCCGACTATAGGTTTCCTGCACCCCTGCCCGCTCGCGTAGCGCCTCGATCAGCCGGACCAGGTCCTGCTGATCGGTGCAGGCCGTGCGCAGCATATAGTCGAACGAGCCGGTCAATAAGGAGGCTTCGACAATGCCGGGAATCGTGCGGATCACCGCCTCGAAATGCTCGGCACTGGTGCCCGGCCGCATCTTCACATCGATCAAGGCTTCCAGCCGCAGCCCCAAGGCTGCCGGGTCCACATCGGCATGAAAGCCGCGCAGGCTGCCGTCGGCCTGGAGCCGCCGCACCCGTTCGGCCACCGCATTGGCGCTCAGATGCACCTTTTCTCCGAGTTCGCGGTAGCTGAGCCTTCCCTCCAGTCGCAGCAAATTGAGGATATCTCTATCTATCTTGTCCAACACAGCGTTTTCCTCTGAAAAAAGGCCGATTATCCAACAATATCGTGGCCAAACTCGGTAACAGCTTCGTTAAACTTCTCGACGATTCCCTGCCAGAGACGGTCTATGACAATCACCAAAACCCTTCACACCAGTGTCCTGATGCTTACCATGTCCCTTCTCCCCGCCGTTGCCGCTCCCAAAGACATGACCCTCGATGCAGCCGCCCGTAACGAGGTCATCAGCAATACCGCCAAACATCTACGTGCCGATTACGTATTCCCGGACCTAGGGGAAAAGATGGCCGCTTCGCTGCAAGCACGGCAGCAACGCGGCGAATACGACAGGATCGACAGCGCGCTGCGCTTTGCCGAACAACTGAGCGAGGATATGCAGGCGATCAGCCACGATAAGCATCTGCGGCTGCGCTATCGCGAACAGGAGATCGCCAAAGACAGCATCCGGGACGAGGATTCGCCCGAAGAAGTCGCGCGCTACCAGCGCGCAGCCCAGCGAAACAACTACGGCTTTCGCAAGGTGGAAATCCTCGATGGCAATATCGGCTATCTGCGGCTCGACAGCTTTGACGAACCCTCGATTGCCGCCAGCACCGCCACCGCCGCCATGACCCTGCTGGCCGGCAGCAGCGCCCTGATCATCGATCTGCGCCATAACGGCGGCGGCAGCCCGGAGATGGTGCAGTTCCTGACTTCCTACCTGTTCGGGCCGACGCCGGTGCATCTGAACGACCTCTACTACCGCCCGGAAAACAGCACCACCCAATACCGCACCCTGCCTTATGTGCCTGGACCACGGCTGACCAATACCCCGGTCTATCTGCTCACCGCCCGCCGCACCTTCTCGGCCGCCGAAGAATTCAGCTACAACCTGAAACAACTCAAGCGCGCCACCTTGGTCGGTGAAACCACCGGCGGCGGCGCCCATCCAGGCGGGATGTACCGGGTTCACCCGCACTTCCAGGTCTTCGTTGCCACCGGCCGTGCGATCAACCCCATCAGCAAGAGCAACTGGGAAGGCACGGGCGTCATCCCCGACATCGCCACTCCCGCAGCCGATGCCCTGAGCACCACCCATAAGCTGGCACTCGAAGCTACCGCCAAGTCGGCCGCCGATACCGAATATCGCCAGCTGGCAGAAGCTGCCCTCGGCCGTCTCGCCAAGTAAAACGTTACTTCGCCATCGCCAAAGCAAACCGGCCCATGTTGATCCATGGGCCGGTTTTTTAATTCAGATCATTCTGTTCGCGCGACTCACAGGCAGCGATGCCACGCAGCCGTTATTCGACAGAGGCTTGGGGTGTTTTTGCCTAGAATGGCCTTCCACACTGTCCACAATAATTTTTCGGAACCTCAATGATCACTGAACCGTTCTACTGGACAAATAATTCTTTAATAAATATTTCTGCAAAATTCTCTCTATACACAAGGCATAACAATGAAAATAAGTAATTTTTTATGACAACTATAATCATCGTGGCTCCCCGCCACTCTACTGGACATCTCGGCTTTTCAACCATAAAAATCCTCACTCAATCCTTCTCAAGAAGAAAAAAACCATTCGCCTGATTTTCTTGGTTTTTTATTACTCGGATATTATCGATTGATTTCAAGTATCCGAATCTCCAATCCCATCGAAATTTGTATGGTCCACCCGTATAGACAAGCACGGGGAAACCTCGTAGATTCCAGCGTCATGCCCGACCATCGACCGATTAATAGCTATTGAATAACTTGTCCTTATAGAGATAAGCCGCTTATGACATTGCAACGGATGCCCGTCTTCTTTGATCGCCGCATGGTTGTCCGTGGTGATCTGCCGTCCCCCTCGGCCCGCAAACCGGAACAGGCCGTCGAAGCCTGGGTAAAGGCCGGTCTGGCGATCAAGGTCCAGTCTTTTGCGCCGGTAGCGCAACAGGATTTCCATCTGGCGCATCAGCCGCGCCATGTCAGCGAAATCCTCAACCTGAGCCGTCGTAACGGTTTCGATACCTTCTGTCCCGAAGTCTGCGCCACGTTGCCCTGGACCACCGGCTCGATGCTGGCCGCCGCGCGCTACGCCCTGACCCACCGCACCATTGCCTGCTCGCCCACCTCGGGCTTTCACCATGCCGGCTACGAAACAAGCTGGGGTTTCTGCACCTTCAACGGCCTGATGGTGACCGCACGCAAGCTGTTGCAGGAAGGGCTGGTACGGCGGGTAGGGATTCTCGACTGCGACCGCCACCTGGGCGATGGCACCGAAGACATCATTGCCCGCACCAGAAGCCGTCACCAGATCGTCCATTTCACCGTCCGCGCCCACTATCCCGACGAGGCGGAGGGCTTCTTCCAAGCCCTGCCCGGCATGCTGGCCACACTTGCCAGTTGTGATCTGGTGCTGTATCAGGCAGGGGCCGATGTTCATGTGGACGATCCGCTGGGTGGCTATCTCGACAGCGAACAGATGCGGCTGCGCGACCGTATGGTGCTGAGTTTCCTGGCTGAACGCGGCGTCCCGACCGCCTGGAATCTGGCCGGCGGTTATCAGGAAGAGACGCTGCCCGACGGCCGCGCCAGCCTCGACAAGGTGCTGGCGCTGCATATCGCCACCATGGAAGAGTCGCTGGCAGCCGCCCGCGGCTTCCGTCGCCGTGCCGAGGCTATCCTGCTGTAAACGACAACGGCCCGTGTCTCTCGACACGAGCCGTTGCTGAAAACCCAGAACCTTGTTTAGTGCGCCCGTCCCGTCAGCGACAGGCCGGCCCACTTCAGCACCGACAGCACTTCCGTCTCGCTGAGTTCGTAGTATTGGCCACGCTTGAGACGGGGCGGCAGTTGCAGGGGGCCAAAACGCACCCGCATCAGCCGCGACACGGTCAGGTCGAAATGCTCGAACATCCGCCGCACTTCCCGGTTACGGCCTTCACGCAGAATGACGCGATACCAGTGGTTCTTGCCTTTGCCGTCGCCGCCTTGATCCTGTAGCACGTCGAAGTGGGCTTCGCCGTCGTCCAACTGAATGCCCGACAACAATTGCTGACGCTGCTCTTCGGTCAATTCACCCAGCAGACGCACGGCATACTCACGCTCGACTTCAAAACGCGGATGCATCAGCCGGTTGGCCAGTTCGCCCGAGGTCGTGAAGACCAGCAGGCCCGAGGTATTGAAATCGAGGCGGCCCACTGCCACCCAGGCCGAACTCAGCACTTTGGGCAGCCGTTCGAAGACGGTGACACGGCCTTCCGGGTCGTCCCGGCTCACCAGCTCGCCTTCCTGCTTGTGGTACAGCACGATACGCGGCAGACGGTCGGGCCAACGGATATCGACGGGACGCCCATCAAACCGGACCATATCGCCCGGCCGTACCCGGGTACCCGGCTCGGCTACCGTGCCATTGACGCTGACCCGGCCGGCCGCCACCCATTCATCACAGTCACGCCGCGAACCGACGCCAGACAGCGCCAGGGCTTTCTGCAAGCGCAAGTCACCGATATAACGGGCCTCGACCCGCTTTTCCCGCAGTTGTTGTTCCTGTTTCTGCTGCTTTTCGCTGCCGGCACGCAGCCGCATCTTGCGGGCGCGCTCGACCGGCTGGAAACGCTCGGTATCGGCGCGGGAACGACGACCATCGTGTTCGATGCTATTGAAGCCCGGCCCCAGATTGGTGGCACCGCTCCTACCATGACGACGGGCTTGCGAGCCATAGCCTTCACCAGCTTGTTCCGACTGGCCACGACCACCGAAACCTTGACCTCCGGCCTGGCCGCGACCACGCGAACCATGGCCTTCACCAGCTTGTTCTGACCGACCACGGCCACCAAAGCCCTGACCACCGGCTTGGCCACGACCACGCGAGCCATAGCCTTCACCGCCCTGCTCGGACCGGCCACGACCGCCGAAACCTTGGCCACTGGCCTGACCACGACCACGCGAACCGTAGCCTTCACCACCTTGCTCGGACTGGCCGCGACCGCCAAAGCCTTGTCCACCGGCCTGACCACGACCACGCGAACCGTAGCCTTCACCACCTTGCTCGGACTGGCCGCGGCCGCCGAAGCCTTGGCCACCGGCCTGACCACGACCACGCGAACCGTAGCCTTCACCACCTTGCTCGGACCGGCCACGACCGCCAAAGCCTTGGCCACGACCACGCGAGCCATAGCCTTCACCACCTTGTTCGGACCGGTCGCGACCGCCGAAACCCTGACCGCCAGCACCAGTCCGGCCGCGGCCTTGCGAGCCGTAGCCCTCGCCGCCTTGCTCGGACCGGCCGCGACCGCCGAAACCCTGACCTGCCGCACCTGCTCGGCCACGCCCCTGCGAGCCGTAGCCCTCGCCGCCCTGTTCGGACCGGCCGCGACCGCCGAAGTCCTGGCCGCCTTGACCACGGCCGCCGAAACCTTGACCTCGACCTTGCGAGCCGCCGTGGCCGCCCTGCCGTCCGCCGCCCTCGCCACGGGCACCCGTTCCTTGTCGCGGCGGGGAAGTATGGGATCTGGGCTTTCTCGGCGTGCTCATGCTGAACTCCTTGTGCAATAGAAAAACGAAACGGCGGTCAGATACCGCCGTCACGTCCTCATCGATCGATCGAATGCGCCATTATAGCCCGTCCCACCCGATCCACCGCCACAACAAACGGTGTTCGGCAAAAATCTAAATAATTAGGACAAATAGCTACAAGGTTTATAGCGGCATTCAAGAAAATTGGAAATTTTCCCCCGGACCCGCACTGCGCTCAGCCTAGCGAGGCCACCCAATCGTTCCATAGATGGGTCGTATATAACACCGGCGCATGGTCGCGGATCATCGCCGGCACCGCCGCCTGCCACCAGCCGTCAGGCCCGAGCCACAACTGACCGAACGCGGCCGGGAAAGCACCGGGCAACAGGTCGAGATAGTCGCTGCGCCAACCGCCACGCGTTTCGACACCGCCCTGGCGGCCGATAAAGCGGGTTTCGCGGATCTCGGCATAGCGATCAAGATAAGGCAGCCACAGCACATGGCGCGGCGGCACCCGCGCCACTAGATCGAGGTCATTGACCACATGATGCAGCGGCACCCCGGCAAACAGCTTCATAAACGCAGCATTGCCGACACGCGGGGCGCCAAATACATAGACCCCTTCCACTTCGGCCACCGCCCCACAGTGACAGTCGGCCGCGGTGAGCAGCGCCAGCGCACCGCCCAGACTGTGTCCGGTCAGCCAGAGTGGCTTATCGCCGTCATCGACGGCCAGCGCCGCGCGCACCTCGTCGCGCATTTCCTGGTAGGCACTGCGAAAGCCGGTATGGACCCGCCCACCGTGTTCATAGCGCGACAACATGGCGGCAGCATCGGTAAACAGCCAGTCCTGGATCGGCCCTTCGATCCACAAGCGGCTGCGCTCGGCCGTAGACACCAGGCCGCCGCCCCGGAACACCAGCAGCTTGAGATCGCGGCAGTGAAGCAAAAACCAATTACCGCCAAGCGCCCGCGTTGATCCGCATTGCACCGACTCGACGCCAAGCGGCGCAAAGCCGCGCTGTAGCGTCTCGATGGCTTCCTGATCGGGCAGATAAGCCGCCAGCGAGGTCTCGGCACACCACCAGGCCGTGCCACGCTGGTAATCGGGCGTTCGGATAAAGCGGCACAGCGCCGCCTGCTCGAAATAAGCATACCCCTCGGCAGGGGGAAACAGCGCCGACAGGGCCGTCGGTACCTGGCGCGGCAGGGGCACGGGACCAGCATTCATAGCCAACGCTCCTCCTTGGCAGTAAGCAGCCCCCTTTCGGACGAAACGGGAGCCTCTATATAGAAGAGGTTGTAGTCTGCCCGCTCCACCAGCGCCAAACCGCAGGCTTGCCCAGCGGGCAGGATCGGTCGTGTAAAGGGTTTACGGATCGGTTGCAGACCCGGTTTTCAGCCGTTTTTGCGCTGCTGCCAGCCGGTTTTACGGCCGTTTGTCGGGGCGCGAAAAATTCACATCCTTGTTTAACAAGGGGTTCGCCGGTTTTTGCTGTGGGGAAGGTTTTTCGGTGAACGAATGATCACAGACCGTGTCATAATCCGTCCTGTCCACATCAACCCACCGGGCCTGCCGGCCCGTCTTTGAGGATTCCAGCATGGATGAGAACAAGAGCAAGGCGCTGGCGGCAGCGCTGGCCCAGATCGAAAAGCAGTTCGGTAAAGGTTCGATCATGAAGATGGGCGAAGCCCAGATCGAGAACGATCTTCAGGTAGTCTCCACCGGCTCGCTCGGTCTCGATCTCGCCCTTGGCATCGGCGGCCTGCCTCGTGGCCGTATCGTTGAAATCTATGGTCCCGAATCGTCGGGTAAAACCACCCTCTGTCTGCATGCGGTGGCCGAAATCCAGAAACTGGGCGGTGTCGCCGCCTATATCGATGCAGAGAATGCGCTCGACCCGGTCTACGCCCAGAAACTCGGAGTCAATGTGGGCGACATGCTGATCTCCCAGCCCGACACCGGCGAACAGGCGCTTGAAATCGCCGATATGCTGGTCCGCTCGGGTGGCGTCGATATCATCGTGATCGACTCGGTCGCCGCCTTGACGCCCAAGGCCGAAATCGAAGGCGAGATGGGCGACAGCCACGTCGGCTTGCAGGCCCGCCTGATGTCCCAGGCCCTGCGAAAACTCACCGCCAACATCAAACGCACCAACACCCTGGTGGTCTTTATCAACCAGATCCGGATGAAGATCGGCGTGATGTTCGGCAATCCCGAAACCACCACCGGCGGCAACGCCCTCAAGTTCTATGCCTCGGTCCGGCTCGATATCCGCCGCACCGGCGCCATCAAGCGTGGCGAAGAAGTGGTCGGCAACGAGACCCGGGTCAAAGTGGTCAAGAACAAGGTCTCGCCCCCGTTCCGCGAAGCCAACTTCGACATCCTCTACGGCGAGGGCATCTCGCGCGAAGGCGAGATCGTCGAACTCGGCGTCACCCATAAAATCATCGACAAGTCAGGCGCCTGGTACGCCTACAACGGCAGCAAGATCGGCCAGGGCAAGGACAATGCACGCGAGTATCTGCGTGAGAATCCGGCCATCGCCCGCGATATCGAAGGCAAGATCCGCGCAGCCGTCGGCGTCACCATGCCGCTGCCCGGTGCCGAAGCCGAAGAAGAAGAACTGCCGGAAGACCTGTAAATGGCCGACACGCTGCGCGACCGGGCGCTCGCCCTGCTGGCGCGGCGTGAGCACAGCCGCGCCGAGCTGCGTCGCAAGCTCGGCGGCGGCGACGAGGTCGAGTCGGTGCTCGATGAACTCGAAGCGCGCGACTGGCTCAGCGATGCCCGCTTTGCCGCGCGCTATGTCGAGTCCTACCGTAGCCGCTTCGGCCGCCGTCGCCTCGAGTACGGCCTGCGCGAACGCGGCATCGCCGAGTCCCTGATCCACGAAGTGCTGGCCGATACCAGCGACGAGGACGGCAACCACGAACTCAGCCGCGCCCGCACCCTATGGGCCCGCAAATTTGGCAACCCGCCTGCCGATGCGCGCGAGAAGGCGCGACAGGTACGCTTTCTACAGTCGCGCGGCTTCGATTTCGATATCATTCGTCGTGTTCTGGGTGGTGAGGACGACGAGTCCTGAGCCGCCTGCGATGCATTGGCGGCATCGACTGCCGCCTTCACGACGAGAGAGAAACGATGAAGAAGGTATTAGCCATCTCGCTGGCACTGCTTGGTACCGCCCTGCCGGTCCAGGCCAAGGAGGGTGCCGACCCTTACCAATGGCTGGAAGAAGTCAACGGTAAGAAACCGCTTGATTGGGTCAAGCAACGCAATCACCTCACCCGTAAAACCCTCGACCACGATCCGCAGTTCACCACGCTGCGCAAAGATATTCTGACCGTGCTCGACTCCAAGGAACGCATCCCCTACGTGGCCAAGATGGGGGAGTTCTACTACAACTTCTGGACCGATGCCGACCATCCGCGTGGCATCTGGCGCCGCACCAGCGCGGCCGAATACCGCAAGGCCAACCCCAAATGGGAAACCGTGCTCGATGTCGATGCATTGGGCCGCAATGAGAAAACCAACTGGGTCTACAAGGGCGCCAATTGCCGCTACCCGGTGTACGACCGCTGTCTGGTCAAGCTGTCGCGCGGCGGCGCCGATGCCTCGATCGTGCGCGAGTTCGATCTGGCCAGTAAATCATTTGTCAAAGACGGCTTCCAATTGCCCGAAGCCAAGAGCCGGGTCGAGTGGATCGACCGCGATGCCATCTATGTCGGCACCGATTTCGGCAGCGGCAGCATGACCGATTCGGGCTATCCGCGTCAGGTCAAGCACTGGCAGCGCGGCACGCCGCTTGGCGAGGCCAAGCTGGTATTCGAGGGCCAGGCCAAAGACCTGTCGGTCGATGCCAATGTCTGGCACACCAACGGCCGTCGCTACGAACTGATCAACTACACCCACGCCTACTACAACAGCGAATATCTGCTCAACGAAGCCGGCAAGCTGCACAAGATCGATGTGCCCCTGCATGCCGAGATCGGCTTCTTCGGCGAGCAGATGCTGGTGCAACTGCGCGAGTCGTGGACCGTCGCCGACAAGACCTGGCCCGGCGGCAGCCTGCTGGCCATCGATTTCGCCGCCTTCCGTGAAGGCAAGCGCGACTTCGTGGCGCTGTTCGAGCCGCGTGATCAGGTGGCGCTGTCGGGTTATACCGCGACCAAGAATTTCCTGATCATCGAAACGCTCGACAACGTCAAGAGCCGGTTGACCGAATGGAAATTCGCCGATGGCCGCTGGAGTTCGCGTGCGATCGACGCCCCGACCTTTGGCTCGCTGGGTGTGCAGCCGGTCGACAGCGACCTGAGCGACGACTATTTCCTCACCCATACCGACTTCCTGACCCCGGCCTCGCTCTACCAGGCCCAGGCAGGCAACGACAAGCGTGAGCTGCTCAAGCGCAATCCGGCCTTCTTCAACAGCACCGACCTCGAAATCGGCCAGAACCAGGCTGTGTCGCGCGACGGCACCAAAGTGCCCTACTTCATCGTGCGGCGCAAAGACCTCAAGCTCGACGGCAGCACCCCCACCCTGCTCTATGGCTATGGCGGCTTTGAAATCTCGCTGACGCCGTGGTACAGCGCCGGCGCCGGCAAGGGTTGGCTCGAAAAGGGCGGCGTCTATGTGGTGGCCAATATCCGGGGCGGCGGCGAATTCGGGCCGGCCTGGCACCAGGCAGCCAAGAAGGAGAACCGCCAGAAAGCCTACGACGACTTTATCGCCGTGGCCGAAGATCTGATCGCCCGCAAGATCACCAGCCCGAAGAAGCTGGCGGCCATGGGCGGCAGCAATGGCGGTCTGCTCGCCGGTGTGATGCTGACCCAGCGCCCCGAACTGTTCGGTGCCGTGCTGTCCTCGGTGCCGCTGCTCGATATGCAGCGCTACAACAAGCTGCTTGCCGGTGCCTCCTGGATGGGCGAATACGGCGACCCCGACGATCCCAAGCAGTGGGACTTCATCCAGCGTTATTCGCCCTACCATAACGTCAAGCCCGGGGTGAACTATCCCAAGGTGCTGTTCACCACCTCGACCCGCGACGACCGCGTCCACCCGGGCCATGCCCGCAAAATGGTCGCCAAGATGCTCGACCAGGGCCACAAGAACGTCTGGTATTACGAAAATATCGAAGGCGGCCATGCCGGCGCTGCCGATAACCGCCAGCGGGCCGATCTACAGGCGCTTGAGTACACCTTCCTGTGGAAGATGCTCAATTAAGCACCTGCCCAGAGCAATCATCGGACGGACTCTCCACGGAGAGTCCGTTTTTATTTATATATAGCCACATAGTTCATTATATCTTGCACAATTTTTGCAAAATATTTGTTTTTAAACACCCCCCCACTTCCTGCTGCCCGTCGGACCGCCCACTAGCGTGCTCAGCACCAAGCGGTGCCGACCGGATCATCGGTCATCGTCCGCGTTCACCCATCGTCGCTACCGGCTGGCGGAGGCACGCACGAGCGTCTTTAATGGGCTAAGCGGTTGTCAGACCGCCG
The DNA here is from genome assembly GCF_042650885.1 of Chitinimonas lacunae. Taxonomy (NCBI): domain Bacteria; kingdom Pseudomonadati; phylum Pseudomonadota; class Betaproteobacteria; order Neisseriales; family Chitinibacteraceae; genus Chitinimonas; species Chitinimonas lacunae. Next base: position 1,090,446 of record NZ_JBHSBU010000001.1, read on the forward strand.
CTTCCAAGGACTGCCCGCCGATGTCCCAATCAGAGTTGTCTCCCCGCCAGTCGTTGATCCTGATCGTCGAAGACGAAGGCATCATCGCCCTCAACTTGCAGCAGCAATTGCTCAGCTTTGGCACCTATGCCGTCGTGGCCATCGCCCCAACCGGGGAAGAAGCGATCGAGCTGGCCCAGACCACCAAGCCCGATCTGGTGCTGATGGATGTTCATCTGGCCGGCGAAATGGATGGCATCGACGCGGCCCAGCATATCTACGACCAGTTGCGCATTCCCATCGTCTTTCTCAGTGCCTACGCCGAGGACTCGATGCTTGAGCGGGCACGCCATGCCTTTCCCTATGGCTATCTGGTCAAGCCGTTCGAGCCACGCGAACTCAATGCCACGATCCAGATGGCCCTGTCGCGCCGCGCCGCCGAATCCGAAGTCGAGCGCAGCGAAGAGCGGCTGCGCCTGGCGCTCGATGCGGCAAGTCTCGGCGTGTGGGAGTGGGATTCGCACTCGGGCAAGGTGACCACGTCGGGCCATATGCAGTTGATCTTCGGCGGCCCGCTCGAACCGATCAGCGAAAGCCCGCAGGATTTTCTCAGCTGGGTCCATCCCGACGACCGGCAACTGGCCCGCCAGAAGCTCGAACGGGTGATGGGCGGCGACAACTCGCTCAATATGGTGCTACGTCATCTGCGTGCCGGCGGCGAATCGGGCTGGGTGGAAGTGCTGGCGCGGGCTTTTCCGGGCGATACGCTCGAAACCACCCGGGTGGTCGGGGTGATCAAGGACATCAGCGAGCGACGCAAGCTCGAAGAACGGCTGCGCCAGACCTGTGTCGCGTTCGAGACCACCGCTGAAGCCATCTTTATCCTCGATCGGCAGCGGCGCATCGTCTCCACCAATCCGGCCTTTACCGAAATCACCGGCTACCGGCCTGAAGAAGTTCTAGGACTCGACCCCGAAACCCTGCTGTTCACCCAGCCGCGCGGCCAACCGTTCTATGAGCGACTCAGCGGCAGCGAAACCGGGCAGTGGCAGGGCGAAGTGCAATGTCGGCGGCGCAGCGGCGAGCTGTTTCCGGCCTGGCAGAGCATCAGCTATGTGCCCGACAGCAATGGCGATGTCACCCACTATGTGCTGGCATTGGCCGATATCAGCGCGATTCGTCATGCGGAAGACCAGTTGCTGATCCTGGCCCATTTCGATGCCCTGACCGGCCTGCCCAACCGGGTGGTGTTCAATGACCGGCTCGATCAGGCGCTGGCGCAGGCACGCCGGCTCAGACAACGGCTGGCCGTGATGTTCATGGACCTCGACGGCTTCAAGGGCGTCAACGACACACTGGGCCATGCGATTGGCGACCTGCTGCTGCAAGCGGTGGCCGAGCGGATCAAGAGTTTCGTGCGCAGCAACGACACCGCCGCTCGGTTGGGCGGCGACGAATTTGTGCTGCTGATGGCCGGCATCAGCTCGGGCACCGAAGCGGCCCAGTTCTGCCGCCGACTGCTGCGGGCGATCGAAGCGCCGATCGAGCTGGAAAGCCACCAGGTGTCGGTATCGGCCAGCCTTGGCATCAGCGTCTATCCCGACGACGGCCACGACCGCCACAGCCTGTTGATGGCAGCCGATACGGCCATGTACAGCGCCAAGAACGCCGGCCGCAACCGCTACTGCTTTTTCAGCCACGAGATGGGCGAGCGCGCCGCCGAGCGCATGAATATCGAGCAGGGGCTTAAACTCGCCGTCGAGAAGAACCATCTGGTGCTGCATTACCAGCCGCAAATCTCGCTGGCCGACGGCCGTCTGATCGGCATCGAGGCGCTGATGCGCTGGCGCCATCCAAGCGAAGGGATGGTGATGCCGGCCCGCTTTATTCCGGTAGCCGAAGAAACCGGTTCGATCGTGGCGCTGGGCAACTGGGCGCTCCATACCGCCTGCCGCGATACCGGCTCGCTGCCGCTGCGGCTGTCGGTCAATGTCTCCGCCTTGCAACTGGGCCGCGACGACTTTATCGATACCCTGCATGCCCTGCTCGACCAGACCGGTTTTCCGCCGAGCCAGCTCGAAATCGAAATCACCGAGAGCACGCTCCAGGTGATCGAACACAGCCGCCAGCGGCTGGCTGCCTTGAAGTCGCTCGGGATAGGCATTGCCATCGACGACTTCGGCACGGGCTATTCCTCGCTGAGCCTGCTCAAGCATCTACCGATCGACCATGTAAAGATCGACCGCTCCTTTGTCCAGGATCTGCCGGACGACCACAGCAGCCTCGCCATCGTCCGCGCCGTGATCGTGCTGGCCCATAGCCTGGGCCTGCGCGTGATCGCCGAAGGGATCGAGACCGAAGCCCAGCGCATCACCCTGTGCGAACTGGGGTGCGAGGAGGGCCAGGGCTATCTGTTCGGTCGACCCCAGCCCCTGGCCGATCTGCAAGCGCTACAGCAACGTTGGCGGGCCGGACGCTGGATGCCTGAATAAATAAGTTTTATTTTTATTTTAAATCAGCTACCCATATAGCATTATTTTTGCACAATTTTTTCTATTGGATGATCTTTCCATAAGCGCAATCACCCTTTGCAGTGCTTGGCAGGACAGGCAATGCGTGATGGATTGTCATGCCGGTCCAGCGAGCCGGCAGTTTGAGGAGCCACCGTCATGTCCGACCAGGACCGCAGCACCAGTCAGGCCCGGCTCAACGAACTCGAAGCCGAAAACGCCCGGTTGCGCGAAAACGAGGCGCGCTATCGCACCATGCTGGAGAGCGTGCGCGACTACGCCATCGTGCTGCTCGATTCGCACGGTCTGGTGGTCAGCTGGGGCAGCGGCGCCGAAGTCCTGACCGGCTACAGCGCCACCGAGATGGTGGGGCAATCGATTGCCAGGCTCTATCCGCCTGAAGACGTGGCGCTCGACATTCTCGGCCGTGAATTGGCACAGGCGCGCCAGAAAGGCCGGGTTGAGGCCGAATATTGGCGCGAGCGCAAGGATGGCTCGCGTTTCTGGGCCAATACGGTGATCACGGCCTTGCAGGGCCGCAGTGATGGGCAGAATGGCTTTGTGGTGGTGGCCCGCGATCTGACCGAGGCGCGTGCCGCCAACGATGCGCTGCGGCAGGCGCGCGACGATCTGGAAATCCGGGTCAACGAACGCACGGCCGAGTTGCAGGCCAGCGAAACCCGTTTCCGCATGCTGCTCGAAGGCGCGCCTGACGCAGTGATTGCGGTCGACCACGACGGCAAGATCATCTTCGCCAACGGCCAGACCGAGGTGCTGTTCGGCTATAGCCAGCCCGAACTGCTCGGCAAGCCGATCGAGATGCTGATCCCCGAGCGCTACCACCATCATCATGTCGAGCACCGCAGCCACTACAGCACCACCCCCCGGGTCCGGGCCATGGGCAGCGGCCTGTCGCTGTCGGGTCGCCGCGCCAACGGCAGCGAATTCCCGGTCGATCTGATGCTGAGCCCCATCATTACCGAGCAAGGGCCGCTCACCATGGCCATCGTGCGCGACGTGACCGAGCGGCGCGAGGCCGAGGCGCGGATCAAGGCGAGCGAAATGCGTTTTCGCACCCTGCTCGAAGGCGCACCTGATGCCGTGATCGCCGTGGATCAGCAAGGCAAGATCACCTTTGCCAACGGCCAGACCGAAGTGCTGTTCGGCTATCCGTATGCCTCGCTGCTCGGCCAGTCGATCGAGATGCTGATCCCTCAGCGCTACCACCATCGCCATCTGCAACACCGCCAGAACTACACCGACGCACCACGGGTCCGGGCCATGGGCAGCGGTCTTGCGCTGTCGGGCCGGCGCGCCGATGGCAGCGAATTCCCGGTCGATCTGATGCTGAGCCCGATTGCAACCGAGCAAGGCACGCTCACCATGGCCATCGTGCGCAACGTGACCGAGCGGCGCCAGGCAGAGGAGCGCATTCAGGCGGCGTTGGAGGAAAAGGAGACGCTGCTCAAGGAAATCCACCATCGGGTCAAGAACAATCTTCAGGTGGTCGCCAGCCTGTTTGACCTGCAAGCCGGCACCACCACCGACCCCGCAGTGATCGCCGCGCTGCGCGAAGGCCAGTGTCGGGTGCGTTCGATGGCCTTGATCCATGAGACGCTGTACCGCACACAGGATTTCTCGCGCATTCCGTTTACCACCTATCTGGAGCAGCTCAGCCGCACCTTGCTGAGTTCCTATGCCGGCGACACCCATCATGTGGCGCTCGATATCGAGGCCGAGCATGTGTTTCTCGATCTACAGATCGCCACGCCCTGCGGTCTGCTGGTCAACGAGCTGTTGGCCAATTCGCTCAAGCACGCGTTTCCCAACAAACGACCCGGCCGCATCACTGTCACATTGCGACGCCAGGATGAGAAAACCGTCTGCCTGATGGTGGCCGACGACGGCATTGGCCTGCCGCCGGGCTTCGAGCCGACACGGGCGACCTCGCTGGGGCTGCAACTGGTGCAGATGCTGTCGCGGCAGATCCGCGGCAAACCACACTGGGACAGTCAGCACGGCACCCGCTTCGAGCTGAACTTCCCGGCTTGATCACTTGAGATCACTCCATTAACAGCCCGTCGCTTTCTCTGGCGACGACAAAGGGACAGATGTATAAATTATTGACGCGGATCGACCGGAAACTTGTTGCGAGTCCGCGCTTGTTGGACGCGGCGCTTTACGAGGACAATACCGTGCATCCCTTTCCGGAGACCATGCATGCTCAATCAAGTCGTTCCCGCCCTCAATCTGCCGATGACCGGCACTGCCGCCTTTGATACCGCCGCGCTGCAAGGCGCGCGTTATGTGCTGTATTTCTACCCCAAGGACAACACCCCCGGCTGTACCACGGAGAGTGCCGATTTCCGCGATCGGCATGCCGAGTTCAGCGCCGCCGGCTGGCAGGTGTTTGGCCTGAGCCGCGACAGCATGAAGTCGCACGACAATTTCAAACAGAAACTGAGCCTGCCATTCGAGCTGATCTCGGACCCCGAGGAGCTCGCCTGTGGCGCCTTTGGCGTGATGAAGATGAAAAACCTGTATGGCAAGCAGGTGCGTGGCGTCGAGCGCAGTACCTTTGTGATCGACCGTGACGGCCAGGTGCTGCGCGAATGGCGTGGCGTCAAGGTTCCGGGTCATGTCGAGGAGGTGCTGGCCTTCGTCAAGACGCAGAACTGAGTCGTCCGCCGTTTTTTCTTTGTCGAACCGCACTGGAGAAGAAAACCCATGGCCGCCCGCAAAGCCAAATCGACCAAGCTGTTCGTCCTTGATACCAACGTGCTGATGCACGATCCGACTTCGCTGTACCGTTTCGAAGAACACGACGTCTACCTGCCGATGGTGACGCTCGAAGAGCTGGACAACCATAAGAAAGGCATGTCCGAAGTGGCGCGCAACGCCCGTCAGGCCAGCCGTTTTCTCGATGAGATCGTCAGCGGCAAGGAAAGCGAAATCGCCTACGGCGTGGCACTCAAGGGAGCGAGCAAGAGTCTGGCACAGGGCAATCTGTTTCTGCAGACCGAGGCGGTCAGCCGCGAGCTGCCCGTGCAGTTGCCGGTGGGCAAGGCGGACAATCAGATCCTTGGGGTAGTGATCCATCTGGTGCACCAGTTTCCCAAGCGTCAGGTGATCCTGGTCACCAAGGACATCAATATGCGGATCAAGGCCCGGGCACTCGGGCTGGCCGCAGAGGATTACTTCAACGATCAGGTGCTCGAGGACACCGATCTGCTCTATACCGGCACGCGCGAAATCGACCAGTCGTTCTGGGAGAAGAACGGGCGCGATCTGGAATCCTGGCAGGACGGCGGCCGCATCCATTACCGGATCAGGGGTGCCGACTGCTCGGGCCTGCTGCTCAACCAGATGATCTTCCAGGAAGGCGGCGACAAGCCGTTTCTGGCCATCGTCAAGGAAGTCAACGGCAAGACGGCGCGGCTTGAGTCGATCAAGGACTACAGCCACCCCAAAAACGCCATCTGGGGCATCACTGCACGCAACCGCGAACAGAATTTCGCGCTGAATCTGCTGATGAACCACGATATTGATTTCGTCACCCTGCTCGGTCAGGCCGGGACCGGCAAGACGCTGCTGACCCTGGCAGCCGGCTTGATGATGACGCTGGAGGAAAAGCGTTACTCCGAAATCATCATGACCCGGGTAACGGTGCCGGTGGGCGAGGATATCGGCTTCCTGCCGGGTACCGAGGAAGAAAAAATGGCGCCGTGGATGGGAGCGCTCGAAGACAATCTCGACGTTCTCAACCAGACCGACAACGAAAGCGGCGACTGGGGCCGTGCCGCCACGCGCGATCTGATCCGTTCGCGGATCAAGATCAAATCGCTCAACTTTATGCGCGGCCGCACCTTCCTCAATAAGTTCCTGATCATCGACGAGGCGCAGAACCTGACGCCCAAGCAGATGAAGACGCTGATTACCCGGGCAGGTCCAGGCACCAAGGTGGTCTGCCTGGGCAATATTGCCCAGATCGACACGCCCTATCTGACCGAAGGCAGTTCAGGGCTGACCTATGTGGTCGACCGCTTCAAAGGCTGGGCCCACTCGGGCCATATCACGCTGCAGCGCGGTGAGCGCTCGCGCCTGGCTGATCATGCGGCGGAGGTTTTGTAGGGTTGGAGAAAATGACAAGGGCGGACGGGATTATCCGTTCGCCCTGTTTCTGACCCTTTGCCAACAGACAATCATCGATTGCCTGTTTCTCCAACAAAAACAAGATATTGCCAACACATCATTCCCATCACCCTCTCCAAGCAGACCAGTAACTGTTCAATAAACGGGGCCAGACCGTCACGATCAGCCTCAACAGTGATCGGACACAAAAAAACCGGCACGTTCACAGCTACCGGTTTCTTCGTTGCAGTACCGGCAAATCAGGCCGCTACGGTCTGTCCAATCCGCCGCGTCAGCAGCGACAGGGCGCCCAGCACGCCCAGGCTGCACAGCACGGTCAGGAAGGCCACCGTCGGCATATTGCCGAGCTTGCCGTCAGACAGGGTGGTCAACAACTGGCTCGATACGACCGAAGCCAGCGCAATCGCCAGATTCTGTACCAATCCTTGCAAGGACATGAAACCCGCCCGTTCATATGGCTGCGGCACCTGGCTCGTCACCGCGGCCAGCGTCACGCCACGGCCGGCGTTGCCGGCCATGAACATCATAAAGGCCAGCATCAGCGGCAGTACGTGCAGACCGAACAGCGGCGTCATCCCCACCGCCACCGAAATCGTGGTCAGCAGCAGACCCGGGAACGGCCCGGCCCGGTCCACCAGCCGCCCCAGACCCAGCATCGTCACCATCGCTGTGATGCCGCCGACGAAATACAGCATGCCCAGGTGTTCGCGCGGATAGCCCAGGTTGAGCAGGAAGTAAGCCGAGAAATTCGGGATCACCAGGAAAGCCGAGAACTGGGTCAGTCCCTGTACCAGACAGGCGGCCTGTACCGCCGGTCGGGCCAGCAGCGTGCGTGGCGAGACGGCGGCATCGCGTCCCATATGCTCGCGCATCGACGGCAGAATCAGCGCCAGCGCCAGCCAGACCAGCGCAGCCATGGCGGCAACGGCATAGAAAGGCAGCGTCCAGCCGCCCAGCCGGGCCAGCTCCAGTGCCAGCGGCACCCCGCCGATGGCGGCGACCGAGAAGCCCAGCATGGTGCGGCTGATCGCCTGGCCCCGCTCCTGGGGCGGCGTCGAGTCGATCACGATGGCCATGCCCAGCGCCAGGGCCGGACCGCCAAACAGACCGGTCAGCGCCCGGGCGATAAACAGCGTCCACTGATCGACCGCCCAGGCCCCCGCCACCGTGGCGACGGCCAGCAGACCGAAAGTCAGCAGCACCGCAGGTTTACGGTCGAAGCGATCGAGCAGCCGGATCGACAGCAACCCCGACAGCACGGCCGCGGCCGTATAGGCCGCCGACATCCACGGCAGCCGGTCGGGCGCCACACCAAGTGCCTTGGCCAGATCGGGGCCAAGAGGCATCACCATCATGAAATCGAGGATATAGACAAACTGCATCGCCCCTACCAGCGCGACCGCCTGTCCTGAACTCAAGGTTTTCTGACCCATGGGAATCCTTGCCCCGCCGAAACGGGAATACCATGGCCGCACCACCTACCGGCCTGCTACCTTTATTAAAATTTTCGGAAAAACAGGCGCCAGGTGTGTTCTGCCATGTGGTTGAAAAGGATAGTTTCATGCATTGAACACAGTAAAACTGTCCCGCAAACGAAAAAGCCGCCGGCGCGGCATGATCCGCGTCCGGCGGCAACAGACCGAATCAGGCAGCCTGACGTCGGCTCCGTGCCTCGCGCAGCTCGGCGGCTGCGCGGCGCAGCATGTCTTCGGTGGTCGCCCAATCGACGCAGGCGTCGGTGACGGAACAGCCGTAGCGCAATTGCGAGAGATCAGCCGGAATCGGCTGATTGCCTGCCTCCAGAAAGCTCTCGACCATCGCCCCCACAATGGAACGGTTGCCCCGGCACAATTGCTGTACCACGTCGTCCAGCACCAGCGGCTGCATATCGTGCCGCTTGTACGAATTACCGTGCGAGCAGTCGATCACGATATTGGGCTGCAGACCGGCCTTGACCAGGGCCTTCTCGGCCATGGCGACACTGACCGTATCGTAGTTGGGCCGGCCACCACCGCCACGCAGCACCAGATGGCCGTAGGCATTGCCGCGACTGCGCACCACAGCGGCCCGGCCTTCGGCGTCGATGCCCAGGAAGGCATGCGGCCGCGACGCCGAGACGATGGCGTTGACCGCGGCCTCCACCCCGCCGTCCGTACCGTTCTTGAAACCGACCGGCATCGGCAGCGCCGAGGACAGTTCACGATGGACCTGCGACTCGGTGGTACGGGCACCGATGGCGGCCCAGCTCACCAGATCGCCCAGATATTGCGGCGAGATCGGATCGAGCACTTCGGTCGCGGCCGGCAGGCCCATCTCATTGACCCGGAGAAGAAAACGCCGGGCCTGGGCCATGCCGTCGGCGATCCGGAACGAATCGTCCATGCCCGGATCGTTGATCAGCCCTTTCCAGCCGGTAGTGGTGCGCGGCTTTTCGAAATAGGCGCGCATCACCAGGAAGAGCGTGTCAGACAACTCCTCGGCCAATTGCTGTAGCCGCCGGGCATAGTCGAGTCCGGCATCGATGTCGTGGATCGAGCACGGACCGATCGCCACCAGCAGACGCGGATCGCGCCGCGTCAGAATCTCGGCCAGCGTCTGCCGTCCCGCCGCCACCGTGGCGGCAGCGGTGGCGCTCAGCGGCAGCCGGGCGCGCAGCGCCGCAGGCGACGGCATCGACTCGAACTCGGCCTGATGGAACACGGCGGCATCAGCAATCGCGAGTGTTTCTCTTTTCATCGCTCCTCCTCCCGACCGAACGGTCTTAGAAACGCAGACCCACGGTCAGACGGACATCACGACCCGGCTCAGGCAGACCTGCCACGGCGCCCCAACGGGCGCTGTAACCGAAGCTGCCCTGGTCATAGTAGAACTTGTCGAACACGTTCTTGACCGTCAGGGTGGCGTTGAAGTCTTCCTTGCCCGTCGGCAGCCAGCGCACATAGACGTCATGCACGTCATAACCCTTCTTCAGCGCCGACGGCACCGACAGATGCTTCAGGTCTTCGGCCAGACGGCCGGTCCAACCGAACTTCAGATGTTGGGCCGGCAGCGCGTAGTCCACCTGGGCCACCCAGGTACGACCGGTCGAGGTGCCCAGCAGCAACACATCGGCATCGCCGAGCGCCTGGTTGTTCAGCTTGGGACGGGCGTAGGACATGCCAAGGCTCGCCGACAGTTGCTGATCCTGGTAGGCCACGCTGGCGCTATAGCCCGGCACGCGCAGATCGCCCAGGTTCTCGCGGAAATCGTCGTAGCCGATGTAGTGGCGGATATTCTGCCGGTAGATGGCAGCGTTCACGGTCCACGGACCTTGTTGCCATTGCAGGCCCAGCTCGGAATTGCGGGCTTTCTCGGCTTCGATCTGGCTGGCGTTGGCCTGGTGCTGCTTGAGGAAGGGCTCGACCACGCCGACGCCACGCAGGGCACGGGCATGGCTCAGACGCAGGGTCAGGCTGTCGATCGGCGAGAAGGCGATGCTGGCGCTGGGCGAGAAGCTCTTGGACTCGTAGTTGCGGCCCAGCATATCGCGGTAGTCGTAGCGGTCGTAACGGGTACCGGCGCCGAGCAGCCACTGGTCGTTCAGAGCATATTCATCCTGAATATAGAAACCGTGGACCGTGGCCCGCTCATCGGCGAGCGAATTGCCGGCGATATTGGCGTAGCCGATATCGCGGCGGTAGTCGTAGCCATAGCTCAGCTTATGCTCGCCCAGCCGCGACACATTGCCGAGATTGAAACCCCGGCTGCGCGTGCCGACATGCTCGCGGGTCGGCTTGCCGAGACCGAGCCAGGCCGAGTTGTCGTTCAGATAGGCCACCAGATGGAGCTTGAGCAGCGGGTTGCCCGAGTTGAAATCGTAGTTGAGGGTGGTCGATTCGCGCTCGAAACGCTGCCGCTCGACCGGGTTGAATGCAGCCGGCAGCAGGTTGGTGCGCTTATTGCGCAGACCCTCGTCCTCATATTCGGAATAGGCCAGCTCAAGCCGATGGCCCTGGGCCGGGCGGGCGCCCAGCTTGATGAAGCGGCTTTCCACGTCGGTTTCGCTATTGGCGACCCGCCGACCGTTGCCGTCGCGGTATTCCTTGCTGTCGAGCTGACTCACCCCGGCCAGCAGATCGAACTGTTCGCTCAGGCGGCCAAACACATTGCCGCTGAGTTTCTTGCCCTTGCTATTGCTGAAGTAAGCACCCTTGACCAGGCCACCGATGCGCTCGCCCGGTCGCAGCAGATCGTCGGCGCTCTTGGTGGTCAGGCGGATGGCGCCGGCCAGGGCGCCGGGACCTGCCGTCGCGGCACCGGTACCGGCTTCGACTTCGACGCGCTTGAGCAGATCGGGATCGACCATAATCTGGCCGCTATGGTGATAGGCCGATTCAGGTTGGGCGGCGCCGTCGATGGTGACGGTCAGCATCCGTTCGCCCAGGCCGCGCACAAACACCTTCTGCGCGACCGGCAGGCCGCCGGCCACATTGACTTCGGGAATCTGCTTGAACAAGTCCTGCACGCTGGTGGCTTGCTGCACTTCGATCCGGTTGGCGCGCACCACGGTATTGGTGTCGCTGCCGCGCTCGGCCGTCACCAGCACCGGGTCGAGCCGTTCCTGCTCCTGCTTCGCTGCTTGGGTTTCTTTATTTTCTTTGCGCTCGGCTTCGGCGGCATGGACAGCCTGACCGGCAAAGGCAACGGCCAGGGCCAGCGATAGCGGCTTCAAGGCGCCGCCCAAGGAATCACGGAGGAAATCGGACATATTTCTTCTCGGTAGTTAGATAAAAGTCGTTCGCCTGACGCTCGGGGCAGCGGGCGCGGCGGAACCGCAAGCAGCTCCGGCTTTGCGGCAGCAGCGCCCTGTCCTACCGCGCTGTCTGCCAGGTGATGTCGGCGGGCATCATGCCAACTCCGCAAATGAGAGTCAATCTCATTATTGTTGATAGCAATTCTTGTTTTCGTTTAGCATACGCCCCGACTCGTCCCGTCAGCAGACCAGACCGACCCCGTGCGCAGGATCGACAAACTGGTGTTGCCGACGTTCTTTCGCGATGCCAAGGACGCCTGCCCGAAGCGCCCGGCAACAAGGAAAACTCCCATGAACGATATACTTCGCGACTCTTCCCTGGCCGCTCCGCGCGCGGTCGATCTGCTACAGCACTACCAGCCGGGCAGTACGCTGTTCGCTTCGTCTCGCCAGACTCTGCTGGCCGAAGGCGTCGACACCCTGCTTCCCCAGGCCGACCACGCCAGCATGGCTGCCGAGGCCATGGCGCATCTGGCCGAGCGGCGGGCAGCAGGTGAGCGGCGGCCGGTGGCACTGGGTGCCCTGCCGTTCCGGCCCGACGCGCCGGCCCGGCTGTGGTTGCCACGGACCACCCTGTTCGGCCAGGGGGTCGAAGCGGCCGAGATTGCGCACGCCCCGGCCCAGCCGGGCGGCCGCCGGGCCGGGACGGTGACGGCACTGCCAAGCCCGCAACGCTATCAGGACAATGTGACACGCGCCCTGGCCGCCATCGCTGCCGGTGAATTCGAGAAAGTGGTGCTGTCGCGCTCGCTGCAAGTCGAGGCCCAGATCGACCTGGCCGCCTTGCTGCAACGGCTGGCCCGGCGCAATCCGATCGGCTACACCTTCGCCTTCGATCTGGCCGACCGGCCAGCCAGCCGCACCCTGATCGGCGCCAGCCCCGAGCTGCTGCTGGCCCGGCGCGGCCGCCGCGTGGTGTCGCACCCGCTGGCGGGGTCGATCCCGCGCAGCGCCGATCCGGTCGAGGACGCGCGCCGCGCCGCCGGCCTGCTGCGCTCGGCCAAGGACCGCCACGAGCATGCGCTGGTGGTCGACGCCGTGGCTGCGGCACTGCGGCCGTTCTGCCGGGAACTCACGGTGCCGGCCGAGCCGACCCTGCTGTCCACCCCGACCATGTGGCATCTGGGCACCGAAGTGGCCGGTCAGCTCGACGACCCGACGGTCAGCTCGCTGCAACTGGCCCTGGCGCTTCACCCGACCCCGGCCGTCTGCGGCCATCCCACCGCGCCTGCGCGCGACTTCATTCAGGCGGTCGAAGGCTTCGACCGTGGTCTGTTTACCGGTCTGATCGGCTGGTGCAGCGACGATGGCGACGGCGAATGGGCCGTGACCATCCGCTGCGCCGAAGCCCACAAAGACAGGGTATCGCTCTATGCCGGCGCCGGCATCGTCGCCGGTTCCGACCCGGCGCTCGAACTGGCTGAAACCGCCGCCAAGCTGCGCACCATGCTCAATGCCATGGATCTGGAATCGGCTCTGGAACAACAACTATGACACTGCAACACCCCAGCCCCCTGCCCGGCTTCACCCCCTGGCCCGAGGAATTTGCCCAACGTTACCGCCAGCAAGGCTATTGGACCGGCCAGACCCTGGGCGACATGCTGCGTGAACAGGCCCGCCGTCACCCCGAGCGGATCGCCCTGGTATGCGGCCAGCGCCGTTGGGACTACGCCGAATTCGACCGCCGCGCCGACCAGCTCGCGGCCGGTTTCGCCCGGCTGGGCATCGGCGCCCGTGACCGGGTGGTGGTGCAACTGCCCAATGTGGCCGAATTCTTTACGGTGTGCTTTGCCCTGTTCCGCCTGGGCGCCCTGCCGGTCTTCGCCCTGCCGGCCCATCGCCGCACCGAGATCGGCCATTTCTGCCGGTTTGCCCAAGCCAAGGCCTATGTGATCCCTGACCGCGATGGTGGTTTCGATTACCGCAGCCTGGCCCGCGAAGTGGGTCCGGAAGCGCCGACCCTGCAACATGTGGTGGTGCTCGGCGAAGCCGAGGAATTCGTGGCGCTCGATTCGCTCTACGACGCGCCGCGCGAGCTGGTCGGCCCCAGCGCTGACGAGGTCGCCTTCTTGCAGCTGTCGGGCGGCAGCACCGGCCTGCCCAAGCTGATCCCGCGCACCCACGACGACTATCTGTACAGCGTGCGCGCCAGCGCCGACATCTGCGGGCTCGATCAGGACACGGTCTATCTGTGTGCGCTGCCGGTCGCCCATAACTTCCCGCTCAGTTCGCCTGGCACGCTCGGGGTGTTCCACGCCGGCGGCCGGGTGGTGCTGGCACGTCGTCCCAGCCCCGATGATGCTTTCCCGCTGATCGAGGCGGAACGGGTGACGCTGACGGCGCTGGTGCCGCCGCTGGCGATGGCCTGGCTCGATGCGGCCAGTTCGCGCCAGGTCGATCTGTCGAGCCTGCGTCTGCTGCAAGTCGGTGGCGCCAAGCTGGGCGCCGAAGCGGCACGCCGCGTACAACCGGTGCTGGGCTGCCGCTTGCAGCAGGTGTTTGGCATGGCCGAGGGCCTGGTCAACTACACCCGCGCAGACGATCCCGAGGAAATCGTCTTCGAGAGCCAGGGCCGGCCGATTTCGCCGGCCGATGAAGTCCGGGTGGTCGATGACGACGACCGCGATGTCGCCCCGGGCGAAACAGGCCATCTGCTGACGCGCGGCCCCTACACCATCCGTGGCTACTACCTGGCTCCGGAACACAACGCCCGCGCCTTCACTTCCGACGGCTTCTACCGCACCGGCGACCTGGTGCGCCTGCTGCCAAGCGGCCATCTGGTGGTCGAAGGACGGGCCAAGGACCAGATCAACCGCGGCGGCGACAAGGTGGCAGCGGCCGAGGTCGAAGACCATCTGCTGGCCCATCCGGCCGTGCACGATGCAGCCGTCGTGGCCATGCCCGACGCCTATCTGGGCGAACGCAGCTGCGCTTTCGTGATCGCCCGCGACACCCCGCCGCGAGCGATGGAGCTGCTGCGTTTCCTGCGGGAGCGCGGCATGGCCCAGTACAAGATTCCGGACCGGATCGAGTTTATCGACCACTTCCCCAAGACCGGGGTAGGCAAGGTCGACAAGCGGGCGCTGCGTGAACGCATCGCGGCGCTGCTGGCTCAGCAACCGGCCTAACCGGCATGCCGGTCCCGACCGGACCGGCACTCTCCCTTTTCGTTTTTACCGTCGCAGGACCGATTTTTACCGATGACCATCCCGACCATTGCCAGCTATCCGATTCCCACCGACTTGCCGCAGAACCGGGTGAATTGGCTGCCTGACCCCAGCCGTGCCGTGCTGCTGATCCACGATATGCAGGAATATTTCCTCGACTTCTACGACAGCGCCGCCGCCCCGATCCCCACCTTGATCGAACATATCCGCCAGTTGCGCGAAGCCTGTGACGCTGCCGGTGTGCCGGTGGTCTACACGGCCCAGCCCGGTGAGCAGTCGCTCAAGGATCGGGCGCTGTTGCAGGAATTCTGGGGTCCGGGCCTCACTGCCCGCCCCGAGCGTGCCCCGGTGGTGGCTGCCCTGGCGCCGCGTGCCGGCGATGTGGTGCTGACCAAATGGCGCTACAGCGCTTTCGCCCGCACCGATCTGGCCGAGCGGATGCAGGCCTGGGGCCGTGACCAGCTGATCGTGTGCGGCGTCTACGCCCATATCGGCTGCCAGGTGTCGGCGACCGAAGCCTTTATGCGCGATATCCAGCCGTTCATGGTCAGCGATGCGGTGGCCGACTTCTCGCTCGACAGACATCTCCAGGCGCTCGACTATGTGGCGCAACGCAGCGGCGTGGTGCTCGACACCGCCAAGACGCTCGCATGCCTGCGCCCGGCCGCAGCCGCCGAGACGCTGCCGGCCAACCCGGCCGCCCTCAAGGCCGACGTGGCAGCCTTGCTGCAAATCCCGGCCTCCGATCTGCACGACGACGACAATCTGCTGTTCGCCGGTCTCGATTCGATCCGCCTGATGAGCCTGATCGAGCGCTGGCGCCGTGCTGGCGCCACCCTGGCCTTTATCGATCTGGCCGAGCGGCCGACGCTACAGGACTGGTGGCAACTGCTCGAAGCCAGCCAGCAGGGTTGAGCGAGATTCTCTTTACTGCTGGTGTCCATCCTCATGTCTGCCCAGGCTGCATCAGTCATGCATCCTGGCCTCGGTTCCCGCTATGGTTTGCGATGGAGAGGACAGTGGATAAGTGGCTGCGGCCGATTTTTTTTTGGACGCCAGGCAGAAGGAAAATTGATGGCAGATTGAGCGTCCGGCCTGACCGGACGCCCGTGGCGCCTGTTTCCCCTGCCATGCCTTGTCCGGCTTGGTGGCTGGTGCGGCACAGGCGCCTCGAACGATTTTTACGGCGGGCCGACTACAGATGGTCCGCGCCGGCGTGGGCGATGCCGCCCCGCCGCCCATTCCGCAGCGGAACGGGTTCCTTACAGCGACAGGTATCAGATGGAACAGCAACAAACGGCCACAGCGGCCGACCGGCTGCCCTTGTCGGCGGCCCAGTACGGCATCTGGCTCGGCCAGCAGCTCGACCCGGCCAGCCCCGCCTATCTGACCGCCGAGGCGATCGAACTGCGCGGTGCGCTCGACGAGGCAGCGTTTCTGGCGGCCGTGCGCCGCACGCTCGACCGTTGCGAGGCGCTCCATATGCGCTATCGCAGCGACGGTGAATCGGTCTGGCAGACCCACGAGCCGCGCCATGACTGGCCGCTGCCCTGTCCCGACCTCTCCGCCGCCGCCTCGCCCTGGCAGGCAGCCCAGGACTGGATGAGCGCCGATCTGGCCCAACCGGTCGATCTGGCCGACGGCCCGCTGTTCGCCACCGCCTTGCTGCGGCTGGGGCCGGAGCGCCATCTCTGGTATCTGCGCATCCACCATGTGGCCTGCGACGGCTTTGGCTATACGCTGCTGTCGCGCCGGGTGGCCGCGCTCTATGCCGCGCTGCGCCAGGGGGTGGCTGCACCGGCCGATCCCGAATGGCGGCTGGCGCCGGTCGTCGAGGAGGATCGCCGCTACCAGGAATCCGCCGCCGCCGAACGCGACCGCGCCTTCTGGCTGGCCCAGGCAAGCGACACCCCGGCTCCGTTCACCCTGGCTCCGCCCGCGACCATCGCCCATACGGTGCGACGCCGCCATGGCGCCCTGACCCCGGCTCTGCAAGCCCGCTGGCAGGAAGCCGCCGCGGCCGCCGGTGTCGACTGGGCCGCCTGGCTGATCGCCGCCATCGCAGCCTGGCTCCATCGTGAAGGCGGTACGCGCGAATTGACGCTGGGACTCCCGGTCATGGGCCGCCTGGGCTCGGTGGCGCTGACCATCCCCTGCATGGCAATGAATATCGTGCCGCTGCATCTGCGGGTCGATCCGGCCGGCAGCCTCAGCGATCTGGCCCGCCATACGGCTGCCGCGATGAAGGCGCTGCGGCCGCACCAGCGCTACCGCTACGAGCGGCTGCGTCACGATCTGGGTCTGGTCGGCAGCAGTCGCCGCCTGTTCGGCCCGGTGATCAATCTGATGCCGTTCGACCGCCCGCTCGACTTCGGTGGCCTCGAAGCGCTGTCGCATCCGGTGTCGGCCGGCCCGGTCGAGGATCTGTCGATTACCGTGGCCGTCCGCGCCGACGGCATCCGACTCGACTTTGAAGCCAACCCCGACGCCTATGACGCCGCCCGGCTCGATCAGGCGCGCGAGACGCTGATCGAGGCACTGGACAGGCTGACCGCCGCCCCCGACCGTCCCATCGGCGACGTGCTGGGCGCTGCCGCGCCGGCTGCCCAGGCGCTGCTTGCCGGCGAATCGCTGCCCGGCCGGCCGGCGCGGGTGCTCGATCTGCTGACGGCCCATGCGCTGACTTCGCCCAACCGTATCGCGCTGGAGCAGGACGGTGAGCCGGCACTCAGTTACGGCGAACTGCTTGCCCAGGTGCAGGCACTCGCCGGCCGGCTGCACGCCCATGGGGTGAAGGCCGATGACCGGGTCGGCATTCTGTTGCCACGCTCGTCCGATAGCGTGATCGCCCTGCTGGCCACGCTATGGGCCGGTGCAGGCTATTTGCCGCTTGACCCTGAGGGTCCGACCACCCGGCTGGCGGCCTTGCTCGAAGACGCCAAGCCGGCGCTGGTACTGACCCGGCGCGATCAGGCCGCCCGGCTGCCGCAGGGGGTGGCGCACTGGTGTCTCGACGAAGCCGCGCCGGCGGCCAAACCGCTTGAACTGGCGGTTCCGGTCGACGACAGCGCACTTGCCTATGTGATCTACACCTCCGGCTCGACCGGCAAACCCAACGGGGTAATGCTGGGTCGTGATGCACTGGCCCATTTTGTGGCCGGCGCCGGCGCGCGTTATCAGATGCGTGCCGACGACCGGATGTTGCAGTTCGCCCCGCTGCATTTCGACGCCAGCGTCGAGGAAATCTTCCTGCCGCTGTGCCACGGCGCCACCGTGGTGCTGCGCACCGAAGCCATGCTCGAATCGCTGCCGCGCTTTATCGCTGCCTGCGCGCGGCTGCGCATCAGCGTGCTCGATCTGCCGACCGCCTTCTGGCATGAATTGACCTATAGCCTGGGCAGTCACGATGCCTATCTGTCCGACAGCATCCGCCTGGTCATCATCGGCGGCGAAGCGGCGCTGGCCGAACGGGTGGCGCGCTGGCGCAGCGCGGCGCCGGCCTCGACGGTGCTGCTCAATACCTATGGTCCGACCGAAACCACGGTGATCTGCACCACGGCCGAGCTGGCCGGACCGCAGGCCATCGACTGGCAAGGCGACAGCGTGCCCATCGGCCGCCCGCTGCCGGGATTGACGGTCGCCGTGGTCGACGAGTCGCTGCGCCCCGTCGCCCCCGGCATGCCCGGCGAGCTGTGCCTGCTCGGTGGCGCGCTGGCACGCGGCTATCTGGGCCGCGATGCGCTGACCGCGACCCGCTTCGTCCAGCTCCATGCCCTGCCCGACGCGCCGCGTGCCTACCGTACCGGCGACCGGGTATTGCTCGACGGGCAAGGCCAGTTGCGCTACCTGGGCCGGCTCGATGATGAATTCAAGATCAGCGGCCACCGGGTCGATCCGTCCGAGGTGGAGACTGCGCTGTTGGCCTATCCGGGCATCCGCGAAGCTGCCGTGGTCGGCCTGACCCAGCCAGGCGGGCTCAAGCGTCTGGTGGGTTTCCTGGTCGGCGACGCAACCGACCCGGCGCCGCTGCGCGCCTTCCTGGCCGAACGCCTGCCGGCGGCGGCCGTGCCGTCCCAACTGCTGTGGCTGGAGCGGCTGCCGCGCAACGCCAATAACAAGATCGACCGGGGTGCATTGCGTCAGCTGCCGCTCGATGACGAGGACGAGGCCATCGTCGCCACCGAACTCGAACACGCCGTGATGGCCGTCTGGCGCGAAGTGCTGGGCTGCGGCCGTCTCGGCCCCGAGGCCGATTTCTTTGCCTTGGGCGGCCGCTCGCTCCAGGCCATCCAGGTCGCCAACCGCCTGAGCACCCGGCTGGGCCGCGAAGTCCCGATGTCCTCGCTGTTCCGCCATCCGACCGTGGCCGCACTGGCCCAGTCGCTCGGCACCACCACGGGCCGCAAGCCGCCCACCGAGGAAAGCGGTGCCGAGTTCGCCCCGCTTCTGACCATCCAGGAAGGCGAGGGACGGCCGCTGTTCTGCATCCACCCGGCCGAAGGTCTGTCCTGGTGCTACCTGGGTCTGGCCAATTCGCTGCCGGGGCTGGCGATCCACGCCTTGCAGGCCCGCGGCCTGAGCGGGGCACTGCCCGACTCGTTCGAAGCGATGGCAGGCGACTATCTGGCGCAGATCCGGACGATCCAGCCCGAAGGCCCGTATCGGCTGCTGGGCTGGTCGGCCGGCGGTGCCGTGGCGCAGGCGATGGCGGTACAATTGCGCGCCGCCGGCGAGGCAGTCGAATTGCTGGCGCTGCTCGATAGCTACCCCAGCATTGCCTGGCAACACCGCCCGGCTCCCGCCCGGCGGGAAGCACTCGAAGCGCTGCTCGATGTGGTGGGCGACCCGCCCATCGGCGCCGATGGTCAAGCGCTGACCGAACCGGAAATCCTGGCCCGGCTGCGCCGTCCCGGCAGTCCGCTGGCAGGTTTCGACGCCGCACGGATCGAGAATCTGACCGAAGTGGCGCTCCACACCATGCGGCTGTTCCGCACGGCCGAAGCCAAGCATTTCGACGGTGATCTGCTGCTGTTCCGCGCCCTGCGCCGCCCGGCCAGCGCGCCCGACTGGGAGCAGTGGACGCCCTATATCGGCGGTCAGATCGAGCGCATCGATATCGACAGCAGCCACGCCGGCATGACCCAGGCCGCACCGCTGGCCCGGATTGGCCGTCTGCTGGCCGAACGGCTTGGTTGTTCCGCATAAGAAAAAAGGATTGTCATGAGCACCGAAGCTACGCCACGCCGCACCCCGCCACGTCTGTTGCGGGTCCGGCGCATCCGTCAACTGAGCCCGCAGATGCGGCGTATCACCCTGGCCGGCGAAGCGCTGGCCGGCTTTCCCGTCGGCAGCGACGGCGCGCATATCAAGCTGATGCTGCCGCGCGCCCACCAGATCGAACCGGTGCTGCCGACCCTGGGTCCCGACGGCCCGATCTGGCCGCCGGCCGACCAGCGTCCGATTACCCGTACCTATACCGTCAGCCGCTACGACGAGGCGGCCGGTGAACTCGACGTCGATTTCGTGCTGCACGGCGACGACGGCCCGGCTTCGAGCTGGGCGCTGCGTGCCCAGTTGGGCGATGCGATCGGCGTGGCCGGTCCCGGAGGTCCCGACCGCTTCATGGCCGGTGCCGACTGGTATCTGGTGGTGGGCGACCCGAGTTCGCTCGCCCTGGTCCACGCCGTGCTGGCGGCGCTGCCAGCCGATGCCCAAGGTCAGGTACTGATCGAAGTGCCGGATGAAGCGGAAATCCAGCCACTGACCGCTCCGCCGGGCGTCGCCGTGCGCTGGCTGTCGCGCGAAGGCGGTCATGCGGGCGAAAGTACCCTGTTGATCGACGCGCTACGCCGGCTCGACTGGCCAGACGGCAAGGTGTCGGTGACGCTCGCCGGCGAAAACGCCCAGGTGGTGGCGATGCGCGATTTCCTGCTCAAAGAGCGCGGCGTGCCGCGTCAGGCCATGTATGCCGTGCCCTATTGGAAAGACCGCCACACCGAGGAGGCTTACCACGAAGAGCGCCACCGCATCATGGACGAACTGGCCTGAGCGCCGGTACGGCTCGCCACGGAGAGGGGCCGTGGCGGGCCGTTTTTGCCCCATCGGCGCTTAAATATCCGTTTATTAAAATTTTCTGAAAATTATCTGCAAGACTGGTAGCGACTTATAGAGATTAAGGAACAATACTCGCCACTCCAGGTGCCGTGAGACCGAAGGCCCTAACGCCCCATTGTTGACGTCCTCACGGCTTGCTCCACGGAGCGTGTCCGACCCGACAGCGCATGACACCGCTTTGCCGCTAACGGCACCTCACAGGGGGCGATGGTTCGGCAAATGGGAATCGGCCGCCATGCACCGTTTGCGTCCGATCTTCTCACCACCTCGGACGGTGACAAATGGGACGCATCGAAACATCAGGCGGATCAGTCAAAACCGCAAATAGAAATTTTTGCGAAAAACGTCTGCAAGACAAATAGCCGTTTTTGTAAAAAATTGAATAGAATCCAGCGGATTTTTCGCACAGGCTCCATTTCCAGCGTCCCAAGGCGAACTCCAGCCCGTGCCCTGGCGGCTGCGGCGATCGCTGAACCGAGCCTGGAGGGAGCGCTTACAATCCGCCCCTCGATTTATTCCCGTGAGCAAGGAAGTCGTTCGATGAGATCGTTGTTATCCGTTCTGCGCGGGTCCGCGCTGGCCCTGTCTGCCCTGCTCTGCCTGCCGTCCTGGGCTGCCGACCGTAGCGTGGTCGATGCCAGCGGCGCCACCGTCACCGTACCGGACAAACCGCAGCGACCGCTGGCCCTGTCGGAACTCGACCTCGACGCCCTGTTGGCGCTCAAGCTGACGCCGGTGGGGACGGTCAAGGGCCGTGGTCAGGACACGGCACCGCGCTATCTCGGCCCGGCGGCCGCCCGCGTGCCGCTGGTCGGCGGTTTCGGCGCGCCGGTGCTTGACCGGGTGATTGCCTTGCAACCCGATCTGATCCTGGCCGGCGGCATTCCCGACCCGGAACTGCTGGCCCAGCTCAAGCGCATTGCCCCCACCGTGATCACTTACCGGCTCGGCGAGGACTGGAAAGCCGCGTTCGAGCGCATCGGCCGGCTGGTCAACCGCGCGCCGCAGCATAGGGAATTCATGACCGGCTACCAGAAGCGTGTCGAGGAAGTCCGCACCCGACTCGGCAAGCAGGCCAGCGCCACCGTCAGCGTGGTGCGCTGGAACCCGCAGGGACCGGCTTATATGCTCAAGGATTCGTTCGCCAGCCTGGTGCTGGCCGATCTGCAACTCAAGCGGCCGGCCAGTCAGCTCCAGCCGGGCGTCGCCCATTCCCAGCCGCTGAGTCTCGAAGCGCTTGATCGGATCGACGGCGACTGGCTGTTCATCGGCACGCTGTCGCCGACCGGTCAGGCGACCGAAGCGCTCAATACGGCCCGCCAATCGCCGGCTTTCCGCCAGCTGCGGGCGGTGCAGCAGCAAAGGATGGTCGGGGTCGATGGCTCGCTGTGGACCAGCCTGGGCGGTCCGCTGGCAGCGCTGACGCTGCTGGGCGATGTGGACCGTGCCATGGCCGGGCGCTGAGGGCAGTGTTTCTTCTGGAGTCCCCATGATGTTCTCGATTCGCCGGCCCCGGTCGGCGGTGCTATGGCTGGCAGCGGCACTGGCCCTGCCGGCCCTGGCCTTGCTGGCGCTGGTGCAAGGGGCAGGTTCGACCAGCGTCGGCGATAGCCTGGCCTTCCTGTTCGGCGCGCCGGCGGCGCGTGCCGACCTCCATCTGCATAACGTGATCGTTTCGCTGCGGCTGCCGCGCATGCTGGCAGCGCTGCTGGTCGGCAGCGCACTGGGCGTTGCCGGTGCGCTGATGCAGGCCGTGACGCGCAATCCGCTGGCCGAACCGGGTCTGCTTGGCGTCAACGCCGGCGCCGCGCTGGGCGTGGTGGTGGGTATCGGCTGGTTCGGCGCCGAAAGCGGTCCGGGCTATCTGGTCTGGGCGGGGCTTGGTGCCTTGCTTGGCAATGTCTGCGTACTGGGCGCGTCCCATATCGGCCATGGCCGCACCGATGCACCCTTGCGGCTGGTGCTGGCCGGAGCGGCGCTCGGCGCCACCTTCCATGGCCTGGCGTCGGCGATCCTGCTGAGCCAGCCGACCGGTTATGACCAATACCGTTTCTGGGTGCTCGGCTCGCTGTCGGGCATCACGTCGATGATGACCGGCTGGACCGCCATTCCGGTCATCACCGGTCTGATCTTCACCGCCCTGCTGGCGCGTCCGCTGTCGGCCCTGCTGCTGGGCGACGAAGTGGCCAGCGCACTGGGGCACCGGCCCCGGCTGCTGCGGCTGATGGCGGCGCTGACGGTGACGCTGTTGACCGGCAGTGCCGTGGCGCTGGCCGGACCTGTGGCATTTCTGGGGCTGATGGCACCGTTTCTGGCGCGCGGCCTGGTTGGCAGCAGCCTGCCGGCCCAACTGGCCCTGTCGGCCTGGCTGGGCGCCAGTCTGCTGTTGCTGGCCGATCTGGCCGCGCGTTATGTGGCGCAGCCGTTCGAGACTCCGATCAGCGTCCTGACCGCCCTGCTGGGCGCTCCGCTGCTGGTCTGGGTAGCCCGCAGCCAACGTGACGGGAGCGACGCATGAGCCAGTCCACCGTTCTTGAACCGGGCCTGCGCGCCCTGCGGTGTGGTGCCTACTCGCTGCTGCTGCCCACCCGGCCGCTGTGGAGTGCGTTCGGCTTGGCCGTGACCCTCCTTCTCGCTTTCTGTATTGCCCTGTTGGCCGGCTCGACCTGGCTGAGTCCCGCTCAACTCCTGACCGCCCTGACTGGCGATGGCACGGGCGGCACGGCGCTGCTGATCGAATTCCGTCTGCCGCGCGTGCTGGTGGCCGTGCTGGGCGGCGCGGCGCTGGGGATGGCCGGCTGTCTGATCCAGGCGCTGATGCGCAACCGGCTGGCTTCGCCCGATCTGCTGGGCGTGGCCGACGGCGCGACCTTTGCCGTGCTGCTGGCGCTGATGGCCAGCCCGACCGGCATGCTCGGTCCCTGGTGGGTCGGCCCGCTTGGTGCCATCGCGGCCGTGACGCTGCTCGTTGGCGCCGCCGGCCGGCTTGGCACGCGCGGCCAGCGGGTGCTGGTGGTGGGATTGGGCTTGTCCAGCCTGCTGCGGGCGCTGACCGAACTGGCCTTGTCGCGCGAAAACCTGATGCATGCCAATGCGCTCTATAGCTGGAGCATCGGCAATCTGGCGGGCCGCAGCATTGAATCGGTCTGGCCGCTGGCTGCCACCCTGACCCTGCTGTTGCCGCTGGCCGCCTTCAATGCCCGCCGACTGGCCTTGCTGCGTTTCGATAGCGAGGTGGCGGCCACGCTGGGCCTGCCGGTACGGCGGACCCAGTGGCAGGCGCTGGCGATGGCCGTGCTGCTCGCCGGGGTCGCGGTCGGCGTGTGCGGCCCGATCGCCTTCGTGGCGCTGGCGGCACCCGTTCTGGCCGAACGGCTGGCCGGCGGCGGTCGTATCGCCCCGATCGGCGCAGCACTTGCTGGTGCCAGCCTGGTCGTCCTCGCCGATACCGTCGGCCGCACCACCCTCGCCACGGCTGAACTGCCCGCTGGCGTGATCTGCAATCTGCTCGGCGGCCCCTTCCTGCTCTGGCTGCTGCTGAGCGACAACTCGGCAAAGGAAGATTGAACATGACCCGGCTGCTCGTGGAACAGGTCAGCGCCCGTCATCGCAGGCATGCGGTCCTGCACGGGGTAGACCTTACCGTCGCCCCGGGCCAGGTGGCCGTGATCGTCGGTCCCAACGGCTGCGGCAAGTCAACCTTGTTGCGCTGTATCGCCCGATTGCATCGTCCCGAACATGGCACGATCCGGATCGATGGCGACGATCTGTGGAAGCTGTCACCGCGCGAAGCCGCCCGCCGACTTGCCCTGTTGCCGCAATCGCCACAGGCACCGGAAGGCATGACGGTCAGCGGCCTGGTGCGGCATGGCCGCCATCCGCATCAAGGGCTATTCCGCCAATGGTCGGCCGAGGACGAACGTGCCGTGCAGCGCGCACTCGACGCCACCGGCACGCTCGATCTGGCCACCCGGCAACTCGATGAATTGTCGGGCGGTCAGCGTCAGCGCTGCTGGCTCGCCATGGCCCTGGCGCAGGAAACCCCGCTTTTATTGCTTGACGAGCCGACCAGCATGCTCGACCTGGGTCATCAGGTCGAAGTCCTGAGCCGGATTCGCCATCTGGCCGCCGGCGGCCGCAGCGTGGTGATCGTGCTGCACGATCTGATCGCCGCGGCGCGGTATGCCGATCAACTGGTGGCCATGCGCGACGGCCGGATCGTGGCAGCCGGCCGGCCGCGCGAAGTGGTGACGCCGGCATTGGTGCGCCAGCTCTACGATATCGACGCCGATGTGCTGACCGCCCCGGGCGACGGTACGCCGGTAGTGGTGCCGATGGCGGGCCACCCTCTGCCCGTCAGCAGCCCGCTTGTGCCGGCCTTGGCCACCGTCTGAGGCCGCTGCGGCCGGGTCCAGTCATCTTGAATCAATCCGTGAACTGCAAAAGGACTAAGCGATGGAATTCCAGGGCAAGGTAGCACTGGTGACGGGCGCCGCCCAAGGTATCGGCGCCGCCGTGGCACGCATGCTGGCCGGACGCGGGGCCAAGGTCGCCCTGCTCGACCGGCAGGCCGACGCCGTCGAAGCCGTGGCGGCCAGCCTGCGCGTCGATGGCCGCCGCGCGCTCGGTTTCGGTGTCGATGTCACCGATGCCGAACGGGTACGGCAGATGATCGACGTGGTCGAACAGGAACTCGGGCCGATCGATGTATTGGCCAATGTGGCAGCCATTCTGCGGATGGGACGGATTCTGGAATTGTCCGACGCCGACTGGGACGACACCTTCTCGGTCAATGTGCGTGGCGTCTTCAACGTCAGCCGTGCCGTCGCCAACCGGATGGTGCAACGGCGCAGCGGTGCCATCGTCACCGTGGCCTCCAACGCCGCCGATGTGCCCCGGATGAAAATGGCCGCCTATGCGGCCTCTAAGGCCGCTTCAGCCCATTTCACCCGCTGTCTGGGGCTTGAACTGGCCGAGTACGGCATCCGCTGCAATGTGGTGTCGCCCGGCTCGACCGATACCGCGATGCAGCGCCAGCTGTGGACCGGCCCGGAAAGCGAGCAGGCAGTCATCCGCGGTTCGCTCGACGACCACCGTCTGGGCATCCCGACCGGCCGGATGGCCAGCCCCGAAGATATCGCCGAAGCGGTCTGCTTCCTGGCCTCCGACCGTGCCCGCCAGATCACCATGCACGATCTGCGCGTAGACGGCGGCGCCACGCTGGGCGCCTGAGCCCAGGCAAGCGGCCCCGATGCCACGTCATTAGTGCTTCAGGGGGCTTACTCAAGATCATCAGCGACAAGTGGAAAGTCATGCTTTTCCACAGCGCCTCCATCGGCGCCGCTCCAGGCATCAAGTAGGCCCCCTCTTCCTGCTGCCCCTGTCTCACTGTTTCTGTAAACACTGTTCTTTCCTCGGTCGAACGGCGGAAACTTGGCTTAAATCAAATCAGACAATTTAGATTTGTCCAAAACTATTCATCCGAACCATTGACAGTGAAGGAACAGAAAGATGGGAAAACGCATTCTGCTGATTCAAGGCCACCCCGACCCCCAGCCCAACCATCTAGGGCATGCACTCGATGAAGCCTATGCCGAGGGAGCGCAAAGTGCTGGACACGAAATTCGTCGGATCAATGTGGCTCAGCTCGACTTTCCGCTGCTGCGCAATCTCGATGAATGGAAGAACAGTCCACTGCCGCCGACCCTGCAAGAGAGCCAGGCTGCCATTGAGTGGTGTGAGCATCTGGTGCTGTTTTTCCCGCTCTGGCTGGGCGACATGCCGGCACTGCTGAAAGGCTTTCTTGAACAGGTGGCTCGTCCCGGTTTTGCCTTTGACCGGAGCAGCAAGAATCCTCTGACCCGCCAAGCCCTGAACGGCCGCTCGGCGCGAGTGGTCGTCACGATGGGGATGCCAGCCTCGCTCTATCGCTGGTATTTCCGGGCCCATAGCCTGCGTTCGCTCGAGCGCAATATCCTCGGCATGGTCGGCATTGCGCCGGTCGATGAAACACTGATCGGAATGGTGGACGAGCTAAGTCCCGAGGCCACTCAGCGCTTGATGAAGAAACTGCGCAAGCTCGGCCAGAATGGCGACTGAGGCCCTGGCAGGCCACAGCGGACCTTAATAGATGCCTTCCTTTCTTACCCTGCTGTTTTCGGTGCTGGCCGCCGTCATGCTGTTTCTCTATGGCCTGGCAGCCTTCTCGGCTGAGATGGCTAGGCTGGGAGGTCAGCGACTGCATAACCATTTGCAGTGGCTGACTCGGGCAGACTGGCGCGGAGCCTTGACCGGCGCGGCATTCACGGCGGTAGTCCAATCATCGTCAGCAGTTACCTCCATCGCCGTTACGCTGGCTCATCAAGGCACTGTGTCTTATCGGGCTGCCTTATCCCTGATGATCGGTGCCAATGTCGGCACCACGCTCACGGCCTGGTTAGTGGCACTGCATATCGGTGGCCTGGGGCCGGTGTTCGTCTCGCTCGGGGGAATATGGTCGCTGGTCGGTCCGCCGCTATGGCGCCCTTACGGCAAGGCCGTGTTCTACTTCGGCCTGATCTTCCTGGCACTCGATCTGATCGGGACCGCCCTGGCTCCGCTGGGCCGCGATCCGGCACTGTTGCGCTGGTACGGACTGCTGGGCAGTCCGATCATCGCACTGCTGGCTGGCATGCTGCTGACCGTCGTCGTACAGTCGTCCTCGGTTGTCAGCGGGCTGGCGGTACTGCTGGTATCCCAGTCCCTGGTTGCGCCAGCAACGGCCGTATGGATGGTGGCCGGCGCCAATGTCGGCACCACCTCGACTGCCTTGCTGGCCAGTTCGGCACTCGACAATACCGCCCGCAAACTGGCCTTGCTCAATACCGGCTTCAACCTGCTGGGCGTTGTTCTGTTTGCGACGCTGTTGCGGCCGCTGACTGCCAGTGTGCTGGCTTCTTCCCTTGATCCGACGCAACAGGTGGCGCTGGTCCATTCACTGTTCAATCTGACGGCAGCCCTGGTCTCGCTGTTTCTGCTACCGGCCTGCTGGCCGGCCATCAGCACGTGGCTGGAACGCCCATCGAACCGAACGCTGGACTGAGTGCCGTGGTGCCAATAGAAAAAACGGGGGGAAATCCCCCCGTTTTCATGGCATTGAGATGCTACAGCTCAACCTTTAGCTGTTCTTGTTGTTCTGATTCTGACGGTTCGAGCTGGGCGAGCCTTGTTCGCGGTTGCTGCTGGCCGAGCTGCTGCCGCCGCTGCTGCTGCCGCTCTCACGGCTGCTGCTGCCACCGCTGCTGCCTTCACGACCGCCGCTGCTGCTGCTGCTTTCACGGCCGCCGCTGCTGCCACCGCTGCTGCCACCGCTGCTTTCACGGTTGCTGCCGCTCGAAGACGAGGAACTGCTACCGCTTTCACGATTGCTGCTGGCGCTGCTGGAACTGCCCCGGCCGCCATGGCTGTTTTCACCACCCTTGCGGCCTGCTTCGCGCGCTTCTTCAGATGTGAACTCATGCGCAGTACCACGCTCATGGGCAGCCTGACCGCCCTTGCTGGCGATCTCGCGTTGACGTTCCGGATCCATCGAGGCGAAACCACGCTTGCTGGTGTCACCACTACGGTTTTCGTTGTCGTTGTTGTTGTTGTTGTTGCCTTGGTTATTGGTAGCCATGAGGATTTCCTTTCACGTTGGGTTAGTGACGGAAGGATGACTATTGAAATCGCCCCGGTTATTTTCCAAGCCTGATTCTTGTTTAGGCGATACCAGCAGACTCCTTCGGCCCTCTGTTTATGGCAATGGCTGTGCCCACCCGAAAAATAGAATCCCCGCAAAAAGCTCATCAATATAAATATCTGATTATAAAGGGCAAAAATTCACACCATTTAGATGTCTCGATAATAATCCTTTGCAAGACCGTAAAATGCACCGTCGCGATTGAAAGAGTTACCAGAAGAGCAAGATATTCAGACAAGCTCAGCCATATCAGCCCGCTATGGCCTGGGTAATTCAGGAATAGGAATTGCCTCGCAACGGAACGTCCAAACAAGGAGGATAAGAAAATGACGACCGTTGCATGGGATGGCACCACCGTTGCCGCCGACACCCAGGCCAATAACAGCGGCCTGCGCTCACGGACCAAGAAACTGCACCGACTGCAAGATGGCCGGATCTACGCTTTCAGCGGTGAGATTCAGGACGGCCGCGCCGTCTATGACTGGCTCAATGGTGGCGAGAAAAGTCCCAAACCGGCAGTTTCGTCGAGCTTTGTCGCCTTATTGATCTGTCCCAACGGCCATGCCTACACCATCGAAGACAAGTTGGTGCTGTTGCCGGTACTTGAGGGCTTTCGCGCCATCGGCTCGGGCCGCAACTTCGCCATGGGCGCCATGGCGGTCGGGGCCGATGCGGTCAAGGCGGTCGCCGCCGCCATCCAGCTCGATGTCTACTCGGGCGGCGATATCGAAACCCTGACCAGCACCATTCCCATCGAAAGCGTCGATCCGCACATCAACTGTATTACGCCTCAATAATTAAAATTATTGGCAAAATCACTGCAAGATTTTTAGCCACAAGAAAAATATTTAGAAATATTTACGCCCTTTTCTACCTTGTCGCGCCCGGGGCCGCCACAAGCTCAGCCCGTTCCGGCATCCCGGCCGCGATCCATGGCTTGAACAGGGCGATCTGCTCATCAGGCAGCCCCTGGTGCGCCGGTGGTGGCGTCCCGTACTGGGCGGCGGCATCGGATGGGGTGCCGCGGCCCTGGGCTGAAGGCGAGCAGATAGGGCGAGGTATAGGGGAAGCGGCTATCGACCGGCTCATGGTTGCGCTTGACGTGATAGAGCGGCGAGGCCGGATTCTCGAACGCCCTGGGATAGCGCTTACCCGAAGGAGGCTGACTGAAATTCCAGTACGGCACCGTCACATTGGCCGTACTGGGCCCATAGCGTCCGTCGGGATCAGCCGCTTGCAGCGCCTTCTCGTAGTAGTAGAACTGTGCCAGGGCAGGAACAGGTCCTTGCCGTGTTCGCACATTCCCGGATATTCCAGGTGATAGTCAGGCCGAGGCGCCTGATGCTGCGTCATGGCGCACTGCTCGTTGGCAGCCCGGTTGACCGGATCGGGCAAGTGATCGGGCGTCACCCATACCGAGGGACAGTTATGCACTCAGGCTTGCCAGGTAAAGCCCTGCCGATCGAACGGATTGGCCTGACTCTTGTGCCGCATCATGGCCACGGCATGTTCGTAGGCCGCCAATTCCTGCGCCGACAGATCGTCGATATTGCGCCGCAATAGCCGTTTGACCGGTGGTGCCGAGACCGAGGCAGGCGCCGCCATGGCGACCGTAGCGGGCGCCGCCGGCTGGCGGGTGGCACAGCCCGTGATCCCCAGCAGCAGCCCCATCACCCATAGACGGAGAGTCATCACCTGGCGCCTCCGTGAGGGGCATGGGCCGAGCCGCCTTCGGGTTCGATTTCGACCAGTTGCATCATGCCCTGGTCCTCATGGTCGAGGATATGGCCGTGCAGAACGAACCGGCCGATATAGTCCTCGTAGGGGCTGTAGATCTCCACCGGCTCGTCCTGCTTGACCATCAAGGTATCGCGCCACACCACCTGATCACGACCGCGTGAGTCCTTGCGCATCATTTGGAACGGGTTGACATGAATATGGAAGGAGTGATTGACCAGCTTGGAATTGAGCGTCCACACCGAGGTCATGCCCAGCCTTTACCCGACGACTTCGCCATGTGCCAGCCAGCGTCCGCAAGACGCTGACCTACGATCAGGGCAAAGAGATGGCCCATCATGCTGAATTGGCCCGCAGACTCAAGATTCAGGTGTATTTCGCTGACCCGCATAGCCCTTGGCAGCGGCCCAGCAACGAAAACATAAATGGCTTCATTCGCGAGTACCTGCCCAAGGGCATCGACCTGTCGGTTTTCTCTCAAACCTACCTCAACGACATTGCGCGTAGCCTCAATACCAGGCCTCGGAAATATCTTGGCTTTCGCACTCCGGAAGAAGTATTTCAGGAGCACATCAACCGCTTGAAGGCCAGTGTTGCACTTCAAAATTGAATTCGCCGTGAATAAAACACCCATTCGTCTTTCCACCTTGCCCTCCCCCCTTATTCGTACCCCAACGGTTCGGCTTTTCCCCAGAACACCCGATAGGAAAAGATGGTGTAGAACACGATGCAAGGCAATACCACGGCAATTCCCACCAACATAAATCCCAGCGAGGCCGGTGCGCTGGCGGCTTGCCAGATGGTCAGCTTATCGACCACCAGAAAAGGGAACAGGCTGTAGGCCAATCCGCAGAACGCCAGCACAAATACCCCGGCGATACAGGCAAATGGCTTCCAGATATCCCGCTCATCGCCCAGCCCGAGCCGCTCGGGCAGGCGCCGCAACAACAGCTCGCCCATCACCAGAAGCGCCACGGTTGCCAGCGGAATGGGTGCAAGCAGCAACATATTGGGCAGCGCAAACCACTTCTCGAATATCTGGTCGCTCACCAGCGGCGTCACCAGCGAAATCGCCGCCACGCCAAGCGCGGTCAGCCACAGACTGCCACGCGCCCAATTGACCGCCCGGCGTTGTAGCGCACCGGTGGTCTTGATCAGCAGCCAACAGGCGCCCAGCAGCGTGTAGCCCGCCAGCAGTGCCAGTCCGACAAAGGCGGCGAACAGATAGCTCCAGATATCGCGGCCAAAACCGGTGATATACAGCCCAAGCATCAACCCTTGCGAGAAACCGGCCAGCACGGAGCCGGCGTAGAAAGCCCGGTTCCACCACGGTTTATGTTGATCGCGCGCCTTGACCCGGAAATCGAAGGCCACGCCACGCAGGATCAGACCGGTCAACATCAGCGCCACCGGCAGATAGAGCGCGCTCAGTATCATCCCGTGCGCCAGCGGAAAGGCACTCAGCAGCACCCCGACCCCCAGCACCAGCCAGGTTTCATTGGCATCCCAAAAGGGACCGATCGAGGCAATCATCATGTCCTGCTCTTCCGGTCCCGCCCGCCGCAGCAAGACGCCGACGCCAAGGTCATAGCCATCGAGCACCACATAGACCAGCATCGCCAGTCCCATCAGCATCATGAAAACCAGGGGCATCCAGCCAGTCGGCTGTGAGTAGTCAACCATGTCGGGGCTCCTTGGAATCGTCGGGAATAAGCGGTTGCGGCGTCTCAGCCGCCGGTGGCTCGGCAGGCGGCGGATAGTCGCTCGCCCGGCGCGCCAGATAGAACAGCACGGAGATATAGGAAAGCAGCAGGAAGCCGTAGAGACCAACATAGCCGGCAAGCGACAGGCCGACCATCTCGCCGGGCACGTTGGACACGGCATCGCGCGTCAGCAGCAGACCCGAAATCAGCCAGGGCTGACGGCCGATCTCGGTCACATACCAACCGGCCAGCAGGGCAATCCAGCCGGAAAAGGTCATCGCCACCAGCACCCGGGCCAGCCAGGTGGGCAGACTGGCGCGTCGGATCAGGTTCCAGGCCGCCAGCCACGACACCAGCAGCATCAGCACGCCCGTGCCCACCATCACCCTAAAGGCCAGAAATACCGGCAGAACCGGTGGATGCAGGTCGGGAAAGGCATCGATGCCCTGCACCTCGCCTTCGAAATCATGGGTCAGATAGAAAGAGCCGAGCCGGGGAATGGCCACTTCACCGTAGGTCTTCTTCTCGATCTCGTCGGGCCAGCCGAACAGCACGGCGGGAACACCGCGACCGGTGGTCCAGATGCCTTCCATTGCGGCAATCTTGGCGGGCTGATGGCGCAGGGTATTGAGACCATGCAGGTCGCCCGCGATGATCTGGAGCGGAATCAGCATCGCTGCCAGATAAACCCCCGTGCGCAGCCCTGCTGCCATTTCCAGGCAACGGTCGCCGCGCAGCCAGCGATAGGCCGATATACCGGCCAGCAAGAACGCCACGGTCAGGCCCGAGGCGATCAGCGTATGGACCAGCCGGTAGGGAAACGAGGGATTGAAGATCACCGCCAGCCAGTCCACCCCATGCAGCCGACCATCGATCAGGGCATAACCAGCCGGGGTCTGCATCCAGGAATTGAGCGCCAGAATCCAGAACGCCGACAGCGTGGTGCCGACAGCCACCAGGATCGTGGCCCCGGTATGTACCGCCGGGCTGACCCGCCGGCTGCCGAACAGCATGATGCCAAGAAACGTGGCCTCCAGAAAAAAGGCCGTCAGCACTTCATAAGCGAGCAATGGCCCGGCGATATTGCCGGCGAAGTCCATAAAACCTGGCCAGTTGGTGCCGAACTGGAAACTCATGGTGACACCGCTCACCACCCCCAGACCGAAGCTGAGCGCAAAGACCTTGACCCAGAAGCCATAGGCAAGCATCCAGCGTTCTTCGCCGCTGTGACGGTAGCGCAGCTTGAAATACACCAGCACCCAAGCCAGGCCGATCGTGATGGTGGGAAACAGGATATGGAAGCTGATATTGGCCGCAAATTGCAGCCGAGACAGGATAAAGGGATCAAACGACAACGCAGGTTCCTTTCCACGCGAAGCTGATCCGAAAACGGACACAGCGCGAGCAAAGGGGCAAACCGTATGCCTTGGCCCGATGGCGGTCTCAGTGGGCGAGGACGCTTGCCGGAGGCGAAGGCTGGCCGCCGAGACCGATACCCATGGCTCGGCGTGTCCAGGATGGCAGTGCCAGACAAGCTGTGCTGAACACAGAGGCCCGCTGAGCGGAACAGGCGGTGATGGGCTGTAGATTTTTCATTGGCCCAGCCGAATTTGCCAAAGCGCAGGCAGGCTCATTGATGCAGCAGAAAGGCCCGGTTGGCCTGTAGCGCCCGATTCTGCAGCAGTCGATGACGATAGGCGCGCCACAACTCTTCCAGATAGGGCAGAAAAGCCAGAATGCCCGCCACGCCCAAGCCTGTGGTGACATAGAAGGCAGGCAGCGGCTGCTCCTTCAGAACCAGATCGAACTGGCCCGGTTGATCGGTCCGGTCAGCCAGAGCCAGCACCGCCTCCGGATAGAGCGCAGCACCAACCAGGATGATGGCCAGCGGCAACATCTCCAGCACGCTGTGGATATGTTGCTCCAGCGGCGGAATCCGTCGTCTGGCCGAGGCATAGCTTAAATCCCAGATCGTCGTCGCTTCATGAAGCAGGAAGGTCAGCAGCGCCACCAGCAAGACAATGGCGCGGAATTCAAACAGCAGCACAGCCAGCAGCAACACCCCCATCTCGACCAGCAACAGCAGATGGAGCAAGGATTCCTTCGGCCCGGTGGTGCCGGGCAGATCGTTGAGACGATGGCACAGCCAGTCAGCCAGACCCGCCACCACCCAGATCGGCAGCAGAACAAACAGCACCATCACGGTCAGCGTCATACTGGGATTCATGGCAGCCACTCCTTTGCTCATCCGGCAACAGTGTTGGCAAACACAATGCCAGCCGGCCCCGGCGAGAATGGCGTTTGCTGCAAGCTATCCATCTCCCGTCCGAGGTCACCATCATGCCAACCCCCACTCCCCACCCTGCCGCCACGCCCAACCAGACTCAAGCACCGCCAGTCGATACCGACCGCATGATCGAGGCCAACCTTGGAGACGAAGCCGATATCATCAACAGCTCGCCCGACACACCACCCGATCTTTCCCCGGCCAGCCCCGTCGATCGCTCATCGAGCCGGTCACGGGAGAAGCACTGAGGTGGGCGAGAGAAGTTGGAGTGTCCTGAGCGGCGTGGAGCTGGACCCATAGAGGATTTATCGAAGGAATATTTATTTTTTCTTATATATAGCACCATATATTGCACGCATATGGCACAAATATTTAATTATTCAAAAACCGCTCTACGGCACCACTTCAGGCTTACCCGAGTTGTCGGTCGGCTTATCTTGGGTGTCGAATTCGATCACGCTGATCTCGCCATCGCTTTCCATACAGGCGCTTTTGACCTCGGCCAGGTCTTCGATGCCGTGTTCACGCAATTTGGCCTTCAGCTCTTCCAGGGTGATGAATTCCTTGCGCATATTGCGGTGCAATAAGCGGCCGTTGACGATCAAGGGCAAGGGGCGTGGCTCCAGCAGGGTGCGGATCGCGGGAAAGCGATAGTTGAGCCAATCGATCAGCAGATTCCAGCTCACGATGCTCAACACCAGCACGCAGCCGTCGCTGATCGACTTGTATTCGCCGGCCATGGCGTTCTGTGAGGCATCGGCGATCAGCATCAGCACCAGCATGTCGGCCACCGTGACGGCGCCGATATCGCGCCGGAACAAGGTGCGGAACACCACGAACAGAAACCAGTACATGGCCGTGCCCCGCACGATCAGCTCGAACGGGTGCACGGTGAAAACGAACAGCTCGGCCCAGTCCATCTTTGTGCTCCGCTCAACGGCCAGTCGTCCGCACCAGGGTTTCGCGCACGGTGGTGGTAATCACGGCCGCGGCATCGGGGTCGCCCTTGAGCATCGATAAGGTGAAGTTCTTGATCTGACCCAAGGTCAGATGGGGCGGTATCGGCGGCACATGCGGATCGACCACCGCCTCGATCAATACGGGACGCTCGGCCCGGAACGCCCGCTCCCACGCCGGCGCCACAGCGTCGGGCGTATCGACCACCACGCCCTCGAAACCAAGCAGTTCGGCATAACGGGCATAGGGAAAATCGGGCAAGGTCTGCGAATCCTCGAATTTGGGGTTGCCTTCAAGCACCCGTTGCTCCCAGGTCACATGGCCCAGGTCGCGGTTATTGAGCACCAGCACCACAAAACGCGGATCACGCCAGCGGCGCCAATACCTGAGCAGCGTCACCAGCTCGGCGCAGCCATTCATCTGCATGGCGCCGTCGCCAACCAGGGCGACGACCGGGCGGTCCGGATAGGCGAACTTGGCCGCGATGCCATACGGAATGGCCGGCCCCATGGTTGACAAGCCGCCCGACACCGCAGCCAGCATGCCGGGCTTGACTTTGACATCACGGGCATACCAGTTGGTGCAGGTACCGGTATCGACAGTAATCACGGCATCGGACGGCAGACGGGCCGACAGCTCCCAGAACACGCGCTGCGGATTGAGCCGAGGTCCCGTGCGCATGGCCCGGTCCTCGAGCAGCGCCCACCATTCGGTCACCTGGGCGGCGATCTCTTCCTGCCAGTCACGCGCCTCCTTGCGCCACAACAGCGGCAGCAGCAGACGCAGCGTCTCGCGGGCATCACCGACCAGGCCGACTTCCATCGGATAGCGCAGATTGATCCGGCGCGGGTCGATCTCGATCTGGATACCGCGCGCCTGACCCTCTTTGGGCAGATATTCGGAATAGGGAAAGTTGGAACCGATCATCAGAAGCGTGTCGCACTGCTGCATCATTTCCCAACTCGGTTTGGTGCCAAGCAGGCCGATCGAACCGGTGACGAACGGTAGGGACTCGTCCACGATCACCCGCCCAAGCAGCGCCTTGGCGACCCCTGCCCCCAACAGATCGGCCAGCGCCACCACCTCGTCACCGGCACCTGAGGCGCCCGCCCCGACCAGAATGGCGATACGACGACCGGCGTTGAGAATGTCGGCGGCTTTTTGCAGGTCTTCCTTGCGCGGCACCACCCGGGGCGGCTGCCAGCCGATGCCCGAATGCACCGTGCCATGTTCACGCGGCGGCTCGACGGCAGCCAGCTTCTGCACATCGCTGGGCACGATCACGCAGGTCACGCAGCGCTGCGACAATGCCACCCGCAAGGCCTGATCGATCACATGACGCATCTGCTCGGGGGTGGTGACGGTCTGGACATATTCGTGCGCCACGTCCTTGAACAGGTTTTGCAGGTCGATCTCCTGCTGATAACCGCCGCCCAAGGCCGCACGGGCCTGCTGACCGACGATGGCGACCACGGGCTGATGATCGAGCATGGCGTCGTACAGGCCGTTCAGCAGATGCACGGCACCCGGCCCTGAAGTCGCCAGACAGACGCCCACTTCGCCAGTCAATTTGGCATGGCCGACGGCCATAAACGCCGCCATTTCCTCGTGACGCGCCTGGACAAATTCAATGGCGTCGCTGGCCCGGTCGCACGCCCCCAGAATCCCATTGATGCCGTCGCCCGGATAACCGAATACCCGTCGCACTCCCCAATCGATCAGGCGCTGCACCAGAAAATCGCTGACTGTATCCGCCATGGCTGGACTCCTTATTGGCTTTTGCCACGGATCGCGCCAGCTATCGAACAACGATAAAACCGCGAAATCCGCCAGATATGCCCTTCACAGCAGGCAGCGTGCCGTGGGACGAGAGCCAGCAGGCGAAACGTCAGGAGACAGGAAGAAGTCGAGCTGTTATTTGAGGCATCCAGGCACGCTGACACCAGCAGAGAGAACCCATGCAATATTCTCTTTACAAGAGTCGTCCAAAAAACCATTCCATCTCCGACTCCAGCAATCATGACGCAGCATGCTGTCCCAGCATATATGCCTTGCTACAGCTTATTGCGGACACAAAAATGGGCTAAGGAAGCCAACCTGCACCCGATGCAAGCTGGCGCATTGTCGACGCCAATCGGAAGGGAAATCTATATCGGGATGTGAAAGGGGATTGCACGGTACCGAAAGCCATGGACGGGCTGGAGAGAGGGTTACTCCTGCCCGCATCCACAACAAGTCTGGGTCTGTTGTAGATCGTGCAGCGCCGGAGGGATTTCTGCCGCAATCTCGCTGGCGAGATAGCCCACGGCGCCCATCCGTTTGGACAGCCTGGCCCCCGCCAGCGCATGGAGCTTGACCGCCCAGGCGGCAGCCTGCTCCAGCGCGAGTCCACCGGCAGCCAGCCCCGCTACCACGCCGGCCAGCACATCGCCCGAGCCTGAGGTGGCCAGTCCGATCTGATGGCCGTTATGACACCAGGTGCGGCCATCGGGCAGGGCCAGATAGCTGATCGGCCCTTTGAGCAGCACCATGGCCCGCCAGGCTTCGGCGGCCATCCGGGCCAGTGCGCGTGGCCGGGCCAGGATGTCTTCCTTGCTCCAGCCGGTCAGATGGGCCAATTCGCCGGCATGCGGCGTCAACAGCGTCGCGCCGGCCAGCGGTACGACGCCGGGCGCGCTCAGGGCATCCATGGCGCGGGCGTCGAGAATGGTCTGCTTACTGGCCAGTGACGGCAGCAAGGCGGCGACGAAATGGCGGGTACGCTCTTCATCCTGCATGCCCGGCCCGACCAGGACACAGTCGGCGCGGGCAATAACCGGCTCGAGTCGCTGCAGGCCAATCACATCGAGTCCGCCATCGCCGCACTCGGGCAGCCCGATCACCCGGGCCTCGGGCCAGGCACAGGCTGCTGCCGGCGCGCAACTGGCCCCGGTGGCCACGGTGAGTTTGCCAGCGCCGGCCCGCAGTGCAGCCATGGCGGCAAGCCAGGCGCTACCAGGCATTTCGGGGCCGCCACCGATGACCAGCACATGACCACGGGTTTCCTTGTCGCCATGCGCGGCATATTCAGGCAGAGGTTGCAGATGCAGGCTATCGGCATCGAGCGCTTGCTCGGTCATCAGGCTCATGGCAGCAGGCTTTCTGGACGAGAAATCAAGGTTTGGCCGCCACCGGGCGATCGGGCTCGACCGTGATCGGCGCCCCGCCTTCGCGCAGCGGCGCGACGAAATTCACCAGATCGGCCACCAGCTTGCCGTGACGGCCGGCCGTCGGATCGAAACGATAGGAAGTGACCCCGCAATTGGGCACATCGCCCAAGCGGTCGATGGCCAGAATCTGCTGTTCATCGAGCCGTTCGAGCAGATAGCGGAAGCAGTTGACGATCACCTGGTGCGCCACGATCAGCACCCGTTCGCCGCGATATTCGCGGGTAATGGTGTCGATCACGCTGCGCAGACGCAGAATCACGTCGCACCAGCTCTCGCCCCCGGGCGGGCGGAAATAGAATTTGCCGACATGGGCGCGCTGCTCGGCCAGTTCGGGATATTGGGCGGCGATGCCATGGACGGTCAGCCGGTCGAGGATGCCGAATTCCTTCTCGCGCAGACGCTCATCCTGATGAAAGCGCAATGGCGTCAGACCAGCCGCGCTCAACAGCATGGCGGCGGTTTGGCGGGCACGCAGATAAGGCGAACAAAGCACGATGCTCGGCTGCTGCGCTTCGGGCAATTCACCGAACCAATGCCCGAGCGCCCGTGCCTGCGACTCCCCGAGCCGCGACAAGGGAACATCGACATCGCGCTCAGCCAGATCGATCATGGCCAAGCGCGCCGCCTCCGCCGCATCGCGCGCCACATTGCCGGCACTTTGCCCGTGTCGCACCACCCATATCGTGTCGGGCCATTTCTGTTCGGGCTGCACACTGTCCTCCCACTCACCCACTGCCATTGATCGCAGCCAACGGTGCAAGGCGTGTACCCAGGCCAGTTTTTCCAGCTGACGGCCAGATGGCTATACGGCGGATTTTTTGCTTTCCGGACTGTCCTCGTTCACCCACGGATCAAGTGAAAGCCACCTTGAAAATTTTTCCCTGTCCCACTTGCCAAACTGCCG
The DNA here is from genome assembly GCF_042650885.1 of Chitinimonas lacunae. NCBI lineage: Bacteria > Pseudomonadati > Pseudomonadota > Betaproteobacteria > Neisseriales > Chitinibacteraceae > Chitinimonas > Chitinimonas lacunae. The sequence goes on from NZ_JBHSBU010000001.1 coordinate 1,129,674, forward strand.
AGTTGCCATTATCTTGCCGGCCGTGGCTATGGGAGTCCTTCCTTCTCTTCTTATCGACATCGTAGGGTTCCCGCTTTCCACACTGCCCGCCATTCAAGCGGGCTTGTTTATTTCTTGGTGATCGATTTTTTATTGTCTTATTGGATCTGCTGGCCGGATGAATACCCTATTCCTGCGCCGTCAAGGCAAGTTGTATCTGAAAGCCGGCAACGGCAGCGCCTCCCGCCAGCAAGTGGCGACCTTACAGCGCGAAATCGAACTCTACGGCTACGTTTTCTCCGACGCCCTGTTCGCCCAACTCCAGACCCACACCCCTGAATCGCTTTCCTGGTTTCTGCGCAACCTGCGCGAGGACCTACAGACCATGACCGGTGGCCATCGCCAATATGGCCCGCTGTTTCCGGGCTTTCCCGAGCAGGTCATGGTGGCCGATGAAGTAGAGCTCTATCTCAGCGCCATCGAGCACTACCGCACCCTGAAACGTCAGCCTGCCAGCCCGAGGCAGCACCCGCCCTTGCTCCATGGCCGTGCCCCGAAAGAAGTCGATCTCGGCACCCTGGAGGAATTCGAGGCCATCTTTACCCGACTGGCCGGCGGCCGTGCCTCGCTGTCGAAGCAAGACCGCGACGATCTGGTCTGGTTTATCCGCCATTACCGCGACGATATCTTCCGTCTCTTGCCGACCAGCTTCTCGTTCCGGGAAAACCTGGCCCTGAGCAGCAGCGCCCTGCTGACCCATCTGCCGGGTGACAAAACCCTGGACTTTCTGTTCCGGCACCACAAGACCGCCACCGACGTACTGCGTCTGGTGGTGGCACTGAGCGGTGGCGATATTTCCCTGGCCGAACCCACCCGCTTTCGACCGATGAAGCGCGGCCTGCGCCGCACCGTGCTGCAATTGCTGGAAAACTGTGCCGACCCGACGGAAGACATGCGGCGCCAGCGCGAAGCCTGGAAACGGCTCGGCGAAATCCTGCATCCGGGCGATTACGCCGAGCGTTTTCCGAAGACCTATGCGGCATTCCGGCATATCCGCGACGATCTGCCGTCAACCTCGTTCAACACCCTGGTCGAGCGCCAACTGGCCGCTGCCGACTTTGCCGGCGCCACGGCCACGCTGAGCCAGCGCCCAGGCGAAATGGGCCGTCGGCTTGATCTGCTGCTGCGTCACAGCGATCAGCCCGAAACCGTGCTGACCCGCTTTGCCGAGATTGCACCGGCCATTTCCACGCTGGTGCTCCTACAGATGCATGCGCATTTCCATCATCGCCAGCAGCCTGTTGCGCTGCGCACCTTCTTTCCGAAGGGCGATATGGCCAATGCCTTTGCCATCCCCGACCGCCGCCGCGGCATTTCCCCCGACCTGGCCGCCAGGACCGTCGCCCTGATCGAATTGGTGCTGCAAGAACGTTTCTCGCGCCTGACGCCGCTCGGCAGGTGCTATCTGGACCCCGCACTCAGCGGCTTTATGGCCCCGCTGGCCCAACGCTCGGCCTCGAAAGCCCTGCGTACCCTGGTGCGCGGCAGTCGCCTGCCGTTTGAGCATGAACGCTATATCCGACTGTTCCTGTGGTGGAAAAACGGCAAGGAACGCACCGATATCGATCTGTCCGCCGTGTTCTACGATGAGCAGTTCAACTATCGCGATACCGTGTCCTACTACAATCTGCGCGGCTACGGCGGCCACCATAGCGGCGATATCGTCGATGCCCCCGAAGGCGCAGCCGAATTCATCGATCTGGACCTCGATCGGCTGAGCCAGCGCTCGATCCGCTTCGTCGTCGTCACCCTCAACAGCTATACCGAACAGCCCTACTGCGAGCTGCCCGAATGCTTTGCCGGTTGGATGGCCCGGATCGATGTCGCTTCCGGGGAAGTCTTCGAGCCCAGGACCGTCGAGAACCGCATCGACCTCGCTGCCGATACCCGGATGTGCATTCCGTTCATCATTGATGTCAGCGAGCGGCAGATCATCTGGACCGATATAGGTCTGACCGGTCAGGTCGGCTGGAATAACGTCCACAATAATCTCTCGGGCATCTCGCTGATGCTGCGGGCCATGCACAAACTGCCGCGCCCCGATCTGCACACGCTGTTTCGCCTGCATGCCCAGGCACGTGGCCAGATCGTCGATAGCCCCACAGCAGCCGATACCGTGTTCAGCCTTCAGCAGGGCATTACCCCGTTCCATACCGATCTGATCCGCGCCGAATATTTCTGACCGATACGGCAGAGCCGGCCGAAAAACAAAGCCATGATTACTCATGGCTTTGTTTTTTCCTCTCTGTTCAGTCAGGACCGAGAGACGGGTCGATGGCTGAATAAAGCGGGCAGTGCGCTCAAGACTGCAGGCGAAACGTGTTTCATGGAAAGGGATTCACTCAGCGCCCCTGTTTGCCGATCTCGCCCTTCTGGCCCAGTTCGGACTGGCCCGGACCCGTTGCCGTCGCCGGATGATGAATTCCCCGTCCCTGCTCACCCGCGCCGGCCACCCGGCCAAGCTGGATCACTTCGCCCTTTTCCCAGGCATCGGCCCCGCTCACCACCTTGGGCTCGGGCAAACTGGCCCGGCCCCGGGCGATTGCCGCCGTATCGATGCCAAAGCGGCGGTCGCGGTCGGCCAGCAGGCGCGGGTCGAGTTGGCCGTCCTTGGTGAATCCCATCATCAGCGCAGGCACGCCCAGCGGCAGCGCCTTATCGCGGTCGGTATGCCAGGTGTGCCAGGTCTTGCCATAGGTCGAGACGATTTTGCCCATCAAGGCTTTTTCCGCCACTTCCGGCAGGCCCGGTGCCACCAGCGAGCCAGATTTGACCTCGTAGCGGTGGCTGTGCCACAGCTTCTTCTCTTCTTCAGGCAAGCCCAGGAACAGCCGCTCGCTAATAATGTATTCGACCCCCATCAGCTTGGCGTCCCTGGTATTGCCGTCGTAGATCACGGCCTGCATCACGTCTTCGTTGAGAACCGTGACGTAATGGTGGGCTTCCATCTGGCCATCCATATCGCCGTTGTAGAAATGAAAGCCGTCGAGATAGGCACTGACCGCCTCCAGCGGCCGGCGCTCCTGCAAGACCTTGGCGCCCGCTTCGAGCACTCGGGTCTTGGGCGTCTCGGGGGCGCCCGGGGTGGGAATATAGGACTCGGTGTTGTTCTCGCCGCAGCCACTCAGCCACAGCATGGCGAGCGCAAGGCCCGCAATCGTCTGGCGCATTGGATCAGTTCCTTATTGAAATTTTCTTTAGAAATGGCGTCCAAAAATTCGCTGGATCCATCGGATGGACCAGACCACAGGCTGCCAGCCAGCATCAGGTCTGTTACGAGCTGTTAGAAGAACGAAGACAATGGTGCTGGCAGCGATCTGCGGCTCAAGCACCTTGCGGATTGGCGAAAATCCACGCCATCCTGAAGACGAATGGACAGTAGATTGAGCCGACCTAGCGGCTGGGCAACATCCGCCGCCGCCATAAGGTGGCCAGGGCCAGGCCGAAGGCAAAGGCGCCATAGACGCCGGTCATCGACGCGGGCTTGAGGTGTTTTTCATAACCGGGCCGGAAACGCGGCGGGGTAATGGTGTAGTCGATGGTGAAGGCCATGGCGGCGACAGCCTCGGCCCGCTTGAGCACCGCAGTCGGGTCGGCCGCTGGATTGGCCGCCAGCCAGCGTTCATAGATCGTGGCCCACATGATCGAGCAGGCATGGTGGATGGCATAGCCCAGCAGCGTATGTCGCGCGCTGAACCCATGCCGGTGCAAGGCTTGCTCACCCCATACCCATTGACTGGTGGCATTGGTGCCGGAAAACAGCGAACCGGCATCGGTCCGGCTGCGCAGTGCGATCACGGCCGTCGAGCAAAGACTGGCCAGTCCGCCGGATAGCAGGGCATGGCCCAGTGCGTTTTTCCAGCTATTGGTTTTGAGAGCCGTCATGATCCGTCACCTCCTTCTTGAACGACAGGCCGGGCATTGCCCGGAATCCTTATGCGCATATTGATCGTGGGCAGCAGCGGTTTTCTGGGCGGCGCCATCGCAGCCGCATTACACAGCGCTGGCCATGAAGTCGTCGGCACAGCGCGCCGTCCGGCAGCAGGAACAGGACTGGTCGAAGCCGACTTCGCGCGCGACCACGACCCCGCGGTATGGCGCTCGCGGCTGGCGGGCTTCGATGCCGTAGTCAACGCCGTCGGCATCCTGCGCGAGAGTCCAGGGCAGCATTTCGACGACCTGCATCAGCGTGGGCCTTGCGCCCTGTTCTCGGCTTGCGTGGCAGCAGGGGTACCGAGGGTGGTGCAGATCTCGGCACTGGGCGCCGATGCCGCTGCCACCAGTCGCTACCATCTCAGCAAACAACAAGCCGACGATTTCCTGTTGTCGCTGCCACTCACCGCCACGGTGCTGCAACCGTCGCTGGTGTACGGCCCAGGCGGCACCAGCGCCCGGCTGTTCGACGCACTGGCAGCCTTGCCGCTGATTCCACTGCCTGGCCAGGGCCGGCAATTGCTCCAACCGATACATCTCGACGATCTGTGCGCCACCGTGGTGAAGCTGCTCGAGATGCCAGCGCCGCCGCGCCGGCTCGCCGCAGTCGGTCCCGCCGCGCTGACCCTGCGCGACTATCTCGCTACACTGCGGCGCGCGCTTGGCCTCGGGCGAGGGTGCTTTATCAATGTCCCGAATGCCCTAGTCGATCTGGCGGCCACGCTGGGCGAAAAGCTGCCGGGCGCCTTACTCGATCGCGACACCTTGACGATGCTGGAGCGTGGCAACCATGCCGATGCCGGACCGATCAGCGCCGTATTGGGCCATCCGCCGCGTCCGCCCGCCAACTTTGTGGCGGCACGCGAGGTGCGAACAGCCCGCTTGACGGCGCAACTCGACTTGCTGCTGCCCATGCTGCGGCTCAGTCTGGCAGTGGTATGGATCGTGACGGCGGTGGTGTCGGTCTTCTTCTATCCAGTGACCGACAGCCTCGAACTGCTGGCCCGAACCGGCATCAGCGGTGCCGCCGGACCGCTGGCGCTTTATGGGGCGGCGGGGCTGGATCTGCTGTTCGGGCTGGGCATGCTGTTTCTGCCGCGCCGGCGACTGCTCTATAAGGCGCAGATCGGCCTGATCCTGTTCTATACGCTGACGATCAGCCTGTTTCTGCCCGAGTTCTGGTTTCACCCGTATGGGCCGCTGCTCAAGAATCTGCCGATGCTGGCGGTGCTATGGGTATTGCACGATCTGGAGGAATAAGGTCTGGAGGACTGGATGGAATACCTGATCGCCAAATGGCTCCATATTCTGTCGTCGACTTTGCTGTTTGGAACCGGCATCGGTTCCGCGTTCTACCTGCTGACTGCCACCATCGACCGCGATCCGCGCGTGGTGGCGGCGGTGGCGCGCTGGGTGGTGGTCGCCGACTGGATGTTCACCGCGACCACCGCGATCTTCCAGCCCTTGAGCGGGCTGTGGATGATGCATCTGGTCGGCTTCACCCTGGAAAGCCGCTGGCTGCTGTGGTCGGTGATCCTCTACGCGATTGCGATTGCCTGCTGGCTGCCAGTGGTATGGCTACAGATGCGGCTGCGCGATACGGCCAGGCAGGCCGCTGACACGGGAAAGCCGCTCAGTCCGGCCTACTGGCGCTATTTCCGCGCCTGGATGGCGCTGGGTTTTCCGGCCTTTTTCGCCTTTCTGGCAGTGTTCTATCTGATGGTGGCGAAACCGAACTGAGTCGATGCAAGAATTATCTGGCTCTGAGTAAAATCTGCATCCCACACGGCAGCCTGGCATAGAAAGGCGCTTTGCCGCGCGGGAATATGATTTGCAGAGGAAAATCCGTTTCCCCTGCCCTCCCACCGAATAAGGAAAATCCATGCAACCCATCATTGGCCTGTTTGTGGGCTTGTGCTTCACGCTTGCCCTGCCCGCCCAGGCAGCCGACACCACGCCGCCGCCTGCCACCACTACGCCTCCGCCCAACAGCCAGGTCAACCCGCCCGAGACGATCGACGATCAGACCTTCGTGCAGAAAGCCGGCATGTCGGGCGCCACGGAAATCGCGGCCAGCAAGCGGGCCGTCGCCCTGTCGGCCTCGGAAAAGGTCAAGACCTTCGCCCGCCAGATGATCAAGGACCACACCAAGGTTGCCGGCCAGCTCAAAGCCACCGCCAGCAAGGCCGGTCTGCAACCGCCCGGCGATGAACCCGATCCGGCCGTGATGTCGAAACTGAGCGGCCTCACCGGCGCCGACTTCGACAAGGCCTATATCGAACATGTTGCCGTCAAGGCCCACGCCGATGCCGTGAGTCTGTTCTCGCTCCAGGCCGCCAGCGGCAAGAACGCCACGATGAAAACCTGGGCCAAGCGCACGCTGCCGGCGCTTCAGCACCATCTGACCATGGCGCAGAAACTCGCCAAGGACAGCAACGTCACGGTTCAACCGAGCGATACCGGTACTCAGAACCGTACCTATTAAGCGCGGTTTCGCCCGCTCAGCGACGGGCATGACCTACCGACCGGCCATGCCCACTACCGCAGCAAAACGCCCCGAACAGGGGCGTTTTTTTATGAGCGACTGCCGACTGCCTGTTGTGTCCACCTCCACGGATCTGGGATGGCGATGTCACTTGGGAGACGTGGTGGTGATGGCAAGGTCGGTGAGGACTGATACAGCGGTGTGTTTGTGACGCTGAGAATGACGGATAATATTTTTATTTATTTAATTTATCAGCCGTATATCTAGCAGATATTTTTCATATTTATTTGTTATTTGTTCTGGATCTTCTGCTCTGAATCTTCCCTCCCCCTGCCCCACCTCTCTCCATTTCCTCCTCACCCCCCATCCCCCGCACCTTCAGGCAAAAGGCGTTATTTTTCTTTTTGTACAATTTCTCTTGCCGCATCCAGCAACACTGATACCGAATATTTTATTTTCAACAGACTACACACCGGTTTTTTTCTATAGCGGATGTCGGCGCCCCAGGCAGAATGATGGCGCCCTGACCAGCGTTCAGACCGGTCGGGTTGATTTCCTTCCAACCCTTTCTGCGGAAAACCCTCCCATGCGTCCTTTTCTTCTCAGCGCCGTGCTGCTGGCCTGCTCGTCCATCCTGGCCGCGCCCGCCACGGTCGAGGAACAACGTCTTGAGGCAGCTCTGGCGGCCTTGCCCGATCTCAAGCCCACGATTGATGGCTGGAGCGGCCGGATCTACTACAACCTGCGCCAGTCCGGCAATGAAGCCGGTTTGATCCGGCAGGCGGCCTGGAACGGTCAGCAGCTTTGGCAGGCGGCTGTGCGCAAGCAGCGGCAGGAGGGAAGCTATGACGATCGACCGCTTTACTGGACCCGTCTGGCCATCACCCGTCAACTGCGCAACGGCAGCTTTGCCTTTCCGCTCAGTGAGGCCGGTCGCCAGCGGGCACTGGCGGCCTTTGAGCGCAGTAGCCGTGGCATCGACGATCTGGCGCTCGACGAGCCAGGCAGCAAGCGCGTGTTGATCAGCGGTTTTGATCCGTTTGGACTCGACGGCAATCTGGCCCAGATGAACCCATCGGGCATCACCGCCCTGGCGCTCGATGGCGCGCGCCTGCAATGCGGCCAGCGCAGCGCCCGGATCGAGGCGTTTGCCGTGCCGGTGCGTTTTCGCGATTTCGACCAGGGTTTGATCGAGGACACCCTGAGCCCGATCCTGCGCAGCCACCGCGCCGATCTGGTCGCCACCGTCAGCATGGGTCGCTGGGCGTTCGATCTGGAGCGCTTCCCGGGCGGACGGCGCAGTTCAGGCAGCTTTCCCGACAATGAAGGCGTCACCCAGGGCAGCGAAAGCGATCCACTGCCGCTTAACTACCGGGGTGCGCCGCTCGGCGGACCCGAGTTTGTCGAATTCAGCCTGCCGGCCGAAGCGATGCAGCGGGTCCAGACGCCCTATGTGGTCAACGACAATCGTTGGGTGATGAGCAATCTGGGCTGGCAGGAAGCGCCAAGCCTGGCCGCGCTCGCGGGTCAGATCGCGATTGCCGGCTCGGGCGGCACTTATCTCTCGAACGAGATCAGCTACCGCAGCGTGCTGCTGCGCGACCGGCTGGGCTTGAAGCTGCCGGTGGGGCATATCCATACACCTGCGGTCTATGAGTTCGACCGCGCGACCCAGAAGCAGATCGTCGAACAGATCAAGACCATGCTGTGTGCGGCGGTGGAAACGCTGTAAGCACGCTTCACGTTCCAACTGGCGTCGACCGGGGCCAGCCCCGCCATGGACGCCCGCCCTCGCTGGCCGGGAGACTTTCTTCCGGCCATTTCTCCTATCGAGAATTTCGCAAACAGCAAACGAGAATTTCCAGAGGGCGCCGAGCGGGTGCGAGGCTTGCCACGGGTATCTGGTAGACCTGGTTTTTTCGCTCATTACGCCGTTGCCTGATTGTGCTGCGCAGCGTACGCATCCGCCCAAGGAGGCGCCATGAATCAGACCTTGTCACCTCCCGTGGTCTCCGGCCTTGATCGGGCGGCGCTGCTCGACGAGTTGCGCCGGGCGGCCGAACCGCTGCCGCCGCTTGACGATATTGAACGCTTCGGCCGCTGTTTCGACCGCTATGGCGATGCCCATGTGGTGCTGCTGGGTGAGGCCACCCATGGCAGTTCCGAGTTCTACCGTGCCCGGGCGCTGATCACCCGTTATCTGATCGAAGCGCATGGCTTCAATATCGTAGCCGTTGAGGCCGACTGGCCTGAAGCGGCGCGTTTCGATGCCTATATCCGCAATCGCCAGACCGCGTTTGCCGGCTGGGGTCCGGCCCGCTTTCCGTCCTGGATGTGGCGTAACCGCGAAGTCGTCGAATTCGCCCGCTGGCTGCGCACCCATAACGCCCCGCTGGCGCCCGAATCGCGGGTGGAGTTCCGTGGCCTCGATATCTACAGCCTCAGCGACTCGATCGACGCCGTGCTCGAATACCTGGAGCGGATCGACCCCAGCGAGGCGGCCCGCGCGCGGCAGCGCTATGACTGCCTGATGCCGTGGCAATCCGACCCGGCCAGCTATGGTCTGGCCGCCTTCGGCCGCACCCACGCCACCTGCGAAGATGAAGCGGTGGCCCAGCTCCATGCCCTGCTGGCCAAGCGACTCGACTATATGGGCCAGGATGGCGAAGCCTTCCACGATGCGGCGCAGAATGCCCGGATCGTCCAGGCGGCCGAGCGTTACTACCGGATCATGTATCAGGGCTCGACCCCGTCGTGGAATCTGCGCGACCAGCATATGTTCGACACGCTCGAACGGCTGATGACGCTGCGACCGCTGGCCAAGGCGGTGGTCTGGGCGCACAACTCGCATATCGGCAACGCCGCCGCCACCCGGATGGGCTGGCGCGGCCAGACCAATATCGGCGAGCTGTGCCGCAAGCGCTTCAACCATGCGGCGGTGGCCATCGGTTTCGGCACCGACCGTGGCACGGTGGCAGCGGCCTCGCAATGGGATGGGGAAATGGAAGTGATGTTGATCCGGCCGGCGCGCTACGACAGCTACGAGCGTCTCTTCCACGATACCGGCTTTGCCGCCTCGCTGACCGACTGGCGCCAACCCGAACGCGAATCGCTGCGCCAGGCGCTGACCCCGCTGATGCTCGAGCGGGCCATCGGCGTGCTGTACCGGCCGCGCACCGAATTGCTGAGCCACTATTTCGAAGCCAATCTGGCCGAGCAGTTCGATGCCTATGTCTGGTTCGACCAGACCACGGCGGTCACGCCGCTCCCCACCCTCAAAGACCACAGTGCCGTGCCCGACACCTATCCTTTCGGTCTGTAAGTGCCGTGGCAAGGAGGCTTTATGAAATCGATCCCCCTGTTTATCGACCGCCGCGATGCCGGCCGCCGGCTGGCCATCGCCCTGCGTCGCCATGCTGCCTACCGGCCGCTGGTGCTGGCCCTGCCGCGCGGCGGTGTGCCGGTCGGTTACGAGGTCGCCCAGGCGCTGCAAGCGCCGCTCGATCTATTGCTGGTGCGCAAGATCGGCTACCCGGGCCAGCCCGAAGTGGCACTGGGCGCGGTGATCGACCTGCCCGAGCCGCAATGCCTGATCAACGAAAGCACCGACACCGCGATCCTGCCGCCTGACTATCTGGAACAGACCCGCCAGCGCGAACTGGAGGAAATCCGTCGCCGCCGCCAACGCTACGGCGCCACCCAATTGCCCGATCTGACCGATCGCACGGTGATCGTGGTCGATGACGGCATCGCCACTGGCGCCACCATGCGTGCGGCCTTACTGGGACTCAGCAAAGCCAAGCTGCGCAGTCTGGTGGTGGCCGTGCCGGTGGCCGCGGAATCGGCGCTGGAACTGTTGCCCGATATCGTCGACGAGGTGGTATGTCTGGCCATGCCCGACCCTTTCTATGCAGTCGGCCCGCACTACGCCAATTTCGCCCAGACCAGCGATGCCGAAGTGATCGAATTGCTTGAGAAGGCGCGGGTACAGCAGGTTTGACGGAGCGGTGCATCAGCCTTATCTATGCGTCCTACGCATAGTAAATTACCTGCGTGCCCCCATATATCTCGAAAAATAAAAACTATTCATTCCCTCTACGCATAGCTTGATCACTCCTTCTTTACCTCCCCGACCGAGCCGGAGATTTTCCTGCTGCCCGCGTTTGTTGACGCTTTCTTCCCAACTTCCCCAAAGGCAAAAATAAATGACCTGGTATGCCATGCATTTGATTATGCAGATCAGATTCAAGGCAGCGACGCAGCCGTATTTTCCCGCCTGGGAAGAGGTCTTTCTGGTCGAAGCCGACACGCCGGACGAAGCCTACAGCAAAGCCGAAACCATCGGCCTGTCCCTTGAGGGCGACAGCCAGGGCACGTTTCATTGGGATGAGCAACCGGCAACCCATGTATTTAGCGGCGTGCGCAAATGCATCGAACTGTCGTGCCCGCGCAGCCCGCTCAATGCCCCGAAAGACGGGTGTGAATTGACCTATTCACTGTTCGAGTTTTCCAGTCAGGCAGATCTGCGCAAATATGTCGAAGGCGATGAAGTGTTGCTCAAGGCTTTGAAGTGATCGCTGTCCGAACCGAGGTGACAGCGTGGACAGGTCGCTGAAGAGGCACTTGCGACGGCAGGAGTCGGCCACCCAACCGATCAGCTTTGTAAATTTCACGCAGCGTATAGAAATTACAGTCGTGCTGCAGCCAGGTTACAGCGCCGTCCTGACCACCCCGGCCTGACTGCCGCCGCGCTTGCCAAGAGAACGAGCGCTCACCGACAATGGTGGCGCGAATCTTCTGTGGCTGCGCCATGCTCCCCGACCATCCCAAGCCCTTCTATTACCTAGAGAATTTCCAACTGCTGCTCGACCATGTCGCCAGCCGTTATGCCGATCTTCTGCAAGAAGCGGAGCGCGATTTCCTGCACCGTTTCCCGCCACTGCCGCAAGCCGCCCAGGCACTGCTGGTGCGGATGGTGATGCGTAAAGGCGAGCTGTTTCGTGCCAGCAAGCTCGACTACAGCGAGATCGGCCCCAGCACCACAGCCTGGGAACCACTGGCCGAAGCGGGCTGGATCGAGCTGGACCCGCCGCTCGAGCTGGCCGAGCTATTCAGCCTGCTGACCCGGCCTGAACTGGCGCAGTGCTGTTTCCGCGATCAGTTGGCCCGCTCCCCGGGCCGCAAGGCCGACCAGCTTGCCGCCTTGAGCGAGCACTATCCGCAGGCGCGTCCGCTCGCTGAGTGGGGTCCGTTGCCCGATCGCGTCTGCCGCCTGACCATCCAGCCTTTATGCGACCGGCTGCGTCTGATGTTCTTTGGCAATCTGCGGCAGGACTGGTCGGAGTTCGTGCTGGCCGATCTTGGGGTATTCCAATATGAAAAGGTGCCGCTCTCACCCGAATCGCGCGGTTTCCGCAGCCGGGCCGATGTGGACTGCTATCTGGCCATCGACGACTGCCGCCGTCAGCTCGATGAAGGGGTTCCGCTGACCACACTGGCCGAGACGGCAAGGGCGCTTGTCAGCGACAACCCGTGGCTGCAACGGCGCCGGGCCAGACTGCTGTTTCGCCTGGCGCAGCAGCAGGAACAGAGCGGCCAGCTCGAAGAAGCGCTTGAGCTCTACCGCGACGCCGCCTATCCCGGCGCCCGCGCCCGCTGTGTACGGGTGTTGGAGCGGCTGGAGCGGACCGAAGCAGCCCACGCCCTGGCGCAGCTTGCCCGGGAGCAGCCGGAGAGCGAGGCCGAGCGCCAGCAGATGCGCCGCACGCTGCCGCGTCTGTGTCGCCGGCTCGGTCTGCCGCGCCCCGAGGAGCCGACCCTTCCCGCCATTCCCGAGTCGCACCTGACGCTGCCGCGTCCTGCTGGCGCGGTGGAGCTGGCGGTACGCGACCATCTGCATCGCCCCGACGCGCCGGTCCATTATGTCGAAAACACCCTGCTGACGGCGCTATTTGGCCTGCTGTGCTGGCCCGCGCTGTTTGCCCCGCTGCCGGGTGCGTTTTTCCACCCTTTCCACGCCGCACCGGCCGATCTATTGAGCCCCGACTTTCTCGAGCGCCGCCGCGAGCTGTTCGAAGACTGTCTGGCCCAGCTCAACGACGGCCGTCATCGGACCACCATCCGCGAGCATTTCCAGGCAAAACAGGGCATCCAGTCGCCTTTCGTGATCTGGCCGGCGCTTGATGCGGAAAAGCTCGAACTGGCGCTGCGCTGCATCGCCCCGGCCCATCTGGAACGCGTGTTCCGGCGCATCCTCGACGACCTCGGCGCCAACCGGGCCGGCCTGCCCGATCTGATCCGCTTCTGGCCCGACGAGTCGCGCTATGAGTTGATCGAAGTGAAGGGGCCGGGAGATCGACTACAGGACAACCAGATACGCTGGCTCCATTACTGCCTCGAACATGGCCTGCCGGTGCAGGTGTGCTACGTCGAGTGGGCCACGCCGTGAGTTATCGGGTCGCGGTACGCGAGCTGTGTGAATTTGCCGCCAAGACCGGCGATCTGGATCTGCGCTTCACCCCGGCCCCGACTGCCGAGGAAGGCATTGCCGGGCACGCCACGGTCACCGGCCGACGCGGCGCCGGCTATCGCAGCGAAGTCAGCCTTGAAGGCGACCATGGCCCACTGATCGTGCGCGGCCGCTGCGATGGCTTTGACCCAACCCAGCAGCGGGTCGAGGAGATCAAGACCTATCGCGGCGAACTCGACGCCATGCCCGACAACCACCGCGCCCTGCATTGGGCACAGGCCCGCGTCTATGGCTGCCTGCTATGCCGTGAATACGGGCTCGACAGTATCGATGTGACACTGGTGTATTTCCAGGTGGACCGGCAGGAAGAGACGGTACTGGCGGAAAGGTATACGGCGCAGGCACTGGAGGCGTTCTTTGCTGATCTATGCGAGCGTTTCCTGCATTGGGCCGAACAGGAGATGGCGCACCGGGCGGCGTGCGAGGCGGAATTGCTGGGGCTGAGCTTTCCGTTTCCGGACTTCCACCCGGGCCAGCGCCAACTGGCCGAAACCGTCTATAAGGCCGCCCGTCTGGGCCGGCAGTTGCTGGCCGAGGCGCCGACGGGGATAGGCAAGACACTGGGCACGCTGTTTCCGCTGCTGAAGGCGATGCCGGCCGAGCGGTTCGACAGGCTGTTCTTTCTGACTGCCAAGACCTCGGGCCGCCAGCTTGCGCTCGACGCGCTCACCCAGCTGCGGCCGGACCTGCCGAGTTTGCGCGTCCTCGAACTCGTTGCGCGCGACAAGGCCTGCGTCCATCCCGATCTGGCCTGCCATGGCGAATCCTGCCCACTGGCACGCGGCTTCTACGACCGCCTGCCCGCCGCCCGCGCCGAGGCGGTCGCCCAGGCCCGGCTCGACCAGACCAGCGTGCGCAAGCTGGCCGAAGCCCATCAGGTCTGCCCCTACTATCTGAGCCAGGAACTGGCTCGCTGGGCCGATCTGACCATCGGCGACTACAACTACTTCTTCGATTCGAGCGCCCTGCTGCATAGCCTGACCGTCACCAATGGCTGGCGCATCGCCCTGCTGATCGACGAAGCCCACAATCTGGTCGAACGCGGCCGCAGCATGTATTCGACCACCCTTGATCAGGCCGGCCTGTCGGCACTGCGCCGCCAGGCTCCCGCTGCGCTCAAGAAACCGCTCGATGCCCTGCAACGCACCTGGCGTGAATTGAATGCAGCGCAGGAACAGGACTACCAGGTCTACCCCGAACCCCTTTCGCGGCTGCTGGGTGCCTTGCACAAGGCCGACCGAGCGCTGGCTGACCATCTCGATGCCCAACCGATCGGTCCTGATAGCGAGTTGATGCGCTGGCATTTCGATATCCAGGCTTTTCTGCGGCTGGCCGAGCAATTCGGGGAACATTCGCTGTTCGATCTGAGCCTGCGCAGCGGACCGGACGGGCGGCCACTTGGCACGTTCTGTCTGCGCAATCTGGTGCCAGCGCCGTTTCTCGCGCCGCGTTTTGCCCAGAGCGCCAGCACTGTGCTGTTCTCCGCCACGCTCACACCGAGCGACTATTACCTGCGCATGCTGGGTCTGGCCGAGGACACGGCCTGTCTGAGCGTCGATGGACCGTTTCGGCCCGAACAGCTCAGCGTGCGGGTGGTGCGCGCCATCTCGACCCGCTACAGCGACCGGGCCGCTTCATTGCAGCCGATTGCCGAGCTGATCGTCGGCCAGTATCAGGCCCGCCCGGGCAACTACCTCGCTTTCTTCAGCAGCTTTGCCTATCTGGAACAGGTGCTGGCGGTCGTGACGGCACTCGCGCCCGAGCTGCCTTGCTGGGCGCAGTCGCGTCAGATGGACGAAGCTGCCCGCCACGACTTTCTGGCCCGTTTTATCCCCGATGGCAGCGGCATCGGCTTTGCCGTGCTCGGCGGCGCCTTTGCCGAAGGGGTCGATCTGCCGGGCAGCCGGCTGATCGGCGCCTTTGTCGCCACGCTGGGCCTGCCGCAGTTCAACCCGATCAACGAGCAATTCCGCCAGCGCCTGCAGCAGCTGTTCGGCCAGGGTTACGACTATGCCTATCTGTATCCGGGACTACAGAAGGTAGTGCAGGCCGCCGGCCGGGTCATCCGTACCCCGCAAGATCGCGGCGTGGTCTATCTGATCGATGACCGCTATGACGACAGTCGGGTCAGGAAACTGCTGCCGCGGTGGTGGCGGGTGGAGCGGAACTCGACGGACGCTTGGTAGCTGCACGAGGCTGCGTCGATCAGCCATGAAAAAAGCCAGACCTTGGCAGGTCTGGCTTTTCTGATCTGGCGTCCCCACGGGGATTCGAACCCCGGTTATCGCCGTGAAAGGGCGGTGTCCTAGGCCTCTAGACGATGGGGACGAGGCATAAGAGGCCGCGATATTAACGAGGCAGCCGGGCCTCGTCAAGCATTTTTCCGATTATTTTCCTTCTGCCTTGAGTACCCGCTGGCGCCGAGACTCGGACAGGCAGATGCCGCTAGCCACCGAGACATTGAGGCTTTCCACCGAACCGAACATCGGAATGCTGACCAGCACATCGCAATGCTCGCGAGTCAAGCGGCGCATTCCATGGCCTTCGGCCCCCATCACCCAGGCCAAGGGACCGGTCTGGTCGAAATGGAACAGGTCGGTTTCGCTCTCGGCATCGGTACCGGCGATCCACACCCCGGCATCCTTGAGATCGCGCAGCGTGCGGGCCAGATTGGTCACGGTGATATACGGGATGATTTCGGCGGCACCGCTGGCCACCTTGGAGACCGTGGCATTGATACCAACCGATTTGTCGCGCGGGGCAATCACGGCATGGACGCCCATGGCATCGGCCACGCGCAGACAGGCACCCAGATTGTGCGGATCGGTAATGCCATCGAGCACCAGCAGCAAAGGCGGCTCGGTCAGGTCTTCGAGCACTTCGTCGAGCGCCACATGGTTGCGGTCGGCGTCGATCACTGCGGCCACGCCCTGATGGCGGCCATGACCGCTCATGCCATCGAGCCGGGACACATCGACCGGGATCGCCCGGACCTTCTGCCGCTCGGCCAGCTTCAGCAGATCGTGCATGCGCGGATCGTGACGTTCGCGGGCGACATAGAGTTCGAGCACGCTATCGGATTGGCGCGACAGTCGGGCGGTAACGGCGTGAAAGCCGTGGATCAGTTTCTTTTGCATGACGGACCAGGGGGTGTGTTCTAGGCAGCGAGGCCGGGTTACAATCGCGCCCGCCTCGGCGAAAACCGCCATTGTGCGTGTTTCGCCCCGGTTCGGGTAGCCCGGACCGAGCCGTGCCGCCCCGCCCGCTTCTTCTTCCGGACCGCAACCATGCTGAGTTACCGCCACGCCTTCCACGCCGGCAATCATGCCGACGTGCTCAAGCATTCGGTACTGATCGAACTGCTCGACTATCTCAACCAGAAAGACAAGCCCTACTGGTATATCGATACCCACGCCGGCGCCGGCGCCTATGCGCTTGACGAGGGCTATGCCACCAAAAATGCCGAATTCGCCGGCGGTATCGGACGGCTATGGCAGCGCGACGACCTGCCCGAGCCGCTGGCCCGCTATGTCGAGGTGGTGCGTGAGCTGAACCCGGACGGCCGGTTGCGCCATTACCCGGGCTCGCCGATGTGCGCAGCCCAGGTACTGCGCGACGCCGACCGCTTGCGGCTGTTTGAGCTGCACCCGACCGACAATAAGCTGCTCAATGACAATCTGGGCCAGGATCGGCGCAGCAAGATCGAGCAAAGCGACGGCTTTACCGCGCTCAAGGCGGTACTGCCACCGCCGCCACGGCGGGCGCTGGTGCTGATCGATCCGCCCTACGAGGACAAGAAAGACTACCAGCGGGTGGTCGATGGCTTGCAGGAAGGACTCAAGCGCTTTGCCACCGGGGTTTATGTGCTGTGGTACCCGCAGTTGCAGCGGCTTGAAGTGCGGCAGATGCTCGACAAGCTCAAGCTGTTGCCGGTCAAGTGGCTCCATGTGGCGCTGACGGTAGAGCGGCCCTCGGTCGATGGCTTTGGCATGCATGGCAGCGGCCTGTTCATCATCAACCCGCATTGGCTGTTGCGCGACAGCCTGGCGCGGCAACTGCCCTATCTGGTCAAGCAACTGGGCCTCGACAATGGGGCGCGCTTTGTGCTGGAAACCAGTCCGGAAGACAAATAGAAAATATCCGGCCAAACCTGTGCCAGATATGAGAACAACAAGAATATTT
Source organism: Chitinimonas lacunae (assembly GCF_042650885.1). Lineage (NCBI taxonomy): Bacteria > Pseudomonadati > Pseudomonadota > Betaproteobacteria > Neisseriales > Chitinibacteraceae > Chitinimonas > Chitinimonas lacunae. The sequence continues at coordinate 1,146,842 of NZ_JBHSBU010000001.1, forward strand.
TCTGAAAAAAAGAAGCACCAGCCGAATGACTGGCACACCCGCAGGGAAAGCCAGGAAGGCTTCCATCGCCACGGACCGCCCGGACGGTCCGTGGCGGCGGGATGTCAGCTTAGCCGAGCAATACGTCGCGCGACACGCCTTGACGCCGCAGCAGACGCCGCAGGCTTTCCAGTGCCTCGATCTGGATCTGGCGTACCCGTTCGCGCGTCAGTTGCAGATGCGCGGCCAGGTCTTCCAAGGTGCAAATATCGTAGCCGTTGAGGCCGTAACGGCGTTCGATCACCATGCGCTGCTTGTCGTTGAGCTGCTTGAGCCACTCGCGGACATAGCGTTGCACTTCGGCGTTTTGCAGAATCACCTCAGGACCGTCGTGCTGTTCATCGGGAATCGATTCGCCGATCGACAGCATGGGGTCGATATCGAGCGGGGCATCGAGAGAGGCCATGCGCTCGTTGAGGTTCATCACCCGACGTACTTCCTCGACCGGCTTGTCGACCAGGAGAGCGATTTCCTCCATGGTCGGCTCGCGGCCCATCTGGGCTTCCAGATGGCGCTGGGCGCGCAGGTAGACGTTGAGTTCCTTGATGACGTGCACCGGTAAACGGATGGTGCGCGACTGATTCATGATGGCCCGTTCGATGCTCTGACGGATCCACCAGGTGGCATAGGTGGAGAAACGGAAACCGCGCTCGGGATCGAATTTTTCCAGCGCGTGCATCAACCCGATATTGCCCTCTTCGATCAGGTCGAGCAGTGCCATGCCCCGATTGATGTAATGCTTGGCGATATTGACCACCAGGCGGAGATTGTGCTCGATCATCTTCTGCCGGGCATCAAAATCACCTTGGACGACCCGCCGAGCCAACGAACGTTCTTCGTCGGGGGTAAGCAGGGCGTTGTGGCCGATATCGTTGAGGTAGATCTGCGTGACGTCCCCAGTCGACTCGAGAATATGCGGCTCACCTTCTTCGGCCGCAGGCGCCTCGACTTCGTCGTCGGCTTCCTCGTCGTCACCGTCCAGCATTTCCTCGTCGATCAGGTCTTCTTCGATGGTGTCGAGTGAATTGTTCATGGCTGTTCTACTGTGTCAGGTACTTGGTTGGATCGACCGGCTTGCCGAAGCGCCGGATTTCGAAGTGCAGCTTGACCTGCTCCGTGTCCGTGTTCCCCATTTCAGCGATTTTGTCTCCTTTCTTGACGTTGTCCCCTTCCTTGACCAGCAACTGGCTATTGTGGGCATAAGCCGACAAGTAGGTTTTGTTGTGTTTGATAATCACCAGTTTGCCGTAACCGCGCAGGCCGGTACCCGCGTACACCACCCGACCGCCGGCCGAAGCCAGCACGGGGTGTCCGAGCCGTCCTGCAATATCGATGCCTTTGCTGGAATCGGAGAAAGGCGCCACGACCCGCCCGGTAGCCGGCCAGACCCAGGAGGCGACTTCATCGTCGCCAACAGGTTGTGGCTTAGACTCGACCGGCTTCGGCTCGGTCGGTTTGGGCTCGGCGGGTTTGACTTCAACGGGTTTGATCTCGACCGGTTTTTCGAGCCGGGGCCGGGCAGCTACCTGTTCAGGCCCTTCGGCCAGCCGGGCCACGGTGGCCGCGTCGGTGCTGTATGACAGCTTGAGCGCCTTGGGATAAGCCACTTCGGCCCGGACCGGTGCCGGCGTATCGGGCCGGGTCGGCGCGGGCGTCACGGCACCGTCGCTGACCGGCCGGATGGTGACACCGGCATCAGTTTCGGGCTTGAGCGGCTTGACCACAACGCCGGAGTCGCCGTTCTCGTCAGGGACGGTCAGACGCAGCTGTTGGTCGATCTTGATCAGATTGGGGTCGGAGAGCTGGTTCCAGGCGGCGACTTCTCGATAGTCGAGGCCATGTTCCAGGGCGATGCTGTAGAGCGTGTCGCCTTTTTTGACGGTGTAGACTTTGGGTCGCCAGTCAGCGCCTGTTTCGCGCTCGGCGGGAGCCGTGGAGGACGGCCGGGTAACGGGCTTGGTTCGGTCGACAATGGGCGCTGGCGCACGGTTGGGATCGTGCGCACAAGCCACGATCAACAGTGCAGACAACAAACCGGCAAAACGACGAACGTTCAACTCGTTACTCCCTCTTTGATTGGTATGGATCGTAGCGAGTGGCTGTAGCCTACTTCACCACAATGACAGTTTTGCTGATCTTAGGCAAGCCCGGCAACTAGGGCTTTACCTGGGCTACACCTGGCTAGGCTAGCCCCGTCAACATCGGCACGAATCGGACTTTTTCGAGTCTGGTTTCTTGAAAACCTTCTTCGAACCGCTCGATCATTCGCATTTCTTGATCATTTACGCCGATCGGAAACAACATCCGTCCACCGATGGCCAGTTGTTCCAGCAGTGCCTGCGGCACATGGGTCGCGGCCGCGGCCAGGATGATGGCGTCGAACGGCGCACCATCGGGCACCCCGTTATGGCCGTCGCCATGACGCAGCCGCACATTGCTGATCCGCAGATCACGCAGTTGCAGGCGCGCCCGATCGAGCAGACTGCCGATACGCTCGACCGAGTAGACCACCTTGAATAGTCGTGCCAGCACCGCCGCCTGGTAACCGCAGCCGGTGCCGACTTCGAGCACCCGCTCACGGCGGGCGGCACCGGCGGCCAGCTCGACCATCCGCGCCACGATATAGGGCTGCGAAATGGTCTGGCCATGGCCGATGGGCAGGGCCACATCGTCGTAGGCGCGATGGGCCAGCGCTTCATCGATAAAGATATGGCGCGGCACTTCGCCCATGGCGGCGAGTACCGAGGTGTCGCGGATGCCCTGACCACGCAGCCGTTCCGCCATGCGCGCACGGGTGCGCGCCGAAGTCATGCCGATGCCGGAAAAATCCTGCTTCACCCCTGCAACCACTCCGTCACGAATTGCAATTGCCGATACGCCGTCAGGTCGATCTGTAGCGGTGTCACCGCAACATAGCCTTCGGCCACCGCCCAGAAATCGGTGTCTTCGCCATTGTCCTGCACCGCGCCGGGCGGGCCGATCCAATAGATGGTCTCGCCACGCGGGTTGCTGGCCGGGATCACCGGCTCGGCCTTATGGCGCCGGCCCAGCCGCGTTACCCGCATCCCCTTGAGTTCGGCATACGGCACATCGGGCACATTGACATTGAGCAGCAACGCCCCGCGCCAGGGCTGGGCGCGGTAGCGTTCGACCAGATCCACCGCCACCCGGGCAGCGGTGGCGAAATGGGTCGGCGGCCGGCCGGCCAGCGACAGGGCAATCGCCGGAATACCCAGCAAGAAGGCTTCGGTCGCTGCCGCCACGGTGCCGGAATAGATGGTGTCGTCGCCCATATTGGCGCCGTGATTGATCCCGCTCACCACCAGATCGGGCGGCGAGTCGGGCATAAAGCCGGTAACGGCCAGATGGACGCAATCGGTCGGCGTGCCATTGACGTAATGGAAACCGCTGGCGGCCCGGCGCAGCGATAAAGGCCGGTCCAGCGTCAGGGAATTGGAGGCACCACTGCGGTCGCGCTCGGGCGCCACGACCACCACCTCGCCCAATGCTGACAGCGCCTCGGCCAGGGCGGTCAGCCCAGGCGCGAAATAGCCGTCGTCATTGCTCAACAGAAACTTCATGGGCTCCCTCCGCGTGCCCGCTTGGCGGGGCGTCGATTTTCAGGGTCGGCATTGTAGCGCCGAGGGCGCAGCACGGGAATGCGTGCCCCGGCGCGCGGCCGGCTCAAGCATACGCCGGGCACGCGGCTTGCGCGATGATCGGCCGCGCTGACCGCCCCACAAGCGGCCACTGTGTGGCAAAACACGACAGCCTGACACGGCCGGCGCTGGGGATCAAGTCGTTATAAATAAATTGGGACAAATCACCGCAAGATCAGGAGCGATATAGAAGAAAAAATAATATATTTAACCTTCTCAACGCCGCGTAGACATCACCCCGCTGCCCACAATCAGCAATACGGCCAGCCAACTGCTGGCAGGCAGCTTGTCCTGCCAGATCAGCAGGCCGATCAGGCTCGACAGCAAGACGGTGAAATAGGCAAGGCTCGCCACCACCAGTGTCCGGCCCTGGCGGTAGGCCCGGGTCATCGCCAGTTGCGCCAGGGTGGCGCAGGCGCCCATCCCGACGATGATCCAGCCATTGGCCCAGCTGACCGGGCTGAAAGGCTCGAAGGCCATCCAGGCGCCGGCAGCCAGGCTCGCGATCAGCGAGAAATAGAACACGGTGCGCCACTCGGGCTCACCCGCTTCGCCAAGCAGCCGCACATTGAGATAGGCCACGGCGGCCAGAAAACCCGAACCGAGTCCGAGCAGGCCGGCAAACCATTGATCGCGCCCAAGCGTCGGCTGCAACAGCAGCACCACACCGGCAAAGCCCAGTCCGATCGCCAGCAACAGGCGGCCCGACGGCTTTTCTCTGAGCCAGAAAGTGGTAAGCAGGGCCAGAAACAGCGGCGAGGTGTAATTGAGGGTGACGGCCGTGGCCAGCGGCAGATGCGAAATCGCATAGAAATACAGCATCAGCGAGACCGTACCGGCCGCGGCGCGCGAAATCTGCTTTCCCGGCACGGGCGAGCGCAGTGAGCCGCCACGCCAGGCCACCACCGCCCCCACGGTCAGAAAACCGATAAAGCAGCGGTAGAACACCAGCTCGGCGGTGCTGAAAAACGTCGCGCCGAGCTTGACGAACATCCCCATCACCGCAAACAACGTCGAGGCGGTCAACATCCAGAATGGCCCCGAATCGACGAGGCTGCGGCGGTTTTCGGTCACGGACAGCTCAGCGAGATATTGCGGTGTTCGGGGGCGGAAGCGGTCTTTTCCTTGTCGCCGCAGTAGTAGCGCACCTGCAGACTCTTGCTCTTGCCGCGATCGGGATCGCCGCACATCTCGTTGGTCACCTGCACCATCAGGCTGTAGCGACCATTGGCGCGCTGGGCCACCCAGTCGGTCACATCGCATTCGTTGCGCCAGGAGCCATAACGGGCCTGAGCCACGGTGATCCGGGCCGGGGGGCGTGGCCGGTCGACCGGACGGCCATCGGAAATCGTGCCGCGCTCATCATCGACCTGCTGGCGCGTGCCGGCCCGGAAGCCATCTTCATAACCACGGCGGTAGCCGCGTTCATAGTCCTCATTGGACGCCAGCACTGGCATTGCCAGGACCATACACAGCAGATAGAGCAGTTTCACGACATTGTCCTTATGGAAAAGCCCAGAGAGGCGAGGAGCGGAATTGTCTCGTCAAGGTTGACTGGGCGACAAGTTATCAGTAAATTTTCAGAAATTACTGAAATTACCGAGCAAGGAAAATGAAACTGTCGCCGACCATGCAGAAGTTCGTGCTCCACTGGGGCGAGATGGGCACCCGCTGGGGCGTAAACCGTACCGTGGCACAGATTCATGCCCTGCTCTTCCTGGCCGACCACCCGCTCAATGCCGACGATATCGTCGAGACCCTCGGCGTGGCCCGCTCCAATGTCTCGGTCAGTCTCAAGGAATTGCAAAGCTGGGGACTGGTACGGGTGGTCCATGTGCTGGGCGACCGGCGCGACCATTTCCAGACCTTCGATGATGTATGGGAGATCTTCCGCACCGTGGTCGAGGAGCGCAAACGGCGCGAGATCGACCCGACCCTGACCCTGCTGCGGCAATGCAAGCTTGAAGCCGAAGACGATCCGCAACTGGGCGAACAGGCCCGCCGCAAGCTCGATATGACGCTAGATTTCGTCGAATCGATGGCCGAGGGCTACGAGGAGTTGCGGCGCCTGCCGCCCGCGACGCTGCTGCGTCTGCTGCATTTCGGCAGCAAGGTGCAGCGCTGGATGGGCCGTCGTGCCGACAGCCACGAAAAGTCCTGATCCGGAGCCGCCCATCATGGCCGAACTCACCCTCTACTACGACAGCCGCTGCCCGCTGTGTGCCACCGAAATGGCCAGATTGCGCCGATTCGACCGCAGCGGCCGGCTTGATTTCGTCGATATCCGCCGACCGGACTTCGTTCCCCACCACCACGGCCTCGACCCCATCGCCATTGAACAGGCATTGCATGGCCGCTGTGACGATGGCCGCTTGCTGGTCGGCGTCCCGTGCATCGTTGCCGCCTACCAGCTCACCGGCCGTCTGCGCTGGACCCGCTGGCTCAACCATCGAACCGTATTGCCGCTCAGTGCCGCTCTCTACCGCTGGGTCGCCCGCCACCGCTATCGCCTGTCGCCCTGGCTGGGCTACCGGCGCTGCGATGGAGAACAGTGTCAGCTTCGGCCGGTTTTTTTTAGACGAATATTTCTGTTTTTACTGAAATTTCGAACAAACAAAACACCCTGATTACCCGGTCCCACTTATTTCCTGTCTTAAGGAGTTAGCCATGCTTGCCCTGATACTCGACCTAGTCCTGTCGTTCGGCGTCAGCCTCGCCGTCATCGCCTATCTGCGACCGATGCTGCGCGATGCCCTGCGCTTGCGCTGCGAAAACGGCGGCCGTTCGGTGGATTTCTGGCTGCGCCTCACCGACCTGTTGATGCTGCTGGCGCCGCTGGCGGAGGTGATCCTGTTCGGTCCGCGCATTGGCGAATCGCTCGATAGCCATCTGCGGCGGGTGCTGTTTATCACCCTGTGCGGCAATGTGCTGGGGCTTGCCTGGACTGGACGGACGATCTGGAAACACCTTGTCGCCCCGCAACGCCAGCAGGCGGTCGAGCCATCCGCCCAAGGATGATTCTCCTTAAAAATGTCGTCCAAAAATACCCGAAATCATCGAATGAATCAGCCCCTATCCGAACTCCTCCATGGCCTCCACTCCCAGTGGCAATGGGTACACTCAATACAGTGTCCTGCACCACTCAGTAGCTGTTGATGCGCCGTGTACGTCGGGTATTTGGACGCCATAGTGAAGGAAATTTGGCAATCATCGCGGACCGCAACCGGCTGTCCGCATCACCCCCAGGAGCCCCCATGGAATACCTGACCGCCAAATGGCTGCATGTACTGTCCTCGACCATCCTGTTCGGCACGGGGATCGGGACGGCTTTCTATATGTTCGTGGCCAACCGCAGCCGCAATCTCGACGCCATCGTGGTGGTGACGCGCTGGGTGGTACGAGCCGACTGGGCGTTTACCGGCACGGCGGCGATCGTGCAGCCGCTGACGGGGCTGTGGATGGTCCATCTGGCCAATCTGCCAATGCTGAGTCCTGCCGGGGGGCTCAACTGGATCAGTCTGTCCTTCGTGCTCTACTTCGTGACGGGTGCCTGCTGGTTGCCGGTGGTCTGGCTGCAAATCCGCATGAGCAGGATGGCCGCGCAATGTCAGCGCCAAGGCGTCGAGCTGCCGCTCCAGTACTGGAAGCTCGAACGGCTGTGGTGCCTCCTGGGGCTGCCCGCCTTCTCGGCCCTGGTCTGGGTGTTCTATCTGATGGTCGTCAAACCTTTCTGAGAGCGACTGATGTCCACGCCTTCCCCCTTACGTCGCTATGCCGTGTCCTGCCTCTGGCTTGCCGGACTCGGCCATATCGTCGGCGGCCTGGTCCTGACCTTCGGCGTCGATAGCGGCCTGTTCGACTGGTACCACCATGATGTGCTGAGCCGCTTCTGGTCCGGCCCACCGCCCAGCGAAGCGCTGGCGCAGCAACGCTGGATGGTGGCCTTGTTCGGTCCGACCATCGAGAACATCGGCGTCTGGCTGCTTGCACTGAGTCACTGGGGCGGCAGCCAGCGCAATCCGGCAGCCTGGCTGTGGTTACTGGCGGGAATTGCCCTATGGGCGATTCAGGACATCGCCGTATCGCTGCGGGTCGGCTATTACCCCCATCTATGGCTGGACCTGGCTGCCTGCGCCGCACTGGCCCTGCCCACCTTATGGCTGTGGCGGCATGACCGCCGTCAGTCGGATTAAAGCGTTGAAAAGCCCATCATGACTCCCTTACTGATTCTGCTATGGCTGCAAGCGCTGCTTGGCGCAGCCGACGTGCTGTGGAACCACGAACTCAAGGAAAAGCTGCCGCAGCGTCCCAGCGCCCGGCGCGAACAATGGCTCCACGGCGTGCGCGAGCTGCTGTACGCGGTGGTATTTGCCGGCATCGCCTGGCTCGAATGGCGTGGTCTATGGGCCGGGGTCTTTGCGGCCGTGCTGTTGATCGAGGTGTGGTTGACCGCGCTCGATTTCATTGAAGAAGACCGCCATCGATTGCTCGGCCCCACCGAGCGGGTGATGCATCTGCTATTGGCCATGGGTGGGGGTGCCTATGTGGCCTTGCTGGTACCGGTGATGTCCGACTGGGCCGGCCAGCCAACGGCGCTCCAGCCGGTCAATTACGGCTGGCTCAGTCCGGCACTCAGCCTGGCGGCCGTGGGAGTGCTGGCCTGGGGAGTGCGTGATCTGCTAGCCCGGCCGCAGGCAGTGGTCTCGAACCTTGATTTCGGCCCTCGCCATCAACGGCTGCTGATCACCGGTGGCACCGGCTTTATCGGCACCCGGCTGGTCGAGGCACTGCTGGCCGAGGGGCATGACCTCACCCTGCTCACGCGCCAGCCGCTGCCGACCGCTGTGCGCTTTCGTGGTGCGGTGCGTGCCATCAGCGATCTCGAGCAATTATCGAGTGGCGAGCGTTTCGATGCGGTGATCAATCTGGCCGGGGCACCGGTGCTTGGTCCGCGCTGGACGGTGAAGCGTCGCCGCGAGCTGCTGGCCAGCCGGGTCGGCCTGACCGAGAAGCTGGGCGCCTGGCTCGCCCGCTGTGAAACGCCGCCACCGCTGCTGATCAACGCCTCCGCCATCGGCTACTACGGCGCCCGCGATGCCACCCCGCTCGACGAAGCGGCCGGGCCACAGGCTGAATTCATGTCCGAACTGTGCCAACGCTGGGAGTCCGCCGCACAGCAGGCAGCCGGCCCGCACACCCGGCTGGTGATCTTCCGGCTTGGCGTGGTGCTGGGCGAAGCCGGCGCGCTGCCAATGATGATGCTGCCGCACCGGTTCCGGGTAGGTGGCACATTGGGAGACGGCAGACAGTATCTGAGCTGGGTCGGGATCGATGATGTATTGGGCGCGCTGGCCCTGGCCTTACGCGATCCGACCATGGCAGGCATCTACAACCTGACCGCACCCGAGCCGCTACCGCAGCGCGAATTCGCCCATGAACTGGCCCGTGCCTGCGGCGGCCGTGCCTGGCTCACGCTGCCGGCCTCGGTTGTCCGGCTGATGCTGGGCGAGGCCGCCACCTTGCTGATCGATGGCCAGCGCGTCCTGCCACGCCGCTTGTTGGCGCATGGCTATGAATTTGTTACGCCGACCCTGGCGGCTTGCCTGGAACGGAGATGAGATGAACATTTTCATTAAAAATCGTTTATATGTAGCACCAGCGCTAGCAGCAGTTTTTCCTAATATTTTATTTATTGAACACCCCCATCAAGGAATCCAAGCGGAATAGATCGCATCCGCATTGGCGACAGCGTAAGCCGTTCGATCAATCCGACCGGCCGTCGGACGGTCATGGCTGTCGATGGATTTCCGCGTATCACTTATATAGATTCGTCTTATGAATTAAGCACATACCTTGCAGCACATGCGCTTGTCGGTCGAACCTTAAGGAATCCGGGCAGTTAACCCGGGCAGGTCGCAGTAGCAGCGCCTGCGCAGGCAGTCAGCGGTAAATCCTTAGCGACACTCGTGGTTGAAACGCCGAAGGCCCGGCAAATTGCCGGGCCTTCGGTATTGTTGGGTTCAGCAGGCGTGGTTCAACGCTCGGGGATATGGGCGCCCATCTCGCGCCGCATGAATTCATGGAAGTGCAGCATGCCGTCCTCCATCGGGCTTTGATACGGTCCCCATTCGTTGCGGCCTTCCTTGTAGAGCCGTTCGCGGCCCAGCTCCATCCGGCGGATGATTTCGGCATCCTCGACGGCGGTTTCCTGGTAGGCGACCTGTTCGGCTTCCATGAATTCCGGCTCGAACAGGGCAATATCCTCGGGATAGTAGTACTCACAGATATTGATGTACTTGCGCGGTCCTTGCGGCAGCAGGGTCGAGATCACCAGCGTATGCGGATACCACTCGACCATCACATTGGGGTAGTAGGTCAGCCAGATCGCCCCATGCGGCGGCAGCGAATCGGGACCGTAGCGATCGCGGTAGTAGCGCAGCACCTGTTTATGCCACTCGCCATACGAACGCGAGCCGGGCTTGGCCAGTTCGTTATGCAGACCGACGGTCTGGACCGAATACCATTGGCCGAACTCCCACTTCAGATCGTCGCATTCGACAAAGCGACCGAGGCCCGGGTGGAACGGGTCGACGTGGTAGTCCTCCAGATAGACCTCGATAAAGGTCTTCCAATTGCCGTGGTATTCATCGACGGCGACGCGGTGCAGCATATAGCCGCTGAAATCGAGGTCTTTGCGGACACCGAGGTCCTTGAGATCGGCCTCGATATCGCGGCCCGACTCGAACAGCATGCCGTTCCAGTTGCTCAGCGGGGTTTCCGGCAGATGCAGGCAGGGATTATCGGGAAAATGCGGCGCACCGAGCAGGCGGCCGTCGTTGTCGTAGGTCCAGCGATGCAGCGGGCAGACCGTCACGGCGCCGTTGCCGCGCCCTTCGAGCATCAGTGCCTGCCGATGACGGCAGATATTGGACAGCAGCTTGACGCCCTTGTCGGTCCGTTTGAGGTATTTGGCGCGGTCGTACATATCGAGCACCATATAGTCGCCGACTTCCGGGACCATCAGCTCGTGACCGACATAGCGGGGACCGTTGGCGAACAGGATTTCCTGTTCCAGTCGATAGAAGTCTTCGTCGAAATAGACGCTGACCGGCAGTTGCGCATTGGATGCGCGGAGAAGATTGGATGAAGCCAGGTTGGACATATCCCACACCCCCAAGTAGCCGGGATAGGGAACCACGCCGTCCGCTTTGACCTGATCAGTCTGCGCGGCGCGATACCCCAACACCCGAAGGTCTAAGAACGTCTTGCCTTGATGGATTAACGAGTCGAGCCGCGCGGCGATGGCTAACACGGTCTCGGAGTTCGGCGTTCGCCTCCCCCCCTAGCCTCCTGGGCCGTAGGGCAAGCACTGGAAGCCGCGGCAGCCGGGCTTCCACTACTCGCGCTGCGGGCGGTTGGGCCACTGTTTCCAGTGGATGCCGCAGCGCAAAAAAGAGGGCGGATTTTGGCCGAATTCCCCCCCCTGCGCAAGCAATTTCTCGGTAAAAACAGCCACAAAAAGAAAAAGATAGCCGGCCCTCAACAAGGCCTGTTATCCCCCTCTCCTCAGTATCGAACAACGACCGCTAAGAACAGGAAAAACAACGGTTTTTCTTCCGCCGCAGCTTTAGAAGCGATTGCTGTTGCAACGGCAGGTTTGCAAGGCCAAGATCGCGTCTAAACTGATGAAAATACTGTCGATCATGGCTCAGGTCAGATCGTCACGGAGGGATCCATGCTGTCGTCGCCGCGCCTTGCTGCCTGTGCCCTGGCCCTGTCGCTCCTCTGTCCCGCCGGCCTCGCCGGTCCGCTGCCGCAAGCCCCGCTGCCGGCCGGCAGTACCTTGCTTGAACAACGTTTTATCGCCGACCCGACCGGTCAAGGCGGCTGGCTGGTCCAGACCCTGCTCTCATCCGGCAGCAGTTGGCGCCGGCTGGTGGTCGCCCTGCCCGGCCAAGGCTATCGGATCGGCAGCCCACCTGCCGCCGACCGCGACTATGGTGACGCCAGCCTCAGACTCCACCCCATCCCCGGCCAGCCGGGCGCTGCCTGGTGGCTGAGTTCCCGGGCCTTGCTGCATAGCGGCGACGCCGGTCGCAGCTGGACGCCACGGATGGCTGGCCTGCCTGATCCCAGCGACGGCCGCACGGCACTGCGGCGCTTGTTTCCCGATCCAGACCACCCCAGCCGGCTGACCCTTGAGATCAGCACCGAAGACGGCCCCCAACTCTATCGCAGCACCGACGGCGGCCAACGCTGGGAAGCACTGGGTCCCCCCCTGGGCGATCGTCGCGGCCGCATCGGTCTGTCGCAGTCGGAAGACGGCCGCCAGATCGAGGCGGTCTATCGGGGGGAGCGGGGCGATATTCATCTGCTCAGCCGCGATGGCGGGCAAAGTTGGCAGCCCAGGCCCGCCACCACCAGAAGAAAGATTTCTGAAAAATCTGTACAAGATTTGTAGCCATTAAAAAATATAAATTATCTTTTCATGCAGGGCGCTGTCGCCGCTTCCCAGCGCCCCCGCCCTCAGGCCAGATCAAACACCAGCACCACGGCCGGCTTTCCAGCCTCCAGCACCACCCGTTCCTCATCGAGCAACAAGACCGCATCGCCCGCCGATAGACGCTCGCCATTGACGCTCAATTCACCCTGTACCAGATGAACATAAGCGCGGCGCCCACGCGCCAGCGTCAAGGTCTGCCCCCTACCCTGGTCAAAGCGGCCGAAATACAGCCGGACATCCTGATGGACCGACACCGCCCCGCCTTCCGGGGCCGCCAATAACAGCAACTGATTGCGGCCCTCGCCAAGCCGGCCTTCCTGATAGCTCGGCGCCAGACCCTGGCGGTCCGGTTCGAGCCAGATCTGCAGGAAATGCACCGGTTCCTCTTCCGAGGCGTTGTACTCGGAATGGTAGATGCCACGCCCGGCACTGATCCGCTGCACGGCCCCGGCCACGATTTCCGAGCCATTGCCCATGCTGTCGCGGTGCGCCAGCCGGCCTTCGATCACATAGCTGATGATTTCCATATCGCGATGACCATGGGTGGCAAAACCCGCTCCAGGCGCCACCCGGTCTTCGTTGATCACGCGCAGCGCGCCAAAGCGCATATGGCGCTCGTCGTGGTAGCTGCCAAAGGAAAAACTGTGATGGGACTTGAGCCAGCCATGGTCGGCATAGCCGCGTTCACTTGATTTACGCAAGGTAAGCATCGTGTTGGCATTCCAAAATTTCGAATGTATGGAACGCATACTAGACTTGCCTCCCATCGATTGATAGCAAGCAAGTCTCAACAACTTGTTCATGAAAAATGAACATCAAGAGAGGACACGACAGCCAGCACTGCGACCAATCCGCTCAATGGCTGCGTCCGAGGCGAAGTCACTCTGGACGCCCCGGAAAAGCATGAGATCCAGCCTTCCCATCGCCTTAAGCGGGCAGCCCCGAACCGCCCGAGCGAGGGACCGTTGGCGCCCGACTTCGCTACAGCTCGTCCGTCAAGGCGGACTACTTGCTACTGCCTACCGAGCCGGGCAGTTCAGATGCCAGCGCCGAGCCTGAAACCATGGCGCTACAGCGCCGGCTACAATCTGCATCATCAAGCCATCTTTACAGGAGACGGGAGTGCCCCATTTTTCTGCGCGTTATTGGATGTGTTGTCTCTTGCTGCTGGTGCTGGCCGGCTGCGGCGGCAAGGTCAAGCTGCAACCGCTGCCTCAGGATGCGGTGATCCTGGCCTTTGGCGACAGCCTGACCTTTGGCACGGGTGCCACCATCGACACCAGCTACCCATCCGAGCTGTCGCGCCTGATCAACCGCCGGGTGGAGAACCGAGGCGTTCCCGGCGACACCACGGCAGACGGCCTGGGCCGCTTTGCGGCGGCGCTCGATGAGGTATCGCCCAATCTGGTGGTGCTGTGCCTGGGCGGCAATGATTTTCTACAGAAGAAGCCGGAGAGCGAAACCATCGCCAATCTGCGCGCCATGCTCGACGAGGCAAAGCGACGCAAGCTGCCGGTCGTGCTGGTGGCGCCGCCACGGCTCGGTTTCGGGCTGGAAACCCCGCCGTTCTATGAAGAATTGGCCAAAGAATATGAGCTGGTGCTCGAAGACAATGCGCTGGCGGGGATACTGAGCCAGTCCAAACTCAAGAGCGACCCGATCCATCCCAATGCCGAAGGCTATCGGCAATTGGCTGAAGCGGTGGCGAAGGTGTTGAGAAAGAGCGGCGCGCTGGGTTAAGCACCATTTTCCTTTCACTTGGCATCCAAGTGAGCCGCACCTGCACGGTGGATCAAGCCTGGGGCCCTTGACCGTCTCAGGCTGGATAAGCAGTTGTAGCAAGGAGATGAACAGGACGGCTGTACGCCGCTTTGCCTCACGCCGAGTGCGCCTGGGCGGTCTTCGATGCTGTGTCTGATCAGAAGGTCAAGATGGGCGTCCGGGACAGAAACCGCCTGCACCGATCGGCACCATTGCAGCGTCCGGCGCAGACGCCTCCTCATTCAACGCGGGTATCGATACGCAGCGAGGCGAGCGGCGGTTGCTCGACAAAGGCTTCCCATACTTCGCGCAGCACCCGACGCTGCCCCAGGAACGGCAATAGCGCCAGCGCCTGTTCCAGATTGAGCCAACAGTAATCGGTATGTTCGTGGTCGAGTCGCACCTGGGCGTTTGAGGCGACAAAGGCCACGAACACCGGCGCCAGGACGATACGTTCGCGGCTGCGCTCGTAGAACTGTTCGCAGACATCCGCCGAATAGAACTGTTCGGGCACCAGGCCGGTTTCCTCGGCCAGCTCGCGCAGACCGGTCTGCCAGGCCGCCTCGCCGTGTTCCATCTTGCCGGCCACCTGACACCACAGACCGCCCAGGCTATCGTCGGGTGCCCGGCGCAGCAGCAGCACCTCGGTACGCTCGCCGCAGCGCCGCAATACCTGCACCGCCACCATATCGCTGACAATTGGCAACCGGCTATGCATCTCGCTCTCCACGGAAAAGCGGCGGCCGCCCGGCCACCGCTTCGTATCAGTACGGCCGCCTGACGCGGCCGAAAATCAGACCGGCGCCCGCAGGCGCCGGAACCCGTCTTTACAGCCGACGCCAGCCGGTACCGCCAGCCCCATCTTCCAGCACGATGCCCGCTGCGGCCAGCTCATCGCGAATCCGGTCGGATTCGGCGAAGTTCCGGGCCTGGCGCGCCGCTGCCCGCTCGGCGATCAGCGCTTCGATCCGCTCGGCGCTGTAGCCATCGCTGGCCGGGCCGCCTTGCAGGAATTCCAGCGGGTCGCGCTGCAAGATGCCGAGGATGCCACCGAGCGCCTTGAGCAGGCCCGACAGATGGGCAGAACCGGTGCGATTGACTTCGCTGGCCAGCTCGAACAGCACGGCAATCGCCTCGGACGAGTTGAAATCATCATCCATCGCCGACTTGAAACGGTTGGCGTATTCCTCGTTCCAGTCGATGGCCTCGCGCACCAGCGGCGGGTGGTTCTTCAACGCGGTATAGAGCCGCTCGAGCGAATGCTTGGCATCGCGCAACAGCTCTTCAGAGTAGTTGATCGGGCTGCGGTAATGGGCGCGGATCAGCAGCATCCGCACCGCTTCGCCGTCGAAATGCTGGAGCACATCGCGGATGGTGAAGAAGTTGCCAAGCGACTTCGACATCTTCTCGCCGTCGAACTGCAAGAAGCCGTTGTGCAGCCAGTAATTGACGTAGGTATGGTTGTGGCAACCTTCGCTTTGGGCGATTTCGTTCTCGTGATGGGGGAATTGCAGGTCCTCCCCTCCACCGTGGATATCGAAATGATGGCCCAGATGGTATTCCGACATCACCGAGCACTCGATATGCCAGCCAGGCCGGCCCGGCCCCCAGGGCGAGGGCCATTGCGGCTCACCCGGCTTGGCCGACTTCCACAGCACGAAGTCGAGCGGATCGCGCTTGTTGCTGTCGATGCCCACGCGCGAACCAGCGCGCAGATCGTCGAGCGACTTGCCCGACAATTTGCCGTAGCCATGGAATTCACGCACGGCGTAGTAGACATCGCCATTGTCAGCGGCATAGGCGCGCTGCTGGGCGATCAGTTTTTCAATCATGGATATCATGCCGTCCACATGGCGGGTAGCACGCGGCTCGTGGGTGGGCGGCAGCAGGCCCAGATGGGCCAGATCGGCGTGCATATCGGCAACGGTGCGCTCGACCAGCTCTTCGGCCGTAATGCCCTGCTCGCTGGCGCGTTTGATGATCTTGTCTTCGATATCGGTGATGTTACGCACATAGGTCACGTCGTAACCCGAGGCCCGCAGCCAGCGCGCCACCAGATCGAAGGCAGTCAGCATACGGGCATGACCGATATGGCAGAGGTCATAAACGGTCATGCCACAGACGTACATGCGCACCTTGCCGGGTTCGATGGGGGTAAAGACTTGCTTTTCTCGGGCGAGGGTGTTGTACACGGTGAGCATGACGAAACTCCAGAAGGTTTTGATTATGGCCGCGACAGCGGAGCGGCGATTCTAGCAAGCTGGCACGATACGATAAATCTTGGGGTGACGTCGCCGTTTTCACGCCAGCGAAACCCGCCGGAAACACCAACTGTCGTGCAAACATTTGATTTGCATAAAGAATGCTGCACGCATAGAATGCGCGCCGGCGACGAATCTCCTTTGTCGACGGCCCGGCTGCTCGTCTACGCTGGGCATTGTTCCTGTCCGCATCCCCACGAGAATAATCCATGAACAACGCGACCCTCTCCCTCCTCATGACCCTGGCCCTGACCAGCGTTGGCGTTCAGGCCGACGACTGGGACAAGATCAAGGCAAAGGGTGAAATCGTGATCGGCGTCCGCGACAGCTCGCCGCCCTTTAGCTTCTACGACAAAAACCGCGCCACGGTGTCGGGCTACGATATCGACTTCGCCCGCTATATCGCCAGCAAGCTCGGCCTCAAGCCGGTGTTCAAGACGGTCGATCCGGCCGATCGCCTGCCTTCGCTCAAGGAAGGCCGCGTCGATATCCTGATCGCTTCGCTGGCCAAGACCCGCGACCGGGAAAAGGAAATCGATTTCAGCCTCGGCTATTTCGTCTCCACCCATAAGCTGGTCGCCCGCAAGGGTCGCTTCAAGGACCTGCTCCAGCTCGACCAGATGACCATCTGCGTGCCCAAGGGCTCGACCAATGCCGGTCATTTGCAGGAAATCTCCCAGACCGTCAAAGTGGTTCAGCTGCCCGATTACGCCGAAGCCTTCAATGCCATGAAGGAAGGCAAGTGCGAAGCGGTATCCGGCCCCGAAGCCACGGTACAGGGCAATCTCAACAAGATGGCCAACCGCAATGAGTTTGAGCTGGCCGATGTGCCGATCGCCTCGGAAGCCCTGGCAGTCGGTATCCGCAAGGGCGAGAAGTCGCTGCAAAAGCAGATCAACGACAGCCTGGTCGAGGCCGAAACCAGCGGCGAAGCCGCCAAGATCTTCGATCGCTGGTTCGGTGCCAATTCCTCGGCCCCGATGCCGCGCACCTTCAAGATCGTCCGCTAGGCACCCTCGCTGCCCCGCCGCTCAGCCGAGCGGCGGGCGCCGTGGGCCGAACAGATAAAATCTTTCATTTCTGAATGTATTCCGCCCCATATCTAGCAAAAATTTTGCTGGATATTTTAATTCCCCCCTAAGCCTCTGCCCCCTCGCGCATCGCCAACGCCGCGGCGATATCGACTGCCACCACGCGCGACACCCCCTGTTCCTGCATGGTGATGCCGATCAGCTGGTCGGCCATTTCCATGGTGATCTTGTTGTGGCTGATATAGAGGAACTGGGTGCGTTCGGCCATCCGCTTGACCATTTCGCAGAAACGGCCGGTATTGGCGTCGTCGAGCGGCGCATCGACCTCGTCGAGCAGGCAGAACGGCGCGGGGTTGAGCCGGAACAGCGAAAACACCAGACTCAGTGCGGTCAGCGCCTTTTCGCCGCCCGACAGCAGATGGATGGTGCTGTTCTTCTTGCCGGGCGGCTGCGCCATGATCTGGATACCGGCGTCGAGGATTTCGTCGCCGGTCAGGATCAGTTCGGCATGCCCGCCGCCAAACAGGGTGGGAAACAGCTCCTGCAAGCTCGCGTTGACCTGATCGAAAGTGCTTTGCAGCATGGCGCGGGTTTCGCGGTCGATACGCCGGATGGCGCCTTCGAGGGTTTCCATCGCCTCGACCAGATCGGCCGCCTGCGCATCGAGATAGGTCTTGCGCTCCCGGGCCGTCTCCAGCTCCTCCAATGCCGCCAGATTGACGTTGCCTAGGCTATTGATCGCCTGGGTCAGCCGGCCGATCTCACCGACCAGCGCCTGGATTTTCAGTCCCTCGCCCAGCAAGGGCCGCAATGCCGCCTCATCGGCGCCCGCTTCGGTCAATTCCTGGGCAAAGCGCTCGACGGCAAGTCGGGCTTCCTGCTCCTTCAGTTTCAGTTCACCGAGTCGCTCGCGCAGCGGCTCGAAGGCTTCCTGCAGCTGCTGGCGGCCCAGTTCGGCCTCACGCAGCGCGTTGCTCAGCGTCTGTGCCGCATCGCGGCTGGCGGCAAGCGCCCGTTCCCGCTCGGCGCGCGCCTCGATCGCCGCTTGGAAGCCCACATCGAATTCACCTTCATCGATGCCTTCGAGATCGAAACCGACTTCTTCGAGCCGGAGCTGGGTTTCTTCGCGCTGGACCTCAAGCTCTCCGAGCCGACGGTCGAGTTCGGCCAGTTTCTGGGTGGCGGCCTGACGGGCGAACCCGGCCTCCTGCGCCGCCCGCTCAGCCGCCCTGAGCCGCTCGCGCTGGCGCTGCAAGGCCACTTCAGCCTCGCCACGCGCTTCGCGCGCTGCCGTCAGCGCCGTCTCCAGCGCCGGAAGACCGTTGCTGCCGCCTTCAAGCTCCTGCCGCGCCGCTTCGCTTTCGAGCGCCAGTTCAGCCAACTCTTCCGCCACGGCCTGCCGCTCTGCCGTCAGCGCTTCGATACGGACCCGGGCATGTTCGGCCG
The DNA here is from genome assembly GCF_042650885.1 of Chitinimonas lacunae. Classification (NCBI taxonomy): domain Bacteria; kingdom Pseudomonadati; phylum Pseudomonadota; class Betaproteobacteria; order Neisseriales; family Chitinibacteraceae; genus Chitinimonas; species Chitinimonas lacunae. Next base: position 1,165,542 of record NZ_JBHSBU010000001.1, read on the forward strand.
CCTGGCTCAGCCGGGCCAATTCGACCTGACGCTCGCCGCGCTGGCCGCGCAGGGCGTCAAAGCGCTGGCGGGCGTGTTTGAGTTCGGCGTGGCGCTCGCCCAGGGTTCGCTCAGCCGTCAACAGGGCCGTAGCCGCCGCCGCCAGCGCCGCCTCGACGCCGGCCAGGCGCTGTTCGCAGTCAGCGAGGTCCTTTTCGCGTTGCAGCACTCCGGCCAGCGCATTGTCGGGGGCGTAATAGTGAAGGCCATAGCGGCTGACCGCGTGGCCCGAGGGTGCCACGGCCAGTCCGGCGGGAGGCAGGGAAGCCGCGACAGCAAGCAGGGCCGCCTCGTCCGCCACGCACCAGACCTGGGCCAGCCAGTCGGCCAGCGCGGCCGCAAAGGCGGGGTTGTCGGCTTTTACATGGTTCAGCAAGGGGGTGGCCGTGGACAAGGTGGTGGACGCAGCCGGCACCACGCCGGGCCAGACCAGCGTCAGACGCGCCGGCGCCGGTTCCGCCGCACCAAAGCCCGGCTCGACCGCCAGCGCATTCATCCGCTCACGCAGCACCGCCTCGACCGCCGTCTCCCAGCCCGCCTCGATCTTCAGATGGCGGAACAGCCGGGCGTTCGGATCAAGCCCGTGCCGCATCAACCACTGATCGAGCGTCCGATCGCGCCCGGCCTGGGCCTGCAACTGGGCCAGCGCATCACGCCGGGCCTGGAGTTCGGCCCGCTCGGCCCGCAATCTCTCCTGCTCGTGACGGGCATGGCTGCGCTCGGCCTCGGCCTCGTGGCTGGCCTGATCGAGCGCCTCCAGACGCGCCTGGGCGTCTTCCACCGCCAGGCTCAATGATTCGACCTCCAGCCGCTTATCGTCGAGCGCCGGCAAATCGGGCGGACTCAAGGCCGCGGCTTCGGCTTCGAGCCGGTCACGACGCTGGCGCAGCTGGTTGAGACTGCGTTCCAGATGCTGAAGCTGCTGTTCGGCCAGCTGGCGTCCCTGGCGCGCTTGCGACAGGGCAAGCTGCGCCGTCTGCAAGGACTCGTCGCACGCCTTGTAGTGCGCTTCGAGCCGGGGCAGTTCGGTCTGCTCGTCCAATAGCGCGATCTGTCCGTCTTCCTGGGCCAGCGTGGCGTCTTCGAGCCGCTGCTGCCATTGCTCGCGCTCGCCGTCCAGATCGGTGCGCGAGCGGGCGTTCTGTTCGAGTTGGGCCTTGGCCTGCGCCAGTTGCTGACTGAGGCGCTGCCGCGTCTCGCGCAGATGGAGCAACTGCTGCTCAAGCTTGGCCACCCGGGCATTGGCATCGGCCCATTCGGTCTGGCTGCGTTGCACCGCATCGTGGGCGTCGTAATGGCTTTCGCGCAGCCGCTCGATCTCGGCTTCTGCCTCGCGCACCCGGGCAGTCAGCGCTTCGATCTCGTTCTGGGTCGCGCTCATATCGCGCCGCGCCTTCTCTTCATCGCGGGCAGCGTCGAATTTGCGTTGCAGCGCAAGCAGGTTCTGCTTTTCCACCACCGACCGCTTCATCTCGTGGTAGCGGCTCGCCACCTCGGCCTGCGAGGCCAGACGCGCCAGCTGCTGTTCCAGCTCCTGACGGATATCGTCGACTCGGGCCAGATTGTCGCGGGTGTCGGTCAGGCGGCTTTCGGTTTCGCGCCGCCGTTCCTTGTACTTGGAAATGCCGGCCGCCTCTTCGAGAAAGGCGCGCAGCTCTTCGGGCCGGGCTTCGATGATCCGCGAGATCATGCCCTGCTCGATCACCGCATAACCGCGCGTCCCGACCCCGGTACCGAGGAACAGGTCGGCAATATCGCGGCGGCGGCATTGGATATTGTTGATGAAGTAGGACGACTCGCCCTGGCGGGTCAGGATCCGCTTGATCGAGATTTCGGCGAAGGTGGACCACTGGCCGGCGGCACGACCTTCGGCATTGTTGAACACCAGCTCGACCGAGGCGCGCGAGACGGGTTTGCGGCCGGTCGAGCCGTTGAAGATCACATCCTGCATCGACTCGCCGCGCAACTGCTTGGCGGACGATTCGCCCAGCACCCAGCGCACGGCGTCGATCACATTGGATTTGCCGCAGCCATTGGGGCCGACCACGGCCACCAGTTGGCCCGGCACCGGGATGGCGGTCGGATCGACAAAGCTCTTGAATCCGGCCAGTTTGATATGGGTCAGGCGCACGGCAACGGCTAAGTGGACAAAAGTGGCGATTGTAAACGATGGCCGCGCCTGTCGCCCCCTTTGCGGCTCTGCCCGTCCTGGTGTCCGCAGCCAGACCTGCCGAGGAGGCCAGCAAGCCCGGCAAGAAGACCAGGACGCCTTGCGGCCCAGCCAAATGAAAACGGCGCCGCATGGGCGCCGTGGTGATCGATTGGCAGGATCAGCTACAGAACTGGCTGATCTGGTCGCGCAGCTGCTTGAGCTGGCCTTCGCGTTCTTCGCCGCTCATTCGCACCGAACGGCCTTCTTCGTTGATCTTATTCATCGGGCCCGAAGTCTTTTCCAGATAGCTCAGCTGGGCCCGGGCTTTCTTGCAGTTGTCGGCGTTGGCTTCGCGGTTGGCCTGCTTCTGCTTTTCCGACTCGGCGTTTTGCCCGGCGGCCTTGGGGTCGGCCTTGGGCGCGTATTCAAGCGGGTTGACGCCGCCCGAATTCTTGACTTTCAGTTCCTGGGCCTTGCTCTGCGGCGGCGGCGGGGTGTCCGAATACTGGATATTGCCCTGAGCATCCTTCCACTTGTAAACGGCAGCCGAGGCCGGCAGAGCCAGACCGAGCGCCAGCAGGCACAGCAGTGCTTTACGTTTGAAGGCCATGGAATGTACCTCTGGAAAAATTGACGGAGTTGTCGCGCATCTTACTATTCCCCCGTCATAAATACAAAACCCGCCCGGTCGGCCTAGACCTCCAGCGCCGCCAGCGGCTGCGGCACCTCACCGCCCAGGCGGACCTGCTCGATTTCGCTGAAACGACGCGAAATCTTGTCCGACGTGGTCTGCACCTGTAGCGCGTCTTCGTGGGCGAGCCGGATATGGTCGGCCAGCTTCTTCATGCGCTGGTCAAAGCGCAGGAACTCGCGGCTGAGCTTGCCGAGTGCATCCTGGATGATCTCGACCTGACGCCGCGTCTCGCTATCGCGCAGCACGGCGCGTGCCGTATTGAGCACCGCCATCATGGTGGTCGGCGAGACGATCCAGACCCGACGTTCCATGGCGCGCTGCACCAGTTCGGAATGATGGGCATGGATCTCGGCAAACACCGCCTCGGCCGGCACGAACAGCACGGCGCTGTCGCCCGTGTCGCCCGGCACGATGCAGCGTTCGGCCACCAGATCGATATGACGCTCGACATCGAGCCGGAAATCGCGCTTGGCCTGGACCCGTTCCAGACTGTCGGCCGATGCGGCGGCCATCCGGTGGTAGTTGTCGAGCGGCAGTTTGGCATCGACCGCGATATAGCCGGTCGGTTCCGGCAGGCGCAAAAGACAATCGACCCGTTGGCCATTGGCCAGCAGCGACTGGAAGTCGTAGCTGTCGGCCGGCAGGACATTGCGCACCAGATGCTCCACCTGGACTTCACCCAGTGCGCCACGGGCACGTTTATCCCCGAGCAGTTCGTGCAGGCTGACCACATTGCGGCTCAGGCCGTCGATCTTCTGCTGGGCCTCATCGATGGTGGCCAGGCGGGCCATCACATCGGCAAAGGTCTGGTTGGTCTTGCGGAAACCCTCGTCGAGCCGCTCGTCGACCCGGCCCGACAGCGCATCGAGGCGACGCTCGACCGAGCCGGTCAGCAGGGTGATGGTCTGGGTCAGCTGCTCGGTGGTGCGATGGAGCGTGCCCATCAGCAGCTCCTGCTGGCTGCGGCCCTGCTCGCCCAGCAGCCGGCCGACTGTCTCGAGCACTTCGCTGCGCAGTTGATCCTGTTTTTGCTGTACAGCGGCCGAGATTTCGGCCAGTTGCTTGGACATCGCCTCGCGGCTGTCGGACAGCGCCTGGGCCTGGGTCAGTTGCAGCGCCTGGAGCGAGCCCGATTGGGCGATCTGGGCGGCCTGGAGCGACTCGGTCTGGGCCGAGCGCAGCTGTTCGAGCCCGAGACGGGTGTCCTTGAGGTCGCGGCTGACCGAATCGCGCAGCCGGTCGAATGCCTGGCCCACGCCGTCGCGCAGCCGGTCGGCCGACTCGGTCAGGCTGTCGCGCAGCCGCTCGCCCTGATCGGAGAAACCGTTCGACAGCGCCTCGGCCTGACGGTGCAGGCCACCGTGTAGGTCCTGCAACACGGCGCGATGCTTCTCTTCGAGCAAGGCGGTCAGTACCTCGACACTGGCGCGCTGGGTCTCGACCACCAGATTGAGGCGGAAGATCACAATGGCGCCGGCGAGCAGCACGGTCAGCGCGACGATGGCAAACAAGGCTTCCAGCATGGGGAGATTCCAGACGGCGCAAAAGCGCCGATCATACCCCGATTGCCGGGCTGCGCCCAATCGCCGCCTGGCGTTGCTTTCGCCGGTCGCCGCCGCTAAGGTGAAAACATCCCCGACAGACTTGCCAAGCCACGGCTGGCTCGTCAAACTCCCAGCCCAACGTCATATTCATACTGTCAGCCTATGTCGCGTCGATGTGTTCCCGCCCTTTGTTGCAGCCTGCTCGCCACCTTGCTGGCGCTGCCCGGCCAGGCTGCCGAACGGCAGAGTCTTGAAGCGATCAACGAGGTTGTCCGTCAATTTGTCCAGGCCCAGCTCGCCAGCTATGGCGAACGTGCCAGTTTCCAGCTCGGCCGGCTCGACAACCGGCTCCAGCTGGCCGCCTGCGCCCAGCTCGACCCACAATTGCCCAAGGGCAGCCGTCTGCTTGGCAATACCAGCGTCAGCGTGCGCTGCGTCAAGGGCGCACGCTGGACGGTCAGCGTACCGGTGGCGGTCTCGATCCAGAGCGAATACTGGGTAACGGCCCGGCCGCTGCCGGCCGGTCATGAAATCAGCGCCGCCGACCTCGAAAAACGCAGCGGCGATCTGAGCCAGATCAGCGGCAATGTGATTGCCGACCCGGCCCAGGCCATCGGCCGCAATCTGGTGGGCGGCGCCCCGGCCGGCGCGCCGCTGCGGGCCGAGATGCTGCGCGCCTCGTTTGCGGTACGGGCCAATGACTTTGTCCGGGTCATCGCCCATGGCAGCGGCTTCGAGGTCGCCACCGAGGGCCGCGCCCTGGCCAATGCCGCCGAAGGCCAGCAGGTCAGCGTGCGGATGAATTCGGGTGCCGTCGTGCAAGGGATTGCCCGCGCCGACGGTTCGGTCGAGATCAAATACTGACATTCCGAGATTCCCTTACCCAGTCCCTGCACCGGTTTTTTTGTGGAGCCGGGAATTCCCCTAGCTGGAAACATTTCTGCCAACCCTCTGCAAGACAAGAAGCTGAATATTTATAGAAATATAAACATTCGGCTTCAATGCTTTTCCCCACACCCGCTCGGGCATTCTCAGGTCTGCCGTGCCGAGCTGGTCAAACCCGCCATGCTGGTGCATAAACTTAAGACAACATCTTCTTCCCGTACCGCAAACGATGCCTTCTCCGCGCGCCCTTGGCATGTATCGGCAGAACGCCACCGATCCGGTGGAAGAGCGCGTGCGTACCCATGCCCCGCTGGTCAAGCGGCTGGCCTACCATATGATCGCCAAGTTGCCCGCCAGCGTCGAAGTCGATGACCTGATCCAGGCCGGCCTGATCGGCTTGATGGAGGCCGCGCGCAATTTCGATCCGGCCGCCGGTGCCCAGTTCGAGACCTATGCAAGCCAGCGCATCCGTGGCGCCATGCTCGACGAGCTGCGCGAGGCCGACTGGCTGCCCCGGCATATCCGCAAATCGATGCGCGATATCGAACGCGCCCTGGTCAAGCTGGAACACCAGTTGGGTCGCGCCCCGAACGAAATCGAAATGGCTCAGGCCATGAACCTGCCGCTGGCCGAATACCAGACCCTGCTGGCCGACGCCCGTGGCCATCAACTGATCTACTACGAGGATTTCGACAACGACGAAGGCCAGCGCGATGCGCTCGATGGTCTGGCGGCCGATTTCAAATCCGACCCGCTCAACGATCTGGACGAAGACGCCTTCCGTCGCACCCTGGTCCATTCGATCGAACATCTGCCCGAACGCGAAAAAATGGTGATGGCGCTCTATTACAACGAAGAGCTGAACCTCAAGGAGATCGGCGCCGTACTTGGCGTGTCGGAATCACGGGTCTGCCAGTTGCACAGCCAGGCCATTGCCCGACTGCGCGCCAAACTCAGCGACTGGACCCAAAACCGCTAATCGAGCAGCCCGCCCACCGGGTTCGGTATAAAAAACTTCCTGACAGCATGATCCACGCCGCATGGACAAACTCAGCCTGATCGGCATTTTTATCGGCCTGCTGGCCATCATTGGCGGCCAGATACTCGAGGGGGGACGCATCCGTTCGCTCTTGCAGATCACCGCCTTTTTCATCGTGATCGGCGGCACCATGGGGGCGGTGCTATTGCAGAGCAGCGCTGCCCACTTCAAGGCGGGCGTCAAGATGTTCAGATGGATTCTCCAGCCGCCCGAGCAGAACCTCGAAGGCTGGGTCAAGCAGATCCTGGCCTGGAGCAATACCGCCCGCCGTGGCGGCCTGCTGGCGCTCGAAGGGCCGATGCAAGCGGAGAAGGACCCGTTCGTCAAGCGTGCCTTGCAGATGCTGGTCGATGGTGCCGAGCCCGAGGCGATCCGTCACACGATGGAACTGGAAATCGACGTCTACGAAGAAAACTGCCGCGCCGCTGCCAAAATCTGGGAAGCAGCGGGCGGCTATGCCCCGACCATCGGTATTCTGGGCGCGGTCATGGGGCTGATTCATGTGATGGAGAACCTGTCCGACCCGGCCAAGCTCGGCAGCGGCATCGCGGTCGCTTTTGTGGCCACCATTTATGGGGTCGGCTCGGCCAATCTGTTCTTTCTGCCGATCGGCAACAAGCTCAAATCGATTATCGGCCGTGAGGTAAAACGTCGTGAACTGGTGGTCGAAGGGCTGTTTGGCATCGCCCACGGCGAAAATCCGCGCATTATCGACAGCAAGCTGCGTGGCTTCTTGATTTGAACCCTGATTCGAAACCGCCATGATCTTCCTGCTGCGGCTGTTGTGGCGCTTATTGGCCCTGCTCGACCTTGCTGCCGCCAGCCTGCTGATGGTGGCGCTGGCCCCGCTGCCCGCTCCATGGCTGCGCCGTTTCTACCGCCCGCTGTTTCGGGCCTGGTGCCGCGCCTTTATCCGGGCGCTCGGGGTCGAGCTGCGCCTGCACCAGCACCTGCGCCGGCCGCTGCCGCAGCAATATGTGCTGATCGCCAATCATCCCTCGGCCTTCGAAGATTTGGGCATCCCGGCCCTGTTTGACGCCCGCTCGCTGGCCAAGGCCGAAGTGGCCGACTGGTGGCTGGTCGGTCGGATCGCCACCGCCGCCGATACGCTCTATGTACGGCGCGAATCGGCCGAATCACGCAAGACCGCCACGCTCGCGCTGATCGAGGCGCTGTGCCGGGGCGACAATATCGCCCTCTACCCCGAAGGCGGCTGCAAAGGCCGTCGTCTGTCCGGCCGCTTTTTCAACGGCGCCTTCGTCGCAAGCTTCGAGACCGGGGTGCCGATTTTGCCAGTCTTTCTGCACTACCAGGCCCAGGCCGATTTCGAATGGGGCGACCAGCATCTGCTGCGCAAAATCTGGGAAATCGCCACCATCAGCAACCCGCGGGCGGACTACCATCTGTTCGACCCGATCGACCCGCGCCATTTCGATTCGGCCGAGGCACTCAAGGAACACTGCTACCGGCTGTATTTGCAATGGCAGGCGCGCTTTCTCGATTGATGGGTAGCTTGCTTCCTGCGCGCGAGGCAATGAGGTGGATGCGGTTACAGCATGTCCGTTTCACCGGGCGTCGCCGCCAAGTCTGGCTGAGGCTTAGACGCCGGTGTTTCAAGGTCCGGACGCGCCAACGCCGGATTGTCGGCAAGGATCCAGGACAGGAATCAGCATAAAATATTATTTATTTCTATTGCTGGCAGCCTATATAACAATCATTCGGCATAATATTTTCCAAGTGCATTCTGTCCTTCGCCCAGCCGCCACCTTACACCGTGGCATCCTCTGCAACCCTTCAACCGTACAACGATCCAGCCATGCCTTACGCACTTGCCCTCCATGGTGGCGCCGGCATCATCCGCCGCACCGATATGCCCGCCGACCTTGAAGCCGCCTATCGCACCAGTCTGGCGGCAGCGCTCGATACGGGTCTGGCCATTCTTTCAGCGGGCGGTCCGGCGCTCGATGCGGTGGAAGCCTGCGTGATCGCGCTCGAAGACAACCCGCTGTTCAATGCCGGCCATGGCGCGGTCTTCAATCTGGCTGGAGAAATCGAACTCGAAGCCGCCGTGATGGACGGCAGCAGTCAGCTTGCCGGCACGGTGACGGGAGTGCGCCGGGCCAAGAACCCGGTCCGGCTGGCACGTGCCGTGATGGAGCGTACCCCGCATGTCAGTATCGGCTTTGCCGAGGCCGACTGCCTGGCGGCGCAATATGGCCTTGAATGTGTCGAACCGGATTACTTCGTCACCGAGAGCCGGCGGGTGACGCTGCAAGCCGAATTGGCCCGGCTGGCCGCCGGTCGCAGCGAGGCCGAAGTGCCCGACCATATCAAGCACGGCACGGTGGGCGCGGTGGCGCTCGATATGACGGGTCGGCTTGCTGCGGCCACCTCGACCGGTGGGCGCACAGCCAAGATGGCCGGACGGATCGGCGACACGCCGATTCTCGGTGCCGGCACCTGGGCCGATCAGCGGGTCGCCGTCTCGGGCACCGGTCACGGCGAATACTTTATGCGCTACGCCGTTGCCCACGACATTGCCGCCCGGGTGCGTTATCTGGGCCAGGATATCGCCAGCGCAGCGGGTGAGGTGATGGCGGCATTGCGCGAAGTCGGCGGCAGTGGCGGCGTGATCGCCATCGACTGGCAAGGCCGGATCGCCATGCCGTTCAACTGCGAGGGCATGTACCGCGCCATGGCCGACGCCGCAGGGCAGCGGCTGGTGGCAATCGACCAGCAGTAAGGACCACGGGCGGCACTGTCGTACCAGGGCCAGCGCTTTCGTCGGCCCAGCGCAACACCGCCTTCCTGAGGCCTCGCGCGCGTATCTACCGCCTTCGGCCGATCTTGTGCAGCTTTTCCTGCGGTACGGCCGCCCGCGCGGGCGTGTACTGGGCTTATAATCGCAGCCAGTCTTTTCGCCCGGCTCTCTACGATGTTGTTTTTTCGCCGCAAGCCGGTCAACCGGCCCAACCGCCCCAAGGGCGAACCGCCGCTGCCACCGCAGATCGTCGCCTTGTTGCGCGAGTCGTGGTGGCTTAGCGCCGTGGTCGCCGGCGTCTATCTGGTCATTATCCTTGCCAGCTATACCTCAGCCGATCCGGGCTGGTCGCATAGTGCAACCCAGGCTCCGGTCCGCAACAAGGGGGGAGCCTTCGGTGCCTGGCTGGCCGATGTGCTGCTCTATCTGTTCGGCCTGTCGGCCTGGTGGTGGGTGGTGTTCTGCCTCGCGGCCATCCTGTGGGGCTATCGACGGCTCGAACGCATCCGCCCCAATCGCTCGCTGACCCTGGTCGCCTTGACCGGCTTCAGTCTGATGCTGCTGTCGAGCGCCAGCCTCGAAGCCATCCGGATCAGCCTGCCCAACGCCGACCTGCCGATGGCCCCAGGCGGGCTGCTTGGCATCACGCTTGGCAATACGCTGTTTCATCAATTCGGCTTTACCGGCGCCACCCTGGCGCTGCTGACTTCGTTTGCCGTCGGGGTGTCGCTGTTTCTGGGCGTGTCCTGGCTCGGCCTGATGGAGCGCATCGGCGGCTGGATCGAAGACGGTGCCCTCAAGCTGTGGCACAGCTTCCAGGCCAAGCTCGACCGCCGCGCCGGTGTACTGGCCGCCGAGCGGCGGGCCGCCAAGGTCGAACGAGAGAAGGAGCGGCCGGCAGCCGACGAGCCGCCTACCCTGGTCGATACAGTGGTGGAGCCGCCGGTCGCAACGGCAGCTCCTGCACCAGCACCACCCCGCCGCGAACCGACACTGCGGCGCGGCAAGCGTCAGGAACCGGTGCTAGAACCCAGCGAAGCCGATGACGAAGTCTTGGTGGCGCCCGAACCTTCTATCGAGCCACCCGCCGCGCCACAGCGGCTTGAACCGGCCATCACGCCAGCGCCGACGGCGGCGCCCTCCCCTGTCATGGCCCCGACGCCCAGCGTCGCCCCGGCGCCGGCCGTCAAACCCCCGCCGCCCGAAAGCGCACTGCGTGCCGCCCGGGCCGCCGCCCTGGCGCTGGCCGAGCCGCCCGCACCCACCCAGCTCGAACCGCAGGAACACGCGCTGTCGTTCGACAATCTGCCACCGATCGAAGACGAAGAGGAAGACCTGGCCCCACCAGCACGCCGCGAACCGCATATTGGCCGGCTGACGCCTGTGGCCGACGATAACGGCTTTGCGGAGACGCCACCCTGGGATGAGCCCGACCTCGTACCGGAACTGGAAGCCGAGCCGATCAGCATGCCGCCCTTGAGCGCGCCGCTGCCGCCCGTGCCGGTGACGCCCTTTGTTTCGCCCACGCTGATCCCACCGCCGCCCGTGCTGCCCCGGCTCGCCCCGCAACGGCTGCCGCCGGCCCCGGCCACCATCGAAGTGACGCTGCCGCCGCTGCGGCTTGAGCCGGACCGGGCGGCCGAACTGCCGGCACTCGATCTGCTGGCACCGCCACCCGCCACCCAGGAGATCGTCAGCCCCGAAACCCTCGACGCCACCGCTGCCCTGATCGAGCGCAAGCTGGCCGAATTCGGGGTCGAGGTCAAAGTGGTCCACGCCTTCCCCGGTCCCGTGATCACCCGCTACGAGATCGAACCGGCCGTCGGAGTCAAGGGCTCACAGATCGTCAATCTGATGAAGGATCTGGCGCGGGCGCTCGGTCTGGTCAGTATCCGGGTGGTCGAGACCATTCCGGGCAAGACTTATATGGGTCTGGAGCTGCCCAATCAGCGCCGGCAGGTGGTACGGCTAGCCGAAGTCATCGGCGCCCAGCCTTATCACGACTCGTCCTCGCTGCTCACCATTGCGCTGGGCAAGGATATCTCCGGCCGCCCCATCGTCACCGATCTGGCCAAGGCGCCGCATATGCTGGTTGCCGGTACCACCGGTTCGGGCAAATCGGTGGCGATCAACGCGATGATTCTGTCGCTGCTCTACAAGGCCACGGCCGAGCAGGTCAGGTTGATCATGGTCGATCCCAAGATGCTCGAACTGTCGGTCTACGAAGGCATTCCGCATCTGTTGGCGCCCGTTGTCACCGATATGAAGCAGGCCGCCAATGCGCTCAACTGGTGTGTGGCCGAAATGGAAAAGCGCTACCGGCTGATGAGTGCCCTGGGCGTGCGCAATCTGGCGGGCTTCAACCAGAAGCTCAAGGAATCGGCGGCACGCGGCGAAAAGCTGCCCAATCCGTTCAGCCTGACGCCCGACAGTCCCGAGCCGCTGGCACCGCTGCCCTTGATTGTGGTGGTAATCGACGAGCTGGCCGACCTGATGATGGTGGCCGGCAAGAAGATCGAAGAACTGATCGCCCGGCTGGCACAGAAGGCACGAGCGGCGGGGATTCATCTGGTACTGGCGACGCAGCGGCCTTCGGTCGATGTGATTACCGGCCTGATCAAGGCCAATATCCCGACCCGGGTAGCGTTTCAGGTGTCGTCCAAGATCGACTCGCGCACCATTCTCGATCAGATGGGCGCCGAGGCGCTGCTGGGTCAGGGCGATATGCTGTTCCTGCCGCCGGGTACCGGCTATCCGCAGCGGGTCCATGGCGCCTATGTGGCTGATGACGAGGTCCATGCCGTGGTCGAGTTCCTCAAGACCCAGGGCGAGCCCGATTACATCGACGGCATCCTGACCGGCACCACGGAAGGCGATGGCGGCAATGGCCCATCGGGTGGCGAATTCGGCTTGAGCGGCGACGGTGAAGGCGACGCGCTGTACGACGAAGCCGTGGCCTTTGTACTAAAGTCGCGTAAAGCCTCGATTTCGGCGGTGCAGCGTCAACTGCGCATCGGCTACAACCGCGCCGCCCGGTTGATCGAACAGATGGAAAACGCCGGCCTGGTCAGCCCGATGGAACCCAACGGCAACCGCAGCGTGCTGGTACCGGATCGCGAGGCATAACGCCCTGATCGGCCTGACGACTTATACAGACAAGCCGTCAGGCCCTTCCCTGCCTCCTCCACTCCCTCGCTCCCCTATTTGAGCGACACCTCCCCCTCCCACCCAACCGTCCGTCAGCCTGCCGGCACAGCAGCCTGGTCCACCTGACCAAGGCAAGGAGCGCCTGATGCTTGTCAGCCTCCAGCGCAGCGGTTGTGCTTGCACAAGCGGCGACGCTGCTGACAAGCTAGGCGACCATTGAGACCGCTTCTCATTGCCATAGCGACTGCAACGCAGGAGTTCGCCGATGAATCGTCTGTTCCGCCTCGCTTTGCTGCTGTGCCTGTGGTCTGTGCTGCCCGCCAAGACCATGGTGAATACCGAGCATGTGCAGGCACAACTGATCGCCCATGCGCCCGCTGGCATTGTTGCCGGCCAGGACGTGCGCTTGGGGCTGCTGATCCGGCATCAGCCGGAATGGCATACCTACTGGCGCAATCCGGGCGACTCGGGGCTGGCGACGACGCTTGACTGGACGCTTTCACCGGGGGTTCAGGCCGGAGAAATCGCATGGCCGACCCCACGCCGTCTCCGGCTCGGCCCGCTGCTCAACTACGGCTATGAAGGTCAGGTGCTGTTGCCGGTCAGCTTGACCATTCCCGCCGACTTCAAGGCCGATGCCCTGGACATCAGACTGCGCGCCGACTGGCTGGTATGCAGGGAAAACTGCATTCCCGAGTCGGGCGAGTTCTCGCTGCGGTTGCCCAGTGCCACCCCACTGATTGAGCACGCCGCGCTGTTTGACACCGCACGTGGCCAAGTGCCGCAGGAAGTGCCGGGGGCGCGCGCCGATGCCCGGGTTGACGGGGCCTCACTGGCCGTGGAAGTGGAAGGTCTGGCCGCTGCCTTGCACGGCCAGCCGCTCAACTTCTTCGCCGAGACGGGCGGCGTGATCGATCATGCGGCGGCGGTCGAGCAGCAATGGCGCGCTGGCCGCTGGATAGCCAAAGTGCCCTTGTCGCCGCAGCGTTCGGAAAGTCCCGCCACCATGGCAGCGGTATTGACGGTCGGGGATCGCTCGCCCGGCACACGGCTCAATCTGCGTATCAGCGGACCGTGGAGCGGGACGGACACGCCGGCATCTCCAGCGCCACTTCCCGCCCCGTCACCTGCCTCCCCCCCCTCTCTCCCCTTTGCCCTGCTGCTTGCGCTGCTGGGTGGCCTCCTGCTCAATCTGATGCCCTGCGTTTTTCCCATTCTGTCGCTCAAGGTCCTGAGTTTTGCCAGGCCTGGACAGGAGCGGCGTGCCCTGCTGACTGGAGGCCTGGCCTATACGGTGGGCATTGTGGTGTCCTTTGTCGCGCTGGCGGGTCTGCTGCTGGCCCTGCGTGCCGGTGGGGAAGAACTCGGTTGGGGCTTTCAATTGCAGTCGCCGCTGTTTGTCGCGTCGCTGGCGGCCTTTTTCAGCTTGATCGGCCTCAATCTGGCCGGGGTCTTTGAACTGGGCAACGTATTGCCAAGCAGTGTGGCGACACTGCATAGCCGCCATCCGGTGCTCGACCATGCCTTGACGGGCGTTCTGGCGGTCGCAGTCGCCTCGCCCTGTACCGGTCCTTTTATGGGGGTGGCGCTAGGGACGGCGCTGGTATTGCCGGTCGTCCAGGCACTGCTGATCTTTGCGACGCTGGGCCTTGGCATGGCTTTGCCCTATCTGCTGGCGAGTCTATGGCCGGGCCTGGCACGTCGCTTGCCACGTCCCGGCGTTTGGATGGTGCGTTTTCGCACGCTGATGGCGTTTCCGATGTTTGCCACAGTGGTCTGGTTGCTGTGGGTATTGGGTCAACAGATCGGTATCGACGGGCTGGCGGCGCTGCTGGGAATACTGGTCGCGCTCGCCTTTGCCGCCTGGGCATTCGGCTCGCCCGGATTCAGCCGCAAGGCGCGCCTCGGCTTTGGCGTGCCGGCGGCGCTGGTGCTCGGGGGAACGCTGTGGTGGGCCTGGCCAAGTTTCGCCTCGCCCTCGACCAGCACGGAGACCACTGGCCAGACAAGCTGGCAAGCCTGGTCGGCTGGCGCGGTAGTCAGTGCCCAGGCGGCCGGACGACCGGTCTTCATTGATTTCACCGCCGCCTGGTGCGTGACCTGCCAATTCAATAAACGCACGGCGCTGGCCGATCCGGCCGTGCTGGCCGACTTTGAACGACGGCGCGTACTGTTGCTGCGTGCCGACTGGACCCGGCGCGACCCGGCCATCACCCAGGAACTGGCCCGACTGGGCCGCAGTGGCGTACCGGTCTACGCACTGTATTCCCCGGCAGCCAAGACGCCTGTATTGCTACCGGAAATCCTGCGCCCTGCCGATCTGCACGGCGCGCTTGCCTCGATCGAATCGCCCGCCTGAGCGGGCTCAGCACAAGGAGATCATCATGATGAAGACCTGGATCACGGGCGCGCTGGTCGGTGCCGCCCTTCTGAGCAGCCACGCTGCCCTGGCGCAGGCCGTGGTCGGCCAACCCGCCCCCGTTTTCACCGGCACCGATGCCTCGGGCAAGACGGTGTCACTGGCTGATTTCAAGGGCAAATATGTAGTGGTCGAATGGACCAATCCGGAATGCCCCTTCGTCAAGAAACATTACGACAGCGGCAATATGCCAAGCACCCAGAAGGAAGCGATGGCCAAGGGAGCCGTCTGGGTATCGATCCAGACCGGCGCCGGACAGGATGAAAAAGCCCGCGCCCAACTGGCAGCCTGGCAGAAATCCAAACACTCGGCCCCAACCGCCACCTTGCTCGACGCCGACGGCAAGATCGGCCAGAGCTACCACGCCACCACCACGCCGCATATGTACATCGTCAACCCGCAAGGCACGCTGATCTATGCAGGCGCGATCGACAGCAAACCGACCGCCAACCCGGCCGACATCAAGACCGCCACCAACTATGTGAATCAGGCACTGGGCGAAGCGATGGCAGGCAAGGCGGTCAGTCAGCCGACCACCAAATCCTATGGTTGCAGCGTGAAATATCCGGGCGGCGCCTGATTTTCATGCGCGCCGCAAAGGCCATGAATCGCAGAAGACGCCTGGGACAGATCGCGTCCTTAAAGCAAGCTGAGCGGACTCAAGCGATGATCCCTTGCAGCCTTCGACAGCTCGCTACGAGACAAGGCACGCAGTGAGCGTCCGAGCCGGTGCCAGACGATCGTCGGACGCTCCACTCCCTACGTCAGCGGTACGGAGCTTTGCCGTATCACCACAAAGATCATCAGCAATACCTGCCCCAGCGCCAGCCAATATCCCACCTTCCACAGACGCCGCTCGAATTCGGCCGGAAAGCCCAAAGCGAGCAGCTTGCGATGGCGGCTCTTGGCTTCCCACCACCAATCGGCCAGGATCAGCAATCCGATCAGTAGCGAGGCCACCGGATCCTTGAAATAGAAAAAGGCCACCCATAGCAGCAGGGTCTTGATAAACCCGCCTTTAGGAAGACCTTCCTGGGAAAAACGCCGCTGTTCATCCTTGTCGAGCGAGTGGATCACGGTCGAGATAAACGAAAAGAAGTAGACGCAGAGCGCTACGATACCTGCGCCCAAGAACCACATCGACATGGCAGCGACCTGTGAGGGAAATGGCTGATTCTATCTAAAAGTGGAAGGAATGCGGGAAAGGAGCGATGCCGACTCTCCAGGTCAGATTCATATCCATTTTCATTAGGTCTCGCACACAGTATTGCAGACGTTTTTCCTAAATTTTTAATAATCTCATTACCCCCCTATTCCGGCCCCATTTCAGCGGAATCTCCCGGATCTCTCTTTCATCCGAGGCAGTCATGAGGCTACCCTTACGCTGCCGCGCCACAGACCGAACATCAACGGCACGAGAAGTAGAAAGGGCAAGCAGAAGGCGGTAGCCATCGACAGGCTGGTTCAGCGGACGACGTCCGCCAGGTACAGCAGACCAGCCGCCGCAGCCCGGTCTGGTGGCCGCTGATACGCGGACTCATCGAGCCGCTTCTTCCTTCCAGTACACAGGAACCGTCTTGATTTCCTTGTCGTTCCAGACGGTGACCGAGGCAAAACCCTGCCTGCCCTGCGGCGTATGCATGATATTGATCGCCCGGACCTGGAAGCGATAATCCTTCCCCACTTGGTCCCTGGCGAGCGCAATAGCTCGTTCGGCATCGGGGCCGCCCATGAAGGTGAAATACAAACCCGAGAACAGCAGCACCAGACCGGCGCCGATCGCGGCCGGAATGCGCATGTCGCGCCGCTTATACCCAGCCGCCGCCCGGGCGGCCAGGATCGATTCGTCGCCCAGCGTCCGCGCCAGCCACAGCAGGAACACCACGCTAAACCCCAGCACCAGCAAGGGATAGAAGAAGGCCGAGGTCTCCAGACGCATCTGCAACAAGGTCAGTCCGATCGGCTGCAGGAATGGCGCGGTCAGCAGCGTCGCGGCGATCGTGGCCAGCGCAAGCACCGACAGCCAGCGCACCACCGAAGCCATTCTCAAACCGCCGCGCCAGAGATAGAACGCCACAAACACCGCCATCACGATATTGAGGCTGAGATTGATCTGACCCGAGACCGAGGCGGTGGAGAGCCGATAGCAGGACACCGCCAGATCCAGCACACCAACCCCCAGCACCACCAAAGCGACTTTTCTCAATACCGCCAGATGTTTCTGCGTTTCCATCGCATCCCCTAGTTACCAACAGACATAAAAAAGCCATCTCGGCAGAGACGGCCATGGAGCTTTCCAGCGCACCTCACTCGATGCCGGCTCGGCAATGACGCCAATGAGGCGCCGGGCCGCACAAAGCCTGCAATTATCGCTGACTGGACTGGCGAATGGACAAGGATATTTGCATCAACGAACAAGCCGCCACCTCGCCTGTGCGACGCAGCGGCCCGGCCGGGTGGCTTGATTTCAGGAAATCATTCAGAAGCGACCGCTGCGAAAATCCTCGACGGCCTGCTCGACTTCGGCGCGGGTATTCATCACAAACGGCCCCCATTGGGCAATCGGCTCGAGCAGCGGCTGGCCGGCGATCAGCAGGAAACGGCCGCCTTCCTCGCTGGCAATCTCTACGCCATCACGGCCTGCGCGGTTCTCCAGCACGGCCAGCCGGCGCGGCTTGACCCGATAGCCACCGATCTCGACGCTGCCATCGTAGACATAGACAAAAGCATTGGCGGACTCGGCAAGCGGCTGGACCAGGCGGGCGCCGGCAGGCAGCACCACATCGAGATACAGCGGCTCCGTGACAGGCTTTTGTACCGCTCCCACGACGCCATGACTCTGCCCCGCGATCACCTTCACTTCGGCCCCGTCCGTCGTGACAAACCTGGGAATCTCGCCGGCGGGAATATCGCGATAGCCCGGCTCCGTCATCTTGTCGGCTGCGGGCAGATTGAGCCAGAGCTGAAAGCCATGCATCAGCCCGTCTTCCTGCTCGGGCAGTTCGCTATGGATGATGCCGCGTCCGGCCGTCATCCACTGCACGCCGCCCGCGCCCAGCAGCCCTTCATGGCCGGCGTTGTCGCGGTGGCGCATCCGGCCGGCCAGCATATAGGTCACGGTTTCAAAACCACGATGCGGATGGCTGGGGAAACCGGCCAGATAGTCGTCCGGATTGTCCGACTCGAAATAGTCGAGCATCAGGAAGGGATCGAGCCGGCGTTGCAGCTCGTGGCTCAGTACCCGCAGCAGTCGAACGCCGGCGCCGTCGGAGGTCGGACTGCCTTCGGCAATCCGCTCGATGTTGCGCGGGGCGGTGAGGGTGGGAGGGGTCATCGTCGCGATGGTCATGGTAGTGTCCTCTCTATTGTTCAGTTTTG
Source organism: Chitinimonas lacunae (assembly GCF_042650885.1). Lineage (NCBI taxonomy): Bacteria > Pseudomonadati > Pseudomonadota > Betaproteobacteria > Neisseriales > Chitinibacteraceae > Chitinimonas > Chitinimonas lacunae. Next base: position 1,183,600 of record NZ_JBHSBU010000001.1, read on the forward strand.
CCGAATGCCGGCTTTACGAGATAGGGACTACTATCCGACTTAGTTATAACAATTGATAGCCAATATTTATAAGTAATTCATTCAAATAAAAAGAAGATATGGCAGAGCCACGATCCGGCCAGCTATGCTGAAGCGGTTCAATAGCTTAGAGGATCACCCACCATGACTCGCCTCGCTTTGCTGTTGTCGCTGCTGGCCAGTGTTCCCGCACTGGCCGACTATCAGGGCCTGCCGGCCGACGGCAACCGTTTCGGTTTCGTCGGCTACGGTGCCCGCTGGATCGATACGGTACGCTGGCGCTACAACGTCGCCAACGAACCGGCCTCGCTGACCCGCGATCAGATTCTGACCGCCCTGCAACGCGCCATGGCCAAATGGGAGGCCGGCTGCAATATCAAATTCGAATACCTCGGCGAAACCAATGCGCCGCTAATGACCCAGGACGGTATCAGCACCATAGGCTGGTCAACCGACTTCGGTTTCGACGGCTATGCCCTGTTCTGGTGGAATGCCCAGCGCCAGATCAATGAAGGCGATATCCAGTTCAACTATCGTGGCCTTACTACGGTCGAGTCGCTCGAAGCCAACGCCACCCACGAGATCGGCCATATCATCGGCCTCAGCCATTCCGATCAGCCGGCGGCGGTGATGTTCTCCTACCCTTATCACCCCTACGCCTACCAGAACGTGCTCAAAGGCGACGATCTGGCCGCCTGTGCCCGCCACTACGGCGGCCGGGGCCTGCAAAATGTGACCGATTACTCGTCGCTGCCGGTGCAGCCACGAGCCGGACTCAGCACCACTTTCGAGATCGGCACCACGGTACCGGCCGCCACCCCGACCGGCAGCAGCCTGAGCACCATTCCGGCCGACCAGAGCGGCACGGTCTATTTCGCCGTCCACTACAACGGACTCGCGGCCGCCCAGAGCCTGACGCTGCGGCTGGTGTCGCCCGATGGCACGCTGTACTACAGCTACCCCTTCAGCGCCGAGACGGGCAACCGTTACGTCTATCTGTCGTGGACCTGGCCCAATACCGGCATGGCGCGACTGCCGGGCAATTGGAAACTGCAACTGGTCGATGGCGACCATGTGCTGGCGCAGCACTCGTTCAGCGTCGCCACCGGTTACGCCACTCCACAACTGCCTGAAGTGGCACTGCTGGGCCAGTTCCAGAGCGGTACCTGGCGCTTCTCGCATCAGATGCTGACGCATGGCGCCACGCTGCGTAATCAACGCTGGACGCTCGACAATGCCAATGCCGGCACCGATGCCACGCTGTCCAATCAGCTCAGCAGCGGCAAGCACTCGGTACAGTTGTGGACCGTCAGCACCAACCCGCGCTACAACGGTGGCATTCCCAGCAGCTCAGGCCAGGACGCCGACGGCCCCGACGGCGGCCATACGCTCGATTTCACCCTTACTGACGACGGCAAACCGACCGCCCGCGCCTTCCGCAGCGATGTGTCGGGTTTCAAGGCGGCCGCGACGGTGCGCTCGGAAATCCATATCCCGGAAACTGGTACCCAACAGGTGTATGTGGCTGCCCTGCTGGGCAATATGCTGTTCTTCAAATCCAGTCAGGGCTGGGGACTACAGCAGGAACCGCTGTTGACGGTCACGGGGCCGGCCATGATCAGCATGCCGCTGCTTGATCGACTCGACACCCGCCTATTGCCGGCAGGCACCGTGGTGCTGGGCGGTTACGGCAGCGATATCGCTTCGCTGATCCGCAATGGGCAGTTTGGGGAGTTATATAAGGTGCAGTGAGGGAATGGGCGCCGCTGCTCCTGTGGGAGCGTGGCGCTCAGTCAGCGCATGTCCGGTTAGCGTATTTCCAGTCAGTTCGGAGTCAGCGTGTCCCGACCGCAAAGCGCAGGCCGCAGCATTCAACCCGCTCCGCTTTAAACGGAAAGGCTGTGAATCCGAGCCAAGCACCAAGACGATAAGGCCGAGAGGCCGCGTCTGTTTCATCAGTCTCTCGGTGTCCGAATCGATGAATCGGCAGGGTGCTGTGAGCGCATTTCCACTGAAATCAGCGTTGCAGCAAGTCTGGTTAAGCGCCAGAAGCCGGCGCTTTGAGGACAGGACCCATTGACTCCGAATCGACTGGAAATGCGCTAGCCGCGCAGCGGCGCAATTTCCGGCTCGGACAGGCATAAAAAACAGCACGACGGGTTATCCGCCGCGCGGTGCTTTTGGACCCCACCTCAATCAGACGGCGTTGCCGGATCGATGCCGCGCTGGACCGTTTCCTTGAGTCGGCCGGCCGGGTCGAGCTTGAATTCGCTGCTGCAATATTGCGGTGCCGGGCCGACATACTGCGCCTTGGCCTGAGGCGCTGGCCGTACATCCACCTTGAGTTGCAGCGAGAAGCTGAACGGCACTTCTTCTTTCAACAGGCGGCGCATATCGGGGTAGCGGAAGTCCGACACCGCCAGCCGCATTTCCATGCCGCGGAAACGGAAGCTGCGCACCTGACCAAAGTAAGGATCCTTGGCGCAGCTACCCATCAACTGCTCCAGGGTAAACAGCGCCCGCGTCCGGGCACGGTTCCACTGCGGTGTCGGCCATAGCAGGTCGGGGCCGGGCTGCGGCTGGCGGGCGTCCCAGAGCTTGCAGTGGTACATATTGTCGAAGTCGCCCTCTTCCGCACTTTCATAGTCGCCCTGGTGGCAGCTCAGGCGATACAGCGGCCGACCGTCGAGGTCGGGAATGATCAGGCTGGCATGGGGATGGGCGGTCGAAACGCGAAAGCTGGCGTGGACCTCGCCCACTTCGGGCCAATCTGCCGCCCAGGCAGGCGTCAGCGACAGCAGCAGACCGGCGGCAACAAATCGTTTCTTTGTCATGGTTCTTCTTCAGGGCGCCTTGGGCGAAGTACCGCAAGGACAGCTCAATTCGTCAGGAATGGTCAGCGTGACCGGCTGGATACCCAGGTCCTTGGTGGCGCCCGGCAATTCCAACATCAGCACTTCCTTACCGTTCACCTTTTCGCGCTCGATGAGGTAGTCGTGGAACTGGCTGGTGGAAGCCAGGCCCTTTTCGCGCCGCACATTCTGGTCATCCATGATGTCGCGCACCCGGCCAAAGGTGGTGCCGTCGCCCAATACGCCCGAGATCTGGTCCAGATAGCCACGCATCTGCGGCTTGGTCAGATTGAACTGTTTGGGGATCACCACCGCCGAGTCGGCCGTAATGCCATAGCGCTCCAGATTGGACGGGTTGGTATTGAAGCCACCGCCATGACCGATATGCCGGCTATTGCCCTTCAATACCCGGGCCGTGCCGACGCACTCGCGCAGACCCAGCGGGTCGATGAAGTTCAGCGGCGACGCCCCGGCATAGCGGTAGGCATTGCTGCCGCCCGCCACGCCCAGTGGGTCCTGGCTGATATAGCGGCCGAGTTCGGGATCGTAATAGCGATGGCGGTTGTAGTACCAGCCTGTTTCCTCATCCCACCACTGCCCCGGCAGCCGCACCGGCTGGTCGCCGGCCAGCGGACCGCTTTCTTCGAGCAGTCGGCCCCACGGGTCGAGCCGGGCCAGCCAGAGCAGCTCGCCTGCGGTATCGGTCAAGGCGAATGGCGTACCCTGATGGTCGCAATGATAGAAAGCCACCTGGGCGATGGCGCCGCGCAGCGGAGCATCGAGCCGCAGCAGGGGCACAAAGCCCTGGTAGACGATCTGACTGCGCCGCTCGGCCGTTTCGATGGTGCATAGCCGCTCGCCGTCCCAGCCAAACCAGGTGATCTGCTCACCGATTTGGCGAGCGATGCGCCGACCGAAGCAATCGTAGTCGTACCAGACCTGCTGCTCGCCGTTATCCACGCGCTGCAACTGATTGAGCGCGTCGTAGTGGCATTGCCGAACGCTGGCTTCCAGCCGATCGTCGCGTGCCACCAGATTGCCGCGTTCGTCGTAGTGATAATCGTAGCGACCGCAATAGCCGAGCCGGTCGTCGAGCCAGTGCGCCACCGCTGCGCGTCGATGGCGGCGCCGCGGGACGATTTCGCCAAACAGGTTGAACTCGGGGTCGGCCCGGTGCGCCATCACCGTCGCGGACCAATCTTCCGCCTGCTCCGAATCGACCGCCAGCCAAGGCTCAGGCAGGAAGTTGCCGGCCGGGTCGAAGCGCCAGGAAAGATTCAGACCATCGTCGCCTTCGACGGCGATCAGACGCTGTTGCCCGTCGTAACGGTAGCGCTGCACCCGCTCGCCGATCACCGTCGCACTTACCCGCCCCTGCGGGTCGTAGGCCCAGCGCCGGTCGAGTGCCAGGTAGAGACTGCCGTCGCCGCGCTCGACCCGGCGCCGGCGCAAGCGGCCATCGGGGTCGTAGTCGAAATGCAGTGCCAGGGCACCGCATTGGCGGCGGCTTTCCTGATGCAGGCCATCGCGCTCGATATCGAGCAATACCTCGCCGTCCAGATTGAGCTGGTGCAGATGGCCCGGACCATAGCTCAAGCGATTGAGACAACGTCCGTCAGGCAGCACCGTCGCCACCAGCACGCCGCGCTCGTCATAGCGATGACGCAGCACATGTTCGAAACCGCGCACATGGCGCTGGGTCTCGCCGATAAGCCGGCCCGCCGCATCATAGTCGAACTCGACCACTACCCGTCCCGTATCGCCCCGGCGCAGTCGGCCGGCACGGTCGTAGTCGAAACGATGGACTTGCTCGGGCAACAGCGGCGTCGCCGCCAAGCAGCGCTCGACCAGTCGGCCGGCGCGGTCATAGCGATAGCGGGTGGTCCGGCCGGCATCGTCGGCTTCGAGCAGTTGGTCGGCGGCGTCGTAGCGGTAGCGCTGGATACGCCCGTCGAGGCCATGCTCCTCGACCAGCCGGTCGAGCAGATCATAGCCAAAGCGGCTTACCGCCCCGTTTTCATTGATATGTTCGACCAGCCGGTCGGCCGCATCATAGCGATAGTGCTGGGCGTGGGCGCCGACGGTGCGGCGGATCAGGCGGCCGCGCGGATCATAGTCGAAGCCGACCAGTGCCTGCTCGCCCCGCTGGATCACCAAGGGCCGCCCGGCCGGATCGAGCCGATACGATTGGCGGCCGCCATCGGGCGTCAGGATTTCGCTCAACCAGCCATGCCGGTCATAACGCCATGTGGTCCGGCTGCCGTCGGCTTCGCTCAGTTCGAGCAACTGGCCGAAACGATCGTAGCGATAGTGGCGGGTACGACCGGAACAGTCGCTTTCGCTGGCACGAAGCCCGGCCGCGTTCCAGCTCAGGCGTCGCACGCCACCGCGCGGGTCCTCGATTTCACAGACCCGGTCGGGAAAGCGCGGGTCGAGATAGCGATAAAGGATGCTTGCCCCGTCCGGCCCGGTCTCGGCCAGCAGACGGCCACTCCGGTCGTAGTCGAAGCGGTATTCGGCCCCTTCGGCATTGCGCAGCCGCAGCAGGCGACCGTGGTCTTCCTCCCATTCCAGAAAGCTGGCCGCGCCCTCGACGGTCTGGCGGCCGATCAGCCGGCCTTCGCCGTCGTAGCGGTAGTAGCCGCTGCGGCCCAATGGGTCGGTTTCGCTGCACAAGCGACCGGCGAAATCATAGCCAAAGCGCCAGCAGGAGCCATCGGCGCGGGTATGGGCGCTCAGCCGTTGCAGACCGCCCTGGCCCACGAAGTGATAGATATCGAGCCGCCCCAGGCTGTCGCGGACTTCGGTGCGGTCGTCGTGATAGCTGAAACGGTAGTCGAGCCCGCCCGGATTGCGTTGTGCCACCACCCGACCGTCGGGCGTCCAGACATCATAGTCGTATTCACTGGCCGGTCCGCCGCGCACGCTGTGACGCACCATCAGATGCGCTCGATAGCCATATTCGCGCAGCACGGCGCCACCGCGTCCAACCACCTGGACCAGATCACCGGCCGCATCGTAGTGATAACGCACCAGCCCAAGCGGCTGGGCCAGCGGTTCGGTCGGGTCAACGGTCAGCACCACCTGGATCAGACGCCAGTCCGACTCGCCATGACGCTGGTAATCGAGCCGGTATTGCCGCCCCACGCCGTCTTCGACCAGCAGCAGACGCGTTCCCTGCCAGGCAAAGCGCTGGCGGTAGCCATAACGGTCGAAGCAGGCCAGCAGCGGCAGACGGGCACCGGGCCAGTCGCCTTCGGGCCGGCCGAATGCCCAGCCATTGAGGTCGGCATCGCCGATCACGAAACAGTCGGGATTGACCCGCAAGGCCACCGGCAGATGCGACCAGCGTGGCCCCCAGTCGGCCTCTTCTCCGCCACGCAGCAGCCACAGCCCTTCACTGGGCGAATAGAGCGCCTCGCCCGGACGCAGGGCATCAAAACGCAGGGTGCGTCCCTGGCTGTCGTGAAATAGCGTGGCGTCCACCGTGGGCTCGATCTCCTGGCAGCCCTGCGGCAGGCTCCAGCCCTGACCCAGCGGTCCGACCCGGGCATTGTCCGAGGCATAGCGCCGTTGCCAGCGCAGCGCCATCGGTCCGGGCAGGGCAAAGTCGAGTTCCTCGGGCCCGGCCAGCACCTTGCAGCCCAGCAAGGGATTGACCGGCTGCCCCACCAGCACCGAGCTGCGACAGACCGAACAGGCCCGTCCTTGCGCGCCGTCGCCCACCAGTACGGACGACGAACCTTGCACCACCACGCCGTCACTGACGGCGTCGCCCATCCGGGCGGCAGGTTTACCTGACATCTGAGTTCCTCGAAGAAGGCAGCGGTCCGGCCAGGCTGCTGCGTGGGACCGGACGCAAAGCATTTCCGCACAATCAATCGATTTTCATTTATTTATTTAAATCGTGAAACTAGGTCTTGCATGTACTTGTCTTGAATTTTTCCATTATTGTCCGTCGCTCCCTTGGCCGCGTTGGCGACCTCAGTCGTCGTAATAGGTGATGAATTGCGCCAGGCTGGGCACCCAGATCAGTGCCGCGTCGCTATGAAACGGCGTGTTGGGCTGGACAAGCACCAGGGTGCCGGCCTGGCCGACCCGGTGCCGTACCTCGGCGCGTATCGCCGCACGGCGCTTTGCCGGGATGGCCAGCCGCGTCATTTCCTCATCGATCTGCCTGTCGAGCACTTCCCCCATCGTTCCGTGCAGGAAATCGGGGTTGGCCGGCAAGGCCCAGGACTCGCCAAGCTGATGCAGGTAGTAGTGGCGTTTGCAGGAGAGATAGTCAGGGCAGTCTTTGCTTTTTACCGAGAACATCTCCTCGACATATTCCCCTTCGGTCGCGGCCGCCCGGTCACGGCGATAGATGATGCGGCCACGGTCGGCCACCGTCAGGCTCCAGGCGACCGGCGCATACCACGACAGGGCTTTGGCGGTCAGCACCATCCGCTCGGGCCGGCCATCGCCAGTCAGGTCGGCCTCGCGGATCGTGCTATGGACAAATGGCTGATCGGCCGCCCGATCGTGTGCCGGGACGGCCGCGCCGACAGCGCTCAGCAGCAGACCGGCCCAGCAGGCCAGCCAGGTGTTTATTTGCATTGCTTGCAGCTCCCCTTGGATTTGGGCTTGACCGGCGGTGGTGGCGGGGCGGCGTCCTTGTCGTAGCGGTACCAGGTCAGCGGGCCGTTGCTGCGGAAATAGCGGGTATGCCCCTTACCGAAAGGCCGGCCGCCGCTGCGGAATGCTGTCCAGATATTGCTCTCGCCCTTGGTGGCCTCGTTCAGTTTGGGGTCGTAGATCGCCACATGGCCCGGCCACTGCGCCACATCGCCGGCTTGCAGCGGCGCGCCTTCGGGTACCGGCTTGAAGCGCCAGTTCTTTGGCAGATCGCTGGCGCGCGAATAGTCCATCGGGAAACCTGCGCCGTTATAGATCCGGTACAACGAGCCGGAGCAGTCGGCGCCCTCGGTGGTGGACTGCTGACCGACCAGCGAATACGGCGTGCCGACCCAGTTCTGCGCCTCGTCGACGATCTTCTGCCCTTCCTCGGCCGAGATGAACGTCAGGCCGAGCGGGTCGATCTGTAGCAACGGATTGGCATTGGTATAGACGTAGCCATTGGGGCCACCGCGCCAACCGATCGGATCGGGCGTGATATAGCGGCCGCTTGCCGCGTCGTAATAGCGGTGGCGGTTGTAGTGCAGGCCCGTCTCCTGGTCGTGCCACTGCCCAGGCAGCCGCAGCGGCTGATCGCCGGCCAGCTCGCCCTGCTCTTCGAGCAATTGTCCCCACGGGTCGGCGTAGCCTTGCCAGACCACCCGGCCTGCCCGGTCACTCAAGGCGTAGGGCATGCCGCGATGGTCGTTATGGAACAGATAGATCACCGCCGCAGCCGGCTTGGCGGGTCGCCAGGCCGGTGTCCTGGGCGGTTTGGGGCAATCGATGCGCAGCAGCGGGCCGAAGCGGGTAGCTGGATAGACGATGCGCGTCTGCCGGGTCGGGCTATCGATCAGGCAGAGCTGGTCGCCATCCCAGCCATACCAGGTGATCGCCTCGCCGGTCTGTTTGGCGACGCGCCGGCCGAAGGCGTCGTAGTCGTACCAGGTGGTGCTGCCCGAACCTTCACCATCGAGGCGCTGGCTGCACAGCAACTGGCCCCGCCCGTCGTAGCCAAGCCGCAGCCGTTCGCCGCTGCCGTGATCGTCACGCTCGATCAGCTGGCCGTAGCGGTCATAGCGATAATCGACGGCGCCGTCGAAGGCGGGTCGGTTATGCAGCCAGGCATCCACGGCCGGACGTGTCTCGGGATAGGCCCGGCTTTCCGCTGTGAGCAGATTGAAATCCTGATTGTGCAGATTGGCACGCACCAGGCTGCTCCAGTCCGGCTGCATCTGGTCGGGCGCTGGCGGAAGCGGTCGGGGCAGCCGGTTGCCGGCGCCGTCGATCCGCCAGTATTCCTCGCGTTCGCCATCGCGCCAGCCGCGCAAACGTCCCGCCTTGTCATAGCGGTAATGAAGCGACCGACCGCCCTGGCCGGCGCCGACCAGCAGGCCCGTCTCGTTGTACTGCCATCGGTGCGACAACTCGGCGCGAGGCACGCCATCGGGCCCCGTGACCCGCAGATCGAGCAGACGGCCCAGTCGGTCGTACTGGCGTTGTTGGTGCAGTCCAAAGCCTTCGCGGCTGGTTTCACGATGGAGGGCGTCGCGTTCGATATCGAGCAGGACCTCGCCGTCAAGGTTGATCTGATGCAGATGGCCGCTGCCGTAATGCAGCAGATTGAGCCGCCGGCCGTCGTCGAATTCAATGGCGATCCGATTGCCGAGCGGGTCGTAATGGTGGCGCAGGCCATGCTCGAAACCATGGCAATGGCGTAGTGTCTCGCGGCTCAGCCGGCCGAGCCGGTCGTAGTCGAACTCGACCTGCACCCGGCCGGTATCGGTACGGATCAGTTGCCCGACCGGGTTGTAGAAGAAGCGATGGGTCTGTGCCGGACCATGCCCGGTCGCCGGCAGATGCCGCGCCAGCAGCCGGCCGCCCTGGTCATATTCATAGCGGGTCAGCCGCTCGGGCAGCTCGTGTTCGAGCAATTGGCCGGCCGCATCATAGCGATAGCGCTGCGAGCAGCCGTCAAAGCCAATTTCCTCGACCAGCCGGTCCAGCTCGTCATAGGCAAAGGTCGCCACGGCGCCGTTTTCATTGCATAGCCAGACCAGTCGACCGGCTGCGTCATAACGGTAGCGCTGGGTCATGCCGGAGCGGCCATGCTCGATTACCCGGCCACGCAGGTCATGCTGGGCGGTATAACAGGTCTGGCCGTTTTCCTGCTCTTCCACCACCCAGCCGGCCTGATGGCGCACCAGCCGCAACTCGCTGCCGTCGGCAGACAGTATCCGCAGCAAGCGGCCCTGGCTGTCGTAGTCGTAACGGGTCGAGCCGCCAAGCGGGTCGATTTCGTGGATCAGGTAACCAAAGCGGTCATAGTGGTAACGGCTGGTGTGCCCCGAGCAGTCGGTCCGTGCGGCCAGCAGGCCCGCGCCATTCCATTCGAGCCGGCTCACCCCGCCGCGCGCATCGTGGATTTCGGTCGGCCGATCAGGCAGTCGCTCCAGTCCATATACATAGCGGGTGACACTGCCCAATGGATCGATCTCGGCTTCAAGCCGACCGCGTTCGTCATAGCGGAACTGCCACACCCGGTCGCCCGGTGCGCTGGCTTTGACGATGCGGTTGATCTCTGCATCCCATTCCTGCACCACCCCATCGCTGCCCGGCCGCAGCAGCGCCAGCACGCGGCCTTCGCTGTCCATGCGGTAGTGAATGGTGCGGTCCAGCACATCATGGATGGCAAACAGCCGGCCGGCGGCGTCATATTCATAGCGCAGCGTCGCGCCGTCCGGACGCACCAGCCGGTCGAGCCGGCACAGTCCCGCCTCGCCCGAGAATTCATAACGGGTCTGCCGGCCCAGACTGTCGGTCACCACGGTCTGGCGGCGCCGATAGTCGAACTGGTAATCGAGCCCGCCTGGATTGGTCTGCCGGATCACCCGGCCCGTCGGTGTATAGCGGTCGTATTCATAGCAGGTCGGCGGCAGCCCCGGCACGGCGTGTTCGACCAGCAGATGGTCGCGGTAGGCAAACCGGCGAACCGTCCGGTTCTCGCGATCGCGCACCGCGACCAGATCGCCGGCGCCGTCATAGTCGTAACTGACCAGCACCATAGGCTGGTCGAGCGCCATGGCCGGGTCGTGTTCAAGCCAGATCGATTGCAGACGCAGGCCACCATCGTGGTCGCTTGCCGGCACGATCTGGCGGTAACGCAGGCGATAACGACGGCCCAGGCCGTCGCTGATGGCCAGCAGAAGACCCTCCTGCCAGTGGCGTTGCTGCTGATAGCCCATCTGGTCGAATTCGGCCACCATGGCCCAGCCGCCGACCGGGTCGGGACGAAACACGATGGCGCTGCGATCGGCTGTACCCAGCACGATGCAATCGGCGTCCTGCCGCAACGCCAGCGGCAGGTGCTGCCAGCGCCGGCCCCAGTCGCCGCGATGGCCGCCACGCAGCAGCCACAGGTCTTCGCTGGCCGAGTAGCGGCGACTGTCCGGCGGCAGTGCGCCGAAACTCAGTGTGCGCCGTTGCGGGTCGATGACCCGGCAGGCAGCCAGCTCCAGTTCAAGCTGCCAGGGCGACGGCAGAACCCAGCCCTGCCCCAGCGGGCCGATGCGGGCGTTATCCGAGCTGTAGAACCGTTGCCAGACCAGAGGCAGCGGTCCGGGCAGCGCGAAATCCAATTCCTCGCGCCCAGCCAGCACCTTGCAGCCAAGCAGCGGATTGACTGGATTGCCCACGCCAATCTGATCACGACAGACCGAGCAGGCCACCCCGTCGGCCCCATCGCCGATCAGCACCGACGATGAGCCTTGCACGATCACGCCACCCGACACGGCGTCGCCCAGACGGGCGGCTGGTTTACCTATCATTCGCAAGCATTCCTCAAGCTATGGCCCTGGTCAGGCCGATCCGCCGCCCTTCGCCGGCGTCTCGAAAACCCTATATGGCTTATGCCTCAGCAGTTGATCTTGACCTCGGGGCTGATGATCTCGATCCGGCTGGGCGTCATCCGCAAGGTACTTGCGCCGCAGACCAGCAGAATCTCTTCCGCGGCATGGCATTCGATCTTCTTCTGCCCGCTCAGCTTCAAGGTGTCACCCGAGGACAGCACATCCTTGCCGTCGGCATTGAGCGTCAGCATCGACTGGTTGATGCCCAGCACCAGCCCCTTGCCATCCATGGTGAGAGTGCTGGGCGTCGCGGCCGACGAGGCCGGTTGCGGGGCCGGCGCCACGATATTGTTGGCCAGCTCAGGCGTTGCCGCGCCCTCGCCACCACCGCCGCCTCCCACCACCATGCTGAGCTTTTCGCCCACCTTGGTCGCTTGGCTCTTGCCCACCGTCACGCTGCGTGTCTGACCGACATTGAGCAGCATCGAGACGCCGACGTTGACGTTGTAAGCCGCGCCGATATTGACCATCTTGGCCATCCCGACATTCTGCATATAGGCAAACCCGACCGTTTCGGTCTTGAAGCGGCCTACCTTGACCGACCAGTTATGGTCGACCTTGTCCTGCACATGGCGGCCAACCGAGCGCTTCTGCGTCTTACCTACCGTCAGCGTCTGATTGGCGCCGATTTTGATCGTCTCGTTCTGGCCCACCTCTTCATCGCGGTGGTTGCCGATAAAGATTTTCTCGTTTTTTCCAACGTCTTCCGTCCGGTTATCACCGATGGAAATCGATTCGTTGTGATCGACCCGTTCCTTGCGGTTGTTGTGGATGGTGATCGTTTCGTCCCGATCCACCGTCTCCGTCCGGTCACGCTTCACCTGGACCGTCTCATCACGGTCGATGGTCTTGGTCCGATCACGCCCTACCCAATGCGTCTCGTCGTTCTCAACCTCGATGTCCTGGTTCTTCTCCGCATGAATCCACAGCTGTTCTTCCCCCTTCTTGTCTTCAAAACGGATGGCATTGGCGTTGTCGTAACCGCCTTTGGGAGTGGAACGGGTCAGGATGCCGGTCTGGGTCTTGTTGGCCGGCAGTGTCCAGGGCGGCATGGACAAGGCGTTGTAGACGCGGCCGGTAATCAGCGGCGTGTCCGGATTCCCATCAAGGAACTGGACCACCACCTCCTGGCCGATCCGGGGATGCGCCACCATGCCGAAGTTCACGCCCGCCCAAGGCTGAGCGACCCGAATCCAGCACGAGCTTTTGTCGTCCTTCTTGCCGTAGCGGTCCCAGTGGAACTGGACCTTGACGCGGCCGTGCTCGTCGATCCAGATTTCTTCTCCCGGTGGCCCCACAACGACAGCGGTTTGCGGACCCGGGATGATCGGACGCTCGGTCGTCCGAGGCGGACGGTAGTTGCCTTGCCAGGGCAGGACGGTGAAGTAGGTATGGGCTTCCCACGAGGATTCCCCGCCTGAAGCGTAATTGGATTCCGTGACGGTCAGCTCGGCCGAAACCACCAGATAGTCCTGGTTCTGGTCAGCGTTGGGATGCTGGATCAGCGAAAAGCGCCGCCCGGCCGAGATGCCCCGAAGCGGGCCTGCCGCTTCAATTTCTTGGTGGCGGGCCTGCAGTTCATCGATTTGCATCTGGGCATAACGCTGACCGTTGCCCGGCTCGACGTAGTTGCCGGGCCAGCCATAGACGTCGTAGTCGCCCAGCGCATGGGGCCGAATCTCGGCGCCCCGGCTGGTCAGGTCAGCGCGCGGCTTCAGGAAGTCATAGTCATTGATCTCGACCTGACCGCTCAGCACTTCGCGATGGCTTTTCCAAACGGAAACGGTTTCCGTCTCCAGCGTCATCCCGTCGTTGGGGTTCAGATGGCAAAGTAGTTCTTCGTAGCCCGGCATCGGCTGATGGGCGCCCATGCCGTCGCCCAGGACCATCCGGTGTTGGCCGCTCTGGTGTTCGAACCAGTAGCTGATGCCTTCCTGCTCAAGGAGACGGGAGACGAACGTAAAGTCGGATTCGTTGTACTGGACGCAGTAATCCCGCTTGGGATAGCTGCCGGCCAGTCGTTCCAGGAACTGAGCAATCGGGTGGTCGCTGAAGACCTGGCGGACGATTTCGGGGACGGACAGATTCTGGAAGATCTTGCAGTCCATGGTGCGCTGGAGAAACCAGAACCAGGGACGCAGCTCGGCCCGGTAGGCGTAGTAGCGGCCATCACGGCCGATCTGGGCGAAGCGGGAAACGTGGGCGTTGAGGAAGCGCTGTTGCGGCGCGTGGGTGTCGAGCTTGATCGTGACCGACTGGCCCAGCATCGAGTTGGGCGCGATATTCGGCTCGCGGCTCAGCAGCTCGATGTCGGCTTCAAAGGGTTGCGACAGATATTCGCGGAGCTGGAGCCGCCGGAACCACAGCGCCTCATCACCCAGCGGCGAATGAAAAGTTGCGAGTCGTTGCATCATCGGCGCCTCGTATCCCAGTTTAAATGGATCAGAAGAAAATTAAGGGATTGCTAATAAACAACTAATGCATCAGCACACAAATGACGATTGCATCATGCTTATCTACTCTCGATCAAGGTAGAAATCCCACTCTACTTCGGTATTGATAACTTTTTTCTTAAGCCCGATCATTTATTACCGTTCTTTTATATTTCCAGTCATATTATTTTCTGCGGGATTTTTGCCAACCACAGTTGTTTGACAGAATAAATTTCATTGAAAATCATATGCATACATAACAAAACCCCCTTACCCCTCACTTCATTCGATGTCGCAGGCAATAAATGCCATTGCCTCGATGCCGTATTTTATTTACACGACGCTCGAATCATTCCCCAAAAAAATAGCGCAATCGAACAATTATCGATTGCGCTATTTCTGTTGCAGCACAAAAACTGCGACGCCAGCTCTCTATTACCCCGGCTACTTATCCAGAAACGCCAGAGCCTGCCGCCACTGTGCCGCCGCGTTCTGCTCGATGGTCATCTCATGGGTCAGCAGGATCCGCTCGAATGGCCAAGCCGAGATACGGGCCACATCCTCACGGAAACCCGCCCGGTCACGCAGCATCAACCGCACCACTAGCGGCACGGAAAGCTTGTCACTCGACCACAGTGTCCGCATCGCCATCCGCCGCAGCCAATTGCCGCCTGGGCGGAAATTCGACATCAGATCGGTAATGATCAGGCTCCGGCTCGATCGATGGAAAAACACCGTCTCGTTGATCTGCGGCACCCCACGAACCAGCACCTGCTCGAAATCCTCGGCCCACTCGGGTTCAGGCGTAGAGGACAGCACCCGCGACAGCCGCAGATCAGGCCGCTTCTTCGCCAAATCCGGCGCCCCAACGCCAACGGCCTCGGGATAGGCCGTCAACCACGGCCCCGCATAACAATGGTGCCCCTTATTGGGCGCCACGATGCAACGCACCGGCCCCAACTGGTCGATCTCGGCCTTGAGTGCCTCATCAAATCGCACAGGCGAATGAATCCACAACCCGCCTGAGCGGAGTTTCACCACCGTCATATGGGTCAGAAAATCGATGCCAAGTCCACGCATGGCATGCGCTCGTCGCCAGATCAGACCGGGCACCAGCGGCGTTAGCGGGTGAGAAGACATTCTTGAGGCTCCTTGATCAGCTAGTAATTGATTTTTAAATTTTTATGAGAAATTACTGCAAGTACTGGCGCCTTCAATATTAAAAAGCAAACGATTTATGCAATTTTCTTTTGGACACTCAGTCAAGCGTGCGCCGGAACCGCTTCAGCCCGAACAGCAACACCACGGTCATAAACAGCAGTAGTGGCCAGACGTCCTGCCACAGATCAGCCGGGCCGTTGCCCTTGAGCATCACCCCGCGCACCAGCCGCAGAAAATGGGTCAGCGGCAGCACCTCACCAATCACCTGCGCCCACTGCGGCATGCCCCGGAACGGAAACATGAAACCCGACAGCAGAATCGACGGCAGAAAGAAAAAGAACGTCATCTGCATCGCCTGGGTCTGGTTACGTGCAATGCTCGAAATCGTGATGCCAACGCTGAGATTGGCCCCGATAAACGCCAGCACACATCCAAGCAGCCAACCCAGGCCGCCGACAAAGGGCACTTCGAACAGAAAGTGCGCCACCAGCAGAATCACCGTCACCTGCACATAACCGATCAGGATATAAGGCGCGATCTTGCCGACCATCACCTCCAGCGGCAGCACGGGCGTGGCGATCAGATTCTCCATCGTGCCGCGCTCGACTTCGCGGGTGACGCCCAGCGCCGTCATCATGATCATCGTCATGGTCAGGATGACCCCCATCAGGCCGGGCACGATGTTGTACTGGGTCAGACCGTCAGGGTTATAGCGCCGATGGATGCGCAGCTCAAACGGCGCCGCGCCCGGCTGCAAAGAGGCGAGCGCGCCTTGCAGGTCATGACGCAGCGCAGTCTGGGAAAGGGTCTGCACGGCAGCCACCGCATTGCCGGTGGCCGCAGGGTCGGTGGCATCGGCTTCGAGCAGCAAGGGCGGCCGCTCGCCGCGCAGCAGACGACGCGAGAAGTCCGGCGGAATCGTCAGAACGAACTGCACATCGCCACGCGCCAACATCCGCTCTGCCTCGACTGCATCGACCAGGCCACCATGAAGCGAGAAATAGCCGGAATTGGCCATCGCCGCCATCAGACTGCGGCTGAACTGGCCCGTGTCGTGCGCCACCACGACGGTGGGAAGATGTTTGGGATCGCTGTTGATGGCGTAACCGAACAGCGTCAGTTGGATCAGCGGAATGCCGATCATCATCGCGAACGTCAGCCGGTCGCGCCGCAACTGGATAAATTCCTTGATGACGATAGCGAGCAAACGGCCGAAATCGAAACGCATGGCGCTCCTTGTGAGAGCCGGTGGGAGAAAGGCCGGTGAGGCAGGCCAGGTTTTCCCCCGGTGAGGTATCCCGGGCAATCATCCAAGCACCCCATCGCACGGCCCAAGCGGTGAGCAGCACGAAATCGATGGGTACGTTGAATGGCCTGTGGCGCATATCAAAAAGGACGGCGTTTCGGATATATCGAAGTCGCCCTATTCCCCGGAATGATGAGAGCGCAGTCTCTTCACCACCTAAAGCAGCGACACCAGATGAATCACTGCGGTCACCGAGGCAATTTTCAATAAAACACCAGCGATTTGCCTTACATCATTTCCGGTCTGTTGAAACTGCTCTTATCCCGCCGAACCGACCCTAATCCGACTGCCCGCCACGCCTGCCACGATTTCGATGCCAATATCGATCTGCCGCTTCAACTCCTCGACATGCGAAATAATGCCGACCATTCGCCCTTGCCGCCGCAGATCGATCAGCGCTTTCAGGGCCATATCGAGCGACTCCTGGTCGAGATGACCAAAGCCTTCGTCAATGAACAGCGTATCGAGCCGAATGCCGCCGGCGTAACTCTGGACCACATCCGACAGACCCAGTGCCAGCGACAGGGCAGCCATGAAGCCTTCGCCGCCTGACAGGGTACTGGCCGGACGGAGCCGGCCCGTATAGTCGTCGAACACTTCGAGATCGAGGCCAGAATGGCGGCGGGCATCGACCACTTCCTCGCGCCGCTGCAAGGTATAGCGCCCACGGCTCATCGCCCGCAACCGCAGCGACGCCTGTCGCAGCACATCATCGAGCAGCGCCGCCAGCACATAACGCTGGAAAGCCATCTTGCGGCTGTTATCACCACGCGCCACCTGGGCCAGATGGCCGGCGACGCGGTAACGCTGGTCCAGATCGCCCAGTTCGCGCCCGATCTGTTCGAGCTGGCGTATCAGCCGCTGGTCGGCCTCCAGCCGCTGCCGCAGCGCCTCGCGTTGACGCAGCAATTCATCCGCCTGCTCTCGCAGGTCATGCCACGCCTTCTCCAGGGCTGCCAGATCAGGTGCCGTCACCCCCGACAACGCCCCTTCGGCCCGCGCCAATCGTTCGCGTGCGGCGGCCAGTGCCTGATCGTGTGCCGATAAAGTCCGCTCCAGCGCTGCATAGTCGTGAGGATCGAGCCGCGCCGCCAGATAGTCAGCACGTCCGGCAAAACCGGCAGCGGCCAGCGCAGCGGTCAGTTCGTGCAGCGTCTGGCTTTGGCGCTGTTCGCCTTCGGCCACCTCTCGCTCGGCCGCTTCCAGGCCGGCACGAGCGGCCGCCTGACGAACGCTGGCTTCCTGCTGCTGCCGCTGCGCCTGCTCGGCCTCGTGGCGCATCCGCTCGATCCGCTGGCGAACTTCGGCCAGCGCACGCAGCAAGGCATCCGCTTCCTGCAAGTCCGCCGGCACGACTTCCCGCCGCTCCTGCGCCGATTTCAGCGCACCCGCCAGTTCCATCTGAGCCTGCTGCGCCACCGCCTCGCCCTGCTGCGCGGCCAGCCGTGTGGTGGCGACAGTGCCTTCCGCTTCCTGCAAGGATTTTTGGATCGTCTCGAGCGTCCGAACATCCTCCCGCGCCACCCCAAGCGCCCGCTCGGCCTCCAGTCGCGCCGCCGCGTGGCTGGCCAGCGCCGACTGACAGTCCGCAGCGCTCTCCACCAGTCCGACCTCGTCACCAGCCAACCCCGCCCGTAACGCCGCCAACGTCGCGGCATTGGCAGCCTGGGTCTGGCGAGCGTGCTGTTCTGCATTACGTGCGCTGTCGAGTGTCTGCTGTGCCGTCTGTTCCGCCAGTCTGAGCGCTTCCAGCTCGGCCTCGGTCGGCAGCGTGGCCGCCTCGCTGTGGGCCGGCGCCGGATGCTCAAGGCCGCCGCAGACCGGGCAGGGACTGCCTGCAAGCAGATGGCGCGCCAGCACGGCGGCCTGGCCATGGCGCCAGACCGTATCCGCACGCTGTAATGCCTCCACTGCCGCGTCCCGCCGCTGCTGCGCCGCCTCACCGGCCTTTGCAGCCTCAGCAACCGCCTGAGAAGCCGAATCGGCCTGCGCCAATGCGGCAGAAAGGCGACGTAGATGCTGTTCCTGCTCACTTAGCCGCGCCAGCCGCAGCGTCAGCAGTTCGACCTGGGTCGCCGCCGGGGCCAATGCGCCGGCACGTTCGCGCAAGCCCTCGACATGCGTTTCCGCTGTCTGCTGGCGCTGTTGCAGCGCCCTGGCCTCATGGCTAGCCCGCTCCGCCGCCTCCCGGACCACTTGCGCCGCCTGTTCCGCTTCACGCCAGCGGCTCACGGCCGCGCTGACGCTTTCCAGTTGGCTCAGCTCCTTTTCCGCCGCCCGCAACAAGGGAACCCGCGCCTGTTGTTCCCGCTGTGCCGCCTCCGCCGTCTGAAAACCGGCTTCTGCCTGCCCCAGAGCATGCTGTGCCTGCCCCAAGGACTCACGCCGCCCGCTGAGCCAACGCACCGCCTCTTCCCAGCCACGATCAGCCGGCACCACCGTCAAGGCACGCTGCGCCGCCTCACGCCGGCCCCGTTCAGCCGCCATCACCGCTTCGTCGGCCTCGCGCGCTACCAGCGCCGAACGCGCTGCTTCGGCCTCGCTGAACCGCTGCATGATCGCCTCACCCTCGGCATAGGCTTTCTGCGCGGCCGCTTCGTCCACCCGACACGTCGTCAGCGTCACATCAAGCGCCTGCAGCGCTGCGCGAGCCTCGTCCACCCGCGTTGCCAGCGACTCGACCGATCCGGTTTCCGCCTGCTGCAACAATTCTTCACGCCGCGCCAGCACAGCTTCGGCCTGATGGCGCAGTGCAGTGGCGGTGCCTTGCAGTCTCTCCTGAAGACGCTTGTAGATTGCCGTCGAGAACAGCGCTTCGAGGATTTCCTCACGTTCCCGCGAACTCGCTGACAGCAATTTGCGGAACTGCCCTTGCGGCAACAGCACGACCTGGCGGAACTGCTCGGCCCGAAAGCCCATCAAGGCTTCGACCTGGCTGGTGACTTCCTGCGATTTGGCGGCCAGCGGGCGCCAATCGCCGTCCTCCCAGCGCGCCAGTTCGGCCGAGGTCGGGCGAGTCACCAGCGCCGAGCCGCGTTTACCGGCGATTTCCTGTTCGGGCGCCCGTCGCACCCGATAGCGGCCGTCGCCCAGTTCGAACTCGAATTCGACCTCGGTCGCCACCGTGCTGACCGCATGATGGCTGCGCATCTCGCGCCCCTGGCGTTCGCTGCCCGAGGTTTCGCCGTAGAGAGCAAAGCAGATGCCGTCGAGCAAAGAGGTTTTGCCGGCGCCGGTCGGGCCGTGGATCAGAAACAGGGCATCGGGCGGCAGACAGGTGAAATCGACCGTCTCGCAGGCGGCGAACGGTCCAAAGGCTTGCAGCGACAGATGCAGGGGTTTCATAGGCAGCGGGAGCAATCAGGCAAACGTAATTTGAATGAAATACTTATTTTTGTTTGAATACGAATCTGAATCTTGCAGATGCTTTTCCTGATTTTTTAATCAAGGCTCACCTCACGCACTGTTCCCTCCATCGCCTCGATTTCCGCCTGAAGAAACCCGCTGGCACAGTCATCGAGCGCGACGCCCGTCATATCGTGGTAGAAACCCTGGAATAACTCAGCGATGCCGATCTGACGATGATCGGCACCTGGACCCACCCCGGCCGAGCCATTGAGGCGCGGCCGCTCGATCGCCAGGGCATTGGGATAGGCTGCCCGCAACCGCCCCATCGCATCGAGCAAGGCGCCCGTGTCGTCGAGTCGGGCCAGCAGATAGTCGTCGCGCCCCGGGTCGGTCGCCGCGCGGGCCAGCAGCTCGCTCAGGCTGCCGCTGATGACACGCAAGTCACGGCGCGGGCTGAGCTGGACCCGCCGCAGCGCCAGCGCGCCCGTGCCATCCAGTTCGACCACCGATACGCTTTTGACCTGATCGACTTCGGAAAACGAATATTTGAGCAACGAGCCCGAGTAATGAATAGGCTCGGAACCGACCGACTGGCAACGATGCAGATGTCCCAGCGCCACATAGTCAAAGCCGGCGAAGACTTCCGGCCCGACCGCTCCGCTGCCGCCAACCGACAAGGGCCGCTCCGATTCGCTCTCGGCGCCTCCGGCCACAAAAGCGTGCGCCAGCACCACCGAGCGGCGGCCGGGTTCATGCTGGGCACGGATACGGTCGAGCTGCGCTGCAATGGCGCGCTGATGGTCAGCAAGGCTGACGTCGCCAAACTGGCGCCGCAACAGGGCCGGTTCGGCATAGGGCAAGGGATAGATGGCGACTTCGCCATGACGATCAGCCAGCACGACCGGCGCGACCGTGGCATCGACGCCGCCGCGCACGGTCAGTCCGGCCGCTTCGAGCAGTCGGGCGCCGAAACCCAGACGATCGGGGCCGTCATGATTGCCGGCGATCATCACCACGGGCACCCGCAAGCCGATCACGATGCGGGTCAGCACCTCATCGAGCAGACGCACGGCCTCCGCCGGCGGGACCGAACGGTCGTAGACATCGCCAGCAATCAGCACCACATCGGGCTTTTCATCGCGGACCAGATCGACGAACTGGTCAAGCAGATAACGCTGGTCATCCAGCAGGGAAACGCCGTGGTAGACGCGGCCTAGATGCCAGTCGGCACTGTGGATCATTTTCATGGCCGGAAACGATTCCTTTGGAGGGCGGCTTGGCTTGATAACCCAGCGATTATACGGGTCGCCGGATGGCTGGCGCGGTTCGACTCCGGCATCGACTGTCCGTCCGGATCTGGAGGTCGCGGCCTGTTGGCGCGAAAGCCATTGCCTCAGCCAAAGTTATCGGCCGACTGGCGCATCAGATGGATAAACACGTCTTCCAGCGAAGGCGACTCGGCGCGCCAATGGGTGTTGGGGAGGGACAGATAGGGTTGCAGCACCGCCTCCAACCGCTCGGCGTCGGTCCCGCTGATATGCAGGGTATTGCCAAACCGCGTCACCATCTCTATCCCCTCGGTCTGCTCGAGTCTCTCCGCCAACCCGGCCGCCGACGCGCCTTCGGCAGTCCAGGTGGACAGGCCGCTGCGCTCGATCAGCTCATCGGGCCGTCCCAGCGCCAGCAGCCGGCCATAGGCGATATAGCCAAGCTGATGGCAGCGTTCGGCCTCGTCCATATAGTGGGTCGATACCAGCACGGTAACGCCCTGGTCGGACAGCCGATGAATCTCATCCCAGAAATCGCGCCGTGCCTTGGGATCGACCCCGGCGGTTGGCTCATCGAGCAGCAATAGCCGTGGCTCGTGCAACATGCAGGCAGCCAATGCCAGACGCTGCTTCCAGCCACCCGACAGCTTGCCGGCCAACTGGTGCTGGCGCGCGGCCAGACCGAGCCGCTCCAGGGCGGCTTCGACCCGTTCACGCCGCCGATCCATGCCATAAACCCGGGCGACAAAATCGAGGTTTTCCCGCAGGCTCAGGTCTTCGTACAGCCCGAAACGCTGGGTCATATAACCGACCTGCCGCTTGATCGCCGCCGAATCGCTGACGATATCGTAGCCCAGCGTCTGGCCCGAACCGCTGTCGGGGGTCAGCAGGCCGCACATCATGCGGATCGACGTGGTCTTACCCGAACCATTGGGCCCCAGAAAACCGAAAATCTGCCCCGGCTCGACCCGCATTGTCAGCCCATCCACCACGGTACGTTCGCCATAGCGCTTGGTCAGGCCAGCCACATCGATCACGGCTGCCATCTGGCCTGCCTTGGTTGCGGAAATCAATTCCATTGCTGCGATGTCTCCGTTTCGTCCGGAACAGCTCGGACAGCCAGCATTGAGCCTTTTCAATATGTTCCAACCGGGAAATCCGCCAATGGGTTGGACACTTTCCTGTCAGGAGCCGGGCGGATCCATCTTCGGACGCCAGCGCCATCGATCAAGCTCCGACCAGCCTGGCCACTTCCACCGGCTGCCCCGGCCGCAAGCTGGCGGCGTCCTGCGCCGTGACCGG
The DNA here is from genome assembly GCF_042650885.1 of Chitinimonas lacunae. NCBI lineage: Bacteria > Pseudomonadati > Pseudomonadota > Betaproteobacteria > Neisseriales > Chitinibacteraceae > Chitinimonas > Chitinimonas lacunae. The sequence goes on from NZ_JBHSBU010000001.1 coordinate 1,205,851, forward strand.
GCGCGCCTCGACCAGAAAAACCAGGCGGGCACGCTGATCGCGGCTATAGATCACGGGCGGGGTGAATTCCGCCTCACGCGCCACATAATCGACCACCGCCGTGACCGCCTGGGGGCAACCATCACAGCGCAGCTCGACGCGCTGTCCCCGGGCAAACTCACCCAGCCGCGCCTGCGGCACGAAAAAGCGCACTTTCACCCCATCGGCTGCCAACAAACTCAGCACCGGTGCACCGGCCGGCACCCATTCTCCGACTCGGTAATACGTTTCCTCGACCCGGGCAGCGAGCGGTGCCGTCACCGTTTTCTGCCCCAGCCGCCAGCGGCTCTGCGCCAAGGCAGCGGCACCGGCTTCGCTTTCCTGCCGTGCGGCAAGCCGCTGATCCTCGCGGGCGCCCTGCCCGGCCAGTCGAAGCTGGGCATCGAGATCGGCCAGTCGCGCCTGGTCGGCATCGCGACGGGCCTGCGCCGCATCGAGGCTGGCGGTCGAGACGAATCCGGCCGCAGCCAGGCGACGCTGTCTCACCAACTCCGCGTCGGATTGCCGCCACTGCGCCACAACCACTGCGCGCTGAGCCGTCAGGGCGGCCAGTTCATCCTGGCGCCGGCCCTTGTCGAGATCGGCGGCCAGCGCCTGACTACGCTTGAGCCGCGCTTCAGCCTCCTCGACTGCCGCCCGCTCACTCTCCTGTTCCAGCACAAACAGCAGCTCCCCGGCACGAGCACTGGCGCCGCGGGCGATCGGGAGTTGCAACAGCCGCCCGGCCTGTGGCGCGGCAACCCGGACGGTCTCGGCCTCGACATAGCCGCTCAGCGTCTCAGGCGCTTCAGCGGTGCAGCTGGCCAATAGCAGCGTCAATGCGGCCAGCCCCAACGGCACAGTCAAAGTAGCTTTGCAAGTTTCTATACTTTCTGCTTTTTTCGGAGACTCTGTCTTGCAGACAAAATTCCCAATATTTTCCATTTAACCCCTTCCTTTCTCCACGCCATCGCAGGCGCGCCGGCAGGCTTCCCGAGCTTATGCAAGCCATCGGACTGCTTCAAGCCGGACAGGTCGACAGCCGGCTCGTGGTAGAATCGGCGCCAGTTTTCCCCCGGATCGTCCATGAATCTGCTCGCCCTCGACACCAGCACCGACCACCTGTCGCTTGCCCTGGCCTGGAACGGCCAACTGCTGACCCATGCCGCCCAGGTTGGCCAGAAACACGCCGAACTGACCCTGCCCACCATCGAGGCGCTGCTGGCCCAGGCGGGCGGGCGGCTGGCCGATCTCGCTGGCATCGCGGTGTCCATCGGTCCGGGATCGTTCACTGGTCTACGGATCGGCTGCGGCATCGTGCAAGGGCTGGCGTTTGGGCTCGACTGCCCGGTCTATGGCGTCAACACACTGGCGGCGCTTGCCGCTGCCGAAGACGCGACACGGGTGCTGTCGGTGCTCGATGCCCGGATGAACGAACTCTATCTGGCCGCCTTCGAGCGTGAGGGTGAAATCTGGCATGAAGTGCTGCCAAGCGGCGTCTACCCGCCCAGCGCGCTGCCCGACCTGCCCGGTCAAGGCTGGACTGGCGCCGGTAATGGCTTTGCCGTCCGGGGCGCCGAATTGCAGGCGCGTTACGGCGATCAGCTGGATGCGGTCCATGCCGACCGCGTGCCGCTCGCCACCGGGGTGCTGAAAGTGGCGGAACCGGCTTTCCGGGCCGGACTGGCCTACCCGGCAGAGCGACTGGAATTGCTTTACGTCCGCGACAAAGTGGCGCTCAAGGTCGACGAACAAGCCCGGTTGCGTGCCAAATGATTGCCATCCGTCCTCTCACCCGCCACGATCTCGCCAGCGTCGCCGCCATCGAAGCGGCAGTCCAGGCCTCGCCCTGGAAAGACAGTCAATTCGCCACCTCGCTCGACGACGGCCATCGCGGCTGGGTCGCGGTCGAAGGGGAGGAAGTGCTGGGTTTTGCCATCGTGATGCAGGTGCTCGACGAAGCCTCGTTGCTCAATCTGGGTGTCGCTGCTGCCCATCAGCGCCGTGGCATCGGGCGCAGGCTGGTCGAATTCGTGATCGAAGACGCCACCGAAAATGGCGCGGCGGTCATGCAACTTGAAGTCCGGATCAGCAACCAGGCCGCCAAATCGCTGTACCGCCGGCTCGGTTTTATCGAAGTCGGCCAGCGACGCGGCTATTACCGCACCGCCCAAGGCCGCGAAGACGCCCTCTTGATGAGCGCCGTGCTCGACGCCGGAGGCCGCTGATGGACGCCCGTCGCGCACTGATCCTGCAAGAGCTTGACCTGACACCGCTGTGGACCCGGCGCGAATTGCTGGCCGAAGCTGCCTTGCAAGCCGAGCAGACGACTGTCCAGTCCGACAGCCCGGCGCCGGTAAATGCTTTTCCCGACAGCCCGGAAGCGCCCAGTTTCCCGGACCGGCCCGCTCCCCAGGTACCGGCCGATACGCCGGACAGTCGCAGCAATCCTCCCGCCGCCCGTTCACGTCCGGCCATAGCGATCCAGCCCACCCGCCAGCCGCAGCAAGGCAGCATCGAGCAAGCGCCGCAGATCGACCGTCAGGCCCGGGCCGCGCGCATCGCCACCCTGGAATGGGACGCCCTGCAAACCGAAGTCGCCGCCTGCCAGGCATGTGGCCTGTGCAAGAGCCGGACTCGCACGGTATTCGGTGTCGGTGTGCCGCAAGCCGACTGGATGGTGGTGGGAGAAGCGCCCGGCGCCGAAGAGGACCGGCAGGGACAGCCCTTCGTCGGTCAGGCCGGCAAACTGCTCGACAGCATGCTGGCCAGCGTCGGCCGCTCGCGGCAGGAAAACGTCTTTATCGCCAATGTGCTCAAGTGTCGGCCGCCGCAGAACCGCAATCCGCAACCCGATGAAGTGGCACTGTGCTTACCTTTCCTGCGCCGGCAGATCGAGCTGATCCAACCGAAACTGATTTTTGCTGTCGGCCGTTTCGCCGCCCAGGCACTGCTGGGGCAGGATGGGCCGATCTCGGCACTGCGCAGCCGCGTCCACACGCCGCCCAACAGCGCACCGGTGGTGGTCAGCTATCACCCGGCCTATCTGCTGCGCAATCCGCCTGACAAGATCAAATCCTGGGCCGATCTGCTGCTGGCAAAGCAGACGCTGGAATCGCAGCACTGACCCCAACGCCTGCCTCGCCCTGGCGGGTCTACTGGCTACAGTCAGCGTTTTCCGAGGGATAGGAAGTGTTCATGATCCATTTGCCCTTGGTTTCCACCGAGTTGTTGTAGTAGCCGAAAGCCACCGCTGCGACGGTGATATTCCTCGATTCGGTGCAGTTGCCGCTGCTATCGACCTTGGTGCAGACCCGGGCCTTGGTGCCTTGCCAACCGCCCAGCCGAGCAATGGCGATACAATCGGTCTGACTGCCACCGGAGCCGCCACAGCTCTTGGGTTTAGGCGTTTTACCGTCGTGATTGGCCTGCCAATTCTGAAACAGCGCCTGAAATTGTGCCCAATTGGCGTATTGGGATTTGCCGACTTCGGTCTTCTGGCCGGCAATATGGATGCTGACATGACCGCCCGCCGCCGTATTGGCTGCCAGACTGGCCGTGCTGTCGATCACAGCCTTGGTTTCTCGACACTCGGCCGCCTGGACCCCCAGCCCCACGACAGCCAATAAAGCGCCTGCAGTCAGTCGTATGGAAAACGTCCTCATCGTCTTTCCTCCTGATCGTCATTGGATTTATGGCGGGCAGGAAAGGAAATCACCGCCCGCAGCACGGTAGCACCTGGGCAACAGGCGCAAACCAGCTTAGGGAGCCACTTGGGGCTTTTCAAGCGTGCTGACGGCTCAGGTGGATATGGCAGGGAAGAGGCTTAGAGAAGGCGTCAGGCTTGCCAGCGCTGAGCTTGGCTTGCACGGACTTGGACGGTCCGTAGCGCAGCCTGATTACCAAGAACTTGTCCGTCCGGACAGCGACCAGAAGCCACTGTCACGGAGCAGCAATAAAACAAATAATCAGGAAAAACCTGTTCTATACTCCTGGCGGCACAAAACACTATTTAAACGTATCACGCCAGGTTTCTTTGCACGATGACATAGTATTTCCGTACTGGCTCGACCACTTCGAACACGCCGGTAAAGCCGGCCGGAATCAGCAGCGCCTCACCCGGCCCGACCTCGGAGACCTTGCCCTGCTCGTCGTGCAGCCGGACCCGGCCGCTCAGTACGGTAAAGAATTCCTCCTGGCCCGCCGGAAAGGCAATCCGCCACGAGCCGACCTCACAGGCCCAGACGCCGGCATCGACCAGACCATCGTCGCTTTGAAAGTGGCTCCAGGTGGTACGCTGCGGATTGCCATGCAGACGGCGGTCTTCTCGAGGATGGCTATAGACCGGTTCGATGGCTTGCGAGAAGGAAATAAGAGACGGCATGGCGATAGCTCCGGTGGAGGAGGGACGGCCCGGATTATCCCACGGTGCGGCTTTGGCAGACGTCGTGCCGCATGCCATGATTAACAGACATCTCAGCGAGAACGTTATGGCCGACGAACAGAACAACGATCCATTCGCCTTCTTCCGGCAGTTCTGGAAACCGATGGAGCAGCAGATGGCGGGTTTCATGCCACCGCTCAGCGAAGAAGAACTGGCGCGCAAGATCGCCGAGCTGAAGACGGTGGAGCAATGGCTGAGCATGCAATTGTCGATGCTTCAGCTCAGCATCAAGACCATGGAACTCCAGCACGCCAGCCTGGCGGCACTCAGGCGCATGGAGCCCAAACCCAAGGACGAGGCGCCCTGAGCCGGGCGCCATGATCTGATCTCAGCCGCGCGCCGACTCGCTTGCCGCTTCCGGCCGGTGCGCCCCGATGGCGTAGGCGTGCCGCCAGGACAGCCAACCCAGCACCATCGCGCTGCACGCCCCCAGCGCCAGCCACAATGCCGAATGCGACAGCAGCGGCGACAACACCCCGGCCACCACGGCGTTCAACATCAGCGACATAAAAGACTGTAACGAAGCTGCCGTGCCGCGCTCATTGGGATAATGGTCCAGCCCCCAGATCGTTATCGAGGGTGAGGCCATCGCGGTACCGATACCGGTCACAAACATCGGTATCACTGCCCAAGGCCAGACAATCTGCTCGGCCAACGAGCAATAAAGGATATTGGCGCAAGCCGACCCCAGCATCAGTCCATAAGCCCAGGAAATAATCCGCTCGGGCCGACCGCGTCCGGCCATGCGGCTGGAGATCCAGGCTCCCGTCATGATTCCGCTGATCATCGGCACGAAGAACGCCGCAAATTGGGTGGGCTTGAGCTGCATCAGCTTGAGCACGAAATCGGGCGCAGAAGAGATATAAAGAAACTGCCCGGCGAAATTGAAGCTGGTGCTACAGGACAGCCATAAAAAGCATGGATTACGCAGCATCGCCATATAGCGGCCGAATAAGGGCACCGGCCGCAGCGGCAAGCGCGCCTCGACCGGATGGGTCTCGGGCAGCCAGCGCCAGCAGGCAAATCCAAGCAATAGCGAGAACAGGGCAAGAAAATAGAAGATCGCTTCCCAGCCGAAGCGGGTACCGATCAGACCACCGATCACGGGCGCAATGGCCGGGGCAATGGCAAACACCATGGTGGTTCGCGACATGACGCGCTGTGCTTCACTGCCTTGAAAGCGGTCGCGAATGATGGCCCGGCCGACGATCAGCCCGGAACCGGCCGAGACACCCTGGATGGCGCGGAAAAACAGCAGACTCCAGATCGATTCCGACAGGGCGCAGCCCACGGAAGCCAGCACGAACAGCCCCACTCCACCCAGAATCACCGTGCGCCGCCCCAGCGCATCGGACAGTGGACCATGCAGCAACGCCATCAGGCCGTAGGACAGCAGGTAGACGCTAATCGTCTGCTGCATCTCAATCGGCCCCACCTTCAAAGCCTTCTCGACCTCGGGGAACATGGGAAACACGGTGTCGATGGAAAACGGGCCGAACATCGACAATGCAGCCAACAACAAAATCAGGACGGCCGGCGAGCTGGACTTGGCAGAGGAAGACATGAACGGCCTAGGCGGGGGAAACCGGTGATTTTAGCCTACCGGTTGGGGGCTATGCCCGTCCTCTTGCACACATCTCATAAAATCATCAGCTTAGGTTTTTGTCCGCAGTTGGCCCGTACCCAGATAGCTGATCCGCGTTCCACCGCTCAGCTGGGCATGCCCACAACTGTGGCTCACACCTGAATTCCGTCCGGGAAAGGGGTAACTCGACCTGAGATTGGGTTATGCAACAAAGCCCTTGGCAGAGAGAGAGCAACGAAAACGTCAATGGTCTATTTCGCCAATGTTTTCCCAAAAGATTATCCCTGGATAAAATGCGAGAGGCCGGGCGAATTCAAATTTGAAGTGCAATCGGGAAGCAAAGAAAAAAGCAGAGGGAGGCGAAGTGCTATAGGATGAGCTTCCGTTTTCCGCCAAGAAAATAAAAACCCATGAATTCCTACAGGCACTTCAGCCAAGCCGAACGATACCAGATAGAAAAAGGGTTGTGGGAAGGAATTTCACAAAAAGCGATTGCGGAGTTGCTGGGTAGAAGCGCGTCCTCAGTGAGCCGAGAAATCAAGCGAAACGGTGGCCAGCCAGGGTATCGAGCCGTGACAGCTCAAGAACGCAGCAGTCAAGTGAAAAGAACTGGCTCGTACATAAAAGAATCTCTGTGGCAAGACGTTGTGCTCAAGCTAAAAGAAGATTGGAGTCCTGAGCAAATCTCGGCTTCATTAGGCCGGGCCATCAGTCATGAGGCCATTTATCAGTGGATTTATGCCAATCCGGAGAATCAGCTGTGGCGCCATCTACGCCGCCGCCAACCGCGTCGGCGTCCATGGCGACGAGGGGTGAAGCGTTGCATCCTGATGAATCGTCGAGATATTTCGAACCGCCCAGCGGTGGTGGAAAGCCGAGAACGGGTGGGTGACTGGGAAGCCGATACGGTGATTGGGGCGGGTCAAGCAGGGGCGATCTTAACGCTGACCGAGCGTAAAACAGGTTTAATGTTGACCTATCCGCTAGCGAAGAAAACGGCCGAGGCGGTCAAGATAGGCATGATCCATTTATTGACACCGATTCGGGAGTGGGTCAAAACGATTACGAGTGACAATGGGACAGAGTTTGCGCGTCATGAACAAATTGCTGAAGCATTAGAAGCGGATTTCTTTTTTGCCAAGCCGCATTCCCCTTGGCAGAGGGGGAGCAATGAAAACGCGAATGGTCTATTGCGCCAATATTTCCCCAAAGGATCACCCTTGGATAAAGTGCGAGAGGCCGAAGTTCACTTTGCTATGCAGCGCTTAAATACTCGCCCGCGAAAGCGGTTTGGCTATGTGGCGCCCCTGCAACAATTCGAAAAACTGACGGGAATGACGCAAGTCCATCATTTAATTGGAATTGCACTTCGAAATTGAATTCACCCCGATTTTCACTTTGCCATGCCGTGCTTAAATACTCGTCCACGAAAGCAGTTCGGTTATGTAGCCCACTGCAACAATTCGAAAAACTGACAAAAATTACGCAAATCCCTCATTTGACTGAAATTGCAATTCAAAATTGAATTCGTCCTGGTCGCCAAGTTTCAAATGGCCGTAGCGTTACTGCATCTTCTGGGAACTGATTGGTAAATATCGAGCGTGTGTTGTTTGGTACAAAGAGACCGACCCAATTTATGAGTCGGCCGCATACTCCTTAATTATTGGTATCAATTCTTATCTTACCTAAGAAAACGTCAGCATACTGACCATAGTCTTCCATTTCGCCAGCAGAGAGAACAAGCCACCCTCCTTTTTGCTTGTATTGCTCCAACGCAGTAATTAGTTCTGCCTTTACCCACTTTGGCAAATCGTCAAAATCCACCTGCGAGCCACTCTGCGCAATGTACTTCACCACGTAGACAACTATCTCCCACGCGGGCAAGTCACCGGCAGCATGCATCTCAATTAAGCCACCCAAATGTGGAATCATTTCAGCCTCCAAGCCCAAGCATGTCCCGTACTAATTGATCACCAAAATCCACTGCTTGCCAGTGAATATTATTCGGCACGCCAGGCTTAACCTGATCCAAATACTGACCAGCACGCATTGCACCTCCATTTTGCTGGAACATAGTTCGAAGGGCCTCAATCTCATAGGTTTCATGCCCCAGAACAGCGGTAATGGAATAGTCGCTATCCATTACGGACTGACGAACCCAAACGTTAATCCGGCCTGATGCATCTGCAACTCCGCCAGTAGTGGAACTAGATGCTTTCCACATCACGGGTGAATTTGTGCCTTCGACGTTGAAGCGCCCGTAAGTCGCATATGAATTACCAAACTTCGCGTCGTACAACGCATCATCGACAGAAACGAAGTGCACATCATCTGCGATGTAAACCCCATTGTTTTCCGCGATTGCCCTGGCTTCCGCCATGGTTCTTGGACCTCCAGCATTCGGCGTCCAAAGGTGTATTGTCTGGTGGTAGCTGGCTGTACCCTCAATAGAAAGTCTGTTTGGAACCGTAACTGGCTTCCCGACACTGGCATTGAAGACCATCTCAGAGTCCAAACTCCAGCCTACGTCTAGCACATCCTCCGTTCTCATTAGACGACTAGAAACTTTACTTGTTAGTGCACCACCTATCTTTGTAGAAGTTACAGCACCCACTGTTCCTAAAGTAATATGAGCGACTCCACCTTGTAGATCTCCGTCATAGATCTGGCGAATTCAAATTTGAAGTGCAATCGGGAAGCAAAGAAAAAAGCAGAGGGAGGCGAAGTGCTATAGGATGAGCTTCCGTTTTCCGCCAAGAAAATAAAAACCCATGAATTCCTACAGGCACTTCAGCCAAGCCGAACGATACCAGATAGAAAAAGGGTTGTGGGAAGGAATTTCACAAAAAGCGATTGCGGAGTTGCTGGGTAGAAGCGCGTCCTCAGTGAGCCGAGAAATCAAGCGAAACGGTGGCCAGCCAGGGTATCGAGCCGTGACAGCTCAAGAACGCAGCAGTCAAGTGAAAAGAACTGGCTCGTACATAAAAGAATCTCTGTGGCAAGACGTTGTGCTCAAGCTAAAAGAAGATTGGAGTCCTGAGCAAATCTCGGCTTCATTAGGCCGGGCCATCAGTCATGAGGCCATTTATCAGTGGATTTATGCCAACTCGGAGAATGAGCTGTGGCGCCATCTACGCCGCCGCCAACCGCGTCGGCGTCCATGGCGACGAGGGGTGAAGCGTTACATCCTGATGAATCGTCGAGATATTTCGAACCGCCCAGCGGTGGTGGAAAGCCGAGAACGGGTGGGTGACTGGGAAGCCGATACGGTGATTGGGGCGGGTCAAGCAGGGGCGATCTTAACGCTGACCGAGCGTAAAACAGGTTTAATGTTGACCTATCCGCTAGCGAAGAAAACGGCCGAGGCGGTCAAGATAGGCATGATCCATTTATTGACACCGATTCGGGAGTGGGTCAAAACGATTACGAGTGACAATGGGACAGAGTTTGCGCGTCACGAACAAATTGCTGAAGCATTAGAAGCGGATTTCTTTTTTGCCAAGCCGCATTCCCCTTGGCAGAGGGGGAGCAATGAAAACGCGAATGGTCTATTGCGCCAATATTTTCCCAAAGGATCCCCTTTGGATAAAGTGCGAGAGGCCGACCTTCACTTTGCTATGCAGCGCTTAAATACTCGTCCTCGAAAGCGGTTTGGCTATGTGGCGCCGCTGCAACAATTCGAAAAGCTAACGGGAATGACGCAAGTCCATAATTTAATTGGAATTGCACTTCAAAATTGAATTCACCTCTTCTTTCCTCCTAAAATAACCTCTCCCATTCCCATTCCTACGGCAACCGGAGGCAATGCCGTGAAACTTGTCATATAACCTTGGCTTAAACTAGCCCCTTGTTGCCATGTATAGCTGTTGGCTCTCGCCGCAGCCGCCATAAACTCACGCTCAGTAAGGAAGCCTCCGTCTAGACCACCCTGTCGAATTTCCGGAACAGGGCCATGTAAAATCGACCGTCCTGATCTTCCATTAGAGAATTTCTCATTCAGAGCCAGTCCGACGGGCTTTATTAATGATTGAGAAAAAGATAATCCAGCCTCTTTATTTTCTATCCACCGCCGCATATTAGCCAGCTTATACTGGCTACTCTGGACAGGCCCCATCACTCCCTCTGGACCTGGCACTTGGCGGTGTAAAGCTCGCCCACTAAGCTGAGCTTTCAGCCACTTATCCTCATGCCCACTTCCAGCATACTCTGATGTGGTGGTCAAGTATTTTCGGACACGACGATAGGGTGTTTTTCTGTCCAGTTACGCTCATAAGCGTTGGGCGACAGATAGCCCCGTTTCGAGTGCCGGCGCACGCTGTTGTAGAAGCCGACGATGTAGTCGGTGACGTCGCGTTTAGCCTCAGCCTGGTTGGCATAGTCACGCTGCCAGACCCGTTCCATCTTGAGGTTCAGGAAGAAGCGTTCCATCACGGCGTTATCCCAGCAGTTGCCTTTTCGGCTCATGCTCGCGCGCAAGCCATGGCGTTCGAGCAGGCGGCGGTGAGCCTCGCTGGCATACTGGCTGCCTCGGTCAGAATGCACGATCAGACCGGGTGCTGGGCAACGCTGGGTGATAGCCCTCTGCAGCGCGGAACAGACCAGTTCGGCTGGCATCGTCGGCGCCATGGCCCAGCCGACGATCTTGCGCGAGAAGAGGTCCATCACGGCGGCCAGGTAGAGCCAGCCGCTGCGTGTGCGTAGATAGGTTATGTCGGATGCCCAAGCTTGGTTAGGCGCCGCTGGTTCGAACTGCCGGTCCAGCACATTGGCCGCCGTGGGCAGGCCGTGCCGGCTGTCCGTCGTGTGACGGAATTTGCGTTTCCAAGTGGCCTGCAACCCGTGAGCACGCATAAGACGACGCACCCGGTGGCGGCCCAACTTGATCCCTTCGCTACGCAGCGTCGCCTGCAAACGCCGACTACCATAGCAACGCCCCGAACGGACAAAGGCCGCCTGCAGCCGGACGCTGACTGGGCATACCTTGGTTTTCCGGCCGCTGCGCCGTTGAGCCGCGTAGTAACCCGACCGGCTCACTCCCAGAACCTCGCACATCCTCGCCACGTTGCCGGCCTTCTTCTGCAGTTGGGCGATGCGCCGGTAGATCACTTCAGTTCCCGGGCGAAGAAGGCCGATGCTTTTTTTAACAGCGCGTTGTCCTCGCGTAGCCGCCTCACTTCCGCCTCCAGCGCTCGAATGCGCTGCTGCTCCGCCGTCAGGGGCTTGCCGATTCCACGCTGCCCCGACAACTCGGCCTCGAACTGCCCCAGCCAGCGACGGACCGCCGTCTCACCAAGGTCCAGGTCACGACAAACCTGGCCGACACTCAGCCCCTCGTCCTTGATCATCTTCACGACCTGGAGCTTGAACTCCGCGTCGAACGTTCTGCGCTTTTTACTCATCCATTTCTCCTCGCTTGGTGAATCATCCACCTATCGAGGTGTCCGGCCAAATTAGACCACTACAATTCTCTCAACTTTCTTCTGGGCCGAAAATTTCAGGGCAGGTCACTGGGTGTTGCACTTCATTTTAGAGCGCGCCCTGTGCTATTTTTTTGTTGGAGCCAATCCCAATCTGGGCTTTCCTTGACAACTTTGATAAACTTGTCCCCCGGAAGAATTAAACCCATATCATTATCAAGATACAGATCAGCACGATCCAAGGCGAGTAGCAATATTTGCTTAGCAAAACTCAGATCCTGAAAATTCAGAATAAAATACACGGGCTTATTTATAGACCCCTTAAATACGTCCCCCTCTTCATCATCGTAATAATTCGCAATTGAATCATTTCTTTGAAATTGTAAAAAAGCCCCATCTTGCTGCCGTTCAACCACAAGCCTCTCCTCATCCCAACTGACGCGCAAGATTGGATCACCAAGAAGACTGGCCGCAATTTGCTGAAGCGAAAAACCCTCTGAGGTGATCATTACCATATCTCTCATTTTCCACTCCTATCGTGGTTTAACCGGACCAATCACGTGCAACAATTCATTAATATCATTAGTAATGAATATCCCTTTTCCTGCCGCATCTTTCATGATGGAGCCTTTAAACTGAGTGCCATTACCGATAAGTTGACCAGCATCAAATCCAACCACCACCCTATCAGTTAATGCTTGTGAGGTTTGAATTTGACCAACGATACCTTTTCCAGTGCCAACCTTAACCTGAATTACGTGCGTATCTGTGACGATATCAAAGTCAGTATATGGCTTCCCCGGACCAACTGGATCGTCTTCTGGTCGTAACACATTAATCTCCACGTTTCTCACCTTCCCAGGGAACTTGGCTTCAATCGCGTTAATTACCTCGGGAACTCCAGGATCTTTCGCAGCAAAAGTGCGTGGCCCTATGGTACTTGGAACATCTCCTACCGCCGCCTTGTTGAGTCGAGCTAACCCATGATGAGTAGCCCGCGTCGAGGGAAGCATTGGCGCCCTACCAGCAGATCCAATGCCTGGGACCGCTCCATCACCCGGCAATGCCGGTACCAAAGCCACCATCTCGCCAGGAATTCTGTCTGCGGTGTAGAACCCAGCCACATTTCCTGCCGCATACAGTCGGGTCACAGACAGATTCATCTGTAACCCTTCATGTCCACTTACCTTATAAGCGAACCTCGAAGCTCGCAGCATAGAGATGGCTGCATCGGCCTCACTCTTGGTTATATCCGGTTTGAAAGCCAGACGATCTGCCGTCAACATTGCTTCACTGGGTGAGGAGACGGCAGTGGGACTGAAATGACGATTTGCCTCTCGCCTCCACATATCCCGCTCGTCCGCTTCCGTAAAGCGAACTTGAGCAGAACCCTCACCTGATACCGCTGCATTCAGTTTGGCCCGCAGTGCCCGATCGTTATCCTCCCGATAGGCTGCACGAATCCAAGACTGCGCCTTTTCCTGGTCATAGTCTTCGCTGTAGGTCAGCGTCATCCCTGCTCGGATACGCGAACTGGTCAAGCCATTCTGGTAACCAATCGCCCCCGCCAGCTCAGGATCACCATCCGCCAGCGACGTCAGCGTATCGCCACGCTGTACCGTGCGGGAGTACCAGACCCGGCCCTGTCCCCTGCCATCACCCGCCTCGCCGTCCAAAGCACTGTAGCTATGGCTGGGCACTTCAAACTGATGATCTGACGGCTCAAACTCCACCGGTGCTCGGGCGGCAAGGGGTTTCATCAATTCCGGCGAATGGAACCGATTGGTCGATTCCACACTGACCGTCTGCATAGCCCGGACGATTCCATTGCCCAGTGCATCCCCAAAGGCATTGGTCGCGATACTGACCATATCGAGCTTGCCACGCCCATGCATCGCAATCTGGGCAACGCGGCTGATCGTGCCGCTGGTCAGGTTATTGAGGAATCTTGCACCGAAGGTGTCTCCTTCAACGCTTAGCGACGGGGCAACCGAGGCAGCAACCCCGGCGGCCGCTACATTGCGCCAACTGAAGCTGCCCAGCCCTGCGGCCGACATCACGCTCTGGCTAATCGCAGAGCTGGCCATCGCCGTCAATGCGGCCCCGGCAATATGGCTGTAGGAACTAAAGCTGCTGACGAACTGGGAACCTCGGATGGCCTCTCCCAACCCTGAGCCGCCAATTGCGGCCCCGACTCCAGCACTCAACGCCGCCGTCCCGACAGCTTTCCAGCTGAATTTGTCCTGGGCACCCATCGCCATTCCCACCGCTTGGCTAGCGACACTGCCCACTGCTGCCCCGACGGTGCTGGCCATCATGGCACCACCTAAGCCACTCACCCCCAGGATGCTCCCCGCAGTCATGGAGCCAATCATCGCCTGGGCACCAGCGGTCATGATGGCCTGGAAGCCTGCGCTGAAACCGACCGCGGCGGCCCCAGCCGTAAAGACTGTGGCGACGATCATCACCACAATCATGACGATCTGCCCCACCGCGCCACAGCCTTCCGGCCCAGGCGGTGGAGGCGGTGCGGGTAGCTCTGGCGTGGTACTGCCCAGAATCTTGGTCGGGTTGTACGGCCGGAAGGTATCGGCACGGTTAGCCGCGCTGATCACCATCGGCAGCTTCAGCGTCTGACCCGCCTTCAGCAGTGACTCCGGCCCCGCTCGGTTCTCCGAGCTATCGACGGCATTGTTGGCGTCGGCGATCAGATACCACAGCCCCGCATCCCCCCAGTTCATCAAGGCGATCCGGCGCAGCGTGTCGCCCTGCTGGGTGGTGTAGCTCTGCTCGCTGGCCTGCGGCAGGCTGTTCGGACTCAGGTCCAGATAGTTGAAGTCGAAGTCCGAGCTGTGGATATCCTTGCCCGCCGACCCCACCACATTCGAGCCCGCGTAGGCATAGGCTATCCCCTTGTTGCCCGGACCGCTGCGCCGGAGGATCTCGTAGTCCTTACTGTCATGGCTGGGCTTATCCGCCAGCCAGACCGATTCCTCGAATCGCCCCGGTGAGCTGTCGCCCAGATTGGACTCGTCGAACCGCCACAGCACCCGGCCATCGCTGTCGGTAAAGAAGCGGCGGACCTGGCTGGGCACATAACCAGGCGCGAAGGTGTCGTTGCCTCCAATCCCATGCGCCTGAGTGGCCTGCCAGATCGCCCGGACCTGGCCGTAATCGTCCAGCACGCTGTAGCTCTTGGCTCGGCGCGAGTCGCGGCCAGTCACTTCGCGAATCTGCGAAGTTTCCTTCCAGCTGCCAAAGGCTTGGTATTGATAGGTATAGGTCTCCGACCAGCTGTCCTTGTCCAGCGTCTTGAACTGCATCTGCAACAGCTTCTCGCCATCGTACTGGTACGACGTCTGCGAGGCTGCCTGGGCATTGGCATGCAACCGGTCGGTAAAGGTGTACTGAGTGAGCAGCCGGCCATTGCCGTCGTACTCGTTCCGCCGTTCCTGCACAAACTGACCGTGGCCATTGACCGACGGTGCCGCCTCCAACGAGGGCGTCGATTTCGGCTCCGGACGTGGTGTCGGCGTCGGCGTAGGTGTCGGAACCGGGGTAGGCGTCGGGGTAGGCGTCGGACTCGGCGACCTCGGGTCCCAGTTGCCCTCCTTCGCCACCCGACCCAGCCAGTCGTAGGTGCGCATCGACACCAGCATCTCAGGTGAAGTCGAGTTCTCCTGCTGGGTCGCGGCGATCACCCGGCCAAAGCTGTCGTAGTAGAACTTCTGGGTCTGCGTCTTCCCATCCCTCTGAACCGTCTGCACCGAATCGCGCAGTTGGCCCGTACCGAGATAGCTGATCCGCGTTCCACCGCTCAGCATCGGCTGGTCGTCCTTAGGTAGGGCCAGCGTCATCTGCCAAGCATTGTTGAACGACAAGGTGCTGCGATTGCCCGCCAAGCTGTTCCAATCGACCAGTGGTGAAGTCTGAATCGCCCCGGGTTTTCTAGACAGCCCGGAGCTTGTTGAAATACTGCTTTTCGTACTCTACGGGAGACAGGCCGCCAGCATGGCTGTGGCGCCGTTTCGGGTTGTAGACCATCTCGATGTAATCGAACACGTCACGACGGGCTTCTTCCCGGCTTGAATAGATGTTGCGCTTGATCCGCTCACGCTTGAGTAGCAGGAAGAAGCTTTCTGCCACGGCGTTGTCGTGACAGTTCCCACGCCGGCTCATGCTGCCCTTGAGCTTGTGAGCCCGCAGAAACGACTGCCAGTCATTGCTGCTGAACTGGCTGCCCTGATCCGAATGAACCAAGACCTCCTCCGTGGGCTTGCGCCGCCAGACGGCCATCAGCAGGGCATTCAATGCCAGGTCCGCCGTCATCTGGGCGTTCATCGACCAACCCACCACCTGCCGCGAGAACAAATCCAGAACAGCTGCCAGAAACAGCCAGCCTTCATGCGTGCGGATGTAGGTAATGTCCGTGACCCAGACCTTGTTCGGTTCGCTGACGTCGAACTCTCGCTGCAGATGGTTCGGTGACACGTTGGCAGGGCGGCCCCCGTAGTGACCAGGGCGGCGCCCATAGCCTGTCAGGGATTTGAGGCCGATCTGGCGCATCAAACGAGCCACACGATGCTTGCCGCAGGATTCGCCCAAGTCACGCAGGTCAGGCGTGATCTTGCGGTAGCCATATACGGCACCACTTTCCAGCCAGCATTGCTTGATCAAACCCTGAATGCGTTGATCTTCCTGCGCACGTGCAGACAGCGGCTGGGCTTGCCACGCGTAGAATCCGCTCGGATGAACCTGCATGACCTTGCACGCGTTTGACGTTCCTGCGGTGTCAGGCTGTAGCGTTTGATCCAGGCGTACAGGTTATGGAGGCTGACATCCAGCCGGGCCGCCACGTCCGCAACGCTGTGCCCTCGATCAGTCACTTGTTTGACCGCTTCAATCTTAAACTCTTCCGTGTAACGCTTGCTGCTCATAGACACCTCCAATTGGTCGCCAGTTTAAGGCTTTAAAGTGTCTAGAAAAGCCAAGGCGATTCACGATTCAGTAAACGCAGCACCGGAGAAACTATTTTGGGACGTGTAGTCAACTCATCGCCACTCAGAAGGGGCAACATTAGGAAGCTCAGGAAATGTATCTCTCTCCCAAGACCACTCCGATTCATCTTGCAAACACTTAACAATAGAATCAAGAGTTAACAAACAACCCTGGCCATTTTCAACAACGCAATACTGCAGCCCTTCACCAAGCAGCGCCCCAATTGCCAAGATTGCCTCCTTAGCGTTATCACGCAGTCGATAATAAATCGTAATACTAGATTGGCACCTTAAAAGGATCTTCTTGATTTCATCACCAAGCTGCCCCCAGTGACCAACTTCTTCTATTGAATCCTCATCATTCTCCCTATATTCAACCAATAAATAGGTCTTTCCAGAACCGCCTTGAGCAGAAAATTGGAAGCCGAACTCTTTTTCAGAGGACAATTCGTCAATTTTTAGCTTAAGCCGTCTTGTCAACTCAAGAAGCATTGATTCGGTAACAAGTGAGAATGGGAAAAATAATGTTATCGTTTTTGCTGACATATCAGTTCCCCTTTAGCCAATTCACCAGCGTATCTAGATTGTTTGTAACTTGCACATGTCGACCAGCCTGTTGCACAACAGTGTTCGCTTTGCGATGTTGCGTTATCACATATGCTACCGTTGGTTGACCTGTTGCTCTTTGCGTAGCTTGAACCTGTTTAATTATCTCGTTGGCACTCGATAGCTTCTTCACCTGAATGATCATTCCGCCAGCTGTTTCTATGTCTACTTCTCGTGCAGGATTACCCAAGTAATGATTGGTATCTTTAACGGTCACGCCATTTTTTTCGAGCTGACTAATTAATTTAGGCACACCAGGATCGCCTTGAACCCTGGCTTTATTAATTAGAGCAGCAACCCGAGCTCTGTCTGCAATCTGTTCTGAAGTTCGGGCAGAAACCTGCTCTAGCCGAGCAGCCAAGGAGCCAGGAATCTCACTATTTGGAACAATTACCCAATTAAAACTACCAGATCGCTCCTCTTCCCCAACATTTCTGCCATAGCTTTCTGGAGCGTATCCAATCGTTCTAAGACATGGATCTTTGTTGCATCAGATATTCCGGGTAGGTTTATTATTCCCTCCTTCATGACACTTAGTTGCCCATTAAAAATCTCAAAGGCACCCTCATCAATTTCGGAAAATGTTCCCCAGCCAGAAAATGTTGACAAATTGTGATGATTTGCCACAGCCAGAATAACCTGCTTGTATAAAGCCTCTGAACAAATCGGAATGTTGAAGTTCTCTTCCAGCTCATTCCTAGGTTCATCAATCGTAGCGGTGATGGTCACATTAACCTCCTGGCTTGTAGCCATATACGGCACTAAAATTGTAGTTTGAGTACTTTGACTGCAAGGACTGCATCCTGGTATTCATAACCTCTTGCAATATTGAGTGATCTCCTTCGAACCGGAAGGTAATGTTTCGAATACTTTGAACAGCTTGAAGATCAGGAGCAACAGCGGTACCGAGCCCACTTGGGCTAGGCCTGATTCCAGCAGGACTTTGGAGAGCTGCTATCTTTCCCTCAGTCTTATCAACAACCTTTTTATCGACAAACTTTGTAATTTCTCTGCGCAAAGCCTTCTCATAAGCAGCCGGGCTTAAGTCGCTGCCGATATTCTGCCCAAAGCCTTTGGCAATCTTGTCCTCGTAAATAACTCTATGCACAAGATCGATTTCATCAAATTCAGCTATTGGAGCACCTCTGGAGCCAATCAGTTCAATTTCACGGAAAAAGTGCGTACCTTCCACCCTGCTTGGAACAAGGAATTGATTATTTCCGAATCAATTCCTTGCATTCTCAAGACGCGGTCATTCTTGGATCCATATGCAGCGTGGCCAACAGCTCTTCCCAAAGAGTCGCGATGCCATCTATTTCGGCATCTGTTGCCTCATAATCAATCACCAGCTCTCGCTTTGCTTGTAGCTTGCGTAACCCACGCTCACAAGCACCCACAAATTCCCGGAAACAGCATGGCTTGACGTCATACAGACATATATATTCCGAACCCATTTCATCTAGTTCCTCAAAGCACTCCTTCATGCACTCCGAAGCTGATCCTTCAAATTCAATTCGAATACCTTCAGCAATCGCCTGAAAGACAGATGTGTTGTATGCAAAGCCAACACCACCATCGTCAGTGTTTTCCGAGTCAGATATAAGTATTGATCCAGACACGGTCACTCCTATCGAATAATGAGCAGTTGTGCACGCTGAGCCGGCGTCAATTGCTGGGTTAGATTAAGCAGCTTCTGTTGATTCACGGAATTTAGCGTTCTAAAATCCATCGGGACATAGTCAGCCTTGCTTGTATGCTTAATTATATTATTAAGCGCAGCTCGCTCTGCCTTGGCATTTCGAAGGAAATTATCGTTCATTTTCTCGACAGCATAACGACTATCTGCCGTATAAAGAAAATCAACAGTCTTTCCATCGAGGTCACCACCAACAATTTTAAAGTCTGGCGGATTCTTAGACGGCCAAGCCTCCTTGGAAATACGCTCAAGGTGAACACCGAACGCACTCTCGAATTCTGCTGCAGCTAACCCCTCACCTGTTCGGAAGACTGGCTCACCCGTCCGAGTGCGGCCATCAAGAGCCAATCGACTGAGATCAGCACGAGAAACTGCACCGGTCGATTGATAGGTGTTCAACCCTAGTTCTGTATCAAACAGAATCGGCGAGCGTACATTGCTTGAAACATTTCCCACCCCCTCCCTATTGAGTCGAGCTAGCCCATGATGAGTAGCCCGCGTCGAGGGGAGCATTGGCGCCCTACCAGCAGATCCAATGCCTGGGACCGCCCCATCACCCGGCAATGCCGGTACCAAAGCCACCATCTCGCCAGGAATTCTGTCTGCGGTGTAGAACCCTGCCACATTTCCTGCCGCATACAGTCGGGTCACAGACAGATTCATCTGTAACCGTTCATGTCCACTTACCTTATAAGCGAACCTCGAAGCTCGCAGCATAGAGATGGCTGCATCGGCCTCACTCTTGGTTATATCCGGTTTGATAGCCAGACGATCTGCCGTCAACATTGCTTCACTGGGTGAGGAGACGGCAGTGGGACTGAAATGACGATTTGCCTCTCGCCTCCACATATCTCGCTCGTCCGCTTCCGTAAAGCGAACTTGAACAGAGCCATCACCCGATACCGCTGCATTCAGTCGTACCTAATCAGCCAAGCATTTCAACCAGCAGGCAGTACTCCCGCCGGAATACGCCCCAAAGTCTTGTGCTGCCTGGCTTGGCGGGCGGTTTTACGGGGTAGCGTAATACCGGTAACGCGGTAGCGGAATATGGCTGGAAGCCAGCTGTGGCGCGGGTTAGCAGGGTAACCGGCAGGTTGCGTGGTGTGTGATGGAAATGCAGGGGCGCGGGTCTCCCGCTGAATCCGGACAAAGCCTTGATCTGGAAGGGATTTGAGCAAACGGCGGGTTTTTAAGTACAGGCCGTTCTACGCACGTTCGTAGAATGGATATAGAACAAACATAGAACAGACCGCGAACGGAGATAGAACAGGGTAGAACGGCGCGGGTGGTAAAAAGCCGGTGCGGATTGCTCCAGCACCGGCTTAAAGGCGGAATGGCCTAGCCCCCCTATTCCCAAGGCTTCTGTAGGAAGTTATTGAGCATGCGGGGTGTAATCATCACGAAGCCGGATCGTAAGCCTTTCCACCATGTCACGAACTATGTCGCGCTCAGCTGGATACTGCTCTGCATAGATTGCGCAAACTCTCGAAACAATATCCAGGAATTCAAGGTTCGAAATGGTTGCTGATTCGTTAAAGATTTCGAATCTTACGCCATCAAAGCGAACCTCGCCTTCCTCTAACTCATCTGGGAACTCACAAACCGCGTCATTGAATCCCGCACCAACACCATCACAGAACGCCGCCAAAGTTCGAATCAGTGAACGAGCAGGCATTGCGTTGAAGAACGCCTGCACGGGAAAGAGACTTTCTCTCAAAACAATCGGAAAGTCCATTAGGAGCCTCAGAAATCAGGGAAGAAGGAGCGGACAGCACCAGTATCGTCCAGATAACCCATGAATTTTATTCCATTGGGCGCTGTTCCTGTCCAAGTGCGATTCAACGGGCCGAGCGCTTGACCCTCGGCCGCTGCTTGTCTACCCCAGGAGAGAAATGTATCTGGCTGGATAACTGATGGATCAAATACAGTCTTTTCAAAAACCTTTTCGCGGAATGCACCTGTGAAGTTGCCAGCCGGATCTCTGGCTGCCACTTGGTACCTAATAGTTTTTATCCCATCTACCTTTGGATGATCGACTGTACCCACGACCTTGAACTCATTCGAATATTTCATGAATTCGTCAAGATTATGGGCGCCACCAATGCCTCGCTTTGCAGGCACTCCAAAGTCTCGGTTCAGGATGTGTGCATCGAAGTCTGCAGTAAAGCGTACGAATCCACGTGCTTTATTGCCTGCCGTGTTTGGAGCATAAGTCAGCCATTAGGCCCCATCATGATTAGCGTACCTTTTATAGTCCTCTGCTTCTGACCAATCGTCTTCAAAGGCCTCTATAAGGCGAATTAATGTCGAACTTCGTCTAGGGACAAAGTAGCTCCGATGTTCTTCAATAGCCACTTTCAGGACCTCATCCCAACGTAGCTCGTGCATGCAATAAGCAATAGCATCAATTGAAAGCTCCCCTCTGCCATCGCTTCGAGCATTTCGAAAATGACAAACTGCAGCTGTTAGCACTTGCACAAGTTCTTCTCTTGAGTTTTCGCTGCATTTTAGATATTCGAGCAATTTCTCATACAGAGGTTCGATATCGCTGTCTTGAGAGTCCTCAGCAGCGCGAACCTCCTTGAGAATGTTCTGCAGCTCTAGAATTGATGACGTCTGTTCAGTTTTCATGTCTTAGGCACCCATTTCCCAGTCGCAAAGTCATACATTTTCTCGACGTATGCACCTTCTCGCACTGCATAGCCGGCATCTTTAAAGGCCTTCAATGCTGCTTCTTGGGCAGATTTACCCATTGGCTGGTAATGCCCAGAGGAATTATCAAGCATCTTAAATGAGCCGCCACTGTATTGACCTTCTCCAGCAGCAATGACGGGCTTACCTGATGCAAGGTCGATGTGCCCCCACTCACCATCCTTTGGTCTAGGAGTAATGACCAAGGAACCATCTTCTTGAACAACATAGTGTGGTGGTCAAGTATTTTCGGACACGACGATAGGGTGTTTTTCTGTCCAGTTACGCTCATAAGCGTTGGGCGACAGATAGCCCCGTTTCGAGTGCCGGCGCACGCTGTTGTAGAAGCCGACGATGTGTTCCATCACGGCGTTATCCCAGCAGTTGCCTTTTCGGCTCATGCTCGCGCGCAAGCCATGGCGTTCGAGCAGGCGGCGGTGAGCCTCGCTGGCATACTGGCTGCCTCGATCAGAATGCACGATCAGACCGGGTGCTGGGCAACGCTGGGTGATAGCCCTCTGCAGCGCGGAACAGACCAGTTCGGCTGGCATCGTCGGCGCCATGGCCCAGCCGACGATCTTGCGCGAGAAGAGGTCCATCACGGCGGCCAGGTAGAGCCAGCCGCTGCGTGTGCGTAGATAGGTTATGTCGGACGCCCAAGCTTGGTTAGGCGCCGCTGGTTCGAACTGCCGGTCCAGCACATTGGCCGCCGTGGGCAGGCCGTGCCGGCTGTCCGTCGTGTGACGGAATTTGCGTTTCCAAGTGGCCTGCAACCCGTGAGCACGCATAAGACGACGCACCCGGTGGCGGCCCAACTTGATCCCTTCGCTACGCAGCGTCGCCTGCAAACGCCGACTACCATAGCAACGCCCCGAACGGACAAAGGCCGCCTGCAGCCGGACGCTGACTGGGCATACCTTGGTTTTCCGGCCGCTGCGCCGTTGAGCCGCGTAGTAACCCGACCGGCTCACTCCCAGAACCTCGCACATCCTCGCCACGTTGCCGGCCTTCTTCTGCAGTTGGGCGATGCGCCGGTAGATCACTTCAGTTCCCGGGCGAAGAAGGCCGATGCTTTTTTTAACAGCGCGTTGTCCTCGCGTAGCCGCCTCACTTCCGCCTCCAGCGCTCGAATGCGCTGCTGCTCCGCCGTCAGGGGCTTGCCGATTCCACGCTGCCCCGACAACTCGGCCTCGAACTGCCCCAGCCAGCGACGGACCGCCGTCTCACCAAGGTCCAGGTCACGACAAACCTGGCCGACACTCAGCCCCTCGTCCTTGATCATCTTCACGACCTGGAGCTTGAACTCCGCGTCGAACGTTCTGCGCTTTTTACTCATCCATTTCTCCTCGCTTGGTGAATCATCCACCTATCGAGGTGTCCGGCCAAATTAGACCACTACAATAGAGGACATTCTTGCTCCTATTGCCTCCCATGCCTGGTCGCCAAGTTTCAAATGGCCGTAGCGTTACTGCATCTTCTGGGAACTGATTGGTAAATATCGAGCGTGTGTTGTTTGGAACCGTAACTGGCTTCCCGACACTGGCATTGAAGACCATCTCAGAGTCCAAACTCCAGCCTACGTCTAGCACATCCTCCGTTCTCATTAGACGACTAGAAACTTTACTTGTTAGTGCACCACCTATCTTTGTAGAAGTTACAGCACCCACTGTTCCTAAAGTAATATGAGCGACTCCACCTTGTAGATCTCCGTCATAGATCTTCTTTCCTCCTACAATAACCTCTCCCATTCCCATTCCTACGGCAACCGGAGGCAATGCCGTGAAACTTGTCATATAACCTTGGCTTAAACTAGCCCCTTGTTGCCATGTATAGCTGTTGGCTCTCGCCGCAGCCGCCATAAACTCACGCTCAGTAAGGAAGCCTCCGTCTAGACCACCCTGTCGAATTTCCGGAACAGGGCCATGTAAAATTGACCGTCCTGATCTTCCCTTAGAGAATTTCTCATTCAGAGCCAGTCCGACGGGCTTTATTAATGATTGAGAAAAAGATAATCCAGCCTCTTTATTTTCTATCCACCGCCGCATATTAGCCAGCTTATACTGGCTACTCTGGACAGGCCCCATCACTCCCTCTGGACCTGGCACTTGGCGGTGTAAAGCTCGCCCACTAAGCTGAGCTTTCAGCCACTTATCCTCATGCCCACTTCCAGCATACTCTGATGAGTCGATCGAAATTGACTCATCCACCCACTCATCCAACTGACTCGATAGAGAGGGGAAGTAAGAACGGTTGATATAGCGCGAGCGGACTGGTTCTTCCACTTCAGCCGGGCGATCTTCCGCCAACAAGCCACGCCATCCAGCCGAAGGAGCGCGACTAGTCTGATTACGCGCAAGCAGCGCAGTCTCCAGTGGATCTGGCCCTTTGATAGCATGGACGATTCCATTCCCCAACGCATCTCCAAACGCATTGGTCGCGATATTGACCATATCGAGCTTGCCACGCCCATGCACCGCAATCTGGGCAACACGATTGATCGTTCCACTCGTCAGATTGTTGAGGAACCTCGCCCCGAAATCGTTACCACCTACGCTCAGTGACTGGGCAATCGGGGCCGCGATCCCTGCGGCGGCCACATTGCGCCAGCTGAAACTGCTCAGCCCAGCGGCTGACATCACACCTTGGCTAATTACGGAACCGGCCATCGCTGTCAGCGCTGATCCTGCAATATGACTATAAGAACCAAAACTACTGACCAGCTGAGAACCATTGATAGCCTGTCCCAAAGGGGAAGCCGCAATCCCGGCAGTCAATGCGCCCCCAAGGGCTGCGGTACCTATCGCTTTCCAACTGATCTTGTCCTGCTGGCCAATGGCAACCCCAACCACTTGGCTAGCCAAACTGCCCGCGGCTGCGCTGACTGCTCCTACCCAAATCGCTTGACTTGCCGTGATGGCTGGCAGCGTCGATGCCGCCATCATACCGTTAAGGGCCACCCCCATTGCCCCAGCCAAGGCGCCAGCAGTAAAGATCGTCACCACGACAGCAACCACAATCATGACGATCTGCCCCACCGCGCCACAGCCTTCCGGCCCAGGCGGTGGAGGCGGTGCGGGTAGCTCTGGCGTGGTACTGCCCAGAATCTTGGTCGGGTTGTACGGCCGGAAGGTATCGGCACGGTTAGCCGCGCTGATCACCATCGGCAGCTTCAGCGTCTGACCCGCCTTCAGCAGTGACTCCGGCCCCGCTCGGTTCTCCGAGCTATCGACGGCATTGTTGGCGTCGGCGATCAGATACCACAGCCCCGCATCCCCCCAGTTCATCAAGGCGATCCGGCGCAGCGTGTCGCCCTGCTGGGTGGTGTAGCTCTGCTCGCTGGCCTGCGGCAGGCTGTTCGGACTCAGGTCCAGATAGTTGAAGTCGAAGTCCGAGCTGTGGATATCCTTGCCCGCCGACCCCACCACATTCGAGCCCGCGTAGGCATAGGCTATCCCCTTGTTGCCCGGACCGCTGCGCCGGAGGATCTCGTAGTCCTTACTGTCATGGCTGGGCTTATCCGCCAGCCAGACCGATTCCTCGAATCGCCCCGGTGAGCTGTCGCCCAGATTGGACTCGTCGAACCGCCACAGCACCCGGCCATCGCTGTCGGTAAAGAAGCGGCGGACCTGGCTGGGCACATAACCAGGCGCGAAGGTGTCGTTGCCTCCAATCCCATGCGCCTGAGTGGCCTGCCAGATCGCCCGGACCTGGCCGTAATCGTCCAGCACGCTGTAGCTCTTGGCTCGGCGCGAGTCGCGGCCAGTCACTTCGCGAATCTGCGAAGTTTCCTTCCAGCTGCCAAAGGCTTGGTATTGATAGGTATAGGTCTCCGACCAGCTGTCCTTGTCCAGCGTCTTGAACTGCATCTGCAACAGCTTCTCGCCATCGTACTGGTACGACGTCTGCGAGGCTGCCTGGGCATTGGCATGCAACCGGTCGGTAAAGGTGTACTGAGTGAGCAGCCGGCCATTGCCGTCGTACTCGTTCCGCCGTTCCTGCACAAACTGACCGTGGCCATTGACCGACGGTGCCGCCTCCAACGAGGGCGTCGATTTCGGCTCCGGACGTGGTGTCGGCGTCGGCGTAGGTGTCGGAACCGGGGTAGGCGTCGGGGTAGGCGTCGGACTCGGCGACCTCGGGTCCCAGTTGCCCTCCTTCGCCACCCGACCCAGCCAGTCGTAGGTGCGCATCGACACCAGCATCTCAGGCGAAGTCGAGTTCTCCTGCTGGGTCGCAGCAATCACCCGGCCAAAACTGTCGTAGTAGAACTTCTGGGTCTGCGTCTTCCCATCCCTCTGAACCGTCTGCACCGAATCGCGCAGTTGGCCCGTACCGAGATAGCTGATCCGCGTTCCACCGCTCAGCATCGGCTGGTCGTCCTTAGGTAGGGCCAGCGTCATCTGCCAAGCATTGTTGAACGACAAGGTGCTGCGATTGCCCGCCAAGCTGTTCCAATCGACCAGCGGTGAAGTCAGGCTCCATACCGTCTGGGTCGGACGCAACTGGATACGGCCGTTTTCCAGCACCCCTCGGCTGAGCGTCATCCGATCCAGCACGTCGTAGTCGTACCAGTTGATATAGCCCTGCCACCACCCTTCACTACGGCGGGCGCCCAGGACGGCCCGACGGTTGCCGTTCTCGTCATAGCCGTATTGCAGCCACAAGGCTGTGCTGGTCGACTGATCATCATCGGTCTGCACCGCACGCAGCCGGCCCAGCTCATCGTATTCATTGCGCTGGCGCCAGTATTCGGTCGTCCCGACCGCACGACGGCCTTCCACGCCGCTGCTCCAGCTTCGCTCTACCGTCTCCTCCAGCACATTGCCCAGCCTGTCGTAGCGCTTGGTCTGGAGCACCGTACCCTCATCGAGGAAGCGATGGGCGTCGACCTTCCCCGCCTCCGTACCGGACGTATAGCTCTTGTCAAAGTCGGTTTGCTGGATCAGATGACCCGCTTCGTCATAAACGAAGCTGCGCTCGTGCTTCGCCTGGCGATTCTGGTAACGGGTCGACACGATGGCAGTCGGGCTCGGGCTCGGCGGTACCTTCTCGCCCAGCGGCGAGACTGGTCCCATCAAAGCTGGCTCGGCTTCCAATCAATCTGGTTGCATCGCTAGGCGAGGCATTGAGAACCGCGAGCGTTTGAGCCTCCACCGTTGGGGGGTGGAACGGACGCATGCTTGGCTGGCTGGCCTGGGGAAACTGCGCATTCACTTCGAGCGACGCCTGGATATTCATTACGCCTTATTCAAGCTCGCGTTAAACACGGAAATTCTGACAGACCCAAGGTATGCCCGGTCAGTGTTCGGCTACAGGCGGCCTTTGCCCGTTTGGGACGCTGCTACGGTAGTCGGCGTCTGCAGGCGGCGCTGCGAAACGAAGGGATCAAGCTGGGCCGCCACCGGGTGCGTCGTCTCATGCGAGTTCACGGGCTACAGGCCACCTGGAGGCGCAAGTTCCGCCACACGACGGACAGCCGACACGACCTGCCCACGGCGGCCAATGTGCTGGATCGGCAGTTCGAACCGGTGGCGCCTAACCAAGCTTGGGGGTGCGATATAACCTATCTCCGCACGCGCAGCGGCTGGCTCTACCTAGCTGCCGTGATGGATCTCTTCTCGCGCAAAATCGTCGGCTGGGCCATGGCGCCGACGATGCCGGCTGAACTGCTCTGCTCAGCCCTGCAGATGGCTATTACCCAACGTTGCCCAGCACCCGGTCTGATCGTGCATTCTGATCGGGGCAGCCAGTACGCCAGCGAGGCTCACCGCCGCTTGCTCGAACGCCATGACTTACGCGCGAGCATGAGCCGAAAGGGGAACTGCTGGGATAACGCCGTGATGGAACGCTTCTTCTTGAATCTCAAGATGGAGCGGGTCTGGCAGCGTGACTATGCTAACCACCCTGAGGCCCGACGCGACGTCATCGACTCTATCGTCGGCTTCTACAACAGTGTGCGCCTGCACTCCAAACGGGGCCACCTGTCGCCCAACGCTTATGAGCGTAACTGGACAGAAAAACACTCCTATCGTGGTGTCCGACAATACTTGACCACTACAGTCAGATCCCCCCGGGCTTGCAGGCTGCGGTTGTACTCAGGCCAGTTTCTTGTGCCATAGCGTGGTTTCGGGGTGTTCATCAAAACAGCTTACACACCCTGTCAAGCCTCCCTCGGCGGCGTTATGCAACAAAGCCTTTATATTCGATGGGGAAATTGAAACGTGCAACCAAACGTTTTTCCAAACTGTAATTTCCGAGTTAATATCCAGCTGGAATTGATAATTTACGCCTACCTCGGTGAATAATATTTCCTGAACACACAGGGCAAGTGCCTTTCCCAAAAAAAACATTATGGATCTTGCAGTGCCCCTCCCCACCTGTTGGTTGGACATCAGACACTGAAACAAGAATAGTTTCAGCCTCGATGAAATCAGGCAAATTTTCCAATAGAAAAGGTATTTCAAGCCAACCATATCCCGAATGGAACTGTACAAGCCCGGAGTCTTTTGCAGCGGCACCAAATATTTTCTGAGCAGTAAGCTGAGAAATGCCAAGATCTGCTGCAATCCAGGAGCGAAACGCTGACATTTTCTCTGGGTAGACGCGCCCCCATACACCGAAATCAGCCGGATTGTCAAGCTCCATCCTTATCGCTCCTATTGCCCTCGACCGCAGCGGGTCAAAATATTGAACGCCGAACATATTTCCCCGCTCATCATGGCAAATATCCCTTCGGCCCTGCGCTTCTATTATATATATCTTTAAAGAAAACCACATTATCTCCCGAAATAGAGTAGTCTAGATTCTTACTCGTTGTAGAGAAGCGGAATGGCGGCTGATATATACCACCACGGCCTTCCGCTGGAATAATCACTGAAGTCCTCTGTGGCGACCCAGCGTCAATCAACTTCTGCAAGGCGGCCTGATCTCCTTTCCACGTTACTGCGCCCGAACTAATGTCTGTGGCAGTTGGCGAAAACACACGCTCACCAGCGCCATTCATGTAATAACCGCTAGCGACCGGCGTGCCCCCAGGATGTACGTGATTAATTAAAATCTTATTGCCCGCAAGTTCACCAAAACTAACACTATCGGGCCCACCAGAATACAGAGTGTAATATCCGCCGCCTCCATTCTTTCCCGGGCCTAAAGTGTAAGTCGTCGCAAATTCGACCTTATGCTTTTCTGCCAGATTCAAAAGCTCTACCGCTGTTGGCCTCTTACTAATAACGACACCTTGCGAACCCGGAAGTCCTTGCCCAACACGGGCACCATACAGTAACTGAGAAACTGCACCATCCGATTCCAAGAAAGCTGTGTTTGGAACGACAAACTCGCCAAAGCGAGTATGCCCTCCAACCAAATTTTGCCAGCCCCTTCCAAATGCAGCACTCCTTACTTAAAGAACAGAGCCACTGCCGCACTCACCCCCAACAGAAAAGCTCCACCGGTCTGCAACAAGCCTAAGGCAAAAGTA
This sequence comes from Chitinimonas lacunae, assembly GCF_042650885.1. NCBI lineage: Bacteria > Pseudomonadati > Pseudomonadota > Betaproteobacteria > Neisseriales > Chitinibacteraceae > Chitinimonas > Chitinimonas lacunae. The sequence goes on from NZ_JBHSBU010000001.1 coordinate 1,234,782, forward strand.
GCGGTTGTAGGAAAGCCACCATGCCGCCTCATCTGCCAAAGTACAAACTCAAAAATAATATACCAGGCTATAGTGGCAAATAAGAGATAGGCGATCATAGTTACTTACCCCGATAATAATCAAAGCCAAGGTAGGCTCCCGTACCGAATACAGCTGCCGCTGTAAACGCCTCAAGATTTCTCTGGAGGGGGTGTTTGGCCGGATCGAATATTATTCCATTGGCTCCAATGTTTCTCGGCCGTATATCATTGAATGGCGTACCGAGTCTATAGGAACCTTCCGCCCAAGTAGACCAGAAATTGCCCGGCATATAAGCTCCAGCATCTCTTGTCATTAGCTTGCCGTTTCTATAAAGATGACTGACCCCCAGATCCCCCAGTTTACCGAGTCCTTCCGCCTGAGCTTTTAAAGACCCACGCCCCCACCATTGAGCAATAGCTCCAACGTTAGGATCAACTTCCTTGATCCAATAGTTCCCAATATTTTTAATTCTCACCCCACCCGGCAGGCTGCGCCATTCCGCGCCGGTAGTTATTGCAGACGTACTGTTTGGCACATAAACCGCGCCCGCATATGCAGGCGCAGTTTATGCATCTTACTATGCCGGCGGCAGAAAAACATCCACCTTTACAGCCCCAGTCAACCTGTTGACAGTTGCGCGACTGACCACTTCCGCATCTTTCGGCATCTCGCCCGCTAAATATAGCTCAAATATTCCTTCTTCATCGGTTATGCCCGATCCAAGCGTGAGGTTTTCCCGGTTCCTTGGCGGCTTAAAACTCTTTAAAGCTTCGAAAGTCGCCTGCTTCGCAATGCTTTCCATTTCTGCCAAAGAAAGCAATTTTTCTTTAATTACCATGGCGTCCACCCATTCAAGCTATCACCGGCAGGCGTGAACAGCCTGCGCTGGCCTAACGAATTGAAGATTGCACTTTGATTTGCACCCATCGCATCCAGCACCGCTCGATCGCCAATGGACGATCTTAGTACACTGGAATCGAATCCCGGATGGACATGCGATGACCAACGCCATCCTTGACTTGCCAAGTCCGTAGCCATTTCCGGAGTAATCGGCACTGATGTTGCGTCGCCACGTATAAGCAAGCGGCGTCCACCGGTCGAGAACATCGCAAACTCGTCACCAGTGGACGCAGTGAGGGCTGCCAGGTCTCTCTGCCCAAAATTTTTGCTTGTTATTAACTGCGATCCATAGTCTGGCAACTGCTCAAGAACAGCCGCTTGGCGCGTGTTGAGCGTGCCCATGCCTCGGGAGATTGCAGCCGGATTACCCGTTGCAGGGTTGGAAGCTATTGTAAGTGGACTGCTTGGGACAGTACTTCTACCCCCAGGCCGCATAGCCAGCACAGGAATAGCCATATCCACTGCCGTAGCTACTCCCGACGAACCCGTCAGGCTTTCCACTGTCTTGTAAGTCAGCGTTCGCCCATCCCCTCCTTGGATCCGGTTAATCCCCGCACTGATGGTATCCAGCGAATGGAGTCCCACCACGACGCCACCAGGACTGCCTCCTCCCGTCAGGAACAGGGCAGCCGCGGAGCCAGCCTCTAGTACCCCACCAGCAATCTGCACCGTCCCTTGCGCACCAGGTGAACCACGATAGTGATACCCCGTGGTACTCCCTAGCAACGAGAGCTTCTCGCTGAGGGGTAGTTCGCTACTCAGCACTCGCCCCATCGACGTCAAATATCCCGGTGCTTCGCCAAGCTCTCTAACAGGGCCGTCATACTTCATCTGGGCAAAGTCTTGCGCTAAGGAGCCCAGCCCCTTACGCGCCCAACCGACTCCAGCATTCAGAAGATCCAGCCCTTGTTGTTGTAGCCCCTCCGTACTGAACAGACGATCACTCAATCGCGCATTCAGGCTGGCCCGCAGTGCCCGATCGTTATCCTCCCGATAGGCTGCACGAATCCAAGACTGCGCCTTTTCCTGGTCATAGTCTTCGCTGTAGGTCAGCGTCATCCCTGCTCGGATACGGGAACTGGTCAAGCCATTCTGGTAGCCAATCGCCCCCGCGAGCTCAGGATCACCATCCGCCAGCGACGTCAGCGTATCGCCACGCTGTACCGTGCGGGAGTACCAGACCCGGCCCTGTCCCCTGCCATCACCCGCCTCGCCGTCCAAAGCACTGTAGCTATGGCTGGGCACTTCAAACTGATGATCTGACGGCTCAAACTCCACCGGTGCTCGGGCGGCAAGGGGTTTCATCAATTCCGGCGAATGGAACCGATTGGTCGATTCCACACTGACCGTCTGCATAGCCCGGACGATTCCATTGCCCAGTGCATCCCCAAAGGCATTGGTCGCGATACTGACCATATCGAGCTTGCCACGACCATGCATCGCAATCTGGGCAACGCGGCTGATCGTGCCACTGGTCAGGTTATTGAGGAGCCTTGCACCGAAGGTGTCTCCTTCAACACTTAGCGACGGGGCAACCGAGGCAGCAACCCCGGCGGCCGCTACATTACGCCAACTGAAGCTGCCCAGCCCTGCGGCCGACATCACGCTCTGGCTAATCGCAGAGCTGGCCATCGCCGTCAATGCGGCCCCGGCAATATGGCTGTAGGAACTAAAGCTGCTGACGAACTGGGAACCTCGGATGGCCTCTCCCAACCCTGAGCCGCCGATCGCAGCCCCGACTCCAGCACTCAATGCCGCCGTCCCAACAGCTTTCCAGCTGAATTTGTCCTGGGCACCCATCGCCATCCCCACCGCTTGGCTAGCGACACTGCCCACTGCGGCCCCGACGGTGCTGGCCATCATGGCACCACCTAAGCCACTCACCCCCAGGATGCTCCCCGCAGTCATGGAGCCAATCATCGCCTGGGCACCAGCGGTCATGATGGCCTGGAAGCCTGCGCTGAAACCGACCGCGGCGGCCCCAGCCGTAAAGACTGTGGCGACGATCATCACCACAATCATGACGATCTGCCCCACCGCGCCACAGCCTTCCGGCCCAGGCGGTGGAGGCGGTGCGGGTAGCTCTGGCGTGGTACTGCCCAGAATCTTGGTCGGGTTGTACGGCCGGAAGGTATCGGCACGGTTAGCCGCGCTGATCACCATCGGCAGCTTCAGCGTCTGACCCGCCTTCAGCAGTGACTCCGGCCCCGCTCGGTTCTCCGAGCTATCGACGGCATTGTTGGCGTCGGCGATCAGATACCACAGCCCCGCATCCCCCCAGTTCATCAAGGCGATCCGGCGCAGCGTGTCGCCCTGCTGGGTGGTGTAGCTCTGCTCGCTGGCCTGCGGCAGGCTGTTCGGACTCAGGTCCAGATAGTTGAAGTCGAAGTCCGAGCTGTGGATATCCTTGCCCGCCGACCCCACCACATTCGAGCCTGCGTAGGCATAGGCTATCCCCTTGTTGCCCGGACCGCTGCGCCGGAGGATCTCGTAGTCCTTACTGTCATGGCTGGGCTTATCCGCCAGCCAGACCGATTCCTCGAATCGCCCCGGTGAGCTGTCGCCCAGATTGGACTCGTCGAACCGCCACAGCACCCGGCCATCGCTGTCGGTAAAGAAGCGGCGGACCTGGCTGGGCACATAACCAGGCGCGAAGGTGTCGTTGCCTCCAATCCCATGCGCCTGAGTGGCCTGCCAGATCGCCCGGACCTGGCCGTAATCGTCCAGCACGCTGTAGCTCTTGGCTCGGCGCGAGTCGCGGCCAGTCACTTCGCGAATCTGCGAAGTTTCCTTCCAGCTGCCAAAGGCTTGGTATTGATAGGTATAGGTCTCCGACCAGCTGTCCTTGTCCAGCGTCTTGAACTGCATCTGCAACAGCTTCTCGCCATCGTACTGGTACGACGTCTGCGAGGCTGCCTGGGCATTGGCATGCAACCGGTCGGTAAAGGTGTACTGAGTGAGCAGCCGGCCATTGCCGTCGTACTCGTTCCGCCGTTCCTGCACAAACTGACCGTGGCCATTGACCGACGGTGCCGCCTCCAACGAGGGCGTCGATTTCGGCTCCGGACGTGGTGTCGGCGTCGGCGTAGGTGTCGGAACCGGGGTAGGCGTCGGGGTAGGCGTCGGACTCGGCGACCTCGGGTCCCAGTTGCCCTCCTTCGCCACCCGACCCAGCCAGTCGTAGGTGCGCATCGACACCAGCATCTCAGGCGAAGTCGAGTTCTCCTGCTGGGTCGCAGCAATCACCCGGCCAAAACTGTCGTAGTAGAACTTCTGGGTCTGCGTCTTCCCATCCCTCTGAACCGTCTGCACCGAATCGCGCAGTTGGCCCGTACCGAGATAGCTGATCCGCGTTCCACCGCTCAGCATCGGCTGGTCGTCCTTAGGTAGGGCCAGCGTCATCTGCCAAGCATTGTTGAACGACAAGGTGCTGCGATTGCCCGCCAAGCTGTTCCAATCGACCAGTGGTGAAGTCATGCTCCATACCGTCTGGGTCGGGCGCAACTGGATACTGCCGTTTTCCAGCACCCCTCGGCTGAGCGTCATCCGATCCAGCGCGTCGTAGTCGTACCAGTTGATATAGCCCTGCCACCACCCTTCACTACGGCGGGCGCCCAGGACGGCCCGACGGTTGCCGTTCTCGTCATAGCCGTATTGCAGCCACAAGGCTGTGCTGGTCGACTGATCATCATCGGTCTGCACCGCACGCAGCCGGCCCAGCTCATCGTATTCATTGCGCTGGCGCCAGTATTCGGTCGTCCCGACCGCACGACGGCCTTCCACGCCGCTGCTCCAGCTTCGCTCTACCGTCTCCTCCAGCACATTGCCCAGCCTGTCGTAGCGCTTGGTCTGAAGCACCGTGCCTTCATCGAGGAAGCGATGGGCGTCGACCTTCCCCGCCTCCGTACCGGACGTATAGCTCTTGTCGAAGTCGGTTTGCTGGATCAGATGACCCGCTTCGTCATAAACGAAGCTGCGCTCGTGCTTCGCCTGGCGATTCTGGTAACGGGTCGACACGATGGCAGTCGGGGTCGGGCTCGGCGGTACCTTCTCGCCCAGCGGCGACACGCGCTGACCAGTGCGCCCCGTCAGCATGCCGTCTGCGTCGAGCGTCCAGCTATCCCCTCGGTCGTCCACCCAACTGCCGTCGGCACGTCGTTCAATAAAACCGCCTTCCGCCAGGGGAACCATCCCTGGCAGACCTGTATCGTTCAGTGACTTCTTGTCGCTGCCCGGATCAGGCGTAGGCGTTGGCGTCGGCACAGGAGGCAGCTTGATCTGACGGTCGGGGTCAGCTTCAAAGTTGAGGAACAGACGCGAATAGTTCTGTCTCTCCAACTCCCCGGCGCTGTTGTACTGGTAATCGTAAGTCCCCCCACCCAGATCGGTGTGGTGGCTTAGCTGACCGGTCGCCGCGTTGTAGATCCAGCGCAGCGAAGCATCGGAAATTCGCGCCCCCTCTTGCACCCAACTGGTGGTGGCAGATGTTTTGTTGCCGCGCATATCGTAGGTCTGCTCACGCCGGAAGCCGCGCTTGAATATCCCCCCGTCGCGCTCAGCCGATTCGGTGGCGGTGACTCGACCCAGCGAGTCGTATTCGGTCAGTTGCAGTTGCTGCTTGTCGTCTGGTGCCCGTGCGTAGTCGCGGGCCGACTCATAACTGTAGATCTGCCGAGTTTCCCGGATCTTGCGTCCCAGTTGATCGTAGACATAACCCGTTTCTTCCAGGCGTTGTTTACCGATCAATGCGCCTTCTACCAGCTCCCGGACTTCCGCACCGATACGCTGGATCGTCTTGACTCGATCCAGTGCGTCGTAGGTATAGGCAAACGGCGACTCCGCAAAAACGCCTGTACCCGAGAAATGGCGCTGCTGTCTCACTCGGCCGTAACTGTCGTACTGGGTCTCGCTGAGATAGCTCCGGCCACCCAGCTCATTGACCACATACTCCCCGGTCTGGCGACCGAAATCGTCGTACTCGTAATGGCGGACCTGCTGTTTGCCGTCACGCTTGGCTTGCAGATCGCCGTACTGGTTGTAGCCATAGCGCCGCTTGATGGCCTGACGCGACACTTTGCCATCCTGGCCGACCACTACCGTCTCGGGCAGGGTTTCTTCGACAACCCGGTTATGGCTGTCGTAGCGCCATTGGTAGGTGGCGCCGTTGGCGTCCGTCGCACTCAGGCGATTGCCCCAGCGGTCATAGACCACCGAGCTGACCACTTGAAGCGTCTCCTGGGTCGTCCGGTCCTTGAAGGAAGGATTGAATTGCTTCACCGCCCGGCCAAGCCGGTCATAGACGGTGAAATAGCGACGGTAGTCGGCGTTGGCGGCAGCCGGGACCCGGCCGGCGCTGTCGGCGTCGAACAATAGATTGAGCAGCGAAGCCTGCTCAGTCACCTTTCCAGTCGGACTGACCACCCGGGCCGTTTCCCGGCCTTCGATATCGTAGGCATAGCGGGTGGCGACTCCCCCTTCGTTGCGGTAGATCAGCCGGCCGGCATTGTCATAGGCGTATTGGCCAGTCAGCTCTGCCGACATGGTGGTGCCCTGGATAGCGACCGGACGGATAAAGCGCCGAGTGATCTCGCCAAAGGCGTTGTACTCAACCTGGGTTTCCGTATGACCAGTCGAGTCCTTGCCACCCACCCGTTCCCTGGTGGTCACTTGGCGACCGATCCGGTCATAGGTGAACCGTTTGACGGCGTTATTGCGGATTTTCCGGGTCTCGAGCGACTGATTGTCAGCGAAGGTCTCGACCTCGTTGGACTGCCACTCCAGCAGTGTTCGACCGAAAGCGTCATAGCGCCATTCGCTGTGCGACAGTTGCTGCCGGCTATACCGTCCCTGGTAGACACGGGCCGACAGGGTACGGCCGGCCGCGTCGAACGAGCGGATTTCGACCCTGTCCTCGCTATCCTGCGAGAAAGCAGTATCTGCGGTACAAATTAACCAATTATTATATGCAATGCTCTCTGCCTTGAGGCCATTTGGCATATTTCTGTAATCAAGGCTGAAACCTCCGGCCAGGTTGTTCAACTGCCGGGTTCGTACCGCATTGCCGAACACATCGTAGTCAATCTTGCTGACCCGGTAGTCGCTGCGCTTATAGCCTTCGGACATGGAGCCATTGGTAGCCTGTGCCGCTCCGATCTTGCGGCCCGTCTCGTCGTAGAACTCGAACGACTGGTTGCCACGACCATCCGTACTGGACACGCGGTTGCCAGCCTGGTCGTAGCCATGACGCTGGCTGCTCTCGCGATTGAGTACCTGACCGTTGACATCCAGAGTGGCGACCAGCTCGGTTTCCTCGATCAGATTGCCCCGTCGGTCGTAGTCGTAGCGCTTGACCCGTTTCTGACCGGTCGAGTCCTGGGCGGAGCTCGTCAACTTCTGCTCAAGGCTGTCGCACAGCGCCTCGAATTTGGCGTTCTCATCGAACACGATGGTCAGTGCCGTCGCGTACTGGACCTCTTCCTTGACCTGACCGAAGGCGTTATAGCGCCAACGGGTCAGATAGCCGGCCGGGTCGATCTGGCCGACCTTGCGTCCGAGGCTGTCGTAATAGAAATAGGTGGTCGAGGGGAAATGACCACCGGTCACCTGCTGGCGGACCATCCGGCCATGGGCATCGTAGTGCAGAGTGGTGATCTTGCTGCCGATCTGCAAACGAACCTGACCATTGGCATCGACCTCGAAATTCTCGCTCTGCGGCTCGATGGTCTGCTGTAGCCGGCCGCGTACATCGTAGCGGTATTCGATCCGGCGCTGATCGGTCGGCAACTGGCTCCTGGCCCAGCCCTCCAGGCTAGCGAGCGACGGATCGGCCCGTCTCTTGGCATCCTGTCCACCATGCCAACGGTTGGCGTAGCGGATCAGCTCGGTGCGATTGCCGAAGGTGTCGTAGTCGTATTGGATGACATAGCCTTCGGCATCGATATCAAAACGCAGCCGATGGGCACTGTCGTAAGCCTTGTAGCTCCAGTTGCCCTCGACATCGCGGTAGGCCACGGCATTGCCGACGGCGTCGTAGTAGGTATCGCTGTGCGGGACCAGCTCGGCGCGGCCGAAATCCGCCATGCCAAGCTCGCGGCCGTTGAAGGCGTTATCGTCCACTTCCAACTGCGCATTGGCCGCCCCGTTGCTAGCCAGCGCCCGCCAGGCTTCGGCCCCGGCCGGCAATCCAGCGACGCTGTTGGCCAGCTCGGTCAGGCTCGATGAACGGCTGATGACCTGGCCCAGATCATTGCGCGCCTGACCATCGGCCAGTCGGGTCAGCATCACGCCGTTCACGCTGACCCTGGCTCCTGCCCGCTCGCCGGTCCACAGATCGGAGAAGCTGCGTTGCAGCAGGGCTCGGACGTTGTTGCCGCTGTCCTTCACCGAGTTGAGGGAGTCGGAGATGGTGGTTCGGCCATCCTTATCCAGGGCAAAAGCGCCCTGGCCTTCCCAGTGCTGCACCAGTTCGGGCGCTACCCGGGCCACTTCGGACAGGGGCATATCGCGCCGGAAGGTGAAGCGGCCCTGGTCTTTCGTCCGCTCATAGCCCAGCAGGCCACCACCCAGACGGGTCAGCTTGCCAAAGGGCAGCTCCAGCGTTTCACCTGGCAGGGAGCCCTGCCAATAGGCGTCGAGCATCAAGCCGACCGCACTGTCGCCCTGCTTGACCACATCGAGACGCAGCTCGCCACCAAAGAAGCGCGTCCATAGCGCCTCCAGGGCCGGCTCCTTACTGCTGGCAGCAGCCAGCCACTTGAGCAGTTCCTCGTCGCTGACCTTCCAGCTCTCCACACCCGCCGCCTTGGGACGGTCCAGCACCACGCTGCGCGGCGGCTCACCCTCGGTGATGAAGGTGACCTGGTTGAGACCGGTACGCTTGAACGAACCGAACCCGGCGAAATCGAGCTGTTCGCCGATGACGGGATGATCCCAGTAATCACGCCAGCTCTTCAGCATCGACTCGGCACGACCGGTTCCGATCTTGACCTCACGCCAGCCGGCAAAACCAAACGACTGCGACCAGGCGCGGTTCAATTCGACGCTGTCGGCTGCCGCCCGGGCCAGTTCCTGCCGCAGTGCTTCGCCGCTGACGCCCTTGGTGTGCTGCAACTGGATCTTGTGGCCGACCCTGTCCTCATAGACCACCCCCAGCTGGCCCTCTGGCGTAACCGCCCGCACAAAGCGGCCGCCCGAGTCGGCATGCTCGTACACCTCGCCCACCATCGACTGGCTGAGATATTGATCGAGGAAGGTCTGCAGTTGGCCGCGCGCGGCCGGGTTGCCGCCGAAACCCAGGGTCGATTCGACCTTGAAGCCATAATCACGCCCCAAGGCGTGGGCGATCGAAGCGTGTTGCAGGGCCAGCTCGCTGAAGCGGGTTTGGCGGTCGAATACCACCGATACCGACTGGCCATTGATCGCAGCGCTATAGGTCGCCGTACCGTTCTCGTTGCGGCGGATCACCCCATCAAGCAAGTGGATCGTCTCGCCCGCCTGCGGGCCTTTCCAATAGCTTCGCAAAGCCGCATCGGCTGCCGCTGGATCGCGCTGTGCCGGTGCAATGACGCTGCTGCTGTCACGGACCGAGAAGCCCGATACGCCGCGCCACCAACGGCCGAAGTCTCGGTTGCTGAGCGCCAGCTCAGTCAGGTAGTGCTGGAGTTGTTCTGCGGTAGCCCCGGCGTCGTAGCGCAGCAGCGTGCTGCGCTGATTGATATCGATAAACTCCGCCTGCCCCTGGGCCAGGAAGCGGATCTTCATCGCACGGCCCGTCAACGGGTCGAGGATCTCGAGCTTCTCGCCCTCGCCTGAGTGAACCCAGCCTTCGGGGTTGGTCCAGTAGCGGTCGAACTGCTTCTGGATCGTGGCACGGGCGCCGTCGTCGATCGACGATTGGAACGCTGCCTTGAGGAAATCGGCAAACCGCGGGCAAGCCAGCGCCAGCGCCTGATAACCGTCACCGCGCTGGACCGTCGCGCTGCGGCCGGGACCGGTCGGGTCGCCGCCGAGCGCATCGAAGCGCACGGCGCCGCCGGCCAGCCGGGTCAGCGTTCCGAAGGTCTGGTTGGCAAACTCCAGCCTCAGCGTCTCGCCTTCGAGCGGGGTGGTGAAATATGCCTCCCACAGCTGGCCCAGTGCCGCTTTCTCCTGCTCGCTGCGGAACACCAGACCCTGGCGCCGATAGCCGTACTGCTCGATCAGCTGACGTCCCAACGCCCCGCTGCCGTCGCGAACGGCCAAAGCGCTCAGATCCTCGTTGCGACTGACCCGCCATTCGCCGGCAGCGGTCTTGAACTGGGCCGAACCATCGCCATTACGGCGCCAGGTACCGCCAAAGACCGCGACCTGTTCGCCATCGGCCGTACCTTGCCAATAGATCTGCCAGGCGGCTTCAAGATCGGCCACCTGTTTAGCACTGACCCCGACCCAGTCGCGTCTGACGCTGACCCGGTAGTCGTATTCGCGCTCCAATGCCGCCTTCAGGCTGGCACTCTTGGCGATCCAGCTGGCAAAGTCAGGTTCGCGGCTGACTTGGACCACCTCGCCGCTGCCGCTGCGATATTCCGCCCGGCCTTCGCCGGTACGTACCAGGGTGCCACCGAGCGCCTTGGACTGCTCGCCCGCCATGCCGCCCTTCCAGTAGTCGCTCCAGAACTTCTCCAGCGCGCCCTGACCCGCTCCGGCATTGCCCTGCGGCGGCGGCACGAAGCTGTAGCGCTCGCGCAGCGCCTGAGCCAGTTCCTGATTGGCGCGGGCCAGCGTGGCCAGATCGGCATCGCGGCTGACCCGCAGATTGCCGCTGGCACTGCTGTAGGTGGCACTGCCATCGGCATTGCGTGTCCAGGTCCCGTTGAGCCAGGACTGGGTTTCGCCGCTCTGACGCCCGGCCCAGTAACGTTCCCAGAAGCCCTTGAGTCCGGCCAGATCGCCCTGTCTGACTGCGCCGATGCCATTGACGCTGCTGAAGCCATAGCGCTGCTGCAGCGCCTGAGCCAGCTCCTTGTTGGCGCGCGCCGAGGCCGCCAGATCGGCATCGCGGCTGAGTCGCAGACTGCCGCTGGCGCTGCGGTAGGTCGCGCTGCCGTCGGCATTGCGCGTCCAGCTGCCACCCAGCCACTCCAGCTGGTCGCCGGCGAAGCGACCAGTGAGATAACCATCGATCAGCGCTTGCAGCTCGGCCTCCTGGCCACGCGCCACCACCCCACGACCGTTCTCGACCACCAGGCCAAAGCTCTGCTTCCAGGCCTGCGCCAGGCTCGAATTGCTCATGGCCAGCGCCAACAGGTCGCTGTCGCGCCGCACGGCGATACTGCCCTGTGCCGTCTGGAAACTGGCGCTGCCGTCGGCATGACGGGTCAGCGTGCCGCCGTAGACCGATAGCGTTTCTTCGGGTATCCGACCCGACCAATAGGCGCTCAATGCTGCCTGCAACTCGGCCTCGCGACCGCGTTCGACCAGCCGCAGCACCATGCCGGCCTTGAAGCCGTAGCCGTCGGCCCAGGCCTGGGCCAGTCGTGCCGACTGCACCGCCAGACCGGCCTTGTTATGGCTGGCCACCATGTCGAGGGTGCCGGCCGGATGGGTGTAACGGGCACTGCCATTGGACTGGCGGGTCAGCGTGCCCCCCCACATGGCAATGGTTTCGCCAGCCACCGAGCCGCTGAAATAACGGCTCAGGAAGCTGCGCAGCGCTTCTTCACCGCTGCTGTCGATGACCTTCTGATCGGTGCTGATGCGATAGCCGAACTCGCTGGCCCACTGACCGAATAGTTTGGGATTGGCCAGATAAAGCGCCGAGAACGAAGCACTGCGGTCAAAGCGGACTGCGCCCGCTGCGCCACTGAAGGTGGCGCTGCCGTCGGCATGCCGGGTGATCTTGCCGTCGAACAGCGTCAACGGCTCCTCGGCCACGCTGCCGAGCCAATATTGGTCCCAATCACGCCGGAACGCACTCTCGTCGATCCAGTTCTCGGTACGGGTAAACGCCGCAGCGATGGCCCGGTTGGACAGCAGGGTATCGAGGCTGGTGCTGGTCGTGATCGACAGCGTCGAGCCGTCGTTGCCACGGTAGAAGGCACTGCTGGGGCCGGTACGGGTAATCTCGCCACCGCGCCAGGCGCCGGACCAGCCAACCGGGATGGTCGACCAGAACAGATTCCAGTCGCTTTGCAAGGTCGCACGATCAAGCACCGGACGGCTGCGCACATACTGGCGCGAGATTTCCACCGGCAGCTCGCTCAGCCTTGGCAGGTCCATGCCGCGGATCAGCTGGAAAGTGGTGCCCCCGAAGACGAAATCCGCCGTGCCAAAGCCGGTACGGATCACCGTACCACCCCACAGGCTCTCGCTCTTCTTCAGTACCGGACCGTTGAAATAGTTGTCCCAATGCTGCTGCAATTCGGCCTGACGACCGGGCACGACCACGCTCTGCGGCGTGCCGAGCTTAAAGCGCTGGGTCTCGAAATAGGCCGCCAGTGCCGGATGGGCGCGCGCCACATCGGCCACGCTCATCCCCCCATTGAGCACCACCGAACTGCCGTTGGCTGCCAGATAGGTAGCCGTGCCATCGGCATTGCGCACCAGCTTGCCGCCAGCCCAGTCAAGGGTTTCCCCGGCAAAGCGACCGCGGAAATAGGCGTTCCAGTCGGCATCGAGCCGCGCCAGATCGCCCGGCGCCACCACCTCGATCTGCGACTCCATCCGGTAGCCATACTGACGCGAGAAGGCAACCGCAAGACCGGTATGGGCCTTGGCAATCGTCTCAAGGCTCATCTCGCGCCGGAGCACCGTGGTGCCGCCGAACACATTGCTGCGGTACAGCGCGCTGCCGTCGGCCTGCCGGGTCAGGGTGCCTTCGGCCCAGTTCAGGGTTTCGCCGGGCTGGGCCGTATCGAAATAACTCTGCCATTGCCGCCGCAGTGCCTCGATATCGCCCTGCTTGACCTGCGGCCGCTCGCCGATCACAAAGCCCTGCTTGGCGAATTCCTGGGCCAGCTCAGGATGGAGCAAGGCCACCTGTTCAACATTCATGCCACGGCGCAGCACGGCTGTATTGCCGTCTGTGCCGATATAGCGAATCGTCCCGTCCTCATGACGCACCAGCCGGCCCGGGCCGAAGCTGCGCGATTCGCCGCTGACCGCCCGGTCGAAATAGCTGTGCCAATCAGCCAGCATTGCCGCCTCGTCACCCATCACGAAACCGAAGGCTTCAAAGCCCTTGGCAATCTCGGGATGCAGACGGGCCATGGCCTCCAGCGACATGCCGGCACGCAGCGCTATGCGCTGGCCATCACTGGCCAGATAGTTGGCCGAGCCATCGGCCTGACGGACCAGATGACCCTGCGACCAGGCCAGTCGCTCGCCCGGCATGGCCGTGTCAAAGCGCGCCAGCCAGTCGGTGCGCATCCGTTCGAGATCGGCTGCGCTGGCAATCGGCCCGGCCTGGAAACCCTGCCGCAGGAATTCGGCCTCGATCTGCGGATGCAGCTTGGCCATCTGCGCCAGGCTCATTTCGCGGCTCAACCGGACCCGCTCGCCGTTGCCGGCCACGAACTCGGCCTCGCCGGCATTGCCTCGGACCAAGACCCCACCGGCCCACTCAAGCCGTTCCCCAAGCACCGCCTGATCGAAGAAAGTCTGCCAATGGGCCTTGAGGTCGGCCACCCGGCCGGTCTCGTTGACCTGGTCGCCAAGCCGGAAGCCCAGTGCGGCAAACGCCTCGGTGAAGTTCGGATGGCGCTCGGCGAGCGATTGCAAGCTGGCGGAGCGGTCGAAACTGAATTGGTCACGGCCGCCGAGCACATAGGTGATGCGACCGTCGGCTTCGCGCCGCAATTGACCTTTGGCCCAATCCCAGGTCGCCCCGACCTGCGGCCGGTCAAACAGTGCCTGCCAGGCTGCCTGGGCGCGGTTGTCTCCGTCGCGCGGCAGATACGGCTTGACCTCGACGCCCGGTGCCTTGGCCAATTCGGCCGCGATATCGGCATGGAGCGCCGCGGCATCGACCAGGGACATATCGCGGCTCAGCGCGATTTCCTCGGTCTTGCCGCTCGCCTTGTTCTGGAACACATACTTGGCGCTATTGGGTCCGGTGCGCACCAAACTGCCCTGTGCCCAAGCCCGGCTCTCATTGACCACCAGCCCGGCGAAATAGCCCTGCCAGACTGCTGCCAGCGTGGCGGCCTGATCACCCGGCGTGACCACTCGATCGGCGCCGAACTTGACCCCAAGTTCGGTGAAGAAGCGCTTCAGTTCAGGCGAGCGCTCCGCCACCTCATCGATGCTCAAGCCCTCGAACAGCTCGACGGCCTGGCTCGGATTGGCCGTCGGGATATAGGTCGCGACCCCACGCAGCCGGGTTTCGAGCTTGCCCGAAGGCGAGGGATAGGCGATCTCGCGCGCCGGCTCGCGGCGCAGGATACCCTGGTAGAACGGCACTTCAGTACCGGGCAGGGTCCGCTGCCACAGCGCTTCCCAGGTCTTCTGCATCTGGCCGAGATCGACCGTTCGTACCGGCGTGCCGAGCTGGAAACCCTGGGCGACAAAGGCTTGGCGGATATCGGGGTGGAGATTGACCACCTGTTCGAGCGGATCGTTATCGGCAATCCGCACCTCGCGGCCATCGGCGCCGATATAGGTGGCCAGATGCACGCCTTCGCGGCGCAACTGGCCGCCGGCCCATTGCCAGGTTTCACCGATCAGCCCCTGTCCCCAGTAGTCGCGCCAGAACGGCTCGAGCCGGGTGATATTGCCCTCCGTCACCTTGGTGGCAGGCTCGCCGATGCTCAGTCCCGGCGCCAGCGACTTCAACCAGTCGCGGATATCGGGATGAAGACTTGCCAACGTTTCGAGCGCCATATCGCGCCGCACGGTATAGATCCGCCCGTCGGCAGTGGTAAAGGCAGCGAGGTCCGGGCCATAGCGGCGCAAAGTGCGCTGCTGGCCCAGATCGAAGGTTTCGCCGTAGACCGGCCCGGCCCAGTAGGCTTCCCAGATCGCCTGCAGCGCCTGCAAGCGACGCTCGTCAGCAACGCGGTACTTGAATTCGAATTCGTACTGGAAGGCGCGGAACAGCTCGATCAGTCCCGGATGCTCGCGCAGCCGCTCGGCGATCTGCTGATCGAGCTGGCCCTTGGCCGGGTCGAGCATCTCGCGCCGCAGCACCACCTCGACCCCGACCTCGTCGCGGAAACGGGCGCTGCCGTCGGCCTGGCGCAACAGCCGCCCCTTACCGAGCGCAATCCACTCGCCGGGCACGCTATGGTTCCAATAGTCGTTCCAGGTGGCGATCAGCTTGGTGCGGTCTTCCGCGTTCCTGAACAGCAGCTCGGCCGAGAACTGATAGCCGTGCGCCTCCATCTCGGCGCGGATATTGGGATGGCTCTTGGCGGTCTGCGCCAGCGTCATGCCGGCGTCGAGCCAGCGGGCGTCGCGCGGGGTCTCGCCGCGGGCAAGGTAGAGCGCCCGGCCATCCACCTGCCGGGTCAGGGTGCCCTGGGCCCAGCTCAGGGTTTCGCCGGGCTGGGCGCTGTTCCAGAAGCTGTCCCAGCGGGTCTTGAAGGCATCCGCCCGGCCCGCATCGACGATCCGGACGTAGTCGTCCGTATCGACCGTCATCAGACCGGCGGCAACCACCGCGTCGCGCAGCTTGGGCAGCTTGCGCAGCAATTCGTCCACCGACATGCCGCGCTGGACTTTCACCCCATCGATTGTGGCATGGTGGGCATCGTCGAAACGCACCTGGAGTTCCAGCCGGCCGCCGCTGTGCAGCAGCTGGCCGATATCCCAGGTCATGGTTTCGTTGGGGACGATACCGCTCCAGAACTGATCCCACTGCCTGCGGAAGACGGCTTGCAGCTGGGTTGGCTGCTCCAGCATGGTCTGGCGGCCACTGGCGTCGTAGGCAAAGCGGGTGACGCGGGCGTTGTGCCAGGCGAAATTGTCCGTGCCAAACCCTGCATCGCGCGTCCGCATCTGACCAACACCACCTTCCCAGCGCTCGATCAGATTGCCGTTGGCGTCGTACACCATCTTGGTCGCGACATTGACGTGCTGGCTCACGCTGTTGATGTCGGCGCCGTCGTTGAGGCGGGATACCTGAGGAGAGACCTCCAGAATCTGCCGGCCCGCCCGGTCATAGTCGTATTCGGTACGACCATCGAGCTTATTGACGTAGCTGATCTTGCGGCCCAGAGCGTCATAGCTGTACTTCTCGACCGAACCGTCCGGGTCCGTCACCCGCTCAAGCCGACCGGCCTGATCGTAGCGATACTGGGTGATTCGATCCTTGCGCAGATTCAGCGCCAACTCGTCATCCGAGCCACGGCTCCACAGGACACTTTGCAGCTGCGCCTGTGCCGCCATCAGACTGGCATCCCGGACCAGCAGCGGCATCTGTTGCTCGGGCACCAGTTTCAGGCCATAGCGGGCCCGGGGCTCGTTGAGCAGCCAATCGCGCAGTTGCGGGTGCAGCGAAGCCAGATGGATCGGGTCATAGGACTTGGCCCGCTCAACGATGATGCGGCTCGCCGGCTGACCGACGATAAAGGTGGCGGCATCGGCTGTCGTACGGTGCAGACGACCGCCGGCCCAGCTCAGTTCACTGCCGACCGGCTGCCTGTTCCAGAACTGGGCCAGCAGCAGACGCAATTCGGTCAAGGCTGCCCCCTGGCCCGGCCGGGTCAGTTGCGCCGGGCTACGCAGCGGCAGGCTGGCCGACTCCAGCTCCGACAGAAAACGCACGCCGAACTGGGTTTGCAACCATCCGGCCAGCCATGGTGCTTCGTCCACCATTTCCTGTAGCGGCGTATCCCTGAACATCAAGGTCCGCTGACCCTCTGGCCCCAGCAGGATGACCGCATCACGGTCGACCTGGATTAGCTGGGCGCCAGGCAACCCCGTCAGCGGCAGCGCCACTGCGTCCTTCTCGCTGATGCCGACCTTCTCCGTGACCGTCTTCACCCGGCCAAGCGCGTCATACTCGGTCCGTTTGACCCGGCCCTGGTTATCGACCTCGGCAATCCGGCGGCCGAGCGCATCGTAGCGATACAGCGTCTCGATCGACTCGCCGACTACCTTGCGCTCACCGGTCTGATCCTCAGTCAGCGCCACCGCGCTGACCCGGACCACCCGACCTGCCTGATCGTAGCGGGTACGGGTCTCGTAGATGGCCCGCTCGCGCAGCTGACCGGCCACGCGCTCCTTATCGACCCGATAGACCGGCCGGTTGAGCGCGTCATAGACATAGTCGACGATCCGGTCCTGTAGCGACTCCTGCGGCACGATCTCGCCCATTACGCCAGTGAGCTTGTTGGCGTAACGGGTTTCGCGCAGCACATTGCCGTTGTCGTCGTGGAGATAGCCGATCAGGGCGCCGCTGGGATCAAGGCTCCAGCGCAGACGCCCGTCATCGTCGTAGAACAGGCGGGTCCGCTCGGCCTGGCTGGCGTCGAGCAGGCTGCTGACCTTGAGGGCACTGGGAACGGGTTCGTGCAGGGCAGTGCGGGAGGCATCGAAGCGCAGCTCGGGATAGGGCTTCAGATAGCGGCGCTTTTCACTGACCCGGCCGGCCAGATCGTAGACGCTCTCCTCGACCTCACCGGCGCCGTTGACGGTAATGGTGACGCGTCCCTGGCCATCGCGGTAATAGGTCGTGAAATGGCCGTTGGGGTCGCGCTTGGCGACTGCATTGCCGGCGCCATCGAAGAAGTACAGCGTCTCCAGCGCCAGGCCATCGGGGTCGACCACCTCACGGTAGCGTCGTCCGGCATCGTCATAGTCATAGCGGGTCTTGCTGTATTCGCGCAGTGGCCGGCCGCTGGCATCGAAGCCCTGCTCCACCGTCAACAGATTGCCGCGCGGATCGTAGTGGTAGCGGGTCTCCAGATGGAGCGCCGACCCGGCCGCTTTGCCGGGTTCGACCGGATCGATCACCACCCGCCATTTGCGGCCATCGCGGCTGTACTCGGTCAGCGTGACCAGATTGTCCGGGCCGGTTTCGCGGAACAGGCGACCCTGGCCATCCCACTGGTAGTGGGTGGTCAGTCGCTGGCCGTCGGGATCGACAATCTGGGTCTGCCGCCGATTGGCCGCGTCGTACAGGTATTCGATCTTGACGCCGCGCTCGTCGATGCTCCAGTGCAGATTCCCCAGTCGGTCGTAGCGGCTCTCCGACACCACGCTACCGTCGGGTCGCACCACCGCTTGCAGGCGCCCGGCCGCATCGTAGCGATAGTGGGTACTGCCGCCCTGGCCATCGATGGTGTATTCGGTATCGCCAAAGGCATTTTTCTTGATGGTGGTTGCAATGCCGCCGGCCGACAGCATGGTGACGGCCCGGGTGGCATCGTTATAGCGATAGCTGACCGTCGTCTGACGGCCGCCTTCCAGGGTATCGGTCTGGGTCAGCACCCGATCGAAGGCATCGAAGCTGGTACTGCGGCGCGACAGCACCTGCCCCAGGGCGCCGGTCTCGACCTGCACCACCCGGCCCAGCCGGTCGTATTGCTGGCTGACTTCCTGCAAGCCGCCGTATTGGCCGGTCACACCGCTCTGGCTGCCGGTCGCCACCTTGAGCGTCCGGCCGAACACATCGACCTCGGTCTTGCTGTAGACCCCGCCGCTCAGCCGCTCGGTGACGGTCCCGCGCCGGTCGCGGCTGAAGATATGCTCGCCCAGTACCTCCTGGTCCTGTAGCCCGATGCGGTCATAGCGCTGGTACAGCTCACCGAAGGCGTTGTAGACAAAGCGCTGGCGCTGGAATGCGGCCGCCGGGCCCGACGACTGCCACACCGTCTCGCTTTGCAGCAGACCGCGCCGGTTGAAGGTTCGGTCGGTCCGGCTTTCGCTGCCGTCGGCCAGGGCGGCAATCGCCTGGGTCAAGGCAGCATCGGCCCGGCCACCGTTCAGCGCCGAGAGATCAGCGAGACGACGGGTATAGCGGATCGTCGCCGCCACATCGCCCTGGGCGGTGTAGCGCAGCTCGCTGACCTCGCCCAGCGGATTGACGGTGTACTGCAACCGTCCGACCCCGTCGTAGTAATAGAAGGTATGGCGGCCCGACTGATCGGTCAGCCGGGTACGTCGGCCCGCCTCGTCGTAGCCGTAACGGAGCCCATAGGTATTCCAGACCCGCTCGATCTCGCCCGGCAGCACCGAAGTGCCGGTATCGGTCGACAACAGGGTACGCAGCAGGTCGGCCCCCTCGCCGCTCAGTTCCTCAACCAGCCGTCCCAGCCTGTCGTAGCGGCTGTAGCTGCTGCGGCGGGCATTGCTGCCGCCCAGTTCGTCGATCTGCACCAGGGAAGTCAGACGCCCGCCCAGGTCGTAGCCATAGAATTTCTGTAGCGCCGCACCACCTACCGTCTCCCGCTCGCGCTGCACCCGGTTCAGACTGTCGTAGACGGCAAGCGTCCTACGGTCGGCCCCGTCCAGCTTGCGGGCCTCGATCCAGGCCCACAGCGCCTCGCCCGCTGGCAGCGGCTCGTTGCTGACAGTGGCCAGACGCCGGGTCTGGGTGCGGTTGCCGACCTCGTCGTACTCGTAAACCGTGATATAGCCCTCGGCATCCCGCTCGGCCGCCAGCAGGCCGCGGCTGTCGTAACGACGCTGGCTGCTGCGGTCGCGGGCCGGATCGGCGGCCGGACGCAGCGCGTCGAGGCTGGCCGCGTCGGGCTGACTCACCCGATTGGCGTAGGCAATGGTCTCAAGCACCCGACCGGCGCCGTCGTAGCGGTATTCGGTCAGCGCGTACTCGGCATCGAGTTCCGCCAGCAGCTTGCCGTCGCCATCGTAGAAGCGGCGGCTGCGGCGATCGGCCGGATGGGCTGCCGGCGGCGCCAGCTTATGGTCGGGCATATCGAGTATCAGCGCATCGAGCGCCACGGCCTGGGCATGGCGTACCGTCTCGAGCAGCCGGCTCGCGCCGTCGTAGCGGTAGACGGTCATGAAGCCGTCGGCGTCGAGCGTCTTGCTCAGCCGGCCAGCATTGTCGTAGATCCGCCGCTCGACCCGATCCTCGTTGCTGGGCGCCGGCCGGGCGCCGGGTTTGCGCAGATCGACCGCCGCCACTCCTTCGCCCGGTGGGCTCAGATAGCGTTGCAGCATCTCACCACTCAGCCGATTGACATAGCGCCGTGTCAGCGCCAGTTGGCCATTGCGGTCGTAGCCGAATTCGACCATCGCACCGCTGTCATCGACCTCGGCCACCTTGCGTCCCAGCGCGTCATACAGCATGGCACTGCCACGGCCGCTACCGTCGACGCTGTAGCGCAACCGGTCCAGCGCGTCGTAATGGAAACGGCTGAACGACAGGGTCTGGCTGGCGTTGTCGCCCAGCTCCTGAACGCTGAGCAGATTGCCGTGGGTGTCGTAGACCTTGACGGTACGCCGGCCATCGGGCGCGCTGATTTCCACCCGGATGCCGCCGCTGCGCTCGATCGAATACTGGTACTCGGTCTGCTTGCCCTCGACATCGATACTGCGCAGCAGCCGACCCAGGCCGTCGTAGTGCAGCCAGGTCCGACGCTTGGCACCTCCATCGGCGTTCTGGCGCGCATCGATGCTGCCGAGCAGCCGGCCCTGGTGGTCATAGAAGAAGCGGGTCTCAAGGGTGACGTTCTGCCGCTGGACTGGCTGGTCGCGGCCAGCCTGGCCGATGGAGACCGGGCCATAAGCCACGGTCCGGCTAAGCTGGCCGTCGGGCTGATAGAAATAGTCGGTACGCTGCGCCTGACCCTGCCTTGCCACCCAGGCCTCCAGCGTCTCGATGGCGAGTTCGGCATCGGCAGCGCCGCTGCGGAACAGCGCCCGGTCATAGATCAGTTCGGCGCTGCGCTGGCCCTGCTGGTCATAGCGGTACTCGACCACCCGGCCTTCGGCACTGACGCTGAAGCGCAGCAGATGGTTGCGGGCAGGGTCGTAGACAAAGCGGTTATGCAGGGCACCCGTCGGCGCCGTTTGGCCGTCCGGATCGACCACGCTGTAGCGGGTCTCACGCAGCAGCATTCCATTGCGATAGCTGCGCTCGACCGTGGCGCCGCTGGCGTCACGCTCCAGCGTCAGATTGCCATGGGCGTCGTAGCCATACACCACCTTATTGCCACGGCCATCGAGGATTTCCTGCACCCGGCCGGCCGCGTCATAGCGGTATTCGCTGCGCAGCGGGCCGCTATCGCCGCCCCATAGCTCCACCGAGGTCAGCTGGCCGGCGCCATCGTAGCCAAGCACACTGTGCGACAGCTCGACCATCGCACTCGGGCCCTGCTCGGGCTTGAGCTGGAATTCGCGCACCCGGGTCGCGTTCGGACCATATTCAAAGCGGGTTTCACGCTGGGTGGCCCGGTCGATCAACTGCATCAGCCGGGGCGAGTCGCCACTGTTTTCATAGATAAACTCCAGCCGCGTGCCATCGCTCTCGCTCAGGCTCTTCAGCAGCCGGTCGCGGCCGGGCTGGTCGTAGTATTCGTAGTCGACCTGGTAGAAATGCTTGTCGTTGCCATCTTCCGGCGTCAGGTCGACCTTGACCTGGTGCAGCCGCTGCTGCGCGTCATAGTGGTAACTGGTGTGCTGATAGTCCCGCCCGTCGATCTGCAGCTTGACCGCCGTGAGCAATAAGGGCTGGTCGGGTTTGCCGTAGACCAGCACCATAGTGCCGCGATTGCTGCTGCGCACTTCGCTCAACAGACCTCGGCCGTTATAGACATAGTTGATGGTATCGCCGTCACGGTCACGCGACTCGACCAGACGCCAGCCCTGCTCACCGTTTTTGCTGTAAAGCTCGCTATGGCGGGTGGCGCCGTCGGTCCAGGTCCAGCTTTTGTTGACCTCGTCGTAGACCAGCACATCGTCGCCGCCTTGATCGGCCCGGACATAGGCCTTGCGCACCAGATCGAAGCGATAGCGCAGTTCGGCGCCGTCGCGGTCGGTCCGGGTCAGACTGCTGCCCGCCTCACCGATCTGCCGGCCCGGATCGAGCCGCACCGTGCGATAGAAACCGAGCCGCCAGCCGTCATTGTTATCGCCATCAAACCGGCCGCCGCTGTTATAGGTGCGCAGCATGGCAAGGTCCGGACCCTGGCCGGCCAGGAATTCATCCTGACGTTGCAGCACCAGATTGCCGGTCGCGGCATTGAGATAGACGCTGCCCCCGCTGGTGCCCGTCTTAGCCGACCCCAGTACCCCACGCCCTCCCAAGGCATTCAGGGAACCTGCCATCAAACCCAAACCTGCACCGGTAACGACCGCGACCATATTTGCTCAACCCTTCCTGACTGCTACTCAACCGTTTGCTGCAAACCATCGACACGACAGGCTTCATCCGCCGTCATTGCACTTGTGTACACAAGCAATAGGTCTTCATCGATTGAACGATTGTTTAGTATTTCGCTGAAAAATAATTTGGCGGCGTGCAATCGAGACTCAGCGGCCAACAAGCAAATCAATGATTAAAAAAGACAACTGGCCGTCACGAGGACAAGAACGAAGCGTTCTGACCACTCAAGAAGGGCTGCAAGGCAGATCCAAAGCGGCCTCTACGAGAAAAGGAAACTTTCAGGAAAAACCACTACAAGACAGCGAGCCGTTAATTTTCATAAATGAAAAATATTGATGACGCACTGGAGAGGGGAGCAATGTTGCGACGAGTGCCGACACGGCAGAGGAGATAAGGCTCGGTCTGGGACTTTCGACGAATACGGCGGGAGAGGCTAGCTTCCGACTGTCCGACGTCACCGGACGGTCGGAAACACATGGACTCAGCAATTCCCGCACACCCCAGCCGAGCCGACATTCAGGCAGGCGGCTGGTGATGGAGGGGGCTGTGGTGGGTCTTGAAGTAGGCGACCATTTCACGCAGCTCGGACGCCTGATCGGTCATCGAGGTGGCGGTGGCCGACAGTTCTTCGGCGGCTGCCGCATTGGCCTGCATACTGAGGCTGATCTGATTGATACCGCTATGGATCTGTTCGATCCCGCTGGTCTGGTCAGCCGAAGCGGCCGCGATCTCCTGCACCAGCGAGGCGGTCTGGCGGATCGAGGGCACCATGACCTCGAACAGCTTGCCGGCCTTGTCGGCCATCTCCACGCTTTGATTGGCCAGCTCGCCGATTTCCCGCGCCGCGTTCTGGCTGCGTTCGGCCAGCTTGCGCACCTCGGACGCCACCACCGCAAAACCCTTGCCGTGCTGGCCGGCCCGTGCCGCCTCGATGGCGGCGTTGAGTGCCAGCAGATTGGTCTGGTAGGCGATCTCATCGACGATGCCGATCTTCTGGGCGATCTGGTTCATCGCCGACACCGTCCGCTTGACCGCTTCGCCGCCTTCTTCGGCCTGTCGCACATTGAGGTTGGCGATGGCATCGGTCGCCCGGGCGTTGTCGGTGTTCTGGGTCACCGATGAAGTGACCTGCTCCATCGAAGCACTGGTTTCCTCGACGCTGGCGGCCTGCGAGGACGAGGACAGGGACAGCGACTGCGCCGCACTGCTGATCTGGGCGGCCGCATCGTTCAGGGTTTCGGTCGATAGCGTCACCTTGCCCAGTACATTGGCCAGGGTTTCCACCATCTTGCGGGTGGCTTCGCTCAGCTGGCCGATCTCATCGCGCCGATCGACCGTGACCTCGATATCGAGCCGACCACCCGCCACCGCCTGGACATTGGAGCGCAGCTGGGACAGGGGAATGCTGACCAGACGGCGGATCGCCAGCACCAGCGCCACGATGATCAACAGATCGACCAGGATGATCTGTCCGGCCAGATTGAGCAGACTGTCGCGCAGACGCTGCTGGATACCGCTCTTGCTGACCGCGATCTCGACCAGCCCGATGCTGCGCCGCACCCCGGTTGCCTGATATTTGAGTTCAGAGGCATAACGCAGATCGCCAGTCATCGGCCGGGTGCCCGATACGATCTGGCCATTGGTATCGCGATACACCCCGGCCAGCACCTTGCCCTCGGCGCTGACGGCGATGCCGACGAGCGAAGGCTTGTCCATTTCGGCGCGGGCAATCTGCTCGACCTGGCGCAGATCGAAATTCCATACCGCCACGGGCAGCGACTGCTCCAGCCGCTTGAGCAGCGCCTGGCTATCGATCAGCAGATCGCGCTCCAACTGTTCCTTGGTATGGAGGTAGTTGACGGCGCCAAAGCCCGCCAACACCGCCGAGACGATCAGCACGAACAGTAGACTGAGCTTCAGGCTAAGGCTACGAAAGTCGAACAAGACAGTTTCCTTCCGGATCGCCAATGTCATTCCATGGTAGACCAGTGGCCCCGCCAGACAAGCGGCTCGGCGAACCACTTTCCGGCCGCTGAAAGGGCCGTCCGACTTGAAGTTTGCCGCCAGAGCAAACTACATTTGAACGAGTAACTGCTGTGGAGCCATCCCGGGTCGGGACTTGCTCAAACCGGCACAGCGGCAATGAAGCGCCCAGATGAGGCGTCCCGGTGGCGGTTTCCGGATCGTCGCATCCGTCCCAGTCGGTGCGGCGAACATAATCCAGCGTATTGTGGTGTCGGAAACGCCCTCAATGGGCCAAGACGACCAGCGCTGTGCGGCAGCCGTTCCATCATTTCGAGGAACGAGGAGAGCACCATGGCTTACGCGGCTGCGGTCACGGCGAGCACCCCCTGGGTCATGGCATCCCCGGCTCGGCTCGGCTCGCTGCTGTTTCTGGTGATCTCTGTCTGCCTGCTGTGCTTCGCCACCGTCGTCGAATTCATCTCGCAGCCCTCGCTCGAAACCGACGCCATCCAACGTAATCGCACCCTGGCCAGCATGACCAATCAGGCGGTACGGATGCGCTTTGACGGCCTGGCCAGTTATACCCAGCTGTTCTCGCGTCGCCCCACCCTGGTCGACGCCGTGGAGCGCGGCGACGCCGAAGCCGTCACCAGCCAACTGGCCAGTTTTGTCAGCAGCCATCCGCTGCTGATCCGCGCCAGCATCACCGACCGCGACGGTCAATTGCGCTTCGACTACCCGGTCGACCGCAAAACCCACGGCCTCAACCTCAGCCAGCGCGACTGGTATCAGGGAGCGCAACGGCTCAATGCGCCCTATCTGTCGGCGCTGTATTTCCGGGCTGCCAGCCCGCAGATCTACGTCACCAGCATCGCCACGCCGCTGCGCAGCAACGATGGCCGCCTGCTGGGCTATCTGTCGGCCCAGCAGTCGCTCGATGATCTGGTGCGCTGGATTGCCCAACTGCCGGTGATTCCCGGCAGCCACCTGGCGCTGATCGACCAGACCGGCCAGATGATAGACGGCGGTCCGCGACCGCGTTCGCCGTCGAGCTGGCAGAACCACCCCGAAATCGGCCGCGCGCTCGCGGGTGAAAGCGGCGACCGCATCGGCCCCTCGCCTTTCAGTGGCCGGCCGGCCATCAGCTATTACGCCCCGATCCAACCCTATGGCTGGGCAGTGCTGGTGACCCAGGAAACCGAACAGGTATTCGCCCTGCTACGGATGCTGCAATCGCAACTGGTCTGGCTGGCCCTGCTGCTTGGTCTGGCGTTGTGGCCGTTTGCCTATCTGGCGGCCCGCACCCTCTTTGTCCAGCGCCGCCAGAGCGAGCAGACCGACTCGCTGCTGAACGGGATTATCGAAGGCAGTGACGATCTGATCGCGGTCATCGACCATGAAGGGCGGCTGCTGACCTTCAACCGAGCCTGGAGCGAAGTGATCGCCCGTACCATCGGCCGCCATCCGCGCTCGGGCCAGCGGCTCGACGACCTGCTCGACAAGCGCGAGGGCAGCCACGCTCCGCTGCTCGAGGCCTGGCACAAGGCGCTCAAAGGCACCCCGGACAGCACCACTGCCCGGCTCGGCACCGAGCCGTTCCGGACCTACGAAATTCGCACCACACCCTTATACGACCCGAAAGGCCGCCCGCTCGGCGCTGCGGCCACCGGACGCGATATCAGCGACCGGCTGGCCGGCAGCCAGGCCATTTCGACCCTCAATCAGCGCCTGACCCAGCGCGCCGCCGAACTCGAAGCCACCAACAAGGAACTGGAGAGCTTCAGCTATTCGGTCTCGCACGATCTGCGCTCGCCGCTCAGGGCCATCGACGGCTTTTCCCGCATGCTGGCGCGCCGGGCCGGACCACGGCTCGATGACGAGGATCGGCGCCTGCTGGCCGTGGTGCGCGACAACTGTCAGGTGATGGCGCGCCTGATCGACGATCTGCTGACCTTTTCCCGCTTGTCGCGCCAGGCGCTCAGCCAGGTCGAAATCGATATGAATAAGCTGGTCAACGAGGTATGGAGCCAGCTTGGCGAGAATTACCCCGGCACGATCGAAATCGAACCGCTGCCTCCGGCCCATGGCGACCGGGCCTTGCTCAAGCAGGTATGGGCCAATCTGCTCGATAACGCCATCAAGTACAGCGCACCGTCGCCACAGCCCTATATCAAGGTCAGTGGTCTGCGCGAGGACGGCGAGTGTCGCTACCTGATCCAGGACAACGGCGTCGGTTTCGATATGCGTTATGTCCACAAGCTGTTTGGGGTATTCCAGCGTCTGCACGCCGGCACCAGCTTCCCGGGCACGGGGGTGGGGCTGGCCATTGTTGCCCGGGTGGTCGCGCGTCATGGCGGGCGGGTGTGGGGTGAAGGCGAGCCGGGCGTGGGCGCCACCTTCGGCTTCACCCTGCCGGCCGCGATGCAGACCATGGTGTTTGCTTCCGAGGGAGCCTCGCATGTCCAACATGCAAGCAGTTGACATCCTGCTGGTCGAAGACAACCCGACCGATGCCGAACTGACCCTGACCGCCCTGGCCGAGCAGCGGGTGGCCAACCGGGTGATCTGGGTCACCGATGGCGAGAGTGCGCTCGACTATCTGTTCTGTCGCGGCGCCTACCGTGAACGCGACCCGACGCCGCCACGGCTGGTGCTGCTCGACCTGAAGCTGCCCAAGATCGATGGCATCGAGGTGCTCCAGGCATTGCGGGCCGACCCGATGCTCAGCCGCCTGCCGGTGACCATGCTGACCTCGTCGGCCGAGGAAAGCGATCTGGCGCGCAGCTATGACCTGGGCGTCAACAGCTATGTGGTGAAACCAGTCGATTTCGACCAGTTCAGTACCGAAGTGTCCCGCCTGGGCTTTTATTGGTTGCTGATCAACCACTCTCCGCCCTATCCACAAGGACGTCCCGAATGAACACCGAATTACGCATCCTGTTGCTGGAAGACGTGGCAACCGATGCTGAACTGACCGCCCTCGCCCTCAGCGAAGGCGGCCTGCAGTTTGCCCTACGCCGCGCCAGTGGCGCAGCCGACTATGTCGCGGCACTGAGTGACTTCCGTCCCGATGTGATCCTGGCCGACTACACCCTGCCCGGCTTCGACGGCCTGACCGCCCTGACCCTGCGCGATCGGCTGTCGCCCGATGTGCCGTTTATCTTCGTCACGGGCTCGCTGGGCGAGGAGCGGGCCATCGAGGCGCTCAAAGCCGGCGCCACCGACTATATCCTCAAGGACCGGCTGGCCCGGCTGCCCGCTGCGGTCGAGCGCGCGATCAGCGAACGCGACGCCCGGCGCGAAAAAAGCGCCATCGCCGGCGCACTCGATGCCGAACGGCGTTTTCTCGAAGCGGTACTGGCCACCTGCAATGCCTTGATCGTGGCGCTGGACGGCCAGGGCCGGCTGCTGCGGGTCAACCGCAGCGCGCTGACGGCGCTCGGGGAAACCGATGCCCATATCCTGGGCCGCTACTACTGGGAGGTATTCGCCCCGCAGGAAGATATCGATATGACGCGCTGCATGTACCAGCGCTTTCTCGACCGGAACAACCCGGTGCTGACCCAGCGCCCCTGGCGCGCCAGGCTGCCGTCGGGTCAGGTGGTGCTGTGGTCGGCCAGCCTGCTGGCCAGCCCTGGCGCCGACGGCTGCGAGGCCATCCTGGCCGGGATCGACGTCACCGACCAGGAAGCAGCCGAACAACGCGCCTATGTGCTCAAGCACTACGATATCTTGACCGGCCTGCCCAACCGCGAGCTGCTGCTGCAACAATTGCAGCGCCGCTCGACCCAGTCGGACCCGCTCAACCATATCCAGGCCCTGCTGCTGATCGGCCTTGACCGGCTGCAACACGCGCGCGACAGCCTCGATGTCGACAGCGGCGACGTACTGCTGATCGAAGCCGCGCGCCGGCTGCGCGGCTGGCAGCCCGACGATATGCGGCTCGCCCGGGTCAGCGACGCCAGCTTCGCCCTGCTGCTGGAAGTCGCCGACGAAAAGGACCTGAGCGAGCATGTACAGCGCATCCTTGACCATCTGCGCCAGCCCTACAGCATCGCCGGCCAGCAATTGTCGCTGCCGGCCTATATCGGGGTGACGCTGCTGCCCAATGAAGCCGCCGACACGGCGGCACTGCTGCAAACAGCCGAAGCGGCGCTGCATCAGGCGATCAACGAACAGAACAAGAGCTACGAGCTATACACTCCCCGGCTGTCGAGTCAGGCCCGCGAGCGTCTGGCGCTCGAATCCGATCTGCGCATGGCCTTGAACCAGGGCACCCAGCTCGAACTGTTCTATCAGCCGCAAATCGACCTGGCCAACGGCCGGATGACGGGGGTCGAATCGCTGATCCGTTGGCGTCATCCTCTGCATGGCTTGCTCAGCCCGGCGCGCTTTATCAGTCTGGCCGAGCAATCGGGTCTGATCTCCCCCTTGGGGGACTGGGTATTGCAGACCGCCTGTCTGCAAGGACTGTCCTGGGAGCGCGCCGGCCTGCCGCCGATCACCATCGCGGTCAATCTGTCGGCCCGCCAGTTCAATGAACCACGGCTGATGGCCACCGTGCAGGCCGTCCTCGAGGCAAGCGGGCTCGACCCCCATCGGCTCGAGCTCGAACTGACCGAATCGGCCACCATGCAGGACCCGGAAAAGACCATCGCCATCCTGCGCCAACTGCGTGAACTGGGCATCCAGGTGGCCATTGACGACTTCGGGACGGGCTACTCCAACTTCAACTATCTGAAGCGCTTTCCGGTCGACAAGCTCAAGCTCGATCAGAGCTTCGTCAGCGAATTGACCGCCGACCCCGACGATCTGGCCATTTCACGCGCCGTGATCGCCATGGCCCACCAGTTGCGGCTTGGCGTGGTGGCCGAAGGGGTGGAGACCGAAGGCCAGCTCGCCCTGCTGGCGGCAGCCGGCTGCGACACGATCCAGGGCTATTACGTCGGCCGACCGATGCCGGCGGTCGATCTGACCCAGTTGCTGCAAAACGGCGTCAATCTGCCGCCCGAGAAGCGGCGCGGCTATAGCCGCACCCTGCTGTTCGTCGATGACGAGATCAATACCCTGTCGGCAATGCGCCGCCTGCTGCGCAGCACGGGCTACCAACTGCTGGCAGCCAACAGCGCACGGCAGGCGTTCGAGCTGCTGGCCACCCACGAAGTCGGGGTGATCCTGGCCGATCAGCGGATGCCCGAGCTCAACGGCACCGAATTCCTCAACCGGGTCAAGGATATGTACCCCGACACGATACGCATGGTGCTGTCGGGCTATACCGATCTGCGCTCGATCACCGAGGCGATCAACCGGGGCGCGATCTACAAATTCCTGACCAAGCCGTGGGACGACGAAGAGCTGCTCAAGGCCCTCGCCGAGGCCTTCGATAAATTCGAAGCCGACCGCAGCCGGCGCGCCCCGATCGGGGCCGAGATGGCACGCCAGTGGAATCCTACGGCGCTGGCAGCTGCTGCAATCGATCCACCCCCTCCCTCCTCGTCGCGCTAGCGCATTTCCAGCCCCATAAAAATGGCCCGCCTTGAAGGCGGGCCGAGCTTACTGCCATCGAAACCGGGGAAAGCGGCGCAGCCATTGGGCGTGCCTTTCGATATTTACTTTTCCTCGTATACAGCACTAACTCTTGCATACATTTGTCCTGATCTTTTCCATCAGGATTTTCAGCCGACCCAAGCAGATCGGCCGTCAGCTCAATGACCTTCGAGTTCACCGCCCGCCATCAGACGGACGTTGCCACCGACGGCAGCAGTATTGATCGTCACCACCCGTTCGGCCGCGAACTTGAGCAGATAGTGCGGGCCGCCGGCCTTGAAGCCCGTGCCCGACAATCCTTCGCCGCCGAAGGGCTGCGAACCGACCACGGCACCGATCTGGTTGCGGTTGACGTACAGATTGCCGACCCGGGCATGGCGCCGCACGATATCGACCGTGCTGTCGAGCCGGGTATGCACCCCCATCGTCAGACCGAAGCCCAGCCGGTTGACCGCCTTGACCGCCTGTTCGATACCACCAGCCGGGAAGCGGGCCACATGGAGCACCGGGCCGAAGGTTTCCTCGGTCGGCAACTGGTCGAGCCGCACCTCAAAGGCACGCGGCGCCACGAAGCAGCCGTTCTCCAGCCCGGCGGGCAGCGGGGTGCTGCCGATCAGGCGGGCGCTGCTGGCCAGCTTGTCGCAGTAGCTGTTGAGATCGTTCTGCGATTGCTGGTCGATGGTCGGGCCGATATCGCTGGCCAGTTGCAGCGGGTCGCCCAGCCGCAGCTCGCGCATGGCCAAACCCAGACGTTCCATCACCGCATCGGCCACATCGTCCTGCACCAGCAGGATGCGCAGTGCCGAACAACGCTGACCGGCACTGTTGAAGGCCGAGGTGATGACATCGATGATCAGCTGTTCCACATGGGCCGAGCTGTCGGCGATCATGGCGTTGAGACCACCGGTTTCGGCGATCAGGCTGGCAATCGAGGAATTGCGTGCAGCCAGGGTGCGGTTGATCTTCCAGGCAGCGCCGGTCGAACCGGTAAACGCCACGCCGGCCACCCGGGCGTCGCCCAGCAGCTTGTCGGACAGACCGCCCGACTCGCCCGGCAGATAGTGCAGCACATCGCCCGGGATGCCCGCTTCGAGCAGGATTTCAATGGCCCGCATCCCGATCAGCGGGGTACGGCGCGACGGCTTGGCCAGCACCGGGTTGCCGGCAGCCAGGGCTGCTGCGATCTGCCCCAGGAAAATCGCCAGCGGGAAGTTCCACGGCGCGATACAGACAAACGGACCGCGACCGACCAGCCGCAGCTCGTTCGATTCGCCCGTGACGCCCGGCAGCGCGATCGGTTGCGGGAACAGACGACGCGCTTCCATGGCATAGAAGCGGCAGTAGTCAACCGCCTCGCGCAGCTCGCCCAGGGCATCGGGCAGGGTCTTGCCGGCTTCGCGCGACAGCAGATAGAGCAGTTCGTCCTGCCGGGCTTCGAGCAGATTGGCGGCACGCTCGAGCAGTTCGGCGCGGCGGGTAGCAGGCGTGCTATCCCAGCCGTCGAAAGCGGCATCGGACAGCGCCAGGGCACGCTCGACGGCCGAGGCGTCGCTGCTGATCATCGACCCGATCTGCTGACGCCGGTCGATCGGCGAAAAACGCGGCTGGGTCTGGCCCGCCACACGCTGGCCGCCGATGATCGGCGCGGCGTCGAAACGGCTGCTGGCGAGTTCCTGGAGCCGCTGGCGCAGCGGTTCGAGAGCGACGGTATCGGTCATGCTGAATCCCTTGCTGTTGCGGCGCGGTGCGAAAACCTCGGAAGGGGCTTTCACACCGGCGACGATGGGTTGGCGCGCCACCACGGCGGTCGGGCTTTGCGCGATATGTTCGAGCGGCACGCGGGTGTCGGCCAGCTGGTTGACGAAGGAGGAATTGGCGCCGTTTTCGAGCAGACGCCGTACCAGATAAGGCAGCAGCGCATGGAAACGACCCACCGGTGCATACACCCGGCTCGCCACCCCTTCACGTTCATGGATCAGCCGATGCAGCGCCTCGCCCATGCCGTGCAGGCGCTGGATTTCAAAGCGGCGCTCGGTGCCACGGGTGGCTTCGATGATCCACGACAGCGTCTGGGCGTTATGGCTGGCGAACTGCGGATAGAAACGGTCGCCGTAATCGAGCAGCTTGCGGGCGCAGGCCAGATAGGCGACGTCGGTATGGACCTTCTTGGTATAGACCGGGTAGCCCGGCAGGCCATTTTGCTGGGCGCGCTTGATCTCGCTGTCCCAGTAGGCGCCCTTGACCAGCCGCACCGGCAGCTGGCGCCGGGTGGAAGCGGCCAGGTCGGCCAGCCAGTCGAGCACGAACGGCGCACGCTTCTGGTAGGCCTGCACCACGATGCCCAGGCCCATCCAATCCTTGAGCGAAGGCTCGCGGCACAGCCGCTCGTACAGCCACAAGGACAGCTCGAGCCGCTCGGATTCCTCGGCGTCGATGCTGAACACCAGATCGGCCTTGGCTGCCGCCTGGGCCAGATCGAGCAGGCGGGGATAAAGCTCGTTCATCACCCGGTCGAGCTGGCCGAATTCGTAGCGCGGATGGATCGCCGACAGCTTGACCGAGATCGACTGCCGGGCAAAGCCATGATTGGGATCGGGCCGCCGCGCCAGCGCGGCAATCGCTTCGTGGTAGGCGCGGAAATAGACCTCGGCGTCGGCATCGGTCAGCGCCGCCTCGCCCAGCATGTCGTAGGAATAGCGCCAGCGCGAATCGGCATTGTCGAGCGCCAGCTCGATGGTTTCGCCGACCACGAAATGCTCGGCCATGATCTTCATGCCGGTCTTCATGGCCTTGCGCAGAATCGGCTCGCCGAGCTTGCGCACCATCCGGTCGAACCAGTGGCGGCCTTCCGAGCTTTCGATCCAGAAATCGGTGAACAACAGCGCCCGGCTGGCAGCGCTGACCAGCCAGGTGGCGGTCTGCGAACGGCGCCAGTCCTTGCTTTCGAGCAGGTCGCGGATCAGTTGGTCCTGGGTATCGACATCGGGAATACGCAGCAGCGCCTCGGCCAGGGCCATCAGCGCCACGCCTTCCTCGGTGCCCAGACCATAGGATTGCAGAAAGGCTTCGAAGTGGTTGCCGCTCGCGGCCTGGCGCACACCCTGGGTCAGACTTTGGGTGCGGGCGTAAACGGCTTTTTCGGTGACTTCATCGAGTTTGGCCAGCGGCATCAGCCGGGCCACGGCCTCGGCCTCATCGGCAAACAAATTGTGACGGATCGCCGCAAAACTCGGCAGGCTGGTCGGCAGATCCGAATACAACGGTGGGCTATCGGGCATGGTTGGCAACCTTTGCGGCCCCAGGGGCCAGGATCGAAGCGTTACGAATGGCGCGGATGGTAATGCGGCGGCCGCCGAATGTGCCGCCGTTTTTCGCCAGCAAAACCGGATAAAATCCGGTCCAATCCTTTTTTTTAGCGAAATATTCCAATGAGCGCTGAGTTGGACCGAATCGACCGCAAAATCCTGCGCGAACTCCAGGACGACGGCCGTATTTCCAACCTTGATCTGGCCAAGCGGATCGGCCTGTCACCGACCGCCTGCCTCGAACGGGTCAAGCGGCTCAGCCGCGACGGTTACATCCTCGGCTACGGCGCCCGCCTCAATCCCGAGAAGCTCGATGCAGGTCTGCTGGTCTTTGTCGAGGTGGTGCTCGACCGCACCACACCCGAAGTGTTCGAGCGCTTCAAGCAAGCCGTGCTCGACCGGCCCGAAGTGCAGGAATGCCATATGGTGGCCGGCGGCTTCGACTATCTGATCAAGGCCCGAGTCAAGGACATGAAAGCCTACCGCGACCTATTGGGCTCGGCGCTGCTCAGCCTGCCTGGCGTGCGCGAAACCCATACCTATGCCGTGATGGAGGAAGTGAAGGATTCGGGAGCCATCCATATCGCACCTTGAGCCCTTGATGGACAATCACAATTTATCCTTCGATCCATTCTCAATAGAAGCAAATACAAATCTTCCATTAGGCATCATTGGATCGGAGGATAGTTAAAAAATTATCCTTTCAGATATCCGCGCACTGCCCGCTCCACCCTCCCCAGCAGATATTCGCTATCGATCTCGCCGCGCTCCCCGGCGCCATCGACCATTCCCTTGATCATCGCCAACAGATCCCAGGCCGCCACCTCGACGGCCTCGACCGGCGGGGCATCGGGCCGTGCCAGGATGGCCAGCAGGCTTTGCTGAAGCTCGCCGCTGACCCGCCTGACCGTCGCCTTGACCGGCAGACGGCCTTCCTCCAGATCAAGCAGACGGGCCAGCCCCGGCCGGCGCATCTGGTGGGTGACAGCAGCGCGCAGCAAGGTCAGCAGGGCGCAGTCGAAGTCGGCGGCCGATGCGGTCAGCGACACGTCTTCCAGCAATTGCGCCGTCTCGCGCTCGATCAGCGCAGCCGTGATGGCATCGCGGTTGGGAAAGTATTGATAGAGCGAACCGACACTGACGCCCGCCAGCGCGGCGACGGCATTGGTGGTGTATCCGGCAAAGCCGTCGCGCTCAAGAATGCGAGCAGCGGCCTCCAGTACGACACGCACCGTTTCGACCGAGCGCCGTTGCAAGGGCGATTTACGTGGTTTCAGGCGGTTTTCATCATCAGGTAGCGGCATGACGGGAAAGCGAGTGGTTGAATGTGAGCAAAGGCTCGTATTCTTTCCGTCATCTTCAACGCCGTAAAGGCCACTCAGCATGACTCACGCGCAAACCCAGTCTCTGCCTGCTTCCCATCCCGATGGCGAAGTGGTGATGACCGTTTTTATGCTGGTCAAGACCCAGCCCGAATGGCTGGCTTTCCCGGTCGAGCGCCGCTTCGCCGAGCTGCGCGCCCATCTCGAACCGATCTTGCAGCGCCATCGCCATAGCGTGACGCTGCGCTTCTTCGATCTGGAGTTCTACACCGCCCGCGTCACCGATCTGTGGATGTGGGAAGTCACTGACCAGCATCAATACGAACTGGTAGTCGAAGCCCTGCGCGAGACACCGTTCTGGGATCGTTATTTCACGATCGAGGAAATCCTGCCGGGCGTGGAAAACGCTTATGCCAAGAACTATTCGCAGCAGGCGCTGAGGCAGTAGAGGTCGTGGACAGGCAAGAAGACGTGGGTCGGACCGATTCGGGTTCGAGCCGGATACCGACCGCGTCAGCCGTAAGGCCCGAGGATGTTCTCTGCTCGATCTCCCAGCAGTAAAACGGCCGGTCCCGTGTTGAACAGGACCGGCCGTTTCATTGGCGCTGATCGGGCAGCGTGGATGGGATAACTAGGACACGGCAATCGTGCCGCCATCGTCGCGCACGATGGCAATCGTGGCCGAACGCGGCCGGCTGTTGCCGCCGTCGGGCCAGTGGCTTTCCCATCGCGAGGGATCGTTGAGGTCGGCCGCCCGGGTACTTTCGCCCGGGTGCTGGATGTTCACGAACAGCGTCCTGCCATCGGGCGTCTCGGCGCAGCCAGTGATTTCGCAACCCTTGGGGCCGACCAGAAAACGGCGCAGCGTGTCCACGGTCGGGTTCTTGCCCTTATAGGTCGTGACGCTACGCTTTTCGCTGCCGCTGACCGACTCCACCACCACCGCCCCGCCGTCGCCGACCCGACCGGGCAGTGCGGCCAGCATCATGCAGTTGCTGACATCGGTGTAGGCGCCGTCGTCGGTCTGCACCCACAGCACGCCGGTCTTGCGGCTGAACCAGACGCCGTCGGGGCTCGACATATCATTGTCGGCGGTGAGGCCGGACAGATTGATCCGGCCAGCCTCGGCCCCCGCTTCCGCCGCGAATAGATAGACATCCCAGCGAAAAGCCGTTGCGGCCGGATGATCGCCATTCTCGCGGGTGCGGATGATATGGCCGTTGACGTTGCCGTTCTGGGTCGAGCTGCCCTTCTGGTCCTGATAGGCACGCGGGTTGGCCGCATCGAGCGTGGCCAGCGTGCGGGTGCTGTTATTGGTGAGGGTGTAGTAGACCTCGTTATTGTGCGGATTGATCGCGCACCATTCCGGCCGGTCCATCTTGGTCGCGCCGGCGGCATCGGCCGCCAGACGGGCGTTGACCACGATATCGGCCAGGCTCTGGAAGCGGTATCGGGTATAGGCCGCGATCGCCGGATTGGTCAGCGTCAGCGGCAACCATTCCCCCGTGCCGTCGGCATTGAAGCGGGCGGCGTAGAGCGTGCCCTCGTTCAGATACTTGTCGCCGACCGCCATGCCGCCGCGCGCAGCGTCGCTTGGCTCCCACAGCGCCTTGGAGACGAACTTGTAGATATATTCGTTGCGCGCGTCGTCCCCCATATAGAACACCACCGGCTGACCGGCGACCGGCCGCGGACAGACCGCCGCCTCATGGGCAAAGCGACCCAGCGCTGTGCGTTTGCGCGGTACGGCGTTCGGGTCGTAGGGGTCGATTTCCACTACATAGCCAAAGGTATTGGCTTCGTTGCGGTAGTCGTCCGAACCGTCGAACGAGCCGCCTTTGACCGCAATATCGAAGCGGAGATAGGCATCCTCGACCGATGGGGTATGCCAGCGGCTGCCGTTGCTGCCCTCGGACAGGCCATAGCGCTTCATCGACTCGATCTGGTTGGCATCGCGACGCAGATTGTCGCCGGCGGCGCGGGCGAAATAGCCGGCCCAGTTTTCTTCGCAGGTCAACAAGGTGCCCCACGGCGTCTGGCCGGTGGCGCAATTGTTGAGCGTGCCGCGCGCCCGCAGGCCATCGGGCGAGTAAGTGCTGCGCAGCAAGGCGCTGCCGCGTGCCGGGCCGGCCACCTCGACCGGTGTCTGCGGGGTGATGCGGCGGTTGTAGCGCGATGCGGCATTGACCCGGAAACGACCAGCGGTCTTCTGCACTTCGACCACCGAGACGCCATGGGCGGCGATTTCACGGTTCACTTCCTCAAGCGGCCGCACACCGCCGATCAGGCTCGGGCCGTTGGCATGCAGAAAGACCTCGGTGATGTTCTCGTGATTCATCCCCAGCAGACCGCGCTCGCTGCCCTGATCGTCGCGCGCGGTGCCGGCAGCGTTGAGGCCGAAATATTCCATCCCGTCGTGATGGTCGCCGGCGCGGCGCTCGAAATCGGTGTCGGTGCCATTGTTGCGATACGGCAGCACGCCCGGAAACAGCGGGTCGCCCACGGCATACAGCACACTGGCGCTATAGCCGGCCGGCAGCACCACCATATCGGCGAGGCTCTTGGCGACCGGTTTGAAATTGAAGGCTGGCGCTGGCGTCGGCGTCGGTGCCGGCGTGGGCGACGGACTGTCCGAGCCACCATCGCTGCAACCACTCAGCGACAGGCCGCCGAACAGCAAGGCCGCGGCGCTGGCGCCGCCGCCCAGCAGCCGACGCCGGCTCAACCGGGCAGACAGGATGGCGTCGAACTCGGGATTGCAACTGTCGTTGTGGCCGATCGCATCAGGGTCGGCAACCGTCGGGAATTTCTCGCTCATCGTCTTGGCCTTGGGTGGGTTGGGTGGGAAGACGCGAGAACATAGCGGAATCCTGTTACAGAAAACTGACAAGATCGCCGCACCAGGCAAACGCCTCCGGTCCACGGGGCGAACCGCCTGGTCGATCAGGTCAAAAACAGGACAGCCGATCCGCCGCGTCCACAGCCGACTAAGAATAGAAAATATTCAGTAAAGTCACTGCCATATCGGTAGCGCCACACAATAGAAAATATAATTTTTATCCAGGGCTCGCTTCACCCAGCTTCTCCACCAGGAAATCGATGAACGCCCGCGTCTT
The DNA here is from genome assembly GCF_042650885.1 of Chitinimonas lacunae. Taxonomy (NCBI): domain Bacteria; kingdom Pseudomonadati; phylum Pseudomonadota; class Betaproteobacteria; order Neisseriales; family Chitinibacteraceae; genus Chitinimonas; species Chitinimonas lacunae. The sequence goes on from NZ_JBHSBU010000001.1 coordinate 1,272,229, forward strand.
GCGCGGCAGGCGGCGGTCGGGGACATAGAGGGCATAGGCAGCGATCCCCGGCGGCGACCAGGCGGGAAGCAGCGCTTGCAGGCGACCGGCGGCGATTTCTCTTTCCACCAGGAAGTCGGGCAACATCGCCACCCCAAGCCCCGCCAGCGCCGCCTCACGCAGGGTCTCGCCATTGTTGGCGCTGAACGGACCGGATACGGTGACCGCCTCGTCCACGCCATCGCGCCGGAAGGTCCATTGCAGACCAAACGGTGCCAGCGCATAAGGCAGACAATCGTGTTCGCGCAGATCGGCCGGACGGGCCGGTTCGCCCCGAGCCGCCAGATAGGCAGGACTGGCGCAGAGAATGCGGCGGACTTCACACAATTTGCGCGCCGCCAGATTGACATCGGTCGGCGCCGTCACGCGCACGGTGACATCGAAACCATGCTCCAGCGGGTCGAGATGGCGGTCGTCGAGGCGAACGCTCAATTCGGTGCGTGGATGGCGCAGGCGAAACTGCGGCAGCAAGGGAGCGAGGCGAATGGTGCCGAACGACATCGGCGCATTGATCCGCAACAGACCGGCCGGCTCGGCTTGCAGACTGGCCACAGTCGCTTCGGCCTCCTCGACCAGCGCCAATACATCGAGCGCCCGCTCCAGATAGGCCGCTCCCGCTTCGGTCGGCGCCAGACTGCGCTGATTGCGCTGCAATAGCCGCGCGCCCAGTCGGGCTTCCAGATCGAGTATCTGTTTGCTGACCTGCGAGCGCGACAGACCGAGCTTGCGCCCCGCTGCCGCCAGACCGCCGCAGCGCACGGCTTCGACCAAGGCCCGCATCTGTTCGATCTTGTCCATCGCTGTCTCTCATATGTCTCCAAATAGGAGACATGATGTCTATATTTCCCAATCTTGTCGCCATTCACGCACGTGCCTACGATGCCATTCAAGCACTCGCCGTCAGGACTGGGCTGGTCAGGACTGGGTGCATCATCGTTATCGCGGCCGGAAACGCTCTGCGCCGCCTCTCAGGAGTCCGCATCATGAAGCAGTTGAAACAGATCGCCCTGTTGGTTCTTGCCCTGGGCAGCGTTGTGCAGGCCGGCGCGGTCCAGGCCGCCGATGTCCACCGTAGCGCCGAAGACCCCAATCTGGTCTGGACCGCCTCGCAGGTAGTGCTGAAGTCGAAGGAAATGGGGCCAGGCGTGTTCATGGTTTATCCCGACGACGCCGAAGGGAAGAACAAGGCCGGTATCCCGGTCGCCACCAGCGGCGGCTTCATCATCGGCGACGATGGCGTGCTGGTGATCGATTCGATGCTCAACCGGCGTCTTGCCACCCAGCTGATCGGGCTGATCCGCGCCAAGACCGACAAGCCGATCCGCTATATCGTCAACACCAGCTATCACGGCGATCATTCCTACGGCAACCAGTTCTTCCCCAGGGAGGTGGCCATCATTCAGCACGAAGCGACCCAGAGCTATATCCAGTCGCATTTCGCCGATGATGTGAAATTCATGTCCACCTACTTCGGCAAGAACCAGGGTCTCGACGAACTGCGCCCGCGCCGCGCCAATCTGCTGCTGTCGGACGGCGGCCGTCTCCAGATCGATCTGGGCCGGCAGAAAGTCGAAGTGATGCATCTGGGCTTTGCCCAGACCAAGGGCGATCTGTTTGTCTGGGCGCCGCAGCAGAAAGTGATGTTTACCGGCAACCCGGTGATCGCCATGCCACCCGCCCTGCCCTGGCTGCTCGACGGCCATATGGTCGAATCGACCGCCACGCTGAAAAAGCTGCGCACCCTGCTGCCCGAGAACGCCAAGATCGTGCCGGGCCACGGCGTCCCGACCGATGTCTCGACGCTCGACTTCAACCTGCGCTATCTCGATACGCTGCGCGAGCAGGTCCAGGCCGCCATCGACCGCAATCTGTCGGAAAAGGACACCGCCGCAACGGTCCAGATGGACGAATTCAAGGGCTACAAACTGTTCCCCTGGGTCCATAGTCAGATGAACGTGGTCAAGGCTTATCAGGAACTCAAAGGTCAGGCCAAGTAATTAACGATCAGGCGGCGGATTTTGGGTCCGCCGCCTTAGCGGGTCCCAAAGCCCAGGAGGCGGCAGCGCGGGCGCGTGTATCAGCTATCGCTGGGGGTGGAAGCGGGAATGGTGCAGGGACGGCTACAGCAAGACGCCTGGCATCTGTTGTTCGCGGCCCTGGGCGCGATGGCGGTCGCCCCGATGAACTGGCGCAATTCGCGCCGTGCGTATTGGATCAATCTCATCCTGGTCAGCGTGGTCGATATCGGCTTTATCGCCTTGATCGTGCTGCCGGGTTATATGCCGACACGGCTGGCGGGCCTGCCAGGGCCGCTGCTCTGGTTGGCGGCGCGGGTCTGCTCCAGTTGGGCGCAGTGGACAGTGCCAGCGAGCCGTCGAGGTTTGACTAAGCTGGCTTGATAGGCTAATGGAAAATATTCGGCAAAATCTTTACTAGCTATCTAGCGGCATAAATGAAAAATGGATTGCAATCTGCAATCCATTTTTTATCTGTGCACTTACCAGGAAGGGTAGTGTGCCCTGCCTATGCGCTGGATTTCTTCGCGGATCTCCCGGCTTCTTCTTTTCATTTTTCGGGACAGCACCACCGGCTCCCCGGCCTCGTTGGTGTAGACGATTTCGATGAACTTGCCACGGATATTCACCGTCATCTGTTCGGAGACCAGCGCATAGTCAGGTGTGTTCACCGTGGATTGTCTCACCCAGCCCTTGGGATTGTTGAATATCGCCTGGCGCACCAGCAAATAGAGCTTGCTGTCTTTGGCCACCTCGAATTCGCCAGGATACCCGGGGCGAGGCGGCTTATGGACGAAACTGTCGGGGAAGCGCTCAAGCGGAGCCTGCTCACGCTCGGCACACCCGAACATTATCAGCATCGAGAGCACGAAGACGGCCGCCAAAATATCAAAAACCAGCTTCATTTTGAAATACCCAATTCTGTGTCATTCATTCGGATAGAAATGACTGGCGGACGCCAATCCATTTTCCGTCACACAAAAAATATTTTTCAAATCGAATGATTACGAATTCTTAACCATGAAGAAAAACCCCAAGACACGTCATCCCCTTGTCATGACGATGACGCGTGAAGACGCCCAGTGAGCCACGGCCCACCAGGCGGCACAAGCCGGCCGAGCGTCAAACGGGGAGAGAGAGGGATGGAACGGGGAAATGCCGTCTCAAGCGGGCGCTTGATGTTGAGGAGGTGGCGGGACAGAAGGCTTGAGGCTGACCACCCCGCCAGGCAATTCGTTCAGGCCGGTTCCAGCTCCGGCTCCAGCGTCGATTCGAGTTCTGGCACTGCCTCCAGACGTTTGACGGTGCGGATCTGCCGGAACATCGCATCGGCTTCCGGATAGCTGCGCCGCAGATAACCCAGCCATTGCTTGAGCCGCCCAGCGGCATTGTCGGGCGCAATCTTGGCCTGGACCTCGGCATAGAAGCGCGGCAGCAGGGCTGCCAGCTCGTCCCAGCCGATGGTATCGGGCGGCAGGCCGGCGACGGCTGCACGAATCTGCCGGGCCAGATCAGGCCGGGCCACCAGACCACGACCCAGCATCACATCGTCGCAACCTGATTCGGCGCGGCAACGCAGATAATCGTCCACGGTCCAGATTTCGCCGTTGGCGATCACCGGGACCTTGACCACTTCCTTGATCCGGGCAATCCAGTGCCAGTGTGCGGGCGGCTTGTAGCCGTCGGTCTTGGTGCGGGCATGCACCACCAGACTGGCCGCCCCACCCGCTTCGAGCGCGCGGGCGCAATCGAGCGTCAGGGCGGTGTCCTCATAGCCAAGCCGCATCTTGGCCGTGACCGGAATCGCTGCCGGGACAGCGCAGCGCACTTCGTGGACGATCCGATGGAGCAATTCCGGCTCTTGCAGCAGCACGGCGCCGCCGCGATGGCGGTTGACGGTTTTGGCGGGACAGCCGAAGTTGAGATCGATTACCGGCGCGCCCAGAGAAGCGGCGCGGGCGGCGTTGTCGGCCAAGGAAATGGGGTCGGAGCCCAGCAGTTGCAGCCGCACCGGCACACCAGCGGGCGTTTGCCAGCTCTCGTGCGCTTCCGGAGCGATACGGCGGAAACTGCGTGGCGGCAGCAGCGTGGACTTCACCCGCAGAAACTCGGTGACACACCAATCGATGCCGCCGATTGCGGTAATGGCGTCGCGCAGCGGCGCGTCGACCAGACCTTCCATCGGCGCGAGCGCGATAAGCACAGCCAACTCCAATCGTTTGAAAAGCCGGCGATTCTAGCGTTTCGTCGGCAGCGACGATAGCGGATCGGCCCGGCTTATCGCCTGATCGGACAGACGGTGCCTGCACACGGCGACCACCGCACAATACGGCACCTTCGTGAACATTCGGATTTGGTAAAATCGCGCGGTTTTACCCCGATCCCGAGACCCCGATCATGACCGTTATCCGTCAGCAGGATTTCATCGACAGCATTGCCGATAGCCTGCAATACATCTCCTATTACCATCCCAAGGACTATATCGACGCGCTGGGTAAAGCCTACGAGCGCGAAGAGTCGCCAGCCGCCCGTGATGCCATCGCCCAGATCCTGACCAACAGCCGGATGTGCGCCGAAGGCCGGCGGCCGATCTGCCAGGATACCGGCATCGTCTGCGCCTTCGTCAGCGTCGGGATGGACGTGCGCTGGGAAGGCGCCACCATGTCGATCGAGGACATGGTCAACCAGGGCGTGCGCCAAGCCTATCTGCACCCCGACAACAAACTGCGCGCCTCGGTCCTGGCCGACCCGGCCGGTGCCCGCCGCAACACCCGCGACAACACCCCTGCCGTCACCCATTTCGAGCTGGTGCCGGGCGACAAGGTGGAAGTCCATATCGCCGCCAAAGGCGGTGGTTCGGAAAACAAGACCAAATTCGTGATGCTGAACCCGTCCGATTCGATCGTGGACTGGGTGCTCAAGACCGTGCCGCTGATGGGTGCCGGCTGGTGCCCGCCCGGGATGCTCGGCATCGGTATCGGCGGCACCGCCGAGAAGGCCATGCTGCTGGCCAAGCGCTCGCTGATGGACCCGATCGACATCCAGGAACTGATCGCACGCGGCCCGTCGAATCGGATCGAGGAATTGCGGCTCGAACTCTATGAAAAGGTCAATGCACTGGGTATCGGCGCCCAGGGTCTGGGCGGCCTGTCGACCGTGCTCGACATCAAGATTCTCGACTACCCGACCCACGCCGCCAGCCTGCCGGTGGCGATGATCCCGAACTGCGCGGCGACCCGCCATGTTCACTTCGAACTCGACGGCAGCGGTCCGGCCCAGCTCGAAGCGCCCAGGCTCGAAGACTGGCCGGCCGTCACCTGGACCCCCTCGGCCCAGGCGCGCCGCGTCCAGCTCGACCAGCTCAGCCGCGAAGACGTCAACAGCTGGAAGCCGGGCGAGACGCTGCTGCTCAACGGCAAGCTGCTGACCGGTCGCGATGCCGCCCATAAGCGGATGGTCGATATGCTCAACCGTGGCGAAAAGCTGCCGGTCGATTTCGCCAACCGCTTTATCTACTACGTCGGCCCGGTTGACCCGGTGCGCGACGAAGCCGTCGGCCCGGCCGGCCCCACCACCGCCACCCGGATGGACAAGTTCACCGAACAGGTGCTGGCTCAGACCGGCCTGCTCGGCATGGTCGGCAAGGCCGAACGCGGCCCGGTCGCCATCGATGCGATCAAGCAGCACCGCTCGGTCTACCTGATCGCCGTAGGCGGCGCCGCCTATCTGGTTTCCAAGGCGATCAAGAACGCCCGGGTGGTCGGCTTCGAAGACCTCGGCATGGAAGCGATCTACGAATTCGACGTGGTCGATATGCCAGTCACCGTCGCAGTCGATTCCAGCGGCGAATCGGTCCACAAGACCGGCCCGGCCGAATGGCAGGCCAGGATCGCCGCCAAGATCGAAGCCGTGGCGAAGTAAGCACACGGCTGCGGCCCAGCGCGCGACGTACAGAGAGCCTGCATTGCAGGCTCTTTGTTTTGAGACACATTTTTATATATTATTTATTTTTCTTGCTATAGTTCTTGCAGAGGTTTTGCGTATTATTTGATTTTCGCCTCCACAGAACCCATCCCGATGTATGCGATCACCCAGGAAGACCCGGACAGCCCCGACGCCCGTCGATTGATCGACGAACTGTCCGCCACGCTGGCCCGTATCGCCGGCGACAACGGTCCCAGCCCGTTCGATCTGTCCGAAGCGCGTGCACCACAAGCCCGTTTCGTCATCGCCCGCGACGCCTCGGGACAGGCGCTGGGCTGCGGCGCGCTGCGCCCCATCGCCCGCGATATTGCCGAACTGAAGCGGATGTATGCCCGCCAGGGAAGAAACGGTGTCGGCTCGGCAATGCTGAAGCATCTGGAGGAAGAAGCCCGCCAGCTCGGCTACCGCGCCCTCTGGCTGGAAACCCGCAAAATCAACACCGTGGCCGTAGCCTTCTACCAGCGCCATGGCTATCTGATCATTCCCAACTTCGGCAAGTATGCAGGGCGCGACGATGCAGTGTGCTTTGCCAAGTCGCTGTAGCATTCAGCCCGCCGGGCCGCCGACTTGCCAGACGACCTGTGGGTCCTTGCCAAGCCGCAACAGATCAATCGCGACATAGCGGGTGTCCTTCAGCCGGAAACAGATATCACACTGCTAATTACACCGATACCGCAGCTGCACCAGACCCGTATCGAACGCCAGGGTCGATTCGAGCTTCAGCCGGTGGCTGAGGTCGCTGTTGGGGAATAGCGGGATGCCGCGTCCGAGAATGATCGGGTGGATCGACACCACGAATTCGTCGATCAGGCGATGTTGCAGACAGGTGGCGATCAGCGCGCCGCCGCCCACCAGCCAGACCAGCCCGCCTTCCTGGCTGCGCAGGTCGGCGATGAAATCGGCGGCATCGCCGCTGACGGCTTCGATATCGTCGTTGCTCCAGCTCAGCGGCCGGCTGGAGAACACATAGGCGCGTTTACCCGGATAGGGGTAGTCGCCGGTACTCAGACACTGGTCATAGGTCTTGCGGCCCATCAACAAGGTCTCGACCTGGTTGTAGAACGCCTGATAGCCGTAATCCTGATCGGTGAACAGCCAATCGACCGAACCGTCGGCCCGGGCGATATAGCCATCGAGGCTGGTAGCGATAAACAGCGAGACCTTGCGCATGGCGACTTCCTAGCGCGACTGGCGATACAGCCACTGGATATAGCGCGACACCCCCTGCTCGACATCGAGGAACTCCTCGCTGTAGCCAGCCGAGCGCAGCTGGCTGATATCGGCCTGGGTGAAGCTCTGATAGCGGCCACGCAGCGCGTCGGGGAACGGGATGTACTCGAGCAGGCCTTCGGCTACCAAGGCAGTCAGCGGCAGCACTTCCTGACCCTGCTCGCGCCGGCAGGCATTGACCGTGGCGGCGGCGAGTTCATTGAAGGTCTGGGCGCGGCCCGTGCCGAGGTTGAAGATGCCGCTTTGCTCGGAATGGTCGAGGAAATACAGATTGACCTTGACCACATCCTCGACCGATACGAAATCGCGCTGCTGCTCGCCATTGCCGTAGCCGTCGCAGCCCTCGAACAGCCGGACCCGGCCTTCGCTGCGGTATTGCTGGAAATGATGGTAAGCCACCGAGGCCATCCGGCCCTTATGGCCTTCGCGCTGGCCGTAGACATTGAAATAGCGCAGGCCGACCACCTGGGCGCTCAGGTCATCCCAGCGCCGCCGCACGATCTGGTCGAACAGCGCCTTGGAATAGCCATAGACATTGAGCGGCCGCTCGAACTCGCGCTGCTCGCTGAATACCCGGCCGCCACCGTAGACAGCAGCGCTGGAGGCATAGATGAACGGCACTTCCTCGGCCTGGCAGTAGTCGAGCAGGGCCAGCGAATATTGATAGTTATTGTCGAGGACATAACGCCCGTCGCGCTCCATGGTGTCGGAGCAGGCGCCCTGGTGCAGCACGGCGCGGATCTCGCCTTCGAAGTCGCCCGCGTCGAGCTGTTCGATAAAGTCTTCTTTGTCGACGTAGTGAGCGATATCGCAATCGGCCAGATTGACGAATTTGTCGCCGTTTTTCAGATTGTCGACCGCGATGATGTCGGTTTCGCCGCGTTCGTTGAGCGCCTTGATCAGATTGGAACCGATAAACCCGGCCGCGCCGGTGACGACGATATACATATTGGCGTTTCCTGAGCGGGCAAAAAAGCAATTGTACCTGCTGGCACGGCTTCGGCGTTCTCCACCATATTCATATATCGCAACGCGGCGCTGTACTAATGCAACTGGCATAAGCGGGCAGGCTTGGCGATAATCCGCCCCGGCCGTGGCTGGCAACAGCCGGCCGCCTTCCTTCACCTTGGAATACCGCGATGAAAACAAAGCCAAAAACCCTGAGCATCTGTATTTCTGCCTTGCTTGCCCTGAGCGCCGTCGGCGCCCAGGCTCAACAAACGATGGTGCTAGACCCGGAACTGGGCCTGTCGACCGAGCTGGCGCAAAGCCTGCCGCAGGTCGGGGACGATGTCTCGGCACTGTACGACCTGTATCGGGTGGCACTGCGCCTGTCGCCGAACAAGCCCATTCCGATGCCCAAGATCGATGTGGTGATGAAGGACTTCCGCAAGTACAGCTTCGAATCACACGAGACCCGCGCCCGCAACTACCACGACTTTATCGGTAGTGCCGGCAGCTGGACCGTGCGCCGCGACGGCGTGGTGGTGTGCCAGGCCTGCAGCGGCCATGCCAAGCTGGCCGGCGACGGCTACTGGATCTTCGTCCAGCCCGAAGGCAGCACCAGCCCGAGCCAGGTCTGGGCCGTCCAACTGGCCGGTCGGCAGGAATAAGCGGCGGTCGTATACGGACCGGGTCGGGCCGCAGTCCGATCTCTGCGTCCGGACACAAAAGTAAAAAACAAGGACCATTCGTCACAAGACGAGTGGTCCTTGTTTTCATAAAAGAAAAAATCCTACTCGGACTTTTTCGGCTCCAGCCTCAGCGAGGCCGAGTTGACGCAGTAGCGCAGACCGGTCGGCGCCGGACCATCCTCGAACACATGGCCCAGATGGGCATCGCAGGCTTCGCACAGAATCTCGGTCCGCACCATACCGTGGCTGCGATCGACCCGTTCGGCCACGGCACCGGGCACGGCACGGAAGAAGGAAGGCCAGCCGCAGCCGGCATCGAACTTGGTGTCGGACTCGAACAGTGGGGCATTGCAGCAGATGCAGCGATACAGGCCCGGGGTGCGGGTATCCCAATAGACCCCGCTAAAGGGTCGCTCGGTATGGGCCAGGCGGGTCACGCGAAACTGTTGCTCATCGAGCTGGGCTTGCCACTCGGCGTCGCTTTTGACTACTTTTGCCATCTCCATCTCCTTTTCAGTCGGGGCCGCAGCGGGGCTGCCGTTCAGCCCGGCGGCAGGCGCCCATGGTAGACTTCCCCGTTTAGTCGAACCGCACCGGAAACGCTTATGCAGCCCTGGGAGTCTTTCAACGCATCGCCCGATTATCTCAAGGATCGTGTGATCCTGGTCACCGGCGCAGGTCAAGGGCTAGGCGAGACGGCCGCGCTGGCTTTTGCCCGCCATGGCGCCACCGTGATCCTGCTGGGCCGCAACGAGAAAAAGCTGGCCCGCGTCTACGACGCCATCGAGGCGGCGGGTGGCCCGCAGCCGGCGGCCATCCCAGTCGATCTGGCCGCCATGACCGACCAGGATTGCGTCAATCTGGCCAATCTGATCTGGAAGGAATTCGACCGGCTCGACGCAATCTTCCATTGCGCCAACGGCTTTACCTTCCTCTCTCCCCTGATCAATCAGAAGCTCGAAGAATGGGTCGAGATGTTCCGCGCCAATGTGGCGGCGCCTTTTGCCCTGACCCGTGCCCTGCTGCCGATGCTCAAGCGCGCCGGCGACAGCTCGGTGGTATTCGTGGGCGAAAGCCACGGCCTCCAACCCAAGGCGTTCTGGGGCGGCTACGCGGTCAGCCGGGCCGGTCAGGCGGCGCTGGCGCGGATCGCCGCCGACGAATGGGAACGCGAGTTGCGGGTCAATCTGCTGGTTCCCGGGCCGATGCGCGGCCCGTTCCGACTCAAGACCCATCCCGCCGAAGACCTCGAATCGCTGCCGCCGTTGCAGGCCTTTGAACCGGCCCTGTTGTGGGCCATCGGCCCGGCCAGCCGTGGCCATAACGGCGAAACCTGGTTCTGGGGCGATCAGGAGACAGCCCATGCACAAGGATAAAGACGAACAGCCGGTCCGCATCGATAAATGGCTGTGGGCCGCCCGCTTCTTCAAGACCCGCTCGATTGCCACCGACGCCATCGACGGCGGCCACGTCCACCTCAATGGCGACCGAGTCAAACCGGCGCGGGCGCTCAAGGTGGGCGACCGCTTGCGTATCCGCACCCTCGGCGATGAGTTCGAGGTGGTGGTGGAAGCCCTGTCCGACCGCCGCGGCCCCGCCAGCGTCGCCCAGACGCTGTATCGCGAAACCGACGAGAGCTTGCAGGCCCGCGAACGCCGCCGCGAGGAAGAAGCCTTGGCACCGCAGTTCGACCACCCGGCTGCACGCGGTCGCCCGACCAAGAAATGGCGCCGCCAGTTGCACCGTTTCGAACGCAGCAATCAGGACTGAAGCCACTTCCAGCCCCTTATACCGGCTCGCACCCCGTTCGGCCATGCGCTATAAACCTTGCATGCGTCACGGAGCGCGGGCCGGCGAGGCAAACTCCCATGGATGATATTGTTCGCGCCGCCATGGCCAAATGGCCGACGGTGCCAGCCGTCTACGGCTGGCTGTCGCTCGACGCCCGGGGCGACTGGCACTTGCAGGGCCAGCGGCTCAGCCACCCGGGCCTGCTCGATTTCATCGGTCGCAATTACCAGGCCGACGCCGACGGTGCCTGGCATTTCCAGAACGGCCCGCAGCGGGTCTATGTCGAGTGCGAGCGAGCGCCCCTGGTGGCGCGGCTCGGCGCCGACGGCCTGTGCGACCAGTTCGGCCGTCCGCTGGGTCCGCTTGAGGCGGTCTATGTCGATCAGACGGGCGACGTCTGGTTTGCCAGTGCCGCCGGCCCGGCCAGTCTTGACGATCGTGAGCTGGCGGCCTGGATCGAACAGCTAGAAGGCCCGGCACTGGACGAGTGGCTCGATCAGTCCGAGGCGGCGCCCCGGTTCTGCGGTCTGGCGCTGCAAGCTGCCCAGGTGGGTGAAATGCCCACAGTGCTGGGGTTCATCGCCGTACCTTGTACATCGATTCACAAAAAATAAGCCGCTTGCTGGTACTATCGAGCGCTTGCTGGCCGGACTGCGACCGGTCTGAATAATCCTCGCGCGCAGCCGTCGCGTCGTAACAATGAAACAGGAGATCTCGCATGGATAGGCGACAGTTTTTGAAGCTGGGCGGCTTTCTGACCGTATCGGTGGCAACCACTGGTTTGGCCGGCTGTGGCGGCGGCGATGGTGACAGCACCGATTACACGCCTGATCCCAGTCTGCCGAGCACGCCGCCGGCGACGGGCCCCGGTTGGAAATTCCCCCAGAGTGTCGCCTCGGGTGATCCGCGTCCCGATGGCATCCTGCTGTGGACCCGGGTGGTCCCGGCCGGCGCCGACGATGTCACCAGTGTCGCCGACGGCAACTTCACCATCCGCCTGCTGGTCACCGACGCCGACAATGCGGCTGCCCTTGGCAGCAACACCGCCCTCACCGGCACGGCGGTGGTCGATACCGGACTCCCGGTCTACGCCACCTTCGACCACACCGTGCGGCACAAGATCATCGGCCTGGCTCCAGGCCGCACCTATTACTACCAATTCATCGCCGGCGACGTCCGTTCGCGCGTCGGCCGCTTCAAGACCGCGCCGGCCGTCGATGCCGATCTGGCGCAGCTGCGCTTTGCCTTCATGTCGTGCCAGGACTGGAGCATCAACCACTGGGGCGCTTTCGAGCATATCGTTGCCAGCAACGAGAACCTCGACTTTATCGTCCACCTGGGCGACTACATCTACGAAACCGTGGGCGAAGCCTTCCAGACCGGTGCGGTGGAAAGCCGTCATCCGCTGCTGCAACTGCCCAATGGCGCCTTCAAGAATGGCGTCTCGGGCGCCCGCTATGCCGTGTCGCTGGCCGACTACCGCTATCTGTACAAGCGCTACCGCACCGACAGCCGCCTGCAGGCGCTCCATGAACGCTATCCGCTGATCGCGGTGTGGGATGACCATGAATTCAGCGACGACGCCTGGCGCGACGCCGAAACCTACAGCCACGGCAGCTACAACACCAGCACCGGCGGCGACAACAACCACCAGTTGAGCCGGCGCCGCAGCGCCAACCAGGCCTGGTTCGAATTCATGCCGGCCGATGTGAGCTACGCCTCGGCCACGCCCGGCTATGAAAATATCCAGATCTACCGCGAGCTGCGTTTCGGCCGGCTGGCCCATCTGGTGATGACCGACCAGCGGCTCTACCGGGCCGACCATATGGTGCCGGAAGCCGCGCCCAATCCGCTGACCGGCCAGCCGCTCGGTTCGATCGGCAGCCGCTATATGGTGCCCGAGAATATCCTGTACGGCGCCGAAGCCCAGAAGATGGCCGCCGCCACCCAGCTCGGCTCGCCCGACCCGCTGGCCTTCGTGGCCATGCTGGGCAAGCCGCAGCGCGACTGGTGGAAGAATGTGATGGCCTCGTCCAACGCCACCTGGAAGCTGTGGGGCAACGAAGTGTCGCTGCTGCGGATGGGGGTAGACGGCACCACGGCCATCGCCACCCTGATCGCCCTGTCCTCGGTGCCGACGCTGGCGACCCAGATCGCCAACGCCGCGTCCCAGACCAGCGGCAATATCGCCGTCGCCTCGGCCCTGGTCGGTGCCGTCACCGCCGGGGCCTCGCAAGACACGGCTGCGCTGGCCGCCCGCTCGATTGCCGAAGCTGCGGCAAGTGGCGCCAACAAGGTGTCGGTCGCCATGGCCGCCGGCCTCAATGCCAGCCAGGCCGGCGTCGCCGCTGCCGCCTTCGATGCCGCCCAGGCGGCCGCCATCGGCGGCAGCAGCGCCCAGGCCGCGGCGGGCGCCCAAGTGGTGGCATTCGGTGCGGTCAAGGCCGATATCCAGGCCCGTGGTGCCGAATCGAGCTATATCCCGACCGACAAGCGCGCGCTGCTGTCGGCCTTCTTCACCAAGTTCCTGCTCAACGCCGACCAGTGGGACGGCTACGATGCCGAGCGGCGCGACCTGATGCAGCATCTGAAGGGCAACAATATCAAGAACGTGGTGGCGCTCACCGGCGATATCCACGCCTTCTTCACCGGCACCGTGCACGACAACTACCGCGCCGCCGGCAACGGCACGCCGGTGATGGTCGATCTGGTGACGGCCGGCATCAGCTCCGATTCGTTCTTCTCCTATCTGCGCGATGCCGTGGGCACGCTGTCGAGCGATCTGGCGCCCTTGGTGTTCTATCCGCTGACCATCCCGGTGCCGGGCCTGGGCAGCATCCAGATCACCTTCAACCTGCTCGATTTCTCGATGAGCCGGCTGCCGCCATCACTCGACGAGCTGGCCGATCAGGCCCGGGTTCAGGTCCGTGGCGCGCTCGCCACCAAGGGTCTGCCCGAGTCGCAGCTCGATGCCACCACCCGCGCCGTGCTCGAAGGACTGAAGGCCGAACCGGCCTTCAATACCACGCTGCTGGGTCTCGCCCGTGCGCTGGCCGGCATGAACAGCAATCCGTGGCTCAAGCTGACGCTGACCGATGCCCAGGGCTATGCGGTGGTCAATCTGACCCAGACCCAGCTGACTTGCGAATTCCGTCAGGTCAACAAGCTGGTCGGCAATAGCGCACCGAGCAATATCATCGCCCGAACCCTGTTCGCCACCGTGCCGCGCGACAGCGCTTCGGTGACGGTGGGTGAGCCCAGAACGCTCGTCTAAAGCCGAGTGATCCGCTCCAAGACAAACACCGCGCCCAGGCGCGGTGTTTTGTTGTGTGAGACAGGAGAGTCGCCTGGCAGAAAATCGAGAAGTGGGAAGCAAGCCGACACCACCAACCGTCCAATCGGCCGACCTTGATCAGCGAGCGCATCGGCGCGAGATTGTTCGGGATGGGGCGGCTTAGCCGTCTGCCCAATGCGCAGGAAAAGGCGATTCCACGTCCGCAGCCGCCCACAGAGGTCAACGCCCGCAAGGAATAAGACAGAGGAAGCAGGACGCGCCGGAACCGGGCTGACACGTCCGCGGACCAGCCCGCCGCCGCCACGGTAAACGCCAGATGCCAATATAAATTTATTACGCCAAACCAGTGCCAAGTAAATAGCCATACCAAATACGATATTAAAATTTCTTCCTTATCCTCTCAGCAATCGCGACGGTATGACGCCATGCCCATGCTAGAATCCCCGGCTTTCCGTCCCTCTGCCGCCGACGCCATGAAAGCCGCCCCGATCCGCTACCGTATCGCCGCTGTCAATCCTGCCGCCCATCTGTTCGAGGTCACCCTGAGCGTGGCCCAGCCCGCTGCCACCGGCCAGCAGTTCTCCTTGCCGGTCTGGATTCCGGGCTCTTACATGATTCGGGAATTTGCCAAGCACATCGTCGCCATCACCGCCGAAAACAAAGGCAAGCCGGTGGCACTGGAGAAGCTCGACAAGCACACCTGGCGCGCGGCCCCGGTCAAGGGCGAATTGACGCTGCGCTATACCGTCTATGCCTACGATCTGTCGGTACGCCACGCCTACCTCGATACCCAGCGCGGCTTTTTCAATGGCACCAGCGTGTTCCTGGCAGTCGAAGGCCAGACCAGCCTGCCGTGCGAAGTCGAGATCGAAGCCCCGGCCGGCAAGGAATACCGTGACTGGCGCGTCGCCACCAGCCTGCCTGCCGCCGGTGCCAAGCCCTACGGTTTCGGCACCTATCGCGCCGGCGACTATGACGAGCTGATCGACCACCCGGTCGAGCTGGGCGACTTCACCCTGATCCAATTCAAAGCCCATGGCGTGCCGCACGACTTTGTGCTGTCCGGTCGCTTCAAGCGGCTCGACAGCAAGCGGCTGGCGCGCGATGTGAAAAAGATCTGCGAATACCAGATCGACCTGTTCGGCCAGCCGGCGCCGTTCTCGCGTTATGTATTCATGACCATGGTGACGGGCGACGGCTACGGCGGCCTCGAACACCGTGCCTCGACCGCCCTGATGGCCAGCCGCGACGATCTGCCGCGCGATGGCGAAACCGTGATGAAAAGCGGCTATCGCCAGTATCTCGGGCTGATTTCGCATGAATACTTCCATAGCTGGAACGTCAAGCGGATCAAGCCGCAAGCCTACGCCCCCTACCGCACCGATCAGGAAAACTATACCCGTCTGCTGTGGGCCTTCGAGGGGCTGACTTCCTACTATGACGATCTGACCCTGGTCCGCAGCGGGGTGATCGATGTCGAGAGCTATCTCGAACTGCTGTCACATACCATCACGGGCGTGCTGCGCACCCCAGGCCGGGCGGTGCAGACGCTCGAAGAATCGAGCTTCGATACCTGGATCAAGTACTACCGCCCCGACGAGAACTCGCTCAACAGCGGCATCAGCTATTACACCAAGGGCGCACTGGCGGGGCTGGTGCTCGATCTGCATATCCGGCGCGAAACGGCCGGCCGCAAGTCGCTTGACGATGTGATGGTGGCGCTGTGGCAGCGCTACGGCCGCGAGTTCTACGAAGGCCGCCCCGAGGGCGTGCCCGAAGACGGCTGGGAAAAGATGGCGCTGGAAGTCACCGGCCTCAAGCTCAAGCCGCTATTCGACCGGCTGCTGCGCTCGACCGAGGAACTGCCGCTCCAGGAAATGCTGGCCACGGTCGGCATCGAGTGGCAGCAGCGCTCGCAGGTCGGCAATGCCGACAAGGGCGGCTGGCTCGACAAGAGCAAGGAAGGCACGCCTTGGCTCGGCGCCCGGACCACGGTCGAACAGGGCCTGGTCAAGCTGACCCATGTGTTTACCGATGGTCCGGCCCAGAAGGCCGGTCTGTCGGCCGGCGATCTGATCGTCGCATTCGACGGCCTGCGCGCCGGCGGCAATCTCGACACCCTGCTCAACCAGTGCCGCGCCGGCGACAAGGTCGATATCCACGCCTTCCGCCGCGACGAGCTGTTCAAGACCAAGCTGGTGCTCGAAGCAATGCCGGTCCAGACCGTGGGCCTCAAGCGCAGCGACGACGACCCCAAGCTGGTCGAAGCGCGCCGCGCCTGGCTCGGCGCCTGATTCCGATTCCCGGCAAAACGGCGTCCAGGCCCGCAAACCCCGAGTGCGCCAACCGCCAAATGGCCGAGCGCACCGTCTGCCTCCGACTGCACGGCGATTCGCAGTGGACAGTCCGGGCAAGCGCGGCTGGACGCCATTTTGTAGCGGCATCGGTATGAGCCAGGTCCACCGCCGGGCCTGGACGCTGCTTGGCGCATTTCCGTTTGAAGCGGCGCCGCCACCACACCTGCTTGAGTGTCATGGCTCGGGCTTTGAGGTCCGGACACGCTGACGCCCAATTGGCTGGACCTGCCCGGACCGTTTCCCAATCAACTGCTTTATCACTGTTTCACTGCATGAATCGATCGCGCCCGCACGACAAGTCTCCGTTCGGCTCGGCCACGCTGGTACGTGGCCTGCTGGCGCTTTGCCTGCTGCCGCAATCACCGCGCCATTTCTCCCCCAGTGCCCTGCCCTGGCTGTTGGCGGTCTGGGTAGGCTTCGATATGGGCTGGGAGGATTTCTACCGACCGGCCGGCATGGACCCGGTCCTGCTGCGGGTGGGTCTACTGACCGGACTTGGCCTGTGGATGGCCTACGGGCTGGCCATCTGGCTGACAGTCAGACGCAGCCGCATCGTCTGGCATCTGTGGACCCTGCTCGCCGCCATGGCGCTATGGTGGCAATTTGCCAGGCCCGTGTTGATGCGACTGGAAAGTGCCATTGAATCGTTTCTGCCCGAGCAGACCTGGCTTCAGTTGGTCCTGCTGTTTATTCCCGGTCTCTGGCTCACCCTGGCCCTGGTGCGGCAGGCGCGCAGCCAGTTTCATCTGAGTGACCTGCGCAGCCTGCTGCTGCTGGCCCTGATCGGCACCATCTCGTGCTGGTGGGCAGTCGATTCGCGCACCCTGCTCTACTGGACCTGGAACGACAGCTACGCCAGCCAGCCGATTCCCACCACTGCGGCGCCGCCGCCGTTTCCCGAGGAATTGTTGTATCGCCAGCCGCAACTGCTGCGCGACGCGCTGGCCGCGCTGCCTGCCCAGCGGCCCGGCACGGCTGACCTGTATGTGGTCGCCGTCGCCGGTGACGGCAGCCAGGGGGTGTTCTGGCGCGAAAGCGAGCTGGCGGCACAGCGCTTTCGCGAGCGGCTCGGGGCACGCCATGCCGTGCTGTTGCAGAACCGGCCCGATCAGCCGCTGGCCGCGCCGCTTGCTACCCGCAGCAGTCTCGATGCCACCTTGCAGCGGCTCGGACGGCTGATCGACCCTGACGAGGATGTGGTACTGGTCTTCCTGACGTCGCACGGCTCGGACAGCTTTGAATTTCTGCTGCAACAGCCGCCGCTCGAACTGGCGCCGATCACCCCGGCCTGGCTGGCCGACAGCCTCAACCGCGCCGGTATCCGGCAGCGCATGGTGATCGTGTCGGCCTGTTATGCAGGCGGCTATATTCCGCCGCTGGCCACGACCGACACTTTGCTGATCACCGCCGCCGACGCCAGCCACAACTCGTTTGGCTGCGCCGACGATGCCGAGCTGACCTGGTTTGGCCAGGCACTGCTCAAGAATGCGCTGGAGCGCCAGACCACGCTGGAGGCGGCCTTCTATCAGGCCCGCGAGCAGGTTCGGCAATGGGAGAGTGCGGAGAACTATCCGCCGTCCAATCCGCAGATCTTCATCGGCGAACGGATCGGCGAACGGCTGGAGCAGATGAAAATTCTGGGAAGACGACCGAACAGCGCCGAAATGAAATTTATCAGCCAAGATCTTGCAAGACCCCAGGCCGAATAAAAATAGAAACAATAAAATTGAGCCAGAACGTCATTTACCAGTCGGCCGCCCGCCCAAGCGGACGGCCGACTGACTCAGCCATCGAGAAAATCGAACTGCAAGGGCGGACGCCGGCCGGCGATCAGCTCGGCCACCGCCCGGCCCGAACCCGGACCTTCGGTCCAACCCAAGGTGCCGTGGCCAGTATTGAGATAGAGATTATCGAAGCGGCGCCGGCCGATCAGCGGCACATTCGAGGGCGTCGAGGGACGCAGGCCGGTCCAGAACTGGACCGAATTGGGGTCGGCCGAATTGGGAAACAGCTCGAAATAGCGCCGGGTCAAGGCCTCGCAGCGCACCATATTGAGTTCGGTGCTATAGCCGTTGAGTTCGGCAGTGCCGGCGATCCGGATCCGGTCGCCCAGCCGGCTGTACACCATCTTGACCGCCTCATCGGTGATGCTGACCGTGGGCGCGCCTTCATGGTCTTCGATCGCCAGCGTGGCCGAGTAGCCCTTGGCCGGATAGATCGGCAGCCGGATGCCCAGCGGCGCCAGCAGCAAGGGGCTGTAGCTGCCCAGACACACCAGATAGACATCGCCGCGCTCGACCCCATGATGGCCGTCGGATTCGCACAGGCGCACTCCGGTGATGCGCTGACCGGCGTGATCGAGGCCGGCGATACAGGTGTTGTAACGAAACTGCACCCCACGTTCGGCCGCCAGACGGCCCAGATGCTGGGTAAACAGATGCGCATCGCCCGATTCGTCGTCGGCGGCATAGGTCGCGCCGACCAGACGGGCGCCGAGCCGGGTCAGCGCCGGCTCGATATCGATGGCCCGTTCGCGGCTGATCGGCTCGCGCACGCAGCCATAACGGCGCATCAGCTCGGCAGCACGACAGGCCGAGTCATAGGCTTGCTGTTCAAAATAGATTTGCAGGATGCCGCGGGTCTGCTGCTCGTAGGAAAGACCGGTCTCGGCCCGCAGGGCATGCAGCGTCTGGCGGCTGTACAGGCCCAGATTGACCATCTGCACCAGATTGCGCTCAAAGCGCCCGGGCAGGCATTCGCGCAGAAAACCTGCGCCCCAGAGCCATTGCCGCAGGTCGAGCTTGGGGCGGAACAACAGTGGCGAATCGTCCCGCCACAACCATTTCAGCACTTTCCACGGCGCGCCCGGGTCTGCCCACGGCTCGGACTGCGACACCGATACCTGACCGCCATTGGCGAAACTGGTCTCCAGTGCCGCATCGGGCTGACGGTCGAGCACGACCACCTCAAATCCTTCTTGACGAAGAAACCATGCCGAAGCGACGCCGGTAATCCCGGCGCCCAAAACGACCACCTTCATACTTCTCCTTGGAATGCAGTTTGCGGAGTTGCGGCACGGAGCCTAATAATAGGAGAAATCGATCAGGAACGGACATCGGCGCGATGCCGCGATAAATCGAAGACGACAAGGAAGCCTTGATCCATGACCTTCACGCTGCGCCGCGCGGTCGTTGTTGCCATTCTGTTCGGCCTTCTGATCCCCGGCTTTATCAGTAGCTTTATCACGCTCAGCCGGCAGCAAGATTCCCTGTTAAAACGCCTCAACGAAGACCATCAGCGCATCACCGAAATCCTGGTGCTGGGCATGCAGGAGCCGTTGTGGAATCTGTCGCCTGACACCGGCAAGCCGCTGCTCGATTCGGTCATGAGCGATGAACGCATCGTGCGGGTCATCATTCAAGACGCCACGCTCGGCACCTTTCTCGAAGCCAATAAGCCCGAGCGCCGGCTGGGCAAGCTCAAAACCATCTCGCAAAACGTCACCAAGCAGGGCAATGTGATCGGCAAGGTGACGGTGGAAATGGACGACGGCCTGTTCCTGGCCTCGGTCCACCAGTATTCGCAGTACTACCTGATCAGCGTGGCCATCCAGTTCACCGTAAGCCTCGCGCTGATCCTGGCCCTGATGCACAACCGCGTGCTGACCCCGCTCAAACGGCTGATGACCGAGTCGATACGACTGGCGCAGCGCGATCTGTCCACCCCGTTCGAATGGAAGCGCGAAGACGAGATCGGCCGCCTCGGCCAGAGCCTCGAAATCACCCGGCAGTCGCTGCATAGCCTGTTTGCCGAGCTGGAGGCCAAAAACCACGAGCTGGAGGCCGATATCCAGCAACGCAAACAGATCGAGCAGGCATTGCGCGCCAGCGAGGACCGCTACCGCCGGCTGGTCGAATCGACCAATGTGGTGCCCTGGGAAGCCAATCCGGCCGAGTGGCGCTTCACCTATGTCGGGCCGCAGGCCGAGACCCTGCTCGGCTATCCGCTGCATATCTGGTACAGCGAAGGTTTCCTGACCAGCTACCTGCACCAGGACGACCGCCACCTGGCCTATAAGCTATTCACCGAAACCCAGGAAAAGGACAGCACCATCGAGTTCGAATGCCGCATGCTGGGCGCCAACGGCAAAGTGGTGTGGGTCATGCTGGTCGCCACCGCCATTCCCGATGTGGCGGGCGAGCGCCATCTACAGGGCTATCTGATCGATATCTCGGCCCGCAAGGCCACCGAGATCGAACTCAACCACTACCGCAACCACCTCGAGGAACTGGTCGAGCAACGTACCAAGGCGCTCGCTGCGGCCAATAAGGAACTCGAAGCCTTCTCCTATTCGGTGTCGCATGACTTGCGGGCACCGTTGCGTAGTGTGGACGGTTTCTCGCAAGTGTTGCTGGAAGACTACAGTGACCGGCTCGACGATCCGGGCAAGCAATGCCTGCAACGGATTCGCCGCGCCACCCAGAATATGTCGAGCCTGATCGACGATCTGCTCAATCTTTCCAAACTGACCCGTAGCGAGGTCAATACCCAGCCGGTCAATCTGTCCGAGATCGCCAACGATATCGTGCACGAGCTGCAAAGCATGGAACCCGAGCGGCAGTGCCATATCAATGTGATGCCCAATCTGGTGACCGAGGCCGATCCCAAGCTGATCCGGCTGGTGTTGCAGAACCTGCTGTCCAACGCCTGGAAATTCACCGCCAAGGTGCCGCAGGCCGAAATCCGCTTCGGCGCCACCCATATCGATGGCCAGAATGCCTTCTTCGTCGCCGACAACGGCGCTGGTTTCGATATGACCTACGCCGACAAGCTGTTCGGCGCCTTCCAACGACAGCACAGCTCGCAGGAATTCGAAGGCAACGGCGTGGGTCTCGCCATCGTCCAGCGCGTGATCAACCGCCATAACGGCCGCGTCTGGGCCAAGGCGGCGCCAGGGCAAGGCGCCACCTTCTATTTCACCCTGCCACGCCGGATCGAGCGCGCACCGAGCTGACCACGCTCGATACATCGCGAATAGAAAATTTCGCGCAAAACGTGTGCAAGAAAAGAAGCGCTATTCAGAGAAAAATGAATAGCGCTTCTTTTTGTCCATCCCCAACTCGAAACAGCCTCCACGACCATGACGCTGAGTCAGCTGGCTGAGCCTGGTCAATTGGACGCCATAGAAAAAGCGGATCGGTATCAGATTGTGAACGCGCCGAACAATACGCTTCTTCAGCACACCCAGTGGGAGCTGGTCGGACGTCCAGGGCATTTCCGTTTCAGTCGGTGTCACCAGCAATGCTGCTGGCGTGGCCTGAGCCTGACGCGCTGTGTCCAGCGCTGGCCAAGTTCTGTGGCAATGCGACGGGGAGCGACATCGGACACTGGCTGACAGAGGCGCTTGTCGCGTCCAGCACGGCCAACTGCCCTGTGCTGGCGCTCACGTCTGCACGTCGTTCAACCGCCCTGGCCTAGCTGATCGAGACAGCGCCAGACCCGTTCGTCGTCCATATGGGCCATATTGAGCCGCAGCCAGGGCGTTGCACCGCCATGCGGGCAGAACAGTGAACCGGGCGCCAGCATCACACCGCTCTGGACAGCACGCTGGGCCAGCGGGGCAGTGTCCTCGATCCAGGGCAACCGGGCGAACACGAACATGCCGCCGCTGGGCTGGGCCCAGCAGGTATAGCCCAGCGACTCCAAGCGCGGCAGCGCCCGGTCGGACGCCTGCTTCAGCCGGGATTTCACCCGTTCCATATGCTTGCGGTAAGCGCCTTCGATCAGCATGGCGTGGATCACCCGCTCGGCCGCCTCCGAACTCGACAGCGCTGTGAGCAGCTTCAGATCGCACAGGTCCTGCGCACGACGCTCGGAGGTGGCGATAAAGCCGACCCGCAGATTGGCAGACAGCGTCTTGGAGAAACTGCCGACATAGATCACCCGGTTGAGCTGATCGAGCGCCGCCAGCCGCTCACCCGGGCCGACCTGGAAGTCGCTGTAGATATCGTCTTCGACGATGGTCAGATCGTATTTTTCGGCCAGTTGCAGGATACGGAAGGCGGTGGCGCGATTGAGGCTGGTGCCGGTCGGGTTATGCAGCACGCTGTTGGTGATGAACAGCTTGGGCTTGTGTTCCTGCAATAGCTGCTCCAGCACCTGCAAGTCAGGCCCGGCCGGGGTGCGCGGCACCCCGAGCAGCCGAGCACCGTTGAGTTTCTGGTTGGCAAACACATTGAAGAAACCCGGATCATCCACCAGCACCGTATCGCCCTCATCGACCAGATAGCGGGCGATCAGGTCGAGCGCCTGCATGGCGCCGGTGGTCAGGACAATCTGATCGGGTTGGGTATCGATTTCCAGCTCGGCCAGCCGGATGCATAGTTGCTGACGCAACGGCCGGTAGCCGAACGGTTCGCCATAGCTGGTCAGCCGGGCATTGGGACGCCGGGTCAGGTCGCGCAGCGCTTTCTCCAGCTCGGCCTCGGGCATCCAGTCGGCCGGCAGCCAGCCGCAGCCGGGCTTGACCATATCGTTGTCGGCGGTGAAGGCATCCTGACGCAGCAGCCACAGACTATCCACCACCCGCCGCAGCGGCCGCTCGCGCAGCTCCACCCGACCCGACGGCTCGACCCGTGACGCCACAAAGAAGCCGGCACCACGGCGCGACTGCACATAACCCAGCGCCACCAGCCGGTCATAGGCTTCGACCACGGTGAATTTGGATACCCGGTATTCGGCGGCAAAGCCCCGGATCGACGGTAAACGGCTACCGGAGCGCAGGCTTTTATCGCCGATCCGGGCAATCATCTGGCCGACGATCTGGTCAACCAGTGGCTGACCGGCTTGGTGATCGATACAGAGAGGTGTCATGGCGAGTGTCCGACTGTCCGATAAGAGACGGGAAATTGTCCGGCGCATTGTAACCGGACACCTTGCCAGTTTGTCGGCGGAAATGCTTTACAGCTCGTCAAGGGTTTCCATATCGAGATGGCTGACATCGCCCCAGTCGGTTATCGACCAGACGGTACCGTCATAGACCAGACGGTTGATGGCAGCGTTATGCATTTCCCGCTGACGCGGTGCCATCAGATCGATGCCCTGCGCGGCCCGGTAGATGCAGTCGAGCACGCCGCCGTGCACCACCACCAGCACCGTCGCACCATCATGACGACCGGCCACCTGCTGCAATGCCGTCAAGACCCGCTGGCTGAAATCGGCCAGCCGCTCACCACCGGGCACCACCGCTTCCGGGTCGCGCCGCTGCCAGCCCGCGTAGACTTCCGGCTGCTGCACGGCCATCTGATCGGGTGTCAGCCCTTCGAGCACGCCGAGTCCCCGCTCACGCAGACCGGCATCGATCGTGAGCGTCAGCCCGGTACGAGCGGCAATCGCCGCTGCCGTGTCCCGGGCCCGGCTCAAATCACTGCAATACAGAGCCGCAAACGGTTGCCGCGCATGTTCGCGTTCCAGGCGCAAGGCCAGCAACTCGGCCTGGCGCCGGCCGTTGTCGTTGAGACCGATATCGAGATGGCCCTGAAAGCGTCGGTCGACATTCCAGGCGGTTTCGCCATGGCGGATCAGAACCAGATGGGTACTGGGCATGAGGCAGACCTTGTACGGTAAGAGGAAGATGGGACGCGACTATAGCGGCTCGCGGGGGAGCGGGACAAACCCCAAGATTCACAACATAAATAGTTTATTTATGGAGATATAAAGCACTAGTTCTTGCATACATTTGTCCTATAATTTTCCACAACCCTCCCCCTTTCTCAACCCGACAGAGAACGATTGACCACCGCACGCCAAGCAGGCAAGCTAGCCCGCCTTGGAGGGAGCGCACCATGTCTTACTATCTGATCAAACATATCCATATGACGACGGTGGGCATCACCGCCCTGCTGTTTGTGCTGCGCGGTGTCTGGATGCTGACCGATTCCCCGAGGTTGCAGGCGCGCTGGGTGCGCATCGTGCCGCATATCAACGATACCGTACTGCTCGGCAGCGCCATCGTGCTGGCCAGCATGCTGCGCCAGGCGCCGTTTCTCGACGGCTGGCTGACGGCCAAGCTGCTCGGATTGCTCGCCTATATCGCCCTGGGCACCGTGGCACTCAAACGCGGCCGTACCCGAACGATCCGCGCCACAGCCTTCTTCCTGGCCCTGCTGGTGCTTGGCTATATCGTGCTGGTGGCGCGCAGCAAGCAACCTTGGCCATTTGGCTGAGCACGGAGACCGAAAATGGCCAAAGTCAAAACCCAATACGGTTGCAGCGAATGCGGCGCCACCAGTCCCAAATGGCAGGGCCAGTGTCCGGGCTGCGGTGCCTGGAATACGCTGGTCGAAACCTTGATCGCCCCGGCCAAACCGGCCGTCAATACCCGCTTCCAGTCCCTTGCCGCCGGTGGCGGCGTTCAGAAGCTCTCCGAAGTCCAGACCGTCGAAATGCCACGCACCCCGACCGGGGCCGAAGAGCTTGACCGCGTGCTGGGCGGCGGGCTGGTGCGCGGCGCGGTGGTGCTGATCGGCGGCGACCCGGGCATCGGCAAGTCGACGCTGCTGCTGCAAGCGATTGCCCATCTGGGGCGGAGCCAGCGGGTGCTTTATGTCTCGGGTGAGGAATCGGCCCAGCAGATCGCGCTGCGGGCCCGTCGGCTGGCCATCGAGACCGAGCCGGTCGATCTGCTGGCGGAAATCAATCTCGAATCGATCATGGCCACGCTTGCCACCGAGCAGCCTGAAGTGGTGGTGATCGACTCGATCCAGACGCTTTACACCGACCAGCTCCAGTCGGCCCCCGGTTCTGTCGCCCAGGTACGCGAATGCGCGGCCCAGTTGACCCGCCATGCCAAGCAAAGCGGCACCACCATCCTGCTGGTCGGCCACGTCACCAAGGAAGGCGCCCTGGCCGGGCCGCGGGTGCTGGAGCATATCGTCGATGCCGTGCTGTATTTCGAAGGCGATACCCATTCGAGCTTCCGGCTGATCCGGGCGCAGAAAAACCGTTTCGGCGCCGTCAACGAACTGGGGGTGTTCGCCATGACCGACCGGGGTCTGCGCGGCGTCACCAATCCTTCGGCGCTGTTTCTGTCGCAGCACGCCGAACCGGTACCGGGCTCCTGCGTACTGGTGGCGCAGGAGGGCACGCGGCCTTTGCTGGTGGAAATCCAGGCACTGGTCGACGAGGCCCATGCCCCCAACCCCAAGCGCCTGACCGTGGGCCTGGAGCAGAACCGGCTAGCCATGCTGCTGGCTGTGCTGCACCGCCATGCTGGAGTGGCCTGTTTCGATCAGGATGTGTTCATCAATGCCGTGGGCGGGGTCAGGATTGCCGAGCCGGCGGCTGACCTGGCGGTATTGCTGGCGATCTTTTCTTCACTGCGCAACCGGCCGCTGCCCGACAAACTGGTGGTATTTGGCGAAGTCGGCCTGTCGGGTGAAGTCCGACCGGTGCAACGCGGCCAGGAACGACTTAAAGAAGCGGCGAAGCTAGGCTTTCACCGCGCCATTATTCCACGCGCCAATTTGCCCAAGTCGCCGATCGCCGGGATCGAGACCATTGCGGTCGAACGCTTATCCGACGCGATCTCGGCTTTGCGGGAACAATAAGGCAAAAGGCCCGGTCAGGCGATAGAATGGCGACGCGGGCCTATGGTATCAATTAAGAAAATCAATCAGCCTTGGCTTTTCGGTTGACTAGATTTTGGTTTAGCATTCGCCATCCATTGCCGAGCCTATGAGCCGGCCTACCGTACAGGAGAACATTATGAGCAGCGAGCTGATCCACCACGTAAGCGATGCCAATTTCGAGCAGGAAGTCCTGCAAGCTGAAGGACCGGTACTGGTCGACTATTGGGCCGAGTGGTGCGGTCCGTGCAAAATGATCGCCCCGATCCTGGAAGAGGTTGCCGCCGAATACAGCGGTCGCCTCAAGATCGCCAAGCTCGATATCGAAGAGAATCAACAGACCCCGCCTGCCTACAATATCCGTGGCATTCCGACGCTGATGATCTTCAAGAATGGCGAAGTGGTCGCCACCAAGGTGGGCGCGCTGTCCAAATCGCAATTGGCCAGCTTTATCGACGCTCATATCTGATCGTCCAGCCGCGCGGCATTTTCCCCCTCGCCGCGCGGCGTCTGCATTTTCACATTGACAGTCCGGGTTTCACCCACTAATCTCCGGTCACAACAGTTCTACCCGCCGGCTTTTATCTCGCCGGCAAATCTCCGGCAATCAGCCGATTTCATCCCCCCCGTTACCTAGGTATTCCTTCCACCAGTCTGGAAAGTCACCGCACACATGCATTTGTCCGACTTAAAACACCTGCACGTGTCCGAACTCGTCGATATGGCTACCACCAACGAAATCGACGGCGCCAATCGGATGCGCAAGCAGGACTTGATCTTCGCCCTGCTGAAAAACCAAGCCAAAAAGGGCGAAAGCATCTACGGCGACGGCACGCTGGAGGTACTGCCCGACGGCTTCGGCTTTCTGCGCAGTCCTGACACCTCCTATCTCGCCGGCCCCGACGATATCTATGTCAGCCCTTCGCAGATCCGCCGTTTCAATCTGCATACCGGCGATACGATCGAGGGTGAAATCCGCACGCCCAAGGACGGTGAGCGTTACTTCGCACTAGTAAAGGTGGACCGGGTCAACGGTGAGCCACCCGAAGCGACCAAGAACAAGATTCTGTTCGAAAACCTGACGCCGCTGTTCCCCACCCAGCGACTGCGGCTGGAACGGGATATCCGCAGCGACGAAAACATTACCGGCCGGGTCATCGACTTGGTTGCCCCGATAGGCAAGGGTCAGCGCGGCCTGCTGGTCGCCCCGCCCAAGTCGGGCAAGACGGTGATGCTGCAACATATCGCCCATGCCATTACGGCCAATCACCCCGAAGTGGTGATGATCGTGCTGCTGATCGACGAGCGGCCCGAAGAAGTGACCGAAATGACCCGCACCGTGCGCGGTGAAGTGGTGGCCTCGACCTTTGACGAGCCGGCCGCCCGCCATGTCCAAGTGGCCGAAATGGTGATCGAAAAGGCCAAGCGCCTGGTCGAGCACAAAAAAGACGTGGTGATTCTGCTCGATTCGATTACCCGTCTGGCCCGCGCGTATAACACCGTGGTGCCGGCCTCAGGCAAAGTCCTGACCGGTGGTGTCGATGCCAACGCCCTGCAAAAGCCCAAGCGCTTCTTTGGCGCCGCCCGCAATATCGAAGAAGGCGGCAGCCTGACGATTATCGCCACCGCACTGGTCGACACCGGCAGCCGGATGGACGATGTGATCTACGAAGAATTCAAGGGTACCGGCAATATGGAGATCCATCTCGATCGCCGTATGGCCGAAAAACGCACCTATCCGGCGATCAACGTCAATCGTTCGGGTACCCGGCGCGAAGAATTGCTGATTCAACAGGATCAGCTGCAAAGAATCTGGATTTTGCGCAAGTTGCTCTATCCGATGGATGAGTTGGAGGCAATGGAATTCCTGCTCGACAAGATCAAGGGCACCAAGAACAATCTGGATTTCTTTGATTCGATGCGTCGCTGATCGCCTTCATCGAAAAAGAAAAGCGGGTCTTTTGCCCGCTTTTTCTTTTTCGGCGATTCAAAACTACGCTTTCAACTCAAGTGCAATGTTTATTGAAAATACCGCTATCGAAATAAATTTTTATTGGGGCAAAACAGATGAATTGGGGCAAGCCGTGTTATCGAGACCGCCAGTTTGCCTCGCTTGCCCGAAAACGCCGCTTGGGTCATAATTCCGCTTTTAACGTAAGACCGGGCGTCTGCACAATCCAGGCCCACCTTTAGCCAAAGGGAATCCCATGAAAGAAGGCATCCATCCGAAGTACAACGAGATCACCGTCAGCTGCTCCTGCGGCAGCGTGTTCAAGACGGGCTCGACCATGAGCAAGGATCTCTCGATCGAAGTTTGCGCCGCTTGCCACCCCTTCTACACCGGCAAGCAAAAGATCGTCGACACCGCCGGCCGCGTCGAGAAGTTCCGCCAAAAATATGCCATGCTGGGCGCCAAGAAGTAAGTTGCCAAGCGAGGAAAAAGAAAAAGCCCTGCCATGCAGGGCTTTTTGTTGTCGAGTCGCCTCAAGCGGCGGCGCGCTGGCGGATCTGGGCGAAATTCTGCTCAAGCAATAATTCGCCATGGCGCCATACCGGCAACAAGGCTTCTTCGGCACCGGCAGGCACCTGGCCTTGCAGCCCCCACTGCAACGAGCCATCGGCCAGTCGGTAGGTGGTCAGCAGACCGGCCTTGGAACGCTTACCCGGGTCTGTCACCGGCGCCTTGAACACCTCGCGCCAGCTCCCGTTGACCCGCACCGCACAGCATTTCATGGCAAAGCGCTGGGTATCACGATCGAGCTGCTGCAACAAGGCGCCTCCCATGCCGAAAGCCACATTGTCGGTACTATAACCGCGCGCCGACAGACCGCCCAGGATCAGCTCCATCGAGTTCAGATTGACCCCATCGCCCTGGATCACCCGCACATGGTTGAGCAGCTTGAAGCCCTTGCTGTTGACGGTGGAACCGAACGCCGCATCGAGCCGCTGCACCACCTGACTCACAATGGTGGCCGGGTCACCTGAATCGGGGCGCACCACCAGGGTGGCGCCCGAATCAATCACCTGCTGGCGCAGTTCGCCCCCCCATAATTTCTCGACCGCGTGGAAGATGTCGTAGCTGTCGCTGACCACCGCCACCACCGCACCGGGCT
Organism: Chitinimonas lacunae; assembly: GCF_042650885.1. Taxonomy (NCBI): domain Bacteria; kingdom Pseudomonadati; phylum Pseudomonadota; class Betaproteobacteria; order Neisseriales; family Chitinibacteraceae; genus Chitinimonas; species Chitinimonas lacunae. The sequence goes on from NZ_JBHSBU010000001.1 coordinate 1,301,313, forward strand.
TGGCGAAGCGCTCCAGCATATTGCGGTAGGCGTCCACCTCGCCCTGCGGCCCCCAACTGGTGATGGTCGAGTGCTCGGCCGCCGGAATCGAGTAGGCGCAGGCCGGCCCCGCATCGTAGTAGCGGCGGGCCGCGACCAGCGCCGCCAAGGTATCGGTCCCGAGGAAATTGACCAGATGCGCCATGCCACCCAAGGCGGCCGATTCATAACTCGACACCCCGCGTGCGCCAAAATCATGGAGCTTGAACGGCAGACTCTCTGCACTGTCGGCGGTCTTGTCGAGATAACGCTGGATCAGGCGGCGCGCATGCCAGCTCTGTGTGGCCACCGTGGTCGGATACCACACCCGCATCAACAGGGTTTCGAGATAGGACACCGCCCAGAAAGCGGCCGGATCGGTCGAGGCGATGGTCAGCAAGGGCACTCCCGTCGGCGCCACCGTCCCCTCGGGCAGCGCCCGGATCTCCACCGGCCAGTGGCCGCCATGCCGTTCGATCAGATAGTCGAAACCGGACCGGTTGAACGGCACGCCATGGAGCCGCAGCACTTCCTCGGCTTCTTCGATATGGGCACGGCTTATTGGCTGAGCCAGGTATTCCTTGAGGATTGCTTGCAGACCGAACCAGAGCAGCCGGTCAAATCGGCCTCCTCGGCTTTCGACATAACTCAGCATGGCATCGGTACCCGGAGGGTATTGCAGCCAGTGGCTGGTTTTGTACGAATCGGTATTCAGGATGGGGTTGGCGGGCAACAGGGCATTCATAGCAATCTCCTTGCTAACATTTGGCGGCGCTCCCCGCGCCGCCCTGGAAAACGGCAACTTACAGCGTGCCAGTGAAATACTGGATGATCTCCAGGTGATCCTCGAAAAACTCGCGCTCCATCTGGCGCAGATCGGCCAAGGGCACCCAGCGTGCCGCCTTGGCGTCATCACCGCCTTTGACCGGGGGCATTTCACCTGCCGGGAACAGCAGATAGAACGCCTGGGTCAGCGTCCGGCCGCGCAGACTGCGGTCGGGGTGATCGAACAGACGGCTGGCCCGAATGGCCCCGCGCAATACCGGCAGGGGCAGCTTGATCCGGGTTTCCTCTTTTAATTCACGCAGCGCGGCGGCTTCCACCGTTTCGCGCTGATCGAGAAAACCACCGGGCAGCGCCCACAGCCCCCGCCCCGGATCGGCCGCCCGCTTCACCAGCAGCACATGGCCCGAGTGAACCACCACGCAATCGACTGTCACGAAGGTCGGCGGGTAAGGCGCCACCGCCCAGGCGGCGCGGTAGTCTTCGATAAAGCGGTATTCCTCGACCAGCTTGGGATAGTGTTTGCCCCGGCTGAAACTTTTCATGAATTCCAATACCGGAGCGGGCAGCATCGCCGTCAGCCGCATCCAGTCGCCATCGCTGGGCTGGTCGAAATAGAGACGGCGGATTTCCGTGGCATCCATACCGTCCAGATAAGGGTAGTTGATCAGCGTCCACTGCGGGAAACAGCGCAGGTAGTAGGAACTGTCGTCCTTCTCGCAGCCGATGATGGCAATCTGCTTGGCTGCCAACCGCTCCGCCACGCCTTTGACCGCTTCCTGCACTTCGGCCAGCCACACCTCTTCGTTGTAGAGATGATCGTTGAGCGGCAATACGGTCAGACGCTCACGCTCGGCCTCGGGCAGACAGGCCGACAACATGACGGCGCGCTCTTCGACCAGAAACGGGTTTTTGATATTGCGGGATTTGTTGGCGGAACCGGCCAGCACCAGAAGATGGCGGGCCTGTTTGAGCGCCTGGCGGATCACGCTCAGATGGGCGCTGTGGGCGGGCTGGAAACGCCCAATGTAGACAATCAGGTCAATCATGGTCAGAGAACCCCTCTGAAAGTTAGGCCGATCTCCTCGGCTGGTGGCCACTGTATGACAATGTCGCGCTTGCTGTAAACCGGCATTTTTACCGGCCCAGCGCCTCTGCTGTTGGCACGGAAGTTTGTGGTGCTCTTGCCGCTTTTCTGTCCGGACACCCCAACCAGCCCAGCCCCGCAGGAACAGACGGCTCAGTCAGCCGTTCCCTCTGCCTCCGGACCGGGCATCGACGGTGATGGCACAAGTGAGAGGAGCTGGTGGAAGCAGGCCGTTGCAGCGTGCGGGGAGAGGTTGGATCTGCGGACAGTCCGACCCCATCGGTGCTGGATCGGACCGGCCAGGCAATCCTTACTGTCCGAACACTTCATCGGCGGTCGCCACCGCCGTGCCGAGCTTGCCGACCACAATGCCGGCCGCCCTGTTGGCCCAGTCGGTGGCAAACTCGAGCGGTTGTCCAGCCGCCAGCATGGCTGCCAGCGTGGCAATCACGGTATCTCCCGCCCCAGACACATCGAACACTTCACGGGCCACTGTCGGCACATGGAAGACACCACTGTCCCGGTACAGGCTCATCCCCTCTTCCGAGCGAGTCACCAATAGGGCAGACAGACCGAGTTCGCCGCGCAGTGTCTGCGCTTTGCGCTCCAGTTCCGCCTCATCAGCCCAACGACCGACCACCTGGCGCAGTTCAGCCCGATTGGGGGTCAGCAGGGTGGCACCGTAGTAGCGCCGGTAATCATCGCCTTTCGGATCGACCAGTACCGGCTTACCCGCGCGGCAGGCAGCTTCGATCATTTCGACCACATGGGTGAGACCACCCTTGCCGTAGTCGGACAGCACCACGGCATCGTGTTCAGCCAACATCGCATGGTAGTCGCCCAGCTTGGCGGCCAGCACTTCATGGCTTGGGGTGTATTCGAAATCGAGCCGGATCAGTTGCTGCTGGCGCGCCACCACACGTAACTTGACCGTGGTGGTGATGCTGGCGTCGCGGCGCAACGAGGTCGTGACGCTATCGCGGCGCAGCAGCGCTTCGAGGCTGCGGCCGGCCTCATCGTCACCGACCACCGACAGCAAGGTCGCCTGCGCGCCGAGCGCCGCGATATTGCGCGCCACATTGGCCGCACCACCGGCCCGCTCCTCGGTCCGGGTGATCCGCGCCACCGGGACCGGCGCCTCGGGCGAGATCCGTTCGCAATCGCCGAACCAGTAACGGTCGAGCATCACATCGCCCACGACCAGGATGCGGGCCCGGTCCAGTTCTCGCCGCAAGGTTTGGTATTTCATCAGCTTCGTACCTTTAGTCGATCACTCCCGCTCTCGCCGGCCTTGGCCGCCAGGAGGCGATCGAGCAAGAAAATAAAATATCCAGCCAAGGCATCACAAGATGCATGGCTGAACATATTAAAAAATAAAATTTTACCGCTCCCACACCGACTCGGCTCAACGACGGCCGATCGCCTCATAGTCAAAGCCCAGCTCACGCATGGCTGCCGGTTCGTACAGATTGCGTCCATCGAAGATCAGCGGCTGACGCAGCTTGGCGCGGATCGCCTCGAAGTCGGGACTGCGGAATTCCTTCCACTCGGTCGCGATCAGCAGCGCATCGGCCCCATCGAGCGCGGCCATGGGATTGGCCGCATAGCGGATACGTTCACCGAGCAGCTTCTTGGCTTCATGGATCGCCACCGGATCGTAGGCCGTCACCGTCGCACCACGCGCCAACAGGCCGTCGATGATATCGAGGCTGGGCGCTTCACGCATATCGTCGGTATTGGGCTTGAAAGCCAGTCCCCACAGGGCGAAATGCCGGCCGCACAGATCGGCGCCGAAATGGCGCTCGACCTTGTTGACCAACCGTTGCTTCTGCAAGGCATTGACCTGCTCGACTGCGCCCAGCAGTTGCATCTCCATGCCGTGCTCGGCCGCAGTACGGCGCAGTGCGCTCACATCCTTGGGAAAACACGACCCTCCGTAGCCAACGCCCGGATAAAGGAAGTGGTAGCCGATCCGCGGATCGGCGCCGATGCCCTGGCGCACCTGCTCGATATCGGCATCGAGCAACTCGGCCAGATTGGCCAGCTCGTTCATAAACGAGATCCGGGTCGCCAGCATGGCGTTGGCGGCATACTTGGTCAGCTCGGCCGAGCGCACGTCCATCACGATCAGCCGTTCATGGTTGCGCTGGAACGGCCGGTAAAGCTGGCGCATGGTATCGCGTGCCTGCTCGCTGTCGGCGCCGATCACAATTCGGTCGGGCCGCATGAAATCTTCGATCGCGGCACCTTCTTTGAGGAATTCGGGATTGGAGACCATATCGAAATGCAGCTTGAGCCCACGCGCCGTCAGCTCCTCGGCGATGGCGGCACGTACCCGGTCGGCCGTGCCGACCGGAACGGTGGACTTGTCAACCACCAGCTTATAGCCGTCCATATAACGGCCGATATTGCGCGCCGCCGCCACCACATATTGCAGATCGGCCGAACCGTCCTCGCCAGGCGGAGTGCCGACGGCGATGAATTGGATCGTGCCATGCTCGACCGCCTCTTCGACCGAGGTGGTAAAGCGCAGCCGGGCAGCGGCGGCATTGCGGCGCACCATGTCCTCCAGACCCGGTTCATAGATCGGGATGCCGCCTTCACGCAGCGTGGCGATCTTGCGTGGGTCGAGATCGAGACACAACACATCATTGCCGACTTCGGCAAGACAGGCGCCCGTTACCAGTCCGACATAACCGCTGCCGACGACCGTGATTTTCATTGCTTATCCTCGTGAATCAGACGGCCAGGCTGGTACGGATGGCCGTCAAAGTAGCGAGCGGATCGACGCTCTGGGTAATGGGTCGGCCGATCACCAGGTAATCGGCCCCCGCAGCGAGCGCCGCCTCGGGGGTCATCACCCGGCTCTGGTCATCCTGGCTGCTGCCGGCGGGACGGATACCGGGCGTCACCAGTTTGAAGTCGGCACCGCACAGTTGCTTCAAGGTGGAGGCTTCCCGTGCCGAGCAGACTACGCCGTCCAGGCCGCATTCCTGGGCCAGCCTTGCCAGCAGAGGCACCTGGATCGCCGGTTCGGGCAGACCGACCTCGGCCAGATCGTGACCATCGAGACTGGTCAGCACCGTGACACCGATCAGCAGCGGCCGATGCGACTGGGCCTCGAGCATCTCGCGCGCGGCGCACATCATTTTGCGGCCGCCCTGGGCATGGACATTGACCATCCACACCCCAAGCCGGGCGGCAGCCTTGACCGCCTGGGCCACCGTATTGGGAATATCGTGGAACTTCAGATCGAGAAACACCTCGTAGCCGCGCCCAACCAGCTGTTCGACCAGTTGCGGACCTTCGGCCGTAAAGAGTTCCTTACCGACCTTGAGCCGGCACAGTTCCGGCGTCACCCGATCGGCAAAGGCCAGGGCCTGGGCGGCATTGTCGAAGTCGAGCGGGACGATGATGGGGGTGTGGACCATGGACACGGTATCCTTAGGCAAAAGCGGAAAGCCTACTTGGAAAGCGAAGGCTCACCGCGATAAGAAGGAAGGGCTAGGTGCTGCGAGGCCGCATTATGGCTGGCCTGATACCGAATACCCATGCTTGGTTTTTCCAATCGATTTCGCGTCTGGCGAAGGCTAATGCTTGAGCTGGCCGCGGGCCGGCAGGAACGACTCCCAGTCGTTGCAAGCGGGACAGCGCCAGAAATACTGACGCGCCTTGAAACCGCAACTGGCGCAGTGATACATCGACAATCCGCGCGTCGCGTCGTGGACCAGACGCAAGGTGACATCGAGCTCGGCCTTGCGCTCGGGCGGCGCGGCAGCGGCCTGGGCGTCGAGCAGCTTGACCAGGCCCGGCATGGTCGGATTACGGCGCAGTTCCTCACGCAACCAGTCGTAGGCCAGCGCGCCGCTCTCGGTGGCCGCGATACGCTCATACACCACATCGAGCATATCGAGCTCGGGATAGGTGGCGAGAAAGCCGCGCACCAGCGCCGTGCCCTCTTCGGCTCGGTTGAGCCGGTCGTAGGCATCGAGCAGTTTGCGGGCGGCAAACGGCAGGAAACGGTGGTCTTGCGATTCGATGCGCAGCCAGCATTCGATTGCATCCTCGAAGCGGCCTTCGGCGGCCGCCAGATCACCCAGGATCAGGTTGGCCCGTACACACTTGCGGTGTTCGGCCAGGGCCTGCTGCAAATATTGGTGGGCTTCGCTCGGTTGCGACTTGATCGCGGCCTGATTGGCCAGCTCGCAGTAGAACTCGGCGATCTCGTGCTGGTAGGTATGGCTGGTGTCGCGTAGCTGCTGGGCCACCTCGATGGCCTTCTTCCACTCTTTCTCCTGCTGGTAGATATCGAGCAGATGGCGGCGGGCGGCACGGGCGAACTCGGTTTCGTCGAGTCGGGCGAACAGTTCTTCGGCGCGGTCGAACAGACCGGCCTTCATAAAGTCGAGCGCCAGTTCGTATTGGGCCGACTGTTTGTCGTAGGGACGCAGCTCAGGGCGGTCGAGCAGCTTCTGATGCATGCGGATGGCGCGTTCGATCTCGCCCTTGCGCCGAAACAAATGACCCAGCGCAAATTGCAGCTCGACCGTTTCGCTGTGGTTGCGCGCCAGATCGACAAATACTTCGACCGCCTTGTCGGTGCGGTCGCTCAGCAGATGGTTGAGACCTTCGAAATACTGGCGTGGCAGCAGCTTGGAATCGGATAGCACATGCTTGATATCCACCCGGGCCGCCAGCCAGCCCAGGGTAAAGAAAACCGCCAACAGAATCAGCCACCAGGCTTCGAATTCCACAAGGACTCCTTGGAAAAAGCCGCCCGGAGACCTCGGGCCGGGCGGTTGGCGCTCAGACGACGGCGTCAAGCGGCGCCGACGGTTCGACCTCAGCGGCCGATTTCGGCGCCGGACGCTCGATATAGCGGCGCAGTTGTTTTTTGGTATCGGCCAGTTCGCGGCGCAGGCGGAATACATAGACCAGCATGGCCAACACGCCGGTAACGGCTCCCAGCACGAAGAACACCAGCAGGAACAGCACCAGCGGGCTATCCCATTTCACGCCCAACAGGCCGTTCAGGGTGACGGGATGGGTATTCTGGCTGGCGAAGGCGAACAGCAGCAGAAACACCACGATCTTGACGAACAGGGTTAAGTAGCGCATGGCTGGGTCCGCGAACCGAAATGCGGGCTATTTTACCCGAGATAAGGTTCATCGGTAGTGAGACGGCACGCGGAAAAGAAAACGCGACGCCCTACGACGTCGCGTTTTCCCGGTTCTGATGCACAGCCTCCAGGCGGTGCCAGGGCGAAGGTTTATTCGTCCTGGATATCCACCCGCTCTCTGAGTTCCTTACCTGCCTTGAAGTGGGGCACATATTTTTCCGGCACCGACACCTTGGTGCCGGACTTCGGGTTGCGTCCCACCCGTGGCGGGCGGTAATTCAGATCGAAGCTACCGAAGCCCCGGATTTCGATCCGTTGCCCCCTGGCGAGGCTGGTGGCCATCGCATCGAGGATTGTCTTCACGGCCAATTCGGCGTCCTTCGCCACCAGCTGCGGATAACGCTCCGCGAGCTTGGCGATCAGTTCGGACTTGGTCATGGGGCTCCCTAAAGGCATGGCATCACTCGGCGTTGTTACCGGACAGCTTAGCCTTCAGCAGGGCACCCAGATTGGTCGTGCCGGCACTGCCGGACGATTCGGCCGAGAGCTTGCTCATCGCGCTGGAATCATCAGCGATGTCCTTAGCCTTGATCGACAGATTGATCGAGCGGTTCTTGCGATCGATGTTGATGATCATGGCCTCGACTTCGTCGCCTTCCTTGAGCACCGAACCGATATTCTCGACGCGGTCGCGCGAGATTTCGGTGGCACGCAGGTAGCCTTCGACTTCGTCGCTCAGGGCGATGACGGCACCCTTGGCGTCGAGCGACTTGACCGTACCCTTGACCAGGGAGCCCTTGTCGTGGGTCGAGACGAAGTTGTTGAACGGATCGCCTTCGAGCTGCTTGATGCCCATGGAGATGCGCTCGCGCTCGACATCGATCGACAGCACCACGGCTTCGACTTCATCGCCCTTCTTGTACTGGCGCACGGCTTCTTCGCCAGCCACGTTCCAGCTCAGATCGCTGAGGTGGACCAGGCCGTCGATGCCGCCCGGCAGGCCGATAAACACGCCAAAGTCAGTAATCGACTTGATGGCGCCGCGGATCTTGTCGCCCTTCTTGTAGTTGGCGGCAAATTCGTCCCACGGATTGGCCATGCACTGCTTCATGCCCAGCGAGATACGGCGACGGTCTTCGTCGATCTCGAGAATCATCACTTCGACTTCGTCGCCGAGCTGGACGACCTTGGTCGGGTGGATGTTCTTGTTGGTCCAGTCCATTTCGGACACGTGGACCAGACCTTCGATGCCTTGTTCGATTTCGACGAAGGCGCCGTAGTCGGTCAGGTTGGTGACCTTGCCGAACAGGCGGGTGCCCGACGGGTAGCGACGGCCCAGGCCGATCCACGGATCTTCGCCCAGCTGCTTGAGGCCGAGGCTGACGCGGTTCTTCTCTTGGTCGAACTTGAGCACCTTGGCAGTGACTTCATCACCCACCGACAGCACTTCGCTCGGGTGCTTGACACGGCGCCAGGCCAGATCGGTGATATGCAGCAGACCATCGATGCCGCCCAGGTCGACGAACGCACCGTAGTCGGTGATGTTCTTGACGATGCCCTTGACCACAGCGCCTTCTTGCAGCGTGGACAGGAGCTTCTCGCGCTCTTCGCCCATGGTCTCTTCGAGCACGGCGCGACGCGAAACCACCACGTTGTTGCGCTTGCGGTCGAGCTTGATGACCTTGAATTCGACTTGTTTGCCTTCAAACGGGCTGGTGTCCTTGATCGGACGGATGTCGACCAGCGAGCCCGGCAGGAAGGCGCGGATGCCGTTGATCATGACGGTCAGACCGCCCTTGACCTTGCCCGAGATCACACCGGACATGATCGAGCCCTTTTCGAGCGCTTCTTCGAGCTCGATCCAGGCGGCCAGGCGCTTGGCCTTTTCACGCGACAGCTTGGTTTCGCCGTAGCCGTTTTCGAGACTGTCGATCGCGACCTGCACGAAATCACCGACCTTAACGGCCAGTTCGCCCTGGTCGTTCTTGAATTCGTTGATGTCGATCAGGCTCTCGGACTTGAGACCGGCGTTCACCACGATGAACTTGTCTTCGATGCCGACAACTTCAGCGGTGATCACCTCACCGAGGCGCATCTCCTTGTACTGGAGGCTTTCCTCGAAGAGGGCGGCAAAACTTTCCATAGCGTTGGAAGCAACAGCGGTAGTCATTAAGGGTTGTCCAATTTCCCAGGCGAAGCGAACCTCGCTTGGGGTTAGTTGATAAAGCCTGGCCCCGCATTGCGCGTGGGCCGGCACCTACTTCACGGTCGGGAAGACTGGACGGTCTCCCACCAACCGAGCACCGTCCGCACGGCCTGGTCGATGGTCATTGCTGAGGTGTCGAGCAGTCGGGCGTCGGGCAATTGCACCAGAGGCGCAACAGTGCGCGCGCTGTCTCGCGCATCGCGCTGCTGAATGTCCTCCAGAATCTTTTGGATTGTAACGTCTTCCCCTTTTGCAATCAACTGCTTATGGCGCCGTTCGGCTCTTACCTCGGCAGTTGCGGTCAAAAATACCTTGAGTTGGGCCTGGGGGAAGACCACGGAACCCATATCGCGACCGTCAGCCACCAGGCCCGGCAGCCGCTGGAAGGCGCGCTGGCGTGCCAGCAGGGCATCGCGTACCGGCGCCAGTGCCGCCACGCGCGAAGCGCCCTCGCCGATTGCCTCGCTGCGGATCGCTTCGGTAGCCTCTTCGCCATCGAGCAGAATCACCCCTTCGACGAAACTCGCATCAAGCGCCCGCGCCACTTCGGTCAATCCCTCGACATCGTCGAACAGCACGCCGCGCCGTACTGCCGCCAGGGCAGTCAGGCGGTACAGTGCACCGGAGTCGAGATAGTGGAATTCCAGCGCTGCCGCGACCCGGGCAGCGACGGTACCTTTGCCGGATGCCGACGGGCCGTCCAGAGCGATCACCGGAGCAAGAATATCGATCATAGGGATTCCAGAAACGAGACGTCCGGCCACGACTGGCCCGGACAGACGAAACCGCCATTTTCCCGCCTCGCTCGCCAACTGTCGATAGCCCGATAGCACAAAGCAACTGTGGGTACGATAGTTGCCCCACATCACCCCGCCTTTTGTCGGATTGTACAAACCGCCCGTCGAATAAAACCTTGGCTTTTCATGCTCACCCGCCATGAGCGCTCACGCCAGGGATTTATGTTTATCCACAACTTTGGACTCGGCGATAGCTTATATATATGTGTAAATCCCCTTATTCCAGCCGCCTTCAATTCCATATGCATAAAACCTGCCTCGTTTTGCTGGCTTGTTATCTGATTAGTAGTTACAAATAAAGCGATTGACTCGATAGCAAACTTGATTAGCATGCTCGGCGACACGAGCCTGTGCCCGAGCGTCAACTGACTTCCCTGCCCACCAGGAGTAACCCCATGGAATGCATTCTGATTACCGGCGGTGCCGGCTTTATCGGTTCGCACAGTGCCGAGCGTCTCCTGGCCGCCGGGCAGGCGGTACGGGTGTTCGACGATTTCTCCAGCGGCCGCCGCGCCAATCTGCCCAGTCATCCCCAGTTGGAAATCGTCACAGGTGATATTCGTGACCTTGCCGCGGTCGAGCGCAGCATGGCCGGTTGCAGCCGGGTGCTCCATCTGGCGGCGCAGGTCTCGGTGCGGGCCTCAGTCGAAGCGCCATGCGACTCGGCTTCGCGCAATCTGACCGGTTTTCTCAATGTGCTCGACGCGGCCCGTCGCCTGGGCATCGGCCGCCTGGTCTATGCCTCCTCGGCCGCCGTCTACGGCCAGCCACGCGATCTGCCGCTCGACGAGCAGTCGCCGGTTCAGCCCGTCTCTCCCTACGGGCTGGAAAAACTGATCAACGACCAGTACGCCGCCCTGTTCGGCTCGCTCTACGGCCTGTCCTGCCTCGGTCTGCGCTACTTCAACGTCTACGGTCCGCGCCAGGATCCCCATTCCCCCTATGCCGGGGTGCTGTCCAAATTCACCGACCGGCTGCGCCAGGGCCAGGGCTTGACCGTCTTTGGCGATGGCGAACAGACACGCGACTTTATCTATGTGAAGGATGTCGCCGAGTTCAACCACCGCGCCCTGTTCAGCGAGCACAGCGGTGTGCTCAATGTCGCCACGGGCCACAGCCGTTCGCTCAATTCGGTGATCACGGTGCTGGGCAGCATTCTTGGCCGTGCGCCCGAAGTGACGCTGGCACCACGGCCCGAAGGCGATATCGTGCATTCGGCCAGCCGCAACGATGCCCTGACCGCAGCGCTGGGTACCCATGATTTCGTGGCGCTGGAACAGGGTCTGCGTCGCCTACTCGAAGCTGGCGCCTCGTGAAGCAGTTATGGCGTCTGCTGGTGCTATGGGCGCTGTGCTGCGCGATGGTGGGTTGGGCCGCCGACCAGCCGGCCCTGGCTTTCTTCTATGGTGCCGATCCGCCGCTCGACGAGCTGCGAGCCTTCGACCGGGTGGTGCTCGAGCCGGGACAGCTGGCCAAGGCGCCGCCCGCCCGGCCTGAAACGCGCTGGTATGCCTATCTGAGCGTGGGTGAGATCAGCCCCGATCGCCCCTATTTCTCCACGGTGCCCAAGGCATGGCTCAAAGGCGAGAACCGGGCCTGGAACAGCCGGGTGATCGACCAGACCGCCGCCGACTGGCCGGCATTTCTGGTCGAGCGCATCGTCACGCCGCTGTGGGAACGCGGTTGGCGGGCTTTTTTCCTCGACACCCTGGACAGCTATCACCTGATCGCGCCCGACCCTGCCAGCCGTGCCGCACAGGAAGCCGGGCTCAAGCGTGCCCTGCGGGCGATCAAGTCGCGCTATCCCGAAGCAAGGCTGCTGTTCAACCGCGGGTTTGAAATCCTGCCGGATCTCCATCCCATCGCGGATGGGGTGGTCGCCGAGTCGCTCTATGCCGGCTGGGATGCCAGCACCCGCCGCTATCGCGAGGTTCCGGAAGCCGACCGGCGCTGGCTGCTTGAGCAGCTGGGCCGTGCCGCACGCGACTGGAAGCTCCCGGTCGCCGCCATCGACTATCTGCCGCCTGGCCGCCGGGCCGAGGCACGCAGCGTGGCGGCCAGGATCATGGCCCATGGCATCACCCCGTGGGTCGCCAACCCCGAACTCGATTATCTGGGCGTCGGCACCATCGAGGTATTGCCGCGCAAGGTGGCCGTGCTGTACGACAGCCAGCAGTTCAACGATCTGACCTATGCCGATCCGCAGCGCTATCTGGCCACGCCGCTCAACTACCTCGGACTCGTGCCGCAGTATTTCGACACCCGTAAACCGCTTCCCGGCTTTGTGCTGGCCGGGCGCTACGCTGGAGTGGTGAGCTGGCTCAACAGCGACAGCGCCGGCGACACGGCCCAGCTCAAGCGCTGGTTCGACCGCCAGCTTGGCGACGGCGTACCGCTGGCCTTCCTGTCGCGCTTTGGCATCTCCGACGACAGTTGGCTGGCCGGGTGGGGCCTGCATTTCGGCAATGAGGAAACCGACCCGAAAAAACCGGTCGAAGTGGTCCATAGCGAGCCCGGGGTAAGTTTCGAGGTCAAGCCCTATCCTGAGCGCGATGCTTTCCGGCCCTTGCGGCTCGAACGCGGCAAGCCCTGGCTGACCCTGCAAAACGGCGCCCTGCGCGCCGATGCCGTCGCCATCACGCCCTGGGGCGGCTATGCGCTTGAGCCGTTTACCGTGATCACCATGCCGGGCAGCAATGGCAGCGACACCTTCTGGGTGCTCGAACCGCTGCGTTTTCTGCGCGAAGCGCTGCAACTGCCCGAGATGCCGATTGCCGATACCACCACCGAAAACGGTCGCCGGCTCTGGCTTACCCATATCGACGGCGATGGCTTTCCGAGCCGGGCCGAGCTGCCCGGCACGCCCTTGGCGGGTGAGGTGATGTTGCGCGACTTCCTGGCCGTCTATCAGGTACCCACCACCGTTTCGGTGATCGAGGCCGAAGTCGCGCCGCACGGTCTGTTTCCGGCGCTGGCGCCGCAACTTGAATCGATTGCCAAGCGCATCTTCGCCCTGCCCCATATCGAGATCGCCAGCCATTCCTATTCCCACCCGTTCAAATGGCAGGCTTTCGAACAGGCGGGAGAAGTCGAGGAAGGGGTCAGTCTGGCGGTCAAGGGCTATGTATTCAGCGCCGAGCGCGAGATCGGCGGCTCGCTCGACTATATCGACCGCCGGCTGGCACCAGCCGGCAAGCGGGCCCAGGTATTCCTGTGGACCGGCAACTGCAATCCCTCGACCGAAGTGGTGGCTTCGGCCTATGCCCATGGGGTGCGCAATATGAACGGCGGTGAGACCACCATTACCCGCACCCGCCCGAGCTGGACCCGGATTGCCCCGCTTGGCCTCGATAAAGGCCAGGGTTTTCAGGTGTTTGCGCCGATGCAGAACGAGAACATCTACACCAATCTGTGGAGCGGGCCGTACTGGGGCTTTCGCCGGGTGATCGAGACTTTCGAGATGACCGAACTGCCACGGCGCTGGAAACCGATCAACATCTACTACCACACCTATTCGGCAAGCAAACCAGCTGCCATTGAGGCGCTACATCAGGTCTACCGTTGGGCTCAAAAGCAGCAAACTCTGCCATTATTTGCTTCGGCCTATATCGACAAGGTGCTCGATTTCAACCGGCTGGTCATCGCCCGCCACGGTGAGGGCTGGCGCATCCGGGGCGATGGTGCCTTACGGACTTTCCGGCTACCCGAGACGCTGCCCGCGCCTGACTTCTCTCGCAGCCAGGGCCTGGCCGGCTGGCGGGTACAGACGCAGGGGCGCTATCTGCATCTGAGCGACGGCCGCCATGCCGAGCTGCTGCCGGCCGCGCAGGCACGTCCGCCCTATCTGCACGATGCCAATGGCCGGCTGACCCGCTGGGAGCGCGAGGAAGGTGTCGTGCGGCTCGGCCTTGATGCCGCCGTGGCACTCGAATTCGCCCTGGTCCAGCCACCGGGCTGCCGGCTCGAACTGAACGGCCGGCCGCTGCGGCCGGTTGCAGTCGAGCAGGCCATCCATCGTTACCGACTCGCCGACCATGCCGCCGAGCGACTCGAACTCCGCTGCCCGTCTTGATCTGGCCCGTGGCACCGCGCCGGTGCCGCGTGACCGCCTGTTCCCGCCCACCACCGTCCTGGCACTGGCGGCGGCGGTGGCGGGCGCCCTGGCACTGATCTTTCCGCGTTCACAGGAACTCTCGGCCATCGCCGCCCAGGCCCGCACCAATGAATTGTCACTGCAATACCTGCGCAATCTGGTACGGGCCAGCCCGACCGACAGCGAACTGCAATGGTTGCTGGCCGAACAGGAATTGTCGCTCGGCCATTATCACGTCGCCCGCGGCATCGTCGGCGCGGCCCGCGAGCATGCCGACCGGACCGAGCATCGGCGCGCCGACCTGCTGTTATTGCGTGCCGCCATCGCCGAGCGCGACCGGACCGACCCGGGGCGCCGTACCGTGGCACGCGATCAGGCACTGCGGCAGGAAATCCGCCAACTGCTCGACCGCCTGCTGGCCCCGGGCGAATGGTCATATGAGTCGCTGGACCTGCTGCTGCGTGAAATCCTGCGCGATCCGGCCGGTGAATCGCTGCTGGACCAGCTCTATCAACGACTCGAACGCGACCGCCGTGCCAGTGCCGAGGACTGCGAACGGGTCGGCCAACGACTGCTCGCCGTCGGACAGCCACGCCAGGCTGCCCGTTTCCTGCTGCTGGCCGAACAGCGTGCCGCCAGTCCGGCGGAGCGACGCCGGCTGCTGCTGGCAGGTCTACAGGCCCTCCAGGCTGCCAACGCCTACTCCGAACTCGCACAGGTCCTGGCACAGCCGCTTGAGCGTTTTGGCGACGATCAGGCGCTGTGGCAGCAACTGACCCGGATGGCGCTGGCCGTCGGCCGACCCGATCTGGCCGAGCGCTTTATCAAACGGGCGCTGCGCATGGCCCTGCTGCGGCGCTATCAGGCCGAACGGCTCCAGTTTGCCGCACTGGGCGGCCCGGTCAGCGGCGGGCAGTTGGTCAAGGTCGCCACCGGCGAGCCCGCCGCCACGTTCGACGATGCGCTCTATCTGCTGGGCTATCAGGTCTTCCTGGCCAACCGTAACCTCGACGACGCCTATCTGCTGGCCCGGGCGGCAGTCCAGGCCAGACCCGACGACCGGGCCTGGCGCACCCGGCTCGCTCAGGTGACGCGCTGGCTGAACCGTCCGGACGAGAGCCTCCGCCACTGGCTTGATGCGGCCCGGCTGGGCGAACCG
Organism: Chitinimonas lacunae; assembly: GCF_042650885.1. NCBI lineage: Bacteria > Pseudomonadati > Pseudomonadota > Betaproteobacteria > Neisseriales > Chitinibacteraceae > Chitinimonas > Chitinimonas lacunae. Next base: position 1,316,576 of record NZ_JBHSBU010000001.1, read on the forward strand.
ACTGCGTGGGAAGAAATCCGCGTGCTCAGCGTCCAGACGCTGGACCCGGTCCTCAAACGCGAAGCGCTCGAAACCTTGCTGCGCAGCGGCCACGCCAGCGGCGAAGCGCTCGATCAACTGGTGGCGGCTTATGACGCCAATGGCCAGCCGGAACAGGCGATCCAGTTGCTGCGCCAACAATATGGGAAACAAAGAGAAAAAAAACTGCTAGATCGACTGGCTCAGTATCAACGCTGGATAGGCGATATATCTGGCGCCGAAGAAACCTATCGTTTGGAATGGAAAGATTTCGGACTAGACCCAGTTCTAGCCCAGAAACTGGCCCAGGTGCTGTTGCAGACGCGGCGACCCGAAGCGGCCTTCGAGGTGCTCGACAGTCTGGCACGCGACACCGGGCAGACCCCGCCGCCACCGTTCTGGAAGTTCTATGGCGAACTGGCCCTGATGCTGCAACGGCCCGAAGCAGCCCGGCACGGTTATCGACAGGCCCTGGCAGTCGAGGAGCCGGCATTGGCCGATCTGCTGGCCTATTACAGCCTCAGCCGGGAAAGCGACCCGACCGAAGCGCGCCGCGCCGCCTGGCTGGGCTGGCAGCGCCATCGCCATCCGGTTCTGCTGCTGGGCTGGCTCGAACTGGGACAGGCCGCGGGCGACTGGAGCGAGCTGGAACGGTTCTTCGCCAGCCAGACCACCGAGGCCCAGACATTGATGGCACAGCAGCCGCGCTACTGGCTGATCCGCGCCCAGACTGCCCTGCAAGGCGGACGACTACGGCAGGCGCGCGACGACTACCGCACGGCGCTGCGGCTTGACCCGGGCAATAACGGCTTACGGGCCGGCTATCTGTGGATGATGGTCGATAGCCGCAATCTGAGCGAACTGAACCAATTGGTCGAAAACTGGCGCGAGGCGGCCCGACACGACCGCCAGCTCGGCCAGGCCATGGGGGCAGCGCTGCTGGCGCTGGGCCGGCCGATGGAAGCGCGCGATTACTACCGCGCCGAACTGCGCCGGATGCGTGCTGCCCGCCAGGAGCCAGACCGGCTCTGGCTCACCACCTATGCAGAAATCCTGACCCAGGCCAATCAGCCCGAGTCGGCCAAGCGGGTGCGTCAGGCGCTATGGCAGCAATTGCGTCAGGCGGCGCGAGACAATCCGCAGCGTTTCCTGCGCACCCCGGATGAACTCGAACGGTTGGCCCAGCTGGCGCTCAGCGAGAGCGCAGGTGATGCCCAAAGCGCCATCTTCCGCACCCTGCTGCGCGAGCGCAGTCAGGACGAGAATGAAGCCGTGGCGCGGGCCGAATTGCTGCTCAACTGGCAGCTGGTCCAGGAAAAGTTCGACCCGGCCCATTACGCCATGTGGCTGCGCCAGGCGCGCGGGCTGAGCACGCCGGCTTATCTGTCGATGCTGACGGCGCTCAACCGCGACGATACCGAGCAGATCGGCCAGTTGCTGCTGCGCCAGCAGGACGCCGTCTCGGTCTATGACCGGGTCTATGCCGCCCGCGCGCTTGGCCGGCTGGGGGAGGAGCGGGCCTGGGTGGCCGCGGCGCTGACCGCGCGGCCCGATGATGAGATCCTTCAGCAGCAGTTCCAGGAAGCCTTCTGGCGCCGTACCGGCCGCCTTGCGCTGGCGGCCGAATCGAACCGGCGCGGGCCACTGGAAAGCGGCAGCCATCGGATTGAACTGCTGTTTCCGTATAGTGCCCATGGCCGGCTTGAACTGGCCGTCCGCGACGAGCGCCAGCGCAACCGCGACCCCTTGGCGCTGGGCGCCGTCCCCGTGCGCGATCGTCGCTACGCGCTGGCTTTCGGCCATGGCGGCGCCAGCTATCAATGGCGGCTCGAAGCCGAACGGCGCGAAGCGCGCGAGCGCTTTGGCAGCCTGCTGCTCGAAGCCAACTGGCAGGCCCAGCGCGATCTGGGATTACGGCTGGCCCTGGGCCAGCGGCGGCCGGCCGATGACTCGGTCGCGCTACGGGTGGCCGGCCGACGCGACCATGGTTCGCTGGGTCTCGATCTGCGGCTGGGTCGGCGCGAATATCTGCGCGTCGATTATCAGGACAGCCGCTTTGAAACCCAGTCGGGCCGGCCACTTGGCCGCGGCCGCCAATTGACCTGGGAAGCGGGCTACCGGCTGCGGCTCGACCCGCCCGATCTGGGTATCCGGCTGAGCGGGAGCGATGCGCGCTACCGTCATGACGGCGAGGTGCCGCCCGGTTATCTTGATCTGATCCCGCGCCGGCCGGAGCCGCAGCAGGAGCCCGAACCAGAAGGCCGGCCTTTCCTGCCTTTCTTCCTGCCGCAGTCGGGTCGGCAATACCAGTTGTCCGTCGGTTTCAACGAAACCGAAAGCACTGGCTACCGCCGCGCCCTGACGGCCTTCGGCAGCGCCGGGCTGGTCTACCACGAGCGCAGCGGCGCCGGCTACGAGGCGCGCCTGGGCATAAGCGGCAGCCTGTTCGGCGCCATGCCCAATGGGGTGGACCGGCTGTCCTTCTACCTGTTGCAATCGCGCGGCGCCCGGGCCGGCAGCCGCGACCTTACCCGCCAGATCGGCTTGCAATGGCAATATTGGTTCGACAAACCCGCCCTGCGCTGAACTGCCTGGCGCTTATTCCAACAAGGATTCGACCGTGAACGCCCTGCCCTCCCTTCCGCCCCGTCTTGCCGCCGGCCTCGCCGCACTGTGGCTGGCCGGCTGCGCCACCCTGCAGGCCAGCCAGCCGCCGAGCTACCAGACCGATGCCCAGTGGGCGCTGCTGCCTATCGTCAACAATACCGAGACCCCGCAAGCGGGACTGCGGGCCGAATCGATCACCTATGCGCTGCTCCAGGCCCAAGGCCTGGCCGGCCTGCGCCGCTATCCGGCCGATCTCAATCCGGAGACCCTGTTCGAGCCGGCCGAGCGCAAGGTGCTCGCCAATGCGCTCGATTGGGCCAAGCGCGAAGGCGTGCGCTATGCCGTCACGGGCGCCGTCGATGAATGGCGCTACAAGGTGGGCATGGATGGCGAGCCGGCTGTCGGGGTCAGCCTCAGCGTGATCGAGGTCGAGACCGGCCGCACGGTCTGGAGCGGCGTCGGCGGTAAAACCGGCTGGAGCCGCGAATCGCTCGCTGGCGTTGGTCAGAAACTGATCGGGTCGCTGCTCGAGAAAGCCAAGCTGCCGCAACGATGAGCCGTACCACCGCTCCGCTGCCGGGTCGGCTTTCCCGGCTACGTCGCAGTCTGTCGGCCCGCTTTGCCCTGCATGGCGAGGTCGATTTCGCCTGGGCGGCACTGGAAACCCTGCTGCTGACGCTCGCTACGGCCGGCCTGTGTACCTGGCTCAACCCGGACGACCCGCTGGGCCGCCAGAGCGGCTGGCCCTGGCCCTGGTTCGCCCCCTGGCTGCTGGCGCTGCGCTACGGGGTCAGCGCCGGCCTGTTTTCCACCGCCCTGCTGCTGGCCTGGTGGTGGGTAGGCCAGCGCTATGCTCTCGCTGCCTTTGGCGAATTTCCCAAGCTCTACTATCTGGGCGGGCTGATCGCCACCATGCTGGCCGGAGAATTCTCGGGCAACTGGCAAATCCGCCTGCGCCGGGTCAGCGAGACCAACGACTATCTGTACGAGCGGCTGCGGCGGGTTTCCAATAACTACTATCTGGTCAAGCTGTCGCACGACCGGCTGGAGCACGAGTTCCTGCTCAAGCCAACTACCATGCGCGATGCACTCGATGCGCTGAAATCGCAGCTCGCCCGGCGGCAGCACAGCGCCAGTGAAACCACCGAGCAACTCAACCCGACCGAGGCCGACGCCTTCCTGCGTCTGCTCAACCAGTTCTGCGGCATCGAGCAGGCCGGCTATTACCGTTTTCCGCTCGATTCACCCGACCCGCTGGCTTATCTGGGGGCCAATCCCGGTGAGGAAGCCCTGCAGCGGCTTGCCGTCGATGATGCCATGGTGCGGCACTGCCTCGAGCGCAAGCTGCTGACCCATCTCGAAACCGAAGCGATCGGCCGTCAGCATGAAACCGCCTATCAGGTGGTGGCACCAGTCCTGACCTCGGATGATCGTCTGCTCGGGCTGATCGCCGTGCGGCATATCGGTTTCTTCGCGCTGCATCAGGAAACCTTGCTGATGATGACGGCGCTGACCAGCTATCTGGCCGACAGCCTGGCCCAGCCGCTGGCCACCCGCCAGTTGCTGGCACAGCGGCCCGACTGCCCGGCCGACTTCGCCGAGGAACTGGGCAAGCTGGCGCTGCTGGCCCGCCAGGCGCAGATCGAGAGCTGGCTGGTGCTGCAAGTGTTCTCGCACCCGGCCGGCAACGACACCATCGAGGCGATCCGCCGGATGCGGCGCGGGCTCGATGGGGTCTGGCTGTTTCCGGGAAGCGGACAGAGCGCTGTGCTGTCGCTGCTGCCGATGACCAATGCCGCGGGCGTGGATGGCTATCTACAGCGGATCGCCAAATGGCTCGACGATCTCCATGGCGGCGATTTCGCCTTGCAGCACCGGCGGGTCCATGTCCAGCCGGTGGGCGGCCGCGATCTGCGCGAACTGATCAGCAAGGCGCTGAGCGCGCTGCCGGCTGAGCTGCGCGCTACCGGCGTACCGTCATGAGCGCGGCCAAGCTGCTCTATTACGCCAGCGCCGTCGATCTCGGCACCTTTGCGGCGCTGGCGGCAGGTCCGGACGAGCCGTGGCGGGTCGCCACGCTGCTGCTGGTGCATGGTCTGTGCTGCTGGGTATTCGCCTGGGCCTGCCGCTTCAGCCTGCCGCCGCACTATCAGATTCCGGCCAGGCTGCCGCTGTTGCTGTTTTTCTCGCTGTGCTTCTTCATCCCCTGCATCAGCGTGCTTGGCCTGCTGCTGTCGGCGCTGCTGGCGCGGCGGGTGCGGCAGCGCATCCACTACGCCCCGTTTGGCGAAGTCGAGCCGCCCAACTACCGCTCGGGCCAGGGGCAGTCGCCGCGCGCCTATGCCGCGGGCGGAATCAAGGCGCTGCTATTTAACGCCGGCGCCGGCCTTGAAGTGCGGATGCGGGCGCTGCTGACCACCCAGGCCATGCCGCGCCGCATGGCCAATCCGCTGCTGCAGCGCGCCCTGGCCGGCGATACCGACGATATCCGCCTGGTCGCCTACGGCATCCTGTCGAGTCAGGAGCGCGAGATTGGCGAGCGCATCCACCAGCTCCAGCACCAATATGTCGAAGAAGGCGATGAAGAGGCCGAGTTCGAGCGTGACCGCAAGCTCGCACAATTGCATTGGGAACTGGTGCATAACCAGCTCGTCCAGGGCGATATGTGGCGCTATACGCTCGACGAAGCCGAACGGCTGGTCTTTGCCAGCCTCGACCGCCGCTCCAACGATGCCGCCCTGTGGATGCTGCTGGGCAAGATCCGCCACGAGCGTGGCCGTTATGAAGCCGCCGCCGAAGCCTTTGCGGCGGCGCGGCTGTTTGGCTATTCCTACGACAGCATCCTGCCCTATCTGGCCGAACATGCCTGGCGCCAGCGCGACTATGCCGCCGTGCGCCAGTTGATGAACCAGATGGCCTCGGCCGGCCCCTCGCCGCTGATCGCCGCCCTGCACCGTTATTGGACTGGCCCGGCCAGCACCAGCCCCACTACGCTCACACCATGACCGACCCCAATCCTGCCCAGCGACGTGCCCGCTCTGCCGATATCGCCCTGCTGCTCGAAGGCACCTACCCCTATATCAGCGGCGGGGTATCGAGCTGGGTGCACCAGATGGTGACCGCGTTCTCCGACTACCGCTTCGCCCTGGTGTTCATTGGCAGCAAGGCCGACGAATACGGCGAGCCGCGCTATCAGATGCCACCCAATGTGGTCCATCTGGAAACCCATTTCCTGCACACCCCGCACAGCGAAGCCGAGGCCCGGCCACGCGCCGGCGATGCGCAGACCATCGCCACCGTGGCCGAGCTGCACGACTGGTTCCGCCAGGGCCGCGGCAGCGGCGGCGATGCGGTCTTTCGCCAATTGGCCGAGATGCTGCTGGCGCGCGAGGACGTCGGCCGCGACGAATTTCTCTACGCCCGCACCGCCTGGGACTATATCTGCCGCCAATACCGCGAGCGCTGTACCGATCCGTCCTTCGTCGACTATTTCTGGACCGTGCGCTCGATGCACGAGCCGCTGTGGACGCTGGCCAAGGTCACCCAGACCCTGATCCCGGTACGGCTCTACCATACGATCTCGACCGGTTACGCCGGCTATCTGGGCGCACTGCTCAAACAGCATCGCGGCCGGCCGCTGCTGACCTCGGAGCACGGCATCTATACCAAGGAGCGCAAGATCGATCTGTTCCAGAGCGCCTGGGTGCGCGACAACCGCGATGTATTCCAGAAACACGCCTCGGAACTGAGCTATTTCCGCACGCTGTGGATACGCTTCTTCCAGGGGCTGGGCCTGGCCTGCTACCAGGCGTCCGACCGTATCGTCGCCCTGTACGAGAACAACCGGCTGCGCCAGATCGAAGACGGCGCCCCGGCCGAGCGCACCCTCAATATCCCCAACGGCATCAAGCTCAACCGCTTCGCCCCGATCCGCAGCGTGCGCAGCGACGCACCCGACAGCCCGCCTGTGCTCTGCCTGCTGGGCCGGGTGGTGCCGATCAAGGACATCAAGACCTTTATCCGGGCCATGCGCACCGTGGTGAACCAGCTGCCCGAGGCCGAAGGCTGGATCGTCGGCCCCGACAACGAAGACCCCGACTACGCCAAGGAATGCCGCGCCCTGGCCCAGGGCCTGGGACTGGCCGACCGGGTCAAGTTCCTCGGCTTTCAAAAGCCCGAGGACATCTTTCCCAAGGTCAAGCTATTGGTGCTCAGCTCGATCAGTGAAGCACTGCCCCTGTCGCTGCTCGAGGGCTACGCCGCGGGCATCCCGGGCGTCACCACCGATGTCGGCTCGTGCCGCCAGCTGATCTTCGGTCTCGATGCCGAAGACCAGGCCATCGGGCCTTCGGGCGATGTGGTGCCGATCGCCAATCCTGAGGCGCTCGGCAAGTCCTGTCTGCGTCTGCTCAAGGATTTCGCGCTCTGGCAGGGCTGCCAGCAGGCCGCCATCTGCCGGGTGGAACGCTATTACACCGATGATCTGATGTTCGGACGCTACCGCGATCTGTACGGGGAATTGCTGGCGCAAAGCCCGGCCCTGCCGCACTAGACGCTGTCCTTTTCCATCCGGACAGCAACGGACACCGGGGCGGGCCGAAAGCCTCGGATAGCGCAGCGTGTCCGAACCAGTCAGCATGCGCAGCGCTGCCCTGTCCCGTGCCGCGGACACCCAGGCGACCTTGCCGCACGAAACAGGAAAGAAAGCGGGTAGCAGACGGTGGGGTGCCGCAGTCTTTGCACGCCATCTCAAGCCAGAAAAATAGAAAATTTTAAAAAATTATTATTTACCCCTTCATGTCTTGCAGACATTTGGCACAAAAATGACCGAATAAGGAAACCCCATGGCCGGCATAGGCTTTGAACTGCGCAAGCTGCTGAACCGCAAGGGCTATCTGGGTTTGTTCCAGGGCTATCTCTACGCCGGGCTGATCAGCTCGGGGCCGTGGATATTGTCGATTCTGGGTGTGTTGCTGATCGGTTTTTTCAGTCTGGCAGTGGTGGTGCCGCATTACCTGATCATCCAGTTCCAGGTATCGGTGACCTATCTGATGGCGCTGAGCCTGATACTGACCGGTTTTCTCCAGCTCGCCTTCACCCGTTTTATCGCCGACCGCCTGTTCGAGCATAAAGATTACCTGGTGCTGGCCAATTTCCACGGCGCCATCCTGATCACCACCTGCGCCAGCGGCCTGTTGGGCGGGCTGGCGGCTTTGCTGCTATTCCAGGGTGAGAGCGTGATCTACCGGCTGCTGCTGACCGGAACGTTTGTGGTGATGTCGGATATCTGGATCGCAGCGATCTTTCTCTCGGGCATGAAGCGCTACAAGGCGATTCTGGCGATGTTCCTGCTGGGCTACGGCATCACCGTGCTGGCGGCACTGGCGCTGCGGCCGTGGGGTCTCGAGGGCCTGCTGGGCGGTTTCTTCTTAGGCCAGGGAATATTGCTGTACGGCATGATGGTGCTGGTGCTGCGCGACTTCCCCGGTGCCGACTTCGTGCGCTTCGACTTTCTGCAGGCGCGCAAACAATATCCCAGCCTGATCTGGATCGGCTTTCTCTACAACCTGGGAATCTGGAGCGACAAGCTGATCTTCTGGTATTACCCGCATACCTCGACGGCAGTCATCGGGCCGCTGCGGGCGTCGGAAATCTACGACTTTCCGATTTTCCTGGCTTATCTGTCGATCATTCCCGGGATGGCGGTGTTTCTGGTGCGAATGGAAACCGATTTCGTCGAGTATTACGAGAAGTTCTACAACGCTGTCCGCGAAGGCGAAACGCTGCGTTATATCGAAGAGACGCGCAACCAGATGGTTGCCACGATCCGCCAGGGGGTAGCCGAGATCGTCAAGATCCAGGGCATCGCCATCTTGCTGGTGTTTGCGCTCGGTCCCGCGCTGCTCGACAGCCTGGGGATTTCGCAGCTCCATCTGCCGCTGCTGTATGTCGATGTAGTGTCGGCGGGTCTACAGGTGGTGTTTCTGGGACTGCTCAATGTGTTTTTCTATCTCGATCGCCGCCGTATCGTGCTGGGGCTGACCCTGCTGTTTCTGGTGGCCAATATCAGCCTGACCGCACTCAGTCTGCGGCTGGGCGCGCCATTCTTCGGCTACGGCTTTGCGCTGGCCATGCTGCTGACGGTGACGGTGGCCATGCTGGTGCTCGACCGCAAGATCGATTCGCTCGAATACGAGACCTTCATGCTGCAATAGCGTCGGGTGCGCCGCTTGCTGCGGCGGCTGCGACCGTTCTGCCGAGGAGGACATCATGTCGCGTATCGCCGTTCTCGCCTTGTTCACTGTTCTTGCGCTGAGTCCGCCAGCGAGCGCCGAAGAACCATTGCCGCTTGACCGCATCAAGCTGCCGCCCGGTTTCCGGATCGAGCTGCTGGCCCGGATTCCCAACGCCCGCGCCATGACCTGGGGCGAACAAGGCACCCTGTTTGTCGGCAGCATGGCCGAAGGCAAGGTCTACGCCCTCAAGCCCGGGGCGCGCGAGCCGGTGGTGCTGCTGCGCAATCTGAACCGGCCCATCGGTGTGGCTTTCCGCCAGGGCAGCCTGTATGTGTCGGCAGTTGACCGTATCGTGCGTCTGCCCGGCATCGAAAGCCGGCTCGACAATCCACCCGCCGCGGAAACGGTTTACGACGGCCTGCCCGACAATAATCACCATGGCGGCCGCTTTATCGGGTTCGGTCCTGACGGGCTGTTGTATATCGGCGTCGGCGCCCCGTGCAATCTATGCAAACGGCCGCCTGAGCGCTTTGCCAATATCCTGCGCATGCGGGTCGAAACGGCCGCCAGGCCCGAACCCTACGCGATCGGCGTGCGCAACACGGTGGGTTTTGACTGGCAACCGGGCAGCAGCAAGCTCTGGTTCACCGACAATGGCCGCGATCTGATGGGCGACGATATTCCGCCCGATGAACTCAACCGGGCCGATCAGGCAGGTCAGCATTTTGGCTACCCCTACTGCCACGGCGGCGATATTGCCGACCCGGAATTCGGCGAGGAGCGCCCGTGCCGCCAGTTCGTCCCACCCCAGCAAAAACTCGACCCCCATGTGGCGGCACTGGGCATGCGCTTTTATCGGGGCAGCCAGTTTCCGGCCGAATACCGGGGACAGATCTTTATCGCCGAACACGGCTCGTGGAACCGCTCGAAGAAATCGGGCTACCGGCTCACACTGGTGACGGTGCAAGGCGAACGCGCCACTGGCTACCGTACCTTTGCCGAAGGCTGGATGCAGGACGAAAAGGCCTGGGGCCGCCCGGTCGATATCCTGAACGCCCCGGACGGCAGTCTGCTGGTATCGGATGACTTCGCCGGTGCAGTGTATCGGATCAGCTACCAAACCCCGTGACCCGGCAACGCTGGCGGCGCGGCCCGTATTAAGATGCCGGCTCGTCCGGCGCGACCGGTCCGTTACAACCGTTCCACGAGGTATCCATGGCTTTTCCGCAGCAGGTGAAGATCGTCGAAGTCGGGCCGCGCGACGGCTTGCAGAATGAGAAAATCCCGGTCGAGACGGCCGATAAGCTGGCCTTTATCGACCTGCTCGGCGAAACGGGTCTGGCGGTGATCGAAGCCACGGCCTTTGTCTCCCCCAAATGGGTGCCGCAGATGGCCGATCATGAGGCGGTCATGCGCGGCCTGCGGCGGCGGCCCGGCGTTCGCTATCCGGTGCTGGTGCCCAATATGCAGGGCTACCAGGCCGCCCGCGCTGCCGGCGGCGACGAGATCGCCGTGTTCGGGGCGGCCTCTGAAGCGTTTTCGCGCAAAAACATCAATTGCTCGATCGAAGAGAGCCTCGCCCGCTTTGCCCCGGTGATCGAGGCCGCCCATGCCGACGGGGTGGCGGTGCGTGGTTATGTGTCCTGCGTGCTGGGCTGCCCCTACCAGGGCGAGGTGGTGGTCGAGGAAGTGGTCAAGGTGGCCAAGGCCCTCTATCAGATGGGCTGCTACGAGATTTCGCTGGGCGACACCATCGGAGTGGGCACCCCACTCAAGGCGCGCCGGATGATCGAGGCAGTCGCGGCCGAAGTGCCCATCGCCAAGCTGGCGGCGCATTTCCACGATACCTGGGGTCAGGCGCTGGCCAATCTGTATGCGGTGCTGGAGCAGGGCGTCGCCACCATCGACAGCTCGGCGTCAGGGCTCGGAGGCTGTCCGTATGCCCGTGGCGCCAGCGGAAATGTGGCGACGGAAGATGTGGTCTATCTGTTGAACGGTCTTGGAATCGAGACTGGGGTGGATCTGGAGAAACTGGCCGCAGCCGGACGCTTCATCAATGAAAAGCTGGGCCGCAGCCCAGCTTCGAAAGCCGCTGCCGCGCTCGCTGCGCGGCAGGATGGTTGAGCACACGCCTCAACGGTGGTACTGGCCCCGAGGCGGCAGACGCAGCCGTTCGGCTGCCATGGCTTCATCCACGGTCAGCAGCCTGGGCTGTACCACCGGCACCGCCCGCTCCGGACAGTTCACCTGGGCTGCCTGTGCCGGGGCGCTGCGGGGGGCTTCGAGGCTACCGCTTGCCATATCGAAAATCGTCAACATGATTCAACCCTCCGCGCAATGGACGTCGACGGACGTCCTGTTGCGAATATCGGGAGAACTGAGCCGTTTTGCAATAGCTTCGAGCCCTAGCCAGGGTTCACCCTAGTCCCCACCCAACCATTACGCTGGCTTGCACAGGCGGCGATGGCAAAATTATCAATCGCCAGCCGCACTCGCCGCGAAGCGGGCCAGATCACGGTACGATGATCCGGCCTGCCCCGGTTGCGATTGCACCAAGGCAAAATCCCGCACGGTCCACTCGAAAGCCGCTGTCACCGTCGCCGGCACCGCGCGCACGGAGCGCCGCAGCAAAGTGAGATGCGGTGTAAAGCGTTTACGGTCAAAGCCCAATCCGGCCTGCTCCAATGCTGTGCGCACCGCCTGCGCCAGTTCGGCCAGCGCCGGACTGTCCTGAGCCAGCCCCAGCCACACCACGCCATTGTCCCAACGGGCCAAACGGGCCAAACACAGGGTAAATGGCGCGAACTTCAGCGCAGCCAGTGCCGCTTGCAAGGCCGGCAAACGCTCAGCTGCCGTGTCGCCCAGAAAAGCCAGCGTCAGATGCAGCGCCTCGGGCGCGACCGGACGGCCACCGCAGTCCTGCTGCAAGCCAACAGCCAGCCGGCTCAAAGCCGGTTTGAGTTCGGATGGCGGATAGACAGCCAGAAACAGTCGCAGCGGCTCAGACATAACGGCCCTCGTGATAAGAGCGGGTGGCAGCGGACGCCACCCCGGCTCAGTCAACCCATGCTCATGGAAAACCCGCCGCCCGCACTGCCTCCAGCAGCGGTTTCCCGTTTGACCAGCATCTGGCGTTCCTCCCCCGTCCAAAGCTGCCGGACCACGCTGGAAACAGCCGTTTTCGCCCGTCCAAAGCCGTTCTCGATGGGGTGATTGGACGGTTTGCCAGCCAAATCCCCGACAGCTAGGCGGCTCTGACGGCAATTTCGCAAAAAAACTAGGGAATCTGCGCCGAAAACGTCTTGCATTTGGGTCTTCCCTGGCTATATTGACCTTACTCAGCCTGTCTTGAATGTTTGTAGCGCTGCCCCAGACGGCAGCGCCACGTTCTCCCTCGAAGGCGGCCCGGGCCGCCTTACTGACAAGCCGACGCGAATCCGCGTCGGCTTCGTTTTATCTGCTTTTGCCTGCTTAGCTCATCTGAATGACTCATGCACCAACCCCGGACACAAATATATTCTTTATTCTATTTTACGAATCATATCTAGCAAGTAATTTGCACATTATTTTCCATCTTAGGCCGGCACCCGATAGTTCTCCGCTTCAAAACGGTCGATGCCGCATTCGAGCACGGCAATCCAGTCAAGAAAGGCCAGGATGGCCTCACGGCCGACGAAACGACGCCCGTGCTGCGGCACCATCTGTTCGATCTCACCGCGTTCCACCAGCGGCCGCACCATCGCCGCCCACAGACGACAGGCTTTGTTCGACACCATATAGCGGCGATGGAAGGCTTCCATGGTTCGCAGATGGTCACGCAGCGCGGCGCGGCCGACCACGGGCGTCTCGACTGCCTGATGCGGCACCATCGAGGCGCCCATATCGCCGGAAAACAGAATCCGCGCCCGGGTGTCGAGAAAATGGAAATTACCTTCGGCATGTAGAAAATGCGCAGGCAGCGCCACCAGCGTGGTGAGGCCAAGCGAAAAGCGCAGCCCTTCGTCGGGCAGGCCGACGATCCGCCCGGCCGTATTGCCGGCGCTACAGAAATGCGGCACGAAGCGCGCCCACAACTTCGAGACCAGAAGGGTACAGCGCGTCGTCACCAACCATTTATTGAGCGAGGCGACGATATCGGGGTCGGCATGGGAAGCGAGGATGTATTTAAGGTCGCGTGCCGGAAAGTATTGAGCCATGGCCATGATCAAGCCGTTGTAGGTCATATTACCGGCCGGATCGATCAAGGCCCCTTCACCGCCTGACATCAGCAGAAATTGATTGGCCTGAACGGCCTCGTCGTCAGCGTCGTCAACCAGATCGGAAAACAGCAGGCAACGGTGGTCGCCGTCTTCATAAAGCGTAATGGCCATGGAGCGGGGGAATATAGGAAAACGGCAACTGTAAGCAGTCCGCCCCAGCCGTATCTTGCTTCATATCAAAGTTTGACCGGAAAAGCCCGCCTCGCACTGCTATAAAAATGGCAATTGACGGCGCGATGAATCGTTTTTTTTCAAAGAAATCGCCTCATTGTCAGCTCAGCCTTGCAAGCCACCAGACAATGACATTTGCATTTTTTAATAAAAATATTATATAAACAACCGACCCGATACCAGCGCGGGAAACGGGTGATGAACATCGTTCGCTTCGGACTGGAGAAAGACCGTGAAGATACGCAGCAAGCTGATCGTTCTGGTAGGCGGTCTGTTGGTGGTCATCGCTGCTCTGGGATTGCACAGTCTGTATACCCAGCAGCGTATCAATCACTGGTTTGAGCAAACCCACCGCTCGCGCATGCTGCCGCTCAACGATCTCAAGGTGGTGGCGGATATGTACGCGGTCAATATCGTTGACACCACCCACAAAGCCAACCACGGCTCCATCACTCCGGCCCAGGCGCGTGCCAATCTGGCCGAAGCACGGCGGCGCATCAGCGAGCATTGGCAGCGCTACCGCACCCAAGTGGTGTTGCCCGAAGAACAACAACTGGTCGAAGTGGCCAACGCCGCCACCGGCCGCGCCGACACCCTTACCAGCGCCATCGACGCCGCCCTGGAAAAACAGGATGCCGCCGAAATCGACCGGCTGGCGCGCCAGCAGCTCTACCCTTCGATCGACCCGGTCTCCGATGCCATCAGCAAACTGGTCGAACTGCAATTGCGCGAAGGCGGTCGCAATTTCGCTACGGCGCAGGAGGACTACCGTAGCGCCCGCATCGGCACCCTGACCACCATCGTGCTGGTGCTGCTGGCAGCGGCAGTGGCCAGTCTCTGGCTGCTCCATAGCATCAACGTCAAGATCGCCGCCAGCTACAACGCCCTGATCAGCAGCATCGGCGCCCTGGTCCGCACTGCCTCCCAGGCCGTGGCCGAAGTGCGCGACGAGGCCCATAGCATGGCCGGCATCTCCAGCCAGACCGCCGAGCTATCGCATCGCGGCAACGACGCCACCAGCTCGATGGCTGCCGCCATCCAGCAGATCACCGACAGCATCGGCCATATCAGCGACAGCGCCCAACAAGCCCATCAACTGGGCGAGCAGACCCGCAAACTGGCCCAGGACGGCGCTTCGCAGATCCGCAGTACGGTGGAACGTATCGGTTCGGTCGAGCAGGCGGTCAATGCCGCGGCGGCCAAAGTCCAGACGCTGGGCAGCGATGCGGCACAGATCGATTCGGTGGTATCGGTCATCAAGGCCGTCGCCGAGCAGACCAATCTGCTGGCCCTCAACGCCGCCATCGAAGCGGCCCGTGCAGGTGAAGCCGGCCGCGGCTTTGCGGTGGTGGCCGATGAAGTCAGAAAGCTCGCCGAACGCACGGCACTCGCGACGGTCGATATCCAGGCCATGGCCGGCCGGATCGGCAAGAACGGCAGCGAGGCAGTCCAGAGCATGGGCAATACCATGGCGCGTGTTCAGGAATGCAGCACCCTGGCCGGCCAGGCCGGCACCGCCATCGCGGAGATTCTGCGCGATGCCGAAGCCGAGGGGCAGGCCATCACCGCGATCGCCGATGCTTTGCGCGAGCACAAGCTCGGTACGGTCGAAATCGCCAGACAAGTCGAGCGCATCGCCGGAATGAGTGAGGAGAGCCATCTGGCTACCCAGCGCATGCGCCACGGCTCGGAAAGCCTCCATGGCCTGACCGAGCGACTACAGCAGGAAATCAGCAAATTCCGCCACGGCGATTGAACCGGCCATTTATATAGAAAATATTGTGCAAAATAACTGCAAGGTATTTAGCCAATAGAATAAGAAATTCTTGCAAAAGTGACAAAATACCCGGTTTGGCACCGAACCGATGCAGCCAAGGTATCTGTGAAGCGAAGGTCATCTGATGAGCAACATCATGAAATTCAAGCAGTTCGACAACTGTCTGCGCGATGCCGACATTGTCTCGATGGACGAGGCCAACGACGGCCCATACGAGGCGGCAGAAAATTGGCTGGGCCAATTCTCTTACGCCGACTGGATCGAACTCGAATTGCAGTGGAGCAAACGGCCCGCCAACTGGCGCATCTGCCTCGCTTCACTGCTGCGCCCGCAGCAAGGCCCGGCCGCCGAGCGGCTGCTGCTCGATATGGTGCGCGACCCCAATGAAACCGTGGCCTTCCGTGCCCTGTTGCAAGTGACTTTCTACTGCGGCGTGATCAGCGCCGAACGCGGCACCCTGATCAACTCGGCGATTCGCGTCCCGCGCTTTCTGTCGCTGGTCCGCCGCGAACCCTTCCTTGGCCGCCATATCGAGCGCATCAGCGCCTTCTCGGCCGAGCCGTTCCGACTGCAATTCCGCCGCCTGCTCGATACCCTGCATAAACCGGCCTAGCGTATTGGCAGCCAATCCGGCGTCAGCGCATCCCGCCCCCAAAGCGCAGCCGTGACACTCAACCAGTGCTTAGCAGATCTCCGGAAAACTCGGCATCGGTGGAACTGGATATGGCACGTCAGGTTTAGGCCGAGCAAGCAGCGTTGCTGGGAACGCCGATTGAGAGGAAAAGGCGCTAACGGCGACTCCGCTTTAAACACAAAACCTCTGGTTCTGCCGATCAGCCCCCCGGCAGTGCCGGGGGAAGCGCTAGGGAGTCGAAGCCCGACCAATCCTGTACGGCCGCCCTCAGCGCCGCAAAGCCACCCACCCCTGCACGCTCAGCGCCTGGAAATACGGCACAGCATCGATAAAGCCCGCATTCTCGAACAGCATCCGCTGCTCTGCCGTATCGAGCGGGTAGAAATCGCTCTCCAGCCTTGCCAGCATCGTCGCCACGCCATCGGGCGTCAGTCCCAATAAAGCCGAAGCACTGCCGTGGATGGTGCGCTCCAGCGGGTCGGCAGGACGCATCAGATCAGCCGTCAACAGTGGCGCGCCGTGCTTGAGGCGCTGGGCAATCGCGCTGGTCAGCGCCTGTTTGTCCGCAAAGCCAGGAATAAAGTGGAGCACCAGCAGCAGCAAGGCGGCATCGGCGGGGGTGGTGAAAGGCAGGCTGGCAAGCTCGCCCCTATGGAGCTGCACCCGATCCACTATTCCCGCCTCGATAAATCGTTGCCGGGCAATCGCCAGCATATCCGCCGACAGATCGACCGCGATGAACCGCCAGGCCGGTCGTTGCGCTGCCAATAACAGAATTTCGCTGCCGGTGCCGGCCCCGACCACCAGAATCTCGGCCTCTTGCGGCAAACGGGTCAGCAACTGCGCCTGCGACAGCTCATGAAGCAGCGCATAACCCGGGATCAAGCGGCGGATGCGCTGATCGTATTCGTTTGATCCCTGCCCTTCAAAACGTCCCATCTCTATTCCTCCTTCTAACTCAACCGTTGTAGTGGTCCTGCCCTGATAAGGACGAAGCAGCGGGAGCAGGATTTAGCGGATAACCGCTTCCGGCCGACCTGAGCTCGGCTCCAAGCCGGCTCGCTCAGCGGTACTTGATGGAGGCATTGCCGTTGCCAGCGGAGCCGCCAGCAATGCTGGTTGCCTGGCCGATCAGACTTCGGGGTTTGCGGAGATGGGCCAGTGTCCGCGCTGGAGCCGCCACCGTGGAAAAGTACGCTGACCGGCTTCTTGCCGGCCGGATCGGCCAGCGAGCGGCCAGCTGAGCGGAGGAGGTGGAGGGTTTTAGGCAGACAGTGGGAGCGAATTGTCGAAAGCGGTGGCAAGTGCAGGATTTAGCGGGCTTCTTTTTGCCAATCATTCCCCGTTTCCTGCACTGACATGGCTCGCAAACTTACTAAACTCATTTCATCGCCCCCTTGTTGGAGTCGCCCCATGCCTCAGCCACGCCTTGTCATCAGCGACGCGGTTCCCATGGACGAGTTGGAGACTGCTGCCCGGCACGAGCCGGAAGGTCGGGTGCGATCACGCTTGTTGGCAATCCGGCATTTGCGGCTGGGCCATAACGTGCTGGAGACAGCCGGCCTGTTCGGGCTGGAGAAAAGTCAATTGCGGGCCTGGATACACCGCTACAACGCCGAGGGGCTGCCCGGTCTACGCGACCGGACCCGCTCAGGAGCGCCACCCAAGCTCAATGCCGAGCAGGAAGCGGGGCTGCGGCAATGCATCAAGGACGGCCCGCCGCCCTCGCTGGGCATTTCCTGCTGGACCGGCAATACCTTGCGCGCCTGGCTCAGGGAGACCTATGGCATCAGTTATTCCAGCTCGGGTCTGTATGCCCTGCTGCATCGGCTTGGCCTGACGGCCCAGGTGCAGCGGCCGCATCTGCGTGAGCGGCTGGATGGGAAGAAGAGTCTGCGTGGCTGAGGTGGAGTGGAGTACAAATGAAAATATTCAGCAAAACATCTGCAAGATAAGGTGCAATATTTATCAAATAAATATATTTTTATGTCCAAGCACAACAAAAAATGGGATTCTTGACATTAAGGCGCCCCATAGCTTGACGTCAGTCCCACGACCGGGCAGACTGCTGCGTCTTTTACCTGAGTCACCCTGGAGTAAGCCCATGTTGATCAAGCCGCGCAATCCGCTCGGCCTGTCGCCTTATCTGAAGAAAGGCGGCGTCCACGACAAGACGAACAAAGCCAAGCGCAAGCTCGCCAAAAACCAACTGCACAAGGAACTGGCGAACCTCAAAAAAAATCGCCGCTCCGAATCGAGCGGCGATTTTTTTTGGGCTTTGCCGGCGTAATCAGCCGCCCAGCATGCCCTTCTTCAGATCGGAACTGACCGGCTTTCTGCCCAGCCAGATCCGCATCAAGGCGCGGGAGAAATCGTCTCCGGCGATCACATCCTTGACCTGACCCCGGACGGTGATCTGGGTACCCTTGCCCGGCAGGAAATCGAGCAGGACCACATCCTTTTCCTTGACCTCCTTGACCGCGGCGAAGATGGCGTTCATTTCCTTGATTTTGGGCGCCAGGGCGGCCATCTCGGCTTCGCTCGAATTCTCCTTGAGTCCATCCATCAGCGACTCGTGCAGATCGTCCGCATTGACGTTGCGCAGCATGGTCAGCGAAATGCGGCGCGGCGTGGCAGCGTTGACCACGGCATCGCCGTCCTTGCTTTTCTGGGCGGCGTAGAGGGCAGCGACATAGACCTTGGCAATGCCGAACTTGACCCGAATGCCGCCGCCGTTGAGGACCAGATCCTGACCACCGACCTTGGCGGCATCGTCGACCTTGACGCCGCCGATCTCGGCAGCACCGGCACTCAGGCTGAGCAACAGGGCAAACAGGGCGATCCGATTCTTCATCGATTGTTCTCCTTCGAAGCAGTGTTATAGGGATGACCGTCTGCGGCCGCTGAATGACCGCATCATAGCCGAACCCTTTGCTGGGCCGCAGCAAGAAAAAAGCCGGCAAACCTCGCGGTCAACCGGCTTTTCGCGACGATGCCGCCGCTTACAGCGACTGGATAATGCCAGCGGCACCCATACCGGTACCGATACACATCGTCACCATACCGTGCTGGCCCTTCATGCCGCGACGACGCATGCCGTGCACCAGGGTAGCGGTACGGATCGCACCGGTCGCGCCCAGCGGGTGGCCCAGCGCAATGGCGCCGCCCAGCGGGTTGACGCGGCTGGTATCGAGGCCCAGGTCGCGGATCACGGCCAGCGCCTGTGCGGCAAAGGCTTCGTTGAGTTCCATCCAGGCAATATCCGCCAGCGTCAGGCCGGCACCCTTCAGTGCAGCTGGGATCGCTTCCTTCGGACCAATACCCATGATGGCCGGCGGCACGCCCTTGACGGCGAAACCGACATAGCGGGCCAGCGGTTCGAGGTTGAACTGCTTCAGGATCTTTTCGCTGACCAGCACCACGGCGCCGGCGCCGTCGGACATCTGCGAGCTGTTACCGGCCGTGACCGAGCCCTTGGCGGCAAACACGGTCTTGAGCTTGGCCAGACCTTCGAGGGTGGTGTCGGGGCGCGGACCTTCGTCGGTATCGAGCAGCTTCTCGATGATCGACACTTCGCCGGTTTCCAGATTCGGGTTGCGATAGATCGCCTTGAGCGGGCTGATCTCGTCGCGGAACTCGCCCGACTGGATAGCGGCCATGGCGCGACGATGCGATTCGAGCGCAAAGGCGTCCTGGTCTTCGCGGCTGACCTTCCACTGCTCGGCCACCTTCTCGGCAGTCAGACCCATGCCGTAGGCGATGGCGACGTTTTCGTCCTTGGCGAAGATTTCCGGGTTCAGGGCGATCTTGTTGCCCATCATCGGCACCAGCGACATCGACTCGGCACCACCGGCGATCATCACATCGGCTTCGCCGGTGCGGATGCGGTCAGCGGCAATCTGCACGGCATTGATGCCGGAGGAGCAGTAGCGGTTGATGGTCAGGCCGCCGGCCGTATCGGGCAGGCCGGCCAGCAGCGCCGAGATACGGGCCATATTGAGACCCTGCTCGGCTTCGGGGAAGGCACAGCCGGCCACCACGTCCTCGACCAGGCTCTTGTCGAGCGCCGGCACCTGGGCCATTGCTTCACGGATACAGTGGGCCAGCATGTCGTCGGGGCGCACATAGCGCATCATGCCGCGCGGGGCCTTGCCGACCGGCGTGCGCGTGGCGGCGACGATATAGGCTTCCTGGATTTGCTTGCTCATTTCGGATTCTCCAATCTTGCGGCGGGGTCCTGCCCCGCCCCGGCCCCCGCCCGCTCGGGCGGAGGCGATGCGTTCCACGGGAGGCGCTGGCCTGATCAGTTACGCAGCGGCTTGTTGTTTTGCAGCATGTAGGCGATGCGCTCCTGGGTCTTCTCGTTCTTCAGCAGCGTCATAAAGGCTTTGCGCTCGAGATCGAGAATCCACTGCTCATCGACCAGCGTGCCGGCTTCGACATCGCCACCGGTCATCACATCGGCGATAGTGGCGCCGATGTAGTAGTCATGCTTGCTGATAAAGCCGCCTTCGAGCATGTTGGTCAGCTGGCCACGGATCGAGGCTGCGCCGGCACGGCCGGCTACCGGGAAGCCCTTGACCTTGAGCGGCGGACGATAGCCCGACTCAGCCAGCGCGATCACCTGCTGCTTGGCCACATGGAGCAGCTCGTACTGGTTGAACACCACCACATCGGCCTTGCGCAGGAAGCCGAGATCACGGCCTTCCTCGGCGCTCTTGGCCACCTGGGCCATGGCGATGTTCATGTAGTAGTCCTTGAGCGAGGCGAACAGGTCACCCTTGGCTTCCTGGGCTGCACGCAGCGCGAATTCCTTGCAGCCGCCGCCGCCGGGCAGCAGGCCCACGCCCACTTCGACCAGGCCGATATAGCTTTCCAGTGCCGCCACCACGCGGTCGCAATGGAGCACGAATTCGCAGCCGCCGCCGAACACATAGCCTTGCGTCGCCGCGACCACCGGAATCTGGCTGTAGCGGATGCGCATCGAGGTCTTCTGGAACTCGGCGACCATATTGTCGATCGCGCCCCAGTCACCCGACATAAAGGCCGGCAGCATGCTCGACAGATCAGCCCCGACCGAGAACGGCTCTTCGGTCTGCCAGATCACCAGACCCTTGAAGCGCTGCTCGGCCAGTTCGATCGCCTTGTTGACGCCTTCGAGCACGGCCGGGCCGATCGAGTGGGCCTTGGACTTGAACGACACCACCAGCACATCGTCGCCACCGTAGGTCCAGGCGCGCACACCGTCGTTCTCGAACACGGTCTCGCCGTAGCTCGGCTCGGCTTCGCCCTTGAGGCGGGCCGGGAACAGCTGACGCTTGTAGACCGCCAGGGCCGAGCGCGGCTCCACGCTGTCACGGCTCGGGTTGTAGGAACCGTCGGTCTGGTGCACGCCGTCGCGCTGCTCGACCCAGGCCGGCAACGGGGCGTTGACGATGGTCTTGCCAGCGTCGATGTCTTCCTTGACCCACTGGGCCACCTGTTTCCAACCGGCCGATTGCCAGGTTTCGAACGGGCCTTCGCTCCAGCCGAAGCCCCAGCGGATGGCGAAATCGACATCGCGGGCATTCTCGGCCACGTCGGCCAGATGGTAGGCGATATAGTGGAACACATCGCGGAAGCAGGCCCACAGGAACTGGGCTTCCGGATTGGACGACTCGCGCAGCTTGGCAAAGCGCTTGGCCGGGTCTTTGATCTTCAGCAGTTCCTTGACCGCGTCGTCGCCCTTCTTGTTGGCTTCGACGTACTCGCCCGACGCCGGGTCGAGCACCAGCTTGGTCTTGCCTTCCTTCTTGTAGATGCCGACCTTGGTCTTGGCACCGAGGGCGCCGGCGGTGATCAGCTTCTGCAACCACTCGGGCGACTTGAACAGGGCGTGCCACGGATCGTTGGGCAGCGTGTCGTCCATGGTCTTGACCACATGGGCGAAGGTATCGAGACCCACCACATCGGCAGTACGGAAGGTCGCCGACTTCGGACGGCCCAGACGCGGGCCGGTCAGGTCATCGACCACATCGAAGCGGATGCCGAATTTCTGGGCATTGTGGATGCAGGCCAGCATCGAGTAGACGCCGATGCGATTGGCGACGAAATTGGGGGTGTCCTTGGCACGGATCACGCCCTTGCCCAGCGTCGTGACCAGGAATTCTTCCAGGCGGTCGAGCATCACGCTGTCGCTGGTGGCGCACGGGATGATTTCCACCAGATGCATATAGCGCGGCGGGTTGAAGAAGTGGATGCCGCAGAAGCGCGAACGCATCGACTCAGGGCAGCCTTCGGCCAGCTTGTTGATGCTCAGGCCCGAGGTATTGGTGGCGAAGATGGTGTCGGCGCCAAGATGGGGGGCAACTTTTTCATAGAGGCCGAGCTTCCAGTCCATCCGTTCGGCGATCGCTTCGATCACCAGATCGCATTCCTTGAGCAGTTCCAGATGGTCGTCGTAGTTGGCCGGACGGATATAGTCGGCACGGCTCTTCGACGACAGCGGCGCAGGATTCTGCTTTTTCAGGTTTTCGATCGCCTTCAGCACGATCCCGTTTTTGTTGCCTTCTTTGGCAGGCAGGTCGAAGAGAATGGGTTCGACGCCGGCGTTGGCGAGGTGGGCGGCGATCTGCGCGCCCATCACGCCGGCGCCGAGCACGGCGACCTTACGGACGATGAATTTGTTCTGAGACATGGGGTTCCTCGATTGTCAGGTCAATCTCGATGAAGCGATCGTAGCGTCACCACTGCCATCGCCGCAGGGCGATTCGGGGGGCTCGCAAAATCCAACCGCTGCGACGGTATCCATGATCATAGACCACCGTCTTCAAACGTTTGTTTCAGCCTAGCGCTTGCTTGGTAACTTGGCAAGACAGGGCGATTGGATTTTCCCAACCCGGCCGGGAAGCAATCGATCCGGCGAAGCCGCAGCCAAGGCTGCGGCATTCGATGCCGGACGCGCCAACAGCGCGTCCGGTCTATTTGTGCCACGTCCGGACCGGCCGCGGCAGCGCCGCTTAGAAGCGGTAGTTGTACTGCACGCCCAGGATGCTGGACTTGACGTCGTATTCACCGATGATGGTGGCGCAGCTCGAGGTGTTGCGCAGACGATCGCAAGCACCGTTGGCCAGGCCGCCATTGTCGTAGTTGTTGATCGAAGGCTTGCCGACGTGGACATAGGAATAGGCCACATCGAGCGAGCTGTCCTTCGACATCGCCCAGTTGGCGCCGATCGAGAACCACTTGCGGTCGGCATCGGGGATCGACGGGGTACGGTTGCCGTCGTTCACCGGCGAGTTGTCGTAGGCAAAGCCAGCCCGCAGCAACAGCTGGTCGGACATCTTGTAGGTGCCGCCCAACGAGACCTTGGTGGTATCGCCCCAGTTTTCTGGAGTATTGGAATCGGCCAGGGTGTTATGGAAGTCGATGCGCAGTTCCTGGAAGCGCGCATGGCCGGTACGGGTGATATCGCCCATCAGCGCAAAGCGGTCGGTGAACTGCTTATGGAACGACAACGACAGCGACTCGGGCGTATCGACGGCCAGATCGGCACCGCTGTCGGAGTACAGCGCATTGAGCTGAGCCTGGACGATGGCGCCGGCAGCGCCCAACTGGGCCAGGTTGCCAAAGGTTTGGGGCACGGTCCAGTCGGAATGGCCGGCGAGTTCGTGGCGGATCTTGGAGCGGTAGGCGAGGCCGACACGGAAGCTCGGATCAACGTCGAACATCATGCCGAGGTTCCAGCCAAAGCCCCAGTCGTCGCCCTTGACCTTCACATTGCCCGAGAAGGCCGGGTTGCCGGCCAGCAGCGGAGCCAGTTGGGCCAGTTGCGGCGCGGTCAGCGTGCCGCCGAGCAGGCCGACGGCACCGGTACCGAAGTCGGCAGCCTTCTTGAGCTTGCCTTCGATATGTTGGGCGGTGATACCGCCGCCGATCTTGAAGCCGTCGCTGACCTTGAACGAGAACGAGGGGTTGAGCGCAATGGTCTTGAGCTCGGTTTCGATCACGTTGTAGCGGCCGGCCCAGTTGTCGTCGTATTTGGTCTTGGAACCGAACGGCACGAACAGGCCAAAGCCGAAGGCCAGCTTGTCGCTGACCTGATGTGCCATATAGGCATGCGGCACGGCGGTGGGCTTCACGAAATCGCCACCATTGCCGCCGCCGGTCGAATAACCGTTAGGAGCGATCCCCGGCAGCGCCAGGGTGTGGCTGCCACGGTCGCGGTAGTCGCCGCTCGGCAGCACGATATTGAGCACGCCGGATACGCTGGTGCCCTTCAGATAGGACAGGCCGGCGGGATTGTAGAACACGGTAGAAGCGTCTTCAGCCGCAGCACCACTGGCGTTGGCCGTGCCCTGGGCACTGACCGACTGGGTACCGAAATGGTAGCCAGATGCATAGGCTTGAGAGGCAAACGCGGCGCCGATCAACAGGGCCGACAGGCGCAATGCGTGATTCTTCCTCATCGTATTCGCTCCTTGATGGAAGTGGTGGTTGGCGGGAATTTTGTTTTTATAGGCGGCCGCCTCAGAAAGCGGCGGCCGCAGAAGCTGGCGCGAGCATAACATAGCCTGCATAGCGCGCGCTTGCTCGGCGCCGCCCCGCCCGCCACGGCGCAGCGCCGATACGACACGACCCTTAGACCGGCTGACGCTCGGACAACTGGGTGTCGTGATGAGTCAGCGTGTAGTCGAAATCATCCACCATGATGACTTCACGCTTGAGACGACGAGCCCGGGTAACCATGTCGAACTCGGCCTGGGTGATCATCCCGCCCTGAAGCGCCTCGTCGAGCCGGCCCTTGGCGTTGAGCGCCTTGAACTTGCCGTCGCGTTGCAGCTTGCGTAGCTTGGCTTCGGTCGCCTCGGCGGCGATATGGGCCTTGAGCGCGTGGTTGAGTACGCCGACTGCATCGTTTTCCGACTCGGGGATAAACACGTCGCGGGTCAGGCGATCGCGCACTTCGCCCGGCTCCATCAGCAGACGGGCGATTTCGGTGCCGGTCTTGTCCGAAGCGGGCTTGAAGTGACGGCCCAGCGGGAAGATCAGCGGACGCAGCGCCAGACCGAGCAGACGGTTGGGCAGGTTGTCGAGGAAGCCGTCGATAGCCTGCTGGCAGTCGTACAGTGCCTGCTCGACCGCCCACTTCACCAGCGGCAGGTCGGCCTTGGGAGCGCCGTCGTCTTCGAAGCGCTTGAGCGCAGCAGTGGCCAGATACAGCGCCGACAGCATATCGCCCAGACGGGCCGACAGCTTTTCGCGGAACTTGAGCGAACCGCCCAGGCTGAACATCGCCATATCCGACAACAGGGCAAAGGCCGAGCTGAAACGGGTGATATCGCGGTAGTACTGTGCCGTGGCGCCCGAACGCGGGCTGCCGGCGATGCGGGCCCCGGTGAGACCCAGCACCAGCGAGCGGATCACATTGGAGCCGACAAAGCCGATATGGCCGATAAAGGCATCATCGAACTCGGCGGCGTTGTTAGACAGTGCCGCCTTCATTTCACGCAGCACAAACGGATGGCAACGGATCGCGCCCTGGCCGTAGATGATCATGCTACGGGTCAGAATATTGGCGCCTTCGACCGTGATACCGATCGGAATCGACTGATAGCCACGGGCCAGATAGTTGCGCGGCCCGAGCACGACGGCCTTGCCGCCGTGGATGTCCATCGCGTCGTTGAGCACCTTACGCATGCGTTCGGTGTTGTGATACTTGAGGATGGCCGACAGCACCGAGGGCTTTTCGCCCATGTCAAGGCCAGTCAGCGCCAGACGCTGGGCCGAATCCATCTGGTAGGTCATGCCGCCGATGCGTGCCATGGCCTCGTCCACGCCTTCGAACTTGCCGATCGACAGACCGAACTGTTCGCGGATCCGGGCATAGGCACCGGTGACGAAGCTGGCGTACTTGCCCGAGGCCACCGACATGGCCGGCAGCGAGATGCATCGACCGACCGACAGACACTCGACCAGCATGCGCCAGCCTTGGCCGGCGTAGGCTTTGCCGCCGATGATCCAGTCCAGCGGAATAAACACATCGCGACCCCAGGTCGGGCCGTTCATGAAGGCCGAACCACCAGGCCAATGACGACGGCCGATCTGCACGCCGACGTGTTCGGTCGGCACCAGGGCACAGGTGATGCCCACGTCTTCCTTGTCGCCGAGCAGGCGATCCGGGTCGTACAGCTTGAAGGCAAGACCGAGGATGGTGGCCACCGGCGCCAGCGTGATCCAGCGCTTTTCCCAGGTGACGCGGATACCCAGCACGTCGTTGTGCTGCTCACCGGTACGCGGGTCGGTATAGGAGCCACGGCACACCACACCGAAGTCGGGGATGGCACCGGCGTCGGAGCCGGCGTAGGGGCTGGTCAGGGCAAAGCAAGGCACTTCCACGCCCTTGGCCAGGCGCGGCAGATAGTAGTTCTTTTGGGCTTCGGTGCCGTAGTGTTGCAGCAGTTCGCCCGGGCCGAGCGAGTTGGGCACCATCACCGACACGGCCGCTGTACCGCCACGGGTGGCGATCTTGGTCACGATGCGGGCGTGGGCATAGTTGGAGAATTCCAGGCCGCCGTACTGTTTCTTGACGATCATGCCGAGGAAGCCCTTGTCCTTGATGAACTGCCACACTTCGGGCGGCAGATCCTTCAGTTCATGGGTGATCTTCCAGTCGTCGATCATGCGGCACAGCTCTTCGGTCGGACCGTCGAGGAAGGCCTGCTCCTCGGGGCTGAGCTTCGGGGCCGGGAACTGGTGCAGGCGCTGGTAGTCGGGCTTGCCGCTGAACAGGTCGCGATCCCACCAGACGGTACCGGCATTGATGGCTTCCTGCTCGGTTTGCGACATGGCCGGGGTGATCTTCTTGAACACGCCGAAGATCGGGCCGGTCAGCAGTGCGCGGCGCAGCGGTTTGAGGTTGAGGACAGCGGCGATCACGGCGGCACCGATCAGCCAGCCGATATGGCAGCCGCCGGCGAATACGCCGTAGGCGATGCCGCCCAGGGCGGCGGCAGTCCAAACGATCAGAGGCGCACGCAAATAGCCGAGCGCCAGAATCGCCAGGACCACAATCAAAAGGGTCAGGGCCATAGGAGTCTTTCCTTCCAGATACTTGCTTTAACTACTAAAAACCGTGGCGGCCATTCAGGCCGACTGCGCCCCGCTGGGCGCAGTCAGGCCGGCGACGACGAAAGGCACCAGATAGGTGGCGATCAGGCGCGGGTCGCGCGCATTGATCACCACGTCTTGGCTGAACAGACGCAGGATGTTGTTGCCGGCAAAGGCGTTGAAGATCACACCGAATGCGAAGTTGATCCGCCATTGCAGTTCGGCTTCGCCCAATTGCGGCAGGGCACGGCCGAATGCGCTGGCGTAGCGCCCCACCAGTTCGGCGTAATGCCGTGGCAGCGTCTCCTTCAGCACCGGATGCGGTTCGATAAAGGTCCGGCTCAGCAAGCGCACGAAGATCACACCGCCCCGTTTGGGGTCGTGGGCAATTTCGAGGGCTGCGCCCATAAAGGCGCCGACAATGGCTTCAACCGCTAGCGGTTTACCCGCAGCGGCGCGTTCGAGCTGATCCAGATTCGATACCGCCAGTTCGTTGAGCGGGGTGAGCCGCCGGGTGAAGACACCCTGGAACAGCGCATCCTTGCTGCCGAAGTGGTAGTTGACGGCTGCAAGGTTCACTTCGGCGCGCTGAGTGATCATCCGCATCGAAGTCGCCTCGAAACCGTGTTCAACGAACAGCACCTCGGCCGCATCGAGAATGCGGGTAGCGGTGTCGAACTGCTTGGTTTCTCCGGTCCCGTTCATGGCCTTCAATCTGTCTCCTTCGTCGCGAGCGTCGGCGTACCGCCTTTTTTATTGAAGCACGCACGCCTAGTTCGATCAAACGATTGTTTGAAACATACTTTTGCCATGACAGATTGTCAAGCAAGCGCTCGAATTAATGACGGATGAGAATCAGGCTTTGATGGAAGGCCGTCGAATTCAAGCCATTGATTTTCAATGGTCTGCCGGAGACCCCAGGACCACTCACAGCTCACCCGTACCACAACGGTGGCCGGACAAAAGTGTTTGATCTACAGAACACTGAAAACTTGTTCAGCAATGCAGGTTCCCGCCCTTCCCTTCCCAGACGAACGCGGCAGAATTCATGACGCCCGACAGGATCGGACGTCTTCAACAGGATTATCGCCTCCAGCCCTATCAACAAGCCTTCCTGACAAAAATAAAACTTTTGTGCAATTTGTTTTCCACATTTAGAAAGCAACGGAAACATAAATAAATAATATCCGCCTTCACCTTATCAACAGCAACCCAGCATCCCATCCAGATCAGCCAGACAACGCCCAATCATCCGACCAATCTTGCCAGCGCCATCTCCTCCATTCCGGCCTCGACCAATGGCGCTCACTTCGCGTCCGAGCCAGACCCGAGCGGCCTGCTTCACCGCTCGCTCCAAAAACAAACAAGGCGACCCAGGAAGGTCGCCTTGTTCTACAACGTCTACCGGCTCAGCCGACGGACAGTATCTTACTTGGTGCCGAGCTTGGCTTTGACGCGATCGGCACGTGCGCCCGGATCGGGATGGGTAGACAGCACTTGCGACATACCGCCCGAGCGGCCCGACAGGCCGGCCAGCTTGCGGAAGGCAGTTTCCATTGCTGCGGCGTTGTACTTGTACTTCTTCATGAATTCGAAGCCGTAATCGTCGGATTCGGTTTCCTGGCTGCGCGAGAAGCCGCTATTGAGGATGGCTTCACCGAGCGCGCCCAGTTCCGACTCGGCCAGACGGCCGGCGACGCCACTGTTGGCTGCCAGGGCCTTGCGGCCGGCCGAGGCCAGGTAGGCGGTGCGGATGGCATTGGCGCTGTGCTTGTGTTTGACGTGGCCGATTTCGTGGCCGATCACACTGCGCAGTTCGTCGTCGGTCATCAGATCCATCAGGCCCGAATAGACGCGGATGCTGCCGTCGGCAGTAGCAAAGGCGTTCACATTGGGCGACAGATAGACCTTGTAGTTGAGCTTGAGGCCATCTTCACGTTGATGGCGGCTGGTCAGCTTGGCCAAGCGCTTGGCGTATTTATTGCCCGGCGGAGCGATGCGGTTGGTGCTGTCGGAATAACGAACGTACTGCTTAGTAAGATTCTTGACATCGTCTTCGCTCAAGGTTGCCGCATTGAAGACATCGAGCGCAGCACCGGCCTTGTTGCCTTCGCTGCCGCCTTGTGCTTCCTTGCCGGAGGCGACCGCACCCAGCACGCCACCCACCACCTGTCCGGCCGCGGCCGAATCCCCGCTCTTGCCCGACGACTTCTGCCCGCCCGAAGAATTGCTGCTGGCACAACCGGCCACTAAACCTGCCATCAGCAGGGCAATCATGGTTTGCTTCATAAACATTGGAAATCCCCCCGATTCCATAAATCGAACACCCAGTCAGATACCTGGATGCGATGGTAAAAACAGGTGCGCATCCTACCCAAGTCATCCCCCCATGACAAACGGAAACATTCGTACCAAGTATTTTTACCAATAAACTGCCAGCACGCGAAAAAACGAAAAATTCCCAATAAAAATCATTACATTACACAATTTCCGCTTTCCCGAATTCATTCGCTGTCTGGCTTGGCACAACGGTCGTTCCATGCCTTGAATATTAGAAATCAATAAATATCTACAATGCGAAAAGTGCATGGGCATAGGGAGGGAATTTTTGCTGGAAGTCGAACGAGATGGCGGAAGGGGGAAATGCGGTAATAAAACCTTTTCTACAAAATTCCTGCCAGAAATGACCGGAATTGGCAGTGACTGGCAGACCAGGATGGCGTCCAGGCAGATTTATTACCTTATAGCTATATATGGCAATTCCAGTCTGGCATTTCAAAATAAAACAATGTCACAAAAATTTCTCTCCAAGCGCCTCGTCGATCTCGCCCTCACGCCACACTACCCGTCCCCGGCCAAGCTGCTTTGCTTGGAATAGTGCCCGCTCGGCCATGCCGAGCAGCAGTGCCGGCGAGCAGGCGGCTTCGGGATAGGCCACCACGCCAGCCGAGAAATCGAAACCCCGCTGCATACCAAACTCGGTGCTGATCGCCAGTGCGGTAAAGCTGCGCCGCAGACGCTCGACCTTGGCGGCCACGGCCGATGCCGGGGTATTGGGCAGCATCAGGCAGAACACCCCGCCGCCACAGCGAGCCGCCACATCGCTGCCACGCAGCGAACGCGCCAGCAGCTGGGCCAGCTCGACCAGCAGACGGTCGCCGGCACTGTGGCCCAGACGGTCGTTGATTTCCTGGAAATGGTCGAGATCGAGCATTACCACCCCAAGCGGCTCGCCGCCACGCTCGGCGCGGCGCAGTGCCTGGGTCAGGGATTCTTCGAGATAACGATGATTGAACAGCCCGGTCAGCGGATCACGGATCGCCTGCTCGGCCAATTGTCGTCGCAGCGCGGCGATTTCCTGTTCGCGCTCGCGCAGCTCGGCATGCAAACCGTCGAGACGGGCACTGTCGGCCGGTTCATCCAGTCGGGCAAGTTTGGTGCGGTGGCTGAGTTGTTCGAGTTCCAGCCGGACAGAAAGGGTGAGCTGAGCAGTCCAGCGGGCCGCCTCGGTGCGCTCGCGCGCCAGACGGATATGGCGGGCCGCCAGTTCATACGCCTCACGATGCCGACCAGCGGCGGCATGCAGTTCGGCTGCCAGCGGCAACAGATGCAGGGTGACGTTGCCATCGGGCCGCCGCCCCAGCAGCGCCAGTGCCCGCTCGACCGCAGCCAGGGCAGCGGCCGGGTCGTCTTCACGCATCAAGAGCGCCTCGGCCCAGGCGGCGTGGAGTCGGGCCAGATGGGACAGCCGATCGCGCCCTTCGGGCAAGGCTGCCAGCGCCTGGTCGAGATAGACCCGCGCCTCGGCCTTGCGGCCTGCCAGCGCACACAGCAGCGCCCCGAGCGGCAGGCCATGCAGGTGGGCAGCGCCGCCTTCGGCATCCCATAGATGGGGCAGGAAATGTTTGCAGCCTTCGTCGAACTGGCCCAGATCGATACACACGCCGCCCAGCAAGGCCGCCAGCGTGGCCGCCACGGCCGGGGTCGCCGATTCGAGCGCCAGGGTCAGTCCTTCTTCGAGCAATTGCTTGGCTTCAAGCAGATTGCCGCGTTCGCGCTGCAAGCCGCCCAGATTGCCGTGCACCATCACGGCCATCTGCGGCACGGCTGCTTCGCGTGCCTCTTCAAGCGCCCGGTACAGATAGCGCAGGCCGCTCAGATCGTCGCCATGGTGGGTGCGCCAGACCCCAAGCAGATTGGCCGCCAGCGCCCGATCAAGCGGGCCGACCCAGCCGCCGTGGCGCCGCAGCGACTCGGCCAGTTCGTCGAGCCGAACCTGGCGCCCGGCCCGGTCAGGTTCGGCCATCACTTCCAGGACAGCCAACCGCAATGAGGCGGCCGGGCTGCCGAGCGGGGGGATATGCCGCCGCAGCCAGGCCAACTCGGCGGCTGCCTCGGCGTCGCCGTCCTGGCGTAATCGGATCATCAGACGCAGCAGACGGGCAAACGGCTCACCGGCCGGATCACCCGAACGGCAAGCCGCCTCGGCCGCCAACCGTGCTGCTTCGGGCGCGGTAAACTGCGCCGCCCATTCCTCATCGATTGCCTGCAAGGCTGCTTCGACGCTTTCCATCGTCTCTCCGCTTTTGAACGACCACGCGGGGCCACCGATCGATTATGGCAGGCACAGACGAAAAAAACGGCGTACCGGTTTCCCGGTACGCCGTTATTGGCGTGAAGCCGATCAGGCGTCGCCGAAGCGGGCAGCGCGCTTGCGGTCGTTTTCGCTCAGATGGCGCTTGCGCAGGCGGATCGATTTCGGGGTGATTTCGGCCAGCTCGTCATCATCGATGAATTCGACGGCGTATTCGAGCGTCAGCTTGACCGGCGTGGTCAGCACCACGGCTTCATCCTTGCCGGCGGCACGCACGTTGGTGAGCTTCTTGCCCTTGATCGGGTTGACCACCAGATCGTTCTCACGGCTGTGAATGCCGATGATCATGCCTTCGTACAGCTTGTCGCCGGGGCTGACGAACATCCGGCCGCGATCTTCGAGGTTCCACAGCGCGTAGGCCACGGCGTCGCCCTGTTCCTGCGAGATCAGCACGCCATTGCGCCGACCCGGGATATCGGCCTTGACCGGGGCGTATTCGTCGAAGATATGGGCCATCAGGCCGGTACCACGGGTCAGGGTCAGGAATTCGGACTGGAAGCCGATCAGGCCACGGGCCGGAATCCGGTATTCGAGGCGGGTGCGGCCGTTGCCGTCCGACTCCATGTTCTGTAGCTCGCCACGGCGGCGGCCCAGTTCTTCCATCACGGCACCCTGATGGCCGTCTTCGAGGTCGACCGTCAGGATTTCGTAGGGCTCGCAACGCTCGCCGTCGATGTCCTTGAACACCACGCGCGGCTTGCCGACTGCCAGCTCGTAACCTTCGCGGCGCATGTTTTCCAGCAGAATGGTGAGGTGCAGCTCGCCACGGCCCGAGACGCGGAACACATCGGCGTCGTCGGTGTCTTCGACGCGCAGCGCCACGTTGACCAACAGTTCGCGGGTCAGACGGTCACGGATCTGGCGGCTGGTGACGAACTTGCCTTCGGTGCCGGCGAGCGGCGAGGAGTTGACCAGGAAGTCCATGGTCAGGGTCGGCTCGTCCACCTTGAGCAGCGGCAGGCCGATCGGGGTTTCGCGGTCGGCGATGGTGACGCCGATACCGACTTCTTCGATACCCGAGATGATCACGATATCGCCGGCTTCGGCTTCATCGACCGGCACGCGCTCAAGGCCCTTGAAGCCCAGCACCTGGTTGATACGGCCTTGGCCGACCTGGCTGTCGCCATTCATCACCGCCACCGACTGACCGGGCTTGATGCGGCCATTACGGATGCGGCCGACGCCCAGGCGACCGGTATAAGTGGAGTAGTCGAGCGCGGAAATCTGCAGTTGCAGCGGCGCTTCGGGATCACCCTGGGGCGGCTGGACGTGCTTGAGCACGGTCTCGAACAGCGGCCGCATGGTGTCGGAGGGCGTATTCAGATCGAGGGTGGCAAAGCCGTTCAGGGCCGAGGCATAGACCACCGGGAAGTCGAGCTGTTCGTCGTTGGCGCCGAGGTTGGCGAACAGGTCGAAGGTCTGGTTGATCACCCAGTCGCAACGCGCGCCCGGACGGTCCACCTTGTTGATCACGACGATCGGGCGCAGACCCAATGCCAGCGCCTTCTTGGTCACGAAACGGGTCTGCGGCATCGGACCTTCGACCGCATCAACCAGCAGCAGCACGCCATCGACCATGCCAAGCACCCGCTCGACTTCACCGCCGAAGTCGGCGTGACCGGGGGTGTCGACGATATTGATATGGGTGCCTTCGAAATTGACGGCGGTATTCTTGGCCAGAATGGTAATGCCGCGTTCTTTTTCGAGGTCATTGGAGTCCATCACGCGCTCGGCCACCTGTTGGTTGTCGCGGAAGGTACCGGCTTGTTGCAGCAGTTTGTCCACCATCGTGGTCTTGCCGTGGTCGACGTGGGCGATGATGGCGATGTTACGAAGCGCGCGGCTCATGGGTCAGCTCGATAAGAATGATTTACTTGAAAAGCCAGCGATTTTAGCATGGCTTTGTCGAACGCATGCAGGAAACATTTGTGTTTCTCTTTATTTTTCAGCATAATGCCGACCTTCGCGTTACCCGACGCGGTATTCATCGTCCCTGACCTCCGCGCCGAATCCGTAGTTTTTGCGCGCTGTTACCGGTTAGCGTCGATGCAGGCGCTGCCGATCCATATCTGGGCATTTAGCCCGTTCGATCTCAGCTTAATACGGTCCTGTTACGGACCCAATTCACGGACTTGAGCGTTTGTCGCCGAGCTAGTGCCCTGTTTTTTTCGCTTGGGCACGCCGGCCGCTTTATCCCAAGCGGCAGGGCAGGTTTTTGTTTGGCATCGCGACACGCCAGCCGTCACTCAGGAAGTTTCGCTTTGACTCAGACGCAAACCACCTTCGCCGACCTCGGCCTCGCTCAACCCATCCTGAACGCCCTGAGCGCTGCCGGCTACACCCAGCCGACCCCGATCCAGGCCGCTGCGGTGCCGAGCCTGCTGGCCGGCCGCGATGTGCTGGCCAGTGCCGCCACCGGCACCGGCAAAACCGCCGCCTTTATGCTGCCCGCCCTGCAGCGACTGACTGAAAAATCCGAGCGCCCGGGCCGTGGTCCGCGCATGCTGGTGCTGTCCCCGACCCGCGAACTTGCCGCCCAAATCAAAAGTGCCGCTGAAACCTATGGCCGCCAGATGCGTTTCTGCAAGGTGGTCTCCATCGTCGGCGGCATGCCCTACCCCACCCAAATCAAACTGCTGTCCAGCCCGTTCGAGATTCTGGTCGCCACGCCCGGCCGTCTGCTCGATCTGATGGCACGCGGCCGCATCGACTTTGCCCGGCTGGAAATGCTGGTCCTCGACGAAGCCGACCGCATGCTCGACCTCGGCTTCCGTGACGATATCGCCGAGATCGCCAAGAAGCTGCCGGCCGAACGCGTCACCGCGCTGTTCTCGGCCACGCTCGATGACAATATCGCCGTGATGGCCCGTACCCTGCTCAAGGAGCCGGAGCGCATCGAAATCGCTCCGCCGGAAAAACGCAACGAGCAGATCGTCGAGAAGCTCCACTACGCCGACGACATCGGCCACAAGTCGCAGCTGCTCGAACGTGTGCTGGGCGAAGAAGGTCTGGGTCAGGCCATCATCTTCACTGCCACCAAGCACGACGCCGCCTCGCTGGCCGACAAGCTGTTCGCCCAGGGCCGCAAGGCCGCTGCACTGCATGGCGATATGCAGCAGCGCGAGCGGATGCGCACCCTGACCAAACTCAAGCGCGGTGAAATCGACATTCTGGTCGCCACCGACGTGGCCGCCCGCGGTATCGACGTCGCCGGCATCACCCACGTCGTCAACTTCGACCTGCCCAAATTCGCCGAGGACTACGTCCACCGTATCGGCCGCACCGGCCGCGCCGGTCGCGAAGGCATCGCCATCTCGTTTGCCGCCAAGCACGAAATGCCGGCGCTGAAGCGGATCGAAAAGTTCGTCGGCCGCAGCATCGAGCCGTTCTCGTTCGATGGCCTCAAAGCCCATTTCGAACCGCGCAACATGAAGAGCGGCGGCGGTCGTGGCGAGCGTTTCGGTGGCGGCGGTCGTCGTCCGCCGCGTGATGGCCAACGTTTCGGCGGCAATCGCGAAGGCAGCAGCCGTCAAGGCTACGGCCAGGGCGGCGAACAGCGCAGCTACGGCGGCGGCAACCGTCAGGGCTACGGCCAAGGTGGCGAACAGCGCAGCTACGGCGGCAACCGTCAGGGCTACGGCCAGGGTGGCGAGCAGCGCAGCTACGGCGGCGGCAACCGTCAAGGCTACGGCCAGGGTGGCGAGCAGCGCAGCTACGGCGGCGGCAACCGTCAGGGCTACGGCCAGGGTGGCGAGCAGCGCAGCTACGGCAGCGGCAACCGTCAAGGCTACGGCCAGGGTGGCGAGCAGCGCAGCTACGGCGGCGGCAACCGTCAGGGCTACGGCCAAGGTGGCGAGCAGCGCAGCTATGGCGGCGGCAACCGTGGCGACTTCCAGGGTCAGCGTGGCAACCGCGACGGTCAGCGCCGGCACGGTCACTACCCCGAACTGAAGGACTTCGAATAAGCCTTATACGCCCCTGTGGCGTTCCGGCTGTTCGACACGAAACAACCCGGCCTTGTGCCGGGTTGTTTTTTTGTGAGCGCCAGGAAAGATGAAAATTTCATGCAATTTCATTTTCAATACTGAAGATGTTTATGTTCGAAAATAAAAAAATCCCTCTAAAATGTCTTCCTCCTCAGTATGCCCCCTCTCCTCTCCGACCAATCACCCCTTCGCCTACTCTCTCGCCTTCAATAGGACGCCCGATCCCTCTCCCATCCCCAAACGGATAGTGACCTTAGCGCATTGAGAGGCAATTCGGAGTCGGCTCCCAAGGACGGACGCAGTAGACGAGCCTGGATGCCGAGTGCGACTTAAGCGGCAATGCTCCGGCCGCCCTACCTACCGAAAACTCATCTCTCTTCACTTCGCTCCAGCGCCATCAATGCGGTCTGCCAGCACAACCAGTCGAGTGCCGCGCTGGCGCGCTGCTCCAGCGGTAAAGCCTCGTCCAGCAGACAGCGGCCGAGCGTGGCGAAACGCTCCATTCCCAGCAACTCAGCCAGCGCCACCCAATCGCGCAGACGCCGCCGTGTCTCGCCACCGAGGCCGCCGACACCATGGGCGACGATCAGATCGAGCAGCCGCTCCGACTCATCGAGCCATGCCTGCCACGCTCTGCCGCTCATAGTGGTCTCTCCGCACCGGCCCAACGGCCACCGGCCGAGGCGGCAATCAGCCGCAGCGTCAGGCGGCCCTGCTCGATAGTCAGATAACCGAACAGCGTGGCTGCATCCTGAAGATGATGGAGCACAGTCTCCACGCCCTCCTTACCCGCCAACTCCACCGTCAGCGCCAGACCTTCGCCATCGACGCCAACCCGTTGCCAGCGGCGCCGATAAGGATCGAAACGAGGGGCTTGCCACTGTGCGACCCGCAGCAGCGCGACCGATGGCTCGGCCGGGACAAAGGGATCGGCCGCCTGCCGCTGCCGGACGCTGGCGGCGGCGCGGGAGAAATCCGTCTCCGCCAGCTCGTCCAGCGTGCGCGCCGGTCCCAGTTCGACGATTCGACTGTCGTCGCGCAGGCTCAGCCGGTCGCCAGCCGTCCAGACCGGGCTCAAGGCCCACTGTGCCTCGCACCATAAGCTGACCGAGCGGCCGCCGGGACGGAAAGCGGGAAAGGCGGTTTCGGGCTGCCAATCGGGGTCCACGGCTGGCGGACGAGCCTCGCTGATCCGGTAGAAACGATGGTTGTCGAGGTCGAGCAGATGAAGGGTCAGGCCGCGATGGCCGGCGGGACTGCGCCAGGCTTCCAGCGCAACGCCCTGGGCCGTGAGTTTGGGCTGGCGGCTGTAGCGGCGGCGATGGACACCAGCGAGTTCCAGCAAAGGACGCGGCAGCGGCTGGCTCGACAGGGCATTGAGCCCGGCCCACAGCGGCGCCAGGGCCGCGCGCAGTTCGACGCCGCCGCTTGCACGCCGGCCGCGCAAGGCATCGAGTGTGGCGATGACCCGGCTCATCCGACCAGCCGGCAGCGGCAGATCGGCCTGCCGCAACGCCGTTGCCAGCGCTTCGCCCTGGGCGACGAAGCCCGCGCCGACCGAGCCGCCGCCTTGGGCCAACAGGGCGCGCAACCAGCTTTGGGCATCGTCGACGGCAGCCCGGGCCACTTCGTCGAGCGACTCGACCGCCGCCAGTTCTTCCCGTGCCACCAGCCCCGCTTCCTGGCTCGCGGCCAGCACGGCCAGCGCGCGATGGGCGCACGGCGATGGCGCGCGGCAATCGCATAGCGAAGCTTCCAGCCCACCGATGCGCGGAATGTGCACCGTGGCCGCTTCCGGCTCGGTCATACAAAGGCGCAGCCCATCGGGACCGCTTTCACACTCGTCCACCTCGCCCCGGGCCAGCCAGCGCAGGGCGATACGCAATAGTCGGCGGCCGAACAGTTTTTCGCGCGCGGCGGCATCGAGCAGCCAAGGAGGAGGCGCTTCCGGGTCGGCGGCCACAGTGGGCTGGCTGTTGGCGGCCCGTTCACGCAGACCCAGCAGCAGTGCAGTCAGATGGTGGCAGGGGCCAAGCGCTGGACAGCTACAGTGAAGTCCAGAAAAACCAATACCAACCAGCCGCTGGTGCAGCCCATCCAATTCGGCCGCCCCACCCTGCGCATCAAGCTGCCAGCCGGCGCCGGCGGCGCCTTCGAGCAGCTTGGCACCACGTCGCAGCAGACCGCGATTGGACCAGGCCACAATGGCCTCGTCGTCGAGATGGGCCAGCCAATTGAGCAGCGCACTCATTGGCCACTCCCCAAGATCCGGCCCAGCCATTGCGCCAGCCGGTCGGGCGTCATCGCCGCCACCTCCATGCCCAGCGCCGTCAGACGGCTGGCCATATCGCGGTCGTAGTTGGGGTGGCTGCGCTCGTCGAGGGTAGCCAGCCCCAGCAGATGGACGCCCGAACGCAGCAGCCGGTCAGCCGCCACCAGCACTTCGGCCTCGTTATAGCCTTCATAGAAATCGCTGATCAGCACCACTACTGTACGCTGCGGCTGCTCGACCAGCCGTTCGGCGTAGGCGAGCGCCGCGCCGATCCGGGTGCCGCCGCCCAGTTGGGTATGGAGCAGCGTTTCGACCGAATCGGGCAGCCAGGCCGTCAGATCGACCGGCTGATCGCTGAATGCCACCAGATGGGTGCGCAGCGAACGCACCCGGGCCAGGATGGCCGCGACGCAACTGGCGTGGATCAGGCTATCGAGCATCGAACCGCTTTGATCGACCAACAGCACGATGCGCCACGGCAGACCGCTTTGCCGCCGCCGGAAGAACAACAGCCGCTCCGGCACCACCGTGCCGAGTTCAGGCTGGAAATGGCGCAGATTGCGCGCCAGGGTGCGATGCCAATCGAGGTCGGACAGCCGTGGCCGTCCGCCGTGGCGCCGCTGCCGCCGTTCGGTGCAGCTAGCCCGCAGCGGTGTCGCCAGCCGCTGTTCGATATCGGCCACGACCTGGGCAATCAGGCGACGCGCAGCCGACAGTCCTGCCGGTGGCAGTTCGGGCATCAGCGCGATCAGGGCCTTGGCCAACTCCATGCTGGGCGTGGCCTGCGCCAATAGTTCGGGGTCGCGCAGCAGCTCATGGAGGCCATAGCGCTGCAATGCCTCGCGTTGCAGGATTTCACAGGCCGACTGCGGAAACAGCCGCCGCACCTCCGCCAGCCAACTGACGGCCCGAGGATCGGGGATGCCCCGGCCGGCCGATGAGGCCTGCTCGTCTTCGCGCTGGTCGAATTCACGCTCGTACAGAAATCCGAGGGCGGCATCGCGGGCGCGGTCGAGTTGATGGTCGAGTGCACTGTGCGGCGCCCCCGCTTCGGCATCGGCCCCAAGCACCAGACGCCAGCGGCGGCGGGTCTGTTCGTCCAGTTCAGCCATCTGCAGCCTCCGTAGGCCAACCCCAGCCCGCCAAGGTGATATCGAGCCGGACACGCAGCGTGGCGGCCTGGGCCACGCTGGCGAGATCAACGGCGGGCAATCCGGCCTGCACCTCGGCTTCCCCCAACAACCCCCGTGCCAATTCCCGCAATTCACTGCGGCCGTATTGGCTGAAGGCGTAACGCAGACCGGGCAAGGCCGTCAGAAAGGTCGTTTCATCCCAGCTTCGCATCACCCTTCCCAGCGCATCGAGCCAGTCGCGCCGCCATCGCAGCGCCGTGCGGGCCAAGGCCAGGAAACCGCGCAACAGGGCGGCCAGGGCCAGCGGCTCGGCCTGATGGAGCGCAAGCTGGCGGCATAGCTCGTCACCGCAGCGTGCCTCGGACCAGCCAGCGCCGACCGCCAGGCCGCCCAGCGCTGCGCCATGCAACAAGGGATCGGCCGCGCTTTCATACAGCGCGACCAGCGCACTATTGAGCCGGACCTGCTCATGCGGCAGCCGACCTTGGCGCACCATGCCGACCAGTTCGATCAGTGCTTCCAGCGCCAACTCTTGCGCGGCTTCATCGGCTTGACCGAGCAGCGGTAGATGCTGACAGGTCTGCACAAAGGCCAGCGGCGGCAATCGATCGAAACCGGCCAAGTCCTCACCGCCCAGCAGGCGACGGCCCCGCGCCAGGGCATTCAGGATCACCAAGGCTCGGCATAGCGCCAGCGGGTCGAGCGTCTGGCGCAGCCAGTGTTCGAGCCGTTGACACAGCTCGCCCGCCAGCGGATGCAAGCCCAGTTGCAGCGCTTCGACCAGATCGACGGCCGGTTGCTGCGGGACGCGCTGAGCCAGCCTGTCCAGCAGCTTATGCAGGGCCGCCTCAGCCAGGGTCTGCCCCCAACGGCTCGCTTCGATCAAGGCCGGCACCAACTCGTCGTTGCCGGCGATACGCCAGACCTCGCGCACCAGATGCAGATGGCGGCCATGGGCGAAATCGGGGCCGCTGCGGCAGGTGGCGAACGGAATCTCGAGCCAGGCCAGCCGGCGCAGAAAATGCGACTGCTGACGATGCTGGGCACTGCGGTAAAGGTCAAGCGCCCGCTCACGTTCGCCGCGCTCGGACAGTTGCCAGCGCCGCAGCTCACGGCGGAAGTCGCCCACCAGCGGCGGAACGGGCAGCCCGGCTGGCAGGCGCCCCCGCTGCGGCGCGGTCAGCAAGGCTTCGCAACGCTGCAGGAAGACCGGGCCCTCGGCCGATTTGTCGAGCGTGCTGGCGGCGGCTTCGAGCCATTCCTGCCGACCCGCCCGCGCTCCACGCAGGGTGCCCAGCCGCTCAGCCATCGCCACCAGCTCGATTGCGTCAGCACTCCCGACCGGATGGCGTTCACGATTGAGACTGTCCACCAGCCGCGCCGCCAGCTCGCCATGGGCAGCCAGACGCGGTTCGGCACTGCGGCGCTGTTCCCAGCGTGCCTGGTAATAAGCCGGCAACGGCACGCCGGCGGCATAGCCGTAGCGGTCGAGCCGGGACAGGGTGTAGGGGATCAATGCCGCCCCAGCGTTTTCAGTCGCAGGTTCGGTCGAGGACAACGGTGGGTCGAGCAATCCTGCGAGATGGTAGGCACCGCACAGCACCAGACAGCGCAGCCCTTCTGCCCGTGCCCTGGCCATCTCGCGCGCCATCCAGGCTTCGCGGGCCCGGTTTTCCGACTCGTCGGCCGCCCCATCACGCCGCAGCAGCCAGCCGTAGGCCGCCAGATCGCGGAAGAAGTCCGTTGCGATGCGGGCGGGTCCATCCTCGAAATGGCGATCCCACCAATGGTCGAGATCGGCACAGCCGGCCGCGTCACGCAGCCGCTCGGCAATCCGTTCAAACCCTGACCGCCAGCGTCGTTCGTCGTGGTAGTGCGGCTCAGGCTCGACCAGGAAGCGGTCGAGCCGATCAAGCGCCGCCCGCTGCCCAAACGGCAGATCGATGCAGCGCACCGTCCCCCCTGTCTTGGCCATTGCTCGCAGCGCACGCCATTCGGGAGAAAAATCGGCAAAAGGGTAATAGCTGCGGCGACCGTCCTGACTGTCGAGATAGAAATACGCCGCAACCGGTGCCTCGGTGCGGCGATCGGTCAGCCAGGGCAACAGCGTCGCCATCTCGGCCGGCGCTTCGAGCAGCAGGCACTCGGGCCGCCAGTCGCGGATCAGCCGCTCGACCCAGGCCGCGCAGGCCGGGCTGTGGTGGCGCACCGGAGCAAAGCGCAATCCCGGATCGGCTTCGAGCCGAGCCAGAAAGTCAGCCAGCTCAGCAGCCATCGAGAAAGTCCTGCCACTCGGCCAGACCAGCGCGCTGCTGGCGCAACAAGCGCAGATAGGCCGCAAACCGCTCGGCGTCACCCGCCTCGCCCTGCACGACTGCGCCTGCCACAAACTGGCCAAGATGACGCGGCATCAGGCGGGACGAGCCGAAATACCAGC
Source organism: Chitinimonas lacunae (assembly GCF_042650885.1). Taxonomy (NCBI): domain Bacteria; kingdom Pseudomonadati; phylum Pseudomonadota; class Betaproteobacteria; order Neisseriales; family Chitinibacteraceae; genus Chitinimonas; species Chitinimonas lacunae. The sequence continues at coordinate 1,357,848 of NZ_JBHSBU010000001.1, forward strand.
AATGGCTGGCCGCATTGCATACCACACCGATCGCTTCCGCCGTGGACAAGGCCGTGGCGGGGCGCTCGACCGCGACACCGGCGGCTTCGCCACGCTTGAGTTCGTCGAACACCGTCGCCAGCAGCTCGATCACTTCGCCCGGCAGCTCGACTTCGATGGCCTGCTCATCCAACTGCCGCCGCGCCTCGCGGGCAATCAGCGCGGCCTGTTCACGCCGGCCAAGCGCCTGCATCAGTTCGAAATTGAAACGGCGCTTGAGCGCAGCAGACATCTCGTTGACACCACGGTCGCGCAGATTGGCCGTGGCAATCACATTGAAACCGGGCCGCGACAGCAGCCAGGCATCCTGTTCATCCTTGAGTTCAGGCAGATGGAGAATGCGGTCCGACAGCACCGGAATCAGGCAATCCTGCACTTCCGTGGCGCAGCGGGTGATTTCCTCGAAACGCAGCAACTGGCCGCCGGCCATCGCAGCATAGAGCGGCCCCGGCACCAGCGCCTTCTGGTTGGGGCCATCGCGCAGCAGCAGGGCGTAGTTCCAGCCATAGCGGATATGTTCCTCGACCACGCCCGCCCCGCCCTGCACGGTCAGGGTGGAACAGCCCGAGATGGCCGCAGCCAGCAGTTCCGACAACAGCGACTTGGCCGTCCCCGGCTCCCCCGCCAGCAACAGGCCACGCCCCCCACTCAGGGTCACGATGGCGCGCTCGACCAGCGCATCGTTGCCTTCGATCTTGCGGCTGATCCGGTCGCCATCGCCCAGCACAAAGCTGCGCACGGCACGCGGACTGAGTCGCCAACCACCCGGGCGCGGCCCCTGGTCGGCGGTGAGCAAGGCCGCCAGTTCCTCGGCGTAGCGTTGCTCGGCAGGTAATCGTTGCACTGCGCTCGTCATGCCTTCTCTCCAATAGGCGCGGCCCGCTGTGGGTGGGGGGTGGTCAGGCGCAAAGAATCGGGGTTGCTCAACACAATGATTTCCTGAAAATTTATCTTTTCGTCCAATATACCCACCCGTCTTGCATAATGTTTTCCTGAAATTTTATAAATGGCATCATTGTCCGATGCGGGCCAAGCGGAGACGGAATGAGTCGCCCGCTCCCGCCACGACTGTGTCAACCGGACAGCGACGGCTGCGTTTTACAAGCGCCGGTCCCGCCTCGATCGATGAGCGGACGCGGCAGAAAACCAAGCGGCCGCGCTATCCGGCCGCCTTTGTTTTCTGGTGATTGTCTTGCAGGGCAATGCCTTGATGACCTTTGACCACAGACGATTTTTCTATTCCCTAAGGTATTGCGCACTTTATGAAACTTTCCCGTCTATTCCCGCTGTTTGCCGCCTTGTCCCTGCTGTGCCAGCCTGCCCAGGCCCAGCAGACCGAGCCGGTTGCCGACCCGCATATCACCGCCGGCCCCAGCGAGATCAAGCTACGCGACCAGGCGACGCTCAAGTTGCCGGCCGACTATCTATTTATCGATCAGCAGCGCGGCAGCGAGCTGATGCGGAAGATGGGCAACCCGACCGACAGCCGCTTCCTTGGCCTGGTCGTGCCCAAGGATGAAAAGGCCCAATGGATGGTGGTCGCCGAATATGAAGCCTCGGGTTACATCAAGGACGACGACGCCAAGGACTGGAACGCCGACGAACTGCTCACCAGCCTCAAAGAAGGCACCGAAGCCGCCAACCAGGCGCGGCGCGAAGCCAATATCGCCGAACTCGAAGTCACCGGCTGGGCCGAGAAACCCCACTATCAGGCCGACAGCCACCAACTGGTCTGGGCCGCCCTCTCGCGCGACAAGGGGGCGCCGGCAAGCGACGGCCAAGGCATCAACTACAACACCTATGCATTGGGCCGCGAAGGCTATATCAGTCTCAATTTGGTGACCGATGCCGCCACCATCGAAGCCGACAAGCCGGCCGCCCGCACGCTGCTCGCCGCCCTGAGCTTCAACGACGGCAAGCGCTATCAGGACTTCGACGCCTCTACCGACCGCGTGGCCGAATACGGCCTGAGCGCCCTGGTCGCTGGCGTCGCCGCCAAGAAGCTCGGTCTGTTTGCCGTGATCGCGGCCTTCTTCGCCAAGTTCTTCAAGTTCATTGCCATCGGCGGCATTGCGCTGCTGGCCGGCTTGAAGCGGCTGTTCGGCAAGAAGTCGGCTTCCTGAGCCACCTTGCCTGGTCCGGTCTTCACGGGATCGGACCAGCACCGAAAGCGCAGAGCAGTCAGCCTCTCTCCTGTCTCTCCATTCAGCGGCAACCACACTAAGTGATGACCTGCTCCCTGGACTGGTGTGGCTTGCCAGTCAGGTCGGGACGCCCCGTTACAGCGACTGCCAGTTGCTCCGATAACCTTCGCCGCGCTCGGACAGCGCTTGCGACTGGGCCAGCAAGGTGGCCTGCAAGGACGGCGGCAGCTCACTCAGGCGCACATGGCGCGATTCATCGGCCTGCCGGTGGTGCCGTCTGATCCGGAAGGCGTCGATGGCCACTTCCTCGTCGGCCTCGAACCAGACGCTGATGCCGGTATGGTCGAGATGGACCGTATAGCAATCGTCCACGATCCAGTAGTGGTAATTGATGCGCGCCCCGTCCTCACCCGGTCCCTTGATATAGCCCCACTTGCCGAGCAAGCTGCCCATCGCGCCGCGATTGAGCACATGACCGCGATGGCGGATCAGCTCGTCCTGCTGCAATTCCTCGGCTGTCGGCAGCTCCGCCACGCCCTCCCACTGAACGATGGTCTGCGGCACGGCGTAATCGTCGAAATGCGCCAGCCAGCGCTCGCGTTCGGCGGCATCCACTTCGACCGGATGGGTCAGCCGCACCGACACCACCCCGTCCAGGTTCACATCCTCATCGTCCAGATTGATCAAGGTGGCACTCTCGGTCGGGCGGAAACGGTGGAGCGGCTGGCCCTGGGCATCCAGGGCGCTCCAGCTCAAGCCGCGCGCCAGCGCCGCAAGCAGCGGATGCTGCATGAACAGCCGCTGCCAGCGCTCGACCGGCCAGATCTTGCCGCTCTGCAATGCCCGTTCGAGCTTTTTCGATTGTTGTTTGAGCAGCGGTTTCAGATTCTTGCTGAGCGCCTTGAGCCGTTGTTCGGCCACTCCGCGCTTATCGAGGTCTTCACCGGCTTTGGCTTTGGGCAGGGAAGCCGTGAGCTTGCCCTTGTCGTTTTCGATCTTGAGGCTGAAATCGGGAAACAGGCGGGCGCGGTAGCTGTAGGGGCCGACGTCGAGCACCAGGCCGTCGGCACCGAGGCCGAAATCGGGCACCAGTTCGTCCAGGAAATCGGCGATGGCCAGGCCTCGCTCGGCGGCGACGGCTTCGAGGGCTTTCCAGGCGTTTTCTTCGATCGAGCTGGAGAATTTGCGGCTCTCCCACAGCACATGAACCTGGGCCGGACCATAGACGCCGGGCACCTTGGCCATCCAGCCCAGCGCAGCGCTGGCTTTCTGCTTGCGGGTCTTGCACCACGCCTTGACTGCCTTGACCAGCAGATTGACCACCCGCTCGTCGCCATAGCGCGGCACCAGGGTCATCAGGAAAGTCACCGCCTCGGCCCCGTTCTGCTCGACCCACAGGGTGGTCGCCATTTCCGCCAGATCGACGCGCCGGGCAGGCGGCAGCCGCTCGATCAGCTTGCGCGCCTCGCGCGACAGCAGATCGCCCCGGCTGTCGGCGATCTGCGCCAGCGTCCACTGTCCGACCGCCTCGCCCAGAGGCTCGAACAGCCGGGCGAAATCCTCGTTCCAGATTTTCTTGATCGTGGCCGGGATCTTGGCGCGGGCAGCCTCGGCCTGTAGCGCTTCGAGCGACTGCTCCGCTTCATAGGCGCTGGTGTCTTCGCCCGCAGCTTCCAGACGGTCGAGCAATAGACCGAACACAAAGGCATCGAGCCCCTTGCGCCCCACCCGTTGCCGCAACCAAGGCAGCACCGCCGAGTCGGGATGGCGGGCCAGCCCCTGCGTCACCACGGTAAAGCCCGACTTGTCATCGACGGCCAGCAGACCGCTCTGTTCGATGGCGGCAAGACTGCGCTGCCGCAGCCAGTTGGCCGCCAGATCGCGCAAGCCCTTGGCCTTGGCGCTGGCAAACAGCTCGGCCAGCCGTGAGCCCAGCACCACCAGCGTCGGGTCGTCGAGCATCGGCAGCAATTTGATGCGGCCTTTCTCTTCCAGCAGATCCCAACCGGCCGGCGCCTTGCTCAGTGCCTCGCGCACCGGTTGGGGGTCGAGTTCGCCTGGCCGGCCGAACCAGCTCGACTGCCCCAGCTCATGCGCCACCAGCGTGGGCACCAGTCGCAACAGTTCGGGATGCCCCGAGCGCACCAGATTGCTCACCGGGTGAGTGGCGCCATAGGGGAAATAAACATCGTCGCTGCGCATCCAGTTGAGGAAATCGGTCTCATAGCCGACCCACGCCTCGGCACACAAGCGCACCAGCGCCTCGCCGGGCTTTCGACCAAGACCGCAGAGCAGTTTCCAGAACAGGTCTTTACGTAAGGTCGGATCACGCACATCACGCCAAAGCTGGGCCAGCCGCTCCGGATCGTCGCGCCCGAGCAGGTCTTCCTCGACGGAATACTCGGCAAACAGATCGGGGTGACGCGCGCTGTAATGCTTGAGCCAATGCTGCAATTGTGGATCAGCCGGCTTGGCTGGCCAGTCGGGGTCGTCCGGGTCGGCATCCTGGCCCAGCGCCCGCGACGGCCAGGCCAGCACGACCCACTTGACCAGCCATTCGGCCACTGACGGCCCGCCGAACAGCCGCTCCAGCACTTCCGGCGTCAGCAGGCGCACACAGACCTCGTCATCGATTATCGCATCGGTCTTGCTGCTGGCGTGTCCGAGCAGCAGCTCGACCAATTCGAGCGGTGGCAGCACCTCGGCCAGGATAGTGATCAGGCTGTCGAGCTTGCGGTGCAGGTCGCCTTGGGGCAGCAGTTTTATCAGGGTCTGGCGATACCAGTGCACCGCCTCGGGTGTCGTCACCAGCAATTGATCGGGCAGGTCCAACTCATGCCGTTGCAGCCATTGCAGATAACTCAGCCAGGCCGCCGGATGGCGGATGATCTCCTCGGGCGAGCCGCCCGACGATGAGCCAAGTACTCTCTTGGCAACGGGCAGACCGGCCAACCAGTCGAGCCAGTGCGGCTCGGTCAGGCAGCGGTGCATGAAGTCGAAGTTGTGCCAGAGTGAACGGGCCGGCTCCCATTCCCCCAACTGAGCGCCCAGGGCGGCCAGGTCGGAAAACAAGGCGGGCTGCAAGGGCCGGTAGAGCGCTTTGCGCAGCGTTGACCGGGCGTCGTAATTGATCGGCGCGCCCACCTGAGTCACGTTATTGAGCAGGTTGAACGCCAACTGACGCCACCAATCGAGCGAATTCGCTTCCACCCCCGAGCGGTACAGCACCAGCAAGGCAATCAGCGTGGCGGCATCGGCCTTTTCGACGTACAGGACATCCGGTGCAGCGATGAGTTGCCCGGCCACCTGTGCAGGATCGGTACCGTGTTCCTTGAGCCATGCCGCAACGCCGGCCCAGGCCGGATCGCCCTCGGCCATTCGACGCAGCAGGTGCTGGGCAGCGCTCAGATGGGCTTGTTGTACCGTTTCATAGGTGATGCCGCGCGGCAGGGGATGCTTGCTGTCAGCGCAGGCAAACAGGATCAGCAGATGCGCGGCCAGCAAGGGCTGGAACAGGGTCAGCCAACGCTCCAGCCGGGCCGGCCATTGCTCGGGCGGGCAGTCGCCGTACAGCAGCGCACAACACTGCTCCTTGCCCTGCTCCACTTCGCTATGCCCGAACCAACCGGCGCCGGGTCTGAATCCCAGATCGACCGCTTGCGCCAGCCATTGACGATGACTGGCCGGCAGCTCGGTGCCATCGCGCCAGTAGGCGGCGAACGGGGCGAAATCGAGCCCACCTCCCGGCTGCTTGGCATAGGCTGTCTGAAGCGCAGCCAGAAAGGCCTCCTCATCGGTACAGGCATCACATACAGCAGCAAAAGCGGGATTCAACGCAAACATAGACCCTCGTCACCTTGCAAAATCAGCAGCAAAAAAAAGTAAAGCCCGTGCCGGCTACCCACCCGTCACGGCAGAAATGGCAAACACCGGCAGCGAGTGTTGATGTCAGCCTCAACAGTGTCAACCGGTACAGACGTGCCGGGTCAATTCCGCCTGACTGACCTCTCCTTCAGCCACCAGCCCGCGTCCATCGACCCGCCACCCCCGCCCCACAACCAACCGCTTCAATGCTTTGATACAGAACGGGTTTTTATAGCGCAAAGCCTCTCCCACCCCTTCACACGATTCGGCTATGGTGCAAAGAGATACCCGATGGTCAGAAAACGGAAAGTAAGGCGACCAAGTCAGCAATCGGGCGCATGGCAGGTGGTTGCCGAGCCGAAAACATCTGCGGGGTCAGGGCAGATCCGGACACCCAATGAGCACGAGAGCGCCAGGTACGGGTTTCTTGTTGAGGAGAATCCGCCATGTCACGTCTTCTATGCGCCATCCTGCTGACGGTCTCGGTACTGGCCGCCGACGATGCCGCTTTTTCCGCCTACCGCGATGGTGACCATCAGGCCGCCCTGCGCCTCTATCGTGAACGCGCAGCCAATGGCGATCCGCTGGCGCTGTACAACTACGCCATGGTGCTGAAACGGGGCGAAGGGAGTGGCGACACCACCGATTGGCGGCCTTTGCTGCGCCGCGCGGCCGAGGCGGGGCTGGCCCAGGCGGCCTATGCGCTCGGGGTGGCCTATGAGAACGGCGACGGTGTCGGCCGCTCGCAGCCCGAGGCAACCCGCTGGTTTCGCCAGGCGGCGCTCAGCGGTCATGTCGAAGCGGAATTGAGCCTGGCCACCCAATATTTCCTCGGTCGTGGCGTGACCCGCGATTATCGTGAAGCGGCGCGCTGGTATCGGGCGGCTGCCGAACATGGCCATGCCGGTGCCCAATATCTGCTGGCGTCGATGCTGGAACATGGTGACGGCGTGGCGCGCGATCTGATGGAAGCCATGCACTGGTACAGCCTCGCGGCCCGCCAAGGCGATCAGGCCGCGGCCCTCCAGGCCAAGCGACTGGCCCAATCGATGACCGTCTCGCCGCCCAACCCTGCGCCGTGTCAGTAGGCCTCCCTCAGGCCATCCATCGGAGGGCTTCAGGAAGAAAAAATAAAATTTAAGGAAAAAATCTTGCAAGCATTACAGCAATTCATATAAATAATGAACTGTTTTCTGTCCATTGATAGTCTAACGGGGCAGATCATTCCGGCTTTCCTTGGAAACGACGTGAAAGTCCGCAAGAGCGTAAGCGGCGTGATGTCCCGGCGTCTCGGCTGGTCACTGGACAGCCAGATAGCTGACAGCCTACGACCCGTCCCGCTCCGTGCGGCAATGCGTCCACTTGAGGCGCTGGACGAATCGGCAAGCCTGCTTTTTCAGCGCGTCCGGGGACGGTTGGGGTCCGAACCGGACGCGAAGAGAGATCGAACCGCCTCCTCGTCAGGTCTTGGCCAGGGCCTTGGCAATCTCCACCAAAGACATCTGCACATCAACCCCACCGCGCGCCACCGCCTCTTTGGGCATGCCGTAGACCAGCGAGGAGGCCTCGTCCTGAGCAATGGTATAGGCGCCGGCATCATGCATTTCCTTCATCCCTCGCGCCCCGTCATCGCCCATGCCGGTCATGATCACCCCCACGGCATTGCTGCCGGCGCTCACGGCCGCCGAGCGAAACAGCACATCGACCGAAGGACGATGACGTGAGACCGGTGGCCCGTCCTTGATATCGACCAGGTACTGTGCGCCGCTGCGTTTGACCAGCAGATGCCGTCCACCCGGCGCGATCAGTGCCACCCCGGGCAGCAGACGGTCGCCGCTGCGCGCCTCGCGGACTTCGATCTTGCACAATTGATTGAGCCGCTCCGCAAAGGTCGCCGTGAATTTCTCCGGCATATGCTGGACGATGGCCATGCCACAGCAGGTACGCGGCAGACGGGGCAACAGGTATTCGAGCGCCTGGGTGCCGCCGGTCGAAGTGCCGATGACCGCAATCCGTGCCGTGGTCTTGATCACCGCCTGGCCCGTCGGCGCTTCGAGCACCGCGTCGGCGGTCAATTTGGGCGGAATTTCCTTTTCTTCGTTCTCGGCCTTGCGCCCTTTGATCCGGACCAGCTTGGCCGACGCCGCCGCCCGGATTTGCTGGGCCAACTCGCGGATCGATTGCTGTAGATAGGTCTGGGCGCCGACAGCCGGCTTGGTGACGACGGATACCGCCCCGGAAGCCAGCGCATCCAGGGTAACCGCAGCACCGGCTTCGCTCAGCGAGGAACAGATCACCACCGGGGTCGGCCGCTCGGCCATCAGCTTGCGCAGAAAGGTCAGACCGTCCATGCGCGGCATTTCGATATCGAGCACGATCACATCGGGCCACTGCTTGTTCATCAACTGCATGGCAAACAGCGGGTCCGATGCCGTACCGATCACCTTGATGCCGGCCAGGGTCGACAACGACTCACGCAGCACTTCGCGCACCACCGCAGAATCGTCGACGATCAGCACCTTAATCGACATGGCGTCTCCGGCCAGGCTCCGGCGTTCTGCCTGGATCAATCACGCGATAGACGAAAGGTCCGATGGCCCCTATCCGGATCACCCGGGTATTGAGGTCGGAAGCGATGAGCTCCAATGGCCTCCGACACCGAGCGCTTCGGCCAGTGTAATGGCGAGGGTATAGGCTTCTTTGCCGGTCGAGCCGGCCGCCGATCAGGGAATTGCTGTGGTTCATCACTTGTTCCCACTCTGCATGGAACCGCAGCACTCAGCATAGTTATTTACAGACGAGTTAGCAGTGCTGGAACCTGGGTACTGGAGAGGTAGTGGACGCAGCCGGCCAGCTTGACCTTTCCGTCAACAAAGTAAAGTTTTGAGAAATTCCTCTGCAAGCATTTAAGCCATAAAAACTAGAAATAAATAAAAACCCCCAACCGTCACCGATTGGGGGTTCGATACCTTGCCGCAGACGATCAGCGAGCCGCCGCGACGCCCGCCGTGCCTTTCACTTCACCCAGAAAAGCGCTCAGGCTGGCGGCCTGTTTGCTGCGGAACACGCTGCACAGCCGGATCTGTTCCAGCGACTGTTCCAGCTCCAGTGGACCACCGTCATAGCGGGCGATGGTGGGCTTGAGCCAGCGCTCGAGCGCCCTGGCCTGGGCTTCCGAGCAGAACAGGTCGAGGTAGCGCGGGAAGTAGCCGGGCGAATCCTCGGGCAGCCGCTTGGCAAGCGAAGCGAAGTGACTGCGCAGGAACTTGAAGGTGCCTTCGCGGGTGGCGTCGTCCTCGTTCTGCGCCCGGAACAGCCGGGTCGCCTCGCGGGCGTCGTAGGCCGCGTCAAGCGTCAGTCGCCGCGCCGCCTCGGCCAGGGCCGGTTCGCGGAAATTGCCCAGCGCCGTGAACAGATCGCGGCGCTCCTTGCGGTTATCGGTCTCGGCCGCGATCTTGGCGTAACGCTCGAACAGGGTGCGATCGCCTTCGAGCGCGGCAATCGACAGCACCGCCTCGCGCACTGCCGGATCGACCGCCCCGCGTTCGAGCAGCCAGGAGCGGGCCAGCCGGCCGGCTTCGGCACGCAGCGCGGCATCCTGGCCCGAATCGGCCACGACCCAGGCCAGATCGGCCCGCAACAGGGCGTCATCGCTGCTTTCCCCGGCCTTGGGCAGCAGACCGAGCTTGCGGGTGCGTTCGCCATAGAGCCGCTGCACAAAGGCCGCGAAGGCCGGCCGGTCGGCTGCCGCCACATGGAAGCGCGCCTGCCTGATCACCGCCAGTGTCGCCCCGACCACGTCCTTGTCGGGATGGCTGGCGAAATGGCCGGCCAGCTTCAGCGCGTCCGCCAACGGCAGGTCGGCCGATTCGGTCAGGGCCTGGGCGTCGTCGAGACCCGCCAGAATCTCATTGACGCTCAACGGTACCGAGGTCATCAGCCGCACCAGCTCACCAGGGGCATAGACCGGCCGGTAATAGCCCGTGCCGCCATGGTTGGCCTGGACCCAGGCCGGGCAGCGCTCGCCGGTGGCCAGCGGCAGAACCAATTCATCGCGCTGCTGCTTGAGCATCAGCCGCGCCATGCCGCCCGGCACCCGCACCGTCACCGGCACCTGCCAGCGCTGGTCGGCGCGGGCGGTCGAGCCCTGCGGCAGGAAGCGCGACTGTTCAAGCAGCAGGCGCGCCTTGCTGTCGTCGCACTTGAGTTCGACCTTGAGGCGCGGAATCCCCGGCTGTTCGATAAAGCTGCGGAAGGCCGGTGCCAGATCGGGGTCCTGACTCGACAGTGCGGCCACGAAGTCGGCACCGGTGGCATTGCCCCAGGCGTGCTTCTTCATATAGCTGCGCACGCCCTCGCGGAACCGCGCTTCGCCAAGCCAGGTTTCGAACATCGACAGTACCGCCTGTCCCTTCTGGTAGGTAATGCTGTCAAAGGCCGAATTGAGGTCATGCTCGTTTTCGACCGGCTGGTGGATACGCCGGGTCGAGGCCAACCGGTCGGCCGCCATGGCCCGGGCGCGGGCTTCCTGGGTATCGCTGCTCCATTTCCACTCGGGCATCAGCTGATCGGTGATCTTGCTGCCCATCCAGCTGGCAAAGGCTTCGTTAAGCCACAGATCGTCCCACCAGGCCATGGTCACATAGTTGCCGAACCATTGATGGGCCAGCTCGTGGGCCATGATATCGACCTGACGGCGCTTGAACGGCTCGGTCTCCTCGGCAGGCTTGGCCAGCATCAGGCCCGAGGTATAGGTAATCAGCCCGGCGTTCTCCATCGCGCTGAAACCGACCGTCAGCGGAATCACCAGACTGTCGAGCTTTTCATAGGGATAGGGCGCATCGAAATACTGTTCGAGCCGCTCGACGATGCGCGGGGCCATCGATACCGCATAGCGCACTTCGCTGCCGCGTCCTTTGGGCACCACATAGCGGATCGGGATATTGCGCAGCTTGCCGCCGTCAACCACCTCAAACGGGCCGACGCCGAAAGCCACCAGATAGCTGGGCAACGGCTTGGTGCGCTGGAAACGCACGGTCTTCCAACCGTTGCCGAGCGACTTCTCCTCGCTGGCTGGGGTATTGGCCACCGCCGTCAGCCCTTCGGGCACGGTCAGGCTCAGCGTCCACGGCACCTTCCAGCCGGGCTCGTCAAAGCTCGGAAAGGCCCGGCGCGCGCCGGTGCTCTCGAACTGAGTAAAGGCATACCAGTCGCCACCTTCCTTCTGGCGGAACAGACCATAGACCTCGCGCTCGGCAATCGTCCCGCTGAAGGTCAGCTTCAGCACTGCTTCTCCGGCCGGCACACTGCGCTGGAAACGCAGTTCGAGCTTATCGACGCCGCGCTGCCGGACCGTGGCCGGCCAGCTCGCCCCATCGCGCTCCAGCACCGCCTGACTGACCCGCAGACCCCGGCCATGCAACAGCAGAGTGCGCGCAGGCGCGCTGGTGGCAAGGCTGATGGCGACTTCGCCGCGATGGGTGGCCGCGGCTGGATCGACCTTGAGATCGACCTGATAAGCCAGCGGTTTGACCACCGCCGGCAGCCGCATCGGTTCGGCCGCCGCACCCGAGCCCAGGGCGGCTGCCAGCAATAGGGGAATAGCTGACATGGTTTCCTCTTCCTTATTTGGAGAATGGCAAGGCGCTGCCAAACGGCGCAGCTTAACATCGCCGCCGGTCACGGCGACACCTGGCCAGACCGTGGAAAATCCCTGCCTGATAGACACAGGAAAGGCATTAGCAGAGACGAATACAGGAGAAAATAAAAGGACAAATAATTGCAAGATCCATTCTTGCAAAGAGACTGTTTTTAAAAATCTTCTTTAAATCAGCGTTATTGCGGCAAATTGGACGGATCGGCCTGGGCAATCCGTCCAATCTATAGGGCGTGGTAAATACAGCAATCGGGACGCTCAACAAAAAATTGCACTGCCGACCGCGCCATTTCGGCAGCCTCCCGAACCGCCATTGGGCCTATTCCGCCAACGGCAGGGCCAGCGTCTCCTTCACTTCCTCCATCACCACATAGCTGCGCGACTCGGCCGCGCCGGGCAGATTGAGCAGGATATCGCCCAGCAGCTTGCGGTACTGCGACATATCGGGAATACGGGCTTTCACCAGATAGTCGAACGCACCCGATACCAGATGGCATTCGACCACATTGGGCAGCTTCATCACTTCGCGGCGGAAGGCGTCGAAGATGTCGGCCGACTTGGCCGACAGGCGCAGCTCGACGAACACCAGTTGGCTGCAATCGACGGCGCGTGGGTTGATCCGGGCGTAATAGCCTTCGATCACCCCGTCGCGCTCCAGCCGCTTGACCCGTTCGGAACAAGGCGTGGTGGAGAGGCCGACCCGTTCGGCCAGTTCGGTGATGGTCAGGCGGCCATTGGCCTGGAGCAGGCGCAGGATCTTGCGGTCGGTACGGTCGAGTGGCTTCATGGAAACGGCACAGGCGTCAAAGGGTTGATTTGCAAGGCATGAAACAAGCACAGCAGGAAACATTCACACCATATCGTCAAATGGTAGTGGATTTCACCAAAAGATAGGGATTCTTTAGCTACACTTGCTGGGTCAAGCCCATTACACTGCGCGGCATTCCTGTTTCAACTCTGGCTTGGCGGATTCGGCATGAAGGTCGTGGTTCTCGGTGGCGGTGTGATCGGCGTCAGCAGCGCCTACTATCTGGCAAAAGCCGGCGCCAAGGTGACGGTGCTGGAACGCCAGCCCGGCGTCGCGCTGGAAACCAGCTTCGCCAACGCCGGCCAGATCTCGCCTGGTTATTCGGCGCCGTGGGCCGCGCCCGGCATTCCGCTCAAGGCGCTCAAGTGGCTGTTCCAACGCCACGCCCCGCTGGCACTGCGGCCCGATGGCAGCCTGCACCAGTTGCAATGGCTGGGTCAGATGCTCAGCAACTGCAACGAAGCCGCCTACGCCATCAACAAGGAAAGAATGATGCGGCTGGCTGAATACAGCCGCGACTGCCTGCGCGCGCTGCGGGCCGAAATCGGCCTCGGTTATGAAGAGCGCAGTCTGGGCACGCTCCAGGTCTTTCGTACCGACAAGCAGCTTGCCGCCGCCCAGAAGGACATCGCCGTCCTGCAAACCTGCGGCGTTCCCTATGAATTGCTCGACCCGGCCCAATGCAGCCGGATCGAACCCGCACTGGCCAAGGTCAGCCACAAGCTGACCGGCGGCCTACGGCTCCCCAACGACGAGACGGGTGATTGCCAGCTGTTCACTACCCGACTCGCCGAGCAATGCCGCGCCCTGGGCGTGGAGTTCCGCTTCGAGGCGCAGATCGAGCGCCTCATTGCCGGCCGCAACGGCCGGATCGACGCCGTCCAGGTCGACGGCGAGCGACTGGCGGCCGATCATTTCGTGCTTGCCCTGGGTAGTTATGGCCGCCAGTTGCTGCTCGATCTCGATTTGAAGCTGCCGGTCTATCCGGTCAAGGGCTACTCCCTGACCGTGCCGATCAGCGATCCGACCGGTGCACCGGTCTCGACCGTGATGGACGAGACCTACAAGATTGCCCTGACCCGCTTCGACAACCGTATCCGGGTCGGCGGCATGGCCGAACTGATGGGCTACGATCTGTCGCTCAACCCGCGCCGGCGCGAGACGCTGGAGATGGTGGTCACCGATCTGTTCCCGCAAGGTGGCGACGCCAAACAAGGGGCGTTCTGGACCGGCCTGCGGCCGATGACGCCTGACGGTACCCCGATTATCGGCGCCACCCCCTATGCCAACCTGTCGTTGAATATCGGCCACGGTACGCTAGGCTGGACCATGGCTTGCGGCTCCGGTCAGGTACTGGCCGACCAGCTCGCCGGCCGCCAACCGGGCATCCGCACCGATGGTCTGGGCCTTGACCGCTATGGCCGCACCGTGGCTGGCCCGCGTTTGATCAAGACAGCGCCGGCCTGGTCCTGAGTTTTCTCCTCTGGTGTCGTTCTACGCAGCCGTTCCCCCGGCCGTGTCGGCAACACCAACCTGGGCGGGCACGCTTCCCCTGGCGTGCTCGCTTTTTTCATCCGCTTGATCCTGCATAATCGCTGCTTTCCCGACGGAGTTCCCGATGAGCCGCCCGCTGACCGCCACCATTCGCCTCGACCATTTGCGCGCCAATTATCAGTTGGCGCGGCGCCTGCACGGTGGACGGGTGCTGGCAACGGTCAAGGCCAATGCCTATGGCCATGGCGCCGTCGCCGTCGCCCGGGCGCTGGCCGATCAGACCGACGGTTTCGCCGTCGCCTGTATCGAGGAAGCCCTGACCTTGCGCGAAGCTGGGATCACCCAGCCTATCTTGCTGCTCGAAGGCTGGTTCGAGCCGGCCGAACTTGAGCTGATTGTCCAGCACCAGCTATGGACCGCCCTGCACTGCCCCGAGCAACTGGCCCAGCTTGAACAGGCCAAGCTCGCTGCACCGCTGCCCTCGGTCTGGCTCAAGTTCGACAGCGGCATGCATCGGCTTGGTCTGCCGCTTGGGCAGGCCCATGAAATCCATCGCCGCGTCTGCGCCAGCGGCAAGGTCGAATCGGTGGTGCTGGCCACCCATTTCGCCCGCGCCGATGAGCTTGACTGCCCCAGCACCACGGAACAGATCGAGCGCTTCCGTGCTGCGGTGGCCGGTCTGCCCTGTCCGCTCAGCCTGGCCAATTCAGGCGGTGTGCTCGGTTGGCAAGCCGCACGCGGCGACTGGGCCCGGCCCGGCATCATGCTCTACGGCGGCGCCTCGCTCGACCGCATGCCGGCCGAGCCGCCGCTGCCGGTGATGCAGCTCGACAGCAAGCTCATCGCCGTCCAAAGCCTGTCCGCTGGCGAAGCCGTCGGTTACGGCGCGCGTTTTGTTACCGAGCGCGCCAGCCGGATCGGCCTTGTTGCCTGCGGCTATGCCGATGGCTATCCCCGTGCCGCCAAGACCGGCACGCCGGTATTGATCGATGGCCGCCGCAGCCGGGTGGTCGGCCGGGTATCGATGGATATGCTGGCAGTCGATCTCGAACATTTCCCCGAAGCCGGCGTCGGCACGCCGGTGCGGCTATGGGGCGAAGGCCTGCCCGCCGACGAAGTGGCCCAGGCCGCCGGCACCATCTCCTACGAATTGTTCTGCAATGTGAAGCGGGCGCATTTCCGCTATGTCGGCTGAGCAATAGACTACCCCGCCTCGCCTACAGGCAGACCGGCCACGCCGGTTCATGGTGGGCAATCCAGGTCGCGGACGCCCTGAAGAGCGTGCTTCTTCAGGGCAGCCTCGATCGTTTCCCGCGACCATTTTGACTCCACCCCGGACGCCAGGTCAGCCCAGCGGCCGACCGTCCCGTCCGCGCCCAAACCCCCTACCCCGGAATATCCGCCTCCGTCGGCCCCTCCTCGATCGAGCCAGATACCAAGATGGCGTGACCCCAGAACAAATCGCCATCACGGTGCCAGAACTCAAAGTGCTGATCCGGATATACCGTAATGGCGATCAATGCCATCTTTTGCAGGAATTCCGCCGCCGTCACCTCGTCTTCGTCATCATCGAGCCAACTGTCGTTCTTCAACGGCAACAGCGACTCGACGGCAAATTGGCGAATCCGCTCGCTCCAGGTTGCCATATCGCGCCATAGCGTGCGGGCCGTCGCGATGGCTGCGGCGGTTTCCGACAAGTCTTCGACGCCGATACGCAGCTTTACCGCCTGGCCCCGCCAATCAGCCTGGGTTTCAAACCAGTCGAGGCGCCTGTCGAGAATCAGGGTGCCGAAATCGGGATCGTCCAGCGTACAAGGCTTTACATACTCGTCGAGCACACTTTGCAGTGCCGCATCGTGTGCCTCGCCATCGAGACTCAGCAGCAGGGCTTGCGGCGTGCCGAACGGATTTTCTTCAGCGAGTTTGACCGTGAGCCGGATCAGGCTTTCCGGCTTGAGGGCCTGTTGGAATTGCCGCAACTCGGCATCGCCGACCTTTTTGCAGACCTTGAGGAGACCTTGATGGAGAGGGCCGTCATCGACTTTCCAGGCAATCAGATCGAACCGCAGCGTCCATTCCTGTTCTGCCGGGGCTTTCCCACCGCTTGGGCCACTTGCGCCAACCACTGCGGTGATGGTGACAGGACTCTCTCTGTCGAACTGCTGCGCCAAAGCCAGCGCTTTCTGTTGGGCTTCGCTGAAAAAATCGTCGGCCATTATCTATTTAGCCCTCTTGCTGAATCAGACGAGTTGGCAAGCTGTCCGGTGGCGGACAGCAGCACGGTTTCCACGGCCTGGGGTGACTTCCCGGCTGCGTCAGGGTAGCGTGACAGACGGATTTTCCGCCCAGGATTTTTTAGCCAGGCTTCTGGCCCAATGGCGGTATGCACAAGATTCTTGGAGGCCCTATGCAAACGAACAGCAATCCTGGAGCAAACCTGGAAATCGCCACGCTGGCCGGTGGCTGTTTCTGGTGTCTCGACGCCGTGTTTTCGCGTATCGAAGGCATACAGCGTGTGGTGTCCGGCTATATGGGCGGACGGGTCGATCAGCCGACCTATAAGCAGGTCTGCCATGGCGACACCGGTCACGCCGAAGTCGTGCAGCTCCACTACGACCCGGCCCGGATCGACTACGCCACCTTGCTTGAGATCTTCTTCGCCATCCACGACCCCACCACGCTGAACCGCCAGGGCAACGACATCGGCACCCAGTACCGCTCGGCGATCTTCCACCACGATCCCGAACAAGAAAAAACCGCCCGCGCCACGATTGCCGCGCTGGAGGCTGAACACGCTTTTGCCGACCCGATCGTTACCGAGGTCGTGCCGGTCAGCACGTTCTATCCAGCGGAGACCTACCATCAGGGCTATTTCGAAGACAACCCGCTCCAGCCCTACTGTCAGATGGTGGTCGCTCCCAAGGTGCGCAAGGCGATGCTGAAATTTGCCCGTCGCTTGAAGCCGGTGTGAGCGCCAGCTCAGAGATTGCGAGAGAATTTTGGCAGGAATCGGTCAAAATTCTCCCTAAACATCTATGCATACAGCACTGAAGCTTCCCAATTATTTCCACTTGGCTCAACTAGCCCTTTTTCCCCGGCTCCGCTCCATGTCCGTCTCCCCGAGGACAACGGTTTTTGCCAGACATGAGAGGCGTTGACAGCGGCACAGCAATCGCGCTTTCGCGGCGTATTCGAATCGCTCTTTGCAAGAATCATGTTTTTTTCATTGAATACCGCGATAGGTCTTGCAAAGCGTTTTCCTAAAAGTTTCCAAAAGACTTGCATAGATAATCTGGCGTAGCGTGCAAGCTCGCCTATGCTTGTAAAAGTATGCGAAGCGGCACCGCCTCGCTGGTATGAACCCGCGCATTCGGAGGAAGCATGCAGTCCTTGCGCAGCAAGCTGATCGTCGCCGTATCCGCCCTGGTCGCTTTGACCGCCATCGTTCTCACCATCGTCGCCTATCAGCGTCTACGTACCGATCTATTCGAATCCCTGCAAGGCCAGACCAGCGAGGCGGCCAATGCCTATGCCAAGACGGTGGACGACTGGCTGACCGGCAAGGCCCAGATCGTCACCGCCCTGGGGGCAGCGGCCACACAGAGCGATCCGCTGCCTTACCTCCAGATGATCGCCAATACCAGCAGTTTTGATACGACCTATATTGGCTACCCTGACCGCCGCATCATCTTCTCCAAACCGCAGAACCTGCCGGCCGACTACGACCCGACTTCGCGGCCGTGGTATCAGCAGGCCGTCAGCGCCGGCAAGACCATCATCACCGAACCCTATAGCGACGCCGCCACCAAGAAGCTGGTGTTGTCGCTGGCCAGCCCGGCCGGCACACCCGTGACTGCCGTGGTGGCTGCCGATGTGTTCATGGACGGGCTGGTCGCCAGCGTCCTCAGTGCCCGGCTGGCGCATCAGGGCTATGCCTTTATCGTCGATGGCCAGGGCAAGGTGCTGGTCCATGCCAATGAAGCCCGGCTGATGAAACCGGCCAGCGAGCTTGGGACGGAACTCGAAGCGACCCGGATCAAACAGTGGGCCGAGGGTGATGTGATGGTCGAAACCACCATCGATGGCGCCGGCAAGTTTGTGCGTTTTAAGCGCATTCCGACCACCGGCTGGTATCTGGCCGTGGTGATCGACCGCCAGTCGGCGCTGGCGCCGCTTGGGCGTCTGCTGACTTTCTCGGTGATTCTGGTGGTAGGGCTGTTGCTGCTGGTGATTCCGCTGTCGGCGGTATTGATCGGCCGGATGCTGAGCGGCCTGCTGCGTATCCGCGACGCCATGCGCGCGATTGCCAGCGGCGGTGGTGATCTGACCCGGCGGATCGACGTCCACGGCCACGACGAAATTGCCCAGACGGCGCAGGCTTTCAATCAATTCCAGGAACAGCTGCGTCAGATGTTCGTCGCCGTGCAGAGCGAAGCGGCGCAGCTCACCGGCGGGGTTAACGATATTGCCGGCATTACCCGCCGCATGGCGCAGGATTCGCGCGTACTGGCCGACCATGGCGCCAGCAATGGCGCCGCCATCGAACAATTGACCACCAGCATTGCCCATATCGCCGAATACGCCAATCAGGCCAATCGTCAGGTGGACAGCACCGGCCAGCTATCGACCGAAGGTGCGGCCAGCATCGAGCGGGTCTCGGCCGAAATCGGCAAATCGGCCCAGGCCGTGCGCGAACTGGCCAGCCTGTTTGGCGAAGTCAATCAGCGCGCCAATGAGATCGGCGGCATTGTGCAGGTGATCAAGGAAATCGCCGATCAGACCAATCTGCTGGCCCTCAACGCCGCCATCGAAGCGGCCCGGGCCGGTGAGATGGGACGCGGCTTTGCCGTGGTCGCGGACGAAGTGCGCAAGCTGGCCGAACGGACTGGACAGGCCACCTTGCAGATCACCGGCATGATCACCGGGATGCGCGACGCCACACAGAGCGCCAGCGCCAATATGGGCCGCACCCTCAGCGCCGTCGAAGCCGGCGCCGGCCTGGCGCATGAAACGGCCCAGAGCATCGCCCAGATCCAGGCCTCGATGGATCAGGTGGTCAACAATATGCGCGAGATCGCCCACTCGACCAGCGAACAGCACCAGGCCGCCACCTTGATGGCGCAGAATACCGAGCGCGTCACCAATCAGTTGCATGCCAGCGATGAAGCCTTGCAGTCGGTGACGACGACGCTCCATAACCTCAATGAGCTGGCCGGCGCGATCCGCAGCCTGTTTGCGCAGTTCAAGGTCTAGAAACGACGGGAGCGGCCCGAAGCCGCTCCCGTGCCAGCGATTGCACGCCCGACCCAATGCAGCCTCGGCCCCAGGGCCAAGCCCCTCGACTCGGGTCGCTCGCTCAACCGGAGCAGCCCGACCCGCACCAATGCTGCCACCATGTGGCTTGCGACCCTCTGTCGCTCTTCAAATATCGAGCCGGGCGCAACGATACGCCTCGGTCCGGTAGGGAAACGCCACGCTGTCCCGGCCACGCAGCGCCGGATGGGTATCGATCAGTGTTTGCAACTGCGCCTTTACCCGGGCCTTTTCCGCGTCCGGCAAGGCGGCGATAAAGCTGACCGACAGGAAGCGGTCAATGATCACCAGCTCCGGGCCACCGAGGTGGTGATGAACGAAGACATTGCTTTGCAGCGGAGAAAAACCGCGCCTGCCGAACGATGCCTCGCCGAACGGCCGGCGCCAATCGCCCTTGTAGAAACGCGGCGCGTCGCCCTCGTATGGCGTGATGATCTCGGTGATGGCGGCGACCCAGTCGACCGATTCGTCGCGGACGTTCCAGACCAGGCCCAGTTGGCCGCCGGGACGCAACACGCGATGGATCTCCTGCAGCGCCGCGTCCGTCGCGAACCAATGGAAGGCTTGGGCGCAGATCACCACGTCGGCGCTGCCCGTCTCCACCGGCATCCGTTCGGCGGTGCCCGGCAATGCCGTGACCGTCGGCAGCTTGGCGGCCAGCCGTTCGCGCATTGCCGCGACCGGTTCGACCGCGACGACGGCGGCGCCCGTCCGGACCAGCCGCTGGCTGAATTTGCCGGTGCCCGCGCCTAGATCGAGCACGGTCGTGCCGGCCCCGATCGCGAGCGCATCGCTAAGCCAGCTTTGCAGCTCGCCGGGATACTCCGGCCGACCACTTTCATAGGATTTGGCTTCGTTGGAATAACCTTGCCGAGCGGCGTCATGAATTGCTGTCATCGATAACCCCATGAATCTGCACCCCCCATATAAAAAGAAAGGACCACCACGGCAAAGCGAACAGCGGTCGGGAAGCACCGCCTCAGCGCGACAGCGCCAGGACGAACAAGGCGACCACGACGCCGATGCCGACGAACCAGACCAGCGAACGGGCGACGTGCCAGTCCTTGATGTAGCAGACGCCGTAGAGCGCCCGCGCCACCACGAAGGTCAGAGCCAAGGCGTCAACAGTATCGGCCGCGACGCCCGCCTGGATCGCCACCAGCACCGCCGCCGCGAACGGCGCGAACGCCTCGAAGCTGTTCATCTGTGCCCAATAGGCACGCTGGCGCCAGCCGGTCAGCCCTTCTTGCTGGGCGCGCGGCGTGCGGTTGTTGTAGCGGATCGTGGCCTTGGTCAGCGTGATCCACACGTAGGGCATGCAGGCCGAAATCAGGATGCAGGCGTAGGCGAGCTTCATGGCGGCAAGGACCGGTCGTCTAGTGGAAGAAGACAGCAGTGTAGCCAAGTGCCGGCTGCGCGGAAGCGGCTAAGCCGCTAGAATAGCGCGCTTACAACAATTCATTCTGGAGACCACCATGTCGATGGCAGACCGTGACGGCGTCATCTGGTACGACGGCAAGCTGGTGCCCTGGCGCGAGGCCACCACCCACGTCCTCACCCATACCCTCCATTACGGCATGGGCGTCTTTGAAGGCGTCCGCGCCTACGAAACCTCGCGTGGCGCAGCGCTGTTCCGCTTGCAGGACCATACCAAGCGCCTGCTGCGCTCGGCGCATATCCTCGGCATGAAACTGCCTTTCGGCCACGACGAGCTCAATGAAGCCCAACGTGCCGTGGTCCGCGAAAACAAGCTCAGTTCCTGTTATCTGCGCCCGATGGCCTTCTACGGTTCGGGCAAGCTCGGCGTGGCGCCGCCCGAGAACGATGTCCACGTTATCGTGGCCGCCTGGCCCTGGGGAGCTTATCTGGGCAGCGAAGGGCTGGAAAAGGGCATCCGGGTCAAGACTTCCTCGTTCACCCGCCACCATGTCAATGTGACCATGTGCAAGGCCAAGGCGAACGGCAACTATATGAATTCGATCCTCGCCAATACCGAGGCCACTCGCGACGGCTACGAAGAAGCGCTGCTGCTCGATGTCGAAGGTTATGTGGCCGAAGGTTCGGGCGAGAACATCTTCCTGGTCCGCGACGGCAAGCTCTATACACCTGACCTGACTTCCTGCCTTGACGGCATTACCCGCAACACCATTTTCCATCTGGCGGCCGAACTGGGCCTGCCGGTGATCGAGAAGCGTATCACCCGCGATGAGGTCTATATCGCCGATGAAGCCTTCTTCACCGGCACGGCCGCCGAAGTCACCCCGATCCGCGAACTCGACGGCCGCCAGATCGGCGCTGGCGGACGCGGTCCGATCACCGAGCGCCTGCAGGCGATGTACTTCGCCTGCGTCAAGGGCGAGGATGAGCGGCGGGCCGACTGGCTGACCCTGGCCTGATTTTCCTTTTTACCGAACAGCCGTAGGTTGCATCACCATGAGCCAACTCAAAGAGAACACCCAGCGCCATATCGAGGTTGAAGCCAAGGACCTGCCCTTGCACTGCCCGATGCCCGATATGCTGAAGTGGAACGCCCATCCGCGCGTTTTCCTGCCGATCGAGAACAGTGGCGAAGCGCTGTGCCCGTACTGTGGCACCCGTTATGTGCTCAAGGGCGGACCGGTCGGCCACCATTGAGCCGTCCGGCCCTCGTCCCGGCCCGCCGCCCGCGCGGCGGGCCTTTGTTTTGTTTCCACCGTGGCAGCGCTGCCTGCCCGGCATTTCCCGGGTTCGCCCGGGCCGGCGCGGCAGGGATTTCCTGCGCCCCGTACACTGCGCGAGACACGCATGACCGACCGTCTTCTCGTTGTCGCCCCATCCTGGGTCGGCGACTGCGTCATGGCCCAGCCGCTGTTGCGGCGGCTCAAGGAATACCGTCCCGACAGCCATTTGACCGTATTCGCCCCGGCCTGGACCCTGCCGCTGTTCGAGCGTATGCCCGAAGTCGACGCCACGCTCGACAACCCGTTCGGCCATGGCCAGTTGCGGCTCGGTCAGCGCTGGCGCATGGGCCGCTCGCTGCGGGGCCGCTTTGAACAGGTCATCGTGCTGCCGAATTCCCTTAAATCGGCACTGCTGCCCTGGTTTGCCGGTATCGGCCAGCGGACCGGTTTTGTCGGCGAATCGCGTTATGGCCTGCTCAACGATGTGCGTCAGCTCGATGCCAGTGCCTATCCACTGCTGGTCGACCGTTTCGCCCTGTTGGCCGAGCCGCGCGACGCCACGCTGCCGCGTCCGCTGCCCTACCCCGCCTTGCAAATCGACCCGGCCAGCCGCACCCGCGCCCTGGCGAGCTTCGGTCTTGCCACCGACCGACCGATCGCTGCCTTCTGCCCCGGCGCCGAATACGGCCCGGCCAAGCGCTGGCCGGCCCGGCATGTGGCCGAGCTGGCCCGCCGTCTGGAGGCGCGCGGTTTCCAGGTCTGGCTGTTTGGCTCGACCAAGGACCGCGAAGAAACTGCCCGTATCGTCGAGCTGTCCGGCGCCAGTCCGACTGATCTGGCCGGCCGCACCACCCTGGCCCAGGCCATCGATCTGCTGTCGCTCGCCGACTTGGTCATCACCAACGATTCGGGCCTGATGCATGTGGCCGCTGCCTTGCAGCGCCCGCTGGTGGCGCTGTTTGGCTCATCGAGCCCCGATTACACCCCGCCCTTGTCCGACCGGGCCGAAATCGTCTCGCTCGACCTCGATTGCAGCCCGTGCTTTGAACGGGTCTGTCCGCTCAAGCATTTCGACTGTCTGGAGAAGCTGGGACCGGAGCTGGCGGAAGCGGCCATCGATCGCTTGTTGAGCGGAAAAGCGCAGATTCCCCTGCGCCCGGTTCAATAGGCGCAACCGGCACAGGAGAGCACCGTTTGCAGAGAAATGAAAATTTCAGGAAAATCATCTGCTATACAGATAGCCGAAATTAAACAAAAATAAATAATAATTCCATTTTTGCCTCCTCCGCCACCCGGTCCACTTGAACGCTTGACCGGATCGTCTGCTGTGAGAGCAAAGCCGTCGGACGCAGCGAGGACGCTGCCATGAAAAACGGGCGCCCGCAGGCGCCCGTTTCGTCGATGGCTCGAACCGATCAGTATTGATCGCCCGCCCACGGCTGCCGCACATGGACTTCCACGCCGCGCCGCTCGTTGCTGCCGATCCCTTGCTGTTCGGTAAAGGTATCGACCCGGTCCAGTAGATCGTTGACCTTGAGTCCCTGTTCCTGCCAGATGGTGTTTCTGACGTCGTTGGGTTTTGGCCCTTCGTACTGGGTGCGCAGGTTGTGCAGGACATCGGTCATATGGGCCAGACCGAAATGCTTGGTGTCGTGGGCAACCACCTCGGCCCAGTTATCGGGTTTGTTGAGGTGGGTGCCGACGTCGCTCAGCATGGTTTTGTATTCCTCGAACAGCGGCTTGGGCTGGCCCTTGTTGACGGCCTCGCGGTGCACGCCCCAATCGGGGGTGTCGAGCCCAAGATCGACGCCCATTTCCAGTTTGAAATCATTGAGTTGGCGCAGCGTGCTGCTGATATCGCCTCGATGGCTGTACCACTCCATCCGCTCATGCGAGTACAGCACGCCCTGCAGATCGGCGTATTGTGCCTGCAAGCCTTGCAGGGTGCGCTCCATATGGGCGAGGCCGTGCTTCTTGCTGTCCTTGAGCGTCTGCTCGACCCAGGCCTGATTGTGGCCGAGATCGGTCTTGGCCTGTTCCAGCACCTGCTTGTAGCTGTTGAACAGCGGCACAGCCGGTCCCTTATCGATGGCAATGCCCGGCTCGCCCGCTTTGGGCTTGTGTTCGATCAGGGAATGGAAGAAGTTGTTGGCATGCCCCAGACAGCGGAAGTTCGCCGCCGCGCGGTTCAGAACCTTGTCGGTCCAGCCCGATTCGGCATCGGCATGGGTGCCACGCCCAAGCACCGTGGGCATCCCGACCGATTCCCACTTCATGAATAAGCGCGGCGTGCCGCCTTGCTGGATCGAATTGATCTTGTCGAACACCAGACAGCCCTTGCCCGAGGGCATGCGGTTGTCGAAATCCTCCATGCCGCGCTGCGCGCCCTGGCCGCTCGCCACACCAGCCACCATACCGGCCAGACCGGCGTTGAACAGACCGGCCTGCGGTGAGGAGCTGCGTTCGTTGAAGTGGGTGGAGGCGCGGCCATAGGTATTAGGCGCACTGTTCATGAAGTTGTACAGCTTGTTGCCCGGGTCATCCATCACCATGCTGCCACGGTTCAGGAAAGCCGGTTCGACCTCGGGCGAGGCATTGTCGGCCAGTGCCTTGGCTTGCAGATACCACGAAATGGCCCGGGTGGTGTCGAGATTCGGCGACACCATATGGCCATCGACCTCGATCGGGCCACCGGTGTAGTCCGGCTGGCTTTGCAGCGCCTTGACCAGCTTCTCGCCCATATTGATATAGGTGTGCATCTCGGCCTGGCTGACCGGGCTGCCCAGGCGGGCGCGGTAGACGTTCATCAGATCGCTGACCGAGGCCTCACGCGGGCCATCGGGTGATTTGAAGGTGATGTGCTGGCGCAGCACGCCACCCTGCGGCGGTGGAGCCCCCAGATTGTCACGCAGCGCCTGGGCCTGTTCGCGCGCCACCTTGAGATCACCCCAGCGGCTGGAGAACGCATCACGCAAGGCAGCTACCGGCAGTGCCAGCGGGGTGACGATCGCCGTACCGATCAGGGTACACAGGCCGACAGCGCCCGACAGGATCGCCAGACAGCCAGCACCGAACTTGCGTCCGATATTTTCCAGCGTCCCAAACTCGCGCTTGGCCAGCCGCTCGCGGCATTCGGTCTGCAACTCGGTAAAGCCGGCTTTATTGTCGGGGGCCTGGGCGAGACTGATGGTCTTGTTGGGAATCGGGGAATTGGCGCTCGACTGGACAGTCTGGAGCGCAGGCTGCTGATTGCCCGAATTGTTCGATACATTCTGCGACTGCTGCGCGACTTCCATGCCGAAGTCGGCAACTTGGCGGAGATTGATAGAAGTGGTCATGGCAAATTCTCCGATCAGGCGCGCAGCATGTCCATGCTGGGCATGGCAGTCGGGGCGGCAGCCGCTTCAGCGCTGGCGGCGATAAAGGCTCGCCATTCGAGGGCGATCTGGCCGAAATAGCCGATCAGGCGGCCCAGGTTGGCGCCATCAAGGCCGGCGATGGGGGTGCGGTAGGCGATCATCGCCTCGCGGGTGGCGGAGTTGACGCCGATGGTGGCATCGGCCGTGGCCGACCACAGCAGATTGCCTTCGAGCAGGGCCCGATAAACTTCCAACTCGCGCTCGGCCGGCACGGTGCCGAGGCTGGCATAGAGCAGCACATCGTCGCCTGCACTGCGTGCGTCATAGGCGATGGTCAGGGGCAGATCGTCGATAGTCAGCTCGATCGGGCTGATCAGACCTTCACTGGACTCGAAACCCAATTCGCGGGTCAGGGATTCGATCAGGGCATTGAAGGCAGCACTCATGACAAGGTTTTCCTGTTGATAAAGCGTTGAACAGCGCATAGGTAACGGGGACGAAACATTCGTTCCATTCTGCGCAGCATTGTTATTCCGTTGTAGTGCGTCATCCACTTTTGCACTGCGCCACCCATCGGAAACGTTCGCAGGAATTCATGGCGCCTGCCTGGCGTCCACATCCTTCTCAGAGCGACCAGTCAGCGCAACCCGGACAGGCCGACGCAGCCATCGCACCTGACTGCGCTCTTCACGTTTTCTTGACGCCCGCGGGGCCACACTGCGCTCATCCCAACCAGGAGAACCGCAATGAACCGTTCCCGCATTGTTCGGCTGGCCCTGGCGGCCAGCCTGCTATGGAGTACCGCCAGCGTGGCTGCCGCCGACAAGGTGCTGTTGGTGGTATCGAGTCATGGCAGGGTCTCGACCGAAAAGCCGGCCGGCTTCGACATGGCGGAATATGCCCAGGCCTACTGGCTGTTTCGCGATCATGGCTACGAAGTCCAGGTAGCCAGCCCCAGTGGCGGCGAAGCGATACCCGACCGCTATGAAGCCGAGGCCCCTCCCACCGCCCGGCTGCTGGCTGCGCCCGAGGCCATGACTCAGCTCAGGAACACGCGCCAGCCTGAGCAGCTCAATCCTGCCGATTACGCCGCCGTGCTGGTGATCGGTGGCAAAGGAGCGATGTTCGACCTGCCCGGCGCCGACCCGCTGCACAAGCTGCTGGCCCGCCATTACCAGGGCGGTGGCGTCCTTGGCACCGTCTGCCATGGTGCGGCGGCATTGCTGGGAGTGAAGCAGGCCGACGGTCGGCCGCTGATCGCCGGGCGGGCGGTCAACAGCTTTAGCCGCGAGGAGGAGCGGCTGTTCAACCCCGACTGGTCGAAGCGTTATCCCTTTGTGCTGGAAGACCGTCTGCGCGAGCAGGGTGCCCGCTTCGAGGCGGCGCCGCCGATGCTGATCCATGTGACACGCGACGAGCGGCTGTTCAGCGGCCAGAATCCCTTCTCGACCGCACCGCTGGTCGAGGCTATGCTGCGGGCGCTGGGCCGCGAGCCCAAGCCGCGCCAGATCGGTAGCGATGAACTGACGCTGCGGCTGCTCGGCCGTTTGCTGGTCCCGGCACAGCGCCCCGAGGCCGAACGCGAACTCGCCGCCGAGCCGAACCGTTTCCAGCCCAGGCTGATCGCGCTCTACGGCACCCGGCTGGCCAAGGGGGCCAACGGGTCGGCCGAGCTGGAGACGGCGCTCCATCTGATGACGCTGGCAGCGCCCTATTTCAGCCATCCACGGCTCGATCTGGCGCGGGCCGAGACGCTGCGCAAGCTCGGTCGCAGCGAAGCGGCCCGGCAACTGCTCGAGCAAGCCAGCGGGCGCCATCCGTCCGCCCCCGAATTGAAACAGGCCCTGGCCGAACTGGAGACGGCGAGCCGATGAATCCGCTGCGCATCCTGCTGATCGAGGACCACGCCGCCCTGGCGGCCAATATCATCGACCATCTCGAAGCAGCCGGCTGCGCGGTCGACCACGCCGGCCACGGCCGTCAGGGCCTTGCCCTGGCGCTGGCCGGCCGCTACGACCTGTTGATTCTCGATGTCCAATTGCCCGGCCTCGACGGTTGGCAGGTCTGCCGCACCGTGCGCGAGCAGGCCAGCCACCATTTGCCCGTCCTGATGCTGACTGCCCGCGATACGCTTGAAGACAAGCTGCAGGGCTTTGCCGAAGGGGCCGACGACTATCTGACCAAGCCGTTTGCCCTGGCCGAACTCGAAGCACGCTGCCAGGCGCTGGGCCGCCGTCCCCGGCTGCACCGCCCGACCCGCCTCAGCATCGGCAGCCTGACGCTTGACTGTGTCCGCCGCCATGCCGAACGCGACGGCCGGCCGCTCAGCCTGTCGCCCAAGGCTTACGATCTGCTGCAATGTCTGGTCGAGGCCCATCCTGCCGTCGTCACCCGCTCCGAACTGCTGCACCGGCTATGGGGCGACCACGCCCCCGACAGCGATGCGCTGCGCAGCCATGTCTATGCACTGCGCCAGGCACTCGACGGCGGCGCTGTCACGCCCATGCTGCGCACCTTGCATGGCGTGGGTTTCAGGCTGGAAGCCGACCGGTGAAGCGACCACACCGGCTCGGCCGCCGCTTTGCCCTCGCAGGTGCCGTGTTTGCGCTGCTGTTATGTGCACTTCACGGCCTTTATCTGTTTATGGCCAGCTATACGGTCGAGGACGCCCTGTTCCGGCGCCGGCTCGAAGACGAAGCCCGCCACCTCGCCTCGGGCGGCCTGTCCCCGCGCCTCCCCTCGGTCCGCCACTACCGCAACGCCGCCGCGTTGCCGCCCGAACTGGCGCGGATACTGGTCGCCGATCCCGCACGGGAGGAATTCGCCGGTCAAGGCGACCGCCACTACCACGCGCTACGGCTGCCCCAGGGCGGCTGGCTGGTCAGCGAGGTCAGCAGCGAGCTGGTGGTGCGTACCCAGCGCGGCCCGATGCTGCGTTTTCTGCTCTATTCCAGCCTGACCATCCTATTGCTGACCCTGCTGCCTGGCGGCTGGTGGATCAGCCATCAGCTGCGCCCCCTCGACCGGCTGGCCGCCCAGGTCAAGCGCCTGCGGCCCGAAGCCCTGCCGGCGCGGCTCGATGAGGGTTATCCCAATAATGAAATCGGCGTGTTGGCCCAAGGCCTGGCGCAGAGCCTGCAACGCATCCGTGGCTTTATCGAGCGCGAAACCCGCTTTACCCGCGATGTCAGCCATGAGCTGCGAACGCCGCTCACCGTGATCCGCCACGCCGCCGAGCTGTTGCAACGCCAGCCGCTCGACGCCAACGGCCGCGCCCAACTGCAGCGACTCCAGGAAAGCGCCGCCCAGGCCGAGCTGACCGTCGCCACCCTGCTCGCCTTGGCGCGCGAGGAGAGACTGCCGCCGCAACCGGTCGATCTGGCCGCACTTGCCGAAACGGTGGTGCTGCGTCATGCCCATCTGCTGAGCAACAAGCCGGTCGAAGTCGAGGTGAGCCTGCTGCCGGGCTGGACCGTGTCCGCCCCGGCCGGCGCACTCGATATCCTGCTGGGCAACCTGATCTACAACGCCTTCCTCTACACCGCCGCGGGGCAAGTGGTGATCGACCGGGTCGACGATGCCCTGCGCGTCCGTGACAGCGGCCCCGGCATCCCGCCCGAAGTGCTGGCCCGCCTGGGCGAGGAAGGCGCCAAAGGCCCGGACAGCCCAGGTCTCGGCATCGGCCTTGCGCTGGTCCAGCGGCTTTGCGAGCGCTTTGGCTGGACACTCAAGGTCCACAGCAATGGCCATGGCAGCTTGATCGAAGTGCGTTTTGCCATGGCAAGCTGACAGCGGATTCCATGCAGGGCCGGGACCGGTTCCGGACACAGGGAACCCTCCTCGCCGCTTCGGGCTCCAGCCTGCCAAAACAGATGGCGCGTCAGCCGCAACGCGGCATGACGCGCCATGGTCTCCGTCTTCGCTGTGGTTCTCCCGGATAGGAAGACGGCGCCTCACCTGCAGTTCAACGAACGGCCTCGATGCGCTGTGGAAAGTCAGTCGAGAGCAGGACACTCCGGTCTGTCAGGCTCAGCGGACCATCGCGGCCAGCACCAAGACGGACGCTTCTTTGCCGCTCAGCTCACTCCCACGCCTTCGAGGCTGAGGCCCAGCTCCGCAGCAAGCGGCACCGGTTCGGTGGTCGACAGCACCAGCGTCTGCCGCATATAGCCTTGGTGCAGGGCGATGCCCAGTGTCTTGGTCATCCGGTCGTAGCGGGCGGAATAGCTCTGTTCCTCGATCTTGTTTTCCGCCATCAAGGTGCCGGCGCGCTGGTAGATGGCGCCGAAGACGATGCGGGAGCAATGCGCCGAGGCATCGATACGTTTCATCAATTCCTGCATATCGAGCCCTGCCACCACCAGTGCCCGACCGCTCTGACCTTCGAGCTTACGGCCTTTGCAGACGACGGTATCGAACGGGTCCTTCTTGCTGAATCCAAACATGGTCTAGCCTCTTCCGACGGCCAATCGCCCGGAGGGAGTTTTTTCTTTTTCTTTCTATCGCGGCTTTATGTCTAGCACACGACTGGCACAATAATTTAATCAATAAGGGAACAGCAACGGATATGGTCAGAGACCATCGTTGAATTCTAGAACTGAATGCGGCATCCGGCCGGATACCGCACAGGACAGAGGGGAGATCAGCCTTCGCGGGTAATGCGCAGAATTTCTTCGTAGGTCGTGCGACCATCGATCACACAGGCGATGCCATCGTCGCGCAGGCCGGTCATCCCTTGGCGCAGCGCATGCTCGCGGATCTTGGCTTCGGACGCCCCGTCGTGGATCAGGCTGCGGATGGCGTCATCGACCACCAGCAGCTCATACACCCCGGCACGGCCTTTATAGCCCGAGCCATTGCAGGCCGGGCAGCCCATCGCATGGAACAACTGGCTGGGCTGCTTCATCCCAAGCTGCTCGCACTCGGCGGCATCGGGCCAGTAGGGCCGGCGACAGGCGGGGCACAGATTGCGATAGAGCCGCTGCGCCAGCACGCCGATCAGGCTCGATGCCAGCAGGAACGGTTCGATCCCCATATCGACCAGCCGGGTGACGGCACTGGCCGAATCATTGGTGTGCAGCGTCGCCAGCACCAGGTGACCGGTCAGCGAAGCCTGCACCGCGATCTGGGCGGTTTCCAGGTCGCGGATTTCACCGATCATGATCACATCCGGGTCCTGCCGCAGAATGGCGCGCAGGGCCCGGGCAAAGCTCATGTCGATACGGGGATTGACCTGGGTCTGGCCGACGCCGTCGAGGTCGTACTCGATCGGGTCTTCGACCGTCATGATATTGGTGGTACGGGCATCCATCGACGCCAGCGCCGCATAGAGCGTGGTGGTCTTGCCCGAACCGGTCGGGCCGGTCACCAGCACGATGCCGTGCGGTTCGGCAATCAGCGACTGCATGCGGTTGAACGTCACCGGCCGCATGCCAAGCCGGGCCAGATCGAGCCGGCCGGTCGATTTGTCGAGCAGACGCAATACGGCCCGCTCACCATGGCCGGTCGGCAGGGTCGATACCCGCACATCGACCGGCCGACCGGCCACCCGCAGCGTGATACGGCCATCCTGCGGCAGCCGTTTTTCCGAAATATCGAGGCTCGCCATCACCTTGATCCGCGACACGATGGCGGCATGGAGCGCCCGTTGCGGTTCAAGAACATCCTTGAGCTTGCCGTCGATGCGAAAACGCACCACGGAGCGGGTTTCGAACGGCTCGATATGAATATCCGACGCCCCTTCGCGCAAGGCCTCGGTCAGCAACGCATTGATCAGGCGGATGATGGGGGCGTCGTCTTCGGCTTCGAGCAGATCCTCGATAGCCGGCATATCCTGGGCAAGCCGGGTCAGGTCGAGATCGTCGGCGATATCTTCGGCCACCTCGGCCGCCTGACTGTCGCCGCGCGAAAACAGTTGGCCGAGCCGCTGATCGAATTCGACCTGCGACACCGCCGTGACCGTGACCGGGCGGCGCAGATTGCGGCGCAATTCCATCAGGCCGGCCATATCGGCGCCTTCGCGCAGCAGGACTTCGATGCTGTGGCCATGGTCGGCGATATCGACCACGCCGCGATGCTTGGCGAAGCCGTAATTGGCGATGCTGCGATAGCTCATTTCTGGCGGGCGTCTATCGTTTGGGTGGCAACGGGTGCGGTATCGACCACCGGAGCGGGCGGCTGGGTGACGGGTGTGGGCGGCAAGGGCGCTGGCGGCGATTTGCGCCGGCGGCCATCGAGACCCGGCAGGGCCACTTCGGGCAGCTCGGGCAACATCAGATTGCGGTCGCGCCGGTATTCACGCTGCATGGTCTGCAACATCTGGTAGCGCTCATTGGTCAGCGCCTCGGCCGCCTGGCCGTCACGCAGCACCACCGGGCGCAGGAACACCATCAGATTGGTCCGTTTGTCGCCACGCGACTCGTAGCGGAACAGATTGCCCAGTACCGGAATATCGCCCAGCAGCGGCACCTTGCTCTCGCCGTTGGAGACATCGTTCTCGATCAGCCCGCCCAGCACGATGATCTGGCCGTCGTCGACCAGGACCTTCGATTCGATCGAACGCTTCTTGGTGATCAGACCGGCGTTGCCGGTGTTGATATTGCTGCGGGTATCGACGCTCGACACTTCCTGGAACACCGTCAGCGTGATCGCCCCGCCCTCGGAAACCTGCGGCTTGACCTTGAGCTGGATACCGACGTCCTTGCGCTCGACCGTGGTAAACGGGTTCTGGTTGTTGCCGGTGGAGGGCTGGGTGCCGGTGATGAAAGGCACGTTCTGACCGACGATGATCTTCGCTTCTTCATTGTCGAGAGTCAGGATATTGGGCGTGGACAGCACATTGCCGCCCCCGTTGGTCTCGATGGCGGTGGCCAGCAGACCGAGGTTGGGCTTGTTGGTGGAATCCTTGCCGAGCACGCCGTTGAGCACCCCGATGGTGAAGCCCTGCGGCAGCGTCGGATTATTGGTAGCGATGCCCTTGGCAATATCGAGGATATTGCTGCCGCTTTCCTTGCTGCCCAGCACCGAGGCCGAACCGACCGACCATTTATCGCCGTCCCCGCCGCCGACCAGCCACTGGATGCCGAATTCGCCGGCCTTGTTGATCGAGACCTCGGCGATCATCGCCTCGACATAGACCTGGGCACGACGGGCGTCGAGCTTGTCGATCACCGCGCGCAGATTGTTATAGATATGGTCAGGCGCCGTGATGATCAGCGAGTTGGTGGTGGCATCGGCCTGGATCGCCACGCCGGGGGTGCTCTGGGCCGCCCCGAGCCCCAGGCCGGCGCTGCTCGGGCTGATCTGCGGCTGCGGCGTGGCCGGCGTGGTATTGCCTGGCGTGGCGCCCGAACTGGGCTGTGGCACATCCTGGCCGGTGATGATGGCCTTGAGCGTCGGCGCCAGCCGGGTGGCGTCGGCGTTCTTCAGATAGACCACATGGATATTGCCACCCGATTGACCTTGTCGGTCGAGGGTTTCGGCGATCTTGCGGATCTGCGCCAGATGGGCGGTATTGTCGCCGCGCACCAACAGCGTATTGGCACGGGTGTCGGCGATGACCTGGCTCTTCTTGGCCCCTTCCAGACCCGGACCGATCCCGCCTGCCACCACGCCCGGCGTGCTGACTTCGGGCATCAGGCGGCCGATGGTCTGGGCCACTTCGAGCGCCGAGGCGAATTTGAGCGGGATCATGGTGATCTCGCCATTGGCCGGCTGATCGATATTGGCAATGATCTGGTTGAGCCGTTTGACGTTGTCGGCGTAGTCGGTGATCACCAGCAGATTGGCGCCGGGATAGGCGGCAATCGAGTTATTGGGGGTGATCAGCGGCCGCAGGATAGGCACCAGCTGCGCGGCCGACTCGTGTTTCATCGGGTAGACCTGGGTAATGATCCGGTCGCCCGAGACATTGTTGTTGCGGTTGACCGTCACGCCCCAGTTCTGTTTGGCGTCGGCCTCGGGCACGATCTTGATCGCTCCGCTGGTCTCGACCACTGCAAAACCCTGCAGGCGCAGCGCCGACAGCATGATGTTGAACACTTCGCGCTTGGCCACCGGGCTTGAGGACACGATATTGACCGTCCCCTTGACGCGCGGATCGAGCACGAAATTCTTGCCGGTAATCAGGCCGATCGCCTTGACCGCCGACTCGATCTCCATGTTCACGAAGTTGAGCATGACCTTGTCGTCGGCGGCCATCACCATCTGGCCGGAGAGCAACAGCGCGAGCGCGAGCGTCTTGAACGATTTCATTGTCAGGGAACGATTCGGTAACGAAGGGTCAACGGCGCGCCATGACGCAGCACGGTCAGATTGATCTGACTGTCGCGGCTGAATGCGCTGTAGACCGAGGATATGTCGGAGGTCTTGGCCAGTGGTGCGCCATTGACCATCTTCAGCACGTCGCCGTTCTGCAAACCCAGCATGGGCGCAAGCGGCTGGGCGCCGACGTTTTCGATCAGGATGCCGCCAGCGGGCGCCGGCGCAATGCCACGAGCCCAGTCGCTGATATTGAGACCTTGCAGGCCGCCGGCCAGTGAACGCCGGTTCAGGGAGCGCTCGTCTCCCGGTAAGGGCAGCGGCGCCGGGGGCGCCATCCCGGGCGTCAGGGCCAGCGAGGGAGGGGGCGGCGGCATCATGCTATTGAGGGACGGTGCAGGCTTGCTGTCGAGTTCGACCCGTTCGCGCCGGCCACGGTTATCGATGATGACATGGTCGCCGTTGACTTCGGCCAGTCGAGCGCCCGACTCGACCTCATCGCCGGCCTTGAAGGCGTTCTCTTTGCCGCTGCCACCGATCAGCACCGCCACGGCCGGCCAGTCGCCCCGCGCGGCGATCACACCTTTGAGTTTCAGATTCAGGGTGGAAGGTTGTTCCGGCCCGCCAGCCGTTGCACTGAATAAGCGAGTCAGCGGACCCAGGTCGGTCGGCGCCGCTACGCTGCCCGGTTCGGGCGGCGCCGCCAGGGGCGGCAGTGGGCGCGGTGCCAGCAGCAGCCAGCCCAAGGAACTGGCCTGCCAGGCCAGACAACCGAGCAGGCCGAGATTCACGGCACGATAAAACCAGGGGGAGTCGGGAAGACGGACGATCATCGTCGGGTTAGTTCTTATCCTGCCGGTGAAGGTTCAGTCGCCATCAAAGTCATCTCACTATATATAAGGGCGACATTTAGGTGGCCTGCTATCCAGCGTAGCAATGACAATGGCAGATCAGGGCGCATTTATATCAGGTTTGATGCGTTCCGGGCCATTTCGCGACAATTTGCAAAAAACATGCAGATTGGTGGTTGACAGGGTCCAGCCTGCGTGATTAAATGCGCGCCTTCCTGCAGCAACACAGCAGGAAGCCAACGCGGAGCGGTAGTTCAGTTGGTTAGAATACCGGCCTGTCACGCCGGGGGTCGCGGGTTCGAGCCCCGTCCGCTCCGCCAGAATTTTCCGCTGTCGATACCGTAAAGGGTCGTACAGTTGGGTGGTTAGCTCAGCGGTAGAGCACTGCCTTCACACGGCAGGGGTCACTGGTTCGATCCCAGTACTACCCACCAGATGGTTTAGTAGTAAAACAATCTGCCAGATTTGGCGGTTTGTTCCGGAGCGGTAGTTCAGTTGGTTAGAATACCGGCCTGTCACGCCGGGGGTCGCGGGTTCGAGCCCCGTCCGCTCCGCCAACTTCAGTGCTGTTGAGATCGTTTGGTCTCATACAGTCGGGTGGTTAGCTCAGCGGTAGAGCACTGCCTTCACACGGCAGGGGTCACTAGTTCGATCCTAGTACTACCCACCAGTATTGAGCAGTAAACAGACTGTCTTAACGATAGTTTGCCCGGAGCGGTAGTTCAGTTGGTTAGAATACCGGCCTGTCACGCCGGGGGTCGCGGGTTCGAGCCCCGTCCGCTCCGCCAACACCGAAAACCCAGCCAGAAGGCTGGGTTTTCTCTTTTGCTGTCCGGCTACTCGCCTTTCTTGCCTTGGCGCGCCTTGACCAAGGCACTGCGCGCTTCTTCGGGCATCTTGGCCTCGGCTTCCGCCACGGCCTCGTCATGGACCCGGCGCAACTCCTCAGGCGACGCGGTCTGGTTCGAGCGGAACCAGACGATCGCCGTACGCCCCATCGCATAGGTCCAGGCCGAATCCAGCGCGATCGCCACCAGCGAACCCAGCCCCGGCAACATCCCTTTGAGCGCCGCCACAGTCAGCTGGCGGCCGACCATGCTGCCGCCTACCAGCGCCAGTGTCTCGCGTACCCCATTGGGGGACAGACGATAGCCATAGATATGGCCCAAGCCGCGCACCATCATGAATTGCAGCGGCGTCACCGTCAGCATTTCGGAAAACGGCAGCGGTATCGGTGCCAGGGCCGCCGCAGTCAGGGCGCAATCGCGCACCAGCTTCTCCGCCGCCGCATCGCGCTCGGCCGGACTCATCTTGCTATAGTCACCACGGAATATCTCTTTGACCTGCTTGCCGCTATCACCGAGCTGCTTGGCCCAGGTCGCCAGTCTCAACACCATATCGCCTCCTGCGATCCATCATCGAATACACCATGCAAAGCGCCAGCCGCGCCCTGTCCACCGTAGCAAGCGGCTCACCCGGACGGCGGCCGGCTACGCCATTGTGCTAGAATCGGCGCCTTTGTTTGCCCTTCCCTTGCTCTTTATTCATCTATGTCCAGTCCATTGAGCCAATTCAGCGCCCAACTGACGCGCTGCCTGATTCGCGACCGCCACCCCATCCGCCAGAAGATCCAGGCGGCCCGCGAGCGCCAGAAGAAGAATCAATCTATCGAGCGCGCCCTGATCGAGATCGAAGGCGCGATCAAGGTCTCCCAAGCCAAATTCGAGGCCCGCGCCGCCCGGCTGCCGCGCCCCAACTACGATGACACCCTGCCGGTCAGTCAACGCCGCGATGAGCTGCTGCAAGCCATTGCCGCCAATCAGGTGGTGATCGTCTGCGGCGAAACCGGTTCGGGCAAAACCACCCAACTGCCCAAACTCTGCCTGGAACTGGGCCGTGGTGTCGCCGGCCTGATCGGCCACACCCAGCCGCGCCGTCTGGCTGCCCGCTCGGTGGCGAGCCGCATCGCCCAGGAGCTCGATACCGAACTGGGCGATCTGGTCGGCTACAAGGTCCGCTTTACCGACCACACCTCGGCTTCCAGCCTGATCAAGCTGATGACCGACGGTATTCTGCTGGCCGAGACCCAGACCGACCGTTTCCTGTCGCAATACGACACGATCATCGTGGACGAGGCACATGAACGCAGCCTCAATATCGATTTCCTGCTGGGCTTTCTGCGCCAGTTGCTGCCCAAGCGGCCCGATCTCAAGGTCATCGTCACCTCGGCCACCATCGACGCCGAGCGCTTCTCGCGCCATTTCGACGGCGCGCCGGTGATCGAAGTTTCCGGCCGGACCTATCCGGTCGAAGTCCGTTACCGGCCGCTGCGCTCGCGCGACGAAGACGACCAGGAAATCGAGATGGAAGAAGCCGTCGTCGCCGCCGTCGACGAATTATGGCGCCACGATGGGGCCGGCGATGTGCTGGTTTTCCTACCGGGCGAGCGGGAGATCCGCGATACCGCCGACGAGCTGCGTAAAGCCCAGCTCAAGGGCGCCGAGATTCTGCCGCTGTTCGCCCGGCTGTCGGTCGAGGAGCAACAGCGCGTCTTCCGTGGCAGCAGCGGCCGCCGGGTGGTGCTGGCCACCAATGTGGCTGAAACATCGCTGACCGTGCCCGGCATCCGCTATGTGATCGACTCGGGACTGGCACGAATGAACCGCTACAGCCCGCGTGCCAAGGTCGAGCAATTGCAGATCGAAAAGATCTCGCAGGCCTCGGCCCGTCAACGTGCCGGCCGTTGCGGCCGGGTGGCTGCCGGGGTCTGTATCCGCCTCTACGGTGAAGACGACTTCAATGCCCGCCCCGCCTTTACCGATCCGGAAATCGTCCGCTCTTCGCTTGCCGCCGTGATTCTGCGCATGCAAGCACTCAAGCTCGGCCGGGTCGAGGATTTCCCGTTTATCGAAGCGCCCTCGGGCCGCCTGATTGCCGACGGCTACCAGTTGCTCCATGAACTGGGCGCCGTCGATGAGCAAGGCCGGCTGACCCGGCTCGGCCAGGAGCTGGCGCGCTTGCCGATCGACCCCAAAGTCGGCCGGATGCTGTTGGCCGGTCGCGACGAGCACTGTCTGCGCGAAATGCTGATTCTGGCCGCGGCGCTATCGATCCAGGATCCGCGTGAACGGCCGTTCGAGGCCCGCGATGCGGCCGATCGGGCACAGCAGCGTTTTGTCGATGAAAAATCGGACTTCCTGTCCTTCCTCAATCTCTGGGACTTCTTCGACGAGGCACTCAAGACCAAGAAGTCGAACCGCCAATTGGTCGATCTGTGCCATAGCCATTTCCTGTCCTATCTGCGGCTGCGCGAGTGGCGCGAGCTGCATGGCCAACTGGCCGAGATCGCCTCGGATATGGGCTGGAAGGTGGAATCGTCGGCGGCCGAACCGGTCGCGGCCCCGGCTCCGACCGGCAAACAGGCAGCCAAGCAAAAGCTCAATGCCGAAAATAGCCGCTACGAGTCGATCCATCGTGCGCTCTGTGCCGGCCTGATCGGCAACCTTGGCATGAAGCAGCCCGAAGACGAGGAGTACCTGGGCGCCCGCAGCATCCGCTTCCATATCTTCCCGGGCTCCGGCCTCAAGAAATCCCGCCCCAAATGGATCGTCGCCGCCGAGCTGGTCGAAACCACCAAGCTCTATGGCCGCTGCGTCGCCAGCATCCAGCCTGAATGGCTGGAGCAGTTGGCCGACCATCTGGTCAAGCGTGACTATTTCGACCCGCATTGGGAAGAAGGTCCGGGCCAGGTGGTGGCCAGCGAGCGGGTAACGCTCTACGGCTTGCCGCTGGTGGCGCGGCGCCGTGTCCACTATGGGCCGATCGATCCGGTGCAGTCGCGTGAAATTCTGATCCGCGAAGGGTTGGCCGGGCGGCGTTTCAATACCCGCGCCGAGTTCTACCGCCATAACGAGGCACTGATCAGCGAAATCGAGGAACTCGAACATAAGGCGCGCCGCCAGGATGTGCTGGTCGATGAAGGCGTGCTGTTCGACTTCTACGCCGCCCGCATTCCCGAGGGCATCATCAATGCCGCTGGCTTCGAAGCCTGGCGCAAAGAAGCCGAGAAGACCGATCCGAAGCTGCTGTTCCTCAGCCGCGAGGACCTGATGCGCCATGGTGGCGAGCGCATCACGGCAGCCCAGTTTCCGCCCGAGCTGCAACTCGACGGCGTCACGCTGGCACTGGCCTACCGCTTCGAACCTGGCCATCCGCTCGATGGCGTTACGGTGCAACTGCCGCTCCATCTGCTCAACCGGGTCAACGGTGCGGCGTTCGAATGGCTGGTACCGGGTCTGATCCGCGACAAGATCACCCATCTGGTCAAGTCGCTGCCCAAATCGATCCGCCGCCTGTGCGTGCCGGTGCCCGAATTCGTCACCCGCACCCTGGTCGAACTCGACCGGGCCGACCTGACCCAGCCGCTCTTGCCACAACTGGCGCAAGCAGTGGGTCGTGGTATCGGGCAGCCGGTTTCGGTCGAGGAATTCGACCCATCCGATCTGCCGCCACACCTGAAAATGAATATCCGGGTGGTCGATGACGCCGGTCAGGAGCTGGCGCTTGGACGCGATCTGGTGGCACTGCGCGAGCAACTGTCGGAAGCGGCACGGATGACTTTCCGCGAGGTGGCCCAGACACCGGCCAAGACCGGCAAGAAAGGCAGCAAGACCACGCCAGTCGAAGTGGGCATCGAACGTGAAGGCATTACCGCCTGGGACTTCGGCGACCTGCCAGCTAAGCTGACCTTCGAGCGCCAGGGCGCGCGGTTGACCGGTTATCCGGCCGTGGTGCCGCAGGATGAAGGCTGCGCCATCCGGCTGTTCGATACCGAAGAAGCCGCCCTGCTCGCCCATCGTCAAGGCGTGGTGCGGCTGATGCAACTCGAACTGAAGGAACAGGTGAAGCAGTTGCCGAAATGCTTCCCCAACTTTACCCAGACCGCGTTGCTGCTGCGCCATGTCGCCAACTCCGACCAGTTGATGGACGACCTGATCCAGTGCGTCTGCGACCGCGCCTTTATCGGCGACGATGAACTGCCGCGCAGCAAGAAGGACTTCGACAACCAGAAATCACGCGCCAAGGCTCGTCTGCCGGCCGTGCGCGATGCGGCGTATCGGGTGCTGAACGAGGTGGCGGCCGAGTATCAGACGCTATACAACCTGCTCAGCAAGCCGGTCCGGCTGCAAAGCGAGTTGAAGCAGCAGTTGGGACGGCTGATCTATCCGGGCTTTATGACGGCGACGCCCTGGGAACAGCTTCCCCATCTGCCGCGCTATCTGAAGGCGATGAAGCTGCGACTCGACAAGTACAACGCCGCCCAGGCCCGCGACGAACAACGCGGCGCCGAAGTGGCCGAGCTATGGTCGCGCTGGGAAACGGAACAGGAGAAATGGCGCAAACTCGGCCGCGACCCGGCCAAGCTCGCCCCGTTCCGCTGGATGATCGAGGAGCTTCGAGTCGGCCTGTTCGCCCAGGAACTGAAAACGC
The DNA here is from genome assembly GCF_042650885.1 of Chitinimonas lacunae. Lineage (NCBI taxonomy): Bacteria > Pseudomonadati > Pseudomonadota > Betaproteobacteria > Neisseriales > Chitinibacteraceae > Chitinimonas > Chitinimonas lacunae. The sequence continues at coordinate 1,397,785 of NZ_JBHSBU010000001.1, forward strand.
CCTACCCGGTATCGGTCAAGCGGCTCAATAAACAGTGGGAAGAGCTGGTGCGGCACTGAACCGTGGCGCCGGACTAACCGGTCATGATCGTTCGAAACGGCGTCCTACACCATAGCCTTGCAGGCTGTGTCAGCTGCAAAGCGAGGTCAGGCACCCTTTGCTTCTATCCTGGCCTCGCTTTCTGACGGACAGAAAAATGAGGCATAGCCTTTGTATCTGTCCCGCTGCAATGTCAGCCTGCCTGGACACCATAGGGAAAGCGAACTGGCCTCAGTGCTCAGATTGAAAAGCGGCTTACTGGACAGACCCAGTAAGCCGCTTTCATTTGTATTCAGCAATAAATAAATATTTCTGCAATACCTTTGCCAGACAAATAGCCAGATATAAATATAAATACATAACTATTGCCATTACGCCAAGCAATGGGGATCGACCCCAAAACCGCACTGAGACCGATCCCCCAAGATTTACCGCCCGTTAGTCCTGGTCGTCCACACCGCCTTACCCGCCTCGGTATACAGCACCAGATTGCCGTCTTCCTGTAGGCGCAGTTCGACGGCTTTGGAGCCGCGTGTGACCGTATCCCAGGCTGGGCGGTTCTGTGCGTCGTAGGCGACCAGGTTGCCATCGCCTTGCATGGTCAGCGTCACCGCACCGCGCCGGTTGGTGGCCCAGATCGCCCGGGTTGGGCTGAGGCCGTACAGCACGATATTCCCATCGTCCTGGAACGCCAGCTTGTACAAGCCGTTGGGCGCCACCAGCTCGCTACCGCGCCGCATGGTCTCGCCCGAGCGCAGGCGGTCGGGTTTGGGGGCGGTGGGCGGTAGGGCATCACCTACGGTCAGCATCAGCTTGGTTGTGCCTGGACCGAACCATTTCACATGCTCTTCCAGCATCTTCCAGCGGAACACGTACTCGCCGCGATTCGCCGGCGCCGTCACATCGAAGCTGAATACCGCCGTGCCACCGGGCGGCACCGGCTCGGTCAGATCGACCCGGCTGCGGCCCCAGGTCGTGTTGTCCTGCGGCAGGTCCGAACCGAGCTTGTGCCGGCCCGGCCGCCAGGTGGTGGTGCCGATATTGCGCATCTCGATCGTCACGCGCTGGGTACTGCCCGGCTGCATCACGGTCGGCACCCGCTGAACCAGAAAGGCCGAGTCGTTCTCCAGCGTCGGTACCGGCAAGGAGCCGGCCGGCATCGTTACCACGATGGGCGCGGTCGCCCCGGTTTCGCCGACACGGTAATGGACACGCAGCCCGGCAGCGTTGCCCTGATCGAGCCGGAATTCGACCGTATTGGCGCCGTTGCTGACCAGTGCGCTGGCCGGAATCGTCCATTCGCTGTAGTTCACATTGGCGCCGGCAGCCGGTACACGCCGGCTGGACTGCACCACACCATTCACCACCAGCACCACATCGGCTTCGACATTGGGCTGTGCCGAGGACAGAACGGCCGCGACACTGGCCTCGCCAATATCGGCGGGAAACTCGGGCAGAGAGAAACGATAAGCAAAGCGACCGACCCCGCGGCCGGCCGCGTATTCGCGCAGGGCGTTTTCCAGCACATAGTCAAAGCCGATGCTCCAGCCGCTCAGCGCCCTGTCGAAATTGCGCGGCAGGCTTTCGGCCCGAATCGGCTCATAGTCGCGTTGCGAATAAATGAACCATTTGCCCGAACTGTCGTAACCAGGCTCTTTATTGCGCGACACCGACACATGAATATGACCGGTATGCGGATTATCCCCGCTATAAGGCTGCCAATCCCAATTATCGTAAGCACCGGCAATGCGGCGGTTATAGATCACATAGCCGCCACCGCGCAGCCGTTTGTCGCCATGGAGACCGCGCAGCCGCAGATGCTCGGCCAGCCATTCGGCATCGATCCCATCGACATCGAAATCGCGCGCCCGCACCACGCCCACCCCGTTTTCGATTACCCAGGGATTATGGTCAGAATTAGGATCTTTTTGATGTGCCTCGTCGCCGATCGAGCCATCACTGCTTTTATCGCGACCAGGCCAACGCTTATTGATCTCGGCCAGCATTTCCTCAAGACAGTTGGCTACCCGCCAGCGGCTTATCTGGGCTGCATTACGTTGGGTCTGATTGCTTTCCTGCATGATCTGTCTCCTTCTCCATACCCATAGTGTGGTCGGTCTCGCCTGACGGATTCAAATCGATCGCCACACGGAATCGATCTGCCGTCAAAAAACCTCTGCGTGCTCTCTCTATATCGCGAGAAAGCCCGGAAAACCAGTTCGATCAAAAACAGAGAAATAAACCATACTTATGAAAATCGACAGCAAATAAAATCCCGCGAACAAATAGTCCGCAAACAAAATCCGGCACTCGATTAACAGCAGCGCCTATAGAGAAGGCTCTCCAGAAAACATCAGCAGAATTGTTTATTTAAAATATTTTTAGCTGGCGCAGTCTAGCGCAGCACTGAGGCGTTGTCATACTGCATATGCAGGATATAATCGTGAATCAATTCATGCCGACCGGGAGATTTGCAGTGTTATAGGGCTTGTCCATCGGGAGACAACCCTCGGCTTTGTCTTGCTATCGGCGGCCGAATTGAGGACAGATGGGCGGGAAAGGCATTGGTTTTTGGATACCCATCAAAATCAACAGCTTAGCGAGGAAGGCGCGGCCGAAGTGTGGTGAGCCTGTCCCTAAGTCGCTAGAATCGCGGGCTGACTTTGCTCCGCAGACCTTCGATGCAACCCTATCTCGCCCTACTGCAAGACGTCCTCGACCACGGCACCGACAAGACCGACCGTACCGGTACCGGTACCCGTTCGGTATTTGGCCGGCAGCTGCGCTTTGACCTCGCTGCCGGCTTCCCGCTGGTGACGACCAAGAAAGTCCACTTCAAATCCATTGCCTATGAACTGTTATGGTTCCTGCGCGGTGAGACCAATGTGCGTTGGTTGCAGGAGCACGGCGTCAGCATCTGGGACGAGTGGGCCGATGAAAACGGCGAGCTGGGGCCGGTGTATGGCTATCAATGGCGTTCCTGGCCCACGGCTGACGGGCAGCATATCGATCAGATCAGCCAGGTGATCCAGCAGATCAAGACCAACCCTGATTCACGCCGTCTGATCGTTTCGGCCTGGAATGTGGGTCAGATCGACGAGATGGCCTTGCCGCCGTGTCACGCCCTGTTCCAGTTCTATGTGGCCAATGGCCGGCTGTCCTGCCAGCTCTACCAGCGCTCGGCCGATCTGTTCCTCGGCGTGCCGTTCAATATCGCCTCCTACTCGCTGTTGGTGCTGATGGTGGCCCAGGTCTGCGGCTTGCAACCGGGTGAGTTCGTCTGGACCGGCGGCGACTGCCATATCTATGCCAATCACCAGGAGCAGGTGAAGCTGCAACTGTTGCGTGAGCCGCGTCCGCTGCCGACGCTGATGCTCAACCCCGAGCGTCGCGACCTGTTTGCCTTCGAATACGAAGATTTCACGCTTGAAGGCTATGATCCGCATCCCGCCATCAAGGCGGCGGTGGCGGTCTGACGAGGAGCTGCCGATGCCGCTGATTTCCCTGATCGCTGCGGTAGCCCGCAACGGCACGGTGGGCCGCGACAATGCCATGCCCTGGCATCTGCCGGCCGATCTGCGCTATTTCAAATCGGTCACCAGCGGCCATCCGGTGGTGATGGGACGCAAGACCTTCGACTCGATCGGCCGTCCGCTGCCCAACCGCCACAATATCGTGATCACCCGCCAGATCGACTGGCAGGTCGAGGGCATCACGGTGGTGCACAGTCTGGAGGAAGCGCTCGCCGCAGCCGGCCCTGCCGACGAGATCTTCATCATGGGCGGCGGCCAGATCTATGCCCAGGCGCTGCCGCTGGCCGACCGGCTCTACCTGACCGAGATCGACGCCGATTTCGAAGGCGACGCCTTTTTCCCCGCCTGGCCGCGCGAACAATTCCGCGAGCAGGCGCGGCAGGAACAGCAGGGCGAATCGTTCAGCTACCGTCATATGGTCTACGAGCGGTGCTGACCGCACGGGCCGGATACGCTTCCGCCCCATGACCACCCCGCCTTCGCCGCTGTGGCTCTACCGTCTGGTCCCGCTCGGCCAGCTCGCCCCGCTGCTGCGCCGAGGCGGCTTGCATGCCCCGGCCCATCAACCCGAAGATGGGCTGACCCTCCCCTCGTTTGACCCTGCTGTGGCCCGGCCGGCCGGACGGCGGCAATTCGCCGTGCCTGGCGCTCGCGGCGGCAGCAGCGACGATTATCTGGGCTTTGACTTCGGTCCGGCGCCGCCGGCGTTGGCAACGTTTATCCAAGATGCCCCACCTGATGGCGCTGACTCGCCTATCCTGATTTATCTGCTCACCACATTGCAGGTTCTGACCGACAAGCGGATCGAATTCGTGTTCAGCGATGGCGACCCTGCCGTTGGTTATACCGATTGGTACGATGACCCGGCCCGGCTCGATCGAATCGACTGGGACGCGGTCAAGACACCCCCCTGGGAAAGCCCTGCTGACGATGACCAGCGCCGGCGCAAGCAAGCGCGTCTGCTGGTCTGGCAGTCGCTACCCTGGGCGCTGATCAGGGGGATCGCCGTGCCCGATGGCGATATCGGCTATCAGGTCGAATCGCTGCTCGCGCGTTATCCCCGTCGCGCCCAGCCCAAGGTCGTGGTCCGGCCGGGCTGGTATCGCCCCTGATCCGCGAAAGGCCGTGACCATGATCGAAACCGCCCAAGGCAGTCCGTTCGAAGCCGATGTCGAAGCGCTGGTCAATACCATCGATGCGGCCGGTCACGCGATGGGTCGCGCTGGTCAGCGGTTCAAAAAAGCCTTCCCCGACAATGCCGCACTCTGCCTGGCCGCCGGCCGGGCCCGCCGCATCTCGCCCGAGCAGATCGTGGTGTATGGCTGCCATGGCCTGATCAATCCGCGTTATCTGCTCAATCTGGCGATTGTCCCGGCACGCCACAGCGAACCGTGCGTCGAAACCCTGCAAGCGAGTCTCGCCGCGCTCAGCACCACGGTCCGCCGGCTCGGCATCAATTCGCTGGCGCTGACTGCACCGTGCGGGCTGGCCGTCTCCACCGTGCATACCCTGCTGTCGCAGGCCTTTGCCGAGCTGCCCGAAGTCAGGGTGCTGCTGTTCGAATCCGACCTCGACCGCCACGAGCCGAAACCGGCCTATCCGCCGCTCACTCCGGCGCGTGCCATGTTGCTGGCGCTGGTCGATGACTATGCGGCGTTGGGTTATCCGCAGACGGCGCGGGAAGTTCAGACCCTGGCCTATTTCCTTCAGGAAGCGGGCGAGCCGCTGCGGCTCTATTTCGAACCGGCCGACCACGGCCTGACCCTGGGCAAACCGGGCCGCTTCTGGGCCGGGCTCGATGGCCACTATCTGCGCCACGACGAAAGCAACGACACCTACAGCGTGCAGCCCGAGGTGCGCGAAGCCGTGCGTGCCCTGATCGGACGGCTGCCCGATTCGCAACGACGGCTGTCGGAAGTGTCACGACTGATCGAAAGTTATGAAACGCCCTATGGATTGGCCCTGCTATCGGCCGTCCACTGGGTGGCCCATCGTGGCGGCCGCGCTGGCGAATTGCCGGCGACCGACCAGGAAATGGCGCTCAGGCTGATCCAGCGCTGGCAACGTGCCACGCCGTATCGCTTTACGGCCAGCCATATCAATCAGGCCTGGAACCGACTGGCACGGCTGGGCTGGCTGTCTTGTCTGCAAGGCGGCGACGAGCGCCAAGGCGAACCGGCCTGAGTGGCGGTCGAGCCAGTTTGCGGGCTGACCGACTGGTTGCCTCTGATTGAGCCATAAATATTTATTTTTAATTTTTTCTGCACCAAATCTAGCAGACGTTTTTCCTGAAATTTTCTTTTTGTCCGTCTCTACGCTGTATCGCCCGACCGTCCCGGTCCGCCCCTATTGCAGACGATACAGTCCATAAAAGAACTGCTGTTCGGTACCAAACGGCGTGTGGTGCGATTCGATCAGGCTGTCGAGCAGCGTGAAGCGCTCGCCCAGGCAGGCCGACAGCGAGGCCGCGTCATAGCGCACTACGTCAAGACCGCTGCAACGCAGCGGACCCTCGGGTCCGAAGGTGGCCATGATCAGATGACCGCCCGGTTTGAGTGCATGCTGGAGCTGGCGCAGATACCCCTGCCGCTCGGCTTCGTCAGTCAGGAAATGGAACACGGCCCGGTCATGCCAGATGTCGTAGCGGGCGGCAGGCAGTGCTGCCGTCACGATATCGGCGGCCAGCCAATCGACCTCGGCCGCCCGCTCGGCCAGCCGCTGCCGGGCGGTTTGCAGCGCGGCGGCCGAAACGTCGAGCACCCCTGGCCGCTGATAGCCGGCTGCCAGCAGATGATCGACCAGCGTTGCCGCACCGCCGCCGACATCGAGAATCGCGGTCTGCGGCCCGGACGCCACCTGTCCGATCAAGCGCAGCGAGGTAGGCAGACAAGGGCTGTACCAACTGACGTCCTCGGCCGATCTGGTCTGGTAGACCGTTTCCCAGTGGATCTTTCTGTCTTCCATCTCAATCTCTCCCTCCGCCACCTGCGGAGCCGGAGGTAAGCTAAACCACGCCGGGCCCCTGCGCAAACGGCATGCCATGCCTATAGTTGTTCCAAATAGCCAGCAGGGCCAGTGCCATGAAGCCGGAGTTTTCCACTGCCAACCATCTGATTGCCGAAATGGCCCAACTGGCACCGTTGCCGGTGCTGGCGGTCGATGCCGAGAATGGCAGCATTCTGGCTACCAATATCCTGGCGCGCGATACGCTGGGCTTATCGGCCGAAACGCCCGCCTTGCGTGATCTGTTCGACAATCCCAGCCTGGCGCGCCAATTCCTGTTGATCGCCCGCAATAACGGCTTTGTGCGCCAGTTCGAGGCACGGCTGCGGCTGGCGGCGGGGCAGCGGGTCTGGGTACTGCTGGCTGCGCGGCTGACCGAAACGACCAATCGGTCCCTGCTGATCGTCACCATCACCGATATCCACGAACGCCGTCTGATCGAAGAAGCGCTGCGTGAAAGCGAAACCCGTCATCGGCGCGTGCTTGAAGCCGCCAATGAAGGCTATGCCTTGTTCGATGCGGAAAGCGGCGAGCTGCTCGATGTCAATCCTGCCCTGTGCGAGCTGTTGTGCTACCCGCGTGACGAGCTGCTCAAGCTCAAGCCCGAGGACGTGATCACCGACGCGAGCCTCGAGACATTGCAGGAGGCGCGCAAGCTGTGGAATACCTCGCCTTACCGCCGTTTCGAGCTGGGCCTGCGCCGTGCCACGGGCGAGCACATCACCTGCGAGATCAGCCTGTCGGCCGTCACGGATAGCGATGGCCGTATCACCTCGCTGTTTGCCCTGGTCAATGACATCACCGCCCGCAAGCTCAACGAGGAGCGGGTACTCTATCTGGCCTTCTACGACACCCTGACTGCGCTGCCCAACCGTTTTCTGTTTGCCGAGCATATCGACCATGCGCTCAAGCAGCGGCAACGGATCGGCGGCCGGCTGGCGCTGATGTTTATCGATCTCGACGATTTCAAGCGGGTCAACGACAACTTCGGCCATGACGGCGGCGATGTGCTGCTGAGCACGGTGGCGAAACGGCTGGTCGGCTGTGTCCGGGCTTCCGACACCGTCTCGCGCCAGGGCGGCGATGAATTCATTGTGCTGCTGGCCAATATTCACGACGCCTCCGATGCCGAACAGGTCGCAGAAAAAATTCTGACGGCGCTGTCCGAACCCATCTTGCTGCCCGGCGGCGAAGTCAATATCAACGCCTCGATCGGCATCGCCCTCTGCCCCGACCACGCCATGGACGCCCCCACCTTGCGCCGACTGGCCGATATCGCCATGTATCAGGCCAAGTTTGGAGGCAAGCGGCGGTATGTCTGCTATTCGGAGCCAGACGATGAACAGGACGCCCAAACGTGAAGCCGAGATAGCCGCAACTGCCCCTTTCACCTCTTCCCAAACAGAGATAAAGAGTAAGCCGCTACACCTGTGACATTCCGTCGCAGTCCCGCTCACCCGGTGCCCGCTAAAATCCCCCGCCTTCCTGTTGCGCAAGGCAAATCGATGGCGGTCTCCTCTGTGATTTCCGGTAAACCCCCGCGTTTTTATGCCGTGGCCTGGCGCTGGCACTTCTATGCCGGCTTGCTGGTGGCGCCCATCATGGTGCTGCTGGCGCTGACCGGGCTGATCTATCTGTATAAGCCCCAGCTCGATGGCTGGATGTATGCCGACCGGCTATTCGTCACACCCGCCGCGCCACTTGCTGCCGAGCAGCAGTTAGCTGCCGTCCGGGCGGCCTGGCCCGGGGCGACGGTGCAGAAATTCATCCCGCCGCCGGCTCCCGACCGCAGCAGCGAGTTCGTACTCAATACCTCGCAAGGTCCGCTTACCGTGTTTGTCGATCCGGCGACGGCGCAGATTCTGGGCAGCCGCGACGAAACCTGGAATCTCCAGGCGGTTGCCCGCCGGCTCCATGGCACCTTGCTGATCGGTGACACGGGCGATCTGCTGATCGAGCTGGCGGCGAGCTGGGGATTGGTGCTGTTGGCGTCCGGCCTGTATCTGCACTGGCCGCGCGGCCGTGGTATGGCCGGCGTGCTGTATCCGAGATTCCATGCCACCGGCCGCCTGTTCTGGCGCGATCTGCACGCGGTGACGGCGTTCTGGGGCGCCTTGCTGCTCGCTTTTATGTTGCTGAGCGGCATGCCGTGGACCGGCTTCTGGGGCGAGCGCTTTGCTGCGGTCTGGAGCCGTTTTCCTGCCCAGATGTGGAACGAGGTGCCGAAATCGACCCGCAAGGCGGTCACGCTCAATGTCGCCGGTCAGACCGTGCCCTGGGCGGTGGAACAGACACCGCTGCCACACTCGACCGGTCATGCCCATCATGGTGCGGCGCTCGGTGGCGCTACCCGGCCAGGCGTTGGCCTCGACCATCTCATCAGCATCGCCACCCGATACCGGGTCGCAGCCGGCTATAGCATCAGCCTGCCGGGTGACGCGGACGGGGTCTATACGGTGTCGGTCTTCCCGAACGATCCTCGTCAGGAGCAGACCCTGCATATCGACCAATACAGCGGTGCGGTACTTGCAAGCATCAGTTTCCGCAACTATGGCTGGGTGCCGAAAGCCGTCGAGCTGGGAGTGGCGTTTCATGAAGGCAAACTGTTTGGCTGGGCCAATAAGCTGCTGATGACGCTGGCCTGTCTGGTGGTCTTGCTGGTGGCCGTGTCGGGCGTGCTGATCTGGTGGCTGCGCCGGCCATATGGCCGGCTGGGGGCGCCGACCGCCAGTGCGGCCACACCGCCGTGGAAACTCGGCGCCCTTGTGCTGCTGGGATTGGGCCTGCTGTTTCCGCTACTGCTCGGGTCGTTGCTGCTGATCTGGCTGCTCGACCAGACGCTGGGCCGGCTTGCCTTCTGGCCTGTCTTGCGCCGCTAGAGCCACCCCGAACCGTTGCATTGAAGCCCGGCCACCGCGTGATCAGCGCAGGCGGCCGGGCTTTTTCGTCTTCCGCCCATTGGGCCGATGCATTAACGATTATTATTCATCAGTACAAATTGTAATACTCAAGTAATTCTCGAGAAAGAATACTTCTATTTCCGCCCACATATAATGCACTTCAGTGCAAAAATAGATGTAAAGTCATCGTCACCTTTTGATTTTTGATCTTTCGTGCAATTTGTGCACAGCAAAAAATTACCGGCCGCCAATTTCAATTCATCTATTCTCTTGACGGAAAATTTTCCCCTAGATACACTTTTTTAGCGATTGCAGTTTTAATGATGAAGGCATTTAAATGCTCGGTCACGAGCAAAGCAATACCGCCTTTTTGGCATTGCCTTGTTTAAAGATATACAGCTCGAAAATTGACTTATATCCTCCGTGCCCAGCCCACGATTCCTTCTTCCGCACAAGCGCTATGCAGGCGCCGAATGCGTCAAAACGGCAATTGCCGCGCCAGCCCTCCTTTCGACAACAGAGCCAGAATTGATGTGCATCGCCCATTTCGTCTTTACCAGGCGGAACAGGATAGTCACGCCAATTTTTCTCCAGACGATTCGGTGGCGGCGTGAAATAACCGCTGTAGACTCTTAACCGCAATTCCGGCCCAACCATTTTAATGGTCACCGGAAGAGTTATTAAAAAGGAGAAATAGAGATGAGCAAGCAGTCCCTGATCGAGTTCTATGTGTCGCGTGAAGAAGATGTCACCGGTCTGGCAGTGGGTGTCGATGTCGCTGGTCGTTGCACCACCACGACCACGACCTGCTGTAGCTGCTGTGGTAGTGGCGGCGGTCGTACCCCGGCTCCGGTGGAAAACCAGCCGGTCTGATTCCAGCAGTAAGACCCTTGAGGTCGCCCCCTCTTGAACGAAATGCTGACAGCAGGGGCAGCCCTGGCAGCAAGCTGGGGCTGGCACGACTGATGGGTAATTAAAATGCCTATCCAGCCGTCCTTTACGGCTGATACAAGCAAAAAATCCAAAAAAGGAGAAGATAGAGATGAATAAGCAATCCCTGATCGAGTTCTATGTATCCCGCGAGGAAGATGTCGCCGGTATGACCGTTGGCATGGATGTTTCCGGTCGTTGCTGCACCACGACTTCGACCTGTTGCTGCTGTAGCGGCAGCGGCAATACGCCGGCTCCCGTGGAAAACCAGCCGGTCTGATTCTGGTTGGATCGTTTTACGGCCCAGATGAGCAAGCAAAGCCGTAACTCTTCATCGAGACACTATTTACCCGTGCCGTGATGAATTTGACCTGACCATTCCCATGGGGTTTTGCCGCATTGCATTGATGCGGCAAAACCCGGACTCGACAAAAGGCATCTTTCGCCCTGCCATATCGACGCCGATTTCAGCACGCCGAAATACGACGTTTTATGGCGGAGGGATTATTTCTACTCTTTATCTCTATGAACCCGCTTATCAAACTGCACCCGAATCTTCAATTGTTGCCGCTCAGCAATGAAAAAATCCAGATCCGCCTGAGCGCCGATCAAATCACCCTCCCCAGCAGTGGAAAGCTCGTTCAGGCATTGGCCCGTTATAGCGATGGATCGCGTCACCAACAGGAAATATTGCAGGCATTGAGCGCAGAGGGGTTTGACCCGGCGCAAATCGAAGCCCTGCTCGAGTTATTCCATGATCGTGGCTATTTCGCTGATGATTCGACGGGCAGCGGCAGTTGGCAGATCGATACGCTGGCTGGCCAGATCGAATGGATAGGTGAGAAAAGCCGGGAGAGCAATGATCGTTATGAAAACCTGTTGAATACTTTCGATATCCGGCATATCACGGTTCACCTGCCCCAGCCCGGCCTGCTGAGCCAGACCGTCGCCGCCCAGTTGCGTGCGCTGGGCTTTCAAGTCCAGGAAGGCGGGGAGCTGCCGGCGGACGCCAGCAATCTCATCCGTCTTGTCTGTAGCGACCACGACGACCACCGTTCGGCGCTGGAGCAGAACAAACTGGCGCTCGATGCGCGCCATCCGGTCCTGTTTGCGGCCCTGACCGACTCGCACGCCCGGATCGGTCCTTTTGTATTGCCCGGGGAAACCCCCTGCTTTGCCTGCTATCACCATCGGCTGCGCAGCAATCTGCGCTTTCCCGAGGAATTCGATCATTTCGTCGGCGTCGCCAGCGAAGGACAGTCCAAGCAGGCCATCGAGCCGTCGAAGATCTATGCCCAGGCCGCAGCGAGCTATCTGTGTACCGAGCTGTTGAAGTTCGTGCACAAGACCACCCATCTGTCCTTGCTGGGTCGAGTGATGGAAGTGGATCTGCTGGGCTATCAGTCCACGATTTCCAGCGTACTGAAATTGCCGCGCTGTCCGGTCTGCGGCGTGGGCCGGGCTCATCTCAGCCCGTCGCGCGCCGTGCGCAATCTTCTGTAAGACACGGAGGCGATGATGCAAAACCCCGTGTTTTCCGACCGTTTCCAGGAAGTCTATCGGGCGCTGGTCGCGCCGAAGACCGGCATCATTCGCCGCCTGGTCGATCTGCCGCTGCAACCCGACGAAGCGCCTCTGTTTATTTCGGCGGCGACCTGTACCACACCGCAGTATTTCTCCCGCAATGCCACGCCCGAGCAGATCTTCTACACGGTACAGGCCAACGGCGTCGGCTTTACCCGCGAGGACTGCCTGTGGAGCGTGATGGGTGAAGCCTGCGAGCGCTACGCCAGCGGTATCTATTTCGAGGACGAGCTGGTCGAAGCCAGCATCGCCGAAATGGGCGATGCCGCCGTCGATATGACGCGCTTTATCGCCTACGACGAAGCCCAGTACGCCAACCCCGACTTCCCCTGGCGTCGCCTCGCCCGCAACCAGCCGCTGCGCTGGACGCCGGGCAAGAGCCTCAAGGACGGACGGGAAGTCTATCTGCCGGCCTATCAGGTCTGGATGGGCTGCGTGCCCCGGCTCGCGGGCGAAATGTGTCTGCCCCAGCTCAGTACCGGTCAGGGCGCCGGTGCCACGCTGGAGCAGGCGATCCTGTCCGGACTCAATGAAGTGGTCGAACGCGACTCCTTCACCAGCGCCTGGCTATTGCGCTACAGCCCGCCGCAACTGCGCTTTGGCGCCGATATCGATCCGCGTCTGGCTGGATTGCTCAATATTCCCCGCCTCGGTATCCGGGTGCTCGATATCAGCACCGATCTGGGCCTGCCGTGCTATCTGACGCTGCTCACGCCCGAGCAGGCCGGTGGTGTGGCCGTGGGCGCCTCGGCCAACCGCAGTGCCATGACCGCCCTGCTGAAATCGGTGATGGAAGCGCATCACACCCGCAACTGGACCATCGAGTTGGCGCGTACCGCCGAGAAGACCGACGAGCGCTCGATTTCCGACTTTGAACACCATGTGCGCTTTTATCTGCATCCGGAGCAGCGCCACCGCCTGCAATTCCTCCATGAAGGTCCGGTGCAGACCTTCCAGCACGAGCCCGATACGGAAAGCATCCCGGAACGGCTGGCGGCCTCGATCGCCGCGCTCGAGCGGGCCGGCTTCGAAGCCTTCTATGTCGATATCACGCCGGCCGACCTCGCTTCGATCGGCATCCATACCGTCAAGGTGATCGTGCCGGGACTCCAGCCCCTGCATGTCGGCTATGGCACCGAGCACCGCGACCCGCGCCGCCTGAAGCAGGTCGCGGCCCATTGGGGACTCGATTGGCCGCGTGCGCTCAACAGCGACCCGCATCCCTTCCCCTGAGCGCCTCGCCGTGAACCTGCCGACAAGATGGATTAGCCCATGACTTCCTCTACCCCCGTTCTGGTCAATTCGCAACCGACCGACCCCGATCGTCTGTACGAGATCTTTCACGAAAACACCAAGCATCGCTGGTCTCAGGACCTGGAAAACCGCCTGCGCATCGGCAGCTATCTGATCGAGGAACGCTCGATCCGCGAGACCGCCAACAACTACAAGGTCTACCAGCTGGCGGAAAGGCTGGCACTGCCCTCGGCCGAGCCGCTCGAGATGGCGACTTCGACCGCGCTGGCCAGACGGGTCAGCTCGCGTCAGTTCAACGGCCAGTCGATCACGCTGAACGAGCTGTCCAATCTGCTGTACCACGGCGCCGCCTGTACCCGTCAAGGTCTGTCCGCCAGCCATCGCGATGTGGAACTGCACTTTCGCAACTACCCCTCGGGCGGCGGCCTCTATCCGATCGAGGTCTATCCGGTGCTGCTGCGGGTCGAGGGCCAGCAGCCGATGATTACCCACTACGATCCGCTCAACCATCGGCTCGATATCCTGCAACGCGATATCAGTCTCGATGCGCTGCACAGTGCCTTTGCCGAAGTCGGCGAACTGCTGGCGCAGGCGGCCGTGGTGGTCTTCATGACGTCGGTGTTTGCCCGCTCCACGGTCAAATACAACGACCGAGGCTATCGGCTGTGTCTGCTCGAAGCGGGTCATCTGGCGCAGAACCTGTGCATCACCACCGCCGCCAGCGGCCTGTCCTCGCTGGTACATGCCGGTTACGACGATGATGCCGCCGCCCGCTGGCTCGATTGCGACGGCGTGAACGAAGCGGTGGTCCACTCGGTATTCATCGGTCATCCGCACGCCGATGACCCCTGGTTCGCCAGCCGGAACGAGGCGGTATGAGCGCATCCGCCACCCTCGGGCAAAGCGCCCGCGCCATACTGGCCGACGACCCCTACCGGATCGACGAACTGGCCCGTCTGATGCTGCTCGGGCTGCTGCCCGGGGGCGAGCGGGAAGAAACCGACCGTGGGCTGGCCATTCTGGGCCGGCTGCGCATCGGTCGGTACTTTCGCACGGCAATCGAGGCGGTCCGGCAGCAACAGGCCGAGCTGGACTGGCTCGATGGCGTGTTCTATCTGAGCGAACCGGCCCACAACGGCACCTTGCTGCACACGGTCCATAGCGCCGTGCAACACCATCTCAAGGCCGCCCGGGTGCTGTTCCGCCTGCCGCTGCCCCTGTTACTGGTCGATCTGCGCAACAACACGCAAGCGATCAGCCTGACCATCCATGAAATCGAGGGACTGGGGCAGATTCTGCTGGCCGGCAACTGTCCGCCCGCCGAGCGCTCCGCCACCTTGGCCCATGAGCTGTTCCACAGCCTGTTCCGCTGCGGCAACCGTTTTCTCGACGAGGGTCTGGCGGTCCATTTCGAAGCGCGGCGCTGTCCTGAACATTGCTTCCCACTGCCGCGCAAGCGCTTTGCCGAGCTGCTCGACACAGCCCCGCAGTGCTTTTCACTGCGGGAGCTGATCGAGTGCGAGCCGGAACGGACCCGTCTGCAAGGCGGTCTGGCCGGCACGCAGGAAGAAAAGCAGCTGGTCTACGTACAGGCCTGGCGGCTGATCGATGACTGGTTCAACCGTTTCGGTCTGGCCGGCACGCTGGCGGCCTGCCGCAAGCTCGCCGAGGCCGGAGCGAAACAGCGTGAACAGGTCTTCCAATCGATTACCGGGCAGGACTGGGCAGGTGCCGATCAAGCGCTGTTCGGCAACAAGACTACCTTCAAGACCGCTTGGAATCTCGATCTGATCGAAGCACGGCTTGCTGCGGGCCAGCCGTTTCCCGAACTCGAAGAAGCGCTGCGCTGGCTGCGTCAGCAGGCTGCGGACGGCGAGCGCCGTGCCCGGCGTCTGCTGGCCAGACAGTTGCTGTTGCCGGCGCTGGAGCGGCAGATGGAACCGGCCGCGCAGCAGGCTGCGGTACGCGAGGCCGTACCGTTGCTCGAAGCGGCTGAGCGCGATGGCGAGGACGGGCCGGAACATCGGCTGCAACTGGCCTGGCTTGCCACCTTGCAGGCGCTGCTGACCACGGCACCCGAACAGATCTGGCTGGCCAACCAGGCCGCCTGCCAGCGCTACCGCGAAGCGCTGACGCTGGCGCCCGACCATGTCGAGACCCTGCATTCTGCCGGCATCTTCTTTTCCCATATGCCCGCATCCCTGGGCGGCGACCCTGCGTTTGCCCGCCAATGTTTTGAACAGGCCGCCCGGCTGCGCTCGGTGCATGCCGCGGCGGTCCGTTCCGGAGTGACCTCATGATCGAGCTTGACCGGGTCGTATTGCAGAGCAAGACCTTTTCCCTCGAAGTCCCGTCGCTGCGGCTCAAGCCCGGTCAGCCCACCGTGCTGGTCGGCCGCAACGGCGGCGGTAAATCGACACTGATGGAAGCCATTCTCGGCCTGCGCCCCCTGGCCCAGGGTGAGATTCGTATCGAAGACCAGCCGGCGCCGAGCTGGCTCAAGCGGGCAGAGAACAAACGCCGGCTCGGTGTGCAACTGCAAGCCATGAGCTATCCGGCCAAGACCCGGGTCGCCGAAGTGGTCGGGCTGCACCATGTGCTCTATCGCGGCCGCCATTCGACGCAGATCGCCCAGGAATTGGCGATCCCGGCGATTGCCGACCGTTATTACGAGCGGCTGTCGCGTGGCGAGAAGCAGCGGGTCGATCTGTATATCGCGCTGTCGCATGACCCCGAACTGGTGCTGCTGGACGAACCGACCACCGGGCTGGACGCCTCGTTCGTCGAACGGGCGCTGGCGCTGATCGCCAGCTTTACCGGCCGTGCCGACAAGACCGTGCTCTATGCCTCGCATATCGCCCGCGAAGTGCAACTGGCGCGCGAACTGGCCTGGATCGAAAACGGCCGGCTCGGCCAGGAGCCCTTGGCCAACTACATGGCCTCGCGCTTTGGCACCTATTGCGGCGAACTGGCGGTGGGGCCGGCCCAGGCCGAGCCGCTGCTGGCTGCGGCCAGCCAGTTGCCGGCCGTGCGCACCACCCGGATCAGCAGTCATGACCGCCTGCTGGCCTTCGGAGAAGGCGAACTGTTCAAGACGGCTTTTCTGAATCTGGCCGAACACTGGGCGGCCGGACATACCCTGCGGCTGGTCGATTACGATGACTTGCTGAAAAACGTGTCCTGCCGGGAGGGTGGATTGTGAATATCAAGGTAATCGCCTACCAGTTGGTACTGGAGATCAAGCGCTATGGACGCGATCGGATGGGGGCCTTCTGGACCTTCGCCTTTCCCTTCCTGATGCTCTACCTGTTCATGTGGATGTATGGCGGCGACAAATACGGCCTGAGCAACAGCTATCTGGTCGCCGGGATGGTGGGCATGACCATCATCGCCACCTGTCTGTTCGGCTTTGCCGTGGTGCTGGTCGATCTGCGGGCACGCGAAGTGTTCAAGATGTTCCATCTGTTCCCGCTCGGTCGCGTCGACTACCTGCTGGCCTTCGTGCTGAGCCGGGTCATTATCCTGACCGGTTTTTCGGTGTTCTATCTGCTGGTGGCCCACGCCATCTATGGGCTCGATCTGCGGGCCGACTGGGGGCAATGGCTGGCCATCGTGTCCCTGCTGCTGATGGGCTCCATCACCTTCCTTGCCTTCGGCCTGGCCCTGTCCAGCCGCCTGTCCAGTGTCACGGCCGCGACGGGCCTGACCAATCTGCTGTATTTCCCGCTGATTTTCCTGAGCGATCTGTTCTACCCGCAGCAAGGTCTGCCCAGCTGGGTCGCCCAGGCGATCAACCTGTTTCCGCTCACTGACTTCGTCAACGCGCTGCGTGGCGCCATCGCCCCCACGGTCGAGTGGAGCCGGATCGGCGAACTGATGCCGAAGCTACTGATCTGGACCACCGTCTCGCTGCTGCTCACCGTCTACGGCTTCCGTTGGCACAACAAGCGGAACAACGACTGATGCGCGCCTTTCCCGGGAGACACCCCATGCTCAAACCTGTGCTCGCCGCCCTGCTGGCGCTGTCGGCCCACGCCGGCGGAACCCTCGAAATCGAAGTCGCCAATGTGATGGCCGGCAAGGGTCAGCTGTTGATCGGCCTATGCAAGAAGAGCGAATTCCTGACGCCCCATTGCAGCCACAACCAGTCGGTGCCGGCCAGCAAGAATCCGCAGCCGATACAACTGACCGGCGTCCCGGCCGGCGAATACGCCTTGCAGGTGGTGTACGACCGCAACAGCAACTATCGGATGGACGTCAACAACTTCGGCGCCCCCATCGAGCCGATCGGCTTCAGCCGCGACGCCGTCGGCAAGATGGGGCCGCCCAGGTTCGACGATGCCCGCTTCACCTTCAACGGCCAATCGGCCCGGTTGCGTGTCCATGTCTACTGAACTGCTTGACCACCAGGGCAAGGCCACCCCATGCCAGCCCACCGCGACTGGCGCCCTGCTGACCGTGCAGCATCTGTCGCGCTGGCACCGCAGCGAAGGGCAGCGGCTGGCCGTGCTCGACCATGTTTCGCTCCATCTGCTCCCCGCTGAAACGGTGGCGCTGTTTGGGCCTTCGGGCAGCGGCAAATCGACGCTGCTCAATCTGCTGGCGCTGCTCGATCGGCCCGATCAGGGGGAGATCCACTTTGAAGGCCGCCGCATCGACAATGCCTCGCCCGCCGAGGCCGAGTGGATACGCGCGCGTCGCCTGGGCGTCATCTTCCAATCGTTCAACCTGATCCCGAGCCTGTCGGCGCTGGAAAACGTCGAAATCGCCCTGCTCGCCCAAGGTGGCAGCCGTATCGAGCGGCGCAGCCGGGCGGTGGCGATGCTGGAGCGGGTGGGTCTGGGCGACCGGCTGGGCCATCGGCCGAGCCAGCTTTCCGGCGGCCAGCAACAGCGGGTCGGGGTGGCGCGGGCCTTGTGCAAGCGCCCGGCGCTGGTGCTGGCCGATGAGCCCAGTGCCAATCTGGACAGTCAGTCGGCCCAGGCACTGTTTGGTCTGATGCGTGAACTGGCGAGCGAAGTCGGGACGACGTTTCTGGTCGCCACCCACGATCCTCGACTGGTGCAGCAGGCCGACCGCACGCTTGAACTTCGCGATGGACGGCTTGTGACATGATCTGGCTCGAAATTGCCTGGCGCAATGTGCTGCGCAACTGGCGCCGTTCCCTTTTCACCATCTCGATTGCAGCGGTCGGCACCATCGCCGTGCTGCTGGCAGTCGGCTATATGCTGAGCGCCTTTGAAGCGGTGCGCGAATCGACCATCCGTGGTGGGCTGGGCCATCTGCAAATTGCCCATGCCGAGGAATTCGGCGGCTATTCGGAATATCCGCTGCAACACGGCCTTCCCCCCAACACTGTCGCAGCCATCCGTGAAGCCATCGGCAAGGCCGAGCCCTACGCAATGGTGATGCCCCGGCTGGAATTCCAGGGCGTGGCCTCCAACGGCGAGCGCAGTCTGATCTTTCTGGGCGAAGGGGTGGAGCCGCTCGAAGAGCGCCGGCTCAGTCAGTATTACGCCCAGGTGATCGACGGCCAGGGGCTGGAGCGAACCGGCGACAAACCGTTCCGCGCCGTGATCGGCCACGATCTGGCGCGTCTGCTCGGGCTCAAGGTCGGCGATTCGCTGGCGCTGATGTCGCCTACGGCCACCTCGGGGCTCAACGCCATCGATGTCGAAGTGGTCGGGCTGCTCAAGACCGGCGTGCCGCAGGTAGACCGGACCCGGGTGCTGGTGCCACTGGAGCTGGCCCAGAAGCTGATCCGTACCGGCAAGATCAACCGGCTGGTACTGGGGCTCGACGATACCGGCCAGACCGATGCCGTCCAGGCGCGTCTGGCACCCGTGGCCAAGCGGCTCGGGATCGAAAGCCGGACCTGGACCGAACTGGCCGTGTTCTACCACCAGCTGGTCGACCTTTATCTGCGCCAGTTCTCGGTATTGGGCGCGATCATCGCTGTGGTGGTGGCGCTCACCTTCAGCAATGCCGTGCTGATGAGCGTGCTCGAGCGCAGCCGCGAGATCGGCACCCTGGTGTCGCTTGGCATCGGCCGCGCCCAGATCCGCCGTCAGTTCGTGCTCGAAGGTCTGCTGCTGGGCCTGGGCGGCGGCACGCTGGCGGCGCTATTGAGCTGGCTGCTGATGCTGGGCCTCAATGCGCTGGCCATCCAGATGCCGCCGCCGCCCGGCCAGACCGAAGGCTATCCGCTGTTTTTCCTGTTCAGCCTGCCGGCGGCGCTGGCAGCGGTGGCCGGCGTCAGCGTGCTGGGTACGCTGAGTGCCTTTTTCGCCAGCCGCCGCGTCACCCGTCTCGACCCGATCAAAGCCTTGCACTATGCGTAATCTCTCCCTGTTACTGCTTGCCCTGTTCGCAGGCTTCGCCCAGGCGATGCCGACGTCCCAGCAATTTCTGACGGCGCTTGACGCCACGGCCGGCCAAAGCGGCGGCAGCGAGAAATCGCTGCGCCTGGCTCGGATCGACAACGGCGTCGAGCGCGACAGTCGCAACTTCAAGGTGCTCGACAACGGCAAGGGCGCTTCGCTGGTGGAATTCCTCGATCCGGCCGAGCGCGGCCAGAAGGTGCTGTCGACCCAGACCGAGATGTGGTTTCTCGGCGGCGGCTCGCGCCGGGCCATCAAGGTGCCGCCGATCAGCCGGCTGTTCGGCGACGCCAGCCTGGGCGATATTGCCCGGCTCAATCTGGCGCAGGACTACCAGATCGCCGCCACCGCCGCCGAAGGCGAAGGCCGCGAGGCCAGCTGGCGGCTCAATCTCGACGCCCGCAGCGAAGCGGCAACCTATAGCAAGGTGACGATCTGGCTGCGCCAGTCCGATCTGGAACCATTGCGCGCCCATTATTTCCTCGCCAGCGGCAAACACGGCAAAAGCGCCGAGTTTGTGCGCAACCGCCGCGTGGGGGCGGCCTGGAGCAGTGAGGAATGGCTGCTGGCCGAGCCGGGCGAAAACCAGCGCAGAACCCGGCTGACCATCGAAGCGGTACGGGCCAAGGAAGTGCCGGACGCCTGGTTCACCCCGCGTTATCTGGAAATGCAGCGATGAAGCCAGGCAGCCGCCTGCTGGCCCTGGCGGCGCTGGTGCTTCAGGTCCATGGCGCCGACAACTATCTCGATACCAGCCTGATCGGCAGCAGCGAGCGCACGGCAGCGGCCGTGCGCGGCAACAATGCGCTGGGCAGCCATATGGCCTCGAGCTGGGAACACGAGGCCGCCGCCGTGATCAACGGCCGCTTCGAAGGCATCAGCTTCAAGGCCCGTGCCGAACAGCGCCGGATCGACCCCGAGCGCGGCCAGCGGCGCCATCACGACGATCTGCGCCTGCTCGAACTCGCCACTGCCCGCAATGTGGGCGAGCATGGCGTGATCACGCTGGGCAAGACCTTTCTGAATTGGGATGTAGGGCTATCGGCCCAGCCGCTGGGCTTTTTCCAGTGGGAAAACCAATTGACCGACCTTGGCGACAGCCTGGGACAGGCCGAGGGCATTCCGCTGGTCGCCGCAGCCTGGCTCGATGAGCGGTTCGATCTGACGGTCGCCTACGGCAGCGGTCGCCGCAGTCGGGGCAAGCGGGTGCTGGAGCAGGCCGCGCTCAACCTGGGCTGGCATAACGAGCAACTGGCGCTGGCACTGGTGGCGCAAAAGCCGGCAGGCGGGCGGGTCGGGGTCGGCGGGACCTTCTCCTGGACCGCCCGCCCCGAGCTGGTGGTGCACGGCTCGCTTTTCCGCCGCCGCGGCAATAGCCGCGAAATGGATAGACGCTTGCTCGACGGCAGCGGATTTGCCCAACTGGGCCGTTGGCGGGAACACGATCAGCGTCATTATCTGAAATCGGTCCTGGGCGCCACCTGGGCATTTGGCGCCGATTCGAGCCTGATCGCCGAATGGAGCTATGACGCCGCGGGCCTCGACCGCCAGCAATGGCAGCGTTACCGCCAACTGGTCGAGCAGGATCTGGCAGCCTATCGGCAGCAGGCTGACAACTATGCCGCCTATCAGCTCTACGCCGATTCGGCCGCACTGCACGAGAGCGGCGCCCGCCGTCACTATCTGTTTCTGCAATGGCGCGGCAGCGAAGGCAACTGGTCGTTTGCGCCGCTGTTGCGCTTCGGCGAAGGCGGCAGCGTGATGAGCCATCTGGGCGGCAGCTACCGGCTCTCGCGCAGCGCCACCGCCAACTTCGGCCTGACCCACTTTTCCGGCCGACGCGGCAGCGAGTACGACTATCTGCCGATCCGCTATATTGCCCGGCTGTCGCTGAACTGGACTTTCTGACCGGGGCGGCTCACACCACCCGGTTTTCTTCGATCAGAATCTCGTCGTTGATGCGCTTTCTGAGCTTTCTGCCACGGGCCAGCCGGCTGCGGGTCCAGTCGCCGCGCTTGAACCAGGCGTAGGTAATCACGGCAGTCAGGATATTGGTGACCGGAAACGACCACCACAGCCCCTCGGTACTGAGCACCGTCTGGCGCGACAGCACGAAGGCCAGCGGAAATTGCAGCACCCATTGCGACACCAGCGCCAGAATCATGGTGACGAAGGTATTGCCCGAGGCGCGAAACACCCCGATCAGCGCCAGTTGCAGGCCCATAAAGCCAAAGCTGAAGGCCACAATGCGCAGGAAAGTGGTGCCGCTGGCGATCACGGCCGGGTCATCGGGAATAAAGAACCGCACCACCGGCCCGGCCAGGGCAAAGATCAGCACCCCGAACACCGACAGGCCGACAAACGAGATCATGGCACTCAAGCGGGCAATCTGACGGGCACGGTCGAGCTGGTTGGCGCCGAGGCTCTGCCCCACCAGGGTCGAGGTGGCCATCGACAGCCCCATCGCCGGCACGATCACGAAATTCAGGATATTGGTGACGACCCCATAGGCCGCAATCGCCAGCGTGCCGAATCCCGTCACCAGAAACGTCATGATATTCATCCCCAGCGCCCGGGCCGACAGCTCGACCGAGGCGGGGAAGCCCAGCAGAAAGGCGCGGCGGATAAACGGCAGATCGGGCTTCAGATCGGCGCCGCGCAGATGGATGCCCCAATCGCCCCGCAACAGCACCACCACCCCGGCTGCCAGCGCCAGCGCCTGGGTAATCAAGGTGGCCAGCGCCGCGCCTTCGACCCCCCAGCCCGGCAGCGGCCCCCAACCGAAGATCAACAGCGGCGTCAGCCCGAAATTCAGCACCACCGTGACACCGATGATATAGAGCGGAATCCGTACCTCGCCGACCCCACGCATCAGCGCCTGGAACATGGCAAAGCCGAAGGTGAACACCACTCCGGCCAGCGAAATGCGCAGAAACGCCAGCGAGGCGTCATAGACCACCGGGGTGACCCCAACCAGCTGCAACAGCCACGGCGCCAGCGCCAGCGCGCCGAGCGACAGCAGGAGCGAGCTGCCGATCACCATCAGAAAGGTCTGGCCGGCCACATGGTTCACCATAGTGGTATTGCGTGCCCCCACATACTGCGCCACCAGGGTGGAGCCGGCGATGCCAAGCCCCGAACCGAGCGCAAACAATAAGAAAGTGATCGGAAAACAGACGGAGACCGCCGCCACGGCATGGCTGCCCAATCGGCCCACCCAGAACGCAGCGGTCAACTGATAGACCGATTGCAGGATATTGGCAAACACCACCGGAATCGCCAGTTTGAGCAAAGCCCCCAATACCGGCCCTTCGAGCAGCGGGTTATAAGTCGATCCAGCAGGCGTGGCAGCCATGGCATTCTCCCGTCCGGACCGGGAAGACCGGACCCTGCCGCTGCATCAGCAAGCGACAAGCCCATGCTGGCTGAGAACGCCGACGCGGCAAGACGATCCGATGGGCTGCGCTGGGTCGTCTGGCGGGGACTGGGCAGATAGAAATATTTGCGCCAAATATTTTCAAGATCCAGAGCCGATAATGAAACATTTAGAAAAAATGCTCTCTACCCAATATCTGATCGATATCATCCTGCGGCGCGAGCTGGTCGAAGACTTCTCGGCCTATCCATTTGCCCTCGATGCGGTACGCGAACTCGACCGCTTACGGCTGCATCGGGCCGTGACCTTCTTTGTCGGCGAAAACGGCTCGGGCAAATCGACCCTGCTCGAAGCGATCGCCGTCGCCTGGGGCTTCAACCCCGAAGGTGGCTCGCGCAATTTCAACTTCGCCACCCACGCTTCGCATTCACCGCTGCATCGGGCGCTGCGCTTGTCGCGGGGACTGCGCAAACCCCGTGACGGCTACTTTCTGCGGGCAGAGAGCTTTTACAACGTCGCCAGCGAAATCGACCGGCTCGACCAGGAAGGCGGCGGGCCGCCGCTGCGCGACAGCTACGGCGGCCTGTCGCTCCATGCCCAGTCGCATGGCGAATCGTTCTTCTCGCTGCTGATGCACCGGCTGCGCGGCCAGGGCCTTTATCTGTTCGACGAGCCCGAAGCGGCCCTGTCGCCCAATCGGCAACTGGCCATGCTGAGCCGGCTGCATCAGTTGGTGAATCAGGATTCGCAGTTCGTGATCGCCACCCATTCCCCCATCCTGCTCGCCTATCCGGACGCCCTGATCTATCGCTTCGACGCCTCGGGCATTAGCGCCGTGGCCTACGAGGACACCGAGCATTACAAGATCACCCGCGACTTCCTCAACCATCCGCGTCGCAGTCTCGACCTGCTGTTGGCGCCCGATGAGCCGTAACCGTTGGCTTGTCCGGCTTGGCCTGCCGTACCGGCAAGCGATGGGATGCACAGGTCAATCGCTGGGTCCGGGGCCAAGCGGAGCCACGGGACGACAGGAAGGAATGGCGAAGCAGGCTTCGCCGCCGATCTGGCAGGGGCTCAGAGGAGGTTCTGCAAATGCCTGGAGCAGCGCGCCCGATGACGCGCTGCCGGAGATGGGAAATCAGCGCAGGGCCACGATTTCCCGGTAGGTAAGGCCCATATATTGTTTAAACAGGGCGTTGATCTCACCCGCCCGCTCCATCCGGGCGAATTCGCTGTCGAACTTGGCAGCCAGCTCCTTATAGGCCGGCGCGAAGCCGATCACATTGGAGCGCTTGACCACCACGGGCTGCAAGGCGCGGATCCTGAAGCCGCGCTTGTCGGCCACCTGCTGCGCCCATAGCAAGTCTTCAAACACCACATCGACCCGTTTAGCATCGAGCTTGGCCAGATTCATCGAAGCATCGGGCGCATTTTGTACTGACCATTGCTTGTAGCTGTCCACCGGGTCGCCATAGCTGTAACCGATGACCTTGCCGACGGTCTTGCCTTTCCAGTCGTCGAGCTGGCGATAGCTTTTCAGCGGCGAATCCTGCGGCACGAAAGCGGCCAGAATCCAGAAGCCCACCGCTGATTTGATGAAGTGGAACTTGGGCAGCTCCTCGTGGGTGGCGAACAGGGCGATATCGGTATTGCCCGATTCGGCCATCGCCAGACAGCGGGCATAGGGTACATCGTCGAATTCCACCTGATGCCCCATCGATCCCACGATCTTGCGGATCAACTCCACCGCCAGCCCCTGGTGCTGTTGAGCGTTGTTCTTGAAAGCGTAGGGCTCCCAGGTTTCGTAGCAGGCGCGCAAAGTCGCCGCTTCGGCGGAAACCGCCAAGGCCAGGCTCAGACCGGCCGCAGCACGCAACCACATCGTTGTCTTCCTTTCACATATCAGCAAACACTGCTGGACCAGCATAGATGGCCAGCGTGACAAACGCACACTACAAAGCCGCTGGTTAGGCTCAGGTGGGCGACGTATAACAATAGACAGGACCGTCCGCTTTTCTCCTACCGTCCCGGAGCCTGTCTTGCCGCCCTCGTCTTCCTTCCGGCTTTTCCCCTGGCTTGTTGTGCTGTCGTTGAGCAGCCAGGCAGCGACCGTGCCCAGCGCCGAAATCGTCAGCCTCGAAGGCGGTGGCGAGTACCGGACGGCCGCCACGGCGGCCTGGGTGGCGGCGCGGGTGCAGCAGAAGCTGTTCGGCGGCCAGACGGTGCGAACCCTGAGCGACGGCAGCATGGCACTGCTGTTTGCCGATCGCAGCCAACTCCGGCTCGCCCGCAACAGCCAATTCGAGATCAAGTCGATTGGCGACGGCCGCGGCCTCGACACCCTGATCAAGCTGCGCCAGGGCAAAGCCTGGATGCAATCGAAAAACGCCCCCGACCGGCTCAAGTTCGAGACGCCCACCGCGATTGCCGCCATCCATGGCACCGACTGGGTCGCCGAAGTGGCCGACGACGGCAGCACACTACTGACGGTGCTGTCGGGTCGGGTGGAATTGCGCAATGAACAAGGCCGGGTCAGCCTTGGCCCCGGCGAGCAAGGCCAGGTCCAACCGGGTGGCGCGCCCAGCAAGCGGGTATTGCAGAATCCGGCCGAACGGGTGCAATGGGTCGGTGATTTCCGGCTCGAGCCGCGCCGCCATCCGGAACTTGCCGCCGCGCCACGTTGGCGGCCGGTGTTCGAGGCGCTGGCGCGGGGGGCGATCGGGGAAGCCGCCAGGCTGCTCGACGCCGAGCAGTCGCGGAACTTCGACGGCGCAGCCGCCTTACTGGGCGCCGACCTCGACGTCTATCTGGGCGACTTCGCCGCCGCCCGCGCCCGCCTCGAACAGGCCGCCCAACAGGATCAGCAAGCCACACGCCCACAGGCGGCGCTGATCGAGCTTTCGATGCTGCAAGGCCAATGGGACGAAGCGCGGCGCCGGCTGGCCGCACTGGCGCGACCGATCCCCACCGAATTCGCCCTGCTCGAAGCCGAACTGGCCCGTTTCGACGGCGCTGGCGACGCAGCCCTCGCGGCCTACCGACGCGCCCAGGCAGCCCGTCCCGCTGACCCGCGCGGCTGGCATGGCGCGGGCGTGGTCGAGACCGAGCGCGACAATTTCGATACCGCTGCACAGGCTTTGGCGCGGGCACTCAGCCTTGACCCGACCGATCCCGAGCTGCTGGCCGATCAAGCCCAGCTCGACAGCCGCGCCAGCCGCTTTGCTGCGGCCGAGGCGGGCTTTGCCGCCGCCCTGGCCGCCCGGCCCGACGATTACCGGGCGCTGACCGGACTGGCCCTGCTGCGACTGCGGCGCGGCGAGGACGAAGCGGCGCTCGAAGCTGCCCTCAAGGCCGGCGTGATCGAGCCGCGCTACGCCCGTGCCCACGTCTACGCCGCCGTCGCCTATTACCGACTCGGTCGCGCCGACGCGGCCCAGGCTGAACTGGGTCTGGCCAGCCGGCACGACCCTAACGATCCCCTGCCCTATCTGATCAGCGCCCTGATCGAGCACGACACCCTGCGTCCCGGCCCGGCGCTCGAAGCCGCCCGTGCGGCGCTGGCCCGGCTGCCACGGCTCAAATCGCTGCAACAGCTGGCCGACGACCGCAAGGGCAGTGCGGGCCTGGGCAGCGCCCTGGCCTTCATGGGATTGGAAGAATGGGCACTTGCCTATGCCCGCGACAGCTACGATCCGTTCTGGGCCGGGGCCAACTTCTTTCTGGCCGAACGGCTCGCTGGCAACTTCAACCGCAAATCGGCGCTGACGCTGGGTCTGCTGACCCAACCGACGGCAATCGGCGCGGCCTCGCGCTTCCAGCCCTTGCTGCCGCAGCCGGGCGATTTCCCGACGGCGGCGCTTCAGGTCGCCGCCAGTGAGCGCTTGCGCAGCTGGCAGCCGGCGCTCGCTGTCGCGGGCTACCGTCAGTCGCCCGTGCCGTGGGCCTATTCGCTCCAAGGCTCGCGCCGCTGGCTCGACCCGCGCCAGGGCGGCAAATTGCCCTACGACGACCGCATCGATGCGGCCTTCGGCATCGAACCCAACCATCGCTGGCGCGGCTTTCTATCGCTCGAACATTTCCGCTCGACTTCAGGCGGCCTGTCGCCGCAGCGGCAGCCGGTCGGCACCGGCATGACCGACCGGATCGACACGGGCCTGGCCTACCGCCCGGTCGCCCGAGAGCAGTTCTGGCTCAAATTCGGCCAGGGCCGCGACCGCAGTCACTGGCAGCGCCATGAAAGCTCCCAGCTGGCCGCCGAAGCCATCGACGTGGTCAGCCATAGCGTGATGGCCGAGCGCGACGAGCAAAGCGATATCGCCGCCCGCGCCAGCCTCGACCGTGGCCAGATCGAATGGAGCTTCGGTGCCGAAACGGCGCGCCGTCGAATCGACAGCCATGGCGATGTGCTCGAAACCATCACCTTCCTGCCCGATCTGGCGATCAGCGAACGGCAGACCCTGAGCGACCGTGGCCGCGACCGCAGCAACTCCCTGTGGCTCGGCGGCCGCCTCCGCAGCCAGCCCGGACTGGTATTCGACTGGACCCTCAGCGCCACCCGCTTCGACGGCTGGCGGGCACGTATCCGCCACTTCGACAGCTTCCCCAACGCCCCGGTCGCTTCGCGCGACGATCTGCGTGACAGCCGTATACGGCCTCAGCTTGGGGTCGCCTGGACACTGAAACCGGGCCTGGTACTACGTGCCGCCTGGCAGGATTGGCAACGACCCGTCTCCCCGGCCTCGCTGCAACCGCTCGCTCACGGCGGCATTCCCGTGGACGACCGCCTGACCGCGCCGGGCGGCAAGCTGAAGCAGGGGCGGATACAGCTAGATTGGGAAATCGGCGAACGCAGCTTCTGGAATGCCTTTGCCGCGCGCCAGACCATCGACAACCCGAGCGGCCTGGCCGGCCCCTGGCCGCGTCCGGTCGATGTCAGCCGGCTCGACCCGTTCCGCTTCGCCCGGATCGCCAACGCATCCCGCCTCGATCTGCTCGAAGGCGAACCGGTATTTGCCCAGGGCACGGTCAACAGCGCCGGCCTCCATGCAGGCATGCTGCTCGGTGGCAACAGCTCGCTCTACGCCCGCTACCGCTATCAAGACAGCCACAGCGAGCGCTGGCGCGGCAGCCATCTGCCGTATCTGCCGCGCCATCAGGTCGCCTTGGGCGGCAGTTGGCTGGTGTGGCCGCGTACCCAACTCTCGGCCCAGGCCATCCACCGCAGCCGCCGCTTCGAAGACGAAGCCAACCGCCAACCGCTCCCTGCCGAATGGGAAGGCATCGTGCGCATCTATTGGGAAAGCCCCGACAAGCGCTGGAACCTCGATGCCCTGGCCGGCAACCTGGGCCGGCGCGACGAGCCGGCCTTGTTTGCGGCGACGTTGCAGTATCGCTTTTGAAAGGTTCAGGAGAAGCGGGAGAGACGAATAGAAAAATTCAGGAAATCTCCCTGCAAGCAATGACCCATATCTCTTTGATAAAGGAAATTTTTTAGGCGGACACTTGAGACCAAGATCACACATTGGACTGCATGCCGATTCGGAAAACGCCCCCAGCCCCACTGCCCGATAGAAAAGCGGCGTAAGACACGAGGTTTCCGTCCTTACCGTCGTTCCTGCTGGACGCAAACGGTGGGTGACGGTCTGCGGCCCAAGCCACCCTGTGAGCTTGGTGGGATGGGAGACCCAGCAGGACAGGAAGCCTCAGCAGCACCAGAATAGAAAATTTCAGGAAAAACGACTGCTATATCCATAGCCATATACATTAGAAAAAGAAAAAATACTTCAAAAAGGCCGCTTGTCGCTCGGCAAGCAGCAGTCCGGAGGCGGAAAAGGATAGTCAGGCCGACGCACCCATAGCGGCGGCGACGCGAATGGCCAGTTTGGCCTGATCGCATCACGGACGAGGTATGCATCATGAAGCGATTCCCTGACCAACTCCTGCCGGCCCTGCTGGCGCTGGTACTGGCCTGGCCGAGCGGCCATGCCGCCACACCCGGCGTCGCGGCTGGTTGGGACCATAGTCTGGCGCTCGACGCCAATGGTACGGTCTACGCCTGGGGCAGCGATATTTCCGGTCAACTGGGCAGCAACCGCAATCTGGCCCAACTGCTGCCACAACGACTGAGCCTGCCCGTTCCCGCCATCGCAGTTGCCGGTGGTGACCATTTCAGCCTGGCACTCGGCCGTGACGGCACGGTCTGGGCCTGGGGCGACAATGGCTACGGCCAGCTTGCCGACCGCCAACGGATTCCCCGCGCCGCGCCGGGCAAGGTGGCCGGGCTCAGCGCCATCAGCGGCATTGCTGCCGGCGACGATCACGCCCTGGCCCTGAAAAGCGACGGCAGCGTCTGGAGCTGGGGTCGGCCGCAAGGCAGCGACACGGCCCTGGCCGGGCAGAGTGAAGTCAAACGGGTCGAAGGTCTGAGCGGTATCCGGCAAATCGCCGCCGGCGCCGACCATTCGCTGGCGCTCGACGCCTCGGGACAGGTCTGGACCTGGGGCGACAATGACTGTGGCCAGCTCGGTGATGACGGCGAGCGCCGCACCACGCCGCAACGGGTCTATGGCATCTACGGCGCCAGCGGCATCGCAGCAGGCGGCCGGCATTCGCTGGTGATGTTCCCCGATGGCAGCGTATGGGGCTGGGGTTGCAACGACAAAGGCCAGGTCGGCGACGGCTCGGGCCAGTCGAAGTCCTATGCAACCCAGGTCTTCTTGAGCGGCATCCGCTCGATTGCCACCCGGGGCGACTGGAGCATCGCGGTCGCCGGCGACGATGTGGTGTGGGTATGGGGCAGCGGCATCGGGCTTTCACCGCGACCGTTCACTGCGCTGCGCGGCAAGCAGGCGGCCCTGGGCTGCTATCACGTGATGACGCTCAATGCCGACCGCAGCGTCACTTCGATCGGCGACAACAGCGCCGGCCAGCTCGGCAATGGCAGCCAGGACTACAGTATTGAGCCGATCCGCGCCGTGGGCGTCAGCAACGCCAGCGCCATCACCGCCGGCTGCCGCCATGCGATGGCCCTGCTGGGCGACGGCAGCGTGCAGGTCTGGGGACTCGACGACCACGGCCAGCTCGGGCTTGGCACCGTCACCACCAGCACCACCCCAATCAAGGTAACCGGCTTGAGCAGCGTCACCCAGACCGCCGCTGCCAACGGCAAGAGCTATGCGCTGCGCAGCGACGGAACGGTGTGGATGTGGGGTTCCACCCCGTGCGAAGTCTCCACCTCCTATCCGATGCAAGTGCCTGGACTGTCGCAGATTACCGCCATTGCCCCCTTCACCGGCTACCCCGAGGGCATCGCCGCGCTGCGGCAGGACCATACCGTCTGGGTCTACCGTCGTCATCACGACGAACTGGTCGGCGGCTGTTTCCCGCAGCCACAGCAGATCACTGGCCTCAATGGCGCCGTCAGCATCGCGGCGACCAGCTCGCATGTGCTGGCGCTCGATTCGCTGGGACAGGTCGGTTACGGCACCTACAACCCCTTGAGCAATAACTGGGATGCCGGGGTTGTCCCGGGGTTCAACGGCGCCGTGTCCCTATCCAACAGCGATTTCACCTTCCTCGCCTTGCTTGAGCTGCTCGGGCTCGATGTCAGCTACACCTCCTACGCGGTCAAGTCCGATGGCAGCGTCTGGGCCCTGCGTCAGCCTTTCGGCCTGGGTTATGCGCCGACGCGGGTGCCGATGTCCGAGGCGGTACGGCAGGTGGCCGGTTCGCCCTACGGGGCCTGGGCGCTGACCCGTACTGGCCGGGTGTTCAGCCTCGACAATGGCGATCAGGTCGAAGGCTTGAGCGATATGTCGCAGATCGCAGCTGGCTTCCTCTATCTGGTGGGCAATCGCCGCGATGGGGTGGTGTGGGGCGTGGGTGCCGACGATTTCGGCCAGTTGGGCGACGGCAACTACGCCGAGGCCAAGCTCGCTTCGGTCGTCTACAACGTCAACGCTGGGACCAACGGCAACGACTGGTTCCTCGATCTGCAACCGGGCACATCCAAGTTGCCGACCCAGGGTATTCCACCGTTTATCTCGATTGCCTCACGTTCGGGCAGCACCTCGGCTTTCAACCTCAATGCCGAAGTCCGCTTCTTCCGGCCCAATCCGCCCGGCAGCAGCGGGGCGTTCAGCGCGGCGACCGATCCGGTTCAGGTCTTCGTCGCCGCGTTCTCGACGCCCGATGCCCAGTTCGGCGGCGGTCAGGGCTTTGCCTCGCTCGATACGCTGTTTATCCGCGATACACGCGGTTGGGGCCGCTATCTCGGCGGGCCGCTGCAACCGTATATGAGCGGCGTGCCGCCGACCGGCAGCACCCTGGTGAGTCTGCTCAAGGGAGAACGGGTCGATCAGTTGCCCAGCGGCACGGCCATCTATCTGGGCTGGGGCACCTCGGCCGACGAGATGCTGGCCAACGGCCGCTACAAGGTCGTCTACACGGTGAAATAGATGACCCGCGCCCACAGCCGGCGCCGCTGGCGTTCCGTGATCGTGATGGCGTTGACGCTGTCGCTGGCGTTCGGCCTGGTGGGCGGGCATCGCTTCTGGTACTGGATCGAATACCGCTGGTTCGATTTCCTGACCGTCCAGACCGCGCCCCATGCCGCCACCTTGCCCATCGTCGTGATCGGCATCGACGACGCCTCGCTCGCCGCCTTGCAGCAGCGCTGGCCGTGGCCCCGTGAAATCCACGCCCGACTGATCGATAAATTGGCCGCGGCGGGCGTGTCGGTGGTGGCGTTTGACGTGATCTTCGATCAGCCGACCGACCCGGCCAACGATGCTGCGCTGGCAGAGTCGATCCGCCAGGCCGGCAATGTGGTGCTGGCCGCCAACCCCTATCGGCAGGAGACGGCCTTCGGCCTGCTGTCAGGTATCGCCGAGCCTTTGCCAATCCTGCGCCAGGCGGGTGCGCGGGTCGGGCTGGTGGCCGTCGAGATGGAACTCGACCGCGGCGTGCGGCGCCTGCCAAACCGCGATGATGCCTTCTGGCGCCGTATCGTCGAGGGACTGCGTCGGGCCAATCCATCGATGGCGCCCCCACCGCCTTTGCCTGAACGGCCCTTGCTGCGCTATCTCGGGCCGGATCACAGCTTTCCCTACCTTCCCTACCATCAGGTGCTCGATACCGATATCGAACCGCTGCGTGAGGCGCTGGCCGGCAGTCTGGTGCTGATCGGCCGCGACACCCGCGCCACCGGCGAGCTGGGCGCGGCGCAGACCGATATGTTCTACACCCCGTTCACGGCCTATACGGGGCGCGATACGCCTGGGGTGGAAATCCACGCCACCGCCGTCGACAACGCGCTGCGCGGCGTGGCCATCGGCGAAGTGCCCTGGCAGGCACGGCTGGCCTTATTGCTTGTGGCGATGGGGTTGGGAACGCTGCTGCTGTCGCGTTTTCATGGCTGGTGGTCGTTGGGGGCGACGCTGGGCTTGGCGGGCGGAGCGCTGGGCTTGTCCTATGCGCTGTTTATCTGGCTCGGACTATGGCTGCCACCGCTGGGCGCCGTGACGGCGCTTGCCTTGTTCTATGTGGCGCGGGCGGTCGATGCCTTTGTGGTGGAACAGCGGCAGAAACAGCGGATCAAGCGGATCTTCTCGCTCTATGTCCCGGCAGCCGTGGCCGAACGACTGGCCCAGCAGGAAGAGGAAAGCCTGGCGCTGGGCGGCGAGCAGCGTGAGTTGACGTTGATGTTCACCGATCTGGCGGACTTCACGTCAGCAGCGGAGTTGCTGACGCCGCAGCAGACGGCGCGGCTGCTCAATGTCTATTTCGGTGGGATGACCGAAGCGATTTTCGAGCATCAAGGCACGGTGGATAAATTCATCGGCGACGCTGTGATGGCCTTCTGGGGCGCCCCACTGCCGGACACCCATCACGCCGACCACGCCGTCGCCGCCGCCCGCGCGATGCTGGAGGCCGAAGCGGTCATCAATGCACGGTTGAGCGATGAGGGACTTCCGCCCGTCTCCACCCGGATCGGCATTCATACCGGCGAGGCCGTGGTCGGCAATATGGGCGCCCCCAAGCGCTTCAACTACACGGCGCTGGGCGATACGGTCAATCTGGCGGCACGGCTTGAAGGACTGAATAAACGCTATGGCTCGCGTTTGCTGGTCAGCGGCGCGACCGTGGCGAGGTTGCGCGACAAGTCCGGGCTGCGGCTGGTGGAACGGGTACGGGTGAAGGGCAAGCAGGAAACCGTCGAGGTCTACACTCCCTGCCCCGACCCCTGGCTGGTAGAACAAAGCGCCTTCGCGCTCGATTACTACTGCTGGCAGGATTGGGATAAGGCGGAACAGATATGGAACGAGATCGTGCTGCGCTATCCCGACGATTTGGTGGGATTGCGTTATCTCGCGCGGATTAGTGAGTTGAGGTTTAATCCGCCGGCGGAGGGGTGGGATGGGGCGGAGAGTATGAGTGAGAAATGATCAATTCAAACTATAATTGGGGCGACCACTCAAAAATACAACCACCTTGAAATCATCTACTTTTCCTATTTAAAACAGAGAATAATTTCATGACATCATCTTTCTTATCACAAAACAACCATTCAGCCAATATCTCATAAAAAATGCTCTGAACCCTTTCATTTCCCACATTATAATCCGCCCCTATTCTTTGGAATATATCCCTCAAAGTCGACTTACAAGTATCTCTTTTTCCCTTTTCACTCATGGTGGACATATCTTTAAAATCTAATCGACTCACCAATTCTTTATGCCCTCCAAAAAAGTCCTTAAGAGACCTGTTGGCTCCAGCTATATCACGACTCAAATAATCCACCAATCCAACCTCAGGAGTACAAGGCAAATATTTTATCCGCTCATTGTAATCCGCAAATTCACCAAGCCTCTCATAATTTTTACTTTCCTCCCATCCTCTAACACTTTCATTTTTGACATCTTCATCTAGCACAGCCATCAGGACAGTACTACAAGGAAATACCCCTTGACTTCCCGACAGCATCCTAGCTGTATTCATAAATGGACCGACAGGAATAACCTTCACAACAGGAGTTAGAGCAGCTTTTTCCTCAAAGACAACATTTGCCCATAAACGTAGCAAAGCCTCACATAACCAGCGAGCAGCTTCATCTTCAACATAGATTACTCCATCAGGAGTTGGCTCTTCATCAAAGGTAATATTTCCCAGAACGTATGTTGGATAGCAATTTTTTACCATTTCAACAATCCCCTCATTACTATCCAAAAATATAATTTGTTGACGTTTTACATTTTTCAAAAGACTAACCGAATGAGTAGAAAATATTACAGTAAGTTCTTTTTTCTCAGCAATTTCAACCAAATACCGCAGAAGCTCAATTTGGGCTCTAGGATGAAGAGCCAATTCAAGCTCATCAATAAGCACCAAGGATTTGCCAACACATTTCTGAAGATGCTTTACAAGCTTTAAGACACATAACTCACCCAGACTAAAATTCTTCTCCGAAAAATATTTAATCCCCCCCTCGCCCTTACACTCCAGAACAAATACAGAATTCCCCGCCCCAGTAGTTAGGTTTACAGTTTTCAGTCCAGAAAATTTTTCGGTGCCCAATATCGTATTAGCCGTAAGCACGATCTCAGGATCTGCATCTTTAGTCCTCCTAACCAGAAAATCCTCGGTGCGAGGCGTAATGCGGTCCGCTGTTGCACCTATATAAAAAACTTCTGGGTATCCAAAATTATCGAGAAGCTTCCTCTTGGAGCGAGGTCTAGGCACCCATCGTTTCCCACCATAGGTGTATACAACCTCCATATCATTTACCCTGTAAATAACTTCCGCCCCTGTAAAATCATCAAGTCCTGACGAATGATAAGAACGTATAAAATGCTTAGCAAAGGCATGTGAATTTTTTATCCGCATAAGACACGCAAGCACTGTGCTCTTACCAGACCCATTCCTTCCAGACAACAAATAAACGCCTTTACCAGGAACTTCAAATTCCAGTCTTTTTATATGCTTTAGATTGCGAATGATTATTGAGTTAGCCATATAGACCCCAAAACAAACTCCGGCGCCCTATTCCCCCGCCCAAGCAAACAGGACGCCAAGAAACCAACAATCAAATATTGACACTCGGCGGAATCAAACTCGGCAACAAAAACTCATAAACCTGCTTCCGAGTCTTATTTCTCGCCTGAATCGTCTCTTCCACCCCCTGCAAATTCATCCGGAACATATCGAGCGGCCCGCCTGGTTTGGTGATTCTTGGGTCTTCGAACCACGGCAGATACGGGAA
Organism: Chitinimonas lacunae; assembly: GCF_042650885.1. NCBI lineage: Bacteria > Pseudomonadati > Pseudomonadota > Betaproteobacteria > Neisseriales > Chitinibacteraceae > Chitinimonas > Chitinimonas lacunae. The sequence goes on from NZ_JBHSBU010000001.1 coordinate 1,433,043, forward strand.
GGTATTGGTTCGATATTCCCCAAGCTGGCGGTAATGCACCGACCCCAGCAGATAAAGCACATTCAACTGTTCCTGCGCCTCATCAACAGGCGGCAGCAGCTTCAGCCAGGCGGACTGGCTCTGGCCGCTCTCCTTATTGGGCGCACTGCTCCAGCCTGCGCCGGAGATGGCCGGGGCGTAGGTCATGTCCGGTTTTTGCGGGAAATTGACGGCTGCATGCTGGGCGCTGGCCGTGTAGATCACCATGGTCAGCACATCGCTCAACTGCGCCTTGGTGTTGATGGGCGTGAAACCCTTGATCTTGCCGTTGCCGATCAGATCGGCCGTCCAGGCTGCCAGCTCGGTGTCGTTCAGGATGTCGGTATTGCTCTGGTAATAGACATCGACATAGCTCTCGGTCCATTTGGCGATTGCCTGCCATACCAGCAGGCCGTCGTCGCGGTAGGGGTAGTCCGGCAGATAGTTGGGGTTGTCGACCCCCCGGGCCTGCAAGTCCTGCGGCAGGCGCTTGGCGTAGAAGTCGAACGCCAGCCGGTCGTTGCCAGCAGCCTGCTGGGTGGCCGTGATGGTGGCGCCGAAGATATGGTCGATCGGGCCTCCCGGGGCAATCAGGCTGTCGGCGGCGCTCTTGTTGATGAACAGCGAACCCTCGAAGTGCGGCAGCAGTAGAACGTTGATCGGGTGGGTCTGGGCCAGATTGCGATGGGTGGCGACGCAGAACGCTTCCATCACCAGGTGGGTGCGCGCCAGATGGACAAACAGCTCGTGGTAATTGCCCTCGGCCACTTGCACCACGGTCTTGGCCATCTGCCAGCCCCAGTAGTCGGGCTGAGATGGGTCCGAGACACGCAGGAATATGGGATTGATCGCCGGGTTCTGGCCGTTCTGGATCGCCACCGGCACCAGCTCACTGCCGCCACGCGGCACGGCGAACAAGGCAATGGGCGCATAGACCGCCTTGGGTTGGCCATTGGTCTGGCCCGGGTTGGCGACCAGGCTGTCGAGTTCGGCGTAATCGAGCAGATAGAGGCGGTGGTCCTGAAGCGCGGCGGCGAGGCTGTCGCCCTTGCCCATCACCTGCTGGTATTGCGCATCGCTCAGCGGAAATTTGGCGGGCAGGCTCTGCACCCCGCTCAACAGCATCGGATTGGGACCGGCCACCCGCAGATGGGCGAATTCCTCATCGGTCATGAAATCGTAGGAGATGGACGGCCGGGGCAGCGTCTTGAACAGGGCCTGATAAGGCTCAAGCGGATCGCTGCCGCTGCTGGCGAGCTGGGCCGGCTTGGCCATCAATGCCTGCGCCAGGTCGAGCATCTGATCGAGCACTTCTTGCAGGGCCTGCTGGTGTTGCGTCACCAGATGGAAGGCCGCAGAACCCAGCCCCGACAGCAGCCGCGTGCCTTCGTCGGCCATGGTGGTCTTCAGATCGGCATGGAGCGGCTGCACGATGGCGCGCAGGTTTTCCAGCTTTTGCCCCAATGCGCCCAGTTCCGCACTGGCCGGCGAAGCGGCGAGCTTGGCAGCCAGCAGATTCTCCAGAATCGCCAGACCGGTTTCACCGACCTCAGCCAGCCATACCAGCGTCGGGGTATCGGCGTAAGGCACCTCGGTCGCCATTGGCACACCGACCACATTGGGCATGTCGTCGGTCCAGCAATAGGTCAGACGGGCGCTGTCGAGCTGTTGCTCGCGCTGTTCGCGCTCTTTCGGGGTGTCTTGCTGCGGCAGCGTCGGATGACGCCTGGGGAATAAATCGAACATGATCGGGTTTCCTCCTCGGGTAGGCGACGTCGCGCCGCCGCCGGCAGCGGCACGCGCCTTGCTGCGACCCGACGCAGACAGCACCTGGCGGCCCATCGGCAACGGATCGGGGTCGTACAGAGGGGAAACCCATTCATCGGAACGTCAAAAGAACAAAACCCCGGCGCTACCGGAAGGTTGTCCACAGATGGCGGATGCTCCGACTACCCCTCCCCGGCATTAAGCGCTCCACGCGGCTTGCACTGCTTACCGCGTGGGTTTATAGGAATTTATGTTCCTGTCTATAGATGCGTGGTTACCGCATTGCAAGGCTGATACGGTAACAAGCAGCACGATCTTTATTGCGCTGCCGCAAGGCGCCGCGCCAGTTGGCCCGTTACGCTCGCACCATTATCCAAAGGAGCTTCGCATCCATGTTCTCGCTTGCTGGCCGACGCGGCCTGGTGGTTGGAATCGCCAACGAACACAGCATCGCCTGGGGCTGCGCCCGTGCCTGCCATACGGCGGGCGCCGAGATCGCCGCCACCTATCTCAATGCCAAGGCCGAACGTTTTGTCCGCCCCCTGGCTGAATCGATCGACTGCCCCATCATCCTGCCGTGCGACCTGGAGCAGCCCGGCCAGCTCGAAGCGGTGTTCGGAGCGATTGCGGAGCATTGGGGGCGGCTTGATTTCCTGATCCACTCGGTGGCCTACGCCCCGCTCGAACAACTGCACGGCCGGGTGGTCGACTGCGACAGCGCCGCCTTCTTGCGGGCGATGGATGTGTCCTGCCACTCACTGATCCGCATGGCCAAGCAGGCCGAAGCGCTGATGCCAGAAGGCGGCACCATCCTGACCATGAGCTACTACGGTGCCGAAAAAGTGGTGGAACACTACGGCATGATGGGTCCGGTCAAGGCCGCGCTCGAAGCCACAGTGCGCTATCTGGCCTATGAACTGGCAGCACGCCATATCCGCGTCCATGCCCTCTCCCCCGGCCCCATGCCCACCCGCGCCGCTTCGGGACTCGCCCACTTCGACGAATTGCTCGCGCAAGCCGTCGCCAAAAGTCCCTTGCATACCCTCGCTACCCCCGACGATGTGGGCGCGCTCAGCGCCTTTCTGGTGTCGGACGCTGCCCGCAATCTGACCGGTTCGGTATTTCATATCGACGCCGGCTACAACATTGTGGACTGACCATGCCGATAGACGCCCTCTCGCTCCTGCTCCACCGCGCCCAAGGTCTGCCGCCATTGCCGACGGCCGTGGTCCACGCTTGCGACCCGGCCACCTTGCAAGGTTCGCTCGACGCGGCAAGACGTGGACTGATCGTACCGATCTTGATCGCCCCGACCGCCAAACTCGCCGCAGCGGCCGATGCCGCCCGCGTCTCGCTCGAAGGCATCGAACACCTCGACGTGCCGCATAGCCATGCAGCGGCGGCGCTGGCAGTCCAACTGGCCCGCGAAGGCCGGGTCGGTGCCTTGATGAAAGGCAGTCTGCATACCGATGAGCTGATGCACGCCGTGCTGTCGAGCACCAGCGGCCTGCGCACCGAACGGCGGGTCAGTCATGTGTTTGCCATGGAAGTGCCGGCTTACCCCAAACCGCTGTTTATCACCGACGCCGCCATCAATATCGAACCGAGCCTGATCGACAAACGCGACATCGTGCAGAACGCCATCGACCTGCTCCATGCGCTGGGCTTCAGCCATCCCAAGGTGGCGATTCTGGCGGCGGTCGAAACCGTCAATCCATCGATGCGCGCCACCCTCGACGCTGCGGCGCTGTGCAAGATGGCCGACCGGGGTCAGATCACCGGTGCCATCCTCGACGGACCATTGGCATTCGATAACGCCATTTCCGCCGAGGCGGCCAATGCCAAGGGTATTACGAGTCCTGTTGCGGGCTGCGCCGATATCCTGCTGGTTCCCGAACTCGAAGCGGGCAATATGCTGGCCAAGCAGTTGCAGTATCTGGCCGGCGCCCGTGCCGCCGGCATCGTGCTGGGCGCCCGGGTGCCGGTGGTGCTGACCAGCCGGGCCGACAATGCCGAATCGCGCATGGCCTCGTGTGCGCTGGCCCAGATTCTGGCGAACCGACCATGACCATCCTGACCCTCAACGCCGGCTCGGCGACGCTGAAGTTCGCCGCCTACTTCGACGACGGCGAACGACCGCTGCTGCATGGCCAGATCGAACATCTGGGCCCGTCCACCTCCGACCCGCCGCCGCGCTTCTACGCCTGCCGCGCCGACGGCCAGCATCTGCTCGAAACCGTGCTGCCGCAGCGCGACCCGGAAACCGCCCTCCACCATCTGGCCGCCTGGCTGGAAACCGAAGTCAGCTCGGTCACGGCCGTCTCGCACCGTATCGTGCACGGCGGCCCGCGCTATAGCCGCCCGACCCTGCTCGACGACGAAGCCTTCGACTATCTGGAGGGCCTGGTGCCGCTGGCCCCGCTGCACCAGCCGCACGGCCTCGCCGGTGCGCGCATCCTGCAACAGCAGTTGCCGCAGGCGCGCCATCTGGCCTGTTTCGACACCGCCTTCCATCGCACCCAAAGCGAACTGCAACAACGCTATGCCTTGCCGGAAGAACTGTTCCGGCTGGGCATCCGCCGCTATGGCTTCCATGGCCTGTCCTATCAATATGTGGCCGAACAACTGCCGCAGGTGCTGGGCGAACGGATCGGCCGTGGCCGGGTCATCATCGTCCACCTGGGCAACGGCGCCAGCGCCTGCGCGGTGGTCAACGGCCGCAGCATCGCCAGCAGCATGGGATTCACGGCACTCGAAGGCCTGATGATGGGCAGCCGCTGCGGCCGGATCGATCCGGGCGTGCTGCTGTATCTGCAGGATTCGCTCGACTTCAGCAGCGCCGATATTGCCGACCTGCTGTACCGCCGCTCCGGCCTGCTCGGCGTCTCGGGCATCAGCCACGATATGCGCCAGCTCCAGGCCAGCGCCCATCCGGCGGCACGGCGGGCAGTCGAGTTGTTCTGCCTGATGGCGGCGCGCGAGATTGCCTCGCTGGTGGTCAGCAGTGGCGGTATCGACGCCCTGGTCTTTACCGCCGGGATCGGCGAACACTCGGCCCTGGTGCGCGCCGGCATCGTCGAGCGGCTTGAATGGCTGGGTTTCCGGCTCGACCCGGAGGCCAATCACCAGACCATCGCCACCACGTCCTGCATCAGCGACCCGGGCAGCCAGCCCTCCTTGTGGGTGATCCCGACCAACGAAGAAGCGATGCTGGCGCGCCAGGCCGCACGCTGGCTTGAAGAGCACCAGTCGGCATGAGCCGCAAGCCTGGGTTTTCCCCTACCCCCAACAAAATCAAACATTTGTCATATAAAGTACCTTTTGTTAATATTCCACTTTTCCCACCCCCCTGCGCCCGCGCCCCATCAGCGCGGGCGTGGTTTTGCCCGATACCTGTCAATTTTTATATGCTGAATCGTTTGCGTATCCGGAATCGTCTTCGTATTGCTTGCTGCACCCTGGCGCTTAGCGGTGCCGTCCACGCCCAGGATCTACTGATCGACCACCAACCGATCGCCCTGCCTTCGATCGCCGACCTTGGCGGTTCCGAGCGCAAAACGAGCGATCTCGAGCAAGGCATTGCCACCGTCCTCAGCCAGACCTTCGGCCTGCCCGTCACCGCCCACCAGGACAAACGCGGCGTGCTGACCGTCGAGAGCAGCGCCGGCCGGCTGTACGGCCTGCCCCTGTCGCCGCTCCGTCGCGGCGGCAACACCAGCGACGGGCTGGCGACCCGCGACAACGGCGCTGTGGACATCAGCCGGGGTGGTGTCACCATTACCCTGATTCCCAGCCTCGCCGACCTGCAATTGGCCGTGCGTCGCCTGCGTGGTCAATTCGGCGCCGGCGCCGAACTCGAAGTACGTGAAGACGGCAGCCTGCTGCTCACCACTGGCGAGCGCCCGCGTGTCACCGATGCCGGGGTCTACTCCCTGCGCCCCGAATGGGCCGCCACCCCGTCGAGCGGCAAGGAAGGGCTGTGGAAGCTCGACGACGGTCGCTATGTGTTCCGTGACCAGGGCCGCGAACAGCAACTCCGCCCGGCCTTCGCCGATATGCCGGCCCTGCTCGCCGCGCTGCGTGCCAGCGATCCCGCAGTCGTCTGGTCGCTCAACACCGATGCCACCTTGAGCGCCCGCCTGCACGGCCGCCTCTACCGCTTCACCCCCGATCCGCGTCTGATCCAGATGCCGGAGTGCTACCGCAATCAAAGCTGGTGGCTCGAAGCAGGCGATTTCTACCTGCCGAGCCGCGACGGCAAGACGGCGCAACGGATCAGCGTCGAATAACCGCCAGGACGCCCTTAAAAGCGTCCAACCCCAAAAAACCCTAGGGTGCTTTAGCCGTAAGCGATGTAAGGCACCCTCACCCCGGCCTTTCACGAGACGTGGAATATCAAGATGGCTGCACTGCACGCCATCTCAAATTTTCCTGCTGAATTTTTTATATTTTATTCATTACCTGCCTCATAGCTTGCAGTGGATTTTCTTAAAATTTTCATTTTGAGCCCGCATCAACTCCCGGCGTGTCAGGGTGGCATGCCAGAGAATCGGGAATACAACGCCATGCGTTCCCGCCTGCCTGACGGCACAGCAGTTTTCTAGCGTGAAGAGAGAATTGATGGGAGAAACGTCGTTTCTCCCATTTTTTTCGTCTGAGATTCTCTTTCTGCTTCAGGCGCGGACAGCGCAATAAAAAAGGAAGATAGTTGGACGGATCCTGGCGGTTTTGCTGGCCACTCGCACTTACCTTATTCCAGAAGAATATGGGTTATGGATTCTCCGCCAATTGACGCATTTCCGGATTATTGACCAGCGATTCCCACTTTCCATTTTCCAGAAATGCCGCGCCATGCACGCCAGCCAACAGCAGCACCCCATCACCGACCGATAAATTTCCGGCGCAGATTGCGGCTTCAAGCGGCAATACGGCTGAAGTGAATTTACCGTCCACGATCTGATAGACGCCGTAGTCGGATGTACACCAGACCCGATCCTCGTACCAGACCATGTCCTTGAATGGCAGGGTGTAATCGTTCTTTTGCAGCATTTGCCAGTCATCGCCACGGCCGACAAAGACAGTGCCGCACTGTGCGCCGATATAGACTTTACCGTCTTCACCACAGCAAACGGCTGTCAAATACATATTGGAAGGAAAATGGCATTGGCTCCATCTTGCTCCATTCCAATGCCACACATCGCCTTTTCCACCAACGGCATAAATATCACAGCGCGAAAATCCGTCTATATCTTCGAAACTTGGCGCATAGGTCAGATCACTCCCGTCAAATTGAGTCAGAACATGACCTTCTTCGAGACCTATCCATTTACCGGATGATTCACGATAAAAGGCACAACGACCGCTATCTACAGCGTAAAGATAACCTTCAATTTCCTTAAGGCGTGTTACCGACCCGCCTTGGCTCAAAGATTTGGGGATTTCTGGCTCTACTTGATCACCGTCCAGATTGAAAGAAAACACCCAGCGTCGGTCATCCACGATGACTGCCTGACTCTCTGGTTTTTTAACTGCGGCCAGCATTGGATAGTCAAGCATATTAAAATCGATGCTACCCCAACGATTATCAGGATCCTCATCATCCCGCATGTAGAACACGAATCTCGTGGTTAATTCGTAATTCCATACTTCTTTTGAACCTTCAGGAGGATTAGCTTTGCCGAGCAGATAAAGAGTGTTGCGATTTCCGACGGCACAGCCAACCAAGGTATAGCCTTCGAAGTGTGACTGCCATGTTTCCAAATTCATTAGATCTCCAGACAGTTTTAGGATCCAGTGGAACTAGATGAAGAATTGCTGCCTGACTTACGACCACGGCGGCGCTCTACACCCTTTTCGTTTTGGCTATAACCCGTCTCTTTGTTCAGACGGGCATTGGGGCAACGCGACCCATAATAATTTTTCAATTGGCTTTCAATGCAATTGGGTCGGCAGCCTGATTCAGGGAAGGCGCGAAAAAAAGAAGCCGTGGCAGCTGCAATAGCTTGATCCATAGATACTTTTCCATCCGCACCAGCATTATCCTTAACTATTTTGTCAAGTCTCTTATGAACTTCGTTATGGGTACCATGACTCTGATTCACCCCTTCAACACAGACATTCGGAGCCTTGGGATATTCATAACCCGGGCAATTTACCCCTTGCATCATCTTGTCGGGGATCAGATGGTGTCCAGTCTGTCCCGGGCAGCAACCCGTACCGTCGAAAGCCTTCGGCTGCTCCGTATCCTCGTACCGCACCAGGATGCAACGACGTGCCCGGGTGCAAGGATTGGCCTTGGCCATCACACTCATCGCATCAGCGGCCATTTCTGTCGGGGTGACTTTCTTCATTCGCTTGAACAGGTCGTCCCACGTGGCTGTCTTGGGGTCCAGACCATAGCGTTCGAATAGCGATGAGGTCGCCTTGCCGAGATTGTCGAAGGCGCCGAACACTTCCTTTACCTTGGCGATCAGTGCAGGTGCCTCTTTCCCGATCTGGTAGGCAGTCCAGATACCATCGACCACGTCGATCACCAGACCCACCACATTGCCCACCAGCTCGGTGACCGGCACTACCGCCGCACCTACCCCGGTCGCCGCCGGTGCCGCCGCCACGGCCGAGATCACGGCATGACGGCTCAGGGTACGGGCGAGCATTTTGCCTGCTTTTTCCGCCGCTTCCTTGCTCAGATGGCCGAGCACCTCCATGGCCGCATCCTTGAGCATGTCGCGGGCGACCTGCCCCAGGGCGGTCGGGCCGTTGTCGAGGATTTCACGCAACGCGTCCATTTGGCCCGCATCGAATGAGCCGGGCTTGATCAGCAAGCCGTCGCAGTGCTCTTCAATCCAGTCGGCGACCGGACTGTCGACCTTGTTCTTGAGCTTGGAAAACGCCCCGGCCAGCTTGGGATGCCGCTTGGACAAGCGGGCGAGCAGATCTCTTTCCTGGTCCTTCTTGTCTCCGGGCTGGGGCGGCGCAGTCGAACATTTCTTCGCGATGTTTTCCAACTCTTCGTCACACGGGTTCTTGGGCCTCGAAGTGTCGATGTAATGCGTCGGTGGCGTATTGGGCGGCTGCGAACCGTGGTTATGGGTGGTCAGATCGAGATGGCGCGGCACGCAAAAGCCTTCGACCTGCACATCCATGGACCACGAGCGGAAATAGGCGCGCCCGGTGATCACATGGGTCGCCACCCCCTGCCCCAGCATACGGGTGGCCGGCTCGTTGCCGGTACTGCGGGAGAAATAGGACACATCTTCGAGCGCCACCATCTGTCCGCAGATGAATACGGTGTTACTGCCCTTGGCCAGATCGCGGATAAGGGCGGTATTGGGATAAGGCAGGATGATCGGTCCGGCGGATGGTGACGGCGGACTCCAGCACGGATCGGGGAAAGCCCCCAGCGAGCGGCCATTGGCCCCTTTGCTGGCGATTTCCCGGCTGTTGGCATAGACATGGGTTTCCACTGAATCGGCTCCACTCGTTTTCTTATCGATATCGAACGACCAGGGCAGCCCGCTCGCCGCCGTCATTGGCGAAATGCAGCAGGGCACCACGACCCGGTCCGTCGCCACGCCCCATGACCTCGCCGAGCCACGCCAGGGTCAGCGGCGCGCAGGCGGCACCGGTCTCGCCGATATATTTCGCGATCAATTCATGGGGAAAATGGTCGATCCGCTGCTCCAGGGTCCGATCGACAGCCAGGGCGGCTTCGCGGAAATACCAGCTCTCGCCGCTCACCCCACTGGCATGAAAATCCAGTGCGGACACGGCAATCTGAGCCTCGGCGCTGGCTTCGCGCATGATCCGGCACAGCATCTGGGCGCGTGAGGGTTGGTCAGACAGATAACAGGCCGGCTCGCGACCAGCTGCCGCGCCGTCGATCCACAGGGCCGGCCCGTCGGCCTCGGCCGGGCTCAGCACCACGGCACCAGCCCCTTCGCCAGGGATGAAACCATCGTGGTTGTCGGAACAGAGCAGCCGGTTGGCCGAGAGATAGTGGTTGATCGTGCTGGCGCTGAAATAGGTATCAACCCCGGCGACCATAACTTGCCGGGGCCGCTCTGACGCCGGCAGGGTGAACAGCTTGCGGGCCAACAGCACGGCCGGGGCGATGCCAGCCTTGCCCCAGGCGCAGATTCTCGATTCACCATGAAAAGACCGACCGGTCTGCTCCTGGCAGGCAGAAAACGCCGCTTGAGCCCAGCGGCCATCGATGCCCGGTCTTTCGGGTTCGGCCACCAACAGGATCAAGGCCGTTTCAGCCGGTTCCAGATCAGGTAGACGGGTCTGACATTCTTGGAAGATCAGGGAGAACATCCGCCCGAAACGCGCCGGTCCCCATTGCCCCATCTGCCAGAGTTGGGCACCGATGATGGGATTACCGTTGTAATCGACAAAATCGGTCTGACGGAAATGATTGATTTCGGCACGAATGGCGGCCACGGCAGCCGGCTGGCTGTACCCCACCGCGCAACACATGGCGCTGGCGAGCATACGCAAAGGAATTGCCATATTAAATATTCCTCAAAACCCTGACCCCTCAAAACAATGATTTTTAAAAATATCGAGGTAGCGACAGGCAGAAAGAAAAGGGAGAATTTTGGCTCTTATGACGGAAACTGCCAAGCCGCGTGACAAAGTTTTGCCGAACCACTCCACGTCACAAAGCAAGACCCTTCGCCGCAACCAATCCATCAACAATAATCCAACCAATTGATTTTCAAAAAAATCAAAAGTCTTTCAACAAAAATCAGAACGATTGGCCAATAAACCCACCAGAACCACATCATTGCAGAAATATAAAACACGTCGATTTATATCCACCTTTTATATAAGTCTATTTCCAACCCCTCAATCATCAGCCATTCAAAAAAGCCTCGACCCCATGCCAAAGCAAATCGGCATGGGGTCGCGTCTTAACCCGCAGGATTGGAAACCGTCCTATTTAAATCTCCGGCACCTTATTGGTTCCCTCTACCAGCCTGTAATGACCGTCACTGAAGCGATAGCGGGCGCTACCGGTCACTTGCTTCACATTGCGCTTGGGTTCGACCTCTTCTCCGTTTGCCATCACCGCTTCGGCCTTGCCCACCGGCTCGGCCAGGGTCGCTTCGGAGCCGGAGAAGCTCAGCACCAGATCGTCATAGTCACCGGGCTGCGCTGCGGCGACGAAACGCCATTGGGCCGTCACATCCCAGCACATCTCGGTGATCGGCGCGCATGCGCCACCATTGGCGGAAGCGATGCGGATCGACTCCTTGGTCAGCGACTTGACCTGATTGCCGCTCAGGTCATACAGCGCCAGCAGAGTCAGCGTATTGCCCTGCCACATCCCGCCGTGATGCATCGCCAGCCCGAGCCGGCCGCGGCTCAGGTCCAGCCATTGGGCCTCACCGCTGTTGCCCATCGAACCCAGGCCATCGAAATGGATATGGGAAAGCCTGACCTTCCAGACACCGTCCTGCCAGCGCAGTCGGTAGAGGCTGACCAGACCGGCGTCGGCATGGCCGAACTCGGGTTCGCCCTGGTCACTCGCCATGACCGAGTTGGTCAGCAACAGCGCCTCCCCGCCCGGCCGGGCGCGCAGCGAAATCGGCGAGACCAGATAGCGGCTGCTGACTTCGCGGTTTTCCGGATCGGGCAGATCGACCAGCGCGTCTTTCTGTTTGCCCCGGTAGTGCTTGCCGAATACCGCCTGCATCAATTGCTCCTGCGACGGCTGCGGTGCCGCAGCAACCGCCTTGGGCGGCGGGGGCGGCTCGGCATCGGAGCAAGCCGTCACACCGGCCAGCAGCGCTGTCAGCAAACATAGGGGGAGGAACTTCATAGATTTTTCTCGCTGTTGAGCTCAGGAAAGTGAAGATTCGGCATTGCAGCCTTCTCACTAACTATCCGTCGGTTTCTCTGTCCAATTCCCCCCATCCGCCCTCTACTTCGCTACAGCCTGTCCTGTAGAGAGCGGATATGGGAGACAAGGAAAGAAGAAGACAAGTATTTTTATTTTTTATTTATTTAGTGGGACCGATCTAGCAATTGTTTTTCCTAAAATTTTACTAATTACTGCAAGCAAGCTTCGACCGGCTCCAGGGCGACCGCACCGGAGCATAGCCAAAGCCAACCAGGCAAAATAGAAGGAAAATTACCGAAAACTGGTTCGGTCAGACGGGCGCTTAGTTTTCTTCTCGGACCATTTCACGGATTTTCAGCGCCAGTGCATCCATGGCAAACGGCTTGGTGACGACCTCCATACCAGGATCGAGCAATCCTGGCCGCATGGCGGCGCTTTCGGCGTAGCCCGTGATAAACAGCACCTTGAGTCCGGGCCGGCGCTGGCGGGCGATCTCGGCGAGCTGGCGACCGTTCATGCCGGGCAGGCCGACATCGGAGATCAGCAGATCGATCTTGTCATGACCTTCAAGCAAGGACAGCGCGGCCCGTGCATCAGCAGCTTCGAGCGCGCCGTAACCCAGCTCGGACAGCACCTCGACCACCAGCAGACGCACGGCCGGATCGTCCTCGACCACCAGCACCATCTCGCCGCGGCCCAGCGGCAGCTCGGCCGGCGGGTCGATCTGGTCGCGCTCGGTCTGGCTGCCGATGCGCGGCAGATAGAGCCGGATCGTGGTCCCGCGTCCTACTTCGCTGTCGATGCGCACATGGCCGTTCGACTGCTTGGCAAAGCCGTAGATCATCGACAGGCCAAGCCCCGTACCCTGGCCGATCGGCTTGGTGGTGAAGAAAGGATCGAACGCCTTGGCCTTGACCTGCGGGGTCATGCCGACGCCGGTGTCGGTCACCGAGATCAGCAGATAGTCGCCCGGGCTCAGGTCATCGTGTTCAGAAGGGTGGCTCTGGTCGAGCCGGACATTGGCTGTCTCGATGGTCAACTTGCCGCCCTGCGGCATCGCATCGCGGGCATTGATGGCCAGATTGAGCAACGCGCTCTCCAACTGGTTTTCATCGGCCGACGCCAGCCAGAGATCGGGCGCCAGCACCGTGGAGAGATCGATCTGCTCGCCCAGGGTGCGCCGCAGCAATTCCTCCATTGCCTGCACCAGACGGTTAAGGTCGAGCGGTTTGACATCGAGCGACTGGCGACGGGCAAAGGCCAACAGGCGCTGGATCAGCCCCGCTGCCCGATGGGCCGAGCCCGAAGCGGCCTGCATGAACCGGCTCAGATCATCGAACCGGCCCTGTTCGATCCGCCGGCTGATCACGCTGAGCGAACCGATGATACCGGTCAGGATATTGTTGAAGTCGTGGGCAATCCCGCCGGTGAGCTGGCCGATGGCCTCCATCTTCTGCGACTGGCGCAACTGCTCCTCGATCTGGCGCTGCTCGGTGATATCGCGGCCGATCACATAAAAGCCGCCCTGGCCGGGCGTGGCGGTCCAGGAGATCAGCCGATAGCTGCCATCGGCGCAGCGCAGCCGATCCTCGAAACGGGCAATCGACTGGCCACGCGCCAGGGCCTGCCATACTGCCGCAGCCTCGGCACAGTCGTCCGGATGCAGCAGCGCCTTGAACGGCCGCGACAGCAGCTCGGCTTCATCGAAGCCCAGTACCTGGCTCCAGGCCGGGTTGATCGAACGGAAGAAGCCGTCCTCGCCGGCCACCCCCATCAGATCGCGCGAATGGCGCCACAACTCGTCGCGCTCGCGCGTGCGCATGGCGACCCGCTGCTCCAGTGTCTCGTTGAGCTGGGCCAGCATTTCCTCGGCCGTTTTGCGTTCGTGAATATCGCTGTTGCTGCCAAGCCAGCCGGTCACTTCACCGCCGGCATTGCGCAAGGGCTGGGCACGGGCGCTGAACCAGCGGTATTCACCGTCCTGGCGGCGCAATCGCAATTCGGTGTCGTAGAACACCCCACGGCTGCGGGCGTCGTCCCAGATCGCGGTGACGCGTGGCATATCCTCGGGGTGGATGGCCCGGCCCCAGCCGTGCGGCAGGGCGATTTCAGGGGTCAGGCCGGTGTATTCGTAGAAATCCTGACTGATAAAGCTGAGGCTGCCGTCGGGGTCGGCAAACCAGACCGTGGCGGGCGCCAGCTCGATCAACTGACGCAGCCGCAATTCGGCCTGCTTGCGTTCATGGATATTGAGCAGCACGCCGGGAAAACGCAGCGGCCGGCCATTCTCATCGAGTTCGCAGTGGCCGTTGGCCTCGACCCATAGATAGCTGCCGTCGGCCTGGCGCACCCGGTATTCGGCCCGATAGGCGCTGCCGCGCGCCATCGCCTCGTGCCGTCGCTCCACCGCGGTTTCGCGGTCATCGGGATGGATCGCCTCCATCAAGGCCTCGATCGGCAGCCCGCGGTCGGCCAGGGCGTCGTCAAGTCCGAAGGTCTGCGCAAAACGCCGATCGGCGGTCAGGATATTGTCGGCAATATCCCACGACCAGGTACCGAGGATGGCGCCCGAATTAAGCGCGAGCTGCATGCGCTCGGTCGCCCGATGGACCGCCCGCTCGGAGCGGTAGCGTTCAGTGATGTCCTGCACCGCCGAATAGAAGCCCAGCACCCGGCCGTCGGCGTCGCGATGCGGGCTATGCGTCACTTCGGTGATCCGCACCCCGTCGCCATCGGGCAACTCGGCCCGGTAGTGGACCTCTTCACCGGCCAGCACCCGCTCGATATAGGGCCGTCGCGCCTCATAGATCGCCGGCCCCATCACTTCGAGCACGGTATGGCCGACGATGCGGTCGAGCGGCCGGTTGAACCAGGTCTCGTACAGCCGATTGGCGAACTGGAAGCGCTGTTCGTTATCGACATAGGCAATCAGCAAGGGAATCGCATCGGTAATCGCCCGCAGCCGTTCCTCACTCTGGCGCGAAGCCGCCTCGGCCAGTCGGCGGGCGGTCAGATCGACCGTGATCGCCAGCACGGCGCGCACAGCGCCGCTTTCATCGAGAATCTGCCGCAGGCTGCTGCTGACCCAGACCAGGCTGCCGTTGGGGCGGACATAGCGGCGATCGACCGACACCGGGTCGCCCGTTTCCACCACATGGCGAAACAGCCGGCGGGCGTTGGCCACATCATCGGGATAGGTCAGCGAAGCAACCTCGACCCCCAGCAATTCCTGCCGGTCACGCCCAAGGATTGTGCACATGGCGTCGTTGACGCGCAGGAAGTGGCCTGAAGGGGAAAGCTCCGAAATCCCGACCGCCGCCTCGGAAAAGATCGCCTGCAATTCATGTTCGCTCGCCCGCAAGCGGCTTTCTGCACGGTGCAGGTCGGTGCGGTCGCGCAGAATCTTCAGATAGCCGCTGCTCTGCTCGCCGCGCAAAGGCATCAGCGAGCTTTGGGCGTAGAAGCGGCTGCCGTCCTGGCGCAGATACCAGCGCTCATCGGGCACATGACCTTCGGCATCGGCCCGGGCCATTGCCTGGGCTGGATAAGCCATTGCCCGATCCTCAGGCACGAAGATCATGCTGATCGGCCGGCCGATCGCCGCCGGGGCTGGCCAGCCGAAGATATTTTCCGCGCCACGGTTCCATTCGATCACCGTACCGTCGGCGGCGCAGGTGATAATGGCGTATTCGCTCTCGCGCGCCAGAATATCGCCAAGCAGCGATTCGACCGTGGACGCACCGGCTTCAGGTGCATGCTCCGCTTGCAACAGGGCGGCGCACAGGGTGGCATTTTCGGTATTGAGCCGGTCGATTTCTCGCTGCAAGGCTTGCAGGCTGGGAGCGGGTTTTTCGTGCATAAAAGTCGAGTAAGGAAGAAACCCGAAGCTGGGTCTTTGGGGAGAAACAGGCGAGGCAACTGCTGAAAGTCAACGGATTCTTGCCGATCCGTTCCATTTCCTTTTCATATTTATAAACGGTGGCCAGTGAAAAAGCCGGCCGGTCCAGCGCACCCGACGAACAAGCGGACGGAGGGCCAGAAAGCAGCGCCGGCACGGCAGTCCGGCTCTGCCCTCAAACACCGGCTCAGGCTGCGCCGAATACCTTTTCCCGCAATAGATGCAGTTGGTCGCGCAATTGGGCGGCTTTTTCGAATTCCAGATTCTTGGCCGCATCGAGCATTTCCTTCTCGATCCGCTTGAGTTCCTTTGCCAGCGCCTTGGCATCCAGCTCCTCAAGCTGACGCAGCCGTTTCTGTTCGAGGCGGTCGGCCTGGGCCTGCTCTTCGTGGTAGACGCCGTCGATGATGTCCTTGATCCGCTTGACCACCCCCTTGGGCACAATGCCGTGCTCGGCATTGAATGCCTGCTGGCGGGCGCGGCGCCGTTCGGTCTCGTCGATGGCGCGGCGCATCGAGTTGGTGATGACATCGCCGTACAGGATGGCCATGCCGTTCAGATGGCGGGCGGCGCGGCCAATGGTCTGGATCAGGCTGCGCTCGCTGCGCAGGAAGCCTTCCTTGTCGGCGTCGAGAATCGCCACCAGCGACACCTCGGGAATATCGAGACCCTCGCGCAGCAAGTTGATGCCGATCAGCACATCGAACACCCCCATCCGCAGATCGCGGATGATTTCCACCCGCTCGACGGTTTCGATATCGGAGTGCAGATAACGCACCCGGATACCGTGTTCGCCGAAGTACTCGGTAAGCTGCTCGGCCATCCGCTTGGTCAGCGTGGTCACCAGCACCCGCTCGCCGACTTCGATGCGCTTTCTGATTTCGCTCATCAGGTCGTCCACCTGGGTGGCGACCGGTCGCACCTCGACCACCGGATCGACCAGCCCGGTCGGCCGTACCAGTTGTTCCACCACCTGGCCTTGATGCTTCGCCTCGTAGTCGGCCGGCGTGGCCGAGACAAAGACGGTCTGCGGCATTCGCTGCTCGAACTCCTCGAACTGCAAAGGCCGGTTATCGAGGGCGCTGGGCAGACGAAAGCCGTAATCGACCAGATTTTCCTTGCGCGCCCGGTCGCCTCGATACATGCCGCCGATCTGGCCGATCATCACATGGCTTTCGTCCAGGAACATAAGGCAATTTTCAGGAAGATAGTCGAGCAAGGTAGGGGGCGGCTCACCAGGGTTTTTCCCTGAAAAGTGCCTGGAGTAGTTTTCGATCCCCTTGCAGAAGCCCACTTCATTGAGCATCTCCAGATCGAAGCGGGTGCGCTGCTCCAGCCGCTGCGCCTCCACCAGCTTCATCTGGCGATGGAAGAATTCGAGCCGCTCGTGCAGCTCGCTCTTGATCGTCTCGGCCGCCCGCAGCACGGTGGCGCGCGGGGTGACGTAGTGGCTGGACGGGAACACCGTGTAGCGGCCCAGGCGCTGGCGGATGGCACCGGTGAGCGGGTCGAACAGTTGCAGCGATTCGATCTCGTCGTCGAACAGCGAAATCCGCAGCGCCAGATCGGCGTTTTCAGCCGGGAAGATATCGATCACATCGCCACGGACGCGGAAATTACCCCGGGTGAATTCGACATCGTTGCGCTCGTATTGCATCTGCACCAGCCGAGCCACGATCTCCTTCTGCGGCAGGGTGTCGTGTTCGCGGATATGCAGAATCATCTGGTGGTAATCGGACGGGTCGCCGATACCGTAGATCGCGCTGACGGTGGCGACGATGATGCAGTCGGGCCGCTCCAGAATGGCCTTGGTGGCCGATAGCCGCATCTGTTCGATATGTTCGTTGACCGCCGAATCCTTCTCGATAAACAGATCGCGGCTCGGCACATAGGCTTCGGGCTGGTAGTAGTCGTAGTAGCTGACAAAGTATTCGACGGCGTTTTCCGGGAAGAACTCGCGGAATTCGGCATAGAGCTGGGCCGCCAGCGTCTTGTTGGGCGCCATCACAATGGCCGGCCGGCCGCTGCGGGCGATGACATTGGCCATGGTATAGGTCTTGCCCGAGCCGGTGACGCCGAGCAGGGTCTGATATTTGAGGCCATCGTCCAACCCTTCGAGCAGCTTGGCGATGGCTTCGGGCTGGTCGCCGGCCGGCGGGAACGGCTGATGCAGCCGATAGGGGCTATCGGGAAAGGTGACGATCATGACAGAACACTCCTCGAACAAATGGCCAGTGCATTCAGCAGCCGCCGTGCCGATGGCCGGCGGATTTATCGGATGGGCAGCGCAGGCTGCGTCCGCGACGATAGCAGGGAAACCACTGCTGCCGCCAAGGAGTTTGGCCCCAAGCTGATCAAGCAGAAAATAAATGTTTTAGGAAAAATACCTGCAAGATATTTAGCATGTATCGAATAAATAATAAAATTTTATCCGATCACCACGAAGACCAGCCTTTATCTCGGTCCAGCGCCCAGCTATCCCGGACAAGCCATCGACCCCACCCGCTCCAGCCCATCCCCCCAAAGCACCGGCACGGCCCTGACAAAGGCCGTGCCGGTCTGATGGTGGGGCGGATCGGTCAACGTCCGGTTTTCGTAAGGTAGCGTCTCTTTGCCTTCACCTTTACTGTGGCATCCGCGCGATGCCAGCCTGGACGCTCACTGAACGCCCAGGCGCCTGCGGAGTTGTTCCGCAAGGAGGTTTCAGAGGAATTCGATTCCGTCGCCCGAGACTTCGCGTTTGCTGGGGTTGCCATAGATCGCGATATTGCCCGAGCCGCGGGTGGACGCCTTGACCTGTTCGGCCACGGTGGCGGTGATGTCGCCCGAGCCGAACACGGCCAGGTCGGCCTGCTGGCTGGTCAGTCCGGTCAGCGTTGCGTCGCCCGAGCCGAACACATTGGCTTTGACCTGCTTGGTCTGACCGTGCACTTCGATGCTGCCGCTGCCTTTGATATCGAGATACAGGGTCTGGGCGTTGACCTTGGACAGCTTCATATCGCCCGAGCCCACGATCGACAGCTCGGCGCTACCGCTTTCCAGCGCTTCGCCATTGAGATCGCCCGAGCCTTGCAGCGAGGCCACGAGCTTATCGACCCGGCCGGCCAGGGTCAGGTCGCTTGAGCCTTTGCTGGTCACGTCCAGCTCGCCGCCCTTGAGCTCACGCACGCTGATGTCGCCCGAGCCGAAGCTGCTGATGCTGCGCAGTGCCGGCGTCACCAGCTTCACTTTCAGCGGGACCACGATGGTCAGGTTCTCGTCGGGCTCCATCCGGACCTTGAGCGTGTCGCCCTCGACCACGGTCTTGATATAGCTGAGCACCTTGGCGCTGCCTTCGAGTTCCATCGCGGGCACATCGCCGATGGTGACGTCGATGTCTATCGGGCCGTAGGACTCGATGGCCTTGATGGCCGCGACCTTGCGGCTTTCCTTGGCAACCGGGGCCGTATCGGTGACCGTGACCTTATCCTTGGACAGCGAAATATTGACCTTCTTCACCTCGCCGGTCTTGCTGTCCACCTCGACATGACAGGCGGTCAACAACGGTAGGCAGGCCAGCAATAAGGGCAGTGCTTTCATGATGTTGCTCTCTCTTCAAATTAACATTCCGATCGGTATGTTATACCGAAAATTGTTGAATTGCATCTCCCTTGCAACGGTCTAAGCCACACCGACGCAACATTTGTACAGTTTTAACCCGACGTTAACCGGATATGGCTACCATTCGCCCCTTTTCGCCGCAACCAAAACAAAGAGGGGAAATCCGATGAAGTTCCAACCGAGTACGCTGGCCGTACTGATCGCTGCGCTGACGCCGGCAGCGTTCGCCGACACCAGCTACCACCGACTGGCCACCGGCGCCCTGCGCCAGGACTGGCAGGACGAGCAAGCCTTCGCGACCGACAATGACTGGTCGCTGGTGCCGTCGATCATGGGTTATGCGCAGGACCTCAAGGTCAAGGGCGGTACCGATCCGCGCACCGTGCTGGCGCCGCTCAACGCTGCCAAACTGGTGGTCAAGCCGACCCAGACGCCCGACAAGACCAGCAGCGGCACCATTGCTCGTTTCAAGGTCGACAACAATCCGGTGGTCGCGCTGCAAGGATCGAGCGGCACCAATGCGCTGGCGCTGGTGCTGCATCTCGACAGCCGGGACGCCCGCAATCTGAAGCTGTCGTTCAACGTGCGTGATATCGACGCCAGCGTTGACAACGCCAGGCAGTCGCTGGCGGTGCAGTACCGGATCGGCGACAGCGGCAACTTTATCAATCTCGACGCGGGCTACCTCGAAGACGGCAGCGAGGGCCCGTCCAAGACGGCCAGCCGCACCGTCAGCCTCGATCTGCCGGCCGAACTCGAACAGCAGGCGCAGGTGCAGGTGCGTATTCTGACCGTCGATGCCAGCGGCAACGACGAATGGCTGGGCATCGACGATCTGGTCCTCAGCGCCGACGGCCCGGCCGATACGGTGGCGCCGACCGTCTCGGCCGCGACGCTGCAACTGGGCGGTGCCCGCTCGCTGCGTCTGGCGGCCAAGGTGGACGAGGACGCGACCTTGTTGGTGCTGGCCCGTCCCGCCGGCGAGGCAGCGCCGGATGCCCAGCAGGTCCGTGACGGCGCCCAGGCTCAGGCCGCCGCCGCAGCCGGCCAGTTGCAGGCGCTGGAACTGGCCGGACTCACCCCGGCAACCGATTACCGCCTCTATCTGGTGGCCCGCGATGCAGCCGGCAATCTGTCGGCCGTGGTCGATCTCGCTGCCACGACCGCAGCAGCCGGCGACGATACGGCACCGCTGCTCGACCAGCTCAGCTTTACGCCCGGCGATGCCGGCCGTGGCAGCCTGAGCGGCCAACTCAACGAACCGGCGCGGGTGTTTGCAGTCATTCTTCCCGCCAGCGAAGCTGCGCCCTCGGCCGAACAGGTGCTGACCGGCCGTTCGGCCCAGGACCGGCCCGCGCCCTGGCATAGCCGGATCGACAGCAACGGCGCCGTGGCCTATCCGCTCGAAGGTCTGCAAAGCGGCATCGACTACGCCGCCTATTGGCTCGCCATCGACCCGGCCGGCAACCGCTCGGCTGTGTTGAGGCAGCCGTTTGCCCTGCCCTTGACCAAGAGCCCGATTCACGCCATCCAGGGCAACAGTGCCGTCAGCCCGTTCGACGGACGCACCGTGCTGGTTGAAGGGGTGGTTACGGCGCTCTATCTCGACGAAGGCAGCTTCAACGGTTTCTATATCCAGTCGGCCGATGAGGAGATCGACCAGGACCCGGCCACCTCGGAAGGTCTGTTTGTCTATGCCGACAAGGCCAAGCCCGCCCTCAAGGTTGGCGACCGGGTGGCGGTACGCGGCGCGGTCAAGGAGTTCTACGAGCAGACCCAGGTCGTGATGAACGATGTCAAGGTGCTGGCGAGCAGCCAGACGCTGCCGAGGACGCTCGAACTGACCCTGCCCGCCCCGACCGATCTGGAACGCTTCGAAGGCATGCGCGTGCGCTTTCCACAGACGCTGACCGTGAGCGACAACGACGGCCTGCTTCAGTACGGCGAGCTGGTGCTGTCGGCCGGTGGCCGCATCCATCAGCCCAGCGATGTGGTCGACCCCAACGATGCCGACCCGGCCGGCACCAGCAGCGACGGCAAGAGCAATGTTGCCGCCATGGACGCCTATACCCGCGCCAATGCCCAGCGCAGCGTGATCCTCGACGACGGCAGTGGCAAGAGCAAACCGTTCCCGCTGCCCTATGTCGATCCGGCGACGCAGAGCGTGCGGGTCGGCAGCACCATCGACGGCCTTGAGGGTATTCTGACCTACCGCAACAACGGCTATCGGATGCAGCCGGTCGGCCCAGTAACGATCAAGTACGCCCCGCGCCCTTCGGTGCCGCGCTTTGGTGATGAGAATGTCCGGGTCGCCAGTGCCAACGTCCTCAACTACTTCACCACGCTGACCAGCGCCAACCGCAATGCGCGCGGCCCGGACAATGCCGAGGAATTCCAGCGCCAGCACGCCAAGACCGTGGCGGCGCTCAAGGGCTTGGACGCCGATGTGCTGGGTCTGCTCGAAATCGAGAATATCGACGCCGCCAAGGCAGTTGCCACACTGGTGGAGGCACTCAATGGCGGCAGCGGCGGCACCCCCTATCAGATCGTCGATGCGCCGATTCCGTCGTTCGCCGCCGGTAGCGATGCGATCAAGGTAGCGCTGATCTACCGCAGCGCCGTGGTGGAGACCGTCGGTGCGCCGGTGCTGCTCGATCACAGCAGCTATGACCGTCCGACCCTGGCTCAGCAGTTCCGCCACAAGGAAAGTGGGCGGACCTTCTGGGTGGTGGTCAACCATCTGAAGTCGAAGAACTGTAGCGGCAGCTCACCCGTGGCCGACCGCGACCAGAAGGATGGTCAGGCTTGCTTCAACGCGCTGCGTAAATCGCAAGCGGCCTTGCTGGCCGAGTTCGCCAGGAAACTCAACCAGGACGGCAGCGCCGAGGGCGTGCTGTTGATGGGGGACTTCAATGCCTACAGCGAAGAAGACCCGATCGATGTACTGCGCGCAGCAGGCTTCAGCCGACTGGTGACGGAAACCAGCTCCTACCGCTATCAAGGCCAGACCGGCTCGCTCGACCACGCCCTGATCGACGCCAAACTGGACAAGGTGGTCAAGGGCGCGGCCAAGTGGAATATCAACGCCGACGAGCCGGAATACCTCGACTACAACCTCGACGGCAAATCGGCGGCACAACAGGCCACCATCGCCAATGGCGGCTTCTATGCGGCCGATCCGTACCGCGCCTCCGACCACGACCCGGTCATCGTCGGCCTCAAGTTGACGGCACCCATTCCGACACCGACACCCACTCCGACGCCGACGCCGACGCCCACTCCGACGCCGACACCCACTCCGACGCCGACACCCACGCCCGTTCCCGTCCCCACCGAAGTCAATTTCACCCCGGTGGAAAGCTTGGCAGGGCTGGGGCTGGGGCTGGGTAGTGGCTCGGGAACGGGTGCCTGGCTGTCGGCCAATGGTGTGATCGTGGTCGATAGCCAGAATCTGGCCTCGCTCGATCTGACGGACCGGGCACCGAATGGCGCGCTGCTGCAACTCAAGTCCGGTGCAACGCTGCGGCTGCCGGGGGTGGTCCAGCGCGCTGGCAGTGACGGGGCCTGGTTGCAGTGGCATCGCCAGGGCGAGCGGCAAGGTCTGGTACTGCGCCAAGGCGAAATCGAACTCGAAGGTATCCAAGCCGGTTCGGTGATCGGCCTGAGCGGCCCGCAGGGCACGGCGCTGCTGGCGACCGAGCCGGCCAGCCGTCTGCGCTGGCAGCGCAATAGCGACGGGGTACAGACCCTGCAAATCGTGAGCGGTGGAGTCGCCTTGAATTCGCGCCATTTTGCTGCGGGCGAAAGCGTCAAGCTGGGCCGCGACGGCGAGTTCGCCGGTTGGTGGCTTGGTTCGGCCGATGGTCGAGGCAATCTGACCGGTGACGCGCTTCCCCTGCCCAACGGTGCCGGCTGGCAATCCCTGGCCTGGACTGCCCGCCTCGACGGCACGCCGGTCCGACTCGGCGGCCAGACACTGCCGCAGCAACTCGTCGGCGCGCTGGGATTCATCAGCAACGCCATGATCAACGCCCAAGGTGTGGTGCGGCTCGACGGTACTGACGGGGTCCGCTATACCGGCCAGCCGCTTGGCCGGATCGAAATCGATCCGATGGCCGCCGACCATATCGGCTTCGACAGCGATGGCCGGCTATTGCTGCGCAGTCATGGTGTGCTGTTGAAGCTGGTGCCGGGTCTGGACGATCCGCAAGCGCTGCTTGAGCAACTGCGTCAGGAAGATGTCGCTGCCAAGCTGACCCAGCAGGCCGACGGTCACTGGCTGGCCCAGCACCAAGGCCGTCTGCTGTCGCTGCAATCGGCCTGGGCACTGGGCGACTTCGGCGGCGCGCTGAGCTACCGCAATCGGGCCGGACAGGTACAGACCTTGTTTGGCGCCGTCCACGACCTGAGCGCGCTGCGCCGTACCGCCCAGGCCAACGACGCCACCTTGCAGGTGGGCATCGACGGCAGCGTGACGGTTACGCTCGGCGGTAGTGCATTGCGGCTGATTCCGGAACCGGCGCTGTTGTCGGGCAACGGCGACAAGACCTGGTGGGTCGAGCCGGGCCGCTTGCTGCTGCGTGGGGAAGATGGTCGGGTGCAGGCGTTCAGGATCGAGTAAGACCCAGCTTTCTCAGGAATGAAAAAGCGCGAGCCAACAACTCGCGCTTTTTTATTTTCTTTTCTATCAGGCTAATTATCTAGCAAACAGCCGGCAGGATATTTTCCATAACAAAAATCAGTCTTCCTCGCTCTGCCCCATCGCCTGCTCCACCACCTTACGGGTCAAGGCCGGCGCGAAGCCCTGGATAAAGGAATAGGCATAACCACGCAGATAGGCATCGCGGCGGATGCCGATGCGGGTGGTCGACGGCTCGAACAGATGGCTGGCGTCGATAGCGAACAGTCCTTCGTCGCGGTAGCGGTCGTAGGCCATGCTGGCGATGATGCCGATACCCAGGCCCAATCCCACATAGGTCTTGATCACGTCGGTATCGATCGCCGTCAGCACCACATTGGGCGTCAGGCGTGCGGTTTCAAAGGCGCGGTTGATCTTGGAGCGGCCGGCAAAAGCGAAGTCGTAGGTGATGATCGGGTATTGCGCCACATCGGCCAGCGTCACCTGACCGCGCAAATCGAGCAACGGATGGTGATCGGGCACGATCACGCTGCGATTCCACTGATAGCAGTCGAGCATCGCCAGTTCAGGGAACAGATCGATACCCTCGGTAGCGATGGCGATATCGGCTTCGCCGGCGACCACCTGTTCGCAGATCTGGGTCGGGCTGCCCTGTTTGATCGACAGCTTGACCTTGGGGTAACGCTTGAGGAATTCCTGGATGGTGGGAGGCAGCGCATAGCGTGCCTGAGTGTGGGTGGTGGCGATGACGAGGCTGCCTTCTTCCTCGTTCACGAACTCTTCGGCCACGCGCTTGAGGTTCTGTGCTTCGCGCAGGATACGGTCGGAGATCCGCAGGATTTCACGGCCTGGGGCCGTCACATCGACCACCCGCTTGCCGTTGCGCACAAACACCTGCACCCCGAGTTCGTCTTCGAGCAGCCGAATCTGTTTGGAGATGCCGGGCTGTGAAGTGTGCAGCTTTTCTGCTGCTTCCGAGACATTGAGTCCCTGTTTATAGACTTCGACCAGATACCTTAGCTGTTGCAGCTTCATCGCGACTCCGAGCGACCGTGCCGGGAAGCGGAAACGGCCGGGCTGTTAATAACTCTCTCTCATAAAATACTAACACATTAGTCTTTTCGGTTAATTAACCCCCCTTCGATAATGGCCAGGCTGTTTTTCGCGGAGCCGACCCGGGCGCCTCGCAGCCGGCGGCCCTCGGACCGCTGTGCCATTGGCCCGGACTGCCCGCCATCCCGATCGCAACGGCGTGAAACAACCAGCCACAGAGCCTGGATAAGCCGCCGGCCCCCGCCTTCTTCCCTGGAGAGCCCGCATGTCCCTGTCCACCAAGATCGAGCAGACCGTCGCCTTGCTGCGCCAGATCGCCGCCGACTATCAGCCGGCCGTATTCGCCAATTCCTACGGTGCCGAAGATATGGTGATTACCGATCTGATCGCGCGCCATGAACTGCCCATCGAGATCTTCAGCCTCGACACCGGTCGTCTGCCCGCCGAAACCTATACGCTGATGCAGAAGACCAGCGAGACCTACCCTGTCATTCCGGTCAAGGTCTATTTCCCTGATACCGTCGCCACCGAAGAATTCGTCGCCCGCGAAGGCATCAATGCCTTCTACCGTTCGGTCGAGCTGCGCAAGGAATGCTGCCGCATCCGCAAGATCGACCCGCTCAAGCGCGCCCTGACCGGCCGCAAAGCCTGGATCACCGGCCTGCGCCGCGAACAATCCCCGACCCGCACCGACCTCGGCCCGCACGAGTGGGACAGCGGCAACGGCCTCGACAAATTCAATCCGCTGATCGAATGGACCGAGCGCGAAGTATGGGAATACATCCGCGCCAACGACGTGCCGTATAACGAACTGCACGACAAATTCTATCCTTCGATCGGCTGCGCCCCGTGCACCCGCGCCATTGCCGTCGGCGAAGACATCCGCGCCGGCCGCTGGTGGTGGGAAAATCCGGAAACCAAGGAGTGCGGGCTTCACATCAAACGCTAAGCCTGCATAAAATCAAAAAACAGGAAATTCGTTTGCAATACTCAAAAACGATTTTAGGTAAAAAACAAAAATATAGTTAATCACACTTCTACCATGCGGAAGTGCTCTCCCATCCGGCTTCGGTCGCGCAGCGGTTGATCGGTCCTCCGACACCGCCCGCAACCGAAGCCGTTTTGCTATCCGACAGTCCCGCCCTCTCCCCCAAGTCCCCAACGGTTACCGCATGACCGGCACAAGGCTGGACGATATGACCGCCTCGGGAAAGGCCGGCCTCTCTGCTCAATCGGGCGCTTCATCGGGAAACACCTTGCTTGAGGGCGGAATCCAGACCTCGATGATGTTTTTGCGGTTGTTCCGGTCCTGAGGCAGTTTCACCAGTTTCCACTCGATCTGGGTGCCGGCAGGTTGCAGCGCCGCTGCGCAGCGATAGGAAGCCTCCGTGTAGTAGATCACCGTCGGCAGCGGGAACGGTTGCGGCCGCCGCAGACCAGAGCGGTTAGCCGTGTCCCACACATCCTCGATCGGTGGCACAGAAGGGCCTAATTGTTTCCAATATCTACGCAGCTTCCTTACCTGGCTGCGCAGTTCTGGTCCATAAATTTGCAGATAAACCGTTTGCCCCCGGCATTCGGGCTTTTCCCGGACAGGCGTGCCCGGTTTCTCCATCGAATCTTCGCCGGGCTTGTCGGGAACTGCTGACCTTGGCGCTTCTGTCGCGCCCGATTTGTCCTTGGGTCTGGGCGCCGCCGTATTGCCGGCCGTCTGCGGAAGAGGTGGCACAGTCACCTCACCCGATGCCGACTTTTTCGAGGGAGGGCTTATCGTCGTTGATGCATCGGTGGCCGGCAGGCTGTCGGTGACTTTTTTCTCGGAAGCCGCCTGGGTAGCGACTGGTCTGGGATGGCTGAGGACCGGCAGCCAGCAGTTGGCTTTGGTCTGGGTATCGATGCGATAGTCCCGTGCCCAATACCTGGGCGAGCAGATCACGCCAGGCTCACTTTGCAGACAACGTGGCAACTGATCGTCATCAAGCAGTGCCTGACAGGAAGGATGGTGGGAAGAGACGGCGGCGCAGGATCGCTTCGTTTGCTGCACCATCAGCGTCATCAGATTGGATTGCTTGAAAGCCGCCAGATTGCGTTCATTGCATACCGCGTCACCGACATGAAGCAAAGCGGTCGCCATCTCCCCCAAGCGAGCATCCGCCACTGCGGTCTGTTCTGACGCGCTTTTGCCGAAGAGATCGCTCAGGCTCTTGAGCACCTCGGGGTTGATGCGGCCTTCTACCTGGTTCTCGTTCAACTCGGTGCTGACTGTCTGCCACAGGGCAAGCCCTACCGAAGCGGCAGCGCCAAGGCTCACGGAAGCCGATACCACCCCGGTCGAGGCAATCCGGGAAGACAGACGTTTGGTCGAAAATTGCAGCGTCTTTCTGCCATTGGCGTCCTGAACCAGCACCGCCCCGTCGTCATCCATAAAGCAGTCATCCGCAAAGCGGCAAACATCCTTGAGCTGCTTCAACTCGATGTTTTTGCCGATGGTATTGCCAAGCTGGAAATAGCTCTCCCACTGCGCCTCGCTGAAAAACTGATCGGTGGTGGGTTCCTGCGGAAACAGCGGATTGTCGGCCTTGAAGTTCACCAGATCGACCGAACTGCCATGACACATATTCGGCTTGACGATGACCATAAAGCCCCGCTTACCGCTGCGACGGTAATCGATGCGCGCCAGGGCAAGGCAGGCATAGCTGTCGGCGGAAGCCACATCGTTGAGTGAACCGAAGATATCCCTGAGCGCCTGATCGGGTTCCTTGGGCCGCAGGAAGGTGATATCGACCTGCAAATCGATCCGTGCCTTGCGCAGCAGGTTTTCCAGATCACCGAAGGCATAGCGGGGATCGGCGCCGCAATCGGCCAGAACGATCAATTCGCATTCTTCGCGCAATAAGGGGTAGACGCCGGTATTCTCGAAAT
The DNA here is from genome assembly GCF_042650885.1 of Chitinimonas lacunae. Taxonomy (NCBI): domain Bacteria; kingdom Pseudomonadati; phylum Pseudomonadota; class Betaproteobacteria; order Neisseriales; family Chitinibacteraceae; genus Chitinimonas; species Chitinimonas lacunae. Next base: position 1,460,790 of record NZ_JBHSBU010000001.1, read on the forward strand.
GGCCGCCATCGCTGAGAAACCAGTTACGTCGCTGCTTGCCATCGAAACGGCCGAATAATTCGCTCAATAACTGGCGGTATTTCCCGAGCGGCTGGCGGAAATCAACCTTCTTATCCTCCATGCCTATGCTGTCCCACCAATAGCCCAGCCGTATACCCGCCAGCGTCAGCAAGGCAGCGACGCCCAGACGGGTCGAGGCACCAAGGCCCGGTGCAACCGCCGCGCCCGATATGGCCACCCACGACCCCAGCGTCAGCGTGGCGGGGTCATGCGGCCGGAACCAGCCTTGTTCCTGGGTAGACATCCAGCCTTCCGGCCCGACGGTCAGCAGCAGGCCCTTGCGGTCGCGGTTGAACAGACAGCCTTTGGGGTCATGCGACTGGTTGATGCAGACATTGAGCAGATGCACCGGCCCGCCGCTGCGATGCGGCTGGTATTGGCACATCGGCAAGTCGTCGCCCGGTTGCACCCGATTGACCGCCACCACCGCACCGCTGCCCAAGGTTTCGGGAAAGGCCGTCAAAGGCTCGGCTCCGAACCGGTCGGGATTGGTGGCTCCAAGATAGCTGCGCACCAGCCTGGCGCGATAGAACAGGTAGAGCGAGGAACGGTTCAGGAACTCGCGGTTATCGGCCGAAACCGCGATCCATAACAAGGTGGGAATGAATAGCCAGCCCAGCCATTCCCAAGCCGGGTCGAACTGAAGAGATACCGGCCGGCTGGAGAACAGCACGCTGGAAGTCAGATCGTGCACCAAGCTGATCCAGAAGATCGCCACCATGCTGAGCACCAGCAAGCCTGCATAGCCGATCAACCCCATGGCCCCGGACCGCACCCCGGGAGTCAGACTTTTCGGCAGATCGGCCACCTTGGGCAGCACCGCCCGCAGCACCACCGCCAGCACCCCGACCCCAAGCCCGAACGTCCCTTGTTCTCTGGCTTCGAGATTCCCCAGATGCCAGGCCAGATAGTCGATCACGCCAAGTCCCAGCACCACCAGCCCGGCCATCAGGGTGACAGAGAGCGCCGCCGTCAGGCGGTTGCGGAGAACGTCTATCGTGAATCGCACGGCCGGCTTGGGAGGCGCTGCGGCAGCCGTGCCCTTGCCAGATCTGGGACAGGCAAGGTAACAAAACACGAACGCCATACTGATACCGCACAGCCAGGCCAGCATCAGGGCGATCAGTACGACCACCAGTACCGTCGGCAGCGGCAGGCTGCCGGTAATATGCTCAAGCTGGCCATCGAGCCAGGGGGTTGCGTGGCGCAGCAGCAAGGCTATTCCCAGCACCATCGCCACAGCAGTCACCACATACTGTTTACCCACCCGGCCACCGGTTTCGGCAGGAATAGCCCAGAAACAGCAGGCCAACACCAACCCGACCCAGACAATGAAAGGCAGCAGCAGCCAAATTGTCGGCCAGCCTGACAACACCCCCAGCAAGGCCGAGCCGTTCCATGCCGCCAGCCAATTCTTGCCTTCGCGTGGCCAGCACCCGCCGTCGCGGAATACACAGTCGGCCCACTGCCATACCGCCAGATCGAATCCGACCAGCAGACACCCCAACACAATGAACAAAAACGCCAGCTCGACGTGGATGGCGAACAGATTGCGGCCGAAGGAGGCTGCTGCGAACAGCATGTCGCGCGTGCCACCGGGAATCAGATAACGGCCATTGGCCCGCAGCCATGCGGTAAACCAGCGGGTCTCGGCCCCCGCCAGCCCGCGTTCGACTTCAAGCGGCTGAGCCGCCTCCCCTTTCTGACCTTCGCGGTGAAACAGCATGCCGACCGTGGCGCCGATATAGCCGCCACCTGATACGGTCGAGAGCAGATCGAAACGATGCAGCAGACCGTTTTGTGCCAATGCCTTGACCAAGCCGAAACAGAAGGTGGCACTGCGAATCCCACCACCTGATAGCGCCAACCCCCACGGTCGCTCCGATAGATGCGCCTGCTCCGCTTCGGGCAGCCGCCGACGACGTTCGATCCACAGCTCGCGGATCGAATCCCTGCTTGATAGCTTGTCCATGTTTCCTCCTGGCGGCCATGCTCGAATCGCTGCAAATCCCGCAGCGGTGGCGGCTCGCTACTTCCGTCATAGACAGCCCGATGCCCACAAGCATCATCGCAATGACGGAACGATCAGACGCAGAGGTGAAGGAGGAGAAGGCGGAGGTTCACGATTTTTGTAGTGTCGTGCTCTATGCTGGGTGGGATGTTGCGGTGCTCCTGGCAGGAAACCATCCATCGGAAGCACGATAAAAAATGCTCACCAAGCCGCCACAAACAGGAAGCTATGCTATAGTTGCGCCCCACGGAAGGTTGGCAGAGCGGTTGAATGCACCGGTCTTGAAAACCGGCGGGGTCGCAAGGCCCTCCAGGGTTCGAATCCCTGACCTTCCGCCATTATTCGAGACAAAGCCCTGATTATTCAGGGCTTTTTCCTTTTTATCTTGCTGAGTATGCCATTGGGTATGCCATCTATAGCTCGCTGTTGAGCCTTCCCCCAGGACAGGCTAAGCACCGTCTGAACGTAATCTATCTGCTACCCCCTGGCTGAAGCAGCTCAGCTCGACTCCCTGTCTAATCGAAAAAGAATTCTTTGGACAAAGCACCCCCACCTTGGGGGGCGACCCACGCGGTAGGTAGGGGGGCCTACTGTGGTGGTCAAGTATTTTCGGACACGACGATAGGGTGTTTTTCTGTCCAGTTACGCTCATAAGCGTTGGGCGACAGATAGCCCCGTTTCGAGTGCCGGCGCACGCTGTTGTAGAAGCCGACGATGTAGTCGGTGACGTCGCGTTTAGCCTCAGCCTGGTTGGCATAGTCACGCTGCCAGACCCGTTCCATCTTGAGGTTCAGGAAGAAGCGTTCCATCACGGCGTTATCCCAGCAGTTGCCTTTTCGGCTCATGCTCGCGCGCAAGCCATGGCGTTCGAGCAGGCGGCGGTGAGCCTCGCTGGCATACTGGCTGCCTCGATCAGAATGCACGATCAGACCGGGTGCTGGGCAACGCTGGGTGATAGCCCTCTGCAGCGCGGAACAGACCAGTTCGGCTGGCATCGTCGGCGCCATGGCCCAGCCGACGATCTTGCGCGAGAAGAGGTCCATCACGGCGGCCAGGTAGAGCCAGCCGCTGCGTGTGCGTAGATAGGTTATGTCGGACGCCCAAGCTTGGTTAGGCGCCGCTGGTTCGAACTGCCGGTCCAGCACATTGGCCGCCGTGGGCAGGCCGTGCCGGCTGTCCGTCGTGTGACGGAATTTGCGTTTCCAAGTGGCCTGCAACCCGTGAGCACGCATAAGACGACGCACCCGGTGGCGGCCCAACTTGATCCCTTCGCTACGCAGCGTCGCCTGCAAACGCCGACTACCATAGCAACGCCCCGAACGGACAAAGGCCGCCTGCAGCCGGACGCTGACTGGGCATACCTTGGTTTTCCGGCCGCTGCGCCGTTGAGCCGCGTAGTAACCCGACCGGCTCACTCCCAGAACCTCGCACATCCTCGCCACGTTGCCGGCCTTCTTCTGCAGTTGGGCGATGCGCCGGTAGATCACTTCAGTTCCCGGGCGAAGAAGGCCGATGCTTTTTTTAACAGCGCGTTGTCCTCGCGTAGCCGCCTCACTTCCGCCTCCAGCGCTCGAATGCGCTGCTGCTCCGCCGTCAGGGGCTTGCCGATTCCACGCTGCCCCGACAACTCGGCCTCGAACTGCCCCAGCCAGCGACGGACCGCCGTCTCACCAAGGTCCAGGTCACGACAAACCTGGCCGACACTCAGCCCCTCGTCCTTGATCATCTTCACGACCTGGAGCTTGAACTCCGCGTCGAACGTTCTGCGCTTTTTACTCATCCATTTCTCCTCGCTTGGTGAATCATCCACCTATCGAGGTGTCCGGCCAAATTAGACCACTACATCTGGGGTTTGGTGAACCTACCGGTAGGTAACATCTTCCTGCGCCCCTGCTCACACTTGTTTGGCCTTAGAACGGTGACCTCCTCCCGCTTAACCGAGCGGTCGGAACTAGAGATTCCCAGCTTCAAGGTGAGCGCGTCGGAACTCGCTCGGGGTCAGGTTGCCCAGCGAACTGTGCGGGCTGAATTCGTTGTAATCCTGTCGCCAGCGTTCGATCTTGTCGCGCGCATCGTCCAGCGACAGGAACCAGTGCACGTTCAGGCATTCGTCCCGCAAGCTGCCGTTGAACGACTCGATGAACGCATTATCCGTGGGTTTGCCGGGACGTGAGAAGTCCAGCGTCACCCCATGCTCATACGCCCACTGATCCAGCGCCACCGAAATGAATTCGCTGCCGTTATCGACCCGAATCCGTTGTGGCGTCCCGCGCAGCGTCTGCAGGTGCCGCATCGTCGCCACCCCATCGGCCGCTTTCAGCGCGTAATCCACCGTGATCGCCAAGCTTTCCCGGCTCCAGTTATCCACCACAGTTAACGCCCGGATCTTCTGGCCGTTGAACAGCTGATCGGCGACGAAATCCATGCTCCAGCAGTCGTTCAAACTGGAGATCGCCGGCCGCTCCTGCCGGTGTGCTGCAGCCGCACGCCGTCTTGGCCGCTTGCGCCGCAGATTCAGCCCTTCCTCGCAGTAAATCCGGTAGGTCTTCTTGTGATTGATCAGCCAGCCCTCGCGCCGCCGCAGCACATGAATGCGCTGGGCGCCGTAACGGATGCGCGTGGCGGCAATCTCCCGGATCCGCTGGCGCTCGGCGCGGTCATCGCGCGGCCGTGGCCGATAAAAATAGGGGGCTTGGCGCAGCTGCATCACCGCCGTGGCGCGACGAATGCTGACGCGATACGCGCCGATCAGAAAATTCGCCAGCTCGCGTTTGCGAGCCGGCTTCACAGCTTTTTTTGGATGACCTCCTGCAGCATCTGCTTGTCCAGGCTCAGGTCGGCCACCATGCGCTTGAGCCGGGCATTTTCTTCTTCCAGCTGCTTCAAACGGCGTAGTTCGGTCACGCCCAGGCCGCCGTATTTCTTCTTCCAGTTGTAGAAGGTCGCCTCGCTCACGCCCATCTTGCGGCAGACCTCCGCCACGGTCGTGCCCGACTCGGCTTGGCGCAGCGCAAAGGCGATCTGCTCTTCGGTGAACTTCGATTTTTTCATGACAAATCGCCCGGATAGGCTCAAATTTGCCAGAAATCTCTACTTTTGAACGCTACGGTTTTGCGGGGGGAGGTCAAAGACTAAACCCACCCAAGACCCATCTGATTACAAAAAATGTTTCGACACCCAATTTTCACAAGCACATCCCCACCTTCTAAATGAACCCAAATCATGGATTCCCCCAAAGGAAGTACGGGATGCCCTATTGAGGTTGAAAACATAAAGTGCTGACTTACTAAAAGATCGCTCACGGCATCACCCTCCACAAAGTCGCATTTTACTTCCCCAATGTAACATGCAAACCCATCTTCATCAGAGAAAATGTTCTGAAAATTCAACAAGAAACAATCAGAACATTCCAATATCGCTAGTGGCATGCCTTGGGTCATGTCTGACAGCACGACCTGAACACTTCGACCGTCGGGTGATACGACCAGCTTGTCAAGATTTACATCTTTCCATAACAGCATTTTTTCGCCCTATCGCTCGTATTATTTAACATAGTGTCCTGTCGAATGGGATTGATCGGGCAAGCGCTGCCCTTCGTAGTTTACACGCTCGTTATACTTCCCGCTTCCATCAGTCTTCCAGACCCTTCTGGTGGGTATAACCTCTCCATCAGGTTTTATCGTAACCTTGGAGCCATCAGGTCTCGTCCACGTTTCATACCCCCCTTCGCTGGTTCCTTTATTCTGATATCCCTTCTGTTCCAAATCCTTACGAAGCTCTTCTCTGGTTTCTGGGCGTTTAGATTGGCCGTCATTATCATTTCCTTCTGGAGGTGAAGAATTAGCGCCGGCACTTCCATTGCTTGCCCCACTTGTAGAAGTTGTAGTGGTCTAATTTGGCCGGACACCTCGATAGGTGGATGATTCACCAAGCGAGGAGAAATGGATGAGTAAAAAGCGCAGAACGTTCGACGCGGAGTTCAAGCTCCAGGTCGTGAAGATGATCAAGGACGAGGGGCTGAGTGTCGGCCAGGTTTGTCGTGACCTGGACCTTGGTGAGACGGCGGTCCGTCGCTGGCTGGGGCAGTTCGAGGCCGAGTTGTCGGGGCAGCGTGGAATCGGCAAGCCCCTGACGGCGGAGCAGCAGCGCATTCGAGCGCTGGAGGCGGAAGTGAGGCGGCTACGCGAGGACAACGCGCTGTTAAAAAAAGCATCGGCCTTCTTCGCCCGGGAACTGAAGTGATCTACCGGCGCATCGCCCAACTGCAGAAGAAGGCCGGCAACGTGGCGAGGATGTGCGAGGTTCTGGGAGTGAGCCGGTCGGGTTACTACGCGGCTCAACGGCGCAGCGGCCGGAAAACCAAGGTATGCCCAGTCAGCGTCCGGCTGCAGGCGGCCTTTGTCCGTTCGGGGCGTTGCTATGGTAGTCGGCGTTTGCAGGCGACGCTGCGTAGCGAAGGGATCAAGTTGGGCCGCCACCGGGTGCGTCGTCTTATGCGTGCTCACGGGTTGCAGGCCACTTGGAAACGCAGATTCCGTCACACGACGGACAGCCGGCACGGCCTGCCCACGGCGGCCAATGTGCTGGACCGGCAGTTCGAACCAGCGGCGCCTAACCAAGCTTGGGCGTCCGACATAACCTATCTACGCACACGCAGCGGCTGGCTCTACCTGGCCGCCGTGATGGACCTCTTCTCGCGCAAGATCGTCGGCTGGGCCATGGCGCCGACGATGCCAGCCGAACTGGTCTGTTCCGCGCTGCAGAGGGCTATCACCCAGCGTTGCCCAGCACCCGGTCTGATCGTGCATTCTGACCGAGGCAGCCAGTATGCCAGCGAGGCTCACCGCCGCCTGCTCGAACGCCATGGCTTGCGCGCGAGCATGAGCCGAAAAGGCAACTGCTGGGATAACGCCGTGATGGAACGCTTCTTCCTGAACCTCAAGATGGAACGGGTCTGGCAGCGTGACTATGCCAACCAGGCTGAGGCTAAACGCGACGTCACCGACTACATCGTCGGCTTCTACAACAGCGTGCGCCGGCACTCGAAACGGGGCTATCTGTCGCCCAACGCTTATGAGCGTAACTGGACAGAAAAACACCCTATCGTCGTGTCCGAAAATACTTGACCACCACATAGATCGAATGGAGCGGAACAAACAATAATTGCCAAGGATCGGCAAGTTCATATTCTAATCACCTTCGCTACCCAGTAAAAATGGGCCCGGCAATGCGCCGGGCCCCATCGCCGTCCCTACGGGACGTTGAGCGCATCCTCAGCAGAGGGGCATCTTGATTACTTCAACAATTCGCTCATCGTTTTGCTGATGTCGCAACGCACCGATAACTGGACTCACGACCGGCAAATTGACCACTGCCTATCACCTTTGCGCCTTAGGATCGAGCTTCACCTCGCCGTTGTCCGAGTAAAAGCGATATCCATAAGGCAATCCTAGAAATTGGATCAGCTCTGGGCGCTGTTGCACTAAGTGATATGCATGGACCTTCTGCAAGGTCTTAGTGTCGCCATTGTATAGGTCAGTTGTTATCCACCATCCGGACATATGCTCAGGGGATGGGTACCTGACTCCCTGGACATCCCCCCCTTCGTACACACCCACGGAAATTACAACATTCTGCTCTAAGTAAGGAGGTACAAATTCAGCAGAGTGCTTTGCACATAGGCGGTTTTGATCTACCCAAAATCTAATTGCGTTGCGTATTCCCGGAACAAATTCCATTGTTTCCGGATCTAGCTCCCAAAAAGTGATTTTTTCCGATGCCATAGCAACGGCTTTCGTTAACCAAAAACCATAGCGAACAGTTTCTCCTGCCTCTATCTTCCCGCCGAGAGATACATAATTTAAGAGAAATAGCAGAAAATCTCTATACGCATCTATGTCGCTATGACTAGGCGCCGCGACGGAGAATTCGTAACCAGTTGACTGCATTAGTCCGTCAGTTTCGACGGTCAAACCATTCCGTACAAGGATGTTCATGGGAGCTTGCCCTGCAATTGTTTGCCACGAATTTGACCGCCTTGCGACTTACTACAAGTCTTGCAATGAGGGTAGAGCTGCTGCGCCCCACTTGGTGGTGGGTTCAATGCGTTCGGTGGCTGATGGTCGGGGATAAAGTGCCCACTTTTTGTACCGGGCTCACGGTCGCCGCAAGTGTGACAGCCTGTTTTGTTTCCGATTTCATCGATATCGCTTCTTTCCAAGGCTTTCGGCCAAGCCAGTTGTTAAAGTCGGAACGGATAGGGTTAATATTCCAAGGTTGATTTTTAACGACATCCGGCACTCGTTTTCCGATACCTTGATTTCTTTCAAAAAGCCAATGGTGGCGCTGCACACCATTTGGATCGGCATGATGTTGTTTTTGCTCATCCACTTTCGTGTGGCATCCCATGTGTGACTTCCAGCAGTTTTGAATTTGAATGCACCTTTAAAAAGTCCATCATTAATCCACCACCAACCATCGAGAGCCCAACACCAGTCCAGTCTACGCAGCTCCAATCCCCATCATTTTGGTATAATTGCCACCCCAATTCAGCTCCCCCGAAAACCAGCCCCCACGCAAACTCGCCAGTTGGGTCGATTTCCACTAAGGGATTGACATGAGCGTAAACGTACGTATTTACGCCGTCGTATAGCCCTGATAGTCCCAGGGGTTCAAACGATTTGTTGGCGGCTCCAGATAAAAGAAGGCCCGGGCGTTTAATGAGATGCCCGGGCCTCAAAATCGTACCAAGAGGCGATATTAATCGGCCTTAGCACATTGTATGGATTGGACCCATGTCGGCAGGGGATCTCTGTTCGCAATCTCCCCTTCAAAAAATATGAATGACTTCCCCATGGAATTAAGACCATGAGCCGTTTCAAGCACTTTTTTTACACCAGCGGGATCCAGAGTAAGCAAAGGGCCAATCGTCAAATCATTAACTTTGCTGCATATTTTTAAATCCAACAAAACTCGGCTTGTTCCTGGAAGACTTAGCAAGTCTGAATTTTTTTTGACATCAAATTCTTCCATTATTTCTGTAGCCACGCGGGGGTCATTCAAGTATGTACTGATTCTTCCGTGAAGGCTTTTTCGGGCCAGCACGCCCCACCAAGATTGGTTCAAGCACTTCCAAGCATCAGAAAAATCAAACTTTGGAATATTGTGCTTTTGGTCAAATTGCGTTTTCAGATAACAAAATACGAGCCTTTCCAGGTCCCCACTTATAAATCCAGGGAGCTTTAAACAATAAGTGTTGCCAGATCTTACGTGAAATTCCGGCAGCAACATATTTCCCAGTCGACCTGGGTTTATTTTGACGTCATACATTTAAAGCCCCACTTTATTTCTAAGTGCCCCCCAAAAACTTCTAGAAGGCATTGGTCGATTACCCATTGGGGGTTCCCGGTTCGTCCATTGACCGTGTTTTAGCAGCTGGCGTATATAATGCGGATTTCCTGTTTCCTTATACAGTTCCTGAGCTGCCGCCATACGATGATTCCCTTCTGATAAATGATATGTTCCATCAGGGCTACGTATTCCTCCTATGCGCAACTCAGGTTTTTCATATTGGAAACTCCCATTTCGCATAGCATCTTTGATGCCGTCTATTTGCTTTGGGTTTTTCAAGCCAACTTGCTGAGACCGAATCCTGGGCGGTTCCCAGTTCCAGTCCTCGTCATCATCGGGGCCATTGGGCGGCAAACTTGCGCTATTCGGGCCAGCTGCACTCTGCGCCTGAGTGCCGCTCTTCTTAGAGTTTTCCGACATCTGGCAAAGTTTATCTCCTGCCCAGATACCGAGACCCAGACCAATTGCTGCCCCTACAACTGAACCAACAGGACCTGCGAAACTTCCGAATTCAGCACCCTGGACAGCGGTGAGGATAGGATTTGTACCCTCGCTATCCTTATATTTAGACGGATTATTAAGAACATAGGCGTATGTGTTAATGCCTCCTACAAATCCAAGAGGGTCGCTTTGTGCATATCGTCCTGTAACCGATTCATAATCCCGGAAGAAGTTATAGTTCAGTCCGGTTTCCTGGTCGAAGTATTGGCCCGGGAAACGCAGGTTATAGACGAGCTTCTTCTTATCCTGATCCGGGTCTTCATCGGGTGCGCTGTTACCAAATGCATCGGACTCCCAACGCCACACGGCTTTATTGCTGACAGGGTCACTGACCGCCCTAGGCGTGCCCAGGTGGTCCGGATGGACATAGTAGACCGACGTTTTGCTGGGGCTCTTAGCGTCCGGTTGAATCGTGGCAATCGGCAGCTCCCCTAACCACACCGTTTCCTGGATCAGGCTACCGTCGGTCTTGTACTCGCCCAGCAGATGACCTTGCTCATCGTAGACAAACCGAGCCCCTGTCTTGACCAGCCGTTCCCCCCAAGCATTGTGGCTGTACTGATAGGTCTTGCCATTTGTGGTGACTTTGACCAGCCGTTCCGCCCCGTCGTACTCAAATGTCCGGGTGCCATCGCTTTGCAGATGACCCGTCGCGGTATAGGTCCGCGTCTGGGTGCCCAGACTCGTCAGCCGATTACTGGTGGCCTCAATCGTTGAGGCAGTGGTCGTGCCATTACGGCTGACCTGGGTCCGGTTACCGTTGGCGTCGTACTGATAAGCGTCGTTGCGATTGGTCGCGGTTTCGCTCGTCAGCCGATCCAGCTCGTCATAGCCAAATTCCTGCGTCCGCTTGGCATCTTGCAGGTCTTCTTGCTGCTTGACATTGCTGGCCCCGTCAAAGATCAGCCGCTTGGCAAAGATGCCAGCCGACTCGACTCGGTAGAGGCGACCGTTGGTGTCATAGAGCCGGGTATGGTGCAGCCCATTTGCCCAGGTCCAGCCCTGCGGTCCACCGAAGGGTTGATACACCACCTGCGTCAGCAACGGCTTGCCGTCCAGATTGATCGCGACGATCTGACCGTTCTGCCGAACATAGTCGATTACCCGACCTGATGGCGTCGTCAGCCCGGATAGTTGATTCGCCGGTGTCCAGCGATAGCTCACCGTTTGCGTCAGCGTGCCAATCTGCTGGGTTTTGGCTTCCAGTCGGCTTTGGCTGTCGTAGCGGTAGCGCGTGGTCGCGGTGTTGTCCTTGACCTCACTGAGCCGGCCGACGTTGTCCCACTGGAAGGTCCAGTTCGGTCCGCCTGCATGACGCTGTTCCGTCAACCGCCCAGCAGCGTCGTACTTGAACTGGGTGGTTTGCCCGGCGGCATTGGTTCGGGTCTTGATCCGACCATCAATCTCGCGGGTTTGGCTACTGGTCCCGGTGTCGGGACTGATCTGCTTCACCAGCTCATTGAAACCGTTGTACTGATACTCGGTGACCAAGCCCTTCGGGTCCGTCACCTTGACCAGGTTGTCGCGACGGTCGTAGCCCAGCTTGGTAATCCCGCCCTTGGGGTCACGGATCGTGGTGAGCCGGTTAAACGCATCGTATTCGTAGCGCGTGGTCCGGCCGAGATGATCAGTCGCTTCGGTCCGGTTGCCGTTGGGGTCATAGCCATAGCTAACCCAACTGCCATCAGCTTGGATGACCTTGGCCAGCCGACCCAGCTGATCAAACTCTTGTTTAAGGGTGTGGGTAATGGCTGCCTGAGAAGGCAGGGCGGCCAGGGCCGCCGCCAGCGTGAAGACGCTGGCGAATCGAGGAAATCGCATAAGAAACTATTCGCTGTCTTGTTGAGTCGGCAGGCTGTTCGGGGCGATCAAGGATGCCTGCTGGGCATCCACGTCGGCCATCGCAGCGGCCAAGGTGCCGTTGGCGTCCTGCACATCCTGTTGAAGTCGATTACCGGCGGCATCCAACACGTAGCGGATGCTATGGCCCTGGTTGTTGCGGATACCGACTAACCGGTGGGCTGGGTCGTACTCGTAATCGATCTGGCTGCCATCGGGCAGATTGACCTGCTTGAGCAGGCCCGTCGGCGCGTATTGGTAGCGCGTCACAGACTGACCCTCGCTGTAGGTCAGCAAGCGACCCCGAGCGTCGTAGGTCATCGATGTCACCACGCCATCAGGACGAGTAATCGACAGCGGTTGACCATGGGCGTTGTGAGGACCATACGTCGTGACCAGCCCAGCAGGATCCTTGACCGAGACCAGATTACCCGTGGCGTCATAGCCAAACTGGGTGCTGCGGCCTGCCGGATCGGTCATGCTCATCAAGCGGTTGGCGCTGTCGTAGCCATAGCGCCAGCTTCGTACTGAACCCTGTGCCTTGATCGTCTTATTGGTCAGGTTGGCACGCTCGTCGTAGACCAGGCTGATGGTTTCATCCTCGGTACGGATCTCGGTCGGCAGGCGGAATGTCGCATGCCATTGCGTAGTGAACGCCCGAGGCGCCGAGCTGGTCGCGGCTTCAATCCGCGTCACTTCCAGATCACGGACCGGGTCGTAGGTGAACCACGTCACATTGCCGTTGAAGTCGGTCTGTTCTTGCGGATTGCCAGCCGAGTCGTAGGTAATTTTGCTTGCACTCGACGGGCAGCCTGAACCCGAGGGTTGGGAGTTACCGATCGGCAGTACCCGACGGCCAATCCGTTGGAACCGGAACAATCGCGGTGCGCCTTGGGGACTGATCTGCATCGCCGCCGAGAAATCACCTTCTCTTGCAAAGCTCAGGGTATAGCGATCTATGCCGCCAGCGTGCTCAGAACTGACCGCGGCGCCGTCTCGGTTGTAACTCCAGGTGGCAAAGCGCACACCGTTCTCATCAATCAGGCCCGACAGCTTGTCGGCACGGGTGGGGTCGTCGTGGACATACTGACGGGTTGTCCCATCGGCATGCGTGACCTTGGCTAAGTAGCCCTTCGGCGAATAGTCAAAGCTCGCCACCAGACCTGTCGTGCCCGAAGCATTGCCGCTCTCGACTTTGCTGAGCCAATCGTCTTCGAGTCCACCCAGTGTTTCCCGACGGTAGGTAAAGGTCAGCGTGCGACCCGTGGTTTCATCCTTGACTTGGCTCAGCAGCTTGTCGGCATAGGTCAGCGTGTAGCGCTTGCCGCCCCCTTCGATGAGCGAGACCAGATTGCCCTTGGCGTCGTAATGCTCGGTGTTCAGGCCATCGAAGACGGTAAAGCCCGTCGGGCCAATGGTCAGCTTGAGGGTGTTTTTGTCGGTCGCACCGATAATCCGGCCATCCGTCGTGGCGGAGAAAGAAGCCCCATCGGTACGCTCCAGCCGGTAGAACAACAGACGCGGTTTCGGGCCTCGATCAGTCGGAGTGACATGCCCCACACGCTCCTTCCAATCCGGGTCCATATCGCGCGGAAGGCCTGGATCAATGAAATAGGAATAGATCGGCAGTACCCGGGCGTGCCAATTGTGGCGCCAGCCTAAGCCCTGTTGATGCTTTAGACCCGTGTCATGGCTGTTATAGAACCGGACAAAAGGTACGCCCAGCAAGGTATCAATTTCACGCTGGAATTTATTGCCTGTCGCGGTATTGATCGGATTGCCCGTGCATTCCTTAGGCATCCCCAAATTCGGATCAGCCGTATCGTCCGGGTCGCGCTCTTCGGGTTTCGGATTAGGCTTGCACTGATCCGGCGACACATCTTTCACCAGATACTCGCCCTCGGGGCAAATCTTGCGGCAGCGCTGGCTGACTTTGCCAAAGAAGGTTCCATCTGGACAACCAATGATAGCGCGGAGAATAACGCCGGTAAGATAGCCTTCCCCATCAACAGTCAAGTCATAGCACTTGGCTCGCATACCATTGGGCGCCAAGCACTCATAAGGACCTTTGGTGACTTTCCACCAATTCCGTTTAGGCTTCGGGTAGAAATGGTCTACCCATCCTGAAATACTGGTGCTTTCGATACAGGCATTAAAAATGTCACAGACTTTGGGATAGGGAATGGTGGTGCCATCGTCATCGGCAGCCAGGGTGAGCGGAGAGATTCCCAACAAGGACACGGCAATAGCAAGTTTTCGAATACTGCGTGGACCATGACCCATAGGGAAAGCAAGATGGTTTAACCAGCTTTTCATTCAATGACCAAAAAATAAAAGTAAAAATCGACCCTGGATGTGCAAGAACCTGCACACCAAGTTTCAGGATCAACCAAGGGGGAAAAATTATATCATGCCAGCTCAGGCAGGACTACCGTTTCCCTTAAGAAACAACCTGTTTGAGTGAGGTGCGGTGCAAGTGGTGCATTTGCACTTTTAGTTTTTGGCAATTGGAAGTGACTCATGATTTGGAAATACCAATACAGTTCTGTGTTTGAACAAATCACCAGTTAACGAGCATGACAGCGTTATCAAATAGCGCCGATCAAACCGCCACCTCAGCTGCCTGACCTTGTCCCTCACGGGCACTGCAACATTCCCCCGACCACCATACAGCCATTAGTGCCCACATAAGCATTTCCGCTTCGCCGATAGAACTGCCCGACGTTATCGAAGCAGCCTGACCCATTACAGTGCGTGAAGGTGATGGGAGACGGCGGCATATGAACTGCTTGCGGGGTCTTCATTGGCGCATTGGCCGGCTGCTCCACCTCACCGACCTGCCCACTCAGCACTTGGCAAGCCCTATAAGCCCGGGTGAAATCGCCCATCTTCTTGGGCTCTTCCACCATCTTCCGGCAGGCCTCTACGCGCAGGCGCTCCAGCTCTTCCGCCCGCTCGTCGATGCCTTTCGCGCTCTTGCGCGCATTCACCCCAGGTTCGGTTTGGGAGCCTTGCATCTGGCTAGCCTGAGCCCGCAGACGCTGACCATCAACGATGGCGTTATCCACGATGCGGACCTGCTCTGCGGACTTGCTAGTGGATGGGCAAGGCGTCTGGGAGTAAGTGACCTTGCCATCGTTTCCGATGCACTTATTGACGCCGGCAACGGCCGGCAGAGACAGCAGGACAGTCAGAAATAGGTGAGTGAATTTGGTTTGCATGATGATGCTCCCGCAAGATGAGTTCGTTTTCGTCCTACGTCAGCGATGCCTCTAGAGCCACAGCCTGCGTGGCAGAAAGAATCGCTGCAGGAAGGTTGAACAAGCATTTATTACATATATGTAATTTTATGCATTCTATGCGGTATGCGGTTTGTCCGCAAAGTCCTCGTTGGGGACACTGCCGAGATGAATCTCGGGTACATCATCAGAACGCTTCGGGAAGCTCGAAACTGGTCGCAAGACCAGCTAGCCCATGAGGCTCAAACCACAGCCGCCACGGTCTCGCGGATCGAAAACAGTAAGCAGGACACGACGGTCGAGCTGGCAGGAAAACTCGCAGCGGCCTTTCAGATGCCGGCTTACGAATTGATCGCCATGGCAGAAGGATATGAAAGGGTGAGTGAACCCTTGTCCGTTCCCGAAGAAGGGCAGTTGGTTGATGCGTATCGGAGAATGGATAAGAACAAGCAGCAAGCTGTTCTTCAGTTGATGGAATGGCTAAAACGGTAGACCTACGGATTTACGGCTTGCTCACTCCTTGCTGAACACCGACTCTTCTGCACCTCTTATTCCCGCCCCGTAGAGGCTGATTGGCGACCTTGCTCCTTAGCGACGACGTCAGGGCTAAGCCAGACCCGCAGATAGCGTCCATGGCCCTTGCTGCGCTCAAACCAGACCCGTTTTCTGCGCCACCCGGCATCTAGCAGAGTTTGACTTAATTCCTGCGATGAAAAGCCCAGCGCACTCGATAGCTCCTCCATCGACCAATGGCGGTGCCTTGCGGCAGGAGGGAGTGAGGCGTACCAAGCGTCATGCTTAGCCCGGGCTTTTGTCACCCCCTCCTGACAACCGTTCACAGGCGGCACGGCTTCCGCTTGCAGCTTGTCGGCTTGGCGCCGTAGCTGCGCAATATATGCACGCATTCTGATATACCTTTCAGGACGGGGTGGTGGTTACTTACCACATGCACTTTTAGCCACCCTCATCCACCCAATATTGGGCAGGGTGGCAAGCTGGGTTCTAGCTATACCTAGCTGCATCCACCCTATCCACCTATCCAGCTAATTTATTTAAGTAATCCACTTTCCTGTTTGAGGTCTACCTACATGCGCATGCATATAGAAGAACCCAATTTAGGGTGGCTGGCTGGATACGGTGGATGAGCCCAGGTTTTATGCGGCTTTCCGCAGACAAGCGGCTGTCTAATTAAGGTGGCTAGGGTGGCTAGAATCACGGTTTTTCCTTACCAGTGCGCACCCAATATTCGAACAGAGCTTTCGTTTGTGCTTGATCGGGAAAAAGCCAGCAACGAACCTGCCGTCCTCCTACGATGGGGCGGACATCTTGGACATGCCTGCCGAATATCTTGCTGATCATCCTCCCTAACACCGTCACAGTTGCCTGGTGATTCCGCCCCACGGTGCCGGATCGCATTGTGAATTCGTGAAATGCTGTGCTTAGACCTTGGCGAGGTTGTTGGCAGACCCACCCACTGTCTTGGGGGTGCAATGCCTCCTCCTCTATGCGTTCCCAAAGGAACTGCGCACTCAAAGGTAAACTCGCCAGCTTCTGCTCATGCAATGCGTTGGTCTGGGGCACATCCCTTACATTGAAATTTCCCAATTTGTAATGGAGCAGGTCATACAGCATGGCTTCTAGACCACCATTATTTAATTGGTTTTGAAGCGCGTGGAAGTAGGCCTGATCACCTTGCTTCGCCGCACTCACGTCGAGCACGAAAAACCGTCGCTCATCAACTGAGGCAGGAACTACCCATTGAGAGTTAGAAGCCATCAAAATATGAAGGCAATTCGACACCATTTCAGCATCCACCCCCTTTCTCTCGATCAAAATTTGGGGTTCAGTGATTAACTGCTTAAGCACACTCTCACTCTTCTTGTCGCCCGCATAAAATGCCTCATCTGCAAACAAAAAGGAACAGCCATGCAGATGAGCATTAAAATTGCCGACAAGATGTTGTGTAGTGGTCTAATTTGGCCGGACACCTCGATAGGTGGATGATTCACCAAGCGAGGAGAAATGGATGAGTAAAAAGCGCAGAACGTTCGACGCGGAGTTCAAGCTCCAGGTCGTGAAGATGATCAAGGACGAGGGGCTGAGTGTCGGCCAGGTTTGTCGTGACCTGGACCTTGGTGAGACGGCGGTCCGTCGCTGGCTGGGGCAGTTCGAGGCCGAGTTGTCGGGGCAGCGTGGAATCGGCAAGCCCCTGACGGCGGAGCAGCAGCGCATTCGAGCGCTGGAGGCGGAAGTGAGGCGGCTACGCGAGGACAACGCGCTGTTAAAAAAAGCATCGGCCTTCTTCGCCCGGGAACTGAAGTGATCTACCGGCGCATCGCCCAACTGCAGAAGAAGGCCGGCAACGTGGCGAGGATGTGCGAGGTTCTGGGAGTGAGCCGGTCGGGTTACTACGCGGCTCAACGGCGCAGCGGCCGGAAAACCAAGGTATGCCCAGTCAGCGTCCGGCTGCAGGCGGCCTTTGTCCGTTCGGGGCGTTGCTATGGTAGTCGGCGTTTGCAGGCGACGCTGCGTAGCGAAGGGATCAAGTTGGGCCGCCACCGGGTGCGTCGTCTTATGCGTGCTCACGGGTTGCAGGCCACTTGGAAACGCAAATTCCGTCACACGACGGACAGCCGGCACGGCCTGCCCACGGCGGCCAATGTGCTGGACCGGCAGTTCGAACCAGCGGCGCCTAACCAAGCTTGGGCGTCCGACATAACCTATCTACGCACACGCAGCGGCTGGCTCTACCTGGCCGCCGTGATGGACCTCTTCTCGCGCAAGATCGTCGGCTGGGCCATGGCGCCGACGATGCCAGCCGAACTGGTCTGTTCCGCGCTGCAGAGGGCTATCACCCAGCGTTGCCCAGCACCCGGTCTGATCGTGCATTCTGATCGAGGCAGCCAGTATGCCAGCGAGGCTCACCGCCGCCTGCTCGAACGCCATGGCTTGCGCGCGAGCATGAGCCGAAAAGGCAACTGCTGGGATAACGCCGTGATGGAACGCTTCTTCCTGAACCTCAAGATGGAACGGGTCTGGCAGCGTGACTATGCCAACCAGGCTGAGGCTAAACGCGACGTCACCGACTACATCGTCGGCTTCTACAACAGCGTGCGCCGGCACTCGAAACGGGGCTATCTGTCGCCCAACGCTTATGAGCGTAACTGGACAGAAAAACACCCTATCGTCGTGTCCGAAAATACTTGACCACCACATTGAGAGTTCGAAAGATGAACCGCGTTTCGCCCAAACAGCTTTACTAAGGCATTGCCTAGGGTGCCTTTACCTGTACCCTTCCCCCCTCGCAATACTACCGCTACGCCAGGTGGGGTACCGGGCTGCTGAACTAGCCATGCCATCCAGGCATATAAATAACGCGCATGGTCAGCATTGCTAGAGCAAATTACCTCCAAAATATGTTTTTTTAATAAGCTCCAATCTCCAGGTCGAGGCTGAACAGCGAATCCTTGCCAGAGATTGAAATAGGCGGCAGAGCAACCATTCGGGGCAAAGACTACTCCCTCATACTGTCTACGTGCCAGATGATGAAACCAAGCCCTAGCAGCATTAACATTTTTTCTTCTGCCGCGGCGAATTCAAATTTGAAGTGCAATCGGGAAGCAAAGAAAAAAGCAGAGGGAGGCGAAGTGCTATAGGATGAGCTTCCGTTTTCCGCCAAGAAAATAAAAACCCATGAATTCCTACAGGCACTTCAGCCAAGCCGAACGATACCAGATAGAAAAAGGGTTGGGGGAAGGAATTTCACAAAAAGCGATTGCTGAGTTGTTGGGTAGAAGTTCGTCCTCAGTGAGCCGAGAAATCAAGCGAAACGGTGGCCAGCCGGGGTATCGAGCCGTAACAGCTCAAGAACGCAGCAGTCAAGTAAAAAGAACTGGCTCGCACATAAAAGAATGCCTGTGGCAAGAAGTCGTGCTCAAGCTAAAAGAAGATTGGAGTCCTGAGCAAATATCGGCTTCATTAGGCAAGGCCATCAGTCATGAGACCATTTATCAGTGGATTTATGCCAACCCGGAGAATGAGCTGTGGCGCCATCTACGCCGCCGCCAACCGCGTCGGCGTCCATGGCGACGAGGGGTAAAGCGTTGCATCCTGATGAATCGTCGAGACATTTCGGACCGCCCAGCGGTGGTGGAAAGCCGAGAACGGGTGGGTGACTGGGAAGCCGATACGGTGATTGGGGCGGGTCAAGCAGGGGCGATCTTAACGCTGACCGAGCGTAAAACAGGTTTAATGTTGGCCTATCCGCTAGCGAAGAAAACGGCCGAGGCGGTCAAGATAGGCATGATCCATTTATTGATGCCGATTCGGGAATGGGTCAAAACGATTACGAGTGACAATGGGACAGAATTTGCGCGTCATGAACAAATTACTGAAGCATTGGAAGTCGATTTCTTTTTTGCTAAACCGCACTCTCCTTGGCAGAGAGGGAGCAACGAAAACACCAATGGCCTATTGCGCCAATATTTCCCCAAAGGATCACCCTTGGATAAAGTGCGAGAGGCCGATGTTCACTTTGCTATGCAGCGCTTAAATACTCGCCCGCGAAAGCGGTTTGGCTATGTGGCGCCCCTGCAAAAATTCGAAAAACTGACGGGAACGACGCAAGTCCATCATTTAATTGGAATTGCACTTCGAAATTGAATTCACCACCTTCAACGTCAGCATGATTTGAATGACTTGATCGCTCGGGGCATTCGTAGGGTTATGCAACAAGGCCTCTCAAACGCTATCGCTGTGCCATCGCACAGCTAGTATGTCGCATTACAAAATACTGAAACAACCTTGTCTGCTTCAAACCATATCTGCAGTCCAAGCGAGAAGTATTCATATGGAATCTGCTGCTCATTGTCCGATACCCAGACTGCCTCGCCTATCTCGTCAGGATTTCCCAACGCTGCTATTAGATCCGCAGGTGACATGCCGATAAGACAGATTCCATCTATTACACAATCCTGAAAGCAAGCAATACATATGATAGTGTCGTCTTTTATGTAAATGTCGACTTCATCATTCTTTCTGAATATGCGCCATTTGGTTTCTTCGTCGTAGCTGTCTGGGCACTCGACGTAACCGGCAGACATAAGAAACTGAAAATTGGCGCCGAACAGAACGTCATCGACAGAAACTCTTGGCTTTATTTTGTGCATCGTTATTTCATCCAGTGCATTTCGCTCTTCGCCCTACGTTGAGCGGTTTGCTTTATATTTTTTATCTTTTGCTCAATTTTCAGGCACTCGCGCTTCGAGGTTGTGTTTTTTAGGTCCTCATCCAGTTTGTCGATTTGCTTTTTGGCCTTCTCCAGTGCATTTCTATCACCATATGGATCGCTTTTTCCCGTTTTAGGACGACGCTCGTCATCCGGGTCCTCGTCTCCAGAGGGCTTTATTGCATAACCCAATCTCAGGTCGAGTTACCCCTTTGCTGGACGGAATTCAGGGGTGAGCCACCGTGGTGGGCATGCCCAGCAGCACGAAGCGATTCAAGATCGCACAGCGTACGGGGATTTCGGCGACCTGCCGTTCAGGGTGTCGGGCCGGCAGTCGCTCGCCGAGCCGCTTGAAGCAATGCATTGCGGTTTCTACCAGGCTGCGCCGATGGTAGCCGCTCCAGCGCTTCCAGATCGCCCGCCCCACGCGCTTGATCGCGGCCAGTTTGTCGTTGCGGTGGGCTGCCCAGTCGGTCTGCTCCCGCCAAGGCTGGGCATCCCGGCGCGGGGGAACCAGCAATTCGGCGCCCCACGCCTGAACGGCGCGATAGACCAGTGTCCGTCGGCTCCATTGAAAAAGCCCTGATCACTCAGGGCTTTTTCTTTTCATCTGCTTGCCCGCTCCACAACTGAGCGGTCTGCAAAGGCGTTGAACAACTCAACCCTCGGCCACCAACTTATCCTGGGTTTTGCTATCGAAGTCGCTTGCCGCATGGCGCTCATGCAACTGGCCCGACAGCTCGCCCCAGGTGCGGTTGACCATGCGGCCGCGCTTCACGGCCGGGCGTTCGGCGATCTGGGCGGCCCAGCGCTGCACATTGGCATAGGTCTGGACCTGAAGGAATTCGGCCGCTTCGTAGATTTGCCCCAAAGCCAGAGCGCCGTACCAGGGCCAGATGGCGATATCGGCAATCGTGTAATCGTCTCCAGCCAGATAAGCGGTCTCGCCCAGGCGCCGATCGAGCACGTCGAGCTGGCGTTTGGCCTCCATGGCAAAACGGTCGATGGCGTATTCGATCTTGGTCGGGGCATAGACATAGAAGTGGCCGAAGCCACCGCCGAGATAAGGCGCGCTGCCCATCTGCCAGAACAGCCACGACAGGCATTCAGCACGTTTGGCCGGATCAGCCGGTATAAGCGCCCCGAACTTGTCCGCCAGATGCAGCAAGATCGCGCCGGACTCGAACACCCGCACCGGCGTCGGCCCGCTGCGATCCAACAGCGCCGGAATCTTGGAGTTCGGGTTCACCTCGACAAAGCCGCTGCTGAACTGATCGCCGTTGTTGATCCGGATCAGCCAGGCATCGTACTCGGCCCCGGTGTGCCCCAGCGCCAACAGCTCTTCCAGCATGATCGTCACCTTCGCCCCATTGGGGGTGGCCAGGGAATAGAGCTGGAGCGGATGCTGACCCACGGGCAGTTCCTTGTCATGGGTCGGTCCGGCAACAGGACGGTTGATATTGGCAAACTGGCCGCCGTTTGCCTTGTTCCAGGTCCAGATCTTCGGCGGGGTATACGGGGCGGTCGTGTCGGTCATGCGGTGAACTCCGAGTGAGAGGATGGCTAGGACAGGCAGAACGAGACCCTTCATGCGTTCTGGCCCATAAGGCTTCTTCCTTTGCTGTCTCAATGGGGATGAATGCCGACTTCATCAACCCTAGGGGGCCAGGTTCTTAAAGGTATTTATCTCGCCAACGGATGCACAGCCATGAAAAATCCGTTCAGAAAAATCGGGAACTCAGTATTATCTCCAGCCTCGACACCACTCACTTGCGCCCAAAACCATGAACACAGAAAGAAATTTAAAAGACTTCCCTGCGAATGATAATGGGGATGTTTTATGGCGGATGTTCTGCAGCGGTGACAATCTTGCAAAACCTCGGGAAATAGAGTTTTTCCTGACATTTCCTGAAGAATCGGCTGCTCTCGACTGTGCTCGCTTGCTTTTGCAATCGAGACACAGGATTTCCCTAGCCCCCCATCACGGCAAATGGCAGCTTGCCATTTACCCTTATATGCAGCCAACGCATGAGAACATAACAAATTTTGAAGTGTTTTTAGAAAGCAGCGCTGCTCCCCTTGGCGGCGAAAATGATGGATGGGAATGCTTTGAGCAAAGTTAAATCCCCTCCAGCCTCAAGATACTATCCTAGCTGGCTACTTACTCTTAACCTGGGATAAGAATGAAATAACTTTCGGCCCAATGGCCCTTACCATATCTCATATTCTTCGATATGAAATCGATCGGGATACTCTGAAAATCCTGGCAAAATCTTTATCCGCTTCACCGCCTCTTCAGCGTCTTGCTTAGTAAGATAAATGCCGATAAATTTCACATCCTCATCTTCATTTGGCAGCGGGTGGATATGATTAACCAGAAATACTGTTTCCATGAAAACCCCTCTACAGGCCATCAATTATTACGGGAAATCAAAAATACATACACTGTTCAAATGTCAGCCCACACCATATCAAAAAGCAGAAACAGGCCTTCGACACCGAACAAAGACAACTCAGCCGATCCAATTTCCCGAATCGGCTGAATAATCTCAAGAGCAGCACCTAACCAGCACAGCCATATCGTTTCACTTTCGCATCAACGACCTGAGCGGATCAGATAATCGAAGGCTCCCAGACTGGCCTTGGCGCCCTCGCCCATTGCAATAATGATTTGTTTGAAGGGCACAGTCGTCGCATCGCCGGCCGCGAAAATACCGGGGGTGGACGTCTCTCCACGCTCATCGATTTCGATTTCGCCGCGTGGTGACAGCTTGACGGCTTCTTTCAGGAAATCGGTGTTGGGCAGCAAGCCGATCTGCACAAAGATGCCTTCGAGCGCTATATGGTGCTCGGTGCCCGAGACACGATCCTTATAGCGCAGGCCGTTCACCTTCTGCCCATCACCCGTCACTTCGGTGGTCTGCGCTTGCAGGATGACCGTCACATTCGGCAGGCTGCGCAGCTTTTGTTGCAGGACGGCATCGGCGCGCATGGCGTCGCCGAATTCCAGCAAGGTGACATGGGACACGATGCCCGCCAGATCGATCGCGGCCTCGACACCCGAATTGCCGCCGCCAATCACCGCTACCCGCTTGCCCTTGAACAGTGGACCATCGCAATGCGGGCAGAAGGCCACGCCACGGGTCTTGTATTCGGCCTCGCCGGGGACGTTCATTTCGCGCCAGCGGGCACCGGTCGCCAGAATCAGGGCTCGGCTTTTCAGCGTTGCGCCCGAGGCCAGGCGGACCTCATGCAAGCCGCCCTGCTGCTCTGCCGGCAGGACGCCGACGGCGCGCTGCAAATTCATGATGTCCACTTCGTAGTCGCGGACGTGCTGCTCCAGGCCGGCTGCGAGCTTGGGACCTTCGGTCGCCTTGACCGAGATAAAATTCTCGATCCCCAGCGTATCCAACACCTGACCGCCGAAACGATCGGCCACCACGCCCACCCGGATACCTTTGCGTGCAGCGTAGATCGCTGCCGAAGCGCCGGCAGGGCCGCCGCCGACCACCAGCACGTCAAAGGCGGCTTTCTGGCTCAGTTTTTCCGCCTCGCGGGCAGCGGCGCCGGTATCGACCTTGGCCAGGATTTCCTCCAGGCTCATGCGTCCCTGCCCGAAAGGCTGGCCATTCAGGAAAATGGCCGGTACACCCATGATCTGACGCGCTTCCACTTCCGCCTGGAACAGCGCGCCGTCGATCATCGTGGCCTCGAAATTGGGGTTGAGCGCGGCCAGCGTATTGAGCGCCTGCACCACATCCGGGCAGTTGTGGCAGGACAGCGAAACAAAGGTCTCAAAGCGGAAATTGCCCTCGATGGCCTTGATCTGCGCAATCACGTTTTCATCGAGCTTGGGGGCATAGCGACTGACCTGTAGCAGCGCCAGCACCAGCGAGGTGAATTCGTGTCCCATCGGCAGCCCCGCGAAATGTACCCGTGGCGCCTCGCCTTCTCGGGCGATGGCAAACGAGGGACGGCGCGGGTTGTTGCCGTTTTCGCGGACGCTGACCTTGTTCGACAGCTCGGCGATTTGGCGCAGCAGTTGCCGCATTTCCTGCGAAGCGGCGCTGTCGTCAAGCGAGGCGATCAGTTCGATGGGGGAAACCAGACGTTCCAGATAGGTCTTGAGCTGGGCTTGGATGGCGCTGTCGAGCATGGTGATCTCCGATGTCAGGCGCGTCCCCGGCCCGGCCGGTGCAAGGGATGCAGATAAGCGGTGTACAGGGGAAAGCCTGTGGTTTTCCGCTGGGCACTACCTGTGGCTTCAGTCTGCCCAGGCGCAACCCGGCTGCGGGCTGTCCTGGGCAATCTTCAGGTGACTTGAGCTGAGTTAGATCTTGCCGACCAGATCCAGCGACGGAGCCAGGGTCGTGGCGCCTTCTTTCCACTTGGCCGGGCAGACCTCACCCGGGTGGCTCGCCACATACTGCGCAGCCTTGACCTTGCGCAGCAGCTCTTCGGCATTGCGGCCGATGCCCCCGGCGTTGATTTCGATGATCTGAATCCTACCCTGCGGGTCGACCACGAAAGTACCGCGCTCGGCCAGTCCCTCTTCCTCGATCATCACGCCGAAATTGCGGGTCAGCGTGCCGGTCGGGTCGCCCACCAGCGGGTACTCGATCTTGCCGATGGTTTCCGAGGTGTCGTGCCAGGCTTTGTGGGTGAAGTGGGTGTCGGTCGAGACACCGTAGATTTCCACGCCCAGCTTCTGGAATTCGGCGTAGTTGTCAGCCAGATCGCCCAGCTCGGTCGGGCAAACAAAGGTAAAGTCGGCTGGGTAGAAGAAGAACACCGACCACTTGCCCTTGACGCTGACGTCGCTCACGGTGACGAAGTCGCCCTTGTGGTAGGCAGTGGCTTTGAACGGCTTGATTTCGGTGTTGATCAGCGAGGTATTCATAAGATTTTCTCCTGTCGGTTGAACAGTGCGGGTTGACGGAGTGAATCTTAGGGAGGAGGGCAACATTGATCCAATTGATTGTTCTTCTGATATCAATAGCAATTTTCTATATTGCTTCGGCTGTCTGTTATTGAAGAAATCAATGGCAGAGATCGTGAATCCTCATTGGTAACTTGGCGATCCGCCTACCAGAATCACGCTACCTCTTTGATTTTTCAGCCAGGAGCCCGTCATGCTCACCACCCGTTCTGTCGCCGTCAACAAAACCCAGTTCTGGCTTGGCATGCTGTGCAATACGGCCGGTCTGCTGATCCTGGTATTCCATATCCTGCCCAATGCGCTGAAGTGAGGGGATAGCGGCTACCTCGGCGACTGCTCAACCGGACCTTTCCCAGCGAACCGACTGGACCTCCATCAAGTCCAGCCAGCCCCTGAAAGACACGCTCAGGTCGAGCAAAGCGGAAAACAGATGCCTCAGCCGCCGTCAGCGCGCTGAGAGCGAGTGGGAGAAGAGGTGATCGGGCAGTTGAGTGGCCTGGGCATCAGGCCACTATCTCGCTACTTGCGCTCATCGATGGTAATGCGCTCATGCGTCAGCACCCGCAGCTTGCCGACTTGGGGTTCGATCGTGGCGCCTGGGTCGCGCGGGTCTTTCAAAGCCGCCTCGGATGAGGCTTTCACCGTATATTTCACCCCATCGACCTGGACGGTGCGCTTTTCATTGGGCTTGAGTGTCAGTTTGTGCAGGGTGCCTTGGGTGGTTTCGAACTGAACGGTCAACAGCGTGGCCCGTTTCGAGGCGGCCAACACCGGCAGTGACAGGCCGATCAGCAATACCAGCACCAGCTTATGCGTTTTCATCTCTGCTCCTCCATGGGTTGCCGGGACAGACAGCGTGTCAGCCGACGCTCCCGTTCGCTCGCCATATCGTCCCGCTACGGTAGACAGGCCAGTACATGCTTGTGGGACAGGCCCAGGCGCTCCAGCTCATCCTCGATCAGTTTGAACACCAGTACCGCCGGCATCCCCTCGGGACTGTGGCGCGCCACCTTGTACTGAAAGCCGGCCAGACGATGCAGCAATTCGTTGAACCGGCGCAGTTCGCGCGGCTGGCTGACCTCGTCGGTGCCCGGCTCGTAGGTGCCGCGTGCATACAGTGAAATCCGGTGGGATAGGCAGCTCAACCACACCAATTGCTCAAGCTGGCTCTTCTTGCGAAATAGGCGCAGTTGTTCCTGCCAGGCGGGTGACAGCATCGCAGTCTCCGCCGATAGGGTAGCTTCCAGCATTTTTCTTCCTTTTCAATAGATTGCGGCATGAAGTGAAAAAGACCAGCGGGAATAGGCTGGTCTTGGGGTGCCATGGTTGCGACGGACCGGTAGGTCCGCCGCCAGGCAGTCCGGCTATTCCGCCTTGAACTCGACCTTCTTGCTTTCCAGATGGATCTTCTTGCAGACGGCCCGCTGTCCCTGCTCGTCGTGCGAGCCCTGGTAGAGGTAGTAGGTATTGCCGTGCTGGAGCTTTTCGATGCCCTTGTCCACGGTGACTTCATAGGTGTCCCCGCTCTTGTGCGGCCACGGGCCGGTACCCCAGGCCAGCGGATCCCACTTGCCATGAACCTTGTTCGGCCGGCAGATCGTCAACTTCTGCTTGTCGCCTTTGCTCTGTTCCATGTCCAACCTCCTTTATGCGCCCGCCGGCAACAAGGGTCTGAAGCGAAGCGGGCATGGCGCCTGAGACCTGGGGATTTCCCTGTACGCCCGGCACCAGACAGCCGGAGCGCCTGTCTGTGTTATCAATATCCGTGCCAAAAAACATCTCGCTCATCCTCAAGCCAAGAAGCCATTTTTAGACAAAAAAGCATTAAATATCCGTAAATTTGACATGAAAATCCCATGTAAAGCCGGGCGCGCTGACACCTGCCCGACCAGGGCAATCTATCGATTCGATCGCCTCACTGCCTTCCATGGACGGCCATATGACTGATCGTCAGGTTACACTTCCAGTCGCAGTTTTTTGACCTCACCACAGGAGCAGGGATGCCACACGAACTCAGTCTTATCAGCACCATTGCCGCCGGCTTCGGCCTTGCCTTGATCATGGGATTCCTGGCTTCACGACTGAAAATGCCGCCGTTGGTGGGTTATCTGCTGGCGGGCATCATTATCGGGCCGTCAACGCCAGGTTATGTGGCCGATATGGCCCTGGCCGGCCAGTTGGCGGAAATCGGCGTGATGCTGCTGATGTTCGGAGTGGGATTACATTTCTCGATGCAGGATCTACTGGCGGTCAAGCGGATCGCCATTCCCGGCGCCATCGTCCAGATCGCGGTCGCGACGGCCATGGGTTGTGCCACCGGCCTCTACTGGGGCTGGTCGCTGGGTGCTTCGCTGGTGTTTGGCCTGTCGCTGTCGGTCGCCAGTACCGTGGTGCTGCTGCGGGCGCTCGAGGCCAAAGGGGTGCTCGAATCGATCAACGGTCGTATCGCCGTGGGCTGGCTGGTGGTCGAGGACCTGGTCATGGTGCTGGTCCTGGTGCTGCTGCCCCCGATGGCCGGGCTGCTCGGTGGCAAGGTCGAGGTCGCGCATGGGGCGGCGAGCGATAGCAATCTGTGGCTGACGCTCGGTCTGACGCTGGCCAAGGTTGGCGCCTTTATCGCCTTGATGCTGGTGGTGGGCAAACGGGTCTTCCCGATGCTGTTGTGGCAGGTCGCCCGGACCGGCTCGCGTGAGCTGTTCACCCTGTGCGTGGTCGCCGCAGCGGTCGGGGTGGCTTACTGCTCGGCCAAGCTGTTCGATGTGTCGTTTGCGCTCGGCGCCTTCTTCGCCGGCATGATGATGCGCGAATCGGAATTCAGCCATCGGGCGGCCGACGAATCGCTGCCGCTGCGTGATGCCTTTGCCGTGCTGTTCTTTGTCTCGGTCGGCATGCTGTTCGACCCGCGTGTATTGCTCGACGAGCCGCTGCGTGTGCTGGCGGTCGCTGCCATCATCATCCTCGGCAAGACTGTCGCGGCCGTGGTGCTGGTGCTGCTGTTCCGCTATCCGCTCAATACCGCGCTGACGGTCGGAGCAAGCCTGGCGCAGATCGGCGAATTCTCTTTTATTCTGGCCGGTCTTGGCGTGGCGCTGGGCCTGCTGTCGGCAGCCGGGCAAAGCCTGATCCTCGCCGGAGCCTTGATCTCGATTGCGGTCAACTCGCTGGTGTTCTCGCTGATCGAACCGGTACTGGCCTGGATGCGCCAGCATTCCGAACTGGCACGGCGACTCGAACGACGCGACGATCCACTGGCCGAGCTGCCCACCACGGTCGATCAGGCCCATCTGACCGGGCAAGTGGTACTGGTCGGTTACGGCCGGGTCGGCCGCCGCATTGCCGGGATGCTGACCGAACGAGGTATTCCCTATGTGGTGGCCGAGCAGAACCGCGAAATCGTCGAGAAGCTGCGGGCGCAGAATATCCCGGCCGTGTCGGGCGATGCGTCGGACCCGGCCGTGCTGATCCAGGCCCATATCGCCCGTGCCGGCATGCTGGTGATTGCCACGCCCGATACCTTCCAGGTCCGCAAGATGGTGGAAATCGCCCGCACCCTGAACCCCGCCGTCGAAATCATCCTGCGCAGCCATAACGAGGAGGAAGCCCGTCTGCTCAGCCAGGAAAATATCGGCCAGGTGTTCCTGGGCGAAGAAACCCTGGCAGTCGGGATGGGGGGGCATGTGCTGGAGCGGATGGGCAAGTCCAAACAGCCCATTGCGGCCCATTAAGGATTTCTAGAAAAAATCCTGCAAAACGTCTGCAAGACATTTAGCCGGATACAAACAAAAATAAAACCTTATCACAACAACTTGCACAGGCCGCAAAAAACGCCTGCCACAGTGGCAGGCGTTTTTCATTGGGGCGGCGTCCACGGCTCCGGACACCTTCACATCCCCAGATCTCCACGTTCAGCCATCTCGCGGATCACCCGGACCGTATGCACGTCGGCGTCGCGGTAAGCGGCTTTGATATAGGGGATGAATTGGGTTTCTTCGTTGCCGCCGTTCTGTTCGGACAGCGGGGTGTGATAGACAAAGCGCAGAAACAGCCGCCCGGGTTCGGGCTGTTCGATGGTCATGGTCAGCGATCCGCCGCCGTGTTGCTCGCTTGGGGTCGTTTCATAGCGGACGCGCCTTTGCGGCTCGAACCAGATGCGGTCATGCACCAGCAGACTGCCAAAGCGCAGTTGGCGCTCCATAAAGCCTTCTTCACGCAAGGTGATGGTGGCATCGTCGAGATTGTCGAGAAACTCGCCGGGCGATTCGGCGCGGTGGATCAGTCCACGCCAGAGCTGGGCCACGCTCAACGGGGTCAGCATCGGATTATTGGGGTCGTTGATTTCGATCAGATGTTCGAAGTGCACGGCAGGCTCACAGTCTTGGGAATCAGGCGGAACGCGCCTGTTGCAAGTTTACGCCATCGCCGAAGCCCTGGCGCGCCCGGCTGGACGGCTGCCGCACCGGCTCGCCACAATCGCCGCCTTGGCCCCTTGCCGGCCCATCTCCCCTCACAGACAGGACACCCTCGATGCCCCTGCGTTCCGCCCTGTTGGCTGCGCTCAGTATCAGCGCGCTGGCCGACGGCCTTCCCACCCTGACCGAACCCGCCTTGTCGCCCGATGGCAGCACCATTGCCTTTGTCTCGGGCGGCGATATCTGGACCGTCCCCGCCAGCGGTGGCGAAGCCCGGCTGCTGGTGGCCCATCCGGCCACCGAATCGCGGCCGCAATGGTCGCCCGACGGCCGCCGGCTGATGTTTGCCTCGACCCGCAGCGGCAATGGCGATCTTTATCTGCTCGACCTCCAGGACAACCGCACCACCCGTCTGACCTTCGACGACCGGCTCGAACAGCCCGGTGGCTGGTCGCGCGACGGTCAGTGGTTCTACTTCGCCTCGCCTGCCCGCAATATCCAGCGGATGAACGATATCTGGCGCGTCAATGTGGCAGGCGGAATGCCGCAGTGGGTCACGGGCGAGCGCTATGTCGACCAGAGCTATCCGGCCATCTCGCCCGATGGCGACAGTCTGGCCGTGGCCGCACGCGGCTTTGACCAATGGTGGCGGCGCGGCGGCTCGCATATCGATCAGAGCGAGCTGTGGCTGCGGGAGCGCGGCCAATACCGCCGTCTGTCCGAACCGGGCGCCCGCGACACCTGGCCGATGTGGGATGCCAAGGGTCAGCGGCTGTATTTCGTCTCCAACCGGGGCGGTCAGGAAAATCTGTGGCGCCGCAGCCGCCAGGGCAAGGCCGAGAAACTGACCGATTTCCGCCAGGGCCGGGTGCTGTGGCCCAGCATCGCCTGGGATGGCCAGAGCATTCTGTTCGAGCGGGATTTCCGGCTATGGCGTTTTGATATCGTCAGCCGGCGGGCCCAGCCTATCGAGGTCAAGCTGACCGGCAGTGCCACCGGTCCTGGCCAGGAAAAGCTCGCAGTCGCCGACCAGGCCGAAGAGCTGGCCCTGTCGCCCGATGGCCGCCAATTGGCCTTTATCGCCCGGGGCGAAATCTGGCTGGCGCCGCTCGAAGGCGGCAGCGCGCGCAATCTGAGCCGCACGCCGGCGGCCGAACATCAGATCAGCTGGGCGCCTGACGGCAACAGCCTGGTCTATGTCTCCGAGCGCGACGGCCCAGGGCGGCTCTACCGTTTCGACCTCACCAGCAACCGCGAGACCCGGCTGACCCAGCACGGCCAGGGCGACGCCATGCCGCGTTTCTCGCCCGATGGCCGTCAGCTGGCCTTTATGCGCGATGGCGAAGAATTGCGGCTGCTCGATCTGCAAACCGGTACGGAAACTTCACGCTGGCGTGGGCTGGTCGGTCGTCCGCCGGTCTGGAACGACGGCGCCCTGACCTGGTCGCCCGATGGCCGCTGGCTGGCGGTGGCGGCAATCGGTGAGCGGCTCTACCGTACCGTCCAACTGGTGCCGGCCGATCAGGGCGCTGCGGTGCCGGTGAGCCGTTACGCCAGCCCGGCCATGGGCAAACGGGTCTGGTACAAGCCCGATGACCAGGGCAACGGCAACCCGCTGCTGCTGTTTACCCCGGACGGGGGCACCTTGCTGATGCGCCTGTTCCCGCATAGCGACCAGGGTCAGGTCGGTGCAGTCGATCTGGCCGCGCCGCGCCCGGTATTTGCCGGCGAAACGGCGGCCAAGGCCGGTCCGTGGCAGCTTGACCGGGCACTGGAGCGCAACCGGCTGCTGCCGATCGGGCTCGATGTCCAGTATTTCGCCCTCCGCCCCGACGGCCGCCAGCTCGCCGTGGTCGCCACCGTGGCCGGTCGGCAGAACCTGTGGCTCCATTCGCTTGACCCTACCGTGCGCGACAATCCGACCCGTCAGTTGACCCATAGCGCCGGCAGCAAGCAATTCCCGCAGTTCAGTGCCGATGGCCAGACTGTCTACTTCTTGCAGGAAGGCCGTATTCAGGCAGTCGGCATCGATGGCAAAGCCAAGACTCTGCAATTCGACGCCCAGATCGAGGTCGATTTCGAGGCCGACAAGCGCCAGCTGTTTGCCCAGACGCTGCAACTGCTGCGCGAGCATTTCTATGATGGGCAGCGCAAGGAATGGGAGGTGCTGGCCACCCGTTTCACTCCTTACGCCCATGGCGCCCGTACCCGCGACGAGCTGCGCCGCACCATTCTGTTGCTGTTGGGGGAACTCAATGTCTCCCATACCGGCATCTCCGCCCCCAAACGCGACACCATCACCGAAACCGGTCGACTCGCGGTCAATCTGACCTCACGCGGCGGCAAGCTGCTGGTGACAGGCGTGGTGCCCAACGGACCGCTCGATCTGGCCGGGGGGCGGATCGGCGATCTATTGAGCGCCATCGACGGCCAGCCCGTCGATGCCCAGACCAACCCCGACTCGCTGCTCAACGGCAAGATCGGCCTCAAGATCACGCTGACGCTGCAAAACGGCGAGGACGGCACACGCGAGGTGACGGTCAAGCCGATCAACTATGCCGACGAGGCCACGCTGCGCTACCGCGAATGGGTGGAGGTCAACCGCGCCTATGTCGATCGGCATAGCGGCGGCCGGGTCGGTTATGTCCATCTGATCAATATGTCGGATGAGGCGCTGCGGCAGTTTCTGCTCGATCTCGACGCCGACAACCAGAAACGCGACGGCGTGGTGATCGATGTGCGCAATAACTTCGGCGGCTATGTCGATAGCCATGTGCTCGATGTATTGAGCCGCAAGAGCCACTTCAAGGTGGTGCCGCGCGGCCTGCCCCAACTGCCGGGCCGGGCCGGGGTGGGCTCGCCGGCCCTGGAAAAACTGACCGTGCTCGTGACCAACAAGATCACCCTGTCCGATGGCGAAGTCTTTACCGAAGGCTACCGCTCGCAAAAGCTCGGTCCGATCATCGGCGAGCCGGGGGCTGGCTGGGTGATCTTCACCAGCGGCCGCCAACTGGTGGACGGCTCGATGCTGCGCCTGCCGTTCGGCAACGTGATCGCCACCCGCACCGGGGAACCGCTCGAAGGCGTGTCGCGCGGCGTTGATCTGCCGGTTGACCTGCCAATCGGGCTATACGGACGCGATACCCAGCTTGATCTGGCCATCAGGATATTGCTCGACAAAACCCCCAGAAAGTAAAAACAGGACGGCTCCCGTGCTGCGGTTGCAACGGGAGCCGTTTTTTGGATACTCACTCTTTTCTAGAAAATATTCTGCAATATATCTGCAACACATGGGCCGCACATAGAATATAAATAAATAAAATCACGCACTTTCTCTCTCATTCAAGATCAAAGCCTCTTCACCTCCCGTCAAATAAAAATCCAGACGCCCAAGCACGCCAGCTTTCCCTCGCCATTCTTACCGGGCATCTACGCCATTCCCGCCTCATTATTCATCTCTGCTGCTGCCGCCCTCCAATACCAGAGTCAATCGGGCGCAGAGTCGGACGGTCCTTATCCGCAAAAAGCGCGACAAACACAGCAGCAATAATGGTTTACGAAGCTTGGCCTGAAAGCCTTATATGAGCCTGTGAACATATTTCATAAACCATTGTTATGAATTAGGTTTACAAATCTCCTTTTACTTGCCGCTTTTTTCAGGCTGTGAATTGTTTCCGTATCAGCAAGGTCGAAATCGGGCTTACGCTGCAAGCTGTGACTTCGCTATATTTCCAACGCGAGATAGCGCTTTCGCCTGATTACAAATGTCCTAAAAGCGCGCTATCAATTTCCTGCCTCCAACCGGCTTCGCTTTCGCGCCATGACAATCGCTGCTTCCCGTCTTGCTGCATCGCCTCCTGCCGTGCCTGCTGGCGCAGTGCTGCATCCGCTGGCCGGTCGCAATCATGAGCGGCTGGCCGATCAATACGCCGATCTGCTGATGCTGGACTGGCAGCGGCGGGCCAAGGTGCTGCGCAATCCCACTCTCGATTTCCATGCGCTGTGGCAGCACGACGACCGTTTGCAAAGTGCGCTCGATTCGCTGTTATGGCTGGGCGAACCGGCGCGGGCGCCTATGCAGGCCTGGCTGAAGGAGCCCCTGCGCCAGAACGAGACCTTCGCGCTCACGCTGTATGCGCTGGCGGCCAGGGACACTGCCTTGCTCGACACCTGCTGTGCATTGATCGTGGCGATTCCCGATCTGCAAGGCGCGTTTACGGCGGCTTTTCTCTGGGCCCCGGTCTCGCCGCTGTTTATCCAGCGACTGAGCCAGTTGCCACCGGCTTTGCGTATTCAGATCGTCAGCCAGCGCCATTTCCATCTGCCCGGCACCATCGACGACACCCTGGGCTGGATGCGCACGCTCGACCCGACGCCCTCGATTGCCGAGCACGCGCTGCATTTCGTGCGTCATCTGGGCGACCCACAGATGGCGCGGGCGGCGCAATCGTATCTGCGCCATGAGGCAGCCGGGGTGCGACTGGCGGCCACCCAGATATTGCTTTTGCTGTGTTCGGCCGAATACCGACCCCTGGCACGAGACGGACTGTTGGCGCTGATCCATGGCGACGACCCGGTAGTGGCGGCTGCCGCCTTGCGTTGTCTGGCGCTGCATGACCCGATTGGGGCGGCTGCACCGGTCGAGGCGCTGGCCCAGCGCGACGATGCGCGGCGTGTCTATCTGAGCGCCCTGGGCTGGCGTGGCGATCTGGCAGCGGTGCCCATCTTGCTCGACTATCTGGACGATCCGCACCACAGCCGCATCGCGGCGGCCGCGCTGATGCTGCTGACCGGTTCCGACCCGGCCCGCGACGGCTGGCTGGCGCCCCGGCCCGATCAGGCGCGCAGCGAGGCCGAAGACCATATTCCGCCGCGTGACGCTGATGACTCGCTGCCCTGGCCCGATGCCCAGGGCTTTCGGCAGTGGTGGCGACGACAGGCAAGCCGTTTTGCCCGCGACCGCCGCCATTTTCTCGGTCAGCCGCTGACGCTACCGTGGCTCGACGCGGTGCTGTACGGCGGTCCTCTGCCCTGGCGTCGGCTCGCGGCCGAGCATCGTCAGCGTCTATTGCGCGGGCCGCTGTTCCCGACCGAATTGCCGGCGGCCACACAGCGCGCCCTGTTCCCCACTTTGCACGCAAAGGCTTCGCCATGAACCCTGAGATCGAACTATTGCTGACCACTGCCTATGACGAAGCCCCCACCGCCCCGACTCCGGCCCCGCCCGCGATCGAAGATGAGTTGATCTTCGAATCCAACCGGCGCATCACGCTGCGTTGCGGCCGTTCGAGCATCACCCTCTACCCCAACGGCAAGATCGCGCTGCGCGGCGACTATATCCTCAGCGAGGCCGAAGGCATCAACCGGATCGCCGGTGGCCAGATCGAACTGAACTGACCGCCATGTGGGCACTCGACAACCGCACGCCCTATGCCGCCGACAGCGGCTGGCTGCGCGATCCTTCCGGGGCGGAAATCTGGGTGGTGGCGGTCAAGGCGACCTATGACATCCTGCCCGACGGCAGCACCAGACTGGCGGCGCAGCAGCCACCGGTCCACAGCGGCCCGCAGCCGCACCCTGGTCTGGAGAGCCTGTGTTACGGCACCGACCTCGGCCCGAGCAAGGCCGCCACCGATATCCTGCTCAACGGCCACGCCTACGCCCAGGATGGCCAGCCGGTCAGCGAGCTGCTGGTCGGGTTCAAGGTGGGCAATCTGAGCCGTTCCGCCCGTGTCCACGGCGACCGGCAATGGCAGCATGGCTTGCTGTTTGCCTCGATCGGACCCGCCGAGCCGTTTCTCAAGATGCCGCTGGTCTATGAGCGGGCCTTCGGTGGGCCGGAAGGGGATGCGCCGGCGCCGCAGCACAATCCGGTCGGGCGCGGCCTGGTGGCCGATGAGGCGGGACGGCTGTGGCTGCCCAATCTCGAATCGATCGACCAGCCGATCTATCGCCAGGATGACCGGCCGCCACCGGTGAGTTTCGGCCCGATCGCCAGCCACTGGCCGGCGCGGCGCCGCTGGGCCGGCACCTATGACCGGCATTGGCGCGAACAGCGCTATCCGCTGCCCCCCAACGATCTCGACCCGCGCCATTGGCAGCTTGCCCCGCCCGAGCAACAGGTGGCCGGTTATCTGCGGGGCGGCGAGGAAGTGGTGCTGATCAATCTGACGCCACCGGGCTTTGCCGTCGGCGGACGGCTGGCTTTTCGGCTGCCCCGGCTGACCCTGGCCTTCCAGACCCGGTTTGAAGACGGCAGCCGCAGTATCAGCCGCTCGGTGATCCACAGCCTGATCCTCGAACCCGACTTTCCGCGCTTCAGTGTGGTCCACCATATGACCCTGCCCTGTCACCCCAAGGTCAACCGGCTCGACCGCACCCGGATCAGCGAGAAACGCCGCCCACTCGACCCGCCGCCCCTACCCGTCCCGCAGGAAGCGAGCATATGACCCCGGCCATCACGATCGTCGCCGCTGCCTGCGGCTTTCCGTCGGGCCCGACCATGGAACTGGCCGACACGGCCGTGCGCAGCCAACTGTCGTTGTTGCAGGCGCATCCGCACTATCTCGACCGCGCCGGCATTCCCGCCAAGGTGAGCTGTTTTCCGGCCGAGCAGCCTTTTGCTGCGGCACGTTGGGAAACCCTGGCGCTGGCCGCACTCGACAATCTGACCTGTCGGCTCGAACGCCAGCTTGGCAGCGACCGCCCCTGGCCACCCAGTCTGCTGTGGCTGGTATTGCCCGACCCGAACCACCGTCCCGCCCTGCCGGCCGGCCTGTTCGAGCGGCTCAGCTCAGCCGTGCGCCGCTCGCCGCTGCCTTGGGAAACCATCGAGCCGGTGCTGGGCGGCCACGCGGCCGGGATGACCGCGCTGGGGCAGGCAGCAGCAGCGCTGGCGCAGCGGCCCGACGCGCTGGCCGTGATCCTGGCGGTTGAGGCGGACCTGAGCGCCGATGCACTGACCTGGCTCGATCTGCAAGCCCTGCTGCACGGCGCCCATGAGCCCTGGCGCGGTCGTTTCCGGCCGCAGCCTTATGGGCGGATTCCCGCTGAAGGCGCCGCCGCGCTGGCGCTGGCCCGCTTGAACGACCCGGTGGCCGGCTGGGCGACGCTGCTGGGTTGCGCCACGGCCGCGGAACCGATGACTTATCGCTGTCCCGAGCCGTGTACCGGGCTTGGACTGACGCAAGCGGTACGGCAGGCGCTGAGCCAAGCCGGCTCGATCAACCCGATCGACTGTGTGCTGGCTGACCTCAACGGCGAGCCGTACCGGGCCGACCAGTACGGTTTTACGGCGCTGCGGCTCAGCGATGTGCTGCAGGCCGACTGGCAGACCCTCACACCGGCCCTGGCCAGCGGCGACCTGGGCAGCGCCAGCGCCATCGCCCATCTGGCGCTGGCGGCCTATTCGCTGTGGCAGCGGCCGCAGGCCGGCACCCAGCTGGTACTGGCAAGTTCGGACGACCCGCTGCGCGGTGCCGCGCTGTTGGGCGCTACCCAACCGATTCCCGCCCTGCCGGAGGTGCAGCCATGGCGATCACCATCAACGTCAACCGCCTGACCCTGTGTCACCGGGCCAGCCAAGGCATCAGCCACAACACCCTGCCCGATGTCTGCAAGACCCCGGAAAAGGGTCTGCCCATGCCCTACGAGAACGAGGCCTACTCGCATACCCTGGTCCAGGGCAGCACCACCGTCTATGCCGATGGCGGCAATATGATCGCCAAGCTGGGCAGCCGGTTTGCCCGCAGCATCTACGACGAGCAGGGCATCATGGGCGGCATCGTGTCGGGCGTGAATATGGCCGAGGCCGATTGGATCAGCCACTCTTTCGATGTGATGATCGAGCGCAGACCCGCCTGCCGGCTGACTGACAAGATGTTCATGAATCACCGCAACACGGTGAATCTGGCCGGCCTGCGCCAACGCGATCTGCCGGAGGCCGATCAGGAATTCTTCGACGAGCTGTGCGAAATGGCCTGCGACTGCCTCAACGCCCTGCGCGGCCGGCTGGCGCCGGGGCAGACGTTCCAGGACTGCGTCAAGAACAAGATCGACGACACCTACTACGACAACGGCTACCCGCGCGCCGATGCGCCGATGTGGCGCGAAGTGCCGTTTGACCGTGGCAATAACTGGAATATGATCGGCAGCCGCAACAACCCCAATGTGCCGACATCGAACTATATCCGGCCCAATTCGCGCCGGCTCGATGTGGCGCGCACCGACGGCAACGGCAATATCACCCGGCTGTTCGATATGAAGTTCGGTGACGATGTGCTGACACCGGAAGCGCAGCGCGACTACCAGCGTATCGCCCGCGAACGCACCGGCAGCGCCGATAATTTCGAGGAATTCCGGGTCGAGGACCGCTGCGACTGCGACCCGCCCGATCCGACCCCGGCGCCCGTGCCGGTTCCGGTACCTGTGCCCGTCCCGGTTCCTGCGCCCTCCCGCAGCCTGCTCGACGAATTCGGCGAGGCACTGACTTCGACCACCGGCCTCAAGGTGACCGGCACTGCATTGGTACTGATCTTTGTGGTGTCCGAAGTGTCGCGGCTGTTTCCGCCGCGCAATCTGGTGCCGATTCCCTGACCCCCACTTGCCTCTACGCCATGGAACCCCATCAAGTCATCGCCGAGCTGATCCAACGTCAGGGCGGCCTCGCTGCGCTGGACCGGCTTCATCTGCCCTATGCCCGCGCCAATGCCGGCCCGGCCGCCAAGTTCGGCCTGGCGGTCGAGCTGTTCCTGCCCGATATCGACCGCGCCGTGCTGCGCGAGCGGGCCGCGCAATTTCTGAGCGACTACTGGCAGACCTTTCCGGAGCGGGTCAATGCCCTGTTGCTGCGCGACAAGCGGCGGGCGGTCAAATTCAGCGGCGACCCGAGCGCCCAGCTTCGTGCCGATCTCGACAAATATCCGATAGACAGCGGCTATAGCGGCGCGCTGTTCGGCGCAGTCGACATCGGTCTGCCCAATGACGATATTCCGCCCTATCAAGCCTCGGTACTGATCAGCCGGCGCGAGGAACACGAACTGTCCTTCGTCTGTGCCACCTTCCCGATCTGCCAGGACGATATCCCCCGCTTCGAGCTGCTGCTGACGCTGGTACTGCGCTGGTGCGAACTGTGCCAACCCGTCCACGGCTCGGCCGGCTATGCCCTGCTGTTTGCGCCGGGCATGCAGCAGAACACCGCGCAGGCGCTATCGCTGATCAAGCGCTTCCCCGGCCTCGACATCCTCAACAGCCCGCGCTTCTCGCTTGAAACCGGCGCGGTGCACGACCGGATCAAATCGGTCAACTGGCTGACCGTGCTCAATGACGATCTGGTGCAGCAGTCAGGCGGACTCGATGCGATGCGGGCGGCACTGGAGCCGTTTTGCAAGGTGCGGACCTATTCGGGCGGCGTGGTCATCCAGGCCGGCATCGACCCGCAGTTGGGCGACTTGCAGACTGGCAATATTGCCGAAGCCTACCGTCAGGTCGCTCGTCATCTACAGCCGCTGCGCTTTGAAAACTATCGTGATGGCTTGTTCCGGGTGCCCAGTGGACTCGATGCGATAACAGAAACCCTGAGCTGGCTGCGACGGTTCGATTAGCAAAAAACATTCGTTTAGGGTCGTCGGCAGATGCGAAATCTTCCCATTCATGCGAGGCTATGCCGCCGCGTCGCGGTCTAGCCCGCTGCGGGCAATGCGACAGTGGCTGATCCGTACTTCCACTTTCGGAGACTTCTACCTGTGAAAAAATTCGCTGCCCGCCTGCTGTTTCCGGCCGTTCTGGCTGCCTCCGCCCTGGCGCACGCCAATTCCTACGACCCTGCCACCAACCGCCTGACCGTCGATTCGGTCCAGGTCGGTGACACCATCTACACCAATGTGGTGATCTCGGTGGGCCAGATCCACAGCATCGGCGGCAGCCGTCCGGCCACCCCGGTGGCACCGACCTGCTCCTCGGCCAATTTCACCACCGCCGCGTTCAATGCCATCAAGGTCGGCATGACGCTTGATCAGGTCAATCAGACCATGGGCTGCCAATACGATGCGGGCGCCACGATCCGGATTCAGGGTGCAGTGGTCTATCGCTGGCAGAGCCTGACCCCGACGGTCAAGATGGTGCAGGTGTGGTTCAACGCCGACGGCACGCTGGTGACGCCCCCGGGCGGCGAATCGACCGCTGCGTTCAAGTCGTCGAGCGGCTTCTGAGCGATTCATGTCGGGCGACAGCCCGGATAGAAAAAAACAGCCATGCTTTGCCCAGCATGGCTGTTTTACTTGGGACGAGCGCAGACGAGCTTAAGGCCGGGTCATCTCCACCGGCGAAATCCACTGCTCGTACTGCTCGCTGGTCAGATAGCCCAGCGCCAGCGCTGCTTCGCGCAAGGTGGTGCCTTCGTGATGGGCCTTCTTGGCAATCTGGGCGGCACGGTCGTAACCGATATGGCGGTTGAGCGCCGTCACCAGCATCAGGTTCTTGTCCAGATTCTCCCGGATGCGCTCGCGATTGGGTTCGATGCCCACGGCGCAATGGTCGTGGAAGGCCAGACAGGCATCGGCCAGCAATTCGATGCTTTCGAGCACGTTGTGCACCATCACGGGCTTGAACACATTGAGCTGGAAATTGCCCTGCGAGCCGGCAAACGCCACGGCGGCGTCGTTGCCGAACACCTGCACGCACACCATGGTCATCGCCTCGCACTGGGTCGGGTTGACCTTGCCCGGCATGATCGACGAGCCCGGTTCGTTTTCCGGAATGGTCAGCTCGCCGATGCCGTTGCGCGGGCCGCTGGCGAGCCAACGCACATCGTTGGCCATTTTCATCAGCCCGCCGGCCAGGGTGCGCAGGCTGGCCGACACATTGACCAGGGCATCGTGGGCCGCCAGGGCGAAGAACTTGTTGTCGGCGCTGCGGAACGGATAGCCGGTCAGCTCGGCAATATGGTGAGCCGCCCGCTCGCCGAATTTCGGATGGGCATTGAGGCCCGTTCCGACCGCCGTGCCGCCGATGGCCAGGTCATACACGCCCGGCAGCGCCGCCCGCACGCTGGCCAGCCCGAAATCGAGCTGGGCAACCCAGGCGCCGATTTCCTGGCCCAGGGTGATCGGGGTGGCGTCCTGCAAATGGGTGCGGCCGACCTTGACCAGCTCGCGATTGGCTTCGGCCTTGGCTGCCAGCGTGTCGCGCAGCCGCGAGACGGCCGGAAACAGACGGCGGTGCATCTGCTCGACCA
The DNA here is from genome assembly GCF_042650885.1 of Chitinimonas lacunae. Classification (NCBI taxonomy): domain Bacteria; kingdom Pseudomonadati; phylum Pseudomonadota; class Betaproteobacteria; order Neisseriales; family Chitinibacteraceae; genus Chitinimonas; species Chitinimonas lacunae. The sequence continues at coordinate 1,501,598 of NZ_JBHSBU010000001.1, forward strand.
CCGCGATATGCATGGCCGTCGGGAAGGTATCGTTGGACGACTGACCACGGTTGACATGGTCGTTGGGGTGAACCGGATTCTTGCTGCCCGGCACGCCCCCGGCCAGTTCGATGGCGCGGTTGGAGATCACTTCGTTGGCATTCATATTCGACTGGGTGCCCGAGCCGGTCTGGAACACCACCAGCGGGAAATGCCGGTCGAGCCGGCCTTCGATCACCTCGTCAGCCGCCCGCACGATCAGATTGCCCAGCTCGGCCGGCACTTCGCCCAGCTCGACATTGGCCTGGGCTGCTGCTTTTTTCAGAATGCCCAGCGCCCGGATCATCGGTGCCTGCCAGGTGAAGCGCTCGACCCCGATCGGGAAATTCTCGATGGAACGTTGGGTCTGCGCCCCCCAATAACGATCGGCCGGCACTTCGATGGCGCCCATCGAATCGGTTTCAGTACGGGTATGGCGCTCGGTTTGCTGCATGGAACTTCCTCCTCGGTACAGAACTGGCATTGCCCGACCTCGGCCGGGCAAGCAAAACGGAATCGACCGCTAGCGCTCGATTCCTACGCAAGAACAGACGTTCATCGCCACGACAGGTTTAGGCAAATCCGTCGAGGGTAAAGGCAGGGAGAAACAGTTTCAGCGAAATATTATTTATTTGTTTTTGTTAACAGCTATATATCTAGCAACTGTTTTGCAGGATATTTGTTTTTCTTGAATGTTCCAGTAGCGCCAACACTGGGTATCGAGCAAGGGCGCATCGAAGTGTAGCGGAGATCCCCCTGCCTCGCGCCTCGGCCTCCAGCAAGCCTTCTGCCCCTTGCCGGCGGACAGGCACACGGGCTTTTCGCTTGAACGGGTGTCTGGGCATTCCAACCTGTCTGGCCACCTTGGCTCGGCGGCATGGTCTGAGCGGATTTCCAGTCGATCCGGAATCGGAAGGGTATGGACGTCAAAGCTCAGCCGCGTAGCCCTCACCCAGACTTGGCGACGACTTTGCCGACTTCGGCCAGCAGAAAATCGATCAGTACCCGCACCCGCAGCGGCATATGGCGGTTGCGCGGATAGAGCAGAGAAAACGGCCGCGAGCGGCCGCCGAAGTCCTGCATCACCTCGACCAGCGTTCCCGCTGCCAGATCGCGTTCGACGATAAAGCGGCAGGTCTGCAACAGGCCGCCACCGTGCCGGGCCAGGGTGAGGCCGCCCAACAGGTCTTCGCTGCAACAGATGCCACCCCGGGTTGGCAGATCGATATCGTGGCCCTGCTCCCGAAACAGCCAGTTCACCCGCTGGCCGCTGCTTGGCAGCACGAATTGCAGACAGTCGTGCTGCGGCAGATCGGCCAGGCTGTGCGGCACGCCGGCCCGGGCCAGATAGTCGGGAGAGGCCACGACCACCAGTTCCGCCTCTTCGAGCTTACGTACCACCAGACCCGAGTCGGGCGGATTGCGGCCACGGACCGCCAGATCGTAGTCGTCGCTGGCGAAATCGATATTGCGGTTACTCAGCTGTACTTCGAGCTCCACCGCCGGATAGCGCGCCCGGAATGCCGGCAGTAGCGGCAAGACCCGATAGTGGCCGAAGGGGGTGGGAAGGCTGAGTCGGACGGTGCCGACCGGTGAGGACTGCTGGCCCGTCAATTCGCGCTCGGCTTCGTTGAGCTGGCCCAGCGCCTGACGGCATTGGCGGTAATAGGCTTCGCCGCCTTCGCTGAGGCGGATGCGGCGGGTGGTGCGGACAAACAGCCGGGTGCCGAGTTTTTCCTCCAGGCGCGAAATCGCCCGGCTGACGGCAGCCGGCGTCAGGCCGCAGGCAGTAGCGGCTGCGGTAAAGCTCCCCAGCTCCGCCGCCAGACAGAACAATTCGATACTGCCCAGCATGGTGGCACCGAATTGGCGCGCCATATTCTTTACCTGATGTAATGAATGAAATGCATGATCCCATATTTATCGTGTTTCGCCCGCGCCATACGATGACAGCCGTTTTCACCCACTTCTAGAAAGCCCTGTCATGAAACTGTTCTTCTCTCCCAATGCCTGCTCGCTTTCTCCCCATATCGTCTTGCGTGAGGCCGGCGTGCCGGTCGAGCTGGTCAAAGTCGATCTCAACAGCCATCTGACGGCCGACGGCATCGATTACTACACCATCAATCCCAAGGGTCAGGTGCCGCTGCTTCAGCTTGAAGACGGCAGCTATCTGAGTGAGGGCGCCATCATTGCCCAGTACATCGCCGACCGCGCCGATCACGGCCTGTTGCCGCCGGTAGGCGACCCGGCCCGCTACCGGGTGCTGGAATGGCAGAACTACATCAGCACCGAGCTGCACAAGGCGTTTTCCCCGCTGTTCAACCGAGAGCTGAGTGCCGACACCCATCAGAAGCTGCGCGCATTGCTGCGCAAGAAATTCGAATGGGTCGATGCCCAGTTGCAGCAGCACGGCCCTTATCTCCATGGCGAGCGCTTTACCGTCGCCGATGCCTATCTATTTACCGTCACGCGCTGGGCCGGCTATGTCGGCCTTGATCTGAGCGATCTGGCCTCCTTGCAGGCCGCGCTGCGCCAGATGACCGAGCGGCCCGCGGTCAAGGCGGCCCTGGCAGCCGAAGGGGCCGCCCAATGAACCCCTGGCCCGCCACCGACTTCACCCGTCGCCTGGGCTTGCGCCTACCCGTGGTCCAAGGCCCGTTTGGCGGCGGGCTGTCCTCGGTCGAGCTGACCGCAGCCGTCAGCGAAGCCGGCGGTCTTGGCTCGTTCGGGGCGCATCATCTCGACGCCGCCGCGATCCGCGACACGGCAGCAGCGATCCGGCAACGGACCGGGCGGCCGTTTGCGCTGAATTTGTGGATTCCACACGAACAAAGCGACGCCCCGCCCCTCGACGACCAAGGCTTCGATGGCTATCTCGCCACCCTCGCGCCTTATTTCCAGGAATTGGGCGTCGCACTGCCGACCCGACCGGCACGCTTTATGCCGCCCTATCAGGAACAGGTCGAAGCGTTGCTGGCGGTGCGACCGGCGGTGTTCAGCTTTGTGTTCGGCATTCCGGCGCCCGAGATCTTGCAGCGTTGCCGCGAACTCGAGATCACCACCGTGGGGGCCGCCACCACGGTGGACGAGGCCTGCGCACTCGAACAGGCGGGCGTCGATATGGTGGTCGCAACGGGCTTTGAGGCAGGCGGCCATCGGGTCTCGTTTCTGCGCCGGGCCGAGGATTCGCTGACCGGCACTTTCGCCCTGATTCCCCAGGTGGCGGATGCGGTGCACTGTCCGGTGATCGCGGCCGGCGGCATCGCCGACGGTCGGGGCGTGGCCGCCGCGTTGACCCTGGGTGCAGCGGCGGCACAGATCGGCACGGCTTTTCTCGCCTGCCGCGAATCGAACGCCAGCGCCCTGCATCGGGAGCGGCTGTTCAGCCCCGACGCCCGCCATACCGGCCTGACCCGGGCCTTCAGCGGGCGATTGGCGCGCAGCATCCGCAATCGTCTGATGGAAGAAGTCAAACAGTCCGCGCCCTATCCGATCCAGAACTGGCTGACCGCTCGCCTGCGCCCGGCTGCCACCGAGCAGGGACGGGCCGATCTGATGTCCTTGTGGGCCGGGCAGGCAGCACCGCTGTTGCGGCATCGTGATGCGGCAACATTGCTGGCCGCTTTGCAGCAGGAAACGCTGGCGGCGCTTGGGCGGTTTGGCCGTTGAGGGAAGTGGTTCAGGGGAGGCGGACACTGTCCGCTTCTGCCTGCCTGGGAGAGGAAACCGGTGTGTCATGCACAAAATCCGCGCTTCTCGACACTCGGAGCTGATTGGCGGATCAAAGGGCAATCACGCCGTTTTTTTCCACTCATGGGCCGCAAGTCGCGGATTTTGAGCTGATTTTCGCCAGAAATGGACTGCTGTGGCGGCTTCGCCGGACTTACGCGATTTGGGGCAGGCGGCGGAACGTTGGATAATCGCCCTGATGGCCATCTGCATCGGGGAGGAGCCCCCAATGGTGCGCGATGCAATGGCCAGGTTTCTGCCGGCCCGGCCGCATGGCGCGGGTCCACTTTCACAGCCGTCAGGAAAGCCCGTCCATGTCGTTCTTCAATTCGCAAAAACTTGAACAACTTGAAGCGAAGCAAGCGGACGAAACCGATCGTTCCATCGTATTGGTGGTGGACGATGAGGAACACAACCGCCGGGTCGTCAGCCAGATCCTATCGCCCTACTACACCGTTCTCGAGGCGGTGGACGGCGAAGACGCCCTGGCGGTGATCGACCAGCTTGCCGATCCCGCCATGCTCGCCTGCATCATCAGCGACCAGCGCATGCCACGCCTGACCGGGGTCGAGCTGTTCCAGCGTCTGACCCCGGTATTGCCGCGGGTGCTGCGCATCATCGTTACCGGTTATCTCGATATCAACATCATCGTTGACTCGATCAACAAGGCCGAGATCTACAAATTCATCATCAAGCCCTTCGACCGGCATGATTTCCTGCTGACCACCCGCCGGGCCGTCGAAGCCTACGAGATGCAGCGCAAGCTCGACCGCTACCACAGCGATCTGGAGCAAGAGGTGCAGGAACGCACCCGCCAATTGCTCGAAAAAACCGAAGAGCTCGACCGCGTGCTCAATATGCTGCGCGAGCACCGCGCCCATCACCGCGAACGCCGCGCGGCGGAGGAGTCCTGGAACCGCCGCTACTGCGCCATCAGCGATGAATCGGGCATGCCGTCCTATTACGAAATCGGCTTCGAGTCGCTGGTGCAGAGCGAATGGCGCAGCAAGAACCCGACTTGGCCACAGGCCGAGATTGCCGCCTTCCTGCGCGACAGCGAAAACGAATTCATCGGCGACAAGATCGTGCTGGCCAAACGCCGTATCGAAGGGTTGTGGTTTATCTGGGCCCGCAGCAAGCTGCCCATCGACCTGCTGACCCGACGTGAACTGACCGTGGTCGAGGCGATGGCCGAGGGGCTGAGCCATAAGGAAATCGCCATCCGGCTCGACCTGTCACCCGCAACGGTGCGCTCGCATATCCAGCGCATCCACGAAAAGCTCGAAGTCAAAACCAATGCCGAGCTGATCGCCAAATGCCTGATTTAAGCTGTGGGTCAATGCTGCCGCTCTAATAGCAAATAACCTGCAAAACCTATGCAAGTACAGGCGCAGGTTATATTGAATATTTAAATTTCTTTGCAATAGTCTAGGTTATTTCAACCCAGACGGTTCGAGGAGGCCAACCGGCTCCCCGACCGTCTGCAATCCCAGCGCCAGCAGGCTCGATACCCACCCGGTAAGACCGCCTGATCAGCCACGCAACGACGCGTCCAGACGCCCCGACACGCCAAAGTCTCGTAGGATGCGTCAGGCCAAAGGCCGTAACGCGCCGCTGTTTCCGTCCTCGCTGACAATCGAGCGACAGCATGTGACGGAAGCCCGGTGCGTTACGCCGCTTTGCGGCCAACAGCCCCCTTCCGGGCCGTCGATTCGGACCCCGAGGTGCTCGCTGCAACCCACCCGGCTCTCGGCTTTATCCTCTCTATGTCTGGCTCGGAGCTAACCGGGCCTGCGCTAGCCACAAAGCGCTCCGGACGCTCCGGACGCTCCGGACGCTCCGGACGCTCCGGACGCTCCGGACGCTCCGGACGCTCCGGACGCTCCGGACGCTCCGGACGCTCCGGACGCTCCGGACGCTCCGGACGCTCAAAAGTAAAGCAGATCGCTTGGTGGATGACGGCTTGGTTGCTGGCCGGTCAGTTGCACGATGGTGGCCGACTTGAAGTAATTGATACTGCCCAGCGGCTGGCCCAGTTCGGCGAAATATTGATCCTGCAAGGTGACGGCGCGGAGCTGGAGTTGATAGAGCGTGCGCAGCAGCGGGTCATCGCTGTTCGGATCGAGCCATTCCGAGGTGATCAGGGGCTTGAGGGCCGGCTTGTCGGCGCGGACCAACCATACCTTGGAGGCGGACGCCAGCCACAGGAAATTGCGCAGCTTGTAACTGCGGTCACGGGTCGAGAAATCGCTGTCGGTGCCCTTGCCGCCGTTCTGCTCGACGAAATCCGGGTCGTTCGGGTATTCCTTGGCATGGAACAGGATGCCGAAGTCGCGCACGCCATCACGCTCGAACGCAAAGATATGCCCGTGGAACAGGTCGTTCTTCCCCAGGCTGACCTGATGCCCCCGGCGCGCCATACCGCTGCGTATCGTCTCGAACAGTTGCGGGAAATAGCCTTGCAGTGCCGCATTCTTGAACTGCCACGCCATCTGGCCGCCGCTGCCCCACTTCCTGACCGGCTCGGGCACCGAAACGGCCACCCTCTCCTTGCCCTCGACCCAGACAGCCTGCAATGCCTGGACAAAGGCGCCACTGCTCATGCCGCGCGGCAGGGGCAGTGTGGTGGCCACGCTTTCGGCGTAAGGGCCGCCATCTTCGCGCACCAGCCGATCGACGATCGAGCGGGCCAGCTCGGTACGCTCGCCGGCAAAGGCCGGCAACAGACAGGTCAATCCCAGCGACAGCAACAGCGGTAATTTCTTGTACATCGAACCTCCTCGAAAAAACGGCCAGGAATCCCTCGTCCCGGCCCGGCTGCAAAAGAGAGCGGACTATACAAGATCAGCCCTTTTGCCACCGCCGTCCGGTTTTGTTAGCCCGGGCGAACTGTCTGTTCTTTCGGGGCATTTTTTTGACCCGCACCAAGCTGACGGTAGTGCTGGATCATCCAGCGCTGAAGCCCCCTTCTCACCTCCCAAACTCATCCGTGGCCACTTTTTTGCGTAGCCGGAACAAGCCTCAGACCCAATAGAAAATTTCAGGAAAATCAACTGCAAGACTCAGTAAGCGCTATAAAATAAATTCATAATAATACGCCACATCAATTGCTGAGCAGCCGACAGACTCCGCACCAACCCCTTCCTTATTTCCCCACTCTGTTCCATTTATTCCCGTCGCAGCTTTTTGTACAAGATTGCCGCCAATAACTTTCCCGATTCTTACCATCACAAAGACATCAATATAAGCCCAGGAGGTTTTTGGCTATCTTCATCATCGGCACGAAGAGAATTTACAATTACTCGATCCGGATAAGAAATTCATGGTGTATTTGTGCAATTAAATCCAAATATACCGGCATCAGTCCGCAATATCACAACCGTACAGAAGGCCATTCTTCTTTTGAAAGCATTTCAGCTCGACCGTTCAATTTTTATGATTTTCTGCCAAACAAGACGAATAGTTCAGTCAGTCTGCCCATCAATAAGCAGCTGATCGGAAAGCGTAAACGTGATGCAAAGTGGACAGTGCAGACTCTTGTTCATGAGGTCAGGCAGCATCGAGGGAATTGCTAAGTCTCGGGCTGGAGAATCCGCAGCAGGACAGGTGTTTCGACTCCTGATCCAACTCTGCCGTAAGGCGCCCAAACCGGCGCCAAGCCAGATCTGGCGCGGTTGTTCCAGATGAGCTGATTGAGGTCGAGCCCAGGAGGGAGCGGGCTGCAAAAGCAAGCCGCTTGCCTAAAGAAGGTGGGAATTTGATTTTTAGATAGTTGAACGTACCGCAATTTGTTTTTTGGGATAGGCACGCTGAAATGTTGATACCGGCGGCATAGCGAGTGCTCGGGTTCCTTCTTCCGCTTGTCCTTTTTGTTCAAATATCTACACTAAATGAGCAGGAAAAATAAAAAATCCGGCAAAATTCTCATAAAAAGGCAACGCATACCAATCAATAACCAGAACCGGATGAGTCATATCGAAAATTGTGTTCTCACGGCAACGCGAAATTATTTTTTCTAAAGACGTTGTTGCCATTTTTGCAGAACCCTCTTACTGTGATTCCACACGGTTGTTAATTAAGAATCTCAGCAATAGCACGCCGATGCCTCACCCTCTCTTATTAGAAATGGGCACGGCAGGAGGAAAACCCATGCTGTCTTCCGGTTCTACCGCTCTGGCTGATCTCTCTCTCCGGATCGCACCGCCGTAATCCGTTCCGATTTCTTTTTTCAGGTTCCGGCCTGAGTCATTTCACGTCGCGTCGCCTTTCTCAGCGCCGTCATGCCGGGCCCGGCTTTGCCGTCGGGTCGGCCGCTGGCAGGGAGAAGTGCGTCTGCAACAGGGGATGACCGGTTACTCCCGACCGACCCGACAGGGTCGATGGCATCGCATTACTTATCGAAATCAACAGACTGTTTCTGCTCGCGCCCCGGGGTGCGATGCGGCGGGAGGAAACGCCGCGGCGACAGGGCAAACAGTGTTCAGGAGGTTCCAAAGCATTATGAAAACGAATCGTCTTACCTTAATCGCCGTCTGCGTCGCCACAATAGGCAGCGCACAGGCTGCATCCGATCTCGATCCGGCCAGCCTCAACGAATACATGAATCGCTTCCACCGCGACCCGGCATCCACGATGCGGGAGTTGCCAGCCAAGCGACTCGCTCACCAGCCGCAAGCTCAGGCCAACCAAGCACAACAAGGACAGGATCAAGGTCAACAGAATCCGGGGCAGCAGAACCCCGGCCAACAAAACCCGGGCCAAGGTCAGGGTCAACAAGGGCAAGATCAAGGTCAACAGAATCCGGGGCAGCAAAACCCCGGCCAACAGAACCCGGGCCAAGGCCAGGGTCAACAGGGGCAAGATCAAGGCCAGCAGAATCCGGGGCAACAAAACCCCGGCCAACAGAACCCGGGCCAAGGCCAGGGTCAACAGGGACAAGATCAAGGTCAACAGAATCCGGGGCAACAGAACCCCGGCCAACAAGACCCGGGCCAAGGCCAGCAAAACCCAGGTCAAGGCGGGCAGGATGGCGAACAGTCCTGTGAACAAACGCCGGATCAGGGCAAGTGCCAGCAACCTGACCCCGATCAGGACCAGAACCAGAATCCTGGTCAACAAGATCCGGGCCAACAAAACCCCGGCCAAGGACAAGGACAGCAGGGTCAGAACCCGGGACAACAAGATCCGGGTCAGCAAGGTCAAAATCCTGGCCAGCAAAACCCCGGTCAACAGAACCCTGGTCAAGGCCAAGGGCAGCAAGGTCAGAATCCTGGCCAGCAAAACCCCGGTCAACAGAACCCAGGTCAAGGCCAAGGTCAACAAGGTCAGAATCCTGGCCAGCAAAACCCCGGTCAGCAGAACCCTGGTCAAGGCCAAGGTCAGCAAGGCCAGAATCCTGGCCAGCAAAACCCCGGTCAGCAGAACCCTGGTCAAGGCCAAGGTCAACAAGGTCAGAATCCTGGCCAGCAAAACCCCGGTCAGCAGAACCCTGGTCAAGGCCAAGGTCAGCAAGGTCAGAATCCTGGCCAGCAAAACCCCGGTCAACAGAACCCTGGTCAAGGCCAAGGACAACAAGGTCAGCATCCTGGTCAACAAGGTGTGCTAGCTGCACGTGGTCCGGGACAGCAGAACCCCGGCCAAGGCCAAGGGCAACAAGGTCAGCACCCGGGACAACAGCAGGGCCAACATCCGGGTCAGCAGCAGAACCCCGGTCAAGGCCAAGGACAGCAAGGTCAGCATCCGGGACAACAACAAGGCCAACATCCGGGTCAGCAGCAGAACCCTGGTCAAGGCCAAGGACAGCAAGGTCAGCATCCGGGACAACAACAAGGCCAACATCCGGGTCAGCAGCAGAACCCCGGTCAAGGCCAAGGACAGCAAGGTCAGCATCCGGGACAACAGCAGGGCCAACATCCGGGTCAGCAGCAGAACCCCGGTCAAGGCCAAGGGCAGCAAGGTCAACATCCGGGCCAGCAGCAAGGCCAACACCCCGGTCAGCAGAACCCTGGGCAACAAAATCCTGGCCAGCAGAACCCGGGCCAAGGTCAAGGGCAACAGGGTCAGCAACAGGGCCAACACCCTGGTCAACAAGGCGCTGTGCCGCAGGCAGCCGCTGCCCCGACGGTTGGTGGTCAATACAGCCCGTTCTTCTCGGCTGAAGACATCGCCAGCATGCGCTATGTCGAGCACAAAAACGCCACCCGGCTGTGGATTCTGGGTAATAACCACCAGAACATGACCGCGCTGGCCGCCATCCAGTACGGTAATGACAACCCGGCTCGTCTGGTTGATTTGGGCTACTCGCTGGTATCGAACATCCACACCATGGATGCCCGTAACCTCGGCACCGCCCGGCTCGCTTCGCAACCGTGGTCCGATACCTACTGGCCGCTGTACAACGGTTCGCTGGCAAACCGTTATGCCGATTCGCGTCAGTGGAACTACCCGACCAACACTTGGAAGGATTACTGGAATTTCGCCAACACCACCCTGCCCTTGGCGACCTATCTGGCCGACCAAACCCACCTGCTGTCGCCGGCAGAAAAGTATGACCTACTGGTCGGCGATACCAACTTCGGTCTGACCAAGCAGATGTGGAACGCCGGCAAGCGCTACTACGACAGCTACGGTAGCGTCGAAAGCTGGATGGGCTACTGCCATGGCTGGGCACCGGCGGCTTATGCGGTTGCCCGTCCGAAAAAGTCGATCGAGGTGACGAGTGTCGATGGCCGGAAGATCACCTTCCATCCGTCTGACATCAAGGCACTGACCACCCTGATGTGGGCCACGGCTTCGCCGGCTGTGCGCTTCGTCGGCGGTCGCTGCAACACCAAGAACCCGACCCGCGACGCCAACGGCCGCATCATCGATCAGAACTGCTTCGATACCAATCCGGGTAGCTGGCACCAGGCTGTAGTCAACCAGATCGGTATCAGCAAGCGCAGCTTCGTGTTCGATGCGACCTTCGACTATCAGGTCTGGAACCAACCGGTCCTGGGCTACAAGGTGTCGTACTTCAACCCGCAAACCAACCAGACCTTCGCAACCGCCAAGGAAGCGATGATCGCCCGCTCTGCCTACACCAACGACAAGTTCAAGAGCTACCGTGATGCAACGGCTCACAGCATCGTTGGCGTGCGGATGCAACTGCAATACATGATGGAGACCTCGCCTTCGCATCGCACGACCGATAGCCCGGCCTACGACAGTATTGCAACCACTTCCTACACCTACGATCTGGAGTTGGATGCCAACGGCAAGATCCTCGGTGGCGAGTGGTACAGCAACAACCATCCGGACTTCATGTGGACGCCTGCTCCGAACGCCCGCGCGTTGTCCTATTCCAACCCCAACCTGGCCTGGACTGCTGGTGCACCGCTGCCTGCCGGCTACAAGAACGCCGCTGTTAGCAGCTCACGCTATGCCCAACCGGTCACCAACATCGTAGAACAGATGGTCCGCTGGTCCAGCCAGTAAGCAGTTGAGCAGTAACACGCGCCGGCCAGCTCGGCCGGACCCCGCGTGACAACGGCGGACGCTTAGGCGTCCGCCGTTCTTTTGGTTGAGGAAATGGGAGAAAAATAGCGGAGACTTCTTCCCTATCTTCGACCGCCAATTTCCTCGCACATCTGAATCGCCTTCTGCTTCACGGAATCAGCCACGCCTTGACGACGCGGAGCTCAGCGGCGCAGCGTTGTAGATGTACCAGAGAGGCGAGACAGGCCCATGGGAGGTAGTGATCTCACGTGAATAAGTCTTGAGCAAACAACCCTATGAGCACAACGACGACCACCGTTGTGGTGATCATGTGAACCACTCCGGCAGCAATGAGGACTCTGTCACCCGAACGAAGGAAGCTCATTCCGAACAGCAACTTCCAGATGGTTGCGGTTGACCGGGGAGTTGCGAAGAACATTGAAATCCGCTCCGATGAGCACTCATCTTTGAGGTGGGAATTGGCCCGCCATACAACGATGCAGTGCGATACGAAGTGAAGCACTACCAGGGCTAGAAAAAAGTATTCAGCCACACCTTTTCCAGTTTACGTTGACTAATAGAGGGGCGAATTCAATTTTGAAGTGCAACACCGGCCTTCAAGCGATTGATATGTTCCTGAAATACTTCTTCAGGGGTACGAAAACCCAGACATTTGCGAGGCCTGGTGTTGAGGCTTCGCGCAATGTCGTTGAGGTAGGTTTGAGAGAAAACAGATAGGTCGATACCTTTGGGCAGGTACTCGCGGATGAAGCCATTCATGTTTTCGTTGCTCGGTCGCTGCCAAGGGCTATGAGGGTCAGCGAAATACACCTGAATCTTGAGCCGTCGAGCCAGTTCGGCATGATGAGCCATCTCTTTGCCCTGATCGTAGGTCAGCGTCTTACGGACGCTGGCGGGCACATGGCGAAGTCGTCGTGTAAAGGCTTCCAACGCCGCGTCAGCGGTCGCGTCCGTCATCTTCGCCAACAGGACATACCGGCTGGTTCGCTCAACCAGGGTGCCGACAGCGCTCCGATTGTAGGCGCCCTTGATGAGATCACCTTCCCAGTGACCCGGGATGGCGCGCGACAGCCCCTCTTCTGGCCGATCGTGAATGGAGATCATGTCGATCAAGCTGCGCCGGTCGGTGCCTCGCGCACGGGGGAGGCGCGATTTATGCGACTTCCGTAGTAATAAAATCAATTCCTTGCGTAGCTCGCCGCGAGGAATCGCATACAGCGTCCGGTAAATGGTTTCGTGGCACACACGCATCGTCAAATCATTCGGGTACATCGCCGGTAGCCTGCCCGCAATTTGCGCCGGCGACCAGCCCTGACGCAATTTGTCGATCACCTTGTTCATCAGTGAAGACGCCGGTTTCAGCTTTACCGCACCACGGCGCCGGCACCGATGAGCTAACTGTCCAGCACGCACCGCGTCGTACTCCGCCGTCGGCGCATTACGCCTCAATTCCCGTGACAGCGTTGAGACTGAGCGATTCATCCGACGGGCGATCGTACGCAAACTCTCCCCCGTCAATAATGATCTCTGGAGCTGATTACGCTCTGCCGCTACCAAGTGGCTGTAATGATTTGTCATGCCCACACTCTGCCATGCCATCCGGCTGAGTGTTGCACTTCATTTTAGAGCGCGCCCCTCTAGAGCACATCTGATTAGTTCAATTTCCACAAAGCGACAATTACCAATCCAAACTGTGTCCTTTTAGCTATTGGCGAACTCGAATTAAAAGTACATGCTCTAAATATAGTTTTCAAAAACTAAATTTTTGGTTTTTGCTCTCACGATTTCTTAGAGCATTTCCACTCACCTCGGAGTCTTTACGGACAACACGGTATTAGAGTCAGTGCGTCCCGAGGTCAGAACGCACTGACTCCGAGTTTTCTGGAAAAGCTCTAATGGTATTTTTTCTTGAGTCTTTTCAGATCTCTGCTTAAAATCCCATCGTTTTTGTCGTCAAGTTTTTCTGTTTTACTTGACTGTTTAATACAAAACTCTAGAGTTCCAATAGCTAATTTTGGCTGCCCCAGTTTTTCATAAGAATCAGCTAAGTATGCACATGCAACCTCATTTTCAATGTCTAGGGCGCTTGCATGATTAGCTAATATTATTGCACTTATCAAATCACCAGAATCTGCTGAGTTCTTTGCCTGAATAGACAGTGCCATTCCTTTTGCACGCTGTAAACTACTGTTTATTGTGGCATTGGTAAACCATCCCGCCAAAAAAGCAGTAATTCCTATAAAAACAGCTGCTAGTCCTAGCCGAGCATTATGCCTCATGATTTTATTTTCTCACACCGGTAGTGTTAGTATATTGGTCAACTGCAGCACCCGTACAAAATTTAAGCATTTCTTTGAAAAGCCCAGGTTCCTTTTTTTCCATGCAACTCATAACTGCATCTGACTCATACTCAGCATTATACTTCATGCAAAAGTCTAGGGTCCCTGCTTGGTTAAGCTCCTCCTTGCAAGTTTTTTGGACATCAAACAACTTGGAGTTTGCACTCATGCATTTATAATATTTTACTATTGGAATCTTTTCAAAAAAGAAATTTGCCCAATTAAGACCTTTTGGATCGATTCGGCTTAGGGGATTGCCGCCTACGTAGGCGTAGGTATTTAATCCGCCTTCAAGTCCTATAGGATCGGAGGTAACGTATCGACCCATTGCGCTATCATAATCTCGAAGATAATTATAGTTTCTTCCTGTTTCGCCATCATAATACTGACCAGAAAAACGCAGATTAAAGACGACCTGAACACCATCATTATCGGGATCAGTATTTGCCGCATTTGCACCAAACGGTTCATCCTGATTCCAGCTCCAGACCACCTGCTTAGTGGTTGAGTCAACTAACTGACGCGGCGTAGAGAGATGATCTGTCATCACATAGTAAATTTTTCCTGCTCTGAGCGAAGCGACCGGCCGATTTGCAAACCAGATGATCTCCTCTTTGGCTTTTCCGTTAGCGTCATACTCTCCGATCAGTTCGCCAGCTGGACTATAAACAAAGATCGAGATTTTACCGTCCGGGCCGATTTTCTGAATGCGCTCCCCATTCGCGGCGTAACGATAAGTCCAGGTCTCTCCTTCTACTGTCGAAGTCGCCAAACGATTGGCACGGTTATAGGTATCAACCACTCGCCCATCGTTCAAACGATTGCCCACGGCATCATACTCAAACCGAGTATTGACACCGGTACCATTGAGATGAGTCACCCGATTACTGGCTTTATCAATGGTATAGTCAATTTTATGGTTATTAATGACTTGCGTGGTACGGTTACCTGTCCCGTCATAGCCATATGCATAGTTCGTTGCACCAACCTTGGCATTAGTAAGTCGATCTAACACATCATATTGGTAAGTCTGACTATTCTCGCCAAAACTTAAAGCACTGATGTTGCCATTTGCGTCGTAGTTGATCGACTCATCTTTATTCCCCAACGTCACCCCAGTCGGTCGACCAGCCCCATCCGCTGTAGCCTGCCATATCTGACCATTTCCCCAGGACCATCCTTTAGGTTGACCATTTGCTTGATAAACGATATTTGCCAACAGCATCTGATCATTGATTTTGATGGAACCAATCTCTCCATTTTTCCAATCAACATCAACCTTCAGGCCGCTTGGATAAATATGCTGATGTGGCAAATCGCCCTTATAAGCAAATTGCTGCACAAACGATTTCCCAGCCACATTCAGGGTCTGAGTCGTTAGCCGGCCAGGCGTATCGTAGCCATAAACTTGTTCGGCACTCGGGTTAATGGCTCGGCTTAATCGACCTGCGGAATCATGGCGAATTCAATTTTGAAGTGCAACACCGGCCTTCAAGCGATTGATATGTTCCTGAAATACTTCTTCAGGGGTACGAAAACCCAGACATTTGCGAGGCCTGGTGTTGAGGCTTCGCGCAATGTCGTTGAGGTAGGTTTGAGAGAAAACAGATAGATCGATACCTTTGGGCAGGTACTCGCGGATGAAGCCATTCATGTTTTCGTTGCTCGGTCGCTGCCAAGGGCTATGAGGGTCAGCGAAATACACCTGAATCTTGAGCCGTCGAGCCAGTTCGGCATGATGAGCCATCTCTTTGCCCTGATCGTAGGTCAGCGTCTTACGGACGCTGGCGGGCACATGGCGAAGTCGTCGTGTAAAGGCTTCCAACGCCGCGTCAGCGGTCGCGTCCGTCATCTTCGCCAACAGGACATACCGGCTGGTTCGCTCAACCAGGGTGCCGACAGCGCTCCGATTGTAGGCGCCCTTGATGAGATCACCTTCCCAGTGACCCAGGATGGCGCGCGACAGCACCTCTTCTGGCCGATCGTGAATGGAGATCATGTCGATCAAGCTGCGCCGGTCGGTGCCTCGCGTACGGGGGAGCCGCGATTTATGTGACTTCCGCAGTAATAAAATCAATTCCTTGCGTAGCTCGCCGCGAGGAATCGCATACAGCGTCCGGTAAATGGTTTCGTGGCACACACGCATCGTCAAATCAGTCGGGTACATCGAAGGTAGCCTGCCCGCAATTTGCTCCGGCGACCAGCCCTGACGCAATTTGTCGATCACCTTGTTCATCAGCGAGGACGCCTGTTTCAGCTTTACCGCACCACGGCGCCGACGCCGATGAGCTAACTGTCCAGCACGCACCGCGTCGTACTCCGCCGTCGGCGCATTACGCCTCAATTCCCGTAACAGCGTTGAGACTGAGCGATTCATCCGACGGGCGATCGTACGCAAACTCTCCCCCGTCAATAATGATCTCTGGAGCTGATTACGCTCTGCCGCTACCAAGTGGCTGTAATGATTTGTCATGCCCACACTCTGCCATGCCATCCGGCTGAGTGTTGCACTTCATTTTAGAGCGCGCCCTTGGAAGCTGATTGGTTTCTCTGATTCCCACGATCCCCACCGCTCCCGCCCTTACTTCTGGCCCGTCAGTGCAGAATCAAGGACGCGAGTGTGTTGCCACGTAGGCAGGGATTGGGAGAAACGCATTTGTGTTTCGCATCCATCATATGGATTTTTTGCGAAATTGCAAAAGATTTTCAGTGGATTTTGCTTCCCGCCTTGACTCGGGCGAATTTTATCAGAGAGGCGATCAAACAATAATAAAGCACATTGATAACCATAGACAAAACCAAGGCCGCTTCAGCGCTGGAGACCAAGCCAAAATACCCAACAAAAACACCAGGAGCAATAACGACAAGCAATGCAAGTAAAAAACCAGAATATGCAACCGTATATCCATATTTCTCGACCGCGCCCGCCAAAATAATGGCAAGCCCAGTTGACAGCGCGTACACCCTGGCGTTCAGCATCCGCAGGACTCCATATCACCCGCCGCAAGTCATTTACTTTTTTCCAGATATTCTTTTGCTTGCCAGCAACCAAGCTCGGCCGCCCTATGCATCATCTCTTTTATGCGAGAGATTGATTCGGCGCTGCTCGGCTCCGCCTCTAAGAACAGTGCTGAATAGTAAATGGCCTTGGGCCATTCAGACTTCGTGGCCTCATCTAACCAATACAATTCCAACTCTGGATTGGCCTTTTGTCCACACCAGCCATGAGCATAAATTCTGGACAAATGAAATTGCGCCTCGCCACCCCCTGCACTGGCCAACTCAGAAAACAATCGAAATGCGCGAGCATTATCAATAGCAACACCGTCGCCGAACTGCAGCATGTAGGCCAACTTGAGTTGATAAGCAGAAATCCCCTCGGCTGCTTTCGTCTCAATACTCTGGACGTACCGCTTCTTGTATCGAGCGGCTTGCAGTTCATCTTTCTCCGCACCGTCCCCGTCGCGGTAAATCAATGACAAATAGAGAAAAGCCTCTTCGCAACCCCGTTCGGCAAGTGTCAAGAACTGCGAGATCGCAGCCTCCATATTGTCGTCTTCGTAATTCTGAATTGCCGCATGTAGCAATTCCTCCTGAGCATATGAATTCTGACACTCCCCATTAGTTTGGGTTGCATGTTTCATCAAGCTGGTTCCCAACGTCAGCGCTGCACGTCTCTTGATAGCTATCTGACATCAGCACACCAAATATCGCGCCAAGAGTTGTCAGGTAGCGCGTCCTAAGTTTCGGCAGCCGATCAGGACGGTGATGAAAAACCTCTCTCGCGGCTCTTCTAAGGTACTTTTGCTCATTGTCACTCAGGTTTTTGCAAACCTTCAGCTCCTTCTTGGTGAAGTTGCCTTCCGGATCCAATGGCCTGTTATTAGTAACGTCCCAGCGCTTATTTGGGTGGTCATTGATATGGACATGATACGCAGTCTTACCATCTACCTGCGTGGTGTGTTCCCCATAGTTAGAGCCCCCAGCAGGCCTAGGATTCCCATGGAATTCGACGCCATCTTTTGTAAATATGACTTCGAGTCCAAATGGATCGATATTGCTCAAGGGGTTGTTGAAACCGTAACTGTAGGTGTTGAGCCCACCGCGCAGTCCTATTGGGTCACTTTGGATGTACCGCCCGGTACTCGGATCATAATCCCGGAAGTAGTTATAATTTTTCCCAGTTTCTGCGTCGTAATACTGCCCAGGAAAACGTAGGTTAAAAGTAACTTTAATCTTATCAGTATATGCATCAGCAGCACTGGCACCAAATGGCTCATCTTGCTCCCAGCTCCAAACCACCTGCTTAATGGTTGAGTCAATCAACTGACGCGGCGTAGAGAGATGATCTGTCATCACATAGTAGACTTTTCCTGCTCTGATCGAAGCGACTGGCCGATTTGCAAACCAGATAATCTCTTCTTTGGCTTTCCCGTTAGCGTCATACTCTCCGATCAATTCGCCAGCTGGACTATAAACAAAGATCGAGATTTTACCGTCTGGTCCAATTTTCTGGACCCGTTCACCATTTGCAGCGTAACGATAAGTCCAGGTCTTTCCTTCTATTGTCGAAGTCGCCAAACGGTTGGCACCTGCTGGCCCGACACCCTGAACGGCAGGTCGCCGAAATCCACGTATGCTGTGCGATCTTGAATCGCTTCGTGCTGCTGGGCATGCCTACCACGGTGGTTCACCCCTGAATTCCGTCCGGCAAAGGGGTAACTCGACCTGAGATTGGGTTATGCAACAAAGCCCTATTGTGCAGATAAACGATATCATCCCCTCCTCCATATTCATCAATCCCATTTTCCCCTAGAGAATAGAGCAAAAAAGGCCTTTTTTCCGACGTAGCCTTTCTATAAATGAGTGGTTGATACCATCCGTCCCTCAAAGTTCCCTCATAGTAATTTTTTCGCCTAAGAATATCAGACCATTCTTCACGGCCCGGATATTTCCCTTGTTCTTTCTTGTAGCGCTGAAGCGCATCTCCAATCAGAAATAGAGTGTCCTGTGTTCTTGCATATTCTCGACCAGCCTCATCAACCGTTTGCCTGAACAACCAAAAAAAGACCAAGACCCCAGCAAATATATTTAACACAAAGAGCAACACTGCTTTTTTATTAGGCAGATTCATTTTTCCCTTTGCATTTACAATCAGCACTAAATATTGCGACATTCCTCATAAAGACCATTTAAGCTCAAGGGCTTTGAACGAGATATCCCCCACATTTTTGCAGGCTTTTTACCTAAGCGTAAATATCTATCCTGAAATTCATAAAATTCTCTATTTCTAATTGCTTTATAATTCAGCCCAGCCCGCTTGAGCAGGGGCGAATTCAAATTTGAAGTGCAATCGGGAAGCAAAGAAAAAAGCAGAGGGAGGCGAAGTGCTATAGGATGAGCTTCCGTTTTCCGCCAAGAAAATAAAAACCCATGAATTCCTACAGGCACTTCAGCCAAGCCGAACGATACCAGATAGAAAAAGGGTTGTGGGAAGGAATTTCACAAAAAGCGATTGCGGAGTTGCTGGGTAGAAGCGCGTCCTCAGTGAGCCGAGAAATCAAGCGAAACGGTGGCCAGCCAGGGTATCGAGCCGTGACAGCTCAAGAACGCAGCAGTCAAGTGAAAAGAACTGGCTCGTACATAAAAGAATCTCTGTGGCAAGACGTTGTGCTCAAGCTAAAAGAAGATTGGAGTCCTGAGCAAATCTCGGCTTCATTAGGCCGGGCCATCAGTCATGAGGCCATTTATCAGTGGATTTATGCCAATCCGGAGAATCAGCTGTGGCGCCATCTACGCCGCCGCCAACCGCGTCGGCGTCCATGGCGACGAGGGGTGAAGCGTTGCATCCTGATGAATCGTCGAGATATTTCGAACCGCCCAGCGGTGGTGGAAAGCCGAGAACGGGTGGGTGACTGGGAAGCCGATACGGTGATTGGGGCGGGTCAAGCAGGGGCGATCTTAACGCTGACCGAGCGTAAAACAGGTTTAATGTTGACCTATCCGCTAGCGAAGAAAACGGCCGAGGCGGTCAAGATAGGCATGATCCATTTATTGACACCGATTCGGGAGTGGGTCAAAACGATTACGAGTGACAATGGGACAGAGTTTGCGCGTCATGAACAAATTGCTGAAGCATTAGAAGCGGATTTCTTTTTTGCCAAGCCGCATTCCCCTTGGCAGAGGGGGAGCAATGAAAACGCGAATGGTCTATTGCGCCAATATTTCCCCAAAGGATCACCCTTGGATAAAGTGCGAGAGGCCGAAGTTCACTTTGCTATGCAGCGCTTAAATACTCGCCCGCGAAAGCGGTTTGGCTATGTGGCGCCGCTGCAACAATTCGAAAAGCTAACGGGAATGACGCAAGTCCATAATTTAATTGGAATTGCACTTCAAAATTGAATTCACCAGGCTTTTGACCAAGCCGATGGCCTGCCGCAATGCCAGGCCAAACAGCACCTTGATCGACAGGCAGAACTGGATGGCGGCATCAGAGAAAGTGGGTGGGTGGCCGGGCTTGCCGCTGGCCGGCGCATACCAGTGCATGGCTGGATCGAGCCAGATCAACAGCGAGCCTTGAGGCCGGCGTTGTAGTCACGCCCGTTGGGGGGCTTGTACTGAGCTGGAACGGCTTGGGTCAGGCCCGGAGTTTATCGGCTGGGCTCAGGTGTGAGGAGTCGTGCAATAAAGCCGTTGTAACCCCTAATCAACCAATCGTCCGTTAGCAATAGCATCTTCGATCATCCTTAATGAAACAGGAGGGTATATTTTATCGAATCGACGAACTATGGCCGCTCCTCTCAGATAACGCTCGATCGGCAATAATAATGCTAGCAAAGCATCCATAGAAAGTTCGCTTGGAAAATGTGCCCACACGTTAAATGAGGTTAAATCAACGCCAAATTTCCTATGCAAAACCTCCAAGTCTTCGACAATGCTGTCGCCGCATATCCCAAGATCATGCAACAGCCGAGTGCCTTCAGTCCAAGTTTCAATTATTGAGTCATCATACCCCAAAGCCTTTAAATACGCTCTAGCCAATGCACCTACGGGTTTTTCTAAAGTCATAGCGAAGCTTTCAATCGCACTGAAATGCATCGTAAAGCTCCAAGCCAGCAATCGCAGCCGTAGCTCCCGGCAATAACTTAGAAATGAGCCGCCCGGCACCGCGCAATGCGTGCCTAGCGCTCAAACTAATCTTTTTATTCTTATACAACTCGCCTACCGCCTGACTATACGGAGATGTAGCAGATCCAGCTGGCCCACCTCCTGCAGCACCAGTACGTGGCTTATCTGCAAACGGTCCAAAAGCGCCATTCGCCCCTCCAAGCGCAGCATTCCCGGCAGCCCCAGCCGGGGTTCCTTCATCACACTTTGGAACACGAATATTAAACCGGTTGTGGGTGTTGGTCTGTAATAACACCCTGTAACACATCAGCTCTCTACCTTATTCCCCATAGCAAGCAAAACCTCCTGCGCGTTCTGCCGCAACCAAGGATCAACATCCTTCTGGGAGAGTAGCCAGCGCGCCAATTCGGCCACACGGGAATGGCGCCGGTAGGACAGGATGCCCAGCGCCAACGTTGCGCAGGAAGATTCCTCGGGATAATGCTCGACCAGCTCGACCAGTACTGCATCAGGAACGGCATCCCAATCAGGCTCGTGGGGATAGAGAAGCTGGATTTCTTCATAGAGCGCGAGTGACATGGCTTTGTCCTCCTCAACAAGATGCACAGAACAGCTCAGAAGTGGGTGGAGCAGAAGATACCGATAAAATTATCTTCTGCTTATTCGTGTTTGATATGGCGTCTTAAATTCTCCCACCCAGTCATGTCAACAAGACAGGAAAATCTTCAATTTCCCCTATTTTTGTCAGAATCGAGACAATGGTGCGTTACGCCGATTTGCGGCTAACGAACGCTACAAGTGACGGGTTTTTGACGCCACATTTAAAGAGAGTCGTTTTATTCCTCCTGTACCGGCAACTTCACGGTGAAGCATGAGCCTTCACCTTCGACAGAACTGACCTCGATCAAACCACGGTGGCGTTCGACGATACCAAACGAGATCGACAGGCCAAGACCCGTGCCCTCGCCTACGGGCTTGGTGGTGTAGAACGGCTCGAAGATGCGTGGCAGTACCTCAGGAGCCATGCCGCAGCCATTGTCCTGGAAACTCATCTCCAGCCATTCGCCATTCTGCCGGCTGCGGATCACCAGTTTGCCCTGCGGGGAAGCCGGGTCGGCGCGGCGGCGGCTGACGATGGCCTGATAGGCATTGCTGATCAGATTGAGAAATACCTGACTCAGTTGCGCCGGCCAGCATTCGAGCGTCGGATTGGCCGCCAGTTCGGCATCGATCTGCACATAGGGCGCCAGTTGACCGCGTACCAGATTAAGGGTCGGCTGCAGGCAATCACCGATCCGCACCGCCTTGCGCTCCGCCTCATCGAGACGGGCAAAGGTACGTAGATCACGTACCAGATCGCGAATCCGGGTCGTGCCTTCGATCACCGTATCGGTCTGGCCGATCAGTGCATCGACGCGCCGGTTAAGGCTCGCCACCAGCGCCTCGGGGGCCTCTTCGCCGGCCAGTGCCAGCAGGAATTCGCGGAACGACTCCAGCTCAACCGCCAGCGACTGGGCACCGACATGGGCGAAGTTGGCCGGGTTGTTGATCTCATGGGCAATGCCAGCAGTCAGCGTACCGAGTGAAGCCATTTTCTCGGTCTGCACCAACTGGGCCTGCGCCTGGCGCAATTCGCGCAGCGTCGCGTCGAGCTTGCGGTAGGACTCGGCATTATTGAGCGCGATCGCCCCATAAGCGCACAGAGTGCGGAAGATCAGCCGCTCCAGCTCGCTATAGGCATCGGCCAGTTCGGACTGGATCGACATTGCACCCAGCACCCGGTCCTCGGCACTGAGCGGGGCAAACAGCGCCGTGCGGATACGACGCGGTCCGGGCAGCCGATTGGCGATTTCCTCGCCCGGATCGACATCGCACAGGATTTCGGTCTGTTCGCGCACGGCCCGGGCAGTCAGCGACTCGGGCGAATCGAGTGGGATGCGCATCGGCGCCAGCGGCTGGCCACGTTCGAGACCGACGATCATGTCGAGCGTGCCTTCGGCCTGGTTCAACTGGTAGATCGAGACCAGCTGACAGTCGAGCATTGCCGCCACATGCTGGGTCAGCGCTTCGAACACCTGACGACTGTCGAGGCAACTGGTGATCTTCTGCCCCAGCTCGCCCAGGGTCAGCAGCGTCGAGGACATGGTTTCCAGCGCCCGCGCCCGCGCCGATTCGGACTCGGCCAGTTGACGCTGGTGCTCGGCGGCCAGCTTGGCCTTCTCAGCCTCGTTGCTGAGTTGCAGCGCCTTGACCTGCTGCATCGCCTTCTGGGTGCCTTCGCTTTCGAGCAGCGTGGCACGGCGGCGTTCGTAGTCGAGCGCCTTGGCCAGATCGCCCGCCTGCTCCCAGGCGGTGGCGTAGTCGGCCAGGATGCTGACCTCGGGGATATAGCCCGGAGTGATGTTCTTGACCGCCACATAGCGGTCCAGATAGTGCAAGGCGGCCTGCGGGGCCGGCAGCTCGAGCCGCTTTGACGGCAGGCCATGACGGAGATGGATCGTGGCCAGCACTTCAAGCACCGTATCGTGGGCGCCGTGATAGCCGTTTTCGGACGCTTCGAGCGCCCGTTCGGCCGTGGCAAGCGCTTCGGTGCCGCGTCCAGTCAGCGATAGGGCCAGCGCCTTGCGCCCCAGCACGCTGGGCAGCACGCCACGATGCCCGCCTTCGACCACCGCCGCCTCACTTGCCTCCAGCGCCGCCAGCGCCTGCTCGAAGGCACCGGTTTCCAACTGCACCAGCGCCAGTTCGTGCGTCACCACGGCATAGAGCCAGGAGCGCGACAGCGGTTTAAGACAGGTCGCGGCTTCTTCATACACCGGCAGTGCACCGGCAAAATCGCCGACGGCCCGCATTGCCTCGCCCAGCGAGCGCAGGCTCTGGCCCATGCTGAACGGCCAGCCATGGGGCCGCGCCAGTGCCAGTGCCCGCTCGGCCAAGGCCGACTCGCGGGCGAAATCGCTCTGATTGCCGGCCGCCGTGCTGGCGTTGTTGAAGCTGGTAATGGCCAGCCGGATCAGCCCGAGCGCTTGCAGCCGTTCGGCCGCGCATTCCCAGCCATCGGCGGCATCCTGGTAGCGGCCGTCGCCGCAGGCATCCCAGGCATGGCAGAAATCCAGAAAGCCCGTGACCTCGACCTGGCCGGGCCGTTCACGTGCCCAGGCTTCCAAGGCGTCGATCGACTCGGTCTGTCGTTCAAAATTGGCGAAATAGGCAATCCAGCCCATCGCCGACGCCTGCCGTGCCACATCGCCCGCCTCGCTGAACAGCGCCAGCGCCGACGCCAGACACTGCCGGCGCGCTTCGGGCTGACCGCGATCCCAGGCCAGTTGGGCTGCCAGCAGCAGGCTGTCGCCCTGCCCGATCGGATCATCGGCCCGGGCAAAGCCCTGGCGTGCCTCGGCCAGTTTCTGTTCGGCCACGCCAAGGTCGGCGTACAGCCAGGCAATCTCACCGCGCAGCAGTGCCAGCCGGGCCGCCAAGGCCGGCGACTCGGCCACCTCGTCCTCATCGGCCATCAGTTCGCCCACCGTCCCGTCGGCCAGCACCGTGGCGGCCAGGGTGGTGCGCAGGGCAACGCTCGCACCGAGTTTCTCCTCGGCCAGATCGGCCAGCGCCAGTGCGCAGCGACTGTCGCGTTGACGCAGATGCCAGGCCAGATGGATCAGCACCGGCACCGGCCACTGTTCGGACGGACCAGCCAGGTCGGCCCGCCAGCGCGCCAGCGCGGCGTCATCGAGATAGAGCGCGGGGTTCATAAGACAAGCTCCTCATTATCGGCCGTATTACTGCCACAGCGCCGTTTTAGCGCTTTTTCTGACCGGGTTGATGCATTTGCATGATGGTTGGACAGCCATGATGGCGCTATCGTCCGCCCGTACCGGCCAAATTCGCATGCCGGACGCGCCAGCCACACCGTCGCGCTAGCCGCCATCAAAACATATTCAGTTTTTAAGAACAATCATTCTGCAAATCCAGATCAAGCAGAAAAGCGAAACAACCTAGACAATATCACGGCAATTTTCGATTTTTGATCGAAATTTTCGAATATAGCTTCGAATCCTTACGATTCCATGCTGCCTAGCCAAGAAACAGAACGCCGTGCCATCGACACGACGCCAAGAGGAAAACCATGACAACGCTTATCGGAGGACAGGGCGCCGGCCTGCTGGACAGCTCGCTGTTTCTGCTCAATCGTCAGGATCGTATCGGCCAGGCAGCGCCAGGTGCCAAGGATGCGGTCTATGTCAACGTCGCCACTGGCCGTCTGGTCGTGCGTCATGCCGATGCCTTTCTGCCTGCCCAAGGCGCCGACTACAGCCCAATCCGCACCTATAACAGCCACGGCCGTTTCGGCGACGCCGGCTGGAGCCATCTGGCCGTTCTCGACCAAACCGACCTGACCCAGGGCCGCCTGACCCTGCGTCAGGCCGATGGCAGCGAATTCCTGTTCCAGCTCGACGGCGATCGCTATCTGTCGGTCGATGGCGCCGGCGCCTACCAGACGCTGACGCTCGATGCGACCGACCAATCATTTATCGTGCACCAGGCCGACGGCGGCACCCAACGCTTCGACAGCACCGGTCGGCTGATCGACAGTGCCGACCGGCATGGCAACCGCATTCGCTATATCTATCAGGACAATCTGCTGGTCCGGGTCGAAGACCAGAGTGGCCAGGTCATCCACTATGGCTATCAAGCCGGTCTGCTGACCACGCTCAGCGACGAAACCGGCAGCGTGCTGGCCCGCTACGGCTACGACGCCGCCGGCCGGATGACGTCGAGCACCGACCGGGCCGGTCGCACCACCCGCTATCACTATCACACCGAGCATGGCGGTCTGAGCGCCATCGAGCTGCCAACGGCCATCGACCCTGAACTGCTGCACAGCGACAGCCGCTACTATCTCGACTGGCGTGCCCGTCTGGGCGTGGTCGGTGCCGACGGAGCCGGCAAGCTGGCTGCGGACCTCACCGCGGCCGACCGGGCGCAGATCGAAGCCGGTGCAGCCACCCAGGCCCGACGACTGAGCTTTGAATACCGCCGCACCGAGGCGGTCGATCCGGCGCAGACCTGGGTATTGAGTGCCCTGGTCGATGCCGAGGGCAACCGTACCGAATTCACCTATCAGTTTGCTTCCCAAGGTGGCAGCACCAGCGTGATCAGCGCGCTGGGCCTGGCCCGGATGCGCTCCAACGAGGCCGAATACGCCGACTGGCGCGCCGCCAATGGCTTCTACCGGACCTACCACGAAGCGGCCTATCAGCAGGATGCCGCCTTCCGCGCCCAGGTCGAGGCAATCGGTGCCGGTCACACCACGCGCTACGAGTTCGACGCCAAGGGCGCCATCGTCGGCATCACCGAAGCGCAGGGCTATCGGGCCAGTTATGAATATGATCAGCACGAGAATCTGACTGCGATCATCAGCGCCGAAGCCGATGCGGTCAGTCGCAGCGACGCCGAGCACTATCTGGCCCTGCGGCGCGAGCTTGGGGTGTGCTATACGGCCGCCTCACCCGGGGTCAGTCTCAGCGATATCGGGCAGGGCAAGCGGGTCAAGGATCTGTCGGCCGACGAAATTGCCCTGCTGCGCGAGCGCTTCACGACGCGGCTCAGTTACGACGGGCATGGGAATCTGCTGAGCCGACGCGATGGCGAAGGCAATCTGACCAGCTACACCTATACCGACTTCAACCAGCTCGCCAGCGAGACCTCGGCCCAGGGCCATGCGCTGGTCACCAGTGACGAGGACTGGGCCCGCCAGCGCCGCCAGGAACTGGGCTTCATCGACCATACGCTGCAAGCGCCGGCCGGCAAGACCGTGGCCCAGCTCAATGCCGCCGACCGCTCGGTGCTGCTGGCGCTGCATACCAAGGTCTATCTGTACGACGCCCGCCACCAGGTCAGCGCCATCCTCGAAGGCGGTGATGAGATCAGCCGCTTCAGTTACGACGACTTCGGCAACCTGCTCAGCAAGACCGTGTTCACCGAGCCGGGCAACCTCGCCAGCGCCCTGGTGACGCGCTATACCTACCACCCGTCTGGCCTGGTCCATACCGTCACCGCGCCCGACGGCGGTGTCACCCGCTCCAGCTACGACCGCTTCGGCAATCTGCTGAGCCTGACCGACGCGGCAGGCCAGATCACCCAGTATCAATACGATCAGGACAACCGGCTGCTCAGCGTCAGCGATGCGCTGGGCAATCTCACCAGCTACTGCTACGACGCGGTGGGCAACCGCATCAGCATCACCGACAGTGGCGGGCGCACCCGTTACGAGCTCTACGACCGCAACAACCGGCTGCTCACCCGCTACGAGCCGGCACAGGCCGGCAATGCTTTCGACCGCCAGACCCACTACCGCTACGACGTCAACGGCAACCAGACCTGCGTGACCGACGCCGAGGGCCGCAGCACCGAATACCGCTACCGGGCCGACAACCGGCTGGTCGAGGCCATCAGCAGCGAAGTCGTCGATGGGGCCGGCCAGAAGGTGCGTTATGTCACGCGCTACGATTACGACGCCCGTGGCAACCAGATCAGCATCACCGACCGCAACGGCCATACCAGCCGCTATCTGTACAACGGGGCCAATCTACAGATTCAGGCCATCGATGCCGCAGGCGGAATCAGCCGCTACCGCTACGATGCCGACCTCAACCGGATCGAAGTGCTGACCGGCGCCCAACTGATCCCGGGGCTGCAACATAAGCTCACCTTCCGCTACGACAGCGCCGGCCGCCTGAGCGCCGAGATCGATGCGATGGGCAATGTCAGCGGCTCCTACCAGTACGACGCCGCCGGCCGTCGGGTGGCCGTAACGGACGCCAACGGCCAGCGCACCGAGTTCAGCTACGAGTACAACGAGACCGGGCTGTTGATGACCGAAACGCGGCCGGCGCTGCTCGATCCGCTCAGCGGGCAAACGGTGCGCTATCAGATCCGCCATCAGTACGACCGGCGCGGCAACCAAGTGATGCGGATCGACGAGAACGGCCAGCGCAGCCATCTGGTGTTCGATGCGCTGAACCGACAGGTGCTGAGCCGCGATGCCAACGGGGTGGAGACGCTGTACCGCTACGACGAGCGTGGCAACCGGGTGGCGATCGAAATCGGCGTCCGCACCCATCTCGCCCCCAACGGCGAGCTGGTGATCGACAGCACGGCCGGTGCCCGGGTCGAGACCTACCGCTACGACGAATTCAACCAGCTGGTCGGCAAGACCGACGGCCTGGGCCATGCGCTGACCCATAGCGACGAGGCGCAATACCTCGCTCTGCGCCGCCGGCTGGGCTATGTCCGCCCCGACGGTCAGGCCCTGACCGTGGCGGAGTTGTCGAGCGAGCAGAAGTCGGCATTGGCGGCGGCCTATACCGAGACGTATCAATACGACTGCGTCGGCAACCGCATCGCGGCCACCGACCATCGCGGCAGCAGGACCGAATACCACTACGACGGCCTCAACCGCCTCAGCAAGCTGGCCGAGGCCGTCGGCACGGCTTTCGCACGCGAAACCCGCTATGGCTACGATGGCAACGGCAACCAGGTGAGCGTCACCGATGCCAATCTGCTGCCGCTGCTGAGCAGCGACGAGGATTACTACCGGAATTTCCGCCAACGGCTCGGTCAGGTCGATGGCGCAGGGAAAGGACTGGCCGCCCAGGCACTCAGCGCGGCCCAGAAACAGCAGATCAGCGACAAGCTGACCAGCCGGATGCGCTACGACGCGCTCAACCGGCTGGTCGAGACCGTGGGCACGGCAGGTCACAGCCAGCGCAGCTACGACGCCTTCGGCAATCTGGCAAGCGAGACCCGGGCGGATGTCACGCTCAATTATCGCTACGACGCCAATCATCGGCTCAGTCAGGTGATCGATGAACAGGGCCGGCTGCGCACCCGCTATGACTACGACGCGGCCGGCAACCGTCGCTTTGTCACCGATGCCTTGGGGCGGCGTACCGAATACGTTTATGACGCGCTGAACCGCAATGTCCGGATCATCGACCCGCAAGGCTTCGCCACCCGCTTTGAATACGATGGCGTGGGCAACCGGCTCAGCGTGATCGATGCCAACGGCGGGATCAGCCGCTTCAGCTACGATCCGGCCAGACGCCTGATCAGCATGGTCGATGCCGAGCAGCGCACTACCAGCTATCAGTACGATGCGCGCGGCAACCGGATCGCCGTTACCGATGCCAACGGCCATGCCCTGGTCAACAGCGACCTCGACCATTACCGCAATCTGCGCCGCGAGTTGGGCATGGTGGACGTACACGGCGAGGGACTTGCCGCCGCCACGCTCAACGACACCCAGAAGGCGCTGCTGCTGGCGCGCCATACGGTGCAGTACCTGTATGACGCCGACGACCAGTTGACGGCCGTGATCGACGGCCAGGGCCAGCGCAGCATCACCGAGTACGACCTCAACCATCAGCCCAGTGCCACCATCGATGCCAACGGCCAGCGCACCGTCTACCACTACGACCCGCTCAAGCGCCAGATCAGCGTCACCGACCCGCTTGGTCACACGACCCAGTATCGCTACGACGCTGCCGGCAATCGGCTGAGCGTGACCGACGCGCGCGGCAATACGGTGCGTTTCGACTACGACCCCCAGCACCGCGAGATTGCCCGCACCGATGCCTTGGGCCAGACCACGCGCTATCGCTACGACGCGGCCGGCAATCGGATTTCGATCACCGATGCGCGCGGCAATATCCAGCGGTTCGATTACGACAGCGATGGCCGCCTGGTGGCAGAAACCGCTGCCGACGGCAGTGTCACGCGCCATCTCTACGATGCGGCCGGGCAACGTATCGCGGTGATCGACGCCAATGGCTGGGCCATGCTGCACCGGGACGAGGACTACTACCGCGACTACCGGCGCCGGCTCGGTTTCGTCGGTGCCGATGGTCGCGGCCTGTTGGCGGCCCAGCTCAACGAATCGCAAAAAGCGGCCCTGGGTGCCCATTTCACCACCCGCTACGAGTACGACGCCAACGGCCGGGTCAGCGCCATCACCGACCCGCTGGGCGGCGTCACCCGCTACCGCTATGACAGCCGGGGCAATCGGATCGAAGTCACCGATGCGCGCGGCTATCGCAGTGTCAGCTATTACGACGCCGCCAATCAGGTCGTGCTGTCGGTCGATGGCAGCGGCTACGCCATCAGCTATCAGCGTGACGCCAATGGCAATCTGCTGCGCCAGACCCTGCATGCCCGCCCGCTGAATCTGCCGCTTGATCCGGCCGTCCGCCCGCTGCTGACTGGCGACCCGGCCGACTGGGAGGTGAGCTTTCGCTATGATGCGCGCAACCGGGAAATCGAGCGGCGCGATGCCGAAGGCTATCTGAGCCGCAGCCATTACGATGCGGTCGGCAATCTGATCCGGACCGAGCAGGCGCTCGACCAGGCTGCCAGCCGCTGGGCCAGCGTGCGCCGCTATTACGATGCGGCCAACCGCGAAGTCCTGCGTCTTGACGGCGAAGGCTATCTGACCGAACGGCGCTATGACGCCGTCGGCAATCTGACCGCCACCGTGGCCTACGACCTGCGCCCCGAACTCGGCGCCGATGGCCGACCGCAGCCGCCGGCCGGGACGCGGCGAATCAGCCGCTTCTATTACGACGCCAACAACCGCGAAGTCAGCCGGGTCGATCCCGAAGGCTATCTGACCGAGCAGCGCTACGATGCCGTCGGCAATCTGAGCGAGCGTCATGTCTATACCATAGCGGTCAGCGTCTACGACGGCGAAGCCGCACCGCGTCCGCGCCGTGGCGACACGGCACGGCTGACGCGCTACGAATACGATGGCGCCAACCGGCTCAGCGCCAGCACCGATGCCCTGGGCGGCATCACCCGCTACCGCTACGACGCCGTGGGCAACCGGATCGGCGCCACCAATGCCAATCTGACCGCGCTGCTCGGCAGCGACGAGCCGTATTACCGCGAACAGCGCAAATTGATGGGGGTAAGCCACTTTCCGGGCGGGCCGGGCAAGACCGTGGCCAGTCTGACGGCGGCCGATATCGAGAAACTCAGCGCAGCCTGCACCATTACCTATGCCTACGACGGCGCCAACCGGCTGGTGCGTACCACCGACCCGCAGGGCAATGGCGTGCAATACCGCTATGACGCGGCCGGCAACCGGATCGAGGAAACCGACGCCCTGGGCCACACCAGCGTGGTCTATTACGACGGGGCCAACCGTGCCGTATTGAGCGTCGACCGCGAAGGCTACGCCGTTGCTTCGGTCTACGATGGCGCGGGCAACCGGATCGAGCAGACCCGCCATGCCAAACCGCTGACCTTGCCGCTTGACCCGACCGAGCGGCCGATCCCGCCGCGCGATGCCCAGCGCGACCAGACCACCCGCTTTGACTACGACCGCAACAACCGGCTGATCTGCCGCACCGACGCCGAAGGCCAGCGCACCCACCATCGCTACGATGGGGCGGGCAATCTGGTCGAGACGGTGCGGACGCTCAGCCTCGACGGCAGCGAAACCGCCCGTACCCGCTATTACTACGACCGCAACGGCCGCGAGGTCTTCAGCCTCGATGCCGAGGGCTATCTGACCGAGCAGCACTACGACGCCGTCGGCAATGTGCGGGAACGTATCCGCTATGCCAACCGGCCGGCCGAGCCGGCAGGTGAGACCCGACCGGTGCCGCTGGCCAGCCCGCATGATCGCCAGACCCGTTATCTGTACAACCTCAACAACCGGGTGATTCACGAGATCCGCACCATCGACGACGGCCACCATGCCTCGTTCAACTATCTCTACGATGCCGCGGGCAACCGGGTATCGATGACCGAAGGCAATGACTGGCTGGGCGCCGGCGCCGAGGATCAGCGCACCACGACCTATGGCTACGATGCCAATGGCCGGCTGGTCAGCACCACCGATGCCCTGGGCCATATCACCCGCTCGGTCTACGACGCCGTCGGCAACTGCGTCAGCGTCATCAATGCCAACGCCGCCGCGCTGGTCCAGAGCGACGAGCCGTATTACCGCAAACAGCGCGAGCTGCTGGGGATGGTGGCCCAGGTCTGGATCGACGACCCCAACGGCGGCCATGCCGAATGGGGCGGCAAGCTGGCCAGCATGCTGAGCCCGGCCGAGATCGCCACGCTGATCGAGCGCTGTACCACGCGCCATGTCTATGACGCCAATCAGCGCCTGGTGGCGACCATCGACCCGCTCGGCGGACGCACCAGCTATCAGTACGATGCCGTCGGCAATCGGGTTCGCAGCACCGATGCGCTGGGCAATTCGACCTTCAGTTATTACGACCGCAACAACCGGCTGGTGCTCGAAGTCGATGCACTGGGCTATGCGACCGGATTCGATTACGACAATGCAGGCAATCTGACCGGCAAGACCCGTTTCGCCAGCGCACTGGCCCTGCCGCTCGATCCGGCCGTGCGGCCGACGCCGGTTGCGTCGGCCGCCGACCAGACCCTGCAACTGCGCTATGACCGACTGGGCCGGCTGCTGGAAAGCCGCGATGCCGAGGGCTATCTGACCCGCTACCGCTACGACGGTGCCGGCAATCTGCTCGAACAGGCACGCGCCATCGATCTGGCGGCCAGCCGCTTTGCCCGCACCCTGCACTATTACGACCGCAATGGCCGCGAAGTCTTCCTGCTCGACGCCGAGAACTATCTGACCGAAAAGCGCTACGACACGGCCGGCAATCTGCTGGCGCAGATCGCCTACGGCCCAAAGCTCGCCACCCCGGCCCCGGGCAGCCGACCGCAGGTGCCCGGTGGTACGGTGCGCGCCACGCTGTATTGCTATGACCGCAATAACCGCGAAACCCACCGGATCGACCCGGAAGGCTATCTGACCGAGCGCCAGTACGACGGACGCGGCAATCTGCTGCGACAGATCGCCTATCAGCAGCCGGTCTCGGCCCCCGCCGACGGCACGGCCCCCAAGCCCCGTGCCGGCGATAGCGGCCATATCACCGAGTTCGGCTACGACCTGACCGATAAGCTGCTGTCGATCACCGACCCAACCGGCGCCACGGTGCGCCATCGCTACGATGCCCTGGGCAACCGGCTCGCCACCGTCAATGCCAATGCCGATGGACTGATCGGCAGCAACGAGCAGATCTACCAGTTGATGCGGCTGCGCTACAGCCTGCCGCAGGACTACACCCAGCTCACCACCGCCCAGAAGGACAGCCTGCTGGCCTCGTGCACCACTCAGTATCTGTACGACGCCGGCCGCCGCCTGATCAAGGTGACCGATCCGCTGGGCAATGCGGTGCAGTACCGCTACGACGCCAACGGCAACCGTACCGAGGAAATCGACGCCCGCGGCAATGCCAGCGTCAGCTACTACGACCGCAATAACCGCGCGGTGCTACAGGTCGACCGCGAAGGCTATGTCACGGCCAGCCAGTACGACGGTCTGGGCAATCTGCTGAGCCAGACGCTGTATGCCAAGCCGCTGACCCTGCCAGTCGACGTCAGACAGCCGCCTGCCACCGCCCCGTTGTCCGACCCGCAACGCGACCGCACCACCCGCTTTGGCTACGACCGGCTCAACCGGTTGATCGAGCGTATCGACGGCGAGGGCTATCGCACCCGCCACCGCTACGACGGCGCCGACAATCTGGTCGAGACCGAACAGGCGCTCGATCTGGCCGGCAGTCAACTGGCGCGGACCTATCGCTACTACGATCTGAACCGGCGGGAAATCTTCCGGATCAGCCCGGAGCGCTATCTGACCGAGCAGCACTATGACGCAGCCGGCAATGTGATCAGCCGTATCCAGCATGCCGAACGGGTCGAGATACCGCCGCCAGGCGCGCTGCCTGTCGCGCAGAGCGACGCGGCCGACCATCTCACCCACTATCTGTACGATCGCAACGGCCGTCTGCTGTTCGAGCGGCGCCAGCTCGACGCCGACCGCCAGCAGGTCACGGGCTATCTCTACGACGCTGCCGGCAATTGTCTGCGCCGCAGCGAGGCCGATAACTGGCAGGGCATGCTCAGCCCCGATCTGCGCGTCACCACTTTCCAGTACGACGCGGCCAACCGGCTGACCGACACGGTCGATGCGCTGGGCCAGCGTACCCATCTGGTACTCGATGCCACGGGCAAGGTGCTCAATCGTTATGAGGCCTTCGGCAGCAGCGAACAGCGCCTGTTCAGCTATCAGTACGACCGCAACGGCCGCCTCAGCTCGGAAAAGGACCCGCTTGGCAATCTGACGCTGACCGGCTACGACGCCAACGGCAATGTGTCATTCCGCACCCGGGCCTTCGGCACGCCCGAAGCCAGCGAAGAGCGCTTCAGCCACGACCGCAACAACCGGCTGATCTCACACAGCAACGCCGCCGGCGAAACCGTCAGCTACGGCTACGACGGCGCCGGCAACCGCATCAGCAGCACCAGCGCCAATTACGCGGCCATGCTGGAAAGCGACGATCCTTACTATATGGCGCTGCGCGGCCGGCTCGGGCTGGTGCGCAACACCGCCGGCGCCATGGTGCCACTGACGGCGGCCGAGCTGCGGGCCGACCCCGTGGCCAGGAAGACCGCTTTCGAGCGCTGCACCACGCGCTATCTGTATGACCGCGATAACCGGCTGATCCAGGTCAGCGACCCCAACGGCCTGGTCACCTATTACGGCTACGACGGCTTTGGCAACAAGACGCTCGCTTCGCAACCGACCGGTCCGACCCTGGCCGCTCCTCGCCGGCTGACCCGCTATCGCTATGACCTCGACAACCGTCTGATCGAAGTCATCGACCCGCTGGGCGGCAAGACCAGCTATGAATACGACGCCCTGGGCAATCAGACCCGCAGTGTCGATGCCAACGGGGCCGTGCAGACCAGCCGCTTCGACCTGCTGGGCCGGCTCGTCTCGGTCGAGCGTCACCTCGGCGATGCAGCCGGCACTACGCTGAAGACCAGCCACAGCTACGATCTGCGCGGCAATATCGTCAGTACCACCGAATCCTACGGCGACGGCAGCGATGCCCGCACCACGCGCTACGGCTATGACCTGCTCGACCGTCGGATCAGCATCACCGATGCCGAAGGCTTCACCACCCTGATCGGCTACGACGCCGCCGGCAACCAGATCTCGGTACGCAACGGCCTCTATCTTCTCAAACCCGGCCAGGCGGGCTACGACGCCAACCGGGCGGCGCTCGCCTTCGAGCTGGAGAGCCGCTTCGACTACGACGCGGCAGGGCAGCTGCGGAGCACGACCGATGGGAAAGGCAATCTGACGATTCATGAATACGACCGCCTGGGCCGTCGCCTGCGCACGACCGAAGCGGCCAATGGCTTCGGCGTGCCGGAAGGCCATAGCGCCCCGGACACCGACCAGGTCCGCGCCAAGCCGCGCAGCACCAGCTATCGCTACGACCAGGCCGGTCGGCTCGAAGAAGTCGTCAATCCCGAAGGTGGCAGCACGCGCTACCGCTACGACGCCAACGGCAACAAGATCAGCGAGCACGTGCTGCAACGCGCTGCCCGTACCTATCTGGTGCGCAATGGCGATACCTGGGCCTCGATCGGGCTGGCACTCTATGGCAGCGACGATGCGTCGCTGATCAGCCAGCTGCGTGCCCAGACGGGCTCGGACAGCTATCCCAATCCGCAACCGACCGCCGGCACCACGCTGCGTCATCTGCCCTTGAAACTGAGCGGCTTCGATGGCCAGCACAACCTGGGCGACTATCTGCCCCATGCCCAGACCGGCGAATTGTGGAGCGAGCGCCAGTTCCAGTATGACCAGGGCGACCGGCTCAGCGTCGAAATCGACCCGTATGGCACCCGTACCGAATACCGCTACGACGGCGCGGGCAATCTGACCGAGACCCTGCGCGCGGCCGGCACGGCACTGGCGCGCAGCGTGCGGGCCGAATACGACCTCAATAACCGCAAGACCGCCGACCTCGACGCCTATGGCCGTCGTACCCGTTATGACTACGATGCAATGGGCAACCGCATCGGCGTCACCGATCCGCTTGGCAACCGCGCCCGTTACTACTACGACGGCGCGGGGCGGCTGATCGCCCTGCTCGACGCCGAGCACTACCTCACCACCTATCGTTACGACTCGGCCGGCAACCGGCTCGCTGAATGCACCTATCTGGACCGGCCCGATGGCCCGATCAGCCACCGGGTGGCGCCGCAGCCCCGCCCAACCTATCAAGGCCAGGTCCAGCTCGACCGGCGCGTCGAATATGGCTATGACCGCAACAACCGGCAGATCTGGCGCAGCGAGGCCGACGGCACACGGGCCGAGAGTCGCTACAATGGCGCCGGATTAAAAATAGAGGACAAACTGTATTCAAATACAAATGCACCTCGATACATGAAATACAAATATGATGCGAATGGCCGCGTGATGCTGTTCACCGATGTCGACCAGAGCACGGTGAGCTATGTCTACGATTGCGCCGGCAACAGGATCAGCGAGACCGTCAGCGACCCCGGCATCGCCGGCCGTCTGCGCATCACCGAATACGGCTATGACCTCAATAACCGCCGTATCACCGAGCGCTGCTACGGCAGCGGTCTGGCCCTGCCCGGCAGCGGCGACCCGCGTGTGTTGCTGTCGAGCCGCCGCTTTGGCTATGACCTGCTAGGCAATCTGGTCAGCGAGACCACGCTGAACGGCCCCAGGCCCGACAGCGCCGAGCCGCCGGCGCCGCTGTCGGCCGCCAAACTGTATCGCTACGACCTCAACAGCCGGCTGAGCGACGAGTTCGATGAGGATAACCGGGCCATCCACCACGAGTACGATCTGCTGGGCAACCGGATCAGCAGCAAGGACCGGCGCCAGCACACCACCACCTTCGACTACGACCTCAATGGCCGCCGGATCAGCGAAACCGGCCCGACTGTGGCGCTGTTCACCCTCGACAAGCAACACCACAACGCCGCACCCGTCAGCACCACCCAATACGACGCGGCCGGCCGGGTGGTCCAGACCACCGACGCGCGCGGCTACCCGACCACCAGCTTCTTCGACGGCAACCACCGTCTGGTGGCCCAGTACAACGCCGACAATGCCCTGATCGAATTCGATTACGACGGCGCGGGCCGGCTGATCCGCAAGACCGAGTACATGACCCGGCTCGGCGTGGCCCATAACCCGTACAGCCGGCCGCAGGCGCCGGCCGGTCCGGCCCGTGTCACCAGCTATGAGTACGATGCGGCGGGCCGGCTGACCGTCACCACCTTGCCGGCGGTCGATGTGAGCAGTCTGGTCAATCCGGGCGACGCCATCAGCGCGAGCGTGGCCGCCAATCGCAAGCTGACCCTGAAGCAGCGCTACAACGAGTACGGCGACGCAGTCGAGACCTTCGATCAGCGCGGCCAGCGCACCCTGCACTATTTCGATGCCAAGCACCGCGAAGTGCTGCGGGTCGATCCGCTCGGCTATCTGACCGCCACCGATTACGACCAGCAGGGCAATATCACCGAGCTGCGGCGCTACAGCATCCCCGTGGCCGACCCAGCGGCGCTGACCCCGGCCATGCGGCCCCGGCCGACCATCGGCGGCGAGATCCGCACCACCAGCTATCTGTACGACGCCGCCAACCGGCTGATCCGGGAAACCGGCCCCGAGGTCGAAGTCACCGATCCTTATGCCTATGTGCCCGGTAGCGCCGAGCAGCCGGCCACCGCGCTGCCCGCTATGCGCAAGATCCGGCCGGTGACGAGCTATGGCTACGATCTGGCCGGCAACCAGATCAGCAAGACCACCGGCAGCGGCACCGATAAGCTGACCGAATACCGGCTGTACGATAAACAGCGCCGGATGACCGCGCTGGTCGATGCCGGCCGCGTGCTGACCACCTTCGAATACGACGCCAACGGCAATCTGACCAAGCAGCGCCGCTATCTTGGCACCCTGCCCGCTTCGATCGTCATCACGCCCGACACCACGGCCGACCAACTGGCCCAGGCCATGTACAGCAGCCCCGACTACGACAATTGGGGCGACAAGATTCAGACCTATCTGTACGACGGCCTGAATCGCCTGATCATGGAAACCGAGCTGCTCAAGCAGCCGGGCAGCAATCTGGTCACCAGCCTCGACAAGTCCTACCGCTACGACGCCAGTGGCAACCGGACCTGGGTCCAGGACGAGGACGACTTCACGACCCAGATCGGCTACGACGCCATGCGCCGGGCCATCGAGACCATCGACGCCGAAAAGCAGACCAATTCGGCCTTTGAATACGATGTGGCCGGCAATGTGGTGCGCTCCTACACCGGGCTGACCGGCAGAGCAGTCAAGATCGCCACCGATCTGGCCGCCAGCAGCCAGGATGGCCAACTGGCCGTCAACTGGCGCGTGCCGGCCGGCTGCACCCAGAGCTGGGTGGTCTACGGCAGCAGCAGCATCGGCGAGATCGACGCCTACGCCGATCTCACCGGCTATGGCCATCTGACCAATGCCCAGAACACCAGCACGGCCGACGGCCGACCCGCGGCACTCAAGGCCCAGTTGGGCCAGGTCGGCTCGACGGTGTATTTCCGGGTGGTGACGCGCGATGCGGCGGGAAATCTGGCCTGGACCGAGGAGCGCAAGATCAGCGTGCCAGCCCTGCCCTCTGCCGTGACGGTCAGCGAGCAGCCCACCGAAGTCAGCTTCAGCGTGGTGTTCCCGGCCGGGATCAAGCAGCCGACCCTGCGTTATGGTGCGCCCGGACGGCTGTATGAATCGGTGGCCTTCAAGCTCGACAGCGGCAACAGCTATAGCGCCACCCTCAAGATCAGCCAGCCGTTCGATCCGGCCAGCCTTGTCTATGTGATCCACTGGCACGATGGCGACGGTACGGCACGGCGCAGCAATGAAAAGCCGCTGCCGGGCGATCTGACGCCAGGCGGCGCTGCCGTGACGGTGGCGCCGGCCCAGTTGTTCAACCGGGCCCATCCGCTCACGCCACAGACCACCGCCCACAGCCGCGCCGGCATGGCCACTCCCAATGGTCAGCTGGCCGGCTATCTGACCCAGAGCCGCTATGACGCACTCAACCGCAAGGTCCACAGCAACGATCAGGACGGGCTGTTCCGCAGCTTCGGCTACGACGCCAACGGTGCCCTGATCAGCCAGACGCTGCGTGGTGTCGACGACAAGGGATCGATCACCAGCTATTTCGAGGTCGACGGCCGGGGCCGCATCGTGGCCCAGTACGACCCGACCATGACCGCGCCTGACGGCAAGCAGCACCGGCCGGTGACACGTTATGGCTATGACGCCTTTGATCGGGTGATCAGCCGGGAAACGCCGGGAGCGGGTCAGGCTTGGCAGTATGTCTACGACGCCAACGGCGCCTTGCGCAGCCAGACCGACCCTGAAGGCAATACGGTGCGCCATTTCGTCGATGCCTTCGGCCGTACCGTGGCGACGCTGTCGGCCCGGGGTCATGTGTCGCTGACGCTGCGCGACAAACTCGGGCGGGTGGTGCGCGAAGTCGATCCGCTGGGCAATGCCACGGGTTACCGCTACGACGCCTTCGACCGCAAGATCGCCCAGACCGACGGCCGTGGCATGGCCTCGGCACGCGAAGGTGACTTCACCATCCGTTATCAGTACGACAGCCGCGACCGGCTGGTGGCGGTACAGCAGGCACAAGGCTGGCATCTGGCCTACGACGACGACCATATCTACGACCAGGAGCGGATGCAGCTTGGCTATATGGTGGTGGAAAGCCTGCCGTTCTCGCTGCGCGGCAAGAACGTGGCGGAACTCAAGGACAAGGAACAGCAGGCGTTGATCGACCTCTACACCACCCGTTTCGTCTACGACGGCCGTGGCAACCGGGTCAAGACGATTGCCAATGGCGATAACGCCACCGGGGTGCGTCAAAACGTCCAGATCACCGAACAGGTCTACGACGGCCTGGGCCGGGTGATCAGCACCAGCCGCCATCTGACCGTGGGCGGGGTGAAGAAGGTGGCCAGGGAAACGGTGGCCTACGACAGCTACGGCAATGTGATCGAGCGGCGGGACGCCGAAGGTGGGGTGGAAACCCTGCGCTACGGCAGCTTTGGCCGGCAGACCGAACAGACCGGCCGCGATGGCCGCACCGTCCACTACGACTACGATGATTTCGGCCGCCGGGTGCGCGATTACACCGTGTCGCAGCCGGGCTTCACCGGCGAGCAGCGCGATATCCGGCGCAGCTTCGACCAGGCCGGCCGGGTGCTGCGGATCGACGACCATGGCACCGACGTCCATACGATCTACCGCTACACCCTCGACGGACTGGTCCATAGCGAGACGCTGACCACCCCGGGCCAACACCATCGCGAACTGCGCTACGACTACGACGCCAACCGTCGTCTGGTGCGCTGGACCGACCGCTTGAGCCGCGCCCACCAGAACATCGACTACGACGCCGACGGCAACCGGGTCCGCGTCTATACCGACGCCAAGCGCGACCAGCGCGAGCAGGCCTATGCCCTGTGGGGCTGGTCCAATCTGGTGCTGCCCGAGCAGATCGAGGACGACGCCCGCTTTATCGACCACAAATACAAGTTCGACGCGGCAGGTCGCATCCTCAGCGGTCCGGGCTTTGCCTACACCTACGATGCCGCCGGCAACCGCCTCAGCGAAAAGCAGGAAAACGCCCGTTCGTTCGGCGGCGGCGTCACCTACGGCAAGCTGACCTGGAGCTATACCGCCGGCGACGGCAGCGCCGGGATCGACGCCAATAACCGGGTGGCCGTGGCACGCGGCATGGACGACTACTGGGGCGACCAGGGCGAGCGCCAGACCTGGAGCTACGATGCGCGCGGCAATGTGCTGAGTTCGGTCGAAGCGACCCAGAAAGGCGCCAATATGGTGCAGCGGGTCGAGACGATCTACAACGAGGCCGACCAGGCGATCCGCGTCACCACCTTCAACAAGGGCAAGGACCCGCTCAAAGCCGACAAGCAATACGATCTGAACGGTCTGTTGCTGTCGATGCGCACCGCCTATATCGATCGTTCGAACGAGAAGGAGAACGCCGGCTACTACACCCGCTATCTGTACGGCTACGACAAGATGGGCCGCGAGACCTCGACCCAGGTCGACCGGGTCGAGGTGGACGACGATGGCTCGGTCGATGAGATCATCGGCCAGGGCAAGACCACTACCAGCTACGACGTCAACGGCGTGCGCAAACACACCGACTATGGCGTGCCACCGGGCTGGCAGCGGCGCGAAACCCGCGATTTCGTGGCCGACAATCAGGGCCGGATCGTATTCGTCAACCACGACAGCGGGATCAACTACAACCCGGGCTACGGCAACTTCCCCGATACCGACACCGAGTATTACTACGCCAACGGCAATCCGGTCGGCCAGATCAGCCGGGTGGTAGGCACCACCTACGGCCCGAGCATCACGTTCGATCGGGGCAGCTACGGCCCTACCCGTACCATCGCCAACGGCCGTGGTCCGGGGGCCAACTCGAGTTATACGGTCCAGGCCGGCGATACGCTGCAATCGATTGCCAGCGCGGCCTATGGCGACGCCTCGCTATGGTTTGTGATCGCCGAGGCCAACGGGCTGGAACTGGCCGCCGACTTGAAACCGGGCAGTTCGCTGCGGATTCCCGACACCGTGCGCAATGGCCGCATCGACGCCCAGCGCCACAATCCTTACAACGAAGCCGCCATGATCGGCAGCTCGCTGCCCAACGCCCCGTTCGATCGACCCAGCGCCTGTGCCCAGGCGGCGGTGATCATCGGCGTGGTGGTGATTGCCGTGGCCGCCGCCATCGCCACCTATGGCGTGGCCAGCGCTGCCTCGGGCGCACTGATCGGGGCGCTGGCCACCGCGCAGGGGGTCAGCGCCGCCGCAGCCAGTGCCACCGCAGCAGGCGCGGCCATCACCATCGGTGTCGGCGCCGCCACCGGCGCGGCAGTCGGGGCGCTCGCCTCGGCTGCGACCCAGGGCATCCAGATCGCCGCTGGCATGCAAAGGAAATTCGACGGAATGGACCTGTTGGCCGACAGCCTGACCGGCTTTGTCGGCGGCGCGGCCCAGGGCTTGGGTCAGGCCACCAAGGCACTCAGTGCGGCAGGCAAGCTGTCCTCGCTCGGCTCGACCTTCGCCCGGGTGTCGCAGACGGCACTGAGCGTGGGCGGCCAGATGCTCAACCAGCAGATCCGCTATGGCCGGATCGAAAACTGGAGCGGCATCGCCGCCGCCGCGTTCAAGGGCGCGGTCAGCGTCGGCAGCGATCTCTATATCCAGAACGCCGCCGACCCGACCGCCGCGCTCGCCTCGGCCGGCCGCATCGGCGAAGGCCTGCAGACCGCGGTGGGGCTGGCCGCCCCGTGGGCCGGACTGGCCGAGAGCTATGCCCGCAAGGGCTCGCTCAGCGCACTCGATTGGCGTGGCGCCATCGGCGGCACCCTGTCAGGGGTGATCGGGCTCGGCGGTGAAGCAAACCACATCGAGAGCCGGCTCCAGCAAGGCGCCATGCAGGTCGGCGCCAGCCTGCTCGCGGCTGGGGCGGCCTATGGCATCAGTGGGGAAAGCCATGGACTGGATCGCTATATCGCCGACACGGTAGGCCAGGAAATCGGCGGCATCGCCACCACGGCCTTCCAGCTCAACGCGGCCCAGCGCCAGACCGAACAGGCACTACGCGAACAGGACCCGCTGGCCGAACTGGGTCTCTTGGGCAGCCGGATGTTTGCCGAGACCCCGCCGCCGGCCGAAGCGGGTTACAGCTCGGACGACATTGCCCGCTTCCTGCGCACCAAGGCTTATATGGAACAGCAGAAGCAGCGCAGCGAAGCGTTCAACGCCCAGTTCAACGCCAATCTCGACAGCATGATCGCCGGCGCCCGCTACAGCGAGGCCGAGCGGCGCGATCACGAGATCAAGGTGCTGGGTGCCGTGGCCCGGCTCGACGCCGAGCAGGCCGAGACCGTGACCCGGCGCGAGCGGCAGATCGCCGCCTATCGCCAGACCGAACAGGGCCGCCATGATCTGGGCTTTGCCGAGGTGGCCCGCGCCGTGATGGCGGAAATGCCGCGCGACAGCCGCTTGCAGAGCGGTGCCGATTATCGGGCGGCGGTGGCCCATTTCCGTGAGGTACAGGCCGAACGCCAGGCCGTCAGCGAAGCGCTGCGCATGCCGGCGCCGCTGACCCTGACCATGCCGGGCTTCAATAGCGCGGCAGCGATCCAGGGCTATCACAACGATATCCGGCTCAAGCGCGCCTTCGTGACCGATCTGTTTATCAGCCGGGGCGTCGATGTCAGCGAGGTCAAGGGTTGGGAGAGCAATGCGGTCGATGCCTATTACGACGGCTTTGTGCGCGACCAGCGCGACGCCGCCCGACTGGCCAAGATCGACCTGCCGCTACAGAAATCGCTGGGCTTTCTCGACAAATTCCTCGACGGCGCCGAGGCCGTGGTGCGGGAGCCGGTGCTCAACACCGTCGATTTGGGCCAGTCGATCGGCTTCTTCTACCGCGAATACAGCGAAGGCGGCCGCGAGGGCCATCAGCCGGTCGCTCCCGAATACCTGGGCGCCCTGGGCAAATCGCTGACTGCCGACCCCAGCGCCAAAAATCTGGCCTGGCAGATCGTCAACCAGGTCGGCAGCGCCTATGCCCCGCTTGGCAATGCCCTGCTGGCCTATAACGTCGGCGCGGCGCTGTTCAAGGGTGATATCAATGGCCTGGCCGAACAGGCCGGCGGCTTTGTCGGCGGCTTCGTGCTGGGCAAGGTATTCGGCCCGGCGCCGGTCCGACCGCGCGAGACGGTCGCCATCGACCCGGTGGCCCGGGCGGCAGCGGCGGGTGAAGGTTATGGTTTTGCCGGCTTCAGCGAGGAAGCGTTCTATGCTGCCCATGAGCCGCCAGGAGGGGGGGGCGGGAGCGGTGGTGGTGGGGGAGCGCATCCTGGCTATAGCGGCCCGGTCGCGCCCAGTGCGGCGATCCAGCGCTATCAGCCGCCCGCGCACAGCAACGCCTTTATCAACGGCAGCCGCTACCGGATCGGTCCCGATACGCCGCCTGTGGTGTTCGACTATCTGACCCAGACGCTATCCAACAACCGTTTCGACTCGCCCGAGCATCTGCAGAGCAGCGCCGAGCACTTCATGGCCAATATCGGCCCTGAGCGCGCACTGCTGGCCGAGACCCGGGCGGCCCTCGCCGACCCCACCTCGGCCGTGTCGCAGCAAAGCAGCTGGATGGCCCATCTGCAACGTGGCCTGTGGGCCCGTGAAGGGCTGTTCGGCGCCGACGAAGCGATGGCGCGTGAGCGGCTGGCGCACGAAGTGATGAACCCGGACAGCGTCGCCAACG
This sequence comes from Chitinimonas lacunae, assembly GCF_042650885.1. Taxonomy (NCBI): domain Bacteria; kingdom Pseudomonadati; phylum Pseudomonadota; class Betaproteobacteria; order Neisseriales; family Chitinibacteraceae; genus Chitinimonas; species Chitinimonas lacunae. Next base: position 1,545,612 of record NZ_JBHSBU010000001.1, read on the forward strand.
ACCCCCATTCGCCATTCCGCCGTGGTGCGGTATCGGTGCCCAGCGAGGCCCGCTCGGCCTTTGCCATGATGCTGCGCGGCGAACAGGGACCGCTGACGCTCGAGCAATCGCGCCATGGCGTCGAGCTGGCGGCCTCGGGCCAACTGGTGGCGCATGAATTGGCCAAGCAGTCGAGCGTCGGGGCCGAACGGCTGGCGTTCCGGCGCGAATACCGGGTCAATGCCGAGCGTCAGGGCACCCATTCGAGCTATTCGGTCGATGGAATGGATCTGTCGCACGACGCCGGCAGCCGTATCAACCATCAGTACGGCCTGACCGTGATGAGCGGGACCTCGGGCACCTCGTCCGATGCCGTGCTCTCGACCTGGTATGCCGCCGACCGTCTGTCGGGCAACGGCACACGACTGAGCTGGGCCGCGCCCGGTCTGACCCGGGCACAGGCACAGTCGGCAATGACCGATCTGTCGTTCTATTACATGCGCGAACAGGTAGTACCGAAGCCGATGGCCGTGGAGCAGCTCAACCCGCTACGCGCCAAGCTCGGGCTGCCGCCGATGATCGTCGACCCGAGCAATGTGTTCGTGCACAGCTACGGTGAAGTCAATGCAGCAGTCAGCCTGACCCTCAAGGGACTCGAAGGCCGCCGCTACGACCTCAACCGGGCACTCGAAGCCGCAGCCGAGCGCTCCTTGCTGACCATGATCGACCATAACTGGTAAGCCCGGGTGCTATAGCAATAAAGCAGGAAAAGCGCCCCGGCCGGGGCGCTCCCCAAACCGGCCAGGCAGCGTTATTAAAAAATGAGGTAAACCATGTTCAAGAACAGTAGCCATGAATATATTAAAAATAAAAATATTCACCACTCCTCTCTCGATACGGCCCTGACTGGCTCCGCACTGGCGGCTCACCCTGGCAGGACCGCTCCCAGCGACGACGCCATGCCACCGTCTGTCGTCCCGCTATCGGCCGACGTCGCCGTCCTTCTGTCTGCCCCTGCCCCCGGATGCCGCGCCATGACGCTTTCTCCCGATCTCAAACAAACCCTGGCCCGCCATGAACGCTATGCCGAGGCCGACCCTGACAATCTGGCCCTGCGTCTGCGCCTGGCCGATCTCTACCACCGTGCCGGCGAGTTCGATGCGGCACTCACCGCCTGCCAGCACTGCCTGACCCTGGCGCCGGGCGATGCGGTGGCGCGCAGCCTGCATGCGTCGGTGCTGATTTCGCAGCACCGGTTCGAAGAAGCCGAGCGGCTGCTGGCCGAGCTGGTCCAGGCCGAGCCGACTGATGCGGCGCTACAGCACAACCTGGGGGTGGCGCGTTTTCATCTGAGACAGTGGGAGGCGGCAAGCCAGTGCTTCGACACTGCCGCCCGGCTGGGGCTCAACTACGGACCCAATCTGTCCTATCTGGCGCGCAGCCTGCATCGGCTGGGTCAGACCGAGGCGGCCATCGCGGTGGTGCAGCGCTGGATCGAACTGGAACCAGGCCGGGCCAGCCAGGGCTGTCTGGCCCAGTTCTATCTCGAAGACGGCCAGTTCGGCGCCGCCCATGAGAACGCGCTGGCGCTGCTGACCGACCATCCCGAGGATGCGCGCGCCCATATCGTGGCCGGTTTTGCCTGTCTGGCGCTCCATGAGGTCGAGCTGGCGCAGCAGCATTTCGATACGGCGATTGCGCTCGATTGCCAGCATGAGCTGGCCTGGCATGGGCTCGGGCTGACCCATTTCCACCAGCAGCGCTACGACGAGGCGGTCGAAGCCATGCGCACCGTGGCACGGCTGGCGCCCGATCATGCCGGCAATCTGGTGACGCTGGGCTGGGCCCGGCTGATGATGCGCGATCTGGCGGGCGCCCAGCAGGCTTTCGAGCAGGCGCTGGCGCTCGATCGCCGCTTCGGCGAAGCCCACGGCGGGCTGGCTACCGCCCTGGCACTACAGTACCAGTTCGAGCAGGCCGAACAGGCGATCAAGCTGGCACGCCGGCTCGACCCGCGTGGTTTCGGCGCCGAGCTGGCAGCGGCGGTGACGCTGATCGGTCGCGGCCAGAAGTACGATGCGGCCGAAATCTACCGGCAGGCACTCGAACGCAGCCTGCCCGGGCGGGAAATGGGTTCGCTGCTGAGCCAGTTGCAGCTACGTACCTTCCCTCGCAGCGATCGGCCGCGGACGGTCCACTGAACAGGTCGGTTTTTCCTGTGGATTCAAGACTCTGTCTGCGACCGCCCTATATCCTCGCGGCCTTTCCCGCGCTAAAGTGGCGCTCTGCCCACCGACGCCGCCAAGCTGTCTGCGGCGTCCTCTGTCAGGGAGATTGCCGATGAAAGTCACTGTCAGCACCTTCGTCCGCCGCAACGCGCACGAACTGTTCGAACTGTCGCAGGATTACCAGCGCCGTCTTGAATGGGACAACTATCTGGTCGCCGCCCATCTGCTGGGCGGCCATCACCGGGCCGATGTGGGGGTGGATTCCTACTGCAAAAGCCGCCTGGGCCAGGTGATGGTGTCGCGCTATGTCTCGTTCAAGCCGCCGCAAGTGGCTGCCGTGTCGATGGTCGAGGGACCCTGGGTGCTGAAGGAATTCAGCGGCAGCTGGCGTTTCACCCAGTCGGCCAGCCAGGGCACGCTGGTGGCTTTTACCTACCATCTGCGCACCCGGCCGCGCTTTCTGCACCGGATCATGGAGCCGATGCTCGCCGTGCTGTACCGCCAGCAGATGCAATCCCGCCTCGAAGCGTTCAAACGCTGGGCCGAACAGTTGCCCGAGCCTGTGCCGGTTCAGTCCTGAATCTTCCTCGTACCCATGGCAATACGCCGCGCCCTGCTGTCAGGACGCGGCGTATTGTCCGACTTCCCCGCTACTTGCCAGCCTCTGCCACAAACGCCTGCCGACTCTTGCGATCGAACAGGCACAGCATGCGGCCGGTCTGGTTCTGCATGAATTTCTGCGGATAGCGACCTTCGACCGTCAGTGCGGTATAGCCGACCCGATCGTCGAACTCGATCGGTTGGCCCACCGCCTTGGCGTTGCGCAGGCCACTTTGCTTGAGGCAGGCCGTGACGACCTGCTGCTGCTGGGCCGTCCAGGCTTCGGGACTCGAAGCCTGCACGGTCTGCAAGAACGCCAGGATAAGGGCTGTGAGAAGGCTGATGGTTTTCATGGCAATGGTTCTGGTTAAAAACGATGATTTCCGCCCGGCAGAAAATTCGCTCGTCACGCTCAATCAATAGAGGCGTCGATCAAGACCCGTCTTTCGGGAAAAAATTCATTTTTTAATTCCTGTTTCCCAAACAGAGGGACAAAGCAAGCCATACGACATGATATTCACCTTTCGGCAGCTGATGGATGCGGCGCATTTGTCCTGCACACGGCCATTTCTTCTTTCACCAAACGCCGCAAGAAAGCCGATCAAGCCAAACAAAATCACCAACAAAAACAGATTACCCAGACAACAGAAAAAATAAACACTCAAATTCCACATCAATTCATCACCCTCCCAATTTATCGAAATACCTACCACCTTTCCAATGCAGCCATTCGGATTCCGACCCAACAAAGGAACGATTCGTGAAGATTCATTCGGAGCCGAAGATCCAGCAAATATGATCCCATGAAATCCGGGATCGGGTTTATCTGAAACCGATCATCGGGTCTTGCCATCTCTTTGATTTGATTGTCCTGCCACGCAGACTCAGCAAACGACCACGCTGGCTATTTCCACTTGGCCTCATACAGACGGGGCGCATAGCGGCCGATGTAGGAGGCAAGCCCTTTGCCGGCGACGGCGAGCTTCTTCATCTGCTCCACTTTGCTGGGGCCGGCACTGCGATAGGTATAGGCGTAATACACCCCGTTGCGGAATTGGACCGTGATCGATTCCGGGCCCATATCGTATTCAAGGACACCTGAATTGCCAGAAAGATTCTTGTAACGTTCCATCGTCGATTCCTTTCCTGATACCACCTCAACAACGAGGCGATATTTTACCATTTCCCAGGCCAAGAAGCCTCGGATATTTCCTCCAAAGGGAAAATTGACGATTGATTGTGCGGGTAATTGGGCGGGGTGGGAGAGGCCGAAAAAGCGGTCGTTGCAGGTACGAGGAGAGGGGAGAAATCCGGCGGTGATGCCGGCACATCCGTTCTGGTAATTTTTTCAAAGCGATTGAAAATAAATCGCGCTGACGACCGGCAAGATTATCTTTTCCGGCAAATAAAAAAGCCCGTCCATATGAACGGGCTTTCGACGGATGTCGAAAATTACCAAGTGTTACCTGACGCTTTGAATACTAGGCACTGGTCAGCGAAATGCCATGCTTTTTTTAGATAACGCCGATTTAAAAATCGGCGTACCGATAACAATGAATTCGGTTGACTAGACAGGCATCTGCCGCTCCATCCGCCGCAGCAGCACATCGGGGTGACTTGCCAGCGACTCGGTCGCCTCGCCGAACACAAAGCCTTGCCGCTGGTAGAAGCGGCAGGCACGCGAGTTGTCCGGTGCCACCGACAGCACCACGCTATGCCGGCCCAGCGAACGGGCATGGTCCTCGACGGCCTCGACCAGCCGGCTGGCCACCGCCGTACCACGCGATTCGGGACGGACCCACATGGCGATCAACTGGTACTCATCGTGCCGATCAATCACCCCGCCGACCATGCCGACAGGGAGGTCGCCTTCCCAGGCCAGAAAGTAAACCGGCCCACTGCGTCCACTGGCCCGCTGTCGCCACTGTTGTTCACCGTACTGCGCCACCTCGGCATGGCTCAAGCCGAATGCCTTGGGTGAATCGAGCAGCGAAGCGAGGCGGAGAGCTTTCAGGGTTTCCCAGTCGGCCTCAACGGCAGGACGGATCAGCATCGATAGCCTTTCTATTTCTGTACCCAGAGGAAAAACAACGCCTTCACTGCAAGCTTACCGGCCCGGCTGGACACCGACCCGACACAGCTGCGCTAAAACGCCTGTAAACCCTGATACAGCAGACCGGCACAGATAAACCACAGTATCCACTGGCCCAGCACCAGATAGTCCTTGAAAGGCCGCCGCAGCGCGGCCATCTGGATCAGCCAGATCACGCCCCAGCCCAGCAGCAGTAGCAGCGACATCTGTGCCAGGCTCTGCCTGGCCGGCAGCAGGCTGGGAAAGGACAGCGCGATCAACAGCGCCGCCAGCGCCAACAGGTCGATCGTTACCAGTTGGAATGCACAGAGCGACTGCACCCAGCGACGCTCCAGCACCATAAAGTCGCTGTCGCGCTGTCCCTGCCGCAGCGGTCGGGTACTGAGCGCCTCGCGCACGCCAATAAAGGTATGGGCCAGAAACGCCAGTGCCACCAGCACACCGGCCGTCAGAAACGAATAGTTCATGGGCTACCTCCTCGCTGAAAGGGACATCGAACCGGCACATCGCCACCCATCACTGCGAGAATAGGGCGGGAGTGGACAATATATAAAATATTGTGCATGAGCACTGCTATAAGCAGATTATGCAGATTCCAGAATTTCAAAAAACAGGAATAGTGCCTCTCAAGCGACTCCTGAACTATCCATCCGCCACGTCGCGAGACCCGGACGCATGGTGGCCGTGGAAAGGATGAAGAGGACCGCAAGCAGGGCGCCCGACAGCGCTTTGTGGCTGACGCTTCCTATGGTTTTTCTGGCTTGGCGGCTGTTCCTGAAAGGCCGAGGTTCGGCTCATCGATCACCCCGTCACGACAGGGACGGAGGGCGCGGCAAGGTCAGGCGCATCACCAGACCGCCGCCCGGGCGGGCCTCGGCGGTAATGGTGCCGCCATGCGATTCGATGGCGCGGCGGGCGATGGCAAGGCCGAGGCCGAAGCCGCTCATTTCCCGGGTCTGCTCAAGCCGGCGAAACGGCTCAAAAATGCCCGTCAGATCGGCCGGCGCGATTCCTGGTCCGCGGTCGGCCACACTGACGGTCAGCCGCTCCGGCCCCGCCTCGACGCTCACCTCGACCGTGCTGCCTTCGACGGTGTATTTGACGGCGTTGCGGATCACGTTCTCGAACGCCCGGTAGAGCAATTCCGCGCCGACCTCGACCACGAATTCGCCCTCGGCGCGCCAGCTTACTTCGCGGCCCAGGGTACGGGCTTCAAATTGGGCATCTTCGGCAATCGCCCCGATCAGCTCGACCAGATCGACCCGTTCGCGCCGCATCTCAGCCGCGCCGGCCTCCAGGCGCGCCAGGGTCAGCAGTTCGCCGACCAGACCGTCGAGCCGCACGGCTTCGCGCTCGATCCGCTCCAGGCTGGCCTCGGTCCGGTCGGGCCGCTGTCGGGCCAGGCCGATGGCTGCTTGCAGACGGGCCAGCGGCGAGCGCAATTCGTGTGAGACATCGTGCAAAAGCCGCTGCTGCGCGCCGACCAGCTGCTGGAGCTGCTGCGCCATCCGGTCGAAATCCCGGCCCAGATCGGCGATTTCGTCGCGGCGCCGGCCCATCCGCGCAAAAACCCGGGTATCGAGCCGGCCATCGGCCACTTTGTGCAAAGCCCAACGCAGGCTGCGTACCGGTTTGGCGAAATACCAGCCGAGCAAGGCGCTGACGGCCAGGCTGACCAGGGCGGAAGCAGTGATCGGCACCCAGATCGAGGGGGGTTTGGGCTTGGCATCGGCCAGCAGTCGTGCCACTTCGGCTTCACGCGCAAACACCCGGTAACGCTGCCCACCGCCACGGCGCACCTCGGCCACCGCCGGGTCGCCCCGGGCCAGACGCGCGGCCAACCCGGCCAATTCGGCCTCAGGCAGCCACCGTCCCAGCAACTCCCGTCCGCTCTCATCGACGATATACATCGCCGGCACCGCACCCCGGGCGGCCCAATCGCGCAGCAGACCTGTCGCCGCCGCAGGTCCTCCCTCACGCAGTACGCCCACGGCGCCACCGAGCATCAGATGCAGGCGTTCGGCTTCAAAGCTGTGCTGCTCCGGTGGGTCGAACCATTGCAGCAGCCAGGCGCCGGCGATCACCGTCACCATGGTCAGCATCAGCGACAGCCAGAATGCCGCAAAGAACTTCCAGAACAGGCGGCCCACGGCCTACTCCTTGACCAGCAGATAGCCCTGGCCGCGCACCGTCTGTATCCAGGCGCGGCCATCAGATGAGGCGCCGAGTTTCTGGCGGATGCTGCTGATATGCACATCGATGCTGCGATCAAAACGCGCCAGCGGCCGGCCAAGTCCACGCTCGGACAGCGCTGCCTTGCTGACCACCTGCCCGGCCTGCCGCGCCAACACTTCCAGCAGCCGGAATTCGGCCCCGGTCAAGCTAAGCGGGCTGCCCTGCCATTCGGCCGACAGGCGCGAGGGCCACAGCCGCAAGGCGCCGCTGCGCAACTCATCGGCCGGCGTCGACGCTTCACCGCCGCGACGCAGAATGGCCCGCAGCCGCGCCACCAGCTCGCGGGGAGAACAGGGTTTGGGCACATAGTCGTCGGCGCCCAGTTCCAGGCCAAGAATCCGATCGATATCGTCACCGCGGGCAGTCAACATCAACACAGGCAGACGACTCTGCGCGCGGATGCGCCGTAGTGCCTCGACGCCACCGAGCCTGGGCATCATCACATCGAGCACGGCAATCTGATAACGCCCGCTCAACGCTTCAGCCACCCCTGTCTCGCCATCGTGGACGGCGTGGACACTGAAGCCTTCCTGTTCCAGATATTCGGCCAGCATCGCGCTTAGCTCGGCGTCGTCGTCCACCAGAAGAACATGGGTCATGGCAGCAGCAAACAGGATTGAACTTCGCTGCATGATAGCCAGGACAGCCGCACCTGCTTTCGATCTTTACCCGTCTTTACCAGCAGAAGGCTGAGGTGGCGGCAGCTCCGGACTGTTTGTGTCCCACGCCTCCAGCACAGCTTGGCGGACGCGGAATTGAAGGTCGTCTCAGCAGCGCTCTGATGGATGGAAGAAAAATCAATATTTACGCAAAGCCATTGCAAGTTAGATAGCCATTTTAGTAAAGAAATAATAAAAACACCCCCAACAACCGCGTCCCGGACGCCTCCATCCATTGCTGTGGTTCCCAACGAAACAAAGCGAAGGTGGACAGGACCGCCCCCACCTTTACCTTTCTTTACCGAGACTTAACGGCGCTTAACCCGGTTTGCCGCGACGATGGCAACGATCGTTTGTCGGACCCGGAGACCATGTCCTTCCCTCTTCCCCCCCGTCTTGGCGGTGCGCTGTTAGCACTGGTGGTGTCGGGCTGTGCCCTTGTCGGTCCCGAGTACCGCACCCCCACGGTCGAAGTCGCCGCCACCTGGCAGGAAGCACTGCCCCATGGCGGCAGCACCGGTGAATTGCTCGACTGGTGGCGCAGTTTCGACGACAGCACGCTCGATCTGTTGCAGGCAGAGGCGGTAAAGGCCGGCCCGACGCTGGCCTTGGCTGCGGCCCGTCTCGATGCGGCGCGTGCCGAGCAGGACAGCGCCACGGCCAATGGGCTGCCGGGGGCGAATCTCAAGGGAAACGCCCAGCGCATCGAGGATGGCCAGAGCACGCGCCAGGGACTGCTCGACGCCAGTTGGGAAATCGACCTGTTCGGCGGCCTGCAACGCGGCCGGGAAGCTGCGGCTGCCCAGGTCGAGGCACGGCAGGCGCAGTGGCACGAGGCGCGCGTTTCGCTGGCCGCCGAAGTCGCGGGCGAATATGTGCGCTATCGCGCCTGCCGGCTGCTGGAACAGCAGCAAGGCGACCATCTCGCCTCGCTCGAACGGACGGCCCGTACAACGACCAGCGCGGTGCAGGCGGGTCTCAGCGCCCCGGCTGACGGTGCGCTCGCCGACGCCGGCGCGGCGGCGGCCCGTGCCAGGCTGCTGAGCCAACAGGCCGAATGCCAACTGTCGGTCAAATCACTGGTCGCCCTGACGGGGTTGGCCGAGCCGACCTTGCGCCACCATCTCGACCACGGCCGCCAGACGCTGCCACAGCCGGCCGCCGTGGCTGTCCAGAGCGTACCGCTGCACTGGCTGAGCCAACGGCCCGATCTGGTCGCGGCCGAACGCTCGGTCGCGGCGGCCAGCGCGGCCATCGGTCAGGCCCAGGCGCGGCGCTATCCGCGTCTGTCGTTGCTCGGTTCGATCAGCAGCGACAGCCGCAGCAGCAATTGGTCGTTCGGTCCCTCATTGAGCCTGTCGCTGTTCGATGGCGGTGCGGGTCAGGCCGCCGTGTGGAGCCGCCAGGCCGACCATCGCGCCTCGATCGCCACTTACCGGCAGACGGTGCGCCAGGCCGTGCGCGAAGTGGAACAGGCGCTGGTGCAACTCGACAGCGCCAGCCGGCGCGAAGCCGACATTGCCGCCAGCGCCAGCGGCTACCACCGCCACTTTGCCGCCGCCGAGCAGATGTGGCAGGTCGGCGCCGGCAGTCTGCTGACGCTCGAACAAAGCCGGCGCGACGCCCAGGCGGCCGAGCAGGCGCTGATCACGGTCCGGCGCGACCGCCTGCTCCATGCCATCGATCTCTACAAAGCCCTGGGTGGCGGCTGGCAGGCCGCTGGCTCGCCTTCTTCGCTCGCGGAATCCTCCTGATGAAACCTCCCTTCCGACTGGCCGTGCTGGCCGGCCTGATCGTGCTGGCCAGCGCTGCCCTGCTGGCACGCGACCCCCAACCGGCCGCGCCGGCACCCGCCGCACGGGCGGCGCTCACCGTGCAACTGGTCGAGCCACAAACCCAGGATTGGCCACTGACCCTCGACGCCGGCGGCACCATTTCACCCTGGCAGGAAGCCAGCATCGGCGCCGAAACGGGCGGGCTGCGCATCGTGGCGCTCCATGCCGACGTCGGCAGCCGGGTCAAGCGTGGCCAACTGCTGGCTGAACTGGCCGCCGACACGATCCGCGCCGAACAGCGCCAAGCCGAAGCGGGCGTGGCCCAGGCGCGTGCCGCCCTGGCCGAAGCGCTTGCCAACGCCGAGCGCGGTGCGGCAGTCCGCGACAGCGGTGCGCTGTCCACCCAGCAGATCGAGCAATACCAGCTCGCAGCCCAAAGCGCCGCTGCACGGCTCGAAGCCGCTGAAGCGGCACTGGCTGCTGTCCGGATCAAACTGAATCAGACCCGTATCGTTGCCATCGACGACGGCCTGATCACCGCCCGGGCTGCTGTACTGGGCACCGTGGTGACAGCAGGTAGCGAACTGTTCCGACTGCAACGACAGGAGAGATTGGAATGGCGCGCCGAAATCGGCGCTCGACAGTTGGGCCGGCTGGTAGCGGGACAGTCAGCCAGCCTGTCTCTGCCCGATGGCAGCCGCGTCAACGGCACTGTGCGTGCGCTGTCCCCTACCCTCGACAACGCCAGCCGCAACGCCCTGGTCCATATCGACCTGCCCGGCGGCAACGCCGCCCGGGCCGGGATGTATGCACGCGGCACGATCGAGCTCGGTCGCACTGCCACCCAGACGGTGCCGGCCAGCGCCATCACGCTGCGCGATGGCCATAGCTATGTGTTTGAAGTCGATGGCAGCGGCCGGGTCAAACAGCGCAAGGTGACAACCGGCCGCAGCCGGAACGAGCAGATCGAAATCCTCGACCGTCTTGCCGCCAATACCCGACTGGTCGAGCGCGGCGGGGCCTTTCTGCATGAGGGCGATCTGGTGCGGATTGCCCAATCGAAGCAGGAGGCCAAATGAATCTGTCCGCCTGGGCGCTGCGCAAACCCGTGCCCGCCATCCTGCTGTTTGTCGTGCTGACGCTGATGGGGCTGATCGGCCTGCATAGGCTCGGCATCCAGAGCTTCCCCGATATGGACTTCCCCACCATCTCGGTTCGCGCCAGCCTCGAAGGTGCGGCGCCTGCCCAGCTGGAAACCGACGTCGCCCGCAAGCTCGAAGATCGCCTGGCCGGGCTGGGCGGCGTCGAGCACCTCACCACCACCATCGATGATGGCTCGGTGTCGATCGACGTACAGTTCGCCCTGGAAAAGAACAGTGAAGAAGCACTGAGCCAGGTCCGCAATGCCATCGACGGCGCCCGCGCCGAACTGCCGGTCGAGATGGCCGCGCCCACCGTCTCCAAACTCAGCACCACCGGCTCGCCGATCCTGACCTATAGCGTGGCGTCGGCGCGGCTCGACGAAGAAGCGCTGTCCTGGCTGGTCGATGGCGAAATCAGCCGGGCCTTGCTTGCCACCTCCGGCGTTGGCGCCGTCGATCGGCTGGGCGGCGTCGACCGCGAAGTGCTGGTCGAACTCGACCCGGCCCGGCTCAGTGGACTTGGCATCGACGCCGCCACCGTGGCCCGTCAACTCAAGGCCGTGCAGAAGAACGGCTCGGGCGGTGAGGCACGGCTGGGCGGACAGAGCCAGTTGCTGCGCACGCTGGCGGCAGTCGGCACCGTCACCGAGATCGCCGCGCTGCCGATTTCGCTCGGCGAAGGCCGCCAGGTCCGGCTCGACCAGCTCGGCCAGGTGCATGACGGCTATGCCGAGCGCACCACCTATGCCTTGCTGGACGGCAAGCCGGTGATCGGTTTCCAGATCACCCGCAGCAAGGACAGCAGCGAAGTCGCTGTCGCGGCGGCGGTACGGCACACCGTCGAGACACTGCGCGGCCGCTATCCGCAAGTCGAATTCCACGAAGCCTACGATACGGTGAAGCCGATCCAGGACAATTACGACGGCTCGATCGGTCTGCTGTACGAAGGCGCCCTATTGGCCGTCCTTGTGGTGTTCTGGTTTCTGCGCGACTGGCGCGCCACACTGGTGTCGGCAGCGGCATTGCCACTGTCCATCGTGCCGACTTTTGCCGTGATGTACTGGCTCGATTTCAGCCTCAATGTGCTGACCTTGCTGTCGCTCGCGCTGGTGATCGGGATGCTGGTCGACGACGCCATCGTCGAAGTGGAAAACATCGTCCGCCATCTGCGCCTGGGCAAGACACCGTTCCAGGCTGCACGCGAAGCTGCCCACGAGATCGGGCTGGCGGTGGTCGCCACCACGCTGACCCTGGTGGCGGTTTTTCTGCCGACTGCGTTTATGGGCGGCATTCCCGGGCGCTTCTTCCGCCAGTTCGGCCTGACTGCGGCCGCGGCCGTCCTCGCCTCGCTGCTGGTGGCCCGGCTGCTGACGCCCGTGATGGCAGCCTGGCTGCTCAAGCCCGATCAGCAGGTCGAGCCAGAAGGTCCGCTGCTGCGCCGTTATCTCGGCTGGGTCGAGCGCTGTCTGGCCCATCGCCGCCTCACCCTGACCGCCGCGCTGCTGTTCTTCGCCGGTTCACTGGCGCTGATTCCGCTGCTGCCCACCGGTTTCGTACCGGCCAGCGATCAGAGCCAGACCCAGGTGACATTGGAGTTGGCCCCGGGCAGCCGACTCGACGACACCCTCCAACTGGCAGAACAGGCGCGAGGACTGCTAGCAGGCGTGCCCGACGTCAGACAGGTCTTCACCGCAGTGGGCAGCAGTACCAGCCAGGGCGGCGGGCCGGGCAGCGTCGATCAGCGCAGCGATGCCCGCAGCGCGACGCTGACGCTGAACCTGACTCCACGCAGCGAGCGTGATCGTTCACAGAGTGAAATCGAGGCCGATATCCGCCGCGCGCTGCAAGCCTTAGCGGGCGCTCGCGTCAGTGTCGGTGGCATCCAGAGCGGCGAAACCCTGCAACTGACCCTGGTCGGCGACGACGCCACGGCACTCGAAGGCGCGATCCGGACCGTGGAGCGGGAATTGCGCACACTCCCGGACATTGGTTCGGTGACTTCGGGGCTCAGTCTGCAACGTCCCGAACTCCAGATCATGCCCGACCAGAACCGGGCGGCCGATCTGGGTGTCACCAGCAGCGCGCTGGCCGAAACGGTCCGCATCGCTACCCGGGGCGACTTCGCGGCAAGCCAGAGCAAGCTCAACCTGCCGCAACGGCAGATCGGCATCCGCGTCCGACTCGACGCCAGCACCCGACAGGACCTCGACGCCATCGGCCAGATTCGTGTCCCGTCCGCTCAAGGCGAGGTGACGCTGGCGAGTGTGGCCGACATCCGACTCGGCAGCGGCCCGAGTCAGATCCAGCGACGCGACCGGCAACGTCAGGCCACCATCGAGGTGGAATTGGGCGGCCGCAGCATTGGCGAGGTCATGCAAGCGGTGAATGCGTTGCCATCACTGCGCACGCTGCCCGCCGGGGTCAGTCAGGCGGCCGCCGGGGACGCCGAGCGGATGGCGGAATTGTTCGGCGGTTTCGGGCTGGCGATGCTGATCGGTATCGGCTGCATCTATCTGGTGCTGGTGCTGCTGTTCCATGACTTCCTGCAACCGGCCACGATCCTGGCTGCGCTGCCGCTCAGCGTGGGCGGGGCGTTTCTGGCGCTGCTGCTGACCGGCAACAGCTTCTCCATGCCTTCGGTGATCGGCCTGTTGATGCTGATGGGGGTCGTGACCAAGAACTCGATCCTGCTGGTGGAGTACGCCGTGCTGGCCCGCCGTGGCGGGATGGGTCGGCACGAGGCGCTGATCGATGCCTGCCGCAAGCGAGCCCGGCCGATTCTGATGACCACGATTGCCATGGCCGCCGGCATGTTGCCGATCGCGCTGGGCCTGGGTGCCGACCCGAGCTTCCGCGCCCCGATGGCCATCGCCGTGATCGGCGGACTGCTGACCTCGACCTTGCTGAGTCTGCTGGTGATTCCGGTGGTGTTTACCTATGTCGATGATTTGCTGGCATGGCTGAGCCAGCGATGGCGGCGCGATATGAGCAAGATCACGCCAGCCGTCCCCCTTGCCGACTAAGCCCTGGGGGTAGCACCAGCGTGTCGGTCCTGGTGTGATGGCTTAGCAGGCTGTTTTACATTTTCATTTATTTATCTTTATTTCCCGCAATATTTCTAGCAGCTAATTTTCTTATTATTTTATTTTATAACAACCCGCCATCTTGGTCGTTCTGCCAGACGACTTCAGCCGGTGGCGGAACGAGGGAAAGCGGCCTAGGTCGCTTTCCTTCGCTCTCCCTCCCCCGCTTCAGGCGCTTTTCTTTCTCTACAGCCTGTCCGTCCAACTCGGATTCGCCGCCAAGCCTGCTGGAGCGCGGTACGTCTGCGCTTTGCGGTCTGGACGCGCTGATGCCGGATTGACTGGAAATGCGCTCGCGGCTCGGATTTAACCAGACGAACGCCAAGCAAGCGCCAAGCAGCCCATTTTCCCGCCAAGGCAAAAATGGACTGCTCAGCGTGTGGCAAGCCTTATTTTCTCTCTGCCGTCCCGGCGTTCACGCTCCCGCCTTCCCGCCCATAAACCACCGGTTCCCCCAGCGGCAGCGTCACCTTGATCGCCTCACTGGCCGGCTTGGCCAGTTCGATGTGGGCGGGAGCTTCGGATTGATTTACTCGTCGCTGTGCCAGCAACGCTTCCAAACGGGCGGCGATCTTGTCGGCGCAGGCTTGCGGGTCCAGCCACCAGTCGGTGGACCAGACCCGTACCAGCGTCCAGCCCAGGCCATTGAGCACCTGCTCGCGCAGTTTGTCGCGGTCGCGGGCGGTGGCCGAGCGGTGGTAGGTGGCGCCGTCGCATTCGACGCCGGCCAGATAGCGGCCCGGGGCATCGGGATCGACGATGCCAAGGTCGATGCGGAAAGACGATACGCCGACCTGCGGGTGGACCTGCCAGCCCCGCGCCATCAGGGCCAGCGCCACCTGCTGCTCGAACGGGCTGTCGTAGCTGCCGACGCTGCCATGCACCGCTTCACCGAGCGCGCGCGAACCGCGCTCGGCGAATTCCATGAAGTGCTTGAGATCGCGCACCCCGGCGGCCTGGGTGCGCGACAGGTCCAACTGCTCCGGTCCCAGGCTGGAAAACACCTTGAGCGCATGACGCGCCCGGGTGATCGCCACATTGAGGCGCCGCTCGCCGCCTTGCTTGTTCATCGGTCCGAAATTCATCGACACCGTGCCGCTGGCCGTCGGCCCGTAGGTCAGCGAGAAATAGACGATATCGCGCTCGTCGCCCTGGACGCTTTCCAGGTTCTTGACGAAGACCGGCTCCAGCAGGGAATCCGAGAAATACGATTCCAGGGCCGGATCGCGCCGCCGCTCTTCATCGAGCAGATCCTCGATCAGCCGCTGCTGCTCGCCATTGAAGGTGACCACGCCGATGCTCATGGCCGAGCCGGCAAAATCAGGCGACTTGAGCTTGCCGACCAGATCGGCCACCAGCGCGCGCGCTTCGATCAGATTGGTCCGCGAGCCGCCTTTGTCGTAGAGGCCTTCGATCCGGTGGAAACTGACCGCCTTATCCTCGGTGACCGGCGAAGGGAACGTCACCAGTCCGCCCTGGTAGTAGCGATGGTTGGAAAAGGCGATCAGGCTCTCGTGGCGGCTGCGGTAGTGCCAGGACAGGTCGATCGTCGGCAGATTGGCCCCCAGGCATTCGTCGAGAATGCTTTCGAGATCGGCCTCGATTTCGCTGTCCTCGTCCTCGACCTCGGCACGGTCGAAAAAGCTGGTCGGCGGCAGTTGTTTCGGGTCACCCACCATCACCACCTGCCTGGCGCGGGCGATTGCACCGATGGCGTCCCACACCGGGATCTGCGACGCCTCGTCGAACACCACCAGATCGAACGTGGCCGTGCCGGCCGACAGATATTGCGCAACGGAAAGCGGGCTCATCAGCAGACAGGGCGTCAGCGTCGTCACCGCCGTGCCGGTCTGCGACATCAGTTCACGCAGCGGCATATGGCGGGTCTTCTTCTGCATCTCGTAGCGCAGCCGGCCCCACTCCGACTGGCGCGTCACGGCATCCTGGGCCGGCAGCCCGGCGTGCAGCCGGGCCCGCACCCAATCGCGGGTCAAGCGGGCCAGCCGTGCATCGAGCTCACGGAAATCGCGGATCCGCTGCTCATGGGTCGAGGCCACGAAGCCACGCAGGGTCGGGTCGGCATCGATCGTGGCAGTGAGCCACCAGCGGCAATAGTTGACCTCGAATGCCTGTTCCGCAGCGGCCGCCGCGACCGTGCCGTCCTCCAGCGCCGCCACCAATGGCGCCAGCCCCTGTGCCGACGCTTCCTCGCGAACCTCGTTCCAGGCACACCAGGCCGCCAGCTTGCCCAGATGCTGCAACAGCCGCCGCCCGCGCTCGGCCAGTTCGACCGGGGTCGCCTCGGCCAGCGCTGCCTGCTCCTGCGCGATGAAACCGGCTTCCTGACACAGTTGTGGCAAGGTCTGCTGCAAACTGCGCAGCCCGGTCAGATAGGCCTGGCCGGCCTGGATTGCGGCGGCCAGCCCGGCCGTTTCCTCGCCATAGAGCTGCTCCAGCCTGTCCAGCACCCGGCTCTGCTCGGCCAGCATCGGCGCCAGATGCGGCAAGGCGGTCGCCACGGCTTTCTGGAAATTCAGTGCTGCCTCGACCACGGCCACCTCGGTATCGAGCCCCTCCCACAAGCCTGGCGAGTGCGGCATCAGCGCCAGCATCGAAGCCAGCTCCGCCATTTCGCGCAGCAGCGCCAGATCGGTCGCTGCCCGCTCGCCGCAGCGGCCGGCTTCGACCGGGCCGAGTCCCTGATCCTGCCAGGGTCGACCGCTCAGCACCGAGGCCAGGGCGGTCTGCCAGCGCAGTGCGGCCATGGCGATATCGAGCTGGGTGGCGTGGCCGGCCCAGACCCCATCGGTATCGGCCCCCAGCAGCGTCAGCTCGGCCAGCCCGGCGTCGAGCCGGCGCAGTTCGCGCAGTTGCGACAGGGATTCGGCCATGCCCGAGCCGACTTCCCCGGCCGCAATGGACTCCCAGCCGTCCTCACGCCACGGCAGGCCGTCACGGGCCGCCTGCACGGCATCTTGCAGCGACAGCACGGCTTGCAGCAGATCGAGGCGGGTGTTCTGCCCTGCCCAGATCCGCCCGGTCCGAGCGGTCAGACCATCGAGCTTGGCCAGTTCGGCCCGGACGGCCGCCAACTCGGTCAGACACGCCATATCGCCTGACAGATCGGGTTGAGCCTGACTGCCGGCCAGGGTTTGCAGCCGCTGCACCAGCGCACGGCGGCGGAACCAGTTGATCGGCCACGGCGCGCCCTGCACGGCCTGCCATTCGTGTTGCAGAGAGGAGAAATCGAGCTCCGACAGCGGATAAGGCAGCGACAGCTTGGCCGTCAGCCCCGCCGCCCGCTGGAGCAGCATCAGGCCATGCCGCAGTTCGTCGAGCATGGCCTTGCTCCAGGCCGGCACCAGACTGGCTTGCAGCGCACGGAAGCGACCAAGCCGTTGCAGGCCGTCGCGCAGGGTTTGCAGCGTCTCGGCACGCCATGGCATCGACAATTGGCTGCGCAGCTCGCGGTAACGCACCAGTTGGGTCAGGCAGCGCTGCAAGCCCTGCGCGACTTCGCCAGCGTGGGGACGCACGGCAAAGCGCCAGTCACGCCCGGCCGGTTGCGGCAAGGCACGTGCCAGCAGGCCCAATGCCTTGCGGGTGCGGCCATTGCCCTCGATCTGCGGCAGCTCAAGCACCTCGCGCAGCGTGTGGGCGGCGGTTTCGCTGGCCTCGGCGGCCGACACCAACTGCCGCAGCAGTTGCGCCAATTCGGTCTGCCAGGCATGCGACCAGCCACGACGCGGCATGGCGGCAAAGCAGCTCGCCCCCGGACGGTCCGCATCGAGCGATTGGGCAGCGACACCGAGCCGCTGCGCCAGCTCGCGCAAGCCAGCCAGTGCCACGTCATCGTGCAGCAGCGGATCGGACCAGCGCAGCGGCAGTTCCGCCATCGCACTGCCGGCCACCACCTGGCCGATGGCCTGGTAGACGCTCAGGCCATTGGGCAGGCGCCGATGCAGATGTTCGACGTAATGGTTCAGCTCGGCACGCAGCCGGCCCAGCCGTTCGGCTTCACGGCGCCATTGGGCCGGATCGTGGCTCGCTGCGGCATCCCAGGCCCGCTTGAGCTGGGCCAGTACCTCGGTTTTGCGGGCCTTGTTCGAATGGAGTTCCAGACAGCAATCCCCCAGCCCCACATCACGCAGGCGCCGGTAGACCACATCGAGCGCGGCCATCTTTTCCGACACGAACAGCACCCGCTTGCCCTCGGCAAGACACTGGGCGATCAGATTGGCGATGGTCTGGCTCTTGCCGGTGCCGGGCGGGCCGATCAGCACGAAATCCTTGCCGCGCGCGGCGGCGACCACGGCGCGCAATTGCGAGGAATCGGCCGGCAGCAGGCAGAAGTCGCGCTCAGGCGGCAACTCCTCATCGAGCCGGCGCGGGTCGGGAAAGGCGATCTCGGAAGGGTAAGGCTCGCGCGGGCTCTCGATCAGATGACGCACCACGGCGTTTTGCTTCAACTGCTCGGTCCGACCGGTCAGGTCCTTCCACATCAGGTATTTGGCGAACGAGAAGGTAGACAGCACCACTTCCTCGACCACTTCCCAACCCTTGATATCGCGCACCGCCGCCGCCACCCGGCGCCAGATGCCGGCCACATCGAGACCCTGCTCGTCCTTGGGCAGCTCGCTGTCGTCGATGCCCAGTTGCAGGCGGAAATCCTGCCGCAGCATCTCGATCAGGGTCGGATTGAAACGCGGCTCCTCATCATGGAGCCGCAGCGCAAAACCCGAGCGCACGCTTTTACGCTCCAGTGTGACCGGCACCAGGATCAGCGGCGCCTTGTGCCGTTTCTCGCTGCGCGCATCCTGGGTCCAGGCCAGGAAACCCAGCGCCAGATACAGGGTATTGGCCCCATTCTCCTGCAAGCCGGTACGGGCGCTGCGGTACAGCTCGACCAGACGCGCTTCGAGCGCTTCGCTGTCGAGCGCCACGAACACTTCCTTGCGCGCCAGGGCATCGAGCGCCAGGGCATGGCGCAGGGTTTCCCGATCGCGGCTCTCCACTGCCGGGTCGACCACCGTCATCGCCACGGGTCTGGACAGCAGTTTCAGGCTCTGCCCGCCGGCCAGCAGGTCTTCGAGTCGTCCCGGGTCCGGCGCATCGAGCGGCAGCGACTTCTTGCCGGCGCGGAAACTCAACAGATTGTTGCGCAGCGACAGATCGAGCAACTTGCGCTGCCAGCGGGTCAGACGGTCTTCGGGTCGGTTGGGCGTGGGGTGCAATGAATAGGAAGGCAGATCGGGCGCCGGCTCGAACAGCGGCTCGACCGTGCCGGCTGCCACAGACGGCGCCAGGGCAAGCTGCACTTGATGGCTGTCGAGCGGTTTGATCCCTTGCAAGCGGGCACGGCGGATATCGACCGCCAGCTCGAACGCCTGCTCGCGCACTTCGGCAATGGCCGCTTCGCCGCTGTCGCTGGCCTGCCGGAACGACGGCACGGGACGCTGGGTCAGCAGCACCGGATCGAGCAGAATCAGCTCACCCAGCCGGACCCGTTTACGCAGCGCCATCACATCGTCCACCACGGCATGGCCGAAGGTTTCGTTCTGTAACCAGACCCCGGCCAGCGCATGGCCTTCGATAAACACCACCAGTCCGGACAGGCCGGCCTGCTCCAGCGCGGCGCAATACAGCAGTGTCGCATCAAGGCAGGTCGCCAGGCCCGCTTCGACCACGCGCGACGGATTGCGGATCTTCTGGCCGCGATGCTCGAAGCTGGCCGGTGGCTGGGCGTAATCGAGCCCCAAGCCGCCCAGTGCCACCCAGATCGCCTGGGCCAGCGTCCAGGCGCCGGTCGCCCCGGCCTGATAACCGTTGATCGCACCACTTTGGCCGGCCTGACGCAGAATCTCGGCCGCCCGCTTCAATACCCGCTCCACGGCTGCGTCGTTGGGCTGGACAAAGGCAGCGATCATCTCCGGACTGCTCGCCAGCCCGCCCCACTGGTTCTGCGGCAGCAGCTCGACCGTCAGTTCGCGGCTGGCCAGTACCTGCGCCGGGTTGTCGCGCTGATGCAGTGCAAAGCGCACCGTCGCCGGCCGCGCTTCGGTCAGCCGGCCCAGCAGACCGGCATCGAGCAGCAAGTCCAGATTGTGCGGCCGGCAGGTGTCGCCGGCGCTCATCGCATCGATCCGCCAGGTCTTGCTGTGCAGAAAAGGCGGCTCGGCCACCACCGTCAGCGCCAGGTCGCCCAGATCGGTGTTGCTGCGCACCGCCAGCTCGCGCAGCACCGGACTGCCATGCTGGCAATCGGCCAGATTGAGCTTGGGCACAAAGGTGACATCGATCTGTGGCGCGGCTTGCAGGTCGACGACGGCAATGGTGGCATCCATGATTTTCCTGTTCTGTTCTTTCATCCGCTTCCAACAAGTCAGCAGTTAAGCGAAAGAATATTTAATTTCTTATTAAACATAGCAACAGATCTCGCAGATATTTTGCACAAAATATTTATCCTGCTTATCCCCCGCTCTACGGCATCCTCAGATCGGACACCGCCTCCCCCTCTCCCAACCATGCGCCCCCTGTCACTCGTCACCTAGAGTATTTCCACTGAAGTAGGCATCGCAGCAAGTCTGGTTGAGTGCCAGGAGCCGGCATTTTGAGGGCCGGACCCACTGACGCCGAATTGACTGGAAATGCCCTAAGCACAGCCATATCAAAACATCCTCGCAAAAGCCGTCTGATCAAACAGAAAACGGCTGCGGCGGCGCAGATTATACGAAGATGGCTCAGCCGCCACAGCGGCCGACGCCAGCTCGCTCAGCCCGCAAGGCTGGGCGCAGCGCCGGCCTTATGACCGGCACACCGAAAGCGCTGCCCCATCTCACCCTCGATCAGCAGGTTCTGGTAGTCCCCGCCCGTATAGTCGGCGATCACCCGCTGCCAGAAAGCGATGGCCGGCTTATTGCGGGCCAACTGGACCATTTCCCAGCAGCCGGGCAGACGGTCGAACAGGCACTGCGCCGCCAGACGCCCCCAACCCCCGCGCCGATGCTGGCGCAGGACAAAGAACTCGCTGAGCCGGTAATCCGCCTCGACACTCCTATACGGAAACGGCCTGGCGCCAACCAGCGCAAAGCCCAGCGGCTTGCCGTCGAGTCGGAATAGAAAAGGACGCACACGCGGATCAGCCGGCGCCAGCCAGGTGGGCAGATAGTCGGGCGTCCAATGGCCTGTGGCGTCGAGCTGGTAGAAATCGCTGAATTCGGACAGATCGTGCAGATAGAGCGCGTAGAGCTGACGAAACAGCCCCTGCTCGGTCTGCAACAACGGTTCGACGGTCAGTGAGGAAGAGGACATGGACGGCAGAGTCTCCGCAGAGTTGGTCGGATTGGCAGAATAAAGGCGAAAGCGCTGTAGCGGGGCTTTCTTCTGAATAGGCCCGACGGATAAAGCTGGATTCCGGCAGCGATGCGACTCGGCCGGGGTGAGGTTGGGTGACGGGGAAGTCTTGGACGGGATGAAGGAGAGGCTTGGGCCAGTTTTTTGGGGGCGGCCGCGTAGGGGCGAAGCCGCTTATTTAGGGCCTTTCCGCTGAATGCGGAATCGAAGCCTGGTTGAGTAGCGTGCCTGGGCCTTGTGGGCTGGACACGCTGACGCCAACGTGGCTGGAAAGGCGCTAGCGTGCAGACCGGTAACGAACCGGTCGCGGACGCTCTGGGAAAGCATGAGTTTCAGCACATCCATCGTGCTATGTGAACACCATCTGCCTCCGGACGCGGCTTAGGCCGCAAAAATATCGAGCCATTCGGGTGCGGTCAGCAATCCGGGCATCTTGATATCGCCCAGGCGGCGGCCCTGGGTCAGCATGCGGGCGATATAGCGATGCTGCGCCTGCCGCACCCGCCGCGCTGCCAGGGGCTGCAACTGGCCCAGCGCCCGGGCATAGGCGTATTGCGGGTTGCGCATCAGCCGCGATTCGACCCGATCTGCCGCGCCGGTCGCCTCATCGGCATCGCTGTCGAACACCAGCACATAACGCCGGCTCGCCGCGTCGGCCACCAGTGCCCGGAAACCGGCCAGATCGGCCAGCGCCCGCTGGACGAATTCATCGGTCAGCTTCTCGCCCACCAGATCGCTGCTCAGATTGCCGCGCCCGACAAAGCGCAAAGCCGGCTGTCCGCCCGGGCCGTGGCCGGTACAGGTGACGATATCGCCGGTGCGGTAGCGGTAGAGGCCGCCTGCCGTCGTGATCACCACTTCGTAGCGGCCGCTGATCACGATCTCATCGGCTAACAAGGGCTCGCCGCCCTCGTCGAGAAATTCGAAAAATCCGCTGTCCTGCGACAGCAAGGCCTGGCCGGTCGATGAATCGGGAATGCTGACCACCGCCTCGGTCGACAGCAGCCCCTTGGGTTGCAGCGTGACCGAAGGAAACAGCCGGCGCAGACGGGCGAAATACGGCCGGGACGCACCGTCGGCCCAGCAACTGATCAGTTTGAGACCGGGCCACAGGATGGCCGGGTCGTCCTTGCGCAGATACTCGTCCAGCCGCTCAAGCGCGGCCGGATCGGGCATGACTTCGCGTGTCCCGAGCGTCCCGCCGCGCCCGAGCAGTTCGCGCAGTGCCTCGGCCTGGTCGGGAATCGCTTCGAGCAGCGACAGAAAAAAGGTGGGACTCCATACCGATACCAGCGACAGATCGTGGCAGGTCAGCAGATCGCGCAAGGTGGCCAGTTGCCACGCACCGAGTTCACGACAACCCGCCACGGCCAGATCGACCGCCGACAGCCGGGCAAACAGCGGCAGCGCTTCGGGGCCGAGATAGTCGGCGTCCGACAGACCATAGGGCACCTGCGGTGCCGGCTCAGGCAGGGAGCGGGTGGCCGGGCTGATCGCCCAGTAGGCGTGGCCGGTGCCGATGTTGTAGCTGCGGATCACGTCAGCCAGCCAACCGAGCAGCGCCCGGCGAAAATCGGCCAGCGAATGGGCGCTGTAGGGAATCAGCTTGGCGCCGCCCCCGCTGCCACCGGTCGATTCGCAAGCCACCGCTCGCCCCGCAAACAGCACATCGGCTTCGCCGGCCGTGACCCGGTCTATCCAGGGTCGCAGCGTGTCGTAATCGACCAGCGGCAGCCTGGAGCGAAAACTGGCCAGCGCGCCCGAGCCATCGAGCCCATGGCCGCGCAGATATTCGCAAGCCGCATTACGGCGCAGACAGTCGGCCAGCCAGGCGGCCTGGGCCGTGCGGCAGCCCGGTCGGCCGATCAGCTGACGCTGCCCCAGCAGATAGAGTTCATGCCATTCGCTCATCGTTTGTCGCCTCGCTCAGAAACTCCGGCTGGAAACCCTGGCCGGCTCGACTCTCGGCCAATTACTCAGGTGACGCTTCAGGCTGGAACCGCCCGGTCCGATGCCGGGCGAGAGACAGGAGAAATTGTCATAAATCAACAATTTCTCCATTTTTCATAGGTATATCTTGCACAAAACAAGCAGTTTTTTATTAATTACGCCTACCATCTGCGACTTTATCGATATCAGGATTGCCAATCGGCTGAGAAGGGAATGTTATGTGTCAGCGCAGCCTGTGACGGCGAGGGTGAAGCGGCAGGTGGCTTCGCCCGGCTGCGATTGAGGTGAGCATAGTACAGACTGGCCGCGGTATTCCTGCACCAGACCGACGGCTATCGACACGCTGACCGGCGGCCTGGGCGGCAACCGCCCGTCTTTCCCTTGATGCCGATCAGTTCGCGCCCAACGGGATAGGTAGAGAATAAGAGCCTGTTCACTTTGATCGATACGGACTGGCCATGTTGACGATAGGAAGTAGTGCCGCGCCAGGCTTTGACGACCCGATCGCGCTGTTGATGGCCTGCCACGACAAGGTTCGGCGCTTTGCCGCCCTGAGTCTGCGGCTCGACCGGCACCTGGCCGAACGCGGCCTCGATGAGGAAGCCAGTGTCGCAGCGAGAAATATCCTGCGTTATTTCGATGTCGCCGCCGGCCTGCACCATGCCGACGAAGAGGAAGACCTGTTTCCGGCCTTGCGCCAGCTGGGTGACCCGCAGCTCGACCGCGCCATCGCCGAGCTTGAAGCCGAACACGAACAACTGGGCGATTTGTGGCGTGCCATCCGTCCGTGGCTGGAGACGGTCGCGCAGCATGGCCAACCCGTGCGGCCGGCCGAACTCGAATCGTTTGCCAATCGCTATCCCGCCCATGCCGAACGTGAGGAGCGCGAGTTGTACGGCGCGGCTTCCCGACTCGATCGGGCCACCTTGGGCCGGATCGGCCGCAATATGCAAGCCCGCCGCGAGGTGAAGTCATGAGCCTGACCGTCTTCGACCAACCCCAATCCGACCGTCCCGTTTCCTCGCTGCAAAGGCTGTTGCGGGTGCCGCACCGGCTTTATTTCAGCGCAGGCGTGCTGGCGCTGCTGAGCCTGGCCCTGTGGTGGGCCGTGCGCCTCGGTGTGCCGCAGAACAGCGCCTATCCGGCCATGCTGATCCATGCGGTACTGATGCCTTTGGGCGTCTTCCCCCTGTTCATGCTCGGATTCATCTTTACGGCCGGACCGCGCTGGCTCAGCGTCCCCCCGGTCGGTGGCCATCCGCCGATTGCGCTGGGCTATCTGGCCGGCCTGCTGCTGGCGCTGGCTGGTTTCACCCAGGGCGGCAGCTGGCCGGCGGCGGGTCTGTTATTGATGCAGATCGGCTGGAGCATCGCCACGCTGCGCTGGCTACAGTGCATCCAGCGCAGTCAGGTCGAGGACAAGCGCCATGCCATGCGCCTGTTCTGGGCCATGGCGGCCGGGGCGATTGCCCTGATGCTGGCGCTGTTATGGGTGAGGTCAGGCGAAGGCATGCTCTGGTGGCAATCGCGTCAGGTCAGCCTGTGGGCCTTCCTGCTGCCGGTATTCCTGATCGTGTCGCACCGGATGATTCCCTTCTTCACCCAATCGGTCCTGCCACAGATCACCCCATGGCGGCCCTACTGGCTGCTCGATGGCTGGCTGCTGCTGAGTGTCGCGCTGGTGCCGGCCGGGCTGGTCGGTTGGCCGCTGCTCGAAGCGACGCTGGCCTTTGTGCTGGCGGCTAGCCTTGGCCATGCAAGCTGGCGCTGGGGGCTGTTCGCCAGCTTTGGCAACCGGCTGCTCGCCATGCTGCATCTGTCGTTCGCCTGGCTCGCTCCGGCACTGCTGTTGCAGGGACTGTCCGCCCTGGGCGTCCAGGTCGGCGCCGCCCCCGCCCACGCACTGGGCATGGGGTTTTGCAGCACCATGCTGGTGGGCTTCGTCACCCGGGTCAGCCTTGGCCACAGCGGTCGGACACTGGAAGCCGATCAGCGCTACTGGGCCATCTATCTGGGTCTCCATGGTGCGGCGCTGCTGCGTGTCGCCGCTGCCCTGTTTGCCCTGCCGGCGCTCTGGCTCCATCTGGCCTCGGGTCTGTGGCTACTGCTGATGTTTGCCTGGGCCTGTCGGGTATTGCCGATCTACTGGCAGGCAAGGGCTGATGGGAAGCCGGAATAATAGAAAATATCCTGCAAAACATTCGCAAGATACACAGCCGTTCTCATTGAAAAATAAACATCCTATCGATCCATAGCCAAGCCCCGCCACGCAACAGACCCTGGCGGGGCTTGACAAGGCTGAATGCTCAGCGCTGCTTCGATCTCAGCTTCTGCAAGGCCACCTGAGCCGGCTTGTCACCTGCTGCCGCCGCCTGCTTGAGCAGCGCCTGGGCAGCTTCGCGGTCGCCTTTCTGCTTGCGGTCGAGACGGATCAGCGCCGCATTGTAGGCCGCGATCGGATGCGACAGCCTGGCCGCAGCCTCGAAGGCTTGCAAAGCCCGCTCGGGACAGAGCAGCAGGATGTCCGCCCCGACGCCCACATGGAACAGTCCTTCCGCGTTGTTCTGGGTGAGGAATTCGGCTTCCTGAGAGATCGCCCAGCCGGTGGCGAGCGACACCATGACCTCTTCGCCCTCAGCGATGCGATAGACATTCCCGTTGAGCGCGGTAGCGGCCTGCTGGGTGGTACGGATCGAGCCATCGCGGGTCAGCCACAGAAAGCCCTGCAATCCCCCCACCGGCAAGCCGACCACTTCGGCCAACTGCTGCGCCAGCGGTTTACGACCTGGCGCCGGCGCCACGCCGGTCCAGGAAGCCACCAGCGCGATACGCTCGACCTTCTTCTCTTTCTCGATCACTTCCTTGACCTTGCGGGCCAGTTCGGCAACGGTCTGGATGCGCATATCGCCGTCGTAGAAGCGCCAGGGATTGGCATGCAAGGCCATATTCAACTGGGTCGGATCGTCATTGCCTGCCACCTTGTCCGCATACTCGACAATCGCCTGGCCAGCCGGGAGGCAGGCGGACTTGGCGGGATCGCACGAAGAAACCGTGATCAGACCGGATAGCGGAACCGGCTGCTTGCAGTCGGCGAGGACCGGGACACTTGCCGCCAGCAACAGGGCACTTAATAGATATTTCATCTTCATCAAATCGTCTCTGTCAGTTTTCAGTCAGAAAATTCGAGCGAGCCGCAGTATAGCCTCACTTGAGCCGGCGCTCGGCAAACGTTGATCGATGTCAACGCACCCAGCCGACAGCACTTGCATACTGGCGGGTATCGTTTCTTCTTCCGATGGCGGCCAGCATGAACGCCCCCTGCACGCTTCCCTCCCACCAAGACAACGTCGACGTGCAAGCCCTGAGCTTCGACAAGGCCCTGATCGAGCGCCTGGCCGGCAATGGCCCGCGCTATACCTCCTACCCGACTGCCGACCGTTTCCATGACCAGTTTGGTGAAGCCGACTACCGCAGGCTCGCCACGGAACGGTTCAGCGGCCCGGAACGGCGGCCGCTGTCGCTTTATGTGCATATCCCCTTCTGCAACACCATCTGCTACTACTGCGGCTGCAACAAGATCATCACCAAGAACAAGGCCCATGCCGAGGTCTATCTCGACTATCTCGAACGCGAGATCGCGCTGCAGGCCCCCCTGTTCTCGCCGGCAGCGCGGGTCGAGCAGATGCATTTCGGCGGCGGGACGCCGACCTTCCTGTCGGACGCCCAACTGACGCGGCTGGTCGACGCACTGCGGCGCCATTTCGATTTCGCGGCTGACGATCAAGGGGAATATTCGATCGAGATCGACCCGCGCAAGGTCGAACCGGCCACGGTGGCCTTGCTGGGGAAATTGGGCTTTAACCGGATGAGCCTGGGCGTGCAGGACTTCGACCCGGCCGTGCAGCAGGCGGTCAATCGCCTCCAGAGTGAAGAGGAAACGCTGCGGGTGATCGACGCGGCACGCCAGCATGGCTTTCGCTCGGTCTCGATCGATCTGATCTACGGCCTGCCGCGCCAGACGCTGCCAGGCTTTGGCGCCACCCTCGACAAGGTGGTCGCCGCGCGGCCCGACCGGCTGTCGATCTACAACTACGCCCATTTGCCGCATCTGTTCAAAACCCAGCGTCAGATCAACGAAGACGAGCTGCCCTCGCTCGATCAGAAGCTCGATATCCTGAGTCTCGCCATCAGCCGACTGAGCGAGGCGGGTTATGTCTATATCGGGATGGACCACTTCGCCCTGCCCGACGACGAACTCGCCATCGCCCAGCGCGCCGGCACGCTGCACCGCAACTTCCAGGGCTATTCGACCCATGACGATATCGACCTGCTGGCGCTTGGCGTCTCGGGCATCGGCAAGGTCGGTAACAGCTACAGCCAGAACGTGCGCGGCACCGAGGACTACTACGCCCTGCTCGACGCCGGTCAGTTGCCGCTGCTGCGCGGCATCACCCTCAGCCGTGACGATGAGTTGCGCCGCAGTCTGATCCAGCAGTTGATGTGTGCGTTCACGCTCGATCTGGCGGCAATCGAACAGCGTTGGGATATCCGCTTTACGGACTATTTCGCCTGGGAATGCGACAAGCTGGCCACGCTGGCCGCCGACGGCCTGTTGACCCTCGATCGACAACGGCTCCAGGTACTGCCACGCGGCCGACTGCTGGTGCGCAATATCGCCATGGTGTTCGACCGCTATCTGCGTCTGGGGCAGCCGATGCAGCGCTATTCCAAGACCATCTGAGCCTGTCCTGCCTCATGGCCCCCACCCCGGCCGGCGGCTATACTCGCCGGCCTTTTTCCATTGAGCCATCGGAACCGACCATGACCACCCTTCCCGCCTGTCCGCAATGTACGCAGGAACATACCTATCCCGATGGCGAGCTTTATATCTGCGCCGATTGCGGTCACGAATGGCCGATGCAGGCCGATGTCGCTTCGGATGAAGCAGCCACGGTCGTCAAGGACGCCAACGGCAATGTGCTACAGGATGGCGATGCAGTGGTGCTTATCAAGGATTTGAAGGTCAAGGGCAGCTCGATCACCCTGAAGCAAGGCAGCAAAGTCAAAAGCATCCGTCTGGTCTCAGGCGGCGACCACGAGGTGGATTGCCGCATGGAGGCTGGCAACTTCATGCTGAAGGCGTGTTATCTGCGCAAGGCCTGAGCGCTCGCTGTAACAGTGGAGAGTGGTCAACCACTCTCCGCTTAGCGGTTCGGAACAGGCAGACACCTTCCCGCCACTGCCTCTCCTGCTCCCCCTGCATCAGGTTGACTGATCTTTGGCGCCATATCGGGAGAGCCCCAAGACTCCGAGCAGGACCACTGCCACCACCGCGCAGGCCAATAGCCACTTCGAGTCATCCGAATCCGTCGCCACTCCGACCGGACTCTGCTCGGCAGCCAGGTGGAAATACAGCTCGTCATCACCCGGTCGGGCCAAGGAATAATCGGCGAATTGCGTCACCCACCAGGAGTTCGCCGCCGGGGTCGCGTCGCCCAGCGCGCTATGCAACAGTTGCTCGCTGAAGTCAGCATCGAGCGCCTTGGCAAAAAGTATATGGCCGGGTGCCTTGCCCTGCTCGCCAAGACTTGCCTGCATCCTGCCTTGGGTAAGCAGGTAGACATTCAGATAGCGCGACTCGGTCTCCACAGCGGTTGGGGCTGCTCCCTTGGGTTCGCGGTAGGGATAGAACGGCCTGTCGGTGCGAAAACTCATCCTGATCGCCCCGCTATCGATCTGACCGGCTCCGGCACCAGTAAAGCGAAATGCCGTCAATATCCAACCCTGGCGGGTATAGCGCTGTAGCCATTCGGTCAATTCGGGGCGGGACGGGTAGCCATGGCGGCCAAGCTAGCCATTGAGCGCGGCGGCATCGTTGGCGGCCAATACGGCTGCTTCGTAATTGCCGATCTTGCGGGTTTCCAGCACCGTCACAGGTTCTGCATCGGCGGGAAGCGCAGCCGCCTCTGCAGCCGGGGCGGGGGCGAGTGTCTGTTCATGTTCGCGGATGTACTGTTCGAGCTGGTCGAATAAGCTGCTATCGGCCCGAGCGAGTTGTGGACGGGTCGGTGTGGGCACCAGAAAGCCCAGCTCGGGTGTGTCGGAGCGGAAGTTGGCGCGGCGGATAAAGTGTTCGGTGCGGTTGGCGGCGTCCCAGATGATCAAGGCATCTTCGCCCGTCACCACCACCTTCTTGCCCTCGGGCGTCACCAC
Organism: Chitinimonas lacunae; assembly: GCF_042650885.1. NCBI lineage: Bacteria > Pseudomonadati > Pseudomonadota > Betaproteobacteria > Neisseriales > Chitinibacteraceae > Chitinimonas > Chitinimonas lacunae. The sequence continues at coordinate 1,574,921 of NZ_JBHSBU010000001.1, forward strand.
GGCACATGCCTGTGCCGTCGTACAGGACAGCCCAAGCGCCATGCCCAAGCCAAGAACCGGTTTCAACCGCTGCCATATTGTCATGATTCCGCTAACCATCACTGATCGGCATAGAGACGCGATGCTAACCATCCAGGCAGTGACCCAATATTGGTGGAAATAGCAAGACATGGCGTTCACTCCATCACCTCCAACCACCCTCCTCACCACTGCGGGAAAAATCAACCCGAAAAACGGCTGATCGAGCGCCGGAAACCCTAGGCCAAAGCAGCGCTTGACCTCGATCAAGCATTTCCCAGCAAGCCTGGCCGGGTGGGCACCATACACAATATCTAGTGCTATTCTCGCCGCACAACCACTAGATAAAGTGTCCCATGTCCATCGAGCACGTTATCAAACGCGACGGTCGCCGCGTTGCCTTCGACCCGGAAAAGATCGCCGCCGCCATCGCCGCAGCAGGTGCCGCCACCGGGGAATTCGACCAGGCCGTTGCCGGGCTGTTGAGCCGCCGGGTATGCCTCAATCTGGGCGACGGCGAACCCGGCATCGAAACGATCCAGGACAAGGTCGAGGCCGCGCTGGTCGCCGCCGGCTACTGGCGCACGGCACGTGCCTATATCGTCTATCGTGAACGGCACGCCCAACTCCGCTCGCTGGGCGGCACGCTGCTCGATGTGGAAAGCAGCATGGAGGAATACCTCGAACAGCGCGATTGGCGCGTCAACGCCAACGCCAATCAGGGCTACAGCCTGGGCGGGCTGATTCTCAACGTGGCGGGCAAGGTGACCGCCAACTACTGGCTGGAACATCTCTACAGCCCCGAAGCGGGCGCGGCCCATCGGGCGGGCGATCTGCATATCCATGATCTCGATATGCTGAGTGGCTACTGTGCCGGCTGGTCGCTGCGCCAGCTCCTGACCGAAGGCTTCAACGGCGTCCCCGGCAAGGTCGAAGCCACGCCGCCGCGTCATATGTCGGCGGCCATCGGCCAGATCGTCAATTTCCTTGGCACCCTGCAAAACGAGTGGGCCGGCGCCCAGGCCTTCTCCAGCTTCGATACCTATATGGCCCCGTTCGTCCGCCGCGATGCGATGGACTACCGCTCGGTCAAGCAGGCGATGCAGGAGCTGATCTACAACCTCAACGTCCCCAGCCGCTGGGGCACCCAGACCCCATTCACCAATCTGACCTTCGACTGGACCTGCCCGGCCGATCTGCGCGAGCAGATTCCCTATATCGGCGGCGAGGAAATGCCGTTCTGCTACGGCGAACTCCAGGCCGAGATGGACCTGATCAACCGCGCCTATATCGAAGTGATGATGGCCGGCGATGCGCGCGGCCGGGCTTTTACTTTCCCGATCCCGACCTACAACATCACGCCCGACTTCGACTGGAACCATCCCAATACCGATCTGCTGTTCGAGATGACGGCCAAATACGGCCTGCCGTATTTCCAGAACTTCCTCAACTCCGATCTGGAACCGCATATGGTGCGGTCGATGTGCTGCCGCTTGCAGCTCGACCTGCGCGAGCTGCTCAAGCGTGGCAACGGCCTGTTCGGTTCGGCCGAACAGACGGGCTCGGTCGGGGTGGTGACGGTGAATTGCGCCCGGCTCGGTTATCTTCATGCCGGCGATGAGGCAAGGCTGCTGCGGGCGCTCGATCGTCTGCTCGATCTGGGCCGCGATGTGCTGGAGACCAAACGCAAGGTCGTGCAGCGCTATATGGACCAGGGACTTTATCCGTACAGCAAGCGCTACCTGGGCTCGCTGCGCAACCACTTCAGCACGCTCGGGGTCAATGGGCTCAACGAGATGATCCGCAATTTCAGCGGCGACCGGCTCGATATCGCCAAGCCGGACGGCCAGGCCATGGCGCTGCGGCTGCTTGACCATGTGCGCGGCCGGATCGCCGAATTCCAGCAGCAGACCGGCCATCTGTACAACCTCGAAGCGACGCCGGCCGAAGGCACCACCTACCGTTTCGCCCGCGAAGACCGCAAACGCTGGCCCGATATTCTGCAAGCCGGCACGGCCGAGCAGCCCTACTACACCAATTCGAGCCAATTGCCGGTCGGCTATACCGACGACCCCTTCACGGCGCTGGCCATGCAGGAAGCGCTGCAAGGCAAATACACGGGCGGCACGGTGCTGCATCTCTATATGAACGAGGCCGTATCGAGCGCGACATCGTGCAAATTGCTGGTACAGCGCGCGCTGGCCAACTTCCGTCTGCCTTATCTGACCATCACTCCGACCTTCTCGATCTGCCCGCGCCATGGCTATCTGAGCGGGCGGCATGAATTCTGTCCCAAATGTGACGCCGAGCTATTGGCACGTCACCCAACGCATCCCAACCCCAAGCCAGGAGATAACAACCATGACCACCCCAACGCTGGAACGTCCGTCGGACCAACTGCCGCAGGCGCAACGCACCCGCTGCGAGATCTGGACCCGGGTAATGGGCTACCACCGGCCGGTCAGCTCGTTCAACACCGGTAAGCAGGGAGAATTCCATGAACGCCGCTTCTTCGCCGAACCGCGCGAGGTCTGAGGCAGCCGCGCCGGCCCCGCTGCTCGGGCCGGCGCGGCCTGAGCAGGCGGCCATTGCCGGGCTGGTGCCGTTTTCCAGCCTCGACTGGCCGGGCCAGCTCAGCGCCGTGCTGTTTATCGGCGGCTGCCCCTGGCGCTGCCACTACTGCCATAACCCGCATCTACAGACCCGCCACGCCCGCTACGACTGGGAAGCGGTCTGCGACTGGCTGCACAGCCGACGCGGTCTGCTCGATGCGGTGGTGTTCTCGGGCGGCGAACCGCTGTCGGAGAGCCAGTTGCCGCAGATGGTCGCCACGGTCAAGGCGATGGGCTTCAAGGTGGGCCTGCACAGCGCCGGCATCTATCCCAACCGGCTTGCCGCTGCCTTGCCGGCGCTCGATTGGGTCGGCCTCGATATCAAGACCCGTACTGAGGACTACGACCAGCTTACCGGTCGCCAACGCAGCCACTGGCCGGCCGCCATCAGCCTGGAAATGCTGCTCGACGCGAACTGCGAGTTCGAATGCCGTACCACCTGGCATCCCAGCTGGCTTGCCGAATCGGCCTTGCTGGACCTGGCCCGCAGCCTAGCCGAGCGCGGCGTCCGCCATTACGCCGTACAGAACCAGCGCAGTACGCCCGATCAACCGCCCGAGGCCTGGTTGAGCGAAACGGCGCAGCAATCGCTTCATCGTTGGTTTGAACGCTTTGATTACCGGCAATAGCCCGAAGAGGTTGAGGAAGGTCCAGTCTGTTGGAGGGTTTGGAGCTCGGGTTGATTGCGCTTTGAGCGGGTGGGAGGGAATCGGCAGATGGAGGTTGATAGAGAGCCATTCCAATTTATGTTTATTTATCAACATATCCAGCCATATATCTAGCATCATGTTTTCCCAATTTTTTAAAAAATGGGAATTTCCTGCTCTCCGCTTGATCGGCATCGTGTGCCGACATCTTGGTGCGTTGGACATATAGCTGACGCACCCTATTTTTTGTTGTCGGCACCGCAGAATCGGCCTGCCGGCTTTTTCTAGTCCGAATGGGGGGGAGGCCTATCCGGACAGACTAGCCATTTAGACCGATTTCACGTGCGGGCGCCGAGTCCTAGCATGAACCGTATTGCCTTCCACCGGACCCCCGCATCATGGCCCACAAACTCGACATCGAATCGCTGCTGGCCCATTTGCCGCTGTTCCGCAATCTTGACGAGGCACAGCTTGCACTGATGGCTCAGGCGGCACAGGAAGTACGGGTAGCCAAACATGGCTTTGTCTTCCAACGCGGCGACCCGGCACACGGCTTGTACGTGGTCGCGGTAGGCGGCATCAAACTCGCCATTCCCTCAGTCAGCGGTCAGGAAAAAGTCATCGAGTTTTTCAGCGCCGGTCAGGCGTTCGGTGAAGCGGTGATGTTTCTCGACCGACCCTATATGGTCCAGGCCCAGGCGCTCGAAGACACGCTGCTGCTCTGGATCGACAAACACGATATCTACGCGGCGATCGACCGCGATCCCTCTTTTGCCCGCCGGATGCTGGCCGGGCTTTCCCTGAGACTGCACGCCCTGGTACAGGACATCGAAACCGTCAATCTGCAAAACGCCTCGCAGCGGGTGATCGGCTTTCTCTTGAAACAGCCGCGCGATGGCCAACAGGTGCAATTTCCATTCAACAAGAACGTGATTGCCTCCAAGCTCGGCCTGACGCCGGAAACCCTGTCGCGGCTGCTGCACCAGTTAAGTAGCAAAGGCTATATCTCGGTCGATGGCCGCGATGTATATATCCACGATGCCGCCGCACTCGAAGCACAGTTCTACGGCCAGTGAGCCAACCGGGCCAGCCAGGACGGACAACATATTCAGGAGGAAGCTCTTCGCCGCCAATGCGAGCTACTCATGAAAATCAATCTGCCGGTTACTGATATCGAAGTCCTGTTGCCTGAGGACGAATTCATCTATTCGCGCACCGACCTCAAAGGGGTGGTCGTCGAAGCCAACGAAGCATTTGTCCGAATCAGCAATTTTTCGCGCGAGGAAATGCTTGGCCGTTCGCATAACCTGGTACGCCATCCCGATATGCCGTCCGAAGCCTTTGCCGACCTGTGGCGTGACCTCAAGGCCGGCCGCCCCTGGCGCGGCATCGTCAAGAACCGGCGCCAGGATGGCGGTTTCTATTGGGTGGTCGCCAATGTCTCGCCGGTGCGCGAAAACGGCCGGGTCGTCGGCTATCAGTCGATACGCAGCCGTCCCAGCCGCGAAGAGGTCGCTGCGGCCGACGCCGCCTACCGACGAGTGCGGAGCGGCGATAAATCGCTGGCCATCGAACATGGCCGGGTCGTGCCGCGCCGCTCGATCTGGCAACGTCATCTGCATTCCTTACCGACCCAGATGCTGCTGGCCGGTCTGGGCGCGGTGCTGGGGGGAGGCTCGCTGCTGTTCGAAGGCGATCATGGTCCAGGCACACTGCTCGGTGCGGCACTGCTGCTGTATGGACTCTATTTCCTGCTGATCTTGTTGCCCCGCGCCCGACGCGATCTTCATGCGCTGGCTGATTGGCTGGAACACGTCCTATGTGCCGGCGACCTGCGCCGCCGCTTTATCCTCAACCGCCATGATGTGATCGGCACCATCGCCCACCGGGCCGACAAGCTGGCCGCGTCGATCCAGGCGACGGTACAGGGTATCGGCGATGTGGCCGACCAAGTCGCCTATGCGACCGAGGAAGTCCACAACGGCGTGCGTGTCTCCGACGAATCGGCCCGCGATCAGCATCATGCCTGCTCTTCGGCCGCTGCCGCGATCCAGCAGATCACGGTGTCGATCAGCGAAGTGGCCAACCATGCCCACCTGACCAAGACAACCGCCGAACAGGCCCAGGAAGTATCGCAGCAAGGCCGCGAAGTCACCCGTGATGCCTGCCACGCCGTCAGTTCACTGGCCGAAACGGTGCAGCGCTCGGCCGAACAGGTCGAAGCGCTCGGTCGCCGCTCGGCAGCCATCGGCCAGATCACGTCCGTTATCCAGGACATCGCCGAGCAGACCAGCCTGCTTGCCCTGAACGCCACCATCGAAGCGGCCCGCGCGGGCGAGGCCGGACGCGGTTTTGCCGTGGTGGCCAATGAGGTGCGCAAATTGGCCGAACGAACCACCCAGGCCACCCGCGAAATTGCCGCCACCATCGAGACCATCCAACGCGAAGCCGATCAGGCGGTCGAGGGTATCCGGCTCAGCGCTCGGCAAATGGTGGGCGGAGTCGAGCTGGTCAATGCCACGGAACAGTCGCTCCATCGCATCCATGTCGAAATGGCCCGGACCATGGCCATGATCGGCGATATTTCGCATGCCTCCACCGAACAACAGGCCGCCATTACCCAACTCGCCTGCGAAGTCGAACGGGTGGCCAACCTGACCGAACGCAATGTCGGCATCGTCGGCCAGACCAACACCATGACCACCTACCTCAATTCCGTGGTCGAGCGGATGCGCAAGGCCGTGGCGCAGTATGAGATTTGAAGCATGTTGTCAGTCGCCTTCCGTTCCAGCGCGAAGGCAGGGATCGGACACCGCCTACCATCGAGTCGATGATCGGCGGGGCCGAGCGCTTTCCCGGTCCTGCCATCAGCCAGGCATTTCACCATGTGCCAGCTCGAATCCCTCGTCGAGCCAACCGGTAACCCCGCCGATCATCAACTTGACCGGCCGACCAAGCCTGGCCAAGCGCAATGCACCGCGGTCGGCGCCGTTGCAGTGCGGGCCGGCGCAATACACCACGAATACGGTGTCCACCGGGAACTGTGCCAGCTTGCTCTCGATAAGCTTGCCGTGCGGCAGATTGATCGCACCCGGCACATGCCCCTCGGCATAAAGCACCGGGCTGCGCACATCGAGCAAGACAAAGTCGTGCTGGCCGCTCTGCATGGCGTCATGCACATCCCAGCAATCGGTCTCGAAGCGCAGTTTGGCCTCGAAATGGGCGGCAGCTTCCCGGGCGGTGGCGGGGGCGATGGCAGTGATGGCGGAAGGCATCGGTGGCTCCAGGCAGTGGTGACAAGGACGCCATTGTGGCCAGAGCCGTGGTTCGCCGACACCGTCGCAAAAGCCAATGTCCAGTAAGATTGCGCCATGAAAAATCATCTGGTGGTGGCATTGGCCTATGACCGGCTCTGTACCTTCGAGCTGGGCTGCGTAGTCGAGATCTTTGCGCTGGAGCGGCCTGAGCTCGGCCTTGACTGGTATCGCTTTGCCGTCTGCGCGGTGGAGCCGGGACCGATCCGCGCCTTGGGTGGCTTCTCGATTGCAGCCCCGTGGGCGCCTGAGCTGCTGGCGCAGGCCGATACCATCGTGATTCCCGGCTGGCGCGACCCGACGGAGCAGCCAGCCGAAGCGCTGCTGGACAGTCTGCGGGCAGCCCATCAGCGCGGCGCCCGGCTCGCTTCGATCTGCTCCGGCGTCTTTGTGCTGGCGGCGGCGGGTCTGTTGGACGGCCGCTCAGCGACCACCCACTGGCGTTATGCAAGGCAGTTGGCCGAGCAATTTCCCCGGATCAAGGTGCAAGCCAATGCCCTCTACGTCGACGAAGGCCCGCTGCTTACCTCGGCAGGTTCGGCAGCCGGGCTCGATATGATGCTGCATCTGGTGCGACGCGATCATGGTGCCCGGGTGGCCAATGCCGTGGCGCAGCGACTGGTGATTCCCCCGCATCGGGTTGGCGATCAGGCCCAGTTTGTCGCGCGTCCGCTGCCCAGTGACGAAGGGGCCCGACTGTCACGGCTGATGGAATGGACCCGCAGCCGGCTCGACCAGCCGCATACCCTGGCCTCGCTGGCGGAACAGGCGGCGATGAGCATCCGAACGCTACAGCGCCAGTTTCAGCGCTCGACCGGCTTATCGCCGCTTGCCTGGCTGATCGCCGAACGGGTCGAGCTTGCCAAGGAGCTGCTCGAAACCACCGAGCGCCCCATGGCCCTGATCGCCACCGCAGCCGGTTTCGGCTCGGAAGAATCGTTCCGCCGCCATTTCCGCCGCCAGGTCGGTACCAGCCCGATGGCCTATCGGGAGCATTTCAAGGGGCGGGAGGGGAATTGAGTTGGGAGAGATTGATGAGAGGCCGATTTAACAATTAATCATAAAATTTTATTTTATTTATAAATTTCAACGCAGATCTTGCAGATATTTTTCCTGATTATTTAATTTCCGTCCATGCCGCCTCCCGGCACCCCATCCTCCCCGCCTCCGTTACCCCAGCCGTTACCGTAACGTTACTTACCGCCTTCCCCCAGCACGCCTAACTTAGCCCTGCCGACGCCCTAATCGGTGCCGGACCGCCAGGACGCCTCTGTGTTGTCCGACGATCCGAGCCAAGCGCTTATACGCCATTCACATCCACAGGAGCTTGAGTACCATGGCCAATGATCTGCAAAACATCATTTACACCGAAATCCAGAAGGCGGTCGGACCGATCGCGGCTCAGTTGAAGTTCAATAATCTGCTGCCGTTCAGCGAAAGCACGGTCGGGGACTTCCCCTGGTTCTGGGAAAACGGCTCCGACTTCAACGCCTCCACCTTCCAGTGGCTCAATAAGCGGCTGCGCTACAACAACGACGGCTATGCCGAAACCGACGGCAGCCTGCTCAATACCGACTTGTATAACGTGATGCAGGTCATCCAGTACCAGCTCGACTCGGCGGAAGAATCCAAGCTCAACGAGGCAATTCTGGCCAATGCGCCGATCATCAACACCCTGATCCGTCAATGGGTCTCGCTCGAAGGCGCGCTGCCGCCGGATGCCGACACCATGCGCAAGCAGCTCGACTACATCACCGCCGGCATCCTGTCATGGGGTCCGGAAGGGCTGACGCTGCAACAGCTGCGCAACAGCATCGATCCGATGGCGCTGCTGCCCAATATTCCAGTGGGGGGCGATCTGGTGGTCAGCACGCTGATGACCTATCTCCAGAAGACCGACAGCGTGGCGGGCATCCAGAACTCGCTCAGCAGCTTCAATAACCAGATCAAGCAGGTAGTCCGCAACTTCACCGCCACCACGCTCAAGCCGGGTTTCATGCAGACCGTCGACAGCAGTGGCAAGAAGAAGGTCGAAATCGAAATGCGGGTGCTGGAAAGCGTGGCGGCGATCCAGAATGAACTGCTGCCCAAGCAAGGCGGCCGTTCGTTCTCGGCCAGCTTCCAGGCCAGCAAGCTCGACGCCGAAACCGTCTCGCTCAGCGTGCAAGGCGGTGCCTCGGGCAGCGGACGGCTCGGCTTCCTGTTCGGCTTCAATGCCCAGGCCGGGGCTTCCTACAATATGTTCTCGGCCGATTCGAGCCTGACCGAGTGCGATATCGAGCTGACCTTCAACGGTGTCACCGCCATCACTCCGCAGTTCACCGCCTTTGATATCAACAGCTTGACCGGCTGGTGGTATCCGCTGCCGATCGCCGATGCGGCCAACCCTCGCTCCGACGAGAGCGGCTACCGCTTTACCCTCAAGCCCATGTACGACTTCGCCGTCAAGGGCAACTTCGGCGCCCTGGGCCGGCTGCTGATCTCGCAGCAACCGGTGATCACGCTGCGCTACCACACCAGCAACTACCAGGCTTTCCAGGAGACCTTCAAGCAGGACGCCTCGTGGGGGATCAGCTTCCTCGGCATCAAGCTGGCTGGCGGTTCGGAGTCCTACTATCGCTCCACCACCTCGTATGACTCGCAAAGCCAGACCGTCACCGTGACCATGTCGCCGGCCGGCATCAATGCGCCGCTCAGCCCGACCGACCAGTTGGCCAATGTGATCGGTGTCCAGGTGGTCTGGCCGGGCGCCACGCAGAAACAGAACTTGGCTCACTTCTAAGCCTGGTCCGGCCCTACCGTATCCAATCTGCGGCAGGGCCGGTTTTTTATCAGAAGACCCAACGGCCGGCGTGGCCAATGGCAGATCAACAGGATGGATCGACCGAAACGAGGCTTCCATGACCCATCGTGCCGCGCCCGACCAACGGTCGAATAAGAAAATGCCGTGGTCCGCACTGTACTGCCTGTGGCTGGGCACGGCCGCGGCGGCAGATCTGACCGTGTTCTACCCGGTGTCCCACAAGGATGCCAACTACGCCAAGATCGAGCCCAGACAATGGGATATCGCCAGCAGTGGTCTGACCGTGGCCGAACCGCTGCGTTTTGAGAATGCCGATCGGGTCTGCCGGGTTTCTTTTCTGATTCTGGCGCCATTGGTACAGGGGCGGCAGCGTCAGGGCAAGGTGCTGAATCTGCCGGGCTATCTGGCAGTACGCACCAGCCCTGGCCGCTGGCGCATCGAACCGCCACCCGGCACGCCGGCACACACCTTTCGCATCGCCCTGACCGCTTACGCCATCGCCAACCAGATCGCCGAACCCAACCCGGGTTACACCGGCCCCAGCCATTCACGCTGCCTCACGCCTGAGGCATCCAACTAAAAAGAAAATATTGCGCAAATTCATTGCAAGACTCAGCGCCATATAGAGGAGGAAAGTAAAAATCACCAATAAATTCAACTATGGGGAGGCGCTCTTCGAGCCCTCCCACTCCCTCTCAACGCTCACCCCTCTCTCTTACCTCCACCACCCTTTCCGTCCCGTCTACCCTCTCCCCTCTCTCCGCCACCTCGGACGCCTCGGACGCCTTGGGTGCCAACATAACCGGACAGTCAGCGTTCCAAACAACGATCCCCAGATTCCAGACACGTTCAAAACACAAGATGGCCCGACCGTTATGTCGGCCGGGCCATTCGCTCCCCCGCTTTATGCCGGGCAGTCATGCTCTCTGACGTAGCAGCCTGCCGGCTCCTCCTCCCTTATCCCACCCAATCTTTCATTCATCGCCTTCAAGATGGCATCCACGCGGGCCAAATAGTGCAGAGGGCTATGGCGTTCAGTCGTGGACGCAGCGGAAATCGCGCGTTTTCAGGGCGTCCGGGGGCGGCTTGGGGCCGCCTTGGACGCGAAGTGTGAGTATGTTTCTGGCGATGCGCTGGGACACCTTGGGCAAAGCGAGCCGGTTATTACTCATCCCAGGCCAGGCACCTGCCCACTGCGGCACAGATCGACAAGGCCAGCTCTTCCTGCGCCAGGATGGCATTGCCGACGGTACGGTCGAACTGCTCGGACCAGCGCATCGCGCTGCAACGGGCCGTCACCAGACGCATCGACACCCGGACCCGTTCACCATCGCGGCGCACGCCCCCGGTCAGCAGATAATCGGGCTCGCGCCCGCCGCCGTCGGGGTAAGGGACCAGACGGCAGTCCAATAGACGGAAGAGCCGATGGAGCAGCTCTTCATGCAATCCCAGGGCAAAGGCCGCATCGTTGCTGCCGACGGCGAGCAGCTCGGCCAACCCCAGCGTCGGCCCTTCGGACCCCCGGTCGCTCGCGCCATGGCGACGCAGTATGGGGCGGTAGCTGCCGCGCGGGACGTCCAGACGCAGCGTCTCACCGCGACCTTCGCCGCCGTAGTAGTGCTGGAGCTTGTCGCGCAGCCGGCCCATCTGTACCCGCACCACCGGGTCTTCGCCGGGGCTGTAGTCGGCGGCGGGACGGCCGAGTGCTTCGATGGCGATGGTGTATTCGTTGAGATCATGCAGGGCATCGCGCCGCAGGCGCTCGACCAGGAAACCCAGCAGACCACGCAAGCGAGGCGCCTTGCTGAAGGCATCGCTGGTCAGCAGACGCGACAGCACCTGATCGGTCTCCTCGGCCCCCACCGGCGGGGGCGCCCAGTTGATGGTGGAGGGGGCGATTGCCCTTGCCAGCACAGCTTCCATATTCCTCACTCCTCGTCGGTTCTTCAGGTCGATCGGCCAGCCACCGGTAAAAAAGCTGCGGTGGGCCGACTGCATGGACTAGACTCTATGCAGTCAGTCGCCGAGCAACCTTCCGAATACCTTCCGAAGGACCAAGGCACTGAAAAACAAAGAAAAATTATTTATCGCGGGCTTTGCCGCCCGTGAACAGAACCGCCGCAGCGGACCCGAGGATATGAGGAACGACAGCTTTCGCTTTGGCGACTGGCGGGTCCATCCCGCCAGCAACAGCCTGAGCCGGGGAGAGACACGACACCAGGTCGAACCCCGCGCCATGGATGTGCTGGTAGCCCTGTGCCGCCACGCCAATGCCGTGGTCAGCACCGAAGAGCTGCTACAGCAATGCTGGGGTGGCCATCCGCTCGGCGACAATCCCGTCCACAAGACCATCACCCAACTGCGCCGCGTGCTCGGCGACAGCGCCACCGCGCCCCGTTATATCGAAACCATCCGCAAACGCGGCTACCGCACCATCGCAACGGTGGTGGCAGGCGATGGTGCCGTGACGACCGAGGAAGGTGGCTGGCGGGGCGGTTCGCCATTCCGTGGCCTGGAAGCCTTCGATGAATCGCATGCCGCAGTCTTCTTCGGCCGGGCCGACGCCTGTAGCCGGTTGCTGCGCAGCATTGCCGTCCAAGCCGCCAGCGACTGTGCTTTCCAACTGGTGCTGGGGCCAAGCGGCAGCGGCAAGACCTCGCTGATTCGCGCCGGCATCCTGCCGGCCCTGAGTCGGGCTGATCGGGAGGAAACGCCGCTACTGACCAGCGTCACCCAGCTCGACCTTGGCGACATCGGCGAGCAGACACTCGCCACGGCCCTGGCCGGAGCGCTGCTCGATTGGCAGATTGACGGCGAAGACGCCTTCCCTGGCGCCAACGCCGTGGCGCTCGGCGAAACCCTCAGCAGAACGCCCACCGCCCTGCTGACCGAGCTGCGTTGGCGACTTGACGGGACAGCGCCCCGCACAGGCCCGCGATTGGGACTATTCATTGATCGACTGGAAGCGCTGTTTACCGCATCCCGGCTCGATGAGGCGCAAAGGCTCGCTTTCCTCGCCATGCTGGAGACGCTGGCACGCTCAGGGCTGGTGCTGGTGATCGCCGCCTGCCGCAACGACTTCTACCCGCGCATCGTCGACTATCCGCTGTTGCTGTCGGGCAAGGACCACGGCGGCCATTTCGATCTGGCGCCGCCCCGCCATGCGGAAATCGCCCAGATCATCCGTTTGCCGGCGCTGGCGGCCGATCTGCGTTTCGGCGTCGATAGCGAAAGCGGCGCGCGGCTCGATGATGTGCTGTGCGAGGCAGCGGCACGCAGTCCCGACGCTCTGCCCCTGCTGCAATACACCTTGCAGGAGCTTTACCGCCAGCGGCAGCCTGACGGCGAGTTGAGTTTCGACACGCTGCGCCGACTCGGCGGGATGGAAGGCGCCATCGGGCAACGGGCCGAAGAGGTGATTGCCGCGCTCGATCCGGCTCCGCGTGAGGCGCTCCCCGAAGTCCTCGCGCTGGTGGTCGCCTGGGTCGACGACAGCAATGTCAGCAGCCGTCGCGCCCCGTGGGCGGCATTACGCGATGAGGCAGCACGCAGGCTCGTCAATGCCCTGGTGGAAAACCGCTTGTTCGTCAGTGAATTAGTCGGTGGCGAACCGGGCTTTGGCGTCGCCCATGAAGCGCTGTTGCGGCGCTGGCCCCGCGCCGTGGCCTGGATCGCCACCCCTCGCAGTGCCCTGTTGATCCGCAGCCGGCTCAGCGCCCAAACGACGCGCTGGATCGCCGAAGGCCGCCCGGCCGATCTGCTGCTGCCTGCCGGCAAGCCACTCGACGAGGCGCGCAGCCTGCTCGTTCACCCGGCACTCACCCTGTCCGATCAGGAAATCGACCTGATCGCCGCGTCGCAGCGCCGGGTTCGCCGCCGTGAGCGCTTACGGTTCGGGGCAATGGCCACGATTCTGATTCTGTCGATCCTGACCACCGTTCTGGGCCTCAGCGCCCGCCAGGCCGAACAGCAGGCCCAACGGCGCCGGACCGAGGCGGAAAACCTGATGGGCTTCATGGTCGGCGACTTCGCCGACAAGCTGCGCCCCTTGGGCCGGCTCGATTTGCTCGACAGCGTCAGCGCCAAGGCGCTCGAATACCTGTCGGCCTCCTCCGACGAGCCGCTATCGCCCACCTCACAGCTACAGCGCGCCCAGGCGCTGCTGGTGATCGGCGAGGTCAATCTGGCACGTGGCGACCCGGTGTCGGCCACGTCGGCCTTCACGGCCGCGCGCGGTCTGCTGGAAAAGCGCCTGGCGGCCGACCCCCGCTCAGCGGCGGCACTCAAGCATCTGGGCGCCGTGTCCTTCTGGCTCGCCCAGATTCAGATCGACCAGAACCATTGGTCACAGGCTGAAGCGCTGCTCAATCAGTACCGCGACTACAGCAACCGGCTCAGTGCGCTCGACCCGGCGGACCCCGATGCCTGGATCGAACAGTCCTATGCCTATAACAGCCTGGGCTCGCTTGCCTTGATGCGCGACGACAGCGCCAGCGCCGCGCAGGCATTTGAAACCTCGGTCGCGCTCAAGACCCGGGCGCGGGCCAGGAAGCCCGACGATGCGACCTTGGCGGCCGATCTGGCCGACAGCCTGTCCTGGCTTGCCACCGCCCGCGAAGCCAACGGCGACCTGCACAGCGCCGTGGCACTGCATCAGCGCCAGCAACAGGTGCTCAACACGCTCCATGAGGCGTCCCCGGGCGACGGGCTGTGGCGCCACCGCCTGGCGCTGGCCCTGCAACACGCGGCCGGGCTCAAGGCGGCGCTCGGGGAAGTCAGCGAGGCGCTGGGCGACTACGGCCGCGCCAACCGGCTGCTCGACGCCAATCTGGCCCTCGAACCCGACAATCGCCTATGGCAACGCGACCGGCTCTATGGCGAACTCGAGCGGCAGCGGCTGCTGGCTTTCTCCACGTCCTCGGCCCAACTGCTGCCGGCCCTGCAAGCCACCACCGCCAAGCTGACCAGCCTGACCCGGGTCGATCCACGCAATGCCGATTGGGCCAGGCTCCAGGCCATTTCCCAACAACGGACCGCCGCGGCCTTGCTGGCGCTGGGCCGGGTCGAAGATGCCCGACCGTATATCGCGGCAGCCCGGCAACAGCTCGATGCCTTGCAAGCGGCCAATGCCGAATTCCGCACCCGGGCAGCACTTGCCCACACCCTGCTGACGCTGGCCCGACTCGAAACCGCCGCAGGCCAGACCCAGGCTGCCCGCACCGCCTGCCAGCAAGCCAGCGAGCTGCTGCGCAGCGAAGCCGGACGGACCAGCCGCCATCAGATTCTCGATCCCTGGATACAGGCCCAACACTGCCTGGACCAGCCCGCCGTAAGCGCCAGACAACGCCTGACGCAGATCGGCTACCGCGACCCGGCTTATCTGCAAGCCATTTCCACTCACTGAGAAAGCCATCGTTATGAACCCTCTCCATCCCGCCCAAGTCGTTCTGGTCACGGTCAAGCGCATCACCGACCAACACGGCAAACCGTCCTATCAGTTCAGCTACACCACGCCCAACGGCACTTCTTTGCCCAACGGCACGGTGGAATTCACCGAAGCCGGCCACCTGTGGTACCTGCTGGCCAACTCCACCAGCGACAACATCACCTTCGATGGCATCTCGATCCAGAATGCCGGCTCGCAGATCGGCGGCCTGTGGGAGAACAGTAACGCCATCCGGCTCGACAACCATTGCAGCAAGAACTCCAAGATCGACATCGAACTCGGCTTTATCGACGACAAGGACGGGCTCCAGAAATCCTTCAGCAGCCCTGACCCGCAAATCATCAACGTCCCGGGCAAGCTGGGCGGCGGCGACTGAGTCGGACCGGCACCCCGTTGCGGTGGTGGACGGGGTGCTTGGGTCGGCGGTGGGAGACAGTGGAGGGCGAGTTTTGTGCGCCCACCAATAAAAACAACATTTCTGCAAATAATCTGCAAGACAGATATCAAAATGTATCAATAAATAAATCTATTACGCACAATCCACGCAAGATCTCTGCTTGATCCCACAGTCGGGTCGGACATCGTTTCCAACAGCCTCGACAGGCTCCGATCGGCTTATCGCACACGGCTTCTGGCAAGCCATCAGGGTTGATTGCACAGGAAGGACGCCTGAATACTCAGCGCGGATGGGTCCGATCGGCAGATCACCGGACCGGGTAACGCTGCCGAGCGTTTTATCGGATGGCTCCATCACATTCGCTTGACCTGTCTCAAGGCAAATCCATGACGTGACGCTTAGGCTGGGCGCCCCTACCCAATCGGAGGTGCGCGCGACATGTGGTTCAAGCTACTGAAGCTGGCAGGACGCGAAGTATTACCGGTGGTGCAAGGCGGCATGGGCGTCGGGGTATCGGCCCATCGGCTGGCGGGCGCAGTGGCTGCCGAGAATGCCGTGGGCACCATTGCCAGCGTTGACCTGCGTCATCACCATCCCGATCTGCTCGAAGCCACCCGGCGCTGCCGCGATCGCGCCGCCATCGATTCCGCCAATTTGACCGCCCTTGACCGGGAAATCCGCGCTGCCCGCCAACTGGCTGGCGGACAAGGTCTGGTCGCCGTCAATGTCATGAAGGCCGTGCGCGAGCATCCGGCCCTGGTCCAGCAAGCCTGCGAAAGCGGTGCCGACGCCATCGTGATGGGCGCCGGCCTGCCGCTCGATCTGCCCGAGATGACGGCTGCCTATCCCAAGGTGGCGCTGATTCCCATCCTGTCCGACGCACGCGGCGTCGCCCTGGTCCTCAAGAAATGGCTGCGTAAGGGCCGGCGTGCCGATGCAGTGGTGATCGAGCATCCAGCCCATGCCGGGGGACATCTGGGTGCGGCCAAGCTGGCCGATCTGCGCGACGGCCGCTTCGATTTCGCCCGGGTGCTGGCCGAGTGCCAGGCGCTGTTTGCCGAACTGGGACTGGGGCAGGATGCCCCCAAATTGGTGGTCGCAGGCGGCGTGGACAGCCACGACAAAGTGCGGCACTGGCTCTCCAACGGCGCCGATGCCGTCCAACTGGGCACGGCCTTCGCCGTCAGCAGCGAGGGGGATGCCCATCCGCGTTTCAAACAGACCCTGGCCGAGGCCGATCCGGCCGAACTGGTGGAATTCGTCAGCGTGGCGGGCCTGCCGGCACGGGCGGTCAATACGCCCTGGCTGCGCCAGTACCTGAAACGGGAAGCGCAGCTCCAGGCCAGCGCCAAGGCCGATCCGCGCCGTTGTACCCAGCAGATGGACTGCCTGAGCCAATGCGGCTTACGCGACGGTCTGGCGCGTATCGGCCAATTCTGTATCGATCTCAAACTCGCTGCCGCCGTGCGCGGTGAAGTGGAAAAAGGGCTGTTCTTCCGGGGCGCCGGCCGGCTGCCGTTCGGACGGGCGATCCGACCGGTGCGCGAGTTGATCGATTACCTGCTCTACGGCCGCTGTCCCGCCACCTTGGCCCAGCCGGGCTGAGCGCGAAAAACTTGTCGGCGCTCAAGGCGCCGGCACCAGGCCAGCACTAGCATCCAGTCACTCTTCAACTTTTCTCGATGGAGTCCATCATGAGTGGCATCGTCAACGAACAGACCTTTGTCTTCGACGCCCGTGGCGTGGCCAAGCGCTTCCGCCATGCGGCGATCTTCGGCGCGCTGGAGTCGCTGCGCGACGGCGAAACCATGCGCTTTGTCAACGATCACGATCCGCTGCCGCTGCTGCAACAGATCACCCAGCGCTATCGCGAACAGGTGCGGGTTCACTACGTTGATCGCAGCGACGGCCAGGTGGTGATCGATTTCTCGGTCCATCCGGAGCAGTACAGCGGTTCGGCCGGCAATTGCGGCAGCAGCGGCGGTTGCGGCTGCAGTGGAGGCTAGATGGGCGGGCAATGGACGATGGATGGCTTCGTATCACGCGACCCGCGCAGCGGTGCAATCTTTGCCGAACGGCCATGCTGGCAGGCTGCCGAAGCCGACCATGCACTCGCCAATGCCGATACGGCGGCCCGGCGCTGGGCCGCCCTGCCCATGGTCCAACGCAGCAAAGCCCTGTACCGGCTGGCCGATGCACTCGAAATGGCCCAGCCGACGCTGGCACAGAGCTGCCGCCGTGAAATGGGCAAGCTCGCCAGCGAAGCCGAAGACGAAATCCAGCGCTCGGCCAAATGGTGCCGCTTCCTGGCCGAACGCGCGCCGACCTGGCTGGCCGATGAACACAATCTGACCGGCCGGATACAACGCCGCCCCCTCGGCGTGGTCATGGCAGTCACTCCCTGGAATTACCCGGTCTGGCAAATCTGCCGACCGCTTGCCGCTGCCCTGGCGGCTGGCAACTCAGTAGTCATCAAACCCGCCAATAATGTGGCGCAGACCAGCGCCCTGATGGAATCAATCTGCCGCGACACCCTGCCCGCCGGGCTGGTCCAATGCCTATGGCTCGACGAATTGGGGACACGGCGGACGCTGGCCCAGCCTGGCGTTGCCATGCTGGTGTGTACCGGCAGTGAAATCACCGGCCGCCAGCTGGGTTCGCTGGCAGGTCATCATTTGAAACCGGCAGTACTGGAATTGGGCGGCAATAACGCCTTTGTGGTGCTCGACGACGCCGATATCGAAGCCGCCGCCCTGGCTGCCGCAGAAAGCCGCTGTCTCAACGCCGGCCAAGCCTGCACAGCCGCCAAACGCTTTATCGTCTTGCGCCAGGTGGCAGACCGCTTTATCGAGGCACTTATCGCCGCCATGGCGCATTATCGTTGCGGCGACACCCTGGCCCCACTCGCCCGCGCCGACCTGCGCAGCCGACTCGCCCTGCAAGTCGATCGCAGTCTTGAAGCCGGAGCCCGCTGCCTGATCGGCGGGCAGCCGGCCGGAGGACGTGGCGATTTCTATCCGGCAACCGTATTACAGGACGTCCGCCCCGGCATGCCGGCATTCGACGAAGAACTGTTCGGCCCGGTTGCCGCCATCAGCATTGCCGCAGATGAAGACGAAGCACTCTGGCTTGCCAATGCGGTACGCCAACATCTGGCCGCCAGCATCTGGAGCGGTGATTCCGAACGCGCCAGCAAGCTGGCCGGTCAACTGCGAGCCGGCATGATCTGTTTCAACCGCCGCCCCGGCAGCCGCTTTGAACTGCCCTTCGCCGGCAGCGGTGCCTCAGGCTATGGCAGCACTCTGGGACGCGATGGCCTGTTGGCTTTCACTCAGCCGGTCGGATGGCTGGAATAGCCGGCTGGCTGCACCAGGCAGAACCTCACGCAGCATGGCTTGCCTCCTCACTGATCGAGCCAAGTACACAGCGCATCCCAGGCCATGACGCCTTACGCCACTCTGCGGCTGGTGCATTTCCCTGCCACTCGGCGTCACCCGCAACGTTGGTTGGCCTGGATCTGACACGCTGTATCCGAACCCTCCAACCTTGAGTGTTCCGGAAATGCTTTGACCGTGGACCACAACTTTGCGGACCTGGAGGCCAGTGCATTGCCAGCCGATTCGGCGTCAGCGTGGCCGGACCTCAAAGCACAGGCGTACAGCACTCCATCAGGCTTGGCGGTGACGCCGATTTAAATGGAAAGGCGCCAAGGCGGGAGATGGATGGGTTGTTGGTGGAGGCGAAGGGTAAAGCGGAGGCTAAAATTCACAAAAATAAACTTTCATGCAAAATGAATGCAAGATGTTTAGATGATTCTTGCCAAAAAATAAAATATTCGACAAATTCCAGCCAGATTACCGCCAAAGCCTCTGCCTCCTCTCTCCACACTTCGCGCCTCACCCCACCGCCCTTTGCTCTGCCCCCTCCTCGCCCAGCGTCCTGGCCGCCTCGTTGACCGTCAGCCAGACCACCCGACGTTCCTCTTCGCCGCAGTCGCTGTGGTAGCGCTTTTTGGCACCCAGTTGATTGAGGATCAGATGGGCATTCGCCTCCACCCCGGCATTTCCAAGACAAGCCTTCACACAAGCCAGTGCGCAGCCGTCGAGCGCCAGAATCGGCCGGCCGCTGCGGGCCAGCTTGACCAGGGCCGGCACGCCACCACCGACGCCGCTGATGCAGGACATTTCCGCCACGCCTTCCCGATCGAGCTCGACAGCCAGATCGTTGGCGAGCTGCGCCACGCTGGAGCAGCCCGAGCAGGCATAGACGAGGGGACGACGTTCGCGCGGCTTCATGATGGCTCCTAGGACAAGGGACTACTGCGCAGAAAAGCCGGGCGTTCGGTAGCGTCGAGCCAGTTCTTGACCAGCAAACCCAGTTCGGTATCACCGCTGATCCGTAGCCGGCGTTGAAAGAACAGGGTGTCGGCATCGACCTCGCCGCGTAACAGCCCGAAGAAATCGATGGCCGCAGCGCCCAGTTCCAGATCGACCGTCTTTCCCCAATAAGGCCGGAACTGGCCATCCTGGCAGCGGAACAGGCAACGCAGGCCCAGATCGCTGACATCGATGGCGAAACGGCGGCCGTTCAGTTCAGGTGGTGGTTCGAGCCAGCGGCAACGCTGGGCCAGCGCCAGCCCGGCTGTGAAATGCAGCGACAGCAAGGCAGGCGGCAGACGCCGGCCCAGCTTGGCCAGCCCAGGGGGAAAAGGTGGCAGGGATCGCATAAGGATTCCGGAAAAAATCGATTCAAACAGCGGCACACAAAAGCCTGGGACAACAAGTCAGCCCCGGCTATGCCTCCTCCAGCCAATCAATACCAGCGCGGCCATGCCAGTAGCCGTTACAGCGCGCGATGCCGGCCGGCGGTGCCACCGCTTCAGCGCTCAGCCCGCGCCGTAGCCGGTCAAGCGCGGCGATGGCCGCTTCGGTGCCGCTCGAGTGCGGGCTGACCCGCCAGACCGCCGCGCCCAGGGCGGCAAGCTCGCCCGCCTGGGCCAGCAGGTCGAGACATTGCCCCGATTGGGTCTGGATGCCATTGATCGCCAGGAAGTCGGCCGATTCACGGGTACGCAGATCCAGGCCGTCCGGGTAATCGATACAGCGGAAGCCGCACTCATCCTTGCGCAGATGGAAATGTCGGGCGGTAAAGCAGCGTGCCGAGAAAGCCAGCGGCATCCGGCCCCACACCATGACTTCGCATTGCAGGGCCGCAGGTTTTTCTGCCAGCAGCGTCTGGAGTCCTGGCCGGTCGAGCTCAAGCGGCGCCACGAAACGTTCGGCCCCCAGATCCGCCAGCCAGGACAAGGTCGCGCCGTGATAGGCATTGAGATGCGGCCCGGCCACGAAGGTCTGGCCCGACAAGGCGCGGATCGCACCGATTTCGCCGACTTCGAGCGGAAAATCGGTCTGTGCCGCCAAGCGCTTGATCTGGCTGATTTCCGCCGCCGATTCGACCAGGGTCGGGGTCGACAGATAGACCTGTTTCCCCGCCGCTTTCAACTCGCTTGCCAGCGCCTGCCAGTCGGCCAGTCGCAACTCATGGCGGCGGCTACAGACGGTTTCGCCGAGATAGACGATATCGACCGGGCTGTCGGCGATCCGGGCATAGAAGTCGAAGGTGGTCTGGCGCGGCCAGTAGTAGAGCAGCGGACCGAGCGAGATCCGGCAATCGCTTATTTCCATGGTCGGTCGAACGCTCCCTGGGTGGTTTGCGAGCCCTCAGCCTGGCGGGCCAGGCTGGCCTGCCAGTCGGGTCGCACGGCATAGCGGGCGGGGGCGGCATGGGCCGCGTCGAGGGCGGCGCGCAGGGTGCTCACCACCTGGGTCACATAGGCCGGACTGCGCTGACGGCCTTCGATCTTGATCGCCCGCACCCCCATCTCGGCCAGACGGGGTAACAGGCCGAGGGCGTTAAGACTGGTCGGCTCTTCCAGGGCATGGTCAAGCCGGCCTTCGACATCGAAGCGACCTTTGCACAGCGTCGGATAGGAAGCCGACTCGCCGGGGCCATAACGGTCGATCAGCAGTCCGTTGAGTCGGGCATCGAGATGGCCGTCGCGTTCGCTCCAGCGCACGGCATGGGCGGGTGAACAGACGCCCCGGTTATTGGGGGAGTCGCCCGTGGCAAAACTCGACAGCAGGCAGCGGCCTTCGGCCATCACGCACAGGCTGCCAAAGCCGAACACTTCGATTTCCACGCTGGTCTGGCGGATCAGCCGCTCGATTTCCTGCAAGGTCAGCACGCGCGGCAGCACCACGCGCCGGATGCCGAAACGCTCGCGCATCAGCTCGATGGCGTCGGCATGGGTGGCCGAGCCCTGCACCGACAGATGCAGCCGCATATCGGGGTAGCGATCGCGCGCATAGGCCAGCAGGCCCGGGTCGGCCAGAATGACGGCATCGGCACCCAGGCCATGGGCGGCATCGACGGCTGCGTGCCATTCTTCGGCGCGGCCCGGTTGGGGAAAGGTATTGATGGCGAACAGGACTTTGCGTCCCATCTGGCGGGCCAGGGTGAGGCCGCGTCGCAGATCGTCGTTGCCAAAGTTGAGGCCCGCGAAATTGCGGGCATTGGTTGCATTGCGAAGACCGAGGTAAACCGCATCGGCCCCGGCTTTGAGCGCGGCCTGCAAGGCAGCGAAACTGCCTGCCGGCGCGACCAGTTCCATAGGTTGGGCGGGAAGGTTCATGGCGGCCAGTCTAGGCAGGAGCACAAGCGGTCGCCTTGTCGCAGATCAAGCCTTAGGTGCGGAAGCCGCCACAGCCGGCGCCTGTTGCTGCAAGGCGCGGAAGCGGCCCAGCACGCTCAGCAGCATTCCCCCCAGCCAAGCTTGCGACAGCGCGAAAACCAGACCCGCTGCCAGTGCAAACGGTGCCGGCGCCAGCGGCAGCACAAGCAGCAGCAACCAGGACAGCAACACCAGTGCCGCCTGGGTCCGTTGCCAGACGGGCGAGAGCAGCGTTTGCATCGCCGGTACGCGGGTCCGGGCCGGCAGCCGTTTGCGCAGATGCAGCCAGACCAGAAACGGAATGATCTTCCCCAGCATCGCATTGACCGGCAGTACACCGCCGCCGACCAGGGTCAGCGTTCCCAGCCACCAGCCAAGCGGCCAGCCGGACGGCAACCAGGGGGCGGCAAACGCGAGCAAGGCGGCCAGAAACCACGAAGTCAGGCTGACCAGCCATAAAGGCCAGGCCGGATCATGACGGCGGCCGGCCCGCACCACAGCCAACAGACCCAGCGTCGCCAGCAGGGCCAGCAACAGGGCGCCTACGGTCTGCCATGGCAGCGCCAGCCCGAACAGCGCAGGCAGTCCCGCCAGCAAGGGCAGCCAGATCAGCCAGGGCAAGGCGCCATCGAGCCGGGTCGGCCAGCGGGGCGTCTGCCAGAACATCGGCAGCACCGTGGCGGCCACCCCACCCAGCAACACTGCCAGCCACCCACCCAGACCCCAGCCGACATGGAGGTCGAGCACCGTCCATAGCGGCAATTGCCACCAGCCGGCCAACATACCGGCCAACCCCGCCCCAAGAGCCAGGGTCAGCAACAAGGCCAGGGCGATATGGCGCAGTACCCGGGTGGTCAGATTCATCACGACGATGCGCTGTCCCACCACGCCCAGCAGCAGCGCCACCAGCCCCAGCGGCAACGCCCCCGCCAGTGCGGCCACGGCAAAACCACGCGGGTCGCCCCCGAGAAAGCCCCAGCCCAGGGCCGTGGCGCTGAGGGTGCAGAGCGGGGCAATCCACGGTGCTACCCAGCGCACCCATGGCACCGGCACACCGGCCAATACCGGGAAGAGCTGGAACAGGGCTCCCAGCATCACTGGCAATAACATGCCGACGGCCAGCAGATGGACCAGACAGAGGCTGATCGGCGCAAATCGCTCGGGCAGACCGGCCGTCGGCCCGAAAGCCAGCGTCAAGCCGGCGATCATCCCGAGCCATGGTGCCGGCAGCAGACAACCGAACACCACGCCGGGCTGCGGCGCCTTGTCGAAGTCGAGTGCCGGCGCGGCTGTCATGGCGACACCACCATATTATCCTCCCCGACCACCCGCTCCAGATCGGCCACACGGAGCCGGCACATCGGGTAGAGGACGTTTTCTTCCTTGACGTTGTGCTGCTGGATCATCACCAGCAAGGTATCGACTTCCGACAGCAGCACCTGGGCATCATGCTCACGCAGCGGTTCGCGGCAGTTTTCCAGCAGCTCAAGAATGCAGGCATGCTCGTCGCGCATCACCACCGTCGGACCAAACCGCATCCCGGTTGCCTGCTCGAAGGCGGGGAATAAGCGCGTTTCCTCGAGATTGAAATGCCCAGTCAACGAACGCTCGAAGGCGGCAAACCGGCGTTCCGCCTCCGCCCAGTCGCCGTCGCGCACTGCCGCTTCGACGGCGGCCAGCTCATCGTCGGCCTCATGGTGCTGATTCAACAGCAGGAAAATGGGGTCCATGGCGCTTTGCTCCAAGGCAATGACAAGAGTGGTCATCGTATGCCCTGCCTGGTTGCCCGGCCTTGATCGCAGGCAATTCCATGGGGAGTGGATCGGTGAAGCGCTTGATGGCGGTCAAGGGATCGGGATAGAGGGGTAAGGTGGGGCTGGGATAGCGGACGCAGGAGTATTAGAAAGTAATCTGCAAAATACTTGCAAGCAGTTACCTTATTAATAAAGAGAAATAAATAATATCTAACTCCACCACTCGATTGCCGCCTCCACTTTGCCTACGGACACCGCTTCAACTATCCGCTTCTGCGCAAAAGCACGATCCGGGTGTCCAGACGGCCCATCCCCGGATCGTCGGAAACGGCACGGCATCAGGCCAGTTTTGTCGATGCCTTCTCATCCGCCTGCCATTCGATCCACTGCTCGCCCTCGCATCCGCTTGAACCGGCACAGCCGCCGCACGATCTGGCGCAGCTGGGCAAGCGCCGTTCGACCAGCACCACCCGGCCTTTGCGCAGCCAGGGTTGCAGCCGCTCCAGCAGCGCTTCCTCGCTCAAGCCGCTCTGCCTGCTCAACTGCCGCAACGGCAAAGCACCTGTCTCGATCAATCGTTTTCTCAGATCGGCCAGCAGCATCGTTTCTATCCTCTCAGCAGCACCAATCGACGCGATGGCAGCAACAGCCCCACTCCACTGAGCGCCAGCAAGGCGACCACGGCGGGCAGGATCGGCACTTGTCCGGCCGCGACGACCCGATATAGCCAGGCGACGCCATAAGCAAGCGTCAGCGTCCAGCCGGCGGAGAACAGCATCCAGCGGGTGCCGACTTCGGCTTTGAGTGCAGAGAGCGCGGCGACGCACGGGGTATAGAGCAAGACGAACAGCAGATAGGCGAAGGCCGTACCGGCGTCGCCGAAACGTGCCAGCAGCTCGCGGTTGGCGGGGTCGGCAGCCGGACGCTGGGCAGCCTCGGCCTGGAGTTGGTCTAGCCCTAGCGGGTCGGTCAGTGAAGCCGCCAGGCCACCGAGCTTTTCAGGGAGGGTGTCCAGCGCAGCCGAGACTTGGGCGCCGATCGTCTCCGGCCCCGCGGCTTGCTCGGCCCCGCCGCCAAGTCGGCCATAGGTCGCGAGCAGCGTGCCGGCCACCGCTTCCTTGGCGAGGACGCCAGTCAGCAAGCCCACTGTGGCCGGCCAGTTGTCGGAGCGGATACCCAGTGGTGCCAAGGCTGGCGTGACGGAACGGGCAGCGGCGGCCAACAGGGAGTCGTCCGGCGCCTCGGGGCGCAGTTGCAGCTCGGTGTCGATCGATGCCAGCAGATTGACCACCAGCACCATCGGTACGATCAGCTTGCCGGCGCCGAAGACGAAACCGGCCAGCCGATTGAGCACATGACGTGTCACATTGCGCAGATCAGGCGCATGCCAGCTTGGCAATTCCAGCAGTTCGCCGCTTTGATCGCCGCGCAGCCAGGCATGGCGCAGCAACAGGCCGGTAGCAAAGGCCACGGCAAGCCCGATCAGATAGAGACTCAACACCACCAGTCCACCCTGAGTGGGGAAGAACACGGCAGCGAACAATACATAGACCGGTAGTCGGGCGCCGCAGGAGACAAAGGGAATCATCATCGAGGCCAATACCCGGCTGGTGCGGCCTTCAAGAGTGCGGGTAGCCAGAATCGCTGGGACATTGCAGCCAAAACCGACCATCAACGGTACAAACGCCCGGCCAGGCAGACCCAGCGAGCGCATCAAGCGGTCAACCACGAAAGCGGCGCGGGCCAGATAACCGCAGTCTTCCAGCAACCCGAGCGCCAGATAGAGGCAGCCCAGCGTAGGAATAAAGCTGGCCACGGTCCGGATGCCTTCGCCCAGGCCATTGGACAGCAACACCACCGCCCAGGCCGGCGCCTGGACCGCTTCGAGCAACTGGCGGCTTCCGGTCACGAACAGTGCACCTGCCAGGCCGTCGAACGCCTCGACAAAGGCACCGCCCACGTTGACCGACCAGCCAAAGGTCGCGTACATCACCAACAGGAAGATCGGCAGGCCCCATATCCGGCTCAGTGCCCAGCGGTCCCAGTGCTGGTGCACGCTGGCGTCTCCGCACCGCAGCACTGCCAGCTCGCACAATTCGGCGATCCGGGTGTAGCGGGCGTCGGCAACCGCAATATCGGCCTCGTCGCCATAGATCGCTTCCAACTGCCTGCATTGTTCGGCCACCTGCATGATCGCCGTGGCGGGCGCCTCCAGACTGCCTTCGAGCGCACACAGGGCATCGAAGCGCCCGAGGCCGGCGCTGCCGAGCACGGAAAGCGCCGTCTCGACCGGATCGGCATAACGCTGCGGCACCGGTGAGGCGGGCCACGGACGGGCCAGCAATTCGTACACCCCTTCCAGCCCCTGTTCCCGATTCGCCACCACTTCGACCACCGGCACGCCCAGCGCTGCCGACAAGGCCGCAGCGGAAATCTCCCGGCCGGCATCCTTGGCCAGATCGCTCATACCAAGCAGCACCACCAGCGGCAGCCCCAGTTCAATCAATTGCAGAGTCAGATAAAGCTGGCGTTCGAGCTGACGTGCGTCGAGCAGATTCAGCACCAGATCGGGCGGCGTGTCGCGCAGATAGCGCCGGACGACCGCTTCATCCTCGCCGCCGCCTTCGCACAGGCTGTAGAGGCCGGGCAGATCATCGAGCAGATGGCCAACCGTGCCGACCCGCACCGTACCGGTCTTGCGCTCGACCGTGACGCCCGGCCAGTTGCCGACGCTCTGTCGGCTGCCGGTCAGGCGGTTGAACAGACTGGTCTTGCCGCAGTTGGGATTGCCAACCAGGGCGATCCGGCTTGGCTTCATTGCGCTTCCGCCATCCGATGAATTGCCAGAGCCGCCGCCTCATGCCGACACAACGCCAGACTGGTCTGGCGCACCCGCACTTCGATCGGGTCACCCAGCGGTGCGCGTGACTTCACTTCGATCACGGTTCCGGGCAGCAAGCCCAGCGCCAGCAAACGCCGGCGCAGCGGCGAAGCGCCAATGCGAAAAGCTACAACCTGCCCGATTTCACCGGGCTGCAAGTGACTTAATAGGGTATCCATCTATCCCGCCTTTCTGTTAATGAGAACCATACTCAACAACAGGGAAAGGTGGATTGACCGGGGTCAAGTAGATGGGAAATCTGTGCAATCAGGCAGGCAGACTTCCTCTCAGGCGCTCCCTTCTTCTTCCCTCGCCAAACGGAAAAAAACCAACTGTGATAGGGACTTTCTCGCCTTGCGTTTTGTTAGCCACCGTGATGCAATTGGCATTTTTGTACAACATAACAACAATGGCTGTACATAAGAAAACTCGAATGTTTTCGGATCACGCATCGGATATTGAGGTGAAGCAATGCAGCGCATCGCGACGTTCCACTCGCCCTTGGGCGACGACGCTTTATGGTTCCGGCGGCTCCAGCTCCGCGAATATCTGTCGCAACCCTTTGAAGCCGACATCGAGCTGCTGAGCCGCGAGCCGAATATCGCGCCCAACTCGATGCTGGGCCAGTCGGTCACGATCAAGCTCGACACCCACGCGCCGCAACAGCGCTTCCTCAACGCCCACGTTTCCCGCTTCGCCCAGATCGGCCGTGATGGCCGCTACTACGTCTACCGGGCCGAGCTGCGTCCCTGGTTCTGGTTTCTCCAGCGCACCATGGACTGCAAGATCTTCCAGAATCTGTCCGTCCCCGAAATCGTCCGCCAGGTCTTCAGCGACCACCCGATTGCTCAGTTCCTGGAACGACTGGCCGGCAGCTATCCCAAGCGGGATTACTGCGTCCAGTACAACGAATCCGACTTTACGTTCGTCTCCCGTCTCCTTGAGCAGGAAGGCATCAGCTACTGGTTCGAACACCAGAGCGGCCAACACCGGATGGTCCTGGGCGACGGCATGGGCGCCCATCAGCCGATGCCGGGCTACGAAGAACTACTTTGCCATCTGAACCCCAACGACGGGATGACGCTGGAGACGGAAACCGTTTCCGTTTGGAAAAGCCATCGCGAAGTGCTGAGCGGTCAGGTCGAGATCAATGACTATGACTTCCTGAAGCCGCGCGCTGACCTGACCAGCCGGGGCGCCGAGATTCGGCCCCATGCGCTGGGCGACTACGACGTCTATGGCTGGCCCGGCAACTACGTCGAGCCGGGCAACGGTCAGCGTTATGCCCAGATGCAAATCGATGAACTGCAGGCCCGCCACCAAGAAATTGAAGCGGCAGGCCCGCTTCGGGGCATCTCGGCCGGGCGGCGCTTTTCGCTGATCCAGCATCCCAACGCTGACCAGAACCAGGACTATCTGGTGGTTTCGGCCGAGCTGACCGTCACGGAATCCAATTACGCTTCAGGCGGGGAATCCTCGTGGGAAGCCCATACCTACTTCACCGTCCTGCCCTGGCAAGGCAACTACCGTCCGCCTCGGACGACCGAGCGTCCGATCATCCCGGGTCCGCAAACCGCTGTCGTTGTGGGGCCACCGGGAGAAGAAATCTGGATCGACGAGCACGGCCGCGTCAAGGTCCAGTTCCACTGGGACCGCTACGGCAAGAAGGACGACAAAAGCTCGTGCTGGATTCGGGTCGCTCAGCCTTGGGCGGGCGTGAACTTCGGCATGGTGGCGCATCCCCGGATCGGCCAGGAGGTGGTGGTTCAGTTCCTTGATGGGAATCCGGACACGCCGCTGATTACCGGCCGCGTCTACAACGCCTTGTCCATGCCGCCCTGGACACTGCCGGCCAACAAGACCCAGACCGGCATCCTGACCCGTTCCACCCCCAAAGGCGGTTACGACAACGCCAATGCCATCCGTTTTGAAGACAAGAAGGGGGAAGAACAGCTGTGGATTCATGCGGAGAAGAACCAGGACATCGAGGTTGAGAACGACGAGACGCATTGGGTGGGGCGTGATCGGACCAAGACCATCGACCGTGATGAGACGGTCCAGGTGAAGCGTGACCGGACGGAGACGGTGGATCGGGACGAAACGATCACCATCCACAACAACCGCAAGGAACGGGTCGATCACAACGAATCGATTTCCATCGGTGATAACCGGACGGAAGACGTCGGCAAGAACGAGTCGATCCAGATCGGCATCAACCAATCGATCGACATCGGCAAGAACCGTGACGAGAAGGTCGGCAGCAACGAGAACGTCCGTATCGGCGGCAGCCGTACCCACAAGGTCGGGCGCAACCAGAGCACCAGCATCGGTGCCAACAAGAAAGAAACCGTCAAGCTGACTTCTACCTTGCTGACCGGGATCGCCAAGATCGAAACCATCGGTGCGGCCTATATGCTCAACGTCGGCGCCATGTGGTCAAGCAATGTGGGCTTTACCCACAACCACGTGGTCGGCAAGACCATGAATACCTCGGTCGGCAACACCTACACCGTGTCGGTGGGTGGTGGCAAGGCGATGGTCCAGATGAAGGACGACGGCACGATCATGCTTCAGGGCAACGGCAACAAGATCGTGCTGGAGCCCAACGGCAACATCCTGATCGAGGGGGCCGAAATCAATATCAAGGCCAGGACCGCCGTGAACATCAACGGCGAAAAAGTCCATCTGAACTGATTTCGCACCAAGGCTCCCCGATGACTACCCAGATTCTCAACGCCAGCCAGATGCTTGGTCATGGCGTGCTGCACGCCTTCTATCGTGGCAACCGCTACCACTGCCTGTTTCTCAAGGCCACCTTCGATTGGGTGGCCGATGGACTGATGCTGCCGGCCACCGAACCGATGCCTTTGCATTTGAATGACCTGTTCATTGGTGAAAATAAAGAATACGCCGCTAGTTTTGAACGTGAGTTGGCACCTTTACTGTACCCAACCGATCTGACCCCTTTCCGTCCCAAGACCGACGTGGTGCTGATCGGCGACGCCGTGGCGCCTGAAGGCAAGCCACAGCGCGAATGGCTGGCTCGGCTCAAGGTGGGAACGCTTCAACATGGTCTCCACGTCACCGGCCCGCGCCATTGGCAATACAGCCGCTTAGGAGGTTGGACGCTCAGTGATCCCAGTCCGGTCGCCTCGGTGCCACTCGATTACCGCTTCGCTTTTGGCGGCGCGCGGACCGGCGTTCAAGGCCAAACCGACTATTTCGAAGCCAATCCCGTCGGCCTTGGCTGGCTCGATCCGCAACAGCTTGACCGTGACCAGCGCTACCCCGCACCGCAACTGCTGCTACCAGGCGAACGGCTGGGCGCCATCGACCAGACGGTCAGCGTTGCCGGCTTTGCTCCGATCTCGCCCTTCTGGGCGCCGCGCAGCCATCTGGCTGGGACTTATCAGGGGGAACCGGGCTATCCCGACGACTTCGACCTGCGCTTTTGGAACGCCGCACCCGAAGCGCTGCAAGCCGAACCGCTGCTCAAAGGCGGGGAATGGGTGGAACTGGAAGGGATGAGCCCGGCCGGCATCGAACGCAGCCGGCTGCCCACCTATATGGTCTGGGCCAGCGTCGATACCGGCGGCGCACGGCCACGGCTCGACCCGATGTCCCTGGACCTGGTCTATATCGACTGGCCCAAACGCCAAGTGACCATGCGCTGGGCCGCAGTCGTCGACGAAGCCGACGGCGCCCGCCGCATCGCCATGCATGCCACCCCGCTTGACCGATCGCATCGGGAGTAACCCAGCATGGCCAATCCGATTCAGGCAGAAAAGCGGGGCGCGCATTTCGCAGCGATCATCCCACCGATGTATTCGCCCTCGAAAATGGGGCGGATGGTGCCGACCACCCCGGCCATTACGCTCGATAAGGCTATCCTGCCGGCCGAGAAGACTTACGGCCGCACTTACCCTTATTTCCATCTCGGCTCGACAGCCGTTGATCCGAAAATCGGCAGCTTCCAGGCTACCGTCGGCAGCAGCACCATTACCGTCGAGTCACACCGCGCCTGCTGTCATGGCGACGAGGGCATCTTTACCTCGACCTCCGGCGCCACCTTCCCGGCCGCCATCTACGCCGATCTTGACCAACCCAAGTATGAGAGCTGCCTGGCCGATGCCATCGCCTTGATGGCGCAGATACTGCGCGATCTGGTGGACCACTGGGACGAATTCATGGACGCGGTACTCGACGCGGCCATGAGCTCGTTTGCCAAGGTATTCGAGGAGATGTGGGAAGCCGTCAAGGCAGCCTGCGACACCGCCATGAGCGCCGGCGGCTCGATCCTCGACACCCTGAGCAGCCTGACCTTTGCCGATATCGGCCGCGCCACGATCAAGGGCGCCAAGCTGCTGGGCAGTCTGCCCCAGAAGATCTACAGCATCGTCCAGTCGGCCTATAGCCAGGGCAAACAAGCCATCGAATCGATGATGGCCGAGCTGCGCGCCTTGCATGCCCAGTTGCAGGAACTGCTGAACGACCCGGAACAACTGCTCGCCACGCTCGAAGAGCTGATGAAGGATCTGGGCGAGAACGAGCTATGCCAGTTGCGCGATGCACTGGTCGACATCGCCAAGGACCCGGCCAAGAAGCTCGGCGCCAGCGTCGGTGAGGTGCTGGGCATTGCGGCGGCCGAAGTCGCCTGCGTTGCGCTGTCGGTGATCGGCGGCCTGATCGTCAGCGCCTTGAGCGGTGGCACCGGCATCCCGGCCGCCATCAGCAATCTGGCCCTGCGCCTTGGCATGATCGCCAAACGTGCCTACCAGATGCTCAAACCGGCCGGCAAGGTGCTGGGCAAGCTCTTCGACCCGAAGCGCTTCAAGGATGCGATGGCTCGCGCCAAGGAAAAGATCAAGCAGCGCCGCACCCCCAACAACAAGGACAAACCCGACCCGAACCGCAAACCGCCCTCGAACAATCCGCCCAACGACGGCAACAATACCCCCGACCAGGGCGGACAGGCCGATGTCCATTGCATGATCAACTGCAAGGGCGCCAAGGTCGGCAAGCCGGTCAACCCGTTGCTGGGCAGCAAGGTGCGCGAGGAGGAAGAGGAACTCGACTTCGCCCTTCCCGCCCCGCTGCCACTCACCTGGCAACGCAGCTACAACTCGAAAAACGCCCGGATCGGCCTGCTAGGCCAGGGCTGGACCCTGCCCATCGGCATGGCGCTCGAAGTGCGGTTGAACCGGACCATCCTGCACGATGCACAGGGTCGCAAAGTCCGTTTCGGCCCGCTGGCTGTCGGTGCCGCCATGTATTCGCCGTTCGAGCATATCGACCTCAAACGCGGCGGCGGCGCGGCAATGAGCCGACTGACCCTGCCTGGCGATCTGCCATGGGACGCCGATGCAGCCGTGGTTGAAGACGACGACATGCTGCTGTACTTCCGTCGCCCGAGCCGAGGGCGCCGCCGCAGCCTGTGGCCACTGCGCGCCATGGTCGACCGCAACGGCTATACCGTCCGCTTCTTCGCCGATGAGGAAGGCCACCCACAAGGCGTGATCGACAGTGCCGGCCGCCATCTGCTGTTCTCGCTGACCCACGTCGCCAGCGACCTGGTTGGCGACGACGGTCTACGACTGGCCGGTGTGGTGCTGGCCTACGATCCGCAGCGAGACAAGGCAGACACGGTGCTGCCGGCCGATCCGGCCGATTACCCTGCCTCGCATTGGCTGGTGCGCTACGACTACGATGCGGCAGGCGATCTGGTCCAGGTCCGCGATGGCCACGGTCGCACCCGCTGCCGGATGAACTACCGCAACCATTTGATGGTGCGCTTTGGTCATCCCGAAGGCTTGGTGACGGAATATGAATACGACGCCTACCAGCCAAGCGGCCGCGTTACCGTACAGCGCGCCTTGCATGCCGAGGGCGAAGCACCGGCTGCGCTCGATTACCGCTTCGACTATCAACCCGGCCGCACCATCGTCACCGACAGCCTCGGCCGTACCACGGTCTATCGCTTCAGCGGTCGCCCACGCACGGCGGCACAGCGCTGGATCGGCACGATCCACCCCGATGGCAGCGAAGACCGTTTCGATTACGACGGCTTTGGCAATCTGATCGAAGTGCTTGATCGGGCTGGCCGCAGCAGTCGTTTCTATGTCGATGGCCATGGCCGCCCGCTCACCATCGAATCACCCGCCGGTCGTGTCGAGATGAGCTACGACGAGGCCGGTAATCTGCTTGCCCAGACCAACACCCTGGGCCACCGTTGGCAGTTCGTCTACGACGAGCGCGGCAATCTGTTCGAGGAAAGCGACCCGCTCGGCCAGACGACGCGCTATTTCTACGACGACCCGGCCCTGCCCGACCATCCGACCCGCATCCGCGACGCCCGGGGCGGCGTCAAGCGGCTCGAATGGGACCGCTGCGGCCAGTTGCTGGCCTATACCGACTGCTCCGGCAAGACCACCCGCTATCGTTACGACGCCAACGGTCGTCCCAGCGAGATCACCGATGCGCTGGGCCAGACCGTCCATTACCACTACGACGCCTACGGCCGCCTGAGCAGTGTCACTCAGCCAGATGGCGCGACCGAGCGCTTTGCCTACGATAGTCTGGACCGCCTGATCGCCTACCGCGACGCGGCAGGCGTCGATACGGTCTATACGCTCGACCGCGCCGGCCGAGCACTGGCACGGCGCAACGGCCTCGGCCATACGCTGGCTTATCGTTACGACGCAGCCGGTCGACTGCTGACGCTGACCAACGAAAATGGCGTTGACTACCGTTTTACTTATGACGCCGCCGACCGGCTGACCGAAGAAATCGGCTTCGACGGCCGCCATACCGTCTACGGCTATGACCGCAGCGGCGCTCTGGTCGAGCAGGTCGAATATCCAGACACTCCATACGCCCGCCGCACCGCCTACCGCCGCGACAAGGTCGGCCGGCTGATCGAGAAACATACCGCCAGCGGTACCACCCGCTATCGCTACGATGCGGCCGGCCAGTTGCTTGAAGCCCGCAATGGCGACAGTTCGATCAAGCTGGGCTATGACCCACTCAGCCAGTTGATCGAAGAAACCAGCACGATCGATGGCATCACCACCACGCTGCGCCACCGCTACGACTCGCTGGGCAACCGCACCGCCACCGTGCTGCCCGATGGGCGCACGCTCAACTGGCTCCACTACGGCTCGGGCCACCTGCATCAGGTCAACCTCGACGGCGAAGTCATCTGCGATCTGGAGCGCGACGATCTGCACCGTGAAATCGCCCGTCAGCAAGGTCCGCTGGAAAGCCGTTTTGCCTATGACCGAGGCGGCCGGCTCGCCTGGCAAGGGGTGTTTCGTCGCGGACACCGCAGCGAGGCACCACGCCTGGTCGATCCGACCCATCCGATCTATGGCGATCCCCTGGCCTGGGAAGCGCTGGGCGGCAAAGCCAGCGGCAGCGCCCGGTTCGCCCGCAGCTACCGCTACGATCAGGCAGGCCAGCTCAGTGAAATCCGCGACAGCCGACGCGGCGCCCTGCAATACCGCTACGACGCCATCGGCCGCCTGCTCGGCGCTCTCCACCCCAACGGCCTCCAGGAAACCTTTGCCTTCGATCCGGCGCACAATCTGCTCGACCCGATGGGTGGGCATGGGTTGTCTCTGGATGATGGAAAACAACCTGCAAATTCATCACAAGATACAGAGACGGATTTCAAGGAAAAGATAAGAAAATTACTTGAAGACCCCGAGTGGAATCCGCTGACGCATCCCATTGAGGCGACCCCCACCACCAGCCCCGGCGGTGGCCCGCGCGATAACCGACTGCGGGTGTTCGAGGACAAGCGCTTTGACTACGACGTCTACGGCAACCTGACCGAAAAGCGCATCGGCCGCCACACCGTCATGCGTTTCGAGTACGACGGCGACCACCAGATGATCGCCGCCCATGTGACCCGACACGGCCTCACACAAACCACGCGCTATGGCTATGATCCATTTGGCAGACGGGTCAGCAAACGCGACGCCTTCGGCATCACCCGCTTCAATTGGGATGGCAACCGACTCCTCAGTGAACGCCGCGGCGCCCACAGCCGGCTGTTTATCTACGAGCCCGACAGCTTTGTGCCGATGGCGCAGGTTGAAGTGCTCAACACTGCCTCCACCCTGGAAATGGCGGAGGATGAAGAGCTGGAGACACCCGTCCTGCCCACCAACCCGGCAGAACGAATCGCAGCTTTGCAAGCCATGGCCTTGCAGGCCCAGATGCCCAAAGCGGTGCAGCCTAGCGGTAGCGTCCAGATCCGCTATTACCACTGCGACCATTTGGGTACCCCACGAGAACTCAGCGACCAACAGGGACGGTTGGTGTGGGCAGCCGAGTATAAGGCCTGGGGGAATACGGTTCGGGTTGAATACCCGGATGTGGTGGATAAGGCTGAACAGGAGGAGATTCAACAGCCTTTGCGGTTTCAGGGGCAGTATTATGATAATGAAACCGGGTTACACTATAATCGGTTTAGATATTACGATCCAGATATCAGCAGCTTCACATCTCAAGATCCAATCAAAACCAGAGGTGGAAATAATTTATATTCCTATGTTGCAAATCCCACCCAGCAGATAGATCCTTTAGGGTTAAGCTGCATGCAGCTTAACGATGGCCAAAAAAGAAGAATTGCCGCCCTAAAAGAGAGAATAGAAAAACACCACAGCCTCAGCGACTATAAAGGTCTGATCAAAGACCTGAAAGGCAATCCTGTTCCACGAAAAGATGGCAAACCGGGCTATTACCAACATTTCAAAGAGGTATCTGAATCAATGAATGGCAAAGATGGATTAAAAGTAGAAACAAGGAGATTGAAATTATCTCTCAACAATCCTAAGCTTTGCCCTGAAGCTAAAAAAGAACTAGCCGAAGCCGTTGCATTAGGAGAGGCTCACATAAAAAAATATAATGATATTATTGATAAATATGGTAAGACGCCACCCCCACACAGCACTGTTTCCTTATGAGGCAAAATGAAAAATTCCCTTATTCTTCCAATTGTGGAAAAATACCTGCCGCCAGAAGTATCAAGTCAATCTATCAACGGCATTACTCAAAACCCGTTCCCGGAGGACAATCGCACCAATCTCACCACCCGCCTATCGGAGATATGTGCCAAACCAATTAAAGAACTGCGCACAGATGATATAGCAACACTATTACGCCAAGATGTAGGCGACGATATATCCTTGGCTATTGCTCTAATGTTAATTTCAGAGGAACCGCTTATCTGTGCTGACTCTTACAGTGGTGACATACTTATGTTAACAACACAAAAAACATGGGAGCAATGGCTCGCCACTGAAGTATATGGCATTGATCCTTACTGGCTAGCTGGGTACGTGCAAGACACAATCATCGCTCTAAAAGAATTAAGCATTGAGCTTGCAGAAAATCTTGAAAAATTCAACAAGACCATGCCAGACTTCTCAAGCTAAAAAAGACCATGTCCATAGGACATGATTTTTCTCTTTTTTAAATCTCTAATCATTAAAAACTCAGCTGGCTTTCCAGCGGACCTTGCTGACGGGCGATTTCACGGTGCAGATCGTCGCGCTCCAGATCGCAGATGAGATTGCTCGATCTCTAATGCAGCCGTTTTGCCTATGACCGAGGCGGCCGCCTCGCCTGGCAAGGGGTGTTTCGTCGCGGACACCGCAGCGAGGCACCACGCCTGGTCGATCCGACCCATCCGATCTATGGCGATCCCCTGGCCTGGGAAGCGCTGGGCGGCAAAGCCAGCGGCAGCGCCCGGTTCGCCCGCAGCTACCGCTACGATCAGGCAGGCCAGCTCAGTGAAATCCGCGACAGCCGACGCGGCGCCCTGCAATACCGCTACGACGCCATCGGCCGCCTGCTCGGCGCCCTCCACCCCAACGGCCTCCAGGAAACCTTTGCCTTCGATCCGGCGCACAATCTGCTCGACCCGATGGGTGGGCAGGGGCTGTCTCTGGATAATGGAAAAAAACCTGCAAATTTATCGCAAGATACAGAGACGGATTTCAAGGAAAAGATAAGAAAATTACTTGAAGACCCCGAGTGGAATCCGCTGACGCATCCCATTGAGGCGACCCCCACCACCAGCCCCGGCGGTGGCCCGCGCGATAACCGACTGCGGGTGTTCGAGGACAAGCGCTTTGACTACGACGTCTACGGCAACCTGACCGAAAAGCGCATCGGCCGCCATACCGTCATGCGCTTCGAGTACGACGGCGACCACCAGATGATCGCCGCCCATGTGACCCGACACGGCCTCACACAAACCACGCGCTATGGCTATGATCCATTTGGCAGACGGGTCAGCAAACGCGACGCCTTCGGCATCACCCGCTTCAATTGGGACGGCAACCGACTCCTCAGTGAAAGCCGGGGCGCCCACAGCCGGCTGTTTATCTACGAGCCCGACAGCTTTGTGCCGATGGCACAGATTGAGGTGCTCAACACTGCCTCCACCCTGGAAATGGCGGAGGATGAAGAGCTGGAGACACCCGTCCTGCCCACCAACCCGGCAGAACGGATCGCAGCTTTGCAAGCGATGGCCTTGCAGGCCCAGATGCCCAAAGCGGTGCAGCCTAGCGGTAGCGTCCAGATCCGCTATTACCACTGCGACCATTTGGGTACCCCACGAGAACTCAGCGACCAACAGGGACGGTTGGTGTGGGCAGCCGAGTATAAGGCTTGGGGGAATACGGTTCGGGTTGAATATCCGGATGTGGTGGATAAGGCTGAACAGGAGGGGATTCAACAGCCTTTGCGGTTTCAGGGGCAGTATTATGATAGTGAAACTGGTTTCCACTACAATCGGTTTAGATATTACGATCCAGACACTGGCCGATTCGTCAATCACGACTTAATTGGTCTAGCTGGTGGGAGTAATCTTTATTTTTATGCTCCCAATCCTATTTCTTGGATAGATCCGTTAGGTTTAGCACGGACTGGTCATACTCCTCGCACCCCTTTTAGTGGAAGTTGTCCAGATGATGTAGCAAGACAAGTTCTATCTATCGCCAACAAAAAGTCCCTCGCAAAGAACAAAGAATATGGCGGGCTTATATACAAAAAAGGCGGAAAATATTTTGCCACCATTCCAATCCCAGGAACAGAACGCAGTTTTAAACCTGGATTGGCTTTACCCCAAGTCCCCAAAGGAGCAGTAATCGTAGGTGACTATCATACCCATGGCGACTACTCACTAAAAAAACCTAATGGAGACATTGTAAGAACAAGCAATCCCGCCCAAGATGTCTTCAAAAGCGAAGAATTTTCTGATGCAGATGAAAGATTCTCGCAACTTATGGCAAAAGCCCATACACCATGCCATAGATCCTATCTTGCGACTCCCAGTGGAAAATTCAAAGTTTACATCCCAAAAACATGGGAAAAGAGAGAACTATGAACAACGAAAAACTTCCGAAAAACATTCGAAACAAACCTGACATTGAACTTAACGGAAGAACTTTACTCGCCTTAAGCCACGCAATTAATTACCTAAATAACACGTTCGACATTTACTTCAAGAAAAAAAAATGGCCCATTGAAAACTATGAGATCTGGACCGTTATTTATGAAGAAGAAAAATGTATCAGCGTAGCCTTTTGTCCAAAAATAGAACCAGACGAAAGCGGCTTACTATTCGAGGTGCCTGTTCAGGGAGTATGGAAAAATGGACCAGGAGTGAAATTTTTTATATCTTTGGCTGATTATTCCCTAATAGATACAGTATTTATGCGCTAGAGCGTGTTATGGACTAAATATTTCCGCCAATCTTGGCAAGAGGATGCAAACGAAGACCATGAAATGGTAAGTCGCCAAGGTCTGGCTCAATCGCTCATAGTCCCGAGGGTGAATTCAATTTCGAAGTGCAATTCCAATCAAATGATGGACTTGGGGGAATACATAGAAAATGCCAAATTTTGGCAAAATTGAAGATCGACCGAAAAGCTAGTCTGGGCGGGGCTTCCAGCAAAATTTCATAACAGACTCTAATCACTGTTACGACACGCTGGACAATCGCGCCCACCGTGCTGCCCGATGGGCGCACGCTCAACTGGCTCCACTACGGCTCGGGCCACCTGCATCAGGTCAACCTCGACGGCGAAGTCATCTGTGATCTGGAGCGCGACGATCTACACCGTGAAATCGCCCGGCAGCAAGGTCCGCTGGAAAGCCGCTTTGCCTATAACCGAGGCGGCCGGCTCGCCTGGCAAGGGGTGTTTCGTCGCGG
This sequence comes from Chitinimonas lacunae, assembly GCF_042650885.1. NCBI lineage: Bacteria > Pseudomonadati > Pseudomonadota > Betaproteobacteria > Neisseriales > Chitinibacteraceae > Chitinimonas > Chitinimonas lacunae. The sequence continues at coordinate 1,613,749 of NZ_JBHSBU010000001.1, forward strand.
ACACCGCAGCGAGGCACCACGCCTGGTCGATCCGACCCATCCGATCTATGGCGATCCACTGGCCTGGGAAGCGCTGGGCGGCAAAGCCAGCGGCAGCGCCCGGTTCGCCCGCAGCTACCGCTACGATCAGGCAGGCCAGCTCAGTGAAATCCGCGACAGCCGACGCGGCGCCCTGCAATACCGCTACGACGCCATCGGCCGCCTGCTCGGCGCCCTCCACCCCAACGGTCTCCAGGAAACCTTTGCCTTCGATCCGGCGCACAATCTGCTCGATCCGATGGGTGGGCAGGGGCTGTCTCTGGATAATGGAAAACAACCTGCAAATTTATCGCAAGATACAGAGACGGATTTCAAGGAAAAGATAAGAAAATTACTTGAAGACCCCGAGTGGAATCCGCTGACGCATCCCCTTGAGGCGACCCCCACCACCAGCCCCGGCGGTGGCCCGCGCGATAACCGACTGCGGGTGTTCGAGGACAAGCGTTTCGATTACGACGTCTACGGCAACCTGACCGAAAAGCGCATCGGCCGCCACACCGTCATGCGTTTCGAGTACGACGGCGACCACCAGATGATCGCCGCCCATGTGACCCGACACGGCCTCACACAAACCACGCGCTATGGCTATGATCCATTTGGCAGACGGGTCAGCAAACGCGACGCCTTCGGCATCACCCGCTTCAATTGGGATGGCAACCGACTCCTCAGTGAACGCCGCGGCGCCCACAGCCGGCTGTTTATCTACGAGCCCGACAGCTTTGTGCCGATGGCGCAGGTTGAAGTGCTCAACACTGCCTCCACCCTGGAAATGGCGGAGGATGAAGAGCTGGAGACACCCGTCCTGCCCACCAACCCGGCAGAACGAATCGCAGCTTTGCAAGCCATGGCCTTGCAGGCCCAGATGCCCAAAGCGGTGCAGCCTAGCGGTAGCGTCCAGATCCGCTATTACCACTGCGACCATTTGGGTACCCCGCGAGAACTCAGCGACCAACAGGGACGGTTGGTATGGGCAGCCGAGTATAAGGCCTGGGGGAATACGGTTCGGGTTGAATACCCGGATGTGGTGGATAGGGCTGAACAGGAGGGGATTCAACAGCCTTTGCGGTTTCAGGGGCAGTATTATGATAATGAAACTGGACTACACTACAATTGGTTTAGATATTATGACCCATGTACCGGGAGGTTTGTTAGCCAAGATCCAATAGGTTTATCTGGGGGAGAAAACTCCTATCAATATGCTCCCAGTCCAACCAATTGGATTGATCCATATGGCCTAGCTCGCTCACCCTTCTCGGGAGATTGCCCAGATTCGGCAGCTCAAAAAGTGTTACAGACAGCCAACAAAAAGTCCATCAAATTAAATAAAGAATATGGTGGCCTTATTTATAAAATAAAAGGAAAATTCTATGCAACCGTTCCTATCCCTGGAACAGAAAGATCTTTCCGCCCTAAGCTTGCAGAGAAGTTAATCCCTAAAAATGCGAAAATTGTCGGAGATTATCATACCCATGGCGACTACTCCATCGAGGGGAAGACACCAGGATCGGTTATCAGAACAAGCAACCCTAATCGAGACGATTTTGATAGTAATAACTTCCCCCTGTCCGACAAAAAAATAACGCTTGCTGCCTCTTTGAAATATCCATGCCACCGGTCCTATCTAGGAACACCTAGCGGGCAATTTAAGGTCTTCTCAATCCAAGAGGGAGAAAGAAACTTATGACAGCCGTCATCCCCAACAAGGAAAAATTTCCACCCGATCATACAATAGATGGAAAAATATTCTCCCTTGCCTATCACGGCAGAGTTTTTTTTGAAGAAAAATACAAAAACCCTCAGAACACCGAAATTTGGCCTGTAGAGAACTACGAGATCTGCATCAGCATTTATGAAGAAGAGAATTGTGCAAGTATATCCTTTTGCCCCAAAATGGAAGACTTCATCGAAGGCTTTACTTTCGAAATATCCAGACAAGGCCTATGGGAAAATGGGCCAGGAGTAACATTCTATTTATCCTTACACGACTACAGCTTAATCAAAACAGTTTCGATGCGATAACAGACAACACAATAGCTTGCCCCCGAAGAGATTTTTGATCAATTTGGATTTTCAAAAATTAAAGATTGATCGCCCCGAATGCAACAAGAAAGACATGATAAAATATGGCAAGACCCTACCCCTACACACAGCACGGCTCCCTTTTGAGGAAAATAAAAACTCGGCGAATTCAATTTTTGAATTGCAACACAGGGAGTGAATTCAATTTCGAAGTGCAATTCCAATCAAATGATGGACTTGGGGGAATACATAGAAAATGCCAAATTTTGGCAAAATTGAAGATCGGCCGAAAAGCTAGTCTGGGCGGGGCTTCCAGCAAAATTTCATAACAGGCTTTAATCACTGTTACAACACGCTGGACAATCGCGCCGCCACCGTGCTGCCCGATGGGCGCACGCTCAACTGGCTCCACTACGGCTCGGGCCACCTGCATCAGGTCAACCTCGACGGCGAAGTCATCTGTGATCTGGAGCGCGACGATCTGCACCGTGAAATCGCCCGGCAGCACGGCCATGCCAGAATTTTCAAGCCAAATAATTAAAAACCACGCTCTAGGAGTGTGGTTTTCAATTCCAAAAGATCTTTAGAGCAATCATTCATCAAAGAATGCCAGCCTCCTTCTACCCCTACTCCCCCCCCATCTTATGCTCCACCGCATAAACCGCCACCTGCACCCGGCTAGTCAGGTTGAGCTTCTTAAGAATGTTTTGTACATGAATCTTGACCGTACTCTCAGCCACATCGAGATGGCGGGCGATTTCCTTATTGCTTTCACCGCGCGCCAGGCATTGGACGATTTCGCGCTCGCGCGCCGTTAAACGGTCGCGTTCTGAGCTTGGAGGGGGTGAACCGGTGGCGGGTTGGGCGCGGAATTGTTGTACCAGCTTGGCCGTCATCGTGTCGGCAATGACCGGCTGGCCGCTATGGGCGCGGCGGATGGCGGCGGTTAGCGTCTCGGCTTCGATATTCTTGGTCAGATAGCCGCGTGCGCCATCGCGCAGCGCCTGGCCCAGCTCCTCGGCCTCCTCCGATACCGTCAGGATGACCACCGCCGATTGCGGCAGATCCTGTACCAATAACTGCAAGGTCTCCAGGCCCGACAGGCCGGGCATATTCAGGTCAAGCAGGATCACATCGGGTTGATGCTCCTTGGCGCGCTTGATGCCTTCCACACCATCAGCGGCTTCGGCCACGATTTCCAGATCGGGTTCACGCTGCAATAGTTGGCGAACGCCCGAGCGGAACAGGCTATGGTCGTCGATCAGCAGAATCCGTATCGTCATTTTTTCTCCTCTCGTCAGGCTGCCTGCCGCTCGGTACGCGGCAGGGCCAGTCTGATATGGGTGCCCTTCCCGGGGCTGCTTTCCAACACAAGCGTAGCGCTGAGCCGCTGTGCCCGTTCTTGCATGATATTGAGTCCGACATGGTGCTCGCCGCGCTGCGCCACCTCGGCCGGGTCGAAACCTTCCCCGTTGTCGTCGATGCGCATCTCGAAATCGCGTCGATTATGGATCGTCACCTGGACCCGGCTGGCATTGGCATGCTTGCGGATATTCGACAGCGCCTCTTGCAGGATGAACAGTACCTGCAACTGCTGCTCGGGCGGCAAAGGTGCGCCTTCGAGATCGTCCACCTTGAGCGTCACCTCGATTCCCGACTGACGCCGGAAACGGGCCACCGTATCTTCGACCGCCGCCAGCATCTCGCCCTGGCCGAGCTTGGTGCGGAAATTGACCAGCAGCTCGCGTACATCCTGATAGCTTTCATCCACCCCGGTGCGCAGCAGCGGCACGATCTCGCGGACCTCGTCCCACTGCTCGCGCTCGACGGCCGAATCGAGCATCTGGACCTGTAGATTAAGGAAGTTGAGCCCCTGGGCAATACTGTCGTGCAAGCCTTGCGCCACCAGATTGCGTTCTTCTGCCACCGCCAGTTGTCGTGCCTTGGCACTCAGCCGCCGATTGTCGAGCGCGACGCCAAGATGCTGGCCCAGCGTCTCCAGCAACTGCGCCTCGGCCGGGGCAATGGTGCGGGTATTGCGGTAGTGCAGCGAGAACGAACCGAGCACCGCATCCTGGGTCACGATGCGAAATACCGACAAGCCCTTGAAACCTTCACTGGCACAGCGGTACTGCTCAGTCTGCGACAGCTTGCGGAAATCCTGGATCACCACTACCCCCTGCCGGGTCGCCGCCCCGCAGAAACAGGCATTGATCTTCATGCAGTGCTCGGTGTCCTCCAGATCCGACGACAAGCCCTCCGAGACCACCAGATGGAGCTTATCGCCCAGCGGATCCGTCACCCGGATACTGCCACCATCGGCATTGAATTCCTTCATGACCCGCTGCAAAAAGCCCCGGCACAGCGCATCGATATCGTTGGGTTGGTTGAGAAAGGCCGCCATATCGTACAGCGCGCCCAATTCGCGGTTCTGGTTGGCCAGGAGCGCGGTCTTTTTCTGTACCCGGTTTTCCAGATCGCGGTAGAGCCCTTCGAGTTCGTCGGCCATCCTGTTGAAGCCCTGGGCCAGCAGGCCGAACTCGTCATTGCTTTCCACCGGCAGCCGCACCGAGAACTCGCGCCCAGCCATCCGGCGCAGACCTTCCTGTAGATTCAGCACAGGCGAGATGATCCATAGATAGAGCAGATAGATCATCGCCAAGGTGCCGACGCTGGCCACGCCGATCAGCACGGCTTGCGATAGCCGCAACAGATTGGTCTTGGCAGCATTGTCGGTTTCGATCATGCGCACCAGCCGGTCGGCCTTGTCGATAAAACCGGGCAGCACCGCTAGATAGGCATCGGCCCGGCCTTGGGCCAGACCCAGGGTGATGGCCGGTTTGAGCTGGTTTTCCCAGGTCGCCTCGACCTGCGCCATCTGGGCACGGATATCGGCGGCATCGGGCAGAAACAGCGGCCGTGACGGCACGCCGCGTTTGAGCCGGTCGAGGGTATCGCGCTGTGCACGCAGGCCGGCCAGCGCTTGGTTTGCATGGGAAGTGTCGGATTGCAGCAATTCGATGGCAATGCCATTGGCGCGCATGCGCAGGCTGCCGGTGTCATTGATCGCGGCCGCCGCGCCTTCGAGCTGCCAGGATAGCCATAAGGTCCAGCCGATCATGCACAGCATGACCGTCAGGGCCGCCAGTGAACTGGCGATGATGCGGGTCGAGAGACGATCGCGCAGAGAGGGCAGTTCGTTCATGGGGGCACCCTCCTCAGGATGGCTGGCGCCGACAGTGAATCCGTCGGCATTGGCATGGTGGCAGCCGCCAAGCGCCCTTATGCCTCCGGCGCTCCGGCCCCTCCCCTGCGGTTATTTGGCTATTGTAGCGGCGCTGCTGCCGCGTATTGCAGTTCACGAGCGTCACCGCGCTCGGCCTCTGCCGCCGCCAAGGCCTGGGGAGTATTGAGATTGGGCAGTTGCTGCTCGATCCGCACCGCCACGGCCCCGATATCGGTCTGCCAGCGCCACAGACTGCGCCGGCCTTCATCGAGCCGACGCGAGATTTCGGTCAGTTGGCTGCGACGTATCAGACAGAGGTTGGGATAGTCATGGAACGGGTCGGAGATATAAGCCACCTCGGCCCCACCCGCCAGCGCCTCGTACAGGCGATAGAACAGATCGGCGGGCAGATACGGTACATCACAGGGCAATATCAGCAACGCTTCTGCCTGGCTGGCGAGCAGACCCGCTTCGATACCGGCCATCGGGCCGCAAAAGCCGCTGCGGACATCGGCCAGTACCGGCAGGTCGAACAGGGCATAACGCGCCCGGTTGCGATTGGCGGAGATCATCAAGTGGCCAAGCGGCCAGCTCGATGCCAGCGCCAGCACATGCGCCACCAGCGGGCGGCCCAGAAACGGCAGCAGTCCCTTGTCGATCCCCCCCATCCGTTTGCCCTCGCCGCCGCAGAGGATCAAGCCATCGGTATCGATCATCATCGTGGTCCTTTCTGTGCAGCCTCAGACCGAGGGTTGGAGCGACAGCAGATGGCGGGAACACAAATTAAATATTTATGCATAATCATTGCCAATATTGGAGCAACATTTATACATAAATACAAAATTTATCCGATTTATTTAACCCGTCACCCCCCCGTCACCGGCGGGAAGATTGCCACTTCGTCGCCCGAGCGCAGCGGAGTATCTAACGAGGCGATCTCCTGGTTGACCGCCACCAGCACCACCTTGCTGTCAGCCAATTCACGTGCCCATACGCCGCCACGTTCGCGCAGCACTTCGAGCAGTTCCTTTACCTGAGAGACCCTGGCCGACAACTCGAATCGTTCGGTGGCAGTCCCCAGGGTTTCGCGCAAACGGGCGAAATACAGAATATCGATGGTCATCGTTCGCCCCTTTCAGACGATCGCCCAACTGTTCAGGAAATGGCAGCGCACCATGGTCCCGGCCGCCAAGGTCGAGCGTTCAGGCACTTCGATCAGCAGATCGGCACTGGCCAGGCTCGCCAGAGCAGCCGAGCCTTGCAGTTCCAGCGGTTGCGCCAGCCGCTCGCCGTCCTGCTCGACCAGGGCGCCACGGATAAATAAGCGACGCATGGTCGGGTTGTCCACGCTTTCGGCCAAGGCCAACTGCTGCCAAGGCGCCGGCTGTACCCGCTCACCACACGCCCGAGCCACGAAACGGCGCGCCAGCAGGAGAAAGGTCAGGGCGGCCGCGACAGGATTACCGGGCAGGCCGAAAAACGGTTTGCCCCGTATATGACCGAAGGCAAACGGCTTGCCCGGTTTGATGGCGACCTGCCAATGACTGATGGCACCCAGGGTCGCCACCGTAGCCCGCAGATGGTCGCGCTCCCCGACCGAGGCGCCGCCTGAGCCGATCACGATATCGCACTGGCCGGCCGCCTGGACCAGACGGTCACGCAAGGCAGTGGGATCGTCTTCGACCTGTCCCAGATCGACCGCTTGCGCGCCGCTCTGCCGCAGCAGGGCCAGCAGCTGAGGGCGGTTGGCATCGTGGATATGCCCCGCTTGCGGCGGCGCCCCCGGCGGCAGCAGTTCGTCGCCGCTCGACAGCACGCCGACCCGCGGGCGGCGGTAGACATCGAGCCGGGTGACGCCTTGCGAAGCGAGCAGACCGATCTGTAGCGACCGCACCCGCTCACCCTGGGCAAGCAGCAAGCTACCGGCGGCCAGCTCGCTGCCCTGGAGCCGGATATGGCTGCCATAGCAAAGCGGTGCATTGAGCAGCACCGTCTCGTCGTCACTGCGGGTCTTTTCCTGCTGCGCCACTCCATTGGCACCGGCGGGTACCGGCGCGCCGGTCAGTACCTGGGCGGCTTCGCCGGGCGACAGGGTCAGTTCGCTTGCTTCGCCGGCGGCGATCATGCCGGTCAGTCGATACGGGCCAAGCGGCCGGGCCGGGTCGAGCGCGATGGCGTAGCCGTCCATGGCACAGGTATCGAAAGCCGGCATCGACCATCGGGCATGCAGATCGACCGCTGCCACCCGACCGACGGCATCGACGAGGTCAACCTGCTCGATGGCGGGTTCGGCCAGCGGCTGGGCATCGAGCACCCGCAGCGTTTCCTCAATGCTGTACATGGTGGGCCAGCTTTTCCAGGATAAAGTCCATCACCACCTCCGGTCGGTTCAGGTCCAGCGTGGCAACCGAATCGTCGAGCGGCGCATCGCTCGCTACCGCCAGAATGCCCGGCAAGGTCTGCGCCAGCATCGGCTTGCCCAGCGCCGGGCGGTATACCTCCAGTTTGGGGATAGGGTATTCCTTGAACCCTTCGACTAGGGTCAGATCGGCCGGCGCCAGCCGGGCCAGTTGTTCGGCCAGACTCGGTTCCGGCTCATCCCGCAGTTCATGGATCAGGGCAAAGCGAAACGGCGAGGCGATCAGCACCTCGGCCGCGCCCGCCTCACGAAAGCGCACGCTGTCCTTGCCAGGCGGCTCCAGCACCAGATCATGATGGCTGTGCTTGATCACATTGACCTTGAGCCCGCGTGCCCGCAGCAGTGGCAACAACGATTCGATCAAGGTGGTCTTGCCGCTGCCGGACCAGCCGACGATGCCGAATGCTCGATTCATCATGATTCCTTCACCAAAGGACAGACCAGCGGCAGAAATACATCGGCCCGCGGCGAATAGGCCAGCAAGGCGCCGGCGTCGAGGTCGAAATACCAGCCATGCAAGGTCAAGGCACCCTGCTCGACCCGCTCACGTACCCAGGGAAAGGTTTGCAGATTGCGCAACGACACCAGAATAGCTGCCAGCTCGCAGGCCCGCCGTTGCTCGGCCGGACTGGCATGGGGCATCTGCTGCATCACTTTGAGGCGGGCCGGCTCGGCGATCCGGACCCAGCGGCCGACGAAATCGAGATCGTCCTCGTCCGACAGCTGTTGCTCGACCAGGGCGCGGATACCACCACACTGGGCATGGCCCAGCACGATAATGCGCGACACCTTGAGCTGATCGACCGCGAACTGGATCGCCGACGATACGCCTTGATAGATCTGGCCCGTGGTACACGGTGGCACCAGATTGGCCACATTGCGTACCGTAAAGATATCGCCGGGATCACAGCCGAGCAGCTGGGCCGGATCGACCCGTGAATCGCAGCAGCCGATCAAGAGGGTATTGGGATGCTGACCCTGCTTCAGATCACAATACAGCGCAGGGTCGGTAGCGAAGTAGCGGCGCTGGAAGCGCTGAAACCCATCGATAAAACGTTCCAGATCATGCATGGTTGCGCTCCAGTCAAACTGCCAGCCGTGGTCCTTAACCGCCGGTTTGCGCCATGAAGCGCACGATCTTGCCGGGCCGGGTATCGAATTCGTGTCGTTCGGGTTTTCTGGCGATGGCAGCGCGAATGGTCTCGCGCAGGGTGTCGTCGTCAGCGCCGCTGCGCAGCAGTTCGCCCAGCGGTACCCGGTCCTCCTGACCGAGACAGAGATACAGCGTGCCATCGACCCCGAGCCGGACCCGGTTGCAAGCGGCACAGAAATGCTGCGACATCGGGGTGATCACCCCAAGGCTCATGGCGCCATCGGCCGTCTGCCAATAACGTGCGGGACCGGCGCCCTGCCCGGCCAGCGCCGGCAGAAGTGCAAAACGCCGCGCCAATTCGCTGCCGAGTCGAGTGAGGTCGATCCCTCGCGCTGCCTGGCCGGTGGCGCCGATGGGCATCGGCTCGATCAGGCGCAGAACAAAGCCATGCTGGATCGAGAATTCCACCATTCGCTCGACTTCGCGCTCGTTGACGCCGGCCTGGACCACCATATTGAGCTTGATCGGGCTAAAGCCCACGGCCTTGGCCGCTTCCAGCCCGGCCAGTACCCGGTCGAGGCAGTCGCTGCCGGTAATGCGCTGGAAACAGTGCGAATCGAGAGTGTCGAGGCTGATATTGAGTCGCTTGACCCCGGCTGCCTTGAGTGCGGCGGCATGGCGAGCGAGCTGGGTGCCATTGCTCGACAGCGACAGGTCCCGCAGACCCGGCAAAGCGGCAATCCTGCCAGCCAGCACATCGATATGGCGCCGCAGCAGCGGCTCGCCGCCGGTCAGACGTACCTTGCCGACACCCAGTCCGACAAACAGCCCGATCAGGCGGGCCATTTCGTCATGGCTGAGCCAGTTGGCCGGCTCTTCGTAATCCTTGAAACCCTTGGGCAGACAGTAGGTACAGCGCAGGTCACAACGATCGGTGACCGAGACACGCAAATAGTCGATGCGGCGCTGGAACGGGTCGATAAGGACGGGGTTGGCAAGACCGGCTGTCATGTCCGCTACTCGTGGAAAGTCTGAAAGCCATTTTCCAGAGCCAAGGCCAATGTCGCTATTGGTGAGTGGGACTAGTCATTCCGGCAGAGGAATTCGCGGGCGGGATCGGCTGCACGGCAGCCTGGATGGGACCGGTATGGCAGGGGAAGGTCAGGCGACCCAGGACAGAAGCGCCATCGACGCGGCGCAACAAAAACAACGAATAATAAAATTATCTGCAAGATATCCGCAATACTTACAGGACGTCATAATATATTATGAATGAATCCAGCCAACAACAATCTAGTGGTTGCAGCCTCGGCTACCAGGAGTCAGACACACGGCACCGGTGCAAGCTCCCGTCCCGTAACCGAAGCCGCTTCCACAAAAATATTCCACTTATGCATCCTAAGTTATCCACCTTCCCCCTCCTCAAAACCTGCCGGATCGCTGATAGAGGGAGGGCTTTTCCAGGCCCTCGCTTTGCAATCCATCGTCCGTATTACTGGCTCACGCTCCCACAGCGCCAGCGCCGCCCACTTCCCCATCGACTGCCGACTTCCTGCCGACGACACCCGACTGTCGCGACACACACCTGTCCTCACAGGTGCCTGGCTAGACTGCACCTACCCACCACGATATTCAGCAATGCCGCCAGCGCCCACATCACCTGCCTATTGATTGCCACCGGTCTCGATACATGCTGCTTGTCCGTCCTCGTTTCAGGACGGACCGGTTAGTACGTCTGTTGACTGAGGGCGGCCTCTCGCCAGCGTCCGGACCACTACCATCTCCTGTCTGGACGCCGCGAAACGGACCCACTGTCGAGTTCTGCCAGCCGCCCTACTGCACCAGAGGACTGCTTGCACCGGCCAGCTCGATGCCCTGCACCCGGGCACGGCCGACCAGCAGTTGGGTGTACTGGCGCCAGGCGGCGTCGATACTGCTGGCGTGCAAGGCGTTGGCGATAGGGTCGGCCACCTGCTCATAAGGCAGGAGATGACCGTCGATGCGTCGGACGACCCGGATGATATGAAGACCGAAACGGGTTTCCAGCAGACGTGGCAGGATTTCGCCCGAGGCCATGGCAAATACCACCCGCTCGAACTCGGGCACTGTCTCGCCGCGACTGATCTGACCAAGACTGCCGCCTACCTGGCCCGATGGACAGTTGGACAGCTCGCGTGCCCGGGTGGCAAACAAAGCGGGGTCTTGCAGGATTTCCTGCAAGGTCTGTTCGGCCAGTTCGCGCAAGGGGCCAAGCGGCACATTGGGCGTGACCTGGAACAGGATATGGTCAACCAGCACCAGTTCGCCCACGGTAAAGCGCTGCGGGTGCAGTTCGTAATGGCGGCGGCAGCTCGCCTCGTCGGCCTGCGGCAGCTTGATCTGCGATTGCAGCAGCGCCTCGATGGCCGCTTCTTCCGAATCGATAGGCAGACCCAGCCGGGCAGCCTCATCGAGCAGGATATGGCGCAGTGCCACGGCCGTCGTCGCCCGTTGCAGCGGATTGGGGCAGTCCTGGTGATGCGGCAGCTCGGCGGCGATTTCGGCGTCGGTGATTTCGTGGTCGTTGATCAGGATGGCCATGATTTCGCTCCGGCGCGCCCTTGGTGGACGCGCCCAATCGTTGCAGGAAAGCCGGCCGCAGCCGGCTCAGAACCCCTTAGCGCGGCCGGACCAGCTGCCAGGCGCGGGTCAGATAGGTGACCGAGCCAAAGCCGCTCCAGACATGGACCAGACGGGTAAACGGGAAGATCACGAACAGGCTCATCCCCATGAACAGATGGGCTTTGAACAGCCAGTGGGTGGCTTCGACATACTGTGCCGCATCGCCCCGGAAGGTGACGATATGCTGGGCCCAGGTCATCAGCAGCACCATTTCATGGCCATCCATATGGTCGGCCGACACCACGATGGTGGAGAGTCCCAGACCCAGGGTGATCAGGATCCACAGCAACAGCACCTTGTCGCCGGGCTTGGTGACGGCCCGGATGCGCGGGTCGCTCAGGCGGCGATGCAGCAGGATCAACAGGCCGATCAGACAGATACCGCCCATGATGCCGCCCGCCGTCATGGCAAAGCCTTGTTTGAAGCCATGGCTGACACCGAGTGCATCCCATACCGCCACCGGGGTCAGCAGGCCGACCAGATGGCCGAAGAACAGCCCGATGATGCCGACGTGGAACAGGATATTGCCCAGCCGCAGATTGCCCCGATGGAGCACCTGGGAGCTGTCGGTCTTCCAGGTGTACTGCTCGCGCTCAAAGCGCACCAGGCTGCCGAACAGAAAGACCGCCAGGGCGATATAGGGGTAGATGCCGAAAACGAATTGATGAAGGTAGCTCATGGAAGTGCTCCCGTTGGGGTTCAGTGACCAGCGGCCTGACGCGGATAGAACTGCACGGTCTGGGCAGCACCGGGGCGCGGCTTGAGCAGCGGCTCGCTGCCATCGGCACCCGGGCCGAAGGTTTCGAGCAGCTCGTCCATATCGCGCACCGGCGGCTCGACCAGCGGCAGCGGCGTTACGCTGGACAAGTGGCGCAAGACCTCGAACAGACAGGTATAGGGACTGTGGTGACGCGCCAGCCGCTCGCCGACGGCGGCGGCCACATGGATGGCGTCATCGAGAAAGCCCTGTGCCTCGTCGTCGGGCAACTGGCTGAGGAATTCAAGGAACAGCGGCAGATAATCGGGCAGCTCGGCACCCAGATCCTCATCGCCGAACGGCTCGAAACCGCGCTTCTGATATTCATGGAGCAGATCGACCATGGCCGGACCACGATCACGGCTCTCGCCGTGGATATGCTCGAACAGATGCAGCGAATGGGCCGGCGAACGATCGAAGGTGCCGACGTAGTTCTCCTGCAAATCGATCAGCGGCTGACTGGCCAGAAAGCGGGTCAGCGGGCTGAGCTGCTGGCGCACCTCGGGATAGTCTGCCAACGCGGCATCGATATCGGGCAAGGCGTCGATCAGCTCCTGCTCGGGATAACTCAGCAAGGCGGAAAGGATGCGGTAGAGGCTCATGGTGGTGCTCCTGGGCCGGGCGCTGGCGCCCGGCCGATCATTACTGCGGAATTTCCTTCGGCTTACGCGACTTCGGCATATGCACGAAGATCACGCTGCCTTCCTTTTTCTTGCCGAACAGCGAGCCGTCCGAAGTACCGCCCGAACAGCCGTTGCCGAAGCTGAAACCGCAGCTCGCCTTATCGTTGAAGCTGTCCTCGACCTGCTCCTTATGGCTGCTCGGAATCACGAAGCGATCTTCGTAGTTGGCGATGGCCATGATCTGGTACATATCCTCGACCGTGGCGGCATCGAGCCCGACCGACTGCAACAGGCGGGTGTCGCCACGTCCATGGACCGTTTCGCTGCGCTTGTAGGCACGCATGGCGATCATCCGCTCCAGCGCCTCGACCACCGGCTTCTCCTTGCCCGCCGTCAGCAGATTGGCCAGATAGCGCACCGGAATACGCAGGCTCTTCACATCGGGGATGATGCTGTCTCCCACCGTGCTATGCGGCATCCGGCCGGCTTCCGCCGCGCTCTGGATCGGCGACAGCGGCGGGATGTACCAGACCATCGGCAGGGTGCGGTATTCGGGGTGGAGCGGGAACGCCACCTTCCACTGACAGGCCATCTTGTAGACCGGCGACTGACGGGCCGCCTCGAGCCAGCTTTCCGGAATGCCCTGCTTGCGGGCCTCGGCGATCACGGCCGGCGAATGCGGGTCAAGGAAACACTTGAGCTGGGCTTCGTACAGATCCTGCTCATCGCTGACCGAGGCGGCTTCCTCGATCCGGTCGGCGTCGTACAGCAGGACGCCCAGATAGCGGATGCGACCGACACAGGTTTCCGAACAGACGGTGGGCTGGCCGGCTTCAATACGCGGGTAGCAGAACAGGCATTTCTCGGCCTTGCCGCTTTGCCAGTTGAAATAGATCTTCTTGTAGGGGCAGCCCGAGATGCACATCCGCCAGCCGCGGCACTTGTCCTGGTCGATCAGCACGATGCCGTCGTCGGCCCGCTTGTAGACCGAGCCCGACGGGCAGGACGCCACACAGGTCGGGTTGAGGCAGTGTTCGCACAATCTGGGCAGATACATCATGAAGGTGTTCTCGAAGGTCGAGTACATCTCCTTCTGTACCCCCTCGAACAGCCGGTCGCGGCCACGCGAGCTGAACTCGCCGCCGAGATCGTCTTCCCAGTTGGGGCCCCATTCGATCTTTTCCATCTTCTGGCCGGTCAGCACCGAGACCGGCCGGGCAGTGGGCGGCGTCTGCGACAGCGGAGCGTGTTGCAGATGCTCGTAGTCGTAGGTGAAAGGCTCGTAATAGTCGTCGATCGCCGGCAGATTGGGGTTGGCAAACAGATTGGCCAGGATCTTGAGACGACTGCCCTGACGCGGCTCCAGCTTGCCGGCGCTGTTGCGGACCCAGCCGCCGCGCCATTTCTCCTGGTTTTCCCATTCCTTGGGATAACCGATGCCGGGCTTGGTCTCGACGTTGTTGAACCAGGCGTATTCGACACCGTCGCGGCTGGTCCAGACGTTCTTGCAAGTGACCGAACAGGTATGGCAGCCGATGCACTTGTCGAGGTTCAGCACCATGGCTACTTGCGCACGAATTTTCATTTGATGACTCCTGATATGGCGGACGGAACCGGAGGCCCCGGTGGTCGGCTTAGCTCTGCGCCTCGGCTAGCGGCCCTTCCAGCCAATCGACCTGTTTCATCTTGCGCAGGATCACGAACTCGTCGCGGTTACTGCCCACGGTGCCGTAGTAGTTGAAGCCATAAGCCTGCTGGGCATAGCCACCGATCATATGGGTGGGCTTCAACACGGTACGGGTCACCGAGTTGTGGATGCCGCCGCGCTTGCCACTGGTTTCGGCACCAGGCACGTTCACGATCTTTTCCTGGGCGTGGTACATCAGGCACATCCCCTTGGGTACGCGCTGGCTGACCACAACCCGGGCAGTCAGGGTGCCGTTGCTGTTGAACACCTCGACCCAGTCGTTGTCGACGATGCCCGCCTGCTTGGCTTCGGCTTCGGAAATCCACACATGCGGCCCGCCGCGCGACAGCGTCAGCATCCGCAGATTGTCCGAATAGGTGCTGTGGATGCCCCACTTCTGGTGCGGGGTGATCCAGTTGAGCACCAGCTCGTGATTGCCGTTGGGACGGCGCCCCAGCATCGGCTCGACGGTCTTGGTATCGATATGCGGCTTGAACACGCAGAAGCCTTCGCCGAAATCGAGCATCCAGCGGTGGTCCTGATAGAACTGCTGCCGACCGGTCAGGGTGCGCCAGGGGATCAGTTCATGCACATTGGTGTAGCCGGCGTTGTAGCTGACCTCTTCGCTCTCGAGTCCCGACCAGGTCGGTGCCGAGATGATCTTGCGCGGCTGGGCCTGCACATCGCGGAAGCGGATCTTGTCGTGCTCGCGGCCGATGGCCAGATGGGTATGGTCGCGCCCGGTGATCTTGGACAGCGCTTCCCAAGCCTTGACCGCCACATGGCCGTTGGTCTCGGGGGCAAACGTCAGGATCATTTCGGCGGCATCGATGGCGCTGTCGAGCCGTGGCCGGCCCTTGCTGACGCCTTCCTCGTTGACGGTGCGGGTCAGACCGGCCAACTCGTGCACTTCGTGCTCGGTGTTCCAGTTGATGCCCTTGCCGCCGTTGCCAAGCCGCTCAAGCAGCGGACCGACCGAGGTGAACTTCTTGTAGATATCGGCGTAGTTGCGCTCCACCACCACCATATTGGGGGCGGTCTTGCCCGGGATCAGGTCGCATTCGCCCTTGTACCAATCGCGTGGCTCGAGCGGCTGGCCCAGCTCACCCGGGGTGTCGTGCAGCAGCGGTTGCAGCACCACATCCTTGCGGGTGCCGAGATACGGCCCGGCGATCTCGCTGAACTTGCGGGCGATCAGCTTGTAGATTTCCCAGTCGGTCTTGCTCTGCCACAGCGGCTGCACGGCTTCGCTGAGCGGGTGGATGAACGGGTGCATATCCGAGGTATTGAGGTCGTCCTTCTCATACCAGGTGGCCGTCGGCAGCACGATATCGCCGTAGAGGCAGGTGGTGCTCATCCGGAAATCGAGCACGGTCAGCAGATCGAGCTTGCCCTCGGCCGCTTGCTCGCGGAAGGTCACATCGCTTGGCCGGATCGCATCGGCCGGATCGTCGAACAGGGCGTTCTGGGTACCCAGCAGGTATTTGAGGAAGTATTCGTGGCCCTTGCCGCTCGAGCCGAGAATATTGGAGCGCCACACGAACAGATTGCGCGGAAAGTTCTTCGGATTGTCGGGATCCTGACAGCTCATCTTCACCCGACCGCTCTTGAGCTGCTCGCTCAGATACTTGGGCACCTCGACGCCGGCAGCGGCAGCGGCGTCGCACACGTCGAGCGGGTTGGTCTCGAGCTGAGGCGCCGACGGCAGCCAGCCCATCCGCTCGGCCTTGGCGTTGAAGTCGATCATCGACATCTTGCCAAGCCGGCTGCGGTCGGCCGTCGGGGCCAGGATTTCGTCAACGGCGAGTTTCTCATGCCGCCATTGGCTGGTATGGGCATACCAGAAACTGGTGCCATTCATCTGGCGCGGCGGCCGTACCCAGTCCAGCGCAAAGGCCAGCGGCGCCCAGCCGAACTGCGGCCGCAGCTTTTCCTGACCGACGTAGTGGGCCCAGCCACCACCGCTTTGGCCGACGCAGCCGCACATCATCAGCAGATTGATGATGCCGCGGTAGGTCATGTCCATGTGATACCAGTGGTTGAGCGCAGCACCAACGATCACCATGCTCTTGCCGTGGGTATCGTGGGCATTCTGGGCGAACTCGCGCGCCACCTGGATCACCAGCTCGGGCTTCACGCCGGTATGTTTTTCCTGCCAGGCCGGGGTGTAGGGCACATCGTCGGCATAGGACTTGGCCACATTGCCGCCCAGACCCTGATCGACACCGTAGTTGGCCAGTTGCAGATCGTAGACGGTGGCCACCAGCACGGTCTGGCCGTCGGCCAGCGTCACTTCACGGGCCGGCACATTGCGCAGCAGCAGCTCGTCGTGTTCGGCCCCGAAATAGTTGAAGCCCACCCCGACCACCTTGTCGCAGCGATCCTTGAGGCTCAGCAGCGGGTCGATCTCGCGGCCGCTGCCGCCGTCGCGCGATTCAAGATTCCAGCGGCCGACCTTGCCGGTCTCGGCCTTGTCCTCGCCCCAGCGGAAACCGACCGAGCCATTGGGCGTCACCATCTCGCCGTTGAGGCTGTCGATCGCCACCGTCTTCCATTCGGGATTGTTGCGCTCGCCCAGTTGATCGGGCAGCTGCGCGGCACGCAGGAAGTGGTCGGGCACATACATGCCGTTGCGCTCCTTGAGCAGCACCAGCATGGGCATATCGGTATAGCGTTTGACGTAATCGCGGAAATAGTCGGACGGCCGGTCGCGGTGGAACTCACTCAGCACCACATGGCCCATGGCCAGCGCCAGCGCGGCATCGGTGCCCTGCTTGGGGGCCAGCCAGATATCGCCGAACTTGACCATTTCACCGAAGTCGCTCGACACCGCCACCGTCTTGGTGCCCTTGTAACGAACCTCGGTGTAGAAGTGAGCATCGGGGGTACGGGTCATCGGGACATTGGAGCCCCAGACCATCAGATAGGTGGAGTTGTACCAGTCGGCCGATTCCGGCACGTCGGTCTGTTCGCCCCAGATCTGCGGGCTGGCAGGCGGCAGATCGCAGTACCAGTCATAGAAGCTGAGGCAGGCGCCGCCGATCAGGCTCAGATAACGGGCACCGGCGGCATAACTCACCATCGACATGGCCGGAATCGGCGAGAAGCCCATGATCCGGTCCGGACCGTAGCGCTTGATGGTAAAGGCATTGGCCGCAGCGATGATCTCGGTGGCGGTTTCCCAGTCGGCCCGGGCAAAACCACCTTGGCCACGCACGCTCTTGTAGCGCTTGGCCTTTTCGGGGTCCTGGCTGATCGATTCCCAGGCGGCGATCGGGTCCATGGTCTTGCGGGCTTCCCGCCACATTTCCAGCAGGCGGCCACGGATCATCGGGTATTTCACCCGCTGAGCCGAATAGACATACCAGCTATAGGAAGCACCACGCGGGCAGCCGCGCGGTTCGTGGTTGGGCAGGTCGGGGCGGGTACGCGGATAGTCGGTCTGCTGCGTTTCCCAGGTGATCAGGCCGTTCTTGACGTAGACCTTCCAGCTGCAGGAGCCGGTGCAATTGACGCCGTGGGTGGAACGCACGACCTTGTCGTGTTGCCAACGGCTGCGATAGCCATTCTCCCACTTGCGATCCTCGTTCACGACGGCGCCATGCCCATCGGCAAAGGTCGAGTCGACCCTGGAGAGGAATTTCAGTCTGTCCAGAAAATGGCTCATTGTGCTTCTCCGTAGATATGGCCCAGGCATGCCGGTGCAATGCTTGCAGTGTCGCCTCAGCTGGGTGCCGAAAACATTCATCGGAGGAAGGGGGTCGGCGCTGCGCAAGGACTAGTTCTACTGGCCGAATGGACTAGTTCCTGCTCGGCTGTCCGGCCAGGCAGCCGGGGGAAAAGCGCTGGATAGGCGCGGGAGGCAGGGCGTGCGCTTGCGGAAGGCCACGTGAGCTGAAACACCCAATATATATGTCTAAATAAATTATTTTTTCTTAAATACGGCTATATATCTTGCATAGTTTATTCACAAAATTTTACATTTTACCTCCGAGCCTCCCAAGCCAGGCGAGCCGCGCAGCAGGCTGGGCAAACGGCAGCAGCCGCGAGCGGGTAAGACGCTCCAGGCGCCCTCCTCTTGATTCGCGGCTGCGGCCATGCCGGCAAGCCGATTTCAGGTGCCGTCGAAGCCCTGACCCTTGTGCTTACGGGTCAGCACGATTGCTTGCGGCTTGGGATCGTGGGGATAGGCGATACATTCCTCGCACGGCGTACCGGTCACGTCCTTGCGCAGATTGGCCGCGCGGATATGTTGGAAAGCCGCGCTATGCCAGGCTTCCACGAAGGGGGTGGTGTTGAGGTCGCCCATATGGAAACGGCCGTCGTGGTCGAAGCAGCAGGCCGACAGATAGCCGTCGAAGGTCACATGGCCTTCGGTGAACAGCGACCAGCACGGCAGCGGATCGCGCAGCGCGCCCAGGCGGCCCTGGTTGCCGGCGACCGGCATCGTGCCCTGGGCACCGGCGGTCAGACCGGCCTGGCCGTAGAGCGGCAGCCAGTAATGTTCGTCGACCGCCCCGATAATCTCATCGACCGCCGCCTGCATCCGTACCTGCTGCTCGCCGTCGTAGCGGATGCTCGACGCGTACAGGCCACAGCGATGGCCGGTTTCCTGTTCGACCCGATCACGCACCGCCCGCGCAGCCAGCAGGTTGTCGCGCACCTTGTAGAATTCGCGCGCCTTGACCCGGGTCACTTGCTGAAACTGTTCGGGGTCGGCGTTGTTGTAGCTGAACTTGAGGCTATCGAGCCCGGCGCGCATACAGGCTTCGATCCGCTCGGGCGTGGCCAGCCGGCCGTTGGTGGTCAGGAACACATAGGGATAACCGCATTCCTGCTTGGCGTAGGCGATGGCTTCGGCAAGCCAATCGACCATGAACGACTCACCCAGATAGAACACACCGAGCTCCTCCACCCCGGCGTCGCGCATCTCGCGGACCAGGCGGAAATACAGATCGCGGTCCATATCGGATTTATCACGCAGCCGCGCCCCGGAGGCGCAGAAGAAGCAGTCGAAGTCGCAGCGGGCAGTCAGTTCTATCTTGACGCTGCGCGGGATCGGCGGCGTCACGCTGGCATAGTGGGCAGGGAGTTCGGTAATCGCATCGATGCGTTTGGTGATGGCTTCCATAAGGGTCTCTTTGTTCTGAGGGGGAGAAGGACAAACCGCCGCCCCGAAGGACGGCGGTGCAAGGCGCCCCATTTCAGCAGGGCATCTGGGCGTTGCGCCGGGCGTAGAACCACCAGGTGATCGCGATACAGCTCAGGTAGAAGGCCACAAAGGTCAGCAGTGCCGCATCGACCCCGCCGGTCAGCTCGATCGAGGTGCCGAAGCTCTTGGGAATGAAGAAGCCGCCATAGGCACCGATCGCGCCAGAGAAGCCGAGCACGGCTGCGGCCTCCTTATTGCCGGCCAGCACCGCCTGCCGTTGTGCCGCCTCGCCCGGTGCAGCGGCGCGCTGGCGCTCGGTGAGGAAGATCACCGGAATCATGCGGAAGGTCGAACCGTTACCAATGCCGGCCAGAGCAAACAGCACGATGAACATGGCCAGAAAGCCCGGGAAACTGCCGGCCGTGCCGTTATGCGGCAGGTTGTACATCACGCCGAACACGGCAGCGGTCATGGCGATAAACACCCACAGCGTGACGCGGGCACCGCCCAGCTTGTCGGAGATCCAGCCACCGAGCGGCCGGGTCAGCGCGCCAACCAGCGGGCCGAGGAAGGCGTATTGGGTCGGATTGACTTCAGGGAACTGCGACTTGGTCAGCATCGCCAGACCGGCCGAGAAACCGATAAACGAGCCGAAGGTGCCGATATAGAGCCAGCACATCAGCCAGTTGTGCTTACGCTTGAAGATCACCGCCTGATCGGCAAACGAGGCTTTGGCGTCGGCGATATCGTTCATGCCGAACCAGGCAGCCACGGTGGCAGCGAGGATGAACGGCACCCAGATGAAGCCGGCGTTTTGCAGCCAGATGCTCTTTTCCACCCCATCCTTGACATAGCTGTGGCCATCACCGGCCAGGGCACCGAACACCGCGCCCGAGATCACCAGCGGGGTGACGAACTGCACTAGGCTCACCCCGAGGTTGCCGATACCGGCATTGAGCCCGGTCGCCAGCCCTTTCTTGGCCTTGGGGAAGAAGAAACTGATATTGGCCATGCTGGAGCTGAAATTACCGCCGCCCAGACCGCAGAGCAGCGCCAGCACCAGCAGGGTCGGAAAGTCGGTGCTCGGGTCACGCAGCGCAAAACCCATCCCGATGGCCGGGATCAGCAGGCTGGCCGTCGAGATCGCCGTCCATTTGCGACCGCCGAAGATCGGCACCAGGAAGCTGTAGAAAATGCGCAAGGTGGCGCCGGACAAGGCCGGCAGTGCGGTCAGCCAGAACATCTGGTTCTTCGACAGCTGGAAACCCGCCTTGTCGAGATTGACCACCACCACGCTCCAGAGCATCCAGACGCTGAATGCCAGCATCAGAGCGAAGATCGAGATCCATAGGTTGCGGTTGGCGATATTGGCGCCCGCATCGCGCCAGAAGCTGGGATTTTCCGGCTCCCAGTGCTTGAGTACATGGCCAGACATGGTGCTCTCCCGTAAGGAGGGGCGCCTGCGCGCCCCGATTCAAAATCAGTGCGCGACGGCCTTGCCGGCCAGGGCCCGCTGCCCCGCTTCCACGCTTTCGCGGCGGAAGCTGAAGTGCATCCAGATCAGGCTGACGCAGACGGTGCCATACAACAGCATGAAGCAGCTCGAACGGATCCCGGTCAGGTCAACGGCCAGGCCGAACATGATCGGCAGCAAGAAACCACCAAGGCCACCGGCCAGCCCGACCATGCCGGACACGGCGCCGATGTTCTGGCCGAAATCGTTAGCGATAAATTTGAAGACCGAGGCCTTGCCAACCGCCGTGGCGATACCGGCGATAAACAGCAGGATGGTGAACATCCAGGGGTTGAGCCCGATATGGAAGGTCCTGGGTCCATCGACGGTCATGACGGTGAAGTCGGTCTGCGGGTAGCTCAGGATGAAGAAGCACACCCAGCACACCCACATCACCCACCAGGTGGTGCGATAAGCGCCGTATTTGTCGGAGATCCAGCCACCGATCGCCCGCAGCACCCCGCCAGGCAGCGAGAAGCAGGCGGCCAGCAGCGCGGCCAGCTTGATATCAAAACCGTATTCGCCGATGTAGTACTTGGTCATCCACAAGGCGAGCGCCACATAGCCGCCGAATACCACCGAGTAGTATTGGCAGTAGCGCCAGACACGCGGGTCCTTGAGCATCTTGAGCTGAGTGCCCAGGCTCGCGGTGGACGGTACGTTATGGGCCGGATTGGTCGACGAGAAGAACCAGAACAGGATCGCGGTGATCAGCATTGCCACCGCATAGACCTGCGGCACGATCACCCAGGCGCCACCGGCTGCGGCGATCAGTGCCGGGGCCACGAACTTGGTCAGCGCGGAGCCCGAGTTACCGGCACCGAACACCCCCATCGCAAAACCCTGGCGCGATTTGGGAAACCAGCGCGCCACATAAGGTGTGCCGACAGAGAACGAGCCACCGGCGATACCAACAAAAAGTGCCAGTAACAAAAAATGCCAGTATTCGGTGGCATAACTCATCATCCAGATCGGGATGACGGTACAGAGCATCAGGGAGAACAGCACCACCCGGCCGCCGTAGCGATCGGTCCAGATACCGAGCGGCACCCGGACCAGCGAACCGGTCAGCACCGGCATGGCCGCCAGCAGACCGAATTGGGTTTCGCTGAGACCCAGTTGGGTTTTGATCGGAATCCCGACCACCGCGAACATCATCCATACCGCAAAGCAGATGGTGAAGGCGAAGGTACTGGAAACCAGCACCTTGGTGGCACCCGGAGGCACCTTGTCTGGCTGTGTCATGGTTGCGGCTCACGATCTGTCGATTGATTCGTAAGCCAGAGCTTAGGGAGCGCCCAGTGCCTCTACCATTCGCCACTAGACCGAGCTGAACAGCGCGGGAGGACTAGTTCTTGCAGCCTATCCCTCTCCTCCCTCCCCTACGGTCGGCCAGGCCTGGGCTGGGGCGGCGACCGTATCCGCAACGGTTTGGGCGCGAGGCCAAGCCGGAAAACCAGCCCTTCCCCTTCCACCAAAGCGGTTGAACCCCCAGCCGACGGCGACTAGATTCAAAACACCACCCGCTCCATCGTTCCGCTTCCACCGACAAGAAAAAGGCCGCCCGCGCCGCGTCAGCGTCCGAGGCACATGGCCGGTCCAGTCCGGAACGACCAGCAAACAGGCCAGCCGGCGCCTATCGCCGCGCCATCAGAGCCTGTCTTTCATTCGTCAACTGAGGAGGTCTGTCATGTCACACGAGCAGATGTTGCGTCGCGCCCAGCCGGGCATCGGTCCGATCGTCAATTTCTCCGGGGTCTGGAAAAACGAACTGGGCTCCAAAGCCGTGCTGGAGCAGGACAATATGCGCCTGAGCGGCACCTACGAGAGCGCCGTCAGCGCCGATGGCCACAAGACCACCGGCGAGCTGCGCGGCTATGTCAACGGCGATCTGATTTCCTTTGTGGTCCACTGGCGCGAATTCCAGGCCATCACCGCCTGGGTCGGCCAGCTTCTGCCCGGCTCGTCCACCGCCCTGAAGACCCTGTGGCAGATGACCAGCCAGGTGGCCCCGGGCGAGGAATGGGCCTCGATCAACGCCGGCTCCGACTTGTTCAAGCGACAGCCCTAGCGCCTGTGATGAACTATCTGGCGTCTGTGGGGAGATAAATGAAGCGCAGGCGCCAGGGAAACCCTGGCGCTAACCATTGGTGAGAACTGAAGCATCGGCGCTCCCTGGTTGATTCCACTCCCCCCGCCCTCGCCGCCGCGAGGGAGCCTCGCTGGCGCTCGACAGCGCACTGAAAAAACTTCAGCCATTTCAGTGCCTTGGATTCATAACAGGTGCCAAGCGCCGTCCCAACGAAAAGCGCCTCCCGCAGGAGATACTTTTTGTTGCCGTGAACCCGTCCACTCAATCGTCGCGCGTCAATACTTCAAGCAGCTCGATCTCGAAGATCAGATTGGAATGGGGCTTGATATGCTGGCCGATCTGGCGCTCGCCATAGGCCAGCCGGGCCGGTACGAACAGCTTGCGGCGACCGCCGACCTTCATGCCCATCAGTCCCTGATCCCAGCCTTTGATCACCCGTCCGCTGCCGATCACGCATTGAAACGGCTTGCCGCGATCATAGGAGGAATCGAATTTGGTGCCATCCTCCAGAAAACCCTGATACTGGGTGGTAATCAACGCACCCTTGACCACTTCCTTGCCCTCGCCCAACTGGATATCCACCACTTCCAACTCGTCGTTCATCATTCTCTCCTGCGGGTTCTGACTGCCGCCAACGGCGGACCGGGCAGCGTTTTCCCAGGAATTGGCGGGTTTGGCAATGGGCCGTATGGGAGATCGGATGGCGGCCCACGCCTGTCTCCTCCTGATCGATCGGCCAACTCACTGCTGCCGCAACAGCCAGGTTTGTAGCTGATAGTCACCCGCTGCATCGAGTATCGTTTCCTCGATCAGCACGGTTCTGTTGCCGATCTGCCTGACCATACCGTACTGCCTCGTCACCACCTCGCCCAACTTCACCCAACGTGGAATACCGGTCTCATCGACCACCTTGGCCCGGCCGGCTGAGTGCTCCGTTGCAAGCAAGGTCAGTGCTGGTCCGGCACCGACAAAGCGGAGGCTGCGCAGCAGCTGATGCAGGGTCGGGTCTGCCAAGTGGGTCGTCTTGGTGAAGACCCGCAGCTGAAAACTTTTCTCTGCGGGGTCAGCGATATACAGGGACATCTTCTCCTGCCGCTCGCCCTGCCCCTGCACCACACAGGGCAGATCGCTCAGTCGCTTGGCCTGGGCCACGTCTGTCGCCCGACACAGCGTCTGCTGCGCAGACGATGGCAGGTAATCGAACAGGATCACCTGGCGGCCCTTCGACACGACAAACGCCCGACTGTCGGGCGAATCGGCCGGCTGGGCCCGCCAGCCTGTCGGCAAGTCAAGAAAGATCGGCACAGCCCAGAACGGACGGGCATGGACGCTCCAAGGCAATAGGCTGGTCAAGAGCACCACCATCCAGGGGATACACTTGGTCCGCTTTCCGTGCATGGCTTATCCCTCAGCGAGAAATAAAAAATCAGGAAAATCAACTGCAAGACACGAATTCAATCTAAATAAAAAATAAATAATTTAACTATTCCCCTGCCTCAGACACATCCAGACTTCCTCAGCCAGGTCCCAGGCCACCGCACGCCTCTATCCTCACCCGCCAAAACATCAGCGGCCCCAATCGATTCAAGGGTTTACGCTTGCCCTTGGCAGGCGCTATAACAAAACACATTCTCCCTCTGGGAGCAGGCCATGTTGCCGCAACTGAGCGACCGCCGGTGGTGGTTTGATGTGATTGCCCTGTCGTTATTGTTCTGGGCCGTCGCCTATGCCGGTTTTCGCATCGCACCGGCCTATGCCCATGTCACGTCGATCTGGTTTCCTTCGGGCATTGCACTGGCGGTGCTGCTGCTGCGTGGCATCGACCGCTGGCCCGGCGCCTTGTTCGGGGCAATGCTGTTCACCTTGTCGATTGGCGTGCCGCTTCATCTGTCCTTTCTGAGCGGCAGCGGCGATATGCTCAGTTCGCTGGTCGGCTGCTGGCTGCTCAATCGTTACGGATTCGACCCCAAGCTCACCAGTTTCCGCGATGCGCTGTTGCTGATCTTCGCCGGGGCGGCGCTGCCGACGCTGTTTGGCGGCTCTATCGGTGCCACCACGCTGGTACTTGGTGGGGTGGCACCGGTCAATATGTGGCCCTTGATCTTCAAGGTCTGGTGGCTGGCCGACTTCGGCGGGGTCTTGACGCTGACGCCCTTGCTGCTGGCTTTGGCGCGACCGCAGAAACCATGGCAGGAGCCGGGTACCGAGGCACTGCTTCTCGCTTGCATGCTGCTGATCAGTTGCGGCCTGGCGTTCGGCCTGGCTACCGAGGTCTTCCATGGCAATCCGATTCCGGCCTATCTGGTATTTCCGTTTGTGATCTGGGCGGCCGTGCGTTTCGGCCATGCCGCCACCGCCCTGGTGGTGCTGGTGGCCTCACTGTCGGCCATCGGCGGCAGCATCATCCATCTATCGACGGCCGATGCCGTGCGCAGCTTGCAGGTGCTCAATCTGCAAATGTTCATGAGCGTCGTGTCGGGTGTGGGGCTGGTCCTGGTGGCCGCCACGGCGCAACAACGCCAGGTGGCGGCGCTGCTGGTCAGCGATATTGCCAAGCGCGAGCAGGTGGAAGAAGCCCTGCGGCAGAGCGAAGCCGGCTATCGTGCCCTGTTCGAGCATGCCGCCGTCGGTATCGCCCATGTCGGGCTCGATGGTCACTATGTGCGGGTCAATCAGCGGCTATGCCAGCTATTCGGTTACAGCGAGCAGGAAATGCTGCAAACCGGCGTGCCCGCCCTGACCCACCCCGACGATATGCCGGCCACCAATCGGGCGGTGCAGCAGATGCTGTCGAGCGAGGTCACGATCGCCGAAGACGACAAGCGCTATCTGTGCAAGGACGGCAGCTATTTGTGGGCCCATACCTCGGTAGGCCTGCACCGGGCCCAGGACGGCACGCCGCTCCATTTCGTCACGGTGGTGCAGGACATCAGCCAGCAGAAAGCGGCCGAAGAGGCACTCAAGCTCCATCAGGAACATCTGGAGGAACTGGTGACCGTGCGCACCCAGGAACTGGCCTCGTTCAGCTATTCGGTTTCGCACGACCTGCGCGCGCCGCTGCGGCTGATCGACGGGATGAGCATGTTTCTGCTCGAAGACTACAACGACCGGCTCGACGATACCGGCCGCGACTATCTGCAACGGATCCGCCGTGGCGTGCACAAGATGAGCGATCTGATCGACGCCTTGCTGGCGCTGGCCCAGATCAGCCGGGCCGAACTCCATGCCGTCCCGGTCGATCTGAGCGCACTGGCCCAGGAACTGGGGCAGGAATTGCGCCAGTTGCACCCGCAGCAGCAGGTGGAATTCGTGGTCGCGCCCAATCTGCGCGCCAGGGGCGATGCCCTGCTGTTGCGGGCGGCCTTGCAGAACCTGCTGGGCAATGCCTGGAAGTTCAGCCGCAAGGTGGAAACGCCGCATATCGAAGTAGGCGCCTTGCGGCAGGACGGGGAAACGGTCTACTTCGTCCGCGACAATGGCGCCGGTTTCAATATGGCCAATGCCGACCGGCTGTTCGGGGCCTTCCAGCGTCTGCACAGCGAGCAGGAATTCGAAGGCTCGGGCATCGGACTGGCCAGCGTCGCCCGGATCATCCATCGTCACGAAGGCCGCATCTGGGCCGAGTCGGCGCCCGGGGCGGGCGCCACCTTCTACTTCACCCTGCCGCGCTGAGGACTGCCGCGGCCCAGGACAAGCGCGACGCGGTAGGGGCGGCCTGTCCCGAACCCCTCCTGGTTAGCGAATTTCCACTGAAGTCGGCGTCGCAGCAAGTCTGGTTGAGCGTCAGGAGCCGGCGCTTTGAGGGCCGGACACACTGACGCCGAATTGACTGGCAATGCGCTAGCTCAACCGGGCGCCACCACCCGCTGCAAGGACAGCACGAAGCTGACTCCAGCGGCCTCGTTGCGCACGGCAATCGTGCCGCCCATCTTGGCCATATAGGTCTTGGCCACAAACAAGCCCTGCCCTCGGTTGCCGTTGGCACCGGCTTCCGGCTGATCGGAGACGCCGTACTCGAAGATCTTGTCGAGCATCGGCTCGGCAATGGTCGGCCCCTGGTTGTGCAGGCTGACGGTGGCGGCGGTTTCGCTGGCTTCGAGCGTGATCGTGATGGGGCTGTCGGGTAGACGGTAGCGATCGGCGTTACGCAGCACATGCGTCACCACATCTTCGAGCGAATACTCATCGGCCCGCACGAATACCTGCCCGGCCTGATTGATGAAACGTACCGACTCGATGCCGACGCAAGGCGCGTTGTCGGCCACATGGAACAGGAATTCGCCCAGATCCACCGTGGTCAGCCGCAGTGTGCTCGACTGGAACGCCTCGCTCGGCGAAGCGCTGCCGTAGAGGATTTGCAGTGCCTGCTGCATACGCCGGATATAGCGGCTGTGCTCGCCGTCGCCATACAGCGCCAGCAGCGACTGCAAGGGCGACATGATTTCATGGCCGACTGCATGCCAGCGGTCCTTTTCCTGCTCGGCCCGGATGCACTCGCGCTCAACATCCTCCCGGACTCGCCGCAGCAGTTCAGACAGGCAGCCGGCCAGAATGCCCAGTTCATCGCCGCCACGCAGGTCGGCCAGATCAAACCGTTCCAGATCGCCGGCGCCCTTGACGGTCTGGGCCACTGACGCGGCACGCCGGGTCAGCCGGGTGATGCGGCGGATCAGGCCGATCTCGATCACCAGCCAGGCCAGCAACATCGCCAGCAGCATGGCCCCGACAAACCAGGACAGGCGGCTGGCTACCGCTCCCAGCGTGCGATTGACGCTGCGCACATCACCCGTCAGCGTCACGGTGTAGTCGCCAAGCGGCGTGCGGATCAGCTCGCGGCTTTCCAGCAGCGAATCGTAGCCCTCGACCGGCAGGCGCTTGATAAGGCTGTAGAGCAGGCGCGAGCCGTCATCGGGCTGGTCCTCGCTGCCGACCAGGGTCAGCAATGGCGGCTGGCCGAGCCGGCCAATACGCAAGGTTTCGCCCGGCAGCAGCAGCGGTGCCAGTTCGGCCAGGGAAAACGGAGCGGTCGCATCACGGTCATTGCTGTCGAG
The DNA here is from genome assembly GCF_042650885.1 of Chitinimonas lacunae. NCBI lineage: Bacteria > Pseudomonadati > Pseudomonadota > Betaproteobacteria > Neisseriales > Chitinibacteraceae > Chitinimonas > Chitinimonas lacunae. The sequence continues at coordinate 1,642,081 of NZ_JBHSBU010000001.1, forward strand.
CAGTGGCGTACCCTGCCCCGGTGGCAGGACCTGGAGATGCACGGCAATGCGGTCAAGATCGGGTGGCGGCCAATCGGGGCGCGGTGTGCGAAACAGCTCGTCGCCCAGGATCGCCACAGGCAGGCGCAGCGAGAAAAAGGCACGTCGCTGGCAAGGTGGCGCCGCCTCTTGGCATTGCGGGTTCTGCCATAACCAGCCCCGGAAATCGCGCACCGGCCGCCCAGGCCGGTCGCCTTCGACAAAGCCGGTCAGCCGGCCACGTACCCCGCGCGTTTCGTCGATCAGCTCGAACGGGGCGACCCAGCGGTAGCGCTGGCCACGCAGGGCCACTTCGACCCGGACACGATGCGCCAGGGTCAGATCGAACTCCCCGCGCCGATGCGGCACCAGTTCGGCGCTGGAGAAACTGCCCGCCACATAGATAAAGGCACCGGCCCAGGGGTTGTTGCCGACGGCGACGCAGACCGAACCGTCGCGGTACTGCACGAGGCACCCCGCCATTTCGATGGCCTGCTGCACCTTGTTCTGGTCATCGAAATCCAGCGCCGAGAACGGCAGCAACAGCGGCCGCAAGGGCGTCAGCGTGGCGGTGGGCGGATTGAGCAGGGCCAGTTGCCCGGCCGGATGGTGCAATTTGGCCGAGATCTGCGCCTCGGTCTTATGGAAACCGTATCGGTAATTGCGATAGCTGAGCTGCTTCTCAGCCTGAAGCAGATGCAGCGCCATGGCGATGGTCGCCAGCGCCAGCAGCAGAAACGCGCTGCGAAACAGAATGCGCAGCCGGTAGGAAGCGAGCCAGGCCATCAACGATCCTGCGACGCCGGCGGATCGACCCAGCGGAAACCGCGCATCGGGACGTTTTCGATGCAGTCGAAATCCGGATCGACCTCGCGGAAGGCATCGCGGATGGTGCTGACGTGCTTGCGCACGTTATCGCGGTTGCGGCCGCTCTTGACCACCTGGAACAGTTGCTCGTAACTCACCACCTGGCCGCGGTTCTGGTAGAGCGTGGCCAGGATGCGCTGCGCCGTCAGCGGCAGATTGATCCGCTGGGCGCGCCAGGTGGGCGTGCTCTGGCGCAGCGGATCGAGCGACAGCGGCGCACCGGCCGGCGGTGCCGCACGCTGGTCCTTGGCCGCGCGCAGGATTTCCAGGAAGGTCTCGATGAAATCCGACTCTTCGAAGGTGGCTTTCTGTAGGTAATCCCAGGCATCGAGCGCCTTCATGATGCTGCGGTAGATGGTGGCCGGCATGGCCGACACCACCAGCACCGGTGTGGCATGGCGCTTATTGATGGCATTGATGATGGCCACCCCGGCATGACGCTCGCGGCCCAGCTCGATATCGAGCACCACCAGATCGTAGACCTCGCGCGCAATCGCGGCTTCGGCCTCGTCGCGGTTGAACCACTGATCGACCCGGATACCGGGCCTGGCCGATTCGATCCAGCCGCGCAACTGACGGCTGGTGGGCAGATCGTCCTCGATAACGGCGACTTTCAACATCGGCTGCGACTCCTTCTCACGGTCAGACAAGTATCGCGATTATCGGACGTCTAGTCACAGACGGGCTGTGAAGGTTTCTTCCGCGCCCGGTGCCAATCTGCCCCCGCCGGGGCTTTGATCGCTCCGGGGCTTCCTCGCGATGATGGCGTCAACAGAGCAGCAGCGGCGGGATGGTCCCGCCGGACCTTGACCGCTCTGGGCGCCACGCCAGGGGAAATCGCCATGTTCGACCGACTCAAACCAATTGCGCAGGCCGTGCGCAATGTCCTGATCCGCAGCACCGCCCCGCTTCGCCGGCTCGGCCGCCACCGCCGCAGCGTGGCCGTGCTGGCCCTGGGCGGGCTGGCCGTCTACGGCCTCGTGACCCACCCGCCGCTCGAAACCCTGAGCGGCACCGAAGTCGGCGTTCGCTTCAACAGTCTGACCGGTTCGGCCGACGAATTCCGTGGCGGTGGCAGCATCCTGGTCATCCCGGGCCTCCATGAAGTCCGCCGCTATGCCCTGCGCGACCAGCTCTACCGGCCCGTCGCCAGCAGCCAGGCCGACGGCAGCGCACCGTTCCAGTCGGTCGAAGGTCTGTCGCTCGGGGTCGATCTGGCGATCCGCTACGCGCTTGACCCCAACAAGGTCGCCAGGATGGCACGCGATCTGCCGGAAAACGTGGCCGGCGAAATCGTCGAGCCGGCAGTGCAAGGGGTGATCTACAAGATCTTCGCCCGCTACACGGTGCGCGAGATCTTCTCGAGCAAGCGGGCGGAAATCCAGCAGATCATCGAAAAGGAACTGGGCCCGCGTCTGGCCACCGACGGCATCCTGCTGCGTTCGGTGCAGATGGGCAAGGTTGACCTGCCAGCCGACTACCGCGCCGGGATGGAAACCCTGCTGGCCGAAGAGCTGGCCGCCGAGAAGATGCGCTACACGCTCGAACTCAAGGACAAGCTGGTCAAGCAGACTGCGCTTGAGGCCGAAGCGGCCAAGGTGCAACGCGAGAAGGCCGCCGAAGCGGCCGGCAACGAACAGATCATCGCCGCCCGTGCCCAGGAAGAGGCGATGAAGCATGTGCTGCCGTTCAAGCAAAAACAGATCGAACAACGTCAGCTCGAAGCCGAAGCCGAGAAGCTGGCCCGGATCAAAAGCGCCGAAGGCAGCGCCCGGGCCCGGGTGATCGAAGCGGCCGGCGAGGCCGATTCGCGCCAGAAGCTGGCCGATGCCGAAGCCTACCGGATCGAGAAGATCGCCAAACTCAACAGTGAACAGATGGCGCGCGACGGTGCCCTGATCAGCCGCCATCCGCTGCTGATCCAGAAGACCATGGCCGACAAGCTGTCCGATAAGGTCTCGGTCATCATCGCCTCGCCCCCGGCCGACGGCGGCTTTATCGGCTCGGCCCTGGTCGGTGCACTGCCCAAGGCTGCACCGGTCCAGCAAGCTCCGACTGAGCAGGCCGATGGAGAAGCCCAATGAGCACCCTGCTGCTGGCCGCCACCGCGACCCTGGCCATCGTCACCCAGGATCAGGCCGCACTGCGCGCCGCCCCGCGCGATTCGGCACCGCAGCAGGCGGTGCTGTGGCAGGGCGAGTCGCTGGAAATCCGTGGCGAGCGCCTGGGCTACCTACAGGTCTATGACCATGTGCGCGAACGGGGCGGTTATATCCGCGCCAGTCAGGTCCGCACCACCCGCCTCGATGCAGCCACCGCCCCGGAGCTGCGTGCGGTGATTCGCTTCCTGCGCGACACCCCGGGCGCCGAAGCGCTTGGCATCGGCTACGGCGCCGCCTACCTGAAAGCGGCACCGGCCCAGGCAATCGACGCCGAGCTGTTCGATATGCTGGGCAGCATGGCCGAGCGGCTCGGCCGGCGCGCCTCGGGCCGCCAGGGCAGGACCACCGATGCCACGCTCGCCGCCCATCTTCAGGTAGCCGCCAACTACGGCATCAAGCTAAGCGGTGTCGAGCGCGACGGCCGGGTACAGCTCTGCTACGACGGCGACGCCTTCCGCCGCGTGCTGGCCCTGCCTGCCGACGCCAGCCAGCAGACCCGCGCCGCCCTGGCACTGACCCGCCATGATTGCCTCGACCCGCTGCAATCGCCGCCGCAACGCCATGCCGTCGATCAGTGGCGCGCCAGTCTGCTGAACCGCATCGATGGCAGCGCCCTGCCCGAGTTCGTCCGCAACCGCCTGCGACTGCGCCAGGCCGGCGTCTGGGCCGCACTTGCCTTCCAGCACGCCCGCCGTGGCGAAGCAGCCACCCAGGCCGCACAACAGGCGCTCGATGCGCTGGCTTCGGTGGTGGTCGAGGAATTGAGCGAAGAAGACCGCAGCGCCTACAGCGATGCCGCAATCCGCGTCGGCGCCTCGCGCTGGGCAGCCCTGCCGGCCGCTGCCACCGACAAGGGGCTGAGTGTGATCACTCAGCCAGGAGAACCCGGACAGACCTGCGTCCTGCTCGTCGACGCCCGTCGTGATACCAAGTCGCCGCTGTTCAAGACTTGCAGCTACGGCCTGGTGTGGACGGCCAGCGCCAGCGCCAACCCCGATGGCACCGCGCTGACCCTGGCAGTCCAGCCGCTCGAAGGCTGGCGTGAACTGTGGCTGTTCCGACGTGGCGTCGACGGCTGGCAACTGACGGTGCTGCCGCCTTCCAATCAAAACCCCGATCTGGGATATATCGAGTTCGCCGGCTGGGTGCCCGGCGGCAAACAAATGCTGGCAGCGCGCGAAGTCAAGGTCGATGGCCGCTTCCAACGCAGCTTCGAATTGATCGACCTGGAAACCCTGGCCGTGCAAAAACAAGCCGACCATCCCAATTCGCTCAGCACCTTCCATCGCTGGCAGTCGCCGCGCTGGAAACAGTTGACGGTCAGTCTGCGGCAGATGCCCAAGTAGGAAGAGTATGGTGGAGAGGCAGTAGCAGCGAGCATATGGAAAGTTTTCAGCCAAAGTATTGCAATATATATGGCCATATGTATTGGAAAAATAAATTTTTTAGACAAAACATTCGAATATCCGGGAAAGAAGACAGACCGTTCGGACAGTTCCCATCTCCCCTTCTTGTACGGGCTGGATGGATGCAGGCGAATAAGAGCGAAGCAGCCGTGCAGCAAATAAACGAATAAATTATCCGACCGGGCGCAGTCGTTTCGATCAATAGAGGAATCCATCAAAGAAGCCCGCGCTCGAGCGGGCTTCTTGCATGCTACACATCGTCTCCGGCAAAGATCCGATAAGGCCAATAACTCTCCTCGGTCAGCATTTTTCTTACCAGCTCGGTCGGGCTGACCCCGGTTACCCGACGCGTCTCTCGGCAGAAATGCGCCTGATCGGCAAAACCGGTCTCGGCCGCCACCTCGGCCCAGGACAGCCGGTTTGCCTGATGGGCCGCCACCGCACCGAAAAAGCCATCCTCGGAACGTTGCAGGCTGCGCAGGCGCACCATGGGCAGACCGGTCCAGGTGCGGATGCGCCGCTCGAGCTGGCGGACACTGCGGCTCCAGTCGGAATTGACGGCACGGATCGACAGGCCATTGAGGCAGTCCTGGAACCAGGTGGCACGCAGACCATTACGGGTACGGGCGGCCTGCCATAAAGGTTCGAGAAACGCTTCGATCCGGGCGATACGGCTGGCCTGGTCGGGTGCCTCGTAAACGCTTTTCGCCATCGCCTGCCAGGCGTCGTCGAAGATTTCCTCAACCGGCACCAGCCGGTCGGTATAGGCGGCGACATCAAGCCCCGTCAGCAGGTGGATGGCCCCGGGCATCAGGCTGATCGTCAGCGCATCGACCGGACCGGGGTTGTAGGAGGTCATCGGCTGCGAGAACGGGCCGCAGAAAAAGATCGGGGTGAAACGGAAGTCGAGCGGCTTTTCACCGATCCACAGGCTTTCGCATTCCCCCTGAAAGAACCAGGTGATCGTGGCGTAAGGCAGCGCAGCGAAATGATTGAAGCGCTGCCACGGCGACATCGGCGCCGCCTTGAGGGTATTGCGCACCACATAGCAGCGGATGCAGGAAGCCAGCGGCATGCTCGGCACGACGAAAGCCGCATGGGTGCCGGCAACACGGCCCCGGCTGTCGGAAGAAGGAAGGGATGTGGACATGGCGTAGAGCACCCTGAACAGGCGGCCACAATAAAGACAGCCGCTAGGATGGCTGCAAATGTCGTAATCGTTCAATAGCTAAAGAGACCAGGCAGGCGATACTGCTGCGGATCAATCTGGTTGGAGAGATGCTGTGAGCACTGTCATTCTGAGGCAGGTCAGCAAGAGTTATCGCCTTGATTCCATTGCCGTTCCGGCTCTTGCCGATATCGACCTTGCAATCCGTCCCGACTGCTTTACCGTGATCTGCGGGCCTTCGGGCAGCGGTAAAACCACCTTGCTCAATCTGATCGGCTGCATCGACCGGCCCGATCGGGGAGAGGTGATCGTTGCCGGCCAGGCAACGGCGCAGATGTCCGATGATGCGCTATCGGACTTCCGCGCCCGCCATCTCGGTTTTATCTTCCAGAACTTCAATCTGCTGCCGGTACTGACTGCCTATGAAAACGTCGAGTACCCGTTGCTGCTCGCGCAGATCGCGCCAGCCGAACGCAGAGCGCGTGTATTGACGCTGCTCGATGCGGTGGGACTGGCCGACAAGGCTCACCATCGCCCCGGCCAACTGTCGGGCGGTCAACGCCAGCGCGTCGCCATCGCCCGCGCCCTGGCCACCGACCCCAGGCTGGTGCTGGCCGATGAGCCGACTGCCAACCTCGATAGCCAGACCGGCAGCGCGATCATCGCCCTGATGCGCAGGATGCAGCAGGAGCGCCATGTGGCTTTCGTGTTCTCCTCACACGATCCGCAGATCCATGCCGAGGCCGACGATACCGTGTTCATCCGCGATGGCCGCATCACGGCCATCGAGCGTGGCAGCCCGCCCTTGGCGGCTCCGCAGCATGCGGAGGTCATGCCATGAAGATCCCGGTTCTCGCCCTGCGCAATCTGCTGCGCAACCGGCGCCGCTCGCTGACCACCCTGCTCGCCATGATGGTCGGGCTGGTCGCGGTGCTGGTATTTGGCGGTTACAGCAGCAATGTGATCTACGCCACCCAGACCGGCATCGTGCAGTTCACCGGCCATCTGCAAATCCAGCATCAGGACTATTTCCTCTACGGCAGCGGCAACCCGACCGAATATGGCATCACCGACTACCAGCGCATCATCGATGTGGTCGGCCGTGATCCGGTGATGGCGCCGCTGCTCAATGTGCAGACGCCGATTCTGGTCTTCGGCGGACTGGCGGGGAATTTCGAAGCGGGCGTGTCACGCACCGTCCTTGGCGTCGGGCTGGTCGTCGAGGACCAGAACAAGATGCGGCGGTGGAACGACTACGGCGGTCCCAATTTCGTCGATCCTCTGCCCTTGACCCACACCAGCACCGACGCCGCCGTGATCGGCACCGGGGTCGCGCGCGAGTTGCAGCTGTGCGGCCCGCTCAAGGTGGCCGAGTGCCATTCGCCCAAGAAGAAGGCGGCAAAGCCCGAGACGGTCCAACTGCCGGCCGATATCGCGGCGCTGTCCTCGCTGGAGCAGTCAGGCGCCACCCACGAAGCCACCCGTATCGAGCTGCTGGCTACCAGCAACAAGGGAATGCCCAATGTCGCCAGCCTCAATGTGGTCCACGCCGAAAACAAAGGCTCGAAGGAACTCAACGACCTCTATCTGGCGATGCACCTGCCCAAGGCACAGCGGCTGCTGTTTGGCGCGACAGCCCCGCAGGTGACGGCTATCCAGATCCAGCTCCAGCATACCGACCAGGTGCCGGCTGCCCGGCAACGACTGCAATACCTGCTCTCCACCCACTTCAAGGACCGGCCGCTGGTGGTCCATGACTTCGAGACGTTGATGCCCATCTATGGTCAGACCGTGTCTTTCATGCAGTCGGTGGTGACGTTTATCGCGGTCCTTATCGGCGCCATCGTGGTCTTCACCATCAGCAACACCATGAGTGCGGCCGTGGTGGAGCGGACGGTGGAGATCGGGACACTGCGGGCGATGGGACTGCGCCGCGATGGCATCCGCCGCCTGTTCATCTGCGAAGCCGCACTGCTGGGTATCGTCGGCACCGCCTTGGGCACCGCGCTGGCGCTTCTGGTGGCCTACCTGATCAATCAGAGCGGGCTTGACTATATCCCGCCGGGTTACGCCAGGTCCTACCCGATCATCGTGCGTATCTGGAGCGATCTGCCGCTGCTGCTTGGCAGCTCGATCGGACTGATGGCGGTCGCGCTGTTCTCCGCCTGGTGGCCAGCCAACCGGGCTGCCAGGATGGTGATTGTCGATGCCTTACGCCATGCCTGACCCAAGGTCGAAACCATGAGAAAACCCTTCCTTCCCTTGCCTTTCGTTCTGAGTCTGCTCCTGGCTGTCCCGGTCTGGGCCGCGCCCAATGCGCAGGAGATCCTGGCAGCGAGCGACGCCATCCGTAATCCGGACAAGCCGTTCAGCCTCACCACCAAGCTGATCGAATACCGCGACGGCAAGGAAAGCGCCGAGATGACCCTGGTGGTGTACGCCAAGAGCGCCCCGGAAACCGGCCGGTTCCGCAATCTGATCCGTGTGCTGGAGCCGGCGCGCGATGCCAACAAGCTGATGCTGAAAAACGGCAACGATCTGTGGCTGTACGATCCGTCGAGCCGGGCCAGCATCCGCCTGTCGCCGCAACAGCGACTGCTTGGTCAGGCCGCCAACGGTGATGTGATGACGGTCAACTTCGCCCAGGATTATCAGGCCCAGCTGAGCGCCGAGGAGGATACGCTCGATGGCGACCGCAAATCGCGTCACTGCTACAAGCTGACCCTGTCGGCCAGCGCGCCCGATGTGACCTACCACCGGATCGAGATGTGGATCGATACCGGCAATAGCCGCCCGGTCAAAGGTCGCTTCTATTCCGAAAGCGGCAAGCTGCTCAAGTCGGTCTACTACCGGCGCTATGAGCAGCAGCTGGGGGCGGAGCGGCCGATGGAAGCGGTGATCATCGACGGCCTCAATCCAAGCTGGGTGACGGTGCTGCGCTATTCCGACCTGGTCTGGCGCGATGTGCCGGAAGCCTGGCTGCAACGTGACTATCTACAGCGCTTCAAACCCGAATGAAGTCGATCTTTTCTCTGTGCTGCCTGATCTTGGCCTCTGTGGCCTGGGCTTCCGATGCGGAGTTGGAGGCACTCGAAATGGCCGACAGGGCCACCGGCAAGGCCGCCAGCGCACACGACTGGAAACTGTCGGCCGAGCTGGCTCAGGTGACGGCCCATCATCGGCATGGACTGGCCTCCCAGCAAGGCCCGCGCTTATCGCTGAAATTCCATTACGACCGCATCGTGGCGCCGGGTTGGCGAGCGGTGTTTTCGGACGATCTGGATCTAGGCTTGCAATATGCCGTCGCCAAAGGCCGCCATGGCTCGCTCAGCCATACCGCCGTCAATACCTTGAAGGAGGCCTATCTGAGCCGGCAATGGCAGTCGGACTATATGCTCGATGTCGGCCGGATCAATATCCGTTACGGCGTGGCGCTGGGCTATAACCCGACCGACTATTTCCGCTTCAATGCCATCCGCACCATCAGCTCGCTCGACCCGGAAAACCTGCGCCGCAACCGCCTGGGCAGCGTGGTGCTGCGTGGGCAGAAGCTGTGGAGCGGCGGTTCAGTCACCGGCCTGTGCTCACCCAGGCTCGCCAGCCGTCCCAGCCCAGCCGCGTTCAGCGCCGACCTTGGCGCCAGCAACGGACAGACCCGCTGTCTGCTCGCCATCAATACCAGGCTGGCTACGGACTTTGAGCCGCAATTCCTGCTCAGCCAGAGCGAGGGCAAGTCGCCACAATTCGGCCTCAATCTGACCTGGCTGTTGAATGACGCGACGGTGATGTTTGCCGAATGGTCGGGCGGGCGTAACTCCCGCCTGCTCGATGACGCCTTTGCCCAAGCGAATGGCACCGCCTTCCGCTCACAACTGGCAGCCGGCCTCACTTACACCAGTGCCCGCAATCTCACCCTCACCCTCGAATACGACTACAACGGCCGGGCTGCCGACCGCAGCGCCTGGAAAGCCCTGCGCGCAGCTCCCCTACCGGTCCTTGGCGCCTACCTCAGCCACAGCCAGGCCGCTTATGAACAAGCCTCACGACAGGCGATATTTGCCCATCTGCTCTGGAAGGATGCACTGGTCAGCCAACTCGATATTGCCGCCATGACCCGGCTCAACCCCTACGACCATAGCCGGAACGACTGGATCAGTGCGGTCTACCACGGCAAACAGTTTGATCTGGGCTTGCAGTGGCAGCGCAATGGCGGCCGTGGCAATAGCCAGTATGGGCTGGTGCCGCAGCGGACTATCTGGCAGGTGGCTGGGATCTACCACTTCTAGAATTCCTGAGTAATTAAATATTTATGCACAACGTCTGCAAGGCGTATTGCAACTTATGGACAAAAACAAATAAATCGGGCTTTCAATAAGAAACCGGCATCGGCCATAAGAAGACCGAGGCCGGCTCCGAAAGAATGGTTATGTCAGCAGGGCATCAACCCATTCTGATCACCATTGGGTTCCGCTCTAGGTTGCCTGGACTATATGGACAGTATTTTTCTGACCACTGATGATTATTCATCCTTCAACTCCCCTGACCCTGCCCTTTCTGCAAGATCTGCATGATCTTTTCGAAGTGCGACCCTTTCCAATAGACCTGTGAGCAACGGGCGCACTGCTTGAAATCGGTCTGCCACTCAAGCACTCTCTCGGGCACTCGATCCCGGACTTCCTCGATGTCCACCGCTTCAATAGCGCCATTACATCTCACGCAGCGCGAAAGTGGCTTGAAGAAATCATGCAATCGGTAATGGTCGACCACTTCCTTGAACTGATATTCAGGAGAAGTGTTTCTGATCCAACGTCCGTATTTCACTTTGGAACGCTTCAAGAGCCCGATATCGCGCGTGAGCAGAATATGCTCGTCAGTGGCAGCCACTTCCGCCAGAACCGCATCGCCGTAATCTTTTCCCTCATGCAGACAGTCGAATCCGGCCAAGCGCAAATAACGCGCAAGCGCAGCCAGATGCACATCGAGCAGGAATGACGGGACACCCTGGGGTTTATACGGTAGTGGATAGGGGGTCTGGGAATAAGGATTGGGAAATACTTCGACCTGCTGCCCATCCATCATCAAGTGCTTGAATTCGACCCAATGATCGTCAACCTTGATGGCGCCTACTTCGGTATGGGGAACGCCCAAAGCCTCGATAGCGTCTTTTACCGAGGGTCGATCATCGAAGGCGTAATCAATGGGGACAGAGGCTTTCTCTGCACTCAAGAAATCATTGCATTCGCCATGAAAACGGAATTTGGCGCTGTAAAGTTTATCGGACAGAGGCGCTTTCTCATCCAGATAAGCCGGCCACAGCTTATGCAGAATAGCCTTGGCCTGCGTCTGATTGATCGACCCCAGATCAGCGAGTTTCTTCACCCAGGGCTTATAGTGGGTGAGAAGGACTTCCTCGGAAAGCGGAATCAGGGCAACGGATGGCTGCGCAAGGATCTTCCGATAATGGTGGTTATCTTTGTAGCCGTACAATTGGCTGAGCAATTGCCGGGCTTCAGTGGTCTTGAGCGTTTTGAAAGGCCAATACTTGACCAGGACTTTAGCCTGATGCTTGAAGGTCTTGGCAGAAATGAAGAATGGCATAACATAATCTCCGTCAATTCACCAACCTCCACGAGTTTTGTCCCACTCTTAAACTCGCTGCGTCAACGGCGCGACGTGAACTTATGTTATCTGATAGATAGCGTCCCATTGCTGAACAATGGGTACATCAAACGAACCTTCAACGGCCCATAAGCCTTTTCTTGTGGGAAGACGGGATTTGAAGAGCCCTTAGCGAGGCGCAAGAGTACTAAAGATTTTCGAGCTTGCAAAGCCTGGCCAGGTTGGCTGTGACAGCTGGGTGGTAAGCAGAAAACGGCTATCAACAAGGATTCCGTAAGATGGTTTCCGCCCGGCTCAAGGCCCTGCTGCAAGTACCAGCCCATCGCGCTCTTCCTGCTCTGTAGGACGCTCCAAAGGGAGACGCCAGAAATGCCCCGCTCGCAGCGGGGCATTTTTTTGTGGAAAGTAGGAAAGCACAGAAAAGTAAATTTTTCTGCAAAACATCTGCTAGATATACTCAGAAAATATAAAAAAACAGAAATAAATATGCCAAACAGATCTCAAGCCGCCTTCACGTAATCAGCATGAAAACAGCGATTCTGATCGTGGCGAAACGCCACGGTGACGGTCGAGCTATCAAAGGCCATGACCTTGCCGACACCGTAACGCGGCACCCGCACTCGGTCGCCGACGTTGAAGCGCGGCCGGTTGGGCAGGTCGGCGTCGATACTGGGATCTTTGGGTTGCACGGGTAGCTCAATCTGCCGCTGCGAGGCCATCGCGCGGCAGTTGTCGCAATGGCCACAGGATTCGATGCTCTCCTGCTCACCGAAATGCTCGAGCAAAACGCGCCAGCGGCAATAGCCGGTTTGGCCGTAGAAGACCATCTGCTCCAGCATGGTCTTGTCGTATTCGCGTTTCTCTTGATAAGCGGCCATCAGTGCTTCCAACGTGGTCGAATCGATATTGCTGCGACTCAGTTTGAGCCGGCCGCGCCTATCCTGTTTCACCACGCCTTCGCGCCGCAACAGACTCAGCGCGACCTGGAGTTTGCTGCGCGGGCAGTCGAGGTGGTCGCACAAGCTTTCCATCGTCCAGGCAGTGCCGCCTTGGGGAGGATTCAGCAGGGCGCGATAGATCGCTTCCACAGCATCGAAAGACGGATAGCGGCCCGCCATAAAGAATCGCTGCACCGTCTTGTCGCGGTACTGATAAAGCAACACGCAGTCGCAAGTGCCGCCATCGCGGCCGCCGCGTCCGGATTCCTGGTAGTAGGCATCGAGTCCTGAAGGCATCTGATAGTGGATGACGAAGCGGATGTCGGATTTATCAATACCCAAGCCAAAAGCGTTGGTCGCCACCATGACACGGACCTGGCCATCCATAAAAGCGTCCTGATTCTCATGGCGAGCTTTGGCGGACAAGCGGCCGTGGTAGCGGGTGACGCTCTCCCCCGCCTCCATCAGCGCCTGATAAACCGCCTCGACGGCCGCGACGGTGGCGCAATAGACGATGCCGTAGCCAGAAGCCTCCGCCACCAGCGACAAGACGCGCTGCAACTTCTCCTCGTCATTCACCACCTGCTCGACCCGATAGTACAGATTGGGCCGAAACACACCGCTGTCGACCACAGCAGGATGTTTCATGCCAAGTTGTTCGGCGATGTCTTCAACGACCTGATCGGGGGCGGTAGCGGTGAGCGCCAGCAAGCGGGGATTGCCCAAACGTTTCGCCACACGACCAATCTCCAGAAAAGCCGGCCGGAAATCATGACCCCACTGGGAGATGCAATGCGCTTCATCCACGGCCAGGAGGCTGACCGTTTGCGTGGTGATCAGCGCCAGAAACGCCTCCGTAGCAAGCCGCTCGGGGGTAATGAAGACGATTTTTGCTTTGCCGGCTGCAATGGCCTGTTCAGCAGCATCTATCTCTTCTGCTGACAAAGCGCTGTTGAGCTGAAACGCAGCGATACCAAGGGTTTGCAGTTTGTCGCACTGGTCTTTCATCAAGGCGATCAGCGGCGAAACGACAAGGGTGCAGCCAGGGAGCAGCAAAGCCGGCAACTGATAGCACAGCGATTTGCCCGAACCGGTCGGCATGATTGCGATGGTGGGACGTTCTGACATCACATGGGCAATGGCGGCTTCTTGGGCGTTACGCAGACATTCGAGCTTGAAGAGGGTACGGAGGAGGTGGCGGGCTTGAGGGTGCCAAGAAAATCGAGGGATGCTCATGATTGGGGAGATGTCAGGGTGAAGATTCTCCCTATTTTGTTTAGCAAGTCATGCGCCCAAGCAAAAATGGGCAAACTGACTTGACCCGACCACTGCCGTATCGTGCGGTCAAACGACGGCTCGGACAATTTTTGAGCATAGGTGCAAAAATATAACGCGTCGCAATTTTTGTCTGTGGAAAACTGTACGGCCCCGCTGCGCCGGCGCTGAGAAAATAGGCGTGAAGCCTGATCAGCAGCGCCGTTTGCTTGGACATAGAGGGAAAAACAGCAAATCCTGCTAAGCGGCGCCATGTGGATAACGTGTGGATAAACACAAGATGTAGTGTTTTGCTTCTTCAACAAACACAAAATCTAGGGTTTCCCTGACCTAGCGAGCTGGCTATACTTCGCCTCGTTCAGCTACACAGCTACACCCACTTTCAACCCCCGACATCCGAATTACCCGTTCTCCGTAAGCCGGCGATCACAGCAGGCGACGAAGGCTGCCTATCGCCAGGCGGTTTAGATAAACGAATACAGAGACCCCGCTCCTATGACGCAGACCACCATGGACACGCAGTTCGAAAGCCACAACGCCTATCTGGCGGCCTCCACCGCTGACAGCGATATGGACCACACTGCCTCCCAGACCGCCGACTACAAGACCATCCGCCGCAACGGCGCGGTGGTGCCGTTCGAACCGATGAAGATTTCGGTCGCCATGACCAAGGCTTTCCTGGCCGTCCATGGTTCGCAGGCGGCGCAGTCGGCAGCAGTGCGTGAGACGGTGGCGCAACTGACCGAAGCCGTGGTGAATGCCCTGAAGCGCCGCAAGCCCGATGGCGGTGCCATCCATATCGAAGATATCCAGGATCAGGTCGAACTGGCCCTGATGCGTTCGGGTGAACACGATGTGGCCCGCGCCTATGTGCTGTATCGCGAAAAGCGCAGCCAGGAACGTCTGGCCCGTGGCGAAACCGAAGCCACCCCGGCCCAGACCGGCCTGAACGTCAACGACAAGGGCGTGATGCGTCCGCTCGAAGTCGGCAAGCTCAAGGCCCTGATCGAATCGGCCTGCCTCGGTCTGGAAAACCTGACCGAACCTGAACATATCCTGGTCGAAACCCTGAAGAATCTGTACGACGGTGTGGCCGCCGATGAAGTGCGCCGTTCGGTGGTGCTGTCGGCCCGCCAGCTGATCGAGAAGGAACCGGCCTATAGCCGCGTTACCGCCCGTCTGCTGCTGCATACGCTGCGTCATGAAGTGCTGGGCGAAGAAGTCACCCACGAAGAGATGGCGACCCGTTACGCCGACTACTTCCCGCGCTTTATCAAGAAGGGCATCGAGGCCGAACTGCTCGACCCGCGTCTGGCCCAGTACGATCTGGAGAAGCTGGGTGCCGCACTCAAGTACGAGCGCGACTACCAGTTCGACTATCTGGGTCTGCAAACCCTGTTCGACCGCTATTTCCTCCATGTCCACGGCACCCGGATCGAGCTGCCGCAAGGCTTCTTCATGCGGGTGGCCATGGGTCTGGCGCTCAACGAGATCGACCGCGAAGCGCGCGCCATCGAGTTCTACAACGTGCTGTCGAGCTTCGACTTCATGTCGTCCACGCCGACGCTGTTCAACTCGGGTACGCTGCGCTCGCAGCTCTCGAGCTGCTATCTGACCACCGTTGCCGACGATCTCGACGGTATCTACGAAGCCATCAAAGAAAACGCCCTGCTGTCGAAGTTCGCCGGCGGTCTTGGCAACGACTGGACCGCCGTGCGCGCGCTGGGCAGCCATATCAAGGGCACCAACGGCAAGTCGCAGGGTGTGGTGCCGTTCCTCAAGGTGGTCAACGACACGGCGGTGGCCGTCAACCAGGGCGGCAAGCGCAAGGGTGCGGTCTGTGCGTACCTCGAAACCTGGCACGCCGACGTCGAGGAATTCCTCGAACTGCGCAAGAACACCGGTGACGACCGTCGTCGTACCCACGATATGAACACCGCCAACTGGATTCCCGACCTGTTCATGAAGCGGGTGATGGAAGGTGGCGACTGGACGCTGTTCAGCCCGGCCGAGGCGCCCGATCTGCATGACCTGTACGGCAAGGCGTTCGAAACCGCCTACGTCAAGTACGAAGCCAAGGCCGACCGTGGCGAGATGCGGGTGTTCAAGCGTCTGCCGGCGCTGCAACTGTGGCGCAAGATGCTGACCATGCTGTTCGAGACCGGCCATCCTTGGTTCACCTTCAAGGATCCGTGCAATATCCGCAGCCCGCAGCAGCATGTCGGCGTGGTGCACTCGTCCAACCTCTGTACCGAGATCACGCTCAATACCAACGACAACGAGATTGCCGTGTGTAATCTCGGTTCGGTGAACCTGGTCAACCATATGGTGCAGGGCGCCGACGGCAGCTACGCGCTCGACAGCGACAAGCTCAAGCGCACCGTGCGTACCGCGATGCGGATGCTCGACAACGTGATCGACATCAACTTCTACCCGGTCAAGAAGGCGCGCAATTCCAACCTGCGTCACCGCCCGGTCGGTCTTGGCATCATGGGCTTCCAGGACTGCCTGCATCTGATGCGCACGCCGTATGCCTCGGAAATGGCGGTGGACTTCGCCGACCGTTCGATGGAAATGGTGGCTTACCACGCCTACTGGGCCTCGACCGAGCTGGCCGAAGAGCGTGGCCGTTACCTGAGCTACCCGGGCAGTCTGTGGGACCGTGGCATCCTGCCGCAGGATTCGATCGACCTGCTGGCCGAAGAGCGCGGTGGTTATCTCGAAGTGGACCGCTCGGCCTCGCTGAACTGGGACGATCTGCGTGCCCGGATCAAGCAATACGGCATGCGCAACTCGAACTGCCTGGCCATCGCCCCGACTGCGACCATCGCCAATATCGTGGGTGTATCGGCCAGTATCGAGCCGAACTACCAGAACATCTTCGTGAAATCGAACCTGTCGGGCGAATTCACCGTGATCAACGAGCATCTGGTGAACGACCTCAAGGCGCGCGGCCTGTGGGACGACGTGATGATCGGCGACATCAAGTATTTCGATGGCTCGCTGGTGCGAATTGATCGCGTGCCGAACGATCTAAAGGAGATCTACGCCACGGCGTTCGAAATCGATCCGAAGTGGCTGGTGGAATGTGCCTCGCGGCGCCAGAAGTGGATCGACCAGGCCCAGAGTCTGAATATCTATATGGGTGGCGCCTCGGGCAAGAAGCTGGACGAGCTGTATCGCCACGCCTGGATTCGCGGCCTGAAGACCACCTACTACCTGCGCACCCTGGCTGCCACCAGCGCCGAGAAGTCGACCGGTCGTGGTGGCGAGCTGAACGCAGTGCCGGTAGCTGGCGGTATGGCCGCTGGCGAAGGCGCGGCCGAAGAGGCCAAGTTCTGCTCGATCGACAATCCCGAGTGCGAGGCTTGTCAGTAAGAACGTAGCAAGGCCCTTAATTACTATCCTCTGATGACTGGTAGCTCAATGCAGCTATCAGTCATGCTCCGAAGCCCAAGCGATGGCAGGAGAGTTAATGAAGAGGATAGAGGGCTCAGGCAGTCGCGACTGAGTACTGGTGCGACTGCCGATGCCGCCGTCCCGATCGGGCGGACGGACTATCGAAGGCGTCCGACACGGCGATGCCGGACGATTTCGACGCCGAATTCATCAAGTAAGCAAGATTTATCAGCAATTTCGCAAGACAGGAGCCGCCATGCTGAACTGGGAAGACGACACCGTGCAAACTCCGCGCCCCGCCCCGCAAACCCCCGCCCAACCGGGTACCGGCGCCCACCAGGCCGGCAGCATGAACGCGGTCAACCATGGACGGGTATCGGCAGTCGACAAGCGCATCATCAACGGCCAGACCGATGTGAATCAGCTGGTCCCGTTCAAATACAAATGGGCCTGGGAAAAATATCTGGCTACCTGCGCCAACCACTGGATGCCGCAGGAAGTGAACATGCAGCGGGACATCGAGCTGTGGAAGAATCCGAACGGCCTGACCGAAGACGAGCGTCGCATCGTCAAGCGCAATCTGGGCTTCTTTGTGACCGCCGATAGTCTGGCCGCCAACAATATCGTGCTTGGCACCTACCGCCACATCACGGCGCCCGAATGCCGTCAGTTCCTGCTGCGGCAGGCATTTGAAGAGGCCATTCATACCCACGCCTATCAATATATTGTCGAGAGTCTGGGTCTGGACGAGGCAGAAGTCTTCAATGCCTATCACGAAATCAAATCGATCCGCGACAAGGACGATTTCCTGATTCCGTTCATCGACACCCTGACCGACCCGAATTTCAAGACCGGCACCCCCGAAGCCGACCAGCAACTGCTGCGTTCGCTGATCGTGTTTGCCTGCATCATGGAAGGCATCTTCTTCTACGTCGGTTTCGTGCAGATCCTGTCGCTGGGCCGTCAGAACAAGATGACCGGCGCGGCGGAGCAGTATCAATACATTCTGCGTGATGAGTCGATGCACTGTAATTTCGGTATCGACCTGATCAACACGATCAAGCTGGAAAACCCGCATCTTTGGAACGAAGAGTTCAAGCAAAGCTTGATCGGCCTGTTCCAGAAAGCCGTTGACCTCGAATATGCCTACGCCGAAGACACCATGCCGCGCGGCGTGCTGGGCCTGAATGCTTCGATGTTCAAGGAATACCTGCGGTTTATCTGTAACCGCCGCATGCAACAGATTGGCCTGGAGCCGCTGTTCGCTGGTGCGACCAATCCGTTCCCGTGGATGTCGGAAATGATCGATCTGAAGAAAGAGAAGAATTTCTTTGAGACGAGAGTGATTGAGTATCAGTCGGGTGGGGCGTTGAGCTGGGATTGAAACAGAATTAGCAGACTCTCTGACGATAATTTCTGCGTCTTGTGCACTTGACAATACAACCATTCAGGTTGTGAAGTGAAAAGCTAAAAACGGCCCCATCATTGGGGCCGTTTTTTATTGCGACTGACAATACGACGAGCTTAGATCCTGTTATGCACTTCTATTGTAAGCCGCGTCCAGCCTAGCTTTGCGATCGATTTTTAGCTTCGTGGGGATGTAGCACTTTTCATGTATTTCACTCTTCCTCTCTGCTGGATACAAGAGGTGCTCCCTTGTAAATATTTAGTACATAACACCCTCTAGAAGAGAGATTGTCGGGGCAATTGTGTCATATGATTTTACTAGTGATGTATCCGCTTCCAGCTGGTTTAATGATATATAAAAGATTCGAATTAAATAAAAATCTGCCATGGTCAACGACGGATGAATATTTTCAATGTCAAATCCTCTCCCCGATAGATGGACGGTAATGAAAGAAGCTTTGAGAAAGGCTTTTGGTTTTTCTCTCGCTAAAGCTATATCAAGCTGGCGCAAAAAAAACGAGACGGCGGGCGAACCCGCCGTCTCGTCTTTTCGTGTACGACTTAGTGGTGGTGATGACCGTCCGGGCCGTGGGCGTGGCCGTGGGCCAGCTCTTCGTCCGAGGCCTTGCGCACGTCGGCGACGGTGGCAACGAAGCGCACGGTCTTGCCGGCCAGCGGGTGGTTGCCGTCGATCTCGGCCTTGCCATCGGCGATCTGGGTGACGGTGAACAGCATGTATTCACCGGTTTCCGGATCGTCGGCCTCGAACATCATGCCGACCTCGACTTCTTCGGGGAAGGCATCGAGCGGCTCGATACGGACCAGCGAAGCGTCGTATTCGCCAAAAGCGTCATCGGGTTCCATGGTGACGTCGATCTTGTCGCCGACCTTCTTGCCGTGGAGTGCCTCCTCGACCGTCGGGAAGATGCCGTCATAGCCGCCATGCAGATAGACCATCGGCGCATCTTGAGGCGTCTGGTCGAGCAGTTCACCGCTGACATCGAACATCTCGTAATTGAGCGACACGACGGTATTCTTGATGATTTCCATGAGGGGAGATTCCTGTTTTGTAATGGGCGCTCACGCGCCTAGTTGCTGAATAAGACGGAGGACCTCCGCCGCGTGTCCGCGCGGGCTGACGTGGTAAAGCGCATGGCGGACGAGACCGTCGCGATCGACGACGAAAGTCGAGCGGATCGTGCCCAATTTTATCATGCCGTTCCGCTCCTGCTCGCGCAGCGTGTAATACCGTCGCGATGCCTCGCCTTCGCCATCGGACAACAGGCGCACCTGCAAGCCATGTTTGTCGCGAAATTCCTCGTGGCAAAGCGGATCGTCGAGGCTGACGCCCAGGATGACGCTGCCGGCACGGTGGAACTTGTCGGCCAGCTCGGAGAACTCGATGGCCTCGACCGTGCAGCCTGGATCGTCGTCACGGTGATAGAAGTAAAGTACGACATGCTTGTCGCCGCGATAGTCCGATAGTCGCACCATTTCCATGGTGGCATCGGGCAGTTCGAAATCGGGGGCGGCTACTCCAGGAGACAGCATGATGTTTCCTCCCTGACGGCGCACGCTCGCGGTCATGCGATAATCGGAACCGGTTTCTTCTTCCTGTATACCTCAATGTCGAATCCGCCGCTGGCAGACCTGTCTCCCGCCACCTTCCTTGCCGACTACTGGCAAAAACGCCCGCTGCTGATCCGCAACGCCGTCGAACGCTTCGATTGGCTGCCCGACCTCGCCGAGTTGATCACGCTGGCCGGCCGCGATGAGGTCGAATCGCGGCTGGTCGAGCAACGCCAGGGCCGCTGGCGTTGTGAGAACGGACCGTTCAAGCCGGCCCGCTTCAAACGTCTGGCCGACAGTGACTGGACCGTTCTGATCCAGAACGTCAACCACCATATCCCCTTCGCTGCCGAGCTTTTGCACCGCTTCAACTTCATTCCGCAGGTGCGGCTCGACGATCTGATGATCAGCTATGCCCCGGCAGGCGGCGGCGTCGGACCGCATTTCGATTCCTACGACGTGTTCCTGCTCCAGGTCGGCGGCCGCAAGCGCTGGCGCATCTCGTCGCAGGACGATCTGGAGCTGGTCGAAGATGCCCCGCTCAAGATACTCAAACGTTTCCAATCCGAGCAGGAATGGGTGCTGGAGCACGGCGATATGCTGTATCTGCCGCCGCGTTTTGCCCATGACGGCGTGGCGCTCGAACCGGGCATGACCTGGTCGATCGGCTTTCGCGCGCCAAGTACCCAGGAGCTGGCCACTCAGTTTCTCGACTTTCTGCGCGACCGCATCAACCTCGACGGTCGCTATGCCGACCCCGATCTGCGCCCGACCGCCGAGCCGGCCCGCTTGCCCGAGGATTTCCTCGGCCGGGTATCGGCCATGCTGGCGCAGATCACCTGGGACGAAGCGCTGGTGCGTGAATTCGCCGGCTGCTATTTCAGCGAGCCTAAACCGCATGTGTTCTACGATTCGCCTGACGACCTGCCCGATGAGGACGAATTCGCCGCCGAACTGAGCGAGCGCGGGATTGTGCTCGATCTCAAGAGCGTAATGCTGTTCGACGATGAGCGCGTCTATCTCAACGGCGAAGTGCTCGATAGCGAGGCGGAAGCCCTGCCTGTACTGCGCCAGCTCGCCAACGAGCGGCATCTGCCGCCGGCTGATTATCCCGAAGCGGTCATCGAAGTGCTCTACCAGGCTTTCGACGACGGCTATCTGCAATGGCCGGCCGACTAACGGCTTTTCCCTACAGTTTTCCCTATTGCCATGTCCAAGAAATTCTCGTTTCCTGTCGATTGCCCCTGTGGCAGCGGCAAACCCTACAAGCAGTGCTGCGGCCCGTTCCATTTCGGCGACGACGCCCCGCCGACGGCCGAAGCGCTGATGCGTTCGCGCTACAGCGCCTACGCCATGCGGAAAACCGATTACCTGCTCGCTACCTGGCATCCGGAAACCCGGCCACAGGAACTCGATCTGAGCAGCGACACCACCAAATGGACCGGCCTGACCATCGTCACCACCGAAGGCGGCACGCCTAACGATCTCGAAGGCACGGTCGAATTCGTCGCCCGCTACAAGATCGGCGGCCGCGCCGCCAAGCTGGCCGAAAAAAGCCGGTTTGAGCGCATCGGTGGCCGTTGGCTTTATCTTGACGGCCAGGTTGAGGGCGACGAGGAGTGATTCTCAGCAAAAAGGGCACGAAAGTGCCCTTTTTTAGATATCTCTACCAACCTTAAAAAGATTTCGCGCCTTATTTTCCAATCAACCTCTATCGTTGGTTCCCCTCTCCTTCTTTCTCCGCATCTTGCCGCAGCCAGCAGCCAGCAGCCAGCAGCCAGCAGCCAGCAGCCAGCAGCCAGCAGCCACCTCAAAAACGGCAAGACATGAAACGATAAGTTCCTAATATTTTCCCAAATAGGCCTTGCATATATTTTGCAAGATTTTTTCTATTACTTATTCTCCCTTTTCCTTTTCCGCATTTCGTCGCCCAGCCTCTCCGTTGGGTCGCGCGCAAGTATCCGCTCCCTATACTGCAAACAGACTCAGCCTTATCGCCGCCCTGTGGCGGTTCATTTTCAGTGGGAGGCCGGCATGTCCATCCGCTTTATCAGTCTGATTGCCGCGCTCTGTCTGGGGCCACTGCTGGCGCTGGCGGAGCCGGTTGAATTCCACGTCGCCTATGAGGACAAGGACACGCCCGACCATACCGGGACGATCGATGTACCGGCCAATAATCCGGGCATCACGGTGGAGATGCTCAATATGCTGCCAAGCCGTATCCCCGAGTTGCGGCTGGTCTATTCGCGCAAACCCTGGGCACGCTGTCTGATGGAACTGGAAGCAGGCACGGCGGACGCCGTGTTTGCCAGCAGCTTCAAGACCGAGCGGCTCAAGATCGGCGTCTATCCGATGAAGAACGGCAAGGTGGACCGGACTTACCGGATCGACACCAAATCCTACAGCCTCTACAAACGCAAGGATTCCCAGGTGAATTGGGATGGCAGCCGGTTTGACAACGTCAGGCAGGAAATCGTCGCCATGCGCGGCTATGCGGTCGCCGACGATCTGCGCAAGCTCGGCATTGCGGTCCATGAGGTCGATCGTTCGGAAAATGCGTTTCGGATGGTATTGAGCGGTCGGGTCGACGGCTTTGCCCAGCTGACCGAGGTGGGCGATTACACACTGAGGAAATATCCCGATCTCAATCAGGCGATTATCAAGGTCGAAGTGCCGCTGGCGGTCAAGGATTACTACTTGCAGATCAGCCATGCCTTCTACAACCGCTATCCCGAGCTGAGCCAGACCATCTGGAAGACTCTGGCCGATATTCGCCAGGCCGAACAGGACCGGCTCAACGCCAAATACATGCCCTTCTATCAGGAATAGCCAGGGCTTTCATTTCCTGGTCCAAAGACGCAGCTATCGCTACGTGGCCGAGGGTCGGAAACCGTCAGGGGTTTGTGGCTGTCGGACAGACGATGACGCCCTGGGAACTGAACACCGACCTCTCCTGCCCACCCATCATCACCCGGGCGCTGGCGCTGATCGAGGCTGGCGCGCCCGATGGTGCCAGCGTGGCCGGGCGGCTGGGCGTGGACGAGCATTCCTTGCAGCACCTGTTCACCGCTCAGGTCGGCACGCCCATGGAGGCAGTGGCGACCATGCACCGGCTTTCACTGGCGCGGCAGCTACTCGACGCGACTTCCCTGTCGCTGGTCGATCTTGCCGATGTCGCCGGTTTCAGCAGTCTTCAGCACTTCAACGAAGCCTTCCAGACCATATTCAAGCACCCGCCCGGCAGCCGCAGATCTGACCGTTCAGGCGAAACGGGCCGTCTCCACGAGATCCGCCTGCTGCTGCCCTACCAACCGCCCTATGACTGGCCAGCCATGCTGACCTTTCTCCGTGCCCGTGCCATTTCGGGCATCGAAACGGTCGTCAATGGCGTCTACCAGCGCAGCTTCGACCTCCAGGGCGTGACCGGTGCGCTCAGTGTCGAGCCGGGCGCGACCGACGCACTGCAGGTCACGATACGCAGCGCCGCCCGCCCGCCTTTATTGCAGCTGCTTGCCCGGGTCAGGGCGCAGTTCGATCTGGCGGCCGATCCGCAGCGCATCGCCAGCCAACTGGGGCGGCATGCGCTGTTGGCGCCGCTGATTCAGGCCCGTCCCGGCTTGCGTCTGCCCGGATCATGGGACGGTTTCGAGCTGGCGGTGCGGGCAGTGCTCAACCAGCAGATCACTACAGCCGGTGCCATCCGGATCGCCGGCAAGCTGGTGCAACAGTTCGGTACGCCCGTGGCCGAGCCGCTGGCGCCTGGGCTGACCCATCTCTTCCCGACCGCAACGCGTCTGGCGGAAGCGGAGCTGAGCGCGCTCGGTTTACCCGGCGCCCGGCGCGCCGCGCTCAAGGGCGTGGCTGGGTTACTGGCCGCGCAGCCTGAATTGCTCGCCCTTCATGCCGAGCGGGAATCGGCGTTGGCGGCACTGCGGGCGATCCCGGGGATTGGCGACTGGACCGCGCAATACATTGCCTTGCGCGGCTTGCGCGATACCGATGCATTTCCGGCAGGCGACGTGGTGTTGCGGAAAGCCTTGAGTCGTCTTACCGGCATCGAATGTGATCAACGACAGGCCAAAGCGTTCGCCGAGGCTTGGCGGCCGTCGCGCGGTTATGCGGCGCAGTATTTGTGGGGGCTATGAAGAAGAGGAAGGTGGGCTTTTGCAGTAGATTGGATAAATACTTTCATATTTCTTTTTTTCTATCTATCTATCTATCAAATGTTTTGCATGTTTTCTAAAAAACGGGGTTTTTCTGTCTGCCGACGACCTCCCGCCCAGAGCATCTTCCCGTCAATTCGGCATCAGGTGCGTCCAGGAGACGTGAGGCTTAGTGGCGACGCCAATCAAACGGAAATGCACCCAAGCCGCCCGCAGCATCTCCTGTTCCGCAATAGCAGACCGGGACGCCAGGCTGCGCCAACAGCCGAAGCTATATTTCCAGCGGATCGACATCGAGCGCCCAGCGCACCTTGACGCCCTTGAGGGCACGCAGCGCACGCATCCAGTCGGCCAGCACCGACTGAAGCCGGCCGCGATGGGGCGATTGCAACAGCAGTTGTGCCCGTTCGCGGTCGTTGAGCCGTTGCATGGCGGCCGGAACCGGATCGAACAGCTCGACGCCGTCGCACAGCGGTGCCAGCGTGGCGGCCTGGCGCAGAAAAGCCAGCGCATCCTCGATCTCGGCAGCTTCGGCGCGCAGGACGGCCTGATGGACAAATGGCGGAAAGCTGGCGCGATGCCGTTCAGCCAGCTCTGAAGCGGCAAAAGCGGCGTAATCGCCCTGGGCCAGCGCTTCGTAGAGTGGATGCTCGGGGAAATCGGTCTGCACGATCACCTCGCCGCGATGCTCGGCGCGGCCGGCGCGGCCGGCGACCTGGGCCAGTTGGGCGTACAGCCGCTCGGCGGCGCGGAAATCGGCCGCGAACAGACCGCCGTCGGCACCGACCACCACCACCAGGGTCAGACGCGGGAAGTCATGGCCTTTGGCCAGCATCTGGGTGCCGACCAGAATATCGGCGCGGCCGCCGTGAATATCGTCGAGCGCGGCGGCAAAGCTGCCTTTGCGCCGGGTGCTGTCACGGTCGATCCGCAGCACCTGGGCATGGGGAAAGCGCGCGATCAGCAAGTCTTCGAGCCGCTGGGTGCCTTGGCCCAACGGACGTAGGTCCTGGTTGCCGCAGCCCGGACAGACCGGAGGCAGCCGGTCTTCCAGACCGCAGTAATGGCAGCGCAGCACACGTTCGCGCAGATGGAGGGTAAAGCGGGCCGAGCAACGGCGGCAGGCAGCCATCCAGCCGCATTCGCCGCACATCATGACTGGGGCGTAGCCGCGTCGGTTCAGGAACACCAGCACCTGTTCGCGTCGCGCCAGACGCTCGCCGATCGCTTGCAGGCTGTGACGGTGCAGCCCTTCTTGCAGCGGCTGCCGGCGGGTGGGCAGCAACAGCACCTCGGGCTGCTCGGCGCCCACCACGGCGCGCTGGCTCAGGCCCAGGCGGCGATAGCGGCCGATTTCGGCGTTATGCCAGCTCTCCAGCGCCGGGGTGGCCGAGCCCAGCACCACGGCCACACCGCGCTGGCGCGCCCGGTAGACCGCCATATCGCGCGCCGAATAGCGCAGGCCGTCCTGCTGCTTGAACGAGCTGTCGTGCTCCTCGTCCACGATCACCAAGCCCAGTTCCGGCATCGGCGTGAACACCGCGAGCCGGGTGCCGATCACCAGCCGGGCTTGCCCCGTGGCAGCCGCCACCCAGCCGGCGGCGCGCTCGCCGTCGGCGACCCCGCTATGGAGACTGACCAGCGACACCTTGGGGAAACGGGCGCGGAAACGGGTTTCCAGTTGTGGCGTCAGATTGATTTCCGGCACCAGCACCAGCACCTGACGCCCACGCGCCAGCGCCGCTGCGATGGCGCGCAGATAGACCTCGGTCTTGCCACTGCCGGTCACGCCATGCAGCAGGAAAGGCTGGAAGCCCTCGGCCGCGGCAATGGCCTCGACCGCGGTTTGTTGTTCGGCATTGAGCACAGGACCGACCGCATCGGCCGGATCGAACGGCGGCGGCACCGCTTGCACCGCCTTGACCCAACCGATGGCCAGCCATTGCTGCACCACCTTCCAGGCACCCGGCGCCAGCGCGCGCAGCTCGGCCTCGCTGCGGCTATGGGCCAGCTCGGTCGCCAACCGGTGTTGCATCACCGCCCGGGCCGGCAGCAATTGGCGCAAGGCCACGGCATCGACCGCCTGATAGCGCTGCGCTTCCTTGCTGCGGAACGGCGCCGGTTCGCGGAAGCGGCCGGGCAGCGCGGTATGGATGACCTGGCCCAGCGGGTGCTGGTAGTAGTCGGCGCAGAAATGGAACAGTTCGAGCAGATCGGCCGGCAGCGCCGGCATATCGTCGAGAATGGTCTCGACCGGCTTGATCGCGTATTGGCCGGCAGGCTCGGCCACCGTCTCGACGATCACGCCGACGCGACGCTTATTGCCGAACGGCACCACCGCCCGCCGGCCGATGTCGGCAGCGGTGGCCAGCTCTACCCGATAGTCGAAACAGCCAGCCAGCGGGACATCGAGGGCGACGCGAACATATTCGAACATTGTCAAACGAAAAATTTTTTGCCACGTCAGTCGGCGCTAAGTCACGGGTCCGACAGCGCTTTTCCAACTGTCCACAGAAACTGTGGATAATTTTGTGGGCAAGTTCTGGTTAAGTCGCTAAACCCCGGACGGAACAGGCAATTTGCTGGCTTGCCCAAAAAACGGGCAATCGGTTAAATCGTTGATAATCAACAACTTAACCTCAAAGCCCTGTTGCCACCCAGGCTGAAAGGGGCTTGACAGGTAGCGCTTCACTCTGAAAAGCCAGTGTGCATAAGTTACAAGCCACTATCGCGGCGATTTCTCAACAGATGCAGCCAAACCCCTGTTTTCCTGGGGAAAACCCCTGGTTTTCCGCTTCAGACCCCGGCGTGATAAGGAAGCGACAGACGGTGTACCGCATCGACCAGGGCCGCCACATGCTCAGGTGGAGTGAACTGGGAGATGCCATGGCCCAGATTGAACACATGGCCATGGCCCTGACCATAGTCGCCCAGCAGACGTGCCACCTCGCGCTCGATCATCGCCGGTTGGGCAAACAGCGCATTGGGGTCGAGATTGCCCTGCAAGGCCACCCGGTCGCCCACCAGCGCCCGCGCCGCGCCCAGATCGACGGTCCAGTCGAGCCCCACTGCATCGGCGCCGCAGCTGGCAATCTCGTCAAGCCACAGGCCACCGCCCTTGGTGAACACGATCACCGGCACCTGACGGCCATCGCGCTCGCGGGTCAGACCCGCGACGATACGCTGCATATAGTCGAGCGAGAATTCCTGGTATTTGCCGTAGGCCAGCGCCCCACCCCAGCTGTCGAAGATCATCACCGCCTGGGCCCCCGCTTCGATCTGGGCATTGAGATAGGCGGTCACGGCGCGGGCGTTGATGTCGAGGATATGGTGCAGCAGATCAGGCCGGTCAAACAGCATGGTCTTGATCCGGCTGAAGGTAGTCGAGCCGCCGCCTTCGACCATATAGCAAGCGAGGGTGAACGGGCTGCCCGAGAAGCCGATCAGCGGCACGCTGCCATCGAGCGCACGACGGATCTGGCTCACGGCATCGATCACATAGCCCAGATGATCGACCGGATCGGGCACCGACAGATTGCGGATTTCCCATTCCTCCCGGAGCGGCCGCTCGAACTTCGGCCCCTCGCCTTCGGAGAAATACAGCCCCAGTCCCATGGCATCGGGGATGGTCAGGATGTCGGAAAACAGGATCGCCGCATCGAGCGGATAGCGGGCCAGCGGTTGCAGCGTGACTTCGGTCGCCAGATCGGTGTTCTTGCACAGATCGAGGAAGGAGCCGGCGCGCTTGCGCGTCTCGCGGTACTCGGGCAGATAGCGCCCGGCCTGACGCATCAGCCACACCGGGGTGTAATCGGTGGGCTGACGCAGCAAGGCGCGCAGAAAGGTGTCGTTCTTGAGTTTGCTCATGCGGGAATCGCTTCCGGAATCGAAAGCTGGCGGCAACGGACCGGGACTGCCGTAGCGGTCGGTCCCCGCAAGGAGGACATAGCCGTGCCAGCTTTAAGAAATTTTAATTTTTAAACCAACAAGGCTATATGCCTTGCACAGCTATTGCAGAATTTTTTCTGCCAATAACTCAGCGCTTGATCACGCGCGCTTCGATTTCATAACCCTGCCCGAGCTTGTGCCGCTGCGGTGCCACACCACCGGCCTTGAGCGGCACCGTGGCGGAAAACACCTTTTTCGCGACCGGCACGAGCGGCTTGCACGACTCGGGTTTCTGCGCCTTGATCGCCTCGTCATGGCCTTCGACCAGATGATGTTCAAGATTCAAGATGGCACCGTCCTCACCGGGCTTGAGGCTGGCAGTCACGCCGGCAAACAGCCAGACCGAGTCGAGCTGCCGGGTGGGGGTGCATTGCAGACGCTGGTATTCGTCCTCGCTGCCGAAGCGGCCGGGACCCTCGTCCTGGCTATCGACGCTGCCCATCTGGACCACGTCGCCATCTTTGAGCAACTGGAACTGCACCGCGTACTGGGGCGCTGCCGCGCAATAGAGCGGCACCAGCGCCAGCAGCCAGAAAACAGGCTTCATCGCGGATATCCTTTGCGGTTGCGGAAGGCGCTGTCGCCTTCCGATAGTCGGGCTTTCCATCGGGCACTCTCCACCAGGTCGCCAGGCCAGTGGCCCTCCCTGCCCTGCCTGGCCTAAACCATGGCGGGGCCGGACGCCAGCGGTGCGTTACGCCTTGCGGCTGACGCAGCCTGTCCAGCGCCCGGGGCGGACCCGGGCTGAAGCGTCCTGGCGCCTCTGTGCTTGGACTGGGGCGCCATCTCGTCGTCAAGAACAGCGCTCAAGCCTGCTTGGCCCAGCTATCCTTGAGCCCCACCGTGCGGTTGAACACCACCCGGCCCGGGGCGTGGTCGTAGCGGTCGGTGACGAAATAGCCCAACCGTTCGAACTGATAGCGGGTCTCGGGCGCGGCATCGGCCACACAGGCTTCGATATAGCCTGTGCTGACGCGCAGCGACTCGGGATTGATAAAACCCTTGAAATCGAGATATTCGCCATCGGCGCCGCGCACCGCATCGGGCCGCAGCTCGGTGAACAGGCGGTCATACAGCCGCACTTCGGCCTCGATGGCGTGTTCGGCCGAAATCCAGTGGATCACACCCTTGACCTTGCGGCCGACCGGGTTCTTGCCCAGCGTCTCGTGGTCGATCGAGCAGCGCAGTTCGACCACCTGGCCGTTGGCGTCCTTGATGACCTCGTCGCACTTGATCACATAGGAATAGCGCAGCCGCACTTCGCCGCCCGGGGTCAGCCGTTGCCAGCCCGGCGGCGGCACTTCGGCGAAATCGTCACGCTCGATATACAGCGTGGCCGCCAGCGGCACTTCGCGCTCGCCGAATTCGGGATGGTTGGGATGGAAAGGCGCGCTGCGCGAGCCGGTCACGCCGGCTTCGAAATTGGTCAGCGTCACCTTGATCGGGTCGAGCACGGCCATCACGCGCGGGGCTTCGCTTTCGAGCACTTCGCGCACGGCGCCCTCGAGCACCGACAGATCGATCACATTCTCGCTCTTGGAGATCCCGCAGCGCTGGGCAAACAGCCGGATACCGGCGGCCGTATAGCCGCGTCGACGCATACCCGACACGGTCGGCATGCGCGGGTCGTCCCAACCGGCCACCAGCCCTTCGCTGACCAGTTGGTTGAGCTTGCGCTTGGAAGTGACGGTGTAGAGCAGTTCAAGCCGCGAGAATTCGATCTGTTGCGGGTGGCAGTCGATGCTGATGTTGTCGAGCACCCAGTCGTACAGCGGCCGGTGGTCTTCGAATTCCAGCGTACAGAGCGAGTGGGTGATGCCTTCGATCGCATCCGAGATGCAGTGGGTGTAGTCGTACATCGGGTAGATGCACCACTTGTCACCGGTACGGATATGGTGGGCGCGGCGAATCCGGTAGATCACCGGATCGCGCAGATTGATATTGGGCGAGGCCATATCGATCTTGAGCCGCAGGGTACGGCTGCCGTCGGCGAATTCGCCGGCCTTCATGCGGCGGAACAGATCGAGGTTCTCAGCCGGGCTGCGCTCGCGGTACGGGCTGGGCCGGCCCGGTTCGGTCAGATTGCCACGGTATTCGCGCATCTGTTCCGGCGTCAGTTCGCAGACATAGGCCAGACCTTTTTCGATCAGCTCTTCGGCGTAGCGGTAGAGCCGGTCGAAATAGTCGGAAGCCCATTTGACTTCACCGTCCCAGTCAAAGCCGAGCCATTTGATATCGTCCTGGATGGCCAGGGCGTATTCCTCGGATTCCTTCTCGGGATTGGTGTCGTCAAAGCGCAGATTGCAGTGGGAGTCATAACCCCGGGCGCGGTAGTCGTCCTGGATGCCGAAGTTGAGGCAGATCGACTTGGCATGGCCGACGTGCAGATAGCCATTGGGTTCAGGCGGGAAACGGGTGACGGTCTTGTCGTGTTTGCCCGCCGCCAGATCGGCATCGATCAGGTTGCGAATAAAGTTGCTGGCGACGGGGCTGTTGTTCTCGGTCGTCATAGTTGGGGCAGGATCAGATCGGATTATTGCAATCGGTCGAGTTTACCCGATTCCCCCTCACCTGAGCCGCCCTGCCGCTGACCGTATCGTCAGAAAGATGCCCGAGGGTCGGTGGCAAACGAAGGACAGCAGTGGATAGCTGGGGAGGGTGTGGTGAGGAGGAGGCAAAGGGATAAGCAAGAAAATTGCTTTTTCTTTTATTTACCTCACTATGACTAGCAATGATATTGCTCAATTTTTTCCAAAAATTCCCGGCTCAACTCAGCCCCACCGCCCGGGCGGCAATCGCCCGATAAAGCGGATTGGCATAGCAGGCCGCTTCTTCGCGGCAGGCATGCACCAGCTTGATCACATGCTCATCGTCGGCGGCCAGGGCGCGCAGTCGAATATCGGGCCAGTCGGCCCCTGTGGGCGGCTCGGCCGGCTGTCCGGGCAGGCTGGTCGTGCTGCTGAGCCAGGCCCCGACAAAGGCCGGCCATAGTGCAGGCAGCGGGTCGGCCGGAACGCGGCCATTGAGACAACGGATCGCATGGCACCCCGTGACGAGGTGCAGCAAGGTGAAGTTGGGGGTATGCCACAACAGTTCGGCCGCCGTACGGGCCAGCTCGGCCAGACTCAGCCCCGCCGGCAGTTGCCGGGTCTGCTCGGCAAATTCGGGCTGGCTGGCGATCCGCTCCACCCGGGCGCTGATGGTGCGCTCGGGCCAGTTCTGCCGCAGCGCAGGCTCCGCACCGATACGCCGTAGCCGGGCCAAGACGGACGCTGATTCCCCGGCGGAGCCTGGCCGGGCCAGTGGGAGTTTCAGATAGGTCGCCGCAAAGCTCGCCATGGCGTCGGCAATTTCGTTGTGATCCTCCACACGCAGGGCATAGGCGAGCCGGATCGGCCCATGAAAGGCCGCCGCGCCGCATCCCAGCAGCAAGGCCGGCAGATCGCGCCCCAGCACCACTTCGACGCCGTTGCGGGCGATTTCAGCCCGGTAGTGGCGCCGGTAGGCCGGGTAGAAATCGCGCTGACCAAGCCGGCCATGCCAGTCATCGAGCAGCCGGCCGTCGTCGTGGCAGGGCGACAACTGTGGCGTGTAGGCGTCCTGGAAAGCCGTCAGCCGCTGCGGATCGGCGCCCAGCTCGGCCAGGGCGACCAGGGTCATGGGCAAATGGTTGTAGAGCTCGAGATCGTGGTAGCGGTAGAAATGGTCGTAGTCGGCATTGCGCCGCAGCAGCTCGTTCAGCATCGTTCTGTCTCCTCCTCGTTGACGCAGCGTGGCGTCTGCCCAGGGTTTTTACTGCCTTACCCAGCGATTCTAGGCAGCACGAAGCCTTTGAAAAAATCAATTAAAACAATTTAAGCAATTTGTAAAAACTATATAAATCGAACCGACCGATCATAGGACGGTCCGGCAGTCAGGCAGTACTGGCGCGGGATACGCCAGCGCATTTGCAGACAGTGCGGAGGTAGCCCTCTCAGAGCCCAGGCGTGTGGCACTCAACCAGGCTGGCGACGCCGCTTCAAACAGCGGGGCACTGCGCCTCGCGGCGCAGGCCGATGCCGCGATAGACCAGTGCAAAGCCGGCGCGCTGATAGAGCTTGAGCGCTTCGGGCTTGTCGTTGCGGACCGTGAGATTGACGGCGGACAGGTCCGGATCGGCATACGCAAGCGTCAGCGCCGCATCGAGCAAGGCCCGACCCACTCCCTGGCCGCGCCGGTCGGGCCGCACGGCCACATACTCGATATAGGCTTCGCGGCCATCGAGCTCAGGCAGCATGGCCAGATAGCCGAGCAGCTCGCCGTCTGCCTCGACCGTCAGCAGGTGTTCGCCCGGCCCGTTGCGGGCGGCCATGGCGGTGGCGTCGAGATAGGTATCGGGAAAGGCTTCACGATGGATCGCTGTCACTGCCGGCAACTGTCCGGGAGCGAACGGCGTGACCTGGAAGCGGCTCGGGACGGGCGCCGGGGCCGGGCGCTCGGACCGCATCACCTGGGCGCAGACATAGCGGGAAAAGCCGGCCGCCTCGACATCGGCGATCAGCGGGGTGGCCGGCGCATCGATATAGGCGTAGAGGCGACTGGCCTGATTCTCGGGCAGGGCGAGTGTCGCGGCAAGCACGGTGCGGCGGGCGGCGCTATCGGCCGGGTCGCGCGACCAGGGGCCATAGAGCCAGCCGTGGCCGTCACAGACATGAATACCACACAGCGCCTGCGGCACTCCGTCCTGCCACAAGGCCAGCCAGCCCCGGCCCAGGTCGATGCCTTCGCTGGCCAGATCGGCGGCGATGCCTGCGGGATCGCGGGCGATATGCAGGCAATGCTGGGTCGGATCGGAATTCGCCTGGGCAATCAGGGCCAGAACGGCCGCGTGCTGCGAGGGAACGAGCGGGGTGGGCATCGATCAGCTCCGGAACATGAAATAGACGGCCCCCATCAGGCACAGGCTGGCCCAGACGAAGTCCCATTTAAACGGCTGACCCATATAGAACATCGCAAACGGGATGAATACGGTCAGGGTGATGGCTTCCTGGATGATCTTGAGCTGGGCGAGGCTATAGACGCCATAGCCGATGCGATTGGCCGGCACCTGGAGCAGGTACTCGAACAAGGCAATCCCCCAACTGGCCAGTGCTGCCAGATACCACGGCTTGGCCGCCATATCCTTCAGATGGGCGTACCAGGCAAAGGTCATGAAAACGTTGGAAGCGATCAACAACAGTACAGTCTGTAGCGAGGCAGGAAGCGCAAGTGACATGGCGGATGCGGGGAAAGAATTTATTGATACAATCGCGAGCCAGAAAACAGCCGACCAGTGTATCAGATGCCCATTTCCCGCCTCGCGCCCGCGCTGTTGTGCCTAGGGCTGACCGTCCTGCCCGCCTCGGCCGACGAAGCCCGCGACGTGGCCGAACTGATCGGCCGGGGTCAGTCCAAAGCCGCCCTGGAACGGGTCGATGAGGCGCTGGCCAAACAGCCGCGTGACGCCCGGCTGCGCTTTCTGCGCGGCGTGGCGCTGGCCGAACAGCAACGTCCGGTCGAGGCCATCAGCGTGTTCGTTGCCCTGACTGCCGATCATCCCACCCTGCCCGAGCCGTATAACAATCTGGCGGTGCTGTACGCCCAGCAGGGAGAGCTCGACAAGGCGCGGGCGGCCTTGCAGCAGGCGATCCGCACCAATCCGGCCTATGCCACGGCCCATGCCAATCTGGCCGATGTCTATGCCAAGCTGGCTGCCCAGGCCTACGACCGGGCCTTGCAGCTCGATGTGGCCGAGCGCCGCTACGCCCCGCCGGCCGCCGGCACCCCCGCGCCGACCCAGCCCAAGCTGGCCTTGGTCAAAGAACTCTATACCCCGGTGCCGGGCACCCCTTCGGTGGTCGCGGCAGTAAGACCGGTGACGCCGCCCCCGGCCATCCCGGCCAAGCCGCCCGCGCCGATGGTGGTGGCCAGTGCGCCGCCGTCCAAACCCGTGCCGGTGCCCGTTCCGCCAGCGCCCACCCCGCCGCCTCCTGCTGTCGCAGCCAAACCGGTCCCACCGCCCCCAACGCCTGTGGTCGCCCCACCGGTCAGCAAGCCCGTGGCGGCAGCCCCGGCACCCGTCGCGGCCGTCCCGAGCACAAGCAAACCGGTCGATGCCACCGCGACCAAGCCGCAGCCGCCGGTCAAGCCCGATGCCGACAGGGCCGCCGAGGTCGAGCTGACCCGGGCGGTCAATGGCTGGGCCGATGCCTGGTCCGACCAGCGCGTCGCCGCCTATCTCGGCTACTACGGCCGCGCCTTCAAGCCGCCCAAGGGCGAATCGCGCGCAGCCTGGGAAGCCAGCCGGCGCGAACGGATCGCCGGTGCCAAGCGAATCGAGGTCAAGGTGCAGAACGTCCGGGTCAAGCTCAATGGCGACGAGGCCGAAGTCCGCTTCGTGCAACGTTACCGCTCCGACCGGCTCGATTCATCGACCGGCAAGACCCTGATCTTCCAGAAGCAGGGAGAACGCTGGCTCATCAAGGAAGAGCGAGTAGGATGATCGTCAGTGCTTTCCCTTTGCAGCCCGAACCGATAGGCAGTTAATCCGATGCGTTCCTGGTTCAAGATCGCCACTTGTCTGGCCGCCGGTCTCTATCTGGCGCCGCCCGCCAATTCGATGCACTGGCAACGCGGCAGCCCGGTGCCGCCGCAACTGACCGAACGCGCACCGAGTCTTGCCGCCGACACCCATCCGGAGCGGGTGATCGTGGCAGCCCTGACCGCCGTCCGGCAAAACCGGCTCGACGACGCCAACCGGCTGATCGACGCGCTGCTGGCCACCCGGCCCAATTACCGGCTGGCCCATCTGATCAAGGGTGATCTGCTGCTGGCCCGGGCCCAGCCGCTCAACCAGCTCGGCAACGCCACGCCCACCAGCGCCGACAAGCTCAACGACCTGCGCCAGGAAGCGCTGATGCGGCTGGCCCGCTACGGCGCGCCGACCCCGACCACGCAAATCCCGGCCAATCTGCTGCAACTGTCGCCTTCGCAGGAATATGCCGTCGTGGTCGATGCCAGCAGCGCCCGTATTTATGTCTTCCGCAACGACCAGGGCACGCCGCGCTATCTGGCCGACTTCTACGCCACCATCGGCAAGCTCGGTTTTGGCAAGAGCAAGGAAGGCGACCAGCGCACGCCTCTTGGCGTCTATTTTGTTACCGGTCATATGCCGCGCGCCGAACTCGACCAGCGCTACGGCGTGCAGGCCGAACTCTATGGCGTGGGCGCCTGGCCGCTGTCCTACCCCAACGAATGGGACCGCCAGCAAGGCCGCACCGGCCACGGTATCTGGCTGCACGGCGTGCCCTTCGATACCTACAGCCGCGCGCCCCAGGCATCCAACGGCTGCGTGGCGCTGTCCAATGCCGATATGAGCGCACTGGCCGCGATGCTCAAACCAGGCACGCCGGTGGTCATCACCCCCACGATCGAATGGCTCAAACCCGCCGAGTGGCAGGTACGCCAACAGGCCGCCCGCGCCGAGATCGACGCCTGGCGCCGCGATTGGGAAAGCCTCGATACCCCGCGCTATCTGTCGCACTACGGCCGCAACTTCCGCGTCGGCAATACCGATCTGAACAGCTGGAATGCCCAGAAAGCTCAGGTCAACGCCGGCAAGCGCTGGGCCAAGGTGGCGCTCAACGATCTGAGCCTGTTCTTCTACCCCACGGCCGACCAGCCGATGCTGATGGCCAATTTCGAGCAGGATTACCGCAGCGACAATCTGGAAAACCAGATGCGCAAACGGCTCTATCTGCAACGCGAACAGGGGGATTGGAAGGTGGTGTTCGAGGGGGCGGGACGGTAAGACGGATGGCTAAATAGAAAATTATCTGCAAATCATTTGCCATATCTGAAGCGGAAAATAAACAGAAATAAATAGTCTCCGCTTAACACTTTCCCATTCTTCCCATGCCCCACCCATCCCGCTGCCAAACGGCCCTGCCCGCCTCGGCAAGCACTCCAACCGGACACCACAGGCTTGGCCGTCCGGTCCCCCAGGCGGCTGGCGTGTGTCCGATCAGACCCATCGGACGGGTCCGCCACTGAGGTCGGGTCGGTGCAGGTGCTGAAGCATTTCCATTTAAAGCGGCGTCGCCAGCCTGGTGGAAGGCTACGGCCTGCGCTTTGAGGTCGGGACACTGACTCCGGCTTGACGAGAAATGCTCTGAGGAGGCGCAGGCTTGTTGGCGCCAGGCCAGCGGGAACAGCCATCCTGTTCGACGGTCGATGCTGCTACGCCGTCTTCCTGAAGCGGGAATGCGGTTTGCGGCGATAGCTGCCGCGACGGGTGGAGCGACTCCCGCCATGGTTTCTGCCGGATGGCCGCTTTGCGGCGATTGCGGCCCGACTATTTTCCCGATCCCCGGCCTGCTCGCATGCGCTATCAGCCGAATAACCAGATAACCCTGCTGATCAACGGTACCGACTATTTCCCGGCCCTGCTGAGGGCCATCGATGCCGCACGCGAAGAGATCTTTCTGGAAAGCTATCTGTTCGAGGCCGACGTCACCGGCCGTCAGGTTTCGGCGCGGTTGATGCGGGCGGCGCGGCGCGGGGTGCGGGTACAGTTGCTGATCGACGGTTTCGGCGCCGGCGATCTGCCCTGGTCGCTGCGTCGCAGCTTTGCCCGGGCCGGGGTGCGCCTGTTGTTCTTCCGACCCGAGGTGTCACGTCTGTCGCTCAAGCGGCAGCGACTGCGCCGGATGCACCGCAAGTTGGCGGCGATCGATAACCGGATCGGCTTTGTCGGCGGCATCAATATCCTCGACGATATCGACCAGCCCGACTGGCCGCCGCGCTACGACTATGCGCTGCGAATCGAAGGGCCGCTGGCGGCCGAATTGCGGCTGGCCGCCGTCAAACTCTGGCGGCAGGAATGCTGGCGCCAGCTCAAGCGCGACTGGTCGCGCCTGCCGCGCCGGATGACCCTGCCGCCGCCAGCGGGCGAGGTCTCGGCAGCGCTGGTGATCCGCGACAACTTCCGCCATCGCCGCGCCATCGAGAACGCCTATCTCGACGCCATCCGCCAGGCGCGCCACGAGATCGTGCTGGCCAATGCCTACTT
Source organism: Chitinimonas lacunae (assembly GCF_042650885.1). Lineage (NCBI taxonomy): Bacteria > Pseudomonadati > Pseudomonadota > Betaproteobacteria > Neisseriales > Chitinibacteraceae > Chitinimonas > Chitinimonas lacunae. Next base: position 1,679,108 of record NZ_JBHSBU010000001.1, read on the forward strand.
CCTGCCCGGACGCAGCTTTCGCGCCGCTCTGGTCGCTGCGGCGCAGCGTGGGGTACGGGTGGTGGTGCTGTTGCAGGGTCAGGTCGATAACCCGCTGATCCATTACGCCACCCGCGATCTGTACCGCCATCTGGTTGACGCCGGGGTGGAGATTCACGAATACGTCAAAGGGCTGATGCACGCCAAAGTCGCGGTGATCGACCGGCTCTGGGTGACGGTGGGTTCGTCCAACATCGACCCGTTCAGCCTGATGCTGGCGCGCGAGGCCAATGTGGTGGTGCAGCATGCGCCGCTGGCGGCCGAGCTGCGCAAGGATCTGCAACGGGCGATCGAATCGGATTGCCAGCAGGTGGTGCCGGCGTCGTTGGTCAAGGCGCCATGGTGGCGGCGCCTGGTGCCGTGGTGTGCCTATCTGCTGGTGCGGCTACTGATGGAGATGACCGGTTACGGCCATCGCGAATACCGCGAGGAATAGCCGCCATCGCCAAAACTGCCTGCTTGGCCGGATAATCACGCTTGTCCCATTCGAGGTAGTCCCCATGAACTCGCTCACCCTGATCCGCCCCGACGACTGGCATCTGCACCTGCGCGACGGCGATGCACTCAAGGCCGTACTGCCCGACACCGCGCGCCGCTTCGGCCGCGCCATCGTGATGCCCAATCTGAAGCCGCCTGTGCGCACCGTCGAAGACGCTGCCGCCTATCGCGAGCGTATCCTGGCCGCACTGCCCGCCGGGCTGAACTTCGAGCCGCTGATGACGCTTTATCTCACCGACGTCACCCCGCCCGAAGAGATCGCCAAGGTCAAGGACAGCGGCTTTGTCAAGGCGCTCAAGCTCTATCCGGCCGGTGCCACCACCAATTCCGACGCCGGGGTCACCGACGTCAATAAAGTCCTGCCCACGCTGGCTGCCATGGCCGAATTGGGCATTCCGCTGCTGGTTCACGGCGAAGTCACCGACCCGGCCATCGATGTGTTCGACCGCGAAGCGGTGTTCATCGACCGGGTGATGAAGCCGCTGCTCGACAAGCTGCCCGACCTCAAGGTGGTGTTCGAACATATCACCACCCAGCAGGCTGCCCATTTCGTCTGGTGTGCCGGCGAGCGGGTCGGTGCCACCATTACCGCCCACCATCTGCTGATGAACCGCAATGCGCTGTTCACGGGCGGTATCCGGCCGCATCACTACTGCCTGCCAGTGCTCAAGCGCGAAGTCCACCGCGAGGCGCTGCTGGAAGTGGCGATCAGCGGCAATCCCCGTTTCTTCCTCGGCACCGACAGCGCCCCGCACGGCAAATCGACCAAGGAAGCGGCCTGCGGCTGTGCCGGCATGTATACCGCCCACGCCGGCATCGAGCTGTACGCCGAAGCGTTCGACGCCGCCGGCGCCCTCGACCGGCTCGAAGGCTTCGCCAGCCGTTTCGGCCCGCTGTTCTATGGTCTGCCGGCCAATGCCGACACCATCACCCTGACCCGGGAAACCGTCGAAGTCCCGGCCAGCCTGCCCTACGCCGGCGGCGACACCCTGGTGCCGCTGCGAGCCGGTGAAACGGTCGGCTGGAAGTTGGCCGACTGAGCAAGGTGGGTGAATTTGCCTTGGCGCCGTTCCAGCTAACTCGGCGTCAGCGGCTCCGGCCACGACGCATCAGGCTGAGGCCAATCAGCCAATGTTGCCAGTGACGCCACTTGCAAAGGAAATGCGCCAAGCGTGGCGTCCAGAACGGCCAGATGCATCAGTCGCCAAGCGGTATAAGGCCCGCTTGCCTCTGTCCGCCCAAAGCTCATGACTGCCCGTCATGGCAGCTTATGGGCTGCACCTAGCGGTGCTGGCTCATCTGGATGCCCTGCTGACAGCGCAGTGGTCTTAGAACTTCACCACCTCCGCAAACTTGAACGCCGACACCGGCGGATAGACCTTCAACTGCTTGGCCGCTTCCATATTCACCAGATAGGAGAAGCGGTTGAGCCGGTCGATTTCGATATCGGCCGGGCGTTTGCCGCCGAGCAGGATCTGCTCGGCCTTGTAGCCGACGAATTCGCCCAGGTTGTAGTAGCGGCTGACCAGGCCCAGCAGCGCCCCGGCCTGGCGGATCGGGGTTTCTGCGGCGGAAAACACCGGCACGCCGGCAGCGCGGGCCGGTTCGATGATGCGGCGGGCGTTGGCGATCACGAAGGAGTCCGACGGTAGATAGAGAAAGTCGGGCTGCTGCACCAACAAGCGGTTCATGACGGCTGCGAGTTCGCTCATCACCGGTTTCTCATCGGCATCGAGCGTCATCGGTGCCAGTAACAGCGTGGTCTCGCGTCCTACGGCAGCCTTGAGTTGGGCGATGGTCAGTATCGAATTGGCCTCGGCCGGGTTGTAGATCACCCCCAGCCGCCTCGCAGGGCGCACGCTATGGAGCGCCCGCAGTTGGGCATCCATCGGCACCAGATGCGACGCCCCGGTCAGATTGCGCCCCGACGATGTCAATCTTGGCACCAACCGGGCACCGACCGGGTCGGCCACGATATTGAAGACCAGGGGAATATCGGTGATATGGCGGGTCGGATCGACCGTATCGATCGTCCCGGCCACCTCGGCCGTCACCGTGGTGCCGAAGGTGTAGATCAGATCGGGCCGCAGCGTGCGGGCTTCCCGGACAAACTCGGCGATGCGGCGCCGGTCCTCGTGGGCATCGCGCACGATAAACTCGGCCGCGATACCACGCCGGCTGAAATACTCCATAAAGCCCTTCTCGGCCTCGGTCATGCCCCGATAGAGGATCAGCATGATGCGCCAGGGCGGCCGCTCGCCAGCCGGATACGTGGCGGTCGTGGCCAGGATGGCCGTCAAGCCCAGCAGAAAACGGCGACGGGGCCAGGCCATCAAGCCTCCTTGCGACGGTCGCGGTGTTCTATCCATTGGAAAAAGCCCGTGAACAGCGTGGCACACACCAGGCACAGAATGCCGATGCCGTAGAAGGCCCCTTTGAAGCCATAGTGGGTAATCAGCAGACCGGCAATCAGCGGTCCCAGCACATTCCCCAACCGCTCGATCAGCCGGAAGATGCCGGTGGCCGTTCCCATCCCGACCTCGCGTACCACGTCCTTGCAGAAATCGCCGACCAGTGCCAGTTGCGGCGACACGCCGATCGAGTGGGCGACGCCCAGCAAGGTGATGCTCAGCGCCACTCCAAAGGTATTGTCCTCGAGATAGATCGCCAGCATCGCCAGCGCCGCCATATAGCCGCCGATCCCCACAAACCAGCGCTGATGGCCAAAGCGGTCGGCGAGCCGGGCAATCATCGGCGACACCGCCACGATCACCAGCCCATAGGCCATCATCGCCCGGCCGGTGGACGACTGGTTGCTGCCCAGGTATTTGAGATAGAGCGGCGCGGCATAGTAGAGAAAACCAGTCAGCGCGATCTTGGATGGAATCGCCGCCAGGAAGGTGATCGCGACGAAACGTGGATTGCGCAGCAGCAGACGGAAGTCGCCCAGGCTGAGCTTGCGCTTGGCTGCCTGCGGCGCTACCGGCTGGGCATGGAGGAAACGCAGCGCAAACAGCGCCGTGGCGGCGCTCAGCCCGGCCGACAGCAGGAAGGTCATGCCATAGCCGACCCGGTCGGCCAGGATGCCGCCGATTGCCGCGCCCGACAGCGAGCCGGCAAAGAAGCTCGCCAGAAAGATCGCCATGCCTTTGGTGCGCTGCTCGGGCGGCGTGTTGTTGGCGATATAGCTTTGCGCCGTCACGAACACCAGCCCATAGCCCAGCGCCGTCATCGAACGCCACAGCACCAGATCGAACAGGCTCTGCGCCCCGGCTGTCAGCAGCAGGCCCGCGCAGGTCACCGTCGCGCCGATGGCAAACGCGCGGCGGTGGCCGACCCGGTCGCCCCACAGCCCGGCCCACGGCATCGACAAGGCCCAGACGAACATGAAGATCGAGATCGGCAGGCCGATCACCAGCTCGCGCGACAGTCCCCAGTGCGGCGAATAGAACTGACCGACGAACAGCGGGAAGAACGACAGCGACAGCGATTCGGCAAAGATCAGCAGGAAGAACGGCCAGCGGATATAGTCCACCGCCGTATCGCGCAGGGTCAGCGACTGTTCGGCCAGATGGAACTGGAAACCGCGCACCCGCTCAAGCGCGCCGTGGCGCAGCCGGCGCAGGGTGTCGGCGCGCCGGTTGAGTGCGTCCATCAGGCGGTTGAGCGGGCCATTGAGCCGGCCGATGCCCCCCTGGTAGCCCGGCGGCAGATAGTGGCGGAAGTCGCCACGGCCGACCCGCGCCAGGAATTCATGCAATAGCGTCGCCGGCCCCTGCACGCAGATCGTCAGCACAAAGCGCAACAGCTCCATGGCGATCAGGGTGGCAACGATCAGCACGGTCAGCACGTCGTAGCCCAATTCCCTGATCTGGTCCTCGACAATCGCGGCCTGCTGGCCCAGATGGAGCACGCTGACGCCATCGGCCAGCGGCAGGCGGGTATCGTAGTAGTCGCCGACCCGTATCGTCTGGGCTGCGTCGGCATCGGTCGGACTTGGCCGGGCGATCCGGCCAAGTCCGACCGGCAGGGCCGCGCCGCTGCGATAGAGAATATTGCCCGCCGGGTCGGCAATCGCCAGATAGTCGACGCCGGGGTTGTCACGTCGCACCGAGTCGAGAAACTCGACAGCACCGACCAGGGCATCGGGCGGCACACCGCTGCGGTAGGCGCTCTCGAGCACCCCGCCGGCCGAGCGGCCCACCACGGCCACGGTGCGTGCCATCTCGGGCGGCAGGGTGCGCTCGAAATGGCCCAGCGCCAGCCAGGACAGCACGATGGCCGAACCGATCACCAGCAGGGTCGACATCAGGATCAGGCGGGTCTGCAAGGTCATGACGACGCTCCCTCACCGGCCCCTTCCGCCTCGTCCGGATCGGCTTCCACCCGCGCCAGCTCGCGGTCGGCGGCACGGATCTGATCGATAAAACGCTGCACCCCTTCCTGCAAGGACTGATCGAGCTGATTGGGCGGCAGCCTCACTGCCTCATCGCGCGCCATCAGATCGAGCGAGCCGGCCACCTGGTCGATCTGGCTGGTGAAACGGCGGGTCAGCAGCCAGGCACCGATCAGGCTCAGCAAGGTAAACAGCAGTTGGGTCGCCAGTGCCGCCTGGGCCAGCCGGGTCAACATGGCGTCGGTAATCTCATCGATCCCGCGCCGGTCGTAGGCGATCACCACCGCTCCTTCCTTGACCCCGAAATTGTTGACGTAGGACAGCCCGACCAGATAGCTGTCGCCGCTGCGTGCCCGCCACCAACTGTCGGCGGCGGTGGCGGCGGCATGGTCGCGCCAGTAGTCGGCCGATTGCTCGGGCACATCGCCATTGCCGAGCAACCAGCGGCCTTCCTGATTGCTGAGCCCGGCGAAGCTGATCCCCGAATGGCGCAGCCGCAGGCCGTTGAGTATCTGCGGCAGACGCTCGTTGGCAGCCGGGGTCAGGCCGATGTTCATGCCCGCCTCGACGGTCTGGCGCAGGTCGCGCGCCAGCACCAGATAGCGCGTGACATGCTGTTCATGCAGATTCTTGCGGAAGTTGGCGTAGTTGAGCAGCGCCACCAGCGCCAGCACAAAGCCGATCACCAGCGACACCATGCCGCCGACCAGCAGCCACAGGGGCAGCGGTCGGCGGGAGAGAACGGCAGCGGGGGGAGAGGTCACTGCAACGTTCTCCTAGCGCAGGATCAATACTCGGTTAGGAAGCCCGGCCGGCGCTGTTCGCCGGCATAGGCCGCTTCTTGGCGCAGCATCACGCTGCTGGCCGGTACCGGACGGGTCGGCCACAGTTTCTGTAATACCTTATAGGTCATTACTGCACTGTAGTCGGGCATGGCCAGGGTGCGGTTATAGAAGAAGGACAGCGAGACATCCTTGTCCGGCACGTAGTACATCTGCGAGGTATAGCCGATCATCCCGCCCTGGTGGCCGATCAGGTTGGCGCCGTTGTCGCGGACGATGCCCAGGCCGTAGCTCAGATTGCTCTCGCCCGTGAACGGGATGAACTGCATACGCTGCTGCTGCATCGCCGGCGTCAGCAAGGTGCCGCGCCCGAGCAGCGTGGCGATCTTGGCCAGATCCTCGGTGGTCGAGATCACATCGCCCGAGGACCAGACGGTCGACGGGTCGCGGATCGTCACATCGGAGAACAGACCGGTGAGGCTGTCCACATAATAGCCGCGCGAGAACGGCGTAGGCAGCGTGATATCGCCCATTCTGGGGATCGAGGTGCCGTTGAGGCCATGGGGTCGCAGCACCCATTCCTCCACCGCCTCCTCATACAGCGTACCGCTCAGATAGGGCAGCATCAGCCCGAGCAGCACATAGTTGGTATTGGAATAGCTGAAGGTGCCGTAGGCCGGCCGGTTCGGCACGTTATTGGCGTACTGGAGCAGCTCATACGGGTGGTAGAAGGCCATGGGCTGGGATTCGAACGCCGTACCCCAGGTCTGGTTGGTGGTGAAGTTGCCAAGGCCGCTGGTGTGCTGAAGCAGATTGCGCACCGTGATCGGGGCGATATTGTAGGTCGGCAGATAGGTCTGCATCACCGGACCCAGCGTCTTGGTCGCCGGATCATCGAGCCCGACCCGGCCGGCGCCGGCCAGTTGCAGGATGGCCGTCGCGACCAGCGGCTTGGTGTTGCTGCCGATGCGGAAACGCGTATTGGCGGTCATCGGCTGGCGGGTGGTCAGGTCGGCGTAGCCGCTGGTGGTGCTCCAGGTGGTGCCGTCGGGGTAGCGGATCGACATGGCCGTGCCCGGAATATCATATTGCTCGGTCGACTGATCGACGATGATCTGGATCTGCCGCTGTTCCTCGGTATCGCGCCGGGCGCCTGCTACCTTGAACTGCCAGCAGTATTCGCGGCTCAGGGGCTGGCCGGTGCTGCTCTTGATCGAGGTGGACAGTCTGGCCGAATAGCGCTGGTTGCCCGCCAGCAGCTCGGCCGGGTCGAAGACGATGCCAGGCAGGGTCGAGTCGTAGCGGACCCGGCCGGTCACCGCCGTGCCGCTTTCATTGCGCACGGTGATCGAGTTGGCGTCGATGCTGTTGGGGTCGAGTGCCGCGGTAAAGGCGGCCACCACCAGCGAATTGGTGGCAGCGTCGATGCTGTCATGGCTGCGGCTGGTATAGAGCACCTGGGGTGAGCCGGCCGGCACCGCCAAGCCTTCGATCGGCCCGAGGCATTCGGGTTGGGCCTGTACGGGCGGGGTGACTGGCGTATCGCTGCCCGAGTCGTCGTTGCAACCGCCCAGCCCCAGGGGCAGTAGCAGGCCAGCCAGCAGCCAGCTTATCGGGCTACTACGGGTAAAAGCCATGTTCAACGTCCTTTCTGTCCGGTTCGGATAAACAACGGTCGACAGGCCGGACCCACCGGCTGCCGACCGGGTTCGATACGAGTCGCCGCCTCGGTCGACGAGGGTGCGGCAGAGTTACCGTGGATGGGCGCCGACAGGCATCGGCGCCTCCCGGGCTTTTCAGCAAGGCGCTTGATCGCTCCGTCTGGCCGGCCTTTCCCCTCTCTCGGGAACGGCCGGCGCGGCTGGATCGAAGCATCAATCTTTATTCATTTTTTATTTAATTTGTCTTTTTTACTTGCACCTCTCTGTCCATATTTTTTCCAAAACCCTTAACCCACCGCCGCGTCAGCGCCCTGCCAGGCAGCCAGAATGGCTGCCGCGCTGGCTTGCAGTTGGGCCGGGGCCAGCAGTTGGTGGTGGCTGGCGCCAAGCGGAATCTCCTCGTAACCGGTCGCCAGATGCGACCAGTCGCGCCACCACTGGTGCGGCGGCAGAGCGCCGCCGAGATCGGCCAGCAGATGGACCACCGGACAGACCAATGGCTCGGTCGGCAGGAAGGCATCGATCGCCTCGCGATAGCGACGCTCGCGCTGCAACAGCCGCTCGCGCGCCGCAGTGAGGCGCTCGCCCGGCTGTGCCGCCAAGGCCACCAATCCCTCACTCAGCGGGGTCGCGGCAGCTTCGCGCGCGCCGTCAACATGCCAGCAGTCGAGCAACAACACCCGCTCCACCGCGCAACCGCGATCAGCCAGCCGGGCCGCCAGCCCCAAAGCAAGCTTGCCGCCGCCCGAATAGCCGAGCAGGGTCAGCCGCTTGCCATCGCGGCAGTCGGCGACCTCATCGGCCAGACCGTCGAGCCAGGGGGCGATCTGCTCGAAGTCGACATCGAGGCTGAGCAGACTGCGGCCGGGCCAATGGGCGGCAAGTGCCGCGTAGACCACGCCGAGTCCTGGTGATGGCGGCAGCGCCAGCAAGGTGCTGTCGCTGTTTCCCGCGCCATAGCGGCGCAGCCGGCCGCTGCTGACGGTGGTGGCGCACGGACGCGCCAGCGCGTCGGCCAGCCGACGTGGGCTGGGGTGCTCGAAGATCAGCTCGGCCGGGCACGGCAGACCAAGCCGTCGTTCGAGTTCGCGAGCCAGCCGCATCGCCGCCAGGCTGTTGCCGCCCGCAGCGAAGAAGTCGGCATCGATCTCGATCGTCGGCAGCACGCTGCGAAAGCCTTCGAGCACGGTCTCAAGCCACGGCGAAGCGGGAAGCGGGGTGGTAGTGGCAGAAGGGGCAACAGGCAGGGCCGCCAGCGCGGCCCGGTCCACCTTGCCGTTGACGGTCAGGGGCAGCTGGTCGAGCCAGCGCAGCCGGGCCGGCAGCAGATGCGGCGGCAGCAGCGCCGCCAGCCGGTGGCGCAATACAGCCTCATCGGTCGGCTCACCGCACAGGAAAGCGAGCAACTGGTCGCCATCGACGCCGGTTTCGACCGTCACGGCCGCAGCCGTGACACCGGGCTGGGCCAGCAAGGCGGCTTCCAGCTCGCCTGGCTCACAGCGCTGACCGCGAATCTTGACCTGATCGTCGCGCCGGCCCAGATAGATCAGCCGACCGTCGTCGCGCCACAGCGCCAGGTCACCGGTGCGATAGCCGCGCTCGCCGGCTGCGGTGCGGTAGAAACGCGCCAGGGACTCGCCCGGACGGTTGAGATAGCCAAGCGCCACGCCGATGCCTTCGACGCACAGTTCACCGGCGACGCCGATGGGCTGGTCATGGTCCTGGGCGTTGACGATCCGGATCCGGCTGTTGGCAATCGGCCGCCCGATCGGCAACCGGCCCTGACCGTCGGCGGCGGCAACTGCGCCCAGCGTGGCGCAGACGGCCGTCTCGGTCGGACCGTAGGCGTTGAAGACCGTCAGTCCGGGCCGGGCGACCCGTTCGAGGTCATGGGCAAACGCCGCCTCGCCCGCCAGGATCAGACAGCGCAGACTGGCCAGATCGGCCGGGTCGAGATGGCGCAGATGGGACGGGGTGAAAGTGGCCACCGATACCTGATGGTCGCGCAGGAAACGGCCGAGCCGGACCGGATCGCGGGCGGTCGCGCCATCGACCAGGGCGAGCGCGGCGCCGCACAGCCAGGCCATGAAGCATTCCGACAGCGAGGCATCGAAACAGCAGGCCGCCAGTTGCAGCGCCGTATCGTCGGCCGTCATGGCAAAGGCCTGCATCTGGTCGGCGATCATATTGGCAAAGGCGCGCTGCGATACCTTCACGCCCTTGGGCCGGCCGGTCGAGCCCGAGGTATAGAGCAGATAGGCAGGTGCGTCGGGGTCGGGACGGACCGCCGGCAGCTCGGCCGCCTCGCCCTCCCCTTGCTCACAGAACAACTCGACCATCGTCGGCACCCCGGCCGCCCGCAACCTGTGCGCCAGCGCAGGGCGGGTCAGCACCGTCAGGGCGCCGGCATCTTCGATCAGCTCGCGCAGCCGGGCGTCGGGATGACGCGGGTCGAGCGGCAGATAGACGCAACCGGCCTGTAGCGTGGCCAATAGCGCCACGGCCCAGTCGGCGTCGCGCTCGTGCAGGACGGCCACGATATTGCCGGGCACGACGCCCGGTTGGCGCAACAGGGTATGGGCCAGCCGGCGGGCGCGGCGGTCGAGTTCGGCGTAGCTGAACGTACCCGTTTCGCCACGCAAGGCCGTGCGCTCGGGCGTGCGGGCGGCCTGCTCGCTGAACCAGCGCCCCAGATCGGCCAATGGCGCCGCCTGCGGCTCGCCCCGGCCGAAACCGGCCAGCAGTGCGGCTTCGCTGCCATCGAGCAGCGGCAGCGAACCGATGGGCCGCTGCGGCTGGTCCAGTGCAGCACTCAGCAGCGTCTCAAGCCGCGCCAGCAGCCGCGCGGCTGTGGCCGGCTCGTACAGATCGAGGCTGTAGCGCAGCCGACACGACAGCGCACCGTCGCGGTCCACGCCGAACTCGAATACCAGATCGAACGCCGCGCCTTCGCTGTCGAGCGGCAGATCGTCGACGGCCACGCCTTCGAGCGAGGCGGGCGGACGCGGCGAGTTTTGCAGCACCAACAGGGCGTCGAACAACGGATGACGGCCCGGCTGCCGCACCGGCGTCAGTTCATCGACCAGCCGGTCGAACGGCCAGGCGGCATGGTCAAGCGCAGCCTGGGCGCGCTCGGTGGCGCTGCTCAGCACCTCGGCAAAACTGTCCTCGCCGTCGAGTTCCAGATCGAGCACCACGGTATTCACAAACAGCCCGACCGTGCTTTCGATCTCGGGCCGGTCGCGGCCGGCCACCGGTGTACCGAGACGGACCCGGCCTTCGCGATCATGCCGATACAGCAGCACGGCCAGCGCCGCCGTCACAAAGCCGAACAGGCCGCTGCGCTGCGCCGCCAGCCGCCGTTGCAGCAGCTCGGCATCGGCGCACAGTCGGCGCTCGACACTGGCGCCGCGTCCCGAAGGCTGAGCCGGACGGGGCCGGTCAGGCGGAATCATGGCGATCGGACCGGGTGCAGCGAGCCGTTCGCGCCAGTAGGCACGCGCCCGCTGCCATTCCTGCGCGGCCTCGGCCGAGCGGGTCCAGACGGCGTAGTCGCGGTAGCGCAGCACGCTGCCCTCGCGGTCGGGCCGGCCGTTATAGGCGGCAGCGAGACTATCGAGCAGCAGACCGAACGACCAGCCGTCGCCGGCGATATGGTGCAGCACGATGCCAAGCACCGCTTCGGCCGGACCCAGCCGGTAGAGCAGAAAGCGCACCGGCGGCTCGGCGTCGAGCCGCAGCGGCTCGCGCAAGCGGCGGCCGATCTCGCGGCTGGCCGATTCGGCCTCTCCGGGCCAGTCGCACACTTCCAGCACAGGGCCCTTGGGCAGGATGCATTGCCGCAGCCCCTCGGCCGTCTCCAGATAGATGGTGCGCAGCATGTCATGACGCGCCACGGTGTCCGTCACCGCCGCCGCCAGCGCCTGCGCATCGAGCCGGCCACGCAGGCGGAAGGCGGCACCGAGCTGATAGGCCGAGGCGGCACCGAGCCGGCTCAGCAGCCACATCCGCTCCTGCTGCGGCGAGACGGGATAGTGCTCCGCCTCGGCAACCGGCGCGATGGGGCGGCGACCCGCTGCCGAGGCCGGACTGGCCGCAAGCAGACCCGCCAGTGCCCGCACGGTGTCGTGGCGGAAGAAATCCACCAGCGCGATGGCACAGCCAAAGACGTGTTCGATCCGCGAGACCACCCGCACCGCATGCAGGCTATGGCCGCCTTGCTCGGCAAACGGTCGCAGCGCGTCGATGGCGCTGTGGCCCAGCACCTCGGCAAAGATGGCGGCGATTTTCTCTTCGGCCGGACCCGCTGGTGGCGTGCTGACTGGCGCAGCGTGACCGGACTGGACCGTTGCAGCGGCTGTCCAGCCACGGCAATAGGCAAGCAGCGGCAGATAGTGGAGGCCGTGGCGCAGGCGCGCTTCGTTGACCAAGGCCAGCGGGAAGGCCGGCCGCACCAGTCGGGTGGTCGGCTCGGTCGAGGTGGGAACAGACGTTATGGCGCTCGGCGGCGGTGCTGCCGGCTCCTGTTCGGGGAAGCAGTAATCATCGAGCAGCGTGACGGCATCGATTTCAGCGCCGAGCTCGCTCAGGCGACACTCGAAGTTATCGTCTCCCAGCGAACGCCACGGTGCTGTGGCCAGGAAATCACGGACCGGCTGATTGCGCTCGGTCGGACGCAGCGGTGCCGTGATCCGCTCGCAGCCGCTGCGGCGAGCCAGCCGGCCCAGCGCGCACAGGATGGCCCATTCGGCGCGGCGGCCCAGGACACGGCAGCTCAACAGCAGCGTATCGATTTCAAGGCAGCGGCCGGGGCTGTCCAGCCGCAGCAATAGCGCGCCCGTCAGGCCATAGCGGCCGAAGCGGTCCTCGACCTCGACGGCCAGCGCCATCTGGCCCGCTGTGGTGGCGAATTCGCCGATTTCAGACTCGCTGCGCCGGCGTCCGCTCAGATTGAACTGGTTGGTGCGCAGGCTCAGTTGCGACAGCCGCGTCCACTGCCACGGCCGCGCCGGCCCGATACGCACGGTCAGCCCGATCTGGCGGGCAAAGGTACCGTCGTCGCGCTCGCTCAGCCGCTCCCGCAGCGAATCGCGTTCGCGCTCGGCACGCAGCAGATCGGCCCGTTCGCGGTCCTCGCGGGTGATCTCAGCCACATCGAAGGCCCAGACCCGGGCCAGCCAGGCCGGGAACTGGCGCGCATCGGCCGGCAGGGGCAGCGCCAGCGCTTCGGGGCAGCCGTTCATCACTTCGGTGCATTCGGCCGGGCTGTCATCGAGCAGCACAAAACTGTCAACGCCCAGATTCAGCTCGCGGGCCAGTGCCCGCAGATTGTCCGATTTAGGCTGCCAGTTGATCGCCGCCGCCGAGACATGTTCGCGCTTGAGCAGCATCTCGGACCGGCGCTCGAAGACTGCCCAGACATCGGCCTCGACATTCTTGCTGGCCAGCGCGATCAGCCAGCCCTCGGCCCGACGGGCCAGCAGAAAGGACTGCAAGGCCAGATGGCCTTCGCTCAGCACCACGCCTTCGGGTCCGACCTCGCCGCAGACATCGCCCCACAAGGTGTTGTCGCAATCGACGGCGATCACCTTGAACGGCGGCCGGGCACGGCAGACCACGGCACGGGCCAGCTCGGCCCCGAGAGCGGCACAGCCGGCCGTCGAATACGGCAGATGGCCGACCAGATCGGCGACCGGGTCGAACAGGGGACCGTCCACTTCCTGACGCAGCAGCTCGTCGATCTGGCGCACCGTCACGCCGGGCAGCTCAGCCACTTCGGCCTCGAAGCGCCGCTGCCAGGCCTGGGCGTGTCGGGCTTCGGCCGAGTCGGTGCCGGCACAGGGAAGGCCGAATACCACCAACGGCAATCCGCCCGGCCGGTTCCGTACCGCGTCGAGCATGGCGCTGCCGAGCTGGTCGAGCTGGCTCAGCGCCTGTCCGTCATCGGCCAGATCGCGCAGCGCGTCGGCAAAGCGGAACAGCAACAGGCCGAAGCGGCCACGGTTGAGCGGGCTGGCCGGATCGTGCAGCGCTTGCAGGCACTGGTTATAGGGCGCGAGCACGATCTCGGCCGGACAGGCCCATTCACGCAGCCAGCGGCGGGCGGCGTCGGCGACGGGTTCGGCGGTGAAGCTCGCAGCAACGCCGATCGGCCCGGGCGCCGGGGTGCGCCGCTCGGCCTCGGCCAGCTCGATGGCGCCCTGCTCCGGGTTGGCGATAGCAGCTTCGGCCAGGGTCTCGAAACGGGCAGCCACTTCGGCCATCACGGCGCTGTCGTACAGACCACGATGGAAACGCAGCCGCAATACCGTGTCGTCGCCGGGCAGGAACTGGCATTCGAACGGATAGTGGGTGTATTCGAACAGGCCGACGTCGTCTTCGATGGGGCGCGGCAGATCGGGGTCGGGTGCCGTGGCCTCGGCCTGCGGGTAGTTCTCGAACACCAGCACATGGTCGATCAGCGCCTGCCGCAGCGGGTGGTCGTTCATCGCTTCGGACAGGGGGTGATGATGATGCTCGCGCGCGGCGATGGCCGCTTGCTGGACCCGGCCCAGCAGCTGGCGCAGCGGCGGATTGTCGTCAAAGCGCACCCGTACCGGCACGGCATTGATGAAGATCCCCACGGTCCGCTCGGCTTCGGCCAGATCGCTGGGCCGCCCCGAGACGGTGGCGGCAAATACCGCATCGCGCCGGCCGTTGAGCCGACCCAGCAGCAGCCCCCACAGCGTCTGCACCACTTCGCTCAGGGTGACGCCGGCTTCGCGCGCCAGCGTCTGCAACCCGGCCACCGTCGCCGGCGCCAGGGTGTGGCGGACTTCACCGGCAGCGTAATCCTGCTGACTTGCCGTACCGAACCGGGCTTCGAGCCGGTGCGGCATCGGGGTGGCGATCTCGAAGCCCGCCAGCAGCGTGCGCCAGAAATCGCGCGAGGCGTGGCGGTCGCGGTCTGCCAGCCAGCGGATATAGGCCGAGAACGGCGGCGCCGGGGGCAGACGCAGCGGCGTGCCGTGCAACTCGGCCAGGTAGAGCGCATCGAGGTCGCGTTCAAGGATGGCCAGACTCCAGCCATCGAGCAGGATATGGTGAAAGCTCCACACCACCCGGTGCAGCCGCTCGCCCACCTTGAACAGCGCCAGCCGCAGCGGCACTTCGCGGGTCAGCTCGAAGCCGCGTGCCACATCGGCCGCCTTGTAGCGCGCCATCGCACTCTGGCGCGCTTCGGCGTCGAGTGCGCTCAGGTCTTCGTAATGGAACAGCAAGGGCGCCTGCTTCAACACCAGTTGCACCGGTTGCGGCACCTTGCGCACGGCAAACACGGTGCGCAGGATGTCATGGCGATCCACCAGCTTCTGCCACGCCGCCTGCCAGCGCACCACATCGAGCGGGCCGTCGAGTCCGTAGTCGATCTGCTCGAAATAGGCGTGCGAGTCGGGTTCGCGCAGGGCGTGGTAGAGCATGCCTTCCTGTAGCGGTGACAGGGCGTACAGATTCTTGATATTGCTGCGTTCGATCATGGATGGGATCACCGGCTCTGCCGCGCAGCCTGGTGACGGATCACTTCGGCGGCGGCGTAATGGGGGTCGAGGTCGGACAGCGTGCCGTCGGTTTCAAAGTGGGCGATGAACACCTGGCCGATGGCATAGGTCAGTCCCGAGGCGATCACCGCCGAGGGGACGAAACTGGTAAAGAAACTCGCCACCGATACCGCTGCCAGCGCACTGCCGGCCGCCCAGCCCGTCGATACACCACCGACCGTGGCCGCCAGCAGCGCCCGCAGCCGGTGTTCGGTGAAATCGACCGAATAGAGCTGGCACAGGCGACGCACCAGCTTCAACTGGATGGCAAAGCTCGCCAGGGTATCGATCAAGGGCACCGGAATCGCCATCGAGGCGCCCGCCAGCAGGGCATGTTCACGCACAATGTCCTCGGCGTAATGGCGACGTGCCGACACCGATTCCTCCTTCGAGATCGGTTTGAGCAGACCGGCTTTCTTGCGCACCGACGGCTGGCGCTTGCTGGAGGGCACGACTTCAGCGACAGCCGGCAACGATTCGGGGGCTGCGGCAACCTCAACCTTGGCAGGCTGAACCGGCGCCGGCTGGGCCGATTCGGCAACCACGGCCGGGACGCTGCGCTCTGGCTCAGAAGACGACTGCTTATCGCCACCGGCTGGCCCTGACGCCGCCTCAGACTTCTTGGGCGTCGCATCCTTCTTGGCACTGCTTTCGTGTGAAGAAGCGCTGCCCGCCTTCAACACCGACTCCGCCTTGGCCTCGCTCGGACGCCCCGACGAGGCATCCGACGCCTTCAATGCCGGCGCCGCTTTCGCCTCGCCTGGACGCACCGACGAGGCACCCGACGCCTTCAGCGACGGTTCCGCTTTCGCTTCACTCGGACGCACCGACGAGGCACCCGACACTTTCAGCGACGGTTCCGCTTTCGCTTCGCTCGGACGCACCGATGAGGCACCCGACACTTTCAGCGACGGTTCCGCTTTCGCTTCGCTCGGACGTACCGATGAGGCACCCGACACCTTCAGCGACGGTTCCGCTTTCGCTTCGCTCGGACGTACCGATGAGGCACCCGACACCTTCCGCGACGGTTCCGCTTTCGCTTCGCTCGGACGCACCGATGAGGCATCCGATGCCTTCAACGCCGGCTCCGTCCTCGCCTCGCTCGGATGCACCGATGAGGCATCCGACGCCTTCGAGGTCGGGTTTGTCTTTGTGTCGTTTGGATGCGGCGAGGGGGCATCCGATGGCTTCGACGACAGGTCGAGTTTGACTTGGGTCGGCGCAAGCGAAGCGCTGCCCGAGCCTTTCAGGGCAGGATCGGCCTGGGTATCGCCCGGTCGCATCGATGCGGCTTCGGCGGTTTGGCGCTGAGGTTCGGCTTTGGCACCAGCGGGGCGCACCAGCGATTCATCCGAGGGTTGCAGGGCAGCCTGGCGTTGGTCGGCGGGTTGCGTGCCGGTTTCTGCCTGGGCGGCCTGCTTGGTTGTGTTGGCGCCGGACGGATTTGCTGCGGTGCCAGCCGTTTGGGCGCTGGCGGATTTCGCCTCGTGCCGTTTGGCACCGGCCGGCCGTTGGCCATGGCGGTGCGAGGATGTCTTTTTTGAATCGGTCATGCGACTTCCTCCTTGCAAGGTTGAGGCGAGCGATGACGGATCGGTCGCCGGGACGCCATAACTTCCCTCTGGACAAGTAAAATATTTATTTCTGAATATTTACTGACATACATCTAGCACCGTTTTTTCCTGAAATTTTCCTTTTCAAACGGACAGGCGGAGACGGCTCGATTCCGTCTCCGCCGGCCATTTCATCGCACGCTCTGCTCCAGATCGTCGAGGAAGGCATCGAGCGCGGCGATGTCCATCCCGTCGAAGTCGATGTCGCTCGGGCTCAGTTGCGGCGCGCTGCAATCACGGCAGTGTTCGGCCAGCTCATGCAGATTGCGCTCGAAGTCGCGCCGCAGCGTCTCGAACAGCGCAAGCGGGTAGCGGCCGCTGTCGGCCACCATCCGCACATGGAGGCAGCCGTCCTTGACCTCGGCCGTTACATCGAGCGCATGGGGAAGACGGGTATCGGGCGCGATCTCGTCGCCGGTCGATTCGGGTGCCAGCAGCAACGGCATGGCATCGTCGAAGCGGCCCAGGTAGTTGAAGCTGGTTTCGGCGACCGGTCCGTGCGCCAGCTCGGCATCACCGTGCAGATAGCGCAGCACCCCATAGCCGAGCCCACGGTCGGGCACTCCCCGCAGCGCTTCCTTGACCTGGCGCACGCACAGCGACCACTGCTCGGCATCGACCTGCACGCAAAGCGGATACATCGCGGTAAACCAACCGACGCTGCGCGACAGATCGAGGTCATCGAACAAAGGCTCACGACCATGCCCTTCGAGTGCGATACGGCAGACCGGGTGGTACTGGATCTGCGCCAGCGTGCGCAGCCAGGCGGCCAGCAACAGCTCGTCACCCTGGGTCTGATAGGCCGTATGACCGTCGCCAAGCAGCAGGCCGGTCGCGGTCGAATCGAGCACGAACGCCAGCAGCGGCCGCGCCTCGACTGGCGCCGGCACCGCCTCGGCGCGCAGCTGCGGCAGATGACCGCACGGCTGTCCCAACCGCTCGCGCCAATAGGCACGCTGCTCGACAAAGCGTGGCTCGGCCGCCAGCCGGCGCGCCCAGGCGGCCGGCGAATGGGTGCGCGGCGGCAGCTCGGCCTGCTCGTCCTTGAGCAAGCGGGACAGATCGTCGAGCAGCACGCGCCATGACACCCCGTCCACGGCCCAGTGATGAATGGTCAGGAACAGGCGGGCCGCCTCGGGCAGACGGTAGAGCACCGCTTGCAGCAGCGGCGCCTCGGCCGGGCGGAAGGACGCCTGGGTCGCGGCGATATCGGCCTGCATCTGCGCCAGCTCGGTACAGCCGACCTCGCGCAGCGCAGCCGGCTGTGCCGACTCGAAACGCTGCCATGGCCGCCCGGACGCATCGCGGCCAAAACGCAGCCGCAGGGCATCGTGCCGGTCGATCAGCCGGTCCAGCGCACTCTGCACCGTCGCCAGCGTGGTAGCGGCCGGCAACACCAGCAATATCGATTGGTTGAAATGGTGGGCGCTGCTGAAGTCCTGTTCGAGGAACCAGTGCTGGATCGGCAACAACGGCGCCTGGCCCCACTCGACCGACACGGCCGCACGACCCGACGTGCGTTCGGCCAACTGTGGCGCCAGCGCGGCAATGGTCGGGCTTTGCAGCAACTGGGTGACTTTGAGCTGGAAGCCCCGTTCACGCAGTCGTGCCGCGATCTGGATCGCCTGGATCGAATCGCCGCCCAGGGCGAAATAGTTGTCCTCGACGCCAAAGTCCTGCCGGCCCAATACCTCGGCCCAGCACTGCCACAGCACCTGCTCGCGACCTTCGCTGGGCGCGACCACTGCCGCCAGCGGCGCTGCGGCAGGTTCGGGCGCAGGCAGGGCGGCACGGTCCACCTTGCCATTGCGGTTCAGCGGCAGCGCCGCCAGTGCGACACAGTGCGCCGGCCGCATATAGCCCGGCAGCCGCTCGGCCAGATGAGCACGCAAGACGGCTTCCCCGACCTGCGCCCCGGACGCGACGGTGTAATAGGCCACCAGTTCCAGATTGCCCTGTGCCGTCGCCCGCGGCATCACATGGACCTGGGCGACCCCGGGCAGCGTCAGCAGCGCCTGCTCGACCTCGCCCAGTTCCACCCGATAGCCGCGAATCTTGACCTGTCCATCGAGCCGGCCCAGGAACACGATGGCGCCATCGTCGCGCCGCAAGGTCAGATCGCCGCTGCGATAGAGCGGCTCATCGACCGAGCGGACCCGCACAAAACGCTCGGCAGTCGTCTCCGGCAGGCCCAGATAACCGAGCGCCAGCCCCGCCCCACCGATATACAGCTCGCCCGGCACGCCGACCGGCGCGGGTTCGCCCAGCGCATCGAGCACATGGGCCGTGGTGTGACCGATCGGCAAGCCGATCGGCAGACGCGGATGGATACCCGCCAGATCGGCAGGTTGCACCACATGGAAGGTGGAGAAGGTGGTGGTTTCGGTCGGTCCGTAGACATGGACCAGCGCGCCGGGCTGCATCAGCCCGAGTGCCCGTTCGACCAGCGGCAGATTGGCTTCCTGGCCGCCGAAGTAGAGCTTGCGCAGCCGGCGCAGCGACTGCGGTGCCGCTTGCACCCACTGGTTGAATAGCGCCGTGGTGACAAACGACACGGTGACGCCGTGCCGCTCGACGAAATCGGCCAGCGCCTCTGGGTCCATCGCCGTATCACGGTCGGGCAGACACAGGGCCAGACCATGACACAGCGCGGCAAACAGATCGAAGGTGGCGCCGTCGAAGGCGTAGTTGGACAGTTGCAGCAAGCGGTCGCCCGTGACGGGCTCGAAGTACCGGCTGTCCGACACCAGCCGCAACACCGCACGCTGCGGTGTCGAGACGCCCTTGGGCCGACCGGTCGAGCCCGAGGTGTACATCAGATAGATCGGGGCCTCGCCGCCACGGCGCGCCACCTGCACGGGCTGTCCGTGGCCGACTTCATCGAGCTGCAACAAGGGCAGCGCCGGCAGATCGTCGCGCTCGCGCTCCCGGTCGTAGAGCAGCAGCGCCGCGCCGCTGTCTTCGAGCAGGAAACGCCGGCGTGCAGACGGCGCATCGGGCTCGATCGGCACATAGGCCGAACCCACCTTGAGCACGGCGAGTACGGCCACGATCCAGCCCGGCCCCCGCTCGAATTGCAGCGCGATATGCCGGCCGGCCGCCGCCTCGACGCCCAGCGCCGCCTGGATGCGGGCTGCCCAGTCGGCTGCGGCGGCGTCAAGCCGGCCATAGCTCCAGCTCTCCCGATCATCGATCAACGCCGGCGCCTCGGGCATTGCCTGGGCCCAGTATTCGAAACGCTCCAGCACGCTGCTGTCAGCCAGTGCCGGTGAGGCGGGATTGAGCGTATCGAGCAGCCAATGCCGTTCAGCAGGCGCCAGCCAGTCGAGCCGATGGAGCGCTGCTGCCGGCGTGGCCGCGGCGGCCTCGATCAGCCGGAACAGCCGCTCGGCCAATGCCTGGACCGTGGCTGGGGCAAACAGATCGCTGTCGTATTCCAGATCGAGCCGGCCGCCCTGGCCGTCCAGACCGAACATCCAGCACAGATCGCAACGCGAGCCACTGCGCGGCAGCTCGCGTTCGGCACAGACGACGCCGTCGAGTTGCAGCGGTCCACCCAGCGGTTCGACCGACAACATCACATCGAACAGCGGCGAGCGGGCCGTATCGCGCTCCAGACCCAGCTCCCCGACCAGCCGGTCGAAGGGATAGCCCTGGTGCTGCACCCCCTCCGCCACCTTGGCCGCGGTCCACGCCAGCCAGTCGGCGAACGGCATCTCGGGCACCAGGCGGTCGCGCAGCGGCAGGGTGTTGACGAAACAGCCGACCATCCGCTCGCTGTCGGGATGCAGTCGCCCGGCCACCGGCGCACCGATCACCAGATCGGTCTGGCCCGCCAGACGCCACAGCAGCAGCCGCAGCGCAGCGAGCGCCACCGCAAACTCGCCGCAGCGGGCGCGCTCGGCCAGGCTGGCCAGCGCCGTGCGGGTCGCCGGCGACAAGGGCAGCCGCAGCGTGGCGCCGCGCAGCCCCTGGACTGCCGGGCGCGGGAAGTCGGTCTGTAGATCGAGCGTGGGCAGCGGTCCGGCCAGCTCGCGCCGCCAGTAATCGGCATCGGCCGCAAAATCGCCGCGCGCCAGCGATTCACGCCAGTGCACCGACAATTCGCGATAGGACGAAGGCAGGGCCGGCCAGTCGGGCGCGCGGCCGGCGCGGCGGGCAGCGTAGGCCAGCGCCAGATCGTGCGCCAGCAGCGGCATCGACCAGCCGTCCGCCGCGATATGGTGCAGCACCGTCAGCAGGCTGCCGCGTCCCGGACCTTCCTGGCACCACAGCACGCGCAGCGGCCATTGCTGCGCCAGATCGAACGGCCGGTCGCGGAATTCGAGCAAGCGCGCCCGCCGCTCGTCTTGGCTCAATGCCGAGCCATCGAACTCGTGCCAGGCAACCGCGCCGGGCGGGTCGAGCCGTTGCAGCGGCTCTGCGCCCTCGACCACGATCCGGCTGCGCAGCACCGCATGGCGCCCGGCCAGATCGGCAAATGCGGTGCGCAGGGCCGGCAGATCGAGTGGTCCTTCGATCTCGCTTGCTCCGGCGATATGGTAGGCGGCGCTGGCCTGGCCGATGCCATGGAGCACCCACAGCCGCTGCTGCATCGGCGACAGCGGCGCCGGGGCGGTGTCGGACAGGGCCGCCAGCGGGGCCGCCCCGGGCGCCGAGTCGCCACCCAGCCTTGCCGCCAGCGAAGCCGGCGTTGGCGCTGCATACAGATCGGCCAGTGTCACCGCCCGCTGCAAGGCACGCGCCGCACGCAATACCAGCCGGTTGGCGGCCAGACTGCGCCCGCCCAGGGCAAAGAAGTCGGCGTGACGGCCCACCTGGGCCAGATCGAGCACTTCACACCACAGTCGCGCCAGTGCCGTCTCGGTCGGACCGACCGGCTCGGTGCGGTCATGGCTCAGCGCCGCCCGCGGCTCGGGCAGCGCAGCCACATCGAGCTTGCCGTTGGCGTTGAGCGGCAGTGCCGTCAGGCGCACCAACAGCCTTGGCACCATATAGTCGGGCAGTCGGCTCGCCAGAGCTTCGATCAGTTGCTGACGCTGGGCCGCTTCGTCCACCTGGGCCGCCTCGGCCGTGGGTGTCCAGTAGGCGACCAGCGCCGTATCGTCGCCAACGGGCCGCACCAGCACGCGGCCGTCCATCACGCCAGGCAGACTGACCAGCGCCCGCTCGACTTCGCCGATCTCGATCCGGTGGCCGCGCACCTTGACCTGACCGTCGAGCCGACCCAGGAATACCAGTGAGCCGTCGGCCCGCCGCACTACCCGGTCGCCGCTGCGATAGCGCGGCGTGCCGTCGGCGGCAAGGCCGAAAACGGTGGCGCTCAGGGCACTCTGGCCCAGATAGCCCAAGCCCACCCCGACCCCTTCGATCAGCAGCTCGCCCGGCACGCCGACCGGCAGCGGCGTCAGATCGGGCGCCACCACGCGCAGCGCCGTGTTGGCGGTGGGTCGGCCCAGCGGCAGCGGTCCCTCGCCTGCGGCGTCGAGACATTCGTGAAAGGCCGCACAGACGGCGGTTTCGCTCGGGCCATAGGCATTGATGTAGCGGATGCCCTGCGCCAGCACCCGCGCCACATCGGCCCGGCGCGGCGACTCGCCGCCGGTGTTGAGCAGGCGCAGCGGCAGCAGCGGCAGCTCGATCAGACTGTTGAGAAAACCGGGCGTCACCGCCGCCACCGTCACCCCGTAGCGGCGCAACGCCTCGACAAAGCCTTGCGGCGTGGCGGTGCGGGCGCGGTCGGTCAGCACCAGCGCTGCCCCCGAACCCAGGGCCAGGAAGATTTCAAACAGCGCCACATCGAAAGCGGGTGCGACGAATTGCAATACCCGGTCCGTGGGCTGCATATCGAGCGCCTCGATCTGGTCTTCGATCATATTGAGGAAGGCACGATGGCTGACCTGGACCGCCTTGGGCCGGCCGGTCGAGCCCGAGGTGTAGATCAGATAGGCCGGCGCAAGCGGATCACCCCCCGTCTGCGGCGGCACCGGTCGGCCCGGCAGATCGAAGCCTGCCACCACCGTGGCGATCTGCTGCGGCAGACCGGCGCGGCGCAAGCGGGCTTCCTGGGTCGCGTCGGTCAGCACCACGCCCGCACCGGCATCGGCGATCAGATCAAGCAGACGGGTGTCGGGGAAGGCCGGGTCGAGCGGCAGATAGACCGCCCCCGCCTTGAGCGTGGCCAGCAGCGCCAGCGGCCATTGCGGGGTGCGCTCGAGCAGCACGGCGACAATCTGGCCGGGCTTGACGCCCTGCGCCAGTACCAGCCGCTCGGCCAGCGCATTGGCGGTCTGGTCGAGCGTGCGGTAGTCGATCTCGCCGGCGTCGCCCAACAGTGCCGGCGCCTCAGGCCGCAGCGCGGCCTGACGGGCAAACGCCGCCTCGATCGTGCCAAGCGGCAAGGGCCGGCTC
Organism: Chitinimonas lacunae; assembly: GCF_042650885.1. Classification (NCBI taxonomy): domain Bacteria; kingdom Pseudomonadati; phylum Pseudomonadota; class Betaproteobacteria; order Neisseriales; family Chitinibacteraceae; genus Chitinimonas; species Chitinimonas lacunae. Next base: position 1,702,082 of record NZ_JBHSBU010000001.1, read on the forward strand.
GGGCCGTTTTCCCAGTCGCGCAGCGCTTCGAGTTCGGCCTGATCAAGCATCGGCAAGGCCGCCACCGTGGCGTCCGCCGCGGTCGGCAAGGCCGCCAGCAGATTGGCCAGATGGCGCCCCAGCCTGGCGACGAATGCCGGTTCGAACAGCGCGCGGCGGTAATCGAGCCGCAGCCGCCAGCCTTGCGGACCGACTGCCAGCCGCAGCGTCAGATCGTAGCGGGCGGCACCGGGGTCGAGTTCATGTTCGAGCACGGCAAGCGGCTCAAGCGCCAGTTCGCCCGGCGCCGGTTCCATCGCCAGCATCACCTCGAACAGCGGATTACGCAGCGGATCGCGCGCATCGCCATAGTCGGCGGCCAGCCGCTCGAACGGGTAGTCCTGATGGGCATGGAGTTCTGCCACCGCGCGGCGGGTGCGTTCGAGCAGCTCGCCCAGCCCCAGCCCCGGCTGCACCTTGAGTGCCAGCGGCAGGGTATTGACGAAGAAACCGACCGTATCGGCCAGTTGCGGATGGCCCCGGCCTTCGACCGGGGTGCCGAATACCACCGTATCGCTGCCGCCATAACGTTGCAGCAGCACCGCCAGCGCCGCCGCCACCCCCATGAAGGGTGTGGCCTGACGCGCGGCCAGCCAGGCCTGCAACTGGGCCGCCGTGTCGGCCCCCAGCTCGATCGCGGCCGTCGCCGCCCGACCGTCGTCGCGCCGCACCGACTCGGGCGAACGGGTCGGCAGCATGGCACGGCGGTCCAGATCGGCCAGCCGACCGCGCCAGTAGTCGCGGTGACGACTGAGCTCGGTCTGGCGCGCTTCACTGGCCTGCCAGTGCGCCACATCACGCATCTGCAAGGGTGCCTCGCCCAATGACGGTGTATGGCCGGCGCACAGGGCCCGATAGGCCGTGGCCAGTTCGCGGTTCATCAGCGCCATCGACCAGCCGTCGCAGATCAGGTGATGCATCAACACCAGCAGATGATGGCGCTCGGGCGTATCGCGCAGCAGGGCCACGCGCCACAGCGGCGCGCCGGCTTCGAGACCCACGGCCAATTCACGTTCGATGGCCACCGCAAGCGGCTCGATCTGGCCTTCGCCCAGGTCTTTCTCGACCCAGGCCACCTCGGCCCGCTCGAGCACCCGTTGGCGCGGGCCGTCTTCGCCGGCCTCGAACACCGTGCGCAGCGATTCATGCCGGTCCATCAGACACTGGAAGGCCGCGCGCAAGGCCAGCGGGTCGAGTTCGCCATGAAGTTCCAGCCATTCGGGATTGAGATAGAGCGCTTCGCGTCCCTCGATCCGGGTCAGCACCCACAGCCGCGCCTGGGCTTCGGTAAGTGGATAGTCGGACGCCAGCGGGGCGCGCTCGATGGCCGCCTGTTGCGGTCCGGGCTGGCTGGCGGCGAGCCGGCGGGCCAGCGCGCGGACCGTGCCGTCCTCAAAGAAATCGCGCAGCGTCAGGCTGGCGCCGAACTGACGGTTGATGCGGCCAAGCAGGCCGATGGCACGCAGCGAGTTGCCGCCGATATGGAGGAACTGGCTCTCGACGCTGACCCGATCCAGCGCCAGCGCTTCGGCCCATAGCTGTGCCAGCGCGGTTTCGAGTTCGCCTTCGGGCGCGACAAAGCCACGATCGCCGGTCTGCAAGGCTTCGGGACGCGGCAGGGCGCGGCGGTCGATCTTGCCGTTGAGGTTGCGCGGGAAGTCATCGAGACAGACCACATGGCCCGGCAACATCCCGGTCGGCAGCGTCTGCGCCAGATGCTCGCGCATGGCCGTCTCGCAGTCGGTGCGACCGTCGGGCAGCACCGCCGGATCGGCCAGCGTGAAATACACCACCAGCCGGTTGCCACCATCGGCCAGCCGGAAGGCATGGGCCACCGCTTCGCCGATGCCGGGCCATTGCCGCATCGCCAGTTCGATCTCGGGCAGTTCGATCCGTACCCCGTCGATCTTGACCTGCCGATCGGCCCGACCAACGAATTCGATGCTGCCGTCGGGCCGGTAGCGGCCGAGGTCACCGGTCTTGTAGATCCGGTCATTGGGGTCGTCGCCAAGCGGGTTGACGATAAAGGCAGCCGCCGTGGTGTCCGGATCGCGGTAGTAGCCATTGCTGGCAAACGGGGTCTTGATATGCAGCTCCCCCACCTCGCCCGGCTCGCATAGCCGGCCGTTGGCCAGGATCAGCACCACGGCATTGGCGATCGGCCGGCCCAGCGGCACGATGGCGCCGGGCGCGTAGGCTTCCTCGATACGATGGAACAGCTTGGCCAGCGTGGTTTCCGACGGGCCATAGAAATTGATCAGTTGCGCCCGGCCACCGGCAGCCTCGCGCCAGTTGGCCACATCGGCGCCATAGAGCGGTTCGCCCGCCAGCACCACCTGGCGCAGCGAGTCGGGCGCCCGGCTCAGGTCGCGGGCGGCCCGGGTCAGCAGGCGGAACAAGGACGGAACGCAATGGAGCAGCGTAATCCGGCTGCGTTCGAGCCAATCGAGCAGCGCATGGCTATCGGCCCGGTCGGCCGGCTCGGGAATCACCAGCGTGCCGCCCGCCAGCAGCGGCACAAAGATCTCGCGCAGGCAGACATCGAACGTTGGCGCTGCCAGCCAACTGGCCCGGGTGTGCGAGTCCAGGCCGAATTCCGTCTTCTCCCAGTGGGCGAAATGGCTCACGCCCTTGTTGCGGCCGGCAATCAGCTTGGGCACCCCGGTCGAGCCCGAAGTCTGGATCAGATACCCCGTATCGTCGTCACCGGCCAGAATCGGCGGGTTGGCATCCCCGGCCGAAGCCGGCAGGCCATGGAGCCGCGCCACATCAAGCGGCAGCAGCGACACCCCTTGCGGACAACGCTCGGCCATCGCGCGCACCGTGGCCTCGTCCTGCGGCCGCAGGCACAGCACGCGCGGGTTGACCATACCGAACAACTGCCGCTGCCGCGCCTCGGGCGCGGCCAGATCGAGCGCCATGAAGATGGCGCCGCGCTTGATGGTGGCCAGGATACCGATCAGACATTCGATACTGGCCGGCATGGCCAGACCGACCACATCGCCCGGCACCACCCCGGCGTCGCGCAGGGCAGCGGCCGCCAGATTGACCAGTCGATTGAGCGCCCGATAGCTGAGCTGGCGCGTTGCCTGTTCCACAGCGATCGCGTCGCCGCCCGAAGCCATCAGATGTTCGACCACGGCGTGCAGGTTTTTTTTATTCAGGGCTGAATTCACTCGCAAGCTCCAAGAAAATGGGGAGGTGGGCGCCGTTCCGGCCGGCACCGGCCAGGAACGATCCTGCAAAACGGCTTCTACAAGGTACTTCCCAATAATTTTTTGTTTTTGTTTGAACACCGCTCCACATATGGCGGATTTCTTTCCTGAAACTTTCCTCTGTGGATGAATCCAGGTCGGGTCCGCCACAGCCACTTCGCCGCCAGACCCCTCGGACGCTGACCGGACCCACCACCTTCGCAGACACCAATCCCGCGGCAGCAGCCCGCTCCGCGCTGTCCGGCATCACGTCGTCCTGTGCTGCACCGCTTCGCCCGGATCGCGCGGCGAGGGCCGGTCCGTTCGGGGCCGGTCCGGACGCAGCAATGCGCACGGCGAGTGAGCCGAACGCATTGTTTATTTCTTTTCTTCTATAACTGACTACTGGTCTTGCAGATATTTTTCCTGAAATTTTATTTTTAGACGCTTCTCTCCCCTAATACTGGAAAGTGAAGTTCAAGCGCCGCGTATAGTCGGCGCGCAGCACATCGGGCCAGGGGTTGCTGTCGTAGCGTTTCTCGAAGCCGAAGCTCAGCACCGCCTTGGGAGCCAGCTGGTAATCGAGATTGAGCGAGGCGAGATAGCGGTAGCGGTGGACATATTCAGCCGCCACATAGCGTCCGCTGCGCGGATTGACTGGGTCGAGCACATAGCGCCCCGAGCGTCCGCCGTCGTTGATCAGCCGAAAGCCCTGACGCAGCGACCAGGCCGGTGCGAGCTGCCATTGCAGGGTCTGGTAGGTGTAGAGGATGTCGCTGTCGCGCCGGTTGATGCCGACGTAATCGCGCACGAATTCCATATAGTTTTCGCGGAAACGCCCCAGCCCGACGAAGGTGTCGAGCCGCAGCCCCGGCCGGTCGATCCAGTAGTAGCCAACCCCGGCGAGCACGGTATGGCGGCTGTCGATCAGGTTCTGCTCGTCGAGCTCCCAGATATAGCCGCCACCGACGTACCAGTTGGGGCTGAGGTCGCGCCGCAGCGTCTCCTGGACGATACGGTAGTCCTTCTCGTTGAGGCCGCCACTGACCTGCTCGATCTTGCGCTTGTCGATCGATACCGACAGCTCGTTGGTCCAATGGCCGATCTGGCTATAGGCCTTGCCGCCGATCCGCAGCGCATGGCCCGAATCATTGCCGCCCAGCGAGGTGGCCGACAGATTGGCTTCGAGATGGTGGCGCCAGCCATCGCGGTTGGGGTAGAGGAAGCTACTGTGATTCCACCAGTCGGGCATGCCTTCAGCAGGCGGCGCCGCCAGCGGCAAGGCCGCAGGCGCCGGGACCGTCGGGGTAGAGGGTGTCTCATGCTGACGCGCCGTCAGCTCCTTGAGTGCTGCGGCGTAACCGGCCTTGAAGCCGGCGTCGTAGCCCGGTTGCTGCTCGACGGCCGTGTCGGCCGACACGGCCGCCGCCAGCAGCAGACTCCACAGGCCAGGGCCGGCGCAATGGACGGATCGGTTCATGGCATTCCTTGTCTGTTGTTCCATGTTTTTCTGCCTCACCCTGCCTTGGCGGGCGCTCAGCTCCGCGCCGGCATGTCGAATTCCTCAAGGAAGATCTGGAAGGTCAGCACCACCATCAGCAGATCGACATCGAAGGTCTGGTTGACGCTGAAACCGGGCCGCAGATACGCCTGACGCAGACGCTCGACCGTGGCCGCGTTGAAATAGCCCTGACGGCGGATGCGCTCGGGCGCCAGCAGATCGGCGATCCACTCGGCCCCGCCGGCCAGGAGCGCGGGACTGCCCGGCGCCACAAAGGCGAATTTCTCGCGCTCGATGATGGCAGGCGGCACATAGCGCCGTGCCACGGTGCGCAGCGGGTATTTCTCGCGGCCGTCGCCGATCAGCAGATCGGGCGGCAGCCGCCGCACCAGATCGATCAGATCGCGATCGAGAAAGGGATAGCGGCCCTCGACGCTATGGGCGAAGGTCATCCGGTCGCCATGGTCGGTCAGCAGATGGTCGGCGATTCGCAGCTTGAAATCGACATAGGAGCGGCGGTGGATCGGATGGCGCCGCCGCAGCCGTTCATGCGGCACGGGCGCCGTGCGGGTGGCGGCGAACTCGGCATGGCGCGCCGCCAGATCAGGGGCATAGAGCGCGGCCAGGGTGTCGTGGAAAGCGTGGTAATCGCGCTCATAGAAAAACTCGCCATCGCCCCACAGCTTCTCGCGCAGCTGACGCTCGGCCCAGCCGTCGCCATCGAGCAGACCCTCGTCGAGACGGTCGCCGCGCAAGGCATCGAGCCGATAGCCGACGTAGCCGGCGAACAGCTCGTCGGCTCCTTCCCCGGACAGCACCACCTTGCAGCCCGCCGCTCGCACCCCTTCGGCCAGGGCGTGCGAGCAGGTGTCATAGCTCTCGCGCAACGGCGACTCGGCATGGCGGATCACCGCCCGCAGCCGGCGCTCGATATCGGTGGGCGCAAACGCAATCTCATGGTGACGGCTGCCCAGCCGGTCGCTGACCATGCGCTGGTAACGACGCTCGTCGATGCGGGCATCGTCGAACACGATGGAGAACGAATGCCACGCTTCAGCGGGCCGCAGGCGGTGGATCAGGCCGGCGATCAGCGAGGAATCGAGCCCCCCGCTCAGATAGAAGCCCACCTCGACATCGGCTTCGAGCCGGCGCGCCACCGCCTGGCGCAGGCAGTGGTCGAGCTGTTCTTCCCAGTCCGCCGGCGCCTCGCGGGCGGCTTGTTCGGGATAGTCGAGATCCCAATAGGCGCGTGTCTCGATCCGGCCGTCCTCCAGTATCAGCAGATGCCCCGCCGGCAACGAGCGGATGCCCTGGAACATGGTGGTCGGGCTGATCAGGCCGGGAAAGGTCAGACATTGATCGAGCCCGGTCGGATCGACGACCCGTATCACATGCGGATGGGCAAGCAGCGCCTTGATTTCCGAGGCAAACAGCAACTGGCCCTCGGCCACCGTGTAGTAGAGCGGGCAGATGCCGACCGGATCGCGCGCCAGCAGCAGGCGGTGGGCGGCGCGGTCATAGAGCGCCCAGGCGAACTGGCCGTTGAGCCGGTCCACTGCCCCTTCGGCGTATTCCTCATACAGATGGGGCAGCACCTCGACATCGCAGCGCGACACGAAGCGATGCCCGCGCGCTTCGAGTTCCTGGCGCAGGTCGCGATGGTTGAAGATTTCACCGTTGCAGACCGAGACATAGCGGCCGTCGGCGCTGAAGTGGGGCTGATTGCCTTCGGGGCGCGGGTCAACGATGGCCAGCCGGCGAAAGCCCAGCCCGGCTGGGCCGGCGACGTGCAGTCCGCGGTCGTCGGGGCCACGATGGATCAGGGCGTCGCGCATCTGCTCGACCAACCCGGCCTCGACCGCACGGCGACGGTCGAGCGAAACGATGCCTGCAATGCCGCACATGATTCAGAACTCCTCGTCGAGTGCCAGACTGGCGGCCAGGATCGCAGCGGTATCGCGCGGCGCGGCATCGCCGCGCAGGCGGCGCGCCAGCTCGGCCAGCGACAGGGCCGGTTCTTCCACCAGCGCCTGCAAGGCCGCTTCCCAATGTTCGAGCAGACGGGCCGCGCTGGTCGGCTCGAACAGACCGCTGTCGTATTCGAGAAAACCGTATAGCCCGGAGGGATCGCTCCATAGCTCGAAATCGACATCGAAGCGGCTCGACCAGGACTGGCCCGGGTAGGCGGTGGTCAGTGCGCCGTCGAAACACGGCAGCGGCAGCGGCTGCTGATGCAGGATCAGCATGGCGTCGAACACCGGATGACGGCCGGGCGCGGCCGCCAGGCCCAGCGACTCGACCAGGCAGGCAAACGGATACTCGGCATGGGCCAACACGGTCTCGATCTCGTGCTGGGCCGACTCGCGCAGGGCCGCCAGACTCGTCTGGGCCGTAAAGCGCAGCCGCAGCGGCAGCAGGTTGAGATGAAGGCCGACCTGGTCCTGCCATTCGGGCCGGTCGCGGCCCGATACCGGTGTGCCGAGCACGATATCGGTCTGGCCACTGGCCAGATGGAGCACCGCGACCGTCGCGGCGACCGCCGCGGCAAAACGGTCGCCGCCCGACAGGGCCGCCTGCCAGCGCTCGGCCAGCACGGCCGGAGCCGACCAGTCGCTGCGCGCCCCGCGCCGCTGGCGTTGCGGCCGACGCGGCAGATCGAGCGGCAGTGACAGGCTGGGCAGATCGGCGAGATGGCGACGCCAGAAGCCGGCATGGTCGAGTTCGCGCCAGACGGCCACGCGCTGACGCTGCCAGTGGGCAAAGTCGCGGTAACGCCAGACCGGCGCTGGCGGCAGCGCCTCGCCGCGATAGGCCAGCGCCAGATCGCGGACCAGCAGTGCATCGGACCAGCCGTCGCTGATGATATGGTGGGTCACCAGCGCCAGCACCGCGTGCGGGTCGGCGCCGCCCACCTCGATCAGCGCCAGCCGGAACAGCGGCCCATGCGCCAGATCGAACGGCCGGGTGGTGATCTCGCTCAGCAGCGCCGGCACGGCTCCGGGCTGCTCGACCCGCTGCCGTTCGACCTGGCAGGGCATGCTGCCGAGCACCCGCTGCCGGGGCGTGCCGCCACTGCCGTCAAATACCGTGCGCAGCGATTCATGCCGCGCCACCAGCGCCGTCCAGGCGCGCTCCAGCCGGTCGGCATCGAGCCCCGGATCGACCCGGTAAGCGCCCGGCACGTTATAGCCGGCGTAACCGGGCACCAGCTGGTCGAGTACCCAGAGCGATTCCTGTTGCAGCGACAGCGGATGATCGGCCGACTCCGGCGCATGGGCGATGGCCGCGTCCAGTGGCGCTGCCGCCACCCGACGCGCCAGCGCGCGGGCGTCGCGCGCCTGGTAAAGATCGGCCAGCCGCAGCGAGGCACGCAGGGCACGGTTGATCCGGCCGATGGCCCGCATCGCCAGCAGGCTGTGCCCGCCCAGCGCAAAGAAGTCGTCATCGACACCCAGTGGCCGCTGCAAGACCTCGGCAAACGCCGCCACGATGGCGGCTTCGGTCGGGTCCGCCGACGCTTCGATTCGCTCGGTGCGGATCGAAGCAGGCAGCGGCAAGGCGCGACGGTCGAGCTTGTTGTTGGGGGTCTGCGGCAGTTCGTCCAGGCTGAGCCAGTGGCTCGGAATCAGCGCATCGGGCAGCCAACTCGCCAGCCGCCGCCGCCCTTCCTCGGCCGTGATGGCCGGGGCACCGGGACGCGGCACCAGATAGGCAATCAGTTCAGGCTCGCCCCGGCCCAGATCGGCCACGCCGACCACCGCATCGCGCAGCTCGGCAAAGCGGCGCAGCGCCGCCTCGATCTCGCCGGGCTCGATGCGCACGCCGCGAATCTTGACCTGATCGTCGCGCCGCCCCAGATAACGCAGCCGACCGGCGCCGTCCCAGCCGGCCAGATCGCCGGTCAGATAGATCGGGCCGGCCGCCAGCTCAGGCCGCTCGATAAAGCGGCGCGCACTGACTTCGGGCTGATCGAGATAAGCGGCGCTGACGCCGATCCCGGCAATCGCCAGTTCGCCCACGGTGCCGTCGAGCTGAAGCCGGCCGGCCTGGTCGAGCACCAGCAGCTGTTCGCCCGGAAAGGCGCGGCCCAGATGGACCGGGCCGGCATCGAGTTCGGCCTGGCTTGACCAGATCGTGGTCTCGGTCGGGCCATAGACATTGAAGACCCGCGCCGGCAGTTCACGCAGCCGTGCCGCCAGCGCCGGTGTCAGCGCCTCGCCGCCGACCAGCACCGTGGACAGACGGGCCAGCGCCGCCTCGGCACCGCTCTCGAACAGCAGCTTGAAACGGGTCGGGGTCGATTGCAGCACATCGACCGCCTGCGCCTCGATCAACTCGGCCAGACGCAGCGGGTCGCGCGCCTGGGCGGCATCGGCGAGCACCACCGTCATGCCGTACCAGAGCGCGCCGATCAGTTCGAGCGCCGCAATATCGAACGACACCGTGGTGACGGCCAATAGCCGCCGTCCCGGCGCAAAGCCGAACAACTGCCCCAGCGCACCGAAGAAGGCAGCGGCGTTGCGGTGGCGCACCACCACGCCCTTGGGGCGGCCAGTCGAGCCGGAAGTGAAGATCACATAGGCCGGGTCATCGGGCGTCACCGTCGTGGCAAGTGGCGGCGCGGACAGCGCAGCGTCCACCCGCAGCGTCGGCCAATGTCCGGCCAGCCCGGCCAGGGTCGTCTCGCTGCCCAGCACCAGGCGGCAGCCGCTGTCGCCCAGCATCTGTTCGATCCGCTGTGGCGGGAAATCCGGATCGACCGGCACATAGGCCGCCCCGGCCTGGAGCACGGCCAACAGGGCCACCACCAGTTCGGGCGTGCGCTCGCACAGCACCGCCACCCGGTCGCCCCGATTCAGCTCGACCCGCTGCCGCAGCGCAGCAGCCAGTCCTTCGACCCGGGCCAGCAGTTCGCCGTAGCTCAGCGTGATACCGCCCTGCTGCAAGGCCGCACGGGCCGGGTCGTGGCGGGCGTGGTCGAGCCAGCCCGACTGAGCCAGCGCCGGCGGCTCGAACCACAGCGGTCCCTGACCGCGCATCAGCAGCCGGGTCCGCGTCTCCGCGTCGATCAGCGTCAGTTCACTCACGCTGCGCCCGGGTTGGCGCGCCACCTGTTCCAGCACCAGCCGATAGGCTTCAGCCAGCGCTTCGAGCGCATGGGGAGCCACTTTGCCGTCGCCGCTGCGCAGCGTCAGGGTCAATGCCTCGCTGCCCGGTGTCAGCACGACTTCGAGCGGATAGGGAGTGTGTTCATAAAATGCCACCTCGCGCAGGGCGAGTTCCGGCGTCAGCGGACCGGTCAATCGCCCCTGGTCGGCGTACTGGACGATAAACACATGGTCGATCCGCGCCCCGGCGAGCGCCAGGGCTTCTCCGAGCGGCAGATGCTGATGCGGCAGCGCGGCAAAGCTCTGCTCGCGCGCCATATCGAGCAGTTCCAGCCAGGAAGTGGTCGCTTGCCAGCGCAGCCGCAGCGGCAAGGTATTGATCAGCAGACCGACCAGCCGGTCGCTGTCGGGCAGTTCGGCCGGACGGCCCGCCACCACCGTGGGAAGCAACAGGTCATTGCGCTGCGCCAGCGACCCGGCCACCACGGCCCAGGCCGCCAGCAGCGCATGTTGCAGCGCGGCGCCGCGCGAGCGGGCCAGTTCGGTCAGCTGGACGGCCAGCGTGGCCGGCAGCCGCAGCACATATTCAAGCGGGCTGGCGCCGCCAGCCGGCTCGGGCGGCAACAGACAGCCGCCCAACAGCGCATCGGGCTCGCAGCCGGCCAGCCGTTCACGCCAGAAATGGCGGGCGGCATCGGCGTCCTGACTGAGCAGCCAGCGCTGGAAGGTCTCGTAAGACGGCGCTGGCGGAAGCTCAGCCACCCCGCCGGCCCGATAGTGGGTCAGCACCTCGTCGAGCACGAGGCCGATGCTCCAGCCGTCGAGCAGGATATGGTGAAAGCTCCACAGCAGGCAGTGCTGTCCGGCCGGGTCGTGGAATTCGGTGATTCGCCACGGATGTTCGCGTTCGAGCGCAAACGGCTGGGCCCGGTCGATCCGCAGCACCGCCTCGGCCTCGACCACCTCGGGCAGACTGCGCCAGACCAGCGTTTCGTGCCAGGGCACCACCTGGACCGGCCGCGACACCCGATCGTAGACAAAACGGCCGCGCAGGGCTTCGTGGCGATCGAGCACGGCCTGCCAGGCGGCCCGCATCGCGGCGATATCGAGCCGACCGACAAAGCGCAGCAGCAGTTGCTCATGGTAGGCGGCCGAGCCATCGACGCTGGCGGCGTGGTGAAGCAGGCCCTGCTGCATCGGCGTCAGGGCGTAGACCTGTTTGACTTCTGCTTGGCTGAACATGGCCGCTCGCTTACCGGAACAGATCGGCCAGCTCGTCAGCGGCAAGCCCGGCCGGATTGGTCGGCTCGGCCGTCGCCGTCTGGCGCAGCGGGGTCAGTTGCCGCGCCAGCGCTTCCGCCTGCGGGTGCGAGAAGATCTGGTCAAGGCTCAGCGCAAAGCCGGCGCCATGGAGCCTGGCTACCAGACGCAAGGCCCGGATCGAGTCGCCACCCAGCACGAAATAATCGTCGTCAAGCCCGGCCTCGACACCCAGTACCTCCGAGAACGCCTGCAATACCGCCGCTTCGGCCGCAGTGGCCGGCACACGCCGGGCGCCCTCTGCCGCACGCCGTGGTGCGGGTTCGGGCAGCGCACGGCGGTCGAGCTTGCCGTTGGGGGTCTGCGGCAGCCGCTCCAGCGCGACAAAACGGGCCGGCACCATGGTCTCTGGCAGCTTGCCGGCCAGCCAGTGGCGCCAGGTGGCTTCATCAAGCCCGTTCGCCATTCCACCGCGCAATACCAGATAAGCCACCAGTAGCGCCTCGCCCGTGCTGTCGTGCCGCAGCGTCACGGCCGCCTCGGCCACTTCGGGATGATGGCGTAGCGCAGCCTCGATCTCGCCCGGTTCGATCCGGGTGCCGCGTAGCTTGATCTGGTCATCGTTGCGGCCGACGTAATAAAGCCTGCCGTCGGCGCCCCAGCGGCCCAGGTCGCCGGTCAGATAGAGCGGACCTTCTGCCAGCGCCGGCCGATAGACAAAACGGCCATCGGTCAGCTCAGGCTGGCCCAGATAGCCCGCCGACACGCCGACGCCACCGATGGCAATCTCACCGATCGCGCCTTCGGGCAGCAATTCGCCGTCGCGGTCGAGCACGAACAGTTGCTGGCCCGGCAGTGCCCGGCCCAGACAGGGGCTTGCCGCATCGAGCAGACAGGCGCTCGACCAGATGGTGGTTTCGGTCGGACCATAGACGCCAAAGCTGCGACCCGGCCGGGTGGCGAGCCGCGCCGCCAGCGCTGGACTCAGCGCTTCGCCGCCGACCAGCAGGGTTTCGAGCCGATCGAGCTGGCCGTCGCCATCGAGCGCGAGCAGCGGTGCCAGCCGGGTCGGCGTCAGTTGCAGGGTGTCGATCTGCTGCTCACCAAGCAGCGCCAGCACGGTGGCCGGATCGCGCGCCTCCCGGCTGCTGGCCAGCACCACCGTCATGCCGTGCCACAGCGTGCCCAGCAGTTCCAGCGCGGCAATATCGAAGGACACGGTGGTCAGCGCCAGCATCCGGTGGCCGGCGGCAAAGCCGAAGCTCGTGCCGAGCTGACCGAAGAAGGCTGCCGCATTGCGATGGCGCACCATCACGCCCTTGGGGCGGCCGGTCGAGCCGGAAGTGAAGATCACATAGGCCAGATCATCGGGACCGATGCCGGTCACGGGCGACTCGTCGGAGGCGCCGGCATCGGGCCGGTCGATCCGCTGCACGGGCAGCATCTCAGGCAATACGGCACGGCCGAGTGCCGCGGCGTCGCCCAGCACCATCCTGGCGCCGCTGTCTTCGAGCATGGCGGCGATGCGCTCGGGCGGGAAATCGGGGTCGATCGGCACATAGGCCGCGCCGGCTTGCAGAATGGCCAGCAGGCCGATCAGCAGATCGGGCGTCCGTTCACATAACAGCGCCACCCGGTCATTGGCCTGTAATGCCACCCGCCGGCGCAGGGTATGGGCAAGCTGGTTGGCGCGGCCAAGCAGTTCGCGATAGCTGAGTTGCGTCTCCCCCTGCACCAGGGCGATCGCCGCGCCGCGCTCGGCGACCTGAGCCACGATACCGGCACAGGCGGTGGCCGGCGCAGCGGTCCAATCGGGACCGCGTCCCCAGCTCAGTTGACGGGCACGACCGACGTCACTGAGAAAGGGCAGCTCGGTGGTCAGCGAACCCAGCCGCTCGGGCAAGGCGCGCAGCAGATCGAGATAGAGGTCGAGATGACGCCGGGCCGTCTCGGCCCGGAACAGATCGGTGGCGTATTCGCAGCGCAGTTGCAGGCCGCCTTCTGCCTCGACGGCTTCCATGCTGAGGTCGAACATCGCCGCGCCGCGCGAGACCGTCAGCGTCTCGCAGCGCAGCCCCGGCAGCCGGTATACCCGGTCCTCGCCGTTTTCCATGATGAACATCACGTCGAACAGCGGATTGCGCGACAGATCGCGTTGCAGCTCAAGCGCGCGCAGCAGTTCCTCGAGCGGATAGTCCTGGTGCTCCAGCGCCCCGAGAAACACCCGATGGCACTGCCGGGCATGCTCGACAAAGCTCTGTACCGTGCCGGCAAGCCGTAGCGGCAGGGTCTGGGCGAACATGCCGACAGTGCCGGCAAAGCGCTCGTCGCTGCGCCCGCCGACCGGCACGCCGACCACCACCTCGTCCTGACCGCTCATCTTCTGCAACAGCAGGCTCCAGGCCGCCAGCAATACCGGGAACAACGGCAGGCGCTGCTGCCGTGCCGCTTCACGCAGCCGGGCGGTCGTGGCGGCGTCGAGCGTCGCATAGCAGTCGTCACCGCGCTGGCTGCGCCGTGCCGGACGCGGAAAGTCGGTCGGCAGCGCCAGCAGCTCGGGCAGGCTGGCGAACTGTCGCCGCCAATAGTCGGCACCGGCCGGCGAAGGCGCCGCCGTCTCGCTCTGATCGAGTGCCTGCACCAGCGGCCGGGGCAGCGACTTGCCCTGATACAGGGCCATCAGCTCGGTGGCGATCAGATTGAGCGACAGACCATCGACCACGATATGGTGGGCATCCATCGCCAGCACATGGTGCTCGCGGCCCAGTTCAAACAAGACGGCCCGAAACAGCGGCGCCTGCCCCAGCTCGAACGGTCGCATGAATTCGCGCAGCCGCGCCGTCAGCGCCGCCGGCTCGATCGAGGCACGTTCGAGGGTCAAGCCGGCTTCTGCCACCACTTCCTGCCGCACGCCCTGCTCGTCGAGGAAGAAGCGGGTCCGCAGTGCATCATGACGGCGGAACACCCCCTGCAAGGCCGCTTCGAGCGCCGCCACATCGAGCGGACCATGGAGCGCAATCGCCAGCGGCACGTTGTAGGCGGTATTGGCGCCTTCGAGCTGGTTCAGGGCAAACAGGCGCCGCTGGGCCGGACTGGCCGGACCCGAACGTTTGCGCGGCGGCGGGCCGTCGGGGCTGCGGAAGGCAAAGCCGCCCGCCCGCAACTGCGCCACGGCCTGTTCGACTGCCGTGATGATGCGTTCGACATCGGCATCGCTATGGGCCACCGACAGGAAGCAGATACGCCGCTCCCAGATATAGACGCCCTGCAAATTGAGCAGCAGCGCGAACAAATCCATCTCGATCGGCTGGAACAGCGCGGCATAACGGCCGTTGCCATCGAAGCGGAACAGCGAGCCGAAATGGTTGAGGGTGATCGGCACCGACTCGGCGGCAAAGAAGCTGTTGAGCCGCTCGGCCATTCGGCGGGTACGCTCGTTGAGGTCGCGATAGAGCGTGGGCGAGGATTCGATCAAGGCAAGACCGGCGCGGGCCGCTGCCAGCGACAGCGGATGCTTGACGTAGGTGCCGCCGAAATAGATTACCTCGTGCTCGGGGCGCGAATCGTCGCCATAGCGCCAATCGCCGCCATCGACGGCATCGAGGAAACGGGCCGAGCCGGCCACGATGCTCAGCGGCAGGCCGCCGCCGACGATCTTGCCGTAGGTGGCCATATCGGCGCGGATGCCGAACGCTTCCTGGGCACCGCCGGCGGCGATGCGAAAGCCGGTGATCATCTCGTCGAAGATCAGCGCCGTGCCGCTCTTGGCGGTGATCTCGCGCAGCGACTGCAAGAAGGCGCGCGGCTGGAAACCGGGCCGGCGCGACTGCACCGGCTCGACCAGCACGGCCGCCAGTTCATGGGCATGCGTCCTGACCTGCTCCAGCCCTTCCTCGGTGCCGTAGTTGACGATCAACAGGTCCTCGACCATTCCCGGGGGAATCCCGGCACCGGTCGGGAACACCCGGCCTTCATGCTCGACGCCGAGCACCCCGTCCCAGGTACCGTGATAGGCACCGCTGAACACCACGATCTTGCGCCGGCCCGTCACGGCACGCGCCAGACGCACGGCCATCATCACCGCTTCGGCGCCGGTATTGCAGAACGTCACCCGCTCCATCCCGGTCAGCCGGCTGACCTGGGCCGCCACCTCGGCCGCCAGCGGTGTCTGCGGGCCGATGGCAAAGCTCCTGGCCGCCTGCGCCTGCACCGCCTCGACCACACTGGCCGGCGAGTGGCCCAACAAGCCGATGCCGCAGCCCATGGTGATATCGATGTACTCGTTGCCATCGACATCGATCAGACGCGAGCCCTCGGTTCGATCGGAGGCGATCGGATACATCATTTCCTTGAGGCTGTAGCGGAAACTCAACGTGTTCTTCCAGTCGGCCAGCACACGGCGATGGTCCTGGGCCAGCCGGCGCGAGCCCGGGGTGCGGGCCGTATAGCGCTCGACCAGTTCAGTGACGAAACGGCGCTGCCGCTGGTCCAGCGTGTCCTCATCGAGCTTGAGCGAGCGGAAATTCGGCACGGCCGGCCGCTCGGCCTCGGTCGGCTGGACCACGGGTGCCTGCAGTGCCTGGACGGCCACGGCCGGCTGCACGGCAGGTGCCGCCTGCAGCACGACCGGCTGGGCGCTGTGGCCAAGCAGACTGAGCTGCTGCTGCATCAGCCGGCTCATTGCATCGAGCTGGAGCGCCAGCACACCTTGCAGCGAACCGTCGAGCGGCACGGCGGCGGGCTGCATAACCGGGGCCGCTGCGGGCGCGGCATGGAGCACGGGAGCCGGCACGGCAGCCGTGGCAGGCGGCGCGGCCCGCTGTAGCGGCGGCGCGACCGCTGCGGCCGCCGGTGCGGTTTCGGCCAGCCGGCCGGCGATCTTGCGGGCGGTTTCCAGTCCCTCGTAGAACTCGGCCAGGGTGGCATGCAGCCCATGCTGCCTTTCGAGCTGCGACCCCAGTTGCACCAGCATCAGTGAGTCCAGCCCAAGTTCGAGCAGCGACAGGTCGGCATCGACCTCGTCGGCGGCAAGACCCGTGAGCTGGGCAATCAGCCCGACCACCAGCGAAAGAGAGGATGCGAGGGAAGCCGGATCGGCCATGGAAAACGCCTCCTGGGCAATAGAAGAAAGGGAAGACGAAACAGGATCGGGCATCGCCAGCAGCACAGCCTGGCCGCTTGCCTCATCACGCACCGGCTCGACCCGGAAACCGGCCTCGACCAGCGCTTCGTGCCAGTGGGCCAGATCGAGCAGCGGCGAATCGGGCAGCCGGCGGAACCGGTCGACGGCACGATGCCAGCCCGGTGCGATGCCAAATACCAGATGGACAAAACCATGCGGCTGCACCTGCTCATGGAGCACCAGACAGCCGTCGGCCGCCAGCAGCGGCCTGAGGTTATTGAGGCAGGCCACGATATCGGCCGTGGCATGGAGCACGTTGTTGGCGATGATCAGATCGAACTCGCCCGCCACCAGGCCCTGCCCGGCTGCCGGCTGCTCCAGATCGAACAGGGCGAACTCAAGCGTCGCGTCCTGACCAAGCCGGGCCTGCAAATAAGGGAAGAAACCCCGGCTGATATCGGTACAGAGATAGCGGCCATGCCAGTCGGCCGGCAGGCTGGCCCGCACCGCCGCCGTGGTGCTGCCGGTACCGGTGCCGACTTCGAGAATGCGCAGACGCTCGCGGCGCGGGTGGCCGGCCAGCCGTGCCGCCACCACATCGGCCACACGGCGGTTGTAGCTGTCCTGTACCTCGTTGTCGGCATAGCAGGCCGCTACCCGGCTCATCTCGCCACCGGGGAACAGCACTTCGGTCGGATGCAGACGACCGGCCAGAATGGCCGGATAGGCATCGAGGCAGGCATCGATCAGATCGAGCGTGCCGGCCATGCGTGGGTGGCGGCCCAGCAGCGCCGCCCGCTCCGTCGCCAGCGAACCAGCGTCATGACCGCTGCCCGCCGGCAACAGCGTAAGCGAGCTGGCATCGAGCGCAATCAAGCCAGCCCTGGCCAGTACGGCCAGGCCACCGTCCAGCACGCCCAGCCGCGCCGGATCGACCCGGGCTGCCAGCGCCGCGCGCGATTCGGGCCGGCCGGGCTCGCGCAGGACGTCGTAATGGTTGCGGAGGAGATCGAGAAAGCGCCGCTCGGCGTAGTGGTCGATGCGTCGGTAGATCGCGTCGGCATCGAGCCTTCCTCCAGGCAGCACCGGCTCGCGCCAGTGACGTTTACGCTGGAAGGGATAAGGCGGCAGATCGACCCGGCGTCGGCCGGGGCCGGCATAGCGGGGCCAGTCAACGCGATGACCACGCGCCGCCAGCGTCGCCAGCACTTCGGCCAGCGTGTCGGCGGCGGCCTTGCCGCGTCGGACCGAGGCAAGCCAGGCGTTGTCAGGAGACGGTGGCGCGGCCGGACGCTCAAGCCCCAAGGCGCTCAATACCGCCGCCGGGCCGATCTCGACATAGCTGTAGCCAGGCGTCTGGCCGAGCCGGCCCAGCGCCGCATCGAAACGGACCGGGGCCACGATCTGGCGGGCGAAATAGCCCGGGTCGAGCACTCGGCCGAGGTAGTCCTCGCCGTCGACGCTGGAAATCCAGTGGCAGCACGCCGGTTGATAGTCAACTTCCGCACAGCACTGGGCAAATGCCTCGGCCGCCGCACTCATCAGCGGACTGTGGAAGGCATGCGACACCTGCAGGCGGCGTGCTTGCCGGCCAACCGGGCCCAGCCCGGCTAACAATTCCTCCAGCGCATCCGTTTCGCCCGACACCACGACACGCTGCGGACCATTGAAAGCCGCCAGCGCCAGCCGTCCGCCATAGGGCGCGATGGCCGCTTCGGCGCTTGCGGCATCGAGCGGCAGCGCGGCCATCGCCCCGCCTTCGGGCAAGGCCGCCATCAGTTCGCCACGCTGACGGACCAGCCACAGCGCATCGGCAAATTCCAGCACCCCGGCAGATACGGCCGCGGCAAATTCGCCGATGCTGTGCCCCACCACGGCGTCGGGCTCGATGCCCCAGTGGCGCCACAGCTCGGCCAGCGCCGCCTCAAAGCAGAAGATCGCCAGTTGCGCCCGATCGGTCTGCGCCAGGGCCGCCGCGTCGCTCGACGCGTCGAGCAGACCGGCCAGCACGCCCGGGTGGCCATCGGCCTGTAGCAGCGACTCGGCCAGATCGAGGCTGCGCCGGAACACCGGTTCGCTGTCGTACAACTGGCGGGCCATGCCCGGGTACTGGCAGCCCTGGCCGGTAAACAGGAAACACAGCCCGGCCGCCTCTCCCTGGCCCGTCCGGCGATACGGACTGGCCGGATCGGTCAGCGCCGTCGCCAGCGCAGCCGGCTCATCGCCCCAGACGCTCAAACGCTCGGCAAACGACTGCCGACTGCCATGGCTGCTGAACAGCAGATCGGCCGCGGCCGCACGGTCGGTGTGCGCCAAGGCAGCGGCATAGCGTCCGGCCAGCGCCGTCAGCGCTTCGCTGGTCGGGGCCGACAGCACCAGCAGCAGGGGCCGCTCGGGCGGCGCCAGCACGGGCATCGGCTGGTCCGGCACCTCGACCACCACATGGGAATTGGTACCGCTGAAGCCAAACGAGCTGACCGCCGCCACCCGCCGGCCCTGCCGCGCCGGCCAGGGCCGCAGGCCGGTCACCACCTCAAGCGGCAGCGTCGACCAATCGACCCGGCTGCTTGGCGGTTCGGCATGGAGACTGGCCGGTATCCGGCCCGCCTCCATCGCCAGCACCACCTTGCATAGCGAGGCGATACCGGCTGCGGCCTCCAGATGACCGATCTGCGATTTGACCGAGCCGATGGGCAGCGGCGTCTGGCGCGAACCATCGCGTTGCAGCACTTCCGCCAGCGCTTCGAGCTCAATCGGATCGCCAATCGGCGTGCCGGTGCCATGGGCTTCGAGATAGTCAATATCGGCAGCCCGGCAAGCCGCGCGCTGCCACGCCTCCTCGATCACCCGCGACTGCGCCGCGCCATTGGGCGCGCTGAAGCCGGTGCTCGCCCCATCCTGATTGAGGGCCGTGGCGGCAATCCGGGCCCGTACCCGCCGGCCGCCCGCCGCGGCATCGCTTTCGCGCTCCAGGATCAGTACGGCACAGCCTTCGGCCCGTACATAGCCGTCGGCCTGATCGGAGAAGGTATGGCAGCGGCCGGTCGGCGACAGAATGCCGGCCTTGGAGAAATAGACATACAGATGCGGCGTCAGCAGCGCATTGACCCCGGCCACCACCGCCAGCTCGCATTCGCCCTGGCGCAGCGCCTGGACGGCCAGATGGAGCGCCACCAGCGAGGACGAGCAGGCGGTATCCACCGCCATATTGGCGCCCTGCCAGCCGAAGAAGTAGGACAAGCGGCCGGCGGCGGTGCAGTCCATCGCGCCAGCGGCGCTGTAGGGGTCGAGCGTGGCCAGATCGTTGCCGTAGAGCGTGGCCGTCTTGTAATCGTCGGTACTGAGCCCGGCATAGACCGCCACTCGCCGCCCCTTGAGCGACAAGGGCGGAAAGCCGGCGTTTTCCAGGGCTTCCCAGCACACTTCGAGCAGCAGGCGCTGCTGTGGATCGAGCGCGCTGGCTTCTTTGGGGGTCAGACGGAATAGACGGGCGTCGAAGTCACGCAGATCCTGCCCTTCGATAAAGCCGCCCCAACGGCTGACGCTCTTGCCAGGCGCCGCCCGGTCGGGGTGATACCAGGCCGCAGCGTCCCAGCGCTCGGGTGGAATCGGTCCAATCGGGTCGCGGCCCGATTCGAGCAGCGCCCAGTACGCGGCAGGATCGTTGGCGCCACCGGGAAAGCGGCAGGCCATGCCGACAATCGCCACCGGGGCGTCGCCGGTCGATTCCCTGGGCGTCGCCACCGTGGCGGTCGGTTTCACGGCGGCCAGCTCAGCAAGCAACAAGGCGGGCGTCGGGCAGCGATAGGCCAGCGTGGCCGGCAGTACCCGGCCCAGCCGTGCGGCCAGCGCCCGGGTCAGGGCCACGGTCTGGACCGAGCTGAGGCCAAGCTCTCCCCAGCTGGTCTCCAGCGCCTCTGCCAGCGGCACGGGCCGGCCCACCGTTTCGGCCAACGCGGTTTCGAGCGTGGCTGTCAGCGCGGCCGTGTCGGGCGTTGGGGTGTCGGGGGAGGCGTGGTGCGAGTCGGACACGGCAGCAGGACGCTCGGCCAGGGTGGCCAGCGTGTCGTCGAGCAATGCCACGCCCTCTTCGCGGTGCAGAGTGGGCAGAACCGGCAGCAGCAGCCGTTGGGCACCGAACAGATTGGCAATGTGCTGAGCAAGCACCGGGTGCGGGCCGACTTCGATCACACAGCCGGGACGCAGCCGGCCAAGCAGCGTGGCCGCTTCGACGAAACGGATGGGCTGGCGGATATGCCGCGCCCAGTAGCCGCCATCGAGCGTCTGGCCCGGCAGGACTGTGGCCTCACACGAAGACAGAAACGGTACGGCACTGGCGCGCGGTCGCAGCGCCGTCAGTTGCGCCATGAAGTCGGGCAGGCCTGCTTCGACCGCCGCGCTGTGAAAAGGCAGACTGACACTGAGCAGCCGGTGCGACACGCCTTCGTGCTCAAGCCGCGCCAGCAGCGGCATCAGCGCGTCGTCGTCGCCTGCGACCACACTGGCACCGGGGCCGTTGATGGCGGCAAGTTCGAGCCCGCGACAGTCGCGCAGCCGTGCGGCCACCGCTTCGGCGTCGAGCGCCACATGGAGCATCCGCCCAGGCGGCGTTGCCCGCATCAGCTCACAGTGGGCGCTCACCAGCCGGGCTGCGTCATCGAGCGTCAGCGCATCGGCCGCGACCGCCGCCGCCACTTCGCCGGCGCTATGACCCAGCACCATGGCCGGGCGTACGCCGTGGGCAGACAGATAGTCGGTCAGGGCAAGCTGGATGGCAAACGTGGCCGGGTAACTGAGCGTGGTGTCGTCCCAGTCGGCCTTGCCGTCGCCGAGCAAAAGGCCGGTCAGACGAAGATCGGAGTACGGCGCAAACGCCGCGTCCACCTGTTCGAGACGACGGCGGAATCCGGCATCGCGTCGCGCCAGCGGGCGCGCCATATCGGGCCAGTGGGCGCCGACGCCCGAGTATACGAATGCCACATCGCGCACGCGGTGTCCCCCTCGTTGCAGCGTTGACTCTTGGTGTGGTGGATGGGGGTGGACAGCACGTCCATCCGGACACAAACCATTTCAAGACCCGGCGCCTGAGCACCTGCCGGCCTTGCGTCTCCCGTGCCAACCCGGCCTGTGCCGGCCGTCGGTCTGCCCGGTCTCCCTGACGCCTGTCCCACCCGAAGCAAGCTCACCGTCTGTAGTCGCGCAGCAGCCACAGACGGTGAAGGCCTTACGACTTCTTGACGTTCTCGACCACGTCCTTGCCGGCTTCCTTGGCTTCACGCACGAACTGCTTGCCTTCAGCAAAGGCCTTGCTGAAATGCGAAGACACCGAGCGCGGGTCGAAGTCGAGGAAGGTGCCGCCCGACTCGAAGTGCTGCACGAACACCTTGCCCAGGGCATAGGTGGCGGCACCGGCAGTGATCGAGACCGCCGCGGCGCCGGCCAGTTGACCGACAAAGGGCACGATCTTCAGCACGCTGGCCACCGGCGCGGCAATCGCCACTGGGGCGTAGGCGCCGAGCACGGCGCCGATCAGCTTCTTGCCGAGTTGGTCGGTCAGCGACAGACCATAGAAATTGCCGAGCTTGCGCAGCAGATTGAGCTGTACCCCGCTCAATGCCAGTACATCCACCCCCGGCACCGGAATCAGACCGACCGTCAGGGCCACGAGCGAATGGGTTTCGATGGTGCTGGACGTGGCGGCAATACGCTCGTCGAGCGAGAGGTTCCGAGCGGAAGGTTCGGAATGGTCATCTTGATTGGCATGTTGACCGGTTTGAACTTTCGTTTCGCGTGTTACGGCTTCCATGGGCGGTATCCTTTTCAATGGTGAAGAGACACTGGAGCCAACAAACAATAGAACATCCAGAATAGTTCTGCTGAATGTTTTTAAAAAATTTTTTGGAATATCCGACGCGCGGTACTATGAGCCAACAAAATGAATGACAAAAACATTAAATATTATCTGGTTATTTTATTTATCAACGACTACCGCACCAAATCTTGAATCTATTTGTCCAAAAACTTTCATACAGGACCGACCAACAAAAAAGCATCACCCCGGCCACAGCAAGCAGGCATAACGTAATTTCAGAATATTCGCCCAGACGGATCGCACACCAGGCAATGCTGTCATTTATACAACAGCAGAATACCAGACCCATTCGTTGCCAGAATCGAATAATTAGGGGGAATTTATTGGAATTTTATTGATGGATGCGTAGGCGATTTCCTCCAGATATTTTTCACCGCCTGCTGAATGCGGTATTTTCCAGAAGCTCTGACCAATATGACGCCCGCCCTATCGGCCGAAGATCGTTTTCAACATAGCGTCCAACAGCAGCGCCAGGCAGATCAGCCAGCCGCCCCCCTTCTGCCACCAAAACAAACTTCCCTCCGGATACCCACCACAGCGCCTTAAGCTGCTCTGCGCTGCGGCTGACGCAGCCTGTGAGTTCGTGCTCCACCACAGCTCTGTCGGACCGGATGGAGCCGGAGCCGGAGCCGGAGCCGGAGCCGGAGCCGGAGCCGGAGCCGGAGCCGGAGCCGGAGCCGGAGCCGGAGCAAGAATTATCGATTTTTTAAAAAGACGCTTATATCCGGCTCCATACTTAGCACGTTAATCACATGAATCTTTCCATTTGCTCCGAACTGCTTCCCACCTCAGCCCCCTGTCTGCCATACCGCCCGCAGACGTTGCCACCATGACTGGTCCGGCTCTGCCGCTTCGGTGTGCTGACGAGGCTTGGCCGGGGCGCGGTCATGCTGGCCGACGCTGTCGCGCAGCACGGCCCGGTCCTGGCTGGTGCTCTGCGGGATCACCGCACTATGTCCATGCCGCCTGGGCTGCGCGGCCGCCACCACCGGCGCAGCAGCCGTGGCCGCGGTCGTGGCGGTCGTCGCATTGCTTGGCGTGGTGGTGGTCGCGGTGGCCGGGGTCGTTGCCGTACTGCTGGTGGATGACGTGGTACTGGCAGGTATCGTGGCAGTGCTTGAGTGGGCTGCCACCGTCGAATTGTTGTTCTGGTT
Organism: Chitinimonas lacunae; assembly: GCF_042650885.1. Lineage (NCBI taxonomy): Bacteria > Pseudomonadati > Pseudomonadota > Betaproteobacteria > Neisseriales > Chitinibacteraceae > Chitinimonas > Chitinimonas lacunae. Next base: position 1,725,332 of record NZ_JBHSBU010000001.1, read on the forward strand.
GCCGGCAGCATGCGTCCCGCGCAGGCCATGGCCGCCCTCCTCGGTATTGAGGATCAGCGGCAGGCCGTTCTTGCCGTTGCCGATCACCACCACCTTGGCATTGGGCGAATTGGCCAGGGCCAGGGTGGCCTCGATGCCGCGCCAGCGCAGATAGGTGTCGGACATGGTATTGCTGATGATTTCCTGGAAGTTGCGGATGCTCAGTGCCTCGATCCGCTTGCGTTCGGCTTCCTTCTCCTCGCGGGCGATCTTGAACACGAACTCCTCGACCTCATGCGAGGCCACGGCCTTGCGCACGATGGCTTCCTGCACGCCCTTGGGCAGCGTGATCCCCTTGATCAGCACATCTTCGAGCACAAACCACGGAATGCTGTTGAGGCACTTGTCCTTGCGATAGCCCGGGTCGAGCTTGGAGCACTGCAACTCGATGCGCCGCTGCTCCTCGATGGCTCGCTCGGCCGCCTGGACCAGCGAACTCGCGGCATCGGGGTCGATCCGCTTGAGTGCCTCGACCTCGTGCTTCAGGTCGGCCTTGTCGATCCGAGCCTGCGGGCTGTCGGGGTCGGGATCGGGGTTGAAGTTGTTGCGCAGCTCTTCGCGCACCGTGCGGGCGATGGTCGACTGGATCACCAGTCGCCGCTCGGTATAGATCTCATCAGGGCGATAGACCGACAGCACATCGCGGGCACGCGCCGTCACGGTCGGGTTGAGCAGGTCTTCCTCGTATTTGGGACCGACATACTTATGCAGCCGGCCCACCGAGCCACGCACCAGCCGGTAGCGCCATACCAGATCGACCGAGATGCTGAGGCCATCGGATGACAACACCTCGATCTGCCGCTCGACCTGACGCAGGCGCAGGTCATAGATCGCCACCTTGTCCCACGGCCAGGTGAAGATCGTGCCTTCGCTCTCGGGCATGCCTTCCTCGGTACCGCCAAGGAAACGCTTCCAGCGCACCCCGACATGACCAGCCGGGATCGTATGGATGATCAGGGGCAAAGTGAAAATGATCAGCGCAAGCAGAATCAGACCGGCGATCAGCAGATCGTCACGGTAGCGGCGCAGACGGACCTTGAGCCGATCCCAGAAACCGACCCGCCACGACTCCTCGGGCGGCAGTTGCAGCGGGTCCAGCACCAGTGGGCTATTCATGGACCGGCTCCTTATACAGTTCGGTCAGTCGGCCTTCGTCCATATGGAGGCGGCGATCGGCCTGATGGAAGTAACGGTCGTCGTGGGTGATGGCGATCACGGTCTTGCCCAATACCTTCAGTTCAGGAATCAGCTCGTTGTAGAACTTGGCGCGGAAATGCGGGTCCTGGTCGGCTGCCCACTCGTCGAGGATCACGATGGGCTTCTCCTCCAGCACCGCCGCGATATAGGCTAGCCGCTTGCGCTGGCCGGTCGACAGCTCCACCGTCGAAAAGCGGTCGGGCAGGATGCGCACCTTGTCGGCGATCTCCATATGCTCGGTCCAGCGCAATGCCTCGTCCGGATCGGGCGTAGGCAAGCCGTAGAGCTTGGGAAACAGATGGAAATCGGCGAACACGCCGCAGAACAGATTGCGATAGTCCTGCACCCGCTCGCGGTCGATGCGGATGCCGTCAAGGACAATCTCGCCCGAAGCCGGCGGATAGAGCCCGGTCAGCAGGCGCAGAAAGGTGGTCTTGCCGCTGCCGTTGCCGCCCGTGATAAAGATCACTTCGCCGGCACGCACCGTCAGATCGATCGGCCCGACCGAGAACCGGTTCTCGCCCTGCTCATGGCGGAAGAACACCCGGTGCAGATCGAGCCGCGAGAAGGTCTGCTCGGTCAGCGGCGCGCCGACCTCGTCGGTGCGCGCCTCGGGCTCCTTCAGATTGGCGTCGAGCAGCAAGGACAGCCGCTCGATATTCTCAGCCGCGGCATTGGCCATCGCCATCTGCGGCACGGCGGTCATCACCCCGGAGATCGGCCCGATCAGGAACATCACCGCCGTCAGAGTCTTCATGATGGTTTCGGAATAGCTCGGACTCAGTGCCGGCATCAGAAACACCACTGCCCCCAGCAGCACGAAGAACGACAACTGGGCAAAGATGAAGTGGGTCGCCAGCGCCCGCTGTGCCTGCTTGCGGAAAGCCGCCGTGCGGGCCGAGGCTTCCGAGGCATCGCGGATCACTGCATAGGCCCGCCGCGTCGACAGCTTGATTTCCTTGAAGCCTTCGAGCACCCCGCTCACCAGGTCATGCAACTGACCCTGTTCCATCCCGGCGCGCTGCAATGCCGCTTTGACGGTGCGGATCTTGCGCCGGTAGATCTGCGCCGACACGGCCAGCACCATCACCGTCAACAGCAGCGAAGCCGGTGAGATGGCCGCCAGATAGATCGCCGCCCACACGATCAGAATGCCCGCCTGCGCCCCCAGCACCAGACCGCTGGCCGTCTGCGAGATCACCTGGGTGTCGGCGGTGATCGCATTGAAGATCAGGCCGCGGCCAATATGCTCCACGCCGCTCAATTCGCTGCGATGGAGCCGGTCGATCAGCCGGCGGCGGTGGCGATGCACGATATTTTCCACCTCGTCGGTGGTGACGATCAGCACATAGCGCTGGGCATAGACATAGGCGCTGATCGCCAGCCCGAACAGCACGATCGAATAGAACTGCGACTCGCCCCGTTCGAGCGCCACCGCCGCATGGTTGACGATGGCCAGCACCGCCGCGTTGGCGCCACCGGCGATCACCGCCATCAGCGCCAGCCGGCGCAGCGAGGTCTTGCTTTCCTTGACCAGGAGTTCAACGAGCTTCATGGATTGGTCCCGTTGCCCTTCACGGTCGGCGTTCCTGTTTGCGTCGCAGCTCGGTTTCGAGCGAGACGAACATCAGCAGATACAACAGCATGATCACCGGAGTGACGATCACCGAAAACAGAAAGCAGCGGAAGAAACCAAGCTGACTCTGCCGTCCCAGATAGGCCACCATGGCACACAGGGCGAGATACAGCACAAACGGTACGGGCATAGCACTCCCTCGGGTAAGCCGGCGACCGGTCCGGTCGCTGGGTCGGTTCAATCCTGGCGGTACAGCGGAATGGCCCCGCCGTCGACCGGACGAATATCGGGACCGCAGTCACGGCCATCGGCATAGACGCAATGGATCACCTTGACCTGGCCTTTCAGGCCGATGCACTGGTCGGTATCGAGCTGGTAGAAGTAGCGGAATACCGAGCCTTGCACCGGCACCTTGATAAAGTTGGTGACGGTCGAGCCGACGCTGCGCTCGTCCTTGCGGGTGAAGAAATGGATGCTGAAGGCGATATCGCTGATCGCGGCATTGGAGAAGTTCACCACCCGCAGTTGCGGCGAACAGGCGCGCGGCAGACCGGTGGCCTCGGGCACCCCGAACAGCAGCGCCGAGCCGATGGCCACCAGAATCGGTCCAGGCGGCCGTTTGCGCCGGATGGCGCTTTGCAGCGATTCATCCTCTTGCAGGATCTGGGCAGCCCGGGTCACCGGCCCCGCATGCGGCGGGTCGGCCGCTACCGGCAGGCTGAGCGAACAGGCCAGCAACAGGGCCAGGGCCGGGCGGAAGGTGAGCTTATGATGCATGGGAAGCCTCGCGATGGAGCGCCGCCAGATCGGTGCCCAGGCATGCCAGGAATTCCGGTGCACTGCGCAAGAAGAAATGCCCGCCCACGAACTCGCGCAGCACGAAGCCCAGCGGGGCATAGGCAGCCCAACCGGCCATCAGGGCGGCATTGGCGCTGTCGTCGTCACGGCCGCAGTAGCCGATCAGCGGGCAGCGGCTGGGGCGGGGCAAGGTAGCACTCTCGATCAGCGCGAAATCGTGGCGCAGGACCCGGAACACCATTTCCGACCACTCGGGATCGGCCAGCACCATCTCAGGCACCCCGTCATAGCGGCGCACATATTCGATGAATTCGGCCTGCGGCAAGGCGGACACGCCCTGATGATGGGCAACGCCGTCGGGCGCCCGGTTGGCCGCCACCCATAACTGCTGCGGCGGCGGACAGCCCAGCTCAGCCAGGCGGTTCTCGAGCGCCAGCGCCAGCCGCGCCCCCATGCTGTAGCCAAACAGCCCATACGGCCGGTCGAGATAGGGAAGCAGTGCCTGGGCCAGGGCCTCGACCATCGTGCCGAAGTCGCGCAGACAGGGAGCGTGGAGATGGGTCTCATGGCCCGGATACTGCACCGGCGCCACCGCCCAAGGCCGCAGGGCCAGACGCCAGGGCAGGAAATTGGAAGCCCCGCCACCGGCATAAGGCAGACAGAACAGCCGCAGCGGCGCCTCGCCGCCCAGCCCGAATGGAAACCACGGATCGGTGCTAGCGCCCGTCATCGGCCACTCCACCATACTCGGCCGCCCTTAGCAGCCCGGATAGTCGCGGCGTCACGCATGCCGTCTCCCCTGTGCCGGCCGGGTCGAATGCCCGGCGCTTTGTCGTTTGGATCACGCCGGCCGATTCTATACACAAAGCCCGCTCGGCGGGTCGGTCCACACAAGAAAATAAAATTTTCGGTATTAAGCTTGCAACATATAGATTTGCTTTTAGATAAAAATGAAAAATAGAAGACCATCGATCACAATTTGTCATCGAATGGTCCGCCACCTGGGCGGCAGGCAACCGGACCGACGGGCGGGTGCCTGTAAACAAAGGGCTGGGCAGGTCGAAAGGACGGGTGGCGTCTCCTGTAGCGCGTGGCAGCCCTCAGGGCACCTGCTTGAGTGGAATCACCCGGCGCGGCGCGGCCAGCGTTTCCGCCTCGTCGCGCGGCTCGCCCAGCGGCGACTGGTAACTGATCCCGAGCCGATGGGCCAGCCGGCGCTCGATCGCTTCGACCCGCGCCACATTGGCCAGCTTGACCGGCCCGAAGCCGCGTATGCCCTGGGCCGCCTTGGCGAAACTCACCGCGTCGCCATGGTTGCCGAGATTGAGCTGGCTCAGGATCAGATTGATATGGAGCACATAGCAGCCGACCAGCCGGCGCTCCAGCCGGCGCTCATGGGTCCAGCCGAACGGGTCGAGCAGGGTGCCGCGCAGCGGCTTGAGCGCGGCCAGCAGCGTCAGCGGCCAGCGGAACGCCTGGCCGAAGCGGGTCTTGGCCGGCCGCTTGCCACGTCGGCGGCGCGACAGCCACAGCGGCGGCGCCAGATGGAAAGTGAAGCGATAGTCCTGCCCGGGCGTACCGTCGAAGCTCTCGCCCAGCCGCGCTTGCAGAACACCATCGCTGAGCAGGCGGGCGACTTCGTATTCGTCCTTGTAGGCCATCAGGCGCGCCAGACTGGTCGCGACGGCCAGGGTCAGCGGCAGTGTGGCCTCCTCGCCCAACAAGGCCCGTTCACGTCGCCGCACCGTATCGACCATCTGGCGATAACGCTCGGCGTAGCGGCGGTTCTGGTAGGCGCCAAGCAGACTCATGGTGCGGGCCAGCAGTGCCTCGACATCCTGTGGCGGCGCCTCCTCGCGCTGCCAGGGCGACGGTTCGGGCAGCGGCACGGCATCGACGGCGGCAAGCCGACCCAGCGCAAAGGCGCGCAGATTCTGCGTCACCGCCACCGCATTGAGTTCGATCGCCCGTTGCAGCGCAGCGAGTGGCAGCGGCAGCCAGCCGCGCTGGAAGGCGAAACCGAGCAGCACCATATTGGCGCACACCGCATCGCCCAACAGCCGCCGGCTCAGGTTCTGCGCTTCGCACAGCGCCGGCGTGCGGCCGGCGGCCCGGCTCAGTGCCGCTTGCAGGGCGGCGCCGTCGAGCCGGGCATCGGGGTCCTGCACAAACTGATGGGTCGGGGTCTCGCGCGGGTCGAGCACCACATGGCTATGACCCGGCCGCAGCGTTGCCAGTACCTGCGGACTCGCCCCCACCACCAGATCGCACGCCAGCACCAGATGGGCACGGCCATGGTCGACCCGGCTTTGCTGCAGACCGACCGAGGCGTCGGCAAAGCGGACAAACGAATGGACCGCCCCACCCTTTTGCGCCATGCCGGTGTAGTCGAGCGAGGAAACCGCGCGGCCGCACAGATGGGCTGCCATCGCGATAATGGCGCCGACCGTCACCACGCCCGTGCCGCCGATTCCGGCCACCACCACATCGCAGCTCGGCCCGTCGGGCAAGGCGGCAGGCGGCGGGCTGAGCCGGGCCACCAGCTGTTCCAGCAGCTCGCCCAGCTCGGCCGGCCGACGCGGCTTGGCGCCATGGAGGCTCAACATGCTGGGGCAGAAGCCGTCGAGGCAGGCGGTATCGCGGTTGCAGGCCGACTGGTCGATCCGGCGCTTGCGGCCAAGCGGGGTATCGAACGGCTCGATCGCCACGCAGTTGGACTGAACCCCGCAATCGCCGCAGCCGTCGCACAGTTCGGGATGGATAAACACCCGGGTAGCCGGCACCGTCTCGGGCTGGCGCTTGCGCCGCCGCCGCAGTTCGGCGGCACAGGTCTGGTCGAAGATCAGTGCCGAGACGCCGTCGATCTCACGCAAGCGGCGCTGCATGCTGTCGAGCTGATCGCGCTCGCCCAGCCAGGCACCGGGCGGAAACTGGTCACGCCGCCGGGCCACCCCTTCGCCGAGCACCGCAATCACCCGCACCCCTTCATGGGCCAGTTGCCAGGCCAGTTGTGGCACGCTCAGCCGGCCATCGACCGCCTGGCCGCCCGTCATCGCGACCGCGTCGTTGTACAGAATCTTGAAGGTGATGGCGGTGCCGGCCGCGATGGCCTGGCGGATCGCCAGCACGCCCGAGTGGAAATAGGTGCCGTCACCGAGGTTCTGAAAGATATGGCGACGCCGGGTGAAGGCGGCCTGGGCTACCCAGTCCACGCCCTCCCCGCCCATCTGCACCAGTCCCACCGTATCGCGTTCCATCCACGACGCCATAAAGTGGCAACCGGTGCCGCCATGCGCTTCTGAGCCTTCGGGCACCCGGGTGGACAGATTGTGCGGGCAGCCGGCGCAGTAGAACGGCAGGCGGCGCGGCAAGCCGGTGCTGTCGGGCAGCGCAGGCAATAGACAGTCGCGCACCGGGCCGCCCTGGCTGCGCAGGAAAGCCGCGAACAGGGGCGCCAGCATGGCGGGGCGCAGTTCATCGACCAGCGGAATCAGGGGTCGGCCGTCGAGATCGGTCTTGCCGAGCACCCGGGGCCGCTCACCGTCTGGCAGGTTATAGAGTTGGGCGCGCAACTGGTTTTCCAGTAGCGGGCCTTTTTCCTCGACCACCAGCACCGCCGTCAGCCCGCGGGCGAATTCGGCCAGCCTTTGTCGTTCGAGCGGAAACACCAGGCCGGGCTTATAGATACGGACCGCGCCGCGTTCTGCCTCGTCGAGTTCGAGATAGTCGAGCGCGGCGCTGACATCGAGCGCCGCCTTGCCGCAGGTCAGGATGCCCAGTCGGGCCGTGGGCGCCCGGTTGATCCAGCGGTCGATGCTGTGGCGGGCGGCAAAGCGGGCCACGGCCGCGAGCCGGCGCGGCAGCCGCGCTTCGATGGCCATGCCGGGAAGATCAGGCCAGCGGTTATGCAGATCGCTATCGGGGTCGGGCGAGCTTTCCCAGACGGTGCGTATCCGGTCCAGAGAGACCGAGGCGCCGGTATTGGCGGTTTCCGAGGCGAGTTTGAGGCCGACCCAGGCGCCCGAGTAGCGCGACAGTGCCCAGCCATAGAGGCCGAATTCCAGCACTTCCTCGAGGGTGGCGGGGTGAAGCACCGGCATCGACCAGGCCGCCATCACTCCTTCGCTTTGATGCGACATCGACGAGGACACGCAGCCATGGTCGTCACCGACCACCACCAGCACCCCGCCATGGGGCGAGGCACCATAGCTGTGACCATGGCGCAGCGCATCGCCGGCGCGATCGAGCCCCGGTCCCTTGCCGTACCACAAGCCGAATACCCCGGCGACTTCACGTTCGGGGTCGGCTTCAACCCGCTGGCTGCCCAGCACGGCCGTGGCGGCCATTTCCTCGTTGACGGCCGGCAGAAAACGAATCCGCCGCTCGGCCAGCCACGCCGCCGCCTGCTGCAACTGCTGGTCGTAGCCCCCCAGGGGCGAGCCACGGTAGCCGCTGACAAAACCCCCGGTCTTGAGGCCGGCACGTCGATCCAACTCGCTTTGCCACAAGGGCAAGCGCACCAGCGCCCGCATGCCGGTCAGGAATACCCGACCGCGCTCAGCCAACAGGGCGTCATCCAATTGGTAATCGAGTGATATGTCCTCGGGAGTCACCACCTCAGCGGGCGGCATCGCGGATTTAAGCATCGAATACCCTTTGTCTGGCGCCATGTGCTGGTCCGCAAATTCTTATTAGGATCGCTGCTAAGGCTAATCGGTCTTTGATGACAACTTGACGAAAGCGGGTCAGAGCAGACCGATCCATGACCACGCGGTCATAAGAATCTAGTTCAAGCCGATCGGATGTAAAGCCAGGCAAAACTTGAGAAAGAAGCAATTGACTGGGAAGGCCGTCCAATATAATCAATGAATAATTAATGAAATCACTGCAAAGCCACCTTTACCCCTTCCTCCAACCGAAGGATGCCCGGCGAATTTCTCCAGAATAATCAACACACAAGGCAAGCGGGGTCGCTTCCGGAATCTATTGGACAGTGGCGTGTTCAGCCACCTCCGCCTCCACTGCCGCATCGACACAATAAATTCGGCTATCGAAAATTCCGGTCGCGGCAACGCGACAAAAAAAGCCGTCAACCCGGTTTATCGGGTGGGCTTATCGAGCAAGAAAATACAAGTGTGGTTTTGGCGCAATAGTCGGCGCCGACATTGACCGGCTTGTACCAATATCGCCGATTCAATTTTTGGGACAGTTTGCAGTAAGCAATTCACACAAAGAAATTGGCGATATAAAAAAATGCCAATCGGTGCAGAAAGAAAACTGGGCAGCGGCAAGCTCAGGCGGCTCGGCTGGCTCGGCCATGGCGAACGACATAGACCATTTTGCGAGCCGGGTGCCAGTCGATACTGCCCGACCCTTTTGCTTGCCGGGGAGGAGGACGCGCTGGAGAGCAGGCTTGGGCAGAGGGTCCGGGGCCGGTTTGGGCCGGACCCGGACGCTAAGTGCGCATCCTTAACCGCTCTGGGATTGCGGACTTGGACGCGCTATCGAGGCTGACGAGGCGCTGTCAAAGCTCCCACTGCAACTTGACCGTCAGCTCCCGGCTCTCCCGCCCGGGTGCGCGCTCGCGCACCCAACCGGCGCTCCAGGAGCGACCATGGCCCCAGCTATGGCGATACAGCAGCGAGCGATGCCGTTCACGCTCGGCCCACGGTTCGATATCGGCCCGCACATCGGCCCGGTGTTCAAGCAGCGTGTTCTGGGCAATCCAGCGCAGCGAGTCGCGCGGGCTCAGATGAAGCACCGCCAGCCAACGCCAGCTGCTTTCGATATAAGCGGGTTGTCCGGCCGGATCGCGCACCCAGGCCCGGCTCCAGCGGTGATCCGACTCAAGGCTCCAGCCGCCGCGCAGCGGAAAGCGCAACTGGGCTTCGAGCCAGCCGTTACCACCGCGCCCTACCCGGTCGGCTTCATCGTCGAGCCGGCGGCCCACGGTGAATTCGCCGCTGATACTGGCCAGCCACGGCCACGGTGCCGATTCAAAGCCGAGATGGACGGCCGGTATCTCATGCAGCCGACCATAAGGCCGGGCGCGGCGCTGATCAAGGCCCAGGTCGAGCCAGAGATTGGTCCGCCGCGCCGCCCATAGCGAAATGCCGGGCTGGAAGCGCCGTTCCACCACTTCGCCGCCTGGTATTTGATGGGTCGGATCGGCCAGGGTGCGGCTGTCGAACAAGGCTAGCGTCGCTTCCAGGTCATACAGCGACAGCGTCGAGCCGGCCAGAACGAGGCTCGGGTCGCCCAGGCGGCGGGTGATTTTCCACTCGGTATTGCGTACGCCGGACTGGGCGACGAAGCCGTTGTCGTGGACAAAGCCAGGACCGATCCATTGCCAGTCGATTTCATGAATCCAGTCCGCCGAGCGGTAATCGGCCTTGGCCGACAGATAGCTGCCTTCACGCCGGGGCGAGCGCCAGGGATTGCCGTCTTCGTCGAAACCGGCTGTGTTGTCCGAGCGCAGCATGGTCCAGCGCAACTGCCCCTGCCCGCCTTCACCGAGCGCACCACGCCATTGGCCATCGAGCCCGACCGCCCGGTTCTGGCGACCTTCACCGTAATCGCGTGCCGACGCCAGCAGCCCCCACGACGCCAACTGTCCATGCCAGCGGGCCCGCACCAGACTGGCCTGTGATACCCGCGTCTGCCGCCATTCCTCGGTCAGATAAGGGCTGCCACGCAACAGCGTACCGCCCTGGTCGTCATTGACGCTCAACACCGTGGCGTCGGCATTGGCACCGCGCCAGGTGGCACGCGCGCCCCAGCGCGGGTCGGTAATCGTGCGCGAATAAAAGGCCGGCAGCGGCAAGCCCAGCACGTCTGCGCTCTCCAGAAAAAATGCGCGCTTTTCAGGCAGGCTGAGTGCAATCCGGCTGGCGCCGCTGCTGGTCGGTACATCGAGTTCGACCTGGGAGAAATCGGGGTTGAGGGTGGCGTTGAACACCCAGTCGGCCCGCGGCCGCCAGTGAATATCCGCGCCCAGGCTGGCCTTGCTGTCGCGCGCTTCTCTGCTCCGACGCTGGCGCAGCGTCAGTTCAGGCCGCACGCTGAGAAAACTGCGGTCGCGCACTTCGCCCAGCAGCTCGTCCAGCCCTTCCATCTGCTGCTGTCTCGACAGCAGATTCAGGTCGTCCTTGGTCAGTGGCGCACTGAGCAACAACATGCCATCGGCGTGCGGGATGCTGCGCGCCACGGTAATGCGCCAGGGCGCACCATCGACATAGGGGTAGCGCAGACTGGCCAGCGGCCAGCGGATTTCCATGCTGTAGCCATCGGACAGGCGCTGCACGGCGGCCTCGATGGGGAAATCGGGGCCGAAATCGTTTTTGTCTTCGTCGGCCCGGTAGAGACCATCGGCCAGACTGCCGGCCACGCCGACCCGGATAAACTGCGCCGCACCACCACGCCCGGTGGGATCGAGCCAGACCGAGATAAAGTCCTGATCACGGTAGACCTGATCACGCCGGGTCAGCACGCCATGAATCTGTTCGGGCTTATCCCAGGCGCGCACGCCAATGATCAGCGCGTCGCGGTCGGCCAACACCTGCACCGTAGTGCGCAATTCACTCGGGGCGACCTGGTTGTCAGCCGGCTCATACTGATAGAAACCATCATGAGGCGGCACCTGGGCCCAGATCGCCTCATCAAGATGACCGTCGATACGCGGTGCAGCTTCGGTCGGCGCCAGCAGCTTGACCCGGAGCCGGGCAGCTTCGCCAGGCAGTGCTTCAGCCGCCAGCACCGCCGGACCCAGCAGGCCAATGAGCGGTGACGCCAGTGCGCTAACAAAAGCCTTACGTTTATTGCTATTCAATGAAGGATTTCCTCGATAAGTCGTCCCGACTCCGGGACTTATTCTCAAATGACTTACGCCATGCCTTATAAGAGGCCCGACGTAAGAATTCCGAAAGATTTCAAAGAAAACTACCGTGCAATTTACGCACAAACTGTGTCCATTTTTCTGCAACCAATAAAGCCAATGCAGTTCCATGGATGGCAAAGCACCGGATTCTACTCACACTCTTCCGAAAAACATAAGCCCATGATTAACAACTCACAGTTGCATCCAAGCAGGCATAAACCATTCCAGACCAAATAAACCCGAAACAAAACATCAACTTGAATTCAAAAACCCTGACCCCACCTCCCAACCCGTCCCTTGAAATACCCAACCTCGCCTTCTGCCCTGCCATAAAGCCACTGATCTGGGCGCTTCTCCATCTTTGTTGACCATGAATATCACTGTGTATTGACCGATACGGAAGTGAACTCGATGAATCGTTTTTCTTTTATTTATCTCCGCTTTGGAGTCGGCAATTCGACGACAGATAAGGAGACAGAGAGAAGTCGGAGGAGGAGGCGAACAGGAACTGGATGGCAGTTTTATGACAAATGCTGTACAGAGCATTAGCTCGTATACAAAATAAAGGAAATTTTCATGAAATCCCCTGGCTGAGACGGCCTGGCCTTGCGGCTGCCTGTGAAGGTGGGAGGAGGAATTGAACAGCCCGATGCATCAGATCGATTGTCAGAGATATTGGACAGAAATTTGTATTTATATATATTTACAGGGCCACTTCTGGCAGTTGTTTTTCTTTATTTTTTCATTTTGCCCGCAAAAAAAGCCAGGGCCGCCTTGGATCAGGCGGCCCTGGCCGGTCGAACCGATTGTTGGCGTCCGCCCTACTCGGCGTCGGCCTGCTTGCTCGGATGCGTTTCGGAGAAGGCATGCAGCGTGTTGAGATGGGCATCGATCCGGCATAGCGTCGGGAAGGCTTGCAGATCGAGCTGCAAGCGGCGGGCATTGAACATCTGCGGCACCAGGCAGATGTCGGCCAGCGTCACCGCGTCGCCATGGCAGAACAGATTGGCGCCGTTGTTGGCCAGGCGCGTTTCGAGTGCCTCGAAACCCAGACGTATCCAGTGGCGATACCAATCGTCCACCTGCTGCTGGTCGTGGCCCAGCGTGTTCTTCAGGTATTGGATCACCCGTAAGTTATTGATCGGATGAATATCACAGGCAATCGACAATGCACTGGCCCGCACCTGGGCCCGCTCGATCGCATTGCCGGGCAGCAGCGGCGGATAGGGATAACGCTCTTCCAGATATTCGCAGATCGCCAGCGACTGGGTCAGTACCGCACCGTCATCGACCAGTGCCGGCACCAGCCCTTGCGGATTGAGCGCCCGGAAAACCTCGCTGTGCTGTTGACCGCCATCGCGCAGCAGGTGGATGGATACGGTCTCGTAGTCCAAGCCTTTCCATGCCAGAGCAATGCGGACTCGCCAGGCAGCGGACGAGCGAAAGTAATTGTAGAGCTTGCGGGACATCGAAAATCTCCTAGACAGGGCAATCCAGCCCATTGTAATGACAGGCTCAACAGGCTGAAATCCAGACCTGGAGCCGTTTTCGACACGGCCGTACCAATTCTTACGTCAGACTTAAGTTCAACAATTTAAAACTGCGGCATATTCACAACAAAAAATAATATACGGTTGGCATTGAATATGGGGCCCTCATAAGCTGTGCCGGTCACTTACATGACGGGTGGAGCACGCCACCCGTTGCCGACAACGTGCCGGCACGGTACCGGTACGCCAACCATCACGTGCAAGAGGAGTTGTAACCCCATGATCAAACGTCCGTTGTTCGCCCTGACCCTGTTGGCGCTGGGCGCCACACAGGCCCTGGCCGCCACCCCCGCCGTCGAGAAGACGCCCCATATCGAGCAACTGCAGTTCGTCGATCAAGCCAAGCGCAAGCTGGCCGTCGATGTGGCCCAGATGCTCAATGATCCGTCGTTCTCCCATCTGCTGAGCGAAAAGCTGCAAGGTCAGCGTGAAGTGATGATCAACCCGCTGATGAGTGAATACCGTCAGCGCGATCCGATGAACATCGCCAAGGCCGAAGCCGCCGACACGCTGCAAGCCATGGATCTGGCCACACGCCAGCACAAGGGCATCACCGCCTACAGCAAGGGTCTGCTCCAGGTTCGTATGGTGGCCCCGCAGGGCATGTCCACCGAGAACGTCGATACCAGCAACATGCTGGTGGCGTTCGAACCGGCCGGTGACGACAAGCACTGGAAGGAAGTGGAAGCCTATGACCGCTTCGGCAATGTCCACAAACTCGACGCCAAGGTGCAGCCGTCGATGCCGGTGCTGGTCGCCGACATCAATGGCAGCGAAGACCTGCGCGCCGGCGTGGCCATGATGAACGAAGCCTTCAAGAGCCGTGGCTGGGGTGGCCTGAACGTGCGTCCGCGCGCTGGCTACGTTGAAACCACCAAGCTCGAGAAGATCCGTCTGGCAACCGACGAAGAACCGTGGATCTCGGGCAAGGCCGAAGTCTACGCGCTGGTGTCGGGCATCAACCCGTCCGAGGAAAAGCCGACCATCGCCGTGGTCGATATGCCTTACCTCGACTATGCCAACACCGACTACGCCCCGAACCAACTGGTGCTGTTCTGGAGCAACTACCGCTACGCCGCAGCCAACCTGCAACTGTTCGAGCACGACGATAACACCAACTACCAAGACCTGGTGGTGGCCATCGTCTCGGGCGTCGAGAAGATTCTGCTGGCCTTCAAGCCGGAATTCGCCGCCATCGCCACCGTCGCCGGTGCCATCCTGCAAGCCATGCCGGCCCACTGGTTCAGCAATGACGACGACTACATCGACAGCTTCTACACGCTGGAAAAAGGCAAGACCTACACCGACTACAAGGGTGTGGGCGGCAATGCGATGATGACGCTGAAGCCGTACCGTCTGCGCGAGCAGTAAGCCCGTAGCTGCCGGGAGTGGCGGCTTACCGAGCCGCCCGGGTGCGGCCCCGGCCACAAGCCAGGGCGCGCCAATATGCAACTCCCCCGAGATTTCCCGACACAACTCCCGGACTATTTCTCGGCAGCGACACCCGGCCCGCGCCTAAGCAATGCCCCGGTTCTTCCGGGGCATTCTCTTTTCCGCTACCGCCTCCATCCCCGAAGTCTCCCGACCGTCTTCAATAAGGACAGCACCACAGCCCGCAAAACCGCAGGCTGCGCCAAAGTCCGCCCGGTCCACCCTGAGCCAGGCGGGGAGACAATAGATATAAGCTGCGAGAGCGGCTCTGCTTCATCCTCGGTATCCGAATCAAAGGCTCTTCAGGGGGCCAACGCACCCGTGTGGCGGACGCACTGTGTCCTTGGATCGATCCATGAGGAGTCAAACAATGGTCCGAGACCTCACGTTCCCACCGCGCCTTTTGACGAGGATTTTTGCCTTTTTAAATTATTTATCTCTATGTTACTCACTGGATCTTGAAGATATTTTTCCTGATTTTTTCCAAATAAACGCCGACCAAGCCGCCAGCCTCAACGCAGTTCAGCCGGATCACCCAAACCCAGCACGGCATCCCGTTCTTCCGGCGTCAGCCATTCATCGAGTCCGCAATGAAGCAGACCGGCAGCCGCGGCCAGCACATGGGCCCAGGTGGCCTGATTGGCGTACAGCATTCCGGCCGCATCGAGCGTGCCGCCACGGTTGCGAAAACCCAGCACCCGGGTGTGCTGCGGACCGGTATCGATGGTGCGTAAGGTGCCGATCAAGGGTTCAGGCCGGGTATGGGTCAGAATCACCCGCTGAATCAAACGGGTGGGAAAGCAGCGTGCGACGGCATCGGGATCGGCCAAGATCGTGGCCTCGATTGCATCGCGTGCCAGCCGCAGCCGTCCCGGTTCGTACAGGTAGACCAGACTATGTGCCACTTCATGCTCGGCAAGCCGGCGCGAAGCGCGCAGCATTTCGGTCAATTGATAGGCACCGACTGCCACCAACAACAGCCGCTCATCGTCGGCGCCGCTGCCATGGAGGCGGACAAAGCCATCGCGCACCATGGCCTCGGCCTGGTCCCGGCTCAGACGGGTCGGCACCGTGCGCTTGGGCGCCACCACGCACCAGATCTGGCCACGGCTGCGATAACAGGCGTCGAGCGTGGCCACGGCGCCGTTCCAGTCAGGCGGAAAGACCACTCGGGCCCGGTCGTTCATTTCGCCGATCCAGGCTTCGGCCAGCGTGGTGTCCTGATGGGACAGCTCGTTCTTGCCGTTCTCCCAGGCGTGCGAAGACAGCAACAGCGGGAGGGACAGCCAGCCGGGCGGCCGACCGGCCTCGCTCTGGTGGCGGGCAAACAGCACCTCCTGCCGCAGTGCTCCCAGCATCTTGACGGCGAACGCCTCGTAGCTGACCGCGAGATTGAGTCCGCCCTTATTAGCCAGCACCGCGCTGATCACCGCTTCCTCATTGAGCGCGGTAATCACCCCACCCGTGATCGACTCGGGCGCACCGGCTTCAGGATGGGTGGCGCGATGCTGGAAGCGCTCCAGCGTCTGCGCCATGCCATTGCTGCGCAACTCATCGGGGTTGCCGACCCGCACGCGCAGTTGCGGGTTGGCAGCGGCAATCGCGCAGAACGCCGCATCGCAGGCCGCCATCGGCGACAGCGTGCCGGGCGCCTCGCGCCAGGGCAGCTCGGTGCGGCGCAGGTCGGGCTGACGCCGGGTCAGCGCATGGTCGCGTTCAAGCGGCCGTTGCTGTGCGTCATGGGTATGCAGACAGGCAAGCGCCGCGTCCAGCTCCGACGGCGACACCCATAAACAGGCCGTCGCCGCATTGAAGCGCTCACGCGCCGTATCATCGGAAGCCGGGTTGGCCCCCAGCGGCAGATTGTGGGCCAGATTGCTGCCAGCACCGGGAAAGCCGAAGCCCTTGGGCGCATGGGCAATGGCATAGGGCAGCCGCACCGGATAGCTGGCCTTGCCCGCCGCCACCGCAGCGGCCTCGGCCTCAAGATGACGTTCCATCTCCAGAATGGCCCAGGCAAACGCGGCCGGGTCGGTGCCGTCGATTTCGACCGGATCGAAGCCGTTGAGCTGTAGATGCTCGATAAACCACGCCACCCCACCATCCTGCTCGACCCCGCTGCGCTGCTCGATACGGCGGCCGTTCAGGATCATCACCGGCAGCGCCGCACCGCAATCCTCGGCCCGCCACCAGCGCGGCGCCCAGTCGCTGCCGCGCTGTTCCTCGAAGGCGCCGTCGCTCAGAAAGGCCACCAGCGTCTCGCCGGGCAAGGGCATATGGACGTATTGCAGCTCGGCAAACCCCAGATAGCCGCCTTCGATCAGACCACCCGCCGTATGAGCATTGACATGGCTGCCAAGCGGCGCCGCCGGCTGGCCGTTGGCGTCGATGGCGTAGCGGTAGAAATCCTGGCAAAGCCGGCTCAGCCCCGCCTCATCGGTGCCATAGCGCTGAGCCTGCTCGGGATGGAGATTGCCCAGCAGGACATTGACCGCATCGATTGCCGCCACGCAATGGCCCTGCCCCATCAACCAGCTCCGGGTATGACCGCTCAAGGCATTGGCCAGCAGATAGCCGACATAGGCCGGCACCATATTGAGCGAGCCACCGGTATGGCCTTCGGGGGAAGGCTTGAAATCCTCTTCGGTCAGCGGCGCCCCATCGAGCCTTACCCGTCGCGCATAGGTCATATGCGCCACCAGCCACATCGCCGCGCTGCATAAGCGGTCGGCCGCACGCAGCAAGGCCAGCGCCTTTGCTTCTTCGAGATGTTTGAGCAGCCCGCGCACCCGATCCTGGGTCACCGAGGCATGGGCGATCACCCCATAACCGGCCGCCCACTCGGCAAACGCCGGGTCGTCCGGCAAAGGTGCCGCCACCTGCGGCATAAAGGCACTGCTGCGGCCGATACGCAGCTTTTGATAAGGGAAACCGAGCCGGCCATCGCGCTGATGCGACAGCGCGTCGGGACCATCGGGCTGCAACAGATCGTGGAGCTTGCTCATCGGGATTCTCCAATCAGGCCGCGCAACGCCTCGGCCAGCAGCGGGACCAGATCGATCCGGTTGGTAGGATGAGGAATGCTGTTGCTGCTGACCACCTGCGCCGCCCCGCTCGCTTCGAGTGTGGCCAGCGCGTCGCCGGCGAGGATGGGATGGACCGCCACGCAAACGGGTGCCACCAGGCCGGCTTGCTTCAGCCGCGCAACGGCCGCGGCCATGGTCCGGCCGGTCGATAAGATATCGTCGAGCAGTACCGGCGTATGGTCACGCCAGGTGGCAACGTCAGGCAGCGATACGCTGACGTTGCGGTCGCCCTGCCGCACCTTGCTCAACACGATATACGGTGCGCCCAGCCGGGCGGCCACAGCGGCTGTCCAGGGTTCGCTTTCGCTGTCGGGACCGACCAGCAGGGGCCGCGTGACCTCGTGCCGCAGCCAGTCGGCCAGTGCCGGCGCAGCGGTGAGCGCGACGGCCTCGCAGCGATAAATCTCATCAAGATGCCGGTAGCGATGGAGATGTGGCTCGACCGTCAGCAGAAAATCAAAACTATCCGACAAGATCCTGGCATAAGTCCGCGAACTGATCGCTTCGCCCGGGGCAAAGCGGCAGTCCTGACGCAGATAAGCCAGATAAGGCGCAATCAGCCCGACGCGGCACGCCCCCAGCTCACGTGCCGCGTCGGCAGCGAACAACAGCGGCAGCGTCTTGCGCGCCGGGTCGTCGAGGCTGCCCAGCAAGACCACGCAGCGGCCGCTCAGGTTTGCAGGCACCGTCACCCGTACTTCGCCATCGGGAAACCAGTGCAGTTGCAGCGACGCCCATTCATAACCGCAGGCCGTCGCCAGTGCTTGAGCCAGGGCCTCCTGGCCTGGGAAAACCAACAGCAGCGCATCAGTCATGGTGAATTCCAATCACGCCCGTCTGCTCCGCCGCATAGCGTGCGGCGTAACGCAGCTCGCCCGGGGCTTCGGCATGCAGGGTAAACAAGGGCTGGCCGGCTTCGACCCGCTGCCCCAGCTTGATATGCAGATCGACCCCGGCTGCCTTGGCTTCCGGGGCACCGGCCAGTTTGGCAATGCGGGCAAGGACCCGATTGTCGATCTGGGTCACCCGCCCGGCCTGAGCGGCCGTGACCACTTCGGTCAGCGGTGCACAGGGCACACTGCGCAAACCGCCCTGGGCCTCGCAGATTGCTTCGAACTGACGCCAGGCCAGCCCCTGCTCCAGCAATTCGGCCGCCCGACTCATGCCTTCGCCGGGAGCAGCCGCGTCGCCCATTTCGAGCACCCGACCAGCGAGCCACAAGGCGCGCAGCCGCAGATCGCCCGGGGCCTCCGCGTCGTTACGCAGCACCTGCAACAGATCGCGCGCTTCGAGCGCCGGACCGATGCCGCGACCGATGGGCTGGCTTCCGTCGCTCAGTACCGTCTCCACCATCAGTCCCAGCTCGGCCCCGACCCGGCACAGCCGCTTGCTCAATTTGCGCGCAAGCACCGCTGAGCGTACTTTGGCGCTCGGCCCGACCGGCAGATCGATCAATACCCGGTCCGAGCCGGCAGCGATCTTCTTCGACAGGATCGACGCCACCAGTTGGCCGTCGCTATCGAGGTCGAGCGAGCGTTCGATTCGGATCAGCAGATCGTCGGCCGGGCTGAGCTGCATGCCGCCGCCCCATACCACGCAGCCGCCGGTACGCTCGACCACCCGGCGGATGGCGCTCAGATCGAGATCGACCGGCGCCAGCACTTCCATGGTGTCGGCAGTTCCGGCAGGCGAAGTAATGGCACGCGAAGACGTCTTGGGCATCAGCAGGCCCGCCGCGGTGACGATGGCGACCACGATAGGCGTGGTGCGATTGCCGGGCAGGCCACCGACACAGTGTTTATCGACCACCGGATGGCTCCCCCAGTCGAGCCGGGCGCCAGCCGCCACCATGGCCCGGGTCAGTGAGGCGGTTTCGCGGATATCGAGCCGCTCGCCGGCACAGGCCGCGACAAAGGCAGCCAGGTGCAGGTCCGACAGCCGGCCATTGACGGTGTCGGCCACGATGGCTTCGAAATGCGGACCGTTGAGCCGGTGGCCGTAGAGTTTTTCCCGGATAAAGCTCTCGGCCCGCAGTACCGGCACATGGGAGAAATACAGCTGGTCGCCTGCCACCACCCCGAGTCGCTGCTGGGCGGAAACGCTCAGCGACACTTCATCGATGCCCAGCAGATCGCTATGCACGGTATTGAGGGTGGCGATCAGGCTGTGTCCATTGGCCGCGACCACCAGCCGGGTCTGCGCCGCAAACCCCTCGGCACGGCAGATATGGCAGCCCGCGTTCATATACACGATATGGTCGTGGGCGCTATCGATGCCGAGCGGGCGAAAACGTAAGCCGCTGGGACGATTCATGATGCGCTCAGCTCGATCCGTTGCAGATAGTCGGGCACGCTGGCCGACCAGTGCAGTTCGTTGCCGATCCGGCGGCGCAGCGTATCGGCGGCGTCGGGCTCGCCATGGACCACAAAGGTATGGCAAGGCGCTCGCTCGAAGCCGCGCAGCCAGTCGAGCGTCTCGTCGGCGTCGGCATGGGCCGAGAAATTGGGCACGCTCTCGACCCGGGCCCGGATCGGCACTTCTTCGCCATAGATCCGCACGGTCCGCGCCCCGCCCAGCATGGCCGCACCCCGGGTACCACCCGCTTGAAAGCCCGAGAAAACGATGGCATTGCGCGGATCGGGCGCAAAGGCGCGGATATGGTGGAGCACCCGCCCTCCGGTCGCCATCCCGCTGGCAGACAGGATGATCATCGGCCCGTGCCGGGCGTTGAGTGCCTTGGACTCCTCGACCGATTGCACCACCGTGGCAACCCGGCACATGGCGGTGCATTCCTCCCGGCTCAGCCGGTGCTCGCCCTGATGGCGCAGAAAGATCGTGGTGGCATCGACCGCCATCGGACTGTTGAGAAACACCGGCACCCGCGGAATCTCACCGGCCTCCTGCAAGCGATACAGCAGATAGAGCAGGCTCTGCGCCCGTCCCACGGCAAAGGTCGGGATCACCACCACGCCCTGGTGGGCCACGGTATTGCGGATGATCTCGCCCAGCCGCACCCGGGGGTCTTCGGCCGCATGCTGCCGGTCGCCATAGGTCGATTCGACCAGCAGCCAGTCGGCTTCGCGCACCAGCGCCGGCGGCTTCATGATCAAGTCGTTGGGCCGGCCCAGATCGCCGGAGAACACGATCGTCTGCCCTTCGGCACGGATTTCCACGCTTGCCGCACCGAGGATATGGCCGGCCGGTCGAAAACGCAGCGTCACGCCAGGACCCAGTGCCATTTCCTGCTCAAACGGCAATGGCCGCAATGCGCCAAGACAGCGTTCGGCGTCACGTTCGGTATAAAGCGGCAAGGCCGGGCTGTGTTTGGAGCTATGGCGCAGATTGGCCCAATTGGCCTCTTCCTCGAGCAGATGGCCGCTGTCGGGCAACAGGATGCTGCACAGATCGCGGGTGGCCTCGGTGCAGTACACCGGCCCGCGGAAACCCTCGCGCACCAGCAGCGGCAGATAACCGCTGTGATCGAGATGGGCATGGCTCAGCACCACTGCGTCGATCTCGGCCGGATCGCACGGCAAGGGTGCCCAGTTGCGCAGCCGCAGTTGCTTCCAACCTTGAAACAGACCGCAATCGACCAGCAGCCGCAGGCCGCCCACCTCAAGCAGATATTTCGACCCCGTCACCGTATTGGTGCCGCCCAGAAAGCTGAGGTGGATAGCCATAAATCCTCCAGAAGCATGCAGGTAAGCATTCGGCGAGAGCCAGCCCGGTATGGCCCTCTGCTAAGCAGGCTACGCCTGTGTCTAAAGGTAATATTGACCAGAATCAAACCGTAACCAGCATCAACCTTGGCCTGTTTGCGGTCGCCTAAAGCTGGACGATAAAAAGCAAAATATCCTGCAAAAACATTTGCAAGATATTTTGCTTTATCTAGAAGAAAATTAATGAAAAGCGCAGTTCAGTCAGTGAGACCTGCCGAACCGTGTCAGTCAGGACTGATCTGGATCGAACGTGGTTTTTCGCGCTGGGTCTTGGGCAGGTCAACCCGCAGTACCCCGTTCCGGTAAGAAGCATTGGCCTGCTCGGCCAATACCGGCGCCGGCAAGGGCACCACGCGGCGGAAGCTGCCATAGGCGCATTGCAGCATACGCCAGCGGCCGTTATCGCTTTCACGCTGGAAGCGTTTCTCGCCGCTGATCACCAGCTTGTCGCCCTCGATATCGATCTGGATATCCTGCTTGTCCATCCCGGGCAGTTCGAGCCGTACCACCACGCGCTTGTCGTCCTCGAACACATCGCCGCCCAGCATCGACCAGCCGTGGACCGGCAGATAGTGGCCGTCATCGACCTCGCTGCGGTCGGGGAGCTGCGAATTCTGCGCAGGCTTGAAGTAAGTCAGTGCGCTGGTGGCCGATTTGCTCAGCTGGCGCCAGCCTTCGGTCATCGACTCCCAGAGCTGTTCGAGTCCCTGTTTGAAATCATTGGCCATCTTGCTCTCCTTCAACGGGCCGCCGCGGCGGCCCGCCCGTCATGATGCCTATCGACTATCTGGCCGCACCGGCCACCTTGACCTCGATCTTGCGCGGCTGCACCTGCTCGGTCTTGGGAATGCGCAGGGTCAGCACCCCATGGTGGAACTCTGCCTGCACCTTGTCGGCGTCCAGTTCCTTCGACAGGGTGAACACCCGCTGGTAGCGCGGCAGGCTGACCTCGACATGGCTCGATTGCAGCCCTTCGGGGATTTCCAGACCGAGCTGACCTTCGATGGTCAGGGTATTGGCCTCGATCTGTAGGCTGAGCTTATCGCGCGGCACACCGGGCAGATCGGCATAGAGGGTGATCCCTCTGCTGTCTTCGATCACCTGGACCGGTGGAATCAGGCTGGCCTCGCTGCGGGCCTGCTCCTGGGTCTGGTTTTGACGGTTGGCGACGCTAGTGTTGTCCATGATCCTGTTCTCCTTACTTACCTTACTGGATGCTGATACGGCGCGGCTGCGGGGCTTCTTGACGCGGTACGCGGATATGCAGCACGCCATCCTGGTAATTGGCCTGGACCGAGTTGGGGTCGATATCGTCGGGCAGGGTGACGACACGACGGAAACGGCCGCTGAAGCACTCGTCGATATGCAGCGTGGCCTTGTCCTCGGGCTTGGGCTGGGCCACCTGCCGCTCGCCGGCGATGGTCAGTACGCCTTTTTCGATCTGTACATCGAGACTGGCCGGGTCGATGCCCGGCGCGAAGGCGTAGATTTCCACCGAACGCGGGGTAGTTCCGATATTCATCGCCGGAAAGCCGCCACGGGCGATGCCCCGAATGCTGGGGGACAAGTCGTAGGAATGCTGTAGTTCGCGCTGGAGACGGTCCAGTTCGGCAAACATATCGCGGGGGAACAGACTACGGTAGAACATAACGAGATCCTCCTTTTCGCACTGTGCGACCCGTAACCGGGCCGCCCATTGCCGTATATCAGAGCGCTCCTCGCCAACTTCAAGACCTTGAATTTTCGCCTTTTCACCGCATCTACACGCGTAGCGCAAAAAAGCTGCAAGTGATTGATTCTGGAGAACTTGTATGCAATTTCACGACTACTATCAAACCCTGGGGGTAGCGCGCGATGCCACGGCGGAGCAGATCCGCACGGCCTTTCGCAAGCTGGCCCGCCAGTATCATCCCGATGTCTCCAAAGAAGCCGATGCCGAAGTCCGGATGAAGGAGATCAACGAGGCTTATACGGTGCTGTCCGACCCCGAGCGGCGGGCTGCCTACGACCAGTTGGGTCAGGGCTTCCAGGCCGGACAGGATTTCCGGCCGCCGCCCAATTGGGATACGGGCTTCGAGTTTTCCGGCACCGGCTTTGGGGGGCATGGGGCTGCCGATTTCAGCGATTTCTTTGCCGAGCTGTTCGGCCGGATGGGCGGCGCGCATGGTTTTCAGGGCCACGGCGCACGCCAGGGCGAAGATCACCACGCCAAGATCCAGCTCGACCTCGAAGACGCCTTTACCGGCCCTACCCGGCAGATCACCCTCAAAGTCCCGCAGACCGACCCGCAGGGCCGGGTCCGGCTGGCGCATCGGACGCTCAATGTGCGGATTCCACGCGGGGTATGCGAAGGCCAGCTGATCCGGCTCGCCGGTCAGGGCGCACCGGGGCCGGCCGGCAGGCCGGCGGGTGATCTGTTGCTCGAAGTGCATTTCAAGCCGCACCCGCGCTTTCGGGTCAGCGGCCGCGATCTGCATCTGACCTTGCCGGTGGCGCCATGGGAGGCGGCACTGGGTGCGGTGGTCGAAGTCAGGCTGCCTGACGGCAGCGTCAAGATGCGCATTCCGGAAGGTGCGCAGAGCGGCCAGTCGTTGCGGGTACGCGGCAAGGGGATTCCGGGTAATCCAGCAGGCGATCTGCTGCTCGAACTGGCTGTCAGGCTGCCACCGGCCGACACGCCGCAGGCGCGGCAGCTGTATGAGACGATGGCACGCGAACTGGCATTCGATCCGCGCCGCTAAGGAGGGCTTGAGCGATGGACAACAAGGTCTTGATCGGCAGTCTGATGGAAGAAAGCTGGCTGACACTCGAACAGATGGCAGCTATCTGTCAGGTCGAGCATGAATGGCTGTTGCGCCATATCGACGAAGGGTTATTTCCGCAAATCGAAAGCGTTGCCGGCATCTGGCGCTTCTCCAGCCCGATGGTGTCGCGGGCCCGGCGTATGCGCTGGATCGAACGAGATTTCGATGCCGTGCCGGAGTTGGCGGCCTTGGTGGCAGATTTGTTGGAGGAGATGGATACGCTGCGGAAACAGCTTGCCCAACGTTCACCCGATTGGCCGCTTTAAACTGATTTCTGTATAGTGGCGCCCCGCTTTATGCGGGGCATTTTTATTGATTAATCAATGCTTTCAAAAGAAGGGAATAGGATGAAACAAATTAGCGGCAATCTGCTGGACCTCGCTGAAGCCGGTCAGTTCGACCTGATCGTTCATGGCTGTAACTGCTTCTGCACTATGGGGGCCGGCCTCGCCAAAACCATCAGGCAACACTATCCCGAAGCCTTCGCCGCCGACGCAGCCACCGTGGCGGCCGACCGCAACAAACTCGGCACATACAGCATCGCCACCATTCGACGCGGCCCGGTCGAGTTCCTGATCGTCAACGCCTATACCCAGTACGACTGGCGCGGTCGCCATATCAAAGCCGACTACGATGCCATCCGCTCGGTCTTTGCCAGATTGCGCCAGACGTTTCCGGATAAACGGATCGGCTACCCATTGATCGGCGCGGGTCTGGCGCGCGGCGATTGGAAACTTATCTCCAGCATTATCGAGGCGGAACTCGCTGGTATGGACCATGCCCTGGTCGTACTTCCCAACCAGGAGCCGCCAACAAAATTCTGTGCAATAAGCCTGACGAGACCTATACACCATGGCAAATGAAGGACGCAGAAATCTGCCGAGCAATGCTTGAGCATCTTCCCTAACCCCCATTTGATTATGTAAATAAAAGTCACACAATAAGCCATAGGAAAATTGCGTTGGATCAACGCGGCTCCCGCCACCCGCTTCCAGAATGAGGCTTCACTCGGCGGAGCAAAAACATCATGGGCAAGCGCATTGTGCTGATCCAGGGCCATCCTGATCTTGGTGAGCGTCATTGGTGTCATGCACTTGAAGCGGCGTATGCCGAAGGAGCGCAGGCGGCAGGGCATGAAGTGGAGCGGATCGATATTGCCACCCTCCAGTTTCCCCTGTTGCGCAGTCAGTACGACTGGGAGCACGGTAGCGTCCCTCCGGCGTTGGAAGAACCGCAGCGCCTTATCAAATGGGCCGAACATATTGTGATCTTCTTCCCGCTCTGGCTGGGCGATATGCCAGCGCTGCTCAAGGGTTTTCTGGAGCAGATAGCGCGGCCGGGTTTTGCCTTCACCGGGGAAGGCAAAAATCCTTTGGCACATAAAGGACTAACCGGACGTTCCGCCCGGGTGGTGGTGACGATGGGAATGCCTGCTGCCGTCTACCGGCTATATTTCCGCGCCCATAGCGTCCGCTCGCTTGAGCGCAATATTCTGGGTTTCGTGGGCATGTCGCCGGTCAATGAGACGCTGATCGGCTCGGTCGGCAACCTCGATATGGTCGAAGCCGGCAAATGGCTGGGCCGCCTGAGAAAGCTCGGTGCGGCGGCTGAATAAGGGACCAGGCAGGGAGTTCGTCTCCCCTGCCCCTCCGCCACCACACACTCTCTCAAGGCATTATGTATATTCCCATCACTATATAAATTTCCAGAAATCCGAGTCATCAGGCTTCAAAATAAAAAATTCTGCAAAATAGTTTCAACATTTGCTGCGCCATATAGATAAAAATGAAAAACGCCAGCATGGAAGCCTCCATAGCTGGCGTTTTTGCCGACGGCGGACATACCGGTCCACCGCGATTCCAAATCACTTACTTGGGATAAGTCAGTTCAGCCCGGCTCAATGCTTTTTCCCACTTCACTTCACCGTCGGCGTTGATCACCTTGATCACCACCCGGCGCTCAGCCTTTTTGCCCTGGAACTCCAGCGAGCAGAAGCTGCGCTCGCCCGCCACCAGCGTGCCTGGCACCAGTTCCGGCTGCTGGTTGAGCTTGGGGTCGTTATGGCCGCCCGAAGTCAGCGGCGAGCAGGTCAGATCGTAGAGCGGATAGCCGTTGCGGCGCTCGACGCGGCTCAGTTGGGCGCGATGGACATCGCCCGACATAAAGAACACGCCTTCGAGCCTGACCTTCTGCATCCAGTCGAAGAAAGCCTCGCGCTCGGCCGGGTAGTCGTTCCAATCGTCGGCCCGCTCCTCGTTGCGCAGGAACAGGCTGCCGCCCACCACCACCTTGAAGGCCGCGGTCGAACCAAGCAGCGCGTTTTTCAGCCAGCGCATCTGTTCCGGCCCGAACATCGTCTTGTCGGGGCTGGCGGGCATGGCCGGATCGTCGCGGTAGCTGCGGTTGTCGAGCAGGAAGAAATCGACGTCGTTGAAACTAAAGGTGGTAAAGGCCCCCGGCAGCTCGGGCAGACCGAAGGACGGATTGGGCCAGTAGCGCTGCTGCAGCTTCAGGGCCTCGCCCTTGAAGACAAAGCTGCGGTTGGCGTCGTTGGGACCATAGTCATGGTCGTCCCAGATCGCCGCATGGCCCCCAACCTGGAAAATCGACTGCATATAGCCCTGGCTGCGCTCACGCTTCCAGCGGTAGGCCATGCCTTCGGGGCTCGAATAGTCGACTTCGCGGTAATAGACATTGTCGCCAAGCCAGAGCGTCAGATCGGGCTTTTGCTCGGCCATGCGCGGGAAGATGGTCAGATGGCGGTCGCCGTAGGGCTTGCCCGGACGGTCGAACGGCGGCTCGTTGCCGTAATTGCACGAACCGGCCACCACCTTGAAATCGGGCGCATCACGGCGCCACTGCCACAGTTCCTGGGTGGCGAACTGCAATTCCTTGCCGACCGGCTTGCCGTCGAACAGCACCCTGTAGCCATAGCGCTCGCCCGGTTCGAGCCCGAACAGGCGAATCTTGGCGGAGAAGTCCTCGGCCGCGCCGAGGACCTGAACTTCACTGCGTCGACGGGTCTTGGGCGCCGACAGCGGCCAATACTCGACGCTGGCACGGGCGGCGCCGTCGGCTTGCAGCCACAGCGTCACGCCACGATGCGTAGGCGGCCCGGCCATCGGCCCGGCAACCAGATCGGCGGCTGCGACACCGCCCCCCAACAGCAGGGCCAACAGGGCAGGACGCCACATGCTTACTCTTCCTTGTAGTGAGTGCCGATACCGGCGCGCAGCAGCAGGATCTTGATATGGTCGTTGATGCGCTCGACCCGTTCCTGGAAGTGGTTGAAGAACACCAGACCGAACAGCGCGATCGAGATACCCAGCGCGGTCGCGAACAGCGCCGTACCGATACCCTTCGATACGCCCGACGGATCGGAAATACCGCTCGAAGCCAGCACCGCGAAGGTATCGATAATACCGAGAATGGTACCCAGCAGACCAAGCAGCGGTGCGGCGGTAACGATGGTGTCGAGCAGCCACAGACGCTGATGGAGCTTGGCTTTCATCGCGATATAGATCGCGTCCGACATGTCTTCGAGGTCGGAACGGCGACGGAGCTGGTCTTTGGTCTCCAGCATCTGACGCAGCACATCGACCGGAACCGAATCACGATTCACCAGTTCCTTGGGCAGCTCGCCCAGGTCGTGGATATCGTGGTGCATCACGGCTTCCAGTTCGCGCGCATGCTTCATGGTCACGAAATAGAAAATCAGCCGCTCGCCAATGACGAACACCGCCAGCGCGGCGCAGACGTACATGGCGTAGAAGGAAATATCGTGCAGGATTTTGACGCTATCCATGGTCTCAGTCTCGCTGTGAGCGGCGGGGCAGCCCCCCGCCGCATCGGGTCACGCTTTAGAAATCGGCCGAGAACACCACGCTGGTAAAGCGGGCGTTACCGATATCGTAGTTGGGCGAGAACGCCGCCACGCCGCCGTAGGCCACCGCATTGGTGGACGTGCTCGGGATACCGGCCAGATAGTTCTTATCGAACAGGTTCTGCACCGACAGACGCACCGAAGCGTTGCGGAACCAGGCGGTGTCCTTGAAGCGGTAGCCGGCGCTCAGATCATAGACGGTGGCCGAGCTGATCGACTCGTCGTTGGTCAGGTCGCCATAGCGCTTGCCGGTGTACTTGGCCGACAGGCTGGTGCTGAAACCGCCCAGCTGATAGGTCACGCCAGCCGAAGCCAGCAGACGCGGGGTGTCGACCATCTGCTTGCCCGACGTCGGCAGTTCGACCAGCTGACGGTTGGCGCCCTGGGTCTTGAAGTTGTCGAGCTGCTTGGAGCGGGTCAGGGTCAGCGAACCGTAGCCCGACAGACCGTTGATCGGCCGCGAAGCCATTTCGAGTTCCAGACCGCGGACTTCCACATCGCCCACGTTGTAGTTGCGGCGCGTGCCGTCTTCATCCTGGCGCGAAGCCTGGCGATCCTTGAAGTCGACCGAGAACAGCGAACCGCTGAAGTTGAACAGCTCGCCCTGGAAGCGATAGCCCAGGTCGATATTGATCGAGCGTTCCGGGTTGATATCGCGGGCCGAACCGTCGGGGTTGCGCTCGAACAGCACGAAGTTCTGCGGAGCGCGGAAGTTCTTCGACACGGCAGCAAACAGATGGCTTTGCTGGTCGATCTGGAACTTGGCCGAGGCATTGGGCAGGATCTGGTCCCAGCTGCGGCTGACTTCGCGGTACTGCGCCTGGGTTTCCGAGCCCGAACCGTAGTCGTAGCCTTCACGTTCGGTCTTGGGCGTGCGCACGCCGACCAGGAAGCTCCACTTGTCGCCCAGCGAGAACGCGTCTTCGGCGAAGAACTGGGTTGCGGTGGTGATGGTGCGCCAGTTGCGGTTCTGGTAGATCTGGCCGTCGTTGCGCAGCACCACCGAGCCATCGGCCCAGTCGTCCATCGGACGGCCGTTGTCGTCGATAAAGACGTAGGGCTGGGTCTGACGATGGCGGGCACGTTCCCACCACAGGCCCAGGCGCAGCTTGTGGTCGTTCAGTTGCCAGTTGAGGCGGGCCGTCACGCCGGGACGGTGGGTGACGGTCTTGGAGATCCGGTAGAAAGCCACCGTATCGAGGCGGTCGCCGTCGCCGTTGAGGTCGCGGCCGCCGGTGGTGAAATCGGCTTCGCGCAGGGTGTTGCCGTTGGCACCGCCGCCGAAGCCGTACCAGAAGTACGGTTCGAGGTTGAAGCTCATATTGGCGCCCAGGGCCACGGTAGCCTTACCGGTGAACAGGGCGTTCTCGAACGGGTTCTTGTTGAGGTCGTAGTAGTTGGTCAGACCGCTTTCGCTGTCGGCCCGGCCGGCAGTGACGCGACGGCCGCCGAAAGTGCCGTCGTAGTCGTAGAAACGGCCGAAGGTCTGATAGTTCTGCTTGCTGGTGCGACGCAGGAAGTGGTTGACCGCCTTGTTGTAGTCAACGCCGGCCGACACCGAATGGCCGCCGCCGATATTCCACACCGACTTGGCGGTGACGTGGGTACGGTCGGCCTGGCCAACACCGCGCCACTTGTCCGACTCGGCCTTCGACACCGACAGGAAGGACTTGACCGGACCGGTCTTGCCCGTATCGAGACGGACAAAGGTCTTGAACATATGGTCGTCGCCGACGGTCTGGCTGAACTTGACCCGGAACCTGTCGAGCGGGTTCTGCGACACCATACCCACATTGCCGCCGGTGGCGCCAACGTGCGGGGCGTCGTTGTCGGTGGTGCCCTGGGTCACGAACACTTCTTCGAGGTTCTCGGCGTCGCTGTATTCCTGCGGGAACACGTCATAGCTGCCCGAATCGTTGACCGGGGCGCCGTCGATGGTGAAGCCCATCTGGCTGGCCGAGAAGCCACGGATGGTCAGCGTGCCGCCGAACAGGCCGGTGGCGTCCTGCGAGGAGGCATTCACGCCCGGCATCTGCGAAATCAGTTGATACGGGTTGGCCGTCGCGGGTTTTTCTTCGATGGCCTTCTTGCCGACCGAGGAACGGGCCTTGGCGGTTTCTTCCTGGATCATCTTGCCGCCGCCGAAGGCGCCGGTGCCTTGAACCTTGATCTCACCGACGCTGACGCTGTCGGCGGCCCAGACGGTGCTGGCCAGGCCCGCGATCAACGCGGCGATATGAGTCTTTCTGAAATACACGGTGGTTCTCCCTGTTTATCTGATCGGGTGGACCGCGCCGGCCGTGCCGACGCGGACGAAAACGGTGGCGGACGCCTATTCCTGCTGCGGCGGCGTATAGGTCAGCACAGCGGTAAAGCGCTGCGAGTCCTTGCCGGCAAACGCGTCGTCGGGGATGTGCTCGACCTTGGTGACACGCTTGAGGAAGTCGCGCGTGGCGGCATTGAGCAGCATCGAATCGGCAGGCTTGTCGATGCCCGAATCGATCACCCGGCCATCGCGTGCCACCAGCAACCAGACCTCGACCTTGCCTTCAGGCCGTTGCAGCGAGGCTTCCTTGCCGGTCGGGTAACGCTTGACCTGCTCCAGGTAGTTGCGCAGCTTGGCGATATACGCCCCTTCAATGGCCGCACTATTGCTGACCTTGGGGGCCGGCGGCTGCGGCGGAGGCGGCGGCGGTGTGTCGGCCTTGGGCGGCGGCGTCTCGGCCTTGGGCGGCGGAGGCGGCGGCGTCGGGCTCGGGTCGGGCACCGGCGTCTGTACCGGTACGGGCGCGGGCTTGGGGGGTTCGGGCGCCGGTTGCGGTGCCGGGGCCGGTTCGGGCGGCGGCGGCGTCGGTTCTGGCGGGGGTGGAGGCGGCGGCGGCGGCGGCGGAATCTCGCTCTCGTCGATCAGTTGCACCTCGACCGGCGCCTCGTATTTGGGTTTGACCGAGGTGGCGTTCTTGAAACCGCCGCCTACCAGGGCTGCCACCACCAGGGCGGCGGGCAGCGCCGAGACGATATCGCGATAACGGTACAGAGAAGACATCGACGGCTTACTTCTTCTTGGTCGCGAAAGAGATGGCTTCGAAGCCGTTGCCTTTGAGTGCGTCCATGACGTCGATCACTCGTTGGAACTCCGTCGAGCGGTCGGCATTGACGATAATGACCAGCTTTTCGTTGGGCTTTTGCATGGCGCGCAACTTGGGCGCCAGTTGTTCCAGCACGACATCCTTGCCATCGAGCTGGAGTTCGCCGGTAGCGGCGAGCGTGATGATGGCGTTTTTCTGCGCCTTGAGATCCTGGGCCACACCCGACGACGGCAGCGCCGTCTTGACACCCAGAGCAGGAATCACGTTCAGGCTGAGCAGCACGAAAAACACCAGCAAAAACATCATCACGTCGATCATCGGGATGATTTCGATGCGGGCTTTCGGCTTCTTGGGCTCTTCCCATTTACGCATGATCGGACTCCCCGTTTCTGCAAAGGCGCGCATGGTACGTATCTGGCATAAAGTTCAAAAGAAGTTTTTGTTACTTTTGAAGGACTTGTGGCTTAAGGGCAACAGTTGCCGAAAGGAAAAACAACGCCGCCCAGTTGGGCGGCGTCGATTACATTTAATTACAGCGTTTTATTAGAGTATTCGCACCTGCTCTACCCCGCCACGAGCTGCACGGTCTGCTCGATGCTGCCGAAGATCGACCGGCCCTCGAGGTCGAGCATATCGATCCGCACCCGGTCGCCCGCCTTGAGGAACGGGGTCTTGGCCGCGCCCTGCTCGATCGTCTCGATCATCCGCACTTCGGCCAGACAGCAGGAGCCGCGCGTGCGGTCACGGTTCGATACCGTGCCCGACCCGACGATCGAGCCCGCCACCAGACCGCGGGTACGGGCCAGATGGGCGATCAGATCGGCATGGCTGAACTGCATCTCTTCGCCGGCATTGGGCTCACCGAGCCAGCGGTCATTGACCCAGGTACGCAGCGGCAGGTGAAGCCGGTCGTCGCGCCAGTGGCCTTCGAGCTCGTCGGGCGTCACGGCCACCGGCGAAAACGCCGAGGCGGGCTTGGACAGCACAAAGCCGAATCCCTTGGCCAATTCGTTCGGAATCAGATTGCGCAGGCTGACATCGTTGACCAGCAT
The DNA here is from genome assembly GCF_042650885.1 of Chitinimonas lacunae. Taxonomy (NCBI): domain Bacteria; kingdom Pseudomonadati; phylum Pseudomonadota; class Betaproteobacteria; order Neisseriales; family Chitinibacteraceae; genus Chitinimonas; species Chitinimonas lacunae. Next base: position 1,757,432 of record NZ_JBHSBU010000001.1, read on the forward strand.
CAGCAGCTTGATATGACGGCCAGCCTCGGCAGCCGAGGTACCCACCGCCACATCGTCGGTAATCACTGCCAGTTCCGCTTCGAGATCGGTGCCCCAGGCTTCGTCGCGGATCACGATCGGGTCGCGCGCGCCCAGCATCTCGTCCGAGCCGCCCTGATACATCAGCGGATCGGTGTAGAACGAGGGCGGCATCTCGGCGCCGCGCGCCTTGCGCACCAGCTCGACATGGTTGAGATAGGCCGAGCCATCGACCCACTGGTAAGCGCGCGGCAAGGGGGCCGCGCAGGCAGCGGGGTCGAACGGCTGGGCGTCGGCGATGGCGCCGCTGTTGAGCCGGTCCGATACGGCCTTGAGACGCGGCTCGGACGTGGCCCAGTCATCAAGCGCCTGCTGCAAGGTGGCGGCGATCTCGGGCACCGCCACATAGTGGCTCAGGTCACGACTGACCACCACCAGGCGGCCATCGCGACCATGCTTCAGGCTTGCAAGTTTCATTTTTTAACTCCAACAGCTCTGTACCTAGCAGCCGTTTTTCCTGTTATTTGAATTAAGTTGGATACCGCTTTGCTTTCCAGCAGGCGTCCGCTGCCACGGCAGCCTAGGAGTCAGCCCCAGCCGGGATTGGGCCGTCGCCGTGGAGGCGAACGGGGGTGACTCAGGCCGCCTGATGGCCAAGGCAGCGGGCAGTGGTGCGGGCCTGGCCGCCGTGTCCGGCGGCCGGCACCATCACTTCACCTGCCAGGACGCCGCGTAACCGGTCCATTCGACCTTGAGCGCCTCCTCGCTCAGGTCAAGCGGGTCGCGCGCGTCGATCATCACGGCCACTTCGTCGGTTTCCTTCTTGGCCGCAGCAGCCCCGGCGGCGAACGCCTTGGGATGGGGGCCGTGGGTAAAGCCCGAGGGATGGAAAGTCACCATACCCGGGTGGATATTGTCGCGGCTGAAGAAATTGCCCTTGTGATAGAAGATCACTTCGTCGTAGTCGTCGTTGTTATGGAAGAACGGCACCTTGAGCGCACCGGGGTCGGACTCGATCGGTCGCGGGCAGAAGGTGGTGACGATAAAACGATCGGTCTGGAAGGTGGTATGGACCGAAGGCGGCAGATGGTAGCGATGCGACATCACCGGCCGGATATCGCGCCAGTTGAGTCGCACCGGGGTCAGGTCACCATGCCAGCCCAGCGCATCGAGCGGATTGTAGGGGTAGCGGATCGTGGTCAGGGCCGCCCGCCGCTTGACCACCACCGTGGTTTCCGTCTCGGTCTGCTGGGCCCGGAAGGCGTCGTCCATCACCGGGCGTACCAGCACGGCCGGGTCGAAGATCGCGTGCGGGCCGAGCATGCCCTTGTCGGGCAGCCGGTAGCTCGATTCGGTCGCTTCGATCAACAGTACGGCAAGCGGCGCCGTCACATCGATCCGCCACATGGTGCCGCGCGGCAGCACCACATAGTCGCCCTCGCCGATCTCCAGACGGCCCCAGTCGCAGAACAGCGCACCGGCGCCGTCGTGGACGAACAGCAGCTGGTCGCCATCGGAATTGCGCGCCAGCGCCGTCATCGACTCGGCCAGCCGCCACCAGCGCACTTCGCAATGGGCGTTTTTGAGCATCACCGGCGCCTGCCACGGCAGCGTGTGCTGGCTTTTCAGTTCACAGAAATCCAGGGCGCGCGGCCGGACCGGGCCGTCGAAATCGATCCAGCCGGTGGGCGGATGGCGATGGACAAAATGCGCCGCCGGCCCGCCAAAGCCTTCCTTGCCCATCTCGCGCTCGAAGGTGCCATCGGGCAGATCGCAATGGGCCTGCTTGGTATGGGTGCCCTCGCTCAAGGGCAGTCGAATCCACTCCATCTCGTTCTCCTTGCCGACACCTGGCGGCGCCGGCCATCTCATCGTTGTGGATCAGGCCACGCTGTCTTCGGCTTGCAGCACGCCGCGCCGCACCTGGTCGAGTTCGATCGATTCGAACAGGGCGCGGAAATTACCCTCGCCAAAGCCTTCGTCACCCTTGCGCTGGATGATCTCGAAGAAGATCGGGCCGATCACGGTCTCGGTAAAGATCTGCAACAGCAGGCCGCCGCCGGGCGAGCCGTCGAGCAGGATCTTGTTCTCCTTGAGCCGCGCCACCGGCTCGCCGTGGCCGGGCAGACGCTTGTCGAGCAGTTCGTAATAGGTATCGGGGGTATCGAGGAAGCGCATGCCACGGGCACGCAGCTTTTCCACCGTGGCGAAGATGTCCTTGGTGCTCAGGGCAATATGCTGGATGCCCTCGCCACGGTAGGCGCGCAGGTATTCCTCGATCTGCGACTTGTCGTCGGACGATTCGTTGATCGGAATCCGGATCTTGCCGCACGGGCTGGTCATGGCACGGCTCTTGAGGCCGGTCAGCTTGCCTTCGATGTCGAAGTAGCGGATTTCACGGAAATTGAACAACTGCTCGTAGAACATCGCCCACTCGGCCATGGCGCCACGGTGGACGTTATGGGTCAGGTGGTCGATCAGATTGAGACCGCAGTCGTTGCGGGCGGGGTCGATCTCCCGGTCGTAGACAAAGTCGATATCGTAGATCGACACGCCCGAGCCATTGCCCGGATAGCGATCAACCAGATACAGCAGCGAGTCACCGATGCCCTTGATCGCCGGGATATTGAGTTCCATGGCATTGGGCCGGCTCTCCACGCCCCAGGCGCCCAGATCGAGCGCACGGCGGTAGGCGGCAGCGGCATCCTTGACCCGGAAGGCCATCGCACACACCGACGGGCCGTGCTGGCGCGAGAAGCGCTGGGCAAAGCCATGCGGTTCGGCGTTGACGATGAAGTTGATATCGCCCTGCCGGTACAGCACGCAGTCCTTCGAACGATGGCGGGCGATCTGGGTAAAGCCCAACAGTTCGAACAAGCTGCCGAGGGCGCGTGGGTCGGGACCGGTGAATTCGACGAATTCGAAGCCGTCGGTGCCCATCGGGTTGATCGGGTCGAGCATGGGAGTCTCCTCTTCGGTGTCAGATGCGGCTGGCGGCGCCCCCGCGCCGCCGCACGCTCAGTTCAACAGGCCGTGACTGCGGGCCCAGGTATAGAAGCTGTCCTCAAGCTGGTCGAACGAATCGATCACGAACAGATCGTCCTGCATATGCCAGATGTCGTAGGAGCGATTCATGATCACATCGAGGTCGAAAGCATGTTTGGTGGTGGCATCAGACAGGCTGTGCAGCACTTCGCCCGGCGACGACACGATGCCGGCCCCGTAGATGCGCAGGCCGCCCGGATTGCGGATCAGGCCGAATTCGACCGTGAACCAGTAGATACGCGGCAGCCAGTCACGCGCCGGATGGCCTTCGGGCATGCGCTCGAAAGCAGCGACACCGGCGCGGCCAAAGGCTTCGAAAAAGGCGCAGAAACGGGGATTGACCAACAGCGGCGCATGTCCCAGCAGGTCGTGGAACATATCGGGGCTTGGGGTGTACTCGATCTCGTCAGGACGACGGATAAAGTCGGTCGAGGGAAACAGCCGCTCGGACAGCAGCTTGAAGAATTCGTAGTTGGGAACCAGACCGTCCACCCGGGTCAGGCGCCAGCCACTATGGCGTTCGATATGGTCGGAGATGTCGGCCAGACGGGGAATCCGATCTGCCGGGAAATCCACGGCTTCCAGCCCGGCCAGGAATTCGTCGCAGGCACGGCCAGGCAGGACCTTCTGCTGATTGGCATACAAAGTCGCCCAAGTGTGATGTTCGACATCGGTATAAGGGGGTACGGCGACTTCGTGAATATCCCGGTAATCAGGCAAACATTCCTGCATACCACGCGGAAGGTCAGTAATAGCGTTATCCATGATCTTATGTCTCCAGGCGTGCCCACGCCGGTTGGTACTGGGCGCGCGAAATGATACGCAAGGATAAGACCAGTCTGCCGCAATTTGATTGCGATTTCCGCCGTAGAGCAGCGCAGCATTGGCATAAAATGCCAAAAAACCGGGGACATGGAGCGGAAATGATCGAACTCGACAAGCTGGACCTGAAAATCCTGGCGGCATTGCAGGAAAACGGCCGTCTGACCAATCTGGAGCTGGCGGAGGCCATCAGCCTGTCGCCTTCCCCGACGCTGCGCCGCCTGAAGCGGCTCGAGAGCGAAGGGGTGATCCACCGCTATGTTGCCCTGCTCGAACCCACCCAGTTGGGTCTGGGGCTGGAAGCCTTTGTCCGGGTACTGCTCGATAAGCGTGGCAAACAACATACCGCCAGCTTTACCCAGGCGGTGCAAGGTTGGTCCGAGGTGATCGCCTGCCATGCGATGGCCGGTGAGATGGACTACCTGTTACGGGTGGTATTCGAAGATCTGGCGCATTTCTCGCGCTTTGTGATGGATACGCTGTTGCAGCATCCGGGCGTGGTCGATGTGAAGTCGAGTTTCGTGCTGGCAACCGTCAAGCAGACCACCGCCCTGCCCTTGCAACACCTCAGCGCTGCCCGGCGCCGCCGCAGCGAACTGCCCTGACTGACGGACGGCTCAGCAGTACGGACTATGCTGAAAGCGCCAAGTAGTCCGAACAGGCGATTGATATGAGCAGCTCGACCGTTTCCGACCCCTCCGACTATCGACAACTATGGCTGGAGGCGTCAGCGCGCAATGCCGAGCTGACCCGCTCGCTGCTGCCCGAGCGGCTGGCGGCGCAGTTGGCGCGGCCCGAGTCGATCCTGGCCGAAGGGCATGCCGACGTCACCGTGCTGTTTGCCGATATCGTCGGCTTTACCCGGCTGGCCGCCGAGTTGACGCCGTATGCGGTGGTGGAATTGCTGGACAGCTTCTTTGGCCCGATCGACCTGCTGTGCGAGCAATTGCAGTTGGAAAAGATCAAGACCATCGGCGACGCCTATATGCTGGCCGGTGGTCTCGAACCCGATGGCGACGGCCGCCATACCGAACGGGTGCTCGAAGCGGCACTCGATATCCTGACCCTGGCCCGGCGCCATCCGCCCGTCTGTGGCGAGCGCTTTGCGGTACGGATCGGCTTTGCCACCGGACCCGTCGTGGCCGGCGTGATCGGCCGCAAGAAACTCAATTACGACCTGTGGGGCGACACCGTCAATCTGGCGATGCGGCTGTGCGACGAGGCGGTGCCGATGGAGGTGCTGTTCGACGAACTCAGCTTTCTGAGCCTGGCCGGTCCGCACGGCAGCATCGGCCCGCAGGTGATGCAGATTCGCGGTAAAGGCCCAGTGCAGACCTACCGGCTGCAGGCGACGTGACCGGTGGATTTCGCCAGCCAGCGCATTTCCAGCCAATTCAGCATCAGCGTGGCCGGACCTCAAAGCGCAGGCATACAGCACTCCATCGGGCTGAGCGGCGAGGCCAAGTTGAATGGCAATGCCTCCACACCAAAACAGGTTCGAATCGATTGCCAGGCAGGAGCCCTCACTGTCCGATCCAAGGACCGCACTGCCGCCAACAACGGCAATGAGATGGGCGCTACCACCCGTGGCGGCATCAAGATCCCTCATGCCGCGCTGTGGCTGACAGCGCCCTTTGAGATGCGGGCTTGGACGCCCGATCAGGACCCGCCTTCCGATATCACAGTTATTATTTATTTTTTAATAAATACATCCACAATCCTTGCAGACAAATTGCAGAATATATTTATTCTGCTTGAATCTACACCAACGCCAGCCCCGCCGGTGCCGTTTCCCTTCCCTCCTCCACTTCCGGCTCCGCCAACAGGCCACGCCAGCGCACCACCAGCTCCGCCAGCGCAAAGGCCAGGTCGGCAATCCGCTCGGCTTGTTCCAAGCCAATCGGCCAGCGCGCCCAGGCCAGCAGCTCACCAGCCTGATCGAGCGACAATTGGAAGGGCTGCTCAGGCGCATCCATCTGGTTGGCCTGCAATAAGCGCCACAGCAGGGCAGGCGGCGCGTCCGCAGCTAGACGGCCGATTCTGGCAGCCAGCAGCAGGTCATGATCGTCAGCGCTGAATAGATGGACGGTGATCTGGCCATCGATGGTCAGCCGACAGATGCCCGGCTCATCGGCGGGCAGTTCGGCCAGTGCCAGCACAGCAGCCAGCGCAGTGGTCAGTTGGGTGAAACGGGGGAAATCGTTCATGAGGCAATTTTTCCGGGAACAGATGAGTCTCTGGGCAAGCGCCATGGACGCGGAGTCGTGCACTTGCCTGAAGACGGGTTTCTTATCTTGATCAGGTGGGCTTGCCTGTGCGACAGATCCGCAGACAGGCCACCGTCCTGTCGTCAGGCCTCGGGAAAACGTGCCGCTCGGGCCCGGCTGACCACCTCGGGTTCGCCAAAGCCGATCAGCAGACGGTGGCGATAGTGGGCGATCAGATCGTCAAGGGCGCGGTTGATGTCGGCATGGGACTCGGCACGGCGCAATGCCGCTTCGACCCGGCTCAGCACCACTGCGTTATGGCCGCTTTGCATGGCGCGGAACCGGGCCGGATAGACCAGATCGCGCAACAGGTTGAACGCCGCTGTTTTGGCATCGCGCCTGCTGGCTTCCTCCAGTGCGGCGGCCAGGGTGGCCGAGCCGGCAGCGCCCTGGATACGGCCTTGATCGAGCAGTCGCTGTAGATCGGTGGCCGGCGGGCGGTTGAGCTGGCGCGCCAGATAAGCCAGCCGCTCGGGGTTGCCCTCGGCCAGCCGGTCGAGCTGTTGCAACTGCCCGGCCAGGGGCTGCGTGGTGAGGTCCAGCCGGTTGGCCGCCAGACTGGCCACGCTGGCCGCCAGGGCATCGATGGCTTGATCGGCTTCGCGACGCACATGCAGCACGGCCACAATGGCCTCATGCTGACCGCAGTCGGACGCAGCGAGTTCGCGCAGATCGGCCTCATCGAGCGCATACAGCGCCTGATCGAGCGAGGCAAACCGCAGATCGAGCGGCTTACGCTGGTCCAGATGGGCATTCACATCGGCGGCCAGGTCGCGTTGCAGCGCCCGTTTGGCCGCCTCGCTCATCCCGAAATTCAAGGTGCCGTTGCGCAAACCGCTGAAATGACCTTCTTCATTGCGTAGCCGCACCATCACCAGTTGATCGCGATGCACCAGCAGTTGGCGCTGCTGAAAGTGGCTACAGGCCGAGTGGTCGGCGCCGACGATCCAATCCTTGAGCCGGCTCAGCAGACCACCGCGCTTTTCCGGCACGGCACCCGTCATCACCTGACGCAGACTGCCGCCTTCAAAGCCAAATACGATCTGATCGCTGGCAGGCAATGGTTCAGCAGCCGGATCGGCATCGACGAGGGCGGCCACCGGAATATTGAGCATCACCCCGCCATCCTGGAAGCAGTGCGCCATCCCGTAGGGCATCTGGTGTTCGACCTGACGAAATACATAGGGAAAGGCGCCCGAGATATGGGCGGCTTTGGCGATATCCATCTCGGGCGTGGCATCGGCCGAGAACAAGGCGAGCTGGCCTTGGCCATCGATCATTGCCGTACCGGTGCAACGGAGTTCCTTGATTGACGGGATCAGGCGCGACAGGACGCGCAGATCGCCAAATGTCACGCCGGCGCCGGCTTCCAGCCGGCTGCGGATCTCAGTCAGGGCTGGTGTGGCGGGATGGTCAGCCAGATAGCGCTCGAGATGGCCAAGTACCGCGCGGCGGCCCTGCTCGCGGATCAGCGTCTCCAGGCCGGCCGCCTCGGCCTGGAAATGGCCGCCGATCAGTGCCTGGAAGTCGAGAGTATTGGATAGCTCGGTGAACTGCTCGGCCGACAGACCGCAGGCCAGTACCGCCGCCGTGATGGCGCCGGCCGAGGAGCCGGCCAGCGTCTTGACGCCGTCGAGCACGCCGCGTTGTTGCAGCGCCTGGATCGCCCCGGGATAGGCTGCCCCTTTGGCGCCGCCTCCCGAGAACACCAGTTGCCGCACCGGTGGCCGATCGAGCCGCAGCCGGACCGAACCGTCGGCGTGAAGGTCAAGGTCGAGGTGACGGGGACCGACAGCCCGGGCCAACGCTTCTGCTCCACCCAGATCAGCCGGGGCGCTGACCCGGCGGGTCAGCCGAGCGGCGGGCAGGTCGCCACGCCGCCATGGGCTGTCTGGCCGGACCCGCTCGCTGCCATTGTCGACGTGGCGGGCCGTCGGCCCGGCGGCGAAATCGTCGAGCGGGCCGGAGCCCGAGATACAGGGCAGACAGAAAAGGGAAACGTTGCCGTGAATGCCAGTCGTCATGCGGAAAACCTCCTGAAATTCGAAGTGGGTGCTTACTTGACCCTTACGCTATGTGACGGCGGTGCTGTTATGGTTTCGTCTTTTTGCACGACAGTGCTCTGCCGGCTGTTGCGCCGATACAAAGCAAGCGCTTGAACGATGAGCTATCCATAAGGAGGTATCGGCGTGGAAAGCGCGTCCGGCCAAGCAGCGGCGAGCCTGGCGATTTAAACGGCCGTTTTGATGCGATAGCGGCTCGTCCCTTATCATTGGGGTTTAACGCATATCGTCATGGCTGCCCGATCGGCCGCCCCCCACAAGAGCGAGAGGAACACAGTGGAACGCGAATTCATGGAATACGACGTGGTGATCGTCGGCGCCGGCCCGGCCGGTCTGTCGGCGGCCATCCGTTTGAAGCAGCTGGCGGCGCAGCAGAACCGCGAAATCAGCGTCTGCGTGCTGGAGAAAGGTTCAGAGGTCGGCGCCCATATCCTGTCGGGTGCAGTGATCGATCCGATTGCGCTCAAGGAGCTGTTCCCCGACTGGAAGGAGCGCGGCGCCCCGCTCAATACCCCGGTGACTGAAGACCGCTTCCTGATCCTTGAAGCCGACGAAGCTTACCGCATCCCCAATTTCCTGTTGCCGCCCTTGATGAACAATCACGGCAACTACATCGTCAGCCTCGGGAATGTCTGCCGCTGGCTCGCCGGTCAGGCCGAGGAGCTGGGCGTCGAAATCTACCCGGGCTTTGCCGCCGCCGAAGTGCTGTACCATGATGACGGCTCGGTCAAGGGCGTGGCCACCGGCGATATGGGCGTGGCCCGTGACGGCAGCCACAAGCCCGAATACGCCGCCGGAATGGAGCTGCATGCCAAATACACCTTGATCGCCGAAGGCGTGCGCGGCTCGCTCGCCAAGGAGCTGCAACAGCGTTTCGACCTGCGCAACGGGGTCGATCCGCAGAAGTTCGGGATCGGCATCAAAGAACTGTGGCGCATCGACCCGAAAAAACATCAGCCGGGCCTGGTGATCCACTCGCAAGGCTGGCCGCTCGATGCCTCGACCGGGGGCGGTTCCTTCCTCTACCATCTGGAAGACAATCAGGTGGCGGTGGGCTTCGTGGTCCACCTCAACTATGAAAACCCGCACCTCAGCCCCTATGAGGAATTCCAACGCTTCAAGACCCATGAGGCGATCCGTGGCTTCTTCGAAGGCGGCAAACGGCTTGCCTATGGCGCCCGCGCCATCAATGAAGGCGGCCTGCAATCGATTCCCAAGCTGACCTTCCCCGGGGGCGCGCTGATCGGCTGCTCGGCCGGCTTTGTCAACCTGCCCCGTATCAAGGGCAGCCATAACGCCATGAAGTCAGGGATGCTGGCGGCCGAAGCGGCCTTTGACGCCATCGTCCAGCAAAACCGTGCCGGCCACGATGAGCTGACCGCCTATGCCGAGGCACTGCGCCGTTCCTGGGTATGGGAAGACCTCGACCGGGTGCGCAATATCAAGCCGGCCCTGACCCGCTTTGGCATGTGGGGCGGCACGATCTACGGCGGCTTCGATATGTGGTGTCATTCGCTGGGTCTGCGCCTGCCCTGGACCTTGCGCCATACCAAGGCCGACCACGAAAGCCTGCGCCCGGCCGATGAATGCGATCCGATCGAGTATCCCAAGGCCGATGGCGTGCTGACCTTCGATCGCTTGAGCTCGGTGTTCATCTCCAACACCAACCATGAAGAAGACCAGCCCAGCCATCTGAAGCTCAAGAATCCGGCACTGGCGGTAGAGGTCAATCTGCAACGCTATGCCGGCCCCGAACAGCGCTTCTGCCCGGCCGGGGTCTATGAATTCGTCGGCATCGCCGAGGGCTCGCCGCGTTTGCAGATCAACGCCCAGAACTGCGTCCACTGCAAGACCTGCGATATCAAAGACCCGACCCAGAATATCAACTGGGTGGTACCCGAAGGCGGCGGCGGGCCGAACTATCCCAATATGTAAGCGACCCGACAAACGGCAAGCGCGACACGGCGGCCTTCTGGTCGCCGTTTTTTTGCACAAACAGACAGTCTGACAATGAGAACCAATTGTATTTGTGGTTGATAATGGCTATCATTCACACAGTTTCAGGTTTCCGGGGCATCTCCATGTACGTCTGCATCTGCAATGCCGTCACCGACAAGCAAATCCGCTTGGCTGTCCGCGATGGTTGTGGCTCGATGCGCGACCTGCGCAAGGAACTTGGGGTAGCCGGTTGCTGCGGCAAGTGCGCTGTTACCGCCCAAAGCGTCATGCGTGAGGAACAAGGCCGTACCAGTCGCAACGGCAGTGCCTGTTTCGGCGACACCTTGGTGCCTGCCTGAAAAAACAATTCCCATTCTCTCTCCGAGCCGCCTGAAACCGGCTCTGGAGCTTGTTTTGCGCCTTTTTGCGACTTACCATTCTGTGGATGCGCGGACCCGACCGCGCCCACCGATGTGGAAAGGAACAAAAATGAAAGGCGACAAACAGGTCATTGCCTATCTCAATGGCGCGCTCAAAAACGAGCTGACCGCGATCAACCAGTACTTTCTCCACGCCCGTATGTTCAAGAGCTGGGGTCTGTCCAAGCTCAATGACCACGAGTACCACGAATCCATCGATGAAATGAAGCATGCCGATCAACTGATCGAGCGCATCCTGTTTCTCGAAGGCCTGCCCAATTTGCAGGAGCTGGGCAAGATCTATATCGGCGAGGATACCCAGGAGATCCTCGAATGCGACCTCAAGCTCGAAATGGAGGCCGTTCCGCTGCTCAAAGAAGCGATCGCCTACTGCGAAACGGTCAGCGACTACATCAGCCGTGAGCTGTTCGAGTCGATCCTGGAAAGCGAAGAAGAACATATCGACTGGCTCGAAACCCAGCTCGAACTGATCGTCAAGATCGGCATCCAGAACTATCTGCAATCGCAGACCTAGTCTCCCTACAGCAAACAAAAAGCCGCCGTGAATCCCACGGCGGCTTTTTAACGTCAGTCGTTCAGGCCAGTGCCGGCTCGAACAACTCGGCAATCTGCTGACGGGCCACGGCAAAGCCGCTTTCGCGCGCAGCCGGCCCCATCGCCAGCCCCTGGGCACGCACCACGTCGATCTCGGTGATACCCAAAAAACCCAATACCAACCGCAGATAATCCTCATGAGCGATGCTCGAAGGCTGACCGGCATGCAAGCCGCCGGCCGTAGACACGATCACCACCCGCTTGTCGCCTGCCAGCCCGACCGGCCCGTTCTCGGTATAGCGGAAGGTCTTGCCAGCGACAGCGATACGGTCGATCCAGGCTTTGAGCTGGCTCGGTACGCTGAAGTTATACATCGGGGCCCCCAGCACGATCACCTCGGCCGCGAGGAATTCCTCCAGAATCGCCGCCCCGAGCGCCGCCTCATGCTGCTGGGTATGGGTACGCAATTCGGCCGGGGTAGCGGCGGCAGCAAAGCTCTGGCCCGACAGATGGGTGGTGGCGTCGTTGGCCAGGTCGCGGTAGACCACTTCCAGACCCGGCTGATTCAGCTTCCAGGCCTCGACGACTTCACGGGTCAGTTGGCGCGAAGCCGAAGCGTCGCCCAGAATGCTCGAATCCAGATGCAGTACCTTCATGATGTACTCCAAATACTTGTGTTTGATGATACGGCTGGGTTGGCCGTGTACTTGGAATCATCATAAGATTTGCAACAGTGCCCCACTAGACAGCCAATTTGCATCACATTGTTCCATCTGAGAAACAATATCCATGCATGATCTGAATGCCCTGTATTACTTTGCCCAGGTGGTCAAACACGGCGGTTTTGCCGCCGCCGGGCGGGCGCTGGGCCTGCCCAAGTCGACCTTATCTCGCCGGATCGCCGAGTTGGAACAACGGCTCGGGGTACGCCTTCTGCAACGCAGTACCCGCCGCTTGGCACTCACTGAGGTAGGGGAACGTTATCTGCGCCATTGCCAGGCGCTGGTGGAAGAGGCCGAGGCGGCGGAGCAGGCCGTGGCCAACTTACGGGCCGAGCCAAGCGGACGGCTGCGGATCGCCTGTCCCGGTTCGCTGGCGCGGCAGGAGTTGTCGCAGCGCCTGCCGGCCTTTCTGGCGCGTTATCCCAAACTCCAACTTGAATTCGTGCTGACCGGACGGCGGGTCGATCTGATCGAGGAAGGCATCGATGTCGCGCTGCGGGTGCGGATTGCCGGTCAGGAAGACCCGCATCTGGCCACCCGTCGGCTGCGGCCGATGCAGGCCTATCTGGTGGCCTCGCCCGCCCTGTTCGCCGAACGATCGATGCCAGACCGACCCGAGGAGCTGGCCCAATTACCGCTGCTGGGTGCGGTCGGTCCCGATAGGCGGATGAGCCTGGCGCTGCTCGATCCGACAGGCAAGCTGTGCGAATACCATTTCGAGGTACGTCTGGCTGTCGATGATTTCCATCTGCGCAAACCAGCGGCGCTGGCTGGGCTGGGCATCACTTTCCTGCCCGAGTACTACTGCGCCGACGAGTTGGCAGCCGGGACCCTGATCAAGGTACTCCCCGACTGGTCGTTGCCGCCGACCATCTTGCATGTGGTCTATCCCACCCAACGCGGCCTGTCGCCGGCAGTGCGGGCGCTGGTCGATTTCCTGGCCGAGCATCTGGCAGCTGAGCCGAGCCAGCCGGATGACTGAATCAACCCAACAAAAAGCCCCGCACATTGGCGGGGCTTTTTGATTACTGCCGGCCGTCGATTCAGGCAGCGGCCGGGTTATTGGTGGTCTTGCGGCTGGCGCGCTCGGCAGCCTTGACCGAGGTTTCGGCGGCGGCGACGCCGGCTTCGGCGATATCGTTGGAGACCTTCTTGGCAGTCTTGACCACCGTGCCATAAGCCGAGGTGGCGGTGGCGACGGCGTTCTTCAGGGTGGACACCATGATCTCCGAACCCGCCGGGGCCGAACGGGCGGCCTTGTCCAGGGTGGTGGCGAGATTGCGGTTGAATTCGCCGACTTCTTCTTCGATCAGTTGGGTGATTTCCGACTGGGTGTCGCTGGCGACGTCGTAGACATCTTTGGCCACGGCCAGCGCCTTATCGACCAGCGGTTGGGCCAGTTGCTGTTGCAGGGCAACCAGACCCTGAATATCGCGGACTTCGGACAGTGCCCGGGCGGTTTGGCTGTTGTCCTTGAGCAGTTCACGTGCGTAATTGAGTTGCAGATTGGCCAGTCTTTCCACCCCGGCAATGGCGATATTGGACAGGCGGATCGACTTTTCCAGTTGGTTCTGGCTGATCCGGGCGAAATCGGTGGCTGCGAACATGGCTTATCTCCTTTAGTGGCTTGGGCGGGAATCCACACGGTTGCGACACCGTGCCGCGCGGATTATTGCGCTGCAACATCCCGCTATTATGAAACCGGAGTACGGCAAGCGTCAATCCGGCTTGTGCGACGCACAATATAGAGGAATAGGAAAAATTACAATAAAAACAAGATTCTCCGGCAGAGAACAAAAACTCTAATGCGGCATCGCACATTGACCCAATAAACCCTTGGCTCTTCAAGAACCGTAGTCCATGAAGACGGCATAGCCAATCTGACGGTCGACACGATATTTGGAAAAAATCAAGACATTCCTGCCAAATAACAGGAAGGAAAAATCAAGAAAAATAAAATTACCTGCTTTATGTAGGTCAGCCCACCCTCACTACACGCTCCACCAGGAAAACCGCACAGTGTCCACCGGCGAGCCGCCGCAGCGTCTTTTGCCACCGTTGTGATGACACAACAGCCGGTCAGTTAATGGACAAGTCACGCGGGAGGCAGCTTCTGCCGGATCGCCAGTACCGCTTGATTACGCAAGGTGTGGCAAAGCCGTCGAGTGCGTGGGCCAAGCCGCAGCCTGCCCACCGCCGCCCCGACATAGATCAGACCCACTACCCGTCTATCGACGACCAAGGGCCACAGCATCAGACTGCGGCTGGCGCCGAGCTTGCGATACCAGGCGGGGATGCGTACCAGCGGCGGTGCCGACTCGATATCGTCAAGCAACAGATCGCGGTTGTGCGCCAGGGTTTCGCCGAAGATATCCTCGCTGCCACCAAGCGGTACCACGAACTGCGGCAGCAACTGCTCGATCCGGTCACCAAAGCCGAAACGGCCAACCAGTGCATGTCGCCTTGGGTTGAGCACCGCAATCAGCGCCTGTTCGGCTTCGAGTTGGCGGTAGAGCGTCTCGACGATCACATAGAGCAGATCGTCGAGATGAAAGTCGGCCACCAGCGCCTCGGTCACCTCCTGGATGCAATTGGACAAGGCCTCGACCTGTTCCGGCCGGTCCTGCGGCACCGGCTGAGCGGGTTCGGGCGTAGCCGGCTCAGGTGTCGTGCCTTCCGCGGGCGGACGTTCGCCCAGAAAGCGCCGCAGCCGGATCAGGATGCCGTCGGGGCGCAGATTCAGACCGAAGATTTCCGCCTCGCGCAGACAGGCGCGGGCGGCGGTTTCCAGAATGGCGTGCAGATCGGTTTCGCGCAGCCCCAGCGCCGCACCATAGTGCTGGCGCACCTGGATGAGTTGCTGCCCCAGGGCGGCGGGTTCACCCAGCGCCGCCTCGGTCAGGGTGCTGGCTGCATTGGCAAATAAGCGCAGCCAGTCGGCGTCGTGACGGGGTTTACGTGGCGGGTTGGGCTCCAGCCCCAAGCTGACGACGAATTTATCGGGCAGATGCCATTCATGGGCCACTGCCACGCCAAGCTCCTCGAAGCTGCTGCCCAATACCTGACGCGCCGCTGCCGATTCGGCCTCACCGCTCGCTACCCGGCGGGCAATCTCGGCCATCTCGTCATGGAAGAAAAACAGCGCCGTCAGCCGCCCCAGCGGGTGCATCAGGCCGACGATTCGTGCTTCCTCCTGGCTTGGATAGTTGCAGCGCATTGCCAACAGCCGCGCCACCAGGCCGATCAGGAAAGCCTGCGCCACCTCGTCCTTGAGCTGCTCGGCCTGGGCGCGGTCATGCAATTGCTCGATGAATACCAGCGACAGCGCAATCGATTTGATGGTCTCGAAGCCAAGCACCATGATGGCGCGCGACACCGTGCTGATGGTGCCGCCAAACTGGCCGTAGCTGGCCGAATTGGCCAGCCGCAGCACCTTATTGGTCAGGGAGAAGTCATGCAGGATCACGGTAGCGAGCACCTGTAGGCGCTCGCCGTCGAGTTCGGTGATACGGCCGATCGCGCTGATGGCGCGCGACAGGGCCGGAAAGTCGTCATTGTCGTCAAGCCGGGCCAGACTGCCGCCAGCCGGGCCACTGCGGTCGGGACCATAGCGCTGGTCACGGTAATCGACCAGGGCGCCGCGCAGATCGAGCACGGTGGCCAGCCGTGGCGCGCCCGATTCACCGAGCGCCCCCAGCACCAGCGCCTCCAGCCCGACATCGATATCGGGATTGGCCGGCAACAGAATCTCGCCCCGCTCATTGGGCTGCGGCGCCATTCCGGTCAGCAGTTCGTACAGCAATTCACCTGCCGCGCGGCGCGCCTCGACATAGGGCGCCCCGGCCGGCACCACGGCAGCGGCAAGCAGCGATTCGTCCTCACCCAGCAAGATCCGCTCAGGTAATAGCGGGCCGCAGCGCGTGCCGGTCAACATGGCGTGGACCACCCCATCGAGCAGCCGTAACAGCAGCAACACTGCCTCGCGCACCGGCAACGGCCGGCCCGCCAGCCGATCGAGCAGCCGTTCGCCCTCGCGCCATTCATAGACCAGCCACGATTCGCCGTCGTGCTCGGCAGTGCCAAGCAATGGCGTCAGGCTGGCATGGCCTGCCGCCTGTGCCTCGATGGTTCGTCCCAGCAACCAAGGCGCTGCGACCAATAACACCGGCCGCCCATCCGCCATATGGCCGCGCCGCGTCTCGCCACTCTTGTCGAGCGCGACTATGCCCAGCAGTTCGCCCATGCTCTCCTCCGCGCAACCGATGGATCGCCTTATGGCGCTGCCGTCCCGACGCCGGTGCCGCCTGCGCGTCACCTGCCCCGCCGACCCGGCGCCCCCCAGCGCCTCAGCCGTCATGTCAGCGATCCTATATTCTTTACAGCCTAGTCCAATATTCCAATAAACGATGTAACGCCGCAGCGGGACCGACGGGCGGTTGAGCTGGCTCGAACAGCCCGGCAGATCACCAGCCTCTCCCTCCACATCCGCCCACTCAGCCTCCTCCATGGCGGATAGATTCCTCAAGCAAAAAGTCAAATTTCAGGAAAAGTGTTTGCTAGACATACAGCAGAAAATAATCGTTTTTAAATTTTTCATGCATGAACCCCCGGAAGAAAGCAGCACCATTTCCACGCCGCATCACGCCCCACACCCGCCCTACCCACGACCGAAAAACTGCAAGTCGTCACACCGATCCAGCTTCAATACAGCGTCCAGACAAGCAAAGTCGCCAGGGCATCCAGACCGAAGCTCACAAGCCACGGCGGCATCCATGGCTCTGTCCTGTGCGGACAATGACCCTGATGTGTCGGGCCGCTTGGCAGCCAAGCCGACTCAAGGGTTTGCGGACGTTGATATCGTTGCTGAAGACGATCGGAGATTTACTGTGCGCTCGCTTGGAAACAGCAGCGAGGACGCAAGCGATGAGCCATGACGCTGCTTTGCGGCTGACAGGGCCAAGGGCTTGCAGACGGTTTCTGGAGCAAGAAGGGGATTCAGGACTCGTCGCCACCAGCCAGATCAGGCACGGCCAGGGCGCCCAATTCGGTCAGCGGCGGCAGTTCGGCCTTGCTCTTGAGGCCGAGGTCGTCCAGGAATTGCCGGGTGGTGGCATAGAGGCCTGGACGGCCGGGGGTTTCGCGATAGGCCACTACCTCGATCCAATTGCGCTCTTCGAGCGTGCGCACCACATTGGTCGATACCGCCACGCCGCGGATTTCCTCGATTTCGCCGCGGGTCAGCGGCCCTTTGTAGGCGATGATCGCCAGCGTTTCCATCACCGCCCGCGAATAGCGCGGCGGCTTTTCCGGCGCCAGCCGGTCGAGATAGGGCTGAAACTCGAGCCGGGCGCGAAAACGCCAGCCAGAAGCCAGCCGCACCAGCTCCACGCCTCGACCGACCCAATCGTCCTGGATTTCCTGCAATAGATCGTTGAGCAGCTCGGCCTTCAATTCCTCGGCGAACAGGCGTTTCAGGTCATGCAGCGACAGGGGTTCCTGCGCTACCAGCAGCGCAGTCTCAAGTACGGTCTTGATATGGCGGAGGTCGTGGATCAGCGGTTGCATAGTCGATTCAGGCAGCGGCGAGCCGGACATAGATCGGTGCATAGGGCTCGGCCTGATTGACCTCGATCAGGCCCTCTTTGACCAGCTCCAGCACCGCGATGAAGCTGATAACCAAAAGCGGCACGCCACGCCCACAATCGAACAGCTCGGCGAATTCGACGAAGCGGCCACCGGCGAGGCGCTTGAGTATCTCGCCCATCTGCTCGCGCACGGTCAGCTCATCGGGCCGCACCGTATGGTGGCGGTGGTGGCGGGCACGGGCCAGCAGGGACAGCCAGGCCGACTTGAGGTCGGCCGGACGGACCTTGGGCAGTTGCGGCGCCAGTTCGCGGTCGAACCATACCGCGACCCAACTGAAATCGCGGCCGGCATGGGGCAGCTGATCGAGTTCAAAGGCAGCGAGCTTGATCTGCTCGTATTCCATCAGGCGCCGCACCAGTTCGGCGCGCGGATCGACCCCGTCGCCCTCGACCAGTTCGACCGGCCGTGGCAGCAGCAGGCGCGATTTGATCTCGATCAGCAGGGCCGCCATCAACAGGTATTCGGCCGCCAGTTCGAGCCGCGACGAGCGCATCGCTTCAACGTATTCCATATATTGGGCCGTCACCTGGGCCATCGGAATATCGAGAATGTCGAAGTTCTGCCGCCGAATCAGATAGAGCAGCAGATCGAGCGGCCCCTCGAAACTCTCAAGCAGCACGCGCAGGGCATCGGGCGGGATATACAGATCCTGCGGCAGCTCCGTGACCGGCTCGCCGAACACCCGCGCCAGCGGCGTGGCGGTCTGCTCCACGCTCAGAACAGCCGGGTCACCATGGCGCCGACCAGCTCGGGCGCCAGCGGCACCAGCACCCGATGGCCATTGCCGGGTGCCACCTCGATCGGCACACCGTCGCGATTGCGCATCTGCACGATGGCCATCGTGCGGTTGCCGCCGGCGTGGACCAGCTCGATCTGGTCGCCCACCGCAAAGCGGTTCTTGACCTCGATCTCGGCCCAGCCGTCGCTGACGCTCAGCACATCGCCGACATACTGGCTGCGTTTGGCCTTGGAATGGCCATCGAGGTAATTCTGCTGTTCGTGGCTATGGTGGCGCTGGTAGAAACCATCGGTGTAGCCACGGTTGGCAAGGCTGTCGAGATCGGCCAGCAGGCTCGGGTCGAACGGCCGACCGGCCACGGCGTCGTCAATGGCTTTGCGGTACACCTGGGCGGTGCGCGCCACATAGTATTTGGACTTGGTACGGCCTTCGATCTTGAGCGAATCGACACCGATCCTGACCAGACGCTCGATATGCTCGACGGCGCGCAGGTCCTTGGAATTCATGATGTAAGTACCGTGCTCGTCTTCCATGATCGGCATCAGTTCGCCCGGACGGCTGGCCTCTTCGATCAGATAGACGCGGTCGGCCAAGGGATGGCGTGGCGTGTCGCCGGCGGCGGCAAAGTGCTTTTCGGCGCCTTCCATCGCGGCTTTGAAATCGAATTTGATGACCTGGGCATCGCCTGCATCGTCTTCAAAGCTGTCGTGGACCTTGTAGTCCCAGCGGCAGGCGTTGGTGCAGGTGCCCTGGTTGGGGTCGCGGTGGTTGAAGTAGCCCGACAGCAGGCAGCGGCCCGAGTAGGCGATGCACAGCGCGCCATGGACGAAGACTTCAATTTCCATATCGGGGCAGCGCTGGCGGATTTCCTCCACCTCATCGAGCGACAGCTCGCGCGACAGGATCACCCGGGTCAGGCCGAGCTTCTGCCAGAATTTCACCCCCATCCAGTTGACCGTGTTGGCCTGGACGCTCAGGTGGATCGGCACTTCGGGCCAGCGCTCGCGCACCATCATGATCAGGCCGGGGTCGGCCATGATCAGTGCGTCGGGCTTCATGGCGATCA
The DNA here is from genome assembly GCF_042650885.1 of Chitinimonas lacunae. Taxonomy (NCBI): domain Bacteria; kingdom Pseudomonadati; phylum Pseudomonadota; class Betaproteobacteria; order Neisseriales; family Chitinibacteraceae; genus Chitinimonas; species Chitinimonas lacunae. The sequence continues at coordinate 1,776,732 of NZ_JBHSBU010000001.1, forward strand.
CCGGCTCCATATCGGCCAGATAGGTTTTGACCTTGGTGTTATGCGGCAGGATATTGCTGGCAACGAACAATTGCTTGCCGCGGGCATGGGCTTCTTCGATGCCGCGCTGCAGGTTCTCCAGCTTGAAATCATTGTTGCGGGCGCGCAGGGAATAGCGCGGTTGGCCTGCATAGACGGCATCGGCGCCGAAATCATAGGCGGCGCGCATCCGTTCGAGGTCGCCGGCAGGCAGCAGCAGTTCAGGGGCTTTCAAGGTCATCGCGGCGTTCCAAACAACGACGCCCCAGGCAAACGCCATGGGGCCGGCAAAGCCGCGATTCTACATCAATCCGCCCGCGCTCCCACGACGGGCGCCGAACGGCGCTTGACAAGCCGGGTCGATCCGGCGAGCATGCCGCCCGCATACGATCTTCGCTTCGTCATCGATATAAGGAGACCGCCGATGACTACCGCTACTTCCCTGTCCCTGTAAGCTCGCCCTCCGGTCCGTTGCGACCCTGTCGGGTCCGACCGCACGGCAGCCTATCATTCAAGACAGCCCCGTCCGCCCATCACTTGGGGCCGGACTGCCCGCGCCCTGGCGCGTCCGGCTGTCGTACTGTTTTCTTACCCGAGCCGTTTGCGCCCTGTGGCGTTCCGTGGATGCCGTGCGCCCAAACGGTCGGGTCATCAGGAATCTCCTGCTGTATGCCTATTCTCACTACCCTCAACAAGGGCCGGGTGCCGGTCAAGGTCTGGACCGCCGACATCGAAGCCCCGGCCATCGAACAACTGGTCAATGTGGCCAATCTGCCCATCATCCATGGCCATATCGCGGCCATGCCCGATGTGCATATGGGCATCGGCGCTACCGTGGGCTCGGTCATCCCAACCCGTGGCGCCATCATCCCCGCCGCCGTCGGTGTCGATATCGGCTGCGGCATGAATGCGGTCCGCACCACCCTGACCGCTTCCGACCTTCCCGACAATCTGCTGCGTATCCGCTCCGCCATCGAGGCGGCGGTGCCGGTCGGTTTCGAGGAACACGAATGGGACAAGGTGCGCGGCTCCGCCCACGCCCGCTCGGCCCGTCCGCTCGAAGCGAGACTCGCTGCCATCGTCGGGCGCCACCCCGGCATTGCCAAGATGCAACGGCATTTCGAGCGCACCTGGATTTGCCAGGCCGGCACGCTGGGTGGCGGCAACCACTTTATCGAGCTGTGTCTCGATGAATCCGACCGGGTCTGGGTGATGCTGCACTCGGGCAGTCGCGGTCTGGGCAATGTGATCGGCCGCTATTTCATCGCGGCGGCGAAAAAGGATATGGAGCGCAACCAGCGCCACCTGCCCGATGCCGATCTCGGCTATTTCTGCGAAGGATCGACACTGTTCGACGACTATGTGGAAGCCGTCGGCTGGGCCCAGGACTATGCCCTGCTCAACCGGCGCGAAATGATGCGTCTGGTGGTCGAGGCAATGCGGCGCTTTCTGCCGGCGTTCCAGCTCGATAGCGAAGCGATCAACTGCCACCACAACTATGTGGAACAGGAAACCCACTTCGGCGAGCAACTGTTCGTCACCCGCAAAGGCGCGATCTCGGCCCGCGAGGGTGAACTCGGCATCATTCCGGGGTCGATGGGCGCGAAGAGCTATATCGTGCGCGGACTGGGCAACCCGCAGTCCTACTGCTCCTGCTCACATGGTGCCGGCCGCAAGATGAGCCGTACCGAGGCCAAGCGCCGCTTCAACCGGCGCGATCTCGAAGAGCAGACCCGTGGCGTCGAATGCCGCAAGGATGGCGGGGTGCTCGATGAAATCCCGGGCGCCTACAAGGATATCGATCTGGTGATGGCCCAGCAGACCGATCTGGTGGAAGTCGTCCATACCTTGAAGCAGGTGGTGTGCATCAAGGGTTGACCGGATAGAGGTCTGGAATAGATATTTATTCATGTTTATTTCCAGCACCCTATCTAGCAGCCATTTTGCTTAATTTTTTATCCAATACCGGGGCGGCCTCTGAATGGGTCGCCTCGGCCGGAGCCCGCCATGGCCAACAAAACGCTGGGCACGCGCCAGAAACTGCCCGCCCGCCATCACGCCAGCAGCCGACCTGTCCAGACCCCTGTCAGCGCGCCCGACGACCCCCACCCATCGGCCGCTCCCGCACCGCCTCCCACCTCCCCCAGCCCCCTGCTGCGTCGCCTGCTCAAACCGCTGGCACGCTAGATTGCCCATTTTTTAGGCAGACGCAAAAATCCCTTTCTTTTCAAGACACTGATCAACTTATCAACAGGCGATACACATCATTGTCCCGCTTGGCGGTGCAAAACCGCGCCAAATCTGGATTTCCTTCTACAGACCTCGATTGCACAAAATTTAGGCAACCCGACAAATCTCTTTTCTTTCAGACACCTGCAAATTCTATCCACAGGCGATACACAGCCTTGTCAGGCGCTACTGTGGAATATTCACACGGGCTTCGCGCTCGATCTGAGCGTCCAGACCCACCATAGCGTCCTGCTAGCCAAGTCGGCACCATGCCTCTCCACCTTCAGGGTCCGGACACACTGACTCGGGATTGTCTGGCAATGCGCTAACTTCGCAGCAGCCGGCGCAGCCAGTCGAGCAGGACGGTTGGAAGCAGGTCCGGCTTGGGGAGCAGGGCGTAATGGTGGAGACCGAAGATGCCGGGCACATAGTTGGCTGCCTGGCGATCGACGGTCAGGCAGAACGGCTGGATGCCTTGCAGCTTGGCTTCGGTCACGGCCTGGCGGGTGTCTTCGATGCCGTAGCGTCCTTCGTACTCGTCGGCGTCATTGGGCTTGCCGTCCGATAGCATCAGCAGCAGTCGATGCTGGGCCGGCTGTTGCAGCAGCGCCGTGGTGGCATAGCGGATCGCAGCGCCGGCGCGGGTGTAATGTTCGGGCTCAAGTCGTGCGATCCGGCGCGAGATGGTGGCATCGAACGGCTCGCCGAAGCGCTTGACCACCCGCACCACCACACCATGCGCCCCTTCGCCCGAGAAGGCATGGATCGCATTACGCTCCGCCATCCCTTGCAAAGCGATCGATACCAGCAGCAGCGCTTCCCTTTCGACATCGATCACACGCTTATTGGCGGAAATCCAGCCATCGGTCGAGCCGCTGATATCGACCAGCAGCAGGATGGCCAGGTCTCTTCGCTGCTGGCGCAGGGTCTGATACAGCCCTTGCGGCATAGGCAGGCCGGCCTGGAAATCGGCGTAGGCCGCGATATAGGCATCGAGGTCCAGCTCATCGCCGTCGAGCTGCCGGTACAGCCGGGTTCGCTGCGCCCGCAGCATTTCAAAGCGGCGCCTGACCAGATTGACGGTGGTGCGGTACTGCCTGAGCGTGGCCTCGACCCAGGCAGGCTCGCCTTGTTCGGCCGTGCGGATATGGACCGTTGCGCCGTTTTCGCGATACGCCTGCACACGGTAATCCCACTCGGGATAGCGGATAAGCTGCTGGCCCGGCTCGGCCGGCGCGGTCAGCCGCTTGGTCTGAGGGTCCGGCGCATCGTCCGACAGCAGCACTTCCCTGGCCCGACCCGGCGTCGTCACCAGACGCGCCTCGGGCAGCTCGGACAGGGCGTCGGCAAACTCTTCGGCCGCCACGGCTTCATCGCGATCGGTCGGCCGTTGCAGACCGACCGGGTCTTCGGCCTGCTCATGCGGTTGGCCTGTCTGCACCATCCAGGTGCCTGGAGACTGGTCGTCCTCGTCATCCGACGCCTCCCGCACCTCAGGCCGCCGGCTCAGCCGGGCACTGCGTGGCGTGGCCGGGTCTGCTTCGTCCAACGGCCCGGACCCCTCGATATAGCGCACCGCCGCCGGCAAGGGACGGACTTCGCCGGTCCACAGATCGCGGTAGAGAAGCCGTCCGCTTGTCCGCACCACGCCCTGCCGCCGCAAATCCGCCGCCAGCGCCTGTGCCTGCGCCAGACATTGCGCGGAGGACAGCACGGTTAGCGCCTCCACCTGCTGCGTCAGCAAGGCACGCGCCAGGCGCTCGAGCGGGACCCGATAGTCAGGCAGCAGGGACAGCGGCGGACGCGCCGCCAGCGCTGTGGCGCGCATCGTTTGCAGCGCCTGCTTGATGCCCGGAAGCTGCCTGACCAGCGCCGCATCGGCTGCCTGCGCCTCCAGCAGCAGATAGACGGCACGCTCAAGTGGATCGGTCAAGCCATGCCAGCGTGGCACCCAGGCACGTGTGGCCCGCTGGGCCTGTTGCAGCGCCAGGACGCGGAATTGTTGCAGGCCGGATAGTTGCGCCGAAGTGGACAGCAGAGGCGGCAGCCAGATGCTGTGGCCATCGGTCGCCGGCAGGGCGGCGGTGGTGCGGGGGCCTTCGGCGCGGCGAAAGACCTTGCTCAGAAAAGTTGCCGGTGCCGGCGGCTGCGCCGCACGCAGCAGAAAACGCCGGCCGAACACGGCGCTGAGCAGCAGATCAAGCCGCTGGGCCGTATCGCGCAGCGCAGTCAGTTCGGGGCCGGGGGCATCCTTGCGCTGACGCCGCCATAGATCGCGCACAAAGATGGTGGCATGGCGAGCGACATCGGTAATGACCTCTTCGGCTTCCGCCACCCCAGCCTCCTACACGAATGTGGCATCGACCAGGTCGCGCATCGCCCCGACCAGGGACTCGTCGTCCGACAGTGGGGAAACGATGGCGGTGTAACACGCCTCTCGGACTTCCACCCCACTCGCGGCCAGCCGGGCAGCCGCAATCAGCAACCGGGTGCTGGGCACTTCGGCCAGGCCGCGATCCTGCAAGGCCCGCACACGCTGCGCCAGCGCCACCAGGGCTTGCGCCAGGGCATGATCGGCCCGGCCTTCGCGCTGCACGATAGCCGCTTCCTGCTCTGTGGCGGGAAAGGTGAAGTCGAGTGCCACGAAGCGCTGGCGCGTGCTGGGTTTCAAATCCTTGAGCAGGCGTTGATAGCCCGGATTGTAGGAAACCACGAGCTGAAAGCCCGGCGCCGCCTCGATCAGCTCGCCGGTCTTGTCGATGGGCAGCAGACGGCGATGGTCGGTGAGCGGGTGCAGCACCACCACGGTGTCTTGCCGCGCCTCGACGATTTCATCGAGATAACAGATCGCCCCTTCGCGTACCGCCCGGGTGAGCGGGCCATCCTGCCATTGCGTGCCGTCGAAGCGGACCAGAAAGCGCCCGATCAGATCGCTGGCACTGAGGTCGTCGTGGCACGACACCGTGATCAGCGGCCGCTTGAGCCGCCACGCCATATGCTCGACAAAGCGGGTCTTGCCGCAACCGGTCGGGCCTTTCAGCATCAGGGCCAGATTGCTGGCGTGGCATTGCTCGAAGATTTGAATCTCCTGCCCGACGGGCAGGTAGTAAGGCTCTGTGGTCGCGCCGTTCGATGGCTTGGTCACCCGCTCATGCCCCTGGCTGTCCGACCGCCCCGCCGACCGGCTCAACATCGCGAGTCAGTTCGAATTTGGGTGCATAACGGAAGAAGTCGATGATGAACAGGGCCACCCCGACGGCAAACAGCGCCCCGGTGACGATCAGCATCAGGAAATGCACCTGGATCTTCAGCTGCGCATCGAGATAACCCAGCCCAAGAATCCGCTCCAGATAGACCTGACCGATACCGGCGGTGGCAAACGACAGGGTCATGCCGAACATGCCGGTGATCTGTAGCCAGAAAGACCAGTAGCCCAGCGTCGTGCCCTGTTCGCGCCGGCCCGGGGCCATCGCGGGCAAGGCATAACTGATCATGGCCAGCACGATCATGGCGTAGGCGCCATAGAAAGCGGCATGGCCATGCATGGCGGTGATCAGCGTGCCGTGGGTCCATTTATTGACTGCAGGCCAGGTATGGGCCAGCCCGAGCAGCCCCGCGCCGAACAGCGTGTAGACGGCGCTGCCCACGGTCCAATGCAGTGCCAGCGTATTGGGATGGGCCATGCCTGAGCGGCGGATGGCCGAATAGGCATAGATGGCCATCCCCACCAGCGCCACCGGCTCCAGCGCACTGAAAATACCGCCGATGGGCAGCCAATAGCCCGGCACACCGATCCAGTAGTAATGGTGGGCCGTGCCCAGAATGCCGGCGATAAATACCAGACCGACAATTACATACAGCCATTTCTCCATCACTTCGCGGTCGGCACCCGACAGCCGAATCAGCAGATAAGCCAGAAAGCCGCCTTGTATCATCTCCCATACCCCTTCCACCCATAAATGGATGGTCCACCAGCGGTAGAAGATGGAGACGACATAATTCTTGTATTCGAATAAGGCCGGGAAAAACAGCACCGCTGCACCGCCCACTCCTAACAGCAGCACGCCTTCGGTGGTGGTAAAACGGCCGGATTTTTTAATGGTCATACCGATGTTGTAGAGAAATATCAACATCACCACCACGATGACCAATTTATGCGGCAATGGCTGCTCCAGCAGCTTGTTGCCGGTCCCGTAGCGAAATAGATAACCCACCACGGCCGTCACGCCCATGGTCACCCACAATCCCAACTGGATATAGGCCAGTTTGACGCTATGGAGTTCGGTGCGCGATTCGTCGGGCACCATCCAGTAAGTCGCCCCCATAAAGCCGGTCAGTACCCACACAATCAGCAGATTGGTATGGATGACCTTGGTGACATCGAACGGCAATAGATAGAGCAGCGGGTCCGGACCAAGATATTTGGTCGCCGACAGCAGACCAAAGACAATCTGCAGCCCAAAAAGCACCATGGCTACAGCGAAATACCAATACGCGACAGACTGAGATTTATATCTCATCGTGGCTCCTCGGTTATTTCAAGCTCATCAAATAAGCGGTGAGCTGTTCGATTTGTTCGGGTTTGAGCGACTGGCCATACGTGTTCGGCATGAAGGAAACCCCATCGGCCGAATACATGGCGCCCGGCACGATATGCGCGCTCGGTTCGAGAATGGCTTCGCGGATATAAGCCTGGGCGTCTTTCGCCTTACCCTTATAACCGGGTGTGGCAATCGCCTGGAGTGCCCGGCTGCCCACTCCGGCCAGCGAAGGACCGGCCATATTGACGCCGGGCGCCACTGAATGACAGGCATTGCAGGCCGGCGAGGTGGACCGGAACACCCGCTCGCCCAGCGCCATCGGATTCTCGCCCCCCGTGACCGGACGCGCCGCCGGCGGCGCCATCGCGCTGGCCGACTCGACCTTCTGCGAAGCCGTGGTGTCGGTGCCGGGGATCGTGGCCCCCGTCACCAGAATCGGCCGGGGCGGCCAGCCTTGATTGTCGACATTGCTGACCCAGGCGAGAAAGGCAATCAGATTCTTGATTTCCTGATCGCTCAAATCCTGTTTAGGCATCAGTCGCCTATGCCGCTGTTCATCGTAGAACTGGGCCGGATTTTTCATATAGGCCGTCAGGTATTGTTCACCGCGCAATTGGGTGATTTTGGTCAGATCGGGCGCATAATAGGCACCTTCACCAAATAAGGTGTGACAGTTGATGCAATTGAATTTATGCCAGACATCCTTGCCCGCCACGACTTCGGGCGTTAATTTGTCGGCGTTGGTCAGGGTGGGAAATTGCCGATGACTGTCAACGGTCAGCCCTAAAAATACCAGCGTTGCCACAGCCGTCGAGCCGATTGCAAAGAGTCTTGTTTGCCGTTTATTCATGACGCCCTTTCCTTCAGACGCCGATACCGGCCCAATAAGTGACCGACATATAAGCGGCGTAGATCACGGCCACGGCCATCAGCAGCACAATCAGGTAACTCAGGGTCTTGAGTGCTCCGAGCACACGCGCCTCCATTATGAATTTCTTGCCATGGAATAAACCGTAGTACAGAGTCTTGGCAATGTGAAGAAATCGACTGTTTTTCGTCTTTACCATCCCAGCCATAACATTACCGCAATCGGGAATATTAATTGCTCAGGAAGCAACGCTATCAATTGATGTCAGATTTTCCTCGAACCCGTCACAGCATCCTTTTTCCATATTGCCTCCGGTTAGGGCATTGCGTCGATTGATAAATATCCAGAAATAGATGAGCTTTCTTTTTTGTTGACCGGAGTCAAGTCGATGAAATCCAGCAGGTATCTCTATCCACCTTGAAAATATATTTAATATATGAATATTTAATATATAATCCGTCCAAACACACGAAAACTCCACTGTCCATCCCCATCCGCCGCCCCCTTCCCTATTCTGCCGCGAAGTTTGACCATTTTTTGTGCAAGCAAAAAAAGCCTTGCTCGATCAAAAAGATAAGAAAGTTATTCACAGGCCGTTCACATGACTATCCCGCTCGGCTGTGGAATCTTTGGGCTAAACGCAGAGAAACCGGCAAACAGCACCGGGTGGAACCAAAGGAACAGTGGATGGGTTGGAGGTGGAGGTGGAGGTGGAGGTGGAGGTGGAGGTGGAGGTGGAGGTGGAGGTGGAGGTGGAGGTGGAGGTGGAGGTGGAGGTGGAAATAATAGATTTTTTATTTATCTTGGGGATTACCACTTGTCTTGCACAGGGATTTCCTGAAATTTTCCATTTCCTCCTCCCTTCCCTTTCACCCCTCCTGCATCTCAAGCACCGCATCGCCTCGACGCGAACGCGCGGTGCCGAGCAATTCATAGAAGCGCTGGTATTCGGCCTCGGGCAGCTTATGCCCCACCCAGTTCAGATAGCAGGCAATCTCGTGGGCGCGCGTCACCGAGCCTTCCTGGCTGAAGAACAGCTTGTCGTGTACGGCAATGGCCCGGATCACAAAGCACGGCAAGGGTGCCTGCATCGGCCGAAAGCGATCGGAATGCACCCCGGGCACCGGGCTGTGCGGGCGGAATTCGCCCAGCATCAGACCGGCATTCATGAACAGCGGCTTGGTCACCGCATGGGCCAGATCGATGAATTGATAGTGCTGCTCGCTATCGAGGCCCTCGATAAAGATCGTCAGCGAGAACAGATCAGGCGAGGCACCGCTTTGGGCAGACAGCCGCTTGAAGGCGTCCGGCAACTGCAACAGCACCTGGATAAACGACTCGAACGACAGCCCGGTGGCATCGAGACTAGAGAAATACATGCCGCCCACATTATGCGAAGGCCGGGCAAACGGGCAGACTGCCCCTTTGCGACCCAGATCGGGATGGGCTTGCATGATGAAGCGCTCTATCCATTGCCAGCCTTCCTGGTACTGCATCGACCAGCGCTCCCGGGCCGCGGCCTCATTGGTCGCGACGGCCGACTCCTCCAACTCGGCAATCAGGCGGGCGATATCCGGTGCGCCCACCGGGGCACCAGGGCCCAAGGTCATTTCACACGACATGATTTATCTCTTTGTAAAAACGGATTTTTATTGGGTTGTCGAATCATGCACAGCAAGCAGCCCGGGCAGGAGCATGGCGCTCCGGGCCGGCAGGCAGGCGTCTCCGTGCCTCGGGGACGCCACCTCTGCCTATGTCGGATCACGCGCCATCTCCCCGACTCAGGCTTGTTTTTCCACGGCCCAGCTACGCGATTCCGCCAGCAGGCTGTACAGCAGCGACAGCGCCGCCACACCCAGCAGCGCCGCCAGCGCAAAGAACGCCTCACTGACCCCGATCCGCGCCAGCGTGCCGCCGACGATAAAGAAACCGACCGGCACGAGCAGCGTGCGGAAGGCCGAGTAGGCCAGCATGATCCGGCCGATCAGATGGGGCGGCGAGCTGTTCTGCATCAGGGTCTGTTCGAGCGGCCCGAGGTAGCCAACGCTGGCACCGATCAGGAACAGACCGATATAGGCGACGTAGCTGCCGGCCAGCGGAATCAGCACAAAGGCCGCCAGGGCCAGCAACACCGAGGCAAGCAGACTCTGCAGCGGCGGCAGCGGGCTGTTTTTCCAGGTGTAGAGCAGCGAAGCGAGGAAAGCGCCGACGCCGAAACAGGAAATCAGCGAGCCTACCCCCAGCGCACTGCCGCCTGCTTGCTTGACCATCACTGGCAGCAGCAGCACCAGCAGCGGCGTAATCACCATATTGATGATGGCGCTGATAAAGGTGACGGTACGCAGCACCGGATCGCGGCCGATTTCGCGGATACCGCCCAGATAGGTGGTCCGCAGCGTCTCGGTCTCGGCCTGTGGGGCCGGCGCGGGCTTTTTGCCGCGAGCAACGAACAGCAGCAGCAACACGGCGGACAGGACAAACGAGACCCCATCGATTGCCAGCGCACCGACCGCGCCAAAACCCGCGATCACTAGGCCGCCGATGGCGGGCCCGGCCAGATCGCCGAAATTGTGGAAGGTGCCGATCAGACCGTTGACCCGCTGATTGGTGACACCGTTGTCCTCGACCAGCTCGGGAATCATCGACGAGCCCGCCGCTTCCGAGAAACTGCTGACCACCGCGGCAAACGCCAGAATCAGCGCCACCATCAACGGAGTCAGCAGACCGCTCAGATAGAGCGAGATCAGGGCAAAGGTGGCACCGGCCAGCAGCAGATCGCAGCCGATATAGACGCGGCGCTTTTCATACCGGTCAAGGAAAGGCGTGCCGAAGATCGCGGCCAGCACCGCCGCGCACGACTGCACGGCAAACACGCCGGCCATCTTGTCGGGGCCGACCTGGGCCTCGAGCAGCAGCCAGGGAATGGCAATCGCCGCAATGGCGCTGCCCAGGATGGAAAGTATCTGGGCAGAGAGCATGGCCAGAATCGATGCGTTCAAGAGCGTCCTTTCCTGCCTCCACCGCGCAATCCGCGGGCGGAGTGATGAGATCGACAAGCGGTGGATTGGCTGCCACGGCAAACCAAAAAATCACCGGTTTTTTAAAGGGCCGCGAGGATAGCAGCGGCCCCCTGACCGGTACAGCCTGGGCACCGGCCCATCCCTTACTGGGCGCGGGTCGTCAGCTTGAATTCCACCCGACCCAGTGGCTCCAGACAGAGCTTGTTCTGCGTCGCCAATTCGCCCGGGGCGCACAGGGCGATCCGGTACTGGCAGACGAATTCGCTCAGCACCATGCCGATGCTCATCAGCGCCAGCCGCTCGCCGATACAGCGATGGTGGCCGCCGGCAAACGGGAAGAAACGGTACTGGGCATAGGCTTGCGCCACTTCCGCCGAGTCGGCGAAACGCGAGGGCAGGAAACGCTCCGGCTCCGCCCACTGCCGCTCGATCCGATGGGTGACGTAGGGGCTGACGCAGACGCGCGCACCGGCGGGAATCTCGATGCCGGGTTCCAACTCGACCTGTTCCATCATCTGCCGGTACATCGCCCAGCCCGAAGGATAGAGCCGCAAGGTTTCCAGAATCACTTCCGCCACCGGCGTATCGCGCCGCAGCGAGAACTCGCTTGCCGCCACGTCCGAGGTGGTGATCCAGCCGTGCAGGCGCTCCTGCTCTTGCGGATGGCGCGCCAGTTCATACAGCGCCCAGAAGATCGAAGCCCCGGCCGTCTCCAGACCGCTGCCCAGCAAGGACAGCACTTCGCCATTGAGATCGGCATGGCCGACCTCGTTGTCCTTCAGGGTCTGGGCCAGCTCCACCACCAGCGGCACATAGGCGCCCTCTGTGGCCACATGGCGGGCGACGACCGTGGCGATATGGTCGTGGATGGCCTGTTTCGCCCCGCTGAAGGTCGGGTCGGCCAGAATGCCCTCGACCCCTACCCCATTGAAGAAGCCGTCGGTCATCCCGCGATGCATCTCCGACACGGCCGCGACGATGGCAGGCGGCACATCGAGCCCGAACATGGCGATGGTGTTGATATAGACACAGCTCTTCTTGGCTGCCTCGAACAGACTTTCGCTATCGACGGCCTCGCCGCGGACAAACTGTTCGGCCAGATAGCGGCGCAGCGGTGCGGCGATCAGATGCGAGATTTCGCGGATCTTGGAATTGCTGTAGACCGGCTGGATCGCCTGGCGCGTCTCCTTATGCTGCGGCGAGGACGATACCGAAAACAGCCCATCGCCCATGATGTCGTTGAGCGGTTTGCGGTGGTTGCGGTGGCCGCTGGCGAAGATCGACTTCACATCGGCCGGCCGGGCGCACAGATAGAGCAAATTGGCGCCGCTGCGCAGCAATACCCGGTCGCCGCTGGTCTTGGCCAGATGCAGGAACAGCTCGTGCAGGCCGCGCTGGCGGACGGCTTTCAGGGCGTCGTTGCCGTCCAGTACCACTTCTTTAAATTCCATTGTTTCGATCCTCCTTGTCTGTCGGCGGGGTCCGGTGCCGCTTGCTGTGCCAGCCACGGGAAGGTGGCGCCCAGCGTGTCCCAGATCCGCGGCCATTGTTCGTTGAGATAGAAATGCCCGCCGGGCAGGCTGAGCAGCCGGGTCGGTCCGCGGGTCACGCTGCGCCAGCCAGCCAGGGCGGCAGGTGGGGCCAGTTCGTCATCCTGGCCTGCCAGCAGCAGCAGCGGCAGATCGAGCAGCGGTACCTCGGTCTCGTGATAAGCAGCCGCCGCGCGGCAGTCGGCGCGGTAGGCGCCGAGGAACAATTCCTCGAATTCAGGCAGTTCGAGCAGGGCCGGCTCGACCCCGCCCATCCGGCGCAATTCGGCAATCATCTGGGCCGGTTCGCGACACGCCACCTGGCGCATCCGGGCAAAGAACGGCGTCGGCGCCTGGGCACCCGACAGCACCAGCCCGGCCGGTGCCTTGCCTTGACGCTGCAAGGCGACACAGCAGTGATAGGCCAGTACCGCCCCCATGCTGTGACCGAAGAACAGCGCCTTATCAAGGCTGTCGAGCCCGGCCAGCGCCTCGCTCAACTGGCTGACCAGTTGCCAGAAATCCTCCCCGGCCGGCTCGGCCATCCGCGGCGGCCGCCCCGGCAGCGCGGCGACCTGGACCCGGGCGGCGTCAGCAGCGACCCGCGCCAGCGGTCCGAAGAAATAGGGATTGCCACCCGCTGGCGGAAAACACACCAGCACCGGCGCGTCCGGGCCGGGCCGCCCCAACGCCGGCAAGGGATAGAGCCAGTCGCTCATACCGTCACCTCCTCATCGATCTCCAGCCCCAGCGCCATCTCGGGCTCGGCCAGCCCTTGGCGCAAGGTGTCCACGAACAGTGCCACCACCCGGTCGGCATCGAGCAGCCCCAGCCGGACAAACAGCGTGCAGGCCACGCCATCGGGCTGTTCCGAAGCCACCAGATACAGATCGTTTTCCGCCGGACGGGCAATGCTGCTGCTGAGCGGCGTCATGGTCAGGCCCGCTTCCACGGGGGCTGCTTGACGCACGCTTTGCAGATAGTTGAACACCGCCCCCACCGGCGGCGTCGCGAATTGCTGTGTCAGCCGGTCGATCAACAGGGCATAGGGCAGATGGCGCAGCTGGTGCGCCACAGCCATGGTCTGACGCACCGACTGGAGCAGATCGGCAAAGCTCGGCCCCTTGCGCAGATCAGCGGCCAGCACGGCCATATTGACCGTGCGTGCCACCATGCCTTGCAGCAGCGGCTCGTCGCGGCACTTGAGCGGTGTGCCGACCAGGAAATGCCGCTGCCGCGACAAGCGCGCCAAGGTAAGTTGCCAGGCCGCCATCAGCACGATGAACGGCGTCACCCCGCTGCGCCGCGACAGCGCCACGATGCTGGCGAACGTGGCGGAATCGAGGCCAAAGCGTCGCCGCTCAGTCGCGGTGTCCGTCACTCGTGCGCCCAGCACCAATGGCTGCGCCCCGGCAAGCCCGCCCAGACACTGCTCGAGCATCTGCCCGGCGCGGCCTTGGTCCAGATAGGCGCGTTCCCAGGCGACGAAATCCTTCTGCTGCAAGGGCTGCGGCGGCAGCGGACTGCCGCTGCGCAGCGATTCATAGATCCGCGCCAGATCAGCCAGCACCTGGGCCGCACTGGCGCCGTCGTCGATCAACTTATGCAGCGACAGATAGAACACCGCCTCGTCCGGCCCCGCTTCGAGCAGGATGGCGCGGAACGGCTGCCCTGCAGCCAGATCGATCGGTCGGCGGAATTGCCGCTGACACCAGCCGTCGAGGTCAAAACCGGCCAGGCTGTCGAGCCTGACCCGCTCCAACTGGCCGGGCCTGGGCGCCAGCACCGTCTGCACCGCCGTGTCGCGCCCGCCGCCAAAGCGGGTCCGCAGCGCTTCATGGCGCTCGACGGTCAGATCGACCGCCCGGGACAGCAGCTCGGGATCGAACGGACCGTGCAAACGCCGCAGCGTCAGGCTCTGCTGGAGTTCCGGCAGCAGCGCATCCTGCACCCAGCGCCACATCCAGCGCTGGCGCCAGGACAGCGGCTGAGTGGGGTCAAGATCCGGTTGGGCGCGCAGTTGCGGGACGCATAGCGCCTGTTGCTCGCGCCGCAGCAGATAGTCGGCCAGACGGCGCACCGTGGGATGCTCGAACAGTACCCCGACCGACAGATCGAGCGAAAACTGCTGCTTGAGGTGTGCCACCACATGGATGGCCTGGAGCGAATTGCCGCCGAGCATAAAGAAGTCGTCATCGGGCCCCAGCGCCGCCACGCCCAGCGTCTTGAACCAGATCGCCTCGACCGCCTGCTCGAAGGCATTGCCCGTGCCGTCGCGGCGCGGTGCGGCCTCGGTCGCCAGCCGGGCCAGCCTCTTCTCGTCGAGCTTGCCGTTGGCGGTGGTCGGCAGTTCGGCATGGATGAACAGCGCCGACGGCACCATATAGCGCGGCAGCCGCGCTTCGAGCAGATCGAGCAGTTGCTGCACCGTGACGGTGGCAGCGGGATAAAGCGCCACATGGGCCGTCAGCGTTGCCGATTCGTGGCTGACCACCACGCCGGCGGCACGGACCTCGGGATGGCTGTTGAGCTGGGCGGCAATCTCGCCCGGCTCGATCCGATAGCCGCGCAGCTTGAGCTGGCCATCGAGCCGACCGGCATATTCGATCTGACCGTCGGGCAATACCCGGCCAAGGTCGCCCGTGCGATAGAGCCGCGCGCCGGGATGATCGCTGTGGGGATCGGGCAGGAAGCATTGGGCAGTCCTGGCAGGATCATCGAGATAGCCTCGCGCCACCCCCACCCCACCGATGCAGATCTCGCCCAATACCCCAGGCGGCACCAGCCGCAGTCGCCGGTCGCACAGATAGACCCGCTTGCCGGCAATCGGCCGGCCGATCGGCACCGTGCCGTGGACGGCATCGCGGTCGGAGCGCCACGAGGTGGCATCGATGGCCGTTTCGGTCGGTCCGTATTGATTGAACACCACGGCCTGAGTACGGGCCCGGACCGATTCCAGCAAGGGCACGCCCAGTGCCTCGCCGCCGCAGAACAGTATCCGCACCCCGGCCAAGGCATCGGCTTCGGTACTGGCCAGGAAAGCCGCCAGCATCGATGGCACGAAATCGACCACGGTGATGGCATGGTCGGCGATCAGGCGGGCCAGCCGGGCCGGGTCGCGGCAGTCGCCATCGCTGGCAATCGCCACGCTGGCGCCGGCGAGCAGCGGGCCGAACAGTTGCCAGAGCGAGGGATCGAAATAGAACGGGATGGTATGCAGTACCGCGTCGCCCTGGCCAAGCCCACAGGCGTCGAGCCGCCATTTGAGCTGATTGGCCAGGCTCGCCTGCTCGACCATCACCCCTTTGGGCATGCCGGTCGAGCCCGAGGTATAGATCACATAAGCCAGCGACTGCGGCCGTGCCAGTACGGGAACGGGCTGCCCGGGCAGCGCGGCAGCGCGCCAGTCGTCCTGTTCGATCAGCGCAATGCCGACAGCCAGCGCAGCCGCGCTGGCTGTCGCAAATACCCGGTCCACCAGCAGCAGCTCGGCGCCGCTGTCACGCAGCAAGGTTTCGAGCCGGGCCGCCGGGCTGTCCGGATCGAGCAGCACACAGGCCGCCCCCAGCGTCATCACGCCCAGCATCGCCACGGCCACGGCCTCGCCACGACCGAGCGCCAGGGCCACCCGGCTTTCCGGCTGCACACCCCGCCCGCGCAGATAGGCCGCAAAACTCTGTACCCGCGCTTCGAGCTGGCGATAGCTCAGCGGACCGTCGGCGCCGAGCAAGGCCGGCGCCTCAGGGCTGCGCCCAGCCTGCCGGTAGAACAGCTCGACCACCGTCTCCACCGCCGGCTCGCGCCCGGTCGGTGCGCCCACGGCCTGGCGCAGCAGCCAGTCGCGTTCCGCCGGCGGCAGCAGGCAGGCATTGTCGAGCCGCAGGTCGGGATGACGGCTCACCCAGTCGAGCAGAAAGGCAAAACGCTCCAGCAGACGCTCGCAGCTCGCGGCACAGAACAGATCGGTACGAAATACCAGCGTGGCGCGGACCCCGTCGGCCATCTCGTCCATCAGGAGCGTCAGGTCGAGCTGGGTCGAGCCGCTGTCGGCGAGCAAGGGCGTCCACACCAGCCCGCTCGCCCCGGCCAGCGCACGCGGCGCGTTCTGCCAGGCGAACATCAACTGGAACAGCGGCGTGTCGCTGCCCCGCTCCTGGCAGACCGACTCGACCACCCGGGCAAATGGATAGTCCTGCCGCTCCAACAAGGCCAAGGCCCGGCTCCGCACCGCCCGCAGCAGATCACGGAAGGTGGTGGCGCCGGCCAGGTCGGCCCGTACTGCCACCGGATTGATAAAGCAGCCGATCAGCCGCTCGGTTTCCGGATGGCGCCGGCCGGCGAATGGCACGCCGATCAGGAAATCCTCTTCACCGGTATGAAGTCCGACCAGCAACTGGAATACCGCCATCGTCGCCATAAAGGCGCTGGCATGCTCCTGCTCGGCCAGTTGGTACAGCGCCGCCAGTCCGGCTGCCGGGAAATGGCGCTGCACGCTGGCACCGCGATGGCCAGGCTTGCTGCTGCGTGGCCGGTCGGTCGGGAATTCGAGCCGCTGAGGCGCCCCCGCGAGGCTGGTGCGCCAGTAATCGGCCTGGGCCTGGGCCGCTTCGCCCGTCAAGGCGGCGCGCTGCCAGTGGGCATAGTCGGGATACTGGATAGACAGCGGCGTCAGCGCAGGCTCGGTGCCGGTCGCATAGGCCAGATAGCAGGACTTAAGCTCCGCCCCGAACAGGCCCATCGACCAGCCGTCGGCCAGGATATGGTGGACCACCAGCGTGAAGTAGTGCTCGTCGTCGGCGCAGGCCACCAGCCGCGCCCGCAACAGCGGACCGTGCGACAGATCACCGAACGGTCGCGCCGCCACCTCATCGAGCAGCGACCTGGCCCGCTGGGCACGCTGGGCGGCGGCTTCGCTGCGCAGGTCAAGGCAGTCGATCGGCAGCGTCACGCTGTCGAGCACCTGCTGACGCGGTACCTCGTCCACCAGCGCAAAAACGGTACGCAGCCCGGCATGGCGGCTCACCACGGCGTCAAGGGCGCGTTGCAGCAGCGCAGGATCAAGCGGGCCGTCGATCCGGCAGGCATAGGGAATATTCTGCGCCGCCGTCCCGGGCGCCAATTGCTCCTGCACCCAGATGCGTTCCTGCTGGAACGACAGTGGAACCGCCACCCCATTGGGCCGCACAGGAATACCCGGCCGGACAGCGCCTTCGCCACGCAAACGGCGGGCAATCAGCTCGCGCTGCGCGTCGGTCAGTTGCTTGCGCCCGGCGGGCGGCTTGGTGTCATGACTCATGCTATGCCTCGAAGCTCGTTTCCAACTGCGCCAGGATCAGCAGCTCGACCTGCTCGACCAGGGCAGCGACCGTGGGATATTCGTAGATCGCTGCCACCGACAAGGAGACGTCGAGCCGGTGCCGGATCAGCTCGACCAGCCGGATGCCCAGGAGCGAATCGCCGCCCAGATCGAAGAAGCTGTCGTGAATACCGACCTGCTCGATCTTGAGCAGCGAACCGAACAGCTCGGCAAATACGCTCTCGAGCTCGTTGCCCGGTGCCGTATAGGCCACGGCCAGATCGGGGCGGGCGTGGCGCCGGGCAGCGGGACGCGGAAGCGGCGTCGAGGATGTGGTCGCCGTCGGTTCGGGAGTCGGAGCGGACTCGTCACCGATCCAGAACCGTTTACGCGCAAAGGGATAACTGGGAAGACCTACCCGATGACGGCTGCCCGTGCCGTGACGGGCCGACCAATCGAGCGTCACGCCATGACACCACAGCCCGGCCAGCGCCTCGTGGAACAGCCGGTCTGACACGTCCTGCTCGCTGCGACGCGGCAAGGTGGCCAATTGCGGCAGCTGGCCCAGTGCCGGACCTTGCTGAGCCGTGAGCCGGCGCAGCGTGTCGCCCGGGCCGACCTCGACCAGCAGGTCCACCGCTGCCGCCTCAAGCGTCCGGCAACCGGTGCGGAACTGCACCGTCGAGCACAGTTGCCGGCCCCAGTAGTCGGGATCGGTCGCTTGGGCTGCGGTGATCCAGTCGCCGCTGACATTGGAGATAAACGGTATCGTCGGCGGCCGCAGCGTCAGTGTCGCCACACAGCGAGCCAGACTGTCGGCCGCCTCGGTCATCAGGGCCGAGTGGAAGGCATGGCGGCTTGGCAGCGGCTTGTAGAGATAGCCCTGGGCGTCGAGCACGGCAGCAAATGCCTCGACCGCCGCTTGCGGCCCCGCCACCACGGTCTGGCCCGGACTATTGTCCGCCGCCACCGCAAGCTGCGTATCGGTCAGCAGACCCAGCAGCTCGGCCACCGGTGCCTGTACCGCCAGCATCCGGCCAGGCTGGCTTTGCGCCATGGCCCGGCCCCGGGCGACGATCAGCCTGACGGCCTCGTCGAGTTCGAATACCCCAGCCACACAGGCGGCGCTGATTTCACCGAGGCTGTGGCCAAGCAGGGCGACCGGGCGGACGCCGAAGTCACGCAGTCGCTGCGCCAGCGCATATTCGACCGAGAAGAGCATCGCCTGGGCCAGCAGCGTATCGCCATCCACCCCCTCAGTCCCGAACAGCCGGGCGGACAGATCAAAGCCCAGCAGCGGACTGAACAGGGTCAGGCAGTTGTCGAGATGCTGGCGGAAACCGGCATCGCCTTGATAAAGACGGGCCGCCATCCCAGCGTATTCGGCGCCCTGGCCCGGGAACAGCCAGGCCACACGCGGCGCGTCAAGGGCCGTGATGGCGCTGTCCGCCTGTCCCAGCCGCTCGATGGCCTGGGCCAGATCGTCGGCCACCACGGCAAGCCGTTGCGGCAGGGCAATCAGGCCAAGCTGGGTGGTATAGGCCACGTCGGCTGGCGACAGCGCGGAGAAACGGCTCAGATGGTCGGCCAGCTCGCCGGCGCTTCGACTCAGATCGGCCGGGGTGCGGGCCGACAGGACAAAGGTATGCGGCCCCGTATCCGCTGTCGCCGGCGTCAGCAGCGGCGCCTGCTCCAGCACCACATGGGCATTGGTGCCGCCGATCCCGAAGGAGCTGACGCCCGCGCGGCGCAGCCCGCCCTTGGGCCACGGCCGCAGATGCGCATTGACCTCGAAGGGGCTGCGTTCGAGTTCCAGCGCCGGGTTGGCAGTCTTGAAATGCAGCGAAGGCGGAATCTCGCCGCGTTCAAGCAACAGCACCGTCTTGATCAATCCGACCACCCCGGCCGCCGCATCGAGATGGCCGATATTGGTCTTCACCGAACCAATCAGGCAGCTTGCCGGCGGCAAGGGACCGAAGGCGTCGCGCAGCGCGGCGATTTCGATCGGGTCGCCCAGCGGAGTACCGGTGCCGTGCGCCTCCACATAGCCAATGCTGTCGGGCGCCACCTCCCCCATGGCCAGCGCCGCACGGATCACGGCGGCCTGGCCCACGACGCTGGGCGCCGTAAAGCCGACCTTGTCGGCACCGTCGTTATTGACGGCCGAGCCGAGGATCACGGCGCGGATACGGTCGCCCGCCGCCAACGCATCTTCGAGCCGCTTGAGCACCACCACCCCGGCACCGCTGCCGCCCACCGTACCGCCCGCTTCGGCGTCAAAGGCGCGGCAATGGCCGTCGGGCGAACCGATGCCGCCCGGCTGATAGCGATAACCGGGTACCTGGGGCTGATTGATCCGCACCCCGCCTGCCAGCGCGATCTCGCATTCGCCGCCGATCAGCGCCTGACAGGCATAGTGGATCGCCACCAGCGAAGTCGAACAGGCCGACTGCACATTGAGCGCCGGGCCGCGCAGGTCGAGCTTATAGGCCACCCGGCTCGCCAGATAATCGTTGCTGTTGGCAATCGCCAGCTCGGTCGCGCCGATCTGGCCCTGTCGCACGGCCTCCAGCAGATACTTCCACAGATAAAGATTGGCGCCGGCCCCGGCATAGACGCCGCAACTGCCGCCACGCGCGGCCGGCCCCAGTGCCGCGTCATCGAGCGCCGTCCAGGCCAGTTCCAGAAACACCCGGTGCTGCGGATCGGTGATCTGCGCCTCATGCGGGCTCATGCGGAAGAATTCGGCATCGAAGCAATCGCTGTCCCTGAGCGTGCCGCCGCGCCGCACAAAGGCAGGGTCGGCCAGTTGCTCGGGCTTGATGCCATGCGCCAGCAGCTCCGCGTCGTCGGCCTCGCGCAGCCCCTCGCGGCCCTCGCGCAGCAGTTGCCAGAAGCCTTCCACATCGTCGGCCCCGGGCACCCGGCATGCCATGCCGACGACGGCGATTTCCAGGCCGGTATACGTTCTGTTGTCCATTCCCACCTCTTACCCGACGTTACCGCCGGCTTTATTGCGCTGTTGCCACTGGGTCGGCCGGCACGGTCGCCCTAGTGATGCCGAGATTTTTTTGAAATTATTCTTTATCTTCGCTTTTTGATTAGCATTTGTTTTTCACAAAATTTTATTTTTGCTCCCGAATCAATCCTTGCCCGCCCGGGCCTGGCGCAAGCGGGCCAATCGGTCGGCACGCGGCGCCTGCGCCACTGCGGCGGCAGGGGCGGCGGCCGGCTGGCTCAGCGACTGGGCCAGGCTGCGGATGGTCGGGTAGCGGAACAGCTCGACGATGCTCAACTCCACCCCGAGTGCCTCGCGGATACGCGAGCGCACCTTGATCAGGCTGAGCGAGCTGCCGCCGCTATCGAAGAAATTGTCATGGACTCCCACCTGCGCCACGCCCAGCACTTCGGCCCAGATCCGACCCAACAGCGTCTCGGTGGCATCCTCGGGCGCCACATAGGCCGCCTCGCGCGGCCGGCTGCCCTCGGGAGCCGGCAGGGCCTTGCGGTCCACCTTGCCGTTGGGCGTCAGCGGGAAGCGCTCCAGCACCACCCAGGCGGCCGGCACCATATAGCCGGGCAGCCGCTCGCGCAGCCGGCTTCGCAGCGCTTCCACCTCCAGCACACCGGCAGCCTGTGCCGTCAGATACGCCACCAGCCGCTGGCCGGTCTCATCGAGGATCAGCAGGGCTTCGCGCACGCCCGGACAGTCGAGCAGCGCGTGTTCGATCTCACCCAGTTCGATCCGAAAGCCGCGCAGCTTGATCTGGTGGTCAACCCGACCGAGGAATTCGATCTGGCCATCGGCCAGATAGCGGGCCAGGTCGCCGGTCCGATACATCCGGCCCTCGGCAAACGGGCAAGCCAGGAAACGCTCGGCGGTCAGCTCGGGCCGGCCCAGATAGCCCCGGGCGAGGCCCGCGCCGGCGATATGGATTTCACCGGGCACGCCGATCGGGACCGGCTGCAAGGCGCGGTCGAGCAGATAGATCCGGGTATTGGCAATCGGCCGGCCGATCGGCACGCTGGCGCGCCCGGCCAGCTCGCCCTGGAACACCGTGGCCCATACCGTGGCTTCGGTCGGTCCGTATTCATTGAACAGGCGACTGTGCGGCTGCGCCTGGCGCCAGCCCTGCCACAGCGCGGGCGTCACCGCCTCGCCGGCCACGATCACCGTATGCAGGTCGGGCAAGGCCGCCTCGCGGCAATCGGCCAGTTGCTGGAGCATGGTCGGCACGCACAGCAGGCTGCCGATCCGGTCGCGCTGTAGCGCACGCCAAAGCAGCACGGGGTCCTGCAACAGTTCGCGCTCGGCCACCACCAGACTGTCGCCGGCACACAGGCTGGCGAAAATCCCGGCAATCGAGCTGTCGAACGACACGGGCGACAACAGCAGGAAACGCCCGGCCGGGCCGTATACCCGCAAGCGCGTCAGCGTCGAGCCCAACAGACTGCGATGGCTGACCAGCACGCCCTTGGGCTGGCCGGTGGAGCCCGAGGTGTAGATGCAGTAGGCCAGATGATCGGGGGTGGTGCGGATCGGCAGATTGTCGTCCTGCGCAGCGAACGACTCAGCCTGATCGAGACACAGCACCTGGGCTGCGTGCTGCGGCAGACGGTCCAGCAACGACGACTGGGTCAGCAGCAAGGGCGCTGCGGCGTCCTTGAGCAGATA
Source organism: Chitinimonas lacunae (assembly GCF_042650885.1). NCBI lineage: Bacteria > Pseudomonadati > Pseudomonadota > Betaproteobacteria > Neisseriales > Chitinibacteraceae > Chitinimonas > Chitinimonas lacunae. The sequence continues at coordinate 1,798,908 of NZ_JBHSBU010000001.1, forward strand.
GGCCAGCCGCTCGGTCGGATAGTCCGGATCAAGCGGCACATAGGCCCCACCGGCCTTGAGTACCGCCAGCAGCGCAAGCACCATCTCCAGCGAGCGCTCAAGGCAGATGGCGACGAGCGTGTCGGGACCCACGCCCAAGCCGACCAGACGATGGGCCAGTTGATTGGCACGGCGGTTGAGTTCGGCAAAGCACCATTGCTGCGCGCCGAACCTCACGGCGATGGCTTCGGGCCTGGTGGTGACCTGACCTTCGAACAACTCGTGGATGCAGCGATCCAGCGGATAGTCCACCGCCGTATCGTTCCAGGCCGCCAACTGGGCCGCTTCGGCTGCGGTCAGCAGCGGCAGATCCTTGAGCGCGGTCTGCGGCGCGGCCACCACCGCTTCGAGCAGGGTACGGAAATGGCCAACCATCCGCGCCACCGTCGCCGCTTCAAACAGATCGGTGCTGTAGGCGAGCGAACCGAGCAGACAGCCTTCCTGTTCGAACAGACTCAGCGTCAGATCGAATTTGGCGCTGAGGTTGCCGCCCAGCCGGACAGGTTCGGCAGCAAGGTTGCCCAGACCCAGCGTGGTCTCTGCCGTGTTGTTCAGGCTCAGCATCACCTGGAACAGCGGCGTATGGCTGAGACTGCGCTCAGGTTGCAGCTCCTCCACCAGCTTCTCGAACGGCAGGTCCTGATGGGCGTCGGCATCGAGCACCGACTCCCGCACCTGTGCCAGCAGATCGATAAAACGCTGCTCGGGCTGCAAGCGGGTCCGCAGCACCAGGGTATTCACAAAAAAGCCGATCAGCCCTTCGATCTCGGCCCGCTGCCGGTTGGCCACCGGATAGCCGATCGAGATGTCGTCCTGCTGGCTGTAGCGATGCAGCAGCACGTTGAACACCGCAGCCAGCGTCATGAACAGCGTGGTCTGTGCCTGCCGGCTCAGTTGACGCAACCGGCCGCTCAGCTCGGCACTCAAGGCCAGCGGAACCGCGGCGCCCTGAAGTGTCCGGCTGGCCGGACGCGGCCGGTCGGTCGGCAGCTCAAGCACGGCCGGCGCGCCTTCGAGCCGGCGCTTCCAGTACTCGACCTGCCGGGCCAGCAGCGGACCTTGCAGCCAGTTGCGCTGCCAGACCGAGAAGTCGGCGTACTGGATCGGCAGCGGCGGCAACGAGGCCGTCTGGCCGCTGGTGTGGGCCTGGTAGAGCGCCGACAGCTCACGCTTCACGATCCCCATCGACCAGCCGTCGGAAACGATGTGGTGCATCGTGAGCAGCAGCAGATGCGTCGTCGCATCGAGCTTGACCAGATGGGCACGCAGCAGCGGCGCCTGGGTCAGATCGAACGGCCGGGCCGCTTCGAGACGGAGCCGATGGAGCGCTTCCGCTTCGGCGTCGGACTGGCCCGACAGATCGACCATTGAAGGAGTCAGCGTGAGCGAGGCGGCAATCTGCTGGAGCGGAACATCGCCCGCGAGGACGAAGTGGGTCCGCAACACCTCATGGCGGGCCAGCAGATCGTTGAGGCTTTGCGCGAGCGCCGAATAGTCGAGCCGGCCCTTGAGCCGCCAGGCGACCGGCATGTTGTAGAGCGGGGAGCCGGGTTCGTACTGTTCGAGAAACCACAGCCGTTGCTGGGCAAACGAACTGACGGGCGCGCTGTGACGAGAGGTCGGGGCAATGCGCGGCTGCTCGGCCCCTTGCGCCAGCGCGACCTGCCGCGCCAGTTCGGCCAGCGTCTGTGCGGCAAAGAAGCTGCGCAGCGGCAGCTCGATCTGGAAGGCCTGGCGTATCCGCGCCACCACCTGGGTCGCCAGCAGGGAATGGCCACCCAGCGCGAAGAAATTGTCGTGGCGGCCGACCTGCTCAAGTTTGAGCAGACCTTGCCACAGGCTTGCCAGCACCGTTTCGGTTTCGCCAAGCGGCGCTTCGAATTCGCTGCGGATCCGCGCGTCCTCGGCAGGGGCCGGCAATGCCTTGCGGTCCAGCTTGCCGTTGGGCGTGAGCGGAAACGCTTCGAGCACCATGAAGGCACTGGGCAGCATAGGGTCGGCCAGATGGGCGGCCAGCTGCGCGCGCAGTGCCGCCGGCGTCAGCGTCGCTTGCGGCTCCGCCAGCAGATAAGCGACCAGTTGCTGATCGCCGCCCGGCTCGCCCCGAGCCACCACCACCGCCTGGCGCACGCCGTCACAGGCCGCCAGCCGCGCTTCGATTTCGCCAAGTTCGATCCGATAGCCGCGAATCTTGACCTGGAAGTCGTTACGGCCGAGGTATTCGAGGGTGCCATCGGCGAGCCAGCGGCCAAGGTCGCCGGTCTTGTACAGTCGGGCAGCCGGGTCCCGATCGAACGGGTCGGGAATGAAGCGTTCGCGGCTCAGATCGGGCCGATTGAGATAACCGCGCGCCACGCCGGCGCCACCGATATGGATTTCTCCGGCCAGCCCAGGCGGCAGCGGCCGCAGCTCGGGGTCCAGGATATGGATGCGGGTGTTGGCAATCGGTCGGCCGATCGATACCGGACGGCCGGTCTGCTCGCCATCGAGCCGCAGACGGGTCGACCAGATGGTGGTCTCGGTCGGGCCGTACAGATTCCATACCGCCGCCAGCGCGGACTGCATCCGCCCGGCCAGCTCCGCATCGAGACGCTCGCCGCCGCACAGCCCCACCAGATCGGGAGCACCAGGCCAGCCGCTGTCGAGCAGCATGCGCCAGGTGGCCGGGGTGGCTTGCAGCACGGTGACGCGATGCTGCGCGATCAAATCGGCCAATTGCTGCGGATCGCCCGCCTGCGAACGGCTGGCCAGCACGATCCTGGCTCCGCTGATCAGCGGCAGATACAGTTCCAGCCCCGCAATATCGAACGACAGGGTGGTCACCGCCAGCAGCGTGTCCTGCGCCCCCAGCGCCGGCGCCTCGGCCATCGAGCAGAGGAAATTCACCAGCTGCCGCTGCCCGACCAGCACCCCCTTGGGCTTGCCGGTCGAACCCGAGGTATAGAGGCAATAGGCCAGATGCTCGGAACGGGCACGCGCGGCCAGGTTCTGGTCCGAGCCGGCAGTCAATGGCTCGTCCAGGCAGACCACCCGGGCCGAATGCGCGGGCAGCCGGGTCAGCAGCACCGATTGGGTCAGCAGCACGGCCGCTGCCGAATCATCGAGCATATGGGCCAGCCGCTCGCTGGGATACGCCGGATCGAGCGGCACATACGCCCCGCCCGCCTTCATGACCGCCAGCAGGCCCACCAGCATTTCGAGCGAGCGATCAAGACAGAGCGCCACCAGCGTATCGGGGCCGACGCCCAGTCCGACCAGATGATGGGCCAGCCGATTGGCGCGGCGATTGAGTTCGCTATAACTGAGCGTCTGCTCACCGAACAGCACCGCCACGGCATCGGGCCGCTCGGCGGCCTGCGCCTCGAATAGCTGATAGGTGCAGCGATCGTGCGGATAATCGCGCGCGGTCTCGTTCCAGGCCGCCAGTTGGCGCTGATCGGCCGCACTCAGCAGCGGCAGATCCTTGAGCGGCGTCTGCGGCGCGGCCACCACGGCTTCGAGCAGCAGACGGAAATGCCCGACCATCCGCTCGATCGTGGTGGCATCGAACAAAGCCGTGCTGTAGTTGAGCGAACCGACCAGCTGGCCGTCCCGCTCGCCCATACCCAGCGTCAGATCGAACTTGGCGCTGACACTGCCAAGCCGCACCGGCTCGGCCAGCGCCTCCCCCAGCACCAGGCCGGTCTCGGCCGTGTTGTTGAGGGTCAGCATCACCTGGAACAGCGGGGTATGGCTGAGGCTGCGCTCGGGTTGCAGCGCTTCCACCAGCTTCTCGAACGGCAGGTCCTGATGCGCATCGGCATCCAGTACCGCATCGCGCACCTGCCGCAGCAGCGCCATGAAGGTCTGCTCGGGCGTCAGACGGGTCCGCAGCACCAGGGTATTCACAAAAAAGCCGATCAGTCCTTCAAGCTCGGGGCGCTGACGGTTGGCGACCGGATAGCCGATGGACAGATCCTCCTGCTGGCTGTAGCGATACAGCAGCACCTTGAACACCGCCGCCAGCGTCATGAACAGCGTGGCCTGGGCCTGCTGGCTCAGTTGGCGTAGCTGGCCGCTCAACTCGGTACTGAGTTCGAAGGCGACACTGGCGCCTTCCTCACTGCGGTTGGCCTGATGCGGACGGTCGGTCGGCAGCGCCAACATGGCCGGAGCACCGGCGAGCCGGCGTTTCCAATAGTCCAGTTGCTGGGCCAGCAGCGGGCCTTGCAGCCAGTCGCGCTGCCAGAGCGAGAAGTCGGCGTATTGGAGCGGCAACGGCGGCAGATTGGCCGGCACACCGCTCAGACGCGCCTGATAGAGCGCCGACAGTTCCCGCTTCGCCACGCCCATCGACCAGCCGTCGGAGACGATGTGATGCATGGTAAGCAGCAGCAGATGCGTCGCCGGGGCCAGCTTGACCAGATGGACACGCAGCAGCGGTGCCCGGGTCAGATCGAACGGCCGGGCCGCTTCGAGGCGAAGCCGATCCAGCGCTGCCGCTTCGGCGTCGGGCTGGTCGGACAGATCGATCAGCGTCGGGCTCAGCGTCAGCGACTTGGCAATCTGCTGGACTGCCTGCTCGGCCTCGATCACGAAACCGGTCCGCAATATTTCGTGCCGGGCCAGCAGATCGTTGAGCGCCTGGCCCAGCGCCTGATAGTCGAGCTGGCCCTCGAGCCGCCAGGCAAGCGGCATGTTGTAGCGCGACAGGCCCGGCTGGTACTGCTCCAGGAACCAGAGCCGCTGCTGCGCCCACGACAGCGGCAAGGGCTGGTCGCGCCGCACGGGAGCGAGCGTCTGCCCCGCCACCGCCCCGCCCGACTCCTGACGCTGCCGCAGCTTTTGCAGCATCACGGCCCGCTTGAGTTGTTCCAAGGTGGCGTTATTGCTCAATTGACGCTCCTTCCAGCAGCGCGCGCAGCGCTTCTTCCGACAGGCCGGCCAGTTCCTGTTCCAGGGCCGCCAGCTCATCGGTGGAAAATTGTTGTAGTTGCAGCTCGGTCAGCCGCGCCGCCAACTGGCTCAGCACCGGCAGCTCGAACAGCTCGCGCAGCGACAGATTGACGCCCAGCCGTTCGCGCAGACGGCCCGCCAGTTGCGCCGCCAGCAGCGAATGGCCACCCAGGGCAAAGAAATGATCGTGACGGCCGACCCGCTCAAGCCGCAGCAATTCCTGCCACAGCGCGGCAATCGTCTGTTCGACCTCGCCTTCTGGCGCGGCGAACTCGCTGTGGATCAGCGCCGTCCGATCGGGCGCCGGCAGCGCCCGGCGGTCGAGTTTGCCGTTGGGCGTCAAGGGGAAGGCCGGCAGCACCACAAAGGCGCTTGGCAACATATGGTCGGCCAGACTGAGCGCGAGCCGGCGACGCAGCTCGGCCGTATCGAGGAGCTGGCCATCGGCCGCGATCAGATAGGCCACCAGCCGTTTATCCCCGTCGTCCTCGTGCGGCACGACGAGGGCTTCGGCCACTGCCGGACACGCCCGCAACGCCGCTTCGACCTCGCCCGGTTCGATCCGGAAACCGCGAATCTTGACCTGATGGTCGAGCCGGCCGAGGAATTCGATATTGCCATCGGGCAGATAGCGGCCCAGGTCGCCGCTGCGGTACAGGCGGCCGTATGGGGTGGTGATAAAGCGCTCGGCCGTCAGCTCGGGACGGTTGAGATAGCCGCGCGCCAGACCATCGCCGCCGATATGGATTTCGCCGACCACGCCCTGCGGGACCGGTTGCCGATGGCGATCGAGCAGATAGATCCGGGTATTGGCAATCGGCCGGCCAATCGGTGCGCTGGCGCCGGCAAAGTCGGGCGGAAAGCGATAGCAGGCCGCAAACGTGGTGCTCTCGGTCGGGCCATAGCCGTTGATCAGCGTGCAGTGCGGCAATCCGTCGAGCACGCGCCGGATCGCCCCCGCTGCCAGCACATCGCCACCGGCCAGCAGTTGCCGCACGCTGCGCAGCGCCGAAAGATGCGTGCGACTGAACTGCTCGAACAGCGCGGCAGTCAGCCACAGGATCGATACCTCATGGCGCTCGATGGCCTGGGCCAGCTCGTCGAACGAAGCCTTGCCCGGCGGCAGAATCGCCAGCCGCGCCCCATTGAGCAGACTGCCCCACAATTCCAGCGTCGATGCATCAAACGCCAGTGGTGCCGCCTGCAGAAATACCTGCGAGGCATCGAGCCGGGCATAGTCGACGTTCCTGACCAGTCGCACCACGCTGCGGTGCTCGATCAAGGTGGCCTTGGGCCGGCCGGTGGAGCCCGAAGTGAAGAGGCAATAGGCCAGATCGCGCGAGCGGACACGGCCGGGCAGATCGTCGAACGGATGGACCGCCCATCGGTCCGGCTCGTCCAGACAGAGCAGCCGGGCCGCCTGAGCGGGCAGGCAGGCACGCAGCTTCGCCTGGGTCAGGATCAGCGCCGCGCCCGTATCTTCGACCATGTAGGCCAGCCGCTCGGCGGGATAGTCCGGGTCAAGCGGCAGATAGGCGCCGCCTGCCTTGAGGATGGCCAGCAGGCCGACCACCATGTCGAGCGAGCGCTCGACGCAGAGACCGACCAGGGTGTCGCGGCCGACGCCCTGCGCGACCAGATGGTGGGCAAGCTGGTTGGCACGGCGATTGAGTTCGCCATAGCTCAGTTGCTGCTCGCCGATAAGCAGCGCCACCGCCTCCGGGTTCGCCCGCACCTGATCCTCGAATAGCTCGTGGATGCAACGCTCGGCCGGATACGCCACCGTCGTGTCATTCCAGGCTGCCAGCTGCTCGACCTCGGTCTTGCTGAGCAGCGGCAAATCCTTGAGAGGAGTAGTCGGATCCGCCACCACGGCAGCAAGCACGGTGCGGAAATGCCCGACCATCCGCTCAATCGTCGCGGCATCGAACAAGGCGGTGCTGTAGCTCAAGGAGCCGATCAGCTGGCCTTCATGCTCGACCAGCCCCAGGGTCAGATCGAACTTGGCCCGGTGGCTGCCGACCCGCAGCGGTTCAGCCTTGACCTCGCCTAGCGCCAAGGGCGCTTCGGCCGTGTTATTGAGGGTCAGCATCACCTGGAACAGCGGGGTATGGCCTGGATTGCGCTCGGGTTGCAGTTCCTCGACCAGCTTTTCGAACGGCAACTCCTGGTGGGCGTCGGCGTCGAGTACCGATTCGCGCACCCGCTCCAGCAAATCAATAAAGTGCCATTCAGGCTGCAAGCGAGTACGCAATACTAGCGTATTTACAAAAAAACCCACCAATTCTTCGATTTCGGCACGCTGCCGGTTGGCGACTGCATAACCGATGCAGATATCGTCTTGCTGGCTGTAGCGATGGAGCAGGACATTGAAGGCCGCCGCCAGCGTCATAAACAGCGTCGATTGGCACTGCCGGCTCAACTGGTGGAGCTGGGCGCTCAATTCGGTTCCCAGCTCGAACGGCACGGCCGCCCCTTGATGGCTGCGGATCGCCGGGCGTGGACGGTCGGTCGGCAGCGCCAGCACCGCCGGTGCACCGGCGAGCTGCCGCTTCCAGTAGTCGAGCCGTTTGGCCAGCAAGGTCCCTTGCAGCCGCTGGCGCTGCCAGAGCGCAAAGTCGGCATACTGGATCGGCAGCGGCGGCAACACCGCCGGCTGTCCGGCACAGCGCGCCCGATACAGCTCGGACCACTCGCGCTTGATCACCCCCATCGACCAGCCGTCGGAAACGATATGGTGCATCGTGAGCAGCAGCAGGTGGGTGGTCTGGCTCAGCTTGAACAGGTGGACACGCAGCAGCGGCGCTTGCGCGGGATCGAATGGCTGCGCGGCTGCCAGACCAAGCTGATGCAGCGCTTCAGTCTCGGCGTCCGGCTGGCCCGACAGATCGACCAGCACCGGACTCAGCGTCAGCGACCCTGCGATCTGCTGCAACGGCATCCCGTCGCCCGGAACGAAATACGTGCGCAATGCCTCATGGCGGGCCAGCAGATCGTTGAGGCTCTGCGTCAGCGCCCAATAGTCCACCACCCCGTCAAGCCGCCAGGCAGCCGACAGGTTGTAGAGCGGCGAGCCGGGTTCATATTGCTCCAGGAACCACAAGCGTTGCTGCGCAAACGAGGCTGGTAATGGCTGGTCGCGCGGCACGATGGCGATGACCTGCGACTGGGCGCCCTGGGCTTCGCTGATCTGCTGCGCCAGCTCGGCAAGGTTGGAGACGGTAAAGAACACCCGCAGCGGCAGCTCGATCTGGAAGGTCTGGCGAATACGCGCCATCACCTGGGTCGCCAGCAGCGAGTGACCGCCCAGTACAAAGAAGTTGTCGTGCAGACCGATCCGTTCGCACTGCAATACCTCGGCCCAGATTGCGGCCAGCAGGGTCTCCACTTCCGTCCGGGGTGCCAGATAGGCAAGGCCACTGTCGGCCTGAAGCGGCGTCATGCCCGTCAGCAGTTTGCGGTCGATCTTGCCATTGGGGTTGAGCGGGAAAGCGTCCAGGAACACCCAGCCCGACGGCACCATATGGTCAGGCAGACTCTGCCGCAGCGCTTGGCGCAAGGCTTCCGCGTCCACCGCCGCTTCCGTCTTGCCCACCACATAAGCCACCAGCCTTTGCTGCGTCGGCTCGACCATCACCACCGCTTCGCGCACGCCTTCACAGCCTTGCAGTGCGTTGTCGACCTCGCTCAGTTCGATGCGGAAACCGCGGATTTTCACCTGATGGTCGGTACGGCCCAGGAATTCGATCTCGCCATTGGGCAGGTAATAGCCCAGGTCGCCCGTTCGGTACATCCGGCTGCCCGGACCATCGAATGGTGAGGGCAGGAACTTCTCGGCGGTCAGGTCGGGACGGTTCAGATAACCCCGCGCCAGCCCTACCCCGGCGATATAGATCTCGCCCGTGACGCCGACCGGCACCCGGTTGAGCGAGGCATCGAGAATATGGATGCGCACATTCGGCACGGGCTTACCCAAGGGAACGCTGCCGGCAGCCGGGTCGGCCAGATGGCTGATTGCCACATCGGCGCATTCGGTCGGGCCGTAGGAATTGACCAGTGTGATGCCGCGTGCCGCCAACTGCGCCACCAGCCCAGGCTCGATCGGCTCGCCCCCGAGCACGACAGTGCGAATCGAACTGTCGGGAATCGCTGCCCGAAACGCCCGGTACGCCGACGGCGCACAGTTGATCCGGGTCGGCCGATGCCGCTGCCACGCCTCGCGCAGCCCATCGCTATCGGCCGTCGCCCCGACCGGCACGATCACCGTGGCGCCAAAGGCCAGCGTGCCGAGCAGGTTTTTCTGGGTCAGATCGAAACTGAGCGAACTTGCCAGCAACACCCGCTCGGACCCGGTGGTATTGACCCGGTCGGAGAAATACCAGCGCACCAGATTGACGAAACCCTGGTGCGTATTGATGGCGCCCTTGGGTTTGCCGGTCGAGCCCGAGGTGTAGATGCAGTAGGCCAGATTGTCGGGGTGGAGGCGGACCGCGAGATTGGCGTCCGAGCCGTCCCTCATCGGCTCATCCAGACAGATCACCCGCGCCGAATGCGCCGGCAGCCGTGCCTGCAACCACGACTGGGTCAGGATCAGCGGTGCAGCGGTGTCGTCGAGCATATAAGCCAGCCGCTCGGCCGGATAATCAGGGTCGAGCGGGACATAGGCGCCGCCGGCTTTCAGGATGGCCAGCAGGCCCACCACCATTTCCAGTGAGCGCTCGACGCAGATTGCCACCAAAGTGTCGGGACCGACGCCCAGATCGACCAGACGATGCGCCAGCCGGTTGGCCTGGCGATTGAGTTCGCCATAGCTCAGTTGCCGGTCGGCAAACACGACCGCCACTGCGTCGGGCTGCTGCGCGACCTGGGCCTCGAACAGTTGGTGGATGGATTGCTGCGGGTTTGGATAGGCCAGCGCAGTGTGATTCCAGGCCAACCGCTGCGCCAGCTCGGCTTCGCTCAGTAGCGGCAATTCCTTGATCCGACGCTGGGGCGCCGCCACCACTGCTTCAAGCAGGGTGCGGAAATGCCCGATCATCCGCTCGATCGTGGCCGCCTCGAACAAGGCCGTGCTGTAACTCAGCGCACCCGCCAGTTGCCCACTGTGCTCAGCCAGCCCCAGCATCAGGTCAAACTTGGCGCTGCCAGTGCCCAGCCGGACCGGCTCGGCCGTCACCTCGGCCAGCGTCAGCGCTTCCTCACCCGTGTTGTTCAAGGTCAGCATGACCTGGAACAGCGGGGTGTAGCTCAGGCTGCGTTCGGGTTGCAGTTCCTCGACCAGTTTCTCGAACGGCACATCCTGATGGGCATCGGCGTCGAGCACCGATTCCCGCACCTGTTGGAGAAGATCGATAAAGCGCTGCTCTGGGCTCAGCCGGGTGCGCAGCACCAGGGTATTCACAAAGAAACCGATCAGCCCTTCCACCTCGGCACGTTGGCGGTTGGCGACCGGGTAGCCGATGCACAGGTCGTCCTGCTGGCTATAGCGATGGAGCAGCACATTGAACACCGCCGCCAGCGTCATAAATGGCGTGGCTTGTGCCTGCTGGCTCAGTTGCCGCAGCCTGGCGCTCAGTTCGGCACTCAACTCGAACGGCACGCTAGCGCCTTCGGTGGTCCGGCTGGCCGGGCGCGGGTGATCGGTCGGCAGCGCCAGCACCGCCGGGGCGCCGGCGAGCCGGTGTTTCCAATAATCCACCTGCCGGGCCAGCACTGCACCTTGCAGCCAATGACGCTGCCAGCGCGCAAAGTCCGCGTACTGGATCGGCAATGGCGGCAGATCGGCCGGCATGCCGCTCAGACGCGCCTGATAGAGCGCCGACAGCTCACGCTTGAGCACCCCCATCGACCAACCGTCGGAGACGATGTGATGCATCGTGAGCAGCAACAGATGCGTCGCCGCATCCAGCTTGACCAGATGAGCACGCAGCAGCGGCGCCTGGCCAAGATCGAACGGCCGGGCCGCTTCGGCGCGTAATTGCCGCAGGGCTTCTGCTTCGGCGTCGGGCTGGTCGGACAGATCGATCAGCGTCGGATTCAACGTCAGCACGTCGGCGATCTGCTGCACCGCGCTTTCCCCGGCCTGGACAAAATGCGTCCGCAGCACTTCATGGCGGGCCAGCAGATCGTTGAGGCTTTGCGTCAGCGCCGGATGATCCAGCGCTCCCTTGAGCCGCCACACGGCCGGCAGGTTGTAGAGCGAGGAATCGGGTTCGTACTGCTCAAGAAACCACAGACGCTGCTGCGCAAACGAACAGGGCAAGTCGCCTTCGCGCGGCGCGACAGCGATGGGCTGTTGCTCAAGCCCTTGCGCCGAGGCGATCTGTTGCGCGAGTTCCGCCAGATTCTGCGCCGCAAAAAACACCCGCAAGGGCAATTCGACCTGGAAGGCCTGGCGGATGCGCGTCACCACCTGGGTCGCCAGCAAGGAATGCCCGCCCAGGGCGAAGAAATTGTCGTGCAGGCCAACCCGCTCGCACTGCAAGACCCCGGCCCAGATCGTCGCCAGCAAGGCTTCGGCTTCCGTCCGGGGGGCGACATATTCAGTACCGCTGTGGGCCTCGGTCAACGCGAGTGTCGCCAGCGCCTTACGGTCGATCTTGCCATTGGGGTTGAGCGGGAAAGCATCCAGGAACACCCAGCCCGACGGCACCATATGGTCAGGCAGACTCTGCCGCAGCGCTTGGCGCAAGGCTTCCGCGTCCACGGCCGTTCCCACCACATAGGCCACCAGTTGCTGCTGCGACCGATCGACCATCACCACCGCTTCGCGCACGCCTTCACAGCCTTGCAGTGCGTTGTCGACCTCGCTCAGTTCGATGCGGAAACCGCGGATTTTCACCTGATGGTCGGTACGGCCCAGGAATTCGATCTCGCCATTGGGCAGGTAATAGCCCAGGTCGCCCGTTCGGTACATCCGGCTGCCCGGACCATCGAATGGCGAGGGCAGGAACTTCTCGGCGGTCAGGTCGGGACGGTTCAGATAACCCCGCGCCAGCCCTACCCCGGCGATATAGATCTCGCCCGTGACGCCGACCGGCACCCGATTGAGCGAGGCATCGAGAATATGGATGCGCACATTCGGCACGGGCTTACCCAAGGGAACGCTGCCGGCAGCCGGGTCGGCCAGATGGCTGATTGCCACATCGGCGCATTCGGTCGGGCCGTAGGAATTGACCAGTGTGATGCCGCGTGCCGCCAACTGCGCCACCAGCCCAGGCTCGATCGGCTCGCCCCCGAGCACGACAGTGCGAATCGAACTGTCGGGAATCGCTGCCCGAAACGCCCGGTACGCCGATGGCGCACAGTTGATCCGGGTCGGCCGATGCCGCTGCCACGCCTCGCGCAGCCCATCGCTATCGGCCGTCGCCCCGACCGGCACGATCACCGTGGCGCCAAAGGACAGCGTGCCGAGCAGGTTTTTCTGGGTCAGATCGAAACTGAGCGAACTTGCCAGCAACACCCGCTCGGACCCGGTGGTATTGACCCGGTCGGAGAAATACCAGCGCACCAGATTGACGAAACCCTGGTGCGTATTGATGGCGCCCTTGGGTTTGCCGGTCGAGCCCGAGGTGTAGATGCAGTAGGCCAGATTGTCGGGGTGGAGGCGGACCGCGAGATTGGCGTCCGAGCCGTCCCTCATCGGCTCATCCAGACAGATCACCCGCGCCGAATGCGCCGGCAGCCGTGCCTGCAACCACGACTGGGTCAGGATCAGCGGCGCGGCGGTGTCGTCGAGCATATAAGCCAGCCGCTCGGCCGGATAATCAGGGTCGAGCGGGACATAGGCGCCGCCGGCTTTCAGGATGGCCAGCAGGCCCACCACCATTTCCAGTGAGCGCTCGACGCAGATTGCCACCAAAGTGTCGGGACCGACGCCCAGATCGACCAGACGATGCGCCAGCCGGTTGGCCTGGCGATTGAGTTCGCCATAGCTCAGTTGCCGGTCGGCAAACACGACCGCCACTGCGTCGGGCTGCTGCGCGACCTGGGCCTCGAACAGTTGGTGGATGGATTGCTGCGGGTTTAGCTGGGACAGCGCGGTGTGATTCCAGGCGACCAGTTGCGCCAGCTCGGCTTTATCGAGCAGCGGCAGATCCTTGATGCGCTGCTCGGGCGCCGAGATGGCCTGTTCCAGCAGACAGCGGAAATGGGAGAACAGCCGGTCGATGAACCAAGGCGCGAACAGCCGGCTGTCGTAGACGATAAAGCACTGCACGCCGCTGTCGCTTTCGACGAACTGCAGCGAGAAGTCGAATTTCGAGTAGCTGGTCTCGCGATAGACCCGCTCGACCTCGGTCCCGCTCAGGCCAAGCGGGCAGGCCGACGCCTTGAGGTAGTTGAAGGTGTTCTGGACCAGTGGCTCACGGCTGCGGTCCTGTTCCTGCACCAGATCGCGGGCCAGCAGCGCAAACGGATAGTCCTGCTGATCCATCGCCAGCAGCATGGCGCGACGGGTCTGGCCCAGCAGCGTCTCGAAGCTGGCAGCAGGGTCGATCGTGGCACGCAGCACCACCATATTGACGAACATCCCGACCGTCTCTTCGCTGCCGGGCGCCATCCGTCCGGCTACCGGCATGCCAAGACCGAAGTCGGTCTGGCCGGTATAGCGACAGAGCAGGCTTTGATAGGCCGCCAGCAAAACGGTGGCCAGCGTGCAGCGTTTGCTGACGCAGTATTGCTTGAGCCGAGTGAGGAGTTCAGCCGACATCGGCTGGCTGAAGGTATTGCCGGAGAAATCGCGCACGGCCGGCCGCGGAAACTGACGCGGCAACTCCAGTACCGTCGGCATGCCGGCCAGCCGCTTCAGCCAGTCACGCCGGCTCTGCGCGAGCAGGCGCTCGTGCCCGGGGCTTTTCTCCGCCTGGGCGAACTCGCCGTAATGACGCGCCACGGTGGCGGGCAGATCGCCGCGATAGGCCGCCGACAGGTCGCGCGCAATCAGCTCGATCGACCAGGCATCGGAAACCAGATGATGCTGCACCAGCACCAGATAGTGCAGCCCGCTGCCCTGACGATAGAGGATGGCCCGGATCGCCGGTTCATGCCTGAGATCGAACGGCCGCTCGATCTGCCATTGCGCCAGCTCAAGGATGGACAGTTCATCCGAGGTCTCGATCAGCTCGAACGGCGTCTCCACCGGCTCGATCACCCGCTGGAACGGGCCTTCGGGCGTTTCACCGAAAATCGAACACAGCACCGGGTGACGACGCATGACACGGTCGAGGGCCAGCCGCAGGCGGGGAATATCCAATTCCCCTTCGATGCGATAGATACTGCCCATATTGTAGGCACCCGATTCGGGCGCCCATTCGGTCAGAAACCACAGCGACTGCTGCGCATAACTCAGCGGATAAATGTCGTTTTTATTGTCTTTATAGCCGGATTGCACAATGAGACCCTCGTGAACTCAAACGCTTGCATGGCAGATATTTAACCATCAGGTTGTTATTGCTCCTGATGCCTTGCTCATACAATTAACGTAATGGCAATATTTTTTAATTGATGGCTTGACAAGCAATCGGCGCGGCAGGTTTACGCCTTCACCATGTTTTCTGTCGATTGCGCGGCGCGTTGCATGAATTTCACCTGGAATTCGCCTCGGCACAGCCGGTTGTAGATCAGGGTATTGAACCAGGCGTACCAGAACGGCAAGGGACGCAGAAAATCGACAAACAGCACGACCCGGGTTTCTTCGGTGTGATTCCAGGCCTTATGCACATAGCTATCGTCGAAGATCAGGCTTTTGCCATTGGCCCAGCCGCGTTGCTGCTCATCGACCACGATCGCGCAATCGCCCGCTGGAATCGATACACCCAGGTGATAGCGCAGCACGCCGTTATACGGACCGCGATGCGGCTTGATACTGGTGCCCGGTTGCAGAATCGACAGAAAAGCCGTCTTGAGGCCCGGAATTTTCTGGAGCGCCGCATGAGTGTGTGGCAGGAAATTTTCCTGGTGCGAAAGCCGCTGGCCATAGAGATACAGACATAAGGCACGCCAGCTATTGGTGTGCTTGACCGAGGAATTGCCGCCCGACAGCTCGGCCATGGTGGGGACTTCAACGCCCTCCTGATCGATCAGGCCAGCCAGCTCCGCCTTGATGGCCTCGCAGGACTGCTCGACCTGGCTGACCCAGGCAAACTGCTCGGGCTCGAGATACGCATCGCCCTGGACCCGGCTCAATTTTTTATTCAGCGTTTCCACCAATTTGAACAGTTTCTTGTTCACTTCCATCCCCCTGCCTGCCGGACGCCAAATCGATCGGCGTCGATATATTGGAATAGCCAGTCAGCCCGATCAGAGCTTGATTTCGAACATGACCCGCCCGATGGCCCGTGAGCGCTGGTCGGTGGTCTGCCGGCTGCTGCCGGCCTCGTCTGCATACTCGACAGCCACCCGGCTGGTCGGGTGAAGCAGATTGCTCAGACTCAGCCGCAGCCGGGTTTTCGGATCGATCTGCCACAGGGCGAACAGATCGAGCGCGCGCCGCGCCGATACCACCACGGTCTGGCTGCTGGACAGACGGTTATGCGAACTGGCCTGGAAATTGAAATTGCCGCCCACCCGCCAGGGCAGCTTGGCAAAGCGGTAATCCAGACCCAGATTGGCCGTCAGCGGTACCTGACGGTCGAGCCGGTTATCGGGTCCGGGAATGCTGCGCAGCCACGACCAGTTGCGTGACAGATTGGCCTTGATCTCCAGCTCGGTCTGGGTCTGGATCAGGTCCTTCAACTGGAATTTGCTCTCGAGCTCCACCCCGTAGACATCGGCCTTGCCGATATTGACCGGCAGCGTCACCCAGCGACCCTGATCGTGGTAGAGCTGACTGCCGATCACATCGTCGATCTGCCGGGCAAACAGCGATGCGCTGATAAAGCCCGTCTTGCCGAAATAGTGCTCGTAGGCCAGATCGGCGCCCCAGGCGAGTTCGGGCCGCAGATCGGGGTTGCCCTGGTTGTCCGTGGCCGTGGGCGAGTTATTGAGCGACAGGGCGCGGATATTCATCAGATTGCCGGTGGTGGGCGCCTTGTAGGTGCGCGACACGGCAAACCGCAGCTGATCCTTGGCTTGGCCGCTGACGCGCCACAGCACTTGCAGCGACGGGCTCCAGACCTGACTGCGATGGCGGATTGCCGGGCTGAAATCGCTGATGCTGCGGGTACGGATTTCCTCCCAGCGCACGCCCAGATAGGTGGACCAGGCCGGGGTGATATCCCATTCATCCTGTAGATAGAGCGCCGTGCGGCGCACCCGCGAGGTATAGCGCTCGCCGCTGGCAGTGCGGAGGGTTGGCCGTTGCGGGTCGTACAGATCGGGCGATTCGAGATCGATCTGTTCGCGCCGCTCCTTGCGCTGACTGGCTTCGAGTTCCCAACCGAGGCCCAGGCCATGCTGTTCGGCCAAGGGCACGGTGTACTTGCCGCCCGTGCTGATCGACTTGTCGTCGGCCTTCGAGCGGACCTGACGGTCGAGTGCCGGCCGGCCGTCGAGGCCGTCGGCCAGGCGCTGGCCGTCGATATCGCGCCGATGCAAGGTGCCGCCCAGCTTCAGATCGAGCTTGCTGTCGTTGGCGAACACGGTATTCCAGGCCAGGTCGCTGCGCAGCGTCTGGAGCAGCGTGCCCTGGCGCAGCGCATTGCCCAGATAGTCGAGCGGCTGGCCCGATTCGATCCGGCTGCGGTCCTGACCGATCAGGAAATCGCGGTAATGGTCGAGATAGGCCCGCACCACCAGTTGACTATCGTCATCGAGCCGCCAGGTGAGCCGAGGCGACAGATTGAAGGTATCGGCCCGGGTATTGCGCTCGCGTCCGGTCACACTGCGTGCCAGCAACTGGCCGCTACGGGAAAAGACCTCGTCCTCGACTTCGGAAGTGCGCAGCGAGCGGTTCTGCGCTGCCGTCAGCGCCACCAGATAGGACAGCGCACCGGCACGATCGGCCAGTTGGGCGGCGAGATGCGGCGAATAGCGCCGGCCTTCGCGGCTGATGCCGGCTTTGATTTCCCGCTCGGTCTTACGGACCACCGACTTCAATACGATATTGATCGTGCCGGCGATGGCGCGGGCGCCATGTTCAGCGGTGGCGGCGCGCAACACCTCGATCCGTTCGACCAGATCGGGGGCCAACGTATCGAGCGAAAAGCCGGCCGGGGCCGGGTCGCCATTGACCAGAATCTGGGTATAGCCGCCGCCCAGGCCGCGCATCCGCACCTCGCGGTTGCGCCCGGGCTCGCCGCTTAGGCTGATCCCGGGCAGCCGGTTCAGGACTTCGGCCATGCTGTGGTCGCCAAAGCTGAGGATTTCCTCGCGCCCGACCACGATCTTGCTGGCCGTCGAGCGCTGCCGCAGATCGTTGCGGCCCGAGACCTGAACCTTGTCGGCCGGCTGAGGGTGCTGGGCCGGGACCGGCGCCGCAGATGGCGCCGGCTGGGGGGTGGAGTCGGCCAGCGCAGGCGACCAGGCGGCAACCGCCCAGGCACCGGCCAGCATTGCGCCTAACTGCTTGGTACGAAAATCGAACAACATCTTGCTTCCCCACCCCTCACATGCTTCAGCCCGCCCACCACAACCCGTCACGCTGGTGGCTGTTCTTATTTACTGCCTATCTTGATCGGATGCCTTGCACAGCAACTATTCATCTCGATACAGAAAAAATCTGAAGATAAGAATCTGCCAGCAGTCCAAAAGCCTTTCCGATATTCACCGAATCGGCCTTTCAATCGCATCAATTCGTGGCCATCGCCCGCCGCAAGCTGGCCGGCGTCATATCGGTCCAGTTTTCCCGAATAAATTGCAGGCAGGTTTCCTTATCGCCCTGGCAATTCTGGGCCGACCAGCCGGCAGGAATCGTCTGATCGGCCGGCCAGATGGAATATTGTTCTTCGTGGTTCATCACGACGACGAATTGCTGTTCCATGATCATTTCTCTGTTTCAGGATGTATGAGGTTGAATGGCAACGGGTGGCGGCTGCATTCTCAGTCCGTTGAACAGGAACATCAGCAATGCCACCGAGACACACAGCAAGCCGCACAGGCTTGCCATCAGGCCCAGCGGGGCGGTCGGGCCGGTTCCCCATAAATAGCCGACCGGCAGACCGATTATTTTGCCCGTCAACAAAGGCTCGAGTACCGCTTGAATGAACGGCACCGAAATCAATACCGACAAGGGATTGAGGCCAAAGGCAATCATTCTGCGGACGGAAAATACCCGCCCCTGCATCGATAGCGGAACATGGGTTTGCCAGATGGTTTGGCTGGCGCCATTGACCGCAGCAAATCCGGCCGAATAGAAAAAGGCGCACAGGGCAAGTGGCATGGGACTGCGCATGATGCCAAAGCCGATCATGCTGATGCCGACCAATGCCCCACCCATCAACACGGCGCTTTCGCTGCGGATTTTATTGCCGATCACGGCATAAAATAATCCACCAGCAATCATTCCGCTGCCGCCCAAGGCCATGCAGATGCCCAGCAGATTTTCCGAGGAAAAGGACAACACATACGGGGCATACAGCACGGCAAATACCGAGCAACCCAGATTCATCACCACGAAATAGAGCAGCAGACGGCTCAGGCCGGCATGCGAGCGAATCCAGCGGAAACCGGACAGGCAGTCGTTCAGCAATGCCGCAAAGGGCGAGCTTGCTGCCTCGCTGACCGGCTTGGCGGTTTCCGGCGGAAAGCGCACCGCAAACAGCAGGGCGATGCACAGGCCATAGCTGACGATATCGAACAGCGCGATGCCCGAGATGCCGATCAGCTCGAACAGCAGTGCGCCCAGCATCGGGCTGAAAATGCTGATGCCGCCGTTGAGGGCTTCGGAAATCCCGTTGACGCCGGGACGCTGCGCCTTGTCGGTCAGGCTGCTGATCGCGGCCCAGGCAGCGGGCCAGCTGATTGCCCGGGTCAGACTCAGAAAGAACGAACTCACTGCCAGCAACAGCGGACTGAGTTCGCCCAACAGGCTGGCGAGCCCCAGCGCTGCGACGCTGAGGGCTGACACGACATCGCACAGCATCAGCAGCGATTTTTTCGGATAGCGATCGACCAGCACGCCCGCAATCGGCGAAAAGATCAGCCCGGGAATGGCATTGACCACCGCCAGCATGGCAAACATCGTGTAGGAGCCGGTCTGCTGGTAGAGCCAGACATTGAGGGCAAAGCCGGTCAAGGCCGATCCGAGCGAGCTGATGGCCCGGCCAAAGACCAGATACAGGACGTTGCGGGGCAGATCGCGCACAGAACGGAACATGGCGCCTAGCCAAGCCAGCCCGACACTGCGCCATCCGCTACGGCCAGCACAGGGTTCAGTCGCATTCGGCCGCCTCGGCTGCCAGCTTTTCTTCGATCAGCTCGGCAAAGGCCGCCGGGCTTTGCGCGTCGATGGTCTCGACAATCGACAGCGGCACCCCGAACGCCGAGCGGCTCTTCGCCACCAGTCGCATCAGATTGATCGAGTGAAAGCCCACATCGAAGAAGTCGCTATATGGGTCAAGCGGTACATCGGCCACGATCGAACGCATCAGTTCGAGCACCTGTTGCGCAGTCGGGCTCAGCGCGTCGGCCGCCATCACGGCCTGCGACGGTACTGGCGCTTCGGGCGCCGGCAGGGCCTGACGATCGACTTTGCCGTTGGCGTTGAGCGGCAGGACGTCGAGGAACACCCAGCTCGACGGCACCATATAGTCAGGCAGCTGCCGCCGCAGCGCCTGCCGCAAGGTTTCGGCGTCCACCCCCGCTGCCGCGACCACATAAGCCACCAGCCGCAATTGCACCGGATCGACCGTCACCACCGCTTCGCGCACTCCGTCACATGCACGCAGGCTGCTTTCGATTTCGCCCAGTTCGATCCGGAAGCCGCGCAATTTGACCTGATGATCGACCCGGCCAAGAAACTCGATATTGCCGTCGGGCAGGTAGCGACCCAGGTCACCGCTGCGATACATCCGCTCGCCCGCCGGGCCGAATGGGTCGGCCAGGAAACGGGCTTGCGTCAAGGCCGGCTGATTGAGATAGCCACGTGCCAGACCTGGACCGGCGATATAGATCTCAGCCGGGACGCCCACCGGTACGGGCTGCAGATCGGCATCGAGCAGATAGATCCGGGTATTGGCCAGCGGCCGGCCGATGGCCGTCTCGCGATGTGCCTCCCCTTGCGGCGCGACCCAGTAAGTCGCGTTGATCGCCGCCTCGGTCGGGCCATAACGGTTGTGGAAAGCCCCGCCACTCAAGGCCAGCGCCTTCTTGAACAGCCCGACCGGCAGGGTTTCGCCGCCACTGACCAGAAAGCGCAGCGAGTGACCCTGGCGCAGACGCGGGTTGTCCACCATCTGTTCGAGCACGGCCGGGGTGAAGTGGGCAAAGGTGATCTGGCTATCCACCATCCGATCGGCCAAACGCTCCAGATCGCGCACTTCCTGCTGCTGCGGCACGATCAGTCGGGCGCCATAACCGAGCGTCCAGAACAGCTCCCACACCGACACATCAAAGCCCAGCGAGGTCTTTTGCAGCAGACGGTCGGCGCCAGTCAGTCGATAGGTTTCCTGCATCCAGTGCAGACGGACCAGCACAGCCTGATGGCTCAGTTGGACACCTTTGGGACGGCCGGTCGAGCCGGAGGTGTACAGGCAGTAGGCGAGGTGCTCAGCTTGGACGCGGACCGTCAGGTTCGTGTCGGGCGCAGTGCTGGACAGCGTATCGAGACAGATCACCCGGGCCGAATGCTCGGGCAACCGCGCCAGCAGCCACGACTGGGTCAGCAGCAGCGGAGCGGCGCAATCTTCCAGCAGGTAGGCCAGCCGCTCGGCGGGATAGTCGGGGTCGAGCGGCACATAGGCGCCACCGGCCTTGAGGATGGCAAAGAGGCCGACCACCATTTCCAGCGAGCGCTCGACGCAGATGCCGACCAGGGTGTCGGCGCGCACGCCCAGCTCGACCAATTGATGGGCCAACTGGTTGGCGCGGCGGTTGAGTTCGCCATAGCTCAGCTGCTGCTCGCCAAAGACGACTGCGACGGCATCGGGACTTGCCGCGGCCTGTGCCTCGAACAGCTCGTGGATGGCGCAGCGCGGGTAATCCTTGGCCGTATCGTTCCAGGCGGTCAGCTGCCGGACTTCCGCCTCGCTCAGCATCGGCAACTGCTTGAGCTGCGCTTGCGGCTCGGCGATCACGGCTTCGAGCAGGGTCTGGTAATGGATGGCCATCCGCTCGATGGTGGCCGTATCGAACAGATCGGTGTTGTAGCCGAAGACCAGTTCCATCGCCTTGCCGGCCGAGCGGTTGCCCAGAATGCCGACGACGCTCAGATCGAACTTGGCCGAGCCGTTGGGCAGCCCCTCTTCGAGCTCAACCTCCAGCCCGCGGAAATCGAACGAGGCCGGCAGCGAATCGTGGAAGGAGAAGGACACATTGAACGGCGCCTCCCCTTTGAGACGCTGGGTCAGTTGCAGACGCTTGACGATTTCCGCCAGCGGCACACCGCTGTGGGCCAGCGCGAAGTCGGTTTCCTCGTTGAGGGCCTGCACCAGTTGCGGGAAGGACGGTGCCCGTTCCAGATCGAACGGAATCGGCACCATATTCACAAACATCCCGACCGTGCGCCGGTACAGCGGCGAACAGCGGTTGGCCAGGGCACCGCCGATCAGGAAGCGTTTCTGGTCGTTGTAGCGGGCGATCAGCACGCCGAACACCGCCAGCATCAGCACATAGCGCGAGACCCCGAGTCCGGCAGCGGTCGCATTGATCCGATCGAGCAGCGCATCGTCAACCGTATGGCGCAGTTGCGCCCCCCGGAAGCTGCGCTCAGGCGGCGCCGGACGGTAGGAGAACAGTTTCAGATGGTCGGTATGGCCAACCAGTCGGGCCGCCCAACGGTCGAGCTGCTGGCTGAAGTCGGGCGAAGCCAGCCAGGCCTTTTCCTGTAGACAGAATGTCCGGTAATCGGCCTCGACCGGTTCCAGTACCGCAGACTCACCGGTACAGGCAGCCGAATACAGTGCCGCCAGATCCCCGATCAGGATCCGCATCGACTGGCCGTCGTGGACATTGTGGTGTTCGGACTGCAACAGAATGTGTTCCTCGGCCGCCAGACGGATCAGCACCCAACGCACCAAGGGCGGCTCGGCGATATCGAAGCGGAAATCCAGCTCTTCACGCAGACAGGCGGCAAGCCGTTCAAGCCGCTGTGCCGCTTCGATGGCAGACAGATCGATCACCGGCACCTCGACCGTCAGCGACGGCAGCAATTCGCATTGCAGCGTCTCGCCTTCGGACAGGAAACGGGTCCGCAGCAGCGTATGCCGTTCGATCAACTGATTGACCGCCTGCCGCAGTGCCGCGATCTGCAAGGGTCCGCGCAGACGGAAGCGGGCATGGAAGCGGTAAGCGCGCCATGCCTCGCCCATCTGCTCGAGAAACCAGACCTGTTCCTGGGCATAGGAGAACGGATGACGCCCGGCCTGTGCTGCCGGGGTCGTGACCGGTGCCACCGGCTGCTGCGCCAGCACGGCCTCGACGGCCGGGACATAGTCGGCCAGCGTGATATTGGAAAGTGGCAAGGGAATGCGACGGCTACAGCCATAGCGCCGGGCAATCCGAAAGGAAATCTCGATCGCCTGCATCGAACTGCCGCCCAGGCTGCGGAAGCCATCGGCCATGCCGACCCGGCCAAGTTGCAGCACCTCGGCCCAGATCGTGGCCAGTTGCTGCGCAAGCTCGGTGCGCGGTGCCACATAGTCGGTCAGCGTGGCCGCCGGTGCCGGCAGGGCCTTGCGGTCGAGCTTGCCATTGACGCCCAGCGGCAGCTCACCGAGCAACACCATCGAGGCCGGCACCATATATTCCGGCAGCAGGCGGCCCAGTTGTTCGCTCAGGCCAGCCACGCTCAGCGTCACCCCATCCTGGGCCACGACATAAGCCACCAACCGTTTTGTGCCCTGCGCGCCGTCCCAGACCGCCACGGCCGCATCGCGCACGCCGGTGCAGGTGGACAGCGCTTGTTCGATCTCGCCCAGTTCGATCCGGTAGCCGTTGAGCTTGATCTGGTCGTCCTTGCGGCCGCAGAAGACAAGATGGCCATCAGGCAACTGCCGGCCCAGGTCGCCGGTACGGTACATCCGCGTGCCGGCCGGGCCGAACGGATCA
This sequence comes from Chitinimonas lacunae, assembly GCF_042650885.1. Taxonomy (NCBI): domain Bacteria; kingdom Pseudomonadati; phylum Pseudomonadota; class Betaproteobacteria; order Neisseriales; family Chitinibacteraceae; genus Chitinimonas; species Chitinimonas lacunae. The sequence continues at coordinate 1,822,026 of NZ_JBHSBU010000001.1, forward strand.
GGCAGAAAGCGCTCGGCAGTCAGATCAGGCCGCCCCAGATAACCTTCGGCCAGACAGGCACCGGCCACATAGATTTCACCGATTTCACCGCCATCGACCGCTTGCAGGTCCGGCCCCAGCAGATAGACCCTGGCCCCGTCGATGGCCTGCCCCAGCGGCGCCGGACGCGCATGGTCGGTGATATCGAGATAAGCCGTACAGAAAACTGTTGTTTCTGTTGGTCCATAGCCATTGATAATGCAAAGTTCTGGCAGAATATTTTTCAATCGAGCCAGATCAGCCTCGCGCAGCGGCTCCACCCCAACAAGCAGCGAGCGCAGCGACAGGCGGCCGACCAGTTCATCGGGCAGCTCCGCCAGCTTGCGCATCAAGAATGGCGGCAGGTAGGCAAACTCGATCGCCTGGGCAGTCAGCCAATCGAGCAGACCCAGCGGATCGGCCTTGACGGCCTCGGCGACGATATGGACCGCCCCACCGAGCGCCAGCGGCACAAACAGCTCGAATACCGATACATCGAAGCCGAAGCTGGTCCACAGCGACGCATTGAACGGCTGCCCGCCCGCCGGCGTCACCCGGGTCAGCCAGTAGCCGATCAGATTGGCCACGCTATGATGGGCAACCAGCACGCCTTTGGGGGTGCCGGTCGAGCCCGAGGTATAGATGCAATAGGCGGCTTCCGGGTGGCGCCGCGCAGCGGGACGTGCCGTCACCGACCAGTCGCCGCATAGGCAGACCGGCGCACCACAGTCCGCCAACCGTCCCGCAGCCTCCTCGCTACAGACCACCAGCACCGCAGCGCTGTCCTTGACCATCAGGCCCAGCCGCGCATCGGGCAGATTCAGATCGAGCGGCAGATAGACGGCGCCCGACTTGAGCACCCCGAGAATCGCCACCACCATATCGACCGAACGGCCGCACGCCAGCGCCACGATGTCGCCGGCCTGCACACCCGTGCGCACCAGGCCGGCGGCGAATTGATCGGCCTGTTGGTTCAATTGCGCATAGTTCAGCGCCTGGCCGTCGGCGACGACGGCCAGGGCTTCAGGCAGGCGGGCGGCGCTGGCTTCGAACCATTGGTCGAGGCGCCGGCTGGCCAGGGACGGGTTGGTGGACGGTGCGGCAATCAAAGAGGTGGGCTGCATGGCAAGAGGGCTTTTCTGCAAAACATCGATCCAGGGAATATGACGGCACGCTCAGACAGAACGCCCCAGCTTCAGGCGGCCATCACTGCCGCGCCGGATATGGCGCACGCAAGGCCGGCCGTTTTCCAGCCGCAAATAGCGCAGCTCGTTTTCTGCGGCAAATACCTTGCTGCTCAGATCGGCCATTACATATTTCAATCGGCCCGGCGCGACCAGCAAATCGATAATCCATAATTGCCGTCCTTCGTTGAATTCACTCGGATGCAATTGAATACGGCCTTCCTGCCGGATTCGCGCCACCACGTCATCGGCCAGGAATGCCCACACCACATAACCGACCGGCGAGCCGTCGATATCGAAATACAGTTTCATCATGTCGTGGCGAATCGCCGGGCGAATCATTTCGCGCACATGATTGACCGTATTGGCCTGATGGCTTTCAAAGCCGCTCATGATGTGGCAGACATAGCCCACCTTGAGAAAATGCTCCGCCAGGCCACCCGGGCCATCGAATACCCGGTAGAGACTTTCCCGCTTGCTCAACGATGTGTATTCCACAATTCCACGACCTTTTTCTTCTGCGCCAAGGGAATGATCGATTCAGGCAGCTCGGCCACGATGCCTGCCAGACTGCCGCCTTGCAGGCCATCGAGCCGATCGGCCCGTGCCGGCCGACCGAGCGGGTGGCTCAGATCGAGCACATCGATGGGATCGGCCAGCAACCAGGCGGCACGTGCGACGATCTGCTCGACAAAGCCGGCCAGATCCCCGTCTTCGGCCACCAGCGCGTCGATCCGGGCATCGAGCGTCGGCCGGTACAGTTCGCTGAACATCACGTTGGCCCGCAGTGAATTGAGGAGGCGGAATTCGTCGGGCGAGCGGGCACCTTGGGCCAGCGCCAGCGCGCGGTAGGACTCGATCAGACGGTGATAGGCCGCGGCAAAGCGCGCCCGCAGACGGTGATCGGCCAGATCGGCTTGCAGCGTGGCGTCGATCTGGGCCGGGCTGTGACAGGCGGTGGCCAGCACCAGCACGGTATTGAGGTGGTAGTGGCCCATCTTGGCCGGCATTTCCCAATAACCATTGGGTGCCAGCCGGAAAGGCTCGCCATTGCCGGCGGCCGTGATCTGACGGAAACAGCGGAAGGCCTCCTCGCATAGCGCCGGGTCGAGCTGCTGCAAGGCCGCTTCGGGAATGCCGCTGAGCTTGAGGAATTCGATCCGATGGCGTCGCTCCAGCTCGCGGTGGTAGCACTCGTCGAGCTGTTCGTGCGATATCAGATCGGCGGCGATGGGACGAGGCAGGTATTTGCCAAGGAAGAAGCGCCACTCGGCCAGCATGTGGGCCAGCCAGCCATGGCGCGACCATAGCAGCGGCTGTTGGACACCAGTCAGCATCTTGCCGTAGTCCGACACCGTGCTCATCTTGTCGTAGTCGATCCAGCCGCCATCGAGGCAGATATTGGAAGCGTTGAGCGAGCCATGGACGATGCGCTTGGCCGCGGCTGCGGCCATCTGGGCGGCCAGACGGCGGCACAGGGTTTCAAGGCAGTGGTTCAGGGTCGCCGCATCGGCCGCATCGGGCACCGGCTCGCCCAGCGCAGCGGCAAAGCCGCGGCCCAGCAGGCCGATGGCCGAGCGGGTCCGGCTGATCTCGTCGGGATAGTCGCGGCGGACTTCCTCGCTGGGCGCGAAATGCACCGCGCGCATATAGTGCGCCGGCCGCAGGCTGGCCTCGCGCACGATCAATACCCGGCGCGCCCGCCGCTCGCCCTCGTTGCCCTTGTAGGGAATGTCGGTGCCGGTCGCGATCAGACCATGGACCCGGGTGCCGCCATGGGGCAGGGCCAGATGGCACACCTCGCCCCAGATCGCCTCACGCAGCCCCGCTTCGAGCGCGGCACCGCCATAGGTATTCCAGAAACCGGTCCGGGTGCCGGCCAGCGGATTTCTGCCCACGCCCTTGACCTGCACGGTCCCATCGAGTCCACAGCGCACGCCACCGCCGTTGGAGCCCAGGCCTTCGCCACCGTAGCGCTCACCCCAGTAGCACTTGCTGCGCGTGCTGTCGTAGATGCTGGCGGCTTCCCCTTCCATCGGCAGGCAGTAAGCGTGTTGCAACAGATCGACCGCCGGTGACAGCCGCTCGTTACGCCAGACCACCACCGGCTGGGCCAGCGCCTGCGGATAAAACGGCACGAAGGAGGAATCGGGCAATAAATCTTTCATGGTATGAATCTGCAGTCCGCAACAATTTTTCTCACCGGCGCCGGCCGGTTTTCGGTCATTAAGAAATGGCGGACAAAGATCAGCCCTCCCCCTCGATTAACGAGGCCGGGATTCACCACACCGCATTTTCTGTTTCAAATGGATTTATCAGCGAACCGATTTTGACTGGGGCGCCTGTTGTAAAGCGCCTGCCGGGCTGTTGTTCTCGATTGTCTGCCCGGATCGGTGCGGGAATGTCGACCCGCAAAAATTAAGCGGGCGGATTGTATCACGCTTCAACAATTCTCCCGCAAGCCTTCAGAAACGATTGTTGCACGTGAAAAATTGCCAGGTCATTACCGGCTTTCTATGCCAGCAGCGTTTTATCCACCTTGCCGCAGAATTTAAATTGATCATATGTTCAGCATATACGGACAGCACTGCATCTGATTACATATAGATTCGGGATTTTTATTGAACAATTGAACAATCAAAATAAAAGCTCCGTGTAAGAAAACACCAAATAAACATTTCCTCCCATTGCCTCTCGATTGCACAAAAAATAAGCAATTCTATTTTCCCATTCCCAATCAACCGCTTGCAGCAACCATCCACAGCTCGTCCCCAGCCTTGCTACCGTCGCTTGGGGATTAGGCGCCCCGCACCACCGCACCACTTGTCGAGCTACGGCGAAGCAGTTAAGCTTCGATCACATCAAAGTGATATCACTTTGATGGCTATGATGAGAAAGCATCTTTTAACGAAATCAGGAGAATCGCCATGCAGACCCCTACCCCGGAAATCTCGTATACCAGTCACAACGGCTATCTGGCGCTGCTCTCAAGCCTGCTCGTACCGCTGCTGGTGACCGGTGCGGTGCTCTTGCTGGCGGGCACCGACGGCCTGCTGATTGCCCCGGTGCTGTTTGGTATCTCGCTGCTCATCGGTGGCGGCGGGCTGTATATGCTGCAGCCCAACCAGGCGGCCGTGCTGACCCTGTTCGGTGACTATCGCGGCACCGACCGCAGCCAGGGGCTGCGCTGGGCCAACCCTTTTCTGATCAAGAACAAGATTTCGCTGCGGGCGCGCAACTTCGTCTGCGATAAGCTCAAGGTCAACGACAAGCGCGGCAACCCGATCGAGATCGCCGCCGCCGTGGTCTGGCGGGTCAATGACACGGCCCAGGCCACCTTCGGAGTGGATGACTATGAACAGTATGTCCATCTGCAAAGCGAAACCGCGCTGCGCCAACTGGCCAGTTGCTATGCCTATGATCATCTGGACGAAGATGAACAAAGCCGCGAGCTGACGCTGCGTAACGGCGGCGAAGCGCTGGCGCAGCTGCTGCGGCGCGAATTGGAACAGCGGCTGCAACCGGCGGGCGTCACCATCGAAGACGCCAAGCTGACCCATCTGGCCTATGCACTCGAAATCGCCGGTGCCATGCTACGGCGCCAGCAGGCCGAAGCGGTGCTGGCGGCCCGGCGCAAGATCGTCGAAGGCGCGGTCGGGATGGTCGAGGCGGCCCTGCACGGCCTGTCGGAAAAAGGTTTGCTCGAACTCGACGACGAACGCCGCGCGGCCATGGTGACCAATCTGCTGGTGGTACTGGTCAGCGAGAAGGACGCTACCCCCGTGATCAATAGCGGCACGCTTTACAACTGATATGGCAAGTCCCGGCAAGAAAGCCTTTGCGCTCCGGATCGATCCGGCACTGTGGCAGGCACTCGAAGCCCTGGCCGCCCGCGAGCTGCGCAGCGTCAACGGTCAGATCGAATACCTGCTGCGCGAGGCGCTGACACGCCGTGGCATCGACGTGCCCGCCTCGCGCAGGCGGGCAACGGAGAGTGAAGTCTCGACCGATGAACCGCCCGCCGGCTAAGGCCGCCCGGGCCTGGCAACAGCGTCCAGGCCCGCCCCAACAGCGCGCCTTAAGGCATTTCCAGCCAGTCCGGCCTCAGTGCATCCGGACCTTCCAATCCAGACGCGACAACCTCGCTTCCAACGGAAAGGCTCTGGCGGCAAAGCAACGTAACGCCTCATTGTCGCTGCAGGCCCAGCAGTCGGGTCCCGTCTGGTCGTCTGGACACCCGAGGGACAGGGAGCGGAGCCGTGACTTCCTTTTTTCTTCGAGGATCGGCCGGGCAGAACCGCTCTGTGCCCGTGCCGTCCCCTTGGGCCGACCACCTGCAACCAAGCCGCGTGTACACTCGCGGCTTTCATGCGTTTCAGTACAAAACAGGAGAGAGAGCGATGCAGGTTTCCAAGCTGACGTGGGCACTTGGTCTGGCCCTCGGCACGCTGATGCCGTGGGCGGCCGAACAGCCGGGCTACTTCCGTTTCCCGTCGATTGCCGGCGATCAGGTGGTGTTTACCGCCGAAGGCGATCTATGGACCGTCCCGGTCAGCGGCGGTCGCGCCAACCGGCTTACCACCCATCCTGCCCAGGAAACCCACGCCGCCCTGTCGCCCGATGGCCGCTGGGTGGCTTTCTCGGCCAATTACGAAGGCACGCTCGAAGCCTATGTGATGCCAAGCAGCGGCGGCCAGCCCAAACGGCTCAGCTTTGAAGGCGCCCGTGCCCAAGTGGTGGGCTGGAGCAGCCAGGGCGAGGTGCTGTTCTCGACCCGCGCCCCGGCCGGTCAGGCCGATCAGCGCGTCGTGGTGGCGGTCGAGCCGCACCGCATGAAGCGGCGCGTCCTGCCGCTGCTCGACGCCAACGAAGCCAGCTTCGACCCCGACGGCAAGACCGTCTTCTTTACCCGCTACGGCCTCCATCTCACCAATGACAACGCCCGCCGCTACCGTGGCGGCGCCGCCGCCCAGCTATGGCGCTTCGAACTCGACGGCAAGGCCGAGGCGGTGCGCTACCACCCCGATTTCGACGGTTCGAGCAAACGGCCGATGTGGTGGCAGGACCGGCTCTATTTCATCAGCGATCGCGACGGCATCGACAATCTGTGGTCGATGCGCCGCGATGGCAGCGATCTGAAACAACACACCCGCCATCAGGATTTCGCGGTACGCAATGCCGCGCTGAGCCAGGGGCGGATCGTCTATCAATGGGGTGCCGATCTGCGCCGCTACGATATTGCCGACGACCAGGACCGCCCCATCGCCATCAGCCTGACCTCGGATTTCGAGCAGATGCGCGAGCGCTGGATCAAACAGCCGCTCGACTATCTGACCGAAGTCGATTTCTCCGCCAAGGGCGAAAGCGTGCTGCTGACTGCCCGAGGCCGGCTGGTGCTGGCCAGCAATGGTCCGCAGCGCCGGGTCGAGATCGCCCTGCCGCCGGGCAGCCGCGCCCGCGCCGGGGTGCTCAGCCCCGATGGCAAATGGGTCTACGCCATTTGCGACGCCAGCGGTGAAACCGAGGTATGGCGCTTCCCGGCCGACGGCAGCCCCGGTGGCAGGCAACTGACCCACGATGGCGTCAGCCAGCGCCTGTCGCTCAACCCTTCGCCCGACGGTAAATGGCTGGCCCATAACGATAAGCGCGGCCGGCTGTGGCTGCTCGATCTCGCCACAGGCAAGAATGAACAGATCGACGACGCCACCGTCGGCGGCGACACCGAATACAGCGCCGTGGTCTGGTCGCCCGACAGCCGCGCCATCGCCTTTACCCGGGTCGACAGCGACAGCCAGCGCGACCAGGTGCTGCTCTATTCGCTCGACCAGCGCCGGCTGGTGCCACTGAGCAGCGACCGCTACCAGTCGAGTTCACCCGCCTTCACCCCGGACGGCCGCTGGCTGTACTTCATTTCCGAGCGCCATTTCCAGGCCAGCCAGCGCGGCCCGTGGGGCGATCGCAATATGGGTCCGTATTTCGACCGGCGCGGCAAGCTCTACGCCATCGCCTTGCAACCGGGCCATCGTTTCCCGTTCCAGCCCAAGGACGAGCTGGCGACCGATGATGCCGACGACAAGTCCGACAGCAAGAAAAACGGTGCCAATGGAAATAAAGAGGACAATAAAACTGCAAATAACGGTGCAGAAAACAAAGATAAAAACAAGAAAACCCCCCCCATCGCTTGGGAAGGTCTGAGCGAGCGGCTCTATGAGGTGCCCTTGGCCTCGGGCAATTACCAAGGTCTGCTGACCGATGGCAAGCGGCTGTATTTCCTCGAACAGGAAGGTGGCTACGACAGCAAGACCGCGCTCAAGACCCTGGCCATCGATGCCAACAGCCCGCAGCCTGAGCTGTTCAGCAATGAAGTGCGCAGTGCGGCGCTGTCGGCCGATGGCAAGAAGCTGTTCTTTGCCAAGAGCGGCAAACAGAACGGTTGGGGCGATATGTATATCGTCGATGCCGCCGCCAAGCTGCCGACCGACTTTGCCAAGTCGCAGCTGCGGGTCAGCGACTGGGCGCTGGCGATCCAGCCGCCGCAGGAATGGCGCCAGATCTTTGGTGACGCCTGGCGCATGCAGCGCGATTATCTGTTCGATCCGGCCATGCGCGGGGTGGACTGGAAAGCCGTGCGGCAACGCTACCAGCCGCTGCTGTCGCGCCTCACCGACCGGGCCGAACTCGACGATCTGCTGACCCAGATGGTCAGCGAATTGGGAACGCTGCATTCCCAGGTCGGCGGGGCCGATCTGCGCCGTGGCAACGACCATGTCGGCGCCGCCAGCCTGGGCGCCCGGCTTGAGCGGGTGGCCGATGGCTACAAGGTGGTGCATATCTATCGCAGCGATCCCGAACTGCCGACCGAGCGCTCGCCGCTGGCCCGCACCGGCGTGGCAATCCGCGAGGGCGATGTGATCGTGGCGGTCAACGGCCGCCCGACCCACGATGTGCGCGATATCGGCGATCTGCTGTTCAATCAGGCCGGGCAACAGGTGCTGCTCGACGCCCGGCGCGGCAACGAGACCATCCGTTCGGTGGTGACACCAGTCGATCTGAACCAGACGGCCAATCTGAGCTACAGCGACTGGGAACAGAGCCGGCGCGAACGGGTGCAGCAGCGCAGCCAGGGCAAGATCGGCTACCTGCATCTGCGCGCCATGGGCCGCGACGATATTGCCGCCTTCGCACGGGATTTCTACGCCAACTTCCAACGCGACGGCCTGATTATCGATGTGCGCAGCAATAACGGCGGCAATATCGACAGCTGGGTGATCGAGAAGCTGCTGCGCCGCTCCTGGGCCTTCTGGAGCCCGCCTTACGGCAAGCCCTACGGCAATATGCAACAGACCTTCCGCGGGCATCTGGTGGTGTTGATCGACGGCATGACCTATTCCGACGGCGAAACCTTTGCCGCCGGGATCAAGGCACTGAAGCTCGGGCCACTGGTCGGCCAGCGCACCGCCGGCGCCGGGGTATGGCTGTCCGACCGCAACCGTCTGGCCGACCGCGGCATCATGCGGGCGGCCGAAACCCCGCAGTTCGATGCCGAAGGCACCTGGATGATCGAAGGCGTCGGGGTCAAGCCCGATATCGAAGTCGATAATCCGCCCTATGCAAGCTTCCAGGGCGAGGACCGCCAGCTCGACGCCGCGATCGAACTGCTGCAAAAGAAACTCAAGGAGCAGCCGGTAACGCCCTTCAAGGCCAAGCCCATCCCGCCGCTGGTGCGCTAGCTCGGCACCTGGCGCCTTTCCAGACAATTCGGCGTCAGCGTGTCTGGCCCTGAGCGTGCCGGTACCCAGCGCTCAACCAGAGCTGGCGCTGACGCCGATTTGAACGGAAATGCGGTGGTGAGGCCGGCAGCGCTTTTCAGATGGATGAGGTCGGTGGACGCGCCACGTCCGGGACGGACCCATCGGCGCAGAACGATTTTGCCAGTCCAGCAAAAGCACGATCGCCGGTGCGTCCGCCGCACTTGCCGAGCCGCCTCGCAGCCGAGGTCGGCTCAGCGCCGCTTCCTGGGTTGCGGCGCGTTGTGGGACGCGCAGCGACGCGGCACAATGGCGCCCCATGACTACCGCGCTCGTTCGTTGCTCCTGGGCCAATCCCAATAATCCGCGCTATCTCGACTACCACGACCACGAGTGGGGCGTGCCCTGCCACGATGAGACGCGCCTGTTCGAGATGCTCAATCTCGAAGGCGCCCAGGCCGGGCTCAGTTGGGAGACCATTCTCAATAAACGTGAACACTACCGCAGCGCCTTCGCCGACTGGGACGCCGAACAGATCGTCCGCTTCGACGAAGCGCGCGTGGCCGAGCTGCTCGCCAACCCGGGCATTGTGCGCAACCGGCTCAAGGTCGCCGCCACCATCAACAACGCCCGCGCCTACCTGGCGCTGCGCGAACGCGGCGACAGCCTCGATGGCTGGCTCTGGCGTCATGTCGATGGGGTGCCGCTGCTCAATCGCTTCGAACGCGGCCAGGGCACACCGACCCGGACCGAGCTGTCCGATACGGTGTCGAAAGGGTTGAGCCGGCTGGGCTTTAAGTTTGTCGGCACCACCATCATCTATGCCTATCTTCAGGCAATCGGCGTGGTCAACGACCATCTGACCGACTGTTTCTGCCATCCCGACCAGCAAGGTTGATCCATGACCACACCGCTTCTTCCCGCCGTTGAAATCGAAACCGGTCCGCAGCCGAGCTGGGCCGTGATCTGGCTCCATGGCCTGGGCGCCGACGGCCACGACTTCGCTTCGATCGTGCCCGATCTGGAATTGCCGGCCAGTCCGGGCGTGCGCTTTGTCTTTCCCCATGCGCCGGTGATCCCCGTCACCTGCAACCAGGGCTATGAAATGCCGGCCTGGTACGACATCCTGCATTTCGACCGGCTCGAGCGCCATGCCGACGAAGCCGGCGTGCGCGCCTCGCGTGAGGCGATCCGTGCCTTGATCGAGCGCGAGAAGCAGCGCGGCATTGCGGCCGACCACATCGTTATCGCCGGCTTCTCGCAAGGCGGCGCCATGGCCTATACCGCCGGCCTGACCCACCCCGAGCGGCTGGGCGGGATCATTGCGCTGTCAACCTATCTGCCACTGCCCGACATGGTGGCCGCCGAAGCGACCGCCGCCAATCAGCACACCCCGATCTTTGCCGCCCATGGCACCCAGGACCCGGTAGTGCCCTACCCGCTCGGCGATCTGGCCCGTCAAGCGATCGCCAACCGTGGCAATCCGCTTGAATGGCATAGCTACCCAATTCCCCATGCCGTCTACGACCCCGAAACCGCCGCCATCGGCGCCTGGTTGCGCCGGCTGATGGCTTGAGTGTCCCCACGTCAGACGCGCTGTGTCCGCAGAAAGATCGCTGAGAGCGCATGTCCGGAAAAACTTGGCGTCAGCGGGTCCGGACCCAGCGCAGCAGACTCAGGCCGGTCGCTGACGCAACCCATGGAGTTGTGGACTTGAGCCGGTGGTAGAGGCGAACGGTTGTTGGTCCAAACGACAAAAAATAGCCATGCAAAATTTGCATGGCTATTTTTATTGATTTCGAGACTGAGTATGGCGTTTGGCTTGATCGCTATGCGCCCTGCGCATAGCTCATTCAACCACGCTTTACCACCTCAACCACCGCCCAGATCCAATCGGGGCCTTTTTCCAGGACTTCGGACAGCCGCACCAGGAATACCTTGTCGCGTGCCACCACTTCGAACAGCCGGCCGACCTGGTAGTCGGCCATATGCAGCAACAGCGTATTGGCGCGGCGGTTCTCGCTTTGATACGGGATATACAGACCCTGGCGTTGCAGCACCATGCCGACCGGCACCACATCGATACTGCCGGGCATCATCTCCAGATGGCGTTCCTGCTCCAGCGCCCGCATCGACATCGATACGGCCGTGGTGGTCAGGATCTGGATACCGGCGTAGAGCTGCTCGCTGTTGACCCGGTTGAGCCGGCGCACCACGGCGATCAGCCAGTGGCTCTTGTCGTCGTTGCGCATGGCCAGCAGGACGCCGAGCCGGACCCAGTCATGCCCCTGCAGCGGCAGCACGACGCCCAGCCCACCCTGGGATTGGTTGTCGATCACCCAGTTGTCGTGTTCCGCGGCAACCGGACGGTTGCCGTAGACCTGATGCTTGGTCGCCTGCTGCATCGCCAGCTTGCGCTGGGTGCGCTCGGTAACGTAACCATAGAGCTTCATATCGACCAGCTCGTCGGCATCCGGGGCGCGCGACAGGCCACTGCGCGACATCATCCTCTCGTCGTCCTGACGCACCACCTCAAAGATACTGTCAAGGCCGTGGATCACCTGGACCAGACGATTGACCTTGGTCCGCTCCTTGCGATGGATCTGCTGGTTACGCTCACGCGCCCACAGGATTTCGAGCTGGCGCATGAATTCGAGACAGGCCGGCATACGCGCGTCGTCGCCCAGGCCAAGTCTGGCTGGTGAATCGCCGGCTTCGAGCGCCTGCATGGTGCGATTCATTTCGGCGAGCAATTCGCCCACACCCCAGAAACGCATCAGATCGCCTTCGACCGCTGCGTGGATCTTGCTGGGACCGGTCGGCTCGGCCAGATTGACGCAGAACTGATGCACCCCGTCGCGGTAGCGGCGCTCGAGCTGGATATGGCGCGACCACAGCCCGAGCCAGCGGTCGGCCCAGTCGAACTGACGCAGGGTGAAGTTGCCGTTGTTGAGGGTGGCCAGCATCTGGATGCGCAGGAACTCGTCGGCACACGAGGTGGTGAGTTCCTCGTCATTGGGGTAGATCTCGAACGGATCGCAATCGACGCCGCTGACTTCGGACAGTCGGTACATCTGATTGGCACCGGCCCACAACTGTGGCGGCGGCGCCTCGAAGCGGAAGAAGTGCCATTTGACCTGGATGCCGATCAGCCGCAGCGCCCGCGCCAGCATCACGGGCGTGGCCTGGGTAAAGCCGGCCTCTTCGTCAGGGGCGGGGTTTTCGACCTTGATATAGCGGTGGTAGGCATTCAACATCGCGCGGGCAAAACCCATGATGTCGTCCCACAGCTTTTCCTCGATCTGCTTGCCCATGCGCGGATTCTGGATGTACTGCTGGCATAGCAGCTCGAAGCTCGGTTGGGCGGCTTCGTCGAGGCTGAACAGCGCCTGCAGGCCGGCGAGATCGAACACCTCGCGCTCGGGCACGCGCGACACGATCTCGCGTACCGACCGCAGTTGCTGCGATAGATCACCGCTGCGCTGTTCCTTGAGCCACTGCGTGGAGGAGCGCGGGTCGGACAATGGGTCCAGTTCCCGGCGCAGCAGGGTATTGAGCGATCCGATTAGTTTGCGCATGGGCGTCGCTTCAGGAAGGAACGGCCAATTATGACAAAATCCGGACGGCGTTGCCGTGCCGAATAGGGGCGGCGAGCCGCCCATCGCGCCGCGGGCCGTTGTCGCGGCGGGTCAGGCTGTGGCAGGGGCCTCGAGCAACCAGCGCTCGGCCTCGACTGCCGAGCTGAATATCTGCACATCGCTATCGACGAACAGCTGGGCCACCCAGGTTGCCCACGTGGTCCACTGATCGGTGGTCACGACCGCAATCCGGCCGAAATCGCTGCGATGGGCACGCGAGAAACGGATTTCCTCCCATACCACATCGAGCGTGTAACCAAGCATTTCCGTCAGGTCGAACAACAGATTGGGGCGGCCATGAAACTTGAGTTCGTACAGCACATTGTCTTCGAACTCCCGGTAGTCCTTCAGGCTGAATTCCCCAGCCACGGCGGCGAGTACGCAGTGCGCTTTGTGTTCGATGGCGATCATGGCAGCTCCGCGAGATAAAGACTGGCAACACAGGCTTGCCCTTCCTTTATATGTCGTCCACCGTCAGGTCGCTATGCCCGGTTTCCCACAGTGGCCGAGATCGCTTCAGTCAAGCCGCTCCAGCACCACAAAAGCCAGTGCCATCGTGCGCTCGTCGCTCACCGAAACCGAGGCGCGGCCGATGCCGCGTTGTGCCAGCCAGGCGGTCAATGGCTCATCGAAGCGCAGCTCGGGCCGGCCCAGCGCGTCGTGTTCAAGCCAGACCGAAGACAGCGCAAGCGGTGGCCGCACCCCCAGTCCCGTCGCCTTGGCAAACGCCTCCTTGACCGCCCAGCGCTTGGCCAGGAACCGCGCTGGCTCGGGCGCGGTAATAAAACCAGTGCGCTCGGCCGGAGCCAGAATCCGACTCAACAGCCGCTCGCCATGACGCTGATAGGCCCGCTCAAGCCGGGCGATTTCCACCAGATCGGTTCCGATGCCGTAGATCAAGCTGATACTCGAAAATAAATAATTCAGGAAAAACCTGTGCAAGAGCCTGTGCGGATTAGAACAAAAAACAAATCGATCTATAGACTTTGCAGATCCCGCAGCAACTGCCGGGTATAAAGCGGCGCCTCACCCAACAGGTCGGACAGGACACGGCGGATCAACGATTTGGCCTGCTGAGCGGCCTGCGGATCGGAGAAGTCCCCGGTCGCCATTGCCGCGACGGTGCTGCCGGACAAGGTGATGCCGGCCTGCTCGGCCTCGACTTCCGGCACAAAACCGCGACCGGCACAGAAACGGTAGGGCTGGGACGGGTCGAACAAGCGGCCAGCGCTATCACGATCAAGTGCCAGGCCATAACCCAGCTCACGCAGCAAAGCGAGCTCAAAGCGCCGCAACACCGGCTCCGCCTCACGCACGGTCGCGCGGGCCTCCCCTGGCGCGGCCTCGCGCGAGGCGACCTGATAGGGCTCGAGCGGACACCCTAGCGCCGCCAGATCGCGCACTGTGGCATCGTAGACAGTGAACAGGCCCGGGTGGCTGTCTTCACGCGGCAGCAGCCGCAACAGCAATTCATTGAGATAGAAACCGCAGATCAGCGGCAGACCGACCAGTTGTGGCACCCCGCCCTGCCATTCGGCTGCATGGAGAGTCTTGACTTCACCGCCGCCGAACCAGGACACGGCAAGGGGCTGAAAACCCAACAGCGTGCCGCGCAGCGCCGAGCCGGGCCGGCGGGCGCCGCGCGCCACCATGGCCACCCGGCCATGGTCGCGGCTGAACAGTTCGAGCAGCAGGCTGGTTTCGCGGTAGGGCCGCTGGTGGATCAGATAGGCAGGCGCGGCTTCGACCCGGTTCTTGGCGGTGGCGTAAGCATTGGCCATCGACGCCGCCCGCGCCTTATTCGTAACCGTACTGGCGCAGCAAACGGGTGTCGTCGGCCCAGCCGCTCTTCACCTTGACCCAGACCTCCAGATAGACGCGGCCGTCGAACAGTTTCTCCATATCGAGGCGGGCCTGGGTGGAGATTTCCTTGAGCTTCTCGCCGTTCTTGCCGATCAGGATGGCTTTCTGATTGTCGCGATCGACCAGCACGGCGGCGTAGATACGGCGCAGCGCACCTTCGAGTTCGAAGCGCTCGATCTCGACCGTGGTCGAATACGGCAGCTCGTCGCCGACCAGCCGGAAAATCTTTTCCCGGATCAGCTCGGCCGCCAGGAAGCGTTCGCTGCGGTCGGTGACCTGATCTTCGGGGTACATCAGCTCGCCTTCGGGCAGCAGCGGCCGGATGGTTTCGAGCAGCAGATCGATCTTCTGGCCGCGTCTGGCCGATACCGGCACCACGGCATGGAAGTCGAACTGGGCGGCCATCCGTTCGATAAACGGCAGCAGGCTGTCCTTCTGGGTCAGCAGATCGGCCTTGTTGACCACCAGGATCACCGGGCGGTTCTTCGGCAGCAGCTTCATGACCTCAAGGTCGCGGGCGTCGAACTTACTGGCTTCGATCACGAACAGCACCACATCGACGTCGGACAAGGTGGTGGTGACGCCCCGGTTCATCGCCTGATTGAGGGCATTGCGGTATTTGGTCTGAAAGCCCGGCGTATCGACAAACACATACTGGGCATCGGCGTCGGTACGGATGCCGGTGATCCGATGGCGCGTGGTCTGCGCTTTGCGCGACACGATACTGATCTTCTGACCGATCAGATGGTTGAGCAGGGTCGACTTGCCGACATTGGGCCGGCCGACGATGGCGATAAAACCGGTATGGAAGGGAGCGTCTGCGCTCGTCGTCATGTGGGGCGTTTCGTAGTCTTGGGCAGATTGGCGAGCGCGAGCGCGGCCGCCTCTTGTTCGGCGGTGCGGCGACTGGTGCCGCGACCGCAGGTGACGAGATCGAGGCCGTCGATACGGCATTCGACCTCGAACAGTTTTTCATGGGCCACACCCGATTCCGACAGGATGGTGTAGCGCGGCAACTTGAGCTTGCGTGCCTGCAACCATTCCTGCAAGCGGGTCTTGCTGTCCTTGCCGTGGCTGTCGGGGTCGATCGCGGCAATGGTCGGGGCCAGCAGATGTCCGACTGCGCCAGCCGCGGCATCAAAGCCGCCGTCGAGGTAGATGGCGGCGATCAGGGCTTCGAGCGCGTCGGCGAGAATCGACGGGCGGCCGATGCCACCGCTGCGCAATTCCCCTTCGCCGAGCCAGACATGGGCACCCAGATCGAGCCCTTGCGCCAGTTCGGCCAAGGTCTCCTTCTTGACCAGGCTGGCCCGCAGCCGCGACAGTTCGCCCTCCGAGCAAGCCGGGAACGCATCGAACAACAGGCGGGCAGCGGCGGCGTTAAGAATGCTGTCGCCTAAAAACTCCAGCCGCTCATTATGCGGCTGGCCGAAGCTGCGATGAGTCAACGCCTGCCGCAGCAGGCGTGTATCGCGGAAAACATAGTGGAGCGCTGTCTCCAGGCGTCGTGGATCTGCCGCCAAAACCCGTTCCTTTGGTCAAATAAAAGTCTCAGCCCCCACCGCCTTTGGCAGAGGTGCGGAATTCAAACATCAAGCTGGCATTGGCGATCAGCGGGACGATCTTTTTATAGTCGGCAATGATCTCGGTGCCTTCCTGATCCTGGATAATTTCCAGGTCTTCGGCACTGATCGCCTTGATATCCTCGATTTCAGCGCGCTTGCGGAACGCTTCGCGGATATCGGGCATCGGGGCGCTGGCGTTTTCCTTGGCCAGGATTTCGACGGTGCGCTTCACCGCGAAATACTCGGTGAATGCCGGCACCAATTTAAAAAACAACACCATGCCAAAGCCGAGCACGATGGCGGCCAATAGCATGGTGACGTAACTGAGTCCGCGTTGTTTCTGCATGGGATAGGCCTGTCTAGTCAGCAACAGGTCGGCACCGTGCCGACCTTTCGCCGCCATTTTAGGATTTTGTCATGAGAATTGGAACGCTCAATCACTCGATGCGGTTGCCGATGCGGCTGAATTCACCCAGATTCATCCAGATCAGGAAGGCTTTGCCCACCAGCAACTGGTCGGGCACGAAGCCCCAGTAGCGACCATCGTTACTGTTGTCGCGGTTGTCGCCCAGCATCATATAGTGACCAGCCGGCACCTTGCAGACAAAGCCGGTCTCGTCATACTGACAGGCATCGCGCTGCGGGAATTGCTGAATCTGCATCGGGATCAGCGTGGGCAGTTGCGGCACATTGAGTGTCTCGTACTTGACCCCACCCATTTCTTCCTTCATCCGCACGGCCTTGATCTCGTCGCGGGGCGGATCGGTGTACATATAGTCGCCGACCGGTGCGGTGGGCACCACCTGGCCGTTCACGGTGAGCTGCTTATTGCGGTATTCGACCGTATCGCCCGGCACGCCGACCAGGCGCTTGATGTAGTTGAGCTTGGTATCGAGCGGGAAACGGAAAACCACCACATCACCCCGTTGCGGCTTACCAAGCGGTACGATGGTCTCGCCCAGGAAAGGCAGTCGCACGCCGTAGGAGAATTTGCTGATCAGGATAAAGTCGCCCACGATCAGACCGGGCCGCATCGAACTCGACGGAATCTGCATCGGCTCGACCACAAAGGTCTTGCCGAAACCGATCAGCGCCAGAATCAGGGCATTGGAGAAACCGAACGCCGCCCAGTCGGGCAAGGGCCGGGTATTGCCCTTGGACTTGTAGCCGCGCGCCTTGGCCAGCAGCGCCAGCAAGGCCGGCACCATCATCACCACAAAGAACAGATCGCTCGGGTTGGCGTAGCTCATCAGCACGCCCCAGCCACCGATCAGCACCAGGAAATAACCCCACATCGCGGTTTCCGACAACTGATCGGTGTCGTACACCGGTTCCTTGGCCTTGCGCCGGCCATACCAGATCAGAAACACGCCCAGCAGCACCGCGACGATCGCCAGCCGCTGCCAGCCGATATCCTCGGACAGGAACTTCAACAGAGATTTCATCGATGGAGGGTCCGTTCGCTATCGATTCTTATTTGTCGCTGACCTGCAGAATGGCCAGGAAGGCCTCCTGCGGGATCTCCACATTGCCAACCTGCTTCATCCGTTTCTTACCGGCCTTCTGCTTTTCCAGCAGCTTGCGCTTGCGGGTGATATCGCCACCGTAGCACTTGGCCAGCACGTCCTTGCGCATGGCTTTGACGGTCTCGCGGGCGATGATCTGCGAACCGATGGCGGCCTGGATCGCGATATCGAACATCTGGCGCGGAATCAGTTCTCGCATCTTGGCCACCAGCTCGCGGCCACGATACTGGCTGGTGGAACGGTGCACGATCAGGCTCAGTGCATCGACCCGATCGCCGTTGACCAGCACGTCGAGCTTGACCAGATCGTCGGCGCGGAATTCCTTGAAGTCGTAGTCGAGCGAGGCATAACCACGGCTGACCGATTTGAGCTTGTCGAAGAAGTCCATCACCACTTCGGCCATCGGCAGATCGTAGGTCAGCATCACCTGGCGACCCATATATTGCATATTGCGCTGGGCACCACGCTTCTGGTTGCACAGGGTCATCACGGTACCGACATAGTCCTGCGGCACCAGGATGGTGGCGGTGATGATCGGTTCGCGGATTTCGTCGATCTTGGACAGATCGGGCAGGCGGGACGGGTTTTCGATCTCGTTGAGCGTGCCGTCCTTCATCAGCACCTGATAGACCACGGTAGGTGCCGTGGTGATCAGGTCCATATCGAATTCGCGCTCGAGTCGCTCCTGCACGATCTCCAGATGCAACAGGCCAAGGAAGCCACAGCGGAAACC
The DNA here is from genome assembly GCF_042650885.1 of Chitinimonas lacunae. NCBI lineage: Bacteria > Pseudomonadati > Pseudomonadota > Betaproteobacteria > Neisseriales > Chitinibacteraceae > Chitinimonas > Chitinimonas lacunae. Next base: position 1,840,301 of record NZ_JBHSBU010000001.1, read on the forward strand.
GAAGCCCAGTGCCTGCGACACCTCGGGCTCGAAGTGCAGCGAAGCGTCGTTGAGCTTGAGTTTTTCCAGGCTGTCGCGCAGCGCGTCGTAATCGTGGCTTTCCACCGGGTAGAGGCCGGCGAACACCTGGGATTTGACTTCCTTGAACCCCGGCAGCGGCTCGGCAGCGGGCTTGCCGGCCAGGGTGATGGTGTCGCCCACCTTGGCGTTGGCCAGTTCCTTGATGCCGGCGATCACAAAGCCTACTTCACCGGCTTTGAGGCTGTCGCGCTGCACCGACTTCGGGGTGAACACGCCGACCTGCTCGCACAGATGCTGGGCTTTGGTGGACATCAACAGAATCTTGTCTTTGGGCTTGAGGCTGCCATCGACCACCCGCACCAGCATCACCACGCCGACATAGTTGTCGAACCAGGAGTCGATGATCAGTGCCTTGAGCGGGCCGTCGGGATCGCCTTGCGGGGCCGGGATCTTGCTGACCACCGCTTCGAGAATATCCTCGATGCCGATACCGTTCTTGGCCGAGGCGCGCACGGCATCGATCGCTTCGATGCCGACGATATCTTCGATTTCTTCGATCACCCGCTCAGGTTCGGCGGCGGGCAGATCGATCTTATTGAGCACGGCCACCACTTCCACACCCTGTTCGATCGCGGTGTAGCAGTTGGCCACGGTCTGGGCTTCGACCCCTTGCGAGGCATCCACCACCAGCAGCGCGCCTTCGCAGGCAGCCAGGCTGCGGCTGACTTCGTAGCTGAAGTCGACGTGACCGGGCGTGTCGATCAGGTTGAGGTTATAGATCTGGCCATCACGGGCCTTGTAGTGCAGGGCAGCGGTCTGGGCCTTGATGGTGATGCCGCGCTCTTTTTCGATGTCCATCGAGTCGAGCACCTGCTCGGACATCTCGCGAGCTTCCAAGCCGCCGCAGAACTGGATAAAGCGATCAGCCAGGGTGGACTTACCGTGGTCGATATGGGCGATGATCGAGAAATTGCGTATATGTTTCATGGCACGACAACCGCGGCCGAGGCCGCCTGAGATCCGGCAACAAAAATGGGCACGTTGCGCGTGCCCACGTTGGATGAAATTATAATTTTACCGGATTTTACCGAGGTAAGCATCTAAGGCACGGCGGTCCAGATGGTAAAAACAGATCACCTCCTCGTCCGCCCCCACTAATACCGGCACCATCGTATCGTAGCGCGCCTCGATGGCGTCGTCGTCATCGATATCGAACCAGTCGAGCCGGAAATCGAGTTCGGCCGCCAGCAGCCGCAGCTCGGCCAGCATCTGCTGGCACAAGCTGCAATACTCGCGGCCATAGAGGGTCAGCAGCGCCGTCACGTTTAGTCGTTCCGCTTGTCGTCGCCCTTCTCAGGCAGACGCAGGCTGACAAACAGGGAAGCCTGACCACGAATCACCCGCAAGGGCACCGAAGTACCCGGCTCGGCCTTGTTGACCACCGACTCGAGCTGGGCGTAGTTCTTGATATCCTCGCCACCGATACCGACCAGCAGATCGCCCGGCTGCAAGCCAGCCTGAGCGGCTGCGCCGCGTGCCTCGACCACTTGCAGGCCGAACTTGACCCCGGCTTGCGCCAGGGCTCGCGGATCGGCATCGCGCACGGTCAGACCAGAGCGGTTGAGCGGTTCCTGATTCTGCTTGCCGCGATACTCGCGGCTGCGCGAACGGCCATCGACCGGCTGCTCCATCTCGCCCACCGTCACGGTCAGAATCTTGTTGGCCTTGTCGCTGCTGCGCCAGACCTCCATCGTGACGGTCGAACCGGGCTTGGTGCTGCCGACGATACGCGGGAGATCGACCGAGTCATTGACTTCGCGACCATTGAATTTGAGGATCACGTCGCCTGCACGGGCACCGGCCTTACCTGCCGGGCCATCGACCTCGACATTGTTGATCAGCGCACCACGGGCAGTCTTCAGTCCGAAACCACGCGCCAGATCTTCGCTCAGCGACTGGATACCGACGCCGATGCGGCCGCGCACCACCTTGCCGCTGGCACGCAGCTGTTCCACCACCTGGAGCGCCTCATCGATCGGAATCGCGAAGCTCAGGCCCATATAGCCGCCCGACTGACTGAAGATCTGCGAGTTGATCCCCACCACCTCGCCGCGCACATTGAACAGCGGACCACCCGAGTTGCCCGGGTTAACGGCAGCGTCGGTCTGGATAAACGGCACCAGTTGCTCATCGGGAAGATTACGGCCCTTGGCGCTGACGATACCGGCGGTGACGGTATTCTCCAGACCGAACGGCGAACCGATGGCAACCACCCATTCGCCCACCTTGAGCCGGTCGCTCGAGCCCAGATCGACCTTGGGCAGATTCTTGGCGTCAATCTTGAGCAGCGCCACATCGGTGCGGGCATCGGAGCCTACCACCTTGGCCTTGAACTCGCGCTTATCGTTGAGCCGCACCGTGATCTCATCGGCTTCGGCGATCACATGGGCGTTGGTGAGGACATAGCCCTCGGTATCGAGGATAAAACCCGAGCCCAGCGACTGGGCACGTTCCTCGCGGGGCCGCTGGCCGCGTGGTGGCACCGGGAAGCCGAAGCGGCGGAACAGTTCGAGGGCATCATCGTCCATGCCCGGTGCCTGACGACGTACCAACTGGGTGGTACTGATATTCACCACTGCCCGGCCTTCCTTCTCGACCAGGGCGGAAAAGTCGGGTAGCCCGCTGACCAAGGGCACACTCGACGCCGCCACGGCTGCTGCCGGAGCCGGAGCAGCTTTAGGAGGAGGGGTGACCGAGGAAGCCTCGCTACAGCTGGCCAAACCGAGCGCGAACAGCGTGGCAGTCATTGCTTTTTGCATCATCGCTGGAAATCCTTCTGTTTTGCTTTGCATGAGAACAAAGGTGCGGAAATACCGCCGGACTCGCTCGTGTCCAGGCGGCGCACGACGACCGGTTCGAAACTCTGTCTTAGCGCAAGTTCCCGGGAACGCCAACGCAGGCCGAACAAAGCCAAAGTGAGGCCGACCCCCGCGCCACACAAGCCCCCAAGATCGGGCTGAATCGGCCATAGCCGGCTGCCCAGCAGTGCGCCACCCAACAGGGCCAGCAGCGGCAGCAGATAGGCCCACAACGCCGCCTGTAGCACTGCCTGAGCCGCCACCCCGACCATCACCCGTTCGCCGGCCTGCACTCCCAGCGGGTCGGCCACCCGGAAATGTTCCTCCTGGCCGGCAAACAGGCGGTTCAAGGCTACCGCGCCACAGCGGCCGCTATTGGCGCAGGCGGGGCAGAGCTGGGCTGGGCCCGGGCGAACCCAGGCAAACCCGGGCTCGACAGCCACGACCAGGGCTTCGTGTTCAATGGGGGCAGACAAGGACGACACGTGGTGCCGCAGATCAGCGTTCTTCGAACGCCTGGGTGAACAGTTTGACGGTTTGCAGTGGCACCGGTCCGATGGCGGTGACACGCCAGGTGCCGGTCTGTCGGGCAAAGAAACTGATATTGCCGCGTTTTTTCAGATCGATCGGCACGGTAACGGCCGCATTGCTGGCCGGTTCGATAAATACCGACACTTCGGCCAGGCCGTCGCTGTAGAGATAGTGGGCAGCGGGCACCGCCCCGCCCAGCAGGCGGCTGCGCGCTTCCTTGATCAGGCGAAAGCCCTGCGGCAGACGGCGCGCTTCAAGACCGACTTCGATATTGGGCCCCGCCACCTCGCGTTTGGCGGCATCGACCGGACCCCGCACGCCGTAGACAGGCTTGAGCAGTTTTTTATCAGCGACAGTAAATTCGAGTTGGGTAAAGGCGGCCTGCTCGATCGGCTCGCCACGCTCAGGGCTATAGCGCACCGATTTCAGCATCAGGCCGTGGCCCGGTTCGATACACAGTTTATGGGGATGGCGCAGACCATCTTTGGGTTCGAGCCAGACAGCCTGGCATTCGTAGCCGGCGACCCGTTCATTGTCGAGCCGGACGAAGTTGTAGTTGGCGAGCACATCGGCGATCTGGTCGGGTGCAATGCCAGGAAACCACTTGTTCGCCTTTTGTCGATCGAAGAAGGTGGAGTGCTTATTGGGGACGTTCATCACCACCATTTCGCTGTTGCGAATGTATTCGCGTGGCATCCCGTCGAGCGACTCGCGCCGCTCCTGCTCCCCGGAAGCGTCAAACAGATGGACCAGGCGCAGGGTCTCCATGGTCTGGGCTTCCTGGTACAGATAGACGCCGCTGTAATTGAGCATGCGCGCGGCGAAATTCATCTTTCGCATCAGGCCGGCTGCATCGGCGGCCGTCATCTGTTCGGCCGCCTGGGCGGTGACGGCCAGCAGCAGCAAGCCAAGGAGGCTCCAGCGCAACTTCATAGGGCGATTTGGTCTGATCTGGGAGAGGTCAATGGGTCATTGCCGGGCGAGACCGCATCCGCTCTGCTTCCTGACCCGTCAGGATCACGGGGCGATGCAGAACGGTAGTGCTGCCTACCAGGGACTGGTGAGCGGCCAGATAAGGATTGTCGACGGCTTCGCGCAGCACAGGGGTAGCGACCGGGGCATTGGCCGATACGATGGTTTCGGCATCATGGCTCAGGGCGGGACGACCCACATACCAGGCGGTGGCACTGACAAATGCGACCGAGGCGGCCATCGACAGGGCAACCCAGCGACGCCGTGGCAATTGGCGCCGCCGCTTGATGGCTGCCGGGGCGATCACGATCGGTTCGGCATCGAGCCTGGCCGAGAAGCGTTCCATAAAGTCGGACGACAGGACGGAATGCTGGTTCAAGGCATCGCCGATCAGGTGACAGGTATCCCAGTCGCGGCTGTCCTCTTCATCGAGCGCGGACAACAGTGCGTCCAGCTCGTGGTCGTCCAGCTCGCCATCGATCATAGCGGAGAGTTTTTCTTGCATCGTCATTCCACCCGAGTTACCAGCGCCGATCCTTGCCGGCGGTATCGATCAAGGGCCGCAGTTTGGCAGCGATCGCTTCGCGGGCACGGAAAATCCGCGAGCGCACTGTGCCGATAGGACAGTTCATCACTGAGGCGATGTCCTCGTAGGACAGCCCTTCCATTTCCCTAAGCGTAATCGCCGTGCGCAGTTCTTCCGGCAGGGCTTCGACCGCCTGATTGACCGTGGTGACGATCTGGCGGTTCATTAATTCGGTTTCCGGCGTATTGAGGTCGGGCAGCTGGGCTGCCGTATCGAGGGTTTCGCCGTCTTCATCCTCGTATTCGGTCGAGAGCAGCGGCCGGCGGCCCAATGAGGCCAGGTAGTTCTTGGCTGTGTTGATCGCGATCCGGTACAGCCAGGTGTAGAAGGCGCTCTCGCCACGGAACGAAGGCAGTGCCCGGTAGGCCTTGATAAACGCCTCCTGGGTCACATCTTCGATTTCGGCCTGGTCGCGGATCATGCGCGACAGCAGGCGGCCGATTTTACGATGGTATTTGGTCACCAGGAGCTCGAAGGCCTTTTTATCGCCTCGCTGCACTCGCAGCACCAGCTCCTGATCGATATCCCGCTCGCTCGCCATTTTCTTTTCTACCGCTACGACGGGGGTTTCAGCCACCGTCGCCGAAGCCTGCTGGACTTCAGTGATAGGGCGACGCTTGTCGTGGTCGATTGCTTTGCTTTGCTCGGGCGCGCGCTTGCGCTCCAGCTCCCAGGATTCGAGCAAGCTCGACGGACGCAGTGTAATCGTTTCCATCGGTTTACGGGCCTCTCTCTTGCTATTTTATTCCCTCGCGGGCACAGACCTTTGACCCCACCCCCCGCCAATAAGTTCCATCGATTCGGCATAACATTTCTTGCTGTGCTGCCAGCCCCGCTGGCGCTGCCGTCGAGCCCGAGCGGACGCTCTGCTATAGTGCTTCCCTTGTTCGATTGCTCCAGAAACCGGATCGCCATGCGTCATTTCGATGTGCTCGTCGTCGGCAGCGGACTCGCCGGCATGACCCTCGCCCTCCATCTTGCCAACCACAGCCGGGTCGGACTGGTGACAAAGCGCGCCCTGAGCGACGGCGCCAGCCAGTGGGCCCAGGGGGGTATCGCTGCCGTACTCGATCGCGAGGACAGCCTCGCCGCCCATGTCGAAGACACCCTGATCGCCGGCGCCGGTCTGTGCGATGAAGCCGTTACCCGGCATATCCTGGGCCACGCTGCCGCCGCCATCGACTGGCTGGTCGAACAGGGTGTGCCGTTCACCCCGGACGTCGCGCATGAAACCGGTTTCCATCTGACCCGTGAAGGCGGCCATTCACATCGCCGCATCATCCATGCCGCCGACGCCACCGGGGCGGCGGTGGTGACGACCCTGGCCGACAAAGTGCTGAACCACCCCAATATCACCGTTCTGCAAGATCATATCGCGGTCGATCTGATCGTCGGTGCCAAAGTCGGCCGGCCCGAGGCCGGTTGCCTGGGCGCTTATGTGCTCGACCGCCAGGCCGACCGGGTCATCACCCTGTCGGCCAGCCATACCGTGCTGGCCTGTGGCGGCGCCGGCAAGGTCTATCTCTATACCACCAACCCTGACACCGCCACCGGCGATGGGATCGCCATGGGCTGGCGGGCGGGCTGCCGGGTGGCGAATATGGAATTCATCCAGTTCCACCCGACCTGCCTCTACCACCCCTATGCCAAGTCCTTCCTGATTTCGGAAGCGGTGCGCGGTGAAGGCGGCTTGCTGCGTCTGCCCGACGGCACCCGCTTTATGCCGCAGCATGATCCGCGTGCCGAGCTGGCGCCGCGCGATGTGGTGGCGCGCGCCATCGACTTCGAGATGAAAAAGCATGGCCTCGATTGCGTCCATCTCGATATCTCGCACCAATCGGCCGAGTTTATCCGCCACCATTTCCCCACTATCCATCAGCGCTGCCTGGAACTGGGCATCGATATCACGCGCGAGCCGATTCCGGTCGTGCCGGCGGCCCATTACACCTGCGGCGGTCTGGTGACCGATCTGAACGGCCGCACCGACCTGCCCCATCTCTATGCCATCGGCGAGACCGGCTGTACCGGGCTCCATGGCGCCAACCGATTGGCCAGCAATTCGCTGCTCGAATGCCTGGTCCTTGCCCGCGCCGCGGCCGAGACGATTGCCGCAGCGCCGGCCCGGCACGCCGAGTCGCTGCCCGAATGGGACGAGAGCCGAGTGGTCGATGCCGATGAGCAGGTGGTGATTTCGCACAACTGGGACGAATTGCGCCGCTTCATGTGGGACTACGTCGGCATTGTACGGACCGACAAGCGCCTCCAGCGCGCAGCCAACCGAATCGAACTGCTCAAGCGCGAGATCGAAGAGTATTACGCCCATTTCCGCGTCAGCCACGATCTGATCGAGCTGCGCAATCTGGTCGATACGGCCGAGCTGATCGTGCGTTCGGCCCAGCAGCGCCATGAGAGCCGGGGTCTGCATTACAGCCGTGACTATCCCGATCTGCTGCCGCAGGCGCTGCCGACCATTCTGGCTGGGCGCAGCCGCTGAGCTCATGCTGGATGGGTAGCTTACCCATCCAGTATCAATCATTTATTTATCCAATTTTCCCGCACTGTGTCTTGCAGACATATTTCCTGATTTTTTATTAGTGTATTTCTGTCCAGAGCAGAGTCGCCGCCAAGCCTAGTCGGGTGCCAAGCGTCTGGGTTTTGCGATCTGTACACGCCGACTCCAACTCGGCCGGACAGGCGCTACAGCATTTCGCTGTAGATCGTCGGCACCGCCAAGTCTGGTTGAGCGCCATGTACCTGCACCCTGAGGGCCGGACACGCTGACCCCCAATGGCCTGGAAATGCGCTAGCGTCTCCCCCACCCAGCAAAAACGGCGACGGGGCCATACCCCGTCGCCGTCAATGGCGGATGCCAGGTCAGCTTAGAACTTGAAGGTCACGTTGCCGTAGAAGGTACGGCCGCGGGCGTCGCTGTAGCGGTTGTCAAAGCCCAGCTGTTGACCACCCTCGCTCTTGATCGACAGCGGCGGATCGCGATCGAACACATTGAGGATGCCCAGGGTCAGGCTCAGGTTCTTCATCGCCTGGAAGCGGGTCTGCCAATCGGTGGTCAGATCGGCGTGGACACGGCGGACCACATTGACGACCCGACCGGTCGGCCGGTCGTTCACGCCGAGTTCCTCGACGTTCTGCGGCTGATCCCAGTAGCGCGACTTGTAGTTCAGACCCAGGGTATGAGCCCAGGCGCCGTGCTCCAGCGTGGTGGACAGCTTGGCTTGCCAGCGGAAGGTGACGGCACCGTCGCTGTAGCGGCCGAGGTTGGAGTAGTACTCATCGCCGCCCGGACGCTGGAAGTCGTTCTTCAGCATATAGGTACCGGCCAGGGCGGTGACCAGCCGGCCGATCGGCAGCTTGGTGCCGACGCGGCCATCGAAGTCGATACCACGGGTACGCTGTTCGCCCAGGTTGGTGTTGAGCAGCGACACCGCCAGCTTCTGCTGGCCGAGCAGCGGATCGTTGTACAGCGAGAAGAACTGGCGATAGCGGACCGGATCGCCGAACACCACGTCTTCGGTCAGCTGGCCGATGGTGTCGCGCAGTACCACATTCCAGATATCCATACCGAACGAGACCTCGTTGCTCGGCTCGATCCGGAAGCCGAATGCCCATTGACGCGACTTCTCGGGCTTCAGATCGGGGTTGCCGCCGGCAAACTGGTCGTATTGCACTTCGCCGGCCGGGCAGTACTGCGACAGCGGGTCGTTGCGGCCGAACGGACAGGCATAGGGCGAACCGGTCACACCGTAGGATTGCAGAATCGGTGCAGTCTGTGGGACCGAAGGAGCGCGGAAGCCCGAGCCGATCGAGCCGCGCAGCAGCATCGAACGCGACGGCTGGTAGCGGGCAGCCAGCTTGTAGTTGGTGGTGCTGCCAAAGTCGGAATAGCGGTCATGGCGCAGCGCAGCGGTCAGTTCGAGGTCTTTCATGACCGGCAGGGCCAGTTCGCCGAAGGCGCCCCAGGCATGGCGCTTGACCAGGAAGGCCACTTCGCTCGACGAGTCGCCGACGATAAAGTTGCCGACACCACGGGCCATGGCGCTGGGCCGGTAGTCGGTCGATTCACGCCGGTAGTCGATACCGGCGCCCAGCATGGCCGCACCACCGCCGAGCTGGAACAGTTCGCCCGAAGCGTGGAAATCGACAAAGTCGAGCTTGGAGGTCGCGGCCTTGAACAGACCCCGGTTCTGAGCGTTGCGGATCAGGCTCATGCCCTCGTTGGACTGTTGGCCGATGCCAACAAACGGGTTGAGCTTGCCCGAATTGAGCGCTGCCAGCAGTTCGTTGCCCTTGAGCCAGCCGTCTTCGTGGGTTTCGGTCCAATCGTTGACCGAGTGGGTGTAAGCGGTCTCATAGTCCCAGCCGCCGATCAGACCCTTCATGCCGACCGTGACGTGCTTGGCCTCGGTCTCGTTGTTATTGGTGCGATGACCGGCATCGTAGAGGCGCCAGTGGGCGGTGACGTTGCCGGTGGCGCCGGCATCACGGGCGTAGTGGTAGAACGGAGAAGTGGTCGGAATCGGCACATCGCCCACCGACGGGGCGATCCGCGAAGTCAGCTCGAAGCGCGACCAGATCAGGTCGGCAAACAGCGTATGGTTGGCGCCCAGGGTCTTGCTGACCGAGACCAGCGCATTGTCGCGCTTCGATTCGGGCAGGATTTCAACCGAGCTGATGTAATCGAAATAGCAGGAGACATACTGCTTATTGGTGGTCGGATCGATATCGGTAACGGCCAGATGGTTGGCCGGACACTGGCCGTTGGCCTTGTAGTAGGGGCTGACCAGATAGCCATCGACCGCGATATTGGCCGGAATGCCGCGCGGCGAGCCGTTGAAGAACTGGTAGCGTTTGCCGCCGTAGGAGAAATTGATCAGGCCGGTCTTGGCAAAGTCGCGGTCGCCCGATTTGAGCAGCTTCTGCTCGTCGTGGCTGTAGGACAGCAGCACATTGAAGCCGTCGCTCGACAGGTCGCCAAAGCCCTTGGTGATATTGAAGCGGGCCTCTTCGCCACCACCATCCTGCGGCTTGATATAGCTGCCGAACACTTCGCCTTCGGTCTGCTTCTTGCGCAGGATGAAATTGATCACGCCGGCCACCGCATCGGAACCGTACAGGGCCGAGGCGCCGTCGGACAGCACTTCGATCCGCTCGATGGTGGCCAGCGGCAGGGTGTTGAGGTCGATACCGGCGCCGGCGCCGGTGATGGTCTGGCCGGCCCAGCTGGCGACGCGGCGGCCATTGACCAGCACCAGGGTGCGCGATTCGCCGATATTGTGCAGCGAGGCACCGGCAAAGCCGCCACCGCCACCACCGACTGCCTCGGACGACGCCGTGAAGCCCTGGATCGCCGGCAGTTTCTGTAGCAGTTCGGCCGCCGAGGTCGCACCGGTCTTCTGGATTTCGTCGCGGCGGAACACCTGCACCGGCAGCGCGCCTTCCTTGGCAATCCGCTTGATACTGGTACCGGTCACTTCGATCTTCTCGGCCTGCTGTACCTCTTCGGCCCAGGCATTGGCACCGACACAGCCGATGGCCGCGATGGCCAGCGCAACTCGCTTCAATTTCATTGATGTTCTCCCCTGCTGAAACGATTGGTTTGCGGAAGGCCCGTCTCCCGGCGGACCCACCGCGCGACGGCCGGAAAGGGCGACTAAGGTCGTCTGGCGTTTTCCGGTCGGATGCAAGCGATCATAGAAGGCAGCACCAAGGTGCAGCAATGAAGGTGTGCGCATTTGCCGCACGGCCCTGAAACCTGTATTCAATATGCAACATACAGCCTGGCAGACCTGTTGGTATCGTGCAGTTATCCCGCCTGAGGGCCTGGCTTCCCCTTGTGGCTCCGATCGGACGGCGAGACGACACCAAATACACCGTTATTGAATTTTTGTTTAAAAACACAAATACAATACTTCATGTCTTGCACAAATATTTCACATTTTTTTATTTTCCCTCCACAACTCCAGACATCGAGCACTCATCGCTGCTCACCTCCCCCGGCCCTCCGTCTTGCCGACCCAGCAGGTCAGCAGTGTTGCAAATAGATAACACCTTATCTGGCTCCCATAGCAAAAACGCCACCCTGCAACAGGGTGGCGTTTCTGTGTGAGTCCGGGCGAGAGCCCGACGCCGATCAAGCCGTTCGATCAGAAGAAGGTGTAGCTGCCGCTGATATAGAGCATGCGGCCACGACCATCGATCAGGTTGCCGTTGTAGCCGCTCGAGGCGGTCGAGCCGGACTGGATCGACGGTGGTTCGCGATCGAACAGGTTCTTGGCGCCGAACACCAGACGGGCACCCTTGATGCCCTTGTACGCCAGCTGCCAATCGACCGTGGTGAACGAGGACACGCGACGGGTCTGGGCGGTCACACGGCTCGGCACCTCGTCGTCGCTGTAGCTGTCGACGAAGTTGATATTGAGCGTGTTCTCCCAGCTGCCGCTGTCGAGGTTGAAGGTGGTGGCGTTGCGGATACGCGGGTAGTCGATGATATCGACGTATTCCTGGAGTGGATCGGCCACCTTGGTAGCCGGATCGACCACCGACTTCTTGTGGCTGCGCACATAAGTCATCGCATTGGCAAAGCTGAACTTGCCAACACTGCCAAGATCGGTCGAGAACTTCAGGTCGATGTCGAAGCCGTCGGTCTTGGTAACGCCCAGGTTGAGATATTTGTCGTAGACCTCAGCGATCGGACCGGGGATGCGAGTGCCATTGGGCAGCACTTCATCGGGCAGGCGACGCACGAAGCGCGGGTCGTTGGGGAACTTGTCCACCACCACTTCGCCGGTCAGGTTCTCGATCGACTTCTTCTTGTCGATGCGGAAGTAGTCGATGCCGAACGAGACATTACGCACCGGCTCGAACACCAGACCGAGGTTGTAGCTCTTGGCGGTTTCGGGCTCGAGTTCGGCGTTGCCGATCACCTGGGTCTTGAACTGGAAGCCGCCGCAGTCCTGGTCGACCTGTGTCACCGGGCAGCGCAGCGGATCGGTGATGAACTCGAACGACTCCGACTTCTTATAGAGCTGGAACAGCGAAGGCGCATGGAAAGCCTCGTTGTAGGAAGCACGCAGCAGCAGATTGCTGCTGGGCTGGAAGCGCAGGGCCACCTTGGGGCTGGTGTTGCTGATCGAGCGGCCGGCATATTTGTAGCGGTCGCCGCGCAGCGCCAGTTGAAGCTCCAGTTGTTTCAGCAGCGGCACATTGAGTTCGGTGAAGATCGAATCGACGTCCTGGCGGCCGTTGGCGCCGCTGTCCTGGGCGGTCGAGAACACGTTGCCGGCCTGGACATTGATATCCGGCACATTCTTGATCTCGTCGCGGCGGATTTCGAAGCCCACGGCCATACCGAGCGGGCCGGCCGGCAGTTCGGTCAGTTCGCCCGACAGCTTGCCGTCGATATATTTCGAAGTCGACTTGCCCTTGCTATGCATCGGGCCGACCAGCAGCGAATTGATCACTTCGGGGCTGTTGGTCTTGAACGGGTCGATCCGGCCGGTGGCCAGCGCTTCGCGGAACTTGCTCGCGTTGTAGTAGCCGTTCTGAATCTGCTCGGTTTCACTGGCCGAGTAGCCGGCGGCCACTTCGTAGTCCCAGTTGCTGAAGGTGCCTTTGACGCCACCGAGCAGGCGGTAGGTGTCGGTGTCGTAGTCCATGATCCGGCCGCCCGCTTCGAGCGGACGGTAGCGCACCAGGGTGTAGGCGCCGCTGCCACGGAACGGGTTGGTCGGGGCATCGGGGTTGATCAGGTAGCGGAAGGAGCCGTCCTGGTTGAATTCCTGATCGCCGACCAGCGGGCCGGGGGCAAGCCGGGTGGTGGTCTTGGAGTTGCTGAACGAGCCTTCGATAAACAGGCGGGCGTTCTCGCTCAGGGTCTTGTTGAACGAGGCGAAGGTGCTGTAGCGCTCGCTCTCGGGTTGCAGATCCTGATACGGGTTGAAATCGAATGCGCAGAAGGAGCTGTTGCCGCTGCGGCGGACATTCTCAGGCGGGCAATTGGCCGCGGACTGGAACACCAGCGGGGCATTGGGGGTACGCGGATCGTACTTGGCGTAAGAAATCGGAAAACCCGTGCCGCTGCGGCCGTCGCGGCCGTTGCGCGGACGCTGGTCGGCAAAGCGGCTCCACGGCCGGTCGACCTGGCGGATGGCTTCACGGGTCAGGAAGTCGAACGAGACCAGCAGGTTATAGCCGTCGGCTGCCAGGTCACCCAGACCGCCCGACAGGGTGGTGCTGAATTCCTCACCGTCGCCGCGATCGGACTGACGGTAGCCGGCCTTGGCCTCGAGGCCCTTGTAGTTACGTTTGGTGATGATATTGACCACGCCGGCGATGGCATCGGAGCCGTAGATGGCCGAAGCGCCGTCCTTGAGCACTTCGACCCGCTCGATCGCGCCGACCGGCAGGGTATTCAGATCGACGAAATTGCCGCCGCTCGAATCGAAGCTGGCCACCGCCACCCGGCGGCCGTTCAGCAGCACCAGCGTGCTGCTCGGGCCAAGGCCGCGCAGCGAAACCGAGGAGAAGCTGGCCGAGTCGGAGATCGCCACAGTCTGGTCGCCGAAGCTGCCGGCGTTGGCGGTCAGCGATTGCAGCACATCGGCCACCGTCTGGGCGCCCGAGCGTTCGATCTCTTCACGTTTGACCGTCACCACCGGCAGCGCGCCTTCCTTGCTGACCCGTTTGATACTGGTGCCGGTCACATCGATCCGCTCGGCTTTGGCAACCTCGGCGGCCTGGACGCTGAAACCCAGACCGGCATAACCGATCGCAGCCACGGCCAGCGCGACTCGTTTCAATTTCATCATTCTTAGTTTTCCTCTACCTGCTGAATAAGACGACTCCACAGCGTCACCGGCGCCAACCGGTCCATGCGCTTTGAAGACTCTCCGGATACTTGCGGGATGGGCCACCGGTCAGAGCTGGCGACCCGGCCCCGATCATAGAAGCCGGGCTTGATCAGCGGCAATCGAATCGGCCGGCGATACGACAGCGCTTGGCGCGAATGTTAAAAAAATACAACATTCTTGCCACTAACACTGGCGCGAACAGCGCGTCTGTCAGCGAGAAATCTGTTGTGAGGAAGAAACATCCGTGATCGACCAGGCCAGGCGGGCGCGCAGCCGCCGCCAGTCGTCGGCGCTCAGGCTATCGGGCCATAGCCACAGGCGCTGCGGAGCGCCGGGCAGCCGCAGCGCCAATACCACCAGCCAGCGGGTGCAGAGCAGAGGACGGTAGTGCTCGACGGCGTGCAAGGTGGCCGCGTCGCCGAGCTGCAAGCGGCCGTCCGGTTCGAATTCAAGCCGGACGGGAAAGGCGGGCTGGCGGCGGCTTTCGCCATAGAGCAGCAGTGCCGTCAGCGCACCGTATTCGGGAGCCAGCCCGGCCGCCCACGGCGCCAGCAGGGCGGCCATCCGCAACAGGGCGGCCGCCATGTCCTGCCGACGTGACGGTCGGAGCTGTAGACGCTGCGCGGGCGGGCCCGGGCGCATCGGAAATCACTCGAGTTCGATGGTGCCGTTGACGCTGACTGTCACCTGGCTGCTGCCGGCCTCGACCGGCGGCGAGGCCGGCGCGGCGGCCATCACGGCACCCCGGCTGAAGCTCTCGAAACGCGGCTGCGGTCCGCCGCTTTGCTGGGTATTGATGGCCAGACCGACCAGCTTGTAGCCTTTGCCGCCAAGGCTTTTCTGTACCGCCTCGGCACGCTGGCGGAAAGCCTTGACCGCGGCGTCGATCAGTTCGGTTTCCGCCTTGTCGCGGCTGGCCGGCGCCACCGAGAAATTCATTTCCGCCAACTGCATCTTGGCCTGCAATTTGCCGACCAGTTCGGCCAGCTGCTTGGGATCGCCGCTCTCCAGCCGCAGATCGGCCCGGCCGCGCCAGCCGGCCGGTTTATTGTTCTGGCTGTAGAGCGGGTAGGTCTGGTTGCCCGACACCGCCGCCTTGATCGCCGGATAGGCACGGGTCAGCGCCAGTGCCTCATCGAGCGAGCGGTTAAGCCGATCGGCCAGCGCCGCCGGCTGCGGGTCGCTGAATTCCACATACAGCGTGGCCTGCACCCAATCATTGACCACTTCGCGCCGGACTTCGGCCTGTAGGCTGATCTGGTTGTAGCGCGGCACCTCGGCTGAAGCGACGGTGGCTGCCAGGGCCAGCACGGCCAGGCGGATGGAAAACGGCATAGCAAACCTCCAAAGGCAAGCGCACAGCGGCGCAATAACGGCAACGGCCTAGTGCAGGCCGTGATCGACCGGGGAATTGTGGATGTCCTGATCGATGGTATCCATCACCACCGTATGGATCTCGACGTCGAACCACTCCCAGAACAACTTGAGCGTGCGGCTCTTGGGCCACAGCTTCTCGTCCTGATACCAGGAGGCCAGCTCCATCTCGAACACCTTGTCGGCGATATCGTCGATATAAGCGATACCGTCCTCCTGCTCGTTGACTTCGGGAATCATCAGGACCGTGCAGTCGCTGCGGATATCGGCCAGCGACAGGGTGACATCATTGCCGGGCATCTGGTTGAGCCAGTCGAGAAACGGCTGCTTGGGCTTGATGACGGCGATCGAACGATCCACGAAATACATCGGCATTCTCCAATAAGGGGTTGGCGCAATCGGGCAAGGGTAACACGCCCGCCATAGCGTCCGTCTTGGCGGCCGCGCGCGAGTTTACTTAGAATGAGGTCGAGCAGCGCCCCGGCCGGCGCACCCCTCCCCCACCCTACGGGCTGCCATGTTCGATCAACGCACATCGAGTCGTCGCCTGGTCCGCTGGAAAGCGGCCGTTATCCCGACCCACCAGCCCGACCACATCATTCAGGCCCATGCCACCGAGGTAGCGGCCAAAGGCATTTCACTGTTCTGTGCGGAACAGCTGTTTCCGCACTTCACCTACCGCATCATCCTGCAAATTCCCGACGTGCTGCATATCAGCGTCAGCTATGTCGAGGTCTACGGTAAACCGATCTATTCCTCGCTGGTCGGTCCGCTGGGCGAATTCCGCACCGGCGTCAAATTGACCGAGGTCAGCAATGAATACCGCACCAAGATCGACCAGTTGATCCGTGGCATGGCCTGAAGACGGCCTGAGCCGTCCTGGACACGGAACAGCCGGTCAGCGCATTCCGCATAAAATATCATGCAAAACATTTGCAAGATACATAGCGGAAAATAAAGAAAATATATTGGAAAGTGCCAGAAATCCGGACCACTTGTATTGACCGTTGGTCACTCAGCCCGGCTGGTGGACCCGCTCGGCCAGCCATTGCCGCAGCATGGCACCGGTGGCATCGCCCGCTTCGCGCAGACGACCGATCGCGTCAAGGTCAACCCGACCATCACGCCCGGCCCGCTCGACGGCATAGGCCGCATCGCTGGGCTGAGTCAGCGCGAGCGCGCCAAAACTTCCCTTCATCTTATGGGCCAATTGCGCCAGACCGGTCGGATCGGCCGCGGCCGTCAGCTGGTCGAGCAAAGTGCGCCGTTGCGGCCACTCTTCAAGCAGCAGGCCGACCAGCTCGGCCAGCAGGACCCAGTTGCCGCCACACAGCTCAGCGGCCCGGGCGGCATCCCAGTTGCGCGCCGGCGCGGAGGCGGACGGCTCCAATACAGAATCGAGAACCGTAGACAAGGAAGGGGTAAGCGCAGGTGGTGTCGGCATCATGGCAGCAGGGCTAGGTACAGCGGTGGCAGGCGGGGTGGCCGCAGGCAGCAGCGGCGCAGGCCCGAGATTGGCCGCCACCCGGGCCAGCACCAGATCGAGTGCTTCGAGCGATAGCGGCTTGGTCAGATAATCGTCCATTCCTGCCGCCAGGCAGCGACCTCGGCTGTCGGCCGTGACATCGGCGGTCATGGCGATGATCGGGATATGTCGTCCGGGCGGCTCCTCGGCCCGGATCAGCCGGGTGGCCTGCAGGCCGTCGAGTTCGGGCATCTGCATATCCATCAGGATCAGGTCGTAGTCGTGGTCGCGCTGCCGTGCCAGCGCCTGGGCGCCGTTGTGGGCAATGGTCACCCGGTGGCCGGCGCGTTCGAGCACGGCGGTGGCAAGCCGTTGATTCATCGCATTGTCTTCGGCCAGCAGGATATCGAGTGAGCGCAGCGAGCCCGAGGCCATCGGTATCACGGTTTCAGGCGGCGGGCTGGCCGGCTGGAGCTGGACCGTGAAATGGAAGGTGCTGCCGACACCCGGCAGGCTGTCGGCCCATAGCCGGCCGCCCATCGCCGCCACTAGCCGCCGCGAGATGGTCAGGCCCAGGCCGCTGCCGCCATAGCGCCGAGTGATCGATTCGTCGGCCTGGGCAAATGCCTCGAAAATCGCATCGAGCTTATGCGGCGGAATCCCGATGCCGGTGTCGAGCACGGCCGCGCTCAACTCGAGCGCATGGTCGTTGCCATTGGCCTCGAGCCGCAGCTCGACGCCGCCTGTTTCGGTGAATTTGATCGCATTGCCCAGCAGATTGATCAGCACCTGCCGCAAACGACCCTCGTCGCCCTCGACCCAGCGTGGCAGATCGGGCGATACCGTGAGGGTCAGGTTCAGATGCTTTTCCTCGGCCCGGAAGCGGATCAGCCCCATGGTCTTGCGGGCCAGGGCATGCAGATCGAATACATGCTGATCGAGCGCGAGCTTGCCGGCCTCGATGCGGGAGAAGTCGAGAATGTCGCCGACCAGCCCAAGCAGGCTGTCGGCGGCATAGCGGATCACTTCGAGATGACCCTGCTGACTGGGGTCGAGCACCGTATCCTGCAGCAGCCGCGCCATGCCAATGATCGCGTTGAGCGGGGTGCGGATTTCGTGGCTCATATTGGCCAAAAACTGGCTCTTGGCCTGGTTGGCCGCTTCGGCCGCCTCTTTCGCCGCCACCAGTTCCTGTTCGAATTGCTTTCTGAGCGACAGGTCGTACCACACCGCCAGCAGCAGGGTGCGCCGCCCCACCGTCACGGGCGACAGGGTGACTTCGACCAGAATCTCGCTGCCATCGGCGCGCAGCAGCAGCCATTCATAGCGATGCCAGCCGCGCTTGAGCGCGCGCTCGGCCATCTCGATGGCCTTGTCGCGCGAAGAACGGCCATCGCTTTGGCGTTGCGGATAAAAACGGGCCGGGTCGCCCTCGATCAATTGCTGGCGACTGGCCAGCCGCAGCAACTGCACGGCGGCCCGGTTGCAGTCGACGATGCAGTCGTCGACCGGATCGAACAGCAACATCGCATTGGCCGATTGCTCGAACAGTACCCGGAAGCGCTGTTCCGACTGGACCCGTTCGGTCACATCCTGCGCCGTCAGCAGCATGGCCTGGTCGCCGCTGACCGGGTCGATGGCGCGGTGCAGGATATAGCCGTACCAGCGCGGCTGCGGCTGACTGGCCAATAGCCGCTCCCCCTGGTCCACCCCGTTCTCGATCGCGCCACGCCAGACTTCGCGTCCCTCCTCGACCGGGTCGAACAGCTCGAAGAAGCTGGCACCTTCGCTGCCCAGTTGCGGAAAGGCCCGCAAGGCAGCCGGGTTCTTCATCAGTACCCCGCCTTCGAGATCGAACATCACCACGGCAATGGCGAAATGCAGGACCGCCTCGACCCCGCGCAGCGCCGCCGGGTCGGTTTCCCCGGCCCCGCGTTCGGCTTGCAGCAGCATGCCGTGACCGCCGCCCGCCAGATACATTGGCGCAGTGCTCAGCGCGATATGGTGGGCGCTCAGCCCGGGAAAACGATGCCAGTCAAGCGCCACCGGTTCGCCGCGCCACAGCGCTTCGTGCAGGGCACCGAGCGAATCCCAGGCCGCCTCGTCGCAGTCGAGCGTGCGCCGGCTCAACGCTGCCGCATCGTCGGCCTGCCATAGCCGCAATCCGGCGGCATTGGCCCAGACGATGCGCCGCGCCGCAAGGTCCAGTACCCATACGGGTACCGATAGCCAGGCGAAACGGTCGCATTCCTCCCAGGCAAGTGGCTTCATCGTCTATTTCCCTTTGCGCGCGGCGCGCGCCGGCTTGGGCTCGGAGGTGTCGGGCGACGCCGTGGCGGCTTCGACCAGAGTCAGCTCGATCCGGCTGGTTTCCAGATCGACCCGGGCCACCCGGACCCGCAAGCGGTCGGTCAGGCCAAAGCTGCGACCGCTGCGCTCGCCGCGCAAGGTGTGGCTCGGCGCATCGAAATGGAAGTAGTCACTGCCCAGTTCGGAGATATGCACCAGGCCTTCGACATAGAGGTCGCTCAGCAGCACGAACACCCCGAAACCGGTGGTGGCGGTAATGATGCCGTCGAATTCCTCGCCGATCTTGTCGCGCATGAAGAAGCACTTGAGCCAGTTCTCGACATCGCGGGTGGCTTCGTCGGCGCGGCGCTCGGTCGCCGAGCAGTGATGGCCGATCGCGGCCCAGTCGCCCGGCTGGTAGCGCGTGCCGGCCAGTACCGCCTTGATCGAACGATGTACCAGCAGATCGGGATAGCGCCGGATCGGCGAAGTGAAATGGGTATAGGCCTCATAAGCCAGCCCGAAATGGCCGAGCCGCTCGGGACTGTAGACCGCCTGTTGCAGCGAACGCAGCATCAGGGTCTGCAAGAGCGCCGCATCGGGTCGTGGCTTGATCTGGGTAATCAGCTCGGCATAGTCGCGTGCCTCGGGATCGTCCCCGCCGCCCAGGCTCAGACCGCGTTCGTTGAGAAAGCGCCGCAACGCTTCGAGCTTCTGTTCGGTCGGCCCTTCGTGGATACGGTACAAGGCCGTATGGTGATGCTGGCCCAGATAGTCGGCTGCGCAGACATTGGCCGCCAGCATGCATTCCTCGATCAGCCGATGGGCATCGTTGCGCCGGACCGGAACGATGCGTTCGATCTTGCCGTGGTCGTTGAATTCCATCACCGTTTCGGTGGTCTCGAAGTCGATGGCGCCACGCCGCTCCCGTTGCCGCAGCAGCACCTTGAACAAGGCGTATAAATCCTGCAGGCCCGCCACCAGCCCACCCCGCTTCTGGGCGGCTGGACCGATGGGCTGTTGCAGAATGTCCCAGACCTCGTTATAGGTGAAACGGGCCTTGGACCGCATCACTGCCGGATAGAAACGGTAGCTTTTGATCTTGCCGCGCGCGCCCAGCGTCATATCGCACACCATGCACAGCCGCTCGACTTCCGGATTGAGCGAACAGATACCGTTCGACAGCGCTTCGGGCAGCATCGGAATCACCCGGCGCGGGAAATAGACCGAGGTACCGCGCTCATAGGCGCTCCGATCAAGTGCATCACCCGGCCGCACATAGTGCGAGACATCGGCAATCGCCACCACCAGCCGCCAGTCGCGGCCCTGGCGTTCGGCATAGACCGCATCGTCGAAGTCACGCGCAGTCTCGCCATCGATGGTGACCAGATCGAGTTCGCGCACATCGACCCGCTCCAGCCCTTCGGGCGTCTTCCAATCCTGCTTCCTGACTTTTTGCGGGGTACGCTCGGCCTGTGCTTGGGCCTCGGCCGGGAATTCACGCGGCAGGTCGTGTTTGCGCAGGGCGATTTCGATTTCCATGCCCGGGTCGCCGTAATTGCCGAGCACCTGGACGATGCGGCCCATGGGCTGGGTATAGTGGCTGGGCTGGGTCAGCAGTTCGACCATCACCACCTGGCCCGGCTCGGCGGCCAGGCTGCCCGAGCCCGGCTCGATCAGGATGTCCTGACTGATCCGTTTTTCCTCGGCCACCACGAAACGCACGCCGCGATCGTCGAACAGACGGCCGACCAGCAGCTTATTGACCCGCTCCAGCACCTCGACGATCTTGCCCTCGCGCCGGCCACGGCGGTCGATGCCGATTTCGCGCGCCATCACCCGGTCGCCATGGAGCGCCTTGTACATTTCCTTGGGCGACAGAAACAGATCGGGACTGCCGTCATCGGGCACCACAAAGCCAAAGCCATCGGCATGGCCCTGCACCCGGCCCTTGATCAGGTCGAGCTTGTCGGCGACGCAGATGGCGCCTTTGCGGTTGATCACGATATCGCCTTCACGCGCCATGGCGTTCAGACGACGCTGGAAGAAATCGGCCTCGTCGGGCTGGATCGCGAACAACTCGACCAGTTCCTCGACCGGCATCGGGGTGCCACGTTCGACCAGCAGTTGCAGCATATAGCCGCGACTGGGCAATGGATTGGAATAGCGCTGCCGTTCCTGTTCGAGATAGGGGTCGGCGGCGCGCAGCGCCTGGGCGGCTTTGGGTAGATGGGTGTTTTTACTTTTTGTATTGTCCATGCTTGACATGGTTTTTTCTTTCTCTATAATGCGCATCTCTCGACGCGCTGCTGCGAAGCAGCGATGTTCGAAGCCCAGGTGGCGGAATTGGTAGACGCACTAGGTTCAGGTCCTAGCGGTAGCAATACCGTGGAAGTTCGAGTCTTCTCCTGGGCACCACCGAATTCAACAGAGACCGCGAAGCAATTCGCGGTCTTTTGTTTTTTCTGTAGGCAATTAGCGTGCGTCGGTCCAGCCATGGATTGGCAGACCCGCGCTCGGGGGAAACAAATCGGAAAGTTTTGCGGATGAAATATTGACACTCCGGCGATTTTCCCTATAATACGGCCCTCTACGCAAGACAAATCGTTGCAAATCGACTGTCTAGCGTTGCCCAGGTGGCGGAATTGGTAGACGCACTAGGTTCAGGTCCTAGCGGTAGCAATACCGTGGAAGTTCGAGTCTTCTCCTGGGCACCACCGAATTCAACGAAAGACCGCGAAGCAATTCGCGGTCTTTTGCTTTATCCCTGCCCATCAAGTTTCGCAATATCTATCCTCCGATTTGATCAAGCCGCTGGCCCGCTTCCATCCTTAAAATTTTTCGCATCAATCGTTGACAGACTTTCTGAAATCTCTATAATGCACAGCTCTACGCCAGACGACAGTCTGACGTTGCCCAGGTGGCGGAATTGGTAGACGCACTAGGTTCAGGTCCTAGCGGTAGCAATACCGTGGAAGTTCGAGTCTTCTCCTGGGCACCACCGAATTGCCAAAAGCCGCGAAATCGATCAGGTTTCGCGGCTTTTTCATATTTCTCTGTTTTGTAGAAAAAAATCTGCAAAACGTCTGCAAGACTCAGAAATCTATCTAAACAAAAAATAAAATAGCCGGCCCGTCGAACGGGCCGGCTATCGGCTTAACTGCGTGCGGCCGCAATCACCTTCAGGTAATTGGCAACCGTAGCCGCCAGTCCATCGTAGAGTGCCTCGCCGATCAGGGCATGACCGATCGACACTTCCTCCACTTCCGGCAAAGCGCGCAGGAATGGCCCCAGATTGCGCTGATCGAGATCGTGCCCCGCATTGACCGCCAGACCGGCCGCACGGGCGCGGCGGGCAGTGTCGGCGCAGCGGGCCAGCTCGGCCGCATAATCGCCGCGGCTGAAGGCTTCGGCATAGGGGCCGGTGTAGATCTCGATCCGGTCGGCACCGATATCGGCAGCCAGCTCGATATCGGGCGAACCGGCGTCCATGAACAGGCTGACGCGGCAGCCATGGAACTTGAGTTCACGGATCAGCGGCTTGAGCCGTTCGCCGTCACGGCGCAGATCAAAGCCATGGTCGGACGTGATCTGACCATCGCCGTCGGGTACCAGGGTGGCCTGGGCCGGTCGCGTTTCGGCAATCAGGGCGCTGAGGCCCGGATAGCTGCCGCGCGGCGGGGCGAACGGATTGCCTTCGATATTGAACTCGACCGTAGCGGCCGTCAGCGCGGCCAGCGCGCGTACATCATCGGGCCGGATATGGCGCTGGTCGGGACGTGGATGCACCGTAATGCCGCCGCAGCCGGCAGCGATACAGCAGCGGGCCGCCTCGACCACATCGGGCAGCACACCGCCACGCGAATTGCGCAATACAGCGATCTTATTGACGTTGACGGACAGCACGGTCATCAGATCAGGCCTCGAACGGGTGACGCAGCACGATGGTTTCTTCGCGGTCCGGGCCGGTCGAGATGATATCGATCGGCGCGCCGGTCACGGCTTCGATCCGCTTGAGATAGTTGCGGGCAGCGAGCGGCAGCTCGTCGTAGCGCTTGATGCCGACCGTGCTGTCGCTCCAGCCCGGCATTTCCTCGTAGATCGGCTTGCAGCCGGCCAGCTCTTCGGCGCCCACCGGCAGGATATCGCGGCGCTGGCCGTCGATTTCATAGCCGACGCAGATCTGGATCGATTCCATGCCATCCATCACATCCATCTTGGTGATGCACAGGCCCGAGACGCCGTTGATCTGGATCGAGCGCTTGAGCGCAGCGGCGTCGAACCAACCGCAGCGACGCGGCCGGCCCGTGACCGAACCGAATTCATTGCCGCGCTTGGCCAGGCCAGCGCCCACATCATCGAACAGCTCGGTCGGGAACGGACCCGAGCCGACCCGGGTGGTATAGGCCTTGGTGATGCCGAGCACATAGTGCAGCATCTGCGGTGCCACCCCAGCGCCCGACGAGGCGGTGCCGGCCACGCAATTGCTCGACGTGACAAAGGGATAGGTGCCGTGGTCGACGTCAAGCAGCGTGCCCTGGGCACCTTCGAACAGGAAACGGCGGCCTTCGGCATGGCGCTCGTTCAAGAGACGCGATACATCGGCCACCATCGGCTTGATCCGCTCAGCCAGACGGAAGGTTTCTTCGAGGGTCTGCTGGAAGTCGATGGTATCGACGTGGTAGTAGTTCTTGAGGATGAAGTTGTAATAGTCGAGGTTCTCGCCCAGCTTGGCGGCGAAACGCTCGCGGTGGAACAGGTCCTGCACCCGGATGGCGCGGCGGGCGACCTTGTCTTCATAGGCCGGGCCGACGCCACGGCCCGTGGTGCCGATCTTGCCGGCGCCCTTGGCCTGTTCGCGCGCCTGGTCCATGGCAACATGGTAGGGCAGGATCAGCGGGCAGGCTTCGGAGATCTTGAGCCGCGAGGCCACATCGACGCCGCCGGCTTCGAGTTCGTCGATTTCGGTCAGCAGTGCCGACGGCGACAGCACCACGCCATTGCCGATATAGCAGGCCACGCCTTCGCGCAGGATGCCCGACGGGATCAGGCGCAACACCGTCTTCTTGCCGCCGATGATCAGGGTATGACCGGCATTGTGACCGCCCTGGAAGCGCACCACCCCATCGGCGTGATCGGTCAGCCAATCGACGATTTTGCCTTTGCCTTCGTCACCCCATTGGGTGCCAATCACGACTACATTACGGCTCATTGGAATCTTCCTCGTTCAGACTTAGGGAGTCCGCCGCGGACGGCGGGCCGGACGGCCGCTCGAAGGCCGGCCGGACAGGAATCGACGCGCGGGCCCGGCCCGCGCACTTCTCTATCTTAGGCGCCGAGCGGCACCACTTGCCATTGACCGCCGCGCTCGACCAGTTCGCGGTCGGCATGCAGCTCCTCGACATCGATCACCTCGCCCAGCCGTACCACCACCGTTTCGCCGGCACTGCGCAGCGCACGGATCGCATCGGCCAGGGCCGGATCGAGCCGGTCGGGTGCCAGAATGGCGCGCCGGGCCAGTGCCGGCGCCAGCCGGCGGCTCAGTTCCTTCAAATCGACGCTGAAACCGGTGGCCGGACGCGGCCGACCGAAGCGCTCGCCGACATGGTCATAGCGGCCACCGCGCGCCACCGCATTGGCCCAGCCTTCGGCATAGGCGGCAAACACCAGGCCGGTGTGGTAGTAGCCCGAGCGCAGCTCGGACAGATCGTAATGCGGCACGATGCCACGCGCGGCCAAGGCTTCGGTCAGATCGCGCAGCGCGGCAAGCGCGGCCGTAATGGGTGGCAGCGCAGGAAGTCGTTGCTCGGCCGCAGCCAGCACCTCGGCGCCACCATAGAGGGTCGGCAAGGCAGCAAGACCTTGCGCCAGCGGGGCCGGCAGACCGGCCACCAGCGCAGCAAGGCTTGGCAGGTCTTTCTGCTGGATGGCCCGGAATACCGCTTCGCGCCGCTCGCCGCTTAGCGCTGCCGCATCGGCCAGCGCCAGGAACAGGCCGATATGGCCGATATCGAGATGGACCTGTTCGATCCCGGCCAACCGCAGGCACTCGCGCATCAGCTCCACCACCTCCACATCGGCGGCCACACCGGCAAAGCCGTAGATTTCAGCGCCAAGTTGCAGCGGTTCGCGCGAAGACAGGATACCGTCGGGCAGCGCATGGACAGTCGAGCCGGCATAGCACAGCCGCGCCACCCCCTGACGGTTGAGCAGATGGGCATCGATACGCGCCACCTGCGGCGTGATATCGGCACGCAGACCGAGCTGGCGGCCCGACAGCTGATCGGTCAGCTTGAAGGTTTTGAGCTCCAGCGCAGCATCGGCAGGCGGCAGCAGCGAATCGACATACTCGATCAGCGGCGGCAGCACCAGCTCGTAGCCGAAACCGGCCGCCAGATCGAGCATGGCGCGGCGCAGGGTTTCCACGCGGCGGGCCTCGGGCGGCAGCAGGTCGGAGATATGTTCGGGCAGAATCCAGTTACGCATGGTGATCAGGCTTGGCAGTCGGGCGCGGCAGGCGCGCTGCTGAAAGGAACGGCGGACAGCAATTGGCCCCCGCCGTTCAGGGCGAGGGCCAGCTGCCGGGACGGATTATCCCACAGATTGCATCTCCAACGCGGCTAGCGATACTACTTAGCGCCAGCGCCGCGCGGATCCTTCATGTACTTGAAGAAATAGGAATTGGGCTCGAGCACCAGCACGTCGCCCTTGTTCTTGAAGGTCTGTTTATAGGCTTCAAGACTCTTGTAGAAGGCGTAGAACTCGGCGTTCTGACCGTAGGCGCTGGCATAGATGCCGGCTGCCTGGGCATCGCCCTCACCCATCAGCTTCTGGGCCTTGCTATAGGCTTCGGCCAGAATCACCACCCGCTTGCGGTCGGCTTCGGCCCGGATCGTCACAGCCTGGGCCGCACCTTCCGAACGCAACTGATTGGCGACGGTCTTGCGCTCGGACACCATGCGGTCGTATACCGCGTTGCTGATGTCGTCGGGGAAATCGACCCGCTTGAGCCGCACATCGATAATCTTCACCCCGATCTTGCGCGCATCGGCATCGACCACATCGCGCACCACATCCATCACCTGGTCGCGCTTACCCGAGATCACATCCTGCACGGTCTGCCGACCGAACTCGGCCCGCAGCACATCGTTGACGGTGCGACGCAGCCGCGCCTCGGCCTGGGTGGCATTGCCGCGCACACTCTTGTAGTAGCGCTCGACATCGGCCACCTGCCATTTGACGTAGCTGTTGACCAGCACATTCTTCTTTTCGATGGTGTTGAAGCGCTCGGGCGCTTCGGCATCCATGGTCAGCGTGCGGCGGTCGAAATAGCTCTTGGTCTGTAGCAGCGGAATCTTGAAGTACAGACCAGGCTCCTTGATCACCCGGACGATCTCGCCCCATTGGCTGACCAGGGCGTACTGGCGCTGGTCCACGGTAAACACCGACAGGCTGAGGATCAGCAAGCCGAACAACACGATAATCAGGGTCGGAATCAGTTTCTGCATATCAGCGGCCCTCTCTTTCACCCCGGATGCTCAGGTCCACCTTGGGCCGCAGCAGTTCCGGACTGGTCGAAGTCGGCAGTTCGATACTGTTGCGGGCAGCGGTAGCCGGATCGACCGCCGGCTGGGCGGCAGGTGCCGCTGGCAGGGCCGACTGCTGGAGCAGCTTATCGAGCGGCAGATAGAGCATGCTGTTGCCACCCGATTTCTGGTCGACCAGCACTTTGCTGCTATTGGTGAGGATCTGCTGCATCGCCTCGAGATAGAGCCGATCGCGCATCACCTGCGGGGCTTTGTTGTATTCGTCGACCACCTGGCGGAAGCGGGCCGCATCACCCTCGGCGCGGGCGATCACCGACTGCTTGTAGCCCTCGGCCTCCTTGATCAACTGGGCGGCGTCACCGTCGGCCTTGGGCACCACGGTATTGGCGTAGGCCGTCCCCTCGTTGGTGAGCTTGACCTTGTCCTGACCGGCCTTGACCGCATCGGCAAACGCCGCCTGGACCGGCTCGGGGGCCTGCACGTCGTTGATGTTGACGCGCGACACCTGGACACCGGTGCGGTAATGGTCGAGCAGGCTCTGCATCAGACGGGTGGTTTCGGCGGCAATCTGAGCCCGGCCTTCGTTCAGGACGAAGTCGACCTTATTGCGCCCCACCACTTCGCGGATCGCCGTCTCGGCCGCCTGCTTGACCAGGTCGGTGGCGTCGCGGTTGGCGGTGGCGTTGTTGAACAGGAAGTCCTCGGCATCCTTGATGTCGTATTGGACTTCGAGTTGCATATCGATGATGTTCTGATCCTGGGTCAGCATCAGCGATTCTTCGTTCTGCCGTTTGGTATCGCCGCGCGCGCCAATCTCGACCGAACGGATTTCGGACAGGTTGACGATCTCGTGCGATTCGATCGGCCAGGGCATGCGCCAACGCAGACCGGCATCGGTGGTTTCGAGGTAGCGGCCGAAACGCAGCACCACGGCCTGCTCGCGCACATCGACCGAGTAGAAGCCGCTGCCGAGCCAGATCAGGCCGATCAGCGCCGCCACCACCCCGACGCCGCCGAGCACGGCGCCGCTGCCCGGCGGAGTGCCTGGCTGATTGGGCTTGCCACCGAAGAACTGCTTCAGTTTGTTGAAGTATTCGCGAATGATTTCGTCGAGGTCAGGCGGACCGTCGTTGCGACGGCGGCCCCATTGCGGATCGGGTTGCGACATTGCTTATTCCGTGGTTGGGGAGATGGGCATCGCTTCGACCAGCGCCTGCCGCAACAAATCCAGGCCCTGGTTCATTTTCGCGCTTATGCGGACAGCGCGGATCTTACCATATTCGTCACGCTCGACCTGCGGCTCGCCTTGCTTGAGATCGATCTTGTTCCAGACCAGGATTTGCGGAATCCGGTCGGCACCGATTTCGGTCAGCACCTTGTTGACCTCGACGATCTGCATCTCACGGGTATCGCTGGCGGCGTCTACCACATGCAGCAATAAACTGGCCCGCACCGTTTCCTCGAGCGTGGCACGGAAAGCTGCCACCAGGCCGTGCGGCAGGTCGCGGATAAAGCCGACCGTATCGGACAATACCAGCGAATGCTCGTGATCGAGAAACAGCTTGCGGTTAGTGGTGTCGAGCGTGGCGAACAACTGGTTCGCTGCATAGACATTGGCGTGGGTCAGGGCATTGAACAGTGTGGACTTGCCGGCATTGGTATAACCCACCAGCGATACCGAAAACTGCCCTGCCCGTTCGCGCGCCCGCCGCTGGGTATCGCGCTGCTTCTGCACCTGGAGCAGACGCTCCTTGACCGATTTCATCTTGTCACCGATCAGGCGGCGGTCGATCTCCAGCTGAGTCTCGCCTGGGCCGCCCCGGGTGCCGATACCGCCGCGCTGCCGCTCCAGGTGGGTCCAGCCACGGACCAACCGGGTCGACAGATATTGCAGCTGCGCCAACTCCACCTGCAGTTTGCCCTCGGCGCTGCGGGCGCGCTGGGCAAAGATATCGAGGATCAGCCGGACCCGGTCCGACACCCGACATTGCAGCGCCCGTTCCAGATTGCGTTCCTGAGCGCCTGACAGGGCGTGGTTGAACAGCACCGTGCTGGCATTGCTGGCCTGCACCGCGGCGGCGATCTCCTCGACCTTGCCGCTGCCGGCAAACAGTTTGGCATCGGGCTTTTGCCGTTTGCCCTGGATCACCACCCGGGCTTCATAGCCATTGCCTTCAGCCAGCAGTTTGAATTCTTCAATGCTTTCGAGATAGTCGGGTTCGCCGAAATCCAGGCAAACCAGCACGGCCTCGTTACCGCCCTGATGGCGTTCGAACACTTATTGAACCTATGGAATGGGAGATGGAGTGGCAGCACCAACAGCAAGAACGCGGAGCAGTGCTGCTCCGCGCTCCCAGGCGCCCCGGCGATCAGGCGTCGGACTGGGCCTGTTCTTTCTGGTTATCGTAGGGGATGCTGACCGGACGGGCCGGTACGACGGTGGAGATGGCGTGCTTGTAGACCATCTGGGTCACGGTATTACGCAGCAGGACCACATACTGGTCGAACGATTCGATTTGGCCTTGCAGCTTGATGCCGTTCACGAGGTAGATCGACACCGGAACATGTTCTTTGCGCAGAATGTTCAGGAATGGGTCTTGTAGCATTTGCCCCTTCGCGCTCATGTTGTAATTCTCCGTTAATTGATTGAAAAACGACGAAATTCCGTCAAATCGGCAGTCGACGCCTCTTGTCCTTCTTAGCAGTTTTTGCCCGAAGCACAAGCAGCGTCACGTTCCCTTCTTGTCGCCGAACGGGTTGGCCGAGCGTTTGAACTGGACCTTGAGTGGCGTGCCCTGCAATTTGAACATCTTGAGAAACGAATGTTCCAGGTAACGCCAGTAACTATCGGGTATATGTTCCAACGCCGTGCCATGCACCACCACGACCGGCGGGTTGACGCCGCCCTGGTGGGCGTATTTGAGCTTGGGTCGGACCATGCCCGCTCGCGGCGGCGCCTGCTTCTCGACTGCCAGTTGCAGCGCCCGGGTCAATCGCGGCGTGGGCAGCTTGACCATGGCCGCCTCGTAGGCGGCATCGATCGAGGCAAACAGGTCACCCACACCTCGGCCCTGCAACGCCGAAATGTAATGGAAACGTGCGAAGTCGAGAAAGCCCAATTTTCGTGCGATATCGCGTTTGACCTGCTCGCGCTGGCCGTTGTCGAGGCTTTCCCATTTATTGACCGCCACCACCAGGGCACGGCCGGCCTCAAGCGCGAAACCGGCGATATGGGCATCCTGCTCGGCCACGTCCTGGCTGGCATCGAGCACCAGCACCGCGACATTGGCGTCCTCGATGGCCTGCATGGTCTTGACCACCGAGAATTTCTCGATGGCCTCGTTGACCTTGCCGCGCCGTCTGACCCCGGCGGTATCGATCACCGTATAGGGGCGTTCATTGCGTTCGAACTCGATATAGATCGAGTCACGCGTGGTACCCGGCTGGTCGAAGGCGATCACCCGCTCCTCGCCCAGGATGGCATTGACCAGGGTGGATTTGCCGACGTTGGGGCGGCCGATGATGGCGATCTTGGGATGATCGAGCGTCTCGGGCTCGGGATCGACGGTAAAGCCGTCGAGGATGTCCTCCATCAGGCCCCGCACCCCTTCGCCATGGCTGGCCGAGATTGCCCACGGCTCACCCAGGCCCAGCTCGTAGAATTCGGCGGCCACGATGGACGCCTGCATCCCTTCGGCCTTATTGACCGCCAGCCGTACCGGCCGGTCGAGCTGCCGCAGCCGGTTGGCGATCAGCTTGTCTTGCGGGGTCAGCCCGATGCGGGCATCGACGATAAAGACCACGGCGTCGGCCTCATCGATGGCTTGCAGCGTCTGCCGCGCCATCTCGTACAGGATGCCGTCGTCAGCCACCGGCTCAAAGCCGCCGGTATCGACCACCAGATAAGGTTTGCCGCCGACGCGGCCGTGGCCATAGTGACGGTCACGGGTCAGGCCAGGCAGGTCGGCGACCAGCGCATCGCGGCTTTTCGTCAGTCGATTGAACAGCGTCGACTTGCCGACATTGGGTCGGCCGACCAGCGCTATGGTGGGTTTCATGCTACTTCCTCAAGGCGAAACAAAAGCGAACAGGCCGCCCGCCTCGGTCTGCACCAGCAGCTTGTCATCGACGAGCCGGGGAGCGACCAAGATACGGCTCTTGTCCGTAGTCTGACGGGCCCGGAATGAGCCGTCGGCCGGATCGAGCAGATGCACCACCCCCTCGAAGTCGCCAACCGCCACCAGACCCTGATACACGGCCGGTGCGCTCAGGCGCCGGCCATAGAGTTTGTCCTGCTTCCACAGCGTCCGGCCGCCGGAGCGCTCGAACGCCATCACATTGCCGGTCTCGTCGCTGACATAGACCTGCTTCTTATCCATCGCAAGGCCGGCATAGCTCGATACCTCGCGTGCCCACAGCTGCTGGCCGTTGCTGACATTGAAGCAGGCGACCCGGCCCTGGAAGGCCACGGCGCAGACTTCGCTGCCCTCGACGGCCGGAGCCGAGCTGATATCCGTGACACGCTCGAGTTCGGTGGCGCCACGCGGCGGCGCCACCACCGATTCCCACAGCAGACGGCCATCGCGCAGCGATACCGCCGCGAGCTTGCCACCGGCCATACCGACGAATACCACGCCATCGGCGATCGTGACGGGCGCGTAGTTGCGCAGCACCAGCGCCGGCTGGCTGCGCTGGAACTGCCAGCGGACCTTGCCATCTTCAAGCTCAAGCGCCCAGACCCGGCCATCGACGCTGCGCACCACCACCGCCCCCTCGGCGCTGACCGGCGGCGACACCACTTCGCTTGACACCTGGGCCCGCCATTTGAGCCGGCCACTCGGCTCGTAGGCCAATACCTCACCTTTGAGCGTGCCCGCCACCACCGTGCCGCGACTGGCGCTGATGCCACCCGCGAGCGGCCGCTCGGCGCGGAATTCGGCGAGCTTGCGGCCGTCGGCCTTGGCAAAGCCGGCAAAACCCTGGCTGGCGCTGGCCATATAGACTGCCTCGCCATCGATATCGGGGGCGAAACGATAAAGCTGGCCCGGGCCGAACGAGGCTTTCCAGGCAGTACGCAGCGTGGTCTTGGCGGCGATATCGCTCAGCGGCGTCGGCTGCGGGCTATTGTCGACACCGGCACAGGCGGCTAGCAGGGCGGCCAGCGACAGGGCCAGCGGGAAACGGAGCGGACGCACGGCGTTAGGCTCCCAGGGCGTTGAGCTTGGTTTCGACCAGCTTGCGCACCGGCGCCTTGGCGTCGAGCTTGACCAGGGCTTCCTGGTAGGCGGCCTTGGCACCGGCGATATCGCCCTTGATCGACAGCACATCGCCGCGCATATCGGCAAACAGCGCCGCGAAGCTCGCCACCTTGGCGCCCTGCACGGCCTTCAAGGCGGCATCGAATTGTTTCTGGTCAAGCAGCACCGCAGCCAGACGCAGATTGGCGGTATCGATCAGCGCGTCTTCCTTGGCGTTGGCCACCACCCATTCAAGCGACTTGCGCGCATTGTCGAGATCGCCAGCCTCAAAGGCGGTCTTGGCCGCCACCAGCATGGCACGCGGGGTCAGCGCGGCATTGGCATTGTCGGTGCGCATCTTCTCGGCAGCGGCGCGGACCTTGGCCGGGTCCTTGGCCTCGACCCCGGCCTCGACCGCGGCGTAGGCTTCGGCGGCACTATTGCCCTGGTTGTTCTGATACGCCTGCCAGGCATGGCGGCCCAGATAGCCCACCACCACGGCGATCAGACAACCGCTGACCAGCCGGCCCCATTTGCTCCACCAGGCCTTCAATTCATCGATCTGTTCCTGCTCTTGCAAATCGAATGCTGCCATTTGTCTGCTTTCTTTCCAAAACTAGATTTATAGGCGCTGGTGCTTGCGCTGTGCTGTCCTGATTTTCTTCATCAGAACCACGAAAAAGTAGGCCATCATGCCAAGGCCGGCGCCGAACAGCGCACCGGCCACGGTCTTGTCGGTCAGCCACGGCGGCAGCCAGCCACCGCCACCGGCGAGACCCAGCATGCCAAGGCCGGCGAGCAGGGCGCCCACCACATCGAGCGCCACCAGGCGCCACGACAGACCGAGTCCCGGCAGCATGATTAGCGTCCGAGTATGGCGGCGGCCAATTCGGCCTGCGCCAGCGTGCGTTGCTCGCCCTGGCCGCGCAGCGGCTTCAGCGTGGCGCTGCCCTGGCTCGCTTCGTCATCGCCCAGGATCACGGCAAACGCCGCACCGGCCGCGTCGGCCCGCTTCATCTGATTGGCGAACTTGCCGCCGCCGCTGTGCAGGATGACCCGCACACCAGCGTCGCGCAGCGCTTCGGCCAGACGGGGTGCCTGCCGGCTGGCGGCTTCGCCTGAATAGACCAGATAGGCGTCGAGTTCGTCGCTTGCCGCCACACCAAGTTCCTTCATCAGCAGAAGCACGCGCTCCATGCCAAGACCAAAGCCCACGGCCGGGGCCGGGCGGCCACCCATCTGCGCCACCAGTCCGTCATAGCGGCCACCGGCTGCGATGGTGCCCTGAGCGCCCAGACGGTCGGTCACCCATTCAAATACGCTGCGGTTGTAGTAGTCGAGGCCACGGACCAGGCGGGTATTGATCTGGTAAGCGACGCCGGCGTCGTCGAGCAGGCGGCACAGGCCGTCGAAGTGGGCGCGGCTGTCGCTGCCCAGTTGATCGAGCAGACGCGGTGCCCCGTCGATCATTTCCTGCATCGCCGGGTTCTTGCTGTCGAGGATGCGCAGCGGATTGGCATGGAGCCGGCGCCGGGCATCACCGTCGAGCAGCTCGGCGTGACGCTCGAAATAGCTGATCAGCTCCTGCCGGTAGGCGGCCCGCTCGTCGAGGTCGCCGATGGTATTGATCTGCAACGCCGCCACGTCCGCCAGGCCCAGCTCGCGCCACAGTCGCGCCAGCAGGATGATCTGCTCGGCATCGACGTCCGGACCATCAAAGCCGAACGCCTCGACCCCGATCTGGGTGAACTGGCGCTGCCGGCCCTTCTGCACGTTTTCGTGGCGGAACATCGGACCGGTGTACCACAGCCGGACCGGGCCGTTGTACACCATATTGTGTTCGATCACCGCACGCACCACGCCCGCCGTCCCTTCGGGGCGCAGCGCCAGCTTATGGCCGTTCAGCGCGTCTTCCCAGGCGAACATCTCCTTTTCCACGATGTCGGTATGCTCGCCAACCGCGCGGACAAACAGGGCGGTCGGTTCGACGATCGGGGTGCGGATATTGCGGTAGCCGTACTGCGACAGCACCCGCCGGGCGATGTCTTCGAGCTTGAGCCACAACGCCGACTCACCGGGCAGGATGTCATACATCCCTTTCACGCTTTGAATTTTTTCTGCCATAAGTGTGCAAGACTAGGTGCGACGTTTAAATAAAAATAAATATTTACACTATGTGAAGAGGAATTACCCGGCCATCGCGGCGACGCACGCCGCCCTCGCCGTAGTTCTCCTCGACATAGCGCTGGACGATCTGCTGGAACTCCTCGGCAATCGCCTCGCCCTTCAAGGTGACGGTCTTTTCACCATCGACATAGACCGGCGCCACCGGCACTTCACCGGTGCCGGGCAGGGAAATACCGATATTGGCCAGCTTCGATTCGCCCGGACCATTGACCACGCAGCCCATCACCGCCACGTTCATGGTCTCGACGCCGGGGTAGCGCTCGCGCCAGACCGGCATCTGCTCGCGCAGATAGCGCTGGATCTTCTGAGCCAGTTCCTGGAAGAAGGTACTGGTGGTACGGCCACAGCCGGGGCAGGCCGTCACCAGCGGGGTGAACGAGCGTATGCCCATGGTCTGGAGGATTTCCTGCGCCACCACTACTTCTTTGGTGCGCGGCTCACCTGGTTCGGGCGTCAGGGAGACGCGGATGGTGTCGCCGATGCCTTCTTGCAGCAGCACCGACAAGGCGGCAGTCGAGGCGACGATGCCCTTGGAGCCCATGCCGGCTTCGGTCAGACCCAGATGGAGCGGGTAATCGCAGCGGCTGGCCAGTTCGCGATAGACCCGGATCAGGTCCTGCACATCGCTGACCTTGCACGAGATGCAGATCCGGTCGCCCGGCAGACCCAGCTCCTCGGCCTTGGCCGCGCTCTCGAGCGCCGACTGGATCAAGGCTTCGCGCATCATGGCATCAGCCGGCCACGGTTCGGCCCGGCGCGAGTTCTCGTCCATCAGCCGGGCCAGCATGGCCTGGTCAAGACTGCCCCAGTTGACGCCGATGCGCACCGGCTTGCCGTAACGGATGGCGGTTTCGATCATGGTGGCGAACTGCTCGTCGCGCTTGCTGCCGCGGCCGACGTTGCCAGGGTTGATCCGGTACTTGGCCAGAGCCGCGGCGCAGTCGGGGTACTGACTCAGCAGTTTGTGGCCGTTGAAATGGAAGTCGCCCACCAACGGCACCGGACAGCCCATGGCATCGAGCCGGGCACGGATGGTGGCGACCTGGGCCGCCGCTTCGGGCGAATTGACCGTGATGCGGACCAGTTCGGAACCGGCCTGCCACAGCTCATACACCTGCTGCACGGTGGCGGCGGCGTCGGCGGTATCGGTGTTGGTCATCGACTGCACCACCACGGGCGCACCACCGCCGACCGGAACATGACCGACCATCACCTGGCGGGAGAGGCGGCGGGACAACTTGCTCATTATTTCAATTCCAGCGAAGCGACATCATTCTGGGTATGGGCGGCCAGATCGGCAGGCTGATTCTTGTAATACAGCTCGGCGCCCTGGGCGCGGCCGATCTTCACCTTATAGGGCGCAACGCCGCTCACCGCGCGCGGTTCACCGGCCTTGACCATGCCGTAGATCAGCCGCTTGCCGCTGCTGTCTATCACCTGGACCCAACTGTCCTCCTTGGTGACCAGACGGACTTCCCCTTCGACCGGGGCGGTGGGCGTAGCCGGTGTGGGTGGGGTGGCGGCCGGCGTCGCTGCCGTGGTGGCAGCGGGTGCAGTCATCGCCGGATCGGCGAGCGAGGGGGCAGTCGTCACGGCCGGCTGGGCCGGGGCGTCGGGCAAGGTGGCCGGCGGGCTCAAGGTAAGTTGCGGCTCCTTGCCCCCTAAATCGAGATAGCGCAGCGCCGCAAACGCCACCAGGGTGATCAATACCCCCACCACCAGCGCCGTGCCAAAGCCACGGCCATTGCTCGAACCATTGGGGCGCAGATCGGGCATGGCCTCGTCGGCGAGCTTGGGCAGCGCTGCCTGCGGCGTTTCGGCCGGCAGATGGCGGTCCAGGTAGTCGAGCAGCGGTTGTGGATCGAGCTGGAGCATGCGGGCATAGTTGCGCACAAAACCGCGCACAAAGGTATTGCCCGGCAGATCGCGGTAACGGTCGGCTTCGATGGCCTCGACCTGGCGCTTGGCGAGCTTCAGCTTGGCGGCGACATCGTCGACGCTATAGCCGGATTCGCGGCGGTGAGCGGCGAGGATGGCGCCGGCCGACAACGTCGGGGAAGTCTGGTCGGTACGGATGTCGGTCATGCCGTTGAGCGGGGCTGGTTAATCGAATTTTTGTTGCGCCAGCAGCTTGGCTTCCGGGCTGTCAGGAAAACGGGTACGCAATTCCTTGGCAAAACCCTGCTCCACGTCGCTGTTGCCGAGCTTGCGCTCGACCCGGATATTGAGCCACAGCGATTCGGCGCTCGGCGACACCAGGCGGGCCTGACGCAGCAACAGATCACGCGCCTGCTGCAACTCGCCGCGCCGGTAGGCAAGGCCCGCCAGGCCCAGCACCGTCTGGCCGTTATTGGGCAGCATACGGTCGGCCCGTTGCAGGTATTCCTCGGCCATCGCCAGATCGTTGCCGCGCAGCGCGCAGATGCCCACCAGCTGGATCGACTTGACCGGAGTGGCATAGAGCGGATTCTTCAGCGCAGCGAAGAAATAACGGATCGCTTCGGGATAACGGGCCCGCTTGTTGCACAGGAACCAGCCGTAGTTATGGTTGTTGTCAGGGTTGGTCGAGTCGATCCGCAGGGCACGCTGGAAACTCTGCTCGGCGGTATCAAGCTCGCCCAGATCCATATAGATCAGACCCTGGACGTTATAAGCGGGGCCATAGTCGCTGGCGGCCTCGAGCGCCGTCTTGACCTCTTCGAGCGCGACGGCGTACTGGCCGCGGGCATAGTAGCCGCCGGCCAGTTCGGTGCGCAAGCGCGCCAGTTCGGTCCTGGCGGCCGATTGTCCTTCCTCAGCCGCGACGGCCGTGGCCGTCAGGGCACCCGACAACAGACTGCACAACACCAACTGGACGATTCTCATGGGCGCGTCTCCCGGCTTAGCCGTATCGTGTGGGTGGTCTGCTCCGCGGCCGCCAACCTGAGCGTCCGCTTGGTCTTATCCTTCACCTGCCCGGCCAGTTGACCGCAGGCGGCATCGATATCGTCGCCCCGGGTCTTTCTGACCGTGACGACATAGCCTGCCTCGATCAGCCGATCGCGGAAGCGGCGGATGGCTTCGGGCTGGGAGCGTTGATAGCCCGAATTGGGGAAAGGATTGAAAGGAATCAGATTGAATTTGCATGGCACATCGCGTACCAGTGCAATCAGTTGCTCGGCGTGCAGCAGCGTGTCGTTGACGCCGTCGAGCATGACATATTCGAAGGTCACGAAATCGCGTGGCGCCTTTTCCAGATAACGCAGGCAGGCTGCCATCAATTCCTTGAGCGGGTATTTCTTGTTGATCGGGACGATCTCGTCGCGCAAGGGGTCGTTGGGCGCATGGAGCGACACGGCCAGCGCCACCGGACAGGCTTCGCGCAGGCGATCCATCGCCGGCACCAGGCCCGAGGTAGACAGGGTGACTCGCCGCCGGCTCAGGCCATAGGCGTGGTCATCGAGCATCAGCCGCAACGCGGCGACCACATTGTCGAAATTGGCGAGCGGTTCGCCCATGCCCATCATCACCACATTGGAGACGATGCGCTCGCCCTTGGGGTCGCGCCCCAGGGCTCGGTTGGCCCACCAGAGTTGGCCGATGATCTCGGCCGTGCTGAGGTTACGGTTGAAACCCTGCCGGCCGGTGGAGCAGAAGGTGCAGTCGAGTGCACAGCCGACCTGGCTCGATACACATAAGGTGCCACGGTCGTCTTCGGGGATGAATACGGTCTCGATACCGTTACCGGTACCGACATCGAGCAGCCACTTGCGGGTGCCATCGCTCGATGCCTGTTCGGTCAGAAGCCGCGGCGGCGCCACAATGGCCTCCGCCGCCAGCTTTTCCCGGGTCGTCTTGGCGATGTCCGTCATCTTGCCGAAGTCGTCTTCGCCGAAATGATGGATCCAGCGCAGCAATTGCTTGGCGCGGAATGGCTTCTCGCCGCGTTCGGCGAGAAAGGCGTTGAGACGGCTGGCGTCGAAATCAAGCAGGTTGACGGTCATCGCAGTACGGCTTAGCGGGAATAGACTTCAGAAGCGGGGAAGAAGTAGGCGATTTCGATCGCGGCATTCTCGGCGCTGTCGGAGCCATGGACGGCATTGGCGTCGATCGAGTCGGCGAAATCGGCGCGGATGGTGCCCTTTTCAGCCTTCTTCGGGTCGGTGGCGCCCATCAGCTCACGGTTCTTCAGCACGGCGTTTTCGCCTTCGAGCACCTGGACCATCACCGGACCGGACACCATGAAGTCGACCAAATCCTTGAAGAAGGGACGCTCTTTGTGCACGGCGTAGAAGCCTTCGGCTTCAGCGCGCGACAGATGCTTCATCTTGGCGGCGACGATCTTGAGACCGGCGTTTTCGAAGCGGGTGTAGATCTGACCCACCACATTCTTGGCAACCGCATCGGGTTTCACGATCGACAGCGTGCGTTCGATGGCCATTGAGATAT
Source organism: Chitinimonas lacunae (assembly GCF_042650885.1). NCBI lineage: Bacteria > Pseudomonadati > Pseudomonadota > Betaproteobacteria > Neisseriales > Chitinibacteraceae > Chitinimonas > Chitinimonas lacunae. The sequence goes on from NZ_JBHSBU010000001.1 coordinate 1,878,663, forward strand.
TCTCCAAAAGCAGAATGGACAAGTTAAAACTGGAAAAAGTTTGCGCCACGGTGAATACGGGGCGCAAACTGCGTCGGTAAGCGGATAAGCCAGCTTGCCGACACCAGAACGACCTAATATTCTACCAGCTTTTGCCGCCCCGGCGACGGCCGTGGCGCAACGTTACGGAGCGCCCGACGCGGCGAACAGCTTATGGGACAAGCCTCGCTACACGACGAAGATTTGGCCGCACAGCAGGAGATCCGGCAACGCCTGATTCAACGGCTGGTCATCGCCATCTGCCTGATCGTTCTGGTAGCCCTGGCCATTACCCTGCTCAACCAGTTCGAGAAACCCACCGTCGCCGAAGATAGCAGCACCCGTATCAATCCGGTGCAGGCCCAGCCTCCAGCCGAGCCGACTCCCGCTCCACTGCCTCCCGTCACCGAACCACCGCAAGCGGCCCCGGTCACCCCGGCCCTACAACCAGTGCCCGACACCACGGCACCGGCAGCCATTGGACAGCCTTTGCCGCTGACCCCGCCATCGGCCAGCCAGCCCGCTCCCGTGCCCGCACCAGCCAGCGGCAGACTCGAAGCCGTACCTTCCGACCCCGACGGCGCCACAGCCACCCCGACAGCACCGGCGCCAGCCACTGGCCCCAACCCGCCTCCCGCCAACGCCGCCCAACCGTTAAGGCCGGCTCAACCCTCGACTTCGCTGACCCAGCCCGCGACAGGCGGCCAGATCCCCGCTCCCAACCGCGCCCCGGCTGCTTCGCAACCCAGCGCACCTGCCACCAGTCAACCCATGGCCCCTGGCCGCGCACCGGCTTCACCAGGCAATGCACCGGCACCCGGCAGCGCCCCCGCCACCTCCCCGGGCGCTGCACCCGCACCGGCCGCCCCGCCACCCGCACCGGCTGCCAGACGCACCACCGAACCGGAAATCCGCCTGGCCTCGGCCCCGGCCCGCCCGGTAGTCGCCAATCCCATTCCGCCCGATGCACCGCAGGTGGTGGCCGGCACGCCATTACGCACAGCCATCCTGCCGCCACCGCATCGGGACCCAAGCCGTCCGTCCACCGAACAGGCCATCGCCGCACTCGCAGCAGGCGTGCTGCCGGCGGGCAGTCAAGGCTATACGGTCCAGGCCGGCGTGTTCCAAAGCGCCGAGAACGCCGACAAGCTGATCTCCCGCCTCGAAAGCGCCGGCATCCCCGCCAGATTAGAGATGCGCGTACAGATCGGCCCGTTCAAAACCCGCGAAGAAGCCGATCTGATGGCACGACGGCTGCGCCAACTCGGCATCACGCCGGTGATGCAGGCCAGCGCCCAGTAAGCCAGGAAGCGGGTCTTGCAGGCAGGAAAAGCCTTTAGCGCATTTCCTGCCAATTCGGAGTCAGCATATCCGAACCGCAAAGCGCAAGCGTGCAGGCTTAGCGGTGACTCCGGCTTAAATGGAAATGCTCTAAATGAAAATATTCAGAAATTTTTTTGCAAGATAAGGGCAAGGAAAGGCAAGAAAAATCAAAATATCTCCCTATCCACACGCAATCTCCACCTTGCCGCAAAATCGAGCTGGTATTGTCTCAACGCGGCCTTATCCCAATTGAGGCCAGGCAAGCCTGCTTAGTGGAGAGAGGGATCAAATACAAATATCCTGAAAAATACTTGCAAGAAGTATGGCTGGACAGAAAGAAAAATTAAATATTTCCTCTTCCCCACTGCCATATAGGCTGCCAGCCTGCTCCCGTCGAATTACGACAAGCCGCTGCAATCGCCACCCCAGGCACCGCCACCAGCACCTCGCCTTGCCACAACAGGGGCCAGCCTCCCCGCCGCCAGGGCGGAATACCAGCCTCCTGCAACAGATGCTTGAGCAGGCGTGACGGCCCATCCGACCGCAACCTTAGCCGCTCTCCGCCTTCACGCGGTCGCATTTCGAGGCCGGGAAGCCAGTGCGCGGCAATCCCGTCGGCAGCGGGCGACCAGGACAGCCTGCCGGGCCAACTGGGCGGTGCGAGCGTGGCACCATCGGCCCAGGCCGGCTCGATCGTAGGAATCGCCTCAGCACGCGGCTCCAGATACAGCAGCCCCCGATAGCTATGGGCCATCCAGCCGCCTAGCCGCACGGCCAGCACGGCATCGGCGCGCGCCGACAGCAGCTGACGCAGCAGCTCGTTGAGCTGGCTGGTGTCGGGGTGCAGATCGGCACGGCGGGCCAGGAACCAACGCAGCAGATTGCGTTGGCGGGCGAGGGACAGGTCGGTCAGCAATGAAAGGGGGAGCGTGGCGTCCGGGGAATGTGGATCGGTCGATCCTGCGTCGGCCTTGGCCAGTTCATCGAGCAATCCGGCCGCTTCGGCGAAATGTTGGGCGTTGCGCGCCAACGTGGCGGCGGCGGCCGGAAAGCGGGCCTGTAGCACCGGCATCACCTGGTGACGCAGGTAGTTGCGGTCGTAGTCCAGGCTGGCGTTGCTGTCGTCTTCGATCCAACCAAGGCCGCGCAGGGCGGCATAGTCGGCCAGAACGGTGCGCGGCTCGGCCAGCAGCGGGCGCCAGAGCTGGCACCCTGCTGCAAACGGACGCAGCGGCAGCATCGCTGCCGCGCCATGCGGACCGGCACCGCGCAGCAGCCGATACAGCACGGTTTCGGCCTGATCGTCGCCGTGATGGGCCAGCGCGATATAGTCGCAGTCAAGTTCAGCCAGCGCGGCGTAACGGGCTTCGCGCGCCAGCGCTTCGAGGCTGTCGCCCGGTTGGCGCGTCAGACGGGCATGGCCACAGGAAAAAGGCACGGCGAGCCGGGCGCACAGCTCGCGGCAATAGCTCAGCCAGTGATCGGCCTGCGGGTTGAGTCCGTGGTGGAAATGGAAGGCGGCGAGCGGAAACGGCGTGGCGCAGCGATAGCGCCACAGCAGATCGAGCAGCACCACCGAATCGAGTCCGCCCGACAGGGCCAACGTGACCGCCGTGCCGGGCTTCAGCGTTGCAGCAGCGGTGGCTGCAAAACGACGATAAAGCGGATCGGCCTCAGCCGCCGCGCTCTTCCTTGAACTTGCCATAGCCGAGCAGACGCTCGTAACGGGCTTCGAGCAAGGTATCGATCGGTTTGTCCTGGAGGTTTTTCAGCGCGTCTTGCAGGCTCTTGCGCAGCGTGGTCATCATGGCCTGCGGGTCGCGATGGGCACCGCCCAGCGGTTCCGGCACGACTTTGTCGATCAGCCCCAGGGTTTTGAGACGGGCGGCGGTAATACCCAGGGTTTCGGCGGCTTCGGGCGCCTTGTCGGCACTACGCCATAGAATCGAGGCACAACCTTCGGGCGAGATCACCGAATAGGTGGCGTATTGCAGCATCTGCACCACGTCGCCCACGGCAATCGCCAGCGCCCCACCCGAGCCGCCTTCACCGATCACCGTGACCACCACCGGCACCCGCAATTGGGTCATCTCAAACAGATTGCGGCCAATGGCCTCGCTCTGACCACGCTCTTCGGCGCCGACGCCGGGATAGGCACCCTGGGTATCGACCAGGGTCAGCACGGGGATACCGAACTTCTCGGCCAGCCGCATCAGGCGCAGTGCCTTGCGGTAGCCTTCTGGCTTGGGCATGCCGAAGTTGCGGTAGATCTTTTCCTTGGTATCACGCCCCTTCTGCTGGCCGATCACCATCACCGACTGGCCATTGAAACGGGCAAGGCCGCCAACGATGGCCGGGTCGTCAGCAAAAGTACGGTCGCCGTGCAGCTCTTCGAAATCGGTGAACAGTCCCTGGATGTAATCAAGTGTCAGCGGCCGCTGCGGATGCCGGGCGACTTGGGAAATCTGCCAAGGCGTGAGCTTGGCGTAGATGGTCTTGGTCAGCTCCTGGCTTTTTTTCTGGAGGTGGCCGATTTCGACCGAGATATCGACCGCCGTATCGTCCTGGACGAAGCGAAGCTCTTCGATCTTGCCTTCGAGTTCGGCAATGGGCTGTTCGAAATCGAGAAAGGTGGTTTTCATCGTGTGAAGCATCCGGCGCCGCGCCTAAGGGCGCTCAATCCACGGGGAATGCCGTCGGGTCCGGGGCGGCAAGCGCACGGGCCGGCGGGACGACGACATTCTTATAATTTGTCTGACAGGTCCAAGCCGGCTTCCCGGCAAAACCGCGCCATCATAGCGGAACGCCCGGGAACCACAAGATTGACAAGCCCGGACACCAAGCATGTGTCCGGGAGCGGCAGGGAAACCTACTCATTAGTAAAGACAATCTCGGCCCGCAGCCCGGCTTTCTGGAGCGCCAGCCGGCTAGCCACATTGAGCAGGATGGGAGACTGGGTATTGGCACGGATTTCACCGCCGCCGTCCTGACGGCTCAGCGTCAGTAACAGGGCGATATCGTTGGGATCGTTGACTTGAAGCAGCTCGGCTTCGGCATCGCTCAACACAATCTGATAGTTGACCCCGAGCATCCCCGCCTCGATCAGGCTGAATATCACATCAGGGTCATCAAGCGATTGCAGCCACCACACCTTGGGCTCGGGCACGTCTTCATGCAGCAGCTTGAACTGGTGACAATGTTCGAAGCCTGGCAATCCCTGCGGAAAGCAGATGGTGGTGCTGTCGTCGATATCGAGGGCACCAAAGCGCGGAGAAATGATATTCATCGTGTCGCTCGCGTCTTTTGTTCTATCGTCAAGTTGACCTGAATCTAGCCGAAATTCTTTGAGCAAGCCAAGGCAGAACCGTTGCCAGAGCAAGCGGGCGGATCAGGAAAAAATATTGTTAACCAGGTCTAAAGTTCCTTGCTCCGCGTCCGATAAGGCACGTAGGATACCTCCGGGGTTTCGCGAGGCTATGGGAAGTAGAGGCTAAATCATGAAAATCGACAACAGCGGCAAACCGCTTCTTACCGGTTTGACCCGCCCCACCGACAGCCGCACGACGACGCGTGCGGCCACCGGCGAGACCGCCGCGCCGGAACAACGCGGCGACAGCGTCGAGGTCAATGCCTTCAGCGCCAAACTACAAGCGATGGAAGCCAATCTCGCCAACACGCCGGTCATCGATGAAAACAAAGTGGCCGAAATCCGACAGGCAATCGCCGAAGGCCGCTTTACCATCCGCCCCGATGCCATCGCCGACAAGCTGATGGCCAGCGTCAAGGAACTGCTCTCCGACAAGGGGTAAGTTTTGGAATCGCTGCTATCCCAGGCATTCGCGGCGGAGCTTATTGAGCTCGATCGTTTTATCGCCGTGCTCGAACGCGAGCAGGCGGCCTTGATCGCCAACGATCTCGCCGATCTGATCGAGATTGCCAAACAGAAAGCCGAGCGTGCACAGACTCTGGAAATGCTCGCACGCGAACGCAAACGCCTGTTTGATCTGAACGGCGTAGCAATCGACGACAATGTCCCGCATGAAATGCTTGCCGTCACCCGACTGCCAGCAGCCGACTTCCCCGCCCTCGCGGCACAATGGCGCGACCTGCTACAGAAAGCCCGTCACGCCAGCGCCCTCAATCAGACCAACGGTCAACTGATCAATACCCGCCAGCAGCAGAACCAGCAGATGATCGCCCTGTTCCAGAACGAACGCGCCGGCAATCTCTCCTACGACGCCTACGGCCAGCCTCGCCTGAGCAGCTCGGGCCACTCTCTGGGCAAAGCCTGATTGCCTCCACCTAGACCACCCGCACAAGGCGGCGGTCAATTTATTTCATTTCTGTTTTAATTCGACAACATGTATTGCAAAGGATTTGCAGTTTTCTTTCCATTTCAAGAAGCTGGCTACTGCCCATCAGCTTCAGGTATCGGCAGGGTAGCCACTTCCTCCTTCGCATCCGACAGTATCTGGATCGCCACTCGCCGATTGCGCGCCCGGCCTTCCGAGCTGTCGTTGCCATCAAGCGGCCGGTTGTCGGCGTAACCGATGGCCACCAACCGACGCGCCCCGACCCCGGCACTCTCGAACAGGCGCACCACCGTCCCGGCCCGTGCTGCCGACAATTCCCAGTTGGAAGGAAACTGGACCGAGCGGATCGGCTGATTATCGGTATGCCCTTCGATCTGGATAAGATTCTCGGCAGCCGCGAGCTTGCGGGCGATGGTCAGCAGGGTCTCGCTCGACTTGGCGTCCAGCGTGGCCGATCCGGTGGGAAACAGCAGACTGGCATTGATCTCAATCGCAATCCCCCGTCGGCTCTCCGTCACCCTGACCTGTCCCTCCTCGATCAGCGAGGCCAGGGTCTTTTGCAGATCGCGCGCCATATCCTTCATTTTCTCGGCTTGCTGCTGCCGCTCCTGGGCCGCGCGATTATTGCGAAAAGGCAGATCGATCAGCTTGGGCTGGGCCGAGCCGGTCGGTGGGGTATTGGGTTGGATCAGGGTGGGACTGGTGGGTTGCTGCTTGTTGAAGGCCAGTACCAGGGAATCGGACAGTACCCGGTACTTGCCTTCGTTGACCTGGGAGATGGCGTACATCACCACAAAAAAAGCGAACAGCAGCGTGATGAAGTCGGCATAGGACACCAGCCAGCGTTCATGATTCTCGTGCTCTTCGTGCTTGGTCTTGCGCGCCATCGCCCTCTCCCTGGTCAGACGGGCCGTCTGCTTGAGCTTAGCGCATCTTGAGTTCGAAGGTGGTGCCCAGCTGCTCGCCTGCGGCAGTGCCAAGCGAGCGGGCAAAGCGGTCCACCAACGACTCGCGCGGCGTGAAATCGACCAGGTTTTCGGCCTTGATCACATCGCGTGCCACCGTATCGGCGCTCGCCAGACCATCGGTCAAGCCCAGCGCCACGCTCTTCTCGCCGCTCCAGATCAGACCGGAGAACAAGGTCTGGTCTTCCTTGAGCCGCTTGCCCCGGCCTTGCCGCACCACATCGATAAACTGCTGGTGGACTTCACCGAGCATGGTCTTGGCATATTGGACCTGCTCAGGATTCTGCGGAGAGAACGGATCGAGAAAGCCCTTGTTCTCGCCAGCAGTCAGCAATCGCCGCTCCACTCCGAGCTTGTCCATGGCGCTGGTAAAGCCGAAGCCGTCCATCAGCACACCGATCGAACCGACCAGGCTTGCCTTGTCGACGAAGATCTTATCAGCCGCCACGGCCACATAATAGCCACCCGAGGCGCAGATATCCTCGACCACCGCGTAGAGCGGCACATCGGGATGGAGCTTGCGCAGACGGCGGATTTCATCATTGATCTGGCCTGCCTGGACCGGACTGCCGCCCGGGCTATTGATGCGCAGCACCACGCCCTTGGTGTTGTTGTCTTTGAACGCTGCACGCAAGCCTTCGATGACATTCTCGGCACTGGCGGCACTGCCCGGGGCGATGACCCCGCGCAATTCGACCAGGGCGGTATGTGGTCCAGTGCGCACCGGATCGGCGCTGCTGGCACTTTTCCAGCCAAAGATCAGCGCCAGCACCAAAAATAGATAGGAAAAACCCAATAGCTTGAAAAAGATGCCCCAGTTGCGGCTCTTGCGCTGCTCTTGCAACGCGGTGACGACCAGCCGCTCCAGTACTTCGCGTTCCCAGTTCTGCTCGCTCACACCTTGTCCCCTAGTTCACCGTCGGGCAGGTAATAGACCTCGCCCTCCTGCTCGACCACCGTCAATCGGGTCAGCCGCCTCCCCTTGCAGGGACCGCCCAGGCACAGCCCGTTATCGGGCCTATAGTACGCGCCGTGGGTAGCACAGACCAGATACTGCTTGCTCAGGTCAAAGAAGTCGCCTTCATTGAAGTCGAGCTCGATCGGGATATGCTGGCATTCGTTGAGATAGCCATAAACCCGCCCCATCCAGCGCACCACGAAAGCCGGCGCCGGCACACCGTGCCACTCGGCCTGGAAACGCCGCCCCAGGCCGCCATCGGTCAGGTCCTCGCTACGGCAGATCAGCCATTTTCGTTCAGCCATCGATCCAGCTCCGCAAAACTGTCGAATACCGCCAGCGGTGCCAGCGCTTCAAGCTCGGCACGTGGATGCGCCCCATAGCCCACCCCCAGCGCGGCCGTACCAGCATTGCCAGCCATCTGAAGATCATGGGTGGTGTCACCGATCATCACCGTGCGTCCGGCGATCACCCCAAGGTAATCACCGATTTCATGGAGCATCTGCGGATGCGGCTTCGAATGGCATTCATCGGCACAGCGGGTGATATCGAACAGATCGGAAAACCCCACGCTGCTCAATGCCCGGTCCAGCCCCCGGCGCGATTTGCCGGTGGCCACGGCCAGCCAGTGGCCGGCCTCCTTGTACCGTGCCAATGCCGCAGCCACCCCCTCGAACAGGGCAATTTCCCCATCACGGGCCAGATAGTGAGCGCGATAGCCATCCATGATCAACGCCAGGTCCCGGTCGCTGGCATCAGGTGCCAGATAGCGCATCGCGTCGGGCAGCGCATAGCCGATCACAAAGCTCGCTGCCTCGCGGCTTGGCACCGGGCGCCCCGCCTCGGCAAAGGCGGCCTGGATGGCATGGACGATCAGCGCCGTCGAATCAGCCAGCGTGCCATCCCAGTCAAACACGATCAGATCGAAGCGCTTAGTCATCGCCCAGCACCTCCAGACTGTCGAGGTAGCTGCTCAATTCCTGCGGCAGGGCCGCTTCCAGCTCAAGCGGCACTCCAGTCAAGGGATGAGGCAGACGCAGACGCCAGGCATGCAGGAACATCCGTTTCAGCCCTTGGCGCGGCAGCAGCTTATTGAGGGTGAAATCGCCGTACTTGTCGTCACCGAGAATGGGAAAGCCCGCCTGGGCCAGATGGACCCGGATCTGATGGGTACGACCAGTCTTGAGTTCGGCTTCGAGCAAGGTCGCGTCGCTGAAACGACGGTGGCGGTTGAATACCGTATGCGCCTCCTGCCCCTCGGGCCCGACCCGCACCCGGCGTTCGCCGCTCTCGGTGACGTATTTGAGCAGTTTGAAGCGCACATGACGGCGCGGATCGGGAAAGCAGCCTTTGACCAGCGCCAGATAGCGTTTATCGATACCTCGGTCGTCACGCAGCATCTCGTGCAGGGCTACCAGGGCGCTGCGTTTTTTGGCCACCAGCAAGAGGCCCGAGGTCTCGCGGTCGAGCCGGTGCACCAGTTCCAGGAATTTGGCCGTCGGCCGCAGGGCGCGCAATTGCTCGATCACTCCGAAACTGACCCCGCTGCCACCATGGACGGCCAGGCCGGCCGGCTTATTGATCACCAGCAGCGCCTCGTCCTCGAACACGATGGGCAGCGCCGGCCCCCGCGCCGCCTGCTCGCTTTCGAGTCGAGGCTGGGGCTCGGACAGCCGTAACGGCGGCACCCGCACCTGGTCGCCTTCGAGCATCCGATAGGTGACGTCGGCCCGCCCCTTGTTGACCCGGACTTCGCCTGAACGGACGATCCGGTAGATCAGCGATTTCGGCGCCCCTTTCAGGTGCTTCATCAGGAAGTTGTCGAGCCGTTGGCCCGCCTGTTCGGCGTCTACGGTCAGATAGGAAACTTTGCTCGGGGTGGTCATCTTGTCTTATACTTCGCTAGTCTTGGGCTCAGCAAATCGGCTCCCACAAGGTCGCCGCCCGCCTCGGACGAATCCGCCGTCGCCGGTCTGGTAGCTTCTCCGACACCTCGTCCCGGCCCATGTCAGGCGGATTATCTCACGCGCGACCGGCTCGCGCGGTTCTCGAATCCCGCTCTTTATCGCCACGTCGACACCCTCTTGCCGCGCCGGACCGTATTCTGATCCGAGCGCCATCGTGCGCAAGGCAGACGCCTAGAGGGAACGGGACCCAAGCCACCGAGCCGGTGGCTGGTTAACGTCGCTCACCAAATGAAAAACCCGGCGAACCGGGTTTTCGAGAAGCAGCGATGGTACTTGATTCGCAATACAGACGCACGAACCGGACATCGGGCGACCGCCACTCAGCGATCGCCAGCACGAGACGAGTACACCCGCGCGCGGGTACGCCCCGCAGCCGCGAAACCCACTGGGTCGACGGGAACGAGCCATCTTGCCAAGCGCAGCCAAACCCGCATAACCACCCAACGCCGGCGTCGCTGACGCCGTCGGTGTGCTCGTCCGCGCCCAGGTCCGGGTGCGGGAGAACCGTCCCATGAAACGCATGCTGTTCAATGCGACGCAAGCCGAAGAGCTGCGCGTCGCCATCGTCGACGGCCAGAAGCTCATCGATCTCGATATCGAGACCGTCGGCAAGGAACAACGCAAGAGCAATATCTACAAGGGGATCATCACCCGGATCGAGCCCTCCCTCGAAGCCTGCTTCGTCGATTACGGCACCGAACGTCACGGCTTTCTGCCGTTCAAAGAAGTCGCCCGCTCCTACTTCCAGGAAGGCAGCGAAGGCGGCCGCCCCCGTATCCAGGACGCCCTCAAGGAGGGCATGGAAGTCATCGTCCAGGTCGAAAAGGACGAACGCGGCAACAAAGGCGCCGCGCTGACCACCTTCATCTCGCTGGCCGGCCGCTATCTGGTCCTGATGCCCAACAACCCGCGCGGCGGCGGCGTATCGCGTCGCATCGAAGGCGAAGACCGGCAGGAACTGCGCGCCATGATGGACCAGCTCGATGTCCCGAGCGGCATGTCCATCATCGCCCGGACCGCCGGCATCGGCCGCAGCAGCGAAGAGCTGCAATGGGACCTCAACTATCTGCTGCAACTGTGGCGCGCCATCGAAAGCGCCGCCGGCGCCCAGGGCGGCCCGTTCCTGATCTATCAGGAAGGCAGCCTGGTCATCCGCGCCATCCGCGATTACTTCCAGCCTGATATCGGCGAAATCCTGATCGATACCGAGCTGATCTATGAACAGGCGCGCCAGTTCATGAGCCATGTGATGCCGGGCAACGTCAACCGGGTCAAGCTCTACAAGGACGACGTTCCGCTGTTCTCGCGCTTCCAGATCGAACACCAGATCGAAACCGCCTTCTCGCGCGAAGTGCCGCTGCCCTCGGGCGGCGCCATCGTGATCGACCATACCGAAGCCCTGGTCTCGGTCGATGTGAACTCGGCCCGCGCCACCAAAGGCGGCGATATCGAAGAAACCGCCGTCCGCACCAACCTCGAAGCCGCCGATGAAATCGCCCGCCAGTTGCGACTGCGCGATCTGGGCGGTCTGATCGTGATCGACTTCATCGATATGGAGAAGGCCGGCAATCAGCGCGAAGTCGAGAACCGACTGCGCGAAGCGCTGCGCCACGACCGCGCCCGGGTCCAGACCGGCAAGATCTCGCGCTTTGGCCTGCTCGAACTGTCGCGCCAGCGCCTGCAACCGTCACTGGGCGAAACCGCCCACCAGCCCTGCCCGCGCTGCCACGGCACCGGTTTCATCCGCGGCATCGAATCGTCGGCCCTGCATATCCTGCGCATCCTGCAAGAAGAAGCGATGAAGGAGAACACCGGCGCCGTCCACGCTCAGGTGCCGGTCGATGTCGCCACCTTCCTGCTCAACGAGAAGCGGGCCGATATCTTCTCAATCGAATCGCGCCTCAAGGTCAATGTGGTGCTGATTCCCAACATCCATCTGGAAACCCCGCACTACAAGATCATCCGCTTCCGTCATGACGATCTGAATCACGGCGACGAGATGCTGCCGTCGTACAAGATGATGGAAGCCCCGGCCGAGGAAGGCTATCAGCACGGCAATGTGGCCGAGAGCGCCAAGCCGCGCCAGGAAGCCGCTGTCAAAGGCATCACCCCGGCCCAACCGGCCCCGATCGCCGCCGAACCGGTGGCGCAGCCGGCCCAACCGCAGGAAAAGCCGTCGTTGATCCAACGTATCGTGCGCTGGTTCAAGGGCGAGGATGCCGAAACCGCCGCACCGCCGGCAGCCGCGCCCAAGCCCGCCCGTCCGCGCCGCGAAGCGCCGCGTACCGGCGACAGCCGCAGCAATACCCGCAACGACGCCAAGCCTGCCGATAACCGCCGCCCCAGCGGCAAGCCCCGGATCGAGGAAGACGAGCAGCCGCGTCCGCCGCGCCAGGAACGGCGCGAGCGCAGCGAGTCGCAGAGCCGCGAGGGCCGGCAGGAGCGCGAAGCCCGGGCCGAGCGTGAACCGCGTCAGGAACGTGAAGCCCGGGCCGAGCGTGAACCGCGTCAGGAGCGCGAAGGTCGCGCCGAACGCGAACCACGCCAGGAACGCGAAGGCCGCGCTGAACGCGAACCGCGCCAGGAACGCGAAGGCCGCGCTGAGCGCGAACCGCGTCAGGAACGCGAACGCCAGCCGCGCCAGGAACGCGAGCCGCGCAGCGAGGAAGCCCAGGTCAAGCAGCCAATGCAGGAAGTCGATGCCCTGACCAGCGACAGCATCCCGGCCGTAGCGCTCGAAGGCGAGACCATGGAGCAGGAAGGCCGTGGCCGTCGTCGGCGCGGTCGCCGTGGTGGTCGTGGTGGCGAGCGCAATGCCGAAGCCGGTGTGGTGCAGGAACAAGACAGCACCCAGGGAACGCCCGAAACGGGCAGCGAAGCCGCCGAAGCCGTCGCCAAGGACGCAGAACCGGTGCAGACGACAGCCGAAGCGCCGGTCACCGAACCGCATGCCGAAGTCGTGGCGCCGGTCGAGCCGCTCCGCCCCCGCGAGGAAGCCAGCAGCGTCCCGGAGCCAATCGAGACCGCTGAACCGCGCGTGGTCGAAACGCCGGTCGACACGGCAGGCATGCCTGCTCCAGCCGTCGAGGAAACCCTGGTCGTGCAACCCGTCGCGGCAGCGCCCATTGAACCGCCTCAGGTCAGCGAGCGCGATATCGTGATCGCCGAACCGGTCAAGCCCGCCCGCGGCGGACGCAGCCGCCAAAGCGAAACGGCCCGCGCCGAAGCCGCCCGTGCCGAGGCAGAAGCCGAATCGGCAGCGGAAAAAGCCGTCGAACCCGTCGCAGTCAGTGAAGCAGCCGAAGCCGCGCCGATTGCCGCCGCACCGGTCGAGCCCGCCGCTGCCGACGCAGCGCCGGTCGAAGCCGAACCGGCCAAGCCGGTCGAGGCTGCACCGGCCGAGGTGGCAGCCATCGCCAAAGCCGAGCAAACCGAAGCGGCCCCGGCGCCGAGCGAGAGCAAGCCCGCGCGCAAAGCCGCCGTCGCGGCCGATACCATCGTCGCTTCCATCGGCACTCCCGGAGAAGCCGGTCTGGTACAGGTCGCCACCCGGATGGCCCCGGTCGAGCCGCCGGTTGCACAAGAAGCCGAGTCCACCTCACCCCGCCGCCGTCGGCGCGACAGCCAGCAGCTCGAACCGCGCCCCATGGTGCAGGAGCAACTGGTCCTGGTCGAAACCCGCCACGAGATGGCCGCTTCGACCGAGCCGCCGGCTCAACACGACGACGCCGATAAGCGCTAAGTCGAACGCAGCAAAGAAAAGGGAGTCCTCGGACTCCCTTTTTTCATGCGCTAGGCCGCGTCGGCCGCAACAGCCCCCTCAATTGGCGCTGTATCCGGCACGGAACCTTACAGTCCACGGCCTGAAGCTGACGCGCTGTATCCGGACCCGCTGACGTCGAGTTTTTCGGAAATGCCCTGAGGGATTAGACGGATCCACCATCATGCTTTTTCAGCGCATCCGGACCTGGTTCGGGTCGGACTTGGACGCCAGGTGAGCGCCCGCCTCGCGCGCTTGGACACCATTCCTGACGAGAACTGAGGTAGAGGGTGATAGAGACCAGGGCTGCCACTTGGATGATGCGTACAGCTTTTAGCAGGATGCTTTATGACTTAAAATATTTATATTGTTACAAAAAAATCTAAATCTAGTAAATATTCTTCATATTTATTTCCATTTCTCTTACGACAGTCCCCCTCCATCTTCCCTCCTGCTCCTGCACGCACAGCAGCTAAACTGAGATGAGTCCATTTCGCGCCACCGCCTATGCCTGCCTCGCTTACCGATCTGCTGGAGCACACCAACCGCCTGGTGCCGATGCCCAATGTGGTGCGCGAACTGCTCGCCAGTCTTAACGACGAAGACGCCGATCTTCATCTTCTGGCCCGCAAGATCGCGCGCGACCAGATCATCGCGGCGCGGGTGCTGCGTTTGGCCAACTCGCCCCACTATGGCAATCAGCGCCAGATCGCCAGTATCGACGAGGCGGTCGTGATACTGGGCTTTCATACGCTGCGAACGCTGGTGATCGCCGCCGGCATTACCGGTGCCTTTACGCCGCAGGGTTTTGACCGGGTGCGTTTCTGGCGCCACAGCTTCGAAGTCGCCATCCTGGCGCGAGGCTTGGCGCGTCAGACTGGGCTGGGTGCCGATCTGGCCTTTACCTGCGGTCTGATGCATAACCTGGGCGAATTGTGCGTGCAGACCTTTTCCCCCGAGACGGCAGAAATGCTGCGTCGAGGCGGTGCGGAGCTGGGCTTCGACTTTCCCCAGGTAGGCGTCGCGCTGGCCCGGCAGTGGCACTTTCCCGACCAGCTTGCCGAAGCCATCGGCCAGCAGACCGCACCGACCCAAGGCGAACCGCCCTCCCCACTTGCCGCCGTACTATGGCTGGCCCAGCACATCAGCACGAGCTTCGCCGCCGAGGAAGACGACGAGACCATTGCCGCCGCCTTGCCGCCACCGCTGCTGGCTTTGGCCGGATTGGACACGACGCCGCTCGATGAACTGCTCAAATTGCTGCGGGTGCCGGAACAGAACTACGCCGAACTGATGGCCACCTAAGGGTCGCCCCCGGAGCCGCTGCCGACCTGCTATGCTGGAGCAACGCCTTGACTCGCGGCGCCGTCCGTTCCCTCCGGCGACGGCTAGCGCGGAATCACAGCCACCGTCCCCAGCAGCGAGGCCGTCGTGACCGAACCCGACCCCGTTCCTTCCTTATCCAACAGCCAGACCATCGAGGCACTGCAACAGCGTCTTTGCCAGCTCGAAGCCCGCAACGCCGAGCTCGAAGCGGCACTTGCCCTGTCACGCTCTGAACTCGATACCCTGATCGAAGAGGCCCCGCTATCGATTGCGGTGTTTGAAAGCACCAGCCAGAGGTTTCTCGCCCTTAACCGCAATTTCCGTGAAGTCCTGGGTTACGACCTGCACGATATGCCTTATGTGCATGACTGGTGGCCACTTGCCTACCCGGACAACGAATATCGCCAAGCCATCCGCACCGAGTGGGAGCGACGGGTACAGGAAGCGACTGAACAGGGCATCCAGATCGAGCCGATGGAAGCCATCGTGCGCTGCAAGGACGGCCGCGACCGGGTAATCCTGTTTGCCGCCCGCAGCCTGGGCCAGCAGAGCGTGGTGATGCTGGTCGATCTAAGCGATCTGCGCCAAGCCGAAGGGCAGTTGCGCCAGGCCACTCGCGAGGCTGAAGAAGCCACCCGGGCCAAGAGCGAATTCCTGGCACGGATGAGCCATGAAATCCGCACCCCGATGAACGCCATCATGGGCATGGCCCGGCTGGCACTTCAGACCGATCTCAACCCCAAACAGCGCGACTATCTCAACAAGATCAAGCTGTCTGCCCACACCTTGATCAATCTGATCAACGACATCCTCGACTTCTCCAAGATCGAAGCAGGCAAGCTCGAGCTGGAACAGACCGAATTCGACCTTGAACGGGTACTCGACGCGGTCGCCGATGTCATCATCCTCAAAGCCGAGGAAAAAAAGCTCGAAGTGCTGTTCTCGATCTCGCCCGACACGCCCCGCACGCTCTATGGTGACCCGCTGCGGCTTGGCCAGATCCTGATCAATCTGGCCACCAATGCGGTCAAGTTCACCGAGCGCGGCGAGATTGTGGTGACCGTTTCCACCGATGCCGTCGGAGAAGCTGAAGTTCAACTGCGCTTTTCGGTGCGCGATACGGGCATCGGCATCGAACCCGAACAGGCGGCCCAGCTATTCCAATCGTTTTCACAGGCTGACTCCTCGGTGACCCGCAAATATGGCGGCACGGGCCTGGGACTGGCGATCTGCAAGCAGTTGACCGAGATGATGGGCGGACGGATCTGGGTCGACAGCCAACCAGGACGAGGCAGCACCTTTACCTTTACCGTCCAGGCCAGACTGCCCGAGCGCAGCGAAGCTGTGCTGCCGCAGCGCTATGGCGGCCTGGGCGGCCGGCGCATCCTGATCGTCGATGACAATGCTTCGGCCCGCGACATCCTGCAATCGATGGCCGAAGCGCTGGGACTGAGCGCGGCAACCGCCGACTCGGCCGCCAACGCCATCGAGATGCTGCGCTATGCCTCCGACCGGGGTCAGCCATACGAACTGGTATTGATGGACTGGCGCATGCCGGAAGTCGATGGGTTGGCGGCTTCCAACCAGATCAAGAGCGATCCCCGCCTGATCCAGATCCCGGCGGTGCTGATGGTCACGGCCTATAGCCGCGAAGAACTGCTGCGCGAGGCCGACCAGCTCGATGGCATGCTGATCAAACCTGTGACCGAGTCGGCCTTGTTCAATGCACTCGCCGAAGTATTCGGCTGCGCCGACCAGCCCCGCGAAGAGGCCGCCGTCGAAACCCGGCAGGATCTCAGCCAGCTCAAGGGGCGACGGGTACTGCTGGTCGAGGACAACCCGCTCAATCGCGAAGTGGCGACAGAATTCCTGGCGGAAGTTGGTATTGCGGTCAGCGTGGCCGAAAACGGTCGTCAGGGCGTCGAGCGGGTCCATGCCGAACCGTTTGATCTGGTGTTGATGGATATCCAGATGCCCGAGATGGATGGGCTGACCGCTACCCGGGAAATCCGCCGCGATCCACGCTTTACCTCGCTGCCCATCATCGCCATGACGGCGCACGCGATGGCTGCCGCCCAGCGCGCCAGTCTCGACGCCGGTATGAACGACCATATCACCAAGCCGATCGACCCCGACACGCTCTACGACACCCTGCTGCGCTGGCTGCCCGACCGCGAGCGGCCCGGACAGCCCGGGCGGCGTCCGCCGCGAAGCAGCGGCGGTGCCGAGTCGGGCGACCTGTCGGGCATCGACCTGACCCTGGCCGTGGCGCGGCTTGGCGATAATCCCGACCGGCTGCTGCGCATCTTCCGAGGCTTTATCAAGGATTTCTCCACCCTGTCGGCCCAGCTCGACGAGCGAATGGCCGAGGGCGACCTGGGCGCCGTGGCGGCAGCGGCACATACCATGAAATCGGCAGCAGGCTATGTCGGCGCGGCGGAACTCGGCGAGACCGCCAAGTCGCTTGAAAACGCCGCCCGGGCTCATCAGGTCGAAACCAGCCGCGAACTGCTGATCCGCTTTCATGAGCAGCTCGCCACCGTGTTGAGTAGCCTGTGCAATCTCACCCAGGCTCCCAGCGCCTCGAACTCGCTGACCCCGAACCAGCGTCAGATCGCGCTTGAGCTGATCGACCAGGTGATGCCGCTGCTGGGCAAGGGCGACTTCACCGCCCTGACCTTGCTCGACGAGTTGGCAGGCCAGCTTGCCGGCTCTCCGCTGGCGCACAATATCGAGGAAGTCTGTCGGCTATTCGAGCAGCAGGAAACCGAACTGGCCTCACAGGCATTGCGGCGACTGCATCAGGCACTCAGCGGCGAAGGCGGTAGTAATTCACCTTGTTACATGATCTGACCTGATAGGCGATACGGAACGCAGATTATTATCGGCTGATTTATCAAAACCGCCCCGAAATGGCGCGAGCGAAATTAAAATTGATTTCGCTATTGACCGCCTGCAATTTCGCAAGGTATATTTCGACACCTTCAATCAGACAAGCAGAAAGGCAGATCGTGAAACATTACCCGTCCCTCAACGCCCGTATGTCCGCCGTGCAACGGCTGGCCATCGCACGCGTTGTCACGGGCGAAGCAAATGATTTGATGACCTAGCCTTTCGAGCCCAGCTCGGGAGGCCAAGGCCTTCCGGGTAAAGCAGAAAACCCCCGGTCGGCATAGCCCCCGGGGGTTTTGTTTTGCCGATTTTCTCTGAAAAAACAAGGGTTTTGCCATGCGCACCTACGACAAACTGATCAATACGATTCGCCCGTGCCAAGGGGCGCCGGGCTTGCGCCCGTCCCTTGGCACGGCGACGGCTACCAGCAACGCCGCCGCTTCGGCGCAGGCCAAGCGATAAGGATCGGACGATGAGCCAAAGCCACCGATCCAAACAGATTTAAATTCCGCCGGTAATCGGATAATTCGACCGGCGGAAATAGCCGGATTTTATCCGATTAAAGGTGTGAATTATGGAAACCCGAAAACTCCGTAATATAGGGATTATTGCGCACGTCGATGCGGGCAAAACAACGACGAGCGAACGTATTCTTTATTACTGTGGCGCCAGCCATCGAATGGGCGAAGTCCATGAAGGCTCGGCAGCCATGGATTTCGATCCGCAAGAGCAGGCACGCGGTATCACGATCAATAGTGCGGCGACCCAGGTCAACTGGCGCGATCACGCGATCAACCTGATCGATACCCCGGGCCATATCGATTTCAATATCGAGGTCAATCGCTCGCTGCGGGTACTCGATGGAGCCGTGGTGGTGTTCGATGCCGTCGCCGGCGTCGAGCCGCAAACCGAAACCAATTGGCGTCTGGCCGACCACTACCGGGTGCCGCGTATCGGTTTTATCAACAAGCTCGACCGGGTCGGTGCCGATGTGACGGCCGTACTCAGCGGCATGCGCGAACGGCTGGGTACTACCCCGCTCTTGCTGCAATGGCCGCTTGGCGAGGAAGACCAACTGCGTGGCGTGATCGATCTGCTGACCATGCAGGCACTGGTGTGGCCCGAGCAAGGTGCCGGCCACTACAGCGTGGCAGCGATTCCAGTGCAACTCCAAGCCATCGCCCAGGCCCGCCGCGCCGAGCTGATCGAAGCGGCCGCCGAGTTCGACGATGTGGCATTGGCCGATTATCTGGAAGGCCGCCAACCCGATATCGACCGGCTGCGGGCCGCCATCCGCCGCGCCACGCTGGCCGGCCTGGCTGTGCCGGTCCTGTTGGGCTCGGCCTACCGCAATAAAGGGATCGAGCCGCTGCTCGACGCCGTGCTGGACTATCTGCCCGCTCCCGCCGAGCTGGCCGAGCGCCAGCCGGTCGAGGCCGACAGCGCCGGGCCGCTTGCGGCGCTGCTGTTCAAAGTGAGCGCCGACGACCATGGCAACCTGGCTTATCTGCGGCTCTATCGCGGCAAGCTGCGGCCGGGCGATAGCGTGATCGACGGCGCCAGCGGCCGACGCGAACGGGTAGGCCGGCTGTATCAGATGCACGCCGATCGCAAGGTCGAGCAGACCCTGGCGGTGGCCGGTGACATCGTTGCCGTAAGCGGACTCAAGTCGTGCCGCACCGGCGACACCTTGTGTCATCCGCAGCATCCATTGCTGCTCGAATCGATCGTCGCCCCGGAGCCGGTGATCGAGATTGCCCTCGAAGCGCGTCAGCAGACCGAGCAGACCCGGTTGGCGCTGGGCTTGCAGACGCTGGTCCGGGAAGACCCGAGCCTGCGACTGCGGCAAGACGAACAATCGGGTCAGACGCTACTGGCCGGGATGGGCGAATTGCAGCTCGAAGTTACGCTGGAAAAGCTGCGCAGCCGCTTCGGCATGACCGTGGCGACCGGGCAACCCCGAGTGGCTTATCGCGAAACCATCGCGACCGCCAGTACCAGCCGCTATCTGCATAAAAAGCAGAGCGGCGGTCCAGGCCAGTACGCCGAAGTCGTACTGCGACTGGAACCGCTGGCAGCAGGCAGCGGTGTGCTGTTCGACAACCAGGTGGTCGGCGGTGCAGTGCCGCGCGAACTGGTGCCAGCAGTGGAAACCGGTATCCGGGCCGCCTGCGAGGCAGGTGTACTGGCAGCCTGCCCGTTGACCGATCTGCGTGTCAGCCTGATCGACGGCAGCTACCACGAACGCGACTCGTCGGCACTGGCCTTCCAGCTCGCGGCAGCCGAGGCCCTGCGGCAAGGGGCACGGGCAGCCGGACTGAAGTTGCTTGAACCGGTGATGACCGTCGAGGTGATCACCCCGGCCGAAGCACTCGGCGACTGTATCGGCGATCTGCAACGCCGACGCGGTCAGGTGCAGCACCAGCAGATACGCGGCCATGCCTTTGTCCTCGAAGCCGAGGTGCCGCTTGCCGAGATGTTTGGCTATATCGGCCGTCTACGTACCCTCAGTGCCGGACGGGCCAGCTTCAGCATGCATCTGGCAGGCTATCGCGAAGTACCGGCAGCGCTGACCAAAGTCGTGGTCGTCGCTACCACACGTTGATGAAATCGCCACTTTGGCATTGCTGTTTGAAATGACTTGTTGATGGCAGTACTAGCCGTCATGCCGGCATCAGCCGGTATGACGGCCCGCAGCAAAGCGGCAGCGGGCTCCCCGCCGTCTCGTATAACCAGGAGGAAAAAATAATGAATGTCACGATTTGGATACTGACTTGGATAGTGAAGCACCTGTCGCGCAGCGATGCCACGCTCCACAGCGCTGACGAACCGCTCCGGCAGGAACCGACGGGCAGAACCCAGTCTGTCGCCACCACCTTCCGTTACTTCTAAACAAGCTGCGATGCCCGGCATCGCCCACCAGATCAGCCAAGACCCCCCGGGTCTTAGCCATGCGGCCGGAACGACCAGTGATCCGACCGCAGCCAAGCAGCAATACCGCGCCCCTGGCGCGGACCGTTTCGATAAGTTGGGAATAGGTGTTTTGATGATTTAGGCAGCACTTGTTACTGCCCGCCTCCAGCGCGGCAGCCTGGCTGCGGAGCGGAATCACGGTACCGCGTGATCTCCACCCCGCTGGCCGGGAGGTTGACCCGGACAGTACCGCGTCCGAGTCACCCTCCGATAAGACTCGAAATATCTGGCGATGAAGTAGGTAGGTACGACTGACCGCGTGAAACCGTAGCACGCGGCAACGAGAGCAAGATGACGGCACCGCGTCGCTTTCTCCCAGCGGAGCTGGCCCAGCCAGCACCATGCTGGACCATCAGAGGAATCACTTCAGCAATAGATTTTGATAACAGCGGAATCACTTCTTATCCATTAAGCAGAAAAGCCATACGATCGCGTATGGCTTTTCTGCTTGTAGACAGGACCGACACAGCAAGCAAAATACAAATTTTAGGAAAAATGTCCGCAAGCTATAATCGCCATTAGGTAAAAAATTAAAAATATCTTCAGCATCCTGTATCTGACCACCCTATCCTCGGACCACTCAATTTTGCCGCCATCGCACCACCTACTTTCCATCTCCTCCCTCCTCAGCACCTCCCTTGCACGGGCAGACAATAATCCGGCCAATTGGCGAGCCTCAGATGGACGCTTATTGGCTAGTTTATGGGCCATCCGTGCCATTTTTGGCAAAAAATATCGCCTATCCATATGCAAAATGGATAGCCAACACCCAGGACAAATCAATAGAATGCCGCACTGTAAAGGCGTCAGTGTTTGCTGCGCCGACTGATACCACGCTTTGCTGCATACCCCAGACGGTACCCAATGCTTCTCGTCCCGGTTCCTTTTCCGGGAAAGGCGGACGAGTCAGGCGCTACAACCGTCGTTTCTCACCCGTTTGTCAGGTTTTGACCCGCCGGGTCGTGCCGATTGTTTTCGGTCCCGGAGCGGCAGGGGGTTACGCAAGCGTTATGACATCCACATTGCCGTGATTGACGGCAGTGAATAGTTACATTCCATAGGAGTTTTTACTGTGTCCGTCCGCTTCAGCCTGACCCCGATTGCCCTGGCGCTGGTCAGTAGCCTGGCCGTTCCGGCCTATGCCCAGACCGTTCGTGTTGCCGACTTCGAACCGGGTCATGCCCGGCTTGAAAATCCTGCACGCCCCACGCTGAACGCCCCGCAGATGCTGGCTGAACCGCGTGCCAACCAGTTCTCGGCCAGCCTCGACTGCAACGCAGTGGCCACCATGTCGCCCGCGAACCTGGTCAATGCGCTGCGCAATGCCGACAACCGCGCCTGTGAAAGCCATTTCTACAATGTCAGCGGCCGCACCGCTGCCAGCCTGTTCGAAGCCAATAAGGTGATCGCCGTCGCCGACGCGCTGACCAGCGAATCGCGCAGCTACCGCGGCGGCAAGAGCCCGGCGGTCTACAACCTGATCGCCTATCTGCGTGGCGCCTACTATGTGCGCTACAACCGCCCCGACGATATCGTCGACTTCGCCCCGACTGCCAATCCGCGCGTGATTGCCGCGCTCGACGCCATGTTCGGCAATGGCGCCCGCTTTACCCTCGACGACGATACCGACAGCATCATGCGTGAATTCTGGACCCTGGCCGCCAGCAATGGCCTGGGCGTCCAACGCCGCTATGTCCATCACGCCGTCGACCTGCTCGGCCGCTTCGACAAGACCTGGCTGGAAAAGAGCCGTGGCGCCCAGGTCTACGCGGTTTACAACATCTTCTTCCAAGGTTCGTTCAACGAAGACTACCGCGAGCTGATGAAGACCGACCGCACGGTCATCGACGCCCTGTCGCGCTTCTACGACAACCATCAGTGGCTGCTCGGTACCGCCGACCAGGTCATCCTGTCCAACGCAGTGCTCGAAGGCAGCCGTCTGCTGGGCCTCGAAGGTCAGAAGGAAAACGCCAGCGCCTTTATCCGCAAGGTACTGCACCAGCAGCAGAACAATGGCGTGCCCAACGCCCTGTGGATCAACGCCGCCAATGCCGTGGAGAACTACGACAAGGCAAACTGCGCCAACTACGGCGCCGGTGTGTGCGACTGGAAGAACACCACCATCAACGCCGTGCTCAAGGTCAACCATACTTGCAGCCCGACCATCCGCATCCGCGCTCAGGAACTGACCCGCGCCCAGCTCGACGACAGCTGCGCCAAACTCAGCCGTGAGGAAAAGCTGTTCCACAGCACCTTCGGCACCAGTGGCCGTCCGGTTGCCGATGACAACAACAGCGCCCTGGAACTGGTGGTGTTCAAGGACAACGCCAACTATGTGAACTACGGCGGTCCGCTGTTCAATTTCGATACCAATAACGGCGGTATGTATCTGGAAGGGGATCCGAGCAAGCCCGGCAACCAGGCCCGCTTCTTTGCCTATGTCGCGACCTGGATCACCGACCGCTTCCAGATCTGGAACCTCGAACACGAATACGTCCACTACCTCGACGGCCGCTTCAATATGTACGGCGACTTCGGTGCCTCGGGCAGCGCCCCGGTCACCTGGTGGGTCGAAGGCGTGGGCGAATACCTGAGCCATCAGCAGGACTACCCCGAAGCCGTCGAACTGGCCAAGAAGGGCAAAGTGCCGCTGTCGACCATCTTCGGCAACAGCTACGAGTCCGGCCAGGACCGCGTCTATCGCTGGGGCTATCTGGCCACCCGCTTCATGATGGAACAGAAGCGCAGCGTGGTCGAAGCCATGCTCAAGCAGTGGCGTACCGGCAAGTACGACGCCTATGCCGCCGATCTCGAACGGCAGAAGTACAACTACGACAACGAATTCAGCGCCTGGCTTGATGTACTGATCAAGAACGGCGGCGTCACGCCGACTCCTACGCCGACGCCGACTCCCACGCCGACGCCGACCCCCACACCGACGCCGACCCCCACACCGACGCCGACTCCCACACCGACGCCGACCCCCACACCGACGCCGACCCCCACGCCGACGCCGACTCCCACACCGACGCCGACCCCCACGCCGGATTCCGGCCTGGTGATGCCGACCACGCCCGATCTGCGCGTGACCGAGTCCAATGGCAGCCGTGGCGACGCCAGCATCATCAAGACGCTGTCGAAGCTGCTGAACCAGCAACTGCAAGGCAGCCAGAACGCCAACCGCGTGCTGCTGGTCAACGGCGGCGGCGCTTCGTTCAACTTCCTGCCGCTGTCGCGCAAGGCGAAGAGCGGTGGTCTGTCGGTCAGCGCCGAGCATGACGGCCGCTTCGTGCTGGTCGATGACGGCTACGAGACCGTGATGTCCACCATGCTGCCCGACCCGGCAGCGCTCGCCAGCTACCTGCGCAGCAAGGTCGATCGCTCGGCCAAGGTCGAAGTGCGCAACGATGGCAGCATCCGCCTCAACTACAGCGGTCGCACCTATCAGTACGCTGCCGACTGGATGTATGTCACCCAGCAGGACCGTCAACCCGAGATGAGTTCCGCCACCCAGGACGGCACCCGCAGCTTCCGCGACAGCAACGGCCGCACCACCCGCCTGCTGCCCGCCTTTGCCGATACCCGCAGCCTGGTGGCCGAACTGAAGGCGCTCGACCCGTGGGTCAAGGTGATGCGTGAAATCGACGCCTCGATCGTCGTCACCTTCGGCAACAGCACCCGCTTCACCCTGCAAGCCGATCCGGAACTGATCGACGTACCGAGTGAACATGCCAACGACGGCTGGTGGCTCGACAACGGCTGGCTGGTGCTGCGCAACGGCGACGGCAAGACCGCCCAACGCTTCACCGTCCGCTAAGCGATCAAGGCGGCCTTGGCCGCTAAAATCGGACGACCGGCAGTAAAGACGATGCCGATCCCTATCACGGGATCGGCATTGTTTTTTGGACCCGCCGGTTTGCGGCCTGAGCCACTACTCCCTCTCCCTGGTGGACGAAGAGAACCTACGCCGTTCAGCCTTTGCCGCCATTTTCAGCAGAAATCTGCCGGACACCGCCAACAAGACAATGCCGATCCTTTTCGGGAAATCGGCACAGAGCTGGTTGGGCGGGATAACGCATTTCCAGCCAATTCGGCGTCAGCGTGTCCGGACCTCAAAGCGCAGGCGTACAGCGCTCTACCAGGCTTAGCGGCGACGCCGATCGAAATGGGAGGGCGCTCGCCAGAGAAGCCAGCCGATCCGGATACAGCGCATCAGGTTCAGTCCGATCGACCAGCGCCCCAGAGGAAGGTGCGAAGAATTGTCTGCAGAGACCCTCAGAATATATTCATGCATTTTCAGTTTAAACCCGCACTGAATGAGGCAATTGTTTTTCATATTATTTTATTTTTTCTCACCTTCTTTTCTGCGCATCTTCAGGAATGCCGCCGGCTCCCAACTACGCTGCGCCAGTAACAATACGGTCCCCTGGCGCGATTCGGGCGGGGCATCGAGGCATTCCTGATGCAGTTCAGCCGCTTCCTGTACCAGGCGCCGCAGTTTCTGCTGCAAGCGCCGCTGGGCATCCTGGGTCAGCATGCCGCTGACGACATGCAGTGCTTCACCGATGCCATCGAACGGTGCACGCAGAAAGTCATCCTGGGCGTGCTCGCGGAAAAAGCGGTGGATCGGGCCATCGGGCAGCCAGGAGAAATCGCGCGCCACCCGAGGTTTCACCCGATTGCCGGGCAACAGGTCGATCAGACCGAGCCGGTCGAGCCGTACCAGATAGCCGATGCATTCGGCCTCTTCGATCTGGTAGTCGCGCACAATGCGCGCCATCGGCCAATGATTGAGGGCACAGACCGCGACCAGCAGCAGCCGCACATCGGCGGCCAGCTCGCGCTCCTGGGTCTCGGTCAGCCGATGCACCGTGGCGCGGCCGAAATCGGCTTCGCGCACCAGATCGCCAAGTTCTATATCGAGCAGTGTGCAGATCTGTTCGAGCCGCTGTAAGGTGAAGCGCTCGCCTGAGAACAACCGTTTGACGCTGGCTTCCGACAGATCGAGTTCGGGAGCCAGCCGGGCGTAGGTCCAGCCGCGTGCCTTCAGCAGGCGCTTCATGGCCAGAATCAGAGGATGATGGGCTTTTTTCATCAACAAAGTATCTACATACGATACTTTCAATGTCAAGAAAGCTCATATCCAGCACAATAGTTTCATAAATCATCAACAGCCGACAAGCTGGCGCATCTTCTCAAGGAGCGCGCCATGAGCCATCTTCGTTCCCACCGACTGCCGCTGTTTGTGGGCGTCCTCGTTCTGATTGTCCTGCTGTTCCATGGGCCGATTGTTCAACCGACCAACTATCACGATTTCGCCGATGACCGTCGTTGGCTTGGCATCGACCATGCAGCCGATGTGCTGTCGAATCTGGGTTTTCTGCTGCTGGGCGCCTGGGGAATCCATCATCTGCGCCGAACCGGTCAGGCGGAGCAAGCGGGTGATCTGGCTTGTCGCCTGTTCTGCGTGGCACTTCTGCTGACGGGCCTGGGTTCGATCTGGTATCACCTGGCTCCCGACAACCAGCGTCTGATCTGGGACCGCCTGCCGATCGCCTTCGCCTGTGCCATGCTGCTGGCCGCCACACTTGGCCGGCGACTTGACGTTGCCGGCTCACGGCTGCTGACTTCGCTGCTGACGCTGCTCGCTGTCGCGACGGTGGTGTGGTGGCGGCTCAGCGACGATCTGCGTCCTTATCTGCTGCTGCAACTGACGCCTTTATGGCTGATTCCGCTGTGGCTATGGCAACAGCGCGCCCCGGCCGCCGAGCAAGCGACCTTTGGCGCTGCGGTGCTGCTTTATGTGGCGGCCAAGCTGGTCGAAGTGTATGACCATGCCTTGTTCGAGAGTCTGAAGGTAGTGAGCGGACACACCTTAAAGCATCTGATCGCCACGATTGCCGCTGCGCTGATCGTGCGCCAGGCAGTCAGGGCACATCGCCAGCGTCACGTATCGGCTTGATAAAGACGCAATCCAGCATCGCCGTGACCAACAAAAACGGGGAGGACGCTGATCGTCCTCCCCGTCTGCTTATCACTTCCCCCTCAAGCCTGTAGATTCAGCAGCGACGCCGCGCCACGGCTTCCACCCTGGCTGTCGCGGCCAGCTGCCACACCCTGGCCATTGAGATCGAAGGCGCCAAGATCGGCCAGCCCTTCGATACCGGCCACATCGCGCGCCCAGATGCGCAGTTGGCCCATCATCTCGTCCATGCTCTTGAGCCAATCGGGCTTGTCGGCGTCCTTGTCCTTGCCGGCCTCGACCATCTCAGCGGCGTTTTCCTGCAACTTGGCCAGCAGTTGGCGCAGATTGCCGCCTTCGCCGGCACCCTGCATGCCTTGACGGTCGAAGTTCAGTTCAAGCGGCTGGTCGGTTTCGATCCGGGTCTGTTCGCTCTTGAGCGACAGGCGGGCGATGCTGATTTCAGCCTTGAATTCGAGCTGACGGCCGTCTTCGAGCTTGATCGTGCCCGATGCGCTGAAATGCAGCGCTTCCTGTTCGAAATCGATGGCGCGATGCTCGAAACGGGCAAGGCCACCCTGGCTGCTCAGGGAATCCGAGCTGAGCTGGACGCGGTCGCGCTGATAGTTGAGATCGGCTTTGAAATTATCGATGGCGAGGCCGCCATCGCTGCCCTGGTCGGCCGCCTTGACGCCGAAGCCGCTGAGCGTGGCGCCCAGGGCCTGGCCCAATAGATCGCGCCAGGGTAACTCGCCGACGGCGGCACTGAGATCGTCCAGTGCCGCCAGGGCTTGGGTAGGGGTGCTGAGATCGACCCGGCTGGCCTGGTCGCCGGAGGTGGTTTGTCGGGGGGTATCGCGCTGCTGGGTGGAAGAGCGCTCCATGTCAAAGCGCGGCAGCGTCAGATTATTCAGCGCAGAGCTTAGGGAATTGATCGCCATCGTTCTGTCCTCCATTGCGTAGTGATCGGTTATCGGCTGCCGGTTTCACCTCTTGAAACCGTCCGTCAGACCCCGGGCGAGTGAAGCCATTGGCGCTTGGCAGGGAAGGACGTATGCTCGTCGGTTCGCTTTCACAAACATCCATTCGTTATATCGAACGGATATTCGCTATAGCGAACAACCGTTAAAATGCCGAGACGAATTTCTAAGAAAGAGCGCCATGCTTGATATCCAGCTACTTCGCACCGACCTCGAAGCCGTGGCCGAGCGCCTGTCCGCTCGCGGCTTCAAGCTCGATACCGCCACCTTTGCTGCCCTCGAACACGAGCGTAAATCCTTGCAGACCCGTACCCAGGAACTGCAAGCCAAGCGCAACAGTTCCGCCAAGCAGATCGGTATCGCCAAGTCCAAGGGCGAAGACGTCTCGGCCATCATGGCAGAGGTCGGCGGTATCGGCGAAGAACTCAAGGCCTGCGAGGCTTCGCTGGCTGCCTTGCAGGAAAAGATCAACGACCTGCTGCTCTATATCCCCAATCTGCCGCACGAATCGGTGCCGACCGGCAACGACGAGCGTGACAATGTCGAAGTCCGCCGCTGGGGCACGCCGCGCCAGTTCGACTTTCCGGTGCGCGACCATGTCGATGTCGGCGGTCCGCTCGGCCTCGATTTCGAAACCGGCGCCAAACTGTCGGGTGCCCGCTTTACCGTGCTGCGCGGCAATATCGCCCGTCTGCACCGCGCGCTTGCCCAGTTCATGCTGGATCTGCAAACGCGCGAACACGGCTACACCGAGCTGTACACGCCGTATATCGTCAATGCCGAAGTGCTGTACGGCACCGGCCAGCTGCCCAAATTCGCCGAGGATATGTTCAAGGTGGAAAAAGGCGGTGATGAAGACGCGGCGGCCCAATACCTGATCTCCACCTCGGAAATCACCCTGACCAACACGGTGCGCGACTCGGTCCTCAAGGCCGACGAGCTGCCGCTCAAGCTGACCGCCCATTCGCCCTGCTTCCGCTCGGAAGCCGGCTCCTACGGCCGCGACACCCGGGGCATGATTCGCCAGCACCAGTTCGAAAAGGTCGAAATGGTGCAGATCACCCATCCGGACCATTCCTACGCCGCCCTCGAAGAAATGGTCGGCCATGCCGAAGCGGTGCTGCAAAAGCTGGGCCTGCCCTATCGCGTGATCACCCTGTGTACCGGTGATATGGGCTTTACCGCCGCCAAGACCTACGATCTGGAAGTCTGGCTGCCGGCGCAGAATACCTACCGCGAGATTTCGAGCTGCTCCAACTGCGAAGCCTTCCAGGCGCGGCGGATGCAGACCCGCTTCAAGAACGAGCAAGGCAAGAACGAGCTGGTCCATACCCTGAACGGCTCGGGCCTGGCAGTCGGCCGGACCTTGGTGGCCGTGCTGGAGAACTACCAGAACGCCGATGGCTCGGTCAGCGTACCCGAAGCGCTGCGGCCTTATCTTGGTGGTGTGGAACGACTGGGCTGATTGGGCTCGCGCCCGAGCCGTCGCTGAAAAAGCGCAATCTTGGGTTCGTCCCTGCCACCCAGTGAGCATCCAACAGGCTTGGATGCCAACGCTGAACCATCGCCCCAGCAAAAAACCTCGCCCAAGTCGTCGTGGCGAGGTTTTTTATTATTCATCTAATGAATGCTTTAACTCTGGCACTGATTTTTCAGAAAATTTTACTGATCAACCAACTGCCGTGCAGTCGCACTCACGCTGTGCCGGACGGCCGCCCAGTTCATGCCACAGCCGGGTAAACCAGCCGACTGTCGGCGCAGCAGGTTTCACCACCCGGACTTCGGCATTGGCCAGTCCTTCGACCACCGTGCAGCCATTGCCATGGAGCACATAGCGCTCGCCGGCAGCCAGCCAGTGGTCATCGCCACCTTGCTCGGTCAGCCAGAGCGAGCCGCTCAGGCATTCGATCACCGTTCCATCGATACTGCGCAGACTCAGCACCTCGGCGCGTTCCAGACGGCGTTCAAATTCGATAAAATCATGCAGCATTTTCATTCTCCTTCTGCCTGGCTGGCTAGTTCATGAGGCTGATTTTGCTGGGAATGCAGCTTTACAACAAACGATTGTTTTTCAGCGGAATAGTGAATTGAATTCAACATTTGAAAAACCGGTACGCCTGCCCTCGCTGGTGGCGCTGCGGGCCTTCGAAGCCACTGCCCGGCTGGGCGGCGTGGCACGCGCGGCGGCGGAATTGTTTGTGACGCCCAGCGCCGTCAGCCATCAGATCAAATCGCTCGAGACCGAACTGGGCATGACCCTGGTGGTGCGGCAAGGACGCGGCATCGTGCTGACGGCCGATGGCCGCCGGGTCGCCGCCGCCGCCGGAGATGCCTTTGCGGCGCTCAGTGCATCGCTGGCAGCCTTGCGGCGCGAATGCGAGCGGCCCCGAGTGGTCGTCACCGCCATGCCCTCCTTCGCCGCCCGCTGGCTGACCCCACGGCTTGGCCGCTTTATCGAAGCCCATCCCGAGATCGAACTGCGTATCCAGACCTCGCAGACCGTCGAGCATCTGGCCGCGCAAGGCATGGATCTGGCGATCCGCATGGGCCTTGGCAACTGGCCCGGCGTTCATTCCCGACCGTTCATGAATGATTCGCTGCTGGTGGCAGCCCGCCCCGACCTGGCTGGCGGCCTGCCCCGCTGCCCGACCGAACTGACCCACTGCACCCTGCTTGGCGCCGATGGCGAACCCTGGCCCGAATGGCTGGCGCAGACCGGGGTGAGCGGGGACAGTCCGCTGCGCGAGGTGACCTATTCCGACTCCGGCATGGTGGTGCAGGCAGCGCTCGATGGTCAGGGGGTGGCGCTGACCCGGCGCTCCCTGGTTGGCGACGAATTGCAGCGCGGCCGGCTGGTGCAGTTGTTCGGCCAGGAATTACCGCTGGAGCGCCGCTATTGGCTGGTGACGCCCGAGCCGCCGCCCTACCGCCCGGCCGTGGCCGCCTTTATCGACTGGCTGGAGCAGGAGAAGCTCCAGCCTTGAGGCCCGCGCCGGTGTGGCCGGCGTTCCGACTTGTTTTGCCGCACTGTGCGGCTACTGATCCCGGAGTTTCCGATGAGCCTTTCCCGCCGCTGTCTGCTCGCCAGCCTGTTGAGCCTGCTGGCGCTCAGCGCCACCGCCGAGCCGACCCCGCCCAAGACCGAGCGGCCGCGCGTCGCCCTGGTGCTGGGCGGCGGCGGAGCGCGTGGACTGGCCCATGTCGGGGTGCTCAAGGTATTGGACGAGGCGCGCGTACCGGTCGATTGCGTGATCGGCACCAGCATGGGCGCCCTGGTCGGCGGCGCTTACGCCGTCGGCCACAATGCAAGCCAAGTGGCCGAACTTGCCCGCAATACGCGCTGGCATGAAATGCTCAATGCCACGCCGCAGCGGCAGAACCGCACGATGCAGCACAAGCGTGATGACCATCTGAGCCTGATCGATCTGGAAATCGGCCTCAGCGACCAGGCAGAATTCAAGCTGCCCAAGGCCGCCATCGGCACCCACAAGATCGATCTGCTGCTGCGCCAGATCGCCGGCAATACCGACCTCAACAGCTTCGATGGGCTGCCGCTGCCGTTCCGGGCCATCGCCGCCGATCTCGAAACCGGCGATATGGTGGTGCTGTCGCGCGGCGATCTGGCCGAAGCGATGCACGCCAGCATGGCCGTGCCCGGTTTCTTCCCGCCCGTCGAGCGGGCCAGCCGGGTGCTGGTCGATGGGGGGCTGGCGCGCAACCTGCCCGTCGATGTCGGGCGTGGCGTCTGCGGTGATGTGGTGATCGCGGTCAATGTCGGCTCGCCGCTGATGCGCCGCGACGAGGCCAACAATGTGCTCAGCATCTCGGAACAGGCGCTGCGGGCGCTGACCCAGCGCAATGTGGACGAGCAGCTCAAGCAGCTCAACCAGCGCGATATTCTGATCCAGCCCGAGCTGGGCGCCTTGCAACCGACCGATTTCACCAACCCCGATGCCGCCATCGCGGCCGGCGAGACCGCCGCCCGCAACGCCCTGCCTCGGCTCGCGGCCTTGTCGGTCGAGCCCGAGCGCTACGCCGCCTGGCGGCGCGAGGTCGAGCAGCAGCGCCCCACGCCGACCATCAGCGCGGTGGACGTTCAGCCCACCCGCTTCGTCAATCCACAGGTCCTCAAGGAAGCGGTCGAGGTCAAGCTGGGGCAGGTGCTCGACCTGCCGAGCTTTCATGAGCGGCTGAGCCGGATCTGGGCCCGCGGCGACTTCGAGCAGCTCTACTATCAGATCAAGCCGACCGAGCAGGGCCATGTGCTGGTGCTCGAACCCCGCGAGAAATCGTGGGGACCGAGCTATCTCCAGTTCGGCATCGGGCTGCGCAGCGATTTCGAGGACGACTCGGCTTTCGTGGTGCTGGCCCAGTATCGCCGCACCTGGCTCAACAGCTTGGGAGGCGAACTGACCCTGCGCGGGCAGGTTGGCGAGAACCGCGGGCTCAGCGCCCAATGGCATCAGCCGCTGCGGCTTGACGGTGAGCTGTTTGTGACAGCGCGGGCCGATAGCCGTAACGATCCGCTGGCGTTCTACGCCGACCGCAAGCGGCTGGCCGAATACCGTGACGCCCATTCACTGTTCGGCCTCGACATCGGTTCGGCCTGGCGGCGCTGGGGCGAAGTGCGGCTGGGGGTCGAAGCCAGCCACCGCCGCCTCAAGCGCACCACTGGCGACGAGATTTTCGAGCGCGAAAAATTCAACGAGGCGGGCGCGCGCTTCAGTCTGACCTACGACCAGCTCGACGACGCCCGCAACCCGAGCCAGGGCCTGTATGGCCGGGTGGCGCTGTATCACTCGCTGACTGGGCTTGGCGCCGATCAACGCTATTCGCTGTTCAATCTGAATTGGCGCACCGCCGCCCGGTTCGGCCATTGGGTCGGCCAGGCCGAATTCGAATACGCCGCCTCGCTCGACGCTCCGCTCTATGCCCGGCCGGCCCTGGGCGGGCTATTCCGGATGTCGGGCTATCGGCAGAACGAACTGCGCGGCGAACGACTCAGCTTCGGCCGCTTGCAGATCACCCGCGACGTCACCCGCCTCGCCCCGCTGCTCGGCAATGCCGCGTTCTGGGGCGTGTCGCTCGAAACAGCCCATCTATGGGGCATGGAACACCAGACCACCACCTCACGCTGGTTCGGCTCGACCGCACTGTTTGTCGGCAGCGATACCCGCTTCGGCCCCGCCTATCTGGGCATCGCCCTCGATGAGCATGGCAAGGCGCGGGCTTATCTGAGTATCAATGGACAGTTTTGAGGAAGACGGGGCGGAATGGAATTCGAACAGAAAAATTCTGAATATACTCCGCAATACAAAAAGCCATATATAAAACAAAAATAAATTTTTCTGCACAATCAACACCTCGCAGGTGCGCTAGGCCGAAGGTCGTGACACACCAGTCCTCACTGACGATCGAGCAACAGCACATGACGGAGGCTAGGTGCTGTGTCTGGGTTGGATTTAACCGGACACACGCGATGAAGTCTGGGGAAGTTGGACGCCACTTTTAACGAGAAACCGGCTCAGGCCCCGACGTGCATCAATACCTGCCGTCCACCGGAAGCCTCGACCCGGCGCGCCAGTTCAGCCAAGGCAATCAGGCTGCCGACCATCCGGTCGCGCTCCAGCGCCTCGCCGCCCAGATCGAGCACCTTGGGACCGCAGCGCAATACGGCCGCCCAGGCTTCGCACAATTCGGCCGCCCGCAGCGCCGTGTCGCCTTCAAGCACCGTCAGCCCCCAGCGATTGAGCCCCTGCCAGGGTTCGGCGCGGGCAGGGTTATGGGTCGGCAGCCAGGACAGGCTGGCTTCGAGATGGCCAATCAGGGCATCGGGCAACTGGACCGTATCGGTCCGCTCGGCCGACCAGCCATACGCGGCAAGATCGGTCGTGGCAAAGCCCTCACCGACCCGTGGCGGCAACTGATCGGCGGCAAAGGCGTAGAAATCATGCTGCGTGCGTGGCGGGGCGACTTCGGTCAGGTCCTGCCGCAGGAATGCCTCCACCACATCGATCTGGTCTGCATGCATAAAGGTCGGCGCATGCCCCACCCCATCGAAATCGACCCACTGGGCGCGCGGCCCACGTTCGCTCATGGCGCAGGCGGTGTCCGACGAGATCAGATCGGATTCGACACCCCGGGTCAGCAGGGTCGGGCAGGTGATGCGCTCGTAGAACGGCCACAGATCGACATCCTTGCCGCTAAAGGTGCGACGGAACGGCTCGGCGATGGCGGGATCGTAGTTGATCCGCCAACCGACCTCGGCGCGGCGCAGCATGATGTCGCACAGAAAACCCCATTCGGCTTCGCTATGTGGCCCGAACGGCGCCGAAATCTGCCGGATATAGTGCTCGGCCTCGGCCCGATCGGTGAATACCGGCGCCTTGCCGACATAGTCGCCGATCCGCTGCAAGGCAACCGCAGACAGCACCGGCCCCACATCGTTGAGCACCAGACGCCGGATCGGCGTGCCTGGCAGCGAACCCAGCAACATCCCGATCAGACCGCCCATCGAGGTGCCGATCCAGGCCACCTGCTCGACTTGCAGATGGGCCAGCAGCACCAGCATGTCCTGCACATAGAGAGGAAGCTGGTAGCCCATGGGATTACGCAGCCAGTCGCTGTCCCCGCGCCCCAGCACATCGGGGCAGACCACCCGGAACCGCCGGGACAGTCGATGGGCCAGACGTTCGAAATCACGGCCGTTGCGGGTCAGGCCATGGGCACAGATCACCACTTGGGGATTGTCAGGCGCGCCCCATTCACGGAACGCCATGCGGTACACGCCCTCCTCACGGCCACACAGCACATGGCCCTGACGGTCGCACGGTAAGCCGGGGGCGAAATCGGACATGGCGAAGCTCCTGTCGAGGGCGGTGTGTCCCCACTATAGGAAAAACCACCGCGCCGTTGGTCTAGCCGGTACAGTACGCCAGCGCTGCTGTGCACCGTACCGTGTATAAGTCAGCGCATCCGTGCAAGATGACCCCCCAACCCTCTTCCGCGATCCGCTCATGCAAACCGGCATTCTCTACGCTGTCCTCGCTTATCTGTGCTGGGGTCTGCTGCCGCTCTATCTCAAACTGCTGCAAAGCATTCCGGCGCTGGAAATCCTGCTGCACCGGATGGTCTGGTCGCTGCTGTTTCTCTGTCTGGTAGTGCTTATCCGCAAACAATGGGCCTGGCTCGGCCCGGCGCTGCGCGACCCGCGCGTACTGGGCCGTTTTGCCGCCAGTGCGGCGGTGTTGTCGGTCAACTGGTTTATCTATATCTGGGCAGTCAACAGCGGCCGGGTAGTCGATGCCAGCCTGGGCTATTTCATTACCCCGCTGGTCAATGTGATGTTTGGCTATCTGCTGCTGAAGGAAAGATTGCGGCCCGGCCAATGGGGCGCGGTCGGCCTCGCTGCGCTCGGGGTGGTCTGGCTGACCTGGCAGGCGGGCCAATTACCGTGGATTGCCTTGGCACTGGCCGCCAGTTTCGGCAGCTATGCCTTGCTGCGCAAAACCGCCAGCCTGGGCGCGCTCGAAGGGCTGACGCTGGAAACCCTGCTGCTGTTTCCGTTTGCCTTTGGCTATCTGTTCTGGCTGGGCAGCCATGGCCAGAGCGGCTTTGTCGAGGCCAGCGGTGGCGTGAAACTATTGCTGGCGCTGGCTGGTCCGATCACCGCCATTCCGCTGCTGCTGTTTGCCGCCGGTGCCCGGCGCATTCCCCTGTCGCTGCTCGGGCTACTGCAATATATCGGGCCGACCTTGCAGATGCTGCTGGGGATTCTGGTCTGGCACGAACCGTTCGATAGCGGCAAATTGGTCGGCTTTGCCCTGATCTGGTCGGCACTGGCCTGCTACAGCCTGGAAAGTTTCGGCAATGCCCGGCGCCAACGGCTGGTGGCCGAGTCGAGCTAGGTATGCCTACCATTCATATATTGTTACTTGTGCTCAAGAATCAGTCTTGAAAATAGTTTCATGAGACATGACTTTTTCGCATAACTTCCCTGTCTTGCCTTAGTCTGCCCCATCGTCTTCACTGATAGCTGGCGTCGCCGGGAGGCCGGCCGCCATTCGCTCGGGGAGACGAATCGGTGTACGAAATCCATGTCAACGGCCGCGCGCATCAGGTAGACGCCGCCGCCGATACGCCCTTACTGTGGGTATTGCGCGACCATCTCCAACTGACCGGCACCAAATACGGCTGCGGCATGGCGCTATGCGGTGCCTGTACCGTCTGGCTCGATGGCCAGCCCAACCGCAGTTGCAGCATTCCGCTCTCGGCCGTCGGCAAGGCCAAGGTCGTCACCATCGAAGGCGCCGAGGGTCGGGCCACCCAAGCCGTGCAGGCGGCCTGGCAGAAACTCGATGTGGTGCAGTGCGGCTACTGCCAGTCGGGCCAGATCATGTCGGCGGCTGCCCTGCTCAGCCGCAATCAACGCCCCAGCGACGCCGAGATCGACGCGGCCATGGGCGGCAATATCTGTCGCTGCGCCACCTACCCGCGCATTCGGGCCGCCATCCATGAAGCAGCCAAACAACTGCGGGGGCGGCGCGCATGAATCCCGAACTGAGCCGCCGCGATCTGCTCAAGATCGCCTCGACCGGCGCGGCCATGCTGACGCTAGGTCTGTTCCTGCCCGGTCGTCGGGCAGACGCCGCCAGTCTCGCCCCGCTTGAGCCCAATGCATTTGTCCGCATCGACAGCAACGGCCGCGTCACCGTGATCGCCAAGCATCTGGAAATGGGCCAGGGCAGCCATACCGGGCTGGCCACCCTGGTGGCCGAAGAACTCGATGCCGACTGGTCGCAGGTCCAGGTCGAGGGCGCTGCGGCCGATGCGGCCCGCTACCAGAATCTGTTCTGGGGCGGCAGCCAGGGCACGGGCGGTTCGTCCTCGCTGGCCAATTCCTGGAAGCAATTACGTGAAGCGGGCGCCAGCGCCCGGCTCATGCTGGTCAACGCCGCGGCCGAGCGCTGGGGTGTGCCCGCGGCCGAGATCCGGGTCGAGCGTGGCGTCCTGAGCCATCGGGCCGGTCATCGGGCCGGTTTCGGCGAGCTGGTCGAAGCCGCCGCCAGGCAGCCCGTACCCACTCAGGTCAAACTCAAATCACCGGGCGAATTCCGTCTGATCGGCCGTCATGTGCCGCGCCTCGACAGCCGCGACAAAACCACCGGCCGCGCCCGCTTTACCCAGGATGTCCAACTGCTCGACATGCTGACCGCCGTGGTGGCTCATCCGCCGCGCTTCGGTGCCCGCTTGCGCGGTATCGACAGTCAGGCGGCCGCGAAACTGCCTGGTGTGGTCGAAGTGGTGCGGTTCGACCATGGCGTGGCCGTCCTCGGCCGCGATTTCTGGAGCGCCAAAACCGGCCGCGATGCGCTCAAGCTCGATTGGGATGAAAGCGCCGCCATGTCCGAAGGCAGCGCCGAGCTGCTGGCCAGCTACCGTGGACTGGCCAGCCAGCCAGGCGCCGTGGCCCGTCGTCTGGGCGACGCCGATGCCATCCTCAATCGCGGCGGTCGGGTGCTGGAAGCGGATTTCGTGTTTCCGTTTCTGGCCCATGCAGCGATGGAGCCGCTCAACTGTGTGGTCCATCTGCGCCCCGACGGTTGCGAAATCTGGAACGGCGAACAGATGCAGACCGGCGACCAGGCAGCCGTGGCCAAGCTGCTCGGCCTCAAACCGCAGCAGGTCAAGCTCAATATGCTGTACGCCGGCGGCAGCTTCGGTCGCCGCGCCAACCCGGCCGCCGACTATGTGCTCGAAGCGGTATCGATCGCCCGGGCAGCCCGCCATCGCGGCCCGATCAAGATGGTATGGACCCGCGAAGACGATCTGCGCGCCGGCTGGTATCGGCCGCTCTATCTGCATCGGGTCAGCGTCACGCTCGATGAGCACGGCCGGCCGCTGGCCTGGCGCCAGCGTATCGTCGGCCAGTCGATCATGACCGGCACGCCGTTCGAAGCCTTCGGCGTCAAGAACGGCATCGATTCGACCTCGGTCGAGGGAGCGGCCAATCTGGCTTATCAGGTGCCCCATCTGCAAGTCGAACTCCACAGCACCCAGAACCAGGTGCCGGTGCAATGGTGGCGTTCGGTCGGCCACACCCATACCGCCTATTCGACCGAAGTGATGATCGACCAGGCCGCCCGCGCCGCCAGGCAGGACCCGGTCGCCTACCGGCTGGCCCTGCTCGACCAGCATCCGCGCCATGCCGCCGTGCTCAAACTGGCGGCCGAGCGGGCCGGCTGGCAGCGGCCGTTCCAGCAAAAGGGCCCGCGTGGCCTGCGGCGCGGCCGTGGCGTGGCAGTCCATGAATCGTTCGGCACGGTGGTCGCCCAGGTGGCCGAAGTGGCGTTGGCGCGCGATGGCAGTCTCAAGGTCGAGCGGGTGGTCTGTGCCGTCGATTGCGGCATCGCGGTCAACCCCGATGTGATCCGCGCCCAGCTGGAAGGCGGCATTGGCTATGGCCTGGCTGCCATCTTGCACGGCGCGGTAACGCTCGAAGGCGGCCGGGTGCAGCAATCGAATTTCCATGACTATCCGGTGCTGCGCATCAACGAGATGCCCCGGATCGAAGTGCATATCCTGCCGTCGGACCGCCCGCCCAGTGGCGTCGGCGAGCCGGGCGTGCCACCGATCGGGCCGGCGGTGGCCAATGCGCTGGCCCATATCGAGGGCCGCTGGCCCACTGTGCTGCCGCTCAAGACGAGGTCGGCCTGATGGAAGATCCCGAATTCAGCGTGCTGACCCGGGTACGCGACTGGCTCGATACCGGGCATCGGGTCTGGCTGGTCAGCGTGATCGAAACCTGGGGCTCTTCGCCGCGACCACCGGGGGCGCTGCTGGCCGTGCGCGACGATGGCGCAGTCGCCGGTTCCGTATCGGGAGGCTGCATCGAGGACGATCTGATCCGCCGCATCCGCGCCGGCGAATGGCCCGAACGGCCCGAGACGGTGCGCTATGGCGTATCGAGCGAGCAGGCCTTCCGCTTTCGCCTGCCCTGCGGCGGTACGCTGCGGGTGCTGATCGAGCCATTGCACGAGGCATCCTGGCTCACTCCGCTGCTGACCCGGATCAGCCAGCGCCAGCTCGTCACCCGCACGGTCGAGCTGGCCAGCGGCCGGGTGACGTTGAGTCCGGGTCGCCGTGGCGAGCGGCCGGTCTACGATGGCGAGCGGCTGCACTGTCCGTTCGGTCCGCATTGGCGCCTGCTGCTGATCGGCGCCGGCCAGTTGTCGCAATTGCTGGCGCAGATGGCACAACCGGTCGGTTTCGAGGTGCTGGTCTGCGATCCGCGCCCCGGTTATCGCGTCGATTGGCCGACCGGACTTGGCCGCTGGATCGACGGCATGCCCGACGATGCCGTCAGCGCGATCAGCCCCGACCCGCGCACCGCCATCGTGGCCCTGAGCCATGATCCCAAGCTCGACGATATGGCCTTGCTCGAAGCGCTCAAATCGCCGGCCTTCTATGTCGGCGCCCTCGGCTCGCGCCGCCATAGCGCGCTGCGGCGCGAGCGGCTGGCGCTGTTCGATCTGGCCCCGCAGGAAATCGACCGGCTGCACGGCCCGGTCGGCCTCTACCTTGGCAGTCGCAGTCCAGCCGAAATCGCGGTGGCGGTGTTGGCCGAGATGGTGGCGGTCAAGAATGGGGTGGAAGTGCGTCAGCTTCCACCGCCGCTTCCGGCAGACAGTCCGCCCGAACCTGTCGCCTGCGGCATGGGACCGGCCTGTGCAGCCTGAAAGAGGCTGGGCGCCGATCCTGTTCGGTCCGGATGCCCTGTTGCGCAGCGCCGTCGGCGCCAGCCCTTCCTCCCCGCCCCGACAAGGAGCGTGCTTGATGAGCCATCGAATCGGACCCCGTCGATGAATACCGCCGGTCATCCGCCCCTGGTCGGCCTGCTGCTCGCCGCCGGCCGCGGCAGCCGCTTCAGCGCCGCCGCCGTCGAAAGCGAGCGCGACCGTGCCGATTGGGGGCATTGCAAACTGCTGGCACAAATGGCTAACGGCGACCCGGTCTGCGTCGCCAGCGCCCGCGCGCTGGCGGCCAGCGTCGATCGGGTGATCGCGCTGATTCCCTCGATCGACGACGCGCCCTGGGCCGATGGTCTGGGCGCGGTCTTGGCGATCCAGGGCTGCATCGTGCTGCCTTGCCCCAGTGCCCGACTTGGCATGGGGCACAGCATCGCAGCGGGCGTGATGGCCAGCAGCGCCGCCGCCGGCTGGCTGGTGCTGCCGGCCGATATGCCCTGGGTCAGCATCGATAGCTGCCACAAGGTGGCCGATACGCTAGCGATGGGCGCCACCATCGCTGCTCCGGTCTACCAGGACCGACGCGGCCATCCGGTCGGTTTCAGCCGTGATTGCCGGGCCGACCTGCTCAAGCTCGAAGGCGACCATGGCGCACGCAGTCTGTTGCTGAGCTATCCGGTGACCGAAGTCCCGGTCGAGGATGCCGGAGTGCTGCGCGACATTGATTTGCCTACAGACTTGGAGTGATGGGCTGATCGGGCCGATATGAAAATTTCAGGAAATCTGTCTGCAAGACACATAGCGGCATGCAAACGAAAATAAATCCCTACCCGAGACATCCAACCCATTCACCGTGAATTCGGAGTCGGCGTGTCCCGACCTCAAGGCACAGGTCGCAGCCAGCAACCAGGCTTGGCGGCAACGCCGACCCAACGGGCAGTGCACCAGCACTTCCCTTTCCCCTCCCGCGCCCGATCGCAGACCCAGCAACATTTCGTCTACCGGATGTCCAGGCTCACGCCGGACAGGCAGAAACGGCCGAAGCAAGGCAAGGACGTCGATATAGGTGGCTCAGAAGGGCAGCTCGTCGCTCACGGTACGCCGCAGCAGATGGCGGAAGCGGTCCTGGATGCGTTCCAGCGCCGCGCGGTCGTCACCCTCGAAGCGCAGCACCAGCACGGGGGTGGTGTTGGACGCGCGCACCAGGCCGAATCCATCGCCGAAATCGACCCGGATGCCGTCGATATTGCTGATTTCAGCGCCGGGACCGAAATCAGCGGCGGCGCGGATTTTCTCGATCAGCGCCGGCCCCTCGCCTTCGCCGATCGGCAGTTGCAGCTCGGGCGTTGCTTCGGTATGCGGCAGGGCGTTGAGGACGGCAGTCGGGTCATCGACCTGGGACAGGATTTCCAACAGACGCGCACCGGCATAGATGCCGTCGTCAAAGCCATACCAGCGTTCGGCAAAGAACAGATGGCCCGACAGCTCGCCGCCCACCAGAGCGCCGCAATCCTTGATCTTGGCCTTCATATAGCTGTGGCCGGTGCGAGCCATGATGGGCTTGCCTTTGTGTTCCTTGATCCATGGCGCCAGCAGCCGGGTCGACTTGACATCGAACACCACCTTGCCGCCCGGATTGCGGCTGAGCGCATCGGCGGCAAACAGCATCAATAGACGGTCGGGAAACACGATATTGCCTTCGCGGTCGATCACGCCCAGCCGGTCGCCATCGCCGTCGAAAGCCAGACCCAGCTCGGCATCGGTCATGGCGACCGCCTGGGCCAG
This sequence comes from Chitinimonas lacunae, assembly GCF_042650885.1. NCBI lineage: Bacteria > Pseudomonadati > Pseudomonadota > Betaproteobacteria > Neisseriales > Chitinibacteraceae > Chitinimonas > Chitinimonas lacunae. Next base: position 1,919,632 of record NZ_JBHSBU010000001.1, read on the forward strand.
GTCGCGCAGATTGTCCGGTTTGGCCGGGTCGGGATGGTGGTTGGGAAAGCGACCATCGACTTCGCAGAACAGCCCGCGCACGCGGCAACCGAGCCGGCGGTAGAGCTGCGGCGCGACCATCCCGGCCGCGCCGTTGCCGGCATCGACCACCACACTCAGACGCCGCGCCAGGGTCAGGTCGCCGACGATGCGCTGGTAGTAGGCTTCGCGGATATCGACCGTATCGTAGGAACCGTCGCGCTCGGCGAATTCGCCGCTGCGGCAGCGGGCATAGAGCTGCTGGATCGCCTCACCGGCCAACGTCTCGCCGCCCAGCATGATCTTGACCCCGTTGTAGTCGGGCGGATTATGGCTGCCGGTCAGCATGACGCCAGAACCGGTCTGGAGATGATGCGCGGCGAACCAGACCAGCGGTGTTGCCACCAGCCCCAGGTCGATCACCGCCACCCCACTGGCACGCAGGCCATCGGCCAGTGCCTCGGCCAGCAGCGGGCTCGACAGGCGGCCATCGCGCCCCAGTACCACGCGCGGCTGCTTGCGCGCCAGGGCCTCGCTGGCGATGGCTCGGCCAATCCGGAACATCGCCTCGACCGTCAGCGTCTTGCCGACCACGCCACGGATATCGTAGGCCTTGAAGATAGCGGGGGAAATCTGGCTCACCTTGCAAATCTCCTTATCAATAAGCGCCTGGACAGGGCCTAGGGCATAGCGAGCCCATCGAGCTGGGCACCGAAGAACGCCATCAGACAGCGCGGCAGCCAGTCGATGCGGCCGGGGAACTGACCTTCGGCGAAACCGACATGACCACCGCGCTCGGGCTGCAGCAGGGTCACGAAATCACTGACCTCGGCAGCACCGGGCAGGGCACTGGCAGGCAGAAACGGATCGTTGCGGGCATTGAGTACCAGCGTAGGCAGGGCAATACGCGACAGCCAGGGCTTGGCGCTGGCGCGTTGCCAATAATCGTCCACCCCATGGAAACCATGGAGCGGTGCCGTCACATGCTGATCGAATTCACGCAGCGTACGGGCGCCCGCCACCTTGGTGGCCGAGACACCCAGCTGCGCCAGCTCCGGCCCGAAACGGCCGAGCTGGCCAAGCGTCTTGGGGCGCAGCGTATTGAGAAAAGCACGGGTATAGACATGCTTGTTGAAACCGCTGCCCAGTACGCTGCCGGCCGCTTGCAGATCGAGCGGCGCCGACACCGCCGCTGCGGCCACGATCAACTGACTGGCCGCCGGTCCATTCTCGCCCAGCCACTTGAGCAGCACATTCCCGCCCAGCGACACGCCCGCCACCACGATAGGCCCGTCATGACGGCTGCGTAGGGTTTGCAGATACCAGGCGATCTCTTCGGTATCGCCGGCGTGATAAGCCCGCGGCCGTCGGTTGGGCAGGCCGCCGCAACCCCGGAAGTGCGGCACCACGCCGCGCCAGCGACGCGCCCGCACCGAATGCATCAAGGCCAGCGCATAGTGGCTGGCCGAGCTGCCTTCGAGTCCATGTAGCTGCACCACCAAAGGCGCATCGCGCGGGCCGTCCAGCCAATCGACCGCGACCTGATCGCCGTCGGGCGTCTCCCAGATTTCACGTCGATAGGCCAGACCAGCCGGGCGCAAGGCCAGGGCTGGATAGATAGTCTCGATATGTCCGCCGACAAGCCAGCGGGAAGGATGGTAGGGAGGCAGGTATGCATGCATGGCTTGCGATTGTAGAAGGGATGTTGCAGTGCGAAAAGCGTCATTCCGGTCCAGTCGAAGCGAGGTTTCAGCCAGCCATGTCCCTGACACGCCAGGCCTTGCCGGTTGGGCTGGCAGACCAGCTGTCTGGCATCAAACTTCGCCGCTTTCCCTAGCTCTGCCGCGCCATTTCGGCGCGCCCTGTCCGCTTTAGCGCGCTTGTACCGCCCTCTGACGACCCACCTCAGCCCGATCCGAGTCCGGTTTTTCCCTTTTCCTTGACCAAGCAAGCGACTGCTTCTGTGCTGCCCGACCGATTTTGGGCAGGAAAATTTCGTGATTTTTCACTAAACGCCTCCTTCCGCACCGATTGTTTCTTGCCGCAAAACCGCAGCCAGCCTGAAAAAGCAGCACTTTCGTACAAAGTTGAACCGGAAAATCTCAATGTTATTTGCATACAAATATGCGTAGGTCATGTATCTTGCACATATGAGCAATTCAAACACCGGCAAAACCGCCGGATCTGAGTCAATGCTCTAGTTCACCGGCCCTAGATTATGCTGCAATCATTTATTAGCAGCGTTCCTGTTGACAGCGTCAGGAGATTTAAATGTCCATGTCGTCCAGCCGTATCTCGCTTCAAGCCGTTCTGATCGCCAGCCTGTTTGCCGGCGCCGCCCAAGCTGCCCCGTCCGCCGAAACCGTTCCGGGTCTGGAGCAGGCTGCCAGCCAGGCCCTCGACCGGGTCGCGCCGCAGGTGAGAGCTGCTAAACAAGGCTTCGCCGATGCCCACGCCGACGAAGCCAACGTCATCGACGTCAGCAAGATCAACAAGGATAAGAATTGGGTACTGGGTACCGTCACCCGTAAGATCGAAGACGGCAAAGACGATGTACCCGTCTCGCGGCTGTTCGTCGCTTTCTGGACCGGCCAGAGCTGGGAAATCGCCCTTGAAGGCGAACAGCTGTTCGGCATCCTGACCAACGCCGCCCCGGCCGATGTGGTCAGCGCCGAAGAAAAGGCCATGTTCAAGAACCAGAGCGCCGTCGCCGCTCAGATGGCCAATCAGGCGCAAAACGTGATGGCCGACACCGGCGGCACGCAAACCGGCCTGAGCCTGCCCTGGGCTGAAGGGGTGTCCTGGTATATGGGCGGTGGCCCGCACGGCAACAGCGGCAGCAGCCGTCCGTTCGACTCGATCGACTTCTCGGGTGGCAACGGCCAGGTGCTGGCCCCGCGCGATGGCCGTATCTACAAGAGCTGTATCAACAGCGGCAGCGCGATCGTGCAACTGGTGCACGACAACGGCTACACCACCCGCTACTACCATATGATCAACCTGCCGAACATCGCCGACGGCACGCTGGTGCGCAAAGGCACCTACCTCGGCACCATCGGCAACGCCCTGCCCTGCGGCGGCTCGTCCACCGGCGCCCACGTCCACTTCTCGCTCAGCATGAATGGCCAGGCCGTGCCGGTGCATGGCAAGGTGATCGGTGGCTGGCAGTTCACCGAAGGCAGCCAGCCCTACGCCGGTTACGCCAGCCGTGGCAGCACCCGTGTCTACCCGGGCTACGCGGTGTACAACTACGGTGGCGGCAGCACCACCACCCCGACGCCGACCCCGACGCCCACGCCGTCGCCGAGCACCAAGCCTGGCATCGTGCGCTCGAACAGCAGCAATATGCTGGTCAATCTGCGCAGCGCCCCGAGCCTGAATGCCTCTATCCTCGGCACCGTGCGCGACGGCACCACCGTGCAGATCAGCTGCTACAAGCTGGGCGACTGGGTGACGGGCATGTGGCAACAGACCAATATCTGGAACCGCCTGAGCAACGGCCAGTGGATCAGCGACGGCTTCGTCGACACCGGCAGCAACAACCCGGTTGTACCGATGTGTAAGTAAGCCAGTGCCGTGCCGGGCAGAACTCAATGTCCTCCCGGCGACTGCTGGACAAACGGTAGTGGAAAAGCAGATGGGCCAGTCAGATGACTGGCCCATTTCTTTTGTTTTCTTTCACATAGAAGCCAGGTCTAGCACATAACAGACCTGTTCTATTTACTCATACCAGATTCGTAGCAAGCCAATGCCGTCTGACACTGGAGATGGGCATCGCGGATCATGAAATTCACCAAGGTCGGCGACACCCCCAGCTGCGCGGCCACCGATTTCTGGGTTTCGCCATCGATCCGATGCAAGGCAAAAGCATGGCGGGTACGCTCGGGCAGGCGGTTGAGCGCGCGCTCCAGCATCGCCAGGGTTTCGCGCTGGATCAGCCGGTTTTCCGGCGAGGGCCACGGACCGGTCAGCCGGGCGATTTCCTCTTCATCACCTGGCTCGTGGTAACGCGACTCAAGCGCGGCGCGGCGGGCACTGTCGATCGCATGGTTGCGCACCATCCGGAACAGATAGTGCAGTGGCCGCTCGATCGGCTGCGCCATATCGAGTTCGCTAAGTTTGATAAAGGCATCCTGGGTCAGCTCCTCGGCCCGCCAGCGGCAACCAACGATACGGGCAGCGGCATCGACCAAGGCACGGCGGTGGTGGATAAAGGCGTCGCGCAAGACAGGGGAGACGGTTTCTTGACCTGGGTACATGACGGTCGGCAGCGAACGAAAGGACACGGCCGACTCTACCGTTAATGATAATTATTATCAACAACTCAGCCGAAATGGGTATTCTTGGCAAAAAGACCGAAGGACCAACGGTAGAAAGGTGGCTGCTATGCTGAAAACGTCGACCCGGTCGGGCAGCCGGCGACCAGGTCACGCCTCGCCACTCCCAGGAGAATCCCCATGACCCTTACCCACCGTCTGGCCCACCCCACCTTCTCTTTTCTACGACTGCTGCTCTCTCTTGTACTGCTTTGCTCGGCCCTGGCCTGGTCTCCCCGCGCCAACGCCAGCGGCAACGGCCTATGGATGGCCGGTAACGACTACTTTGTCCTGATGCAGGACGTCAACAACGGCATCGTGGTCGCCCTACAGGTCCCGCAGACTTATAGCCCGCTGACCGTCTGGGTCGGATTGGCCACCAGCACCGGCATCAGCGTGCGCTCGGTCGCCAACGAAAATGACACGCTGACCGCCAACTACAGCAGCAATACCAACTTGAGCGGGACCAGCGTGATCAATGGCGTCAGTCAGCCCTTCAACGCCAATCTGCTTTATGCCTATGTCGGCAGCACCTACGATGGCGTCTGGCAGAAGACTGCCGCCAACAGTGCTTTTCTGGTCTATCTGACCTTGTCGCTATCGGGCGGGATCCTACCGATCCAGTTCGACGTCACCATCAACCCCGACAAGACCTATACCTATAACCTGTTTACCGGTAGCTACAACCCTAGCACCTATACCTTTACCGGTATCTCGCTGCTGACTCCAACGCTCGGTTCGCGGCTGGTGTTCAACGGCAGCAATCTGGCTGGCACTTATATCACCACCGGCCAGCCGCCTTCGACCACCAGCTTCAGCGCCAATCAGTTGATCAAGCTGGCCAATTAAGGCGCGCCATATCGCAATTTTCAAAATGAGTCAATTGTCATAAACCGATGGGTGCATCACTGTCTATACAGGTAAACTAGACAATCCGAAAATTGTCCATGAGCCTGCGATGCGTCCCATCGACTGCCCCGGTCCCGCCGATCTGCTGGCGGCGCTGAACCGCTGTTGGTTGAACCATCTGGCCGATCCACGCGGCAGTTTCCTGTCGGCGGCCGAGCTGGCCGGCCGGGCAGTCGCCGTCGATGCGCCGGCCCTGCACGGCTGGGCACGGCTGGTGCAAGGTCTGGCGGGTTACCGTTTCCAGGCGGCGGCCGATACCCGGCGGGTATTTGCCGACGCCCTGGCCAGCCTCAATGCCTGCGGCGATAGCCGTGGTGCCCGGCTGGCCCGGCTCGGCGAGCCGATCGCCTTGCTGCGCGAGGCGCGCCGGGCCGAGGCGCTGTCGTGGTTCGAGGCGCTACAACCGTCGTTCCAGGCCGATCCGGCCGATCCCGACGCCTTCTTTGTCTATCATGGCCTCGCTGTCTGCGCCATCTATGCCGGCCGTATCGACGAGGCACTGACCCAGTTCGGCCGGCTGTTCAAGCTGACCGAACAGCCCGAGCTCAAAGGCTTTGCCCGCGCCATCGTCTGCGTCAATGTGCAGCCGCTGCTGTTGCCGCTCGAAGAATATTCGCTGGCACTGCATTTCTCGTCCGAAGCCGAGCCGATTCTGGCGCCCTACCCGCACCATCCGCTCCATGTCATCGTGCAGTCGCACCGGATTTCTTCGCTGCTGCGCCTGGCCCGCCGCAGCGAAGCCCAGGCCCTGCTCGAAGTGCTGCTGCCGCGCGCCCGGCTCGAACCGATGGCGGCCCAGGCCGTGCTGATCAATGCCACCGAGCTGTTTATCGAACTGCGCGATTTCGACCGTGCCCGGCTGTTGCTGGCCGAGTCGCGGCTGCATGCGCGGGCGCCGTCGGAATATGCCCACTGCGACTGGGCCGAAGGGGCACTGGCGCGGGCCGAAGGCCGTCCCGACGAAGCGCTGGTGCTGCTGCGCGAAGCCTGCGCCAAGCTCGACCGGGTACGCGAGGCCAATACCACGGTGCGCAGTCTGGTCTTCCGCGATATGGCCGAGCTGCTGGGCGAACGCGGCCAGGCGTCCGAATCGGCACGCTGGCAGGTCGCCTACGATCTGGAGATCGAAGCCCTGACCGAAGCCCGTACCCGCGCCCGGCGTATCTGGTCGCATTGGAGCGGGTTGTCGGCCTACAGCTTCTGATCGGTACGGACGGGTACTATTAGCTCGAATATTTTAGTTTTCTTTTAATTTCAGAAATATGTCTTGCAAAGGTTTTGCAGGATATTTTATTTTTATCTCTCCGCCGCTTCGCCCCCCCGAGCCTCTCCCAACCAGTCCCCGGATCCGCCACCCCAGCACTGCCGATTGCGCAGACCGTCAAAAAAGTCGATAACGGGCTTTGGGAGCATCGGCAAGGAAAGGCTATGCGACGGGCCGTCGGATGGGCATTGGCATGGATGCTGGCATGGTCCAGCCTGGCAGCCGACGAGGCGGAGCGCGAGGTCACCCGCGATCCGCGCGGCGCTGTCGAGCGTGCCCAGATCAAGGTGCAGCAGGCCGCCCAGCGCGGCAACCGGACAGACGAGCTGGCCGGTCTGCTGATGATGGCGCGCGGTTACGGCCTGCTTGAAGAACACCGTCTGCTTGGCGACACCCTGGCACGCGCGCTGGCCCTGGCCGAATCGCTCAACGACAAGGCGACGCTGGGGCGGCTGTGGGTGATCAAGGCCGGCATGCTCAATGCGGCGGCCCAATACAAGGAAGCGGCCGCACTCTATGAGCGGGCCATCGTGCTGGCGCAGCAGCGCCAAGATAACGAACTGCTCGCTGACGCCTATTCAGGCAAGGGCTATCTGCTCGAAGGCCAGCGCCGCTCCAACGAGGCACTGGCCATGTTCTTCGCCGCCCATGCCCTCTACGTCAAGCTCGGCAACGAGCCCGATATCGGCAGCATCCTCGCAGCGATTGCCGATACCTATTCCAATCTGCAAGACCGCCAGCGCGCCCTCGAATACTACCAGCGCGCCCGTACCAAACTCTCCACCGTTGGGGATGCCCTGTCGCTATCGGTACTCGATTTCAACATGGGTGTCACCTATCACGAGCTGAACCAGCTCGATCAGGCCGAACGCCACTATCGCAGCGCGCTGGCCGGGTCGCAGCAGTTGCGCGACAACGTGGGCATCGCCTACGCCCGCTATCGGCTGGGCCGGGTGGCGGCCGAGCGCGGTCAACTTGACTACGCGCTCAGCGAACTCAAGGCCGCCCAGCAGGAATTCGAACGTAGCGGCAGTCTGCCGATGCGCTTTGTGGTCCAGCTACTGCGCGCCAAGGTGCTGGCGCAGCAGGGCCAGCCGATCGCCCTGGCAGTGCTCGACGATACCCGTACCCTGCTGGGTCAGCTCGATACGCCCGATCGCTGGCAGGAATTCCATCTGACCGCCGCCGAGGTCTACGCCCATTTCAACCGCTTCGAGGATGCCTACCGCCAGATGCAGCGGCTGCGCGAGGTCGATCAGGCCGAGATCGAGCGCAGCGACCGCAAGCTCACCGAGGAGATGAAGCTCAAGTTCGACACCCAGCTCAAGGAAGCGGAAAACGCCCTGCTGCGCTCCCAGCAGCAGTTGCAGCAGGCGGAACTCAACGAATCCAACGCCCGCCGTTTCGCGCTGGGTGCCGCCTTGCTGGCGACCCTGGTGATTCTCGGCGTGGTCGGCTTTCTGCTGTGGCGCCAGGTAGTGCTCAAGCGCCGGTTTGCCGATCTGGCCCTCCATGACGAGCTGACCGGCGCGCCCAATCGGCGGCATATCCTCGCTTATGCCAAGCGACAGTTGACGCTGAGCCGCGAGCTGGGCACACCGTTCTCGGTGGCGGTGCTCGACCTTGACTACTTCAAGCGCATCAACGACAGCTACGGCCACGATACGGGCGACCGCGTGCTGCTGGCCTTCGCCCATGCCTGCCAGGGCCAATTGCGCAGCGGCGACCGGCTCGGCCGCTTCGGCGGTGAGGAATGGCTGCTGGTGATGCCCGGCACCGATACCGGCCCATGCCGCAATGTGTTCGAACGGCTACGCGGCGCCTTCCAGGCCGAAGTGATCGAAGGCTTGCCGGCGGACTACACGGTCAGCTTCAGCATGGGCGTGGCCGAGCGGACCGAACGCGATCAAAGCCTCGATACCCTGCTTAAACGGGCTGATGAAGCGCTTTATCGGGCCAAATCGCAGGGACGCGACAGAATTGAAGTAGAGGGATAAATTTTACAAAAAACAGGAAAATTGTCTACAAGAATATCTGCGGCATTAATAAACAAATGAAATATTCTTGAACTCTTGCTTGATCACCTGACCCGGTCTGTTTCTTGTCTCGTCGGACGCGGCTTGGCGGCGTTTGCTTATGGCAGACGCAAAGGAAAAGGCTTCTCCGCAACGAAGAAGCCTTGGCAAGGAATGGGCGTCCGAGTGGGGCGGACGCCTGGAGCACGGAGCGTCAGCGCCGCAGCAGGTCGCCCAGCACCGTGTAAGGCGTAGGCTGGCGGTCGGCTCCGGGTGCGTCGTACAGCACCAGCCAGTGCGGCTTGTCGGTAAAGACGCCGGACGGAACCTGGGTGAGCGCCTCGGCCCGGTCAGTGCCGATACCGTGGGGCAGCTCCAATACCAGCTCGGGTGGCTCGTCCCACAGCAGCGCATCGGCGCGGGCATCGGCCGAATCAAGCAGCGCGGCAGCATCGTGCCAGCGATAGACCCGTACCGCCCCATCGAGCACCATGGTCGGGCCGGCCAACATATACAGGTCGCCGTTATACCAGTGCAGGTCGCGCACCCCCAGGCCCCCCACCCGCAGAAAATGCTTACGGTAAGGCCGCTCGCTGGCCGCTACGTCATCGAGCCGCAACGAGCCTTTCTTCTCGATCGGATTGAGTTCCAGCAGACAGGCCCAACCGCGCAATACCGGGCCGCGCAGGCCGAGCAGCACCCGTTGTTCGTCCACGGCCAGACCTTCGATATCGAAACCGTTGTCCTTGCCCGGAATATCGAGGAAAGCGCCCAGATGAGGGTCTTTATACAGGGCACGGGTCAGGTCGTTATGGCGGTCGTCGCCACGCAGGCGGGCAGCGATCCGGCCGTCATCGGTCCGACGGGCGAGGCTGGTGACGCCGTCCTTCTCCACCAGCGGAATACGCGCCAACAGATAGCGATTGCCGTCGTGGCTCACGGTTGCAAGCCGTTTCAGATTGGTAGCCTGATCGCGTTCGGGTTTGGGATTGCGCCGTTTGAGGCCATGCGAGCCGACCAGCCACAGATAGCCGCCGTGGACGTCGATCCCTTCGATATCGGCCTCGATATCGTGGGCATCGGGCAGGTCGAGATAGTCGGCCAGCGGGAAATTGACCGGATCGCCAAAACGCAGCTTCTCGTCACCAACCGGGTCGAGCCGGCGCAGCCGGTCCAGCCCGCAGGCTTCGTCGCCTGCTACCCACAAATCGTTGCGTACCCAGGCGGCGCCCGACAGATTGGCGTGGACCAGGGTGTCGCTTTCAAATTCGAGCCGGATGGCGTGTTGCAGCAGTTCGCGTGGCATGGCTTGTCTCTGCGGTGGGAAGAAAGCGCTGACGCTACAAGCGCAGCTGCCGCGACGCAAGTCGCCGCGCGACGGAGCGCAGGATCGCGGCGACGACGGACGACAAAAAAGCCGCGCAGGCAATCCGCGCGGCTTTTCGTGGGGGCGCTTGATGACTTAGCGCCGGAACAGGTAGATGACCCAAGCCATGGTCAATGCTCCTTTCGATTTCGGCATCGACGCCATCGAGGACGGCGTGTTAGCTGTACGCGGGCGGTTGCAACCCTTGCCATATTTCAACGAGACAACCACCGGCCACGGATAAGACAGCCATGCTTCGTGCTCCGCTCCGGCCCATATCGCCACCATGGCGACATGCTCTGCTTACGCGACGGCAAGCATAAGCCGCTGATATTACGCTATTTTTACTTTCCGCAAAAGCAATGCTTGAGTACAAATTCACATCGACCGCCTTTTGCCGCCCTGACGGCCCGACCAGAGGCAGCAAGGAAATTTTTCCTGTTGGGACAAGCGGTTATAATCCGGGGTTTTGCCTCGTTCCCGATCCCGCATGACTCAGCACCGCAATCCGCAGGCCCTGGTCGAATCGCTCGACTTCGAAGGGCATGGCGTCGCCCATGTAGGCGGCAAGACCATCTTTATCGACGGCGCCCTGCCGTTTGAAACCGTCGAATATTCGAGCTACCGCAAGAAACCGAACTTCGAGAACGCCCAGGCAGTGGCCATCCTCAAGGAAAGCTATCTGCGCGTCACGCCACGCTGCCGCCATTTCGGCGTCTGCGGCGGCTGCTCGATGCAGCATGTCGATGCCCGGGCCCAGGTCGCGGTCAAGCAGCGGGTGCTCGAAGACAATCTGAGCCGGATCGGCAATGTCAAACCGGATTCGATCCTGTCGGCCATCCATGGCCCCACCTGGGGCTACCGCCACCGCGCCCGGCTGTCGGCGCGTTATGTGGCCAAGAAAGGCACGGTGCTGGTCGGCTTTCATGAAAAACGCTCGAGCTATATCGCCGATATGCAGAGCTGCGAGATCCTGCCCGCCAAGATCTCGGCCATGCTGCCGGCGATGCGTGAGCTGGTGATGAATCTGTCGATCCGCGAGCGGATGCCGCAGATCGAGCTGGCGCTGGGCGATGCAGTGGATGTGCTGGTGCTGCGCATCATGGACCCGCTCAACGAGGCCGACGAGGCACTGGTGCGCCAATTCGCCGATCGGCATACGGTGCAGATCTGGCTGCAACCCAAGGGTCCCGATACCGCCTACCCCTTCTACCCGCTCGATGCGCCCACGCTGAGCTACAGCCTGCCTGAATTCGGCATTGTGATGCCGTACAAGCCGACCGAGTTCACCCAGGTCAATCCGCATATCAATCGGGTGCTGGTCAGCCGGGCAATCCGCCTGCTCGACCCGCAGCCGGGCGAGCATATCGCCGATATGTTCTGCGGCCTGGGCAACTTCACCCTGCCTATCGCCCGCCGTGGCGCCACGGTGCTCGGGATGGAAGGTAGCGAGGGCCTGGTGCAGCGGGCACGCGAAGGCGCAAAGCACAATGGCCTGGCTGAGCGGACCGAATTCCAGGTGGCCAATCTATTCGAGATCACGCCGGAGAAGCTCGCAGCGCTGGGCCGCTTTGACCGCATGCTGATCGATCCGCCACGCGACGGGGCGATGGAGCTGGTCAAGAGCATTGCCGAAGACGACAGCGCGCCGCGTCGTATCGTCTATGTGTCGTGCAACCCGGCGACGCTGGCGCGCGACGCCAATGTACTGGTCAATGTCAAAGGCTATCGGATGGAAGCGGCCGGGGTGGTCAATATGTTCCCGCATACCGGCCATGTCGAATCGATCGCCCTGTTCGACAAGCCATAAGCGGATCGACCCCAAGCATGAAAAAAGGCGGCCTAGGCCGCCTTTCTTGTTTCGCGCCGACTGAGCTAGTCGCGCTCACCACCGAGGCTCATCAGCAGATGGAGCAGGGAGGTGAAGACATTGTAGATGTCCAGGTAGAGCTGCAACGTGGCCCACACATAGTTGGTTTCGCCGCCGTTCACGATCTGGCTCACGTCATACAGGATGTAGGCCGAGAAGATCAGCACCGCAATCGCCGAGATCGCCAGCGACAGGGCCGGCAACTGAAGGAAGATATTGGCGACGGCCGTCAGCATCAGCAGGATCACGCCCACGAACAGGAATTTGCTCATGAACGACAGGTCCTTCTTGATCACGGTAGCGAGCGTCGCCAGCGTGAAGAAGATCGTCCCTGTGCCGGCCGCAGCCAGCCCGATCAGTTGCGCACCGTTGGAGAACTTGAGAGCGACTTGCAGAATCTGCGACAGCCACAGACCCATAAAGCCTGTATAAGCCAGCAGCAGCACCACACCGAGTGGGCTGTGCTTGGTCTTGGAAATCGCATAGAACATCCCGAAGCTGACAACCAGGAAGACGATCAGTCCGGTCCAGCCACGCATGGCGAACTGCATCGCCGTGCCGGCCCAGGCGCCAAGAGCCGTCGGGATCATCGTCAGTGCCAGCATCAGATAGGTGTTGCGTAGCACCTTGTTGCGGCTCTCCGCCACATCGCCGCTATAACCCTGGCCATGGGTTGCGGTTTGCCATTGGGGTTGCATGGTTCGCTCCTCAAAGTTGAACGTATTGATACCAGTCGGTAGATTAAGGCAACGGGCAAAAAGTTCAAGCCTCATGTTTGGGCGCCCAAGTATTTTTCCAGCAAGCAATGACAAGGAACGCTTGCCACATCCCAGGATGTCGGCTATTATTCGCGCCCTTACGGAAAGGTGGATGAGTGGTTTAAGTCGCACGCCTGGAAAGCGTGTATAGGTTAATAGCCTATCGGGGGTTCGAATCCCCCCCTTTCCGCCACTATTCGAGAAAAAGCCCTGATTCTTCAGGGCTTTTTCTTTTTGTCTTGCCGGGCATGCCATCTATAGCTCGCTGTTGATCATGTCCTACGCGCAAGCAAAACACCGCCTAAGCGTAATGCATCTCCTACCCCTAGCTGAAGCAGCTCAGCTCGACTCCCTGTCTAATCGAAAAAGAATTCTTTGGACCAAGCACCCAACCCGGGTTCTACCCCGTTAGCCTGGACACTTTCGAGTAAGCTCACATCGAGCTGAAGGAGTGTTCACGTCCAAGCGCAAGAAATACAGTACCGAATTCAAGCGGGAAGCCATCGAGCTGGTCCGTCGTTCAGGCGCAAGCTGCCGACAGGTGGCTCTAGAGATGGGTATTGCTCTCAACCTGCTTACCCGCTGGATTGGAGAGGCACAACCAGGCACAGAGAAAGCCTTTCCTGGAACGGGGAGCCCGAGGAATGAGGAGCGTGCCTGCCTCAAACGCGAGTTGGCCAAGTTTTCAGCCCTTTTCAAACCGTCCGTGGAAACGGGGTAGAACCTCAACAGGTACAACGTCCCCCACCACACTTCGTAGAGGTCAAGGGTGGGGGCTTGGCCCGTTTTCGAGCTCGCTCCAGTAGCAGCTCTATTCGTTCGAACTGTTCACAGCTTATGTCGCTTCCTTCTTGCTGGGATTGGACTCCAAATCCCCGTGCTACTCAATTCCGGGGGGACGTCGACGCGGCAACCCCTGGCAGCGCGATATCGGATTGCACCGAGCTGCTCCTTCCGGTCCATCCCGCTGACGCTCGGCGAGCAGGGCAATCTTCGAGGCGTTCCGGCCGGGCGGAACGGTCCGCCATCGTACCGCCGTCAAGCCCATCCAAAAATATTCATTTTTTCTAATTTAGACCTGGGATTTTCATCGCTGATGGGCTATTTCTCTGGGTGCAGGTTTTTTCATCACCCAAATGGAGTACGCCATGAAGTATGGCCTGTTGATGCTGCTGCTGGCCTCGTCCGCCTGGGCCGAGACAGTGACGATTGCAGCGGAAGATGATTGGCACCCCTACTGCGGCAAAGTGGGTACTGAGGCCAAGGGCATGGCCGTGGACATTGTCCGCGAAGCCTTCAAAGCCGCCGGGGTAGACGTCAGGTTCGAAGTGATGCCCTACGCCCGCTGTATGGAGCAGGCCAAAAGCGGCAAAGTGACCGGCTGCTTCGATGCAGCACGCAACAGCACGCTGGAGAACGACTACGTCTGGCACAAACCCGCGATGTTCAAGGCCCGGATCAATATCTATGCGCTCGCCAACTCGACCCAGTCGAATCTCGGCGTCAAGGATCTGGAAGGGAGGGAAGTCGCCGTCACCAATGGCTACGAATACGGCGAGGAATTCGATACCAACCCCAGGATCAAGCGCAGCGTCAACAATCAGGATGTTCTGGGCTTTCGCAAGCTGGCGGCCGGCCGAGTTCAGTACGCGGTGGCATATGAGAAGGTCGCCAATGCCGTGTTCGACAAGCACAAACCCGAATTCGCCGGCAAGTTCAAAGCAGTCGGGATGACGGCCGAGCCAGAGCTGTATATCGCCTTTACCAAGGCCAACCCCGACGGCGCCAAATTCGCCGCCAAGTTTGGCCAAGGGCTGGAAGCGATCATGAAAAACGGGAAGTACAAGGAAATCGAAAACCGCTGGAAGTAGATCCTTCCGCCCTCCAGGCCCGCTTCGGCGGGCTTTTTATTTTATGTATGTCCGGCAAAGGGTGCGGACACCCAAGCACAAAGCCCATCTCAAGCATAAATATTTGATTTTTCAAATAAAATTCACGCATAATGCATAAAATTTTCACGAATCTTACTGATGTCCTTCAATACCTCACCTTCGAATGCCGCTGAATATGCCTGGGAAAAGGATGATGTCTTCGGACGTATCGCCTCACGCTATGACCTGTTGTGCGATATGTTCAGCTGCGGCATCCATCGCCTGTGGAAGCGACGGGTCGCCCAACGCATCGCCAGCGAACCCTGGAATACCCTGATCGACGGCGCCACCGGCACAGGCGACATCATCCTGCGGCTGTTGCCCATCCTCTCTGCCCAGGGCCGCACGATGATCGCGGCCGATATCAGCCCCAAGATGCTGGCTATCGCCGAACGGCGGCTCGACCGGTTTGCCGAGACGGTCAAGCTGTGCCAGCTCGATGCTGAAAACATGTCCTCCATCGCCGACAACAGTGTCGACGCCTATTCCCTCTCCCTGGTTCTCAAGATCTGCGACCGACAACGGGTACTGCGGGAAGCCCTGCGTATCCTCAAGCCCGGTGGCCGGCTGATCGTGCTCGAAGCCTCGAATATCCGCATCGGTCTGCTGCACCGCGCCTATCTGCGCTATATGTCCATTTGCATGCCTGCACTTGGCTGGCTGGCCACCGGTGGTGATGCCTCGGCCTATCGCTATCTGCTGCAAGGCATCCGGGACTTTCCGACAGCCGAAGCCCTGGCCACTGAAATGACCCAGCTCGGCTTTACCGAGGTGGCATTCGAACGCCTCTCCCTTGGCATCGTCGCCATCCACAGCGCCCGCAAGCCCGCCGCCTGATCCCAGCTTCGGAGCGCGGTACCTCTGAACGCCCGCATCGTTTCGCAGCGCAACGGCCGAGGAGGCCAGCAAGCAGCTTTACCGCCTCCTCACCTTGCCCTCCCTGTCCTTTCCTTCCCCCAAGACAGGCTTGCTATAGTCAAGTCATCACGTCTTCCCCCATCGGTGCAGGATGTTCCCTGCCCGCTCAGCCATGCACGCGTCGATCCGCTCGTTTCGTCGTTCTGTCTGGTCAGCCCTGCTGCTTTGGCTCTGCCTCAGCCTTAGCGCCGCTGCCGAGGTCATTCATCTACGCCTGCCGACTTTTGAGGACGGCAGGCATCTGTATTTTCAGGAGCTGCTCGATACGGCACTGCGCCAGGCCGGTCATCGGGTTCAGATAGAGCAGGTCCCCTTGCCTCGGCACAAGCGGCAGTATCTGGCACTGGAGCAAGGGAAGGTCAGCCTGCTATGGCTGCTGCCCAGTCGTGAACGCGATCAGCGTCATGCCCGGGTCAATGAACCGCTGACTTTCGGGCTGATCGGTCAGCGTGTGCTGCTGATTCCGCCGGGCAATGCGCCGATCTATGCCAAAGTCCAGACCCTCGATGATTTTCGCGCCTTGGGCGTGGTGGCGGGCTTGGGGGCAGGTTGGGTGGATACGCGAATCTGGCAGGCCAATCATCTGCCGTTTAACGAGCATCCCGGTGACTGGACCCAGATTTATCGGCTGGTTGCCTCACGCCAGCGCGGCATCGACTATTTCCCGCGTGGGGCGGTCGAAGTGTTGGGTGAGGCGCACCGTCATCCCGAGCTGGAGATCGAGCCGCATCTGCTGCTCGACTATCACACCGACTTCTATTTCTATCTGCACCGCAACCAGGCACCGCTCAAGCCTGTGCTGGAAGCCGCCCTGGCCCAGGCACGGCGCAGTGGCCTGATGCAGCAGCTGTTCAACAAATATCACCAGGACATCGCCAACCGTTTGCATCTATCGAAGCGTCGGGTGATCGATCTGACCTTTGCGCCCGATTAGTTTTTATTTTTGAATATATACCGCACTAGACAATGCACACTGTTTTCCTGAAATTTTCCATTGAGTATTTCCATTGTCCAGCTCGGCAAGCCGCCTGTTAAGCTTCGCCCACGGCGTTCTGCCGGATTCCTATTCGATACCCCGACCGTTATGTCCACACCCCCTCTCTTCCTGCGCGACCGTTTCCAGGGTTGCCTGCTGGGGCTGGCGCTTGGCGATGCGCTAGGCACCAGTGTCGAATTCATGCCGCGCGGCAGTTTCGAACCGTTGCGTGGACTGCGTGGCGGCGGTCCGTTCGCCTTGCCCATCGGTGCCTGGACCGACGACACCTCGATGGCGCTGTGTCTGGCCCATAGTCTGTTGGAACGGCAGGGTTTTCATCCGGTTGACCAGATGAATCGCTATGTGAACTGGTGGCGCCACGGTTATCTGAGCAGCACCGGCGAATGTTTCGATATCGGTATGACCATCGCCCGGGCGCTGGCCCGTTATGAAGCCGATGGCGAACCGTTTGCTGGCAGCAGCAATCCCAGCAGCGCCGGCAACGGCTGTATCATGCGGCTGGCGCCGGTTCCGATGTACTACTTCGACCGCCCGGCAGCGCTGATGCGCTACGCCGTCGACAGCGCCCGCACCACCCACGGCGCGGCCGAAGCGCTCGACGCCACGGGATTGCTGGCAGCCCAGCTCCACCTGGCACTGGCCGGCGCCGACCGCCACGCCGTGGTACGCGACCACGGCTATCAGGCCCACACCCCAGCAGTTGCCGCACTTGCCCGTGCCGACTGGATCGAACTGCCCTATGCGGCACTGTCCGGCTCGGGCTATGTGATCGACTCGCTGCAAGCAGCGCTATGGTGCTTTTTCCATGGCGAAGACTTCGCGGCAGCCACCCTGGCTGCCGCCAATCTGGGCGACGACGCCGACACCACCGCCGCCGTCTGCGGCCAGTTGGCCGGCGCCCACCACGGCCGCAGCGGCCTGCCAGCCGACTGGCTTGCCGCGCTGGTAGCGCGCGAGCAGATCGAACGGCTGGCCGATCGCCTGTACGACGAACGCGCCCAACCCGAGGGCGCAGAGGAAAAACAATGACCCGACTTACCCTGAGCACCGCTTTTGACGCTGGCAGCATCGAGCTGGTCAGCCTGGAAGACCATCGCGACATCCAACTGCGTCTCCGGCCTGACAACGCCTCAGAATTCGCACAATGGTTTCATTTCCGCCTGCAAGGCGCAGCAGGTCTACCGCTCACCATGCGTTTCCTGAATGCCGGACAGTCGGCTTATCCCGAGGGCTGGGTTGACTACCGCGCCGTCGCCAGCTACGACCGGCAACACTGGTTCCGCGTGCCGACCAGCTATGACGGTCAGGTCATGACGATCCAGTTCACCCCGATGGCGCAAAGCGTTTATTTCGCCTATTTCGAGCCTTATCACTACGAGCGCCATCTCGACCTGATCGGGTTTGCCACCGAATCCGACCTGGTCGAAGTCGAACACCTGGGCCTGACGCTCGATGGCCGCGATATGACCCTGCTCAAGATCACCGACCCCGAAGCCGAGCTGCCCATCGAGCAGCGCCGCAAGGTCTGGCTGATCGCCCGCCAGCATCCGGGCGAAACCATGGCCGAATGGTTTGTCGAAGGCTTCCTTGAGCGGCTGCTCGACGGCGACGACAGCCTGTCGCGCTCGCTGCTTGGCCGTTGCGTGTTCTATGTCGTGCCGCATATGAACCCCGACGGCGCCGTGCGCGGCAATCTGCGCACCAACGCCGCCGGCGCCAACCTCAACCGCGAATGGCAGAACCCAAGCGCCGAGCGCAGTCCCGAAGTGCTGTGGGTGCGCAACAAGATGGAGGAAGTCGGCGTCGATCTGTTCCTCGATGCCCATGGCGACGAATCCATCCCCTACAACTTCGTGGCCGGTTGCGAAGGCAATCCCGGCTATACCGACCGTCTCTACGCGCTCGAAGAAGCCTTCAAGGCCGCCTGGCTGGCCACCACGCCCGATTTCCAGACCGAACAGGGCTATGAGCGCGATGAAGCGGGTCAGGCCAATATGACGCTGGCCACCAACTGGGTCGGCCAACGCTTTGACTGCCTTGCCTACACCATCGAGATGCCGTTCAAGGACAACGCCGCCTTCCCCGACCTCGAATACGGCTGGAACGGCGAACGCAGCCGCAAACTAGGCGCCAGCGTGCTGCAACCGATCTACGCCATGCTGCCGCGGCTGCGTTGATGCTGGACGACGAGCGTTTCCGCCCACCGCTGGCACCGCCCGAGGCGGTGGTGGCGGGAGCGGTGGGCCGGGTCGGCGAGGCGCTGCTCAATGCGCTCGTTGCTTCCGAGCGCTACGGCAAGCTCCATGTCCTGACCCGACAAACCCTGGTCAGCGCCCATCGGGCCGTCGCCGACTGGTGTGTGGCGGGTCGGCTCGACCATGAAACCCTGACGCTCGCGCCACCGCCGCCCGTGCAGGACGCCTTTTTGCTGGTCGGCGGCAGCCGGCTCCATTCGGCACGCGACCGGGCGGCCCATATGCTGAACCAGCACGAGGTGGCGCCCCTGGCCCAGGTATTGGCCTCGGCCGGGGCGCGGCGGCTGTTTCTGGTCTGTCCGGTCGGGCCGCTGACCCAAATGTCGGCCTTCCAGCATTTCTATGCGGCCGAGGCGATGCCGCAATTGATCCGGCTGCCGTTTCATCAGGTGGCGGTGCTGCTGCCGACCGACTCGGCACCGGCAGTGACCGCGCATGGCTGGCGTCGATTGCTTCAGATCTACCTGTCCCAGTTCCAGCTATTGCTGCCACGCAGCGGCCAGTCCTTCACCCCCGAGCGCTTTGCCGAAGCAGTGCTGGCCGTGGCGGCCGAGGAAAAACCCGGCCTCAGCGTCCACGACGCCCGCGCGCTGTGGCACAAGCTTGGCGTCAGCCGGCCGCCCGGCAGTTGGTGGTAGCGCCACGGCCGGCCCGACGTTTTTCATCTGCTGATTTTTCAGGAATCCCACAATGAGCACAGCACGCTATTTCCGTCATACCGATGGCGGCCTCTACCGTTTTATCGCCGACGCCCGTCACAGCGAGGACCAGAGCGCCGTGGTGGTCTATGAGCATCTGTGGCCGTTCACCCCGGGCGTGTGGGTGCGGCCGGCCCAGGAATTCCACGACCGCTTCACCCCGATCAGCGAAGCCGAAGTCTTGGCCGCCCAGCAAGGCGACCGGCTGGCGGCGCAGGAGGCCGTCAATCAGGCCAAGGCTGCCCGGCGGGCGGCGCGGGGTTGAGGAGGACGATAGAGAAGAGGCATAAATAGTGTCTTTTTATTTCTATACATGCCTCTGCCTAGTAGGTACTTTTCCTAAAATTTTCCTTTTGCAGAAATTCGCACCAAGACCATACAAGGTACCGTTTGCGTCCGTGCCTGCTGCCCTGTCGCCCTCGTGGAACGCGAGCTGAAAAGTCTCGCCACAAAAAAAGCGGGAGCGGCCGACGCCGCTCCCGCTTGGCTTTTCCTGCTCAGCCATCTGTCGCCGGCGACTGCTTCAGTCGATTAAGCAGCGCGTAGACACCTGACAGCGAGTATTCCACCCCGAATTCCTCCTTGAGCAAGCGGCACAGGTCTTCACCTCGCCAGGTGCTCACGCCCAGCTCAGCCGGCGGTCCGGCCTCGACCTTGGCCAGAAAGGCACGGCGCTGCTCGGCCGTCAGTCGGTTCGGTTTACCCGGGCGCGGGCGGTCGACCAGTCCTTCAAGGCCGAATTCGTTGTAGCGCTTGATCCACATCCGCAACTGCACGCCGCTCAGGCCAAACAGCCCGTCGGCCTCATTGGCCGAATGGCCCTGTGCCACATAGCCCAGTGCCAGCAGACGGCAGCGTACCCGTGGGTCGCGTTCCACATGGGCCAGGGCGCGGAATTCCTCGGCCGTATGGCCTGGCTTGATCAGCAACGGTCGTCTCATCGTCTCTCTCCTGCGCCCGGCTAATGATAGGGTATAAAGTGTAAGCCCTATTATACAAATCCCGCCGGGTTTGCCTATGACCATCGGCTTCGGGAACTCTACGTCGGCCGATTTGCCGAAGCGGCCCCGCCCCGTCCGGGGCACGGAGAATGACCTGCATGAAATATCCTCTCGATCGCCCCCGCCTTGCCGCCAGCCTGCAAGGCGGCCTCCTGGCCGCGCTGCTGGCACTGGGCAGTACTGCCAGTGCCGCTGACCTGATCAGCTTCTGGGATCAACCCCGCCATGGCGGCAACAGCTTCAACCGTCTGCCGCCCGATCAGCCTTATTTCGACGCGCTCAAGGCCTACGGCGCCAGTTGGGTGCGACTGAGCTACGACAAGTGGAAACCGGCCCGACGCGACTATCTGCTGGGCGACGCCGACCATTATCGCGGTCTGGAAGCCGACGATCTGCGCACCCTCAAGGCCACGCTGGACCGCGCCCAGGCGGCCGGACTCAAGGTGGTGCTGACCCCGCTGTCGCTGCCTTTTCTACGCTGGCGGCAAAACAACGGCGGCCGGGTGGACGATAGGCTATGGCAGGACAGGCAACGCTGGCAGGCCGCCGCGCGTTTCTGGCGCGATCTGGCGGCCGAACTCAAGGACCACCCGGCCATCGCCGCCTATAACCTGATCAATGAACCGGCACCGGAGCGGCAGGCCGGCGTGGACGAACACGCCGCCCCCGCCGCGCTGCAAGCCTGGTATGCCCGGCAAAAAGGCGGGGCGCGCGATCTGCCGGCCTTCTATCGGCAGTTGATCGCTGCCGTGCGCGAAGTCGATCAGCATACGCCCATCATGGTCGATTCGGGCTGGTACGGGGCGGCCGATGCCTTTGTCTACTGGCCCGCCCCACTCGATGACCAGCGAGTGCTGTACAGCTTTCATATGTACGAACCCTATGCTGCCACCAGCGCGCCCAATCTCAAGCGGGCCAAGCCCTACAACTATCCGGGCAAGGTGCCGTTCGGTGCCGGCAGCGAGTATTGGGACGCCAAGCGGGTCGCCAGCTATCTGCGCCAGCCGCTTGACTGGGCACGCCGGGTCGGGGTGCCGATGCAGCGGATGGTGGCCGGCGAATTCGGCTGCATCCGCCGCCTGCCGGGCTGCAAAACCTACCTGGAGGATGTGCTGACCACGCTCGATCGGGAAAAGCTGCACTGGGCGTTCTACAGCTTCCGCGAAGACAGTTGGGATGCAATGGACTACGAGCTGGGTTCGGGCGCCGTGCCGTGGCGCTATTGGGAAGCCATCGACAAGCACCAGCCCGACCCGGTGCCCCGGCAGGCGACGCCGGAATTCGAGCCGATCCGTAAACGGCTCTAAGGAGTGACGCCCGGACAGCGCCGGGATTTACCGCGACTTGTGGCAGGCGTGGCGCTATCGGTCCGGACAGGTTCGATGGGAAGTAACACGCCGCGTTATCCAACGCGGCGTGTTGATGGGCACCTGCTCAGTCCGGCGTGTAGAGCACCTTGAGCGAGCCGTCAACCTTGGCCTTTTCGATATAGCCGATCATCGCCGGATTACCCTTGAGCAGCTTTTTGACTTCATCGCTGCCCGCCACCCGCTTAGGCGGCTCGCCTTTACCGTTGAACATCATCTTGGCCCAGTAGGCGCTGAGCTGGTTCATGTTCTTCTTGGTGACTGCGCCGTGGAAGTCGCTGAACAACTGGCTGGTTTCCACCTGATCGAGCGGCACCACCAGACCCGAGCCGGACACTTCGGCAATCTTGCCCAAGTAGATATTCGATAACTGCTCGGCGCTGAGCGAGGCTACCTTGGTCTTGCTGTCGGCGACCACCACCCAATCGGCCGCCCAAGCCGGGGCAAGACAGATCAAGCCCAGCAGCAGACTCAGGCCCAGGCGGCTGGCGTGGCGCTTTTCCGATACATTTGCCATTTCCGCTTCCCCCGCTCAGAACACGAAATCGACCGAAAACGCCGCAACATGGACCGTCCCGTATTCGGACAGGAACTTGCCTTGCGGTGGCGGAACGATGGGGAACAGATTGCCGTTGCCGAACGTGCCGCCATATCGGCCGGGTTCGGGCTTGAGCCAGTCGTACTGGAATTTCAGCGCCACATTCTTGCGCAGGTCATACCGCAGACCGAGCGAGACGCTCGACTGGTCGGTCGAGGAATTGCGCAGCACCAGCGGCGGCCGGCTGGAGAAGGCCGGGGCCGGCGCCAGGATATATTGATCGGTATCGGATTTATGCCGCGACACGATGGCATACGGCAGGAAATTACCGAAGCGATAACCCGCCCCCACATACCAGGCATCGGCCGATGCGACCTGCGAGCCGGTCATCCGCTTCACATATTCGGCCTGGAGCAGCAGACTGCCATTGTCGTAGCTGCCGCCCACGGTGAACACATCAAAGCGCTTACGATCGACGTCGAGCCGGTTGGCCACCTCGGTATAACCCGGGTAGACCACTTCACAGCCCGGCCCCGGAATCACCGGCACGCCCGGCATCGGTGGTCCGGGCGGGCCGCCGCCGCAGCCTGGGGCATTGATCTGCGAACGGTTGACGTTGAAGACGCCGAACTGGTTTTCCAGCGAATGGGTGCTGTCCATATACGCCACCCGGAACAGCGTCTCTTCGCCCTGCAGGGTGAAGTTGATCCCTGCCATCCGGTGGTAATTGACGATGCCGTTATTGTTGATGTGCAGCTCGAACTTGCCCATGAACGGCTGCACCACATAGGACATCCCGCCCATCACCCCCTTATAGATCGCGTCGATCCCGTCCACATTGTTGAGGGTCAACAGGCCATACACCTCAAGCGGCGGCCTGATCCACGGATTGCTGTAATTGACGTTGCGATAGTCCGACGCCATCAGCATCGGCGTGATAAAGCGGCCGGCCCGCAGCGATAGGGCCGGGGTGGCCCGCCAGGCCACATACGCCCAATCGACCTGCGGGTCGAAGTTGTTCTTATGGTTGTGGCGCGACAGCAGCTGCAAGGTGAAATCGAGATTCTCGCGCGGCCGGTAACGGGTCTGCACCCCCAATACCGTATCGTTCTTGAACGACCATTTGTCCGAAACCCCATTGGCCTGCTGCGCCGCCGTACGCAAGGTCGCATGTTCGGAATCGTGGCGTGACAGATTGAGCGTGCCAAACCCGCTGATCCGGAAATCGCTGGCCGGCGACTCCTCTGCCAACGCCACAGCCTGCAATAACACCAACAACAGGCAGGCAGACTTGTTCATACGCTTACCCCCAGAAAATGCTGGCCCGGACGCCGCCGGGCCAAAATCGCCACGGTTAACACCACGAAGCGGCCGGAAAAGTGCCCGCCCCGATCCGTCTAAACCTAGCTGATCAAGCCGCGAATCCCAGCCCATCGCAGCAATTGTGCAAAGGTCGCACTCAATGAAAAGTCAAGCCGGGGAAAGGGGTTTCGGACCGACGGACATTGCGGTGCAGTCCATGGAAATATCCAATAAATAACCGTCAATTGAAAAAGGATAGTCTTCAAGCGAAGGCCATTGACAGCAGTTGCTGGAGGGAAGAGCCTGCCAATAAGCATTTCAAGAAAAATTTTATTTTCTTTTATAGATGCCTTTTTGTCTTGCAAAGGTTATGCACAATATTTTCTATAACTCCATCCTCTGCAATACAGCTCCGAATCCCGGGCAAAGGACACCCAGCGTCCCCCTCCAGCCCCATGCTCGAAGCGGTGCGAGCAGGAAAATAAAGCAGGAAATTTACTGCGTCGCTTGAACGGGCCTACGGTTCATGCTGCCCGCCCAAGGTAAAGAAGAAGGTGGCCCCTTCGCCCGGAACGGCTTCGGCCCAGATTTCGCCGCCGTGGCGATGGATCACCCGTTGCACCGTGGCAAGTCCGATCCCCGTTCCCTCGAAATCGCTATGTTGATGGAGTCGCTGGAACACCCCGAACAATTGGGCCGCATAAGCCATATCGAAACCGGCGCCGTTATCGCGCACATAGTGGGCATGGCGGCCCTGGCACAGGGCGGTACCGAATTCGATCCGGGTCTGCGGCTTCTTGGCGCTGTATTTCCAGGCATTGCCGAGCAGGTTTTGCAGCACCACCCGCATCAAGGCCGGGTCGGCATAGACCGGAGTGGTGGGCGAGATGCGAAATACCGCATCGCGTTCAGGTTCGGCGTGCTGGAATTCCTCGATGATGGTGCGCACGATCACCGACAGATCGACTTCGGCCCGATCGAGATGGGCGCGGGTGATGCGGCCCAGACTCAACAGCGCCTCGATCAGCTCGTCCATGCTGGCAATGCCCGAGCGGATACGGCTCAGATACATCCGGGCCGTTTCGTCGAACTGGTTGGCGTAGTCCTCTTCGAGCAGATGGCTGAAGCCGTTGATCCGCCGCAGCGGCGCGCGCAGATCGTGCGAGACCGAATAGCTGAATGCCTCCAGATCACGGTTGGCATTGGCGAGCGCCTCGGTGCGCGATTCGATCAGATCCTCCAGATGGGCCTGATGTTCGGCCAGCTCGGCCTCGGCCCGCTTGCGCTCGCTGATATCGTTGAGGATGCCGCTGGTCCCCAGGTATTCCCCATATTCCGAGAACAAGCTGCGCTGCCGCACCTCGAGCCAGACCAGCCGGCCATCGGCCCGCCGCAGCCGCAGTTCGCACTGGGTCGCCCCGGTCTGGTGGCTTTCCAGTTGCTGTAGGCAGTCGCTGAACACCGCCAGATCTTCGCCATGCAGATAGTCGCTGATCGGCTGCCCAAGTGACGCCTCGACCGCAAAACCGGTGATATCGGTCCAGGCCGGGTTGAGAAACTGCCAGCGGCCGAGCGCATCGCTCTGGAAGATCACTTCCTTGACCGTTTCGATCACCTCGCGATAGTGACGCCGACTCTCTTCGAGCGCCTGCTCGCGCTCGTCCAGCGCGGCCATCATCCGGTTGAAGGCTTTGGCCATGCCGGCGATTTCGCTCGAACCGCTCAAGCGCGCCTGCACGCCGCGCTGACCGCGCTCGGCCTCGGCCATCACCCGGGCCAGATCGGTCAGCGGTCGGGTCAGCCGACGGGACAGGTAGCGGATGCCCAGCACGAACACAAAGGCAAACAGAAAGGAAATCGCCAGATTGATGGTGAACACATCGACCACCATCCGACGCAGCGTGTCCTTGCTCTGCACCACCTGGACAAAACCGAGCAGCTGCTGCGGCGGGGTTTCGCCTTCGAGTTCCAGGGCGGTCGGCTGCGACAGCACGGGCGCCACGAAATGCCAGGCGCGCGCCGTTTCATGGCTCAGCACGGGCTGGCGCAGCTGCGGCGAGGGGGGCCGGGCATCGTTGGCATCGGCCGCCTGGCCCTGGCTCAGCAATACCTTGCCATCGGGCAGACGCAGCGTGACCTGGGTCACATCGGGAAAGGACAGCGTGGTCTTGACCGCCGCCAGGGCGTTGTCGGCCGAGCCGTAAACCAGGGCCAGATTCGATTGCGAGGCCATCGCCTCGGTAACGCGCAATCCCTGACCCAGCAGGCTGGTCTCAATCTGGCGGCTTGCCTGCCAGGTGCAGGCCAGTGAAGTCGCCAGCGCCAGCAGCATCGTGCCCAGCGTCACGCCGATACTGAGCTGGCGGCGGAACGACTGACGTTGCAGCCATCTCCGGCCGGGCAGCGAAGCATAGGCGAGCAGCCGGGCGGGCATCTCAGGGCTCCGGGAAGACCAGGTCGAACTGCTGTTTGGCGTCGAGCTGAATACCCAGGTGCCCGGCCGTTCGGACATTGACCGCCACCAGTACCTCCTTGAGCGGGACGACACCGGCGCGCACAGCCGTACCGATACCGGCCTGGGCATTCTGGGCCAGGCTCCGCCCCAGCTCGACATTATTGGGAAACAGGGAAAACAGGGCGCCGCGCTTGACATGGGCCACGCTCGACGAGAAGAACGGCAGGCTGCGCTCCCAGGCTTCCTGTAGCACCAGCGGCAGGACGGTGGCCTCGTCCACTGTGGTCGAGTCCTGCATCAGCCACAGGCTATCGGTCTTGCCATCGGCACCGGCCAGGATGGCCTGATAGTGCTGCACCGCCCCTCGCAGATCGGCCGCCTCGCGGCCGACCAGCTCCAGGCCCTGGCTGCGCGCCTTATCCTGGGCCTGCCGGAACAGCCAGTCGTTCTGCCTTGGATCGTAGACCACGAACACCCGGCGCGCGGCGGGAATAAAGCGCTTGAGCCGCTGAAACAGCAGCGCCGGATCGGGCGCCAGGCTATACACCGCCGCCCCACGCGCATCGGCCTCGGGCGGCGCCGACACCACCCCGCCCACCACCAGCCGCACCGCCGGGTCCAGACCCGCTGCCGCCTTGAGGCCATTGCGGCCCAGCGCGATCACCACCTTGACCTCCTGGCGGCGAATCTCGGCGGCAAAATCCTGGGCATTGAAGCCACTGCCGACCTGATAACTCGGCAACTTGCCCGCCTGGGCCTCGATGCCGCTCAGGATCTTGGCAAACACACTGCGGGCCGGCTCGGCCATATCGGGATAGACCACCGCAATACCGGCCGCCGACGCGCCAGCCATCAGCAGGACACAGCACAGTCCGCCCAAGGCCAGTCGCAATCCGGTTCGACAGTAGAGGAAGAGGGTGGGAGCGTCGCTCAAATCGCGTTCTGCATTGTTGGAAGAGGTTTACCGCCAGTTTAGGGCGAATTTGCCCCGATACGACCATCCGTCCGCCGGACTTGCGGCCGATAGGGGGTTTCTATAATGAAGCCGACCGCGCTTGTTGCCGGCCACCTTCCTGCTTGAAAGGATGATGATGCCGCATCAGACCCCTCCCCCAACGCCCGTCTACGAAGTCGCCGATCTGTTCATCGATTACCTCGATGCCCTGGGCATCGCTTATGTATTCGGTGTACCGGGCGGCGCCATTGAACCCCTCTATAACGCCATGGCCCGCGCCATGCGCCAAGGCCGTGGCCCCAAGCCCGTGGTCGCCCGCCATGAGAACGGCGCCGCCTTTATGGCCGATGGCTACGCCCGCGAAACCGGCAAGATCGGCGTCTGCATCGCCACGTCCGGCCCGGGCGCCACCAATCTGATCACCGGCGTCGCCTGCGCTTTCGACAACAGCGTGCCGCTACTGGCCATCACCGGTCAGCCCTCGCTGCCGTCGTTTGGCAAACGCGCCCTACAGGAATCGGCCTGCACCGGCATCAATACAGTAGGCATGTTCCGCCATTGCACGCGCTACAACTCGCTGTTGTCGCACCGCGACCAGGCCGAAGGCAAGCTGGTCAATGCCCTGATGCGGGCGACCCAGACACGCGGGCCGGTCCATTTGTCGGTCCCGGTCGATATTCTGCGCATGCCGCTCAAGCAGACCGGCCCTAGCTATGACCTCAGCACCCTGCTCTACCGTCCCTCACTGGTCGACGAGGCGGCCGTGCGCGAACTGGCCGAGCTGCTGCGCTCGACCAAGCGGCTGGCGATCGTAGTCGGCGGCGGCTGTGGCGAGGCGATCGACAGCATTCTCGAATTGGCCGAGCTGTTCGGCGCCCGCTTTGTCACCACCCCCGATGGCAAGGGGTTTATCAATCCGGCCCATCGGCTCTACTACGGCGTGTTCGGCTTTGCCGGCCACTACACCGCCAATGCCGTGCTGCTCGACGAACCCGAACTGGTACTGGCCATCGGCACCAGCCTTGGCGAATGGGTCAGCGCTGCCTGGTGCGAGACGGTGCTGAACGACAAGCTGATCCATATCGACGAGTCCGAAGAGCATCTGATGCGCTCGCCGATGGCCAAACTCCATGTGCGCGGTCGCATCAGCACGGTATTCCAGCGCCTGCTCGAACTGCTCAAAGCGGGCCATCTGCCGCCACCCCCGCCGGTTGCGCCCGAGGTGCGACCGATCGAGATGCTGCGCGAACCGGACAAATACCGCTGCAACGCCACCCCACTGAAGCCGCAGCGGCTGATGTACGAGCTGACCCGCTACCTGCCGCCCAGCACACGCTATGTGGCCGATGCCGGCAACAGCACCGCCTGGGCCATCCATTATCTGCAACACCACGACCGCCGCCGCGAGCACCACGACCTGCCACCGCTGGAGGAACGACGCCATTTCAACGGCGGCTGGCTGCGCGTCATCATGGATTTCGCCCCGATGGGCTGGGCCATCGGCGCCGCCATCGGTATCGCCCGGGGCAATCGCGACTGCCCGGTAGTCTGCCTCACCGGCGACGGCAGCTATCTGATGAACGGCCAGGAAATCACCGTCGCCGCCGAAGAGCAGCTCAATCTGATCTTTGTCATCCTCAACGACGGGGCGCTGGGCATGGTCAAGCACGGCCAGCGCCTGGCCGGGGCCGAACAGATCTGCTGGCAACTGCCTCGGGTCGATTTCCAGCTCCAGGCCGAATCGCTCGGCATTCCCGGCCATATCCTGCGCTCACCGCATGATTTCGAGCTGCTCGACTGGCAGGCCATCCTGCGCCGCGATGGCCCGACCTTGCTTGATGTGCGAATCGATGGCGAAGAGGTGCCGCCGATGAATCTGCGGATGAAAACGCTGGGAACAGGCAAATAGAAAATTTCTTGCAAATCCTCTGCAAGACACATAGCCGATAATTTCATCAAATAAACAATTCCCCGATTTTCTATCGAGCGAACGGCACAGACGCCCAAACCCTCAGGAGGATCGCGTCATGAGTCGCGACGACACCCTGCATACCCGAATCTGGCTGGAGCAGCCCGAACCGGACAATCCCTTCGCGGCCCGGGTGGCCTACTGTCATGGCTACGATGTATTTGGCGAGATGCTGGGGCGGGCACGCTGGGTGGAGATGCTGTATCTGCTGTTCCAGGGCGAGCGGCCCGACCCGCAGCAGGCGGCACTGTTGGAAGCGCTGGCGCTGGCGCTGGCCAATCCCGGGCCGCGCGACCCGTCCATCCACGCTGCCATGTGCGGCGGGGTGGGCGGCTCCACCGCCGCCGCCAGCCTGATTGCCGCCCTGGCCGTGGGCGCCGGCGGCACGGGCGGGGCGCATGAAGTGATGGTGGCGCGGCAGTGGTGGCAGCGCTGCGGCACCGATCTGGCGGCCTGGCGCGCGGCAATGGCGACACCCGAGCCCGAAGAGGCCAATACCTGGCCGGCGCTGGAACATCCACCGGGCTTCGACCCCAATGGCGCCACCACCCCGACTACCGTGCGGCAGGCGCTGAGCTGCTGCGCCACCTTAAGCCCGGGGCCGCACCTGCCTTGGCTCGCCGTGGAACTCACTGCACTGGAGGAAGCGGCGGGACTGCCACTATCGCTGGCGGGCCTGGCGGCAGCGGCATTTGCCGACCTTGGCTGCACGCCGGCCCAGTCGGAAATGCTCTATCTGCTGCTGCGCCTGCCCGGCGCCGCTGCCCATGCGCTCGAGCAGACCGCGTATGGCTTCAAGCGTTTTCCTTTCTACCCGATCGACCTTGGCGGTCCTCAAGGAGTGTTGCGATGAAACCCGGCCCGCAACGACTGGCCGACGCCGCCGGCCGGCTGCGCACCCGGATGGGCGCGGCATTTCCGGGCAGCCATGCGCTGTTTCGCGGACACGATCTGCACGCCGAACTCGGTCAGCTCGATTGGATGGCGCTTTATGTGTTCGGGATTACCGGCCGTCAGCCCAGTCCGCAACAGGTCGAGCTGCTTCATGCGCTGTGGGTCTATACGAGCTATCCGGATGCCCGCCTGTGGAATAACCGGGTGGCCGAGCTGGCCGGCTCATGCCGCAGCAGCGCCGCCTTGGCGCTGCCCGCTGCGATGGCGGTATCCGACGCCACCGTCTACGGCGGCCAGGCCGGCGCCCGCGCGCTCGATTTCTTCCTGCGCACCCAGGCAGCGCTGGAGCAGGGCGCCAGCCTGGCCGTACTGGTCGAAACCGAACGACGCCGGCGCCATCTGTCTGGCTATGGCCGACCGATCAATTCGCACGATGAACGGATTCCCTGGCTATTGGCCCTGGTCGAGCGGCTCGGGCTTGAACAAGGCCCCCATCTGCGGCTGGCATTTGCAGTGGAAAAGCTGCTGGTGGCCGAGCGACCGCAACTCAAGATCAATTACGCCGCCGTCTACGCGGCCATCATGGCCGATCTGGGATTTTCGGTACGCGAATACCAGGCATTCCGCATCCCAACCTTTCTGGCCGGCATGGCCCCCTGTTATCTCGAAGGGCTGGAACGGGCCGAGGGCACCTTCCTGCCTGTGGCCTGTGAGGCGGTACATTACGAAGGGGTGGCGATCCGGCGTTGGGAAAACTACGACGAGTCTCATTAAACGTCGCCAACAAAAATATCTTGCCACTTCTCGGCAGATTTCTGAGCGCTTGATTTGCTGCGGCTTGTAGGTCTCGTCAGGCTTATTGCACAGAATTTTTTAGCAGCCCCAAATCCTCCAAAAAAACTGTTCAGCAAAGATTCCTCGCCGGAGATTTACTGCAAATCCTGCAATGAATGCAGACTTTCCGCTTATGCTTGGATGGGTTTGTTTTTCGTATCAACAGAAAAATCATGATCATGTGCAGTGATGGCTTCTTCGGGCGATTCAAACCACATGCAACGATCCCGAGGCGATACATCAAGGAGCAACTCAACAAATTGCCGTTCGAATATGCGAAATTGTTCGCCCTCTATCGGCAATCTAAAAAAATCTGCACTCTGAATGGCATACTTGCCTGTCAGCATATCCTGGAGGCAAGAATATCTCACCGCAGAGGTTTCCCCAGTACGTTTCCAGATCATTACTTCCTTAAACAAATCCATTGCACACGATCCTTTTCCTGGAGCCTGTTATGAACCATGGCTGCAACCTGCCCCACGCCTTGATCTAACCCACCGGCATTTTATGTCTCAACTTGTTCTTTTATCGCTTTGTGCCGCGAAATATCTTGCAGATGTATGGCATAAATATTTAGCACACAGCACACCCCATCCCGGGATTTAATTCCCAGCCCGAATTAATTTTGCAGCAACCCAAAAGCCCAGTAATTAACCGGGCCGGACACGATAGGTTTTGCAGAGACCCCTGAAAGACACGGACACCTGTTCTTTTTACCTTCAAAAACCGAGCCTCCTAATTATCGAGGCAGCTCGATTCGTCACACTGCATGGATGTAATAGGAGACCGCATCAGTATTGCAGGCTTTTTATCTCCCCACTCGACAACTGCTTCACCTTGCCACACGGTCTCTCCCGAGCGCTCTTCAGTTCCTCTCACTGGTGATCCACGATGCGTCATTGCTCTGCGCGCGACGGGATAACCTCCCTACTGTTTCCAGCGCACTTATTGACGCCTGCTGCGACTGGTAACACCAGGACCGCCGTAGACCATGGGTGCGTAGGTTTGGTTTGTTTGGTTTGCATGACCACGCCAAGCAGATAGCAATGGTCTAAGTTGAAACAGTCCCGCGTGGAGCAGCTTCCGGCCGTTGGGCAGTGGCTGGCCGGATCATCGGGTACAAAGCCGATCAGCCCGCTTACCGACCGGTTTCAGGCATTCCTGGAGAACCGTCATGCAGACCCTGCACTACCGGCCGCTGTGCGCCATGCTGATCCTGATCTGGAGCGGCAGTTTGGGCGCGGCGGAGCTGGAAGAAGAAGAATTGGCGCTGGCCTATGGCGACAAGACCACCATCAGCCTCGCCACCGGTAGTCAACAGACCCTGCGCCGCGCGCCGGCGGTGGCCACGGTGATTACCGCCGCCGATATCGCCGCGATGGGCGCCACCGAACTCGATGAAGTGCTGGAAACCGTGCCGGGCATTCACGTCAGCCGGGCGGCCAGCCTCTATTCGCCGATCTATGTAATCCGGGGCAGCTATAGCCAGGTCGGGCCGCAGACCCTGCTATTGCAGAACGGCATTCCGATGACCACCACCTTTACCGGCAATAAGGGGAATATCTGGGGTGGACTGGGCATCGAGCATATTGCCCGGATCGAAATCATCCGTGGCCCAGGCTCGGCGCTTTATGGGGCTGATGCCTATTCGGGCGTGATCAATATCATCACCAAAGGCGCCAGCGACCTACAGGGCACCGAATTCGGCCTGCGCGGCGGTTCGTTCGATAGCTGGGATGGCTGGGTACAGCACGGCGGCCGGCTCGGGCCGCTCGATCTGGCCGCCTTTGTGCGGCTGGGCCGCAGCGACGGTCAGCATGAAACCGTGGCCGCCGATGCCCAGACCCGTAACGACACCCTGCTCGGCACCCGGGCTTCCCTGGCACCGGGGCCGGTCTCCACCGGGCGCGATGCCATCGATGCCGGCGTCGATCTTGCCATGTCCCACTGGCGACTGCGGCTGGGCTACAAGCTGCGCGACGAGGTGGGCGCCGGCGCCGGCGCCGCCTCGGCGCTCGATCCGGTCGGACGCGGCAAGAGTCAGCGGATCAACACCGATCTGTCCTGGATCAACCCGCAACTGAGCCAACATTGGGGTGCCGGGATCACCTTGGCCACCCTGCACTACAAAGAGCTGTTTACGCCGACGCTACAGCTATTCCCGCCGGGGACACGCTTTCCTACCGGCACCTTCCCGGTCGGCATGCTGGGCTCGCCCAATCGCTGGGAGCGACAACTTCGGCTGTCGGGCTACGCCACCTACAACGGCCTGGCCAACCACAGCCTGCGAGTGGGGCTGGGCCATGACGACCTGAATCTCTACCGCACCAGCGAGCTGAAAAACTTCAGCTTCAGCCCAAGCGGCGTGCCGGTGCCGACAGGCCAGCTACTCGACTTCAGCCACACCGCGCCCTATGTGCTGCCGCATCGGCGCAAGCTCGATTACGTCTATATCCAGGATGAATGGCGGCTCGGCAAAGACTGGACCGTGACGGGCGGCGTGCGGCGCGACCACTATTCCGACTTCGGCAACACCACCAATCCACGCTTTGCCGTGGTGTGGGATGCGGCCTACGACCTGACCGTCAAGCTGCTCTACGGCCGTGCCTTCCGGGCACCGGCTTTCAACGAGCAGCACAGCATCAATAATCCGGTCACGCGCGGCAATCCCAATCTGCGGCCGGAAACCATCAAGACCACCGAATTGGCCTTTTCCTGGCAACCGCGCAAGGAGTTGATGCTCAACCTCAATTTCTTCCATTACGACATGGAGGACATCATCCGGCTGATCCCCAACCCGGTGCCCGGTACCGGTTCGACCTATTTCAATATCGGCCGGCAGAGCGGGCGCGGGGCCGAGTTCGATTTCGGCTGGGATATCTCCCGCGATCTGCGCCTCGTCGCCAACTACGCCTACCAGCGCTCGACCGACAAGGCCACCCACCGGGATGCCGGCCACGCGCCGCACCATGAGCTGTACGGCCGGCTCGACTGGCGCATCAGCCAAGGCTGGCAGTTCTCGGGCCAACTGACCCATATCGCCGACCGCAAACGGGTAGCAGGCGACCTGCGCCCGGCCACCGCCGACTACACCAGCGCCGATTTCACCGTGCGCAGCGAGCGCGGCAAGGGCAAATGGGATGTGGTGGCGTCGCTGCGCAATGCCTTTGATGAAGCCATCCGCGAGCCAAGCGTCGCGCCGGGCCTGATTCCGCAGGATTTGCCGATGGCTGGGCGCAGTTGGTATCTGCAATTGCGCTATCAGTTGTGAGGCCGGCCGGCGAGTCAGCGATCGCGCTTCTTCAAGGCGTCCGGCTCCGTTCCACCAGGCGCGACTCGGACGCCAAGTAAGTGCCCGCGCACCCTAAGGGACTTTGGACGCCTGCGCGCCTTGCTTCCCAGAACTTCCCGAGGAGAAAGCCATGCAGAAACTCACCGGCAAAACCGCCCTGATTACCGGGGGCAATAGCGGCATCGGTCTGGCCACCGCCTTGCTGTTCCGGGCCGAAGGAGCGCAACTGGCGATCAGCGGACGCAATTCGGCCACTCTGGAGCAGGCTCGCGATGCCCTGGGCGAGGAAACCCTGGTCGTCGCCAGCGACGCCGGTCGGCTGACCGATATCACCATGCTGATGCAGAAGGTGGAAACCCGTTTCGGCCATCTCGACATCCTGTTCGTCAACGCCGGCAATTCGGTGCCAGCGCCGTTTGCCGAGGTCACCGAGTCGCAGTTCGACGAGATGAACGGTGTGCTGTTCAAGGGTGTGTTCTTCACCATCCAGGCGGCTTTGCCGCTGATGCGCAACGGCGGCTCGATCATCGTCACCACCTCGATCTCCAACGGCAAGGGCGCGCCCCATTTCAGCGTCTACGCGGCGTGCAAGGCGGCCTTGCGCTCTCTGGTGCAGACGCTGGGCGTTGAATTGATCGGGCGTGGCATCCGGGTCAATGCGATCAGTCCGGGACCGATCAGCACGCCCGGTTTCGGCCGCCGCTGGAATGCGCCGCAGGAAGTGGTGCAGGCCGCGCGCGAAGCCTTTGTCGAGAAGTCGCCGATCAAGCGTTTCGGCCATCCAGAGGAAGTGGCGCGGGCGGTGTTGTTTCTGGCGACAGAAGAGTCGTCTTATGTGGTGGGCACCGAGCTGGTCGTGGATGGCGGTGTCAGCCTGCCGCTATGATGCGCGCCTTGCCGCCGCCTTGAGCGGGTGGCGATTTCCATTCCCTCAGCAGCGAGGCCGCAGCTTGTATGCCTATCCGTTACCACATCGATAGTTTCACCATCTTTGAGCAGACGCTGGTAGTGGAAGGCTGGCTGTTTGCCGACGATGGCCAGGTGGTGATGCTCTGGGTCGAGCATCCGAACGGGGCCAGGCTGCCACTCGACTACGGCGGCCCCAGCGACGATGTGGTGCAAGCGCTGGGGCCGGCTGCGCGCGATTGCCGTTTTCGCTACCGTGGCCGCTCGCCGTTCACCGCCGAGGACACCTCCGCGCTGGTGCTGCACTTCCAGTTGGCCGACGGCCGGGTCGGGCAGGAAGTCGATTTCATCCGCACCACCTTGCTGCGCGAGCCGATCCATCAGCTCGTCGCCCAATTCCTTCACGAGCTGAGCCGCCAGGAACACGGCCAGGTCGTCGAACTCGGCGCCCGCGCCCGCTCGGGGGTGACGCGGCGCCATCTGATCCCGCCACGGTTCGACTATCTCGGCGTGGATGTCCTGCCCGGCCCCAATGTCGATCTGGTGGCCGATGCCCATGCCCTGTCGCGCTATCTGCCGCCAGCCAGCGTCGAAGCGGTGTTTTCGTTCTCGGTATTCGAACATCTGCTGATGCCGTGGAAAGTCGCAGTCGAGCTGAACCGGGTCATGCGCCCTGGCGGTCTGGGCTTGATCGTGACCCACCAAGCGTGGCCGGTCCACGATGCACCATGCGACTACTGGCGTTTCTCGGCCACTGCCTGGCGCAGTCTGTTCAACCGGGCGACCGGTTTTGCCATCCTCGACGCCCGGGTCAGCGATCCGGCCTATCTGGTGCCCAAGGTTGCCTTCACCGACCGGATCACCCATCAATCGGCCGACAACTTCCAGCAGTCAGCCGTGCTGTTTCGCAAGATCGGTGAGACACGGCTCGATTGGGAAGTGGAGGTGGGGGAGTTGGATGCGGGGCAGTATCCGGTTTAGCAGATACTGTCGCTTATATTCATTTTTGAATTAATCTAGCACCCAGTCTTACAGATGTTTTTCCTGTTATTTTATTTTTGTTTCCAGTGCTGCCAGTACAGCCGCCACACGCGCTTCGCGCCCACCACGGACGATCAGGAAAGGCACCTCATCGGCCAGCAAGGCCGCCCGATAGCGCTCAAACAAGCCGGGGCGGCCGTCGCTGTCTTCGCGTAGCGGGTCGTATTCCCAGGGAATATCCGGCGTGGGCAAGATATGCAGGAAATAGTCTTCAGGCCGCCAATGACGGGCGATCCAATCGGGACAGTGGCCAAAGCGCACTTCAGCCCAGATTTTGGTGACCAGCAGACTGGTATCGCAGACCAGCCAATCCGCCACCGGCGCCGCCGCTTCGGCGGCGAGCTGACCGGCGGCGATGGTGACGATGTCCTGGAGTTCGTAGGAAACGTCCGGCCGACCCGCGAACCATTCGCGGGCGTATTCGGCGACCCACGGTGCTTGCAGCGCTTGGGCCAGATCACGCGCCAAGGTGGT
This sequence comes from Chitinimonas lacunae, assembly GCF_042650885.1. NCBI lineage: Bacteria > Pseudomonadati > Pseudomonadota > Betaproteobacteria > Neisseriales > Chitinibacteraceae > Chitinimonas > Chitinimonas lacunae. The sequence continues at coordinate 1,955,975 of NZ_JBHSBU010000001.1, forward strand.
CTTGCCGCTCGATTCGGCACCGACGATGGCGAGCTTACGCATGATGCAGTGCCAGACGCCGCCGCCAATCGAACCAACCCCAGGCAGCCAGCCCGGTCAGGATCACATAGAGCAAAGCCGTGACGTAGAGCGATTTGTAGGCGTAAATACCGGCTGCGATCAGATCGAGCACGATCCAGAGCGGCCAGTTGCCGACCCGGCGCCGGGCTTGCAGCCATTGGGCGAGGCAGCCGAACACGAAGACGGTCGAATCCAGCCACGGCAGGTCGGTCGGCAGGAAATTGACTTGAAGATTGGCAACCGTCACGGTTCCTGCGATACCGACACCCCACAGAATGGCGTGGTCGAGGCGGGTCATGCGGCTGATGGGCAGTTCAGGTCCGGTGCCTCGGTGCCAACGCACCCAGCCATAGATCGCCAACACGCCGTAGAGACCATTCAGCGCGGCCTCGCCGAAGAGGTTGACGGTGAGGAAGAGGTAAACATAAAGGCCCGCTCCAAAGAACTGGAGGGGCCAGGTTTGCCAGCGGTTGCGGGCGGCTAAAAAAATAGCTGTCAGGGTAAGATAGAAGCCAGCCAGTTCAAGGACTGTGAGTGCACGGATTTGTTGAGCCAGATCAATCATAACCAGAAAAAATTCAACGACCCAGCATTATAAACGCTCAAATTAAAATATTACACCCCCTCAAAATTAAAATTCCCAGCACCGAAAAACCTCAAAGCCCAGAAACACAATTACCCAAATAATATTCTCCAACCCACCACAAAACCAGATCAAAAGCACACCCCCTGCCCCCATAAATTTACAACAGCGTGCCTTTTAGAAAATTCTCAGACCAAACCACACTTAACCTTAACCCGCAAAATCAATGATATGCCATAAAAATTTTCGACCAATTCACTCCCACCCCAAAAAAACTTTCAAGGCGAGAACCCTGCAAAAAACAAAAAATAGAAAATCTTAAAATTTATGCATACCTCCAATCTCCCCCACTAGGTTTTCGCAAGCCTTCTAAGGGCAACCATATAACGATGAATTTGCTTCCTTTCATCGTTCACGCCATCTTGGAACTCATTCAAGGATATACCAGCCGCAGCTTCAGCAAAACCCAACTCACGTAAGTAACGAAGTATCACAGAGCCATTTATTTTTTTTGTAGATTTACTAATCCTTATACTTCTTGATTTATTTGATATAACATAAACACCGCCACTTGCATTTTTGCAATTAGCGCCTGCCTTCACGCATTTATCTCTAAATTCAGACGTTTTCATCTCCGATAAACTATTATTCAATGACTCAGAATTAACTTTTATCCAATTTGCAACCACCTCAATTATCGCATCATCATCTAGCCCATGGTCTTTCTTGGGAAACTCATCAGCGGTAACAGAAACAACAAAGTCATAGATCTCATCATCTCCAACTGAGGGGGTGAGCAATCTATTGTTTCTATAGAGAGCCGTTAGCAAAGTAACTATTGCCGTCCTTTTATTTCCATTATGAAAGGCATGATTTTTTGTTAAGGAATGAAAGAGCGCAGCCAGCTTATGCTCCAAGGATTTATATTTATAGCATTCACCCAAACTTGTGTTTGGACGCTGACACGCAGATTCAAGCATAGATGGAAATTTGACTCCAACAGGAGAAATTGGATCATTTTCAAGCTCAAAGCTTTTAGCAATTTCATAATGAATTTTTTCAACCTCACCAGCACTAGGCAACCAGATCATCACATTCCCCCAACAACAAAAATTTAAAAAAAGAGCATAAACAACCAGCACCAAACATAGAAAAATATTACTATCAGCCACCTCCAAGAAAAACTGAACCAACAGAAAAACAGCCCCTTAAAACAGCAAAAATCTCAATTTAGACAATTATGATTAGACCCTTAGCTTTGTCCGCACTAGTCTTGACCACTCCAGATACTAAGGTCCAAGCCGTTGCTTCACTCTCTCTAGATAACATCATTGCCCCTGCTTCAGTTCTGCAACCTCTTGCCAAGATACCGGGCCGACCACTCCTTCCCGAACTAGTTAATCCATCGCAACTAACAAAACGTACTGTCAGCACCATTGAAGGGCGAGCCGCTCTAATCCACGCACTAGCCCACATCGAGTTCAATGCAATAAACCTAGCACTTGACGCCGTCTGGCGCTTCATCCAAATGCCTGATGATTTCTACAAAGACTGGATGCAAGTCGCCCGCGAAGAGGCCTACCACTTCACCCTTCTCAGCGATCACTTGAAGACCTTGGGCTACGAGTACGGCGACTTCCCTGCCCACAACGGTCTGTGGGAGATGGCCGAAAAGACCAAAGACGACCTGCTGGCCCGGCTCGCGCTGGTGCCGCGAACCCTGGAAGCACGCGGGCTTGATGCTTCGCCGCAGATTCGCGACAAGCTGCTGTCGGTGGGGGATAAGGAAGGGGCGGCGATTCTCGACATCATCCTGCGTGACGAGATCGGGCATGTGGCCATCGGCAACCGTTGGTACAGGTGGCTGTGTGAGCAGCGCGGGCTTGATCCGATTGCGACCTATGCCGAGCTGGCCGAACGCTATCAGGCGCCCAAGCTGCGTGGGCCGTTCAATCTGGAGGCCCGGCGTGCAGCGGGCTTTGATGAGGCGGAGCTGGAAGCGCTCCAGCGCAAGTGAAAAATAAGACGCCCGGTTCGGCTTGAACCGGGCGTCGTTATATGCATTTTCATAAAATTTTCTATATTTGAAATTTTCTGTACCAAATATTGCAATTAACATGCACATTATTTTAATAACCGCCCCCAATCGAATTTCTCCCAACCACCTTCCCTATTCTTGCGTCAGATCAATCCTTACCAGCCCATCATTTGATAACGTTTCTCAATACTCATATCATTCAGGACTTTATCGTCCACTGGAGTCCGCCCCGATGTCCTCGTTGCGTCGTCTTGCTCTTGCTGCCCTGATCGGCGGCGCTCTGTTTGCGCCGGTCCAGGCCGATCCGGTTCAGCCGCAGGCTGTGGCCGATCATTACGCCAGCCTGGTCCACGCCGGTTACAGCGACACACTGGCCGCTGCCAAGACCCTGCAACAGTCCATCGACGCCCTGCTGGCCAATCCGAACGAAGACACCCTCACTGCCGCCCGCAAAGCCTGGCTTGCTGCGCGCGAGTGGTATGGCCAGACCGAAGCCTTCCGCTTCTATGGCGGCCCGATCGATGCGGAAGACGGCCCTGAGCCACGCATCAACGCCTGGCCGATGGACGAAGCCTATGTGGACTACGTCAAGGGCAAGAACAAGGCCGGCATCGTCAACAATCCCAAGGCCAAGCTGAGCCGTGAAGTGCTGGTCAGCCTCAATGAAAAAGGCGGCGAGGAAAATATCAGTACCGGCTGGCACGCCATCGAATTTCTGCTGTGGGGCCAGGACTTGAATAAGGCCGGCCCGGGTGCCCGTCCTGCCAGCGACTTTGTCGACAGCAAGGCCAATAACGCCGAGCGGCGCCGCAACTACCTCAAGATCGTGTCCGACCTGCTGGTCGACGACCTCACTACCCTGGTCAAAGCCTGGGAACCCAACGCCGACAATTACCGCGCCCGCTTCGTCCAAGACCCGCAGGCCATCTCCAAGATGCTGACCGGTCTGGGCGTGCTGTCGCGTGGCGAACTGGCCGGCGAACGGATGGAAGTCGCCCTCGCCTCGCAATCGCAGGAAGACGAGCACAGCTGCTTCTCCGACAACACCCACCGCGACATCGTCGGCAACGCCCGTGGCATCCAGAACGTGTGGGAAGGCCGCTATCAGCGCGCCGACGGCAGCAGGCTCGAAGGTCCGTCGCTGCGCCAACTGGTCGCCGACAAGGACGCCAAGATCGCCGACAAGGTCTCGGCCGATATGGCCGCCAGCGTCAGCGCCGCCGAGGCGATCCAGGCGCCGTTCGACCGCGAGATCGTCGGCCGCGACGACGCCCCGGGCCGCAAGCGGGTGCGCGCCGTGATCGATGCCCTGAAGCAGCAGGCCAACGGCCTGGTGCAGGCCGCCAAGGCGCTTGGCATCAAACGACTCAATACCAAGGTCTGAGGCGAATCAGAGACCTGGAGGCGCTCCGGCGCCTCTGCGGACGATCAGCGTCCGATTTCTACCCGCCGGCCTCACCGACTTCGCCCGGTGCCGGCTTTTGTAAAGATGTACTGGTAATGAATGCTTTCGTCTTTCGCAGCCTGCTCGCCGCCGGCCTGATCGGAGCCGGTTTTGCCGCCGGCGCCGGCCTGGCTCCGCCGTTTGACCCCGCCGAGGAACGACCCGGTGGCGACACCACGGTGTTTGACGATGGCAAGAATGCCTTTGCCCATCCGGCTGCCAATCTTGACGACCGCCAGCGCACCGAATTCGTGATCGGCAATTCGTTTTTCAAGAAGAACTGGGTCGAAGCGCCCTCCTCGACCACCGCCCGCGATGGCCTGGGACCGCATTTCATCGCCCGCTCCTGCGGCAGTTGCCATACCGAGGACGGCCGTGGCGCGCCGCCGGCGTTTGAAAACACCTTGCAGTCGGAACAGCCGATGGCGCTGCTGTTTCGGCTGTCGCTGCCAGACGGCCGGCCCGAGCCGACTTATGGCGGCCAGTTCAACAACGACGCCGTCAGCGGGGTCAAGCCCGAAGGCCAGATCGAGATCCAGTATCAGGAAATCGAAGGCCGGTTTGCCGACGGCGAGGGCTATACCCTGCTCAAGCCCGCCTACCGCTTCAGCCAACTCAACTACGGCCCGATGCTGCCCGATACCCTGATGTCGCCGCGCATTGCCCCGCAGATGATCGGCCTGGGACTGCTGGAAGCGATCCGCGAACAGGACATCCTCAACAACGCGCGCCAACAGCAACAGGCCGGCGGCCCGGTGCGCGGTCGTCCCAACTATGTGCCGGACGCCTACGCCCGCCGTACCGTGCTTGGCCGCTTTGGCTGGAAGGCCAATACCGGCAGCATCGCCCACCAGTCGGCCGGGGCATTTCTCGGCGATATCGGCATCACCTCGTCGCGCTTCCCGCATGAGGAATGCACCAGCCGACAAAAGGACTGCCGCCGCTCGCCCTCGGGCGGCAAGCCCGAGATCGCCGACAAGCTGCTCGATCAGGTGATCCTGTACAGCCGCACCCAGGCGGTGCCGGCGGCGCGCAATCTCGATGATCCGAAGGTCAGAAGCGGCCGCGAAATCTTCCATGCCGCCCAGTGCGCCACCTGCCATGTGCCGAGCTACACCACCGGCCCATTCGCGCCGGTGCCGCAGTTGGGCGGGCAGAAAATCTTTCCGTATACCGACCTGCTGCTGCACGACATGGGTGAAGGACTGGCCGACGGCCGCCCCGATTTCCGTGCCGGCCCGCGCGACTGGAAGACGCCGCCCCTGTGGGGGCTGGGGCTGGTCGAAGCGGTCAATGGCCATACCCGCTATCTGCACGACGGTCGCGCCCGCAATCTGCTCGAAGCGGTGCTGTGGCACGGCGGAGAAGCCGAAGCGGCCAAGCAGCAGGTGCTCAGGCTCAGCCGCACCGACCGCGAGAACCTCGTCCGTTTTTTACAGTCCCTGTAGACTCGCCGCGACGGTGGTGCGCCGCGACCGCCGTCGCGGTTTCCGCACCACGCGGCGCCCCGGGCCGCCCTGGCCTGGGCGTCATGGTTTCCATTCGTCATCTAGAGGACCGCGATGCGACGCTTTCCGCTTCTGGCCCTGCTCGCCTGGCTCGCCGTACCGGCGTTTGCCGCCGAGCCGGCCACGATCCAGGCCGCGCCCCTGATCACTTACTGGCAGCGCGATGTGCTGCTGCCCCGTCATGAACAGCTCGCCACCGCGAGCAAGACCCTGGCATCGAGCCTCGATGCGCTGTGTGAACGCCCCAATGCCGCCCGGCTCGATAGTGCCCGGGTGGCGTGGAAATCCACCTTCCTCGCCTGGCGCGCCATCGAAGCGCTGCCGCTTGGTCCCACCACCGCCCGCCGGACGGCCTGGAAGATCGATCTGTGGCCGACCCGGATGCAGAAGATCGAAGAAGCGGTCAAGCTCTCGCGCCCCGATCTGCCGATTGCCGAGGGGATCGGCGCGGTAGCCCAGGGCTTGCCAGCCATTGAATATCTGCTGTGGGGCGACGACCGGGCCAAGGCCCAGCTTGGCCGGCTCCAGTTCAAGCAGCGCTGTCGTTATCTCAGCGCGCTTGGCACTGAAGTCGCCGAAGAAACCCAGGCGCTGGCCAATGCCTGGCGCAGCCACGCCGCCAGCCCGCCCGACGAGACCCAGGCCAAGGAAACCCTCGATCTGGCGGTCAATATGCTGGCCGTATCGCTTGAAGGCTTGCGCGACAAGAAACTGGCCCGGATGGGCAACCCCAAGGTCAAACGTCCGGTGCGGCAGGACTTTGACGCCTGGCGCAGCAAGAACACCCGCGACGGCCTCAAGGCCACGCTCGATGCGGTGGAAGGTCTGCTGTTCCACCCGATGCCCAGCAGCCAGAGCTTTGCCGACCAGTTGGCCAAGGCCGGCAAGCCGATGCTGGTGCAGCATCTCAAGGAAGAATTCGCAGCGGCCCATACCGAGCTGGCCAAGCTCCCGGGCGACCTGGCGCTGTATATCGCCGACGACCCGAGCCACGGCAAAGCGCTGCACGAATCGCTGGGCCGCTTGCAAAAGCTGGTCGAATTGCAGGTCGCCGACGCCCTGGGCATCACCATCGGCTTCAAGGATGGCGATGGCGATTGACCGCCGCCGCGCGCTGGCGCTGCTGGCCACGCTGCCCATGCTACCGGCGCTGGCACGCACCCCGGACGCACCGCTGCTGTCGGCCGGCTGGCGCGATCCCGGGCAGTGGCAGGCAGGCAGCCTGGGCGGCCCCGCCACCGCGCTGCCCGAGCGGGCGCACGATATCGTGGCCGACCCGCGCCGACCCGGCGAAGCGCTGGTGATCGCCCGTCGGCCAGGCCACTATCTGGCCCGGATCGACTGGCGCCGCGGCCGCCTGCTGCGGCTCAGTGAAGCCGAAGCAGGGCGCAGCTTGTTCGGCCATGGTGTCTTCAGCCCCGATGGCCGTCATTTCCTGACCACCGAGAACGACGAAGGCACGGGTCTGGGCCGGATTACGGTGCGCGACGCCACCACCCTGCGCCCGCTGGCCGACTGGCCAAGCCACGGCATCGGCCCGCATGAGCTGCTATGGCTCGATCAGGAGCGGCTCGCCGTGGCCAACGGCGGCATTCTCACCCTGGCCGAAACCGGCCGGCTCAAGCGCAATCTGGCCGAGATGGCGCCTTCGCTCGTCCTGCTCGATGGCCGCACCGGCAAGCTGCTGGCCGAATACCGGCTCGACGACCCCAAGCTCTCGATCCGCCACCTGGCGCGCGCTCAGGACGGCACGCTGGCCGCCGCGCTGCAAAGCGAAGCCGGTCCGCGCCCGCTGCTGGCCCTGCTGCGCCAGGACCGTTTCCGCCTGGCCGATACGCCGCCTGAACTGGTCCAGGCCATGGCCGCCTATGGCGCAAGCGTCGCGGCCAATGGCAACCGTTTTCTGCTGAGCTGCCCCAAGGGCGGTCTGGTGGCGGAATGGGACAGTGAAGGCCACCCAGGCGCTCAGGCCCAGCTCGCCAAACCCTACGGCGTGACCGCCCGCCACGGCGACTGGCTGGTCAGCGGCGAAGACGGCCAATTATGGCGGCTCGCAGCAGGCACGCTTGAGCTGCTGGCGAGCGAGCACTTTCCTGAGCTGCATTGGGATAACCACCTGCGCCTGTCTGTGGTCTGAGCGCTGTCTGATGCTGGCTCATCGCATCGACAGGGAAGATGGGGGGTGTCCGGGTCGGACCCGAACAGACACTGACAGTGGACACCAAAGCGACCAGGCGATCTCAGTCCGCTCCGCTGGCGACCTTGTCCAGATGGACGCCGTGTTGAAGGCAAATCGGCATCACCCAAGCACCCTTGCCCTGATAGCACCGTGAATCGACAGCCCGGCCTGCGCCGCCCAGACAGCCCGATGAAAGCTCAAGCAATGGCTATAGTTGAAGCTAGTCAAAGCAGATTACGGCCTGGCCAAGGGAGCGGAAGATGGGTTTAGGCAAACGTTTTTCCTGGTGCTGGCTGCTGCTGTCGCTGTGCTGCCTCAGTTTTGCCGAGCCGGTGACGTCACCGCCGCAGGTCCATCTGGTGACCTCGGCCTATCCACCCTATTTCGGCCCGGACCTTCCCAACCAGGGCATCATCTCTGAGATCGTTACCGAGGCTTACCGCCGGGCCGGCTACCGGGCCAAGCTCGAATTCCTGCCCTGGACGCGCTGTCTGGCCTATGCCCGCACCGGCCAGGTCGATGGCCTGTTCGGGGTCTGGTATCTCAAGGAGCGCGAGAGTTTTCTGCTCTACAGCGACCCAATGCCACCGATTCAGCTCGGCTTCTATACCAAGGTCAGTTCCAACATCCGCTACAAGACCCTGGAAGACCTGCGCCGCTACGTGATTGGCACGGTGCAGGACTATGGCGACCCGCCGCATTTTGTTGCTGCCCGCCTCAATACCGATGTCGCGCCTACCGACAAGCACAATCTGGCCAAGCTCCACGCCGGCCGGGTCGATCTGATCCTGATCGAGCGCGGAGTGGCACGTCATCTGATTGCGACCGAAATGCCCGAACTCCAGCAGGAATTGACCTGGATCGAGCCGCCCGTGGCCACCATGCAGCAATATGTGGCCCTGTCGAAAAAATCGCCGCGTGCCGAGCAATTGCGGCAGGCGTTCAACAAGGGGCTCAGGGAAATGAGCAACGACGGCACCCTACAGCGCCTGCTGGAAAGTTCGAACATCCTGTGAGCACAACGATGTGGCAACGCAGTCTCTATCGCTTCAACCTTCCGCTCGCTTTATTGCTGATCCTGAGCCTGTTGTGCAGTGCCCGCTCATGGGCGGCCGATCAGGTGATCTACCCGGCGCCTGAAGGCGTCAATGATGTGCGGCATGAGGACAAACTCGAATTCCTGCGCACGGCACTTGAGCGCACCCGGCCGCAATACGGCGATTACGAGTTGCGTCCGGCGGGTGTGGTGATGAATAAAGCCCGTCAGTTGCTGTCGCTTTCCACCAATCAGGAACTCACTTTGTCGTGGAGCGGCACGTCATTGGAGATGGAAAAGGATTTTCTGCCGATCCGTATCCCCTTGCGCAAAGGTCTTGGCGGCTACCGGATCTTTCTGATCGCCGCCGAGCGCCAGGCCGAATTCGACAAGATCAAGACGCTCGACGATCTCAAGCCTTTCATCATGGGGCAGGGTAACGGCTGGGCCAGCAATGAGGTGCTGCGTCGGGCGGGCCTCAATGTCGTCACCAGCAATTACGACAGTCTGTTCCGGATGGTGGGAGCAAGTCGGATCGACCTGTTTCCGCGCGGTCTGTCCGAAGTGTTCATCGAATACGAGGCCAACAGGCGCAGCGTCCCCAATCTGGCGGTCGAGCAGAACCTGATCCTGCGCTACGACAGCCCCTACTATTTCTTCGTCAACAAACAGAACACCCGGCTCGCCAAGCGGATCGAACAGGGGCTGCGGATGATGATCAAGGATGGCAGCTTCGATGAAATCTTCTGGCGCTATAACGGCGACTCGATCCGCAAAGCCCGCCTGAACGAGAGGCGGGTGATCTATCTGATTGACCACGACCTGCCGCCGGAAACCCCGCTCAAGGATAAAAGCCTCTGGTTCGACCCGACCAGCAGCAAGGCCCGCTGAGCGGGGCCGGGCAGATCGACCCAGCCCCGACTCCCTTGTCCTATCCGCCGCCCCAGGACCGCGCCGGGCGTCCTCCATTTAATGGAAAATACCCGGACATCCGTATGCCGCACCAAATCCTGTCATTAAAATAATTTGCCAAAAGGACTCCCACCATGCCCCGCTCGCTCGCGCTGACTGCGCTGTTTCTGCTGACCGCCTTGCTGTGCGGCTGCAATACCGTTCACTTCCAGCAGGCACTGGGCCGCGCCGACGACCCGGCGCTGAAGCGATTGCTGGGCACCTGGCGCTATGTCGGCCCGCCGATCGACCCCAAGCCGGTAGAAGGACCGATAGAGATCGTGGCCGAGCAGGGCAGCTATCTGGCACGCGACCCGGCCCAGCCCAAGGACCAGGCGTCGCTGCGCTATTTCGCCGGCAAACAAGGACGTTATCTGGTGGTGGAACTGGGGGAAGGCAAGGCCGAGGCCAAGGCTTATGCGGTATTCAAACTGGAGGGCGAGCCCCCGGCAGTCCGGGTGCTGCCGGTCGATCTGGCGCAGGCGATCCCGCTGCTGCGCGAAGCCGGCTTCAAGGTTGAGGAGAAACGCGAACAGTTCTTCCACTACGCCACGGCCCAGGGCGAGCGCCAGGCGCTGGAACGCTTTGTCTCCAGCCACGATGCCCGGCTGTTTGCACCCAGGCAGGCCATGCATTTCGAGCGGGTCAACACGCCAGAGGCCAAGCGATGAAGGAGACGCTGCCGCTGATCTATCAGGACGAGCATCTGGTCGCCGTCCATAAGCCGTCTGGCCTGCTGATTCACCGCAGCGAGATCGACCGCCACGAAACGCGCTTTGCCTTGCAGATCGTGCGCGATCAGATCGGCCGGCATGTCCATGCGGTCCACCGGCTCGATAAAGGCACTTCGGGGCTCTTGCTGTTTGCGCTGTCGCCCGAGGCCGCCAGCCGGCTCGGTCGGCTGTTTGAAGAAGGCGGTGTGGACAAGCGCTATCTGGCCGTGGTGCGCGGCTGGCCCGAGGCGGCCGGCCAGATCGATCATCCGCTGAGTCGCCGCGTCGACGATTACGAACAGCGCACGCCGGCCGTCAACGCCCCACCACAAGCGGCACTGACCCGTTTTCGCCGGCTGGCCACGGTCGAGCTGCCGATCGAGGTCGAGCGCTACCCGACCAGCCGCTACGCCCTGGTCGAGCTCGACCCGGTCACCGGCCGGCGCCATCAGTTGCGGCGCCATCTCAAGCATCTGTCCCATCCCATCATCGGCGACGCCACCTATGGCAAGGGCCGCCATAACCGGATGTTCGCCGAGCAGTTCGGCAGCCATCGTCTGCTGCTGGCCTGCACCATGATGCGCTTTGCCCACCCGCTCGATGGCCGCGAACTGACCCTCGCTTGCCCGCTGGCCGAAGACTTCCAGTCACTACTGAACCGCTTGCCATGGCAGCCACCTTATCCATCCGCCCAATGACCCCGGCCGATATCGGCACCGTCGCCCAACTTCATCTGGACACCTGGCGCCACGCCTACCGGGACGTCTATCCGCTCGACGCCATGACGCTTGCCGAGTTCGCCGGCCGCTGGCAGCGCGCTTTTGCCAGTCCCAGCCATAAATTCTGCTGCCTGCACGACGACCTGATCGTTGGCCTGCTGAGCGTCCATCTCAATGCCGATGCCGCAGAAATCCTAACGCTCTATGTGTCGCCCAAGGCGCAAGGCATGGGCTGTGGCACCGCCTTGCTCAACCATGGCCTGCGCCTGGCCAGCCAGTCGGGCTATGGCACGGCGGCCCTGTGGGTACTGGCCGATAACCGGCCGGCCATCGATTTCTATCGACGACGGGGCTGGCAGGAAGACGGCCGGGTGGCGACGGTGGAGCGCTATGGCTGTGCGCGGCAGCAGATCGGGATGGCGCGGACACTGAGCAATTAGCGTATTTCCAGCCCATCCAGACTCAGGGTGTCCGGACCCGCCGGCGGGCAGCACTCAGCCAGGCCGGGTGGCGACGCCGAGTTAAGCGGACAGGCGCCGGCCAGAGGTGGGCATCGACATTGAGTGCCACGGCCCGAGCTGGTAGCGGGGCCGCCCTGGAGACGGCTCAGGACGTTGCGCCCCGTTCAGTTTCTGTCGATGTCTCAGGGTCCGAGCCGGCCCGCCACACTTTGGCTCGACTCGGCTCGAGCAGGGCGGAACCGGGACCCGCCACCCGTTACTCAGCCGGTGTGCCGTCCTCGACGACCTGACTTTTCCAAACCGGCCAACAGGAAACCCCCGATGTCCAACCCTCACCGCACCCAGTTGGGCCAATGGCTGACCCGTCTTGGCGCCAGCCAGGCGAGCCGGCAGCTCGAACAAGGGATGGCGCTGCTGCGCCCGGCAGGCCATGCCGAACCGATCGCGCTGATCCATCCTGAAGAACCGGGTCAGCGCTTTCTGCTTTTCGCTCCGCTCTGCGGCCTCCCGGCCGGGCTTGGCGCGGCCACGCTGGAAAAGCTGCTGGCCATCAATCTCGAACCCGACTGCGCTGAAGCCGCCCTCGCCCTCGACCCTCAATCGCGCACCCTGTTTCTGCGCGGCCCCTTTTCCCTCCATGGCATAAGCGAAGCGACGTTCCACAATCTGCTGAGCCAGTTTGCCCTCAAAGCCCAATCGATCCGCGAGCGCGTCACCCAGTTGCTGCGCCAGGATGGCCATTCCCCGGCCGCCAGCCCCAGCAGTCCCGAAACGCTGAGCTGGCTGGTCAACCGACGCGCTTAGGAGTCCTGCCATGACCACCCCACTTGGCGACAACTATTTCCATTCGATCGATTACAGCCAGCTTGATATCGACCTCGACGAATCCGAATTCGATATCGATCAGCACGAGCTGTTTCTCCCATTGGAGCCGCTCAAATCGTCGCTGGAGCTGCTCGACAGCCCGAGCAGCCAGTTGCTGCGCTTTGATTCGTTCGATGACGACTCAGTCGTGATGGACTCACTGCTGGCCTCGCAGCAAGCCAGCGGCGGCGACCCGCCGCGCCGGCCCGACGGCAATCAGCCGCCCAGGGGACATTATCTCGACGGCCCGCCTTCCCTGGTGCCCGATAAGCCGATCTTTGCCGACCCGGCCATCCGCTCCGAACTCGACCCGCTGACCCGCGATCTGGCCCTGCGTCAGACGGCCGCCGCACGCGGCCTGCTGTATGCGCCGGGCGATCATTTGCGCAATGAGTTGGGGCTGGCGGCGGTCGAGCTGTATGGCCTGGCCGAATCACTCGGCGTCCACGACGGCATGCAACAGGCGCTGGGCGCGCGTCTGCTGGGTTCGGAAGGGATTCTGGCTCATCAGGGCCCCGATGCCTTGCTGGGCGCGCTACGCCGGGTAGCCCAGGATCTGCCGCCCGGCCCCAGCGTCGCCAGCGCGCAGGACCGCGCCGTGGTACTGGCCCTGATGGGTGATATTGGCGCGCTCTACGCCAACACGGGCGCCACCACCGGGGTCGAGGGTCGCAGCCCCGATCAGGCCGAAGCACTGCGCTTGCTGCTCAGCGATCAGATGGCACGCCAGGGCCTGACCCCGCCCGATACCGGCTCGACCCAGTTGGTCCAGGCATTCGGCGGCTCCAGCGCCGTGGGGCCGGCCAAGAAGGACGAGCGTATCCGGCCCGAAAACGACAGACCGCCTCGCAGCGGCATCCATAACCTCGGCCAGGAAGTCGACCAGATGCTGGGCATTCCCGCCAACGAGCGCCTGCCCGCGACCCGCTGGGATGTCGCCCAGTTGCGCGGCGAGCGGGTGTTGCAATCGGCCGAACCGCTGGTCGGCCATATGTCGGGTTCGCCCGCCGAGATTCTGCAGGTATGGGACATGCTGCGCGGTGACCCGCCTTATACGGGCGTGCTGCTCCACCAACTCTTCGTGCCGTCAAACGACCCCATGGGCCATCTCAGCCAGGCAGCCCAGGATGCCCATTACGCCCGCGCTGCCGGCGCCAGCGCTTTCCTGGTCGGCATGGGCTACCACAGTGCGGTTGAAGTGCTTGAAGGAACGCTGACTTATAGCGGGCAATCGGTCCGTGTCGCCATCGATGGCCAGCAGGACGCCGCCCATCTGTTCGGCCACGGTGCTGCGACCGATTTGATGAATGAGCTGATGGCCAGTCAGATGCAGCAATAAGCCGTATTCTCTTTATAAATGGCGTCCAAACCCGCCATCAACACGGCGCAGCAGCCGCAAGGAAGACTCAGGCACCACTGCACTGTCCCGTGTTACAGCTCATGACGGACACAGTGATGGGTTAGCTCTGTCCTCCTGCGGTATGGTATTCCTGGACGCCATAGGGAAAGCGAATTCATCGATAAAGCAACGGCGGCCATTGTGACCGCCGTGCTTGGCTGACGAGAAAGAGGGCGGGAGTAGAGGTCAGTGATTTTGAAATTTATCTGCAAAACCACTGCAAGATAGAATGGGAATTCTAGACAAAAATAAAATATTCCGCTCCACTTATTCCTCCACTCCGACACCTCCTTAACGGAACAGATGAAGCTGGGCGTACTGAAGCAGCATGATGGTCTTGGCATCGTTGATCTCGCCGCTTGCCATCATCGCCACGGCCTGCTCGAACGGGAGTTCGAGCAGCTCGATATCTTCGCCCTCCTCCTCGACGCCGCCGCCATGGCCGGCTCGGGCGCCCGGGTCGTATTCGGCCACGAAGAAATGCAGTTTTTCCGTTACCGAACCCGGGCTCATATACGCCTCGAACACCTTGCGCACCGTATCGACGCGGAAACCGGTCTCCTCGGCCACTTCGGCGCGGATCCGCTCGGCCGGATCGGCGTCATCAAGTAAGCCCGCCGGCGCTTCGATCAACAGATCGTCGTGGCCATTGAGCCAGACCGGCAGACGGAACTGGCGCACCAGCACCACCGTGCGACGCTCGGGCTGATACAGCAAGATGGTGGCGCCATTGCCCCGGTCGTAGGCTTCGCGCACCTGCGGCTGCCAGCTGCCATCGCGGCGCAGATAGTCGAATTCGTACTTGCGCAGCACATACCAATTGTCCGACAGCAGGGTTTCGCGTCGCATGCGGACGCGGTCTTTGATACTCATCCGGTATTCCTCCGATTGCCGGCCGCCCCATGCGGCCGGGTGCCGTATCCCGTTCAGGGCGCGACGCAGCCATACAGCATGGCATCGCCATCGGGATACCAGGCTCGCAACACGCCTTCCTGCAACATGCCGGCCTGTTCGGCCAGATGGCGCGAACGCAGATTATCGACATGGGTGACGCAGCTTACCCGACGCATCGCGCAACGGCTAAAGGCAAAATCGAGCACGCCCCGCACGGCTTCACGTATCCGCCCCTGGCCCAGCAGCGGCGTGTTGCCCCACCAACCGATCTCGCCGCGTCGCATCGCCCAGTTGAGCTGGTGCAGACCGCTACAGCCGGCCAGCTGGCCGCTTTGCTTGTCCCAGATCAACATCCATAAATCCTCGCCACGCTGCCACTTGGCAAGCGCTTCGCAACAGTTCTGCTCGGCTCGTTGAGGACAAGGCTCCGCCTGGGCCCAAAGCAGTGAAGTCGGCCAGGCGCGCAGTTGTGGCAAGGAGGCGCAGATCGCTTCATACAGGGCCATGCCGTCGCCGGGCAGCGGCGAGCGCACCAGCAGGCGCTCGGTTTCGAATTGGGTCGGTAAGTCGATGGGAAGCAGCGATGACATCAGCGATTCTCCGTTATTGATCCAACAGGCAAAAAAAGAGACGGGCACCTCAGGCGCCCGTCTCGGATGAATCCTGCAGCAGTCGATAGGCGCCGTCAGCTCATGGGGTAGCCCCGATTGGCATTCGGATTGGCCTGACGACGTGCCTTGCCCGGCAAAATACCAGCCGCGAAAACGGGGCCGGTGGTGGCAAGGCGTCCGCGCTGGCGGACGGTCAGATAAGTAGACATGACAGCCACTGTAAACGGAAAGCCGACACCGCGACAAACTGGCCATCTGTCACCTGGCGCGGCACTTTCGGGCCGCCTGGCTGCCAGAGCAGGAACAGGCAGCAACGATTTCTTCCGGAAAAACGGCGAAGGCGTGCGTAAAGCCGAGAACGGCCGGCGTCGCAAGACGACCGGCCGTTCGCTTTGCCGGATACAACTTTAATACAACTTTGCATCCAATTGCCTGGCCACCCTTGCATCGGCGTCAATGCCTGTGCCGGTGCGGCTTTGCCCGTTTCCGCCCGCTACGGCCAAGTTGAACACTCCCTCAGGAAAAACCCCAGCTCGCAGCGCGCCAGCGGCCGGATCGGCTACACTCGGCATCCCAACCGGGCGCAAAGACTGCGCCGTCGGTGGTTTCTCTTCTCCCACAGAGTGTGTTCCATGCCTCCACGCGCCCTCGCCCAGGAAGACAAAGCGGCCCGCCGGGCCGATATCCTGAACGCCGCCCGCGAGCTGTTTCTGGCCGACAGCCACCAGTTGCCCTCGGTAGCCCGGATTGCCGCCGCTGCCGGGTTGGCCAAAGGGACGGTCTATCTGTATTTCACCACCAAGGAAGACATCTTCCTGGCACTGCTGGGCAGCGAGTTCGATGCCGCCTTCGACCAGCTCGATGCCCTGCTCGCCATCGATCAGCCACTGGAAGCCCTATTGGCGGCATTTCTCGATGCCTATGCCGCCTACCTCGATGCCAACCCCGAATTCCTGCGGCTGGCCAGCATGTCGGCACCCGTACTGGAGCAGAACGTCGCCGAGGAACAGGGCTATGCCTTCAAATACGGTATCGCGCTGCGCCTGATCCGCTCGGGCCGACTGCTCGAAGTCCGCCTGCCGACACTGGCGCCAGGTCAGGGGGCGGCGCTGCTGCTGCGGACCTATGCCGTGACGCTGGGGCTGTGGCAGACGGTGGACTATCCGCAGCCCGTCAAATCGCGGCTGACCGACCCGATGTTTGCCGTGCTGCGCCCCGATTTCCGCACCGAACTGGCCGCGACCCTGACCCAGCTTTGGCGTGGTGCCCTGCTTCCCAACTGAAGCACGCTGCCGACCGGCGGCAGCCGGCCGGCGCACTGCTTGCTGTGCCGCTAGCGACGGCCCCTTGCCGTCGCAATGCTAGAATGCCTTCATTCAGCCCGACGCCCTCATCATGTCCGCCTATAAACAACCGGTCTCCGTCCTGGTGGTGATCTACACCCCGCAACTCGAAACCCTGATCCTCGAACGCACCGACTTCAAGGATGCCTGGCAATCCGTCACCGGCAGCATCGAGCCGGGCGAAACCCTGCGCAACGCCGCCATTCGCGAAGTCAAGGAAGAGACCGGTATCGATGCCTCGCTCTACCAGTTGCAGGACTGGGACCTCGTCAACACCTGGGAAATCTACGAAATCTGGCGCCACCGCTACGCACCGGGCGTGACCGAGAACACCGAGCATGTCTTCGGTCTGCTGCTGCCTGAGCGGGTCGAACCCCTTCTGTCCGAGCGCGAGCACAGTCATTGGCTGTGGCGCGAATACGGGGCCGCCGCCGAACAGGTATTCTCGCCTTCCAACGCCGAAGCACTGCGACTCCTGCCCGAGATTGCCCGCCGCTTCGGGGTCGACCAACCGATCGCGGGCCATGCCTGACCCCGACACCGGGAGAAGACGATGGAGCGACACCTCAAGATCGCCACCTACAACATCCATAAAGGGATGTCCACCTTCAACCGGCGCCATACCCTGCACGATCTCAAAATAGCGCTCGACAGCCTGCGGGCCGATCTAGTGTTCCTACAGGAAGTGCAGGGCGAACACCGCCGCCGCGCCGAGCGCCACGCCGACTGGCCCGACCAGCCGCAGCACAGTTTTCTCGCGGGCGATCACGACCATGTCTACGGCCGCAATGCGGTCTATCACGGCGGCCATCATGGCAATGCGGTGCTGTCGCGCTATCCCATCGTGGGCTGGCATAACCTCGATATCAGCGTCAACCGACTGGAGCGACGCGGTCTGCTTCATGCCTCGATCCAGGTGCCGCATTGGCCGGT
This sequence comes from Chitinimonas lacunae, assembly GCF_042650885.1. Taxonomy (NCBI): domain Bacteria; kingdom Pseudomonadati; phylum Pseudomonadota; class Betaproteobacteria; order Neisseriales; family Chitinibacteraceae; genus Chitinimonas; species Chitinimonas lacunae. The sequence goes on from NZ_JBHSBU010000001.1 coordinate 1,973,711, forward strand.
AACGCTGCATGCCCTGTGCATCCACCTCAATCTGCGCTCGGGCGACCGCCGGATGCAGCTCGCGGCGCTGATCGAATATGTGCGTGAGCAGATTCCCGCCGAATCGCCGCTCGTGATGGCCGGCGACTTCAACGACTGGCGCCATGAAGCCACCCGTACCCTGCACGACGGGCTGGGTTTGCAGGAGGCTTTCCAGCAGGTCCACGGCCGCGTCGCCGCCAGTTTTCCGGCCCATATGCCGGTGCTGATGCTCGATCGCATCTATCTGCGCGGTTTCACCGTCCAGGCGGCCGAAGCCCATCGTGGCCTACCCTGGTCCAGACTGTCCGACCACGCCCCGCTGACTGCCATCGTGCGTCTCAATGAGCCGGCACTGGCGGCCGCTTGAAGACTCCTTTCAAAAAGCAATAAAACTGCAATCTGTCTGCAAGTAGTGGAGACATCATAGAGAGGAAATAAATATTTTCCCCTCCACAGCTTCAGCATCTCCCCCACCCCCACGCCACCACGACAAGTCCCACTTCGCCCTACCAATTACCGTCTCCAGACCAGCAACCCTAGCCCCATCAGCCTTGCAGACAGCGCTGGCAAGCCATCGCCTCCTCACTCACAGCGGTGTGGTGCTGGAAGGTATGGTCCGCTCGCCGCACGCTGGGATTCGCGTGGAGTGGGAAGTAAAGGGTTTACAGATCGCCTCGGAGAAATTGGCTGTGTGGAGGCGCAGGCTCGCGATTGGCCGGGACAATGCAGCGATGGCAGCAAAGCGCAAGGGATTTACAAGCTCGTCTTAAGGCGCGTCCTTTTGGACGCGGAAAGGGTTTACAGCTTTGTCGGAGCGTCGGTAGAGGCTGAGGAGGCCCGGTGGTTGAGCAGGCAGAAAGGCTCTGGTCAGAGCCTTTCCGTTTAGACTGGCAGTGCCGGTTGAGCGGCTGACATCTGATGCTGGGCGTCCGGCCAATCGGATGCCGAGTTCTCTAGCGTCGGATCGACATGGCCCGGTAGTTCACGACGCCCTTGAAACAGCCCAGCGTATAGGGAAATTCGCGGTTGATATGGTAGTGGTACTTGGTTTTGACCACGCCATCGATATCGAGCACGGGCGCTTCATGGCCGTGGCATTCGTCGAGTTCGTCATTGCTGATCAGCCGGCCACCATGGTCGCGCGGGCCGTAGATAAAGAAGCCGTCGAGCGCCACCCCGACCAAGGGCGAATGTTGATCCGCCTCGCCTTGCGGCAGGCAGGGGGAATCGTGGTGGTAGTGGTAGAGACCGCTTTGTTGCGGATGACCTTCGCAACTATCGAGCACTTCATGGGCGACGGCATCGCGGTTGTCAGCGTCGAGCGCGTTGAAGAATACCGCCCCGGTAATGGCCAGCCCGATCGGCCCGCCCGGCAGACAGGATGGCTTGGCAGCCACCTGGGGAGCGCTTGGGATGGTCAGGGTCATCACCTGGGCGGAAATCGAATTGGGATTACGGTCGTATCTGGCCGCCTCGCTGCCTGCGGCAATCGGAAATACGCCCGTACCGTGCAGCGGCAGTGCATTGCCTTCGACCCGGAAAACTCCATCACCTACCGTCGCTCCCAAGCCGCCCGACCAGGCAACCGAGCCTTCCACGACGGGTTTGTCAGCAAAATAGATCGTGCCATCAGGCCCGAGCCACGGCCGGCTCAGGGACTGGCCGAGCGTTGTGCCACGACAGGCGTAGAGGCTGTTGCGCGCCGGGGCATCGATGCGGCGACTGTCGATGGCGCCCTTGGCAGTGGCTTTCTGCGTCTTCAGCGACTCATGGGCCTGCGCGGCCGGCAGCGCGGCGCAAAGCAGGGACAAAGCGAGAACGGCAACGGGTTTCATGATGGGCTCCAGGCGGGGGACACGCCCAGTATCGACCTGGAGTATGCTCTGCCCGGAGCTGGCGACATCGGCAGCAACGGCTGAAACAATTTATTTACGTTTGTCCACACTATGGCCGGAACCTGCCATTTTCCGTTCGCAATGTGCAAACATCCGTCAGCGGCAACGGAACCGGACCGACCTCCCAGCAGTCACATGCGGCGGCGACTTGCCCGATGAAACTTCGCCAAATACTTTATTTATTTTATTTATACGGCCTGGATACTTGCATTATTTTTGCAGGTATTTTTCCAATCAACCTTGGACCCGGCAGAACCGCCCATCGTCTCCATGGCTTATCCAGCACTAGACCCGACTTCCGGCCCTGCTCCGCTATCGCTGCGGCGGGTGGCGATCTTTCTCGGATTGTCGGTGCTGGTCCACGGCCTGCTGCTGCTATGGCGACCGCCGGAGCCTTCCGCTCCACCCAAACCCGGCCTGACTTCGCTACAGGTGCAATTGCAACGGTTGGCCGAACCGACCGTGGTACCGCCACCGCCGCCAGCCAAGCGTCCGCCGCCACCTCCACCGCCCAAGGCCCCGCCACGCAAACACCCGCCGCCGGCAACCGAACGGAAAAAGACTTCCGCCGCCCCTACCGCGCCACCATCCGCCACGCCCGCCGCGGCACCAATGAGCGTGCCCGCCAGCACCAACGAGACCTTCACGATCAGTGCTCCAGCGGCCACGTCCTCCACCGAGACTTCCACGTCAGGCCGGCTCGACTTGGAGGGCGCCCGTCAAATGGCTCGCGATATCGACCGCAACCGGCGCGATAAGCCGGCGCCAGGCCATCCGGCACTGGCCCAACAACAGTCCGAACAAGAAACCGCGATGGCGCGCTCGATCAATAAGGCCGCCCGGCCGGACTGCCGTGAAGCCTATGCCGGCATGGGCCTGTTGGCGGCCCCGATGCTGATCAAGGATGGGGTGACCGATAAGGGCTGCAAGTGGTAAGGCGACTTCGCGTCCCGAGCCATACGGCGGACCTCTCCCGTGCTTGAGGCGCCCTAGTCCGGCTCTCCCGCCGTCTTGTCACAGCCATAGCAACTCAGGAACATCTCGACACAGCCATCGATCACCCGCGTCTGCGCAGCTTGGTCGAGTGGCGGCTGGCCCAGCGCAAGTTGCGGCCAGAAGGCAAAGGATTTCAGCAGACCTTGCAGTTGCTGTGCGGCAAAGACCGGATCGAGCGGCTTCAAACGGCCATCCGCTGCCGCATCGCGTACCCAGCGCCCGACCGCCTCCTCCTTCTCATCGAGCCGCGTCACCATTTCGCGCGCCCGCTCCGGGCTATGCATCATCTCGGCAATGGCGACCCGCACAAGGCCCAGGAAGTGTTCGTCATGGAGCAGCCGCATCTTCTGCCATAACAGCTCACGCAACTGCTCGGCCAACGGTCGGTCGGGCTGGTAGCTCAGATCGATACGCGCCAGGCTAAGCCGCCACAGCTGGGCCATGATCTCGGCGAACAGCTCATCCTTGCTGGGGAAATGGTTGTAGACCGTGCGCTTTGACACGCCGGCACGCAGGGCGACCTTATCCATGCTGGTGCCTTGAAAACCGTTTTCGCGAAATTCGGCGATGGCGGCATGCAAGATGGCTTCGTGCTTCTGGTCGGTCAGGCGGATAGACGAGGACATGGCGGCCGGGAAAAGCGGAAAACGAAAATATTACACTGATCAGTTTACTTTTCCAAAAAGCAAAACTACACTGTGCAGTGTAATTTATCCCAGGATCAGCGCATGCCCCACCCCTTCCCTGCTCTGCGCCGTAGCCTGCTTACCGGAGTTCTCGTCGCCATGAGCTATACCAGCCTGACCGCTTGCAGCAGCCCCAGCTACCCCGAAACTTCGCACTACCGCGACGGTCGCTTTTTCAACGCCAAGGTGACGCCGGAGAAAAGCCTCGGTGAGCGGCTGGGTATCTTCTGGCGCCTGCTGTTCGACCGCCCGGTCGGGACGGTGCCGAGCCAACCCATCCCGGTGCAGACGCTGACGCGCGAAGCCTTGCTGGCAGCGCCCGAAGACAGTCTGTTCCGGCTCGGCCATTCGACCTTGCTGCTTAAGCTATCAAGTGGATTCTGGCTGACCGACCCGGTATTTTCCGAGCGGGCCTCGCCTTTTCAGTGGATCGGTCCCAAACGCTTTCACCCAAGCCCGATCGCGCTCGATCAATTGCCGCCGCTGACCGGGGTGATTCTGTCGCATGACCATTACGACCATCTCGATCAGGACACGGTGCAACAGCTGGCTGACCAGGTGCAGTATTTCGTCGCCCCGGTGGGAGTGGGCGACCGGCTGATCGAATGGGGCGTGCCGGCCGCCAAAGTGCGTCAGCTCGACTGGTGGCAATCGACCGAAGCGGGCGGCCTGAAACTCGTCGCCACGCCAGCCCAGCATTTCTCCGGGCGCGGCCTGCATGACCGCAATCGCACGCTGTGGACGTCTTGGGTGATCCAAAGCGGCTCGCTCAAGCTGTTTTTCAGCGGCGACACCGGCTATTTCGACGGGTTTCGCCAGATCGGCGAGCGCTATGGTCCGTTTGATCTGACCATGCTGGAGACCGGTGCCTACAACAGCCAATGGCCCGATGTGCATATGCAGCCGGAAGAGACGCTACAGGCCCATCTTGATCTGAAGGGACGCTGGTTGCTGCCGATCCACAACGGTACCTTCGATCTGGCCATGCATCCATGGCAGGAGCCGTTTGAGCGGATTGCCACGCTGGCTGATCGGCAGCAGGTGGCGCTGACCACACCGCAGATGGGCCAGCGGCTCGATCTGCGCCGGCCCGAGAGCATGACGCGCTGGTGGCGCTGAACACACTTTGCGCCCGCCCAAATAAAAACGCCCTGACCGAAGTCAGGGCGTTCTTGTCGAGGGCATGGCTCAGATCACCAGACCGCCATCGACCGAGATCACGGCGCCATTGATGTAGCTGGCGTCGTCGGAGGCCAGGAAACAATAGACGCTGGCGATTTCCTCGGGCTTGGCCAGGCGGCGCATCGGCACTTTTTCCTCCATGGCCTGAATCACCTTTTCCGGCATCGACTGCAGGATCGGGGTGGCCACAAAGCCCGGGCAGACCGCGTTGGAGCGGATGCCCTTCTTGCCCAGTTCCTTGGCCCAGGTCTTGGTAAAGCCGATCACGCCGAACTTGGCGGCGGCGTAGTTGGTCTGGCCGAAATTGCCGTACAGGCCGACGACCGAGGAGGCGTTGAGGATCACACCGCTGCCCTGTTCCATCATGGTATCCACGACGGCGCGGGTGCATTGGTAGACGCCCTTGAGGTTGATATCGATGACCCGATCGAACTGCTCGTCGGTCATCTTGTAGAGTTGGGCATCGGCGACGATGCCGGCATTGTTGACCAGTACGTCGATACGACCCCAGGTGGACTTCACGCCGCTGACCATCTCGGCGATCTGCTGCTTGTCGGTGACATTGACCACATAAGCGATGGCCTCTCCACCGGCAGCGACGATCTCGTTCACCACGCCATCGATGCCGGCGGCGTTGAGGTCGCACACCACGACCTTGGCGCCTTCCTTACCGAAACGCAGGGCGGTGGCACGGCCGATACCGCTGGCGGCGCCGGTGATAATGGTGACTTTGCCAGATAGACGCATAAGAGCTCCTTTAACTGGCGCGACCGCGCCAAGAAAACAGCAACAAAGCGAAACGCGACCTCCCTTTCGGGAGGCCGCGGCTTCGTCTGCTCCATCCTTCTTCTTTGTATTCTATTCCGGGTCGGATCGCCCTTGCGGCGACCCCAAGTGGCAGGCGGCTTCAGCCGCCGACTTGGTCGCCCGACGCCTGGCGTCGGGCCGTACTGAGATTGCGCTGCACTATATACCCAAAATATTAGAGCAACAACTTTAATTTTGGGATTTTCGGCCCGCCTCAACGGGCCGTTGCGGTTTTGCCGCAGCGCTTGTCCGGATAAGCCGGACGAATTATTCGAGACCCTGGCTGGCCAGATAGTCTTCGTAGCCGCCGACGTAGTGAACGAAGCTACCATCGCCCTTGAGTTCGAGCACCTGGGTCGCCAGCGAACTGACGAACTGACGGTCGTGCGACACGAAGACCAGGGTGCCCTTGTACAGATCGAGTGCCAGGTTGAGCGATTCGATCGATTCCATATCCATATGGTTGGTCGGCTCGTCCATCAGCAGCACATTGGGCCGTTGCAGGATCAGCTTGCCGTACAGCATGCGGCCCTTTTCACCGCCCGACAGCACGCGGACCGGCTTTTTCACATCGTCGCCCGAGAACAGCAGCCGACCGAGAATGCCACGGATGGTCTGATCGTCGTCACCGGGCTGGCCCCATTGCTTCATCCAGTCAAACAGGGTCAGATCGCTATCGAAGTCGGCTTCGTGGTCCTGGGCGAAATAGCCCACTTCGGCCTTGTCGGCCCATTTGACGAAACCGTGCTGCGGGGTGAGTTCCTTGACCAGCAGCTTCATCAGGGTCGATTTGCCGACACCGTTGCCGCCGATCACCGCAAGCTTCTGCCCCGCTTCAAAGATCAGATTGAGATTGCGCACGATCGGCGTATCGCCGTAAGCAAAGCTCAGTTCGGTGGCTTCGAACGCCTGGCGGTGCAGTTTCAGCTTGTCGTCGAACTCGAAGCGCACATAGGGGTTCTGCCGGCTCGACGGCTTGACCTCGACCATATCGGCCTTGATCTTGTCGGCCAGACGCAGCCGCGAGGTGGCCTGACGCGATTTCGACTTGTTGGCGGCAAAGCGGGCCGCGAAGGCCTGCAATTCGGCCACTTTTTCCTTGGCCTTGGCATTGGCCGACAACTGACGCTCACGCGCCTGCATGCTGGCCAGCATGTAGTCGTCGTAGTTGCCCGGGTAGAGCTGGATCGTGTTGTAGTCCAGGTCGGCCATATGGGTGCAGACTTGGTTCAGGAAGTGGCGGTCGTGCGAGATGATGATCATGGTGGAATTACGCTCGTTCAGCGTATGTTCCAGCCAGCGGATGGTATTGATATCGAGGTTGTTGGTCGGCTCGTCGAGCAGCAGCACATCGGGGTCGGAGAACAGCGCCTGGGCCAGCAGCACCCGCAGTTTCCAGCCCGGCGCCACTTCGCTCATCGGGCCGTTGTGCAGTTCGGTCGGGATGCCCACCCCAAGCAAGAGCGCACCGGCACGCGCCTCGGCGTCATAGCCGCCCATTTCGCCGAATTTGACCTCGAGGTCGGCGGCGCGCATATAGTCATCTTCGGTCGCCTCGGGGTTGGCGTAGATGCTGTCCTTTTCGTGCATCGCCGCCCACAGCTCGGCATGGCCTTGCAGCACCACGTCGAGCACGCGCTGGTCTTCGTAGGCAAACTGGTCCTGGCGCAGCTTACCGAGCCGCACGCCCGGGTCGAGACTGACATGGCCGTTGGACGGTTCGAGATCGCCACCGAGGATCTTCATAAAGGTAGACTTGCCTGAACCGTTGGCACCGATCAGACCGTAGCGGTTGCCCTCGCCGAACTTGACCGATACTTTCTCGAACAGCGGCTTGGCGCCGAACTGCATGGTAATGTTGGAGGTGGTGATCACCGCGATGACTCCCGAATTCTGGACTAAGCCCGCCAATCGTCTTATAGACAATACGGCGACGCAAAAAAGGAAGCCGGCGGCGGGGCTGTCCCCGGCGCACGGCGTTTAGCGCGATTCTACCACACTAGCCCCCGCGAGCCGGCCACCGGTCCGGAAAGAACAAATATGTTCGATTTCAAAGGCTTGATCGACGCACTGAAACGCCGGGCCCGTGATGAGGCGCCCGGCGGTCCGTCCGCCACCCGCATGATGGCCGACCTGCCCCGCAATGAGGCGCTACAAGCCCTGGTCGAGATTGTGCGGGAACTGGCGGAACTCAACCGTAACCCCAAAGTGTCGCTTAAAGAACGCATCCGCACGGTGCTGTACTTTGACGACAAGGCCCAGCCGGTCACCCGGCTGCTGACGCGGGTCTACCGCGAAATCGAACATATCGAAGGCGTGTCGCCGCGTCAGGTGCTGCCCGGCCTGTTGGCCTGCTGGCAGGAAATGGCGGCAGCCTACAAGCTCTGCCTCAAGCAGCACGCCGAAGCCCCGTCGCGCCAGTTTATCCCGCAGGCCGAACTGGCCACGCTGCGCGCACTCTACTATTACAGCCTGCAAGCCAAATGGGCCTATCTGCGCTATTTCGAGGTCGACCCCCGGGTCTGGCGCAATATGCACCGGCTCTATCAGGTGGCCGAGAGCGGCGGTTTTCTCGATGCCCCGATCCAGCGCTTTCCCGACGAGCCGTTCGATGTCACGGTTCGCCATAGCTATCTGCGCACCATGCTGCTGTGGCTCACCGACCCCGACCGGCGCCGACCCGAGCAGATCTGGCTGATCGACGACTGGCTGATCGGCTGGACCGACCGGATCAAGATCGAAAAAGTGATCCGCCCGCGCGATCAGTTGTTCGCCATCAATCTCGACGACACCAAGCCGCCGATCAAACTGCGCCGCAATATGGTGGGCGAGCGCTACCGTTATTTCACCACCGAAGGCCTGTCGGCCCATCTGGCGCAACTGGCCAAGGATGCCTATCAGGGCCAGTTCGCACCCGAGCTGGGCGACTTGCCGCCCGGCCAGGAAATCGCCGTGGCCCAGTTGCTGGCCGATCTGGCCGAACTATGGTCACGCGAAGGCCAGATGCGCTCGCGCCGCCACGAACGCAGCGGCGCCAGCCAGCGCACGGTCGAGGTGGTACATGGCCTGGGCAGCATCTCGCGGCTGTTCGACAGCCACACCATCGAACTGCGCGAAGGCAGCGGCCAGAGCACGCCGGAATTCGAAGAATGGGCCGTCGACGACGAATCCGCCGTCGGCTGGGGGGCCAACTACAAGGCCCGCTTTGACGACCATCTGACCGTGGGCGAGCTGATCGCCATGAAGCCCGAACCCGGCCATAAGCTGTCGGTCGGCATCGTGCGCCGGGTCAACAAGACCCGGGAAAACCGGGTCAAGGTCGGCGTCGAGAAATTCGGCGGTCAACCGGTGGTGGTGGTGCTCGAAGCCCCCGACCAGCCGACCGTCGTTGCCCTCTACAGCGCTGACGCCCCGCAGGCGCAAGGCCAGCGCTGTCTGCTGGTCAGTCGCGACTGCTACGCCCCTCAACGCGATCTCACCTTGATCGCCGGCCATAAACGCTATCGCATCCGGCTCGGCCCGCCGCTTGAAGAATTGCCGGAGTACACCCTGTGTGGCTTCAGCGTGCTGGAAAAGCAGGGATAGAAAAAATCAGGAAAAACGTCCGCAAGACAGAATCAAAGTTAATAAAGAAATATCCTGTTTTAGGACACCCCTCTCTCACAACCACCTCCAGATCGGCCATGACGTCCCCCTCAGACGCCATGGCCGCCCGGCCCCCTTAAACGCTGGCGCATCGCCAGACAATCCGGCGTTGCATCTGACCTTCAAAGCCCAGGCGCCTAACCCTCAGCCAGTCTCAGCCGTGACGCCGATTTGAACGGACATAGCTCACAAAAAATCCGGCAAGACCTCTGCCAGCTCCTTATTCCTGTAATAAAGAAATCTCCAGCTTCCCGCTGCCGCCTTATCAGCGTTACCACCACGGCGGACGCCACATCAGCCAAAACAGCGTGCTGTCCCGTAGCGGCGGCACGCTGGCGGGTCGGCTATGCTGACTGGACATCGTTGCAATTTATGGAGTCATGGTGTTGTTGAAAACCCTACTGATACTCCTGCCGAGCCTGAGCGCGGTCCACGCCACGCCGCTACTGCTGGCCAGTGCCGAATTCCCCCCGTTTCGGGAAAAAATCGGCGACAGCTACCGTGGTGCCGACTATGAAATCGTGACCCAGGTATTCGAGCGCCTGGGCTATCAGGTAACGGTACAGTTCTATCCCTTGCAACGTGCCCTCAAGCTGGCCGAGAAAGGTGCCGTCGCCGGCTTTTTCACCCTGACCCGCAATCCTGAACGCGAACGGATCTTCCTGTTCACCGCTCCCGTCAGCACCGTCACCGATGTACTGTTCAAGCGCCGGCTCGACACGCTTACCTGGCAAAACCTGAGCGATCTGCGCGGCTACCGGGTCAGTGCCAGCGAAGGCTACAACTATGCGCCGGGCCTGCTGGCCAATCTCAAGCTCGGTGGCGCGCAACTGAGCATGGTGGTGGGAGAGAAACCGGAATACGAACATCTGCGCCAACTGTCGGCCGGACTGGTCGATCTGGCGATCTGCGAAGTCAGTGTCTGTAGTTCGCTGATCCAGCAGCATCCCGACCGCTTTGGCCATATCGACTATATCGACCGCCCCCTGGGTGAGACGCGCAGCTTTCATCTGGGCATTTCGCGCAAGCACCCCAATGCGGAAGGCCTGGTAGCCGCCTTCGATGCCGAACTCGCCAAATTCGCCGCCGAAGGCAAACGGGCAGAGATCTTCAAGCGTTACGGGATGCGGGTGTCGCTCGACAAGGCGGGCAGCAGATCTGCGGCTCAGCAGTAAGGACGGGATGCCCGCGCCGGCAGCAAGGCATCCCTGCCGGCCGGGTCACGGATTCAACAATCTAGCCGAGGTCACGAACGGCACCGAGCCTGAAGTCGTGGTCTGGATCGCGGTATACATCACCTGGAACGCCGACTCGCCGGTCGGGGCGAAGAAATGGTAGTCGTCGAGCTTGCTCTCTTCGGCGACGCTCAATTCGCTGCCATCGGGCCACAGATAGCGCACCTCGCGCGCCTGGGTCACGCTTTCCCAATCCTCGAAGATCAGCGCATGGGACGTCCCCTCGCCGTACAGCACCTTGACCGGCTTGGTATCGGTGGCCGGATTGTGCGGCTTGCCCATTTCCACCGTGTTGAAACTGAAATACAGCTTGTAGCGATAGCCGCCCATATGGGCGATCGACGGCGCCTGCACCCCTTCGAAACCCTTGGGACAGCGTGTATCGCGATAGTCGATCGACCAGCGGCTGCCATCCCAGCGGGCGTAGGCATTGAGGAATTTGTAGCGGTAGCCGCAGGTCTCGCCACCTGGCTGCGAGGCGCCGGGCAGGTCGGCCGTCACCACCATAAAGGTGCCGCCGCTGCCATCCCATAGCCAGGAATCGCGCGTGGGATAGCCGATGCGGAACTGGCGCAGATCGGTGATGGTCGGGTTGGCCAGCACGCTGTCGCCCTGTACCCCCATCAACAATGTCGGCTCGCAAGCGCCGCCCTGGGCGAAATCGCTGCCGTTGCGGCAACTGGTTGCACTGGCCGAGCGGTTGAAATCGAGGCCGAGGTAGCCATCTTGGCTGTCGAGCATATAGATGCGCGAACGGTTGTCGCTATGGGTGGCCTCGTAGAACAGGCGGATACGGCCAGCGTAAGGCACCGCCTGGGCCTGGCCGAGAAAACGCGGGTCGCCGCTGGTCTGCTGGTTGATCACGATGCCATAGCCGCTGGTCTTGTCGAACAGCGTGGCGCTGCTCGGGTCGTCGCGCTTGACCACACTGCGGCTCAAGGCAGGCTTCAGACCTTTTTCCTCGCGCACGGTCGGGTTGTAGTAGTAGCGCACCCGGCCGCTCAAGCTGCTGCCAGCCCAGTCGCCATAGACAAAACCGTAGGACAGCACATTGGCGTCGTCGACCAGCCTGATGGCATTGGCAGCTCCTGGAGCGGTGGCATTGATCAGCCACGATTCGATATCGGTGCTGGCCTCGACCGGCGCGCTGCTGGCGCGGCGCGAACAGGCCGCTTCGAGGCAGGCTTGTAGATAGACCCGGTACCTGGTGCCCGACTTGAGATCGCTCAGCACGCTCGACGCGCTGCCAGGCGTGAGCCGGGTCACGGCCATCCGACCGGTGACGGTATCGGTCGCCACCAGGCGGTAATGGTCAGGCGCCGCCGGCCCGCCATACCACGAAGCACCGAGCCGCGACGAGGAACTGTAGTGGCTGAGGCCCAGCGTTCCCGACTCCACATTGGTCAGCGTGAGACCCGGCGCCGCCACGACGGAGCCGGCTTCGAGCGTGAACCCGGCCAACGGGTCGGTGCTGCTGAGCCGGGCGGCATAGCTCTGGCCGGCAAAGTCGAAACGCGGAATCTGCAAAGACCACCGTCCGTTTTCGATGCTCAGCTGCGGCGGCTCGACCGTGCCGGGGTTGCTGTCGGACAGCACCGCTTCAGCCAGCCGGAATGATTGGCCATCGGTCGATTGCAGACGGGCCCGATAGGCTTGGCCATTGACCGAGATATAAGGCAGATCGACCGTCAGTACCCCTTCGGACAACACCACGGAAGGATTGCTGGCGAGCGCGGGCAAGGCCAGACACAGCAGCGGCACCACGAAGACCGGTTGGGACATCGCACACCTCGGCTTGGAAGTCGGATGCTGTAGTTATAGCGTCGCTGGCATTGCCGAGGGCGGCTGTGTTGAATATTTTTTATTTTTGTTATTAAGCCGGACAGATATTGGCAAATGATTTTCATATTATTTTAATTTTCTGCTGAAACTCTAGAATTACCGTTCCCGGCAATGGCTGAGTACGTCCGTCGCTTGGTCGCGCAATCCCTTGTGCAGTGCGGCAAAGCACGGTAAAACGACTCTGTCTTGCGACCGCCACGACCTTACCCGGCCCCGATCACCTCGCCTTCGGCCGCTATCATGGTCGTCCCCGGCTGAAGCGGTGCGATCCACCGTCAAGCCGGGGCTCTCCTTCGGCTGTCGCATATTTGTGCTGGATCAGGACCATTCGCACGGCCGTGCTGCACGGTCAGGCACGATTCGCCTAAAATTGGCCGCGATTGCCGGCTCCGGCCCCGCCAACCCCGCTCCCGATCGCGCCCCATGAAGCTGATTGCCTCGCTCACCAGCCCCTTTGCCCGCAAGGTCCGTATCGTCCTGCTGGAAAAACGCATCGACTGTCCGCTCAGCATCGACATTCCCTGGAATGCCGACAGCACGGTGGCACAGTTCAACCCGCTGGGTAAGGTGCCAGCGCTGGTGTTCGACGATGGGCATACCCTGTTCGATTCCCGGGTGATCGTCGAATATCTCGACAATATCTCTCCCGTCACCCAACTGATTCCCAAAGACACCCGCCAAGCCATGGCCGTCAAGCGCTGGGAAGCCCTGGCCGACGGTATCTGCGAGGCAGCCGCCCATATCGTGCTCGAACGGCGCCGGCCGGAAACCCAGCGCAGCGACGCCTGGATCGAGCGGCAGCAGGACAAGATCCATCGAGGCCTGGCCGCCCTTGCCAACGATCTGGGCGAGCGCAGCTGGTGCAATGGCGAGTCCTATTCGCTGGCCGATATCGCCGTCGGTTGCTGCCTGGGCTATCTCGATTTTCGCTTCGAGCAGATCGATTGGCGGGCCAGCTATCCTAATCTGGCGCGCCTGGCCGGCAAGCTCGCCACCCGTCCCTCGTTTGCCGAGACCGTGCCAGTGGCCTAGCGGGAAACAAGTCAGGTAAACTCGGGCCTAATAGGTTTCGACCGGGCTGCGCCGCGCGCAGCCCTTTTCTTTTTGGCGCCGCGCGGCGGCCAAGCGACAACAAGGTGCCTATCCGGCGCCATGCAGGAGATAACGATGAAATTCCGTTTCCCCGTCGTGATCATCGACGAAGATTACCGCGCCGAAAACTCCAGCGGTCTCGGCATCCGCGCACTGGCCTCGGCCATCGAACAAGAAGGCATGGAAGTGCTGGGCGTCACCAGCTATGGCGACCTGACCGGTTTTGCCCAGCAACAGAGCCGTGCCTCTTCGTTTATCCTGTCGATCGACGATGAAGAGTTCGACGACGAGGCGATGGGCGATGAAGTAATCCGCCGTCTGCGCGCCTTTGTCGACGAAATCCGTTTCAAGAACGCCGATATTCCGATCTTCCTCTACGGCGAGACCCGGACCAGCCGCCATCTGCCCAATGATGTGCTGCGCGAGCTGCACGGCTTTATCCATATGTTCGAGGACACGCCGGAATTCGTCGCCCGCGCCATCGTGCGCGAGGCCCGTGCCTACCTCGATTCGCTCGCCCCGCCGTTCTTCCGCGCCCTGCTCAACTATGCCCAGGACGGCTCCTACAGCTGGCACTGCCCCGGCCACTCGGGCGGGGTAGCGTTTCTGAAGAGCCCGGTGGGCCAGATGTTCCACCAGTTCTTCGGCGAAAACATGCTGCGCGCCGATGTATGCAACTCGGTCGATGAACTGGGTCAGCTGCTCGACCATACGGGCCCGGTGGCCGCGAGCGAACGCAACGCCGCCCGGATCTTCCATGCCGACCATCTGTTCTTCGTCACCAACGGCACCTCGACCTCGAACAAGATGGTCTGGCACGCCACCGTGGCGCCGGGCGATATCGTGGTGGTCGACCGCAACTGCCATAAGTCCATTCTGCATTCGATCATGATGTGCGGCGCAATCCCGGTCTTCCTGATGCCGACGCGCAACCACTACGGCATTATCGGGCCGATCCCGCTGAGCGAATTCAGCCCCGAGAATATCCAGAAGAAGATCGAAGCCAACCCGTTTGCCCGCGAAGCGCAGGCCCAGCGCCCCCATGTCAAACCGCGCATCCTGACCATCACTCAATCGACCTACGACGGCGTGCTCTACAACGTCGAGATGATCAAGGCCACGCTTGGCGAAACCATCGATACCCTGCATTTCGACGAAGCCTGGCTGCCGCATGCGGCCTTCCACGACTTCTACCGCGAAATGCACGCCATCGGCCGCGACCGGCCGCGTTCGAGCGATGCACTGGTGTTCTCGACCCAATCGACCCACAAGCTGCTGGCCGGCTTGAGCCAGGCGTCGCAAATCCTGGTGCAGGATTCGGAAACCCGCAAACTCGACCGCCACCGCTTCAACGAAGCCTATCTGATGCATACCTCGACCAGCCCGCAGTACTCGATCATCGCGTCCTGCGATGTGGCGGCGGCGATGATGGAGCCGCCCGGCGGCACCGCGCTGGTCGAAGAGTCGATCCTCGAGGCACTCGACTTCCGCCGCGCCATGCGCAAGGTTGATGAGGAATACGGCGATTCGTGGTGGTTCAAGGTTTGGGGGCCCGATTATCTGGCCGAGGAAGGCATGGCCGAGCGGGGTGACTGGATGCTGCGCGCCGGCGAGCGCTGGCACGGCTTTGGCGATCTGGCCGACGGCTTTAACCTGCTCGACCCGATCAAGGCTACCGTGATCACCCCGGGGCTCGATGTGGACGGCGAGTTCGCCGACTCGGGCATTCCGGCCGCGATCGTCACCAAATACCTGGCCGAACATGGCGTGATCGTGGAAAAGACCGGGCTCTACTCGTTCTTTATCATGTTCACCATCGGCATCACCAAGGGCCGCTGGAACACGCTGCTGGCCGCCTTGCAGCAGTTCAAGGACGACTACGACAAGAACCAGCCGCTGTGGCGCGCCCTGCCCGAGTTCGTGGCCAAGAACCCGCGCTACGAGCGCATCGGCCTGCGCGAGCTATGCCAGCAGATCCATGATGTGTACCGGCAGAACGATGTGGCGCGGCTGACCACCGAGATGTATCTGTCCGATATGCAACCGGCGCTCAAACCGGCCACGGCCTTTGCCATGATGGCTCACCGCGAAATCGAACGGGTGCCGCTCGACGAGCTGGAAGGCCGCGTCACCGCCATTCTGCTCACCCCTTATCCGCCCGGTATTCCGCTGCTGATCCCAGGCGAGCGCTTCAACAAGACCATCGTCGACTACCTCAAGTTCGCCCGTCGCTTCAACGAGCATTTCCCGGGCTTCGAGACCGATATCCACGGTCTGGTCAAGGACGAGGTCAACGGGGTGCAGGGCTATTTCGTCGATTGCGTGATGTTGGACTGAAACCGCACCACGGGCGGGCAGACGCGCGCCCGGGCAGCGGTGAGATGAAGGCCCACTCGGTGCGGCAACAGTTCCGGACCGGGTTGGCCCAACGCTTCTTCGATGGCGCGGGCATGGCGGGTGATTTCTTCGAGCCCGAACAGCGTGCCCGAGCCTGCCAGCGAGTGGGCCACCTCGACGGCGCGGCGACGTTGCAGCTCGTCGCCGTCGAGCAGCCAGCTCTCGAGCGCGCTGTCGAGCGCCTCGAGCCGCAGCGGCAGTTCGTTGACGAACTGCGCCGCCAGCTCGTTCAGGCGCTGTTCCAGCGCTTCCCGGCTCATGACTGGCCCATCTGGTCGCGTTCCCAGATCGCGTTGACCTGGGCCGCGAGTTGCAGCGGATCGAAAGGCTTGGGAATCACCGCCAGCGCCCCGAGTTTCTTCAGCGCCAGCACTTCCTCGGGCTGGACCTTGGCCGTCATGAACACCACCGGCAGCCGCATCCCATGCGGCAGCAGGCGCAGTTGCTCCAGCTTGGCCGGGCCATCCATGCCCGGCATCATCACATCGAGCAGGGCAAGCTGCGGACGGAATTCCTCCATTGCCTGCAAGGCATCGCGACCGGAACTACAGGCGTGCACGGTATAGCCGCCCACGGCCTCGAGTGCCAGCTTGGCAACTGCCTGGATATCGGGCTCGTCCTCGACATAGAGAATGCGGGTAAGCGGGGCCGGCATAACTACCTCCTTGGGTTTTCTGCCCTGAGTTCACATTTATTATCCTTTTTATGATGGCATGAATCTGTACGCGTTTTCGTGTAAAGATCATTCCTTATTTTTTATGTAAATTGTGGGATTTGGCATTGCGTTTGACTTTTTTCTTTTCCCCATAGAGAAGTCTGACGGTTGATCAGCAGGAAAATTATTGAACCACACCAACGGTTCAGGCCGAACGCTCGGTATAGGTGCGGATCGCCCGCAATAAGGCGTCATTGCTGCTGCCGGTCTTGGTCAGAGTGGCCGTCACCCCGACCGGTGGCTCGCCGTCGGGGTCGTTGGCCGAGTAGACCACCACCGGAATCTTGACCGGCCGGCCGCGCAGCAGTGGCAGCAGATCGTAGCCATCGCCATCGGGCAGGCCCGGGTCCAGCACCACCAGATCGTAATGGCGGGCATTGAGCCGCTGGCGTGCCTCCTTGAGCGAACCAGCCCGCTCGACATCGGCCACCTCGGCCACCAGGGCCGCCACCACGGCGCTCAGATCGGCGTCGTCCTCGACATGGAGCACGCGCGGCCGGCCGGCCGGTTTGGGCATATGCTCGCGCACCGTGGCAAGCAGCCGTTTTTCGTCGATCGGCTTGTCGAGCCATTCATCAGGGTTGCCGCGCTCGCCTTCGGGGAAGGTGCAGCGGCTCATCACCCCGATATAGACGATGGGAATCGCTTCACCTTCCGAAGAAAACACATGCCGCACGAGACCGACATCGTTGGCCGCCAGGATGGTATCGAACACCACCACCCCGAAGCGGCCGCTGGCCCAGCGTCTGGCCGCCTCGTCGACGGCGTAGGCGATCTCGGCGGCATAGCCGCCGTGACCGAGCATATAGACCAGCAGATTGGCGATATCGGGGTCGGCGCTACAGACCAGCACCCGCGGCGCTTCAGCGTCGATCGACAGGGTCGAGGGCTTGAAGGTCTCGAGCAGCGCCGGCAGTTCGAACCAGAACGTGGTGCCGGCCCCTTCATCGCTATCAAAGCCGATACTGCCGCGCATGCTCTCGACCAATGATTTGGTGATCGCGAGCCCGAGCCCGGTGCCATGGCGGCGGCGGGCGTCGGTGGCGTCGGCCTGGCTGAATTTTTCGAATACCGTATCGCGGAAATCCTTGGGCATCCCCTGGCCATGGTCGCGCACCTCGACCCGCAAGCGGTCCTGATGCACCAGCGCCGCCACTTCGACATTGCCGCCGCGCGGCGAGAACTTGATGGCATTGGACAGCAGATTGGCCATGATCTGACCAAAGCGGTCGATATCGACCTCGCATTGAAGGCCCGGCACGGCAGCGATCAGGCTCAGCGTCACGCCAAACTGGTTGGCATAGCCCAGATTGGCCTGTAGCGCCTGCTCCACCAAGGGCATCACCTCGGTGGTATGCATATCGAGCCGCAGCTTGCCCGACTCGATCTTTTCGATATCGAGAATATCGTTGATCAGCCGTACCAGCCGTTCGCTGTTCTTGTAGGCGATATCGATCAGTTCCTGGGCACGGTCGGGCAGTTGACCGACCACTCCGCCGTTGACGAGCCCGAGGGAGCCGCGGATCGAGGTCAGCGGCGTACGCAGTTCGTGGCTGACGATGGAGACGAATTCGCGCTTGAGCAGCTCGACCTTGTGCCGCTCGGACAGATCGTGCGCCACGCTCAGATAGCCCTGGATCGTGCCTTTTTCGTCACGCAGCGCCGAAGTCGACACCATCACCGGCAGCCGGCGGCCATCGCGGCAGACATAGGTCCATTCGCGCTCGTCCACCGCCCCGTCGCGGGTGCGCCAGGCAAACACATCGAAACTCGGCTTGATGGTGCAGCCCAGCTCGGCCGACAGCTGTTCGGCCTGGCTGGCGATTTCCTGTAGATCGTGGATCAGCAGCGGTGTCACCCGACCCACCACTTCCTCGGCGTGGTAGCCCAGCATCTTTTCGGCGCCGCGATTGAAGCTGCGGATCACCCCGTCGGTATCGGTGGAAATGATGGCGTAGTGGGTGCCATCGAGCACGGCGCGCTGCAGGGCAAAGGTCTCGCGCTGCTTGGCTTCGGCAGCACGCCGCTCGGTGATGTCCTCGACCGTGCCGACAAAGCCGGCCACCTGACCGCGCTGCACGATCACCGCCGCCTTGCAGTTGACCCACAACGACTGGCCGTCGGGGCGGCGGTAACGGAATTCCAGACTGAAGTTCTGATGGCGCTCGGCCGCGGCATACCATTCGCGCGCCACGGTAGCGCGGTCTTCGGGGTCGATCCGCTCGAGCCAGCCTTTGCCCAGCAGCTTGTCCATCGGCACGGCCGCCATCTGCAGATAACTCGAATTGACATGGATACAGTCGCCCTGGGCATCAGCCAGGAAGATGCCCAGCGGCGAAGCCTCGTCGATGGCGCGCAGCCGTGCCTCATTGGCCAGCACCGCCTGCTCCACCTCGGCCCGCCGCAGTTCCTGCCGGATCAGCGCCACGGTCAACAGCCCCAGTGCCAGCAGGGTAAAGCCCACCCCGACGATCACCATCCACATCTGACGATGCCATTCCGCCAGTGCCACCGCTTCGTTGATCGAGACATTGACCACAAAGGGATAGCGGTCGAGCCGCTGGCTGTAGGTGATGCGACGCTCGCCGTCGATCGAGCTCTTGCCGGTGATCACCCCGGCGTTCTGGCGTGACAACAGTTCGCGAAATACCGGCGAATTGCCGAAGGAATGGCCGATCCAGCTCTCATCGATCGGCCAGCGGGTAAGCAGGATGCCATCGGCCCGCATCAGGCTGACGGCCGAGCCGTGGCCCAGTTCGATCGAACGGTAGAGATCAAGCAGATAGATCGGGTCGAAGACTGCCACCAGCACGCCATTGAACTGGCCATCGGGTGTCTCGACCCGGCGACTGAGCGCCACCCCCCATTTGCCGTCGGTGCGACCGCGCACCGGCTCGCCCACCCGCATATCGGCCGAGCGGTCGGCCACATGGATCTGGAAGAAAGGCCGGTCGCCGATACTGTTCTGTGGCGTGGCGGTCAGAGAGTGGCCGATTACCCGGCCGTTGCGGTCAGCCAGCAATAGCTCGCGGACCTGGGGAACGCCGACGATACGTTGGCGGAAGTGATCATAGAGAGCAGGACTGGTCCATTCACGCCGTAACTGCTGATCTTCGCTGAGGCGCTCGATGGTGGCTTGCAGCAGCAGATCGACGCTTTGCACCGTATTGCGGGTCTGACCGGTCAGGACATAGCTGAGATTGCCCAGCTCGCGCTCGGTCTGATGCAGAATCTGGCTGCGCAGCGCATAGGCGGCATAAGCGGTCAGCGCGGCCGCCACCACCGACAGGCAGACATAAAGCAAAGTCAGGCGCCGGGTAGCTGGCACCTTCCAGGCAAGACGCAACTGCCCTGCCATTGCTTCGCCCGTCCGCCCCGACTGCATCGTTCGATCCCTCACTAGAATAACCGGCCGGCCCGTTCGCCTCCGTCGCTGGGCCATGCCGCCATGCGGCGAAACCAGCCTCGACAATGCGGCAAGGTCGGGATGCTGTCACCTAGGTGGAAACCTAGCCACCGCGTACGGTCCCTTCATCGCGCACCAGTCCGGTCAGGCCGGCGCGGGCGGCATAGAGGGTCAGACTGGCCACATCATGCAGGCCGAGCCGCTCGGCCAGCTTGGCGCGATGGAATTCCACCGTCTTGGGACTGATATCGAGTTCACGCGCGATCTGCTTGGTGGTCTTGCCTTCGGCCACCCGCTTGAGCACTTCGATCTGCCGGGCCGTCAAGGCGGCGATATCGCCCTGGCGGCCGCTGGCGATCAGGCGATGCACCTCGGGCGGCAGACTGGGACTCAGGAAACGCTCGCCGTTACGTACCGCCCCCAGCGCCACGGCCAGTTCGTCGAGCACGAAATCCTTGAGCAGATAGCCGTTGGCGCCGGCGGCCAGCGCTTCGATCACCGCCTCGGGCGTGCGCAGCGCCGACAGGCATAACAGCTTGAGATCGGGATAGGCGGTGCGGGCCAGCCGCACCACCTCGATTCCCGACAGTTCGGGCATGGCAATATCGACCAGCACCACCTCGGGCCGCAGCGCCGCGAGGCTGGTCATGGTCTCGACGCCATCGCTGGCCTCGCCGACCACTTCGTAGCCGCCCAGATGTTCCAGCACCGCCCGGATACCCATCCGGACCAATAGATGATCGTCGGCCACCACCACCCGACAACGTTGTTCGGCTGTTCCAGTCACGGAAGTCCCCCCTTCCTGTACGCGCAGGCTTCGCGGCGGCCTAGGAATCGGCCTAGGCGCCCGCGATATATGAACGATGGATAATCGCCGCACGGCCGTCCAACACGGGACGGCAACTATAGATATGGCGTATTGCAACAGTCGAGCCAAGCGGAGTCGAAACGGTCGTGATCAAGCATATCCCGGTCAGCGAGCTGAAAGTGGGCATGTATATCCACGATCTCGGCATCGACTGGCTGGCTCATCCCTTTATGCTGAAGAGCTTTCTTCTGCATTCGGAACGCGATCTGCAAACCATCATGCAGTGCGGTATCCGCAGCGTCGATATCGACACCGAGCGCGGGCTTGACCTCACTGCTGCGCCGCCGCGCGTCGAACTCGACGCGGTGGCCCACTCCCAGTTGATCAGCCTGGCCAGCGCCACCTCTCCACTGCCGGCGCAAGTCAGCCTGAGCGAGGAGATCGGCCGCGCCCGCGCCCTGAAGCAGCAGGCCAGCCGGGTGACGCGCCAGATTATGCAAGACGCCCGGCTCGGCCGGGTGATCCAGCTCGAACCGCTCGAACAATTGGTCGATGAACTGACCGCTTCACTACTGCGCCATCCTGGCGCCTTGATCAGCCTGCTCCAGGTCAAACGCCGCGATGAATACACTTTCCTGCATTCGCTCAGCGTCGGCGTGCTGCTGATCGCCTTTGGCCAGTCGCTTGGCTTTGACGAGGCCACGGTGCGTCAGCTCGGCCTGGGCGGGCTGCTGCACGATACCGGCAAGGCGCTGATTCCCGACGAGATCCTCAATAAACCCGGTCCGCTGAGCGTCGAGGAATTCGCCATCGTGCAGCGCCATCCCAACGATGGGCATGCCTTGCTGCAACGCAGTCCCGATGTCGGACCGATCCCGCTACGCATCACCCTGCACCATCACGAACGCTGTGATGGCTCGGGCTATCCCGATCGCTTGTCCGGCGAGGCCATCGATACGCCGACCCGGATGGCAGCCATCGTCGACGTCTACGACGCCATGACCTCGGAGCGCCACTACCATCGGCCGCAGGCGCCGACCGAGGTGCTGCGCTATCTGTTCGAAGCCAGTCCGCAGCATTTCGACGCCACCCTGGTCAAGGCCTTTATGCGCTGCGTCGGCATCTATCCGGTAGGCAGTCTGGTGCTGCTCGACAGCCAAAGGCTCGCCGTGGTGGTGGAGCACAATCATTCCAACCTGATCTGCCCCAAGGTGCGGGCGATCTACGATACCCGCCAGATGCGCTATATCACGCCCCAGGATATCGACCTGGCCCGCAGTGTCGGCCACGGTGGCGCTGACAGCATTCTGCGCCACGAAAATCCCGAAAAATGGCAGATCGACCCGTATCGCTTCCTATAAACGCGGCGTCGATCCATTCCATCCCATTCATAGCCGTTTCCAGGCCATCCTGCATCCCCTTCCCTGCACACCATTGCCTGCCCTATCGGATGCAGCACTCAAGCCAGAAAATCATAAAATTTTCATAAATCCTTATATAGCAAAACCTTGCTAGCAGACAGATTGCATATTTATTTTATTTTGCCAGTCTCAACCGTATCGCCGCACCGCCCAATTGTTCGCTGCGGCCGATATCGAGATCACCGCCATAGGCTGCGACAATATCGGCTACCACAGCAAGTCCTATGCCCTGGCCCGGCACTCGCTCATCGGCGCGCATGCCGCGCTGCAACACGGCGGACGGGTCGGCGATGCCCGGGCCGTCGTCCTCGATCACGATCCGCAGCGCCCGGCCTTCATTGCTCAGGCTCAGGCGCACCCGACTGCCAGCCCATTTGGCGGCGTTATCGAGCAGATTGCCGAGAATCTCGAACAGATCGCCCTCATCGACCCGGCCGACGCAGTGAGGATCGGCCGCCAGCTCGAATGCGAGTTCACGTTCGCGGTAGACCTTGGCCAGCGAATCGAGAATCCGCCGCGCCACCGGCACCACCGCCAGCGGCGGCGCCAGCTGGGCGCTGCCGCTGGCCGCCGCGCGGGCCAGTTGATACTGGACGATATGGTCCATCCGGCCGACCTGCTCGGTCACGGTCTGCGCCAGGGTCGCCGGCTCGGCCAGGGCACTGCGCAGCACGGCGAGCGGGGTCTTGAGGCTATGGGCCAGATCGCCCAGCGCGTCCTTATAGCGCATCTGCCGCGCTCTTTCGTGTTCGATCAGGCCGTTGAGATTGTCGGTCAAGGCAGCGATCTCGACCGGGTAGACGCCCTGGACCCGTGCCTGCTCGCCGGCTTCGATCCGCCGCAGCTCACGCGCGACCCGGCCAAGCGGCGTCAGGCCCCAGCCCAACAGCGCTGTCTGGGCCAGCAGCAGCACCACGGCAGCGCCGCCGAGCCAGACCCACAGATTGCGCTGGAACTGACCGATCTCGCGGCGGAACTCCCGCTCGTCCTCGCTCACGGCAAAAGTCAGCGGCATGGCGCGCGGCCCGGTGGCCCATTTGACGCCATAGGCAGCGGCCAGATAGGTGCGGCCGCCGACATGGAGTTCGGTAAAGCGCCACTCACCGGCTTCGAGCTGGCGCAGGAAAGGCACGTCGAGCCCCAGCGTGGACAGCGACTGCCACTCCTCCTTCAGACCGGGATTGGCGATATTGGCGTACAGGCCCGAATCGGGCAGCGAGAAGCGCGGCTCGGCAAGGCCAGCCGGCATGGCCAGCCCGCCACCGGCGTCGAGTTCGGCCGCGGCGAGCAGCAGATAGACATGGCTTTGCAGACGCTGGTAATGGGCGGAGCGGATATTGTCGGTAAAGGTGCGATCGAGCGCGTAGCCGGCCAGAAGCAGGAACACGGTCAGCACCACGCCGGCGCCGACCACGATGCGGGCGCGGATCGACAGTTGTCTGCGCATCAGCCGGTCAGCGTGAAACGGTAGCCGCGGCCGCGCAGCGTCTCGATCGGGCCGAGTTCGCCGCTGGGGTCGAGCTTGCGGCGCAAACGGCCGATCAGCACTTCGACCACGTTGCTGTCGCGGTCTTCGTCGTGCGGATATAGATAGTCGTTGAGTTCGGCCTTGCTGACCACCCGTTCGCGCTGCTTGACCAGCATTTCCAGCAGACGATATTCAAAGGCGGTCAGCTCGACGCTGGCCTGGTTCAGTGTGACGGCCTGGGCGGCGAAATCGATTTCGAGCGGGCCGAAGCTGAGTTTGTCGGAAGTGGCTTTCAGGGCGCGCCGCAGCAGCGCCTTGAGCCGGGCCGCCAGTTCGGGGTATTCGAATGGCTTGACCAGATAGTCGTCGGCGCCGGCTTCGAGTCCTTTTACTTTGTCCTGCCAGCTGCCCCGGGCGGTCAGGATCAGGATGGGCAGGGTCTTGCCGGCAGCGCGCAGTCGCTCGACCACGCTGATGCCATTGAGTTTGGGCAGGCCCAGGTCGACCACCACCAGATCGACCGGGTATTCGCTGGCCTGAAACAGGCCATCTTCGCCGTCGGCGGCCTCGTCGACCCGATAGCCGTCGGCTTCGAGACGCGACTTGAGCGACTGCCGCAGGGCGTGTTCGTCTTCGATCAGCAAAAGCCGCATATCACACCGGATTGCCTGTTTCGATATCGATCAATACCACCCGGACCTCACCGGCCGGCGTCACCACCTTGACGCGCCAGACCTCACGGTTTTGCTGCCGGGCCTGCTCGACCGACAGGACCCGGCCGCCGGTGATCCGTTGCGCGGTGGCGGCGGCATCGTCGCGGCTGGCCTTGGCCCAGACCGCCGGGGCGGCGGCGAGCAGGGAGAGGGTCATCAGACAGGCGAACAGGCGTTTCATTGCGGCATTCCAGGCAGGTTGAATGGAAACGGCCGTTATTCTAGCGGCAACTCAGGCGGCGGCAGCCGCGATCATTCGGGGGTGATATTGACCCGCAGACGCAGCTCACGGCCCGGATCGTTGGGCATAAAGGCGCTGTATTGCTGACCACGGTATTCATAGATCACCCGGTAGCCGATCAGCCGGCTTTCGCTGGCATCGACGGTGCGGCAACGGCGCACTTCACGCGGCTCGGTCGAGTAGGTTTCAACCCGGTCGGAATTGTCGATCCGGTCGCCGGCCAGGGCGCCGATCACGGCGCCGGCCGCCGTGGCGGCTTCACGGCCATGTCCCTTGCCGACCTGGTTGCCGATGATGGCGCCGGCGATACCGCCGACGATGGCGCCGCCGATTTCCCGATCGCCGCCGCGCCGGACCGTTTCATTGACGGTTTCCACCGTACATTCCTTGCGCGGCACACTGACGCGCTCGTATTCGGGGGTCGAGCTGCGCACCCGGGCGTAGTCGGTGAAACTCTCGGCATAGGCTGCCTGAGTCAGCGTGGCAGCAAGCAGGGTCAGAGACAGAGCGGTTTTCATCACATTTCTCCAGGAAGTGGCATTTATGGATTCGATAGCAGCCAGTTTGCCCAGCAACGACTGAATCGACACTGAACGGCCGCGCTGCTTTCCCAGCATATGGCCAGTCAGTTTTACCACGGCACGGCTAGGGCTTCGTAGCGCAAAAATCCCGCTTGGAGCCGACTTCGCAAGAGAACTGGATATTTCTTTACTATTTGAATAAAGATGACTACAGATCTTGCAAAGTTTTTGCAGATTATTTTAATAAAAGCAAAAAACCGACCAACTGCGTCGGCAGGGATACCTCGACGGCCGGGACGGCGACCGGCGCCGTCCGCGCGCTGGGCTCAGAAGGCTTCCGGCAGCTTCTGCAGCAGGATCAAGCGCTCGTTCTCGATCCGGACATAACCGCCGAAGACCAGCTCCTTCATGATGCGCGCCACCATCTCGCGCGAAGAACCGACGCGGTCGGCGATGGCCTGCTGGGTCATCGGTTCGTCGATCATCAGATGGCCGTCCTTCTCGACCGCCAGATCTTCGAACAGCAGACGCACGCGGCTGTAGACATCCTTGAGCGCCAGATTCTTGATCGATTCGGTCAATTGGCGCGAACGATGGGTCAGGCTCAGCAGGAGCTTGAACTGGATCGACGGGTGGTTGTGCAGCAGCGCCAGGAAGTCTTCCTTCTGGATCACCATAAAGGTCGAGTTCTCTTCGGTCTCGACCGAAGCGGTACGCGGCTCGTCGTCGAGCAGGGCCAGCTCGCCGACATATTCGCCGGGACCGAGGATGGCCAGCACGAATTCCTTGCCGTGGTTGTCGCTGACGAACACCTTGACCCGGCCCTGCACCAGTAGATACATCGAGCTGCCCGGATCGCCCTCATTGATGATGACGGTGCCCTTGGGATAGGAGTTGGTGGTGGAAGAGGCCTCGACATGGGCCAACTCCTCGCCGGTCAGTCCGGCGAACAAAGGGATCTGTTTAAGCGTCGCTATCATGCCTGCGCTCCACGGATTATTTTTTAACAGGTTTAGGAAGGTTGTCTCGGCGTGGTGGTGGCCGGCGGCGTGCCAGCCGGGGCAGCACCGCCCGTTGGAGTGCCGCCTGGCGGGGCACCGCCTTCGGTTTCGCCGCCGATCTGCACGGTCGGCTCGACCGAGCCCTTACGCGGTTGATCGGGTGGCGGCGGCACCACATCGAGTTTTTTGCTCGTCATATACTCGTTCATTTCCCGCCAGCCGGCATAGATATCGGCTTTGGGAACGCGCGGATTGCGCTGGAAACAGTCTTCCAGGGCCCGGCCGCTATGCCGGCAGGCAGCTCCGATGGCGCGGCCGTTGAGTTTGGCCTGATTGGTAATTTCATTCAGGCGCTCGCAGGCCGGCAGAACCAGACAGAGCAGCAGAGACAAGGCGAGTCGGTGGCGAAAGGTCATGTCACTCTGGCCCCGAGAGAAGGCGCTGAGCCAATTGTAAGCAAAATCCCGCACATTCTTCACACCTTATCCGGCTTCGGCACGGTTTTTCTCGCTCCCGACGGCATATTATTCGACTCGCAACGGCGGATTGGGCAATTCGCCAAACCGCTCAGGTGCATACATCGCTTCGACCCGGGTGGACGGCAGACGGAATTCACCGCGGTTATTGAGCCGCACCGTGTATTCGACCGTGGTCCGCCCCTTGCGCATCCAGGCGAAATAGGCACGATAGGCCGTCTCGCCGCGCTCTTCGAAACTCGGCCAGGCTCCGCTGCTCGCCTCGTTGCGCGCCAGCAGCGCCGATTCGCCGCTCAAGCCCCGCCCGAGCAAGGTCGCGCCGGCCGGGATCGGATCGTCGACCACCACCCAGCCCATATCGGCCTGGGCATCGATTTCCAGCCGCACCCGCCATACATCGCCACGGCCATAGCCGCGACCGCGGGTCTCGACCGGTTCCCAGCGCTTGCTGATGCTGTAGCCGGCGCGCAGCGGTGCGGTCAGCGGTACGGCCGAGTTGGCACTGATCAAGGCCCAGGGCCGGCCGGCACCCTGGTGTTCAAGCTTGAGCGTGGTCGGCTGGGCCGGCCAATCGAAGCGCAACTCGCCTCCCTTGGGCGACTTCTGCCACTCGAAGCGTTTCTCACCTTCGAGTCTAGCCACGGTGACACCGGCCGGCGGACCGGACTCGACCTCGGCGGCAAAGCGGCGCAGCGCCACCGCGCCCCAGGCGTTGGCGACCGTGGTATCCCAATGGCCCCGCTTCTGCCGCAGCACCAGCCCTCGGGCCAACCGGCCCAGTTCGGTGCGGTCGGTGCCACGACCGATGCTGCCCAGCAGCAGGCGGGCGGCGTTGCTGTCGGGCGAATCGAGCAGCCACCACCAGTAGTCGTCGCGCTCGGTCGAGAACACCAGGCTGCTGCCCGACAGATCGAGCCGGGCCAGCAGAATCTGCCGCGCCTCGGCCAGCCGCTCGGCCCGGCGTGGCACATCCTTCATCCGCTCCAGCAACTCGATCCAATCGAGCAGCGTGCCTACCGGCCAGCGATTGGGTTCGAGCGCCAGCCCCTCCAGCATCGCCGGCCGCGCCGCGCCATAACGGGCCAAGGCGGCAATCGCTTCGAGTTTGCGCTCGGCCAGATGGGTCGAATCGCGTGCCATCACCCGACCGTTGATATAGCCTTCCAGCCCGCTTTGCATCCTCAGCCGGGCAGCTTCGGGCAGCTCGAAGCCCGAATCTGCCGAGATGGCCAACAGATGGGCCGTGAGCCCAGGCGAGCCTTCCGACAGCGGCGGGAAGAATTTGGCCAGCCCGCTGCCGTCGAGATACAGCGGCAGCCGCGACATCAGCGCCGTCCATTGGCGACGGTCGTTGCGGCCGATGGCGCTCGAACTCTGCTGTTCGAGGCAGGAATAGGGATAGCGCTCGAAATAACGCTCCACCCCATCGAGCGCCAGCGCCAGACTCGGCGCCAGCGCCACCCGTACCCCGCCGCGTCCCGGCAGTGCATCGCGCGGTCGTTCGAGCGGCAGACCATGGTTGGGGGTCAACTGGACCAGGGTCGATTGCAGGGTGCGTACCGGTACCGCCTCGATCACCGCCTGACGCAATGCCAATTGGTCGTACTGACGGCCACCGTCGCCGTTCACGCTGACGGTCCATGCCAACTGCCGCAGTCCGACCGGTACTTCAACGGGCCAGCTCAACTCGCGTGCTGCCCCACCGGCCAGGGTCAGGGTCTGCGGCGGCAGCGGCGCCAGACCTTCGGCGCGGGCGCTGACCGTGAGCTTCACCGGCTGCTCCAGCGTATTGCGGACGGTAAAGCCCGCCTCGAACCGGTCCTCTTCCCGCACCGTATTGGCCAGCCCCGAGAACAGCATCACATCCTTGCTGGCGCGGATATTGGTTTCACCGCTGCCAAAGCGATCGTTGCCGGCCGTGGCGACTGCGGCGATCCGGAAACTGGTCAGCGAATCGTTGAGCGGCACCTCGACCGTTGCCTCGCCACGCGCATCGAGCGCCACGCGCGGTTGCCACAGCAACAGGGTATCGAACAGTTCGCGCAGGCTGGTGCGGCCGCCACCGCCGCCGGCGGCCACCGCCTTACGACCGAAATGGCGCCGGCCGATCACCTGACCCTGGGCCGTCGCGGTCGCTTCAAAGCTATAGGGCCGCTCGCCCAGCATGGCCGGCAGCAGTCGCCACGAATCATTGGGCCGCAGTGCCAGCAGCCCTTCATCGACCGCGGCGAGCGCCACCTCGGCTCCGGGAGGCAATGGGCGGCCGTCACGGGTCTTGACCGAGATGCGCACCCGCGCCTTGTCGCGCACCTGATAGACCGGCCGATCGGCCGCTACCTTGACGTCGAGCGCATAGCCCTGGTCGCCGACCTTGAGTTCGAGCATGCCGAGCTTATGGGCAGGCTTGCCCAGATCGATCAGGGCGGTAGGCGCAGGCTCGGCCACCCGGCCACGTACCACCAGCACCGAAACGAAGACATTGGGGCCGTAATGCGGCTTGATCGGCAGCTTGATCGTCGGGTCCGTCCCGTTGAGCGTCATGGTGTACCAGTCGAGCACCTTCTCGCGCTCCACCGCCACCAGGGCCGTGCCCTGCCGGAACGGCATACGGATCTGGATCGCCGCCGTCTCGCCCGGCTGGTACTGACGCTTGTCGGCCAGCAGGTCGATCCGGTCGCCGTCGCCCGCTTCCCACCAGTTGTCGCCCTCGCCTTCGCTATAGCTGCTGCTGTTGGCGTAGCTGATACGACCGGCGTCGTCCTGGGCGGCCACCCGCACCAGCAGCTCTCCCTGGCCCGGTCGCTTGATGTTGCAGTCGATCCGGCCGCGCGCATTGCTGCGGCCTTCGCAGATCACGCCAAGCGGCTTGTAATGGGTTTCATGGCGATAGGCGTAGAAGCCGCCCACCAGCCGGCGGCGATGGCTGACCGTCTCGCCCAGCCAGGCTTCGGCCTTGAGCGGGCGGCCGGCCAGCGGGCGGCCTTCCAGATCGGCCACACCCAGCGTTAACGGCAAGGTCGGCTCACCCGCCCGGGGATTGCCAAAACGCAGCCCCGCCTGCACAGCGGCCGGCCATAGCGTGGTGCTGCTGGCCGCGGTCTGGATCTCGCCGTTGGGGTCGCTGTATTCGAGTTCGGCCGTCAGACGCGAGGCGCGGCCCACGGCAGTCCAGCCGGACAATTCCAGCGAGGCCGCTCCGGTCTTGTCGAGCACCGCCTCGCGGGTGGCCAGCGGACGGTCATTGTCGTTGGGGCGCCATTCCTCGTCCCCCTGTGGCTGGCTCATCACCCCGGCCCGGACTTCGGGCGCCACATCGCCGTTGGCGAAGGTGAATTCCTCGAACTCGGGCAGCGGTGGCAGCGCCGCGTCGCTAAGCAACCCACGCAGCCTGACCCGTTCGCCGGCAGCCGGGCCGCCGGCCAGATATTGCAGTTGCACCGAGGCGTTGAGCCTGTCGGGCGCCACCGGCTTTTGCGGCAGTTGCAGCATGGCGCGCATCAAGGGCACGCGGAATTCGGACACGCTGAAATAACCCGCATCGTAGCTGCGACTTACCTTGGCATCGTCATCGAGTTTGCCGCTGCTGACCTCGGCGATCACGCTGTAGTTGCCGAGCTTGGCTTCGGCCGGTACTTTCCAGCTGCCGATGGCACTGCCTTGCTGCCAGGTGATCGGGACAAAGAAACTGTCGGATGAACCATAGTGGATCAGCCGCACCCGGTTGGGCTGCGCGGCTGCCGGCAAGGCCGCGAAACCCTGGCTGCTGTTGAGCCGACCGACCAGTTTGAACGACATGGTCTCGCCACGCCGGTACAGCCCACGGTCGAGCACCGCCCGCACCACTTCGCGGCGCGGCTCGGCGCCTTCGGTCGGAATATTGAAGCGCCATGGCTCGATACCGTCGTGCCAGTCTGACGACACCATGCCGATATCGTCGCCGCTGCGTGCCAGCACGAACTGCGGGCAGTCGTAGCGGGCCTGGGACAATTTACCCGGGTAGAGCCACACCCCCTGCTTGTTGGTACGGCCGCTGGCCAGCTGCTTGCCGTTGCAGTTGTAGATCGCTACCGCGGCATCGTTGACCAACCAGCCCTGGTCGAGCGTCGTCACCCAGACCAGCGACTCGTCGTTACCGGCGCGGAAATGCACGGCCAGATTGGTATGCAGCGCCGCCGAGGCCACATACATGGTCGGGTCGCGCTCAAGCAGCTTGCGGCCCAGCCGCTGGCTTTCCACTTCGATGATATGCAGGCCCGGCCCGGTCAGCGGAATGCCGATCACTTCGGCGGCCCGGTCATCCGCCGGCGCCGGCAGTCTACCCAGGTGCACCCCGGCTTCCTTTTTCAGAAACGAGAAGCTGCGGGTATCGCGCCCGTCCTGGCCTGAATGCCCGCGTTGCAGCTTGCGGTACCAACGCACGATATCGACATCGCGGGTCAGTGTCAGCCGGCGATAAGGCAGACCGAGCGCAGGCTTCTGCTCCTCGCTCGGCTGGTTGGTCATGGCACTGATCACCTTGTCGGCCAGCGTTGCGGGAGCAGGCTTGACGGCCGTCTTGGCCTCAGGCTGTCCGACATTGCGCAGCGTCACGGGCAGCGTGCCCACAGCACGCTCGACGATGCCGAAGTCGGCGGCGAATTTGGCAAGCGGCGGATATTGATCGAAGCGCACGGTAAGCGGGAATTCCCGCGCATTGGCCAGCGCACGGCCCGACTGGTCGCGCAGCTCGGCCGGCAGTTGCAGCTTCAGCTGGGCGCTTTCCGGGAATGGGGCGCGAAAACGCACCCGGCTACTGAAACGCTGCCGGCCGCCCAGTTCCTGGTCGAGGACATCTTCGCTCGCCACCGGTTCGGCTTTCCAGCGCTGGCGGCCGTCTGCGCTCACCAGCGCGATCTTGGCCGCCAGCTCGGCGCTGATCGGGGTGGTGAAATCGAGATGGAGATCGCTGACCGGCACGCACGGCGTCTTATCCTTATGACGCTCGCAGCGGAGTTCCGCCTTGAAGGGCGGCTGCACCTCAAACGAGAAACTCATCGGCTGGCGCAGCGGGGTGCCGATGGTCCCGGCAAGCCCGCTATCGAATACCAGTTGGACCTGTGCCCCTGCCGGCAAGGGCCGCTGGCAGCGGAAGGCTTCGCTATAGCTCGGTATCTGACTGCGGTTGCGCTCGAACAGGCCGGCGATGATCCGGTCGCGCTCGGCCGGGGCCAGTCGCAGCGCCGGGATGCGCTCGGCGATCCCTTCCACCACGCAACGGGCGTGCTTTTGCAGCGATTCGGCCGTAGGGGGCAGGGCAAAACTGACCAGGAAGGTCTGATCCTCGCTGATCCAGCCATAGGACGGCCAGGTCTGGATCGGTTCGGGACCGCCGGTGGAGAAGGCATAGCTGCGGCTGCCGACTTCGCTGCCGTCGAGCGCCTTGAGCGCTGTCGGGGTGAATTTGCAATGACTGCCGGCGGGAAGGTCCTGCTTGAAGTCGTAGACCCAGGTCCGCTCGTCGATCCAGCGGCCGCTGCCCTCACCCTGGCTGCATTGCACGCTGAACGGCATCGGGCCGCGCGGGTCGCCGAAACGCACCACCGGCCCGTTGAAGCGCGCCTTGACCTGACGTACCTGGCTAACGCCTCCTTGCGGTGAGAAAGATTCGATCTCAACCGCTGAGGCCGTCACGGCCGAAGCAAACAGCAGGCTGGCGATAAAGCGCATAATGCGGATCCTGGCAGGGAGCGATAGTCTTCCTACATTGTAAACGCATAATCACGCAAACTATGACAATCGCTTTAGCAGGCAATTGTGCCCATCACATATAAGCATTTTCTACTATTTGCAGCAAATTCCGGCTAATATGCAGATTTTGTAGCGAACGTCTGCTCTAATCCGAGCGAAGGCCCTAAAATGGCGGCCACGCCGGATATGCGATCCGGACTCGATGTCTGCCGGGATGGGCAGATGCTACGCGGACCAACCACGCCTTTCACACGATGACCACCTCAGAAGAGAAAACCCGCCGGGCCGAACTGATCGCAGCAGCCAGCCGTCTGTTCAAGGAGCAGGGCTATGAACGCACCACGGTACGCGACCTGGCCCAGGCGGTCGGGATGCAGTCGGGCAGCTTGTTCTACCACTTCCGGACCAAGGAAGAGATGCTGGTGGCGGTGATGGCAGCCGGTGTCGCCGAGCTGAGCGAGCGTCTCGAAGAAGCGCTGATCGGCACCAAAACCCCGCTCGACAAGCTCAAGACCCTGTTCCGGGTCCACCTCGACACCCTGCTTGGCGACGACAAGGGCGCCTTGTCGGTGTTGCTGTATGAGTGGCCCAGCCTGTCGGACAAAGCCCGTACCGAACTGATCAAGCTGCGCGACGGCTACGAGCGCGAATGGCAGCGCGTGCTCGACGAAGCCGCCGCAGCCGGGCTGGTCCACCACGATACCCGCCTGCTCAGAAAGCTGTTGCTGGGCGGCTTGCACTGGACCATCCAGTGGTACAAACCGGGCGGCGAGAGCACGCCCGCCGAGCTGGCCGAACGGCTGCTCGATCTGGTGCTGAAGAAGAAATAAGCCACTCGGCCCCCACGACGCCCGCCCTACCCGGCGGGCGTCGTTTTGCTTGATCCCCAAGAAGGAGACAAAACAATGAAACTCGACCAACAGGTATTTCTCGTCACCGGCGCCGCTTCGGGTCTGGGCGCGGCGGTGGCCCGGATGGCCGTGGCCCAGGGCGGCCGCGTGGTCATCGCCGATCGCAACGCCGAAGGTGCGGCGGCACTGGCTGAGGAATTGGGTCCCCAGGCAGTCAGCATCGCCACCGATGTCGCCGACCCGGGCCAGGTTGCCGCGGCCGTTGCCCTGGCACAGAACCGCTTTGCCCGGCTCGATGTGCTGGTGAACTGCGCCGGCGTCGTGCATGGCGAGAAAGTGGTCGGCAAGGAAGGCCCGCATGGTTTCGATGCCTTCAAGCGGGTCATCGACATCAATCTGATCGGCACCTTCAACCTGATCCGGCTGGCATCCGAGGCCATGAGCAAGCAGTCGCCACAAGAAGGCGGCGAGCGCGGCGTGATCATCAACACCGCGTCCGTCGCTGCCTACGACGGCCAGATCGGCCAGGCCGCCTATGCCGCCTCCAAAGGCGGCGTGGTGTCGATGACCCTGCCGATCGCACGCGAACTGGCCCGCTTTGGCATCCGCGTCGTCACCATTGCCCCGGGCATCTTCAAGACGCCGATGATGGCCAGCCTGCCGCAGGAAGTGCAGGACAACTTGGGCGCCAGCGTCCCCTTCCCGTCGCGACTGGGCGAAGCCGATGAATATGCCCATCTGGTGCGGGCGATCATTGAAAACCCGATGCTCAATGGCGAAACCATCCGGTTGGATGGCGCGCTGCGGATGGCACCGCGTTAAACAAAAAAGAGCTGCCGGGAGTTTTATAAATCTTTTCCTGGCAGCTATCTATCTTGCATCTGTATTGCAGAATTATTTAGTCAGTAAGACTTGTCCATCCCTTTCAAGTCTCCCCCCGAGTCTTTCCCCCCAAAGACAGGAATCGTCACCCGCCCTTGAAGGATGAAGGTGGCTGCCGGCATGGCTTATTGCTCATTCAGGCTGTAATTGACCGGCAACCAGGCATAGCCCTTCCCGTCACGGCGCAGATGGCCGATGCCGGGGAAGGACAGATGTGATGCCCCGACCCAATAGCCATGCTTGGCCGCTTCGGCGAAGGCGCCATGGCGCTGGCGGGCGGCGGCTTTGCTGTCGACGTCGAAGCGGATCGTGACGGCGGGCTTGGCAAACTGCACCGCGCCGGCATGGATCAGGTCGCCCCAGAATTCCATCCGCTGGCCTTGGCTTTCCACCACATAGAAACTGTGTCCCGGCGTATGGCCATGGGTCGGCTTGCTGCGCACGCCCGGCAGCAGCTCGGTTTCTCCTTCGAAGGTACGCAGCCGGTTGGCGGCCTGATAGGGGCCAAGTGCCTCCTTGGCATCTTTGAACATGCGCCGCTGGTCCTCCGCCACCGTGGATGCGTTGCGCTCGTCGAGCCAGAACTCGGTCTCGTGGCGGTCGGCATAGACCACGGCATGGGGAAACGCCGGCTTGCCCTCGATGGTGACGCCGTTGGAATGGTCGCCATGGATATGGGTCAGCAGCACCGCATCGATGTCTTCAGGCCGGTAACCGGCGGCTTTGAGGCTGGCGAGTATCCGCCCGGCCCCGGGGCCGAATTTATTGCCGGCACCGCTATCGACCAGCACCAGATGCTTGCCGGTATTGATCAGGAAGGCATTGATCGAGGTTTCGACCGGCTGCGGCAGGTAGTGACGGGCCAGCGTCGCTTCGACTTCCTTGGGGTGGATATCGGTGAGTAGCTGAGAAACCGGCAACTTGACCGTACCGTCGGACAAGGCCGTGATTTCCACCTCGCCCACCATCAAGCGATAAAACCCCGGCGCCTGGGTCTTGACTTGCGGCGCGGCTGCCTGGGCCGGCAGGGAGACCAGCGCAGCGGTCGGTGCCAGCAAGGACAAGGTACCGAGCAGCGCGGCATGGGAGAAGCGGGTAGTGATCGAGGACATCGCTTGGACTCTCCTGAGTGAGGGAGCAGCCTAGATGGTGGTGCCCATAGCGAAAACAATATGGCATCTAGTTTTTCGATAGCCCCAATTGTTAGCTCGATAGAACTTACGCAACTTACGCCGCAGGCTCAGCTATCTACTTCCACCGCAAACGCTCAAACCGGAACGGTGCCGCAGGCGATGGGGTAACGCCGCTCAATTCGACCCGATGGGCCAGGACTGCATAGGGATAGGCCAGCGTGGCCCAGGGCGACTCGGCGATAAAGCGGGTTTCGGCTTCGCGATAGCGCTGCTCGCGTCTGGCCGGGTCACTGTCGGCGCGGGCCTGGTCGAGCAGTTTGTCGAAGGCCGGGTCGCACCAGCGGGTGGCACTTGAGCGGGCGGCTTCGCAGCTCAGCAGATTGGCGTACAGCTCATCGGGGTCAAGGCTGTTCATCCAGCCCGAGATCACCACCGCGTGCTCGCCCTGCCGGGTGCGGCGGCTTAATTCGGCGCCATCCATCACAACCACCTCGGTCCGGATGCCGAGCCTGGCCCAATCGGCCTGGATCGACTCCGCCGACAGCTTGGGATTGAGATTCGATGTGCCTCCGCCCTGCCGTACCCAGATCGCCGTGGCAAAGCCATCCTGGAAACCCGCCTCGGCCAGCAGCTTACGGGCTGTCGCCAGGTCGGCCGCCGGCGCAGCGCTTGTCCCGGCACCCCACAATGTCTTGCCCGAATAAGGTCCGAGCCCACTATCCGCCGCACCTTCAAATACGGCGGCAATCAAGGCACGTCGGTCAATGACAATACTGAGCGCTCGCCTCACCCGGGCATCCTCGAACGGTTTTCTAGTGGTGTTGAAGGCCAGGAAACTGGTGATCTGCGGCCGGTAACTCAGCAGCCGCAGCCGGGCATCGGTCTTGATCGCCGCCTGATCGAGTGGCTTCAAGCCATCGACCAGTTGGCATTCGCCCCGCCGCAGCTTCTGCACCCGCACGGCCGGATCGGGCACGATCGCAAACAGCAGCCGCTCAATCGCTGCCCGGCCTTTGAAATAGTCCGGATGGGCACGATAGCGGATGGTTGCGCCCCGTTCATAACGTTCCAGCTGATAAGGGCCGGTGCCGACCGGCCATTGCGCCAGTTCGGCATCGCGGCCCGCAGCGGCCAGACGGGCGCCGTATTCGGCCGAGACGATCGAGGTCTGCC
Source organism: Chitinimonas lacunae (assembly GCF_042650885.1). Lineage (NCBI taxonomy): Bacteria > Pseudomonadati > Pseudomonadota > Betaproteobacteria > Neisseriales > Chitinibacteraceae > Chitinimonas > Chitinimonas lacunae. The sequence goes on from NZ_JBHSBU010000001.1 coordinate 2,010,045, forward strand.
ACGAAGCGAGCAATACCGGCAATGGCGCATAAGGCCGATGCAGCTCGATGCTGACGCGGTCATCGGCCACCTTTTCCACCTTGCGGATCAGCTGCGTCCACGCCCCGGAAATCGCCCCGGGAAAACCTGCCGGCGCCACCTTGGCGCCAGGATGGGCCGGGTCGAGCTGCCGGTTCAGACTCCACACCACGTCGTCGGCATTGAAATCACGGCTCGGGGCAAACCAGGCGGTGCGATGGAATTTGACACCGCGCCGCAGCGTCAGCAGATAACGTCGGCCATCGGTCGACACCGTCCAGGCACTGGCCAGACCGGCAATCGGCCGGCCCTGGGCATCGAGATCGAACAGACGGTCATATAAAGGCAAAGCCGCCGCCCGATGGGTTGCCGCCAGGTCCGAGCGGGCCGAATCGAAACCGTCAGGTTCGGCGTCGGCACAGTAGACCAGGGCCGGCGCCGCCTGGGCAGTCAGGGAACAGGCTGCCAGCCAGACAGCGACCAGCCTCATCAAGCCGCTCCCCGCAGCGCCGCGACAGCCTGGGCATGCAAGGTCCGGTTGGCTACCGCCAGCACCCTGCCCGCTGAATTGGCATCGAGCCGGCCGCCTTCCCAGTCGGTCATCACCCCACCGGCCCCCTCGATCACCGGGATCAGCGCCGCAAAATCGTGCAGCTTCAGTCCCTCTTCCACCACCAGCTCCAGGCCGCCGAAGGCAAGCTGACCATAGAGATAGCCATCTCCGCCCCACTGCATAAAGCGGGTCTGCCGCACCAGCGCCGCCAGCGAGGCCGAGCCCGCCACAGTGAAATACTCTGGACCGGTACTGCCCAGCCGCGACAGCGCCAATGTGTCGGCCTGACTCGTGCTGATCGGGCTGCCATTGAAAGTGGTCGGACGCCCCGTCACCCCCACCCAGCGCTCGTCCAGCACCGCCTGATCGATCACGCCAAGCACCGGCACGCCGCGATGCAGCAGGCCGATCAGGCTGACGAAGGTCGGCCGGCCGCAGATAAACGACTTGGTGCCATCGACCGGATCGAGCACCCACACCCACTCGGCGTCTTCACGTTGCTTGCCGTACTCCTCGCCGATAATGCCGTCCTGTGGCAGATGGGCCTCGATCAACTCGCGCATCGCCTGCTCGGCGCCTCGGTCGGCCAGGGTCACGGGACTTGCATCATCCTTGGCGATCACATCAAGCCGGCTGCGGTAATGCGGCAGGATGGCAGCACGGGCAGCTTCAGCCAGACGTTGCGCCAGGGCGATACGGGAGGAATCGGGCGTCATCGGGGAATCCTTGCGGCAAGCAAAGCGCCCATCTTAATACCCGGAACTTGAGGACGGGAGGACGGCTATCCCGACTCGTCCGTGATGGGGAAGACGGACAGCGATGAGGAGCGATGGCGGGGGGATGTGAGGTGGAGGCGGATAATTAGTGTTTTATCACTGTATCCGCTATCTATCCTGAAGACATTTTTCCTGAAATTTTTCTAATTGCCTGTCCGTACAAGGTACGAGCGATCCGTCCTTACCACCTCAACAACGGACACCAAGCAAGCCGACCTGGCAGCAGGCTGTCATCCTCCCCCTCGACCCAAACCGTAAGGAGGCCTGCCCGCGCCGCTTGGTGGCTGCGGCATTTCCGGGACATTCGGTATCGCCATGACTGCACCAGCCCAGCCGGACGACTACAGGGCTGCGATGAAGGTGATGGGATGTGTTGTAGCGCAGGCTATGGGATAGGGCGTCTGGAGAACTGCACTTAATGATTGTTTATTGCCGTTTATGGCTATATGTCTTGCATACTATTTTCCTGAAATTTTCTTATTTCTTCCCGGCATGACAAAAAAATGGCCCGGGGAAACCGGGCCAAGCAACACGATGGGCAAATCTGACAACGGCTGATATTGCCTCTCGCCGTTTGGTTAGCGCACGCTAACCGGTTGGGAGCGCAACTGAGACGCGGCCTGACCGGGGAAAGTTTCCAGCCCGGCGCCCGATTTCATCAACAGCGCGAAGAAAGTGTATTGACCACGCAGTTCCGGCGACAGCGGCAGGTTGTCGAGCGCCTTCACATAGCCGGTGCCACGGGTCAGGGTGCGGCGGTACGGAACCGGGTTGAGGCTGAACGAGGTCATGCCCGCCACGTCTTGCAGGAAGAACACGGTGCCGTCACCGAGGCGGATCGCCAGCCACAGGTCGACTGCATCGATCTTGCGCAGTTGGAGTTTGGCCCAGTCGAGATTGACCGCGAAGGTCAGGGTATCGAGATGGGTCACCAGTTCGCGCGGCAGGCCGTCGAAGCACAGTTCCTGGGAGCAGACGCCACCGTCGTTATCGACGATATCGACCTGGGCGGTTTGCAGACCGTTGAGGGTCACACCGGTGGGTTCGCTCAGCTCGACGGAGAAGCTCTCCAGCCCTTCCTTCTCGGTGTCGTCGGCGATACCGATATCGATCCACTTGGGCGAAGCATCGCCGTCGCCCCAGTTCAGGATGCTGTCGTGGGTCATATAGTCGACGCCATCGCGAGCACTGCCGGCACGGGTACGGACCCGTACCGAAGCGGCACCGGCAGCGCTGCCGTTACGGCGCACGGTCAGGCGGGCCTGCTTGCCGCTTTCCTCGACGCGGTACTGGCTGGCGTCGAAGCCCACGGTGCCCATCTGAGCGTCGTTGTCCATCACCGTGACGGTTGCGACCGAAGCCGTGCCGAGGGTGATGCCGACCGGATCGGACAGCAGCACCTCGAACTGTTCATTGCGCTCGGCATCGCCATCGTCGAGCACCGGAATCTCGACGGTCTTGTCGGTGACATCGCCATCGGCCCACACCACCATCTGATCGATTGCCGAGAAGTCGGTCCCTTCAGTGGCACTGCCGGCGCGGGTGGTGACCCGGACCTTGGCGGCTGCCGAATCGGTACCGGTGCGCTTCAGGGTCAGGCGGACCATGCCGGCCTGCTCGTCGACGCTGTAGGTAATCGGGTCGAAGCTGATGCTGCCGACCGTACCTTGATCGTCGTCCTTGATGGTGACACGGGCGCTGTCGGTGCCCAGACTGGCACCGGTCGGCTCACTCAACTGCAACTCGAAGTTTTCCGGACCTTCGACCCACTGGTCGTTCACGATCGGCACTTCGATCAGCTTGGTGGCGGCATCGCCATCGGCCCAGGTCAGGGTCTGGCTGACGAGGTTGAAGTCATCGCCTTCGAAAGCGGTGCCCGAGGCGGTCAGGAATTTGACGCTGACGGCACCGACGCTGCTGCCGTTGCGCTTGACGCCAACGCGCAGCACGCCGGCCTGTTCGTCCACCTGATATTCCTGGGCATCGAGGCCCACGGTGACGGAACCGGCCTGGTCATCGTCGACCACGCTGACCGTGGCGGTCGCGCCCTTGCCGACCCGGCCGCCATCGGCCTGCGACAGGGTGACGCTGAATTTTTCTTCGGTTTCCGGCACGCTGTCGTCCATCACCGGAATGTCGATGGTCCGGCTGTCACGGTCGCCGTCGGCCCAGCTCAGCACGGTGTCGAGCGACTGGTAGTCGCCGCCGGCCAGGGCGGTATCGTCCTTGGTGGCGATACGCACCGACAGCGCCGAGCTGCCGGTACGGCGCACCTTGAGGGTCGCCTTGCGCTGGCCTTCGACGGTACGCACGGCGACGCTATCGAATTCGACGATGCTTTCTTCGACCACCACGTCGTTGTCGCGGATCAGCACCGCCGACGTGCCGGTCTTGATCTGGCCACCGGTGGGCGAGCTGAGGTCGAGATAGAAGGTTTCGTCCTGCTCGACTTCCTCGTCTTCGATCAGCTTGACCGTGACGGTCTTGTCGCCATTGTCATTGGCGGCCCAGCTCAGCGTGCCGCCGGCGTTCTCGAAGTCACCGCCGACCTTGGCCGTGCCGGAACGGATACCGTAGCGCACACTGACCGGATGGGTATGGCTGCCTTTGAGGCTTACGGTGAAGCGCACTTCACCGTCGCCCTCACCCACCGTGATCGAAGCCGGATTCAGGATGAAATCGACCGGGGTGGTGTCGTTGTCGGTGATGGTGGCGGTGACGCGGCTGATGCTGCCGATTTCGGCACCGCTCGGGTTTTGCAGGCTGACGGTGAAGGTCTCGGCTGCCTCGACTTCGCTGTCGTCGGCGATCGGAATCATGATCGTTTTGACTGCGCTGTCGTTGGCGGCCCAGCTTACCGTTCCGCTGGTCGGGCCGTTGATGTCGCGGCCGCTGGTGGCGGTGCCGTTGGCAATGCTCCACTGTACCGAAGCGGCCTTGCTGGTGTCGCCGGTACGGCCGATCTGGATGGCCAGGTTGCCGGCGCCTTCGACCGTCTGGGCGGTGGCGGCCAGGAATTGCACCTTGCTCGGATCGGCGATCGGCGTACCCGTGCTCGGCATAAAGGCGGCGATATACGGCGCAGCCTTGGATAGCGACAGGGCGTTGTGGGCGGCATTGAGCGTATCGTTTTCCGAAACGCCACAGGCCTGACCACGGCAATCGAGATGGGGGCTGGAGAACTTGCCGATTTCCGGGTTGATATAGCTCATCACCGTACCGAAGCTGCCTTCGATACCGTAACCGTAGGAGTAGGGAAAAGCCCCCTTGGTATTGGGCGAGTTGGCGCGGTCGTGAGCGCTGCCCATATTGTGGCCAAGCTCGTGGGCCAGGGTCAGGTCGCTGCAATAACTACCGTCCGGGGCCTTGCCCACATTGACCACCGAGAAGCCGAATGCCTGCGAAGAGGCAATCTTGGTCTCGCCGCCGTTACCCGAGCCGATAACATAACCCAGGCCGCACCTAGGCTCGATCTCGGGTACGTAGTTGCGCAGATAGGTCACCAGATCGGCGCCGACTTCCTTACGCTTGGTGCCGACGTTGGCAAAGGCATCAAGATGCTGGCGCAGGGCTTCGAGCGTGGTTTTGTTGGTGGCCGACTCGGGGTAATCGACCATCTGGCTGTGCACCAGGCGCACCCGCATCGGCACATTGCTGTCGATATAGGCCTGATTGGCCAGGGCAATCGAGTTATTGATCTGGGTCTGCATGGCGCTCTCGCCCAGCTTGTCGCGCAGGGTACGCGAATAGAGCACCATCAGATCGATTTCCTGCGTGGCCGCAAAGCGGTTGGCCGGCACGACCGGGGGTTCCTTACCGCTGGCCGAAGGCAGGGAAGCAAGTTCGTGGTCGTGATCCATCGGCGCCGGGCGCAGGCCGGCTGCCTTGAGGTCGGTCAGGATGGAGAAACGGTTGCCGCTGGTGGTGGAGATATCGAACATCCCCTGCGGCGTCATCACACGGCCGATGGTGCCACCGGCGCCGTGGGTCAGGATGGTGCGGTAGTCGCTGCCATAGCCCTTGAGGAAACCAATCCAGGTGCGATCGCCGTTCTGGTGCAGTTCGGCCCGCTCGAAAACTACGTTATAGTCGCCGCGGCCGGGGACGTTGATGATCAGCTCGGTGCCCGGCGCCAGATTGAAGGCGGTTTCCGGATCGAAACGGACGGCGCTGCGTCCGGTCTCGGCGAAGCCGTTGACTGCGACCGGGTGCAGCAGGTGTCCCGGTTCGGCCGCCATGGCGGGCAGAGCCAGCGCAACAGCCAGGGTCAAAGGTTTGAAGGCAAGCTGTAACAGGCGACCTGGTTTCATCAAAAACGTCTTTCGCATAAATGCCGGGAAAGTAAAGGGATATGACGTATCAATAGCTGGCGCATCTTACGCAAGATCTGATGACGAATCAATAACATCGAGCATTTGCTTGGTTGCATCTGGAGTATCCCGCCCATGCTGAAATTCCCGGTTTTGCCCTGCCTGCTGCTGACCCTTCCGGCCTCGGCTGCCACGGTTGAAGAAGCCCGTCTCTTGCGGGCCGAAGCGGCCTTGCCAGCGACCGTCGCGACCTTCGGCAGCGAAGTCGGCCGCTTCGGCGAGCGCTGGCGACAAGCCGGCCACACCGCCGCGGCAGTCGAGGCAGCGAGGGAAGCCGGACGGGCTCTATGGCAGGCAGCCAGACAGCGGTTGACCAAGCAAGATGACAGCGACGACCGGCCGCTCTATTGGGCACGGCTACAATCGAGCCGGCTTGTTCGCGATGAGCCGGCTGGTTTTGCCATCGATGAGGCTGGACGCCAGGCCGCGCTGGCTGCCCTGGAGCAGACCAGCCGCGGCCGCGACGATATTGCATTTGCACCGGGTCGGCGGCGCATTCTGCTCACCGGTTTCGATCCCTTTTTGCTCGACCGTAACCTCGACCAGAGCAACCCCTCGGGCGTGGCGGCGCTGTGGTTCGATGGCCGGGTGATTGAAGCCGGCGGCATCACGGCCCAGATCGAGACGGCCGTGTTTCCGGTGCGCTATGCCGACTTCGATGCCGGCGTATTGGAAAACTGGCTGCGGCCATGGCTGCCCAACGTGGATATGGTGCTGACCGTCAGCATGGGTCGGCGTGATTTCGATCTGGAACGCTACCCGGGCCGACGCCGATCGGCCGAGTTTCCCGACAATGTCAACGCGATGGACGGCGGCAGCCGCCGTGAACCTATCGTGCCCAGGCTGGGCCAGCAGCCGCTCGATGGGCCGGAATTCGTGGAATTCTCACTGCCCGTCGCCGCGCTCGCTTCTGTGCAGACGCCCTTTGCCGTTCATGACAACCGCTGGGTCCGGGTCGTGCCCGATACCCGTTTCTCAGCCGGTGGCTACGCCACCTTGTTCCGCCGCACCGCCGTAGAAGGCTCGGGAGGCGGTTATCTGTCGAACGAGATTTCCTACCGCAGCGTCCGCCTGCGCGACCGGCTCGGCCTCACGCTGCCGGTCGGCCATCTGCATACCCCCGCCATTCGCGCCTTCGAACCGGACAAGACCCGCGCCATCGTGCGCCAGATCGAAGCCATGCTGCGCGCCAGCCTGCCTGAGCTGAAAAAGCCCCATCAGTCGCAGAAGTAAGCCCCGGCACCAAAAATAAATATATCTGCAAAATTGTTGCTATAAGTTGTGCGCCGTCCATATAAAACACAAAAAATAAGACTCAAACAGGTATCGCTTGGATAAAAGCCACTTCAGCGCCTGCTCAAAATAGTGTCCCCCCTCCCACCGCAGAGGGCGTTAACCGTACAGTGGTCTGACGCGCCACGGCTTTCGTTCTTATTCCAGCTCCCGGTGGAGGCAACGGTGGTGGCGTTCTTGCATGTCCTGCGAGAGACAAGGTCAATCTGCCGATTGCCGGTCATGAATATATTTAATTTTTTAAAACACTGTACCCACAAAATTCATCGCCTGGATTCTTGAATAACCAAGCAATGATTTATTTTATATTTCCTATCTTTTTATCAGCTGTGAATCACTTCGGCAGATTGTTGAATCTGTCGAAAAAGACCGTGTTGGACGCTACGGTATTTTTCCCTGCCAAGCACGGCCACTCTGCCTTTCCCGCATAGTTGCACTTTGCATAAAAGCATGATGCAATTGGCATCTTTTTTATCTAAGCCGCTGTTGCAAACAAGAAAATTCGAATTGCTTTCTGGTTCGGCATTTAAGGTTTCTAGGGGGAATAACCATGCAACGACTCGCGACCTTTCATTCACCGCTTGGGGACAATGCTTTATGGTTCCGGCGGCTCCAGCTCCGCGAATATCTGTCGCAACCCTTTGAAGCCGACATCGAGCTGCTGAGCCGCGAGCCGAATATCGCGCCCAACTCGATGCTGGGCCAGTCGGTCACGATCAAGCTCGACACCCACGCGCCGCAACAGCGCTTCCTCAACGCCCACGTTTCCCGCTTCGCCCAGATCGGCCGTGATGGCCGCTACTACGTCTACCGGGCCGAGCTGCGTCCCTGGTTCTGGTTTCTCCAGCGCACCATGGACTGCAAGATCTTCCAGAATCTGTCCGTCCCCGAAATCGTCCGCCAGGTCTTCAGCGACCACCCGATTGCTCAGTTCCTGGAACGACTGGCCGGCAGCTATCCCAAGCGGGATTACTGCGTCCAGTACAACGAATCCGACTTTACGTTCGTCTCCCGTCTCCTTGAGCAGGAAGGCATCAGCTACTGGTTCGAACACCAGAGCGGCCAACACCGGATGGTCCTGGGCGACGGCATGGGCGCCCATCAGCCGATGCCGGGCTACGAAGAACTACTTTGCCATCTGAACCCCAACGACGGGATGACGCTGGAGACGGAAACCGTTTCCGTTTGGAAAAGCCATCGCGAAGTGCTGAGCGGTCAGGTCGAGATCAATGACTATGACTTCCTGAAGCCGCGCGCTGACCTGACCAGCCGGGGCGCCGAGATTCGGCCCCATGCGCTGGGCGACTACGACGTCTATGGCTGGCCCGGCAACTACGTCGAGCCGGGCAACGGTCAGCGTTATGCCCAGATGCAAATCGATGAACTGCAGGCCCGCCACCAAGAAATTGAAGCGGCAGGCCCGCTTCGGGGCATCTCGGCCGGGCGGCGCTTTTCGCTGATCCAGCATCCCAACGCTGACCAGAACCAGGACTATCTGGTGGTTTCGGCCGAGCTGACCGTCACGGAATCCAATTACGCTTCAGGCGGGGAATCCTCGTGGGAAGCCCATACCTATTTCACCGTCCTGCCCTGGCAAGGCAACTACCGTCCGCCTCGGACGACCGAGCGTCCGATCATCCCGGGTCCGCAAACCGCTGTCGTTGTGGGGCCACCGGGAGAAGAAATCTGGATCGACGAGCACGGCCGCGTCAAGGTCCAGTTCCACTGGGACCGCTACGGCAAGAAGGACGACAAAAGCTCGTGCTGGATTCGGGTCGCTCAGCCTTGGGCGGGCGTGAACTTCGGCATGGTGGCGCATCCCCGGATCGGCCAGGAGGTGGTGGTCCAGTTCCTTGATGGGAATCCGGACACGCCGCTGATTACCGGCCGCGTCTACAACGCCTTGTCCATGCCGCCCTGGACACTGCCGGCCAACAAGACCCAGACCGGCATCCTGACCCGTTCCACCCCCAAAGGCGGTTACGACAACGCCAATGCCATCCGTTTTGAAGACAAGAAGGGGGAAGAACAGCTGTGGATTCATGCGGAGAAGAACCAGGACATCGAGGTTGAGAACGACGAGACGCATTGGGTGGGGCGTGATCGGACCAAGACCATCGACCGTGATGAGACGGTCCAGGTGAAGCGTGACCGGACGGAGACGGTGGATCGGGACGAAACGATCACCATCCACAACAACCGCAAGGAGCGGGTCGATCACAACGAATCGATTTCCATCGGTGATAACCGGACGGAAGACGTCGGCAAGAACGAGTCGATCCAGATCGGCATCAACCAATCGATCGACATCGGCAAGAACCGCGACGAGAAGGTCGGCAGCAACGAGAACGTCCGTATCGGCGGCAGCCGTACCCACAAGGTCGGGCGCAACCAGAGCACCAGCATCGGTGCCAACAAGATGGAGACGGTCAAGCTCAACGCCGCCATCACCACGGGCATTGCCAAGGTCGAGACCATCGGCGCGGCCTATATGCTCAACGTCGGCGCCATGTGGTCAAGCAATGTGGGCTTTGTGCATAACCATGCCGTCGGCAAGACCATGAGCACTTCGGTCGGCAATGCTTACACCGTGTCGGTGGGCGGCGGCAAAGCGATGCTCCAGATGAAGGACGACGGCACCATCATGTTGCAGGGCCAGGGCAACAAGATTGTACTGGAGCCCAACGGCAACATCCTGATCGAGGGGGCCGAGATCAACGTCAAGGCCACCACCGCCGTCAATATCAACGGCGAAAAAGTCCATCTGAACTGATCTCCGCCCAGCGCCCCGGACCGCCCCATGACCACCCAGATCGTCAACGCCAGCAATATGCTGGGCCACGGCGTCCTGCACGCCTTCTATCGTGGCAACCGCTACCACTGCCTGTTTCTCAAGGCCACCTTCGACTGGGTGGCCGATGGACTGATGCTGCCGGCCGCCGAACCGATGCCATTGCAGCTCAACGACAGCTTCGTCGATGAGCCCGAAACGGCCGACCCGGACTTCATTCGCGAAATCGCCCCGCTGCGCTATCCGGCCGATCTGACCCCTTTCCGCCCCAAGACCGACGTGGTGCTGGTCGGCGACGCCGTGGCGCCGGACGGCAGGCCGCAGCGTGACTGGCTGGCCCGGCTCAAGGTGGGGAAGCTCGAACAAGGGCTTCATGTCTGTGGACCACGATATTGGGAATACAGCCGGCTGTCGGGCTGGACGCTCAGCGAAGCCGAACCGGTCAGTTCGGTCGCGCTCGACTACCGGCTGGCCTTTGGCGGCAGCCGCGAAAACGAAGCCGGCGAGCTGGAATATTTCGAAGCCAACCCTGTCGGCTTGGGCTGGCTCGACCCGCAAAAGCTCGACCGCAACCAACGCTATCGCGCCCCACAACTGCTGCGGCCGGGCGAGCGGCTCAGCGATGAGCCCGGCAAGACCGTCAGCGTCGCGGGCTTTGCGCCCGTGTCGCCGTTCTGGGCGCCGCGCAGTCTGCTGGCCGGGAATTACCAAGGCGAAGAAGGCTATCCCGATGATTTCGAGCTGGGTTTCTGGAATGCCGCGCCGGAATCCTTGCAAGCCGAACCGATGCTCAAGGGCGGCGAATGGATCGAACTCGAAGGGCTGAGCGCGCAGGGCATCGAACGCAGCCGGCTCCCTACCTATATGGTCTGGGCCAGCGTCGATACCGGCACCGAGCGGCCTCGTCTGGCGTCGATGGGGCTCGATCTGGTCTACCTCGACTGGACGCGCCGTCAGGTGGTGATGCGCTGGGGCGCCGTGGTTGATGAAGCCGAAGGTGCCCGTCGCATCAGCCTGCACGCCACCGCCCTCGACCGTTCGCACCGGGAGTAAGCCATGGCCAATCCGATTCAGGCCGAAAAGCGGGTCGAGCATTTCGCCGCCATCGTGCCGCCGCTCTACGTGCCGTCCAAGATGGGCCGGATGGTGCCGACCGCCCCGGCCATCACGCTCGATAAAGCCTTGTTGCCGGCCGACCGGACGTTCGGTCGGACCCATCCGTATTTCCACCTCGGGTCGCAAGCCATCGACCCCAAGATCGGCACCTTCCGCCCCAGCATGGGCAGCAGCACGGTGGCGGTCGAATCGTTTCCGGCCTGCTGCCATGGCGATATGGGCATCTTTACCCCGATCTCGGGACCGCCGCAGCCCGCCGCGATCTATGCCGACCTCGACCAGCCGGTCTATCAGGACTGCCTGGCCGATGTGATCGCCCTGTTGGCGCAGATCCTCAAGGACCTGGCTGACAACTGGGGCGCGTTCATGAGCGCTACCCTCGACGCGGCGCTCGACTCGTTCGGCAATGTGTTCGAGGAGATGTGGGACACAGTCAAGGCGATCTGTAGCGCCGCCGTGGATGCGGCCGCCGAAGTCGGCGGTTCGATGCTCGACAGGCTGCGCAATCTCTCGGCCGAGGACATCGGCAACGCCCTGCTGCGCGCGGGCGGCGCGGTGCTGAAACTGCGCAATCTGACGGCCAAGGACCTGATGGACGCCGCCGTCGCCGGCGGCAAGATGATCGGCGAAGGCTATGACAAGGTCGCCAACGGCCTGCGCGACGCCTACCAGCAAGGCAGACAGGCCATCAACGAGATGATGGCCGAGCTGGAGGCACTCCAGCAGACGCTCAACGAGATGCTGAGCGACCCCGAAACCCTGCTCGCCACACTCGAAGAACTGCTCAAGGACATCGGCGCCAAGGAGTTGTGCGAACTGCGCGACGCCTTGCAGGAAACCGCCAAGGACCCGGCCAACAAGGTCGGCCAGGCCGTCGGCGAGATCATGGGGATTGCCGCAGCAGAAGGCGTCTGTACGGCAGTGGCGGCGCTGGGCAGCTTCCTGATTACCGTCGGCACGGGCGGCGGTGGTGCACCAGTAGCCGTGGCCACCTTGTCGATGCGCGTGGCGGCCATCACCCGTCGGGCCTATCAGGTGGCCAAGCCGGTCACCAAGGCGCTAAGCCGCATCCTCGACCCGAAGCGGATCAAGGAAGCGCTCGAACGCGCCAAGGACAAACTGCGCACCCGCCCCGACCGCCGCACGCCGGCCGATCCAAAGAAGGACGACAAGAAGGCCGAGGACGGCAATAACACGCCCGGCAAACGCGGCCAGCCCGATATTCCCTGTCTGGTGCTTTGCAACAAGGTCGGCCGTCCGGTCAATGCCCTGCTCGGCAGCAAGGTGCGCGACGGCGCCGAGGAACGCGACTTCGACCTGCCCGCCCCGCTGCCGCTCACCTGGCAGCGCAGCTACAACTCGAAAAACGCCCGGGTCGGTCTGCTTGGCCAGGGCTGGACCCTGCCACTTGGCCTGGCGGTGGAAATCCGTCCAGGCAGCGCCACCGTTCATGATGCCCTGGGACGCAAAATCCGCTTCGACGCGCTGGCCGTCGGCGCCTCAGCCTATTCCCCCTTCGAGCAGATCACCCTCAAGCGCGGCGGCGGGGCCGCCCAGACCCGGATCGCGCTGCCGGCCGATCTCGCCTGGGACGAACAGGCCATGGTGGTCGAGGATGACGGGCTGCTGCTGTACTTCCGCCGCCCCGAACATGGCCGCCGCCGCAGCCTGTGGCCGCTGCGCGCCATGATCAGCCGCCATGGCTATGTGGTGCGGTTCTTCAGCGATGCCGAAGGCCGCCCGCACGGCCTGATCGATAGCGCCGGCCGCCATCTGCTGTTTTCGCTGACCCGCGTCGACAGCGACCTTACCGGGGACGATGGGCTACGGCTGGCCGGTGTGGTGCTGGCCTACGATCCGCAACGCGACGGCGCGCGCGGCGAACTGCCGGCCGACCCGACCACCTACCCCGCTTCGCACTGGCTGGTCCGCTATGACTATGACGAGGCGGGCGATCTGGTCCAGGTCCGCGACGGCCATGGCCGTACCCGCTGCCGGATGAACTACCGCAACCACTTGATGGTGCGTTTCGGCCATCCCGACGGCCTGGTCACCGAATACGAATACGACAGCTATACCCCAGCCGGCCGGGTACTCGTACAGCGGGCGCTGCACGCCGATGGCGAAGCCCCGGCCGCGCTCAGCTATCAGTTCGACTACCAGCCCGGCCGCACCGTGGTCACCGACAGCCTGGGGCGCACCACCTCCTATCTGTTCAGCGGCCGGCCACGCACTGCCTCGCAGCGCTGGGTGGGCACGATCCATCCCGATGGCAGCGAGGAGCAGTTCCGCTACGACGGCTTTGGCCATCTGATCGAAACCATCGATCAGGCCGGCCGTGCCATCCGGCTCCATGTCGACGGTGGCGGCCGCCCCGTGACCATCGAGTCGGCCGCCGGCCGGATCGAACTTCAATACGACCCGGCCGGCCACCTACTGGCCCGTACCGATACACTGGGCCGGCGCTGGCAGTTCGCTTACGACGAGCGTGGCAATCTTCTGGAGGAAAACGACCCGCTAGGCCAGCTCACCCGCTATTTCTACGACGACCCGCAACTCCCCGACCGCCCGACCCGGGTGCAGGACGCCCGCGGTGGGGTCAGGCACTTGCAGTGGCATCGCAGCGGCCAGTTGCTGAGCCAGACCGACTGCTCCGGCAAGACCACGCGCTACGACTACGATCAGGCCGGCCGGCTCTGTGCCATGACCGATGCGCTCGAACAGACCATGCGCTATCAGTACGACGACCATGGCCGGCTGGTCGCGGTCCATTGGCCCGACGGCTCGACCGAAGGTTTTGCCTATGACCAGCTCGACCGGATGGTGGGCTATCGCGACCGGGGCGGCGTGGCCACGGCCTACCGCTTCGATCGTGCCGGCCGGCCGCTGCTGCGGCGCGACGGGCTGGGCCATCAGCTGGTCTATCGCTACGACCCGGCCGGCCGTCTGCTGACACTTTGCAATGAAAACGGCGCCGAGTACCGCTTCGACTACGATCTGGCCGACCGGATAACCGAAGAAATCGGCTTCGACGGCCGCCATCTGCGCTATCGCTACGACAGCGCCGGTCAGATGGTCGAGCGGCTGGAATTCCCCGATACCCCGCACGTCCGCCGCACCGCCTACCGGCGCGACCCGCTTGGCCGACTGGTCGAGAAACACAGCAGCAGCGGCACCACCCGCTATCGCTACGACGCGGCCGGCCAGTTGCTCGAAGCGCGCAATCGCGCCGGCTCAGTCCAGCTCGACTACGACGCCCGCGGCCGGATCGTGCGCGAAACCAGTACTGCCGAGGGCATCAGCACCACGCTGCACCACCGTTACGATGCGCTTGGCAATCGCATCGCCAGCGTGCTGCCCGACGGCCGCACGCTCAACTGGCTTCATTACGGCTCGGGTCATCTGCATCAGGTCAATCTCGACGGCGAGACGATCTGCGATATCGAACGTGACGATCTGCATCGGGAAATCCTGCGCCGCCAAGGTGCGCTCGAGAGCCGCTTTGCCTACGACCGCAGCGGTCAACTGGCCTGGCAGGGCGTGTTTGGCCGCGACAGCAGCACCAGCCGCCTGGCTCCGCGCCCGATCGACCCCAGCGACCCGGTCTACGGCGACCCGCTCGCCTGGGAAGCCCTGGGCGGCCGCCCCACCGGCTCGGCCCGACTGGCCCGCAGCTACCGCTACGATGCCAGCGGCCGGCTCGACCAGCTTCACGACAGCCGGCTCGGTATCTTCCACTACCGCTACGACGCCATCGGCCGTCTGCTCGAAGCCCATCATCCCGATGGTCGTACCGAGCTGTTTGCCTTTGACCCGGCCCATAATCTGCTCGACTTGCTCAACCAGCACGACGAAGCCACTGATAGAAAAAAATCTGCAAATTCACCTCAAGATATAGATGCGGATTTAAGAGAAAAAATAAAAGAATTACTGGCCGACCCCGAATGGAATCCGCTGACCCATCCGCTCACCCCAAGCCCCAGCGGCAGCCAGGACAACCGGCTGCGGGTCTACCAGGACAAGCGCTTTGACTACGACCGCTACGGCAATCTGATCGAGAAACGGATCGGTCGGCATACCGTGATGCGCTTCAGCTACGATGCCGAGCATCAATTGGTGGAAGCGCGGGTAACGCGCAACGGTGTCACCCAGACGACCCGCTACGGCTATGACCCGTTCGGCCGGCGGGTCAGCAAGCGCGACGCCTTCGGCCTGACCCGCTTTGCCTGGGATGGCCAACGCCTGCTGCTGGAGCGGCGCGGCTCGCTCAGCCGCCTGTTCGTCTACGAGCCGGACAGCTTTGTACCGATGGCCCAGCTCGAACTGGCCGACCCCGCTGCGGTGGCGGCTGACGACGAGCAGGACGACTTCGCCCCGCCTGTGCTGCCGCTTGGGCGCGATGAGCGGCTGGCGGCGCTGCAAGCGCTGTCCCAAAAGGCCCAGGCGCAGCCACAGGCCAGCGGGACGGTCCGGATCCGCTACTACCATTGCGACCACCTGGGCACCCCACGCGAACTGAGCGACGGCGACGGCCGGCTGGTCTGGGCAGCGCAATACCGCGCCTGGGGCAATACGGTCCGGATCGACCACCCCGACCTCGCCGACCCGGTCGAGCGCCAGCAGATCGAACAGCCGCTGCGTTTCCAGGGCCAGTACTACGATGCGGAAACCGGGCTGCACTACAACCGCTTCCGCTATTACGACCCCGATGTCGGCCGCTTCGTCTCGCAGGACCCGATCGGTTTGCGCGGCGGCGCCAACAGCTATCAGTACGCCCCCAACCCATTGGGCTGGATCGACCCGCTCGGCCTCAGCCGCACACCGTTCTCGGGCAGTTGCCTCGACGATGTGGCGCGCCAGGTGCTGGAGAACACCAATGCCAAGTCGATCCGCAAAAACAAGGAATACGGCGGGCTGATCTATGAAAAGGGCGGCAAGTACTACGCCACGATTCCTGTACCGGGCACCAAGCGGACCTTTATTCCCAAATTCGCCAAACCCCAGCTTCCAAACGGCGCCAGAGTGGTGGGTGACTACCATACCCACGGCGATTATTCGGTGCTGGGCATGAAGGGCGAAATCATCCGGACCAGCGATCCGATGCGCGACGATTTCAACAGCGACAACTATTCCCCGGCGGACAAGGAAGGCAATATGATGGCCGCCGCCCAGAACAAGAATCCCTGCCACCGCTCCTACCTGGGCACCCCCAGCGGAACGTTCAAGGTCTACTCGCAAGCCGGAGGCGAACAAATCCTATGACTGCCGCCACCCTTCCCAAAGAAGAACGCTACCCACCCGACCAGCGGCTCGACGGCCGCCTGTTCGCCCTGGCCGAACATGGCAAAGCCCTGCTCGAGCAGGTCTTTATCCAGCACTTCGACGGCCGCCGCTGGCCCATCGAGGGCTATACGCTGCTGATCAACCTCTACGAGGAAAACGGCTGCGGTTCGGTCTCGTTCTGCCCCAAGATCGAACAGGAAGTCGGCGGCACCCCGTTTGAAGTGCCCGACCAGGGCTTGTGGCAGAACGGACCGGGCGTCACCTTCTATCTCGACCTGAAAGACTATTCGCTGATCAAGCGGGTGTTTATGCGCTAGGGAAGAGAGGAAAAAGGAAAATTTCAGGAAAACTGTCTGCAAGACTTAAGGGTCGTTATATGGACGAATAAATATATCTTCCATCAACGCCTGCCATTGCAGCGTCCAGCCCCAGGCAGTCGGCGGCACAGATCGGAGACCATAATCGGCCATCTTGCTGCCCGCCTTGCCCCGGCCTTCGCACCATCCTGAGGCTCCCGTGGGTCCGTCCCAGCGGACGCATTGTGTTCAGGGATGTGAGCATTGGAGCCGGACGCTCTGCTCTAAGCATGAGCATGATTTCCGGCTCGTCCACCGCCTTCGAAGCACCTCAGCCCTAGTTGCTAAATCCGAAACGCATCGAGAAATCGATCGCCTGAATATCCTTGGTCAGCCGGCCGATCGAAATCCGGTCAACTCCGGTCTCGGCAATCGCCCGCACGCTGCCCAGATCGACTCCACCCGAGGCTTCCAGCAAGGCGCGGCCAGCGGTGATGGCCACCGCTTCGCTCATCTGCTCAAGCGACATATTGTCGAGCAGGATCGAGACGGCGCCCGCAGCCAGGGCTTCGCGCAGTTGTTCCAGCGTTTCCACTTCGATCTGCACCGACACGCCAGCCGGTGCCAGCTCAGCCGCGGCTTGCAGTGCCGCACTGACGCCACCCACGGCCATCAGATGGTTTTCCTTGATCAGAATGCCGTCGTAGAGGCCGATACGCTGGTTTTCGCCGCCACCGACCCGGGTGGCGTATTTCTGCGCCAGCCGAAAGCCGGGCAGGGTCTTGCGGGTGTCGAGAATCCGGGCACGGGTGCCGGCCACCGCTTCGACATAGCGGCGGGTCAGGGTGGCGGTGGCCGACAGGGTCTGAAGGAAATTGAGCGCCGAGCGCTCGGCCGTCAGAAGTGCCCGGGCCGGACCTTCGATACGACAGACGGTGCGGCCCGAGGACAAGGATTCGCCCTCCTCTGCCAGCCAGATCACCGTAGCGCGTGGATCGACCTGACGGAAACACTCGTCGAACCAGGCCGTCCCGCACAGGACCGCCGGCTCACGCACCACCACGCTGGCCTGGCCGCCACGTTCGGCCGGGATCAGGCGCGCGGTCCAGTCGGCGCCGCCGATATCCTCGACCAGGGCCGAGGCGACTTGTTGGGAAATCAGATGCGGAGCAGGAAGCGAGACCATGGCAGCGAATCGTCACAGAAGCGGAAAAGGCCGCCATTTTAGCGCCATGGACAAACAAAAAGCCGCCGCTCCTACGAGCGGCGGCCTGCTGACCGGAATAGATAAACGATTCAAGCGGAATCGCTCAACGCTCAGGGCGCCGGATGGTAGTTGAACTGACGGGCCCAGGCCTTGCGCACCCCGGCCTTCATCGAATCCGACAGCGGCACATAGCCCGCTTCACGCATCGGCGCATCGCCATTGCGGTAGGCCCAGCGCAGGAAATCGAGCATCTTGGGCGCGCCGCTGCGCGGCAGCAGCGCAAAGGTGGCGGTAGCGAGCGGCCAGCCGTTGTAGGTGTCGTTATTGGCCAGCACCAGATAGAAATCGGGGTCGGCCGAATAGATCAGCTTTTCCGCATCGTATTTGGCGGCGGCCTGGATGGACTCGGCCGACGGCTTCATATGGATACCGACCCGGTTGGGCAACTGGACCGGATTGAGCCGGTCTTGCTGCACCCGACCGAAATCGACATAGGCGATGGCACCGGGCGTGCGCTTCAGGGCCGCCACCATGCCTTCGTTGCCATTGGCCGCTTCACCGCCATTGATCTTGAGCTGACGATTGACGCCCGGGCCGTTTTTCCACTCGGGCGACAGGGCGCTCAGGTAGTAGCTGAAGACGAAACTCGACCCCGAAGCATCGGCCCGGTAGATCGGCTTGATCGGCAGATCGGGCAGCTTGACGCCGTCGTTGAGGGCGGCGATATCACCGTCGCTCCAGCGGCGGATTCGACCCAGATAGATCTTGGCCAACAGTTCGGCATTGAGCTTGATCTGACCGGCCGGCACGCCCGGCAGATTGACCACCGGCACCACGGCCCCGAGCGCCACCGGGTATTGGCGCAAGCCCTTCTGCTCCAGCTCATCGCGCTTGAGCGGCTCGTCGGAGGCGCCGAAATCGACCTTCTTGGCGCCGACCTGGGCGATACCCTCACCCGAGCCGATGGCGCTGTAATCGATGCCGCTGCCCGCTTCGGCCTGATAACGGCTGCTCCACTTCTTGTACAGCGCCTCGGAGAAGGTCGAACCGGCGCCTTGCAGATTGGCGGCCGAGACATTGAAGGTCAGCAAGGCGGTGGCGATGGCGGTAAGCAAAGCGGCGGATTTCACGGACAGTTTCCCCTGCGTCATGGAAAGCGATCAAAAATCGAAAAGCTCAATAGGATACTGTCATCATCCGTTCGCCACAAGATCGATAGCCCTTAAAAATCAATCAATTGCGGAAAACACTAGGTGTGTGCAGACGGGACGCCGTTGTGAAAACACGCCGGAGACTTTGGCAGAAAAGATAAATTTTTGCACAAATGTCTTACTGGGATTAGCAAAGATTTTGCATATTATTTGCTATTGGCAATCGGTCGCCTATAACCCAGTTTAAAAGGCCCGATCATGGCAATGCCATTTGCATACTCATGACCTCAACCCTCTATCCTGCTTCAGTTGAACAACACCAGGGCCACCACGCGGCGGTCTTCGCCGACCAGGATATTGAAGGTGCGGCACAAGGCCGACAGATCCATCGCATCGACCCCGACATGGGCATGCAACAGTCCCTGGGTCAGCCGTGGATGGGGAAAGCGCAACTGACTGCCAGTCCCCAGCAGCACCACTTCGGGCTTGAGTTCGAGCAAAGCGGTGAAATCCTGCTCTTGCAGATCATCGAAACCGGCCGGACGCCACGGCTTGACCGCTTCGGGCGTCACTACCAGGCTGCCCTGGTGGCGGACCAGATTGACATTGACGTAGTCCAGGCCGTAGCCGGTAAACACATTGAGCTTGGACGAGGCGTTGGCATGCAGCTTCATAATGGCGGTCCAGAGGGAAACCAGGCCGATTCTAAGCGCTTATTGCGGTGCAAGAAACTCGGCTACAATCGACCGCCCTACCATTGCCTTCCTTCTGCTTACTATGCGTCCGGTCAAGAAATCCCAGAAACTCGACAATGTCTGCTACGAGATCCGTGGACCGGCCCTGACCCGAGCGCGGCAGATGGAAGAAGACGGTCAGCGGGTGATCAAGCTCAATATCGGCAACCTCGCCGTATTCGGCTTCGAACCGCCCGAGGAAGTGGTCCACGATGTGATCCACAATCTGCCGGCCGCTGGCGGCTATGTCGATTCCAAGGGACTGTTCTCGGCCCGCAAGGCAGTGATGCATTACTGCCAGCAAAAGCAGATCCACGGCGTGACGCTCGAGGATATCTACATCGGCAACGGCGTATCCGAGCTGATCCTGATGTCGATGAATGCGCTGCTCAACAATGGCGACGAAGTGCTGGTGCCGGCGCCCGACTATCCGCTGTGGACCGCCGCCGTCTCGCTCTCCGGCGGCACGGCACGCCACTATCGCTGCGATGAGCAGAACGGCTGGCTGCCCGATCTGGACGATATCCGCGCCAAGATCACCGACAACACCCGCGCCATCGTGGTGATCAACCCCAACAATCCGACCGGTGCGCTCTACCCGGACGATCTGCTCAAGGAAATCCTCGAGATCGCCCGCCAGCACCAGTTGATCGTCTATGCCGACGAAATCTACGACAAGACCCTGTACGACGGCGCCCGCCACACCTCGATCGCCTCGCTGGCCGAGGACGTGTTCTGCGTCACCTTCGGCGGCCTGTCGAAAAACCACCGCGCCTGCGGCTACCGCTCGGGCTGGATGATCCTGTCGGGCGACAAGCGCCACGCCGGCGACTATATCGACGGCCTCAATATCGTGGCGTCGATGCGGCTGTGTGCCAATGTGCCGGGTCAGTTCGCCATCCAGACCGCACTGGGCGGCTATCAGAGCATCGATGAGCTGGTGGCCCCGTCGGGCCGGCTGACCCGGCAGCGCGATCTGGCCTGGGAGATGCTGACGGCGATCCCGGGCGTCAGTTGCGTCAAGCCCAAGGGGGCGCTCTATCTGTTCCCCCGGCTCGACCCCAAGCTCTATCCGATCGCGGATGACCAGCAGTTCATCCTGGAATTACTTGAAGAAGAAAAGGTGCTGGTGGTGCAGGGCACCGGCTTTAACTGGCCGCAGCCCGACCATCTGCGGGTGGTGTTCCTGCCGCATATCGACGAGCTGGAAGATGCGCTGTTGCGTATCACCCGCTTCCTTGATCATTACCGCAAGCGCCATGGCGGCTGAGTTCCGCCGCCCGACTCATTATTGCCGGCGCAGGCCCGAGGCGGCGCGGTGAACCCAGCCGCTCTGACACGCCCACGAAGCGCCATCCGCCAAGCGCGCCACGACCTACCTGATGCCGTGGCGCTGCGCCGGTTTTCCCAAGCAATCGAAAGCGTAGGTAATCGACTATGAAACCCGTATACGTTGGCCTGCTCGGTTTCGGCACCGTGGGCAGCGGCGTGGCCAAAGTGCTGGCCCGTAACGCCGAGGAGATCAGCCGTCGCGCCGGCCGCGCCATCGAAGTCAAGCGCGCTGCCGTGCGCAATATCGAGAAGGCCAAGGCGCTGGCGCCGGCCGATGTGGAAATCGGCACCGACCCGCTGGCCGTGGTGGACGACCCCGCGGTCGATATCGTGGTCGAGCTGATCGGCGGCACTTCGGATGCCAAGGAGCTGGTGCTGCGCGCCATCGCCAACGGCAAGCATATCGTCACCGCCAATAAGGCGCTGCTGGCCGAGCACGGCAACGAAATCTTCGCCGCCGCCCGCGCCAAGGGCGTGATGCTGGCGTTCGAAGCGGCCGTGGCCGGCGGCATCCCGATCATCAAGGCCCTGCGCGAGGGCCTGACCGCCAACCGGATCGAATGGATCGCCGGCATCATCAATGGCACCTCGAACTTTATCCTCAGCGCCATGCGCGACCAGGGCAAGGGCTTTGACGAGGCGCTCAAGGAAGCCCAGGCGCTGGGCTATGCCGAGGCCGACCCGACCTTCGATATCGAAGGCCATGACGCCGCCCACAAGCTGACCATTCTGTCGGCAATCGCCTTCGGCACCCCGATGCAGTACGAGCATGCCTATCTCGAAGGCATCTCCAAGCTGACCCGCGAAGATATCGCCTACGCCGAGCAGCTCGGCTACCGGATCAAACTGCTTGGCATCACCAAGCGGCGGCCGCAGGGTATCGAGCTGCGGGTGCATCCGACGCTGGTGCCGGCCAAGAAGATCCTGGCCAATGTCGAAGGGGTGATGAATGCCGTGCTGGTCAACGGCGACGCCGTGGGCCAGACCCTCTATTCGGGCCGAGGCGCCGGCTCCGAGCCGACCGCGTCCTCGGTCGTGGCCGACCTGGTCGATATTGCCCGCCTGCTGACCGCCGACCCGGGCCACCGCGTGCCCTATCTGGCCTTCCAGCCCGATCGGATGGTCGATCTGCCGGTGCTGCCGATCGAGGAGGTCGAGACCAGCTACTACCTGCGCCTCAAGGCGCACGACCGCCCCGGCGTGATGGCCGACATCACGCGCATCCTGGCTGACCTTGGCATCTCGATCGACGCCATGATGCAAAAGGAGCCGCAGTCGGGCGAGCAGGTGGTGGATATCATCATCCTGACCCACCAGTCGCTGGAGCGCTCGATCGATACGGCGATCAACCTGATCGAGTCGCTGCCGACCATTTCCGGTCCGATCACCAAGCTGCGGCTGGAAAACCTGGACAACTGAGGAGCCGACCATGGACTACATCAGCACCCGTGGCGGCATGGCACCGCAGTCGTTCTGCGACATCCTGCTGGGCGGCCTGGCTCCCGACGGCGGCCTGGTGGTGCCCGAGCGCTACCCGCATATCGATGCCGCGACCCTGGAGCGCTGGCGCACGCTGAGCTATCCGCAGCTCGCTTTCGAGATCGTGTCGCGCTTTGCCACCGATATTCCGGCCGAAGACGTGAAAAGGCTGGTCGAAGCCGCCTACACCGAGGCGCAGTTCGGCTCGGCCGATATCACACCGCTGACCCGGCTCGAAGACGGCCTCTATCTGCTCGAACTGTCCAACGGGCCGACCCTGGCGTTCAAGGACATCGCGATGCAGTTGCTGGGCCAGTTGTTCGAATATGTACTGGCGCGGCGTGGCGAGCGGGTCAATATCGTCGGCGCAACCTCAGGCGACACCGGCTCGGCCGCCGAGTACGCCATGCGCGGCAAACGCGGCGTCAATGTCTTTATGCTGAGCCCACACGGCCGGATGAGCCCGTTCCAGCGCGCCCAGATGTTCAGCCTCGCTGACGCCAATATCCATAACCTCGCCGTCGAAGGCACCTTCGACGACTGCCAGGACATCGTCAAAGCCATCAACGCCGACGCCGCCTTCAAGGCCGAATACAAGATCGGCGCGGTCAATTCGATCAACTGGGGTCGGGTGGTGGCGCAGGTGGTCTACTACTTCCGCGCCTATCTGGCCGCGGCGCCCAAGATCGGCGACCCGGTCGATTTCGTGGTGCCGTCGGGCAATTTCGGCAATATCTGCGCTGGCCATATCGCCCGCCAGATGGGCCTGCCGATCGGGCGGCTGGTGGTTGCCACCAACGAGAACGATGTGCTCGACGAGTTTTTCCGCACCGGCAATTACCGGGTGCGCAGCTCGGCCGATACGCTGGCGACGTCCAGTCCGTCGATGGATATCTCCAAGGCATCCAATCTGGAGCGCTTCGTGTTCGACCTGATCGACCGCGATAGCGAAGAACTGGCACGGCTATGGCAGGAGGTCGACCGCACCGGCGGCTTCGATCTCGGCAAGACCCCGTATTTCGCCCGAATGGTCGGCAAGTTCGGCTTCGCCTCGGGCAAGAGCACCCATCAGGACCGTATCGATACCATCCGTCTCGCCAAGTCACGCTGGAATCGGGTGATCGATCCGCATACCGCCGACGGAGTCAAGGTGGCTCTGGAACAGCGTCGTGAGGGCGTGTCGATGGTGACACTGGAAACCGCACTGCCGGCCAAGTTCGAGACTACCATCGTCGAGGCATTGGGTGAAAAGCCGCAGCGCCCAGCCAAATTCGCCGATCTGGAGAAACAGCCCCAGCGCTTCCAGGTGGTGGGCAATGATGCCGCGGCGGTGAAGAAATTGGTGGTGGAGACATTGGCGAGTTAAGTCGCTAATTCTTCATCTCCAAAATAATGGAGCCATGCTTTTCATGCATGGCTCTTTTTTATTGATGACTCTCTCAATGCATGGGCCGACTTCCTGCCATGCAGGAAATCGGCCCAGCACAACAAATAGCAGATTATTTTAAAAATTGGACGGCCTCTCTCTACCTGGGAGGAGTGCCAGCTTCTTAATGATCATCAGCCCCTCGCAGAGAGAAAACTTCCTCTCGATTGTAATCGACCATCGCCAAGAAAAATTCATCAAAATTTTCAAAGCGATCAATCTCCTCACCTGCGAACCACAATACTGTACCGGCAATGGAAGTATGAGGTTTCGCGAGAAGAAAAATGTCCTTATCACAAGAGGTAGCGGCAATGGGAATAACATCTTCCCTTGTTATTCCAGCTTGCTCTAGAGCCCCATCTTCAGTGGCCCGCAACAATTCAAGTGCCTGTTGCATCTTTTTGTTACCGGACAATTCATTACAACCAAACAAATCAACTGTTTGATAAAACCCCTGCCATCCATCCGCGTAAAGCAGAAAACTAGCGTATTGGGGATCAAGCGAACAACCCAAGTCTTTTTCCAATTCTGACAAGCGGGTTCGACTTGCTGCCACTTCCGGAAAATGATAAGACCACCAGCCCTTTTTATCTACCTTTGCCAGCTCCTCTTTAACAAAGACAAGTATGGCAATCTCTTCAGGCCAATTCACTATTTACCTCTTTAGTAAAATGTGTGTATCCAATCTTAGCTCCTCCGTTTTTTTGGCTGTGGCACATCCGTAGACAGCGCCACAAGATGCTGTAATGTGTTCATCACTTATTTCTAACCTCTAAAAAGCATGAGGAACTGACTCAGAGCCGCTAACAAAAAATAGTTTGAACAAGCAGGCGAAGGAGGCGATGATTCAAAGCCCGACGAAAAATCAAGCGCTGTAATCGAAGCTGTAGAAAAAACTACCTTGTTTCCTGCCATCGAGGAGACCGAGGTCGTCCTCGTTTAGATGACCAAGCGGTCATGAACGGTATTTTTGCAGACGGCTCATGACACTTTCTTGAGGGCCTCAGTTTGAGGCTCTTGGTGTGTCCAGGAAACCCGGGGCGATTTACGGCAGGATTAAACTGGACCCTGGTGCTCAGACATCAAGATCAAAGCACTCCTCCTTCATCGTCCCAAATAGCAAGCGAATTTTGAATGTATTGCTGAATTAGATGAACTTCGTTCATTTCAATACAATCTAGCGGACCCCATATTCTTATATATCTCTCCCCGCCCACCAAAATTTCTACCTCTGTTCTTTCCAACACCAAACCTGTGTAATCAGGTGGGGGCACAGGTATGCAGCTATCTAAATTTTCGCTTTTTTAACTAAGAAATCAAAATAACGCTGGTCCTCTTGAGCAAAGATCTCTCCACCCCCTCCCAGGTAAGCTCTCATCAGCTCATCAGCCGCTTTGTCCAGCTCGCCTGCATCAAACAGAACCTGACCTAATCGGAGATGAAGAAAGGGATTCCCTAATCCCCCTGGACAATACATTGCATATTCCAATGCTTGCCGGGCAGATTTCCTTTTACCCATAAAAAAACAAGCATCGGCAATAGCAGCCAATACCCATGTAGAGGCTTCCCACTCATTTTTTGGCTCAGGAATCATCTCCCAGGCTTTGTTGTATTGAAATACGGCTTCTTCATAACACTCTTGCTCAGCAAGAGCATCCCCAGAAATACAATACTCCGTAATTTCGGCATGCACTGATTTGCTTAGTTCAGACGGGAAAGAATTCATAATTAATCCATGACATTTACCTATTTTTACATCCCCTACAATTTTTTATATTGAATCCCCCCCATCACTTCGAACTCTCCAAGCCCTCTCCCATGCTTATATAACTTTGTCTCAAAAGCGCTTCCGTCCGTATTGGGATATACAAGGATATAGTCCCTTTCAAAATTCAACTTCAGCCCAAAAGGCTCCCAATCCTCGTCAATCGTCAGAGCTTCTACAGAGACAATTTTTTTGCCCACGATCTCAGAAAAAACCTCTTGCCCCGATACATCATAAAAGACATAAGCATACTCAACCTCCTTCTCCCCGTTCAAAATAGCAGGAAGATCTCTTTCAAACTCAAGCCATGCTTTAAACTTGGGAACGCAAACGAACGCCGCCTTTATTGCCCAATTATCTTCAGAGGAAACGAAAATCAGCAGCATTTCCTTTTCCCCTAAGAGCCTTAGCCCTACAGATATATCGGCACTAGAAAAATCTCCCTCTCCATAAGGAGGAAATATTCTTAGAAAAATTCCTTCTACCACTCTCCCATTTAGGAATTTCATATTTTCCAACATTAGAGCACTCCATTTCAAGGCCGAACAAAAATTGGGGGCATCAACATACCCCCAATCCCGGAAAAATTTACATCAACGGCTTAGCCAAATGGTACCACTTATTAGTTGTTTTACCAATTGCAGTGATGAATGTGCCTGCCGAATCAACGACAATCATTCTTCCACCAGCAGGAATCATTACAGCATCGGTGAATTCAATTTTGAAGTGCAATTCCAATTAAATTATGGACTTGCGTCATTCCCGTTAGCTTTTCGAATTGTTGCAGCGGCGCCACATAGCCAAACCGCTTTCGAGGACGAGTATTTAAGCGCTGCATAGCAAAGTGAAGGTCGGCCTCTCGCACTTTATCCAAAGGTGATCCTTTGGGAAAATATTGGCGCAATAGACCATTCGCGTTTTCATTGCTCCCCCTCTGCCAAGGGGAATGCGGCTTGGCAAAAAAGAAATCCGCTTCTAATGCTTCAGCAATTTGTTCATGACGCGCAAACTCTGTCCCATTGTCACTCGTAATCGTTTTGACCCACTCCCGAATCGGTGTCAATAAATGGATCATGCCTATCTTGACCGCCTCGGCCGTTTTCTTCGCTAGCGGATAGGTCAACATTAAACCTGTTTTACGCTCGGTCAGCGTTAAGATCGCCCCTGCTTGACCCGCCCCAATCACCGTATCGGCTTCCCAGTCACCCACCCGTTCTCGGCTTTCCACCACCGCTGGGCGGTTCGAAATATCTCGACGATTCATCAGGATGCAACGCTTCACCCCTCGTCGCCATGGACGCCGACGCGGTTGGCGGCGGCGTAGATGGCGCCACAGCTCATTCTCCGAGTTGGCATAAATCCACTGATAAATGGCCTCATGACTGATGGCCCGGCCTAATGAAGCCGAGATTTGCTCAGGACTCCAATCTTCTTTTGGCTTGAGCACAACGTCTTGCCACAGAGATTCTTTTATGTACGAGCCAGTTCTTTTCACTTGACTGCTGCGTTCTTGAGCTGTCACGGCTCGATACCCTGGCTGGCCACCGTTTCGCTTGATTTCTCGGCTCACTGAGGACGCGCTTCTACCCAGCAACTCCGCAATCGCTTTTTGTGAAATTCCTTCCCACAACCCTTTTTCTATCTGGTATCGTTCGGCTTGGCTGAAGTGCCTGTAGGAATTCATGGGTTTTTATTTTCTTGGCGGAAAACGGAAGCTCATCCTATAGCACTTCGCCTCCCTCTGCTTTTTTCTTTGCTTCCCGATTGCACTTCAAATTTGAATTCGCCGGGCCTCAGTTTGAGGCTCTTGGTGTGTCCAGGAAACCCGGGGCGATTCAGGCGGTCGGGCCGGTGCATTCCGGATCGGTCAGCTCGGCGCGGATCGGAACATTGATCTGCTCGCCTTTATTCTGATTGGCCTCCATCCGAAAGCCAGGCGGCGAGCCGGACAGCTTCTATGCCATACAAAACAGAAGAGCCATGCGTTTTATGCATGGCTCTTTCTCATTATTGCTATACCCTTCGGCTTTAGGCATCTACTGACTGAACAATACCAGACCCTACAAGCCGGCTCATCTCCCGAATCTCAAAAATATCACCAGGCTTTATTTGCCCACCAAAAAAGGCCCAGCTTGGAAATGTAATTTCCGCCATGACAGTTTCACCAGGATAATGAATTTCCGAATCAACATAAGAATGAAATCCGCTAACCAGGTACTCCACTCCGTCAAATTTGTGATGAGGTGCGTACCCGCTCCTAACTCCTCCGTTTTTTGGCTGTGGCACATCCGTAGATAGCGTCACAAGAGCTGTAATATGGTGATCACTCATCTTTCACCTCTAAAAAGCATGAGTAACTGACTTAATAACACTGTTAAGGTTATTAAGCGCCCCTTGCCCTTCAATCGTTAGCACTCCACTTTTGAAGATAAAAGGATCAATTTGCCCATGAGTGACGTTAAATTTACTAAGTGAGTCAGTCGGGATTTTTACCCGAAGGATTGCAGCATAGTCTCGCTGAAAATCAGAAAATCTCAGCACTTCTTTAAGGTCAAATCCAAACTGTTTCATCTCACTACCATTTGGCGGAAAGGAAAATCTTTTTGAGTTCATTGCCTCATGAAATTCCTCCGGCCCTACAGCCCGATAAAGATCTGTTGTTTTGGAGCTTGAATGCTTTATCGACTTACCACGCTTACACTTCTTTAGAGCCTTGCTGAGTCGACCTAATGCCTTCAGATATTGAATCTGATTCTTAAAATTCCTGGCATTACCAACTAGGCGGAAAGCGAACCCAGCGGCCCGAGCAGCGCTCATCCGCCCATCTTCATCCACACTACTGAGCGGATCATTTGCCGTATAAGTGTAGAGATTAGGCCCAGCCTCTACCCCCAACGGATCCGGCTGCAAGAACCGTCCCGTATCCGGGTCATAAGTCCGGACCCCATTCTGATACAGCCCCGTCTCCACATCGTGATACTGCCCCGGCAGACGCAGCGGGAATTCAAAGCGCTTGCCATCACGATCCGGGTCGGCATCCGGCGCACCATTGCCGAAAGCATCCGGGTTCCAGCTCCACACCACCTTGCCTTGGGCATCGGCAATCGAACGTGGCGTACCCAGCATATCGGCGTGGACGTTGTAAACCGCGCCACCTTGCAGCACCGCCACCGGCAGATCTTCGAACCACACGATCTCCAGCACGGGCTGGCCGTTCTCATACTCACCGATCAGCCGTTCATTCTCGTCGTAGACGAAATCTCGGGTCTTGCCGGCTACAGTCTTGGAAATGCGGTAGCCCGAGGCATCGACCAGATAGTCGACCTTGACCTTGTCAAACGTCACCGACTTCACATAGCCGCGCGCATCGTACTCGATGCTGCGCAGACCATCGTTGAGCACGTTGCCAGCGCCGTCGTAGCTGAACTTGCGGTTACCGATGCTATCGAGGCGGTTGCCCGTGTAGGTGTACGCCGTGGTCGCACCGTTAGCCGTGCGGCTCAGCCGGTTGCCGTTGGCGTCGTAGCCGTAGCTTTTGCCCGGCTCTTCGGTCAGCCAGTCGCGGTTGTTGTGGACGTAGGCCGAGGTCTTGCCGCTATTGAGGTCGACCAGCTTGTCGACCTTTTCTGCCGCCGTCCAGCTATAGGTCAGCGACAGTGCCTTGCCAGCGTCGATCTGCCGCGGGAAGCCGCTTTGATCGTAGAGACGGATATGGCGCTGGCCATTGGCGAGCTTCCACCCCTCGACCTCGCCCGACATCGCCACCGAGATCTCGCTCAGCAGCGGTTTGCCATCGAGCAGCAGCGCGACCGGTTTGCCGTTCTGATACTGCCACGTCACCTTGCGCTTCGACGGATAGGTCATCGACGCAAAACGGCCGCCTTCGTCAAAGCTCCAGTCGAGCGCATAGCTGCGACCGGCGATCGTTACGGTCTTGCCGCTTGCACGAGCCAGCGCGTCATAACGATATTCGGTCGAGCTGGACGGGTCGCTGACCTTATGCAACTGACCATAGCCATTCGCTGCGCTGTCCCAGGTATAGGTCAGCGTGCCGCTGGCAAAGCTGGCTTTCTTGATTCGGCCCAGACCGTCGTACTCGTACTGCGTACTGCGGCCGGCACCATCGGTCATCTTGCTGATGCGGCCGGCACCGTCGTAGACAAAGCTGGTTTCGCCCGTATCGGGGCTGTTGATCTTGCCGATCTCGCCCAGGCTATTGATGGTGTAGCGCGTGGTCTGGCCGTTCGGGTCCTTGAACGAGGTCAGCTCGTCGCGGAGGTCGTAATCCATCTCGATCACGCGCTGGTC
Organism: Chitinimonas lacunae; assembly: GCF_042650885.1. Lineage (NCBI taxonomy): Bacteria > Pseudomonadati > Pseudomonadota > Betaproteobacteria > Neisseriales > Chitinibacteraceae > Chitinimonas > Chitinimonas lacunae. The sequence continues at coordinate 2,039,943 of NZ_JBHSBU010000001.1, forward strand.
AGGCAGCACCATCCGCTTCGGGCGACCCAGCGCATCGTACTCATAGCCGACGGTGCGGTTGGCCGCATCGGTCTGGCTCGTCACCTGACCTGCTGCGTCATAGACCTGGCTCTTGCGCCGGCCCATCGCGTCAATCGACGCAGTCTGCCGATTGAGCGCGTCGTACTCGAAGCGCGTCTCGATCACCGAACCCGTGCCGGCAGGAGTCGGGTTGGGCGTCGGAGTAGGGGTCGGCGTCGGAGTGGGTGTCGGCGTCGGAGTGGGTGTCGGCGTCGGAGTGGGCGTCGGCGTCGGAGTGGGCGTCGGCGTCGGAGTGGGCGTCGGCGTCGGAGTGGGCGTCGGCGTCGGCGTCGGCGTCGGAGGCGGCATCAGCTCCAAATGCTTCACCGTCAGCGTCAGCGACTTTTCGTCGGCGCTTTCACCATGGCAGTCCTCGCCCCGTACCGTCAGGGTATGGGTGCCGACGCCCATCTTGATCGGGCCTTCATAGAAGTGAGCGGCGTTGAAGTCACGCTGTGGGGTGACGTCCTTACCGTTGAGGAAGATGGCGGTCGGGCCGGTGCATTCCGGATCGGTCAGCTCGGCGCGGATCGGAACATTGATCTGCTCGCCTTTATTCTGATTGGCCTCCATCCGAAAGCCAGGCGGCGGGCCGGACAGCTTGATCGTCGGCTTCTGGTTGCGTTTTACCTCGAATTGCAGCGGGGCCGATTCAAGGCTGCGGCCTTGTGCATCGAACAGCTTGATAGTGAAACGGTGACTACCGATCGGCAGGCCACTGACCACGATATCGTCTGCCGAAACGATGTTCTGCCGAAGCTGGCCGTTGTGCCACAGCTCAGCCCGCACCACCATCCGGTCGGGATCAGAAAAATTGATGCCAAATCGCAGCGTACCGCTGGTGAAATTGGTGCGTGCCGAAGCAACCAGTGGCGAGGCTCGCTCACTGGTGACCCGTTCAAACAGACTGACGCTGGGCAGCGTCAGCGCATAGAGCGGAGCCGTCACACCGACGGCCAAACCCGCCGTCGCCAGTGCGGCGCCGATTCTGGATAACTTCATTCGTTGATCTCCATTGAAATCGAAAAACATTCCCCGCCCGCCGGTCTGCTGGGCCGGCAGGGGAGAAAGCGGCTTAGCGCAACTTGAAACCTTGGCTATGGCCGTCGAAGTAGTTGACGTAGTGGGTGTCGCCTTCCTGCCAGGTGTCAGCGCCAGCGCGCTCAGCAGGGGTAGCGATCAGACGGTAGTCGGGTTGCAGCAGCAGACGGCGGCCGTTGACGCTGGCAGTCAGACTGCCATCGGCGTTATGGGTGAGGCCCGCTGCCGCATCCTGAGTGCGGATCAGGCTTTCCACCCGTTTCCAGTCGGCAAAGGCCGGCCACAACGTCTGGGCGCGGCCATCGCTGACGATGCGCACCAGACCTTCGGCATTGCGCTCCATGCCCTGACCCGAAGCCGGCAGCACGGTCCAGTCGGGGCGCAGTGCCCAGCTTTCCTGTTCCAGCTTGACGATCAGGGTGCCGTTGTCGAGGCGCTTCACTTCGCTGCCCGGCACACCGGCCAGCAGCTTGTCGAGCTGATGGGCCACCGGTACCAGCCGAGTCACCACGCCATCGGTGCTCAGCTCCACACTGCCGTCGGCCTGGAGCTTTACGCCGTTCTGGCGCAGCGGATCGACCGGCAGCATGCCAACCGGCTGGGTTTGCAGGCTGGAACCGTTCCCAAGGCCGAATTCCACCCGACCGTCCGGATTCTGCTGCGGAGCCTGCAATTGCAAGCCGAGACTCTGCTCGAACAGCGGCGCGAAGCGCTCCATCAGTTGGGCGCCGCCCAGACGTACCAGCGGCTCATTGACTCGGGCAGTGGTCAAGCCATCCTTCGACGACTCGACCGCCGCGGCGCTGCCGATCCGGTGATTGCTGAGTCCGGCTTCCGGCGACCAATCGATCGCTTCGCCGGCAAGCAGCCGTTGATCCGCCGGGCCACCGGCGATAGGCAGTCGGACCGAACTGGCACGGGCGCTGATATGGAGCAGCCCAGCCTTGGCTGCAGCGACTTCGAACACCGTCGCCCGGCCGTCGCCAACCAGAACGTGATCGCCTGCCAGCAGCATCGGCTGCGCTGCCGTGGCGCTCTCGATCCGCACCTTGCCGCGCAGCACACTGGCGGCAAAACGGCTCTCGCCATTGACCAGCACCGCGACCAGTTTCACTTCGGCATCGGCTTCGAGCGGCGTCAGCAACAGTTGCTGACCGCCCGCTTCCACCACCATCGCAGCCTGACCGGCAGCGGAATAACCGAGCGTCAGCGTTTCGCCATTGAGCGCTTGCAGGCTGTCGGCCTGCCAACGCATCCCGGCTTGCCAGCGGCCGAGCGGCTTACCGGCCACCTTGAACGGTGCCGCCTCGGCAAAACTGCCCGGTGCTCCTTGTCCCCCCTGGATCACCTTCAACTTGCCGTCATAGGTGGCTTGACCGGCACGGTTGGTGGCGGTCACCTGAATGTCCACGCCCTTCGGGTCGGTCAGCTCGGTTGGCGTTCCATAGATCACGCCGCTCTCATCAAAGATCAGCCCTTTGGGCAAAGTGCCCTTGAGCGCATATCTCGGTGCCGGTGAGCCTCCGGCATGCAAAGTGAAGACATAGCGCTCATTGGTACGGGCAGCCGGGATCACCAGCGGGTCGCCATTGGTCGCCCGGCTAAATGTTGGCGCCACATCGGCCAAGGGACTGACGTTGAGGCTGAAGCTCGCACTGACTTCGCCTTGGGCATTCTTGGCTTTGAGGGTGAATTGGTAGTTGCCGGCAGCCGAGAGCTGGCCGCTCAGGGTGCCGTCGGGCGCCAGGGTAAGCCCTGCCGGCAGATTGCCTTGTGCCAGCGTCACCGTGGCAGCAGGCTGCGCTGCCAGCGCCACCTTGGCTTGATAGGGCAGTCCAGCCATTGCACCCGGCAGGCTGGTGCCAAGGAAGACCGGTGCGCTCAGCGTACCCGGCTGCCACTGGGCATTGGGCTGGCTGATACGCAGCACCTTGATATTGCTTTCGCTATCGAGCTCGTAGTCGATGCGGTTGCCGGCACTGTCCACCACCGCCACCAGCCGCTCGGCCGCGTCGTACTCATAGCGCTGCCAGGTCTGGTCGGGGAAGGTGGTCCGCAGCAGCTTTTCCATCCCGTCGTATTCGTAGGTCCAGCTCAGATTGCCGACCCGGCGCTCGCGCACCCGGTTGCGCACGTCGTAGACCAGGCGGGTGCTGACCCCATCGGGCGTATCGATACGCCGGGCAAAACCCGAGGCATTATGCTCGGCAAACACCGTTACCTTCTGCTGCGGGTCGGTCATCTGAAGCAGATTGCCGGCGGCGTCGTACTTATAGGTAGTGGCCAGACCAGCCGGATCGACCGACTTGGTCATCAGGCCATTGCTGTCCCATTCCCAGCGCCAGACCAGCGTTTTGCCGGCAGCGGTGACCTTGCGCTCCTTGAGGTTGCCCAGGGTGTCGTAGTCGAGTTCGGTGACCCGGTCAGGTTCGATGATCTGCTTGGGCTGGTTCCATTGCGGATGCCAGACCGTCTTGGTCTCGCGTGCGAGTGCGGTGCCGGCGGCTTCGATTTCCGAGGTCAGCAGATGACGTTGCGGGTCGTAGGCGTATTCGGTACGCACGGGCTGGCCATTGACCTTTTCCGGCCCTACCTTGACCTTGAGCAGGCCATTGGCGTGGTACTCGAAGCGGGTCACGCTGCCATCGCGGTCGATCAGCTCAGTCGGCAATGCCAAGCCGTTGATCACGCTGACCTTGCGTTGCTGGGTACGGCCCAGCGAATCGGTATTGCTGCTGTTGCCGCTGCCTTCATACTTCATCACGGTCTTTTCCACGCCACCGCTGAGCTGACTGCTCAGCGCGCGGCGCGGCCGATTGGGCGTCATGTCGTAATCGAACTGGGCAATCGAGCGGAATTCGCTATTGAGCTGCTCCTTGATCAGATACCAGTCCTGCTCGCCCTTGCCATAGAGATAGCGACGGGTGCTGCCGTCGGGGAACAGGGTGCGGTCATAGCGATAGGTCTGTTCGGAATATTTCCCACCGGACAGATACGGCCCCGTGCTGATCAAGAATTGATATTCGTCGCCTTTGCCATCGGCCTGTTCTTCGTCCTTGGCAAGATTGGCCGGTCCCCACATTTTTTGCAGACCGGTGATCTGCGAACGGAAACGCAGTTTCCGTCCGAAATTGTCGGTGATCCGAATCAGGCGCTGTACGCCATCGACCGTCTCGTATTTAAGGCTTTCCGAACGACCGCCCCGATATTTGATCTGTTCCAACCGACCATTGGCCGCAAAGATATCGACCGTGTCGTCATCGTCGGTAAAGCGCCAACCGCCGCCGGCCGACTCCAGCTTCAGCATCGGCAGCGCTGGGCAGCGCCAAGGCGCAGTGGCACTGTCGCGCACAAATTCGATCACCTGTCCGTCGCCGCGCACCACCAGCACTTTCTTGTCCGAGACGTCCACCACCTTGCGGTGGTAGTTGTGACGCCAGCCGAAACCGAAGCCGGCGTCGGTCTCCTGAGTCATGCTGTTATAGAAGCGGTTGAATTGCAGCGTGCCGTGCACCGTGCCGCCGAACACCTGCTCGGCCAGAAACTTATTGCCGGTGGCGTAGTTGATCGGGTGGGAACTCAGGCTCTCGCACAGGTTGAACAGCACTCGCGCAGCCGGGCAGCTACCCAGGTTGGGCTGCGAGGTCAGCTTTCGGTGAGCATCGTTATCGCTGCAATAGGTGGGCATCGGTACCGGAATATCGATGGTCGACGGGATCACCTCGCCGGTGGTGGTCCACTCGATGCACATCGCAGCCGATGCAGGCGTAGCCATGAATAGGAGACCCGCCTGGCATAACAGGGCAGCCAGCGGGGTGAGTTTGGTGCGCAAAGAAACCATGCAAACCTCGACATGAAGAAAAAACCTGCCCACGTCGGCAGCAGCAAACCCGGCTCGATGGCTCGATCCGGACGCGACAAGGCAGACGAGGGCCGCTATCCGGCGCAATGCGGATAGGGCGGAATAAAGGGAACCGGGAAATACGGTGCGGAATCAGCCGTTTAGCCGGGCCGGCAGGCCCTACGGCACGATGCGGCGCCGCGGTGGCGGCGACTCGCTACAAGGAGGCGACACGATGGCGCCAGGGCGCCAGGACAGAGGAGGTTTTATGCTGATTCATATCCAAATACATATTATTTGATGCTAAGGGCCAGCGATTATAGAGAGACGCCCAGCATGCTCAACCCTTTTTTTGTAAGTTTCACGCAAGATTTATGGCACGTGCGTGCAACACATTGAGCGCAAATAAAATATTATGACATAGGGATTTCCCTAGGCCCCTGCCGGCCCAGCACCCCTTGAGGCACTGACTTATATTGCCTGTAGTCCCCCCGGAAATCGTGCTTGATGTTCTCCATCCTAGCCCTGCCCCTGTTGCTGATCGCTTTGCCTCCCAGGCCTGGCTGGCCACCGGGCAGCCCATTGCTGGCGTGCGACGATATCAACCAGTGGCCGCCTTATACCTACCGCGACAATGGCGCGCTGATCGGCTATTCGGTCGATGTGCTGCAACAGATCGCCCATGCGCAGCAGTGGAGGGTCCAGATCGATCTGCTGCCGTGGGAGCGCTGTCTTAATGCCGTGCGCGCCGGTCAGTACCACCTGGCGCTCAATGCATCCGACAACCAGCAACGGCGCCGTCATTACCTGATGACCCGACCCTACTATTTCACCCACAGCGTCTATTTCTATTCGCGCCGTCACCACAGCGAACTCGATATCCACCAGCTCGCCGACCTGCGCCGCTACCGGCTGTGCGGCCTGTTCGGCTACAACTACGAGCCTTACGGCCTGAGCACGCACGACCTCGACCTTGGCACCACCCGCTTTCCACAGTTGATCGCCAAGCTCCATCTGGGCCGCTGCGATCTGTTCGTGGAAAAACGCGAAATCATCGTGGGCTTTAGCCTGACCGATCCGGAAATGAACGCCCTGCTGCGCGACCCGCAGCTACAGCAACGCCCTCTGCCCGGTGTTGCGCCGACCGGGTTTCACATGCTGATCTCGCGTCGCATTCAGGCGGCCGAGACATTGCATGCGATCCTGGAACAGGGATTGGACGATATGGCGCGTCGCGGCAGACTGACGCGGCTGTTGCGGCGCTATGGCGTGGAGAATCAGCCCATTCCGGAAGGGATGGACAGGAAACAGCAACAAAGATAAAAAATCAGGAAAAGTCTTTGCAAGACAAGGAGACTGTATTAAACAAAAATTAATATTTAATACAGACTGATATCCATGGCGGCCTGACTGCTGTCACCCCCGCGATCTCCCACCCATTCCATCGGCACAAAGGCCGGCTGTGCCCGGACCCGTTCCAGCCAGGCTTGAATGGCCGGATAAGCCGCCATTGCAAACCCACCCTCCTCGGCCACCTGCGTATAGGCGAACAGGGCAATATCGGCCAGGGTATAGCTCTCGGCCACCAGAAAACGCCGGCTGCTCAAATGGCGCTCCATGATGGCCAATGCCTCGTGGCCGCGCTCATGGAGGCGCGGCAGTTCGGCACGGCGTGGATGGTTTTCCGGCAGAAAACGACAAATAAAACGCGCCACGGCGACATAAGGCTCATGGCTGTATTGCTCGAAAAACATCCATTGCAATACTTGGGCACGCAACCAGCGATCATCGGGAAACAGCGGCGTGCCATCAGCCACATAACACAGGATGGCATTCGATTCGGCCAGCAGACGGTCTGTGTCGATCTCCAGCAACGGCACTTTGCCTTGCGGATTGAGCGCCAGGAATTCGGGCCGCCGGGTGTCGCCGGCCAATACATCGACCTCGATCCAGCGATAAATGGCGCATAACTGCTCCAGCGCCAGCCGGACCTTATAGCAGTTACCCGACAAGGACATGCCATAGACCTTATACATCGCACCTCCCAATAGACATCCGCCTCAGATGCGCCGCAACCAGCGCCCTTCCAGCATAAAGGAACGGAAGAAAGGCTGTCCGGCATCAAAGCCTGCTTCGTTCAGCAAAACGCCGGCCCGGACCGGGGCAAGGGGATAGACGTGATTGGCCAGATGGTAGAAATCCAGCGCCACCGCCTCAGGCCGCCGACTCGCCAATTGCTGACTGCGCCAGGCGGCAAATAAAACGGCCTGCTGGGCCGGATCGTCACAGGCCGCCAGATCGGCCAGCAAACACGATGCCCCGCTGGGCAACAGGCTGGCCAAGCGGGCAAGATAAGCCGACTTGGCACCGTCGTCGGGCAGGAAATGCAGCACCAGCAAGGACACGGCGGCATCGAATGGCCCGGTCAGCGCGGCGCTGCCCAGATCGGCCTCGACCAGCTCGATACGTGCTTCCAGCCCTGCCGCCACGATTTTCTCGCGCGCCGCCTCGTTCATCGGCGCAGCAGGTTCCACCCCCACCAGCTGCCAGGTCGGATCGAGCGCGGCATAACGCAGCAACTCCTCCCCGGTGCCGCTGCCCACCACCAGCACCCTGGCGCCGGCCGGCAGACATTGCGCCAGCAGAAACGCCGTCGTCTCGTGCAATACCTCATAACCCGGCATCAGCTTACGGATCTTGCGGTCATACGCGGCGGCATGCGCCGCGTCATAACGGACGCCCTGCGGGTCGGTCATGGCAATCAACTCGGCGGTAAATTCGATTTGCCGATCATAACGGGACTGCCCCAGCCACGTAACCAGCACAGCAGCAGACAGGCCAAACCTCCAGTGATGATTCGGATTGCAGAGATGGCGAAATCGGGGCCGCTGTAGCGGGCCGGACCGGTCGGCGGATGGTCGGCGTGAACAAAGAGAAATGACTATGACGGGAGAAAGGGAAAAACTTGATTGAGGTCGGGTTTTTTGCCGATTCATTTATGCATAAAATATGGATAATCAGCAGACGAAAATCCCTTTCCGCCCTTTATCGAAGATCGAACCTGGGCGTATCATGCCGCCATGAATGCCGTTAACCGCAACCTATCCAAATTGATGATGCAACACCGCATGACGCAAGCCGAACTCGAAGCAGCGTCAGGCGTGCCGCAGTCGACCATTAGCCGCATCCTGTCCGGACGCACCCCCAACCCCAAACTCGAAACCCTGCAAGCGCTGGCCCGCGCCCTCAATGTCTCGGTCGCCACCCTGGCCAGCGAAGCACCCACCCCGCCGCCGACCCGCACCCGCCCTGGCGCCGAAGTCGTGTCGGAGATGGAGCCGGGCAATATCGCCACCCAACCGCGCCCCATCGTCGCCTGGGACCATGAAGACCCGGTCCACGACGACGAGGTCGAAGTGCCGCGTCTGGCACTCAAGCTCTCGGCCGGTCACGGCCGCCTGCAATGGGAAATCGACGCCGAAGGCACGCCCAACCGCTTCCGGCTCGCCTGGTGTCAGCGCAATGGACTGAAGGCCGAGAAGCTGGTCACGGTGGTGGTGGAAGGCGATTCGATGTTGCCGACCATTCCGCCCGACGCGGTGGTCACCCTCAATACCGAAGCCACCTCGATCCGCAACGGCCGTATCCATGCGATCGATTACCTGGGCGAGTTCTTTATCAAGCGCCTGTTCAAGGAGCCCGACGGCTCGATCCGCATCGTTTCCGACCATCCCGACAAGTCGCGCTACCGCGATATCGTGGTCCGCCCGGAACATGCCGAATCGCTGCGTATCCTTGGCCTGCCGGTCAATATGAGCGTCAATATGATAGGCATGTGATCGCCTGTCGCCGCCCAGGGCGGGCCTGAACCAGGGCCCGCTCTCGCCTCAAAATCTGCGCCGCACCTTCTCCAGTCTTCTCGCTGTTCAGCCTATTTCCTGCAAGTTTTCAGCATCTCACGCAAAAAAATCCTACAAAAACGCAAAAAAGACTGGCATGCATATGCATTAATGCATATAATGTCTGTGTGTCGCGATGCAGTGCTCTCCCCCGCATCCGACACCCCACCCAGGAGGAGGAACCTTTACCCGCGCATCATCCCGCGCTCACAGACGGGACGAGCCCAAAGCCCCTGGCGTGATAGCAGCAAGCCAAGCCATTCCCCGCCGCTTCTCCCCTTGTGCGGCGGGGAAGCGCAAGGACGACCGACACCGTCCTGGCTTGATGGTGGAATCCCTGTAAATAAGCTGAGGAATCATTGCGACATCAAAGAGGAATCGCTGGGAATGCAGTGATCGGCGTAGCGCAGAAAAGTAGTACATTTGATTTATTTTTTATTCTAAGCAACACAGTATCTAGCGAATATATTTCCTGATATTTTCATATCTTGATACTGATGCCCGGGCGTCTCCGGGGCTTGCACCAGGTCGCGGCCGGCGCCCGCCGCGACAGCTTTGGGACGCGGCCGCTGGGCAGAGCGGCCGCGTCCGGACAGTGGTATTCCAGCGATACGCCAAAAAGGAAAAACAATGCCAAAGCGATTGTCAGCCCTGTTCTTGCCACTCGCCCTGCTGTTGTGCACGCTCAGCCAAGCCGCCGAGCCACAAGTGGCCAATGGGCCGGTGCCAGGCAGCCCGACCAAACCCGGCAAACCGCCCTATGACCCTGTGCCCACGCCGGACAAGGACCCGACCCCGCCTGAGCCGCCCGATGAAACCACCCCCGGCTCCGGCATGCCCACCGGTCGCGGCCCACGGGCTAGCTGCTCGCCGATTCTGCAATTGCTCGGACTGGGCCCGGTGACTTGCCCGTCCAAATCTATCCGCTGATACGCCCCCCACGCCTCGGAGGGCAGCCCTGCGCCACCAGCGTGGGGCGCTGCAACGGTGGCCAGCCGAAGCCACCGACCAGCTGCCCTCTTCCTGCTCTTTCCCTAACGCCCCAGCGGTATAGCGCTGCGGGTGCGGCGCGGCGGCCGATCGAGCTGCCGCGCAGCCAACTCTCCCAGGCGCGCCAGCGCCGTTTCCATTTCCGCCGACCACGGCTCGCCGCAGCATAGCCGCAGATAGTTGTGGTAGGCATCGCGAGCCGTGAACAGACGCCCCGGTGCAAAGGTGATGTCTTCCTCGATCGCCTGCTCCAGCAATAGCGAGGTATCGCAGCCCGCCGGCAGCTCGACCCAGCACAGATAGCCACCACGCGCCTCGGTCCAGCGCGTGCCTTCAGGAAAATAACTGGCCAGCGCCTCGGCCGTATGGGCCAGCTGCTCGGTACAGAACCGCCGCAGACGGCGCATATGCAGGTCGTAGCTGCCACACTCGAGAAAGCGGGCCAGTGTGGCCTGCATCAATGCCGGGGTCGAGAAGGTATTGATGTACTTGAGGATTTCCACCCTAGACTGATAACGCCCCGGGGCAATCCAGCCCACCCGCATCCCGGGTGCCGCGAGCTTGGTATAGCTGGCGCAGTAGAGCACATTGCCCCAGCGGTCGAACGCCTTGGCCGGACGAGGCCGTTCGCGTCCGGCATGAAATTCGCCGTAAATATCGTCTTCGATCAAGGGCACGCCACGCTGTGCCAGCAGCTCCACCAGCTTTTGCTTGCTGGCGTCAGGCATCAGGCTGCCGGTCGGATTGCTGAAATTCGGCATCAATACACAGGCTGCTACGCCACCATCACGGGTGGCCAGATCCAGCGCCGCCAACGACACCCCTTCACCTGGGTCGCTCGGGATTTCCAATGCCTGCAAGCCCATCGCCTCGAACAACTGCAGCAGGCCGAAATAGGTCGGCGATTCGACCGCCACCACATCGCCAGCCTGGGTGACGGCCCGCAGCGCCAGATTGAGCGCTTCGATGCCGCCCGCCGTCACCACGATATCGTCGGGGCCGAGCTGGCCGCCCCAGTCCATCGAACGGCGGGCAATCTGACGCCGCAGCGCCGGCAGGCCGGTCGGGCCGCCGTATTCGGACAAGATGGTGGGCTGGCGCTTGATTACTTCATTGATCTGCTTTTGCAGCAGTGCATTGGGAAACAGCTCGGGCGACAGCACCGCATAACCGAAACTGCGCCGCTCGGAACGCTTGAGCAGTTGCAGATGCTCCCACAGGCGCCGGTTGACCGTGACGGCGGCCGGCTCGATCGGCAAGGGAGGATGGGCCGGTTGCTGGCGCAAGCGCACGAAAAAGCCCGATTGCGGGCGCGCTTCCACCAGACCGCGGTCTTCGAGCTGGCGGAAGGCTTCGGTAACGGTGGAAAGACTTAAACCACGCCGGTCGCGCAATTCACGCAGGCTGGGCAGCTTGTCGCCAGGACGCAGGCTGCCGGCAGCGATCAGGGCGGCGATCTCGTCGGCAAGGGCAGCATAGAGCGGAGGATCGGCTTTCATGGGCAGCAGTAGCTCGGACAAGCGTCAGCTTGAAGGAATCGATCATCTTGCGCTGCAACATGCGTTCGGCAAAGTGACAGTTGCCGGCCAAAACGACCAGGACAGTTGCAGTACAGCCAATACTGTCACGGTCAATTCAATGACAGTCTGAGTCTGCCGCGCCGGACAGGTGCGGCGTAAGGTAGTCACTGTTCAAGACCAAGCCAGGAGGCCATCATGCAGATCGCTCAAACACTGCCACAAGACAGGCTACTCGCCATCGATATGCCTAAAGGCGGCAAATTGCGGGTCAGCGAAGGATGTGTCTGGTTCACCGTCGATGGCGAAGACGTGGTATTGACCGCCGGACAACGCTTTCAAGCACAACAGGCCGAATCCTGGCTGTTGCAGGCGCTCAGCGACAGCCGGGTGGAAATCGCCCTGCCGCAGGAAGCGCCCAAGCACTGGTGGAGCACCTGGATCGATCGGCTGCCTTCGCTAGGCTGATGAGATCTGAAGCGAGGTGGTAGGGGCGGGTAAGCGGGACCGATTCCCTTGGCAGTCCGGGTCGGGTCCGGACGCTGAGCCAGCACCACTACGCAACATCAACGCTCATCAAGATCGGCGTCAACAATCCAGAAATCACCAGGGGCGTCAGCCGTAACACGGCACAACGCCCCCTCGTCTCCGCCCGCTGTCAGCTTGCCGCTGGACGCAAGGGCCAGTCACGACCCATGACCTCATCCAGCCTCGTTTCGCAGCCAACGCATTGCCGTTCGGATCGGCCTGAGCCTGTCACGTGGGGTCCGGACGCTCCGATGCCGAGCCTTGTAGAGCTGCGCTGATACCACTTCTGGCTTCCAGCACGCTGGTGGACAGTCCGGACACCGGCACAGCATTTCCCCTAGCCAAGCCTCCCGATTTCCCTGGCCTCGACAGCGCAATCGTGTCTCCAGCCAGGCGCACAGCAGTTCCTCATCAATGCGGGCCGCCTACTCAGGCCGCCCGCTCCCATGGACCATGCCAGCGTTGCGACCGGATACTGCGCAAGCGATCGAGCGCCGCCTCGAATACCTGCTGACTTCCGCACAGCGCCAGACGCAGCGAGGCCGCGCCCCGCTCGCCGTAGACCGCGCCCGGCAAGGTTGCCACGCCCCGGCTTTCCTGCAGATAGCGCGCCACTGCCTCGCCGATGCTGTATCCCGGCGTGCGGTAGCTTGCCGGCATCGAGCGATAGAGCCGCGAGACCTCAGGGAACAGAAACATTCCACCGAGCGGCTGGCGGGGCCATTGGAAGCCCAACTCCTCGGTCAGGGTCTGGCGGGCGATCCAGGCCCGTTCGGCCATCATGCCGGCCATATCGTCCAGCCAGGAATCGTGCCGCCGATCGAGCAGTCGGATGGCGATGCGCTGGTACTGCGGATTGACGCCGAGATAGAGATAGTCATGCGCCTTGGCCGCCTGCTCGATCAAGGCAGCCGGCGCCGCCAGCCAGCCGACCCGCAGGCCCGGCAGGCCGAATTTCTTCGACAGGCTATTGACCAGCACGGCATTGGGCGCCAGCGCAGGCTCAAGCGCCGCCGGCCGATGCGGACGCTCGAAGGCCATGGTGTCGTAGCGTTCATCGTGGATCACCCAACAACGCCGCGCCGCCGCTTCGTGTCCGAGCACCGTCCAGTCGGTGGCACTCGCCACATAACCGGTCGGATTTTCCGGCGAATTGACGATCAGCGCCCGTACGCCGTCGGGCAGCGCCGCCGCAGCGGCAAACTCGTCGCCACCCAGCGAGCGGGCAATCCGCTCACCCCGCCGTCCCAGTACCTCGACTGCCTGGGCATAGCGCGCCAGGGCCGGATCGCTCAGCGCCACCCGGTCGCCCGCTTCGGTGGTGGCCAGCACGGCCAGGGTCATGGCCTCGATGCCACCGTGCGTCACCAGAATTTCCCGCTCCGGATCGACGGCCAGCCCATAACGACGTGCATACCAGTCGGCGATGGCCTGACGCAGCGCCGGGTTGCCCCGGCTGTCTTCCTGCCGTTTGGCACCGTCAAGAAAAGCGGCCAGCGACAGATCTTCCCGTTCGATGCCATCAAGGCAGGCATCAGGCGGACCGAAGGCCGGCTCGCACACGCTGAGGTTGAGCAGGGCCGGATCATTGCTGGCAGCCAGCGAAATGGCCTTGGCCTGGTAACGATCCATCGACTGGAGCCGGGCATTGAGCGGCGGCGGAAAAGCCGGAGTTTGCATCTGGATTTCCTCGGTAGATTTTCTTATGGAAGAAGGCGCTGCCAGGCCGCACCGGTTGTCGGCACGATTCGGCAGACGCAGCCACTGCGGCGCAACGCCGTCAGCAGGACGGCAGAACAGGGAAAGATGGGGGCGCCTCAGCGACCGCCCGCGACGTCGATAAAACTGCCTGTCACATAGGAAGCCTGGGGAGACAGCAGCCACAACACCGCTTCCGCCACTTCCGCAGGCTGGCCGCCGCGCTGCATCGGCAAGGACGGTGCCATACGCACCACCCGCTGCGGTTCGCCCCCCAGGGCATGGATATCGGTAAAGATGAAACCCGGTCGCACCGCATTGACCCGGATGCCCTCGGCCGCCACCTCGCGGGCCAAGCCGAGGGTGAAGGTATCGATGGCCCCCTTGGTGGCGGCGTAGTCGACGTACTCGCCGGCAGCCCCGAGTTTGGCGGCAACCGATGACAGATTGACGATGGCGCCGCCGCGACCGCCATGGACAGTGGACAAGCGGCGTACCGCCTCACGGGCACACAGAAACGCCCCAATCACATTGACGTCGAACAGCCGGCGCAAGCGCTCGGTGTCGATCTGCTCGACCCGGCACTGGGTTGCCAGGATCGCCGCGTTATTGACCAGCGCCGTCAACGGTCCCAGGCGGGCAGCGGCCTCCGCAAACAGGCGTTCCACCTCATCCTCGCGCGACACATCGGCCGCCACCGCAATGGCCTCGGTGCCCGCGGCGGTCAGCTCGCGCCGCAGCGACTCTGCCGCCTCACGGTCACGCAGATAGTTGATACAGACCCGATAGCCCCGCTGCGCTGCCAGTCTGGCGGTGGCCGCACCAATGCCTCGGCCACCGCCGGTAATGATCACCACATCATCCATAGGCTGCCTCCGGGGTCCAGATCGAGAGAAGCCGGCACGGTTCCGGCAGGGAAACCCCCTCGCTTTTCCGACCGTCCGTCGAGGTGGAAAAGGAGGGGGTGTATGAAAAATATAAATCTTCTATATGAATCGCCACTAATCTAGCGGCATATTTGCAGAATATTTTAATTTATTAGCCTATGCACCACGTTGCGGCGTGGTGGGTGGCAGGACGGATTCCGGGCCGTCCTGCCTGGGGCAGGCACCGGGTCCGGGGCGGCTCACGCCGCCGCAAAACCCGGTACCGCAGGAAACCGCTTCAGCACCATGAGCTGGCGCTGACGTCCACACCAAGCACCAGCGGGGAGACAGGAACAGCAATACAACTGACGGATAGACAATGGAAACGGCCGGATCGGCCCGTCGAGCGCTCGACCGGCAATGGTCGATGGATAGGCAAAATCATGCTTTTCCTCCCCTGCACTTTTATCCGGCGGCATTGGCCGGACGCATTTTTTTCCGCCCAAATTGGAGCACACTGGCACTCGGGGTCGGGCAGTCGATATAGCCGCTACTATTCTCCTTGTCGCGCTTTGTTAGAATTCGCAGTTCTACCGGCAGCCGCTCGGTAGAACTACTTAGGGCCGTTTTTCAGGCTTACCTCGTGCTGGCGCAGTCTGTTGTTTTCCTACCGATCAACCGTTGTGCGACCACCCCATCCATGAAATTCAAATACAAAATTGTCGCCCTGACCGTCCTGCCACTGCTGTGTGCGGTGCTGGTGATCGGCTTGCTGGTGCACTATCAGGCGCAGCGGATGGTCGAGCAGCAAGCGGCGCTGATCGAAGAAGACTTTCTCGCCGCCAAACGGATAGAACTCGCCCATTACGTCGAGATGGCCAACAGCCTGATCGAGCCCCTCTATCGCCAGCGCAACGACGAGGAGGCCAAGCGTCAGGTCAAGGCGATCCTGCAGGCGCTCGACTATGGCGACGACGGCTATTTCTTTGTCTATGACCTGACCGGGCGCAATCTGGTCCACCCACGCCAGCCTGAGCTGGTGGGCCGCAATCTGTGGAATCTGACCGACGCTCAGGGCCGTTATGTCATCCGCTCGCTATTGGACGCGGCCCGGCGTGGTGAAGGCTACCGGCGCTACAGCTGGCGCAAGCCCTCCACCCGCCAGGTCGCGGAAAAGCTCAGCTATGTGGTGCTGATACCGGGCTGGGACTGGATGATCGGCACCGGCCTCTATCTCGACGATATCGACCGCGCCACCGCCCAGGCGCGTGAGCGGGCAGCGGCTAATGTGCGCGCCACCTTATGGGGACTGGCGGCGGTGGCGCTGGTAGCGGTCCTGCTGGTGTGTGCGGCGGGCTTTGCCCTCAATGTCAGCGAGTCGCGGCTCGCCGATGGCCGGCTCAAGGTGATGGCGCAACGGATCGTCAGCCTGCAGGAGGCCGAACGAGCCCGAGTCTCGCGCGAATTGCACGATGGGATTTCGCAATTGCTGGTCTCGGTCAAGTTCCAGTTCGAGCTGGCCCAGCATCGGCTCGAACAGGGCCATCCGGGCGCCGCAGCCGATCTGGCCAAGGGACTGGCGGGACTCTCTGATGCCATCGGCGAAGTACGCCGGATCTCACACGATCTGCGCCCCTCCGTCCTCGACAGCTTCGGCCTGCCGATCGCGCTGGCTCAGCTCGCCGACGAATTCTCGCGTCGTACCGGCATGCCGGTGGAACTGTCCGATACCCTGGGCGAGCAGACGGTGCCGGACACCCTGGCCGTGGCGCTGTTTCGCATCGCCCAGGAAGCCCTGACCAATATCGAGCGCCATGCCAGCGCCAACTCGGTCCGGATCGAACTGACCCATGCCGACCGCATCGTGACGCTGGCGCTGTGCGACGACGGTCGCGGCTTCAACCCGTCGCAATTGCGTACCAGCGGTGGCATCGGGCTGCGCAATATCCGCGAGCGAATCGAGCACCTGGGTGGCCGGGTCGATCTCTGCTCATTGCCGGGCGCCACCCGGCTTGCCGTCAGTGTTCCTCTTTCCGAAGGCTAAGCCATGTCCCTGACTCCCCCCTCCGCCAAGTCTGCCATCCGCCTGGCGCTGGTCGACGATCATCCGCTGGTGCGCGACGGCCTGCGCGCCCGCCTCGAAGCCGTGCCCGATTTCCAGGTCGTCGGCGAGGCCGGCAGCGGTGCCGAGGCCCTGGCGCTGGCAGAAACGGTGCAACCCGATCTGATGCTGGTCGACGTAGGCATGAAGGATATGAGCGGCATCCAGCTCACTTCGCTGTTGCATGGCCGCCATCCGACGCTACGGGTGTTGATACTGAGCATGTATGACCATCCCGAATACGTCACCAGTGCCGCCCGGTCCGGGGCGCGCGGCTATGTACTCAAGGATGCCGGTTCGCAGGAAATCATCGCCGCCATCAAGGCGGTCGCAGCAGGCGGCAATTACTACAGCGCGGCGGTAGTCCAGGCCGCCCTGGCCCCGGCGGCCCCGGCCGAGGCCGCCCTGACGGAACGGGAGCGCGAAGTACTGATCCTGTTGGCACAAGGGCTCTCCAACAAGGCTGCCGCCCGCCAGTTG
Source organism: Chitinimonas lacunae (assembly GCF_042650885.1). Lineage (NCBI taxonomy): Bacteria > Pseudomonadati > Pseudomonadota > Betaproteobacteria > Neisseriales > Chitinibacteraceae > Chitinimonas > Chitinimonas lacunae. The sequence goes on from NZ_JBHSBU010000001.1 coordinate 2,056,964, forward strand.
GGCATCAGCGTGCGCACCGCGGAAACCCATCGGCTGAGCCTGCGTCGCAAGCTCGGCATCGAGAGCACCACCGGACTGGTGCGCTTTGCGCTCGAAAGAGGATGGATAGGCTGAAACGGCATCAGGGCGAGGACGGTTCAATGTCCTGGAGCATGTCTCACAGTGCCTCTTCGCTTAACTCGGCGTCGAGGTTGAGTCTGCTTGAGTGCGACGCGCCCACACTTTGCAGTCAGGACACGCCGACTCCGAGTTGCCTCAATATGGCCTAATCGCCAAAACAGAAACGCACCCCAACCAAGCCCAGCAACAACAGATAGGTATCGAGCACAATGCCCGGCCGGCTGAAAAACCAGCCGTTGACCACCGCCATGATCCAGGGCATCAGGATCAGGTTGGCAAGCTGTAAAACCAGGGTCTCCAGCCAGAGATGCGGAAAATAGTGCAGGCTGAAACAGCCAAGCAGCAAACCTGTCAGCAAGGCCAGAAAGGGCGTGCCACGCGGCCCCCGCGCCCCGGCATCGGGCAACTTACACGCTCCGTCCAATAACGCCTCAAGGAGCAACTCACACGCTCCCTCCAACAGCGTTCTTGGTCTGGCCAGGAGTGGAGGATGGAGAGTAGCGACAGTGTGCTGGGGCCAACAGAGAGCACGATTAAAATTTCAGGAAAATTGTTTGCTAGATAGCTAGCCTTACACAAATAAAAATAAACATATCTTCTTTTAGGTCATCTTATATGGCTGTCCGCGGGCCTCCTCCGACACAGCACGAACACCGCTACTTCAACAGCGCCAACAGATCAGCCAATACGACCTTTTTGCCGATCTTATGGCCCAGCTCATCCAACTCGGCCAGCACATGGGCCAGCTCGTCGGCACTGGGTTTAAGCGGACGCAGCCCTCGGGCCAGTGCTGGCAGGACATGCTGACGCATATACCGTCTACCGCTGGTGAGGTAATGCCAGCTCACCACAGCCGCGCCCAGCACCATAAAGACGACGACAGGGACAGCGGGTAGCAGCATCGGGCCGATCAGGCACAGCACCAGCGCGGCTGCCAGGGCCAGGCCGGTGTGATAGTCGAGCTTGAAGGCGGAGAAATGACGTTCCACCTTTTCCGACAGGCACAGCAGGACATTGCGGATCAGGCCATGCCGCTCGGCGGGTGGAAACGCGAACGGGTCGTACTCGATACGGCGGACCAGCTCGAGCTGGTCATGGTGGACATGGTCAAGATTGGGAAAAGTCTCGGCCTGCAGTACGTCCAGCTCGGCGGGCCGCTCGGCCAACGCGCGATAGCGGCCCGGATCGGTCTGAAAGGCGGTCGTGCAATTCAGGCAGATCCGTTCATGCCCGGCCAGGCGACCCTGGCCGACGCCGTAGTGCGTAGGACCGATCCGGTCGATGGCAAACACCTGGGCCCCATGGCATATCGGGCAGAAATCGGCCGCGTAGCCGATCCGGCTGGCTTGGCGCTCCCTGCCACTTCCCAACAAGCGCATTGCAGGTGCCTTTCACTTTTTATTCAAAACAAAAAGAAAACTGCGCCATCTCTGGCGCAGTGTTTACCTGTTAATCTAAAAAACCGACACGCTACGGCTTGCGCCGCCCGTCTACATGCCGTGGCGTTTTTCCAGCTTGCATTCATAGGTCAGAATCACCCGCCCCTGCATATCGACCGACTCAAGTCGCACCGAAAAGCCCCACAACCTCGCGACATGCTTGAGCACTTCATGGACCGTATTGCCCAAGGGCCGGCGCTGGTGCTGGAAATGGCGCAGCGTCAGCGAACGGTCGCCCCGGGTGTTGACGTCCCAGATCTGGATATTGGGCTCGCGATAGCTCAGGTTGTACTGGTCGGACAGCCGCTGGCGCAGATAACGATAGCCGGCATCGTCGTGGATCGCCGCGATCTCCAGCTTGGCCTCATGGTCGTCGTCGAGTACCGAGAACAGCTTGAAATCACGGATCACCTTGGGCGACAGATACTGGGCGATAAAGCTCTCATCCTTGAAATTGCGCATGGCGAAGTCGAGTGTCTTGCGCCAGTCGGCGCCGGCAATATCCGGAAACCACAGCCGGTCTTCCTCGGTCGGGTCTTCGCAGATGCGTCGCAGATCGCAATAGATCGCGAAACCCAGGGCATAGGGGTTGATGCCCGAATACCAGCGACTGGTGACCGGCGGCTGGTACACCACATTGGTGTGGGAATGGAGGAATTCCATGATAAAGCCGTCAGTCACCAACCCTTCGTCGTACATCCGATTCAGGATGGTGTAGTGCCAGAAGGTGGCCCAGCCCTCATTCATCACCTGGGTCTGCCGCTGCGGATAGAAATACTGCGCAATCTTGCGCACGATCCGGATCAGCTCGCGCTGCCACGGTTCGAGCAGCGGGGCGAACTTCTCGATGAAATACAGCAGGTTCTCCTGCGGCTCTTCGGGGAAACGGCGGGTGGTGGCTTTTTCCTCGGCCTCCTGGCGACGCGGCAGGGTCCGCCACAGCTCATTGACCAGAGATTGCTGGTAGTTCTCGCGCTCGAGCTGGCGCTGCTTTTCCTGTTCCAGCGACAGCTTGGGCGGGCGTTTATAGCGGTCCACCCCGTAGTTCATCAGCGCATGACAGGAATCGAGCAGCTCCTCGACCGCATCGACGCCATGACGCTCCTCGCACTGGGCGATATAGGTACGGGCAAAGACCAGGTAGTCAACGATGGCCGAGGCATCGGTCCAAGCGCGGAATAGATAGTTGCCTTTGAAAAAGGAGTTGTGGCCGAACGCCGCATGGGCAATCACCAACGCCTGCATGGTCATGGAGTTTTCCTCCATGAGATAGGCGATACAAGGGTTGGAATTGATCACGATTTCATAGGCAAGCCCCATCTGGCCACGCTTATAGCCCTTTTCGGTATGGAGGAAATGCTTACCGTAGCTCCAGTGGTGGTACATCACCGGCATGCCGACCGAAGCGTAGGCATCCATCATCTGCTCGGCGGTAATCACTTCGAGCTGGTTGGGGTAGACATCGAGGCCGTATTCCTTGACGGCGATGCGTTCGATCTCCTTGTAATACTTGTCGATCAGTTCGAAGTTCCACTCGGACCCGACGGAGAGCGGCTTGCGCCGCCGCGACCGACGTTTGCCCGACCCGGCGGAAGAAGGGGACAGAACGGTATCGGTAGTCATGTATGCAAGCTCGTCTTCTTGAACAGGTCGCGAAAGACCGGGTAGATATCAGCCGGAGTCTGGATCTTGCGCATCGCAAACTGCGAATGGCTGGCGGCGACCTGTTCGTATTCCAGCCACAGATTTTGCGGCTCGCCTTCGGTGATCTCGATATAGGCGTAGTACTGCACCAGGGGCATGATGTCGCGCTGCAAGATTTCGCGACAGATGGCCGAATCGCTGTCCCAGTTGTCGCCGTCGGAGGCCTGGGCGATGTAGATATTCCAGTCCACCGTGGGAAAACGCTGGTCGATGATCTGCTTGACCAGCTTCAGCGCCGACGACACCACGGTGCCGCCCGTATCGCGGGCATGGAAGAAATCGTGTTCGTTGACTTCGGCCGCCTGGGTATGGTGGCGCACGAACACCACCTCGATCTTCTCGTAGGCCCGGGTCAGGAATAGATAGAGCAGGATAAAGAAACGTTTGGCAGTGTCCTTTTTCTGTTCGTCCATCGACCCCGACACATCCATCACGCAGAACATCACGGCCTGAGTATGCGGCTTAGGCTGTTTGACCCGATTGCTGTAACGCAGATCGAACGGATCGATAAAAGGAATGCCCAGGATACGAGTCTTGAGCGAGCGGATTTCTTCGCGCAGGGCGATAACGGCCGGGTCGTCCTCATCGTGGGTTTCCAGCAGCACATCGAGTTCTTCGCGTGCCTCGTTCAACCTGGCCATCGGTCCCGACGACAAGGCGATACGCCGGCCAAGCGCGCCCTTGAGCGAGCGCACCACATCGATATTGGAAGGCGTGCCATCGGCGGTAAAGCCCGCCCGCACATTCTTGAACGCCTGGGTGGCGGTCAGTTGGGTCTTGATCAGATTGGGCAGCTCGAGATCATCGAAGAAGAAATTGAGAAATTCTTCGCGGCTCAGCTCGAAAGCGAAATCATCCTCGCCTTCGCCTTCATTGGATGCCTTGCCGCTGCCACTGCCACCACCGCCGCCATCGGGGCGGTCGATCTTGTCTCCCTTGAGATATTCCTTATTGCCCGGGTGGACGGTTTCCCATACCCCACCGCGAGCATGCCCGAATACCGGTTCGGATACATCCTTGACCGGAATCGAGACCTTCTCCCCGCTATCGATATCGGTAATCGAGCGGCCCTTGACTGCCCGCGCAACCGCTTGCTTGATCTGGCCTTTGAAACGGCGCAGGAAACGCTCGCGGTTGATGGCGGACTTGTTCTTGCCGTTGGGACGGCGATCGATGATATGCGTCATGCTCAGCCTCGTGAAAAGCACCCGGCGACCGGAACACGACGCGCGCAGAAGCGCGCGCCTTCCCTTTTCACCTCAGGCTCAGGACGACTTGCGCACGCGCAGATACCAATCGCACAACAACCGCACCTGTTTGGCGGTATAGCCCTTGGCCACCATACGATTGACGAAGTCCTCGTGTTTTCTGGCGTCCTCGGCACTGGCTTTGGCGTTGAACGACACCACCGGCAAGAGTTCCTCGGTATTGGAGAACATCTTCTTCTCGATCACCGTGCGCAGCTTCTCGTAGCTGGTCCAGTGCGGATTCTTGCCGGCATTCTGAGCCCGGGCCCGCAGCACGAAATTGACGATCTCGTTGCGGAAGTCCTTGGGGTTGGAGATGCCGGCCGGCTTCTCGATCTTTTCCAACTCGTTATTGAGCGCATTGCGATCAAAACTCTCGCCGGTATCGGGATCCCGGTACTCCTGATCCTGGATCCAGAAGTCGGCAAAGGTCACATAGCGGTCGAAGATATTCTGACCGTATTCGGAATAGCTCTCGAGATAGGCAGTCTGGATTTCCTTACCGATAAACTCGACATAGCGGCTGGCCAGGTATTCCTTGATATAGGAAAGATATTTCTGCTCCAGCTCGGGGGCGAACTGTTCCCGTTCGATCTGCTGCTCCAGCACATAGAGCAGATGGACCGGGTTGGCCGCCACTTCGGAGTGATCGAAGTTAAATACCTTGGACAGAATCTTGAAGGCCCAGCGGGTCGAGAGGCCCAGCATCCCTTCGTCAACGCCGGCGAAATCGCGGTATTCCTGGATCGATTTGGCTTTGGGGTCGGTGTCTTTGAGATTCTCGCCGTCGTAGACCTGCATCTTGGAATAGATGCTGGAATTCTCCGGCTCTTTGAGTCGCGACAGGGTGGAGAATTGCGCCATCATCTTGAGGGTACCCGGAGCGCACGGCGCTTCTGCAAGTGAAGAATTACGGATCAGCTTTTCGTAAATCTTGACCTCTTCCGATACCCGCAGGCAGTAAGGCACTTTGACGATATAGATACGGTCGAGGAAGGCTTCGTTGTTCTTGTTGTTCTTGAATTGCTTCCATTCCGATTCATTCGAGTGGGCAAGCACGATACCGTCGAACGGAATGGCGCCAAAACCCTCGGTACCCTTGAAATTGCCTTCCTGGGTAGCGGTCAGCAGCGGATGCAGCACCTTGATCGGCGCCTTGAACATTTCGACGAATTCAAGCAGACCCTGGTTGGCCAGGCACAGGCCTCCCGAATAGCTGTAGGCATCGGGATCGTCCTGGGCGTATTTTTCCAGCTTGCGGATATCGACCTTACCGGTCAGAGAGGAAATATCCTGGTTATTTTCGTCACCCGGTTCGGTCTTGGAAATGGCGACCTGACGCAATACCGAGGGATAACGCCGTATCACCCGGAATTGGTTGATATCGCCGTTGTATTCCTGTAGCCGTTTGACCGCCCAAGGACTGGGAATGCAGCGTAGGTAACGGCGCGAAATGCCGTATTCCTCTTCGAGAATCGGGCCGTCTTCGTCGTAATTGAACAAGCCGAGCGGAGATTCATTGACCGGGCTGCCTTTGAGGCAATAGAACGGTACATGCTCCATCAATTCCTTGAGTTTCTCGGCGATCGAGGACTTACCGCCCCCTACCGGGCCCAGCAGATAAAGAATCTGTTTCTTTTCTTCGAGCCCCTGCGCTGCATGGCGGAAATAGGCGACTACCTGCTCGATCACCTCTTCCATGCCATAGAACTCGCGGAAAGCTGGATAGAGGCGAATGACTTTGTTAGCGAAGATCCGCGACAGACGCGAATCGGTGCGGGTATCGACCATCTGCGGCTCGCCGATCGCCATCAGCATGCGCTCCGCAGCGGTGGCATAAGCCGCGTGGTTGCGCTTGCACAGCTCCAGATATTCGCGGAGGCTCATTTCCTCTTCGCGGGTTCGATCGTAGCGAGCGCTGAAGTTGGCAAAGATGTCCATTGCGATCCCTTTCCCTCACTTGTACCAAGGAAAGCCACTACTCGGGCTTTGTGTACAGTATTGGCAGCGTCCGGAACGGCAGCTGCCGAGACATGGTGCCGACCTCATCGGGCCCCGTCCTATACAAGGTATAGTGCACATCAGTTGGGTATGCCATCTATGCCATGTTGCAGCGCGATAGGAAGAACCTGAATGAGACCGGGGGAAAAGCGCTTGCGCAGAGAACCTGTGTTCACTACCATCAGTGAACAGATGTTTGCCAGTTTGTGAGTAAAGCGATGACTGACTACGAGAAAGATCTGGAGTACCTCGGCAGACTCCAGGATTACTACGCCGACTACCGCAGCCTGCCTTCTTATGCCCGCCTGGGCCAGTTGGTCGGCTTCGCCAGCAAGGCAGCGGTTTCCAAATTACTGACCCGTCTACAGCTGCAAGGCTATCTCGAGCGGGTGCCTGACGGGCAGTGGATTCCCAGCCGCCGCTTCTTTGAGCGCACCGTCTCAAGCGAACCGATCCCGGCTGGAATGCCGGTGGCAGCACGCGAAGTCGGGCATGACATGTTCGCCATCGACCATTATCTGGTCGATAAGCCCTCGCAAACCATTCTGATTCCGGTCAAAGGCGACTCGATGATCGATGCCGGCATCTACGCCGGCGATATTGCGGTGGTGGAGCGACGATCGGCCGCTGATATCGGCGATATCGTGGTAGCCATCGTCGATGAAGAATTCACGCTGAAGAGACTGGGCCGCGAAGGTACCCAGTTCGTGTTGATGCCAGCGAATCCTGCTTATCCGGTCATCCGACCGCGCGGCGCGCTGGAAATCTACGGAGTAATGGTGGGTCTGATCCGTAAGTTGCGACGTTGAGACTCGAAACGCGGCTTTTTCCCGCGTTTTTCGCAGCACCAAAACAAAAACCCCAGCTCATGGAGCTGGGGTTTTGAGGAGGTAGCCTGGCGGTGCCCTACTTTCACACGGGGATCCGCACTATCATCGGCGCAACGTCGTTTCACGGTCCTGTTCGAGATGGGAAGGCGTGGTACCAACGCGCTAAGGCCGCCAGGCATTAACGATTACGGGCGTCGCCACAAGGCGCCACCCGGTATGGATGCGCTGTGTGGTCACAGCGCACAGAAGAAGTAACCAATAGGTAGGGATGATCGATCGATCGCACCCGACGCACACAGCGTCTTGGGTTATAGGATCAAGCCGCACGGGCAATTAGTATCGGTTAGCTTAACGCATTACTGCGCTTCCACACCCGACCTATCAACGTCCTGGTCTTGAACGACCCTTCAGGGGAATCGAGTTCCCAGGGAAGTCTCATCTTAAGGCAAGTTTCGCGCTTAGATGCTTTCAGCGCTTATCTCTTCCGAACTTAGCTACCCGGCGATACGACTGGCGTCATAACCGGTACACCAGAGGTTCGTCCACTCCGGTCCTCTCGTACTAGGAGCAGCCCCCTTCAAACTTCCAACGCCCACTGCAGATAGGGACCAAACTGTCTCACGACGTTTTAAACCCAGCTCACGTACCACTTTAAATGGCGAACAGCCATACCCTTGGGACCGGCTACAGCCCCAGGATGTGATGAGCCGACATCGAGGTGCCAAACTCCGCCGTCGATGTGAACTCTTGGGCGGAATCAGCCTGTTATCCCCGGAGTACCTTTTATCCGTTGAGCGATGGCCCTTCCATACAGAACCACCGGATCACTATGTCCTGCTTTCGCACCTGCTCGACTTGTCGGTCTCGCAGTTAAGCATCCTTATGCCATTGCACTATCAGTACGATTTCCGACCGTACCTAGGATACCTTCGAACTCCTCCGTTACACTTTGGGAGGAGACCGCCCCAGTCAAACTGCCTACCATGCACGGTCCCCGACCCGGATCACGGGCCTAGGTTAGAACCTCAAACACACCAGGCTGGTATTTCAACGACGGCTCCACGAGAACTAGCGTCCTCGCTTCATAGCCTCCCAGCTATCCTACACAAGTCTGTTCAAAGTCCAATGCAAAGCTACAGTAAAGGTTCACGGGGTCTTTCCGTCTAGCAGCGGGGAGATTGCATCTTCACAAACACTTCAACTTCGCTGAGTCTCGGGAGGAGACAGTGTGGCCATCGTTACGCCATTCGTGCGGGTCGGAACTTACCCGACAAGGAATTTCGCTACCTTAGGACCGTTATAGTTACGGCCGCCGTTTACCGGGGCTTCGATCAAGAGCTTGCACCCCATCACTTAACCTTCCGGCACCGGGCAGGCGTCACACCGTATACGTCCACTTTCGTGTTGGCACAGTGCTGTGTTTTTAATAAACAGTCGCAGCCACCTTTTCACTGCAACCCCATCGGCCTTCGCGCGCAGGCGCTACAACCTACCGGGGCACACCTTCTCCCGAAGTTACGGTGTCAATTTGCCGAGTTCCTTCTCCCGAGTTCTCTCAAGCGCCTTAGAATTCTCATCCTACCCACCTGTGTCGGTTTGCGGTACGGTCTTGTTGCAACTGAAGCTTAGAGGCTTTTCCTGGAAGCAGAGCATCAACCACTTCGTGAGCAAGCTCACTCGTCATCACGCCTCAACTAAGTCTCGCGGATTTGCCTACGAAACACGTCTACACGCTTAAACCGGGACATCCAACACCCGGCTGGCCTAGCTTTCTCCGTCCCCCCATCGCATTACAACAAGGTACGGGAATATTAACCCGTTTCCCATCGACTACGCATTTCTGCCTCGCCTTAGGGGCCGACTCACCCTGCGCCGATGAACGTTGCGCAGGAAACCTTGGGTTTTCGGCGACAGGGACTTTCACCCTGTTTATCGCTACTCATGTCAGCATTCGCACTTCTGATACCTCCAGCGGGGTTCACACCGCCGCCTTCACAGGCTTACAGAACGCTCCTCTACCACCATCTCTTTCGAGATGATCCGCAGCTTCGGTTATCAGTTTGAGCCCCGTTACATCTTCCGCGCAGGACGACTCGACCAGTGAGCTATTACGCTTTCTTTAAATGATGGCTGCTTCTAAGCCAACATCCTGGCTGTCTAGGCCTTCCCACTTCGTTTTCCACTTAACTGATCATTTGGGACCTTAGCTGGCGGTCTGGGTTGTTTCCCTTTTGACACCGGACGTTAGCACCCGATGTCTGTCTCCCATGCTCGCACTTGACGGTATTCAGAGTTTGCCATGGTTTGGTAAGTCGCGATGACCCCCTAGCCATAACAGTGCTTTACCCCCGTCAGTGATACATGAGGCACTACCTAAATAGTTTTCGAGGAGAACCAGCTATTTCCAGATTTGTTTAGCCTTTCACCCCTATCCACAGCTCATCCCCTAGTTTTGCAACACTAGTGGGTTCGGACCTCCAGTGGGTGTTACCCCACCTTCATCCTGGCCATGGATAGATCATCTGGTTTCGGGTCTACGCCCAGCAACTCAACGCCCTATTCGGACTCGGTTTCCCTACGCCTCCCCTATTCGGTTAAGCTCGCTACTGAACGTAAGTCGCTGACCCATTATACAAAAGGTACGCAGTCACCCGTTTCCAGGCTCCCACTGTTTGTATGCATCCGGTTTCAGGTTCTATTTCACTCCCCTCCCGGGGTTCTTTTCGCCTTTCCCTCACGGTACTGGTTCACTATCGGTCGATCATGAGTATTTAGCCTTGGAGGATGGTCCCCCCATCTTCAGACAGGATTTCTCGTGTCCCGCCCTACTTCTCGTACGCTTAGTACCACCGATCGCTTTTCGTATACGGGGCTATCACCCACTATGGCCGGACTTTCCATTCCGTTCTACTAAACGTTCGACTATCACGTACAGGCTACTCCGCGTTCGCTCGCCACTACTAACGGAATCTCGGTTGATTTCTTTTCCTGCAGCTACTTAGATGTTTCAGTTCGCTGCGTTCGCCTCCACTGCCCTATGTATTCAGGCAGGGATACCCTCGCGGGTGGGTTTCCCCATTCGGACATCTCCGGATCACAGCTCTTTTGCCAGCTCCCCGAAGCTTTTCGCAGGCATACACGTCCTTCATCGCCTATGATCGCCAAGGCATCCACCAGATGCACTTAGTCGCTTGAC
>NZ_JBHSBU010000001.1:2070000-2980000 GCF_042650885.1 Chitinimonas lacunae
CGTTATAGAGGTCGAAGACACAGGGATCGCAGCCGCTGTCGCAGCACTCCTGCGGCTCGGGACAGCGTGGCGGTTGGGGTGGGGAATCGAGTTCGGAGTCATACATCGAAGAAAGTCCTTCCGTGTCGGCGCTGCCATAAGGGTGGCGGCGGCTTCTGTTAGAATCGCGGGATGGCCTATCAAGTTCTCGCCCGCAAGTGGCGTCCAAAGTCTTTCGCGACGTTGGTTGGCCAGGAGCACGTGGTCAAAGCGCTGACCAATGCCCTGGAAAACCAGCGACTGCACCATGCCTATCTTCTCACCGGCACGCGCGGCGTGGGCAAGACCACGATTGCGCGGCTGCTGGCCAAGTCGCTCAATTGCGAAACAGGCGTTACTGCCCGCCCCTGCGGCGAATGTGCTGCCTGTCGCCAGATCGATGGCGGTCGCTTCGTCGATCTGCTGGAAATCGACGCCGCATCCAATACCGGCATCGACAATATCCGCGAAGTGCTCGATAACGCGCAATACGCGCCGACCCAGGGCCGCTTCAAGGTCTATATCATCGACGAAGTCCATATGCTGTCGAAGAGTGCCTTCAACGCCATGTTGAAGACGCTTGAAGAGCCGCCCGGTCACGTCAAATTCATTCTTGCCACCACCGACCCGCAGAAGGTGCCCGTCACCATCCTGTCGCGCTGTCTTCAGTTCGCGCTGCGCCAGATGCTGCCGCAGCAGGTCTGTGAGCATCTACAGCGGGTACTCGAAGCCGAATCGATTCCCTACGAAGCTGCCGCCCTGCCGCTATTAGGCCACGCCGCCTCAGGCAGTATGCGCGATGCGCTATCGCTGCTCGATCAGGCCATCGCCTATGGCAACGGTCAGGTCGAGGAAGCCGGTGTGCGTGCCATGCTGGGCGCGGTGGATCAGTCCTATCTGTTCGAATTGCTGCAAAGGCTGGCCGAGCGCGATGGCAGCGGCCTGATCGCCGTGGCCGAGCAACTGGCCAGCCGCGGCGTCGGTGCTGACGCCGCGCTCCATGAATTGGCAGCGCTGCTGCATCGGATTGCGCTGCGCCAGACCGTCCCGGCGAGCCTGGCGCCCGAGCATCCGCACTACGCAGCCCTGGTGGCACTGGCCGAGAACTTCACCGCCGAAGATATCCAGCTCTACTACCAGATCGCCCTGCATGGCCGGCGTGATCTGGCGCTGGCGCCCGATGAATTTGCCGGCCTCAGCATGACGCTGCTGCGCATGCTGGCGTTTGCGCCGGCCGGGACGACCATTGCCATGCCAGCAGCGGCAGCGTCTCCGGCACCGCGCCCCACTCCTTCGCCCGCCCCGGCCGAATCACCCGCCTCTCCGGCTACGGCTCCCTGGGAAAATCCGACGCCCGTACCGGCCGCGCCGGTATCCCCCGTCCCGGCACCCAGCAGCGAGCCACTGAACGACCCAGCCAGCGAAGCCCTGTCCGGCAGCGATCTGCCGCCATGGGAAGCACCTCATCCGGTCGAAGCGCCGGCTCCGACGCCGTTCGTCTATGACGGCGACTGGCCGGCGCTGACGTCCCGACTCGGCGGCGTGGCCCGGATGCTGGCCGAGCAGGCGGCTTGCGAAGCCTATGCGGACGGTCATTTCCAGCTTGCCCTGCCGATCGAGCAGAAAGCCGTGGCCGGTCCCCATTACCGGGCCAAGCTCGAAGAAGAACTATCACGCCAGCTCGACCTCAATGTCCGAGTCGAAATCAAGTTGGTAGAGAATGCCGACGCCACGCCAGTGCTGATCGCCCAGCGTGAGCGCCAGGTGCGCCAGGCTGCCGCCGAGGCAGCCATCAATGCAGACCCGTTTGTCCAGACGCTGATTACCGAATTCGGCGCCACCATCGTTCCGGCCTCGATCAAACCGATCTGATCGCGGCCGACCATTTCAACAACCTTCGCGCCGGCGACGGCGGATTAGGAGTCTCCATGTTCAATAACAAAGGCGGTCTGGGCCAGTTGATGAAGCAGGCCCAGCAGATGCAGGAAAATATGCGCAAGGCCCAGGAAGAGCTGGGCAATATCGAAGTTGACGGTCAGGCCGGCGCCGGCATGGTCAAGATCACCATGACCTGCCACCACGTGGTCAAGCGCGTCACCATCGACGACAGCGTGCTGTCGGACGACAAGGAAATGCTCGAAGACCTGATCGCCGCCGCCTTCAACGATGCGCTGCGCAAGGCCGAGCAGACCAGTCAGGACAAGATGGCCGGCTTCAGTGCCGGTCTTAATCTGCCGCCGGGCTTTAAGCTGCCGTTCTGATCCTCTAGCCGCTGCGGCCGTCACCCGACGGCCGCAAATGCTTTATGGAAAATTTCCTGCAAATCTTTTGCCAGACTCAGAAATATACAACTAGCTTTAATAAAAATTTCTGCATAGATTAGCTTTAGCCATCCTCTCTCCTCTTCCACCCACGGCAGGATTTGCGATGAAGACCCCCTCGACGCTGGAACAACTGATCCAGGCGCTGCGCGTGCTGCCCGGCGTCGGGCCGAAATCGGCGCAGCGCATGGCCTACCATCTGTTGCAACACGAGCAAGCCGGCGCCGCCCGCCTGGCTCGTGCCCTGGCTGACGCCTTGCAGAAGCTGCATCACTGCGCCCGCTGCAACACTTTTACCGAACAGGAAGTGTGTGAGCTGTGCAATGACCCGTATCGCGACGACAGCCAGCTCTGTGTCGTCGAGATGCCGGCCGATCTGTTGCGAATGGAGCAGACTCTGGTCTTCAAAGGGCGCTATTTCGTGCTGATGGGTCGTCTGTCACCGCTCGATGGCATCGGCCCGCGCGATATCCATTTCGACCGGTTGCTGGCGCGCGCCAGCGACGGCAAGGTCCGTGAAGTGATTCTATCGACCAATTTCACTGTCGAGGGCGAAGCGACAGCCCACTATCTGGCCGAATCTTTGCGGGCCCGCGGACTTCAGGTCAGCCGAATCGCCCGGGGTCTGCCAGTCGGTGGCGAGCTGGAGCATATCGACAGTGGCACATTGGCCCAGGCCTTGATCGAGCGGCGCGCTTTATAGGATCAGGGTTTTATCCACTAGCGGCGCTGTCGATTTTGTCAAGACTTGACAGCTAATTTCCCACTAAAAACTGGTCCGGACCACTGCTAAGTCATTGATTGGATTCACCCAAAAGATCACACCGCAGCGAGGGCATGCTAAGCGGGGAAGCGCCATGGTGGCCGCTTCGGCCGCTTTTCCACAAAGTTATCCACAGGGGGTTTCTTGTATCCGCCGGGGCGATGCAAGTAAACTCCCGGCAGACCATTTCGCCCTAATAACCGAGTCGCCCGCCGACGATGATCGCTCCCGTTCCTGTAGTCGATCCTTTTGAAATCAAGAGCGCGGCCACCAACCTGATCGCCTTTGTGCCACGGATCGCCGATCTGGGGCAGCTCGATGCTGCGCTATCCCATAAACTTGGCGGTCGGCGCGATTTCTTCGGCGACGACGCCGCAGTGATCGATCTGAGCGAGTGGCCTGAAACGGCCAGCGGGCAGGTGGCGGAACTGATCCAATTGTTGCGCAGCTATGGACTACAGGCCGTGGCTGCCCGCCATGGCGGCAAACAGGTCAGGGAGGCGGCGCGTGCCGCCGGACTGGTCGGCCTGCCCGAAGCGCGCGAACGGGCCGAATCCAAACCCCCCGAGCCAGTGCCCGAACCGCCCAGCGGTGCCCTGATCATCGATCGACCGGTGCGTGGTGGCCAGCAGGTCTATGCCCGGGGCAACGATCTGGTGGTCCTGGCCATGGTCAGCGCCGGGGCCGAGGTGATCGCCGACGGTCATATCCATGTCTACGCCCCACTGCGCGGCCGCGCGCTGGCCGGTGCACGCGGCAATGCCTCGGCGCGCATTTTCACCCATTACATGGCAGCGGAGCTGGTTTCGATCGCCGGTGTCTACCGCACCATCGATGAAGCCCTGCCGGACAATATCGCCAATCGGCCGGCCCAGGTGCGGCTCGATGGCAGCAAACTGGTCATCGAGACGCTGGGCTGACGGTCGCGCCGGCATAGCGCCCGGCCGACTCACGGATTTCCCAATATTCAGGAAGGACCAACGTGGCAAAAATCATCGTCGTCACCTCCGGCAAAGGAGGCGTAGGCAAAACCACCACCAGCGCGAGTTTCGCCTCGGGTCTGGCGTTACGCGGCCACAAGGTGGCCGTGATCGACTTCGACGTGGGCCTGCGCAATCTCGACCTCATCATGGGGTGCGAGCGCCGGGTGGTCTATGACTTTATCAATGTCATCCAAGGCGAAGCCACGTTGAAGCAGGCACTGATCAAGGACAAGCACTGCGACAAGCTGTATATCCTGCCGGCCTCGCAGACGCGCGATAAGGATGCGCTGACCCGTGAAGGCGTGTCGCGGGTGCTCAAGGAGCTGAGCGAAGATGGTTTTGACTACATCATCTGCGACTCGCCGGCCGGTATCGAGACCGGCGCCCTGCTGGCGCTGTATTTTGCCGACGAAGCGATTGTCGTCACCAATCCCGAAGTCTCTTCGGTACGCGATTCCGACCGGATTCTCGGCATCCTCGATGCCAAGTCGGAAAAAGCCGAACGCGGCGAATCGATCAAGCCGCATCTATTGATTACCCGTTATGCCCCCAAGCGCGTCGACGCCGGCGAGATGCTGTCGCTCGACGATGTCAAAGGACTGCTGCGTATTCCGCTGATCGGCGTGGTGCCCGAATCGGAAGTCGTGCTGCAAGCCTCCAATAGCGGCACCCCGGCGATCCATATCGACGGCACTGACGCCGCCGAAGCGTACAAGGATGTGGTGGCACGCTTCCTGGGCGAGGACAAGCCGCTGCGCTTTATCGAAGTACCCAAACAAGGCTGGCTCAAACGGCTGTTCGGAGGATGAGATGTCCTTTCTCGACTATTTGCTCGGCAACAAGAAAAAATCAGCCGTCGTAGCGCGCGAACGATTGCAGATCATCCTGGCCCACGAACGGGCTGGTCGCAGCGGGCCGGACTATCTGCCGGCCTTGCAGCAGGAACTGATGAATGTCATCGCCAAATATGTCGCGATCGCCCAGGACGATATCAAGGTCTCGCTCGAACGCCAGGACAACTTCGACGTGCTTGAAGTCAATATCGTGCTGCCGGAACGTACGCCACGCTGACCCAGCGCCGGGCCCTCGGCCCGGCCCCACGCCGACCCGCCCTGTGACGCCACCATGACCGTACAAAGCGAACCGATCGGCACGGTCGAACGCTCGATCCAGCTCGAAAAGCATCTCAGCCCGCGCGGCAGCGAGCGTTGGGTCAAGCAGCTATCGCCGCTCTATCCTGCTGCCGACTATTGGCTGTGCCATGAGGCGCGGCTATTTCAGGCTTTTCAGCGCGACCCGCGCTGCGCCGCCCGTTTTATCGCGGTCGATCTCGACCGCCGTACCCTGACGCTCGAAGCCGACGGTCATCCGCTGACTCACTGGCTGGCCACCGGCGTCGGCGAACTGGAGCATCCGTTCCAGCGCTCATCGGAACTGGTGCGACTGATCCTGGCCTGTCTGCGCGCCGTGGCCCAGCTGGCCGAGGCCGGGGTGGTCCATGGTGGTCTGCGGCCCGATGTGCTGATCCTGCGCCAGAACGAGCGCGGAGAAATCGACTACGGCAGCCTGCGGCTGATCGATTTTTCGGTGGCGCACTCGGCGTTGTACCGGATCGAGAAACCGCTGTTCGTCGATCTGGCCAGCCCCGACGCCGCCTATATCTCGCCGGCCATGCGCGAAGCGGTGACCCGTGATTGGCGCGCCTACGCCAAGCTGATCGGCGAGAAGGGCAAATCGGGCTGGTATGAACTCAGCGACCTGGGCAAGCGTCAGTACGACACCCTCTCGATGCCCGATCTGGCGGTCAATCTGCTCGACTGGCGCAGCGATCTGTTCAGCCTTGGCCACTGGTTCCGCCAGATTTCCCTTCATCGGATCGACTACTACAAAGACAGCCATCAGGAAGCGCTGCCAAGCCTGATCAAACGGATGCAAAAGCCGCTGCTGCAAGGCGGCTTTACCAGCCTCGAAGCCTGTATCCGGGCCTTTGAGGCGCTCGAAGTCGACCCACGGCCGATGATCGTCGCCGCTCCGCCGCACACGGCCGGCGTGATGACCATGCATCCGCTGCCGGTGCTCCATCCCATCACCAGCGCCCAGATCGTCACGCCGGCGGTCCGCCGCAGCGACGACACGCCGCCCGCCCCGCCGCGGCGGCGCCAGCGCGCAGAAGCCGACGAAGCCCAGCGGCAAGGCCGGCTGGTCGGTATCGGTATCGGTCTGATGGCGGTGGCTGCAGTGGGTGCGGTATGGCTCAGCCTGCGCGCCGACCGGCCGACGACCTCGGCCGTGCCGACGGCCGAGGCACCGGCAACGACCAGTGTGGGCAGCGAACAGCGGGCTTCCCTTACCCCGACCCCGATTGTCGAAGCCCAGGCACCTGCCACGGTGGCCTTTGAGGGCCTGAGTCTGGAAGACCTGAGCAAGGCGGCCGAAGCGGGCAATCCGGCAGCCCAGACCCAGCTTGGCCTGCGCTATCGCAAGGGCCAGGGCGTACCGGCCGATCATGCCCGCGCCGTTGCCTGGTATCGGCGCGCCGCCGATCAGGGCCATGCCGATGCCCAGGCCTATCTCGGCTTTATGTATATGACCGGCAAGGGTATCCGCCGCGATGACCGGGAAGCGGTGCGCTGGTCGCGGCTGGCGGCCGAGCAGGGCAATGGGATCGGCCAGTTCAATCTGGGGCTGCTCTATCTGGCCGGGCGCGGCGTGGCACAGGATCGGATCGAAGCCCATCGCTGGCTGAGCCGCGCCGCCGAGCACGAACCGACCGCCCGAGCCAAGCTCGTCGAGTTGCAAGCCCGCCTGACCCCGACCGAACGCGCCCGGCTCGAAGCCCCGCCGACCACGCCTTAGGCAGGCGGCAAGCCGGGCCGGCAACTTGGCTAGACATGGTCGCAACACTGCCGCAGCGCCGCTTTGAGCCGTTCAGGCCGTGTTGCTATAGTGTGGCGCTTCGGCCGCTGGCGCGCCTGGCGCCGCTGCCGGATCCCATTCGAACACGGAGGCATGACACAGATGAATTCGACCCGCCGCACACTGATGAGTGTTTTCGCCGCCAGCCTGTTGTTGGCCGCCTGTGGCAAGAAGGATGAGGCGGCCCAGTCGCCGTCGTCCCCGACGCCCAGCCCGACGCCCGCTGCCTCGGCCGCCAAGACCTATAAGGTCGCCACCGACGCCGCCTACGCGCCGTTCGAATCGCTCAGCGAAGACAAGAAGGTGGTCGGTTTCACCGTCGATGTGCTGACTGCCATCAGCGAGAAAGCCAACTTCAAGCTCGAATTCATCAACACGCCGTGGGAAGGCATCTTTGCCACGCTCGACACGGGCGACCGCGATATCGTGGCTTCGTCGGTGACGATCACCGACGCCCGCAAGGCCACGATGGACTTCTCCGAGCCCTACTTCGAGGCCAAGCAGCTGATCGCTGTGCCGGAAGCCAGCAAAGTGGCCAAGGCAGACGATCTGAAGGACAAGAAGGTCGGTGTGCAGACCGGCACGACCGGTGACGAAGTGGTGCAGAAACTGCTCGGCAAGACCAGCCAGGCAATCAAGCGCTTCGAAAGCACCCCGCTCGCGCTCAAGGAACTGCAAAACGGCGGTATCGATGCGGTGGTGGCCGATAACGGTGTAGTGATCCACTTTGTCGCCAACAACCCCGATGCCAAGCTCAAAACCGTCGAAGACGCCGGTTTCGCCCCCGAGTACTACGGCTTTGCCGTCAAGAAAGGCAATCTGGAAGTGGTGGCCAAGATCAACGAAGGTCTGAAGAAGATCAAGGAAGACGGCAGCTACGACAAGATCTACGCCAAGTACTTCGGCGCCAAGAAGTAAGCCGCACCGGCTTCTCACCAACACCCCGCAGAGTAGTCAGCCCTGCGGGGTGTTGTCCTTTATGCGCCGGGCCGTTGATAGGTCAGCACGGCCGTACGCTTGTTGGTGTCGTAGACCCAGATGCGCTCGACGAACGGGCCTTTTATATAAAGCAGGGCGATATGGTTGCCCTGCGGGAAGATCCGCAGTTCGGGCGCCTGGCTATTGCCGCGCTCGAACAGTCGCTCAAAGCCCGCCAGCTTGCCCTTGAGTGCGTGGGTATCGAGCAGTTGGCCCTTGGGCGTCAGAAACACCAGCTGTTCCTGGTAGCGCTCCCAGGCGAGATAGCGGTCGTTCTTGGCGTCGTAGCTCAGGCCATGCAAATCGAGGTTATTGAGCGACTGAACGCCCAGCCAGCGCTTCCCGGCCGCATCAAAGCGGTAGAGGAAACCTTCGCCGCCCAGGGTGGCAATCGCGACGGTCTGCCGGCGACTGTCGTAGGCCAGCCCCGTGACCCAGGAGAAATCGGGATAGTTGCCCGGCACCTCGATCACGGTCTTGGCCTGGGTGGCGGGCGACTGCAACACCAACTGCTCGTTGATTACCTGATAGACCGTGGCGCCATCGGGTGACAGCACGATCCTGCCATCGAGCACTGCATGGGCCGTGTTCTGTCCAGCCGGCCCCGAGGGGGTCCATTTGACCCGAGAATAGTCCTGCCCGACCAGGTCGAAGCTAAAGTTCACCGGCGACGGCTGCGAAGCCGGACCATCGAGCGCCAGGGCTTCATTCGATTTGACCGTTTGCCGGATCTGCACCTGTGCAGGCAGGCTGTAGGCGCCATAGAAGGCATCGACCTTGCGCACGCCGAACCATTGATTGAGCTGCCCCAGCAATTCGACGAATTTCTGATTGCCGGCCTCATAGGCATAGGGCAAGGCGACCCGGTAGAGCTTCGTCTGACCGCCCAGCGTCACCTGCGATTTCTTGTAGCTGCCAAACAGCACCGCTTGCAGCTTGGTATTGGGCGTGACAGTGACATGCCACATGATCTTTTCGTAGCTGGTCAGCACCAGCACCACCGACTTGCCCGGACGATCCACCAGCACCTGCACCCGGTTATCGGACGACTTGGGCTCGTAGCCGCTGACCAGAGCAATCTCGGCATCTTGGGCAAGTGTCGCGGGCGGCGTAGCCGGCACAGCAGAATTGGGCGTTTCGACCACCACAGGTGTCTCCGCAGCCTGGACCGCTGACAGCCCGCACATCCCCAGCAACATCAACAGCAGTTTGAATTGCATAGCTTCCTTGATCACACCAGCGAGCAGGTAGTCGCCACTGACTGGCGAAAAATCTATAAGAGGGAAATAAAAACGCTGACTACACGGCCGGCAAGCGTAGGCAAGATCAGCAGTGGCAACAAGGGCAATTGGTCATCTTAAAGAGGTCATGCATAAAAATTTATTAACTTGATATACCTAGCATTAGAAATTGCAGATATTTTGCAGATTAATTTCTATATCGATATATCAGCAAAAGCCGCGCTCGCCTCTCAACCTTAATTGAGTAGCTGTCCGCCTTTGGACACCACCGCCACATCGACAAACGCACTACCGGGCTTGCCGCGTCCGATATCGACCTGGTAGCCGCCGACATCGACTGCACCGAGCCCGGCCAGCACCCGCACCATACTGTCAGGCCGCCGGCCACCACGGCGGATCGCCTCGACGGCCAGTCGGGCTGCCACATAACCTTCCAGCGTGGCATGAGAAGGCGGCTCGTCGCGAAATTGGCGCATCTGGCGGATATGCTCGCGGGCAATCGGCGTAACGGCGAAATAGGGAGAAGGCATCAAGGTGGCAATCACCACGCCCTGAGCAGCTTCGCGCGAACCCAGATAGTCGGCCAGGGTGGCGTGGTTGATGCCCGAGGTGGCAAAGATCATCACGCCCGGCAACACCCGACGCAACTCGGCCACCATCGCAGCGCTAGCCAGCGTCGAGGCAGTCAGCATCACGGCCTGGACCGCCTGGCCACCGATCCGCTGTGCCAGCGCGGCGGCGTCGCTGCCGTCTCCGGCCAGCGCCACGCTCAACAGCGGCTGTACGCCACGCAGCGACAGCGCACGCTCGAAGGCCATTTTGCCTGCCCTGCCCGGTTCGTCGGCCCCATAGATCAGCGCCACCCGGCGCAGGCCAAAGCCGAGCAGCGTAGTGGCCAGTTTGTCGGCCTCGTCGGCGTCACTGGCGCGGATATGGTAGACCTCCCCGGCTTGTGCACCACGTAAAGCCAAGGCCCCCGATTGCGGCGCCAGCATCGCCACGCCAGCGCTGCGAAACCACGGACTCGCCGCCACATCACGCGCTGCCATCCCGCCACAGAGGCCAAACAGCGCCACGGCACGCTGCTGTTCCACCAAGGTACGGGCGATCTGCACCGTATCGCTTGCCGAAGCACCTTCTTCCCGTTCTGCCAGCACCACTCGCTCTCCATTGATGCCGCCCCGGGCATTGAGACCATCGAGGTAGACCCGCGCACCTGCGCTGAAATCGCGGCAGTTGTCGGACCAGTCGCCCCGACTGTTGACGATCTGGCCCAGCACGATATCAGCAGCAGCAGGCAAACAAAGACCCAGACTGACCAGACTGGCTAGCGATAAACGGAGCAAGGATTTCAAGGCGTACCCCACAAGGCAAAAGGGCCGCCATTGTGGCTGGCGAATATTACTGAAAATCGATGGAGTGTTTGGACAACCCACCTATTAGTCAGAAGAGGCCGGTGGTGTGGTGGAGCTAAGGGGAAAGACGACGGCGCAGTGAGTTGGAGAGGTGGAGGTGGAGGTGGAGGTGGAGGTGGAGGTGGAGGTGGAGGTGGAGGTGGAGGTGGAGGTGGAGGTGGAGGTGGAAATTATAGGAAAATACCTTGCAAGACCAGAAGACGTATCTAATAAAAAATGCAATATATATGCCTCAATATTTTTCTCCGCCTCCCCTCCTCACATCTCCACGAACCACTCCGTCTGTCGTGGCTGCGGCAGCCCGGCACTGAGCCGGGCCAGCAGGGCTTCGAAGGCTGGGCGGTCAGACACGCCCGGGTAGACCTCCATCCAGGTCGGTGCGCCATCGAGCCGCCTATGCAGACTGCCCTGCACTGCGCTTAGCCGGGCAATCTCGACCTGGAAGCTGCGTACTTGTTCCTCCAGCGCCGCCGTATCGCAGCCGGTGGGCAGTTTGTAGTAGATGAAGCAGTTGGCTGCCTCAGTCATTGGGACCGCGTACCGGATAGGGCAGATCGAGCAATTCGAGCGGCATCCCGTCGAGGCTGCCCAGATGGAGCGGGTGTTGGGTGCTGCTGATCTGCACCACGACCAGTGCTTCCCAGTGGCCATCATCAGCGGGAGCAGCAAGGGCAATCCGACCCGAAGGCTGGCCCTGCATTTCCGTGCTGAACACTTCCTGGCCGGGCTCGATGGGACCGTTGGCGCGAACACGGAAGGCGCGGCGCTTGAGTTTGCCCAGATAGTGGGTGCGGGCCACGATTTCCTGACCGGGATAGCAGCCCTTGTTGAAGCTGATGGCGCCCAGCAGGTCCATATTGGCCATCTGCGGCACGAATTCTTCCTGATTGCCCGGCACCACCCAGACGATGCCGGTCCGGATATCGGACAGGTTCCAGACCGCCGTGCCGGCTGGCGTGGCGCCCGCTTCGGTCAGGCGCTGCCAGATGGTGGGGGCCAGCTCGGGCGTGAGCACCAGTTCAATCCGGTCACCGCCAAGGCGCCACAGCATTCCGGCGTCGATCGGCTTACCGCGCATCGGCTCGGCCGGCAGCTCGCCAAACACTGACTCGGCCAGCGTCAAGGCCCGGGTGCCGGCGAGGCCAAGCAGCACCCGTTCCTCGCTGGCGTCGCTGGCACGGGTCTTGGCCCGCAGCACGAACATCGACAGCCGTTTTTGCAGGGCCGGCAGCAGGGGACGCGGCGTTTCCAGCAGCAGGTCCACCCCGTCGCGCAGCACCAGGAAGCTCGCCAGCATTCGGCCCTTGGGGGTGGAGTAGCTGCTGTATTGGATGGTGTTCTGCGGCAGCTTCTTGAGATCGCTCGACAACTGGCCGTGCAGGAAGGCCACCGTTTCCTCGCCGCTGAAACGGATCAGCCCGTGATGGGTAAGTGGCACCAGGGCCACGCCGTCGAGGGCGGCAGCGCCGGTGTCGGCAAAGGCGATCTCGCCTGATTCCTCGATACGTCCGCCTTGGGTACGCAAAAATTCTTGCCAGGACATCGCTGTGGGTCCGTCTGTGGGAAATAAGGAAATCGGCCAACCGGACGGCAGCCGCGAGCGCCGATGATAGCCGAGCCGTTCCGATAAAAAAACAGCCCGCACCAGGGTGGTGCGGGCTGCGGGGCGATCAGGTCGAGCAGACGACTGCAAGTGATCGGATCAGAAGATCTGCGTCGTGCCGCCGCCCGGCTTGTAGGTGCCGCCGCTGTGCAGTTCGGGAGCATTGAGCTTGCCCGCCACCGTCATGGTGTTCTGCACCACCAGTGAACCGCTCTTGAGCTGAGCGGAGATACGGCCGGAAATATCCTGCTCGCCGGCAATGGTCAGATTGCCCTGGGCCTTGAACTTGCCCGAATCGAGCTTGAGGTCTTGCAGCAGAATCTTGCCCTGGTCGTATTTGAAGACGCCGGTCAGGGTTTCGAAGGTGGTCTGACCGCCGCGGCGCTGCACCGTCGGGCCCTGGCTCTTGAGCGGACCGACCAGGTCGAGGTTATGCAGATTGCCGTTGCTGATGGCGAAATTCATGGCGATCTGCGGCTGGGTGAACAGGTTTTCGTAGCTGTCGCCGACCAGCAGGAACTGGGCCGCTGCCGCCATCCGGCCGCTGGCACGGGTGTTGTCGTTAAAGACCAGGATCAGCGGCTCGACTTGCAGGCTCTTGGTTTCCAGGGTGCCGGACAGTTGCCACTGGGTCTGCCAGTCGATCTGGGCCGTGCCGGTAAAGACCGAGCTGAACAGCTGGCCACGGATATCGTCGATCACCGCGCCATTGGCATCGGCCACGCCGCGCACGGTCAGGTGGTCAAACGGCACCGGATGCTTGCCGGGCAAGGTCCAGTTGCGGGCCTGGAAGTCGATCGAGAACTTGCCGCTCTTGGGCTTGATGGTGGCTTCGGCCACGCCCGTGCTGTCGGTCAGGGTGACTTCCTTGAAGGTACCGTCGGAGTTGAGCTGCAAGCCGCCCGACAAGGGACCGAACTGGCTCTTGGGCAATTGCAGGGTCAACCGTTCGAGCTTGACGGTGGCCAGATGGATATCGCCCTCGGCGCTGGGCTTGAGCCGGCCGGGCAGCGAACGGGCGAAGTCTTCGCGCAGCAGGGCTTCGGCAAAGACCACGCGGTGCAGCTCGGTGCGGAAGTTGAACAGATTCTTCCAGGTGATCGGCACGCGGACCTGGCCGATCTTGCCTTCGTTGTCGCGGCCGAATTCGATGTCTTCGAGGAACAGGGTCGGGACAGGCTCGTAGCCAAAGCGGATCTGGCCGATCTTGGTATCGATCCCGATGCGCGCCTTCAGGGCTTCTTCGACGCGTGTCTTGTAGTGGTCATAGGGGAACAGCAGCGGGGCAGCCGCCACGATGGCGACCACAACCGCTAGGGTGATGGCGATTTTCTTGAGCACAGCTTTCCTCGTCTAGGAAAAATTTTGAACAAAACGGTTGACACGCCGGAGTTAGCTCATTATTATGCCGGCTTCTTCGGTTCCCCGATAGCTCAGTCGGTAGAGCAACGGACTGTTAATCCGTGTGTCCCTGGTTCGAGCCCAGGTCGGGGAGCCAACCCAAATACCGAAGAGTCCGTCCTGGTGACGGGCTTGTATCAGACTGGTAATACCAGTTCCCCGATAGCTCAGTCGGTAGAGCAACGGACTGTTAATCCGTGTGTCCCTGGTTCGAGCCCAGGTCGGGGAGCCAACCCACAGTAACGAAAACCGCGCCGATCGTAAGACGGCGCGGTTTTCGTTTATTGCTCGGGCATCAGCCATTTATTCCTCCGTCAAACCAGCGTGTTTCGGGCGCTATTCTAACATCATATTGCGCGCCGCGACGTGAATCCGTCCTTTGCCCCTGGCTATCGATCTGATAAAACGGGGACAGGTCGTTATTTGCGGAGCACCGCCCTGATGAGCGACACCAAGGAAGCAAGCCCGGTCAAACTGCCGCTCGCCAAGCGCGTGCTGCTGGCGCTGCGTGGTGGCATAGGCAGTGGGATGAACGCCATGTTGAGCGTGCTGGCGGTGGTGCTGGTATTGATGATAGGCGTTGGCGGCTTTATCAGCGGGCTGGCAATCGCCACCAAGCGCAACAAGGCCGCCGAGCAGAACCTGCTGGCCCAGGTGCGCAGCGCCCGCAGCGAGAGCGACAAGCTCAGCGAGGAAAAGCAGCAACTGGAGAAGAAGCTCGACGACGCCAAGGTCCAGATCGAAGCACAGGCCACCGATATGCGGCTGTTGCGCGAAGATCAGATCCGCTTGCGGCTGGAGCGCGAGGCGCTGGAAAAGGTGCTGGCCACGATCCAGCAGAGCCTTGGCAACAGCCCCAAGGGCAAGGAGCTGGAGAAGGCACGCGGCGCCATGCTCAAGTTCTCCAACCGTGAATGCGAACTCGAAGGCGGCGCGGTACGCGACAAGAAAGACGTGGCCTGCCTGAATCTCAAGGAAGCCATCGAAGCAATGAATGCCGGCAGCAAGCCGAGTGCTTCGGACAAGCCTGCCCCCTCCCCCTCCGAACCGCCCAAGCCGGGTGGCCACTGATCTTCCATTCGAGTCATAAAAAAAGCAGATAACTTTCCTAATTCATTAGGAAGGTTATCTGCTCTTGTAGACTGTTTTCCGGTTTTTTATCCCGACGCTCCGGCCCGTCGGAGGCGACTTTATTTGGCGCCAGCTTGGGCGGGCGGGGTGGCGGTGACGGTGGCCGGGTCGATCGGCTGTCTGCCCTTGAGGCAGTAACGGTCATAGTCGCCGTCGATCTTCTTTTGCTTGGCCAGCATCTTTTCCACTTCCCACTCGCGGCCGCCGCCCAGTTGCTTGCGCTTCTCGATGATCCGGTATTCCTCGACCAGACCATCGCAGCGCTTGCGCTCGTATTCGGCGAGGGTGGCGTAATTGACTGGTTCGAACTTGAACGGGATGGCCTGCGGCTTGGGCGCAGGTACCGGGGCGGGTTTGGCCGCCTGGGCGGCGCCGAGCGCGAGACCTGCGCTGATCAGTAGTTTTAGGATGTTGGACATATGATGCTCTCTCTGGCGGCTTCCTCCAGCCACGCCTGTCGTAGCCGGTGCGCCAGGGAGAAATTATGCCATATAAATACCCCATCGCCAGCTACTGGCACGATGCCAGCGAGGCTATTGCACAGTATTACCTCATCGGCCTGGGCCAGTGCTTCGGGCCGCAATGGCTTTTCCACAGCCGCATAGCCCTGCTGAGTTGCCCAGTCGAACACCCAGGCGCGCGTCACGCCGGCCACGCCTTCGCCGACCAGCGGTGGCGTCAGCAGCCGGTCGCCGCAGCGCAGCCACAAATTGCTCATCACCCCCGACACCAGTTCGCCGTCGATATTGCGCATCAGGCCATCGAATAGCGTGGGATCGTGCCATTCACGCCGCGCCATCACCTGATCGAGCCGATTACCGTGCTTGAGCCCGGCCAGTCCCGGCTGGCGCGACCAGCGCCAGTCGCAGTGGCGCAGCGGGGCGCCGGTGCTGAACCAATGGGCGGGATAGCTCGGCAAGGGCGCCAGCCCAAGCACCCGGGTCACCGGCGCCGTCGGGTCGCAGGCATAGCCACGCGCCGCCACGCCACGCGAGATGGTGATCCGTATGGCGGCATTGGTAGGCACGAGCAGCGCCAGATCGGCCAATAGCGTGGCCTCTGCGGGACAGTTGAGCCCCAGCCGCGCGCAATCGGCCGCGAGCTTGGCGTAGTGGCGCGACCAGAACCATAGCCGCCCGGCCTCGCAGCGCAGGGTGCGGAACACCGAATCGCCGAAGGTGAAGCCACGATCCTGGGCGGACAGGCTGCCGGCCAGCTCGCCATTGACGACCACCGACCCGGCCATTCACGACACCAATTGCAGACCGGACAACAGCGCGCCCGGCACGCGGATGCTGTGTGACAGACGGGCGCCGTAACTGTTGGGATCCGCCAACAGCTCGGTTTCGCAGGTCAGTGCTTCGAGCTGATCGCCCAGCAGACGGTAGAGGCTGTCGTCAAAGCGCATCACATCGAGCGGGGCGACGATCTGGCCGTTTTCGACCCAGAAGCAGGCAAAGCGGGTCATACCGGTGACGCGGGCCGCGCCACGGTCGGAATAGTTGAGATACCAGAGGTTGGAGATATAAAGCCCCGTATCGAGCGCTGCGAGCGCCTTGGCCATGGGCAGATCGCCCGGTCCCAGGGCCAGCGACTCGGCCCCCTCCTCGGCGCCGGCGCCATTGCTGGCCACGCCATACTGACGGGCCGAGCGCGGGCTGACCAGGCTGGAGGCGAAGCGGCCGTTCTGCACCAGATCGACCCGGGCGGGCTTGATAAAGCCCTGGCGCTGGAAGGCGGGCCCGAGGCCGCCCGCGGTGTCTTCGTACAGATGGCAGCGCGGCGACAGAGTAGCCTCGCCGGTGGTCAAGCGCAGCATGGCGCTGCGTTTGGCGCGGATTTCCTTTTCGGAGAAACCGGCCCAGTTGAACATCTGCACGAGTTCGGACAGGGCGCTCGGCGTCATGAAGGCGCGATAGCGGCCCGGTGACAGCGGTTTGACCGGACGGCGCAGCAGTGCCAGTTCTTCGCGGGCGCGCGCCAGGGATGTCTTGAGTAGCGAAGCGTCCCACTCAAAGCCTGCGCCACCGCGCTTTACCGCCTTGTCGCCGTGGGCATAGAGGCTCCAGTCGAAATTCCAGCTGGCGCTTTCGTGCCAGTTGCGCTGGCCCCAGCTATTGGCAAAGCCATAGCGCATCGGGCCGGCTGCCAGCACGCCCACCAGATCGTCACCGGCGGCGGCGCTCACGATATCGTCCACCATGGACTCGGCGGATGGCAGTCGGCTGACGGCCAGATGCTGGCTGTTGTGTGGCTCGGTATTGAGCAGCAGATAGGGGTCGTCGGGGACCTGATCGAGCAGGCTGCGCAATTCGCCGACCAGGCGCGACACACGCTCCAGGTCGGCGGCGGTGCCCGACAGCGCCACGGTTTCGCTGATATGGCGGGCACCGCGCAGCCATTGCAGGTCGAGGTAAGCCTGGCTCACGCTGCCGGCCTGGCGTACCCGGCCGTGGTTGAAGCGGATGAAATCGGTGTCTTCCGCAGCGAGCCAGGCGGTAAACGCCTCGTCGCCGCGCAGCAGCGAATGCAGATGATCGGCCAAACGGTAGAAGGCTTGCTGGTCCATCGCAGATTCCGGAGCGGTTGCGCCAGCGGCGCGGGGATTGAGGGAAGGCGTTCAGGCGCCGCCGAAGACTTCGATCCGATCGAACAGGCAGGCCGGTGCCGCGTGGCCTACCCTCACCACCTGGCTCGGTTCGCCCTTGCCGCAGAACGGGGTACCCATCGAGGTAAAGGTCGAGCGGTCGCCCACCGCCTTGAGAGCGCGCCAGAAGGTGGCCGAGACGCCGCGATAGCCGGGATTCTTGACCACGCCCTTCAGTTCACCGTTCTCGATCAGCTGGCCCCATTCACAGCCGAACTGGAATTTATTGCGCGAGTCGTCAATCGACCACGACACATTGGTATCCATCAGCACACCGCGCTCGATCGAGCCGATCAAGGCCGACAGCGGCTTATCGCCCGGTTCGATATTGAGGTTGGCCATGCGGTCGATCGGTGGCCGGTTCCAGTTGCAGGCACGGGAGTTGGCAACGCCGCTGAGTCCGGCGCGGGCTTGCGAGATGGCGCCGCCGAGCGGACGCAGCAGGATGCCGTCGCGGATCAGCCAGACCTTCTCGGCTGCGCTGCCGTCGTCGTCCCAGCCGTAGCTGGCGAATTCCTCGTCGAGGGTGGGATCGAAGGTGACGTTGAGCTGTTCGGAGCCATAGCGATAGTGGCCGAACATATCGAGTCCGACGAAGCTCGTGCCGGCGAAATTGCGCTCGTCGCCGAGGATACGGTCGAGTTCGAGCGGATGGCCGATCGATTCGTGGATCTGCAACATCATCTGCTCGGGCATCAGCAGGAGGTCCATGGTGCCGGTGGGACAGTTGGGTGCCAGCAGCAGTTGCAGGGCTTCGTCGGCGACCCGGGCGCCCGAGCCGTCGAGTCCGGCGGCATCGAGGATATCGAGGCCGCCCTGGCGGCAATAGCCGTTGTACTGGCCGCCGAGACTGCGGGTCTGTGATTCGCCGTCGGCGAAGGCGGTGGCCATCAGGCCAGGGATGACCATCCGAAAGCGCTGTTCGACTTCACCGCCGCCCGAGGTCAGGTAGTGCTGGCGCACATCGAGGTGTTCGATATTGACCGACCAGTCGACGATGCGCGGATCGCGGCCGCAGGCTGCCGATTCGGCCAGCATCCGGTCGAGCAGTTCGCGGCGCGGCCAATCGGCGGTCGTGTCGGCATGGCGGCCGATATAGCGGCCGCGTGGATGGCTGGGCTGGTAGGCGGAGAAATCGAACACCGAGCGTTCGCGGCTGGTGGCGGCCCACTGGCGGGCCTGGGCGATGGCGGCCAGCAAGCCGGCTTCGGACAAGTCGGAGGTAGCGGCATAACCATAACCGCCTTGATGAATCACCGTGACCATGGCACCCAGATCACGATGGCGGCGCGGTGGCTCGACCACGCCGTTCTTTACGCTGAGGCTCTCCCCTACTTCTTCGACCAGCCGCAGGGAACAGAAATCAACCCCGGCATCGAGGTCGCGGAAAAATCGGGCAGCGCTGTCGAGCATTGGAGATTCCCCGAATTGAGATAAGTAAGGTCGATCAAATCGGGGAAGATCATAGCTCAGACTAGGCGGCACTCGCCACGGCCACCCGGCGCTCACGGCCAAGCCAGGCGCCAGTCAGAATCAGGCCCAGCGCCAGGGCGCTGCCAAGGCCGAGGCGACCGCCGCCGAACAGGGCCAGAAGGCCGGTCGATAGCAGCGGTGTCAGATAGGCCAAGGTGCCGATGCTGCGCGGATCACCGCGTTTCAAGGCTGCATCCCACAGAAAGAAGGCGGCGCCCATCGGGCCCAGGCCAAGCAGCAGCAACATCGACCATTCCTGGCCGCTTGGGCGGTAAGCAGGTTCCAGCGCGAGATGGGCCAGCAGCGCCAGCAGGCCCGATACCAGGCAGAAACCGCCAATCGCCCCGGTCGGAAACGGCGCAACCCGCCGGGTCAGCAGCGAATAGCTCGACCACATCAAGGCAGCAGCTAGCGCCAGTCCGTAACCCAGCCATTGCCCGCCACCCAGACTCAAACCGCGCCCGGCAAACACCAGCACACAACCGCTCAGACCCAGCAGACCGCCGACGATATGGCGCATCCCGAGCTGCACTCCCGGCAGCAACAGCGGCGACAACAGCACGATCAGCAATGGCCACAGATAGTTGATCAGATTGGCCTCGATGGCCGGCGCATGGCGAAAAGCCATGATCAACGCGAAGTGATAGCCAAACAGGCCATAGCAGCCCAAAGCCAGCGTCGATAAGGGTACGCGCCACTGACGCCAGTACGGCAGGCCGCAGACGCTACCGATCAACAAGGCGCAAGCCACCAGCAACAGCGGCGGCACGGCGGCCAATTTGACCGACAGCAGGGCCAGCGTGCCCCACAGGCCAATCGCAGCCAGGGCAAAAAGTTGGGCGGACGACATGGACAAAAGCGCCTTTCTTCCAAAGAACGGAGTTGGATTCTAGAGGCTTATCCAAGCGCGCCAATCGCGGAATTCCAGCAGATCGGGCTGACCTGGCAGTGATAAGCAGGAAGTGGGTGGCGGAAGCTCAAGCGAAGGCAAAAAATAGTTATTTTTATGCAAATTATCTGCAAGGCATTTAGCTGAGAAAATCGATTTTATAAAAGAATTTCAAAACAGAAGAGATTCTTACCATGAGACGGTGCGGGGCTGGGGTGGTTGGAGGCGGAGATTGGAGAGGGTGAACACGCTGCTGGCTGGATGCCTTTTCCCGGCGAGCCGCGGGTATTGGGGCGATCGGTATTTCTGCTGTGGTTGGAGGCGGTTTCAGCGGCGACAAGGGCAACAGGACCGTGGCAAGGTCGGGAATGGGGATAGGGGTTGTCAAAAAATGCGTATTGGACACACTCCACCTATCGATAGAGCGTGGCTTATAGGTACAAATCGGACAAATTTTTATATGGAAGAATGGATGGTTGTCGGGATGGAAGCGGTGGACGGGGTGGTTCTAAGGTTTGTCCGCCGCTGAGGACTCCTTGCCGAACAGTTGAGGATAAAAGCGACCGTACCAGCCTTTGACGGCTTCGTGGTCGAGTTCGAGGAAGTTGCGGTAGCCGGGGACGCGCAGGAAGCCCAGGGCGGCGAATCCGTAGGAGAAGCCGAAGAGCAGGTAGACCTGGCCGGCGGTGATATAGAGCAGGCCCCAGCCTGCCAGCATGGGCCCGAGGGCGCCGGCGATTTGCAGGACCATCATATTGACGGCGGTCATTCTGGCGCGGAAATCGGGCGGCATGGCCAGCATGCGGTGGGTTTGTCCGACCATCTGTACCACGGCCAGGCTGAGACCGACGACGACGAAGCCCAGTACCAGCAGATAGGGTGAGGTGGTGGCGCCGACCAGCATTTGCGCCAATCCCGAGCCCATCATGGCGCCGAAGCTGGCGCGGAAACGGCCGAAGCGGTGAGACAGCCAATCGGCGCCGCCGAGGGAGCCGATGAGCATGCCGAAGCTGATGCCGGCCTCGCAGGCCCCGAGCCAGGCGCCCGAGAGGCCGAGTTCGCGCACTTTCAGTGGCATCAAGAGGCCGAGGACCGGGAGGAAGAACAGCATCATCAGGAAGGCGGTGGCGGTCCAGTAGCGTTCAAGTGGGATACGCCATTTGGCGAGGAAGCCTGCGCGCAATGCCGGCCACCATGGTTCATGTGATGAAGCGCGGTGGGGGTCAGCGGGTGGAACGATGATGCGCCAGGCGGCCAGCGAAGCGATGACGAGCAGCAGGACATGCAGCCATAGTGCCGCTGCCGTACCGAACAGGGCGAGGGCGAGTCCGCCCAGGGCGGGGCCGACCAAACGGCCGATGGCCTGGGCGCTTTTTTGCAGGCCAAGACCATCGGACAGGCGCTCAGGCGGCACCAATTCAGCTGCGATGCTGAAGGAAGCGGGGCCGAGGACGGCGTTGGCGGTGACACTCAGGGCTTTGAGGGCGATGACCAGCCAGAGGTCGTAGTAATCGAAGCTGGCGAGCAAGGCCAGGATCAGGGTGACGACGCTGAACAGGGCGAGGCTCGAGGCAATGAGGCGGGACTTGGGCCAGCGGTCGCCCACGGGCGCGAGCAGCGGCAGCGAGATCAGCATGGTGATGGCCATCACGGTACCGTAGATGGCCAGATGGACGGCGCCGCCATGGTCGGAGATCCACCAGGGGATAGCGACCTGTCCGACCATCATGGCGAGTTGCATGGCGACATCGCTCAGCAGCAGGGCGCGGAAGGCGGGCGGATGGGTAACCAGACGGGCGCGCAGGGCTTTCAAGCCGGCTCCGGGAAGTGATCGCAGGAACGGTCGCCTTGCAGGACACCGTCTTGCCGAGCGGGGTTTTCTGTTGGCAGCGGGCGATGCGGGTGAGAGATCAGGGTGGCGTGGCCGGAGCCGGAGCCGGAGCCGGAGCCGGAGCCGGAGCCGGAGCCGGAGCCGGAGCCGGAGCCGGAGCCGGAGCCGGAGCCGGAGCCGGAGCCGGAGCCGGAGCCGGAGCCGGAGCCGGAGCCGCAGAAGTATATTTTATGAATCAACCAAAAGCCTCTCTGCATCTAGCATGCATTATTTCCTGATTCTTAATTTTCTACCGTCAGCCTTGAGGCACCAGCAAGGTCAGCACCGCGCGGCCAGCGGAATGGCTTAGTGCTTGGCCATTTTCCAACTTGGGTAGGCCAGATAGACCAGCCGCTGGATATTCTCGCCCCATGCCGCAAACAACTGGCGTTGCTGGGTGCAATGGGCGCGGTTGAGATCGAGGTTATAGAGCGCGTGGTGCAGCAACTGTGCCTTGGCTTCGAGTGAAACGCGCCATTCCTGCTCGCCGATGGTGGCCAGACAGGCCACGCCCTGGTGGAAGGCTTCAAGCCGTTCGCGCAAGGGCGGCAGCGACTGTTCGACCTCGTCGAGATCGTCGAATAGCGCCTTGAGCCGTGGCTCGGCCGATTGGATACCGGCGACGAGGCTCGCCGGGTCTTCCCGACGCAGTGAGGCAAACCAGCCGCGCGAGCTGCCGTCCATGGCCTGGGCCAGGGCATCGAGCTGTTCGGCGATGCGTAATTGGGCAGCCGACTGGGCCAGGCTGGCGATACGCGAACTGAGCTGAGCGGCCGAGCGCAGTTCGGATTCGGCCAGTTCAAGCACGGCCCGCTCCGAGAAAGGCAGCAAGGCGCGCCATACCACGGTCATCTGGGCGTAGACCGAGGCGGTGGTATCGGGGAACAGGCGTTTGGATTCGAGATCGAGCTTTTCGAGCCAGATCTGTTCGGCGTCACGAAACACCGGCGCGGGCTGGCGCACCACGGGTTTCACGGGCGGCGGCTCGCCGGCAGAACCGGGAGCAAATAAGGGCGAAGGAGCGGGACGCGGCGCCGGGGCCGGCTGGGGCGCAGGCGGTGCCGGTGGCTCGTTACCAAATAGCGGTTGGGGGGAAGGCGTGGCGCGAGGTGGAGCGGGAGTCGGCGCCAGCAACGGTACCGGAGTCGGCGTCTGGGCCGGTGCCGGATCGGCCCCGAACAGGGGTTTAGGGGTCGAAGCCGAGGTGGCTGGCGACGGCGGCTGGGAATCGTTGGAAAACAGCGGTTTGACCATCGGGTATGGACCCGTAACGGGCGCAGGGAAGTGTCATTGTAATCGCAATCGACGCCGCGCCGTGCGGAGCGGGGCCCGGCCCCGCTCCAGGCCGGTTGCCCGGCCGCACAGACTCAGACGTTGCCGCCGTAGGCACGCACGAAGTCGACCAGACCGCGCCGATAGCCGGCACCGACGGCGACGAAGCTCCATTCGCCGGCGTCGTTCTTCTTCACCGAACCGAATTGCAGGGCGGTTTCGGTGCTGTATTCCTCTTCGAGCTTGTACTGGCCAATGATGCTGCCGTTGTTGGCGTCATAGAGGCGGATGGCGCTGTTGCGCACCTGGCCGAAGTTCTGGCGACGGGCATCGGCGTCGTGGATGGTGACGACGAAGGAGATTTCATCGGCATTGGGCGGCAGTGCAGCCAGATCGATATGGATGGTCTCGTCATCGCCCTGGGCCGCGCCGTCGCGGTTGTCGCCCGAATGGCGCACGGCGCCTTCCGGGGTTTGCAGGTTGTTGTAGAACACAAAGTGGCCGTCGCTCAGCAGCTTGCCCTGGCCCAGCACGAACACTGACGCGTCGATATCGAAGCTCGAGCCGGTATCGAAGCTCTTGGCATCCCAGCCCAGACCGACTTTGATCTTGGTCAGACCGGGGTTGTTCTTGGCCAGGTTGATACGGCCGCCTTTGTCCAGATTGATCATGCTATTTCCTTTCAAAAATGACTATTGCTGAGTAATTATCTAGCAGCAATATCGCAGATTATTTGGTTTTGAGCCAGTTCACCACTTCGGTGGTGATCAGCTTGTCGTACAGCACCTCATCGCTGATGCGCAGATCGGGCAGATGGACGAAACCGGCATTGGGCAGGTCGTTGGCCACCTGATTGAGGAAGTCAAAGCGGCTCTGGTTGGAGACGCCGACCAGCTGCCAGTAGGCATTGAACTGCTGCGACGCCTCGAAGATCTTGTAGGCGGTGTTGCGGTCCTCGTTCTCCCCGTCGGAGATAAAGAACAGCATGGCCGGGATATGGGTATCCTGGGCGGCTTCGATCTTGGTTTCCTTCTTGCCGAACAGGCCGCCCAGGATGCCACCGGTGCGGATGGTCTTCTTCTTGCCCCGGAAATAATGGTCGAGCATCTTGTCGGCCACATCGCCGTAGCGGGTGGTGCCCCACTTGGCCACATCGTCGTTATTGACGATGGCGCGGTCCACATAGCCTTCGTAGTCGCGCACGCTGACGGCGGGCGCTTCGGACGCGCGATGGTCGAAGGTCCAGACTTCCATTTCGCCGTTGTCGTCGAAATTGGCGGCATAGGCAAGCAGACGGGTCACGGTCTCCTGGACCAGACCGGCACGGTACTCATCCATCATCGAACCGGACACATCGAGCGCGAGACCGACCCGGCAGACCGGGGGTTTGGTCAGGCCGCGCTTTTCCAGCACGATGGTCGATTTCTTCTGCAAGTCGATAAGACGGCTCATTTATTGTTCCTTTCTGGAGCGAAGCGCCGCCCGGGGCGGCGGGAAAAGGGGTTGACCAGTTACATCGCCGGGCCCTGGCGGTTCATCACCGTCAGCAGCTGGGTACGCATCGATTCGAGCTGGGCATCGGTCTGGGCCCGCTGCCGGCGGCCTTCCTCGACGATCTGGCGAGCATCTTCGAGCGCGCCGATGGTCTGGCGATTGACGTGTTCCAGCGTCTCGATATCGATCACGCCACGCTGGGCGGCGCGACCGATCTGTTGGGTGTTCTGGCGCAGCAGATCGGCGCTGCGCTTCAGGGCTTCGTTGGTGGCGTCGTCGACGGCATTGGCAAGGTCGGCGCCGCGTTTTTGTTCGAGCAAAACGATCTGCAAGGCAAACTGCTTTTGCCAGGCCGGGATCGTCAGGTTCTTGATGTCGTTGAATTTATTGACCAGCAGCCGGGCGTTTTCCTGCATCAGGCGGATCTGTGGCGCAGTCTGCTCGGCCAGCATCTTGACCCGCTTGAGGTCGTCCACCCGTTTTTCCAGCCGGTCGAGCGTGGCGCGCAGATCCTGGATGCGCTGGGCGGCCATGGTGTCCATCGCGCTGGTGTCGATCCCGCCGAGCTGGGCGCGCATGGTTTCGGCAATCTGGCTGCCTTCGGCGATCGAGCGCTCAAGGCTCTGGTGTTCCTGGTAGTTGGCCTCGTACATCCGCTCCAGGTCGGTGATGCGGCGCTGCTGTAGCGTCGAGTGGGCCTGGAGTTCGGCCATGAAGCGGTCGATCTGCTTCGAGACGGTCTGGTATTGCGACAGGAACTGTTCCTTGACCGAGCCGAACATGCCCTTGATCTTGCCCAGCAGACCTTTGTTCTTGAGGTCTTCCGGCCGCAGGCCCTTGGCGGTCGAGATCAGTTCACCGAGCTTGAGGCCGAACTGTTCGAGTTCGGACGCCTTGGTCTGTTCGAGCAGCGACTTCGATACGCCGGCCACCTGGGTCATTTCGCGCTGGCCCAGGGTAGCGATCCACTGATCGTTGAATTGGGACGGCATCGCCGGCAATTGGGTCGGGGTAAAGGTGGCAAGCGGGGCGGCCGGAGCCGGCTGGAACGGCACCGGTTGGAAAGCCGGAGCCGGCTGGAAGGCAGGAGCGGCCATCGGTGGGGCCATCGTCGGAGCGGCCGGCGACCATTGCGGCGCCGGGATGCCGCCGGCCGGGGCAGCATTGGCGTCACGGTTGTCCTTGGGCGAACTCGCGTCGCCGAACAGCGGGGAAACCTGACTCATGATGGGCTCTCTCCTGGAATAGTGGCTTGGATTCTAGATCGCCCGACGCCTGCTATTGAAGCCCGCGCGAGGCGACAAACGACGAAATCCCAAAGCCGGGCCATGACTGGCGATTAAGACGGGGCGAATGAAGAAAGGTTCGACGCCCATATATCGGGCGCAGAGCCGCCAACAGACTGACGGCTCACCTTGCACGGGAAAACTGGCTCGCAGTCTCCTACAAAAAGTTTCCGGCCCTATAACACGCCGGCCAGCCGCTCGGCTGCCTGACGCAACTGTGCTTCGCTATTGAGCAGATCCGGGCACAGCCGCAAGCCCGCCGCCCGCGCATCGGCATTGACCCCGACCGCCTTGAGCCGCTCGGCCAGTTGCATCGGTTCGGGGTGGCGCACGGTCAGGAAAGCGCCATAGTCGGCGCCTGCACCGAAGTGCTCGATCCCGAGCCGGCTCAGTTCAGCCGACAGCAAGGACTTCTGCCGCAGCGAATAGTCGCGCAGACGTGCCACGCCGAGCGCCTGGACCAGTTCCAGACCCGCACGGGCCTGGAAGAACGGCAGCGGGGCGAAGGTCGATTCGAGCCAGCCATCGCCGCCTTCGGCAAACTGCGGCGGCATGGGCCGCTGGTAGCTGAAGGGATCACGCTTGGCGAACCAGCCCGTATCGAGCGTGGACAGACCATTGCTCAACCAGCGCGGCGCCACATAGAGCCAGCAGCAGCCCGGTCCGCCGCGCAGATATTTATAGCTGCCGGCCACGGCGAAATCGACGTCGAGCCGACTCAGATCGAGCGGCAGCACACCGTAGCCGTGATAGACATCGAGCAGCACCCGGGCACCTGCCGCATGGGCGGCCGCGACCAGTCGCTCGACCCCGTCGAGCACCTGGCCATCGGCAAAAAACACCTGCGACACCACCACCAGATCGATCCCTTCCAATCGGGCGATCAGATCGTCGACCGCGATTCGCCCCTCCTCGCCCGGCCCCACCCAGTCAACCTCGGCCCGCTGGCGGGCAGCGTACTGTTTGAGGATGACATCGAGCGAGTCGAATTCAGCCGTGGTGGTCAACACCCGCGGCGGTTCGACAAAGCTGTTGAGCACCGCCCGCACCCCCTGCCCTGCACTCGACTTGGGCACGATGCAGTCAGCTCGCGGCGCGCCGGTCAGCGCCGCGGTGCCGGCACGAAAACGTTCCACCTCGCCAAACCACGGCCCCCATGCCTCGTCGAGCAGGCGCGACCATAGCGTGATGCCCTCCTCCACATCGGCCCGGCTGCGATCAAGCGGCCGGCCCAGGGAGTGATTGGCCAGATAGATTTCCTTCTGGTCACGTTCGAGCACTTCCGAGAACAGGGGAAACAGATGTTCGACCAGACCAGCCTGATCGAGCGGCCCGTCACCGAGCGCGGCGACGGCAGCGGCAATGCTATGCGGCATAGAGGACTCCAGACCGGACCGCCCAGGCGGCCGGCGGACGAGATGGGCGATATGACCAGCGCGAGCAAGGAAACCTGCGCGAAGCGACGCCCCACGGCCTGTTCCCCCGGCCAGTCGTTCCAATAAATCAGCGTGCCAACAAGACGGACGGCAAGCATAGCGGCGCCGTCGCCCGCCACCAAGCCCGGTTTCCCGACCCTCCCCCCTCTCGGACTCCGCTGCGACGGTATCCGCTGTGGGTCGCGGAACCCATCATGAGGCGGCTGGCCGTGTTGGGGGGCCGTTTGGCTGAGTGGAGGTGGAGAGCCGCTGGAGGCGGCCGGGGAGGCAAGCATTGGCTTTTTATGTTTATTTTTAAATAATTTTACCTATAATCCTTGCAGACAATTTTCCTAATTTTTTCCAATCAGATCAATCAAACCACTTCACCTACCCGACATCCACCTCATGCGGCTTGAGATGGTTCAAATCGAAATCAGCCGCCTCGCTGCCCCAGATCGCCACCATATCGACGGGCACGCCCAGATCGGCCAGCGGCAGCGAGCCGGTGATGCGCAGATCGGCTTCGCGGGTGTCGCGCGGGCGCGGGCGGGCGAAGGCGATGCCATGGCCGTCGCGCAGTGCATGGACCAGCGGAGCATCGACCTGATCGGTCGGCGCGGCGACCACGCCGACGTCGCCGTTCTTGAGCGTCACCACGCTGCCGACCGGATAGACGCCGAGCGCCTTGATGAAATAGGCCGCCAGCCGGGCATCGAACAGGCGACCGCGTTCGATCAGGATG
The DNA here is from genome assembly GCF_042650885.1 of Chitinimonas lacunae. NCBI lineage: Bacteria > Pseudomonadati > Pseudomonadota > Betaproteobacteria > Neisseriales > Chitinibacteraceae > Chitinimonas > Chitinimonas lacunae. The sequence continues at coordinate 2,097,862 of NZ_JBHSBU010000001.1, forward strand.
TCACGCAGCACCAGCCGGGCGCAGTGAGCCGGCCGATAGCCGCGTTCACTGACCCGGGCGCAGAACAGATCGGCCAGACCGACCAATTGCGCGGCCGGTGCAATCGCCTCGCCCGCCAGATGGTTGGGATAGCCGCTGCCGTCGTTGGCCTCATGGTGTTCACGCACGGCACGCAGCCAGTCCTGGTCGTTGACGCCAAGCGCCTGTAGCAGCTCGGCGCCGTCGATCGGATGGCGCTCGACCCGCGCCCGCTGCGACGGGGTCAGCGGCAGCGACTGGCGGGCCAGTGAATCCTGGAGTTCCAGCATGCCGATATTCATGGTCAGGGCTGCGCCCAGGGTGGCGCGGATCAGACTTTCATCGGCCCCCATCTGGGCCAGCACCGCGCAGCACACCGTCGCCGTATTGACCGCCTGCCGTACCGAGTGACGCCCGCCACGGCGCAGCACCACAGTGGCGATCACCACACGCGGATCGCGATGCTGGGCCTGGCGCAGCAATTGGGTCACTTCATGAATGGCATGGGGAAAATCGGCGATCGCCTCGGGCCGGGCCAGCAGGCGGTCGAGCTGGTAGCAGGCGTGCAGACAACGTTGCAAGGCAGTGGAGGGCGACAGATGCCAGGCGACCGAGGACTCGATATAGATGCCCATATCGAGCAGCCGCTCCAGCTGCGGCGCGTGGGTGATGCGGCCGCCTTCGGCCAGCAGCAGCACGCCCTTGTCGTTGTACAGATTCCAGGGCAAGGGCTCGCCCAGGGTGATTTCTCCGGAACGGATTCGACGCTGATGCATGATTCCCCTCCTGCATGGCCGGAACTGACGCCCGACCTGGACTCCGCCCGATCGACGGGAGAGCGGCCGCCCGCAGGCGGCCGGTACTGCTTAACTGCCGATATGCGACCTCACCTGGAACAGTTCCGGGAAGAAGGTCAGCTCAAGCGCCCGCTTCAGGAAAGCCACGCCCGACGAGCCGCCGGTACCGGTCTTGAAGCCGATCACCCGCTCCACCGTCTTCATATGGCGGAAACGCCAGAGCTGGAAGGCTTCTTCGACATCGACCAGTTTTTCGCACATTTCGTAGGCGTCCCAATGCTCGCGCGGCGCCTGGTAGATGGTCTTGAGCACCGCCACCACCGACTCGCTGGCCTGATAGGGGGCGCTGAAATCGCGCTCGATCCGGTCAGCCGGCACGGCAAAGCCGCGCCGCGCCAGATGGCGCAGGAATTCATCCCACAGACTGGGCGCTGCCAGATCGCGCTGGATCGCCGCATATTGGGCGGCATCGTGGCGGAACACCTCGGCCTGGCCCGGATGCTTGTTGCCCAGCAGGAATTCGAGGGTACGGTACTGAAACGACTGAAAGCCCGACGACTGACCCAGCACCGGGCGGAATTCGGCGTATTCGGACGGCGTCATGGTTTCGAGCACCGCCCACATATTGAACAGCTGCTGCTGGATCAGCTTGACCCGGGCCAGGATCTTGAAGCACGGCTCCAGCTCGTCGTGCTGCACAAAGGCGATGGCGGCGCGCAGTTCGTGGATCAGCAGCTTGAGCCATAGCTCCGACACCTGATGCTGGATAATGAACAGACTCTCATCGTGATGCGGCGGGTCGGACAGGGGCTGCTGCGCCGCCAGCAGAATATCGAGACGCAAATAGCCGCCATAGCTCAGGCGGTCGGTGAAATCGGTCTGGATGCCCGCTTCGAGCGGACGTTGATTGGTCGATGACATAAGGGAACGATCAGGGTCAGGAGCAGGAATAAGTGAACCGATCTTGCGCCCGCCCATCGACCTTGGCAAGGCGCGCCGCACCATGGCCGAGCTGGCGTTTTCCCTTATGCGACACCGTCGAGCCGGAACACCAGCCGGGCACCGAACAGCGTTCCCTGTTCGATAAAACGGTAGCCCGCCGCCGTGCCTGCGGCACGTACCGCTTCCGTCACGAGGGTCTCGCCACCACAGGCATGATCCTCACCGAGCTTGGCCGCGGCATTGACCTCCGCTCCCCATACCTCATGGCGCCCGACACACAGCACTTCGCCATAACCGATGCCGATACAGACATCGAGCCGCTCGGACTCCTCACAGCCATCGTTATAAACGGCACAGGCGCGCTGTAGGGCCAGCGCGCAGGCCAGGGCATCGGTGGGGGAATCGAACAGCGACAGCAGCGAGTCGCCATCGCGCTTGAGCGCCCGGCCGCCATGCTCGGCGATGGCGGGCAGGAACAGCCGCTCGGACGCATAGATCAGGCGCAGGAAATGCACGATGCCAAACGCTTCGACACGGCGGGAAAAGCCGACCAGGTCGGTGAACATCACCGCCTGAAGACGGGCAAAACGGGCGCAGACTGCCGCTTCGGCCGCCAACAGGTCGCCCCGGTGCAGATCGAGCAGCCGGCGCAGTTCAAGGACATCAGGGTCGTCGCGGTCGGGCATCGCGGCGGGCTCCAGCAGACGGGACAGTTTCCAGCGTAGTGCAGCCGCTGGTCCTGTTGCGCCTTAGGATGACGAGCCTGCTTTTTCAATGCGTCAGGGTCCGGTTGGAATCCGGCCCGAACGCCCAGCCCCCTCCTGCGGCCTCGCGGCCGTTGCAACCGTGTCCAGCAAAGGCCTGGCATAAGGCATCGTGCCGTCCGTCCCGGTCCTGATAGGCACTCGGTTCCACCACCGCCTTACCGGCCCGACCGGACGGCTTCGGATGGGCCATCCCCAATCAGCGGATCGCCCCGCAGGCTACCCGGCCACCGGCGTCGCCGCTGGGCTGCGAGCGCAGATCGTCGCGCTTTTCATGCACGATGACTGCGCGGCCCTTGAGGGTGGCGAGGGTAGCGCCCTTGACCTTGGCATCGACTTTGGCGCGGCCGCTGTTATCGGCCATGACATTGCCCAGATCGCCCTGATGGTGGTCGGCGTCGGGACTGCCGTGCGGTTTGCCCGTCGGGTTGTAATGGCCGCCCGCCCCTTCGGCATTGCCGGCGCACTCGGCGTTTTCATGGAGATGGAAACCATGCTGGCCCGGCGTCAGGTTTTCCAGCGTGCCTTGGACGGTGACGCCATCGCTGGTCTCGCTCAGCGTCAGTGCGCCGCGTGCCGAATTGCCGACGGTGGGATTGAGTTCGACTTTGACCGGGGCGTCAGCCGCGATGGCAGCGCTGGCGCAGAGCCAGACTGCCCAGATAATTTTTTTCATCTCTTCCTCCTGGGAATGGTCAGGTAGCGGCCAGCGAGGCCGCGGCAGTAGAAAAGGCGGGCGAGGCGATCGCCCCCCTTCCCACCTCAGCATGCGGCTTGCCTGCCCGTGACGTTCGGGCGCAAAGGCAGGCTGCGACTGGGTTCGAGGCAGCAGACGGATAGCCTATAGAGAAAATATCCTGCAAAACCTTTGCAAGATGTACAGACATCTATATGTAAAAAGGAAAAAGGACCGTCAAGCGGTCCTTTTTACTGGCGGTGCGAGCCGGTTCAACGGGCCGAATGGCCGCTCAGCTTCACTTCCACCTTCTCATGCTCAGCAAGCCCGGCGTAATACTCCCGCAGGATGGCCAGCACCTCGGGTCGGCTGAAGGCCGCCGGCACTTCGCCGTTTTCGCTCAGCAGCTTGCGCAGCTTGGTGCCCGACAGCAGCAGCCGCGACGATTCGGGATGCGGGCAGGTCCGCGCCGAGGCCATACCGCCGCATTCCTCACAATGGAAGGTCCAGTCGATCTTGAGTGGCTTGATCTCGAGCGCATCGGCCGGAATCTCATCGAAGACATACTGGGCATCGAATGGCCCGTAGTAGCTGCCGACGCCGGCGTGGTCGCGGCCGACGATCAGATGCGAGCAGCCGTAGTTCTGGCGGAACAGCGCATGGAGCAGTGCCTCGCGCGGCCCGGCGTAGCGCATATCAAGCGGGTAACCCGCCTGGATCACCGTATTGGGCACGAAGTATTTGTCGATCAGGGTCGAGATGGCGCGCGAGCGCACCGGGGCCGGAATATCGCCCGGCTTGAGCCGACCCAGCAGCGAATGGACCAGCACGCCGTCGCAGGTCTCGACCGCGATCTTGGCCAGATACTCATGCGAGCGGTGCATCGGATTGCGGGTCTGGAAGGCCGCGATGGTCTTCCAGCCACGGGCCGCGAATTCGGCCCGGGTCTGGGCCGGCGTCAGGAACTGGTCACCGTATTCCTCGGGGAAACCACCGGTGCTGAGCACCTTGACCGGCCCGGCCAGATTGACCTCGCCCTGGGCCAGCACCATGGCAACGCCCGGATGCTCCGGGTCGCCCGTGCGAAAGACCTGCTGGCATTCCCACCCCTTATCGATCGTGTATTGCTCGCGCACCGTCAGGATGGCGACGATATCGTCGTTCTCGGGGTCAACCAGCGCCACGTCGCTGCCGATGGCGATTTCGCGCGCCAGCTCGGCGCTGGTGGAGAGGGTGATCGGGATCGGCCAGAACAGGCCGTTGGCCAGACGATAGTCGCGACAGACGCCTTCCCAGTCGGCTTTGCCCATAAAGCCCTCGAGCGGGGTGAAGCCGCCGATGCCGAGCATGATCAGGTCGCCCTTTTCACGCGAACTGACCGGGAGGCGGGGCAGACTGGCGGCACGGGCGCGCTCGGCGGCCAGTGCGGCACCTTCAAGCAACAGCGGCTTAAGCGGACCGCCACCATGGGGAGTTACCAGACGGGTCATGGCTATGCAGAGAGAGCGGGAAAGCGCCGACTATAGCACCGGCTTTCCGCCTGGCTTTCGACCGAATGGCACTATCGAAATAGCGTCAGGTTCGCAGCGATTGGCACGTGCAATTATCTGTTTGCGCTAAAAAAGCAAGCGGTTGCTCGACTATTGCCATGACAACAATTTCTCTACAATCGTCCCTTCCGAGCAAAGACTCGGATCGACAAAGCCAGGAGCAACACCTTGATGCGTAAAATCTTCAGCGGCCTCGTTCTCGGCGTGGCCAGCGCGCTGCTATGCGCGGCCGTCGCGGCCGAACCTTTCGTGATCGGCCATATCGGTCCGGTTTCCAGTCAACTGCGCGAGACGGCGCTGAGCAGCGAGGAAACCCTCAATGCCTTTTTCGATGAGCTGAACAAGAAAGGCGGGGTCAACGGCAACAAGGTGATCATCCGCCATGGCGACGACGCCTTCGATGCACAAAAGCACGCCGCGCTCACCCGGGAAATGATCGAGCGGCACAAGCCCATCGCCTTTCTGGGCGCCGGCGGCTCGGGCGGGCCGGCCGAATTGCTGAAGCAGAATATCCTGGCCGATGCGCGGATTCCGCTGATCGCTCCGATCTCCGGCGCGCCGGCGCTGCGCAACAATCCCTATATCTTCCATATCCGCGCCAGCTGGGCCGACGAGCTACAAAAGCTGATGCAGCAGATGCAGTCGCTGGGGCACAGCCGCATCGGCGTGCTGTTCCAGAACGATTCGGACGGCAAGTTCGGCCTGTTCGCTTCGCGCCAGGAAGCCAAGCGGGCCAATGTGGAAATCGTCGCCACCGGCAGCTACGAAAAGAACACCACCGAAGTCGCCGCCGCCGTCAAAGCCTTGTTCGAGGCCAATCCGACCGCAATCCTGATGCTGGGCACCGATGACGCCTGCGCCGCCTTCCTCAAGGCTTACCGCAAGGCGGGCGGCATGGCGCAGATGTATACACCGTCGATCGTCGGTGCCAAGCAACTGATCGCCGACGCCGGGCTCGACGCGGCCCGTGGCACCGGCATCAGCCAAGTGATGCCGTTCATCTATACCGATGCCTCGCCGATCGCCAAGGAATACCGCGCCTTCGTCAAACGCAACAAGCTCAATCTCGGCTATGTCGAGTTCGAGTACTACATCGCTTCCAAGCTGCTGGTCGAAGGGCTGAAAAAGCTCGACAAGAACAACAGCACGGGCGAAGGGCTGATGGCGGCGCTCGAATCGATCCAGAACTACAATCTGGGCGGCTTTCGCCTGAGCTTTGGCCCAGGCAACCGGGTCGGCTCCAAATTCGTTGAAGTCACGGTCATCGGCCCGACCGGCGAACTGATTCGCTAAGACGAGGTGAACCAGGCTGCCGACGGTGGGGAAAGCCTGGCTCTCCCACCGTCGGCAGCCTGGTTCCTTTCAGGCCGTAGAAAAGCGAGCTGGTGCAGCGCTTCAATGCGAGCCGGCCGGTCGCCGGCCGTGGGTGCCGCTGCCGCCGCAGGCCCGATAGAGCGCCCCTTCAGGGTTGCGTGGCCGTTCGGGGTATTGCTGCTGCTTGAGCCGGCTCGCTGCCATCCGGTCGCCCAGGGCCGGGACGAACTTGGCCATGGCGGTATTGAGGGTGGCCATCACCCCGACCTTATCGACCCGGGTTGGCGTCACGGCCGCAGCCAGGATGGCCTCGGCCACCAGCTTGGGTTCGATCTGCGGCGAAGGCAGCTTGGGTTCATGCGCCATATAGTTGCGGGCGTGCTGGGGAAACGGGGTATCGACCGCGGTCGGTTCGATCAGCGTGATGGACACCGGCGCCTTATCGACCTGCTCCACCTCGACCCGCAACACATCGGTAAAGCCTTTGACCGCGTGTTTGGACGCCACATACATCCCTTGCAGCGGAATCGCCGCCTCGGAGGCTTCGCTGCCGATATTGATCAGCGCCCCGCCCTGGCGGCGCAGGTAGGGCAAAGCCACCAGCGAGCCGTGGACCACGCCCCAGAAATTGGTTTCGAACAGACGGCGGCTGTCCTGTTCCTCGACCTCTTCCAGCCGGCCGTAGATCGAGACGCCGGCGTTGTTGATCCAGGTATCGATCCGGCCAAAACGGGCAATCGCGGCGATGGCGATACTGACCACCTGCTCGCGCACCCCCACATCGGCCACCACATAGATGGCCTGGCCACCTTGCGCCTCGATCTCATTGACCAGGTCCGACAGCGCCGGCTCGCTGCGGGCGGCCAGTACCAGCCTGGCGCCGCGCTGGGCCGCCTCGCGGGCGGTCGCCAGGCCGATGCCGCTGGAAGCCCCGGTGATCACGATCACCTGTTCATCGATGGGTTTGAGCATTACCGACATGAGCTTCTCCTCGGCGGGATCTATTCGAGATGGAGCGAGCTGGAGGCATTGAGTCCCGCGTCCTCATAAACCCCCACCCCGAGCCGTGCCACCAGCTCACCGCCCAGCCAGGCCGTGAACAGGGCCAGCCCAGCGCCGCCAAACGACAGCACCAGTGCCAGCGTTGACGGGCTCAACAACGGCTCGCGCAGCCACCAGCTCAACAGAAACAGCGCCCCCACCACCAGATTACCGCCGCCGTGCAGCAGGCCGATCCGCTTGGCGCGCGTGCCCGCCGGGATGGCCAGCCAATCGATCAAGCCGAATGGCGCAGCGACCAATACGCCGATCAGCCCGGCACTCAGCACCCAGTAAGCGGCGATATTGACCTGGGTCCATTCGGTGAACAGATAAACCAGATCGAATACCACCGCCGTTGCCAGCAGCCCCAGTGGAAATACGATCAGCATCTGATGGATCGGATGCCCAAACAGTCTGGCTTTGCTTTTCATGGACTTTCCTCCTTGCAAGTGGGGTCCTGGTTGTGGCTGCTGGCCGGCCCATGTTTGCTTTCGCGTTCGGACAGATGGCAACAGCACTCGTGGACCGCAATTGGATCGCTGGCCGGAAAACTGCAAGCCACGGCGACATCTAGCACCTCGTCGTAGTCGGAACGCTTGGTCAGTACCGGCAACTGCTCACAGAACACGGTTTCGGGACAAGGCGGGGGGGTGGGACAGGGATTCTGCGCCATAGAGAGGCCTCCACAGATCAGGCAGTGCCGGCCGGGCCGGCGCTGGTAAAGCACGGGAAAACGACCAGGCAGCTTGCGCTGGACGCTGGGATTCCCCTGGCGGTGAGCAAACCCGGTTCCCGTCAGCACGGCTGGGCAGGAAAAATCGATGGCGTGGGTGGCAGCGCCGGCTCGGTGACGGCTGAGCCATTGCATTTCTGCACCGGCAGCGTGCAAAAACTACCAGACGGCCGCGGCAGGAACCGTCCGGGCCAGGCCACAGCGCGGTCATGGCCGTCAGCCGATCAGCTCAGCCCTGCGGAGCGCCACGGTCCCGGTCCTGCTTGTGGTCGGTGCCTGGATTGGCCGCAGGACGACGGCTGCGCCACTGTTCGAATTCTTCGAGCCACAGGCGGTCGCGCGCCTGACGCCAGTCGGCATAGTCACGGTCAAAGCTGCTGAGCTGCTCGGTCCGCCAGCGTTGGAAATGACGCGAGACTTCGCCGTGGGGATCGTGCCAGGGCACCATCGCGTCGGAGCGGGTGGCCGGGTATTGGCCGCCAACCCCGTACTGCCCCGGCGCAGCACCACGGCCCGATTCGATCGCGTCGCCGATACGGCTGCGGCCCTGGCCTTCGCTGCTGGCGCTGCTGACCCCGCCTTGCAAGCCATTGAGATAAGTCGCCGTCCCGTCGCGGGAACGGGAATCGACCACAGTGTTCGGATCATTTGTCATGGCAGTCCTCCTTGATCAATCTGCTTGGCCCGGACCCGATGGCCGGGCGCTAAGGCGCGAGGCAACTGCCATGCCGCGCAGTCCTGGCGGACGGCCGAGCCTGGTGTGCCATGCCATATGGGCTTGGGGGGCAGAGACAACGAGCACAACTGGTCGTAAAGAAGCGCCGCCTCTGTCCAGGAAGCGGCGCTTCTTTATGAGATGCCGACACGCTGCGCTGTCCGACTCTGGCCCCTCAGCGTATCGGGGAGAACGGCCTTTTCTCAGCGATCGCCGTGCTTGAGCAGGTAACTGTTGGCGATTGCCTTAAAGGAGAAGTCGCCATCGAGCCGTTTGAAGACCACGCCTTCGCGCCGGGTCGCCGGATTCAGCGACGGGCCTTCGGCGTAGTCGAGCACGGCGGCCATCTCGCCGTTGAAGCGGGCCAGGGTGGTGATTTCCAGCACAGGCACATGGCTCAGTGTGGCGCCGGCCGCGTTCAATTGATCGACCAGCCGCAGACGCTGTTCATGGCCCAGGTAGAGGCCACGGTCGATATCGAACACATCGTAGAGCCGGAATTGCTGACCGCGCAGTTTCTCCGGGTTGCCCTGGATGCCTTCGCCGATAAGCTCGCCTTGCAGGGCCAGATTGCGATCGAGCACGGCCAGCGCCTCCAGCAGGCGGTCCTGCCGCGCCACCCGCCACAGCGTATTACTGCGGGTTTCCTTGAGCCACCAGTTGCGGCCGCAGACGCCTTGTTCGTCGCCGTGACGGAATACCGTCATGCTGGCGCCGTCGAGCTTGACCGTGACTTCAAAGGGCAGATCGGCCTGCTCATACAGGACGCCGGGCAGGTTCTGCACCCGTTCCTGATCGGTCTTGCGCAGATAGGCCGGGAAAGGCCCCTCGACTTCGCCGGCCATCTCGGCGGGAATCGGCGCTTCCCATTTCTCGATGCCCAGCAAGGCGCTGAAATCGTGCTCCCGCCAGTCGGTTGGCGCGAGCTTGTTCAATTCAGCGCTGATCTCGGGAAATGCCAGCAGCGGCAGAATCAAGCCCTGCGACAGTTGGCCGCGCAGTTTGAGGGTACGCAGACGTACTCCTTCACGGCCTTCCCAGACGATGCGGTTCTGGACGAGGAATTGGTAACGTGGATCGTCGAGCGGCAAAAAGGCATCGATTTCGAAATAGACGCAAAAATCGCCCGGCTGGAATTCAGCCTTTTTAACGACGACCTGCCAGCCTTCGATGGTGGCGCATTCGATGGCATCGGCGCCAGGAATGGGGGTCAGCTTATCGACCCGCCTTACAGTGACGAGCTTTCTCAATGGCTATGTCCTTAAAATATTCAAAACAATATCGATGACTACAAAAAACCAGGCCGGCAATGCCGGCCTGGGTTGTATATCCAACTTCAGTTGGATTTGGATTTTTCTTCGAATCAGTCAAAAACAACCATAAGGGATTTCGCCAATGGCGAAATCTCCATTTCCACAGATTTCACATTTCCGCCGCGAAGAAATCCCGCCGCGTCCAGCGCTGCCAGGTCAGTTCCGGCAGCCAGACCCGGCTCTGCGGCTTGCCGTCCCATTCGGGCTCCAGACCCGCGTCGACCAAGGCGCTGAGCACTTTGCGGCCTACCGCGTAGGCGCGTTCGGCATTGTCGTTGAGGTCACCGAAAGTGAGCCACAGACCGGCGCCGTCGAGGGCGTGCTCGATCTCGTGGCCCGAATAGAAGCAGTAACCGTAGAAATTCTCGCTGCCCCGCTCATGGAGCGCCTCGGCCACTTCGGTAAAGCCATCGCTGACGCTATGGCCGGCGTTATGCACGCAGCAGATGCCTTCCGATTCGAGCTGGTCGAATGCCTCGTCGAGCCGGTCACAGTCGGTCCGGTCGGGCCAGTCGGCTTCGGCCGCGGACTTGGCCGCCCACTCCTGGTCCAGTTGTGCCCACAGCTCGGCGGCATTCAACTCGGCGCCGGCCTCGCTGCCTTCGTGTTCGATCAGTTGCGCCAGCAACTCCTCCACCTCGCTGGCGGTATAGAAACCCGACCAGACCCAGTAACGCACGCGCTCGGCACTATAAGTTGTTACATCGTTCATGCTGCTCCTCCTCGGGCAGGCTCAGACTTCATCGGTTTCAGGCGAATGCCCCACTTCGGCTATCTCGATCCATTGGGCCAGGATGCTGTCGAAATCGCCCAGCGGCGCCTCCCCTGTCAGCAAGGGCAGGAAATGGTCGTCGTAGAAGGACGAGAACTCATCCTGTAAATATCTGGCCGAGCCAAAACGCCCCTGACGGTCGAAAAAGAAATAGCTGCCGCCGCCAAAGGCGAAGCAGCAATATTCGCGGTTGATCCGTGCCAGATTGGCGGCGGTGAGCTGCGGATAATCGGGGTCGTCGCCATCGAGCTGGAATTCGGGCCGGTCGTTATGCCAGCGGAACAAGATGGTGTCGATCAGCCCGGGCGAATGCCAGTGACCCGACCAGGCCCAGCGGCCAGACTTGGGGCTGTCGGGGTCCAGCAGATCGAGCCAGGTGGCCGGCGCAGGAAAGAACAGATCGTCATAGCGCTCGGCCTGCCAATCGACGCGCTCGCCCTGCTCGTTCGGACAAGGACAGGTAAAGCCGCCATCGCTGTAGGACTCGAACCCGCCCAGACGCAGATAGCAGTCGCGCAAGCCCGGCGGCAGCGGCCAGCCGAGCCGCTGCGCCAGTGCCTCGACCTGCTCGGCGCTGGCCGGCGGCGACAGATAGTAGTCCAGCTGCAAACCCTGGAATTCCACCGCCGCCGGATCGCTGGCCCGCAACGCCAGCAGGCGTGCGTTGGGCTCGGCCACCTGCTCGTGCCAGGCTTGCAGCGCGGCGGCCAGCCGGTCGATCATGTCCATGGCGTTCTCCGTATCATTTATTAAAAAACTTCTAAATACCGCTATGTATCTAGCACAGTATTTACAGATAATTTTCTATCTGGCCATTTGGCGTGCCTAGTCGCGCAACTGCGGCAGATTCTCAAACAGCTTGAGCGCCTCGGGATTGGCCAGCGCATCCTGGTTCTTGACCGGCCGGCCGTGGATCACATTGCGTACCGCCAACTCCACGATCTTGCCCGAGATGGTGCGCGGAATATCGGCCACCGCGATCAACTTGGCCGGCACATGGCGCGGGCTCGCGCCGTCGCGGATCTTCTGCTTGATCCGGGCAGCCAGCGCTTCATCGAGCTGCACATCGGGCCGCAGCCGGACAAACAGCACCACCCGGACATCGCCGTCCCAATCCTGCCCGACCGCCATCGATTCGAGCACTTCGGGGAAGGTCTCGACCTGGCGGTAGATTTCGGCCGTGCCGATACGCACGCCGCCCGGGTTCAGTACCGTGTCGGAGCGGCCATGGATGATCACGCCGTCGTGCTCGGTCAATTCGGCCCAGTCGCCATGACACCAGATATTGGGGAAACGCTCGAAATAGGCGGCGCGGTATTTGGCGCCGTCGGGGTCGTTCCAGAAGCCCACCGGCATCGAAGGGAAAGGCTTGGTGCAGACCAGTTCGCCCTTTTCGCCACGCAGGGGCCGGCCCTCATCGTCGAACACCTCGACCGCCATGCCAAAGCCGCGCTGCTGGATCTCGCCACGCCATACCGGCTTGGTCGGATTGCCCAGCACAAAGCAGGACACGATATCGGTGCCGCCCGAAATCGAGCACAGCCGCACATCGGCGCGGATATCGCGGTAGACGTAGTCGTAGCTCTCGGGCAGCAGCGGCGAACCGGTCGAGTAGATCACCTTGAGGTCGGCAAGGTCATCGAGTTCGCGCGGCTTGAAGCCGGTCTTTTCGAGCGCGGACAGGTATTTGGCGCTGGTGCCGAAAGCCTGGCAGCGCTCGTCGCGGGCGTAGCGCCACAGCACCTCGGGCCCGGGCGCGAACGGCGAGCCGTCGAACAGCAGCAGCGTGGCTTCGCAGGCCAATGCCGATACCAGCCAGTTCCACATCATCCAGCCGCAGGTGGTGAAGTAGAACAGCCGCTCGCCGGGGTTGAGGTCGCCATGGAGCAGATGCTCCTTCAGATGCTGCAACAGCGTGCCACCGGCCGAGTGGACGATGCATTTGGGCACCCCGGTGGTGCCCGAGGAATAGAGAATGAACAGCGGATGGTCGAAAGGCAGCTGGGCAAAGGTCAGCGGCTCGGCCGGGCCGACGCAGAAGCCGCGCCAGGGCAATGCCACGGGAATGGACGCCAGATCGAGCGAATCCTCGGGCCGGGTATAGCCCACCACCACTACCTGACGCAGGCTGGGCAGCGCCGCGGCGATGCCGACGATACGCGGCAGCGAATCGATGGTCTTGCCGTTGTAGAAATAGCCGTCGGCGCAGAACAGCACCTTGGGTTCGATCTGGCCGAAGCGGTCGAGCACGCCCTGCTCGCCGAAGTCGGGCGAGCACGATGACCAGATGGCGCCAAGGCTGGTGGCGGCCAGCATCGCCACCACGGCTTCGGGCAGATTGGGCAGGAAACCGGCCACCCGGTCGCCCGGCCCGACCCCGGCGCGGCGCAGCGCGGCGGCGACTCGCTCCACCTGTTCGTACAGCTCGGCCCAGCTGAGCCGGCTGGACACTTTGTCTTCCCCCCGAAATACCAGCGCCGTCGTGTCGTCACGACGGCGCAGCAGATTCTCGGCGTAGTTGAGCCGGCTGTCGGGAAACCAGCGCGCTCCGGGCATCCGCTGCCCCTCGCTCAGGACCGTCTCGCCGCGCTGGCTGGCCCGCACCCCGGCATAGTCCCATAGCGTGGCCCAGAACGGTTCGGGCTGCTCGACCGAGAAACGGTAGAGCGCATCGCTATCGGCCAGCGTGACGCCGTGGCGTTCGGCCAGCAGATCGCAGAAACGCCGGATATGGCTGGTGGCAATTGCCGCCGGGGTCGGGGTCCATAAGGGGGTCATCTCGTCTCCATGTGTTCTCATAGGCCGGCCGGCGCTGCGGGTGGCACCGCCAGACGGCCGGGCGCGGCAGGGGTGGCGCCGCCGGAATCGTCGCCCGCACCCGGGCGACGGGGGCCTATGGTAGCGAATTCAGCCAGCCGTCGCAGCGCGCTTGCGGCGGCAGCGCCAACTCGGCCACAATTCGCCGCGATTTCATGCAAAAGGAATAAATCCAGCATGCGCGCCCTTCTTTCCCGGCCCGGCCTTGGCCTGGCTCTGTTACTGGCGCTAAGCCCGCTGGCCCAGGCCGATCCGATTGCTTGGCGCGAATGCCGCTTGCCGCGCACCCCCAGCGCCGCCCAGTGCGCCACGCTGCAACTGCCTGCGGCCGAAGGCGGCCAGACTACCCTCCCCATCCATATCGCCCGTCTGCCGGCCCTGGCGCGTCACCCCAAGCCCGACCCGGTATTCCTGCTCGCCGGCGGCCCGGGCCAGGCCGCCAGCGACCTTGGTCCGGTGGCTTCGGTGCTAGAGCGGCTGCGCAATGAGCGCGATATCGTGCTGATCGACCAGCGCGGCACTGGCCGCTCGCGCACCCTGCGCTGCGGCCAGCCGGCCCAGAAGGAAGATCCGCTGCGAGCCGCCCTCAAAGGCGTCGACGACCTTGCCGCCGTCGATGAATGTCTGCGCGGACTCAGCGGCGACCCACGCCTGCATACCACGGCCGATTATCTGCGCGATCTCGAAGCCGTGCGTGAGCGCTTGGGCTACGCCCAGATCAACCTGTGGGGCGGCTCCTACGGCACCCGGGTGGCGCAGGACTATCTAGGCCGCCATCCCGAGCGGGTACGCAGCCTGGTACTCGACGGCGTGGCCGCGCCCGGGCTCAATCTCTTGACCGACCTGCCGGTCCACGCCGAAACGGCACTACGCCGGCTCTACGCCGACTGCGACCGCGATGCGGCCTGCCGGGCCGCCTTTCCGGACGGCTGGCGCACCTTCCAGACCCTCAGCGACCAGCTGGGCCGCGCGCCGGTCGAGGTCAAGGTGGCCCATCCGGCCAGCGGCGAAATGGTCGAAGGCCGACTGACCCGCTCGGTATTTCATGGCGTGTTGCGCTCTCTGCTCTATCTGCCTGAGCGCGCGGCGCTGATTCCCCAACTGGTCGAATCGACCCGCCGGGGCGACTATGCCCCGCTGCTGGCAGCTGGACTCTCGGTCCAGCAGGGCATGGACGAAGACAGCCTCAATCCGGCCCTGTTTCTGGCGGTGGCCTGCGCCGAGGATTGGCGACCCGGCCTCGATGGCCAGGCCGTGCACGAACGGGCGCCGCTGTTTGGCGAATTGTTCGACCATCTCGACCATGCCTGCCGCCGCATGCCGCATGGCCGGCCATCGGCGGTACGTGAGCTGAAGCGTGGCAGTCAGGTGCCGGTCCTGCTGCTGTCTGGCGGACTCGACCCGGTAACGCCGCCCGCCCAGGCCGAGGCGGTGGCCCGTCTGCTGCCGCGTTCGCGTCATGTGGTGGCCAGCGGCTTCGGTCATATCATCACGCCTTACCGCTGCGTGCCGCGTCTGGTGAGCGACTTTATCCAGCGTGCCGATCCGGCCGCCCTGTCGCAGCGCTGCATCGACCAATTGGCGGCGACCCGGCGCCCGCCCTTCTATCTGTCCCGACTGGAGGCGCGGCGATGATCAATGCCCAGGCACTCGGCAAACGCTTTATGGTGAGCCAGCGCGGCTGGCGCCGTGCCAGCCAGGAAGTGGTCGCGCTCGACGGTGTCGGCTTCTCGGCCGCCGATGGCGAAATCACCGGCCTGCTCGGCCCCAATGGCGCCGGCAAGACCACCTTGATGCGCATCCTGGCCACCGTGGTCAAACCCGATAGCGGCTCGGCCTGGATCGACGGCCACGACGTGGTGGCCGATGCCCGCTCGGCCAGGCGCCGGCTCGGCGTTCTGGGCGATGCCAAGGGACTCTATCCACGGCTGACCGCACGCGAAAACATCTGCTATTTCGGCCAGCTCCAGGGCATGGAGCGGCAAGCCGCCGAAGCCGCTGCCGCGCGGCTGATCGAGGAATTGGGCATGCAGCGGATCGCCGATCGTTCGGTGGAAGGCTTTTCCCAAGGCGAACGGATGAAGACCGCCCTGGCGCGCTCGCTGGTCCATGGTCCGCAGACGGTGATCCTGGACGAACCCACCAACGGCCTCGATATCCTGGCCACCCGCACCACACGCGAAATGATCCTGGCGCTCAAGGCCCGTGGCCGCTGTGTGCTGTTCTCCAGCCATATCATGCAGGAGGTCGAAGCGCTGTGTGACCGGCTGGTGATCGTCAACCACGGCCGCCTGATCGCCAGCGGCACGCCCACTGAAATCCTCGACCAGAGCGGCCGCGATACCCTCGAAGACGCCCTGATGACCCTGCTCGGCCACGAAGCCGAGGGAGTGACCCGCGCATGAATGCCGTCCTCAACATCTTTCGCAAGGAACTGACCGAGCTGCGCCGCGACCGCAAGTCGATGATTGCCGTGCTGATGATGGTGCTGACCTCGGGACCGCTGGTGATCGCGCTGATGTTCTTTATGTTGAGCCAGCAGCTCGACAAGCTCGATGCGCCACGGGTGGCCGTGGCCAACCTCGAGGCGGCGCCCGAGCTGGTCGATTTTCTGGAGCGGCAGGGCATCAGCGTCGAAGCCGCCCCGGCCGATTACGCCGCCCGGCTGCGCGACGGCCGCTTGAGCGTGGCACTGGAGATCGACCCCGATTTCCGCGCCGATGTCGCCGCAGGCCGGCCGGCCACCATCCGGCTGCTGGCCGACAGCTCACGCGACAGTTTCAATGTGGTGTATCCGCATCTGCGCCGTGGTCTACAGGCATTCGACCGCGCCTGGGGCGACAACCGGCTGATTCTGCGCGGCGTGGCGCCGCAGGTGGCCCATCCGCTGGGTCTTGAGGAAGTCGATCTGGCCAACGCTGGCAACCGGGGCTCCAAGATGGCCAGCAATCTGATCGGCTTCTATACCCTGTTCGCCGGTCTGCTGGGCTCGCTTGCCGCCGCGCTCGAACTCACCGCCGGCGAGCGCGAGCGCCAGTCGCTCGAACCGCTGATGACCCTGCCGCTGTCGCCCTGGCAGATCGCCCTCGGTAAGTGGCTGGCCGCCAGCGTCTACAATCTGGCAGCCATCAGCGGCTGTCTGCTGGCCTATCTGCTGACCCTCAATTTCGCCCCGCTGCCCGAGGTCGGCCTGCCGTTCCGCTTCGGTCTGATCGAAGCCGGCAATTTTCTGGTGGTGATCATGCCGTTTGCCTTGCTGGTGCCGGCCGCCCTGCTGTTGCTTGGCAGCTTCGGCAAAACGGTCAAGGAAGCCCAATCGACCATCTCGGTTGGCCTCACCCTCACCGGCCTGATTCCGCTGCTCACCATGTTCCGCTCCGGCCCGCCCGCCGTGTGGGAAAGCTGGCTGCCCATGACCAGCCAGATGCGCGCCATGGAACAGGTGCTGCGCGGCGACCCGATCGCCCCGCTCGCCTGGTTCGCGCTGTGGCTGGTGCCGCTCGTGCTGACAGCGCTGTGTCTGGTTGGCCTGACACGCAATCTGGCAGCCGAGAAACTGCTGTCGAGCCGTTAGCGCATCTCCAGCCGATTCGGCGTCAGCGTGTCCGAACCTCAAAGCGCAGGCAGGCAGCGCCCCTCCAGGTTTAGCCGCGACGCCGATTCAAATGGAGAGGCACCTGGCGCATTTCCCTCTCGAATCGGTGTCAGCAGCAACATTGTCTGATCGGTCTGGAGCCGATGCACTGGGTCCGCCCCTTGCCCAAGTTTTCCGCACAGGCAACCCAGCCGTCCCGGCTGAACCGGGCTGGGCGGCTTTCACCACCCATCGGACCATGGGCCGGCTCGGACGCTCCGTGGCCCGGCAGGCAGAAGGCAGCCTGCTTGGCGAGGTGACGAAGGCGGAGACGGCTGCAAACAAGTCATGCTGATTTATTTATAAAACTTGAATTTACCGCTCTATATCTTGCAAATAATTTGCAAGAAATTTTCCATATTGAATAGACCGTTGCGCGCCCGCTGATCGCTCCTGTCTGACCGTGCTACACTCGCCCGGCGCGTTTGCATATCCCAGGAATTCCCATGTCCGGCTCCACCCTCGGTCTTTTGTTCACGGTCACTTCCTTTGGCGAATCGCACGGTCCCGGCATCGGCTGCGTGATCGATGGCTGTCCGCCCGGTCTGGCGCTCGATTGTGCCGATATTCAAACCGAACTCGACCGCCGCAAGCCGGGCACCTCGGCCCACGTCACCCAGCGCAAGGAACCCGATACGGTCGAAATCCTGTCCGGCGTATTCGAAGGCCGTACCACCGGCACCCCCATTGCCCTGCTGATCCGCAACCAGGATCAACGCAGCCAGGACTACGGCAAGATCGTCGATACCTTCCGTCCGGGCCACGCCGACTACACCTACTGGCACAAATACGGCATCCGCGACTACCGTGGCGGCGGCCGCAGCTCGGCACGCGAGACGGCAGCCCGGGTCGCCGCCGGCGCCGTGGCCAAGAAATGGCTGCGTGAGCGCTACGGCATCGAGATTCGCGGCTATATGAGCCAACTGGGCGATATCGCCATTCCGTTCAAGGGCTGGGAACACGTCGGCAACAACCCGTTCTTCGCGCCCGACGACGCCATCGTGCCGCAGCTTGAAGCCTATATGGAGCAGATCCGCCGCGAACGCGACTCGGTCGGTGCCCGGATCGAAGTGGTGGCCGAAGGCGTGCCGGTCGGCTGGGGCGAACCGGTGTACGACCGGCTCGACGCCGATATCGCCTACGCCATGATGAGCATCAACGCCGTCAAAGGCGTGGAGATCGGCGACGGCTTTGCCTCGGTGGCCCAGCGTGGCTCGTTCCATGGCGATGAACTGACGCCCGAAGGTTTTGCCAGCAACCACGCCGGCGGCGTGCTGGGCGGGATTTCGACCGGGCAGGCTATCCGGGTGAGCCTCGCGCTCAAGCCCACCTCCAGCATTCCGCAACCGCGCCGCTCGATCGACAAGCAAGGCCAGGCGGTCGAGATGTCCACCACCGGCCGCCACGATCCCTGCGTCGGCCTGCGCGCCACCCCGATTGCCGAAGCGATGCTGGCCCTGGTGCTGATCGACCATGCCCTGCGCCACCGTGCCCAATGCGCCGATGTGGCAGTCGACAGCCGCCCGATTCCGGGCCGGATCGGCTAAGCCCCAGGGCCGCCGCGGCGAGGCGGCGCGCCGGATGCGTCCTGCTTGCGCCCAGGCGCCACGCAGTTGTGCCAATGCGTCCTGGTGGGGCTTTCCACAGTACGCCCCCTTGGCCGCCGTCCTATAATGGCCGGCATTCCAGAACCGAATAAAACCGCTAGAGTTGGAGTCCCCGATGGATGAAGAGCTGCGCAAAAGCGCCCTGCATTACCATGAATTTCCGCGCCCCGGCAAAATCCAGGTAGCCCCGACCAAGCCGCTGGCCAGCCAGCGCGATCTGGCCCTGGCCTACTCTCCGGGCGTCGCCGCCGCCTGCGACGCCATCGTCGAAGATCCGCTCAACGCCTACAAATACACCGCCCGGGGCAATCTGGTCGCGGTGATCTCCAACGGCACCGCCGTGCTGGGCCTGGGCGATATCGGCCCGCTGGCCGGCAAGCCGGTGATGGAAGGCAAGGGGGTGCTGTTCAAGAAATTCGCCGGTATCGATGTGTTCGATATCGAAGTCGATGAAAAGAACCCCGACAAGCTGATCGATATCATCGCCGCGCTCGAACCGACCTTCGGTGGGATCAACCTTGAAGACATCAAGGCGCCCGAGTGCTTCTACATCGAACAGAAGCTGCGCGAGCGGATGAAGATTCCGGTCTTCCACGACGACCAGCACGGCACCGCCATCATTACCGCCGCTGCGGTGCTGAACGGCCTGCGGGTGGTCGACAAGGACATCGAGCGGGTCCGCCTGGTCACCTCGGGTGCCGGCGCTGCCGCCATCGCCTGCCTCGACCTGCTGCTCAAACTGGGCCTCAACCCGGCCAATGTGGTGATGTGCGACTCCAAGGGCGTGGTGCACACCCAGCGCGAAGACTGGGATCGGCTCGACGAGTCGAAGAAACGCTACGCCCAGGAAACCGCGCATCGCACCCTCAAGGATGCGATTGCCGGCGCCGACATCTTCCTTGGCCTGTCCGGCCCCAAACTGGTCACGCCCGATATGGTGCGCTCGATGGCTGCCCACCCGCTGATCCTGGCGCTGGCCAACCCCGAGCCGGAAATCCTGCCGCCGCTGGCCAAGGAAGCCCGCCCCGATGCCATCGTCTGCACCGGGCGTTCGGACTATCCGAACCAGGTCAACAACGTGCTGTGCTTCCCGTTCATCTTCCGGGGTGCGCTCGATGTGGGTGCCACCACCATCAACGACGAGATGAAGCTGGCCTGCGTGCGCGCCATCGCCGATCTGGCCATGGCTGAGCAGTCCGATGTGGTGGCCGATGCCTATATGGGCCAGACCCTGACCTTCGGTCCCGACTACATCATTCCCAAGCCGTTCGACCCGCGCCTGATCATCAAGATCGCCCCGGCCGTGGCCCGCGCCGCCATGGAATCGGGCGTGGCCACCCGGCCGATCGACGATCTGGCCGCCTATCACGATGCGCTGCTGCAATTCGTCTACAAGTCCAACCTGTTCATGAAGCCAGTGTTCGGCGCGGCCAAGAAGGCCAAGAAGCGGGTGGTCTACGCCGAGGGCGAAGACGAGCGCGTGCTGCACGCCGTGCAGGAAGTGGTCGATCAGGGCCTCGCCTCGCCCATCCTGATCGGTCGGCCCAATGTGATCGATATGCGGATCGAGCGGCTGGGTCTGCGCATCCGCCCGGGTATCGATTTCGAGCTGGTCAATAACGAATACGACCCGCGCTACCGCGAATACTGGAGCGAGTACTACCAGTTGATGCAGCGCCGTGGCGTCAGCCAGGAATTCGCCAAACGCGAGGTGCGCAGAAAGACCACCTTGATCGGTGCCCTGATGATGCGACGCGGCGAAGCCGACGCGATGATCTGCGGTACCTACGGCCACTACCATTCGCATCTGGAATTCGTCTGTCAGGTGATCGGCCGCAAGCCCGGCGTCAATACCTATGCGGCGATGAATGCGCTGATCCTGCCGCGCGGCAATGTGTTCATCACCGACACCTACGTCAATTCCGACCCGAGCGCTGCCCAGCTTGCCGAGATCACCGTGATGGCGGCGCGGATGGTGCGTAATTTCGGTATCCAGCCCAAGGTGGCGCTGCTGTCGCATTCGAGCTTCGGCACGGTCGATTCGCCCACCTCGGTCAAGATGCGCGAAACGCTGGGTCTGCTGCGCGAGATGGCACCCGATCTCGAAGTCGATGGCGAAATGCATGGCGATGCCGCGCTGTCGGGAGAAATCCGTAAGCTGGTCTTCCCCGACTCGACCCTCAAGGGCGAAGCCAATCTGCTGGTGATGCCGACGCTCGATGCCGCCAATATCTCGTTCAACCTGCTCAAGGTCAGCGCGGCCGACGGGGTGACGATCGGCCCGATCCTGATGGGGGTGGCAAAGCCGGTGCATATCCTGACCCCGACCGCTTCAGTGCGCCGCATCGTCAATATGACGGCACTGGCGGCAGTCGAAGCGGCCGAGTCGAATTAAGCGCCGCTTGTCGCCCAAACGCCCCGAATTGTCACATTCGGGGCGTTTTTTATTTTTTATTGTGTGCCTATTATTTGGGGCGATCAGAATGTCCTGATAATTTTAATTAGGCATATTTCCTGCTGTTGGCGTGGGAAATCGCCTGATTTCTTTCACCAATCTGTCTTATAATTCAGACAGAGTAAATATTTACATCCACCTG
Source organism: Chitinimonas lacunae (assembly GCF_042650885.1). Lineage (NCBI taxonomy): Bacteria > Pseudomonadati > Pseudomonadota > Betaproteobacteria > Neisseriales > Chitinibacteraceae > Chitinimonas > Chitinimonas lacunae. Next base: position 2,119,152 of record NZ_JBHSBU010000001.1, read on the forward strand.
ATTGAGTGTGAATTTGTTACGCTCGTTCCAACGTATACGCGTCAATCACATGGTCGACCACGATGGACTTGCTGCGCGCCCTGTTGCCCGCGCCCGAGTTGGAGCGTCTCTATAGCGAGGCCACCGACGCGGCGTATTCCGATCCGGAACTTCTGCGCCGACTGGCCAATGACGCCATCGCCGCCGCGCGACGGCGTGGCGATGTCGCCGGCGAGCTGCGCGGCCGACTCTATTTGGCTTCCGCCCAACAAACCCTGGGCGATATCGAAGCCGCCATCGAAGAACTCAATGAAATGCTGCTGCTGGCCGAGGCGAGCGACGATGACGACGCCCGTTTCGCTGCCTTGCGGGCGCTCGGTTCGATCTGCGATCAGGCCGGTTGTTTCGAGAGTGCGCTCGATTATCTGCAACAGGCCGAATCATCGCTCGACGCCGAATCCGACGAAGCCAAGTGCCGTGATCTGCGCCGTGGCATCGCCACCGTGTTTTCCCATACCGGCCGCCTTGAAGAGGCGGTCGAACGCCATCTGGCCCTGGCGCGCGACAGTGCCGCCTGCGGCAATCTCAAGGACCAGGCGGTCGATCTCTGCAATGCCGGCACCGATCTGGCCCGGCTCGGCCGCTACCAGGAAGCCCTCGATATCCTCGACGAAGCCGAAGCGCTGGTACGGCGCTTCCGCTGGCCGCTGATGCTGGCCACGGTGCACGCCGCCCGCGCCATTCCGCTGCGGGTACTCGGCCGCGAGGAAGAAGTCGAATACGAATTGCTGTCGGCACTGCCGGTATTTACCGGTGCCGGCCACGTCTCGGGGCAGATCGATGTGCGCATCCGCCTGGCCGAGCTTTATCTCGACCGCCACGATCTGTCCACGGCCCGACTGCTGCTCCAGGGCGCGGTCGAGATTGCTGCGGCCAGCGGCCGTACGCCGCAGCGGGTCGAGGCGCTCGATGTACTGATCCGGGTGTGCAAGGCCGCCGGTGAATTCGCCACTGCCCTCGACCATAGCGAGACCCTGCGCGAACTCACCCATCAGATGCATGAAGACGAGGCCAGCGACCAGGCCTGGCGCCAGCATGCCGAAGTCGAACTCGCCGCCGCCCGCAAGGATGTCGAACGGGTGCGCCGTCAGCGCGACCGCTGGCAGAAAGCCCATGCCGAACAGGCCCAGCTCAACGATATGCTGCGCGCCGCCCATAGCGTGCAGCGCAATCTGATCGCCGCGCTTTCGGCCAGCTACCTCGAACAGATGGCCGACGCCCGCCGCCGTGGCGAACGTGAACTGGCCCGCGCCAGCCGCTACCAGCGTCCGCTGACCGCCGCCTGGCTCGGCGTCGCCCAGCCGGAACTGGCACCAGGCTGGCTCGCTGGCCAGTTGCGCGAGGAAGATGTGGCCGTCCCGCTCGAAGGCGGCCTGCTATTGCTGCTGCCCGAGACCGATCGCGCCATGGCCGACGCCGTCTGCGCCCGGATCGCCCATGCCCATCTGCTCAGCTTTCCGGGCAGCGAGCCGCTCGATATCGAAGTCATCGAACACGTCGGCGGCGAAACCCTCGATCAACTGGCCGTCCGACTGCGCCATACCGTCAAAGCCGGACCACGCTGACGCCTTTCCCTTTACAATCGGCGTCCTTGTCGGCTTTGACGAGCCGGTAAGGCAGCGTGGCTATACCCGCGCCGGCGCGGCCGAGCCTCGTGCAGTGCCGGAGTGGTTCCGCCCAAAAATAAACTATTCAGCCAAATCACTGCAAGACTAGACCTAGCTCACAAACAAAAAAGAAAAACCTTCTAGATTTTCCTTCTTCAGGCCGCGACTTCGGGCGCGGCCTTCGCCGTTCAATGCTACAACGTGAACAGACGCGCCGATGCGGCGCGTCGCTAGCGAGTCGACCCCTCCTATGGATCTGAGCCACTGGCGCAAACTGCTGCCCGCACCGGAAATCGAGCAACTGATCGCAGAAGCGAGTCAGGCCAATTTCGCCGACCCGTATCGTCTGCTGAGCCTGGCCGATCAAGCCATCGCCGCCGCCCAGTTGCGGCCCGATCCGGCGGGCGAACTGCGCGCCCGTTTCTACCGGGCGCTGGCGCTCAATACCATCGGCCACACCATGGAGGCGATCGACGAATTCAATCTGCTGCTTGATCTGGCCCGTGCCCAGCAGGATATGGATGCCGCCTTTGCCGCCCTGCGTGGCCTTGGCATCGTCTGCGACGGCACCGGCTGCTACGACGCCGCCCTCGACTATCTGCGCGGCGCCGAACAGTTGCTTGGCGATGACGCCGACGAGGATCAACGGCTCGATGTGCGCCAGAGCATGGCCATCGTCTATTCCAAGACCCAGCGCCCGGCCGAGGCCGCCGAAGTCTTTCTGCAACTGGTCGAGCGCTACCGCAGCCTGGGCCGGGTGCGCGATCAGGCGATCAATCTGTCCAATGCCGCCATCTGCTATGCCAAGCTCGGCCGCTACGAGCAGTCGCTGGATCTGAGCGACCGGGCCGAAGCGCTGGTGCGGCCGCAGAACTGGCCCTTGATGCTGGCCATCGTCCACGGCAATCGCGCCACCCCGCTGCTCGAACTCGAACGCTACGAGGAAGCCCAGGGCGAGCTGCTGGCCGCACTCCATGTGTTTCATACCGCCGGGCATGCCGTGGGCGAAATCGATGTACGCACCAAGCTTGGCCGCATCTATCGCCACCAAGGCGACCCGGCCACCGCGGCCTTGCTGCTCGAACTCGCGGTCGAGCGCGCCGCCGGCGCCGGCCTGGCCCCCGCCCGGGCCGAGGCGCAGAAGCTCCTGGTCAGCCTCTACCGCGAACAGGGCGATTTCGAACGGGCCTTGCTGCACAGCGAATCGCTGCGCCAGCTCGAACGCGATCTGGGCGACCAGGAAACCCAGCGCCGGGTGCGCCAGCTCCAGACCGAACTCGACCTTGAACACGCCCGCCGCGACGCCGACGAAGCACGGCGCCAGCGTGACCGGCTCCAGGCGGCCCACGCTGCCGAAGCCGAACAGCATGCCTCGCTCAAGGCCGCCAACAGCGTGCAGCGCCATCTGATTGCCGCGATTGCCGGCGAGGGCGAGACCATCGATACGGCGCATCGCCGCGCCGAAGCCGAAGTCGCCCGCGCCACCCGCTACCACCGGCCGCTGGCCGCACTATGGCTGGCCCGCCGCCCCGGCTCGCTGCTGGCGGGTCTGATCGGCGAAGACGAAGTCCTGCTCGAACTCGAATCGGACGGTTATCTGCTGCTGCTGCCCGAGCGCGAGGCCAATGCCTTGCAGATGCGCTTCAGCCAGTTCTTCCCCAGCGGCGAATTCGGCAGTGCCGAGCTGCGGCCTGGCGACAGCCTGCAGAGCCTGATCGACCGCGCCCGCCGCCAGGCGCAACGCCAGTCCTGACCAGGAATTCCCCCAGCTAGGGCGATACCCAGGGGGGCTGGAATTTCCCGCGCAATGCCTCACACTCCTTCCTGCGCAACGGTCCAGTCAAACTGATCGGACCGAGAAAGCTTTTATTTTTCTTTGGAAGCCTTTCAACCTCTAGCAACCGTTTTTCAGAAAATTTGTTTTTAACGCGGACACCGTCAGCGCGGACAGCCAGGACATGACGATGACCACCGCGACGTTCTGACGGGAAGCGATCTGATATGACGAGCGTGCTGTCAATTGTGGTTTTCCCAGATTTTGCAGAGCGCCCTGCCCGCCTAGATTGGCCGGTTTTCGCGAACTTCCGTCATCAGCGGTAGTTGAGCAAATGCTCAATTGCCGTAATAGGACGTATGACGGTAAAATTTTGCTGCTTTGCAGCAGCCCAAGATGCACGACTTGACACAACAACAAGCGCAACCGTCGCGGCAGGAAACCGCCCCTTTCCGCTGCGGCGTTTTTTCTGGCGCCGTCATCACGGAACGGTTGACGCATATCAACAGGGGTTGCAGTCGGGCGACTTATAGTCGCCGCGTGATCGACCCCGTCTTGAATGATCTCGGCGAGGCAGCAGTACCGGCACCGCATGCACCAAGGCAGCGGTGTTTACAACCCATTCGCCGTCAAGGGTTCTAGTTTCAATACAACGGAGATTTCCATGCAAGCCAACCCTGCGCTTGGCCCCGAAGGACATGGGGCGGAGACCTATAACTATCGGGTGGTGCGACAGTTCAGCATCATGACGGTAGTGTGGGGTATCGTCGGCATGCTGGTCGGCGTCATCATCGCCGCCCAGCTTGCCTGGCCCGAACTCAACTACGGGCCCTGGTTCCACTTCGGCCGTCTGCGCCCTCTCCATACCAATGCCGTGATCTTCGCCTTCGGCGGCTGCGCATTGTTCGCCACGTCCTACTATGTGGTGCAACGGACCAGCGGAGTCCGGCTGATCTCCGACGGACTGGCCGCCTTTACCTTCTGGGGTTGGCAACTGGTCATCGTGCTGGCGGCCATCACCCTGCCGCTCGGCTATACCAGCGGCAAGGAATACGCCGAACTCGAATGGCCGATCGACATCCTGATCACCCTGGTCTGGGTCGCCTACGCCATCGTGTTCTTCGGCACCATCGCCAAGCGCAAGATCAAGCACATCTATGTGGCCAACTGGTTCTATGGCGCCTTTATCCTGGCCGTGGCCCTGCTCCATATCGTCAACAACCTGGAAATGCCGGTGACGATGTGGAAGTCCTACTCGGCCTATAGCGGTGCCGTCGATGCCATGGTGCAGTGGTGGTACGGCCATAACGCCGTCGGCTTCTTCCTGACCGCCGCCTTCCTCGGCATGATGTATTACTTCGTGCCGAAGCAGGCAGGCCGCCCGGTCTACTCCTATCGCCTGTCGGTGGTGCACTTCTGGGCCCTGGTGTTCACCTATATGTGGGCCGGCCCGCACCATCTGCACTACACCGCCCTGCCCGACTGGACCCAGTCGCTCGGCATGGTGTTCTCGCTGATCCTGCTGGCACCGAGCTGGGGCGGCATGATCAACGGCGTGATGACCCTGTCGGGTGCCTGGCACAAGCTGCGTACCGACCCGATCCTCAAGTTCATGATCACCGCGCTGTCGTTCTATGGCATGTCGACCTTCGAAGGTCCGATGATGGCCATCAAGACCGTGAACGCGCTGTCGCACTACACCGACTGGACCATCGGTCACGTCCACTCGGGCGCGCTGGGCTGGGTGGCCATGATCTCGATCGGTTCGATCTACTACCTGGTGCCGCGTCTGTTCAACCGCGACCGGATGTACTCGATCAAGCTGATCGAAGCCCACTTCTGGATGTCTACCATGGGCGTGGTGCTCTACATCGCCGCCATGTGGATGGCCGGTGTGACCCAGGGTCTGATGTGGCGTGCCACCAACCCCGACGGCACCCTGACCTTCGCCTTCGTCGATTCGGTCAAGGCTACCTACCCCTACTATGTCGTGCGCTTTATCGGCGGCGCGCTGTATCTGTCGGGCATGTTCCTGATGGCCTACAACATCGCCCGCACCGCGATGCAGGGCAAACCGGTCGATGCGCCCATCCCGGCGCTGGCCCCGGCCCACTAAGGAGTCCCCGCCATGATGGAAAAAATCCAGAAGTTGATCGAAGAGCGGGTGGGCTACCTGATCGTCCTGACCCTGCTGGTGATCAGCGTCGCCGGCATGGTCGAGATCGTGCCGCTGATGTTCCAGCGCCAGACCACCCAGCCGATTCCGGGCGTCAAGCCCTATACCGCGCTGCAACTGGCCGGCCGCGATATCTATATCCGTGAAGGCTGCTACAACTGTCATTCGCAGATGATCCGGCCGTTCCGTGCCGAAACCGAGCGCTACGGCCACTACTCGGTGGCCGGTGAATCGGTGTACGACCACCCGTTCCAGTGGGGCTCCAAGCGTACCGGCCCCGATCTGGCCCGGGTTGGCGGCCGCTACTCCGACGAGTGGCACTACGTGCACCTGATCAACCCGCGCGATGTGGTGCCCGAGTCGAACATGCCGGCCTTCCCCTGGCTGGCCGACAACAAGGTGGATGCCGCGGTGATGCCGAAGAAGCTCGAAGCCATGCGCAAGCTCGGCGTGCCCTACACCGACCAGCAGATCCAGACCGCCGCCAAGGATGTCGAAGGCAAGACCGAGATCGAGGCGCTGATTGCCTATCTCCAGGGTCTGGGCCTGGCACTGAAGAACGTGAGGTAAGCCATGGAAATCAATCTGTTCCGCGAAATCACCACCGTGGCAGCCTTCCTGTGCTTCAGCGCCATCGTGCTCTGGGCCTGGGGCCGGCCGGCCCAGAATGGCTTCAAGGAAGCCAGCCTGCAACCGATCGAAGACCAAGACACGCCCACGCCGCAGTGGAGTGAGAAATCATGAGCGACTTCTGGAATTACTACATCGCCGGCATCGTTATCCTGTCCCTGATTGCCCTGGCCTATGTGCTCAAGTCGCAGAGCGTGGTCAAGGTCAAGAAAGGGGAAAAGGTCGAGACACTGGGCCATGTATGGGACGGCGACTTGCAGGAGTACAACAATCCGCTGCCCAAGTGGTGGATCGGCCTGTTCTACCTGACCATCGTGTTCTCGGTCGGCTATCTGGTGTTCTATCCCGGCCTTGGCGCCTATCCGGGCCGGCTGGGCTGGAGCCAGGAAGGCCAGTACCGCGCCGAAGTGGTGGCCAAGGATGCCGAGGTCAAGCCACTGTACGACAAGTATCTGAAACAGGACCTGGCCACCATCGCCAAGGACCCCGAGGCACAGAAGATGGGTCAGAACCTGTTCCTGACCTACTGCATGCAGTGCCACGGCTCGGATGCCCGCGGTGCCAAGGGCTTTCCCAACCTGACCGACCACGACTGGCTCTACGGCGGCACGCCGGAAAAGATCCAGGAGACCATCAACGCCGGTCGGCAGGGTCAGATGCCGGCATTCGGCGCAGCCTTCGGTGAAGAGAAGGTCAAGGACGTGGCCAACTATGTGCTCAAGATCGCCGGCCGCAAGGAAGGCGTGGGCCCGGGTGAGTTCGACGCCCAGCGTGCCGTGCGCGGCAAGGCGACCTTCGACCAGGTCTGCGTCGCCTGCCACGGTACCGAGGGCAAGGGCAGCCAGGCACTCGGCGCCCCCAACCTGACCGACAAGGTCTGGCTCTACGGCGGCACCAAGACCACCATCGTCGAGACGATTACCAACGGCCGCAAGAACTATATGCCGGCCTGGAAGGAATTCCTCGGCGAAGGCAAGGTCCACCTGCTGGCCGGTTACGTCTACGGTCTGTCGCAGCGCAGCGGCGATACGCAGCCCTAAGCTGATCACGGCCATGCCTCACGGCATGGCCGTTTTTCCAGACAGATGTTTTCCGCCAACCCGTGCGGTTGCCGAAAAATCTTTGTCCTCCCCCTCCCCGATCATGACCCAGTCATTCAAAAACATCCCGATCAAGGTGGTGCCGGCTGCCCCTGCGCCGGATCCGGCTGTACCGGCCAGTGAAGAGGTCGAGCTGGTCAAGCTGTATGCGGCGGCCAAGAAGGTCTATCCGCGCTGGATCAACGGCCGCTTCACCCAGTGGCGCTGGTTCTGGGTGGTGGCGACCCAGCTGTTCTTCTATGGCGTGCCGTGGTTGCAGTGGAACGAGCGCCAGATGATGCTGTTCGATCTGGTCGAGCGGAAATTCTACGTTTTTGGCCTGGTGTTCCTGCCGCAGGACTTTATCTATCTGACCGCGCTGCTGCTGATGAGCGCGCTTGGCCTGTTCGTCTGGACCTCGATCGGCGGCCGCCTGTGGTGTGGCTATTCCTGTCCGCAGACCGTCTATACCGAGATCTTTCTGTGGATCGAGAAGCTGGTCGAGGGTGACCGCAATGCCCGCATCAAGCTCGATGCCGCCCCGCTGTCGCCACGCAAGTTCCGTCTCAAGCTCACCAAGCATGCGCTGTGGATCGCGCTCGCCCTGTGGACCGGCTTCACCTTCGTGGGCTACTTCACCCCGATCCGTGAACTGGCCGACAAGCTGCCGTCGCTGAGCTACGGGCCGTGGGAGACCTTCTGGATCCTGTTCTACGGCTTTGCCACCTACGGCAACGCCGGCTGGATGCGCGAGCAGGTGTGCAAATATATGTGCCCCTATGCCCGCTTCCAGAGCGTGATGTTCGACCCCGACACGCTGCTGATCAGCTACGACGCCGAACGCGGCGACCCGCGCGGCAGCCGGCGCAAGGACGCCGACTACAAGTCCGAAGGGCTGGGCGACTGTATCGACTGCAAGGTGTGTGTGCAGGTCTGTCCGGTCGGCATCGATATCCGTGACGGTCTGCAATACGAGTGCATCGCCTGCGGCGCCTGCATCGACGCCTGCGACTCGATCATGGACAAGATGAATTACCCGCGCGGCCTGATTCGCTATACCACCGAGAATGCGCTGGCACACAAATATCCCGACAGCCAGATCGTCAACCATATCGTGCGGCCTCGGGTGGTGATGTACTCGGCGGCGCTGCTGATCGTGACGGCCGGGGTGGTCTTCTCACTGCTGACCAAGTCGCCGATCGTGGTCAATGTGACGCGCGACCGCAATACCCTGACCCGCGAGACCGACGAGGGGCTATACGAGAACAGCTACCGTATCCAGATCCAGAATACCGACGAGCTGCCGCACCGCTTTGCCATCCGCGCCGATGGTCTGCCCGATCTGCGGGTGATCACCGACCATGGCGAAGTGATCAGCGTGCCGGCCAATGGCACGGCGGTGGTCGGGGTGCGGGTGCAGGCCGAACCCCAGCATGTGTCGCGCGGCTCGAAGAAGATCTATTTCGAAGTTCAATCGGCCGATGACTTGACCCTCAAGGTCAAGGAGAAGGCCAGCTTTATCGGCAGGTGATCTGATGCAAGACAAGTCGCAGGGCTGGCAGCGCCAGCCCATGGTGTGGCTGTTTCTCGGTGTGCTGGCGCTCAGCCTCGTTGGCTGCGCCGTGATGCTGTGGCTGGCGCTGCGCAGCAATGACGGGCTGGTGGCCGACGACTACTACAAGCGTGGCCAGGAAATCGGCATGGAACTCAAACGCGACCATGCCGCGCGCGAGCTGGGGCTGTCGGCCCAACTGCTGCTGGGCGAAGACGGCCAGACGCTGCGGCTACAGATGCCGGGCAAGGAAACCCAGTTGCAACTGCGGCTGGTCCATCCGACCCGGGCCGGTCTGGACCGCCAGGTCGAGCTGCGCCCCGAAGCACCGGGCCTCTATCTCGGCCGCCTGAACGAGCCTTTGCCGCACCAGCGCTGGCTGGTGCAACTCGAGGACCCGAGCGGTCACTGGCGGCTGCGTAGCGAGGCACTGCTCGGCCCCGGACGGACCGCCTTGCTGCAACCGCCGCCGCGCTGAGGGCGGGCGAAACTTGTCTAGCGAAGAGTTGCGCTGTGTTCTAGACAGGTTTCGCGCAAAGCGGGCCGGGACAGTAGCGCATGCATTGCCAGCAATTTCGTCCTTTATATTTCCTTTTCTTAAAAATACATCATCTAATCTTGCAAGTTTTTTGCTTAATTTTTTCTAAATCCCCTCTTCCCTGAACAGGGTCTTGTGCTGGCTGCTGCACGGATCGGGTGCTAGCGCTTTGGCAGGATTTTGCCAATCGGGGGAAATCCCTAAGCCAACGACACTGGTCTTGCCGAGCCCAAAAAATTAGAATTCTCTTGTTTTCTAATTAATATATTTTTTCGGGCCCACGCCAAAGCCGCCGATAGGTTCTATCCTTCGGGCTGACCCTCTATCTTCCGGCCAGGTGTGGTGCATTCCGGAGCCTGCGCCCATGCAAGCCAGACAGCACAAAACCCATACGCCGGGACTGGATCTGTCGTCCATGTTCAAGTCGCATCAGCCCACCCAGGAACTGGTCCAGCCACGCGCCACGCGTTACCCGGCGCATTGGCGGGTCGCCGTCCTGCTCGATGAGGAGCGGGTGATCGAAGCGCGTAGCGTCAATATTTCGCGTACCGGTATTGCGCTGCATTGCCAGCAGACCTTACCGGGGAATTTTCATGGTTGGCTGTATATCGAAATCCCGCCACGCTTTCCCCTCTCGGCCGGTGGGGTCCGCCAGATCGTGCAAACCCGGGCCCAGATAATCTATACCGTACACGACAGCAAGGCGCAGTGTTTCCGCAGCGGGATGCAGTTCAGTGCTTTTATCGGCGACGCTGAAAAAATCCTGGCACGGGAGCTGGAGCAGCATTTCTCCGGCTACCGCGACCGCAGCGCCTGATTCGTCGGCAGCAAGCTGCCGGGGTTTCCCATCCATCTTTACTGGGAGTTTGCGATGCACTTCTTTCACAGCATCCAGGGGCGTCTCAATCTTCTGTTTGTGGTGATCGTCACGACGGTTCTGGCGCTGCTGGGAGCCTATAACGGCGCCGTCACCCGCGACCGGCTGGAGAAAGGGTTGGCCGAGCAGCAGCGGGCGCTGGCCGGCCGGCTGCAACTGAGCCTGCCCGAGGCAATCTGGAACTTCAATGAAGGCCAGATCGGCAAAATCCTCGAAGCGGAAATGGGCGAATCCATCGTGCATGGCATTCTGCTTGAGATGGACGGCAAATTCCTGGGCGGCCGCAAGCGCGGCAGCGACGGCAAACCCACCCCGGCGGCCAAGGACGACCAACTCAGCGGCACGCCCTTTAAGGTCGATCTGATGTTCGACGACAGCGGCACCATGAAGAAGGTGGCCACCGCCCATGTCTATGTGTCGCGCGACGAAGTCGAGGAAGCGGTGCGCGACAACTGGATCGCCCTGCTGATCCAGATTGTGGTGCTCGATGTGGTGCTGCTGGTAGCGCTGTCGCTCAGTCTGTCGGCGGTGGTGCTCAAACCGCTGAGCCGGCTCAACCATGCGCTTCATGCTATCGCCTCGGGCGATGCCGACCTGACCCGCCGGCTCGAAGTCCAGGGCAAGAACGAATTCGCCGAAGTCTCGCGCTCCTTCAATCTATTTGTCGCCCGCTTGCAAGGCGTGATGCAGCAAGTGGCCGAAACCGCTATCCAACTGGCTGCGGCCGCCGAGCAGACTACCCGGATCACCGAACAGGCCAACGTCGGTATCCAGGCACAGCAACAGCAGACCGACGAAGTGGTCAGCGTGGTATCGGAGCTGGGCCACCAGATCCATGAAATCTCCAACAGCACCGCCAAGGCTTCCGAAGCCGCCGCCTACGCCGACGAAGAGGCCAAGCGCGGTCATAGCGTGGTGGCCGATGCGATTCAGACCATCAGCGAAGCCACCAGCGAGGTACAGAACGCAGCCGAAGTGATCGAGCAGTTGTCGCGCAATAGCAAGAAAATCGGCACGGTGCTGCTGGTGATCAACGATATCGCCAAGCAGACCAATCTGCTGGCACTCAACGCCGCCATCGAGGCTGCACGGGCGGGCGAGGCAGGCCGTGGCTTTGCGGTGGTGGCCGACGAGGTACGCACGCTTGCCAACCGCACCCACGAATCCACCACCGAAATCCAGGAGGTGATCAGCGAGCTGCAACAGGGCACCGAAGACGCGGTAATGGCAATGAAAAACAGTCGCGGCAAGGCCGATCTTGGCTTGAAGCGCGCCCATGAAGCCGGTTCGGCCATCGAGCGGCTGGCCGATTCGGCCCGGCAGATCGCCCAGCTCGACGACGAAATCGCGCTGGCCAGCGCCCGCCAGGACAAGATGGTCGATGAAATGACCGGCAATATCCGACAGATTCGCAATATCGTCGGCGAAGCCGCCAGCGGCGCCCAGCAGACCGCCATCGCCAGCGAGGAAGTGGCCCGACTGGCGACCCGGCTACAGATCGCCGTCGAGCAGTTCAAGATTTAAGCGGAGGGAATCGGAACGGGGAAAACTGCCAAACTTGTCTTTAGGAAAATTTCCAGACAGATGGCTTCTAGATCTATAGCCATAAGAAAATAGAAATTAATCTTTTTTCAAGCAAACTTCTACAGACTGCGCTGGCAGTTTTTCTCTTGGCGCGCCGCCGGGGTCCGGTTAGGCTGTGCCCGCTTTGTTAGCAAGACGTCCACCCTATCAAAATGTCCGCCACCCAGGCGACACCGCTCAATCGGAAAATTCCCCATGTTCAAGCTCGCCGCTTCGCTGCTGCTGACCCTGCCACTTCTGGCCCAGGCTGCCGATGCCCGTACCTTTATCAAGGTGCAGGAAAAAGACCCCGAGATGGTCGCCGCCATCGAGCGCGCCCGCGCCTCGCTCGACGAATTCCTGGCCATCAACGCCAAGCCGCCCAAGGAAGCCAGTGATTTCCGGCTCAAGGTGATGGTGCAAGACGAAAACGGCACCGAACATCTGTGGGTCACACCGTTCAAGTCGCTGGGCCAGGACCGCTTCAAAGGCATCATCTCCAACCAGCCACGTATCGTCGATAGCGTCGAAGGTGGCCAGGAATACGAATTCAGCCGCGCCCAGATCTCCGACTGGGGCTATGTCAAAGACGGCCGCCAGATCGGCAGCTATACCGTCTGCGCCCTGTTCAAGCAGATGTCCAAAGCCGAAGTGAAGTTCTACCGCGAAAAGCATGGCTTCGAGTGTAAGGACTGATCCGCCCCTCTCCCCTCTTGCCACCGACGGCGTTAATGCCGGCAAGGTGGGTTAGTGCATTTCCGCGTCAGATCGTCCGGACACCCAGCGTCAGGTTCCAGTCTGATCCCGGAAATGCCCTAGCCACCCAGCACGGCCCGCTATGCCTCTCCAGACAAGGCGGTCAGCGTGAGCTTGCAACCGCTGCACAATAGCGGGCTGAAATCCTCGGCCTCCAGAGGCCGGCTGAAATAGAAGCCCTGCATCTCGTCACAGCCATGCCGGCGCAGGAAATTGAGCTGTGCTTCGGTCTCCACCCCTTCGGCGACGGTACGCAACTTCAATTGATGGGCCAGGGCGATAATCGCCGTGGCAATGGCGGCGTCGTCGGCGTTGCGGGTCAGATCGGTGACGAATGCCCGGTCGATCTTGAGGCAATCGAAGGGAAAGCGCTTGAGATAGGCCAGTGAGGAATAGCCCGTGCCGAAGTCGTCGAGCGACAGTTTGAATCCCAACTCGCGAAAAGCGTAGAGCAGACGGATCGCCCGGTCTGGATCGCGCATAACGGCCGACTCGGTCAGCTCAAGCTCCAGGTAATCCGACGGCAGCTTATGGCGCTCCAGCGCCGCCTGGAGCGTCTGCGGCAGATGGACATCGTTGAACTGCACCGCCGACAGATTGAGCGCCACCGGCACTATCGGCAGCCCTTGTGCCAACCAGATCGCTTGCTGGGCACAGACGGCATCGATGACCCATTCGCCCAGGGGCACGATCAGTCCGGTTTCCTCGGCCAGCGGAATAAAGCGGGCGGGTGAAATCTGCCCGTGGGCGGGATCATTCCAGCGCAGCAGCGCCTCGGCACCGACCATCTCGCCTCGCACCAGATCGATCCTGGGCTGGTAGTACATCTCGAAACGACGCTGTTCCAGCGCAAGCCGCATCGCCTCTTCCAGCGCCAGCTTCTCCGTCATCACCGCATGGGTAGCCAAGTCGTAGTAGAGATAACGCTCGCCGATCAACTTAGCCTGCTTGACCGCGCTCTCGGCATTGCGCAGCAGGGTGGGCGCATCGTCAGCATCGTCGGGAAACAGCGCCACGCCAGCCCGGGCATCGAGTCGTAAGGCGCGCTCTCCGGTCTCGAAAGGTTGAGCCAGCGCTGCGATCAATTGCTGCCCTAGCAAGGAGGCAGCCTCGGCCTTATGGTTCAGATCGGTCAGCACCACCGCAAACACATCGGCCTCCAAGCGGGCCAGACAGGCCGGTTCGGCCAATACGGCACGCCAGCGCTGCGCCACCTCCTGCAATAGCTGGTCGCCGATATGCCGGCCGCTGTGGTCATTGATCTGGCGGAAATGGTCGAGATCGAGCACCAGCACCGCCAACTGACGCTGTTCGTGTCGGGCGGCGCCAAGCAGCAGGGTGAGTTGATCGAGCAGCAGCTTGCGGTTGGGCAGACCGGTCAGCGGATCGTACAGCGCCAGATAAGCGAGCTGCCTTTCCCGCTCGATATAGTCGAGGCCGAAACACAGATCGCCGACCAGTTCACCGAGCAAGCGCAGTTCATCGGCATCGAAAAAGCCGGGTTCGCCGGCATACAGCACCATCACCGCCCCACCATGGCCCTCCTGCCGCCACGGCAAGGCCGCAATCGCCCGAAAACCGTGTTGCAGCTCACGCCCGCAGAACGGCAACAGCTGCGGGTCGAGCGTCAGATCATTGCAGATCACCGGCCGTTGCAGCCGCAGCGCCTGATTGGCCGGATAGTAGGCATCGGGGCTGTCGGGCGCGCTGCTGAGCAGCAGCCGGTCGGTCGGATCGCACTGACCGCCGCGCCAGGCCACTACCCGGCCGGTATTGCCTTCATCAAGTTCGCCGATCCAGGCCAGCAGGAACTCGCCTTTATGCACGGCGATATCACAGGCTTCCTGCAACAGCTCCTGGCGGTCGCGGATACGCACGATGGCCGAATTGATCCCCGACAACACGGCCAGAATCCGGCTCAGCCGCGAGATACGGACATTGCGCTCATGGCGCTCGGTAATGTCTTCGCAGATGCCGGCCAGCCGGTAGACCTTTCCCTGGGTGTCATAGACCGGAAAAGACCGGTTCTGCACCCAGCGACAGCTTCCATCAGGCCGGATTAGCCGGTATTCCATCTGCAAAGGCTGTGGCAGGGAATCAGGCCCGATGGCCGCGATCACCCGGGACACATCATCGGGATGGATGGCACTGAACCAACTCTCGGGCTCCTGGTAGAGCTGCTGACAAGGAATCCCCCAGATCGCTTCGAAGGCCGGGCTGATATACAGAATCTGGCTCAGATCGGCTGTCACCAGATAGAACATCTCGCGGATATTGCCGGCGACCTGTCGAAAGCGCGATTCGCTCTCTTGCAGTGCCACCAGCGCCAACTGACGCTCGGATACCTCGATTTCCAGCTGCTCGGCATGACGCTGCACCTGCTCCAGCACTTCGAGATTCTCGTAGCACTGGGCCAACTGCGCCGCCAGCGCCAGCGCAAGCTGTTCGTCGGCGTCGTCAAAGCCGGCTCCATTGAGCCTATCGGCCAGATAGAGCCAGCCATAGCAGCGCTGACTGGTGTGCAGCGGCACCACCAGCATATGCCGCACCGGCGGATGACCCGGCGGCAATCCGGCAGCGGCGGTCTCCGCTTCATCAAGCCGCACCAGCCTGCCGCTGCGCAGCGCCATGCCCCACGGGCCGGCGCAGGGGTCGATGGCCTGCAACAGGCGGCGGTCGGCCAAACCTTGCGTCGCGTGCCGCTGCAATTGGCCCGTTTCACCCACGATGGCGACGCCGCTGCAGCGTACGGTCAGGATGTCCTGCGCCGCCCGGCAACACAGCTCGATCAATTGTTGCGGGTCACGTTGCAGATTGAGTTCGAGTCCGAGTTCCAGCAAGGCCGACAGCCGCAGGCTCAGGCCCTCGGTATCGTGCGGGGTCGGGGCCAGCTCGGTCGGCGCAGCGTCTTGCAGTGGTTCGGACGGCCATCTGGCCCGGTCGCCCAGCACCTCGGCCACCGTGTCGAGGATCACTTTCGGTTCGGCAGGCTTGGCGAGCACCCGGGCGGCGCCGCAGGTGGCGGCCAGTTCCTGGGCATCACGCAGCCGGTAGGTCGCGGTGTAGAAGATGATGGGCAGATGGGCCAGGCGCGGATCGGCCCGCAGACAGCGGGCCATTTCAAGGCCATTCATCCTCGGCATCAGAATATCGGCGATCAGCAGATCGGGCCGCTCGGTCCACACCTTCTCAAGCGCCACATCGCCATCGTCGGCTTCGATGGTCTGATAACCGCCATAGCCAAGCAGTGTGCGCAGAAACTGCCGGTTGATGGCCCGGTCGTCAACGATCAGGACGGTCGCCATAGGCATCCTCGTCGCTTGCTTGCAGACAGGCGGCAATCTCATCGAGCAGACGCTGCGGTTCGATCGGCCGCTCGATAAAGCGGGCAGCGCCCAGACTCAGGGCAGCCTGGCGGTCGCGGCTACCCCAACAGGAAGAACTGAGCAGCACCACTGGAATCGCCGCCAGCGCCGGCTCAGCCTTGACCTGGCGAATCAACTCGAAACCATCCTGACTTGGCATCTGTTGATCGGACAGAATCAGATCGGGCCGGATCTGCCATATCAGCACCAGCCCTTCGACCACCTCGCCAGCCAGCCAGACCTGATAGCCCGAAGGCTCCAGCGTCTGACGCAATAGCTCGCGATTGACCGGGTTATCGTCTACCGCCACGATGCGCGCCCCATCCTGCCGTAGCTTGCCCGGCTGCGCCGATAGCTGCCAAGCGGGCGATGGTGGCGGCAGTGATGGCACGCTATGCCACAGATGGCTCTCCAGTTGGCCGACAAAGGCTTGCGGATCGATCGGCTTGGTCAGATAGCCATCAAAGCCCCCGGCCAGCACCCGCTCACGATCACCGACCATGGCCAGCGCCGTCACGGCAATCAGGGGAATCGACGCCAGCGATGGATTGCGCTTCAGTCGCTTGGCCACCGCATAACCGTCGGCGTGCGGCAGGTGAATATCACAAACGATCAGATCGGGCGGCGACTCGGCTGCCATCTGTATGCCCTTTTCGCCATCGCAGGCAGTCAGGGTCTGATGGCCGAAGGCCTTGAGCAGATAGGTCATCAACTCCAGATTGTCGGGGTTGTCCTCGATCACCAGAATGCGTGCCATCGTCGCTCCTTCCGCTAGCGTTCGCCGCAGTCATCGGGCAAGGTCAGCACGAAGGTACTGCCCCGGCCCGGCTCACTGTCGCAGGTAATCAGGCCGCCCAGCAGCCGTGCCAGCTTCTGCGACAGATAAAGCCCCAGCCCGGTCCCTTCGTGATCGCGCCCATCAAGCCGGGAGAAGGCCTTGAACAGCGTCTCGCGCTGCTCGGTGGCGATACCGCAGCCGGTGTCGCGCACGCTGACCTCATGATAGAGACGACCCTTGTCCGCATACTGATGCAGGCTCAGCGTGACCTGGCCACCAGTTGCGGTGAATTTGATCGCGTTATTGGCCAGATTGAGGATGATCTGGCTCAGGGCACGCTGGTCGGTATAGGCGGGCTGCACGGTCCGCGGCAATTGCACCGTGAAGTCAACCCCTTTCTCCTGGGCAAGCGGGCGCAGCACCGACATCGCTTGTTCGAGCACCGCTCGATAGCACAGCCGCTCCAGCCGCAGCTCGACCTTGCCCGACTCGATCTTGGCCAGGTCAAGCAGGTCGTTGATCAGGGACAGGAGATGCTTGGCGCTGCCCGACACGGTGTGTAGCTGCTTTTCCTGCTCGGCCGTAAGCGGGCCGGGCAGACGCATCAGCAAGGTGCCGGTAAAGCCGATGATGGCGTTGAGCGGCGTGCGCAGCTCATGCGACATATTGGCCAGGAAACGGTCCTTGGCCTCGGCTGCCGCTTCGAGTTCGAGATTCTTTTCCCGCAGCATCTGCTCGAAATCGCGCCGCTCGCTGATATCACGAATCGCACTCGATACCAGCATCCCCTCTTCGGTATCGATAGGGCTGAGGCTGATTTCGACCGGGAATTCGCTGCCATCCTGGCGCAGCCCGTACAGCTCCAGTCCGGCTCCCATGGCACGGGGACGTGGGTTGGCAAAAAATCCCTGCCGAAAGCCCGGATGACCACGGCGGAAACGGTTCGGTATCAGCAATTCGACCGGCTGCCCCAACAGGGCTTCGCGCCGGTAGCCGAACAGCCGCTCGGCCTGTGAGTTCACCAACACGATAATGCCTGCCTGGTCAACGATCACCATGGCGTCGGGGGCCGATTCGAGCAGACCACGGAATTTGCGCTCGGCCTTGAGCCGATCGCTGATATCGCGTACCGCGCTGATCACCAGCAGCCCCTCGTCGGTTTCAAGCGGTCTCAGGCTGATCTCGACCGGAAATTCGCTGCCATCCTGGCGCAGCCCGAACAGTTCGAGCCCGGCCCCCATCGAGCGCGGCCGTGGTTGGGCGAAATAACCGCCGCGATAGTCGATATGGCGGCGCCGGTAACGCTCGGGTAGCAGCAGCTCAAGCGGCAGGCCACGCAGACCGCCAGGCGGATAGCCGAACATCTGCTCGGCCTGGGTATTGACGCTGATAATCCGCCCGGTCGGGCCAGAGACCATGATGCCGTCGGGTATCGATTCAAGCAGATCGCCAAAACGCGCATCGATCAGCTTGGCCAGCCGCAGCACCTTGAGTTCGGTGACATCCTTTTCACTGCACAGCAGATAGCTCTGCCCAGCCTGCACCACCGTGCGACAGGAACTCAGCACATAGACCAGACTGCCGTCCTCGCGCCGTCGCAGCACTTCACGGGTCAGATCGCCCCGGGTAAAGGCCGTGGCAAGCAGCTGGCGCTCGCTAGCGCAGCGTTCAGGCGGCACCAGCAGCTCGACAAAGCTGCGGCCCAGCGCAGCAGCCGGCTCATAGCCATACAGTACGGAGGCCCCGCCGCTCCAGTGGGCCACCGTCCCATCCTCAGCAAGCAACACCACTGCGTCGGGTTGCTGATCCCGATATAACTGGACGATATCGATCTCCATCGATTGCCGCCTTCATCTCAAAGCGCCGGCAGCGTGACGGTAAATACGCTGCCTTGGCCGTATTCGCTCGAAAAGGTGATCTGCCCGCCCAATAGCTGAGCGAACTTTTGCGATAGATAAAGCCCCAGTCCGGTCCCGTCGTGGCGCCGGGTGGTCGAGTCATCAAGCTGACCGAAGGCTTGAAACAGCCGGGCCTGGTCCTCGGGGCGGATGCCACAGCCGGTATCACTGACCCGGATCTCCGCCAGCTTCGTGCCTGCCACTTCACTTTGTCTGACCTCGACCCGGACTTCGCCCTGCTCGGTATATTTGATCGCGTTGCTGATCAGATTGATGACGATCTGCGCCAGCGCCCGCCGGTCGGTATGCACGCTGACCGCTTCCCCACCGGGCAGCAGCGCCAGCTGCAGGCCCTTCTCCTCGGCCAGTGGCCGCAGGGTTGGCAATACTTCTTCCAGTACGTCGCAGCACCGTACCTTCTCCAGCGCCAGTTGCACCTTGCCCGATTCGATCCTGGCCAGGTCGAGCAGATCGTTGATCAGCGACAGCAGATAGCGCGCGCTGTGCTGGATCGTCTGCAACTGCCTTTGCTGCGCCTCGTTGAGCGGACCGGGCAGGCGCATCAGCAAGGTGCCGGTAAAGCCGATGATGGCGTTGAGCGGGGTGCGCAGCTCATGCGACATGCTGGCCAGAAAACGGTCCTTGGCCGCATTGGCGTGTTCGAGTTCGAGATTCTTCTGCTGTAGATCGCGCTCGCTCTCGCTGCGCCGGCTGATTTCCTCGGTCAGGCGCTGGTTGCTCAGCGCCAGCTCCTCGGTACGCTGCTCGACCAGCGAGGCCACCCGGCTGGCGCGGCCGGTCAGCACCATCATGAAGGCGCCGACGATCCCGGTGAACAATAGCCCGCTCGCCAGTACCGCCCAGGCATGCCAGCTTCGGTTGGCCGCCAGATAGCCTGGGGTCGGCCAGGCCTGCAAATCCCATTGCCGCCCGGCCACTTCGACCGTCAGCGAGGCGCCAAACAGCTTGCGTACTTCGTTGAGCGGCGGCGAATACCAGTGCGGCCGGCCGCCGACACTGAAGAAATGCAGGGCGCTCGATTGCGGCAGCGCACGGTCGTGCAGACGGAATTCGATCTGCTCGAACCGCTGATCCTCAACGGCCGCCGCCACCAGATCGGTCAGACGGAAGCCTCCAGCCAGATAGCCCTGTAGAGGGCGGGGATTTTCCGCCGCAGTCGCCGGTGTTCGGTAGATCGGCACATAGATGATCACCCCCACCTCATCAGGCCGGCTAAGCAGCGGCACCCAGGCCGTCGCCGTCGATTGCCCGCTTCTTGCTGCCTGTCGCAGGGTTTCGGCCCGGGCGGGCTCGGTCAGGAGATCAAAACCACGCATGGGCCGGGACGACCCGCTACGGTTAAGCATCAGGTCAAGCGGCACATAGGCCTCGCGCATGGTTGCCTTGACCATCTGACCGTCCTTCTGCCTTTCGAGAATCTGTAGCGGTTGCCCCATTTCTTCACTGAGCAGGCGCTCAAACTCGGCCCGCCCGGCTGCCGGCACCCAGGGCACCCACGACAGGCTCAACATGTCCGACTCGCGTGCCAGCAGGTTTTCCGCTAGCGGCAGAAAGATCGCCCGATCGAAGCGGGGCCTGAGCTGCTGAACATCGCGGATCAATTCAAGCTCGGCGATATAGCGGCTGATCCGGCTCTGCATCATGTCCTGGAAGTCCTCGGACCGTTCGATGAACCACTGGCGCTGCCGCACCACTTCCCAATGATTGACCTGGAAGAACACCCAGACCGTCAGCGCAAAACACACCGCCAACGGCAAAGTGATCAATAGCCGGCGCCGCCGCCATACCCGGGCCGAGCCCGGGTGCCAGATCAGGGTCAGCGGCGCGAAGATCAGTACGCCGATGGTGTCGCCGACCCACCAGGTCCACCAGCTATAGCCGTAGGCGCTCGGCGAGATCGAGCCTGCCGCCACCAGAACGGTCACGCTCCAACTGGCATTGATCATGCAGGCCAGCGGCCCGCCCAGCACCAATAGACCGGCCACCGCCCGCTCGTCGTCAAGCCTAGCCGGCTGCCCCAACAGCCGTCGCGTCAATATCGCCCCCACCAGTGCTTGCACGGCGGCACCGAGCGAGATGCTGACGGCGATCAGTCCTGATTCGTGCCAGTCCTGTTGAGCGCTGCTATCGACTGCCACACCGAAATTCAGCAGCAGCGAGCCCACCAGCACAGCCGGCCAGTAGCGGTAGCCGCCCAGCAGCAGCGCCGCCAGCGCAATGCCCGACGGCGGCCAGACGGCCGTGGCATAACCGGGCGGAATCGCCAGCAGCAGCCCAAGACGACCGGTCAGATAGTAGGCTGCGGCGATCAGCACAAAACCGGGCAGATAGCCACCGACGCGACGCCGGAATGGAAGCGGACTGGAATGAGGCATGGGCTCGCTTTGTTTGAAGACACGACCCTTAGCCGCCCCTGCTACCCGGCTGCGGCGGCGCGGTGTTCCCGACTTATCGCTTCAGTATGGTCAGGCTTTGGGCACCTATCATCCTCCATCAGGATGATGGGGCTGACCATTTGTCCGAGGCGGACAGGCAACCAGGTGTCCGCTGTCGATGAATTCAGGGTAGCTATGCATTTTTTATATAGCTATCGGCGCATATGCCAGATACAGTCTCGAATTAAAATAAAAAAGCCATGCATAAAATGCATGGCTTATTACTCAGGCCAGGTCGGGCTTATTCCTGCTTATCGGTCCCTGCGGCCGCGGCCTGGATGGCACGGTCACGTTTGGCCTGGGCCGACAGCATCAGCCGGTTGGAAATCACCACAAAGCTGGTGACGATCACGATCACGATGGTGGCCAGTGCATTGATCTCGGGCGTGAGACCCAGCCGGATCGAGGAGAAGATCCACTGTGGCATGGTGGTTGACCCCGGGCCGGACAGGAAGGCGGTCAGCACATAGTCGTCGAGCGACAGGGTAAAGCTGAGCAGCCAGCCCGCCACCAGCGCCTGCGAAATCACCGGCAGGGTGATCACGAAGAACACCTTGAACGGATGGCAACCCAGGTCCATCGCCGCGTCTTCGAGCGACTGGTCCATTTCCTTCAGTCGCGACTGCACCAGCACCGCCACATAGGCCATGCAGAGCGTGGTGTGGCCGATCCAGATCGTGATCATGCCGCGCTCGCCGAACAGCCAGCAGCCCAGCCGCTGCAACAGCCCCATCTGAGCCGGATCGCCGCAGGCCAGGCCCGTCTGCAAGGCCACGAACAGCAGGAGCATCGACAGGCCGACGATCACCTCGGGCATCACCATCGGTGCCGTGGTCATCCCGGCAAACAGCGAATGTCCGCGGAAACGGGTAAAGCGCGCCAGTACGAAACCGGCGATCGTCCCCAGCACCACGGCCAGCGTGGCCGACAGGAAGGCAATCTGGAACGACAGTTTGGCGGCCGCCAGCAGCACATCGTCGTTGAGCAGCACCTCGTACCATTTGAGCGAGAAGCCGCCCCAGACCGTGACCAGGCGCGATTCGTTGAACGAATAGATCACCAGGCTCAGGATCGGCGCATACAGGAACAGAAAGCCCAGCCACATATAGAGCTTGTTGCTGAGCGGCATACGACGGGCGCTCATTTGCCGGCCTCCTGCTGCTTCATCTCGAAACGATGGAACCAGATGATCGGTGCGATCAGCAGCGCCAGCATGGTGACCGCCACGGCAGACGCCTGCGGCCAGTCGAGGTTGGCGCCGAAGTCGTCCATCAGCTTGTTGCCGATAAACACCACATCGCCACCGCCCAGCAGGGCCGGGATCACGTACTCGCCCACGGCCGGAATGAACACCATCATCGAGCCGGCGATAATGCCGGCTTTCGACAGCGGTAGCGTGATCGAGACAAAGGTGGTCCAGGGCTTGGCACCCAGATCGGCCGCCGCTTCGAACAGCCGACCGTCGAGTTTGGTCAGATGGGCATAAAGCGGCAGGATCATGAACGGCAGATAGTTGTACACCATGCCCAGCAGCACCGAGAACGGGGTATAGAGCAGTTGCAGCGGCTCATCGATCAGCCCCAGCCCCAGCAGCAGATTATTGAGCACCCCGTTGTCCTTGAGGATGCCGATCCAGGCGTAGACCCGTAACAGGAACGAGGTCCAGAACGGGATCATCACCATCATCAGCAGGGTATTGCGGGTGGCCTCGTCGGCGCGGGCGATATTGTAGGCCAGCGGATAACCGATCAGCAGACAGCAGACAGTGGTCAGGAAGGCGAGTTTGAGCGCATTCCAGTAGGCCACCACATACTGGCTCTGGGTCTTGGCCTCCTCCCAGTCGCCCGTGGCAAACGCCTTGATCTCGTCGCTGATGGTCTGATACTTGGTGGTATCGAGCGTCAGGGTGATCTTGTTGTCGACCTGCTGCACCAGCGGGGTATAGGGCGGCTGGGTGATGTCGGGCTCGGCAAAGCTGATCTTCAGCACGAACAGAAACGGCAGCACAAAGAAGAACAGCAGCCACACATAAGGCACCGCGATCACCGCAAAGCGCCCTGACGGCAGAAAGCGGCGCAGCTTCATGATGTCAGCACCACCCCGGCGTCGTTACGCCAGCGCAGGAAGATCGGCTCGCCCCAGCTGGCCGGGCTCTGGTCGCCCCAGTGGCTCGACGGCACGCTGACGATCACCACCCGACCCGACGGCAGCTTGATATGGTAGGTCGAGTGGCTGCCCATATAGGCAATATCGTGGACTTCGCCCTTGAACCAGTTGTAGCGGCCTTCGGGCTGCTGGCGGCACAGCACGATGTCCTCGGGCCGCACCGAGTACCACAGCTGCATGCCCTGCGGCCCGGTCACGCCATGATCGACATAGACCTGGTTATGCAGCTCGGGACAATCGATGATGATATGGCCCGGCTCATCGACGGCCAGCGAACCTTCGAAGATATTGGTCGAACCGATGAATTCGGCGGTAAAGCGGCAATTGGGAAACTCGTAGATCTCGCGCGGACTGCCGACCTGCTTGAGCTTGCCCTCCGACATCACGGCGATGCGCTTGGACATCGTCATCGCCTCTTCCTGGTCGTGCGTCACCATGATGCAGGTGACGCCGACCGACTCGATCACATTGACCAGTTCAAGCTGGGTCTGCACCCGCAGCTTCTTGTCGAGCGCGCCGAGCGGCTCGTCGAGCAGCAGCAGCTTGGGGCGCTTGGCCAGCGAACGAGCCAGCGCCACACGCTGCTGCTGGCCGCCCGACAGTTGATGCGGCTTGCGTTGGCCATACTGGCGCATCTGTACCAAATCGAGCATCTTTTCGACCCGCGCCTCGATCTCGTCGCGCGGCAGCTTGTCCTGCTTCAGGCCAAACGCCACGTTCTGGGCCACGGTCATATGCGGAAACAGGGCATAGGACTGGAACATCATATTGACCGGGCGCCGATACGGCGGCAGATCGGTGATATCTTCGCCATCGAGCAGAATGCGCCCGTCGGTCGGCGTCTCCATCCCGGCCAGCATGCGCAGCAGGGTCGATTTGCCCGAGCCGGAGCTGCCGAGCAAGGCGAAGATTTCATTCTTCGGAATCACCAGATCGACATCGTCGACCGCGTAGAAGGCGCCAAACTTCTTAGTGACGCCCTTGATCTGCAAATAATTTTGTCGACCGGCGTCCAGGCCGGCCGGGGTCGGTTCCACCGCCACGATCACAACTCCCTCACTGAGGCCCGAGGAAACAATCGGCCGGTCTGATAACCGGCCGACAGCGCTTACTTCGATGCTTTGAATTTATTGAAATAGCTGATGATCAGCTTCTGATCCTTGGGTGCCAGCGGTTTTCTCGGCTGTAGCGTAGCCAGCGCCTTGGGCGTCAGGTAGATCTTGGGATCGGCCGCGATCCTCTTGTCGACAAAGGGCGTCGCCTTGAGGTTGGGATTCGCGTAATTGACCTTGTTGGATATCTCGGCCGCCACCCGGGGTTCGAGGATATGGTTGATCCACTTGTGCGCCCATTCGGCATTCTGCGCATCCCGGGGAATCGCCATGCTGTCGATCCACACCACCGTTCCCTTGGATGGCACCACATAATCGATATTTTGCCCGTTCTTCGCCTCGATGGCACGGTTCCTGGCGATATAGACGTCGCCGCTGTAGGCCATCGCCACACAGACGTCGCCATTGGCAAGCAGATCGATCGGGGAATTATTGAACAGCCGGATATCGGCTCGGACCTTTTTCAGCACTTCGTTATTGTGCTTGAGCGCCGCTTCGGAGAAATCGTTGGCGTCGCGCCCCAGGTGGATATTGAGCATGGCGTAGGCGTCGCTGCCGCCATCCATCCAGGCGATGCCGCACTGGCGCAGCCGCGAGGTGTAGCGGGGATTGAACAGCAGCTCCCACTCGTCGCTGGGCAACGGCTCGTTGCCCAGTGCCTTCTTGACCTTGTCGACATTGATGCCGAAGGCCGTGGTGCCCCACATATACGGCACCAGATACTGATTGCCCGGGTCGGCCACTTCGACCTTTCTGAGGATTTCCGGGTCGAGATTGGGCCAGTTGGGCAGCTTGCTGCGGTCGAGCTTGAGATAGACGCCCGAGGCCACTTGCTTGGCGGCGAATTCCAGCGTCGGCACCACGATGTCGTAGCCCGATTTGCCGGTCATCAACTTGGCCTGCAACACCTCGTTGCTGTCGTAGACATCGTATTTGACCCGCACCCCGTGCTGCTTCTCGAACTCGGCCACCGTGTTGTCGCCGATATAGTCGCTCCAGTTGTAGATATTGAGCCGGCCTGCGGCCTCGGCGGTGGTGGCCAGCGCAAGCGAAGCGGCCAGTAGACTGCGCAACATAGAAGACTCCCTGGGCTGGACCGGCAGGGCGACGCCCTGCCCGGTCGCCGCAGCCGCCATCGGCGGCCGGCGGGCGGGTTGACGGGTGTTGCTACGGCAATCCTACAGGGCAGGCGGAAGGTTACGACAGAAAATATTTAATATTCAATAATCATCGCAATATATCTTGCAATGAGTTAGACATATTATTTTCCATATAAGTCACCCCCACCCATTTGCCAGCCAAACCGGCAGGCTGATACCGATCCGCTTCCCTTCAGCGTCCCAGCGCCCTGGCTTGCAGGGAAAGCCGGCTCGAAGCCGTCATCCGGTCTTGCTCTCACGGCCATGACAGCAGGACCACCTGGCATGACGCTGCGGGTGACAGCAAGTCAGACAATGGACGCCTGCCGGTCCCTCCGGCCGCTCCGGAACGTTGTCAGGTTCCGGACCGCCCGTGATCAGGCCCGATCGACCGGTTGGTCGGGGGCCGGGACGCCATGGCTGGCGCAAAGCGGTATCAGGCCTTGCCCAGCTCGCGGGCGGTGAGGCCGATACAGCGGGCGGCTTTTTCCACCAGCTCGTCGATTTCGCTGCGGTTGATCACCAGCGGCGGCGACAGCAACATCCGGTCGGCGGTGGCCCGCATGATCAGGTTGTTCTTGAAGCAGAAGTCGCGGCACAGCGTACCGATCTCCCAGGCATTCTCGAACCGGCCACGGCTGGCCTTGTCGCTGGTGAGCTGGATACCGGCCACCAGACCTGCGCCGTCCACGCCACCGACCAGCGGCGAATCGGCCAGCGCTTCGCGCAGTGCCTGCTGGAAGTACGGACCGGTGTCGGTCTTGACCCGCTCGATGATGCCTTCGTCACGCAGCAGCTTGATATTGGCGATGGCAATGGCGGCAGCGACCGGATGGCCCGAATAGGTCAGGCCGTGGTTGAAGTCGCCGGCGGCGATCAGCACATCGGCCACATGGCGCTTGAGCGCCACCGCCCCCATCGGCACATAGCCCGAAGTGAGGCCCTTGGCCAGCGTCATGGTGTCGGGGGTGAAGCCGAAATGCTGATGGGCGAACCATTCGCCGGTACGGCCAAAGCCGCCGATCACTTCGTCGGCGCACAGCAAGATGTCGTACTTGCGGCAGATCCGTTCGATCTCGGGCCAGTAGTTGGCCGGCGGGAAGATCACCCCACCCGCGCCCTGGAACGGCTCGCCGATAAAGGCGGCCACCTTGTCGGCGCCGAGTTCGAGAATCTTGGCTTCGAGCTCACGGGCGCGGGCGAGGCCGAATTCCTCCAGCGTCTGCTCGCCGCCTTCGGCATACCAGTAGGGCTGGTTGATATGCACGATATATGGCACCTGGGCCGGCATCTGCTCATGCATATAGCCCATGCCGCCCAGGGTGGCACCGGCGATGGTCGAGCCGTGGTAGCCGTTGCGGCGCGAGATCACATACTTCTTGTCGGGCTGACCCTTGGCGCGCCAGTACTGGTGGACGATGCGCAGCGTGGTGTCGTTGCCTTCGGAACCCGAGTTGCAATAGAAGAAGTGTTCGAAACCTTCGGGCGCCACCTCGGACAGCAGCTGCGACAGCTCGATCACCGGCGGGTGGGTGGTCTTGAAAAAGGTATTGTAATAAGGCAGTTCCAGCATCTGCCGATAGGCGATCTCGGCCAGATCGGTGCGGCCGTAGCCGACGTTGACGCACCACAGCCCGGCCATGCCATCGATAATCTTATTGCCGTCGGAATCCCACAGATAAACGCCCTGGGCGCGGGTGATCACCCGGCTGCCGGCCTGGTTGAGCGCGCCCATATCGGAGAACGGGTGCAGATGGTGGGCGGCATCCATGGTCTGCCATTCGCGGGTCTCGCGGGCGGCGTAAAGGCCGGCGGCCTGCTGCCGCGACTCGGCGACAATGGCGGGACGACGGTTGTCGAAAAGCGGATTCATTATTTTCTCCTATACCCGGCCGTCTGTAGCGGACGGCCGTAACACGACTCGGCGCCGGCGCGGCGCGCCGAGCATCATACGTGCAACAGCAGGTGCTGACGTTCCCACGAGCTGATCACCCGGAAGAACGTGTCGTATTCCTTTTCCTTGACCGCACAGTAGGCATTGACGAAGTCGCGGCCCAGCACGCTGGCGATATCGGTCGAGTCGCGCATCATTTCGATCGCGTCCTCCAGATGGCGTGGCAATTCGTAGTCGAGGTCATAGCCCGAGGTCGACATCGGCTCGGTCGGCTTGAGGCCCTGCACCATGCCCAGATAACCGCAGGCCAGGGTGGCGGCCATGGCGAGATAGGGGTTGACGTCGACGCCAGGCACGCGGTTTTCGATCCGCCGGGCCTCGGGGCTCGAATTGGGCACCCGGATGCCCACGGTGCGGTTGTCGTAGCCCCATTGCAGATTGATCGGCGCAGCGGTGAAGCGGCTCAGGCGCCGGTAGGAATTCACAAACGGCGCAAAGATCGGCATCAGCTGCGGCATATAGGTCTGCAAGCCGGCGATATAGCTATGGAACAGGTCGGACGGGCTGCCGTCGGCATTGGAGAAGATATTGCGGCCGCTGGCGTCGACGATGCTCTGGTGCACATGCATGGCGCTGCCGGGCTCTTCCTGCATCGGCTTGGCCATGAAGGTGGCGTAGATGTTGTGGCGCAGGGCCGTTTCGCGCACCACGCGCTTGAACAGGAACACCCGGTCGGCCAGATCGAGCGCATCGCCATGGACGAAGTTGATCTCCATCTGCGCCGCGCCGACTTCGTGGATCAGGGTGTCGATATCGAGCTGCATGGCGTCACAGTACTCGTAGACATCTTCAAAGAACGGGTCGAACTCGTTGACCGCGTCGATGCTGTACGACATGCGTCCGCTCTCGGCCCGGCCGGTACGGCCGATCGGTGGCCGCAAGGGCTCGTTGGGGTCGGTATTGCGCTCGATCAGGTAGAACTCGAGTTCGGGTGCCACCACCGGCTGCCAGCCGCGCGCCTCGAACAGCTTGAGGATCTTGCGCAGCACATAGCGGGGCGAGATTTCGACCGGGCTGCCGTCGAAATGGATGCAGTCATGGATCACCAGCGCAGTCGGGTCTTCGGCCCAGGGCACCATCCGCACGGTGGCGGGGTCGGGCACACACACCATGTCGGGGTCGGTCGGGCCGGTGATATTGTCGTCGTCGGGCCAGTCGCCGGTGACGGTCTGAATGATCACCACCTTGGGCAGACGCATATTGCCCGAGTTGAACTGGGATTTCGGCAAGATCTTGCCGCGTGCCATCCCGGTCATATCGGGGATGATGCACTCGACTTCGGTAATGCCGTGGTCTCGGAAGAATTCCTGGAACTTGTCCATATCGCAAACGCCGCCGGGGGGCGGCCCTCCGCTAAGCCACTTGGCAAGCCCGCCGGGACACGGCGGGTTTGCCGAGTCGCTCGGTTGATGGCGCTAGCGCGCCGCCTGATGACGCCGACAGGCCTCGCCGAATGCCGCAAACAAGGCAGTGGACAAGGGGTTGTCAGCGTACTTCCATTCGGGATGCCACTGGGTCGCGAGGGTAAAGCCTGAGGCATTGCCGACCGAGAATGCCTCGACCAGGCCATCGGGCGCCACCGCTTCGGCCACAAGGCCGGCACCCAGGCGCTCGACGCCCTGGTTATGGATCGAATTCACCGAATATTCGCGCAGGCCCGTCAGCCGCTCGACCAGACCACCTTCCGGGAAACGTACCGGATGGGCCGGGCCGTACTGGATGTCGAGATCGGCCGCCTCGTCTTCGCGATGGTCGAGCATGCCGGGCGTTTCATGCACCTTCTGGAGCAGGCTGCCGCCGTAGGCCACGTTCATTTCCTGAAAGCCGCGGCAGATCGCAAACAGCGGCACGCCGCGCGCCACGGCCGCCCGGATCAGCGGCAAGGTGGTGGCGTCGCGGTCGGTATCGAGCGTCTGGCCTTCGGGCAGCAGCGGGCCGCCGTAATGGCGCGGCTCGACCATCGAAACGCTGCCGGTCAGCAGCAGGCCGTCCACCATCTCCAGCGTCTGCTCGAGGTCGAGCCGGTCGCCAAAGGCGGGCAGCAAGATGGCGTGACAACCGGCACCGCCTACCACCGCATCGATATATTTATGGCCGACGCAGTGGAAAGGATGGGCGCCGAGCATCTTGCGATCAGCGACCAGGGCGACTACCGGTTTGCGCGACATGGTGAATTCTCTCTTTCTGGAAATCGCCGCGACAGGCCCCGCCCGTCGCGGCCGGGGGTCAGTTCAGGATTTGCTCGGCCGGGACATAGACGTAGCCCAGATCCTGGGCCACTGCTGCATAAGTCACCTTGCCTTCGCAGACATTGAGGCCGTTGCGCAGATGGATATCGTCGCGCAGGGCCTGACGCCAGCCCTTGTTGGCCAGTGCCACCGCAAACGGCAGCGTGGCATTGGTCAGGGCCATGGTGGAGGTGCGGGCCACGCCGCCTGGCATATTGGCCACGCAGTAGTGGGTGATGCCGTCCACCACATAGGTCGGATCCTGGTGGGTGGTGGCGCGCGAGGTTTCGAAACAGCCGCCCTGGTCGATGGCCACATCGACCAGCACCGAACCCTGCTTCATCAGCGCCAGCATGGCGCGCGTCACCAGCTTGGGCGCGGCCGCGCCCGGGATCAGCACGGCGCCGATCACCGCGTCGGCCTCGCGCAGTTCGTTTTCGATGGCGTCCTGGGTCGAATAGAGGGTCTTGATCCGGCCGCCGAAATCGTTGTCGATCTCTTTGAGCCGGGGCAGCGAACGGTCGAGCAGGGTGACATCGGCACCCAGGCCGGCCGCCATGCGGGCAGCGTTAATACCGACCACCCCGCCGCCGATTACCGTGACATGGCCAGGCGCCACCCCTGGCACGCCGCCCAGCAGCACGCCCGAGCCGCCCTGGGATTTTTCCAGCGCCCGCGCGGCGGCCTGGATGGCCATCCGGCCAGCCACTTCCGACATCGGCGCGAGCAGCGGCAGACCGCCACGGGCGTCGGTCACGGTTTCGTAGGCAATCGCGATGGCACCCGAATCGACCAGGCCACGACACTGTTCGGGATCGGGTGCTAGATGAAGATAGGTAAAGAGGATCTGGCCCGGACGCAGCATGGCGCATTCGACCGGCTGCGGTTCCTTGACCTTGATGATCATATCGGCTTCGCCGAACACCGCCGCCGCGTCAGGGACGATACGGGCGCCAGCGGCGATATATTGCTGGTCGGAAAAGCCGATGGCAGTGCCGGCATTGGCCTGGACCAGCACTTCATGGCCGTGGCCATGCAATTCTTTGACGCCAGCCGGGGTCAGGCCGACGCGGTATTCATGGTTTTTGATTTCCTTGGGCACGCCGATGCGCATGATGTCGTCTCCGATTTTTATGGTCGCGGCGCCGACCTCCCCGGTCGGGCGATGGCACCGTGTGGGTGCGTCCAAGATATTGAACGCACTCGGGCGGGGCATTGTAAAACATATTGAACAACCCCCCGGGCACCTGCGGGATAATCATGCCTGCTGCAACGCAACAATCTATTTTTTAAGCACTTTTTCCCGAGTCGCTGGTCGATTCTAGCTTGCGGCCGTATAATTTTGCAACCGAGGCCGTTTAGAATTTTCGACAGGCGGTTATGGCAGGATTCAGCGAGGAAAAACTCATGTCAGTCGAAGTCAGTACCCGGCTCCGCTTCCTGCGCGAGAAGCACGGTCTATCCCAGCGAGAGCTGGCCAAACGTGCCGGCGTCACCAATAGCACGATCTCCCTGATCGAACAGAACCGGGTCAGTCCGAGCGTCTCCTCACTCAAGAAGGTGCTCGAAGGACTGCCGATGACTCTGGCCGAATTTTTTACTTTCGATCTGGAGCAGCCAGCTCAGCCATCTCCCTTCTTTAGCCGCGACGAGATGCCCGATATCGGCGGCGACGATGTGGCCTTCTTTCTGGTCGGCCACGGCCTGAAAAACCGCCAGATCACCATGCTGCGCGAAATCTACGAACCGGGCAGCGACACCGGCGCCGAAATGCTCAAGCACGAAGGCCAGGAATGCGGCGTGGTGGTACGCGGCGAGATCGAGCTGACCGTGGGCAACCAGTCGCGCATCCTCAGCCCGGGCGATGGTTATTATTTCGAATCGAACCAGCCGCACCGTTTTCGCAATATCGGCCACGAAGAAGCCGAGATCGTCAGCGCCAATTCCCTTCCCAATTTCTAGATCCGCTCCCGCCTGGGCGGGATCGGCTTTCCCACGGAGACAGCAGATGCCCCAACAAGACCTCGCCTTCTGGCAGTCCCGCGCCGCCGCGCTCGCGATCGAAGGCCGCGCCTTTATCGATGGCAGCTACCGCGACAGCGCCAGCGGCCGCCAGTTCGATTGCATCAGCCCGATCGACGGCCGCCGGCTCACGGCCATTGCCGACTGTGCCGCCGCCGATGTCGATGCCGCCGTCGCCGCCGCCCGCCGCAGCTTCGAAGCGCGCGAATGGGCCGGACTCAAGCCACGCGAACGTAAAAAGACCCTGCTGCGCTTTGCCGCCCTGATCCGCCAGCATGCCGAGGAACTGGCACTGCTCGAAACGCTCGACGCCGGCAAACCAATTGGCGATACCACCAGCGTAGACATTCCCGGCGCCGCCTACTGCGTCGAGTGGTATGCCGAAGCCATCGACAAGGTCGGCGGTGAAGTGGTGCCGGCCGATCCGCATCTGGTCGGTCTGGTGACGCGTGAGCCGGTCGGGGTGGTGGCCTGTGTGGTGCCGTGGAATTTCCCGCTGCTGATGGCCGCCTGGAAATTCGCCCCGGCACTGGCGGCCGGTAATTCGGTGGTGCTGAAGCCGTCGGAGAAGTCGCCGCTGACCGCGATCCGGGTCGCCGCCCTGGCGCTTGAAGCCGGCGTGCCGCCCGGTGTCTTCAATGTGGTGCCCGGTGGAGGCGAAGCCGGCAAGCTGCTGGCGCTGCATATGGATGTCGATTGTCTGGCGTTCACCGGTTCGACCGCGGTCGGCAAGCAGATCATGCAGTATGCCGGCCAGTCGAATCTGAAGCGGGTCTGGCTGGAGCTGGGCGGCAAGTCGCCCAATATCGTGCTGCCCGATTGCCCCGACTTCGACCGCGCCGCCCGCTCGGCCGCCGGCGCCATCTTCTACAACATGGGCGAGATGTGTACGGCCGGTTCGCGCCTGCTGGTCCATCGCGATATCAAGGAGATGTTCCTCGACAAGGTGCTGGAACAGGCCGCGCAGTGGAAACCCGGTCATCCGCTCGACCCGAACACCGCCATGGGTGCCATCGTCGACCAGATCCAGCTCGACCGCGTGCTTGGCTATATCGAAGCAGGCCGGGCCGAATCCAGGCTGCTGTGCGGCGGCACCCGTACCCTGAGCGATAGCGGCGGTTTCTATATCGAGCCCACCGTATTCGACGCCCGGCCCGAACATCGCATCGCCCGTGAAGAGATTTTCGGCCCGGTGCTGTCGGTGATCGGTTTCGACGACCTCGACCAGGCGATCGGGCTCGCCAACGACAGCGAATACGGCCTTGCCGCCGCCGTCTGGACCCAGAACCTCACCACCGCCCACGAAGTCTCGCGCCGTCTGCGCGCCGGCACGGTCTGGGTCAATTGCTACGACGAAGGGGGCGATATGAACTTCCCGTTCGGCGGCTACAAGCAGTCGGGCAACGGCCGCGATAAGAGCCTGCATGCGCTGGAGAAGTACACCGAACTCAAATCGACGCTGCTGCGTCTGCGCTGAGCCAGCACCCTCCTGTCGATCTGACCGGATCGGCAGAGTGCAAGAGGAGAGACGCTCCAGGCATGACGCCAGGAGCCTCTCCCACAACAAAATTAAAATAATATGAAAACTCATTGCAAGTATTATTGCCACGCACAGACAAAAATAAAAGCCAGGCTGATTTCCTGTCTTTCTCCTCCCCACCCTTCCTTGATCCCACAGAAAACCGGTCTCCAAGCTCTGCAAGCGCCAGCCCGTCCTCTGCCTCATCCCCGCCCCACCGCTCAACGACTTCCGCACAGACCGCTTCGCCTTGATACACGGTCCAGGTAAATCGTTTACGGAGGCGTAACGGTCAGGTTGGCAGGGCTGCTGAGGCGGAGTCAGAAAGCGAGGCCGGACACACCGAGAGGTCGTCTTGCTCAGGCTGCCATGGATTCCCTGATCTGTAGCGCCTTGCCCATGCGGTCGATCTGGATGTGATAGGCGACGATCTGGCCGTACTCGACCCGATAGACCGCGCTGGCGATTTCCGTCAGTGGCACCTCCTTGCCATCGCCGAGCCGGTGCCAGCCTGTCTGTTGCCAGCGCACATAGACCTTGTCGCCTTCGGCCAGCAATTCCTCGATCTCGACTTCGAACGGCCCGTGCGCCGCCCACATCTCGCGCACATGCCCGGCATATTCAGCCGGACTGAGGCTTACCCTATGAGGCGCCTCGGCCTGGACCTGATGGGCCCGCACCAGCGGCGCCATCCAATGGGCTGCCCGTTCGGGCTGGCGGCCTGAGCGCACTTCTTCGATAAAGCGGCGCACCACTTCCTTGGGGGTCAGGCTCATTGGGCCGCTCCGATATGGAGCAGCAGCTTGCCCTGGCGCTGGCGCGATGCCAGTTCGAGATGGGCAGCGGCGGCTTCTTCAAGCGCAAAGACGCCGGCGACCTGCGCCAGGGTTGGCGACTGGCGCAGCTGGGCGAATACCCGTTCGGCCCGCTCGGCCAGTCGTAGCGGATCGCGCAGGAAGTGAGGCAGGGTCGGTCGGCTCAGCGTGGCGGATTTGGCCATCAGGCGCAGTGGATCGACCGGTGCCACCGGCCCGCTGGCGGCACCGTACAGAATCAGATGACCACACGGGGCCAGCGCCGCCAGCGACTGGTCGAAGGTGGCAGCGCCTATGCTGTCGAAGATCCAGCGCAGGCCGTCGTGCCCGGCCGCCTCGCAGGCCAAGGCCGGCCATTGCGGATCGTTGCTGGAGAGCGCCGTGGCCCCTGACTGCTCAAGCCAGGCCCGTTTCTCGGCAGTGGAAGCCAAGGCAATGACCGGTACGCCGCGCGCCACCAGTTGCGGCACCAGCCAGCGGCCGACCCCGCTTGTGCCGGCATGGACCAGCGCCCAGCCCGGACGCTCGGGCGTAACCGTGGCCACATCGCGCAGCAGCATGTCGGCGGTCATGCCCTGCTCGAGCACGGTGGCGGCATCACGCAGTGAAATATCCTCGGGAACGGCGACCAGAGCCCCCTCGGGCAAGGCAATCTGCTCGGCATAGCAGCCTTGGCCCAGTGCGGCGCAGGCCACGCGGTCGCCCACCGAGAAGCGGCTGCCAGGCGGCGCATAGGCGACCCGGCCGGCAGCTTCGATACCCAGCGTCAAGGGCAATTCCAGACCGGGATAGCGGCCTTCGCGCTGGTAGGCGTCGACAAAGTTGATGCCGGCGTAGGCAATGTCGATCACCACCCGGCTATGCTGTGCGGGGGCGGCGATCGATTCGGTGACGATGACTTCGGGTCCGCCGTGGCGGTGGAGTCGGGCTGCACGCATGATGGGCTCGCGGAAGTGGATTACCACGCCATCTTGCTGTGATATATACCGGCAAAAAAGCCGAATTTCGGCACAATCATCGTGAGCAAAACGCACAATGAAACCGCTTCCGACTTTGACCTGCCTGCAAGCCTTTGAAGCGGCAGCGCGCCTGGGCAGCTTTACGGCAGCGGCCCGGGAAAGGCATCTGAGCCATAGTGCGATCAGCCGGCATATCCAGACGCTGGAACACTGGTGCGATGCCCCGCTGTTTGCACGCGAAGGGCCAAGGATCGCCCTGACGCCCGCAGGCCATGCGCTGGCGCAGCGACTGGCCGATCCGCTGCATTCGCTCTATCAGGCGCTGTGCTCGCCGCAGGAAGTGCTGGCGGTGCAGCCGCTCAAGGTATTCACCTTGTCCTCGATTGCCGGCAGTTGGCTATTGCCACGGCTGGCGGCGTTCCAGCAGCGCCATCCGGCCGTCGAGCTGTCGATCGAGACGGGTCACGAGATGATCAATCTGCCGCCGCACCAGCCAACCGTGGCGCTGCGCTACGGCACCTTCAGCCGGGCCGGGCTTGCCACCGATCTGCTGTTCAGCGAACGGTTCAGCGTGGCGGCCACGCCGGCCTGGTTCGAGCAATACGGCACCCAGCCCGAACACTGGCCTGCCCCCCAGATGCTGCGCCACCAAAGCACCCCCTGGCCCAGCCACGCCCCCGGCCCAGGCCGCCAGCGCCCGGCTCTGCCGCTGGCCAGT
The DNA here is from genome assembly GCF_042650885.1 of Chitinimonas lacunae. Classification (NCBI taxonomy): domain Bacteria; kingdom Pseudomonadati; phylum Pseudomonadota; class Betaproteobacteria; order Neisseriales; family Chitinibacteraceae; genus Chitinimonas; species Chitinimonas lacunae. The sequence goes on from NZ_JBHSBU010000001.1 coordinate 2,154,872, forward strand.
GGCATCGAATTCAACGACATGATGCTGCTGATCGAAGCGGCAACGCAGGGGCTGGGCGTAGGCTGGATGCGCACGGGGCTCGCCCAGTCGTATTTCCGCTCGGGGCAGCTGCGCAGGCTCGAAGGATTCAGCGCCGACAACGACAAGTTCTATTGGCTGGCCTATCGCAGCGAACTCGCCAGCCACCCGACCATTGCCGCCTTTCGCGATTGGTTGTTGCAGGAAGCGCGTGGAGGGTTTGGCACCGAACAGCCTGCTGAGCCAGGACAAACCGCACCGGCCCGGAACCCGGGCTAGTACCTTTGCGGAAGAGTCGGAGGTCAGCAGGTCCAGCCACCGCGTATCAGGTTGAGACCATCAAGCCCTCGGCATGGCCTTTCCGTCTGCTCAGCCAGCCGATGCAGTTTGTCCTCCCATTTAGGACAACAACTCGAACAAAGGCCGCACCTTCTCATCGGCGGCGATATTTTCGGGGAACAGAAAGCCATGGCGGTTGGGCTGGAAACGCACGCCGATATCGCGAAAGCACACATCGACGAATTCGGAGCAGATATAGGCGTCGTCGTCGCGGTGCTTGCCCAGGCCCAGCGTGATGCGGGCCAGGATCCGGCCGATTTCGTTCTTGTCGTAGCGGCGGTTGAGCCGGTCGGTGGCGTTGCCCATCATCAGATCGAGCTGGCTCTCGCTGAAGGCCTGGTCGTAGCGGGCAAGGAACAGGCGGCCGCTGTAGGGCTCACCCGAGTTTTCGTAATCGTTGAGGTAATGGCTGAGCGGCACGGCGCGCACGCCGTCGTCTTCGACGCTCTCCAGCAGCAGAATGCGCGACTTCCAGAAAAAGATAATGCCGACATGGCTGAAGATCGAATCGGAGAAGTGCTCGATGATCCGACTGACGGGATAGTTGCCCGAGGCCAGGAACAAGTCGCCCGGCCGGATCAGACTGCGCACGTCGGCATAGCGCCGCTGTTCGATCTGCTGGAATTTCTGGGTGCCCATGATCGTCCTCCTCCTGCTTGGCGGTGGTGCCCTGCCCGCTTCAATCTGGCACGACTCAGCGCAGGAAGGGGAAGCGTCGGCCGATGACCGCGCAGGTCGGGCAAAAGCCGGTCAGGCCGGTAAATACCGCCGCGCCCGCCACGCCCAGTACCGGCCAGCGCAGCCAGGCTTCGGCGATGTCGTAGCACAGCAAACCAAGCGTCACACCAGCCACCACCCGCACTATCCGCTCCCACAAGGGCAGATTGCTTGGGAACTTGCCTTGGATCGTCATCATGGTCCTGTCCTCCTGGACGGGTAGCCTCACTACCCTCGTCTGCATGCTTGGATACTAGCAAGCACACCGGAGAATGCAGGAAAAGGACTAATGGATAAAATAATCAGCCAAATCTATTCAATGCCCTTATCCGAACAATTAAATTTCATAAAAAATATTGGCATCGACTCATCAATTGATTCTACTCACTCCCGTTCCACCGTCGAGCAGGGCAAGCCAGCCGGTCCACCCTGCCCTTCACAGCCTCAGCGTACCGTCGGCATGGTGAACTCGGCCCCGGCGCGCAAGCTGGTCGGCCAGCGCTCGGTGACGGTCTTCAGACGGGTATAGAAACGTACCCCTTCGGGTCCGTAGATATGATGGTCGCCGAATAGGGAAGCTTTCCAGCCGCCAAAGCTATGGAAGGCCATCGGTACGGGAATGGGCACATTGACCCCGACCATGCCGACCTGGACCCGGCTGACGAAGTCGCGGGCACAGTCGCCGTCACGGGTGAAGATGGCGCCGCCGTTGCCGTAGAGATGGCCGTTGACCAGGGCCAGTGCCGACTCGTAATCGGGCACCCGCATCACGCACAGTACCGGGCCGAAGATCTCCTCGCGGTAGATCGACATCTCGGGCCGCACCCGGTCGAACAGCGAGGCACCGAGGAAAAAACCCGCCTCATAGCCCGGCACGCTGCGCTGCCGGCCATCGACCACCAGCTCCGCCCCTTCGGCCACACCAGCCTCGACATAGCCCGCCACCCGGTCACGATGTTCGCGGCTGATCAGCGGCCCCATCTCGGCCTCGGTCCATTCTCCCGGACCGATCCGCAAAGCCGCGACCCGGGGTGCCAGTCGCGCGACCAGTGCATCCGCCATCGCATCGCCCACGGCCACCGCCACTGAAATCGCCATGCAACGCTCGCCGGCCGAACCGTAAGCGGCGCCAAGCAGCGCATCGGCCGCCAGATCGGGGTCGGCATCGGGCATCACCACCATATGATTCTTGGCCCCGCCCAGCGCCTGGACCCGCTTGCCGGCAGCCGTAGCCGCCGCGTAGAGCGTGCGCGCAATCGGGGTCGAGCCGACAAAGCTCAGTGCAGCGACATCGGGATGCGCCACCAGCGCCTCGACTGCCACCCGATCGCCCTGGATCACATTGAATACCCCCTCGGGCAGACCCGCCTCCTGGAGCAGTCGAGCGAGCAAAAGCGAGGCCGACGGGTCGCGCTCGGACGGTTTGAGCACAAAGGTATTGCCGCAGACCAGGGCCAGCGGCGCCATCCACAGCGGCACCATGGCCGGGAAGTTGAACGGGGTGATACCGGCCACCACGCCCAAGGGCTGACGCAGTGCATAGCCGTCGATGGCGGTGCCGAGATTGTCGGAATATTCGCCTTTCAGCAGTTGCGGCGCGGCACAGGCGAATTCGACCACTTCGATTCCGCGCGCCAGCTCGCCGTGGGCATCGGCCAGCACCTTGCCGTGTTCGCGCGAAATGGCGCCGGCCAGCTCGTCGGCGTGCTCTTCAAGCAGGGCCTTGAAGCGGAACATCACCCGTGCCCGCTTGAGCGCCGGCGTGGCCGCCCAGGCCGGGAAAGCCGCCTGGGCGGCGCTCACTGCGACCGCCACTTCATCGGCGCCGGCAAACGGCACCCGGGCGATCACCTCGCCCAGCGCCGGGTTGTAGACATCGCCGAAGCGACCCGAACGACCGGCGACAGGACGGCCGCCAATCCAGTGGTGAAGCATGCTTGCCATGGTGGAATTCCTAGCGGTTCTGCGGGGTATCAGTCGTGCCCGGCCGGCTGGCGCGGGACAGTGGGCCGGAGAGGGTTCCCCGGCCACAACGGTTAATCGATGACTTGCTGGAAAGTCGGCCTTAGCCTCGACTGGGCCATATTCGCCTCCAATACGGCGTCCAATCCGGCCAGCACCGCACGATGGGCCAGACAGCGGCCCATAAGCGGCGAGTGTCTCCACAACGATCCCCAATCAGGGCAGATGCTGTGAGGCACTACATCGTTTCGTGGCTGCCGGTACTTACGGCCCGGTGGTTATTGGACGCCGGTTTCAGCGCAAAGACAGTCGGCGCAGTCGATAATCGCTAGCCCGCTGCGCGGATCGACTCGCCGAGGATCTCGACCATGCGCTTGAGCTCCTCGGGGGTCGAGATAAACGGCGGGCCCATGGCGATGATGTCGCCAGTGAAGCGGAACATCACCCCACGCCGCAGCGCCTCTTCGAACACCTTGATCGCCCGCAATCCAGGCTTGCCTTCGATCGGCGCCAGCTCCACCGCAGCGGCGAGCTGACAGTTGCGGATGTCGATCACATTGGGCTCGCCTTTGAGGCTATGGATGGCCGTTTCCAGCACCGGCGACAGTTCGTTGACCCGGGCATAGATATGCTCGTCGCGCACCACATCGAGCGTGGCATGGGCGGCGGCGACCGCGAGCGGGTGGCCCGAATAGGTGTAGCCGTGGAAGAACTCCACCATATGCTCCGGCCCCTGCATAAAGGCCGCGTGGATATCTTCGCGCACCACCACCCCGCCCATCGGCACGGTGCCGTTGTTGACGGCCTTGGCAAAGGTGATCAGGTCGGGCGTCACCTCGAAATGCTGGGCGGCGAAAGGCTGGCCCATCCGCCCGAAGCCGCAGATCACCTCGTCGAAGATCAGCAGGATGCCGTGCTTGCTGCAGATCTCGCGCAGCCGCTTCAGATAGCCCTTGGGCGGCACCACCACCCCGGCCGAGCCCTGCATCGGTTCGACGATCACGGCGGCGATGGTGGAGGCATCGTGCAGTGCCACCAGCCGTTCCAGCTCGTCGGCCAGATGGGCACCCCAGTCGGGCTCGCCGCGCGAGAAGGCCATCTGGCCCAGATGATGGGTATGCGGCAGATGGTCGACCCCGGTCAGCATGGCCGACGGGTACATCTTGCGGTTGGCCACCATACCGCCCACCGAAATGCCGCCGAAGCCGACGCCGTGATAGCCCTTTTCACGGCCGATCAACCGGGTACGTTGACCCTGGCCGTTGAGCCGGTGATAGGCCAGCGCGATCTTGAGCGCGGTATCGACCGCTTCCGAACCGGAATTACAGAAGAACACCTGCCCCATGCCGGCCGGTGCCGCCTCGACAATGCGCTGCGCCAGGGTGAATTGCGGCCGGTAGCCCATCTGGAAGGCAGTGGAATAGTCGAGCGTATCGAGCTGGCGCTTGACCGCCTCGACGATGCGCGGGTGGCGATGGCCAAGGCCGCAGCACCACAGGCCCGACAGCGCATCGAACAGCCGCTCGCCTTCTTCGGTGATGTAGTAAGCGCCCTCGGCCTGGGCCAGCAGACGCCGCTCGTGATGCTGCTTGAAGTAACGCTGATGGGTGAACGGCATCCAATAAGCGTCGAGTTCCTGCTCCGACATGATCTTCTCCGTCTTGGTCTGTATAGGGTTTGCGCTAGAGTATGCAGAGCGCTGGACGGGGCAGACAGATACATGGCGCCAGCCTTTTGCACTATCTGTACAGGCCATCTGTCCTGTACGGTAGCCACGCCCCAACGCGCGCTCGTCCACCCCGCTGCTCGTCCATTGTTGGCCAGTGGCGGTTTTTTGCAATCGGCCAGCAGGACCCGCCATGTTGACGCTCGACCATGCCTCCCCTTACTCGCTGACGGAACAGATCGTGCGCGCCCTGATCGACAAGATCGGTCGCGGTGTCCTGGCCAGCGGCAGCCGTCTGCCCTCGGTGCGCGGGCTGGCGGCGCAGACGGGCGCCAGCACCTTTACCGTGGCCGAAGCCTATAACCGGCTGGTGGCGAGTGGCTGGGTCGAAGCGCGGCGGGCGCGCGGCTATTTCGTGGCCTCGGCCCGCACGGCGCCGCCCGTGCCGACCGCACGGCCACCGGTCGACGATGCCTGGCTGTTGCGACATATCTATGAAGACCCGGGCCTGATCGTGCCGGCCGGTTGCGGCTGGCTGCCCGAGGACTGGCTCTACGGCGCCGGCGTGCGGGCGGCACTGCGCCGTTCGGCCCGGTCCGCGGCCGTGGCGGGTTATGGTCATCCACAGGGCCTGCCGGCCTTACGGCGTCATCTGCAATGGCGGCTGGCGCTGCGCGGCATCGACGCGGCACCCGAACAGTTGCTGCTGACCCAGGGAGCCAGCCAGGGGCTCGATCTGGCGATGCGTAGCCTGGTGCGGCCTGGCGAAACGGTTCTGGTCGATGCGCCGGGCTATTCCAATCTGCTTGCCGCACTCCATAGCCATGGTGCCCGCCCGATCGGCGTGCCGCGCACCGCCCACGGACCCGACCCGGACGAACTCAACCGGCTCGCGCAGCAATGGCGGCCGGTGGCTTTCTTTACCAATAGCGCCCTGCAGAATCCGACTGGCAGCAGCACCACGGCGGCCACGGCATTCCGGATATTGCAGACGGCCGAGCGCCACGATTTCCGGCTGGTCGAAGACGATCCGTTCGCCGATCTGGCGGTCGAGCCGCAGGCAACGCTGGCCAGTCTCGATGGACTCAGACGGGTAGTACATATCGGCAGCTTCTCCAAGACCGTATCCCCCGCTCTGCGCCAGGGCTTTGTCGCCGCCGATGCCGCCACCATCGCCGCCATGACCCGACTCAGAATGGCGGTCGGCCTGACCGGGTCCGAGATCATGGAGGCGACCACCCTGGCCATCGTCGAAGATGGCCGCCACCGTGCCCATCTGGAACGGCTGCGCGAACGGCTGGGAGAAGCGCAGGCCAAGGTGGCGGAGCAGCTCGACCGGCTCGGCTGGCAGCTCTTCATGCGGCCACGTGCCGGCATGTTTCTGTGGGCAGCAGCGCCTCAGGGAACCGACCCCGACGCCTTGACCGACCGCGCCGCCGCTGCCGGCATCGCGCTGGCACCGGGCCGCTTCTATCTGACCACGTCTGAACGGAGCAACTGGTTCCGCTTCAATGTCGCCTGGGCCGACGACTCGCGTCTGTACGATTTTCTGCTCCGGGCGGAAAGCCGTTAGACCATGAGGCGTCGTGGTGTCCGAACCCGAATAACGGATGCCTGCTGCTCGACGAGTCTGCCTGCAACGGCAATGCGCCAGACCCCCAGATTGTCCGCTGGTGCAGATCGACGCGGGGCCGGTGCCGAGGCCGGACGGATCACGATCGTTTCAGGCTGGATTTTTATATTTCTTTATTAATTCAGCACCCAGATTTGAAATAGAAAATCACAAATTTTTAATTAAAGCAAAATTAAGCAGGATGGGCCTTACGCCAGGCCGGATAGGGCTGCAATTCCTCCAGTTCGACGCGCAACTGCGGCAGATAGCGATCAAGCGGCTTCAGATCGGCTTCGCGCGGTGGCGACATGCCACCGTAGCCCGTGTCGAGCAGAAAACGTTGGCCGGCAAACGAATGGAGCAGGAAATCCTGCACGGCCTCGACAAAGCGTCTGACGGCACCGGCCGGCAAGCGGTGATGGGCCATCAGGGCCAGATAAGGAACGCCGGGGGTGCGCAATACCACTTCGAGCCCTTGCTTGGCTTCGGGGGTCAGTGCGGCGAGCACGCCGGTCGAGACAAAGGCCGCCACCACCCTGCCCTGGCGCAGGCCCAGCAGTGCCGAGAGCTGGCCGCTGCTCTCGACGATGCGGACATCCTGGAACGGGGTCAGACCGGCCTGGCGCAGGGTGTCGAGTCCAAGCAATGTGGCCATCGACAGATGATCGGGCGTGGCCACTGCGTGGCCGCGCAGGTCGGTCAGCCGTTTGATGGTGCCGGTGCGCACCACCAGACTGGCCGACAGATCGCGTTCGATCCGAAACAGCGGCTGATAGCCCAGGTCGACCTGCAAATAGCGGCAGACATGCGGCGGCGCCAGCACGATATCGAACTCGCCACCCAGGGCACGCAGCAGGAAACGGTAGTAATCGGGTGCCGTGGTCAACAGCACCCGCAGACGCCGCCGGGCCAGATGCTCGGCCAGCGGCGCATAGATCGAAATGATGCGGCGCGGACTCAGATAGGGGTCGAGTCCGAAACGCCAGGGCGCCGGCGTTTCTCCCCATGCCGCCGCCATAGACGCCCCCAACAGTGCAAGGACGCAGCGGCGACGGCCGGGATTCACCGTGCCAGACCCTCGATCCAGGCGGCGTAGAGGTCGTCGGCGATACGGCGACTTCCCTCGATCGCCTGATCGAGATCGGCCAGCAGCGTCGCCACGGGCTGCACCCCGGGTGAATCGCTGCGGGCAATCTCGTCCTGGCCGGCATCGAGCCAGTGACGCACCTTGGCCGCATCGACCTCGACATGGAATTGCATGGCCAGATGCTTGTCGCCCACCGAGAACGCCTGATTGGCGCAGTGCCGGCCACGCAGCAGCCAGCGGCCGTCGCTTGGGATCGAGAACGACTCGTTATGCCACTGGAACAGGGACAGCCGCTCACGGCCGCCAAACCAGCGCGCCCCGGCCCGGTCGATCAGCTCCAATTCGCTCCAGCCGATTTCGACCGCCGGCGCCGCCGTCACCCGGCCACCGAGCGCCTTGGCCATCAACTGGCCACCCAGACAATGGCCGATCACCGGCAGATCGGCCGCCATCGCCTCCTGGATCAAGGCCAATTGCCCTGCCTGATAAGGCAGGCCGTCATTGACGCTCATCGGCCCGCCCAACAGGCACAGGCCCGAATAATCGCGGATGGACGCCGGCAAGCCATCACCCTGATCAAGCCGGAAAATCCGGAAAGGCAAACCGGCACGGTGCAGGAAGACGGCGAAATGGGCCGGGCCGTCATGGGGATCGTGTTGGGCAATGGCGATGGGTTTCATGGGGCAATTCCGCAAGCGGCCGCACCGGAAGCGGCGGGCACAAAGGCGCATTGTAGCCCCGCCGGACCGCCTGCCGGCACTCAGGAATAACCCAGCTTCGCCTGCCGCCAGACTCCACCGTCCACACAGCGGCGTCTTGACGGCAAGGGTTGGGCGGAGGGCCAAATGGAAAATTATCTGCATAATCTTCGCAACACCCTCAGCCATATTTATCAAGTTTAGAAAAAACTAAAACTGATCCGGCAAAGTAAAGTAGAAGGTGGCGCCGGAATCAGGCGAGGACTCTGCCCAGATCCTGCCGCCATGGCGTTGGATCACCCGTTTGACCGTCGCGAGCCCGACGCCGGTGCCTTCATATTCCTGATCGTTATGGAGGCGCTGGAACGGGGCAAACAGCTTGGACGCCCATTGCATATCGAAGCCCGCGCCGTTGTCGCGCACGAAAAAGGCCACCGTATCCTGGGCACTGGCCCAACCGACCTCGATCTGCGCCACTTCGCGGCTGCGGGTGAATTTGATGGCGTTGCCGATCAGGTTTTCCAGCACCAGCCGCAATAGCCGCGGATCGGCCTGAGCATGGAGGGAAGGCATCACATTGAGCCGGACATCGCGGCGGCCGATCAGATGATGCTGCGAGGAAAACACCTGTTGCGCCAGCACCGCCAGATCGACCGGTTCACGCTGTACCGAGGCTTTGGAAGCACGCGCCAGCGTCAACATATCGTCGATCAGCTGGTTCATCCGCCGCGCGGCGGCGATGATGCGCTGGAACAGATCGGCATGTTCGGCGTTGAGCTGATCAGCCAGTTCCTCGTTCAGGATCTGGGTAAAGCCATGGATCGCCCGCAACGGCGAGCGCAGGTCGTGCGATACCGAATAGGAGAAGGTTTCGAGTTCCTTATTCAGGCCTTCCAGCTCGGAAGTGCGCCGCGTCACCCGCTGCTCCAGCTCCTCATTGAGCGACAGGATGCGCCGCTCGAAGGCATAGCGCTCGGAGATGTCGCTCGCCACCGTCAGTACCGCTTCTTCGCTGCTGCCGGGCAGTCGGAATGGCAACTTGGCCAGTTGGAATACTCGCCGTTCGCTGCCGCGCTCCTGGAGCGCCAATTCAGCGAGCACCAGCGACTGGCCATTACGCTGTATCGAATCATTGCCCTTGCGCGATACGGTGCGCCAGGTCTCACTGAGCGCCAGCTCGGACTCGCCGCGGCCAAGCAGCGCCTCGACCGGCTCATCGAGCAGCCGGGCAAAGGCGGTATTGGCCAGCAGCACCCGACCTTGTAGGTCGGTGGCATAGATCAGTTGCGGCATCAGATCGACGATCTGGCGCAACCGCGATTCACTGTCGGCCAGCTCGCGCTGGGCTTCCAGCAATTCCTGGACTTGGGTTTGCAGACGCGAGGTGACGCGCTGGTAGTCGCTGCGCACCGTATCGAGGTCAAAACGGGTCCGTTCGAGTGCACAGGCGATTTCGATATTGGTTTCACGCTGGGCCGCCAACTGCCCCACCGTGTCGAGCAATGCCTGCAATAGCGGCCGCAGCGAACCGAGCAGATCGGGCGGCGCGCTGACCTGCCATAGCAGCGGACCGAGCCGCTTCTGTCCGACCTGATCGGCCGGGGTCACGATGACGCCCTGCACCCGTTCGGTAAAGCCGAAGACCAGCGGCAACAGTCTGTCCAGGCTGTCGGTATAGACCGCCACAGGCTGGCCCATCAGATCACGCTTTTCCAGGGCCACGGTACGAAAGCCGACGGGCGCGGGCGTGATGACGCTCAGAAAGCGATCGTCGGGCTCGGCGGCGGCGACGCTCGTCATCGTGCTAGCTTCCGATCAATAGCAGAACATAGGTCATATTGTGGAATAACGTGCGGCTATAGCCTCCGTCCTCCTTGAGCGGCCCGATCTCGCCAAATGAAGGAAAGCCCGCGACCGCCAGACTGCCTGGCAAGGCACGGGTGATCGCGGCCACTTCCTCGGCGATACCGCTGTCGAGAATGGCTTTGCGGCCGATGCAGCTGACGATCAAGGCGGCAACCGGTCGGAAATCGAGAGTGGTCGCCTGTTCGGCCAGGCGTCGCACTTCGCCCAGCAGCGCTTCCGGGTCGGCCAGACAGACCTGGACCGAACGGCCGGTTTCGATTCCGCCGTAGAGGCCGACCGTGCTGTGACTGCTGCTGAAGTCGGGCACGATGGCACGCAGGCGGCGCCGGCTGGGCCGGTGCGGGTCGATCACCGTCAAGGCCACCACCCCACGGTCGCTTTGCAGGACCGGCTTGCCGGTTTCGCGCTCGATAAAATCCATCGCGGCCAGACCGTCGATCTGGTACAGCTCGGTTCCGGCGGCGGATTCGACCATGCCACTATTGCCCAGCACCGTCAGGGCATTGCCCACTCCTATGTCGTAGCGCAGCGGCCCGTAAGCCGCCAGCGTCACCACGGCGTCACGCAATACCCGCTTGCCGGCGAACAGGAAACATTGCTCCATCTGGTTGGCATCGGCAGCAAAACCGCCGACCACCGGGAAGGCCAGATCCTCGTCAAATGCGGCTTCGAGCCGGCTTGCGTCGGTGCGGAAGTCGGACAGCAGATAGGCCAGCGTCGGGGTTTCCTCAGCCTGCAATTCAGCCAGACAGGCCCGGGTGGTGCCTTCGGGATCGCTGCCGACGCCATGGCCAACCGCCAGCCGCCAGCGCACCGCCCCGTCGGAATTCAGGCCCAGCGCCGCCGCGCCGTAGTCGCCAGTGTGGCCGCTTTCGTAGAAGCCATCGCCGGTATTGCCGAGCAGCACGACCTCGTCATGGCCAAGGCCGGCGTAGAAGCCGGCCAGCAGTTCATGGAAATCGGAGAAATGGATGGAGCAGAACAACAGCACCACTTCAGGGGCCAGCGGCGCCAAGCCTTCACCGAGTGCCAGGCCGGCCCGGTAAGGGTCGGACAGCAGGGTATGCAGTGACTGTGCGCGCATGACTTTGCCTGACAGGAAGCGATTTTCTTGAGTGTAGTTCAGCCATCAGGCGAAATCGGCAGGCAACAAAAAACCCCGCATTGCTGCGGGGTTCTTTAGACATTCGACGCTGGCCAGCTTATCGATCTGTCTCGGGGTTCCTGCGGAACTTAGGCTGCCTTGGCGGCCGACATGGCCTTGATCGCGGCGGCCAGACGGCTCTTATGACGAGCGGCCTTGTTCTTGTGGAAGATGCCCTTGTCGGCGATGCGGTCGATCACGCTCACCGAGCTCTTGAAGGTTTCGTTGGCGGCGGCTTGGTCGCCGGCCTCGATGGCCTTCAGGACTTTCTTGATCGCAGTACGGAACGCCGAGCGTTGGCTGGCGTTATGAAGGCGCGCTTTAGCGGCCTGACGGGCACGCTTACGAGCTTGAGCGCTATTTGCCATTGGGAAAAACTCCTTAACCGGTAAAGGACTTTTGCGGAAACCGCGCATTATGCCGCATCGGCGTGCAACAGGCAATAATCGCGTACACTGCGCCGTCCTTCCTTTAGCGCTATCACCATGAATCTGCTTAAAACCCTGGCCCGCACCAGCAGTATGACCATGCTGTCGCGCGTGCTCGGCCTGGTGCGCGAAACCCTCAATTCCCATCTGTTCGGCGCCGGCGCGGCCATGGATGCCTTCAATGTGGCCTTCCGCCTGCCCAACCTGCTGCGCCGGATATTTGCCGAAGGCGCGTTTTCCCAGGCTTTCGTTCCGATCCTGGCCCAGTACAAGACCCAACGCGGTGACGATGCGGCACGCGAGCTGATTGCCCATGTGGCCGGTCTGCTGACCCTGGTATTGGCGCTGGTGACGCTGCTGGGCGTGGTCGGCGCACCGCTGATCGTGCTGCTGTCGGCCCAGGGCTTCAGCAGCCAGCCCGAAAAATTCGCCCTGACGGTCGAGCTGACGCGCTGGACCTTTCCCTACATCCTGTTGATTTCGCTGTCCTCCCTGGCGGGCTCGATCCTCAACACCTGGAACCGCTACAGCGTGCCGGCCTTTACCCCGGCCCTGCTCAATATCGCCTTTATCGGCTGCGCCCTGGCGCTGGCGCCGCATCTCGATCAGCCTATCTTTGCGCTGGCGATCGGCCTGTTGCTGGGCGGCGTGGCGCAGTTGCTGTTCCAGCTTCCCTATCTGCGCCAGATTCGCATGCTGCCGCTGCCACGGCTGAATCTGCGCGATCCTGGCGTGTGGCAGGTACTCAAACAGATGGGACCGGCGATCTTCGGTGTTTCGGTCTCGCAGATCAGCATTCTGATCAATACCAATTTCGCCTCCCACCTTCCCACCGGCAGCCTGTCATGGATGGCCTATGCCGACCGGCTGATGGAACTGCCGACCGGGGTACTTGGCGTCGCGCTTGGCACCATTTTGCTGCCGAGCCTGGCCAAACTGCGCAGCCAGGGGGCCGAGGACGACTATTCGGCGCTGCTCGATTGGGGATTGCGGCTGTGCTGGCTGCTGGCCCTGCCGGCAACCGTGGCGCTGGCAGTCATCGCCGAGCCCCTGGTCTCCACCCTGTACCAGAGCGGCCATTTCCGGCTGTTCGACAGCCAGATGACGCAGCGGGCACTGCTGGGCTATGCCGTGGGCCTGATGGGACTGATCGTGATCAAGGTGCTGGCGCCGGCCTATTATGCCCGCCAGAACATGCGCACCCCGGTGCTGATCGGCATCGCCACGCTGATCGTGACTCAGGCGCTCAACCTGCTGTTCGTCTTCGGGCCGCTGCGCCTGCCCGGCTGGGAACATGCCGGCCTGTCGCTCGCCATCAGCCTGGGCGCCTGCTTCAATGCGGCCTTGCTCTATGTCGGCCTGCGTCGCAGCGGCGTCTATCGGCCGCAACCGGGTTGGGTCGGTTTCGCCGGCCGACTACTTGTCGCCGTCACCGTGATGATTGTTGTGCTGCTGCTGGCTCAGCATGGTCTGGGCGACTGGCAGACCGACCGGCTGGTGCGGGTCGGCAAGCTCGCGCTGCTGGTGACGCTCGGCGCCGCTGCCTACTTCGGCGCTCTGGGTCTGCTCGGTTTTCGGCCGGCCGACTTCCGCCGCCGGGCAGCTTGACGAATCCGGCAGGGCAATCGGACTATTCCGGCTTCGGCTTCGCCTGTTACGGAGAGTCCCGATGTCCCTGCACTGCGATATCCGCCCGGCCCAGCTCGATGATCGGCCAGCCATCATCGCCCTGGCTGACCAGATCTGGCGCGCCCACTACCCTGACATGATCAGCGTCGAACAGATCGACTATATGCTGGCCCAGCGCTACCACCCCGAAGCCCTGCGCGAACAGATCACCGGCCCCGATCAATGGTTCGATCTGGTCTTTGTCGAGGGCGAATTGTCGGGTTTTGCCCAGTATCTGCTCAAGGAACCGGGTGAGATGAAGCTCGATAAGCTCTATCTGCTGCCCAGCCTGCACGGTAAAGGCTACGGCAGCCGGCTTATCCACCACGTCAAGAAAAAGGCCAGGGAGCAGGGGTGTGAGCGGTTGGTCTTATCGGTCAACAAACAAAACCAGAAAGCCATTGACGCTTATCTGCGCAATGGCTTTCGAATCCGCGAATCGATCGTGGTCGATATCGGCGGGGGTTTTGTAATGGACGATTATGTGATGGAAAAAGACCTGTAGCCCAGCGACCGTTTCCGCCGCGCAGCCGCGGTGTTCAGTGGTTCAAGGTCGTGGACGAGCCGGAAATCGTCCTTTTTCAGCGCCTTCGGGCTCGCTTCGACCGCTCTTCCGCGTCCAACCTGGCGCTAAGGATGCATCACCTTCTCATGCTCGGCCGTCGGCGTATCGCGGCCGTCCCCGCCAAACAGGCTCTTGAAGAACGAGAATAGCTGGGTCATGGCGCCGGAGGCTGCATCCCAGTATTCCGCTTCATCGACCTGGATACGAATCAGCACCAGCTTGGGGTCGTCCAGACCACCCGGAAACCACGCCTTGTAGAGCGGATTCCACAATTCCTTGGCCTTGGCCGGGTCACGCACCACCTCGGCCTTGCCCGATACCGAGATATACACATTGTCGTCAGGGTTGGCATAGCTGACATTGACCGAAGGATGCTGGCGAATATCGACACAGGCGTGCGAATCCTCAGCGCTGAAAAACCAGAGTTGGCCATCGAAAGCGACCTGCTGGTTGGTCATCGGCCGGCTGCGCAGGATATGGCTGTCAGGACCATGGGTGGTCAGCATGCCGAACTTGATATCTTTGATCTTTTCCCATAGATGGGCCCGGGCCTGTTCCCGGTCGTTATCGTTGCTCATGACGCATCCTCCTGATCGCACGGCAACCCCCATGGCGCCGCTGCCTGACCAAGGCAGCAAGCGTTGTTCCCCGCTGATCGGGATCGGAAAATCTATGAGTAGGGCTTTACCCTGTCCGCAGGCCGAATGGGTGAGGAGGCCGTGGAAAGGGACGCTCCAATATGGGCAAAGCAATTCAAGGCATATTTCCACACAAATTCTTTAGTTAAGTCTATATACCTTGCAGATTGTTTTCCTAAAATTTTAGTATTCTGAATCCTCCGCTTCGCGGGCAATAAAAAAGCCGCATGGTTCATACCATGCGGCTTCTCGATGATTTGGTGGGCCCCCCGGGAGTCGAACCCGGCACCAACGGATTATGCTTACCAGCTACGGCTTTCGCCGCCCCTTTCGGGTTTGTGGTCTGGACTGTCTCTTGTCTTTACGACCTGCCCGTACAGTCTCTACACGTTCTCTTGCGAGCTTCGCTCGGGATTACCACGGCAGATGCCAGAGGCTTCCCCGACTTTGAGCAGTTCTACCTGACAGCAGAGTCAACTTACTCTCAGGCAACCCATTCGATGTCGAACCGTAGCGCCGGAGCGCCTTAGGTACACATCCCTTAAGTCCGCTGCTCTAACCAGGCATGAGCTAGAGGCCCAATCTACTGCAAAATTTTCGAACCCTTGCCGAACCGAGTCGTTGTGCGATGTTGCTGCTGACAACGATGGCCTCGCTATAAAAGATTCGGCGGCTTGGTTCGAAGCCGCCGAATTTTACCTGAAAACGCTTGGGCGGCGAATCAGGTTTCGCTAGCTATGCTGTCGAGGAAGCTCTTGAGCCGCTCGGAGCGGGTCGGATGACGCAGCTTGCGCAGCGCCTTCGCTTCGATCTGACGGATACGCTCACGGGTAACGTCGAACTGCTTGCCGACCTCTTCGAGGGTGTGGTCGGTATTCATTTCGATGCCGAAACGCATACGCAGCACCTTGGCCTCACGCGGGGTCAGGGTATCGAGCACCTCGCGGGTGGCGTCGCGCAGACTGGCGTAAACCGCTGCATCGACCGGCGCCATATTGTTCTGGTCTTCGATAAAGTCGCCCAGATGCGAATCGTCGTCGTCGCCGATCGGGGTTTCCATCGAGATCGGCTCTTTGGCGATCTTGAGGATCTTGCGGATCTTTTCCTCGGGCATCTCCATCCGATCGGCAAGCGTGGCCGGATCGGGTTCCAGACCGCTTTCCTGCAAGATCTGGCGCGAGATACGGTTCATCTTGTTGATGGTCTCGATCATATGCACCGGGATACGGATGGTGCGTGCCTGGTCGGCGATCGAGCGGGTGATGGCCTGACGGATCCACCAGGTGGCATAGGTCGAGAATTTGTAGCCACGGCGGTATTCGAACTTATCGACCGCCTTCATCAGACCGATATTGCCTTCCTGGATCAGATCGAGGAATTGCAAGCCACGGTTGGTGTACTTCTTGGCGATCGAGATCACCAGCCGCAGGTTGGCTTCGATCATCTCGCGCTTGGCACGACGGGCCTTGGCCTCCCCGGTGGACATCTGGCGGTTGATCTCCTTGAGATCCTTGATCGGGATCATCGCCTTCTGTTGCAGCTCGGCCAGCTTGGCCTGCTTTTCCATCACCGCGTGCTGATAGCGCTCGAGTGCCGTGGAGTAGTTCTTGGCAAGACCGATCTCATCCTTGACCCATTCGAGGTTGTCCTCGTTGCCGGGAAAGGTCTTGATGAAGTGCTCGCGCGGCATCCGCACCTTCTGTACGCAGATGTCCATGATCTCGCGCTCGAAGCCACGGATCTCGTCCACCATATTGCGCACGTTGTCGCACAGCGACTCGACCTGACGGGCCGAGAAGCGGATCTTGAGGAATTCGGCCGAGACCTGGTTTTGCAGCTCGATATACTGCTGGCTCTGGGTGCCGTGCTTTTCCAGCGCCTTGAGCATGGCCTCGTACAGCTCGCGCACCACAGCAAAGTGTTCGCGGGCCTTGTTCTTGAGTTCTTCGAGGTTGGCGTTGGAGACGTCGGCACCTTCGCCGTCTTCGTCTTCGCCTTCCTCGCCGCCTTCGAGGGTGACTTCCTCCTCGCTGTCGGCGTCGGGCAGTTCGGCTGGTTCGGCTTCTTCGACGGCGTTGGGGTCGATGAAATCGTCGACCACTTCGTCGATACGGATCTCATCGGCCAGGGCGCGGTCGACCAGGGTCAGAATTTCGCCGATGGTGGTGGGACAGGCCGAAATGGCCTGGATCATGTGCTTGAGGCCTTCTTCGATCCGCTTGGCGATTTCGATTTCGCCTTCGCGGGTCAGCAGCTCCACCGTACCCATTTCACGCATATACATGCGGACCGGGTCAGTGGTGCGGCCGAATTCGGAATCGACCGTGGACAGCGCGGCTTCAGCTTCTTCGACGGCGTCGTCGTCAGCGACCGACGGGGTGGCGTCGGACATCAGCAACGTATCGGCGTCGGGCGCCTCATCGTAGACCTGAATGCCCATATTGGTGATCATGCTGATGACGCCTTCGATCTGTTCGGCGTCTAGCATGTCTTCGGGCAGATGGTCGTTGATTTCGGCGTAGGTCAGGTAGCCGCGCTCCTTGCCCAGCACGATCAGGTTCTTAAAGCGCGCCTTGCGGGCTTCGTTGTCGAGGCGTGCTTCGCCGTCACGCGCCCGCGACTCTTTGGGTTCGGACTTGTCGAGGTCTTGATCTGCCGCCATGTGCCTTATCTCGGGAGCTGAGATGTGAAACGTTAAACAATACCATGAATTTCTGGAGTTTGACCAGAAACCGGCGCTGAAATTCCCGCTGCGATGGTCGGAAAGTACCGGCGGGAATCCCTGTCGAAGCAAGCCTTTACGCGCCGGACAGCCTGATAGCTGCTTGTTCCAGTGTAGGCATAGGCGCCAGGCTTTGCTGATGAAACTTGTGGCAAAAAAGTGCCTTAACGTAAACCGGTCAAGCGCAGAAATTCGGCCTTTTCCGCCTCGCTCATCTGCGAGGGCCGCTTGGTCTGCAACTCGGCCAGACGGGCTGCCGCTTCGGCCTGTTCCAGGCTTTTGAGGAAACGGGTCAGGCCATCCCGCCAGGCCTGGCGGATCTCTTCTTCGCTTGAGCGACCATAGTGTTCTTCACCCAAGCGCAGCGCTTCGCTGAGCAGACCGTGGTATTCGCTGTCGCGTAACGCTTCGAGCATATGGACGCCCAAAGGCGGCACAATCTGCTCCACCACGAAATCGACCACCCGGACAATCGCCTGTAGACGCGGATTGTCGCTATCGTGCGGCAAGGCCGACTGCGGTACTTCCAGGGCCAGATGTGGGGCCACCAGCAGCAATTGCAATAGCTCGCGACCAAGATCGGCGGCTGGTTTGACCGATGGCTGCGGATCGAGCGACCAGCGCCGCCCGCCGCCACGCTCGCCACCGCTCACCGGGCCGCTGGCCCGGCTGCTCGCGCCGGTCAGGCGGGCCACTTCATTGGTTTCCAGCTCGACCAGCTCGGCCAGCCGTTTGCGCACCAGCGTCCCCAGGGCCGGTGCCTGGATCTGCTCGACCAGGGGCTTGGCCAGATGGAGCAACTTGGCCCTTCCCTCCTCGCTGGCCAGATCGACCTGGCTCGCCAGTTCGCGGGTCAGGAAAGCGGCCATTCCCAGCCCGGCATCGGCCACCAGCGCTTCGAACGCCTCGGCGCCATGGGCGCGGATATAGCTGTCCGGATCGTGCTCGGGCGGCAGAAACAGAAAGCTCAGCTTCTTGCCATCGACCACCTGCCCTACGCTGTTTTCCAGCGCCCGCCAGGCGGCGCGGCGGCCGGCATTGTCGCCGTCAAAGCAGAACACCACTTCATCAGCAAGGCGCAGCAGCTTGCGGACATGGTCGGGCGTGCAGGCAGTGCCAAGCGTGGCCACCGCATACTCGACCCCCAACTGGGCCAGGGCCACCACATCCATATAGCCCTCGACCACCAGCACCCGTCCTTTGGTGCGCACCGCCTGGCGCGCCTGCGGCAGGCCGTACAACTCCAGACCCTTGTGGAACAGCGGGGTTTCCGGTGAGTTGAGATATTTGGGATCGCCCTGATCGATCACCCGGCCACCAAAGCCAATCACATTGTGCTTGCTGTCGAGAATCGGAAAGATGATCCGGTCACGGAAACGGTCATAACGGCGGCCGCTGTCTTCATGGTCGATCACCAAGCCTACTTCCTTGAGCGCCGGATTGGTCGCGTAGTCGCCGAACACCTGAGCCAGTGGGTGCCAGTTGTCCGGCGCGTAACCGAGGCCGAAACGAGCGGCGACCTGGCCGGTCAGGCCACGCCGCTTCAGGTAGTCGATGGCACGTGGACTGTCCTTGAGGCATTGGCGGTAGAACTGCAAGGCGCGGGCATTGAGTTCGACCAGGCTGACATCCTTAGCGGGCCGCCGTACCGGCGTGCCGCCTTCGCCGCGCGGCACCTTCATGCCGACGGATTCGGCCAGCTTCTCCACCGTATCCTGGAAACCCAACCCTTCATATTCCATGACAAAGCCGATGGCCGAGCCATGCACACCGCAGCCGAAACAGTGATAGAACTGCTTAGTCGGACTGACGGTAAACGAGGGGGATTTCTCCTTATGGAAGGGGCAGCAGGCCATATAGTTCTGGCCGGCCTTCTTAAGCGGCAGATAGCGCTCCACCACCTCGACGATGTCGAGCCGGTTGAGTAGATCCTGGACGAAGTCTTCGGGAATTCTGGCCATAGTCTCCCCGTCGGCGCGGGAATCTAAACTGTTTCGACCCCGCCAACGGGGAACAGAATACGCCATCCCGAGCGTACCGCTTACGCAGCGCGGCGGGGGCGATAAACGCCCGACGGGTAGCCGCCGGGCGGGAAGCAATTACAAATAAACAGAATCAGCCATATCTGTGCAAGGCACAGTCAGGCTTTTGACAGAAAATTAAGAAATCTATATCAGATAAGCCGCACAACTCAGGCCAAACGCGATTTGACCAGCGCCGACACCTTGCCCATATCGGCACGACCGGCCAGCTTGGGCCGGATTTCACCGATGATCTTGCCCATGGCGCTGCTGGCCGTGCCGTGGAGGGCGATGGCTTCGTCGATGATGGCGGCGATTTCGGCTTCGCTCAGTTGGGCCGGCATATAGACCGACAGCACACCGACCTCGAATTTTTCGATATCGGCCAGATCCTGACGATTGGCGTTTTCATATTGGATGATCGAGTCGCGCCGCTTTTTCAGCTCTTTGTCGATGATGCTGTGAATATCGGCGTCGCTCAGTTCGATGCGCTCGTCCACTTCGCGCTGTTTGATGGCGGCGAGCAGAAGGCGGATGGCGCCGAGGCGGGCGCTGTCCTTCTCGCGCATGGCAGTTTTCATATCGTCGGTAATACGTTGTTTCAAGCTCATGGTGTGACTTTCATTGTTATCAACAGAATGCCGCCTGATGGCGGTCTTGCTCCCCCGGACCAAAAGCACAAAGCCGCCAGATTACTCTGAGCGGCCTCGTGTTGCGTAAGTACGCGGAACAGCGCTTAGTACAGCTTCGGCGGCAGTTGTTGGCTGCGCAGACGCTTGTAGTGACGCTTCACGGCCGCAGCCAGCTTGCGCTTGCGCTCGGTGGTCGGCTTTTCGTAGAACTCACGGGCGCGGAGTTCAGTCAGCAGGCCGGTTTTTTCCACCGCACGCTTGAAGCGGCGCAGAGCGACTTCAAACGGCTCGTTTTCCTTGACGCGTACGCTAGGCATGAAGATCAGTCCTACTTTCTGTAAAAGAAGAAAATTAAAGGGAGTAGAAGCGAGATTGTAGCAGCGCAGTCCAGCGAATAAAAGCCTGTTTAAGCAAACGAATCAGGGTTTCGCCTTCGCTGTCGGCGCTGCAACACAGCCGTGCAGCCTGAACGCCACGCTCAGGCAGAGGCCTCGCCATGGAGCTTGCGCAGCAGTTGCAGCCGCTGCGCCAGGATTTCGCCCCGCCCCAGCGCCTCGCTCAAGGCACAGCCCGGTTCGCGATCATGGCGGCAGTTGGCAAAGCGGCAGTCGCCGATAAACGGTCGAAATTCGGGGAACAATTCGGTCAATCGCTGCGGATCGAGATGACGCAGACCGAATTCCTGCAAACCTGGCGAATCGATCAGCTCCCCACCTCCGGCCAGCCGGTACAGCGTGGCATGGGTGGTGGTATGGCGGCCTGAATCGAGCGCCTCGGAAATCTCGCCGGTCCGCGCACTGGCTTCTGGCACCAGGGCATTGACCAGGGTCGATTTGCCCATTCCCGATTGGCCGACGAAGACCGTCAACTCACCCACCAGATAAGGCTTGAGTGGCTCGATGCTCTGCTTGGCCGACAGTTCGACCATCGGGTAGCCCAGCGCCCGATAAGGTGCCAACTGGGCGCGTGCCGCTTCGGTCTCGGGCAGATCGGCCTTGTTGAGCACGATCAGTGCCTTGATGCCGGCATCCTCGGCCGCCACCAGGCAGCGGCTCAGCAATTCCTCGTAGAAACTCGGCACGGCTGCCAGCACCACGGCGATCTGGCTGACATTGGCGGCGATCAGCTTCTCGCGGAAGGCGTCGGAGCGGTACAGCAGGCTGGCACGCGGCCTGACGGCTTCGATCACCGCCTGTTCTGCATTGATGACCCCCACCTCGACCCGGTCACCTACGGCGAAATCGGTCTTTTTGCGACGGGCGCTGGCGATCCAGCGCCGTCCGTCTTCATGCTCGACGATAAACGCCTTGCCATGGCTTTGGACGATACGGGCCTCGAGCTTCACAGTGCGTCGAGCCGGGCTGCGCAGATAAAGTCGTTGCGGCTCAGGCCATCGACCGAATGGGTGTCGTAGGCCACCCGGACCCGGTCGTAAGTCACCAGCAGCTCGGGATGATGGTCTTCGCGGTGCGAGACAAAGGCCGAGGCATTCACAAAGGCCAGCGTCTGGTAGTAGTCCTTGAAGCGGAAGGTCTTGACCAGCTTGCCCGACTCGATGCTCCAGCCGGACAGTTGGGCCAGCAGCGCCTCAGCCTCCGTATCGGTCAGCTTGGGTACGGTGGCCTCGCAATGTTCTTGGGCGAGCGACATGGGATTCTCCTGGCGATAGGGTCAGGCCCGCTTCATGGCAGCAATGCGCAGGAAAGCAGGCGGATGGGAATCGTAGAACAGTGAATGGAGCGGGTCGGGCGTCAGCGTCACGGCATTGTCGCGGTACATCTGCACCAGCCCCTCGATCAGCGGTTCGCGGCCAGTCTGGGCCACGGCGTAGCGGTCGGCCTCGTATTCATGCCGGCGCGAGCCGTAGCTGGCGATCCAGCCAAACGGGAAGATAAAGACCGGGATGGCAGTAAAGAACAGCACCAGCGCAGCGGCATCGGACGGGGTGGAAATCCCCAGACCTTCAAAGAACCAGGACTGGCCCTTGAGCCAGCCAAGCAGCCCCATGAACAGCAGGCCGATACCGAACAGCACCACCAGTCGCTTGATCAGGTGGCGATGGACAAAATGGCCCACTTCGTGCGCCAGCACGGCTTCGATCTGGTCGTGGTTGAGCTTGTCGATCAGGGTGTCGTAGAACACGATCCGCTTGGTGCGGCCAAAGCCGACAAAGAAGGCATTGCCGTGGCTCGAGCGCCTGCTGCCGTCCATCACAAAAACGCCCGAGGCCTTGAAGCCGCCGCGCTCGGCCAGCGCCTCGACCCGGCGCTTGAGGGCCTGATCTTCCAGCGGAGTGAAGCGATTGAACCAGGGCAGGATCACCGTCGGGTAGATCGCCATCGTCACCAGCCCGACCACCACCCAGGCGGCCCAGGCATACAGCCACCACAGCGAGCCGGCATGGCCGAGGAACCACAGCACCAGCGCCGTCAGCGGCAGCAGCAACAGTGCCTGGATCACGGCGTGCTTGAGCATATCGACCACAAACAGACCTGGGGTGGTCTTGTTGAAACCGAAGCGCTCCTCAATCACGAAGGTGGCCCACAGCGTAAACGGCAGATTGACCAGCGCCATCGCGACCGACAGCAGGGCAATCATCAATACGCCGCCGGCGATGCCGCCGCCCACCCACTGCCGCGCCAGCGAATCGAACCAGGCGATCAGGCCGCCGTAGGTCAGCGCCAGGACCCACAGCGCCTCCCATACCACAGCGATACAGGCGAGATTGATCTGGCTGACCGTATAGTCGGCGGCCTTGCGGTGATCGTCGGGCGTGATCACCGCGGCGAATTCGGCAGGTACCCGCTCGCGATGGGCCAGCACATGGCGGCGATGGCGCCACTTGAGCCATAGCTGGAGCGAGACGCTAAGCACCAGCGCCGTCAGGAAAATCAGGGTGAAGGTATCTGCGGACATGGCAGGATCAGGCCGGGCGCTTGCTTCCCGGTTGTGAGAAAATTGCGCCATTTTCAAGGAATCCCCCCCCATGGCACAAGACCAAAACCGCCTTATCTGGCTCGATATGGAAATGACCGGCCTACGACCGGAGCAGGACCGCATCATCGAACTGGCCGTGGTCATCACCGACAACGATCTCAATACCGTGGCCGAAGGTCCGGTGCTGGTGGTCCACCAGCCCGATTCGGTACTCGATAATATGGACGCCTGGAATACCGCCACTCACGGCCGCACCGGCCTGACCGGCCGGGTGCGCGCCTCCACCCTCGACGAGGCAGCCGCCGAGCAGCAGATGCTCGATTTCCTGGCCCAGTATGTGCCCAAGGGCGTCAGCCCGATGTGCGGCAACACCATTCACCAGGACCGCCGTTTCATGGCGCGCTGGATGCCGACGCTTGAAGAATGGTTCCACTACCGCAATCTGGACGTCTCGACCCTCAAGGAACTCGCCAAGCGCTGGAAACCCGAGGTGGCACGCGGCCTGGTCAAGCAGGGCCGTCATGAGGCGCTGGCCGATATCTACGAATCGATCAACGAACTCAAGTATTACCGCGAACATTTTCTCAAGCCCTGACCAGGACCCCGTCATTGCCATGACCGAGCCATCGTTCTCCACCTATCCGCTGGCCGAGCGCCTGGGTCTGGCCCTGGCTGCACGCGGCTGGCGGGTCAGCGCGGCCGAGTCCTGCACCGGCGGCGGCATCGCGGCGGCCATTACCGATATTCCCGGCTCCTCGGCCTGGTTTGACGCCGGTTTCGTCACCTATGCCAATTCGGCCAAGACGGCGCTGCTTGGCGTCGATGCCGCGACCCTGGCCATGCATGGCGCCGTCAGCGAAGCCACGGCACGCGAGATGGCCATGGGCGCCCGTCGGGTGGCGGCAGCCGATCTGGCGGTGGCGGTATCGGGCATCGCCGGCCCCGCTGGCGGCACGCCGGAAAAACCGGTGGGTACGGTCTGTTTTGCCTGGGCCGGTCCTGGCTTTGTCGACAGCGAGCAATGCTGCTTCGAGGGCGACCGTGCCGCCGTGCGGCAGCAGACGGTGCGCCATGCGCTCGAAGGTCTGCTGGCCAGGCTGGAGCGCGATGCCGCGCACTGAACCCCTCTTCTTGGATTTTTCCCGATGACCACCATCGTCGTCGTCCGCAAAGCCGGACAGATCGCCATCGCCGCCGATACCCAGTCGACCTTCGGCGACACCCGTCTGACCGAGGCGCACGACGCCCGGCCCGACAAGATTTTCGCTTCCCACGACGGCTATTTCGCGATTTCGGGCGCAGCGGCCCACGATCTGGTGCTGCAAGGTGCACTGGCGCGCCACAAGACCCTTGATTTCAGCCACCGCCGCGCCATTTTCGAGAGCTTCAGAAAGCTCCATCCCAAATTCAAGGAAGACTATTTCCTGCGTCCCGAGGAAGAGGAAGACGACCCCTACGAATCGAGTCAGATGACCGTGCTGCTGGCCAATCGCCATGGCATCTTCGGTGTCTACTCGATGCGCGAAATCTATGAATACCGCCGCTTCTGGGCCATCGGTTCAGGTCGCGACTTTGCCATCGGCGCGATGCGGGCCGTCTATGACGACCCGGCGCTCGACGCTGCCGCCATTGCCCGCATCGGGGTCGAGACCGGCTGCGAATTCGATGTCAATTCCTCGCTGCCGCTGACCCTGTTCACGCTCGACGCCAGCGAGCCTGCCTAAGCAGCCCCTTACCAGGATCACTCCCATGTCCCAAGATACCCTGCAACGTTTTCTGTTTGATGCAGCACCCGTGCGCGGCGAGATTGTGCGCCTTGACCATACCTGGCGCGAAGTGCTGATCCGGCGCCAATATCCGGTGCCGCTGCAAAAGCTGATGGGCGAACTGCTGGCTGCAGCCTCGCTGCTGTCGGCCATGCTCAAGTTCGACGGCTCGCTGATCATGCAGCTCCACGGCGACGGCGCGGTCAAGCTGATCGTGATCGAGTGCGAAGCCGATATGACCATGCGCGCCACCGCCCGCTGGGATGAAAATGTAGAAATCGAAGATAAGCCGCTACCAGACTTGCTCGGTCATGGCAAATTCGTGATTACTCTTGACCCGCGCGAAGGCGGTCAGGCTTATCAGGGCATCGTCGGCCTGCAAGGCGGCTCGATCGCCGCGATCATCGAGCACTATATGCAGTCGTCGCAGCAGCTCGATACCCGGCTGTGGCTGGCCTGCGATGGCCAGACCAGCGCCGGCCTGATGGTGCAGCGCCTGCCCGCCGGCCACGGCGACCCCGATGGCTGGAACCGCATCAGCCTGCTGGCCGACACCATCACCCCGGCCGAACTGCTGAGCCTCGCCCCGACCGAAGTGCTGCAACGACTGTTCCATGAAGAGACCGTGCGGCTGATGGCCGAGGATCACCCCCATTTCGGTTGCCGCTGCTCGCGTGAGCGGGTGATCAATATGCTGCGGATGATGGGGCTGGAAGAAGTCGAAGCGATCCTGGCCGAGCGCGGCCAGATCGATGTGTCGTGCGAATTCTGCCACCAGGCGTACTGCTTCGACGCAGTCGATGCCGCCCAGGTGTTTGCCAGCGATGCGGTGATCGAAGCACCGACCACGCGGCAGTAGAATAAAAATTCATGCAAACCAATTGCCAATCAGTTTGCTGGTTTCATTGAAAAATAAATATTTCAGCACAAACAAGCAATCGGCATCACCGATAAACCGGTGAGCGGCCTCTCCACTCGGCGTCCTCATTGCGACCTTCCCTGAAGCAACGACGACGCCGATCTTCCATCGACTGATGCGCGCTCAAGACGGCGTCCAAGCCATCAAGAAGACCGAGGCTCAAGCCATCATCATGTCGGCCCGTGAACGCCCATTTAGGCAATCACGATGATGTTCCACAGCGAAGCCAGCGCATTTCCAGCCAGTGCGGAATCAGCGTGTCCAGCCCTCAAAGCGCAGGCATACAGCGCTCCACCAGGCTTGGCGACCATTCCGATCCAGCTCCCGCCTCCTCGCTCACCGAGGCTAGTCTACGAGGCGGATAACCGAGCATTCAGCCAGAAATCCGCCTTCCAGCGAGCACCTCCATGGCCGGGATATTTCCCTCGACTTCGCTAGCGATAGATCACCTGTGCCCGTAGATCACGGGCGATGCCACGGAAGAAATCGGCGTGGCGATTCCATTCATCGGCCGGGCAGATCGGCTCGGGATAGTCGGCCACAAATTCGCGCCGCACCGTCACTTTATTGCCATCGCGCCGATAGCTGGCCAGATAGCGGTAAGGCCCCGATTGCAGGCGCACATCGCGCGGCAGGAACTGGATGTGGCTGCTACGCGGCAGTCGCAGCACGGTGCGCTCGGAGACCTTTTCATTGCTGCAAACGTATTCGGTACGCCGTGGCCCGAGGTCCTTGAGGTAGCCGCCAACCCAGTTGCGGATGGTCAGCGGCGCGTCGAGATTGGGCAGTGCAAAGCCGTAGGGGCCCGGCACCGGCGCCAGTTCGAGCACCTGGCCGCGCAAGGCATAGCTGAAGTCGCGGTCGAGCCGGTAGGGGTCGCCCAGATCGACCAGTTGGCCGCTGCCGTTGAGGCCGGAGCGGTTCATCCAGTCGCCGGTGAAATCCTGCCGGGTTCGGGGCTGGATGGTGGCAAAACCGCTGCGCAGGCCCTGGGCGCTCGGTCCTGCCACAGTGAAGCGGACCGAGATAGCGGCGTTGCCATCGCGCTGGAGCACGATTTCGGCATCACGGCTGACGGCACTGCCAAGCGGCCCGCGATGGGGAATGCGCTTGATCTCGCCGCTATTGACCAGCAGGGCCGGCTTACCGGTTTCAGTCAGCGGCAGCGTGCCGTAGGGGACGAAGGTCGCGGTCGAATCGAGCCACAGATCGAACTCGGGGATATAGGTGATGATGTGATCAAAGCTCAGGAAAGCCACCTTGGGCAGCCGATACAGCCGCCCTGAACCATCGACCAGCGCCCCGGTGCTGGCAATGCCCTTGGCGGCAAGCAGTGCCTCCAGCAGCACCACATGGCCCTTGCAATCGCCGTAGCGCTGGCTCAGCACCTGTTCGGCGCTCATCGGCACCACACCGCCTGCGCCGACATAGATCGCCACATAGCGGATATTGCGGCTGACCCATTCATAGAGCTTGAACGCCTGCTGGCGCCGGTCGCTGATGCCTTGGGTGACTTCGTCGGCCAGTTTCTGGATTTCCGGGGTAATCCGGCTCTTGTCGGCCGAGCGCTTGTGAAAGGCGGTGGCCAGGTCGGCGTAGTCGCGGAAGCTCGATATCAGCAGACGCGGCCCGCTCAGCAGCGGCGACAGCTCGCCGGCCTCCTGGGCGATACGGGTCTGGTTGCGGTAGCGCCAGACGTGGATGCGCTGATTGCCCTGTTCGCGCACCGGCTCGGCTTCCATGGCCTCCACCTCGATATTGAGCGGCCAATCCTTGGGCGCGCGCAGTTCATAGCGGTAGTCATCCACCAGCACATCGCGGCTGTAGGTATCGAGTTCACTGAATTGGCCCGGGAACAGCGGGGTATGGACCCGTTGGCGGGTGCGGCGGTGGAGGATGTCACCGACTTGCAGATCGGGATAGACCAGCAGCTTGAAGCGATCCTGGGTCAGCATCGGCGCCAGCAGGCCGGAGTTCTGCGAGCGGTCGAATAGCCCGGTTTTCAGATCGACATCGACGCGGCGGCCATCGGGCTTTTCCACCCAGGCTTCCAGCACTTCGAGTTCGTTGAGGTCGGGGTTGTAGTTCATGGCCATCTGGCCAAGCCGCCGCGTTCCTTCCTCGCTGACCAGTTTGAGCGCCAGCATCCGATCGGCGCTGTAGCGGCCGTCGCGTTCGACCTCGACCACGGTATGGTTCTTCAGTACCCGCACCCAGGTATTGTCCGCATCGGCCGCCCCGACCAGGGCAGCCGCCAGACCGGCCAGCGTCAGCCGCAGCAGCACACCGGTCGCACAGAGCAAGCGTTGGATCGACATCGTTTTCCTTTCCCGATCTGTGGCAAGGCAGTGGATAAAACTGGCATCGCCATGAGAAGCAAACTGAGCATTCAGCCTGAGAAATTTATTTTCTTATGAATACCAAACTGGTCCTTGCAGATATTTTTCTCATTATTTTAATAACAGCCATCCAGTGCTCCGTTCTCTCCCTGCGCCCCCAAGCGGCAGGGTCAGAGCGAACCAGAATTAGAGCATGAGCCATTGAGGCTGGCAGCGTTTCGGGAAAAAAGCTATCCAGATAACACCCCTACCGTCCGGAGCCCGCCATGTTCCGCCTGCTGCGTCTGTTCGCGTTTTGCCTGCTGACTTGCTATGCCACCGCCCACGCCGCGCTCAGCGGCATCTGGCGTGATGCCAATGAACGCTACTGGCTGCTGGCCCAACCGGTGGGCGAGAGCACGGTGTATGGCCTGCAACTGAGCACCGATCTGACCAGTGCCAGTATCTGGCTTGGCAGCACCACCAGCAATGGACTGCGACTTGCGAACCTGGTCGAACCCGGCCTGACGCTCGAAGCCGTGCTGAGCGAGAGTCAGTTGTCGGGCACGCTGGCCGGTGCGGCCTTTAGCGGCCGTCAGCTATTTGCCCAGCAAGGCCATATCGTCGATGGGCTGTGGCAGACCACGGACGGCGGCTATCAGCTGGTGATGAATCTGGCCAGCGGCAACGGTCGCATCGGGCTGGTGCTGAGTCTGACGCCCAAGGATGGGCGCTTTGAGCACGATGTGTTTCTTGGGGCGGAAACCAGCGAGCGCTTCGATGGCCTGTCGCTGCGCGATAGCCGGCGCAGTTTGCAGATACAGTTTGCCGGCCGCCAGGCAACGTTCAACGGAAACAGCGGCAGCCGCTTGCGCCGGCTGGCGGTCGCCTCCGACTTCACCCCGCCGCTAGGCAAGGTGGTGATCGAGGGCGAGGGACCATGGGATAAGCGCCTGTTGTCGGCCCGCTCGAGCGATGGCGGCGTCAGCTTTGTGCGCGATGGCGTGGTGCTGTCGGATCAGGCCAATGTGCCCGATCTGCTGCTCGACGACGAAGGCCGATTGTTTGCCTTCTATACCGGCTGGACCGTGGGGCGTCTGCAAAACACCAATGCGGTGATGGTGTCGGACGATTGGGGCCGGACCTGGGCCTTCAAATACCTCAAGCGTATCGGCGCCGAAACGGTATTCAATTTTGTCGATCCCGATGTGGTCAAACTGGCCGGTGGTGGCTATCGGATGTACTACACCGGCAACCTCCACGGCACCACGGCCGATGCACGGCGAATCCGCATCTTCTATGCCGACAGTCCCGACGGCATCCACTGGACCCAGGGCGGCATCGCTTATGAAGACAGCAGCCGCGATATTCGTGACTCGACCACCGCGCTGATCGGCAATACCTGGCATATGTATGTGCTCGAAGGCGATCACGCCGTCTCAAGCGACGGCAAGACCTTCACCAAGCAAGGCATGGCCTCGGTCACGGCCGATGGCAAGCCCTATGTGCTATCGAACGAGCTGACGGCGGGCAGCCAGTGGCGCTACTACGGCTTTCAGCTTGCCAATCGTGACATCCGCTCGTTCCTGACCAGCGACGGCGTCAGCTTCACGGCCGAGAGCGGGACGCGGCTGCGCTGGGAAAGCAGCCACAGCAGTGAGGGAAGCTATATCAAGGACCCGGCGCTACAGCGTCTGCCGGATGGGACGGTATTGATGCTCTACGTGAGCGTTATTCCTTAGTTGGAGGAAATGAATATTTCCAGCATAGTTGGTGTCAATAACAAATCTGGAAATAAAAGGAAATCATATAAAAGTGCCAAAACCCTATCATCCTGGAGAGCATTGGCCGCAACGCCGTGTTACTCCTCCTCTCCCCGAGGCACAGAATCGACCCCATGAAACGACAACGGGACGCCGCAGCGTCCCGTTGAGTCAGACAGCACAGACGATCAATCGACCTTGATCGGGTTGCGCAGCTTGATATGGAGTTCGCGCAACTGGCGCTCGTCCACCAGGTTCGGTGCCTGGGTCAGCATGCACTGGGCACGCTGGGTCTTGGGGAAGGCGATCACGTCGCGGATCGACTCGGCACCGGTCATCAGCATCACCAGACGGTCGAGACCGAAGGCCAGGCCGCCGTGGGGCGGTGCGCCGTACTGGAGGTTTTCCAGCAGGAAGCCGAACTTGTTCTGGGCTTCTTCGGGCGAAATGCCCAGTGCATCGAACACGGTCGACTGCATATCGGCGCGGTGGATACGTACCGAACCACCACCGATTTCCACCCCGTTCAGCACCATATCGTAGGCGCGTGCGCGGCACTTGCCCGGATCGGTCTTGAGCAGCTCGATATGCTCGACCTTGGGACTGGTGAACGGATGGTGGCAGGCGACCCAGCGCTTGCCTTCATCGTCGTATTCGAACATCGGGAAGTCGACCACCCACAGCGGCTTCCACTGGCCTTCGGCATGGCCCTTCTCATGGCCGATCTTGATGCGCAGTGCACCGATGGCGTCGTTGACCACCTTGGCGCGGTCGGCGCCGAAGAAGATCAGGTCGCCGTTCTGGGCACCGGTACGCTCGATCACGGCCTTCAGTGCCGCTTCGGTCAGGTTCTTGACGATCGGCGATTGCAGACCTTCTTCGTTGATCTGGCTGACATCGTTGACCTTGATATAGGCCAGACCCTTGGCGCCGTAGATCGCCACGAATTGGGTATAGGCATCGATTTCCGAACGGCTGAGGCTGGCACCGCCCGGCACGCGCAGACCGACCACCCGGCCATCGGCCATATTGGCCGCGCCCGAGAACACCTTGAAGGGCACATCCTTCATCACATCGGTGAGTTCGGTGAATTCGAGCTTGACGCGCAGATCGGGCTTATCGGAACCGTAGCGGAACATCGCCTCGTCGTAGCTCATGCGCGGGAATTTGCCGAGATCGACGCCGATCGCTTCCTTGAAGACGTGGAGCGCCATGTCTTCCATGATATTCATGATCTCTTCTTCGCCGAGGAAGGAGGTCTCGATATCGATCTGGGTGAATTCGGGCTGACGATCGGCGCGCAGGTCCTCGTCGCGGAAGCACTTGGTAATCTGGTAGTAGCGGTCGAAGCCGGCCACCATCAGAAGCTGCTTGAACAGCTGGGGCGACTGCGGCAGGGCGAAGAAGTGGCCGTCGTGCACCCGGCTCGGCACCAGATAGTCGCGGGCGCCTTCGGGGGTCGAACGGGTCAGCATCGGGGTCTCGATATCGATGAAACCACGGCTGTCGAGGAAGTTTCGGGTCAGCAGCGCCACCTTGTAGCGCAGCATCAGGTTCTTTTGCATCTGCGGACGACGCAGATCGAGCACGCGGTGTTGCAGACGGGTGGTTTCCGACAGGTTGTCGTCGTCCATCTGGAACGGCGGGGTGGCCGAGGCGTTCAGCACCACGATTTCCTTGGCCAGCAGCTCGATCTCGCCCGAGCGCAGATCGGCGTTGACCGTGCCTTCGGGACGGGCACGCACGATGCCGGTGATTTGCAGCACATATTCGCTGCGGACCGAATCGGCGATGGCAAAGGCGTCCTTGGTGTCGTTATCGACCACCACCTGAAGCAGACCTTCGCGGTCGCGCAGGTCGATGAAGATCACGCCGCCGTGGTCACGACGACGATGGGCCCAGCCTTGCACGGTGACGGTCTGGGAGAGATAGCGCTTGTCGATCAAGCCGCAGTAATCGGTACGCATTGCGAATGTCCCTCGTTGGGATGGCGTTATTCAGTGGAAATCGGAAGGAAAAAACGGGTTGGGCTAAGCCGGGTGGCGGCTTAGCCCATCTGATTTCGGTCGTTCTTGCTGGCTGCCGCAGCGGCTGCGGCGATGGCTGCCGGCCGGGGCCCGGGGGCGACGACCCCCATGGAGATCACATATTTGAGCGCTTCATCGACGCTCATGTCCAACTCCACCGTGCTCGCGCGCGGCACCACGATGAAATAGCCGGAAGTGGGGTTGGGCGTGGTCGGTACGTAGACCGAGACATATTCGCCGTCGAGATGGCGTGCCAGCTCAGGGGCCGGGTTACCGGTGAGGAAGGCGACGGTCCAGGAATCGGGATGCGGATAGCGCACCAGCAGCGCTTTACGGAACGCCTGGCCTGAATCGGACAGTACCGTATCGGAAACCTGCTTGACGCTGCCGTAGATCGATTTCACCACCGGGATGCGGTGCAGCAGGTCTTCCCAGAAGCGCAACAGGCGCTGACCCAGGATATTGGCGGCAAACAGGCCGGTGCTGAGCACCGTGGCCACCACCAGGATCACGCCAAGGCCAGGAATATGAAAGCCGATCAGATCGATCGGCCTGCTGCCTTGCGGCAGCAGGTTGAGCAGACTATCCATGGCCCCGACCAGGGTGCTGATCACCCACAGGGTGATGCCCAGCGGCACCCAGATCAGCAGGCCGGTAACAAAATAACGTCGGATCAGGAGCATCAAGCGGCTCGTCTTCAGGCGCAGCTACCGCAGCCGCCGGTGCCACAGGCGTGGGCCGGGGCTTCGGACTTGCTCTCGGTCGGTGCAGGGCTGCTGCTCGAGCCGCCTTTGAAATCGGTGGCATACCAGCCCGAACCCTTGAGCTGGAAGCCCGCGGCCGACAACTGCTTGCTGAACGCTTCGGCGTGGCAATGCGGGCAGTTGGTCAGTGGAGCGTCGGAGATCTTCTGCAATACATCGGCACGATGGCCGCAGGCCGAGCAATGATATTCGTAGATCGGCATGATGGAACTCCTGCGTCAAAGAGGCGGACCGAGGGTCGCGCGCTGGTTTCACACGTTCAAAGCTGTCCATTATAACAGGGTGGCACGGCGCTTTGCTTGGCGTAAGATGACGGCTGTGACAACGCGTTTCAAGTCCTTATCGGATAACAGAAGCGCCGCGATCACGGAGGAGGGATGGGTAACAAACTGGTTGTTGACCCGAGTCTGTGTGAAAGTTACCCTTGATTTTCTAATAACTTAGAAAAAACACACGGACAAACAAGAAGGTAGATAAGAAAGTGGTTTCAGAAGCAGTGATGATCGAGCCTGTTGAAGAGGTGGTGGAACCCCGGCGTCGCAAGATTCGGCCCAAAGGAGAGCGCTCCCGCCAAGCCATTCTGGACGCCACCCTGGTCGTGATAGCCAAGCGCGGCCTCCATAGCGTCACACACCGGGCCATCGCGGCCCAGGCCAATGTGCCGCTATCGCTCACTACCTATTTCTTTAAGAACCTGAACGACCTCATTGGCCAGGCGTTCGATTACTTTGCCGAGCGCGCCCAATCCGACAACAGTCGGATGCTGCTGGAAATCGCCGACTACGTTGGCGGCATCCTGCCCGATACGCTCAGCAGGATGGAAAACCGGATCGCCATTCGCGACGAACTCGCAAACCGGCTGACCGATTTCATCGTCTTCATGGCTGTCGAACACTCAATCGGTGTGGCAGTGGAAGTCAACTTCCTCTACCTCTACCGACTTGAGCCCGAACTACGACAGAAGGTCGTCGCCTACCGCGATGCCATGACGGCCAGCATCGCAGCCTTGATCCGACCGCTCGCCCCCGATCCGGAAAGCGCCGATGTAGACGCTGCCCTGATTCTGGGTCTGGTTCACCGGTTGGAATTCGAGTGCATGAACCATCCGGAAAAGTTGCCGCGCGACCAGGTTTACGCGGAAGTTTCGCGTCAAGTCGGATATATTCTTGCGCTACGGTAAACTTGCCCGCCTGGGATATCGACGCCTCCCCCTCGGGAGGCGTTTTTCATTGCAAGCGCCATGACACTCGACCTGCTTTCCCTGATCGGCATCGCCTTCACTGCCGGCCTGATCGATGCCGCCGTCGGCGGTGGCGGACTGATCCAGCT
This sequence comes from Chitinimonas lacunae, assembly GCF_042650885.1. Taxonomy (NCBI): domain Bacteria; kingdom Pseudomonadati; phylum Pseudomonadota; class Betaproteobacteria; order Neisseriales; family Chitinibacteraceae; genus Chitinimonas; species Chitinimonas lacunae. The sequence continues at coordinate 2,188,478 of NZ_JBHSBU010000001.1, forward strand.
TCCCGGCCTGTTCGCCACCCTGCCCCAGCACGCGCCGGCCACGCTGTTTGGCACCAATAAGTTCTCTTCGCTGTTCGGCACCGTGGTTGCCGCCTGGCGCTACGGCCGCCAGATCGATATGGCCTGGAAGCTGGTGCTGCCGGCCGCGGCTACCGCCTTCGTCTTCTCCTTTCTGGGCGCCTCGGTTGTCAGCCATATCCCCAAGGATGCGATGCGGCCGCTGGTGCTGATTCTTTTACTGCTGATGCTGGGCTATACGCTGTGGAAGAAGGATTTCGGCGCTCTGCACCGTCCAAGCACGCTGGGCCGGCGCGAGCTGGTCATCGCTTTGCTGATCGGCGGCGCGATCGGCTTCTATGACGGCTTTTTCGGGCCGGGCACCGGCAGCTTCTTGATCTTTCTGTTTATCCGCTGCTTCGGCTTTGACTTCCTGCGCGCCTCGGCCGCTGCCAAGGTAGTCAATGTCGCTACCAACTGCGCGGCGCTGGCCTTCTTTATTCCGACCGGCCAGGTGCTGTACGGCTTTGCCGTGCCGATGGCCGCCGCCAATATCGTCGGCAGCCTGGTCGGCGCCCGGCTCGCCATGCAGGGTGGGGCGCGGCTGGTGCGGATTCTGTTCGTCCTGCTGGTCAGCGCGCTGATTGCCAAGATGGCCTACGACATGGGCTTTGCCTAAGTTCGACCCACTGGCCCCCTGGCGACATAAATCAAATATCCAGCCAACCGTCTGCAAGACTAGTTGCACCGTATATCCATAAAGTACAATAACAAGACTTTTATATAACAACGCCGGCGCCCGGTTCGGAACGCTGGCGTCAATGATTTCCTATGCCGACTGCCATCCTGTTATCGCTCAGCCTGGTGCTGGCCCCCGCTCCCGCTCTGGCCGAGCACTCGCTGACCCCTCTCACCACCCTCGTCTCCCCCACGTCTCCGCCCGCGGCCTCGCGCGCCCTGCCCTGCAAGACTTCGATCTCCACAGAACCCGCCCCGGTTGTTCAGGACAGTTGGATTGCCCGACTCAAATCAAGCTGGCTGGGCATCGTGCTGGTATTGCTGCTGCTGGGCAGCGCCGTATTGCTGCTGCGGTATATGGCGCAGCGACGCGAACCGTTCCTGACCCAGCGCCCTTTGCTGACGGCGCGCGAACAGAAGATGTACTGGCGAATTCAGGAAGCGCTGGCGGGTCAGTATGTGATTCTGGCCCAGGTGGCTTTCAGTCAGATGGTGCAAGCCAAGGGCGGCACGGCCAAGGAGCGTTTCGCCCTGTTTGCCCGGGTACGGCAGAAGGTCGCCGACTATGTGATTTGCCGCAGCGACTTTTCGATCGTTGCGGTGATCGAACTCGACGACAGCAGCCACGACCATAAGCTCGACAAGGATGCCGAACGCGACGCCTGCCTGCGCGAAGCCGGGATCCCGACCCTGCGTTGGCGCAGCCTGCCCAGCGCGGCCGAAATTGCCAAACAGGTGAAGGCGCTTGATTGAGGAGGCAGATATAGCAACGAGGACTGTGGAGGGATGAGGTTGGAGCGGTTGAATAAGCGCTCCCGCTCCGCCTCACCTCTCGTCAAAAGCGCCCTGACTTGTACAGGCAAGGAAGCCATTACCGGGCTTGCCGAAGTTGGCGGAATGAGCGTCGATTGAGAGGGTACAGCGCCATGCCCGCCTGTCAGCCGACCCTCTGCTTGAGTGCACCGCGATGACAGACTTCCGGTACAGACAAAACAAAGCCCGCCAGAAGGCGGGCTAGGTCATTGATTCTTGGTGCCGGCGATCCGAATCGAACGGACGACCTGCTGATTACAAGGCAGCTGCTCTACCGACTGAGCTACACCGGCGAAGGTGCGGGATTATACAAGCATCTGCTTGTCTTGCCACCCCCTACAGCAATTTTCTTACCTAGGCCTTGCCGACATCCTTCGAGGTGAAGAAGGCGTCGGAATAGAAGGCTTCGCTGGGCAGGCCACGGCCGGTGAAGGTGCCGTGGGCGGCTTCGACCATCACCGGGGCGCCGCAGGCGTAGACCTCGTAGCCCGACAGGTCGGCAAAGTCATGCAGCACGGCTTCGTGTACCAGACCGGTGCGGCCTTGCCACTGGTCTTCGGGCTTGGGTTCGGACAGCACCGGGATAAAGGTGAAGTTCGGATTCTCCTGCTGCCACTGCGACGGCAACTGCGGCATATACAGATCGCCCAGGCTGCGGCAGCCCCAGTACAGCACCATCTCGCGCTGGATACCCTTCTTCAGTGCATGCTCGACGATGCTCTTGATCGGCGCAAAACCCGTGCCGCTGGCCAGGAAGATGATCGGCTTATCGCTGTCTTCGCGCAGGAAAAACGAACCCAGCGGGCCGGTGAAGCGCAGGATCTCGCGCTCGCGCATCTGGTGGTAGACGTATTCGGAAAACGCCCCACCCGGCACCAGCCGGACATGCAGTTGCAGGAAATCCTCCTGATGCGGCGGGTTGGCCAGCGAGAAACTGCGCTTCTTGCCGTCCTTGGTATGGATATCGATATATTGGCCAGCCAGGAAATGCAGCCGCTCATTGGTCGGCAGCTTGAGCGACAGGACCGCCACATCGTGCGATACCCGGTCGATCTTCTCGACCCGGCAGGGCATGGTGCGGATCTGGATATCCTTGGTCGCGGTGATTTCACGGCATTCGATGGTGACATCGCCTTCGGGTTCGGCGCAGCAGAACAGGGCCAGGCCCGAAGCCATTTCGGTCATATTGAGCGCGGAGGTCGAATGCTCGCGATGCTTGACCGAGCCTTCCAGCACCTTGCCTTTGCAAGCGCCACAGGCGCCGTTGCGGCAGCCGTAGGGCATATTGAAACCGGCGCGCAAGGCGGCGTCGAGCAAGGTTTCACCGGCTTCGACGGCGATTTCCTGATGGCTCGGTTCGATGGTGAGCTTGGACATGCGGAATTTCCTGCTGCTGGCGATAAACGGCGCGGCCGAACTAGAATCGCGCCATGCAAAGACTATTGATCGTGGGGTGCGGCGACGTGATGCGTCGGGCGCTGCCCTGGCTATGCCGCCGGTTTCGGGTCTATGCGCTTGCGCGCTCGGCTGAACAGGCGGCGATTCTGCGCAGTCTCGGTGCGATCCCGCTGCAAGGCGACCTCGATCGAGCCACCAGTCTCAGGCGTCTTGCCGGGCTGGCTCATCGGGTGATCCACAGCGCTCCGCCTGCCGCAAGCGGCAATGACGACCCGCGTACCCGCCGCCTGCTGGCGGCGCTGGCGCGCGGCGCGATTCTACCACGCACACTCGTCTATATCAGTACCACAGGCGTCTACGGTAACAGTGCCGGCGCCTGGATCGACGAAAGCGCCCCACTTCGCCCCGAATCCCCCCGAGCCCTGCGCCGCGTGGCCGCTGAACAGCGTTTGCGCCAGTTCGGCCGCCGTCACCGCTGCCGCGTCGCGCTGCTGCGCGCGCCCGGGATCTATGCCGAGGAAAGACTGCCCTTGGCCCGTCTGCGCGCCGGAACGCCGGCGCTGATCGAGGCCGATGACGGTTACAGCAACCATATCCACGCCGACGATCTGGCCCGGGCGGCCTGCCTTGCCCTGTTCCGTGGCCGCGGTGGCCGGGCGTTCAATATCGTCGATGACAGCCGCTGGAAAATGGGCGAGTGGTTCGACCAGGTCGCCGATGCCGCCGGATTGCCGCATCCACCCCGCCTGCCGCGCGAAGCGGCACAACAGGCGGTCGATCCGGCGCTATGGTCCTTTATGCGCGAATCGCGCCGCCTGCGAAATGGTCGAATGAAGCGGGAATTGAAGCTGCGGCTTGCCCACCCTACCCCCACCGCCACGCTGCAACGGCTACGCGCAGCCCGCTGAAGCGGACTTCAACCAACATGGCATCGGGCCCGGAGATCGTGAAGACAGCGCTCAACTCAGCGTCCAGGCCGCCATCCTCCAGACCCAAAACGCATAAGCCACCAGGGTCTCCACTGTCCTCTTCCGGACCGCTGGAGACCGCAGTGCATCACACCACCTCCGCGAGTCAGGCTGAGGTGGCCGGTCAAATCCGAGCCAAGCGCAGAGACGATCAAATCGAGAGGCCGGCTCTGCTACCTCGCCTCATCGAGCACCCCGGTATCCGAATCGACCAATCGGTAGGGTGCCGTCAGAGCATTGCCAGCCCATTCGGCGTCAGCGTGTCCGGACCGCAACGCCCAGGCACGTCACAATCAAGCAGGCTTGGCGGCAGCTCCGGTTTAAGCGGAAATGCGCCAGGCAGTGGGGAACAGAGAAGCCGGGGAAAGATCTTGGACGTTATTTTTTAAAAATTGCTCATTTTCTGCCATACATCTTGTATGCATATTGCAGATTTTTTACAAACCAAGATCTACTTACGCAGCAACTGATGCCGTTCACGCTCCAGTTGCGCCATATAGCGTTGCAGGATGTTTTCGGTCTGGCGGGGCAGATTGACGAAGCGGCAGCCCAGCATGGTGAGGGTGGAGCCGTTGCGTTGGGTGACGCGGCGCTTGGCGCGGATTTCGAGCGAGACGCTGATCAGGCCGAAGGTGGCCAGATCAATCTGGCAGTTGTGGAAGATATCGAGGATCTCGACATTGGGGGCATTGCCCGGATACCACAGGCCAATGCCGCCAATCGAGATATCGTGCAGGGTCAGATCGAGCGCGCGGCCGCTTGGGTGGGGCAGCTTGCAGACCAGCGGCTTGCCGACCGGGGTTTCGAGGCGGAAGAATTCGCGCCGTTGCAGCTTGATCATATCGGCCGGGAAATCGGCCACGAAGGCTTTCTGGCCTTCAAACTCGTCGAATTCGATATTGCCGTCGAGAACGAACTGCACCTTGACACCTTCGGGTGCTGCGGCGAATACCACCCGGTCGGCTCGCAGCAGCGAACGGTTGATGGCATCGCTGCTGCTGACATCGAACCAGAAGCGCATCGCCTTGCTGTCGGCATCGAGCAAGGTGGTCAGCATCGAATTGTGGCCGTGGTCGAAGTAGACGGTGAACAGCTCCGACTTCTGCGCCATGGTACGCAGCACATAGCCGATTTCGAGCGGGGTACGTAACAGATAGGCGCTGACATCCACGCCTTCGGGAATCAGGGCGATCGCCTGTTGATCGTTGGTGTCTGCCACAGTTCTCGTCGCGCTCCGCAGTCTAGGCTTGATCCGGGGATGGGCTAGCTTTTCAGTAGCAGCCCGATATCGTGCGCGAATACCTTGGCTCCCGCACCATAGCTGACGAAAAGCCGCAGTTTGCCGGTCTTGTCGAAAATATAGCTGCCGGCGCTGTGATCGACCGTGTAATTTTTCTCATCGCTACCGTTGACCTTCTGATAGACGATCTTGAAGCGATCGGCCACCGACTTCACCTCGGCCGGGCTGCCGGTCAGACCGATGAAACTCGGGTCGAAGGCCGGCACATAGCGTGCCAGCAGCTCAGGCGGATCGCGCTCGGGGTCAACGCTGACAAACAACACCTGAACCTCGCGCGCCTGCGGGCCAAGCTGCTTCATCGCACTGGCCAGCTCCGACATGGTGGTCGGGCAGACATCGGGACAGTGGGTATAGCCAAAGAACAGCACCACGACCTTGCCGCGGAAATCCGCCAGCGAACGCGGCTTGCCGTGGTGGTCGGTCAGGGTCAGGAAAGGCGACGATGCACTGCCTTGAGCGGGATCGCTGCCAATCGGCGCCCCGGTGATATCGGTCGATTGGAAAGGCGTGGGAGCCGCGCCGGAGCTGCCCGACACCTGGCCGTTGTCACCGCAGGCGGCCAGCATCAGGGCAAGAAACAGGGTGCCCAGGCTGCGCCTAGGCCAGAGGAATACGGACATAGTGGTCAACCAGAAGCGCTGCAAACAGCAGCGACAGATAAAGAATCGAATAGCGGAAGGCACGACGCGCCAGCTCGTCACTGTACTGCCGCCACAGCCGCCAGGCATAGCCCAGGAAAACCGCATCGAGCAGCAAGGCCGCCACCAGATAGATCGCCCCGGCCATCGAGGTGGCAGCCGGCAGCAAGGTGATGGCACACAGGATCAGCGTATAGAACAGCACATGGAGCCGGGTGAACGCGTCGCCATGGGTGACCGGCAACATCGGCAGACCAGCCCGGGCGTAATCGGCCTTGCGGTAGAGCGCCAGTGCCCAGAAATGCGGCGGAGTCCAGGCGAAGATGATCAGAAACAGCAGCATCGCATCGTGGCTGACCTCACCGGTGACGGCGGCCCAGCCCAGGATAGGCGGCATCGCGCCTGAAGCGCCGCCGATCACGATGTTCTGCGGGGTGGCGGGCTTGAGCACCACGGTATAGATAATTGCGTAGCCGACAAAGGTCGCCAGCGTCAGCCACATGGTCAGCGCATTGACCTGCCAGTAGAGCAAGGCCAGCCCGGCGCCGCCCACCACCAGTGCAAACCCCAGCGTCTGTCCCGAGGTCACCTGCCCGCGCGGCAGCGGCCGGGCGCGGGTGCGGGCCATCAGGGCATCGATCTTCTGCTCCACCAGACAGTTGATCGCGGCAGCCGCGCCCGCCACCAAGGCAATACCGAGCGTGGCGGCGGCCACCGTCACCGCATCAGGCAGCGCTGGCGTTGCCAGGAACATGCCGATCACGGCACAGAACACGATCAGCGCGACCACGCGCGGCTTGGCCAGGGCCAGGAATTCGCGCAGCCGGGCATTCAGGCCCGCTGGCGGTTTGGCCAGGGTGGTGACGGTCGTCATAAAGCCTCCTCGGATATCGCTCGCGTCAGGTCTGAGCCAGACGGTAATTGAGGGCCACCGCCACGCACAGCAGCAGCGCGGCACCGGCGTTATGGGCCACCGCCAGTCCCAGCGGCAGTTGCAGCAGCACATTGGCCACCCCAAGCAGCAGTTGCAGCAGCAGGGCCCCCATCAGCAGCAGGGTCAAGCCGGGCAGCAGACGGGCCCGCCACAGGCGCCAGCTCAACCAGCTCAGATAACAGAAAGTCAGCAGCGCCCCGACCCGGTGCAGCCAGTGAATCGCCGTCAGATTGGCCATGCTGAGCAGCTGGCCATCGGGTGTCTGCCCAAGTTCGCGCACCAGATGGAAGGCATCACGGAAATCCATCTGCGGCAGCCACGCCCCCTGGCAGGTCGGAAAATCGCTACAGACTGCCGCGGCGTAGTTGGTGCTGACCCAGCCGCCCAGAATGATCTGGCACGACACCACCGCCAGTCCGAGCAAGGCCCACGGCCGCAGCGCAGCGGCAGCACGGCCCGGCGACGGCCAGCGCTGCTGGCGCATCGCCAGCCAGACCAGCAGTCCCAGCGTGGTCAGACCGCCGATCAGATGGCTGGTGACGATGGCCGGCTTGAGCAACATGGTGACCGTGAGCGCCCCCAGCGCCCCCTGGATGCAGACCACCACCACCAGACCCAGCGGCAATGCCGGCGACTGATCCAGGCGGCGGCGCCACACCACCGCGAGGACCGCCAGACCGATCAGCAGCAGGCCCAGCAGGCTGGCGGCGTAGCGATGGACCATTTCCTTCCACGCCTTGGCCATGCTGACATTGCCATGCGGCGCCTCGGCATGGGCGGCGCTGATCTCCTCGATCGCATGCAAGGGTGTCGGCTTGCCATAGCAGCCGGGCCAGTCGGGACAGCCAAGTCCGGCGTCGGACAGTCGTACATAAGCGCCCAGGACGATCAGACCGAAGGTCCACAGCAAGGCAAGCAGGGTAAGTTTCTTGAACACGGCTAACCCAACGATTCGTTGTTCTTCAGGAAACGGACCAATTCCTTGATCACCCGCCCGGTTTCGGCGTCGCGCGGATAACGGACCACCTGGTTGCCAAGCGGATCGATCAGATAGATGCCGCGCTGGAGTTCACCGGGCAACGGCACCGGGGCCAGTGCGCGGCGGATCGCCGCACCATCGGCCTGCCGCAGCGCCGCCGCGGACGGCTGGCCCTCGCCCGTCACCAGCCATAGCCGCTCGATCCGATGCATTTCCTTGCCTTGGGACAGACGGTATTGGCGCAGCGCGAACAGGGCGTCCATGCAGTCCTTGCCGCAGGCGGCATCGTCGACCATCACCAGCAGCCATTTGCGGCGGAATTCATCGAGCCTGGCCGGTTTGCCGTCCAGGCTCGCCAGCGGGAAATCGGGCAGCGGCCGGACTTCGAGCAGCTGGCCATAGCTGCGGCCGCCAGAAGGTTTCCAGACGTAGTAGGCCAGATAGGACAGCACCACCGGTGCCAGGGCGACCGCGATCAGGGCGATCAGGGTCAGACGGTTGCGGCCGGGCTGGACCGGCGGCTTCAGTTGGGCTTGCGCTTCCAATGCATCACTCCGAACAGCACGATGGCCAGACCGGCGAACAGAAACCATTGGCCGGCATAGCTGTAATGTTTGTCGACCCCCGAGCCGGGCTCGGGCCACTCGCGGACCAGACTGTCGTGGCCGTCGAGCTGGTAGGCCAGCGCGGCCACGGGGGTGGTCCTGACCAGTTCGCCATAACGGCGCCAGTCGAGGTTCTGCCAGACGGGGCCGGCCGTATCCGGCCCCAGTTCGATATAGCGTTGCTCAGGCGCCGTCAGCCGCACCGTGAGCCGTACCGGCGCTGTCGGCAGCGACTGCGCCGGCGGCTGGGCCGACCAGAGCAGCCAGCCACGGTTGACCAGCAACAGGCGCCCGTCGTCGAGCCTGAGCGGGGCCAGCGCATGAAAGCCTGGCCGGCCACGCTGCACCCGATTGGCCAGCAGAATGGCGCCCTCGGGCTGCCAGCGGCCGGTCACCACAAAGCGCCGATCCCAGGCCAGCTCGCCCAATTCGCCGCGCCAGGGCTGCGGCGGCAGTGCCAGACGGGCGTCGCGCTGCTGCTGCGCGGCCGCCTTGCTGCGGCCGCGTTCGAGCTGCCACCAGCCAAGCCGCAGCGTGACCGCCACCAGCAGCAGGGTCAGCAAACACGGAATCAGACGGGGTCGTTGGAAGGGCATACGGACGGTGACGAGGCGGGGACGGCTCGGCTAGACTGGGTTTTTTTCGCGAACGCCGTCGCTTATGAAACTTCTGGTCCTGATCCTTATCATCGCCATCCTTGCCGCCCTCGGCAGCGCCATGCTGGCGCTGATCCGGCATCGCGGCGCCAGCGACCGGGTGGTACGGGCGCTGACCCTGCGTGTGGCGCTGTCGATCGGTCTGTTCCTGTTGCTGATGCTGGCTTACTGGCTGGGGTGGATCCAACCGCACGGCCTTCATTAAAGAACGGCAGTTTTGTTTTTATTATTTTTAAAACCGGCAATGCTTCTTGCGAGCATTTTGCCGGTTTTTTTATTAAGACTGCAACGGCGATTAGAGCCAGTAGACGAAGACGAACAGAATCAGCCACACCACGTCCACAAAGTGCCAGTACCAGGCGGCAGCTTCGAAGGCGAAATGGTGGTCGGCATTGAAATGGCCACGCGCCGAGCGCAGCAGCATCACGGTCAGCATGATGGCGCCGATCATCACATGGAGGCCGTGAAAGCCAGTCATCATGTAGAAGGTGGCGCCATAGACGCCTGAGGCGAGCGTCAGATTCATCTCGTCGATGGCGTGGTGGTATTCATACATCTGCAGGCCCAGGAACAGAAAGCCCAGCGCCACCGTGACGGTCAGGCCCAGCACCAGATGCTTGCGCAGATTCTTGACCAGCCCCCAGTGCGCCCAGGTCAGGGTGGCGCCCGAGGTCAGCAGGATGATGGTGTTGATGGCCGGTAAGCCCCAGGCACCCATGGCCTGATAGGGCTCGACTTCACCGGGTGCCACGCGCAGCGGCCAGCTCGGGATGAAGTCCTGCCACAGCAGCTTGTGGGTCATGTCACCAAGTTCGGGCACCGAAATCATCCGCACATAGAACAGCGTGCCGAAGAAGGCGCCGAAGAACATCACTTCCGAGAAGATGAACCAGCCCATCCCCCAACGGAACGAAATATCGACCCGCTTGGAATAGACGCCCTTCTGCGATTCGCGGATCACATCGCCAAACCAGCCGAACAGCATATAGAGCAGGATGGCCACCCCCAGCGCCAGGGCACCGTAGCCCAGGCCGACCTGGTTGATGCTGAGCGCAGCCCCGAGGCCAATGAAGAACAGCGCAAACGCCCCCACCAGCGGCCATTTCGATGGCTCGGGCACGAAGTAGTCGGGTTGATCAGTCGCCATATGCGTTGCCATGATGGTCTACTCCCTTCTCTTTCTTGTGTTCTGTTTCCGTCAATTGACGATGCTGCGCACCAAGGTCAGCAGACCGCCGATCAGCAGGGCTGCGCACAGCAGCCCTGCGATAATGATCTGATAGGGCCGCAGCCGGCTCAGATCAGACTGGGAATCCTTACCGCGACGAATACCGCTGAAAGCCGACAGCACGGCGCCGATGGCCTGCAAGATGCCTCGTACACCGTGCCGCTCGCTCATGAGGAACGCTCCGCCGGGGTTTTCGGGGCCGTACCGGCCACTTCAAAGAAGCTGTAGGACAGGGTGACGGTATTGACGTCGGCCGGCAGCTTCGGGTCGATCACGAACACCACCGGCATCCGCCGCGTCTCGCCGGCCTTGAAGGTCTGCTGGCTGAAGCAGAAGCAGTCGAGCTTGTTGAAGTAGGCGCCGGCGAGCCCCGGGGCATAGCTCGGGATCGCCTGGCCCACCACGCTGCGCGGCGCCAGGTTTTCGATGTCGTAGTAGACCTGCACCAATTGGCCCGGATGCACCTGCATCCGGGTCCGCTCGGGCGTGAAGCGCCAGGGCAGGCCACCACGCACATTGGCGTCGAACTCGATGGTGAGGGTGCGGTTGCTCACCACCTGGGTATTGCCGACGCTGTCGGCCTTGAGCAGGTTATTGATGCCGGTGACTTCGCAGATCTTCTTGTAGAACGGCACCAGGGCAAAACCGAAGCCGAACATCAATAAGGCGATCACCACCAGCTTGTGCAGGGTACGGCGGTTGTCGCTGCGCATATCCATATCAGCCACCGAACAGGCCAAGCCGGATCATCACCCCGACAAAGAATGCCAGGGCGATCGATCCCAGGATCAGGCCAAGACGGCGGTTGCTGCGGCGGGTATTGGCATCCATCGCAAGCTCCGCTCAGTGCAGCTTCTGCTGGGCCGACAGTTCATCGACCAGGGCTTTGGGCGGCGGGGTTTCCCAGGTATGGAACGGCGCGGGCGACGGCACTTCCCATTCGAGCGTATTGCCGCCTTCCCACGGCCGCTGCGGCGCCGGGCCCGTGCCGCCCCGGATCGTGCGGATCACGTTGTAGAGGAAGATCAGTTGACCAAGGCCGAAGCAGAAGGCACCGATCGAGGCAATGGTATTGAACTCGGTGAACTGGACGGCGTAGTCGGGAATCCGCCGGGGCATCCCGGCCAGGCCGAGGAAGTGCATCGGGAAGAAGGTGACGTTGAACCAGATCATCGACCACCAGAAGTGGAATTTACCCATCTTCTCGTCGTACATATAACCGGTCCACTTGGGCAGCCAGTAGTAGGCGGCGGCAAACAGCGAGAACAGCGCGCCCGCCACCAGCACATAGTGGAAATGGGCCACCACATAGTAGGTATCGTGGAGCTGGATATCGACGGCGGCAATCGACAGGATCACGCCCGACAGGCCACCCACGGTAAACAGGCAGACAAAGCCGACCGCGAACAGCATCGGCGTCTCGAAACTCATCGCGCCGCGCCACATGGTGGCAATCCAGTTGAACACCTTGACCCCGGTCGGCACCGCAATCAGCGCCGTGGCGTACATGAAGAACAGCTGGGCGGTGGCCGGCATGCCGACCGAGAACATATGGTGGGCCCACACCATAAAGGACAGGATGGCGATCGAGCTGGTGGCATACACCATCGAGTGGTAGCCGAACAGCGGCTTGCGCGAGAAGGTCGGGATCACCTGACTCACCACGCCGAAGGCGGGCAAGGCCATGATATAGACCTCGGGGTGGCCGAAGAACCAGAAGATATGCTGGTACAGCACCGGGTCGCCACCGCCTTCGGCATTGAAGAAGTTGGTGCCGAAATGGCGGTCGGTCAGCACCATCGTCACGGCCCCGGCGAGCACCGGCATCACGGCGATCAGCAGGTAGGCGGTGATCAGCGACGTCCAGACAAACATCGGCATGCGCATCAGGGTCATGCCGGGCGCACGCATATTGAGAATCGTGGTGATGATATTGATCGCGCCCATGATGGACGAGATACCCATGATATGGATGGCGAAGATGGTCAGGTCCATCCCCATCCCCATCTGGGTCGACAGCGGCGCGTAGAGCGTCCAGCCTGCCGCAGCCGCCCCGCCCGGCACGGCGAACGAGATCAGCAGCAGCAGGGCTGCCGGCGGCAGCAGCCAGAACGACCAGTTGTTCATCCGGGCAAACGCCATATCGGGTGCGCCGATCATCAGCGGGATCATCCAGTTGGCCAGACCCGTGAAGGCCGGCATGATGGCGCCGAACACCATGATCAGACCGTGCAGCGTGGTGAACTGGTTGAACAGATCAGGCCGGAAGAATTGCAGGCCCGGGCTGAACAGTTCAAGCCGGATACACAGCGCCAGCACCCCGCCCGAGATGAACATCACAAAGGCAAACCACATATAGAGGGTGCCGATGTCTTTGTGGTTGGTGGCGGTCAGCCAGCGGCCCAGGCCGGTGGGCGCGTGATGATGATGGTCGTCGTGCCCGCCGTGAGCCGGCTGCTCGGCGTGCTCGGGAGTATGGATAGTGGTCATGTCAGCTCCTCACCTGCTTATTTGGCCGTCCGGGCGGCCTTGATCTGCGCCGGCTGGACCAGTTGTCCGGTCTTGTTGCCCCAGGCATTGCGCTCATAGGTGACGACGGCCGCGATTTCGGTGTCGTTGAGCTGCTTGCCCCAGGCCTGCATGGCCGGATTCTTCTTGCTGCCATTGAGCACCATATCGATATGGGCTGGCAGTTGGCCGGCTTCGATCGCCATCTTGGAGCCGTCGAGTGCCGGGAAATTGCCCGGGATACCCTTGCCCTCGGCACCGTGGCAAGCCACGCAGTTGGCCTTGTAGACGGCCTCGCCGCGCTTCATCAGATCGGCCAGCGTCCATTGCTTGGTCGGGTCGTCCTGATTGGCGGCCGCTTCCTTCTTTTTCTGTTCGACCCAGGCGGCATATTTCTCCTGGCTTACCACCTCGACCACGATGGGCATAAAGCCATGGTCCTTGCCGCACAGCTCGACACACTGGCCGCGATAGATGCCTTCCTTCTCGGCACGGAACCAGGTATCGCGAATAAAGCCGGGAATGGCGTCCTGCTTGACGCCAAAGGCGGGTACGCCCCAGGAGTGGATCACGTCGTTGGCAGTCAGCAGCACCCGGATCTTCTTGTTGACCGGTACCACCATGCGCTTGTCGACTTCGAGCAGATAGTCGGGATTCTTCTTCTCGCGCTGCTCGGCCGGGATGCCGTAGTTCTCATATTGAGTCTGCGGGGTGGCCAGGCGGCTGTAGAAACCGATGCCTTCACCAAGGTAGTCGTAGCCCCACTGCCATTGGTAGCCGGTCACTTTGATGGTGATATCGGCGCCGCGCGTGTCTTTCTGCTCCAGCACCATCCGGGTGGCAGGCCAGGCCATGGCGATCAGGATCAGCAACGGAATGATGGTCCAGACCAGCTCGACCGTCGTGCTCTCATGAAAGTTGGCAGCTTTATGTCCGACCGATTTTCGATGTTTGAAAATCGAATAGAACATCAGGCCGAACACCACGATAAAGATAATGGCGCAGACAAACAGCAGGTAATCGTGCAACCCGTAGATATCGCGGGCGATTTGCGTGACGGGTGGTTGTAGATTGGTCTTGTAATCGGCGAGACAGGCGCTGCTCGCGACGAGCGAGAGCGCAGCAAGGTATTGCTGTGCGCTTCTTTTCATAGTGTCCCCTTCACGATACGCAGGTGCGTTGCCAACCTGCGCCGTTTCCCTCTGCGCCGAATTGTTACCGGCGTCGTTAGTGGTCGCTCGTCAAATAGCCCTGAAAGTAGCCCAGAACCGGTTTGCGGCGATTTGTCGCAGCGAATGGTATCAGACCGAACAGGAAAAATTCAACTGAAGGGAAAACTTTGAAAATCGTCTTTAAATCATTAATTAATAATGGATTTTAGTGCAATATCGAGTCTTTGCTCGAACAGCGGTTCGAGTTTTTGCTCTGGGCTGTGGAAATAGGGCAACACCCCAAGGCAAGGTCCGGGTAAGCAGCGTGTCAGATAGTCGATATTTTCCTCGGCAGCGGCCATTGCCGGGTCGATCCGGTTGCCGATCCAGCCGGCGAAACGACAACCGGCTGCCTCGATCGCGGCCGCACTCAAACGGGCGTGGTTGAGACAGCCGAGTCGCAGGCCAACCACCAGGATCACCGGCAGATCGAGCAAACGGGCCAGATCGGCCATACTGCGCGTTTCATCGAGCGGTGCCAGCCAGCCGCCCGCTCCTTCGACCAGCACCAGATCGGTCTGACTACGCAAGCCATCATACGCCTCGACCAGCCGCGCCGGCTCGACCGTCACCCCGGCCGCCCGGGCCGCCAGATGGGGCGACAGCGGCAGTTCGAAGGCGTAAGGATTGGTCCAGTGCGCCGGTGCCGCCACGCTGGCGGCACGATGGGCGGCCACATCCTCGTTGTAGAGCGAGCCGTCGGCCAGCCGTTCGCAGCCCGAGGCCACCGGCTTCATCCCGACTGCCCGCAGCCCGAGCCGGGCGGCACTGCGCAACAGGGCGACCGTTGCCACGGTCTTGCCGACCGATGTGTCGGTCCCGGTCATGAAAAAACCGTGTCCGCTCACCGATCGGTCCTCTTGGGCTGGAACTGGATCACCTGGCGACCATCGTCGCGCCGCTCGACGGGCGTCGGCTTCCAGGCATGGCCGTACACCACCTCATAGCTTGCCGGCAGCCGGCCGTCGCGGCGCAACTGCTCATAAGTGGCCATCGCCCGGCTCCAGGCCGACTTGCCCATCAGGCCGGTGCGCCGGCCCAGGGTCACGTTATGGGCACCCAGGGCTTTGAGGTCGCTCATCACGGCGCGCATGTCTTCATAGGTCAGCACGATCTTTTCCATATCCATCACCGGTGAGGCAAAGCCAGCGCGGCTGAGCGCATCGCCCAGATCGTGCATATCGATAAAGCGGTTGACGTGGGTATGGTTATCGACGCCGGCAAACGCGGCACGCAGCTCCTGTAGCGTATCGGGGCCAAACGTGCTGAACATCAGCAGACCTTCGGGTCGCAGAACCCGATGGAATTCGCGGAACGCCGCATCGGGCTCATTGACCCATTGCAGCGCCAAGCTTGACCACACCAGATCGAGCGAACCGCTGGCCAGCGGCAGCGCCTCGATATCGCCGCACACCTGCCAGGGCGCCCGGCCGAACCAGCGTCCCAGCAGCCCCACCCGCTCGCGTGCCACCGCCAGCATCGCCGGGGCCAGATCGAGTTCGAGCAGCCGGGCACCTTCATAGCGCTGGCGCAGACGCGGTCCGGCATAACCGGTGCCGCAGCCGGCGTCGAGGATATGGCGTGGTGCCAGCTTGACCCATTGCAGCCGGTCCAGCATCCGCTCGGCCACTTCGCGTTGCAGCACAGCCGCGCCGTCGTAACTGCGGGCAGCCCGGTCGAACGAGCGCCGTACTGCCTGCTTATCGGTGTAGAACGCCTCGCTCATGCCGCTCTCCGTCGCTGGCGCCAGATCTCGATCACGCCGGGCAGGATCGACAGCACGATAATCAGCAGAATCAGCTTGGAAAGATTGTCACGCACCAGCGGCAGATTGCCGAACAGATAGCCGGCATAAAGAAATCCGACAACCCAAGCCAAGGCCCCAATTACGTTGTAAGCAAAAAATCTTGAATACTGCATCTCCCCTACCCCAGCCACAAATGGGGCGAAAGTGCGCACGATGGGAACGAAACGAGCGAACACGATGGTCTTGCCGCCATGGCGCTCGTAAAAGGCATGGGTACGGTCAAGGTATTCACGCCGGAAGATGCGCGACTGAGGATTGGCAAACAGCCGCATGCCGATCCGGCGCCCGATCAGATAATTGAGCGCGTCGCCGCTGATCGCCGCGATCAGCAACAACAGGGCCAGCAGATGGACATTGAGTTCGTTGCCAGGCTGTGCAGCCAGCGCCCCCGCGACAAACAGCAGCGAATCGCCGGGCAGGAAAGGCATCACCACCAGCCCGGTCTCACAGAAGATCACCGCAAACAGCAAGGGATAGAGCCAGACACCATAGTCGCTGGCCAGTTGGGCCAGCAGGCGGTCGAGATGGAAGAACAGGTCGAGCAGGGAGAAATCCACGGGGTCTCCTTATGACTGCGGCCGGCACAAGGCCGGCCGCACGGGGAATGGTCAGGACGGCCAGGCCGCTCAGACGACGGCTTCCTCCTTGTTCTTGATCGGCTTGACCATGCTTTCGCGGGTAAGGCCGAACAGCAGCAGCAGCGGACTGGCCACCAGCACCGAGGAGTAGATGCCGAACACGATGCCGATGGTCAGCGCCAGCGCAAAGTTATGCAGCGCCGGACCGCCGAACAGCAGCATGGCCAGCACCATCATCTCGGTCGAGGTGTGGGTGATGATGGTCCGGCTCATCGTGGTGGTAATGGCGTTGTCGATGATCTCGGGCACGCTGCGGCCGCGCATCGCGCCTTTGCGGAAGTTCTCGCGGATCCGGTCGAACACCACCACCGATTCGTTGACCGAGTAACCGAGCACTGCCAGCACCCCGGCCAGCACCGCCAGGTTGAACTCCCAGCGGAAGAAGGCGAAGAAGCCCAGGATGATCACCACGTCGTGCAGGTTGGCGATGATGGCCGACAGGGCGAAGCGCCATTCGAAGCGGAAAGCCAGGTAGACGATGATGAACAGCACGGTCAGCAGCAGCGCAGTCAGACCGTGCTCGACCAGTTCGTCACCGACCGAGGGGCCGACGAAATCGACCTTGCGCAATTCGACGCAGCGGTTTTCCGGCAAGGGCTTGACCAGCGAAGGATCGGTCACGGCCTGATTGGCCTGCCGCACGGCAAGGCACTCGGCCGGCTCGCCGGCCTTGGCCACCAGCTCGGCGTAGACCTTGTTCGACAGGTCGGCACTGCTCATCCCCCGCACGGTGGGCAGCCGCACCATCACTTCGCGGGTATTGCCCAGCGCCTGGACCTGGACTTCCTTATGCTGGCCCCCAAGGTTCATCGCCTCGACCGTATGGCGCACCGACTCGACATTGGCCACCGTCGGGTAGCGCAGTTCGAGCACCGTACCGCCGGTGAACTCGATCGACAGATTGAGGCCACGCGTCACCAGGAAGAACACCGCGAGCAGGAAAGTCACGAGCGAAATGGTCGTCGTGAGCTTCCCGTAGCTCATGAACGGGATGTCTTTTTTGAAATGGAACAGTTCAAGCATGATCGGATCGGTCCTTGTCGCGTTACACCGCCAGCGACTTGAGGCCGCGACGATAACCGTAGACGAGATTGACGATAGCGCGCGACACGAACACGGCCGACACCATCGAGGTCAGGATGCCGAGGCAATGCACCCAGGCAAAGCCGCGCACCGCACCAGAACCGAACACCAACAGTGCCACACCGGCGATCAGGGTGGTGATATTGGAGTCGAGAATCGTGGCCCAGGCGTGCTCGTAACCGGACTTGATCGCCGTCTGCGGCGGCAGGCCGGCGCGGATTTCCTCACGGATGCGTTCGTTGATCAGCACGTTGGAGTCGATGGCCATACCGAGCGTCAGCGCGATGGCCGCGATACCGGGCAGGGTCAGCGTCACCCCGAGTGCCGACAGCAGCGACAGCAGGAACAGCAGGTTCACGCCCAGCGCCACGGTCGAGATCACGCCGAACACGCGGTAGTAGACCATCATGAACACGGCCACGGCGAGGAAGCCGAACAGGGTGGCCTTGAAGCCACGTTCGATATTCTCCTTGCCCAGGCTCGGGCCGATCACGCGCTCTTCGACGATATTCATCGGCGCCGCCAGCGCACCGGCGCGCAGCAGCAGGGCGGTATCGCGGGCGTCGGTACTGCTCATGGCGCCACTGATCTGCACCTGACCGCCGCCGATCTCGGAACGGATCACCGGAGCCGTCACCACCTGGCCCTTGCCTTTTTCCACCAGGATCATTGCCACGCGACGGCCGATGTTTTCCTTGCTCAGCACACGGAAGATCTCGGCACCGGCCGAATCGAGCCGGATATTGACCGCAGGCTGACCCTGGTCATCGAAGCCCTGCTGGGCGTCGTTGATATTGTCACCAGTCAGTTCGACTTCACGCCGCACCAGGATGGGCTGCACCTGGCCGTTGGGACCCAGGTCTTCCATCAATTCGGTATTGGGCGGCACATTGCCGTTGATGGCTTCTTGCAACTTGGCCGGATCTTCTTCGACTACCCGCATTTCCAGCGAGGCAGTACGGCCAACGATGTCCTTGGCCTTGGCAGTGTCCTGCACACCCGGCAATTGCACCACGATGCGCTCGGCACCTTGTTGCTGGATGGTCGGTTCGGCCACGCCCAGTTCGTTCACCCGGTTATGCAGGGTGGCCACGTTCTGCTTGACCGCATCGGTCTGGATACGGCGCAGCTCTTCGGGACGGAAGGTCAGACGCAGGCGGTTGGTGCCCGAGTCGGTGATCTGCATTGCCGGCAGCACACGTTCCAGCTCAGTGCGGGCCAGACGCAGCTTTTCCGGATCGCGCAGTTGAATTTCGATTGCGTCACCGACCCGCTTGACCGCACCCGAGCCGGAATGGGCCAGCTTCTTCTCGCGCAGGGCACGCCGGGCATCGGCAGCGGCGGTATCGAAGGCCTTGTTCACCGCCGCCTTCATATCGATTTCAAGCAGGAAGTGCACACCACCGCGCAAGTCCAGCCCCAGGGCCATCGGCTGGGCGCCCGGGACTTTCTTGAGCCAGTCGGGCACGTTGGTGACGAGATTGAGGGCGACCACATAGTTGTCGCCCAGCGCCTTTTGAATTTCTTCCTTGGCCTTGATCTGGCTGTCGGTATCTTTGAAACGGACGATCAGGCTGCCGTTTTCCAGTACGCTTCGCGTCAGCGGCAGTTTGCGTTCGGCCAGCAGTTTTTCGACCCGGGCGGTAACGGTCGGATCAACGACGATCGAGGAGCGGGCGCCCGAGATCTGCACGGCCGGACTTTGACCGTAGAGATTGGGCAGCGTGTAGAACATGCCCAGCAAGACGAGCAAGGCAATGATCAGGTATTTCCAGAGTGGGTAACGATTCATGGCGAGGTGGTATGTGCTGGCCCGCTTCGGCCAATGCGAAAACGGGGCAGCTGCTGCCACCCCGCACGAATCAGCGGTTTGCCTTGATGGTGCCCTTTTCGAGCTTGGTGGCAATGGCGCCGCGCTGCACGAGAATCTCGACGCCGTCGGCCACCTCGATGGTCAGATACTGTTCGCTGGCTTTGACCACGCGACCGAGTTCGCCGCCATTCGTCACCACCTCGTCACCCTTGGCCAGTGCATCGAGCATGGCCTTGTGTTGCTTCATACGGGTCTGCTGCGGCCGGATCATCATAAAGTAGAACAGCACGACGATAACAATCATCGGCCCGAGCTGCATCAGCAGACTGGGTTCAGCTTGGGCAGGGGCGGCCGCGTAGGCGGTACTGATGAACATGGGCTAACTTCCGAAAAACGTGGACAAAACGCGAACGGCGCATTCTAGCCGCTCACCCGGTCAAAATCCACCAAGCCGACGGCCGGGCGGAGCTGCACCCATATGCGGGCATGGCACACGAATCACAAGAGAGGAAAACAGGAAAGTCGGCGATCACACCGTTCAAGTCGCCGGCGGCTCAGGTGGGCTCGGTTCGTCGTCGGCGCGGCGATCATACACCTGGGCAAAGGTCAGGATCACTTCGCGCACCACCTTCCGCTGTGGGGCCGGTAGACGCAGAAATGCATCCAGAGTTTCACGCTCACCATAACTGAGTTCGCGTTCCCAGCGATCATGCCGTTCTTCGACCTGCTGGGACGGATCGGTACCGAAACGCAGTTGCTGCGGTGTCACCTGGAGCCATTCGGCCAATACCAGCAATTTATCCTGCGAAGGCAGCGTTTCGCCGAGCAGCCAGCGTCTCACCCCATGCAAGGTGACGCCTTTGCCCCAGTAACGCTGGTTGAACTCGCGCTCCAGCACCGAGGGCTTGGGCTCGTAGCCCATCGCCTGCATCGCTTCCCGTAATCGTTGCGCAAATTCGAGCTTGACGTTTTTCATGCCGGCAAAGTACCGACACGTCGACATCACGGCGTAACCCAAGCCAGCCGCTGGTTACGACCGCTGTTTTACTTACGCTCAACCCGGCAGGATAGCAGATCGGCCCTGTTGGGAAGAAAAGTATTAAGTAAATTTTTCTGCAAAATCTATACAAGATATGTAGCCATATATATAAGTTTTAGAAAAATTCCCTTCACACCCACTTCCCCTCCACCACTCCAGTACGACCGGACGCCCAGCCCCCACCTCCAACCCCACGTCCGCTTCAACAAGATTCCGCGCCCTCTCCCAAGCTCGATCAGCTCCATTTTCCTTGAAGAAGTCGGAAATACCGCTTGAAGCGGCTGCGGCATCGCTGTGTCCGTGGACCGACCGGCGAGGCTGAAGCGGCGCCGCTTCTAACGATAAGGGGTCAGCTCACGAAACGGAAAAAATCGTACGCTAAGCCTCGCCTGGTATTCGTAGCGGCCGGAATTTGCCTTGCTCAACCTGCTTGTTCTGCCGCCAGATGTAGTCGCCGGTCAGGTTGATGTGCTCCCAGCCCAGCGGCGAAAGATGCGGTAGCAGGCGCTCGTCGATGTTCTTTCCCGTGTCGCGCAGCGCCTGGACTGCCCGTTCCAGGTAGACCGTGTTCCAAAGGATGATTGCCGCCACCACCAGGTTGAGGCCGCTCGCGCGGTAGCGTTGGTTCTCGAAACTGCGGTCACGGATTTCGCCGAGCCGGTTCAGGAACACAGCGCGAGCCAGCGCATTCTTGGCTTCACCCTTGTTCAAGCCAATCTGCACGCGACGGCGCAATTCGACATTCTGCATCCAGTCGAGCGCAAACAGCGTGCGCTCGATGCGTCCCAACTCGCGCAAGGCTACCGCCAGGCCATTCTGGCGCGGGTAGCTGCCGAGTTTCCTGAGCATCAGCGAGGCCGTGACCGTGCCCTGCTTGATTGAGGCGGCTAGCCGCAGGATTTCGTCCCAATGGGCGCGGATGTGCTTCACGTTGACGTTGCCGCCGATCAGGCCGGCGAGCGTCGGGTACTGTTTGGCGTCGCCGTGGATATACAGGCGCTTGTCGGCCAAGTCGCGGATGCGCGGAGCGAAGCGAAAGCCCAGCAGGTACATCAGCGCAAACAGGTGATCGGTGAAACCGGCCGTGTCGGTGTAGTGCTCCTCGATGCGCAGGTCGGATTCGTGATACAGCAGCCCGTCCAGGACGTGGGTGGCATCGCGCACCGTGGCATTGATGACCTTGGTGTGAAACGGCGCGTACTGGTCGGAGATGTGGGTATAGAACTGCACGCCCGGTTCCTGACCGTACTTCAGGTTCACCTGGCCGGCAGCTTGGCCACGGCCGCCGGCCTTGAAGTTCTGGCCGTCCGATGACGACGTGGTACCGTCTCCCCAGTAGGCGGCGAAGGGTTGGCGGAACTGGGCATTGACCAGCTCGGCCAGACCCGCCGAATAGGTGTCGTCGCGGATGTGCCACGCTTGCAACCACGTCAGTTTGGCGTAGGTCACACCGGGGCAGGACTCGGCCATCTTGGAGAGGCCCAGATTGATGGCATCGGCCAGGATGGTCGTCAGCAGCAGATGCTGGTCTTCGGTTGGTGCGTCACTCTTGAGGTGCTTGAAATGGCGGCTGAAGCCGGTCCAGCCATCGACTTCCAAAAGCAGGTCGGTGATCTTCAGATGCGGCAGCAGGTTGTACGCCTGCTGCATCAGCGCCTCGGCCTCGTCGGGCACGGCGTTGTCCAGCGGAGAAATCTTGATTCGCCCGGTGCTGGTGATGGCCGCACTGGGTAATTCGTTAGCGGCGGCCAGCCGCTCGACTGTCGCCAGTTGCTCTTGTAGCACCGCAAGCCGGGCTTCCAGAAAGCGTTCGCAGTCGGTATCGACGGCCAAGCCCAATTCACGTTGGTCGCGCTGCACCGCGAAACGCGGCGGCGGCAACAGGTAGTCCTCGAAATCCTTGAACTGGCGCGATCCCTGCACCCAGATGTCGCCGGAGCGCAGTGAGTTCTTCAACTCGGACAGCACGCACAGCTCATAGAAACGCCGGTCAAATCCATCTTCCGTGCGCACCAGGCTTTCCCAGCGCTTGCGAACGAACGACGTGGGCGCGTCGTCAGGCACTTTGCGCGCCTGACGGTCGTTCATTCCTTTGAGCACTTCGACGCCGGCCAGCAGTTCGCGCGCTGCCGGCGCGGCCTTCATGGTTAGCGCTTCCAGCAGGGTCGGCGTGTAGCGCCGGAGCTGGGTGAAGCCGTCGCCGACCAGGGACAGAAAATCGAAGTCTTCCGGCCGGGCCAGCGTTTCCGCTTCAGAAATACTTTCGCTGAACGCATCCCAGGGGATGATCGCCTCGATGGCGGCGAACGGATCGTCGCCCGACTGCTTCGCTTCTAGCAGGGCGCGACCGATGCGCGAGTACAGCCGCACCTTGTCGTTGATCGCCTTGCCGGACTGCTGGAAACGGTCGGCATGGTTGCGTTTGGCCTTGCTGAACAGCGTACCCATGAAACGGTCGTGCAAGTCGATGATCTCATCGATCAGCGTGGCACGGGTATCGAGGATCACCGCGACCAGGGTCGCAAAGCGACGGCTCGGCTCTAGGTCGCGCAGGTGCTGGGCTGTCATCTGTCCGCCTTCGCGGGCGAGCTTCAGCAGGCGGTTTTGGTGAATGACGTGTTCTAGGCCGCCTGGCAGCGCCAGGTCGCGGATGGTCTTCAGCCGTTCCAGGTGGGCCAATACATGCTTGGGCTTCGGCGGGCCGGGCGGCTGGCATAGCCAGATTAGCCCGCTGCCCTTGGTGCCCTCGCGGATCGACAGCAGCCCGTCAAGCGCACCGCGGTGGAAATCAGCGAGCGGCGCGGTGAGCGCCTCATAGACCCGGCGCGTGCCGCGTGTCAGCGCCTCGCTGCACACGCGCTCGATGACATCGACGGTCGGAAGGATGATGCGTGCCTGCCGCAGCAGCTCGACCAGCGCTTCGGCCAGCACGATACCCCGGTCGGTCTGCTGGGCCAGATCAGCGAGCTGGTGGACGAAGTGCCGATAGTCCGCGACAGCGAACGGCTTCAGCTTTAGCCACGCCTGCAATTCCAACAGATGCTCGCGCCTCGTTTCCGGCCGCTGCGCGTATTGCGGCCAGATGTCCGGCTCGATGCGCAATTGGCGACTGACGATGTTCAGCAGGGAGGCGGGGGGATCTGCGTCAGTCGGCAGGGCAAAGCCTGGATAGCGTAGGTAGCACAACTGCACCGCGAAGCCGAGGCGGTTGTGACTGCCGCGCCGCTGGTGAATCACAGACAGGTCGGGTTCGGCAAAGGTGTAATGCTGGATGAGTTCGTCGTCGGTGGCCGGGAAAGCGAGCAGGCCAATACGCTCGGCGGGCGTCAGCAGATTGCGGCGCGGCATGGTCAGTCGTCCGTTTTCAGGTACTGGTAGAGGGTTTCGCGGCTGATGCCGAACTCGCGGGCGAGCTGCGCCTTCTTCTCGCCGGCAGCGGTGCGACGGCGCAGTTCGGCCACCCGCTCCGGCGCGAGCGCCTTCTTGCGACCCCGGTAGGCTCCGCGCTGCCTAGCGAGCGCGATGCCCTCGCGCTGCCGTTCGCGGATCAGGGCGCGCTCGAACTCGGCGAACGCGCCCATCACCGACAGCATCAGATTCGCTATCGGCGAGTCCTCCCCGGTGAAGGTCAGGTGCTCCTTGACGAATTCGATGCGCACGCCGCGCTGAGTGAGACCCTGCACCAGGCAGCGCAGGTCATCGAGGTTGCGCGCGAGACGATCCATGCTGTGCACCACCACCGTGTCGCCTTCGCGCACGAACCCGAGCAGCGCATCGAGCTGTGTACGCTGCGTGTCCTTGCCCGATGCCTTATCGGTGAACACCTTGTCTACCTGGACGTGTTCGAGCTGCCGTTCCGGGTTCTGGTCGAAACTGCTGACGCGAACGTAGCCGATGCGATGCCCCTGCAAGATGCCTCCCGAGCTGAAAGTGTCAGGCAGAAATCTATGGCCTTGCGCGGCATGCGTCAAGAAATTGAAAAATCGGCTCTATCCTGACGTTTTCGACTGGGTCGGCCTGACATCAAGTTAGGGTGTACCTCAGCCGGACATGGCTTAGCGTACGATTTTTTCCGTTTCGTGAGCTGACCCCGATAAGGGGATAGGGTAGCGAGGCAGGCCGATGGTCTGGCTGGCGCTTACAACGCGGCATCACGCCCAGGCCGCCAGCACACATCGGGCTGACCGGCCGCCCGGTTGGCGCAGCGGGCCAGGACGAATAACAGGTCGGAGAGACGG
Source organism: Chitinimonas lacunae (assembly GCF_042650885.1). Classification (NCBI taxonomy): domain Bacteria; kingdom Pseudomonadati; phylum Pseudomonadota; class Betaproteobacteria; order Neisseriales; family Chitinibacteraceae; genus Chitinimonas; species Chitinimonas lacunae. Next base: position 2,213,069 of record NZ_JBHSBU010000001.1, read on the forward strand.
TTGAGATAGGGGGTGGCCAGCGGGCCGACCGGACCGGCATCGCTATGGGCCAGCCCGACCAGCGCCCGCTCGGCACGGCGGCAGACCGTCCGCGCCACATGCAGAAGCGCCGCAGCGCGGCAGCCGCCCGGCAGGATGAATTCGCGCAGTGGCGGCAACTCGGCGTTGAATTCGGCCACCGCCGCTTCGAGCCTTTGCAGATGCACTTCGCCGATCGCCTCGCGACCCGGGATGCACAATTCACCGCCCAGATCGAACAGATCGTGCTGGACCGAAGTCAGGCAGGCGCGGATGGGCTCAGGCAGGGTTTCCGCCAGGACCAGACCAAGCTGGCTATTGAGTTCATCGATATCGCCCAGCGCGGCGATACGCGGAGCGGACTTGCCGATCCGGCTGCCGTCGCCAAGGCCGGTGCTGCCGTCGTCGCCGGTGCGGGTGGTGATCTTGCTGAGCCGGTAGCCCATGACGCTGCATCCTTGCTGGAATAAGAAGCCGGCAAGTTAGCAAAAAGCCCGGCGGCGACCAAATCTCAGGCTGACGGCGGTTCGGGCTGGGCGTCGAGCAGGCTCAAGGCACGGCGGTATTTCTCCAGCCTGACCCAATCATGTGGACCTGGCTCGGCGATCCGCGACAGATCACTGTTGTCTTCGAGATCAGCCCGCTTGACCCGGCGGCCGATCGGGTCGGCGGCGGCGCGGATAATGAAATCCTCGTAGCTTTCGCCTTCGCGCCGGGTGACGGCGTCAAGCGCAGCGATCACCGCCTCGGAAAAGCCTTCGGCGCGTAGGCTGTCAAAGCTGATGCCGCAGTCTTCGACCGTGTCGTGCAAAACGGCCACGATGCGGCCCGCCTCGTCGGGCAGACGCAGCATCAGCCGCAGCGGATGAAGGATATAAGGCGCACCGGCCTTGTCGACCTGCCCGGCATGCAAGGTGGCGGCGAGTGCGATGGCGCGTTCCAAGGTGGCCATGATCGGCTCCGGCTCAGTCGGCGATGGCAACATCGACGGCAATGGGATTGAGGATGGGCAGCAGCGCTTGCGGATCGAGCCCGATCAGAAAACCGCGCTTGCCACCATTGAGATAGATACGGTCGAGTTCGAGCACACTGCGTTCTATATAGACCGGCATCGGCTTGCGGGTGCCAAGCGGGCTGGTGCCGCCGACCAGATAGCCCGAATGCCGGTTGGCCACCTCAGGCGCACACGGCTCGATATGGCGGCGTCCGGTCTGACGGGCCAGATTGCGGGTCGAGACCTGACGATCGCCGTGCATCAGCACAATCAGCGGTTGCCGGTCCTGATCCTGCATCACCAGCGTCTTGACCACGGCATGCTCGGGAACGCCAAGCTGGCGCGACGACTCGGCCGTGCCGCCATGCTCGACGTAGTCATAAAGATGTTCGGTATAGGCGACCCGGTGCTGACGCAGCACCCGCACCGCCGCCGTAACGGGGGCTTTTTCCTGGCTCATGGCGGCGGATTCTAGCTTGCTGTCCGGCTTTGGGGCAGACGCGGATTATTTATATTCCGTACGCCGGTCCAGGCGCCACGGGCAACGGACGCCAACACGGCTGGCAGTCCGTATCGGCAGCCAGCGTCGCCACCAGGCCAGGCCCAACCTCGAGCGACCACAGCCGCCACGACGACTCTTCCAATAAACGCAGCGGCCGGCGCGGGTCGAGATCGACGGCTACCGTGCGCGGATCCTGGCCAAATCCCACCCCCAACGCTTTCAACACCGCTTCCTTGACCGTCCAGGCCCGCCAGAATGCAGCAAGCCGCAGTTCGGCCGGCAGCGCATGAAACTGGGCCAGCTCGGCCTCGGCTGCCACCATCTCCAGCATCCCGTCGATATCGTCGAGTAGCCGCACCGTTTCAATATCGATCCCGACCCGTGCCCCGCTTGCCACGGCCACGGCAGCATGGCTACTGCAATGCGACAGATTGAAATCAGGCGGATCGGGATGAAAAGGAAGCTGCAACCTGGGCTTACCCCGCTCCTGCCGCACCATGCGGACTTCGGTTGGCAGACAGCCAAGCCGCCAGGCCAGAATCCGCCGCAGTCCCAGATGGGCGGCCAGATAGGCCGACCGGTCGCGCTCGAAATAGAATGCCCGGTAGCGCTCCTGCTCCGCCTCATCCAATTGGGCCGGATCGCCCTTCACCTCGGTAAAGGCGAAACACCACCAATCGACACAGGGCACAGGGAGCAAGGGCGAGGACATACGGCAAGGGAAGGATCGATAGTGGCCCGATCATAAAGCATGGGCCAGGCGGCCGGGATGGAATTCGCGGTCATGACAGCGAAGACTGCGGTGCGTCCGTTTCTTGCTGGAACAGAAATAGGTGCAGCATCGCTTGGCAATCTGCCCGGTTGTCCGCCTCGACCACGAGGTTGCTGCTGGCCTTCGCGGTTTCGCCGCCACCTCGCCTTTGTGCCGCGACGGACAAACCGGGACCTGGCTTGGCAGTTTCAATAGCTCACCGCTGAAAATTTTTACTTTTTGAATATATACCGCCCCAGGTCTTGCAGTTGTTTTGCGGGATATTTTCCAAATTAACCCGGACACCAATTATGCCTTATTGGGACGAAATAGATTTCCATCAACCGCTGACCGAACTTGGCATGGCCGTCACCCGCAAGGTGCCGCCGACGCCGGTCGCCGAACCGCGTCTGGTGGCCTGGAATACCGATCTGGCCGAGCAACTGGGCTTGCCGGCTGAACTTGCTGACGACCCCGATACCGCCCTGGTGCTCGGTGGCAACCGGATACCTGCCCGCGTCGAACCGATTGCCACGGCCTACGCCGGTCATCAGTTCGGCGTCTTTGCCGGTCAGCTTGGTGACGGCCGCGCGCTGCTGCTGGGCGAGATCGATACCCCAGGCGGCGTCCGGGCCGAGCTTCAGCTCAAGGGGGCGGGCGAGACTCCGTTCTCGCGCATGGGCGACGGCCGCGCGGTGCTGCGCTCGACCATTCGTGAATACCTGTGTTCAGAAGCGATGCATGGGCTGGGCATTCCGACCACCCGGGCACTGGCCATCGTGGCCAGTCCGCAGCCCGTCTGGCGAGAAACCATGGAGACGGCGGCTGTGCTGACCCGGGTCGCCGAGAGCCATCTGCGCTTTGGCCATTTCGAGCAGCAGTTCTACCGCCGTCAGTACGCCCAGCTGCATGAACTGGCCGATTACGCCATCGACCGCTATTTCCCGACCTGCCGGGCGGCCGGGAATCCTTATCAGGCCATGCTGGAAACCGTGATCGAGCGCACCGCCGAGCTGATTGCCCAGTGGCAGGGGGTGGGCTTCTGCCATGGGGTGATGAATTCGGACAATATGTCGCTGCTTGGCCTGACCATCGATTACGGCCCCTACGGTTTTCTCGACGGCTGCAATCTGGGCCATATCTGCAACCATTCCGATGAGGCCGGCCGTTACGCCTACGACCAGCAGCCCGAGGCGGCACTGTTCAATCTGCAGTGTCTGGCCCAGGCTTTGTTGCCGCTGCTTGAGCGCGATGAGGCCGTCGCGGCGCTGCAAGGCTATCAGCCACGCTATGAAGCGGCGCTGGAACGGGTATTCCGCGCCAAGCTGGGGCTTGCCAGCGAACGGGAGGGGGATTGGGAGCTGACCCTGCGCCTGTTGGAACTGATGCAGGGTAGCGGCAGCGACTGGACCCTGACCTGGCGCCGGCTGGCCGAATTCGATCAGGAAAACCCGGCTGCACCGCTGCGCGATCTCTTCCTTGATCGGCCCGGCTTCGATGCCTGGGCCGAAGACTATCGGGCGCGGCTGGCCTGGGAAAACAGCCTCACGCCCGAGCGGGCAGCGGCAATGCGGCGGGTCAATCCGAAATATATCCTGCGCAACTATCTGGCCGAGCAGGCCATCCGGGCGGCCCAGCAGGGCGACTTCAGCGAGATCAGCCGCTTGCAGCAGCTATTGAAGCGGCCATTCGACGAACAGCCGGAATATGAGGCCTATACGGCGCTGCCGCCCGACTGGGCGGCGCAGATCGAAGTCAGTTGTTCTTCCTGAAGCTCGTCACAGGTCGAGATGCATCCGCAGCTCGCCTTCCTCGACTTCACCCGTGGTGTAGACGAAACCGAGCCGTTCGTAGAACGGGCCGGGATGGCCATCCTGCGGAATGCAGAACAGCGAGATACGCCGCGCCCCAGGCTGCTTGCGTACATGCTCGATCACCTGTTCCACGGCACGCGAGCCAAAGGCGGCGCCCTGGAAGCGATAATCGACCATCAGGCGCCACAGGCCATAGACCGCTGGCTCGGGGCTGGACTTGAGCATCAGGAAACCCACCGGCCGTTCATCGGCGTAAATCGCTCGGACCCAGGTGTGCGCCTTATGCAGAAACGCCTCGGCCAGCGAGACGGCGTTGGGTTCAACAAATACCTCCTGATCGGGCGCAACTTGCAGCCCGATAATCTGTTCCAGATTGTCTGGCGTGACTTCACGCAGCGAAACGACGGCGTTCCTGCCCGGCGAATCGAAGATTGGTTTCATCGTTTTTCTCGTGGTTTGAAGCGTACCGCGCGACGGTCGCGAAAAATGCCTTGATACAAATCCGTCCCGGGTCGAGCCAGGGCACGAAACGATTCGTCAGCAGTAAACGCCGGCAGCCAGAACTGCCCAGCCGCCGGCGCGGCGAGAGGGTAGGCGTTCCGCAGAAAGGATGCAAATTCAAGTAGCTGCGTGCAGGCAGGAGTGTGGGTTCGCCAATACAGGCCCTGCAACACGGCCGTTTGGCGAACTGAAAGCAGGCGGAAAGACAGGGGAAACCCAGTAGAAAGCACAGGGCAGCCGGCCACGAAAACCATCGTGGGCGGCAGCACCTCAACAATCAGGCAAGCTCTCCACCATCGGCCGGGCGAAGTAGTAGCCCTGCTGTAGGTAGATACCGATCCGATGCAGAAAATCCGATTCGCGCCGGGTTTCGATGCCTTCGGCGATAAGTTGGATATCGAGCCTGAGACAAACCAGACGCACCGCCTCGGCAATGGCCTGCCGTACCGGGTCGTGGTCGATGCCACGGGTCAATTCCATATCGAGCTTGAGATAGTGCGGCTGAAACTGCGCCAGCAGATTGAGCCCGGCATAGCCGGCGCCGAAATCGTCGATTGCCGTCAGCAACCCTTGACGGCGATATTCGGCAAAGATCGATTGCAGATGGTTGCTGTCGCGGACCTTCTCCCCTTCGGTTACCTCGAACATGATCCGATGATGGGGAAAATTGTAGCGGGCTGCTGCTTCGATCGTGGCACGGATGCAGGTCTCAGGCCGATAGACAGCGTTGGGCAGGAAATTGATGCTGAGACGGCAGTCCGGAATATTGAGCAGACCAAGCCGGCTGGCCAGTTCGATGGCCTTGACCCGACAGGCCTGGTCGAAACGGTAGCGATTATCGTCGTCGACCCAGGAGAGAACGGTCGCAGCCGACTCCCCATTCACCCCACGCACCAAGGCCTCGTAGGCCGCCGGGCGGCCGCGTTCCAGATCGATGATCGGCTGGAACGCCATGGTGAAGTCAAAAGGCAGCAAGCGCCGGTCACGGCAGGCTTCGCAGCCGATCGGGCTGAAAGGTTGGGGGAATCGGGTAACGGGCATAGCCGAACTCCACTGGCGGAAAAGCAAATCGCTCAGCCAACCATAGCAGAACGGCGCACCGGTCGCGGTACCCGCTCCCCGGGCAAAGCAGCCGTCAGTCTTGCAGACCCTTGTTCAGCAGCTCGGCCACCAGCTCATTGAGACTGACCTGCCGGCTTTGCGCCAGCTCGTGCAGTTGCTTGACCAGCTCGCCATTGAGCTTGACCGCAAACGGCACCAGCCCAGCCGCCTGATCAAGCCGCCGCTGCTCACGCCGATCGATCAGCTCAGCACCTTGGCCGAAGCGGTCAGGCACTCCAGCCTGCTTCATCTTGCCCATCAGCTTCAGACCCTTGTTTTTTTCCAGATCGGTTTTTTTCATCGGTGAAAGTTCTATGTAGAAGAGGGAACCGGCGCATTGTACGCGGGCTGGAGGGGGGGTCGGTTCTTCATGGGGGGTGTACTGAATCTCATCCTAAGTAATCACGCGAAATTAGAATTGAATGTAGTTCCGACTTGATCGAGCATAGCAGTCAGCGCGGACTCGATTTCGGCAGCGGACCATTTAGCGAAGCGTCGCCAGTGATACTTGGCTTGTTTCCACAAGATCTCAATGAGGTTGAGTTCGGGACGGCTTTGTTGCACAACGCAGCTGAAGGTTGAGTCTCCCCAAACCCCCGACGGATTTATGCCACACGCACCGTCTGCGGCGTGCCCAGTTGGGTAAAACGGTTCAGCAGTGCGGCGCGAATCTGCAACTCCGCCCCCTGCCGTTCAAAGGTACGCGCCTTCACCCGCTCCCCCGACTCTTCTTCCTGACTTCCCTTTCTCTGGGGAAAGACCTTCTCTCAGCTGTCTTCTGGTCCGAAAATTTCAGGGCAGGTCAGCTCACTTTAGAGCATGTTATACAGCCCATCCGCTAACCGATGCGCCGCCAATCGCAACGTCGCATCCTCGACCGCGCCATACCCCAACAACAATCCAGGAAACGGTGGCTTACACAGCGCGTAGTCCGATAGCGGCGGCGTGGTCAGTCCAGCAGCCGCAAGCCGGTGGGCAACCTCGACATCGTTGCAATGCCCTGGCAAGCGCAGCACCAAATGCATGCCGGCCTCGGCGCCATAAAATCTCGCCTCGGTACCGAGCCGCTGTTGTAGCGTATCCAGGAGCTTGTCGCGCCGGTTGGCGTAGAGGCCGCGCATCCGCCGCAAATGGGCGCCGAAATGGCCGGCGCTGATGAATTCGGCCAGCGCCGCCTGGGTCACGCGGCAGGGCTTACGGTAGAGCCGAGCTTGCAGCAAGGCGATATCGCGGGCCAGTTGCAGCGGTACCACCATATAAGCCAGCGCCAGCGCCGGAAACATCACCTTGCTGAAAGTCCCCAGATAAACCGTGCGCCCGCCACGATCCAACCCTTGCAAGGCCGCCAGTGGCCGGCCGTCGTGACGAAACTCCCCATCGTAGTCATCCTCCACAATCCATGCCCCGTGCTGCGCCGCCTCGCGCAGCAGCGCCTGACGCCTAGCCATGCTCAGCACGCTGCCGAGCGGATACTGGTGCGAAGGCGTGACATAGATCAGCCGGGGTGGCGGGTAGTCTGCGTCCTGCCATGCCATCCCATGCTCATCGACCGGAATCGGATTAAGCGTGAGCCCTGCCGCCGTAAAAGCCGCCTGGGCGCCTGGATAGCCCGGCTCCTCGATCCAGGCCACATCGCCCGGATCGGCCAGCGTCCGCGCCAGCAGATCGAGCGCCTGCTGCATGCCGGCCGTGACGATGATCTGTTCCGGTCGACACACCACTCCGCGCGCCAGGGTCAGATGGTCAACCAGCGCCGTCCGCAATGCAGGGTGGGCAGCCTCATGGCCGTAGTCCCAGTCGGCAGGTTTCGCAGCCCGTTGCTGCCGCGCCAGCAGCTTGAACCACAATGGCCATGGAAACGTCGCCAGATCCGGCACCCCAGGCATGAAAGCCCGGGTTTCGCCTTCCTCCCGTTCCGAGACCCAGGTCAACAGCCCTCGCGCTCGCGCTGATAAACCTGGCTCCTTGCCCACTTCGCTATTCACAAGCCACTGACTTGGACGACTCGGCATCGGGTCGGGCAAGGCAACCGACACATAAGTCCCCGCCCCTACCCGTGCCGTCAGATAGCCTTCGGCCTGCAACTGCTCGACCGCGGCAAGCGCGGTATTGCGCCCGACTCCCCACTCAGCCGCCAACGCCCGCGTAGAAGGCAGACGCGCGCCCGGCCGCAGCCGCCCATCGATGATGGCCTGCCGCAGACGGCGATAGAGCTGGCGATACAGCGGCTCATCAGCCGTCGGCGACAGTGCAGGGGTGGGCGGCAAAGTGGTTCTATCAACCATCAGGGAATTGGTGCTTATGAAGGAGCCACTAGGCTTTTAAGCTGATGACTTTCCCCCGTCAACCGTCAGAGCCGAATCATCATGAGCCAGCTTCCCCAAACGCCCCTGACCCGTGTCCGCCGCGCCGCCAAGCGGGCTGACTACGACCGTGAAACCGTCCACGCGATTCTTGATGAAGCGCATGCCTGCCATATCGCCTTCAGCGTTGACGGCCAGCCGCATTGCATTCCGACGGCTCACTGGCGGGTCGATGACGTTCTCTATATTCATGGCAGCAATGGCAGTCGTTTGTTGCGAGAGCTGGCGAAAGGCATTCCGGCCTCGGTATGCGTGACCCTGGTCGATGGCCTGGTGATGGCCCGCTCGGCGTTCAGCCATTCGATGAACTATCGCTCGGTGGTCCTGTATGGTCAGTTTCTGCCGGTCGAGGATGAGGCCGAAGCCTGGGCTTCGCTCGAAGCCTTTATGGAGCATCTGGCACCGGGCCGCTGGAAGGAAGTCCGCCAGCCTTCGCCCCAGGAAATGGCGGCGACAACCTTGCTTGCCCTGCCGATCGAACAAGCGGTAGCCAAAGTCCGCAGTGGCCCGCCGGTCGATGATGAAGCCGATCTGGACTGGCCGGTCTGGGCCGGTGTCTGGCCGCTGGAGACGCGCCTGGGTACGCCGCAGCCGCATCAGGTCGAGACCGCTGTGTAAAGCGTTTACAAAGATTACGGCGCCGTCCCTCCATTGAGGAGGAAGGACAGCGCCATATAGAAATAAATATTTAAGCTAAACCACTGCAATATATTTAGCCAATATTATTTCTTTTATATAAAAATCTGACAAACCTTACCTCAAGATCCTTCCAGCCCTCTGAAAAGGCTTCCCTCCGGCAGAAATTCTCTCCTGTAGCGATTGAACCTGCTTTAACGACGCGGCATGTCGATTGCTGTTTCGCTATTCAAGTCAACCGCTTGTCGTTGATGGTTCCGTTCAGACTTCAGGAGAACAACCATGACTGCTACCACCCCCGATCGCAGCCGTTCCACCAGCACCAAGATCAGCAAGAGCGCCCAGCAACAGGTTATCGCCCTGCTCAAGGACGACCACAAACGGGTCAAAAAGGCCTTCCGCGAGTTCGAGAAGGCCGATGAACAGGGCGATATGGAAAGCTGTGCCAAGCTGGTCAAGCAGGTGTGCGACGAGCTGGAAGTCCACGCCAAGCTCGAAGAAGAACTGTTCTACCCGCAGGCGCGCGAAGCGCTGAAAGAGGAGGAACTGATCGATGAAGCCGAGGTGGAACACAAGAGCCTCAAGCGTCTGATTGCCGACCTCAAGGCCGGCAGCCCCGATGATCCGCGCTGGAAAGCCTCGTTCACCGTGCTGGCCGAGTATGTCAAACACCATGTGCGGGAAGAGGAAAACGAGATTTTCCCGCAGCTGGAAAAAGCCAAGCTCGATTGGGAAGGCATGCTGGAAGCCTTGCAGACCCGCAAGGCCGAATTGATGAAACGTAAGGGCATGACGTCCGAAACGGCCCAGGCCAGCCCCCACAGCAAGACCTCCCGCAGCGCCAGCCGCAGCCGGCCACACTAGCTCAATCAGACAGCCGGACTGATTACCAATGGCGAGAGGGTTTGGCGCGGACCTGTCCGTCCGCGCCAAACCCTCCCAGCCAGCGCCAGCACCTCATCCCTCGCCCTTTTGACGGCCAAATGCCGCCCGAAGCGGCTGTTGATCGGCTCGTTCCGGGCCGCTCAAGCACGATGCGCTCACGCATGTTGTTGTTCTCGTTTTGGTTTCCGTGCTCAAGCAACGCGGTTGCGGCGGGTAGCCCATGTAAAATGGCGCTTTCTCTTCAGTAGAACCGGCGATGTCGCGCGCTCTCCATCTTCTTCGCACCACTTTTGGTTACGACGCTTTCCGAGGCGAGCAGGCGGCCATCGTTGAGCATGTCGCAGCCGGCGGGGATGCCCTGGTCTTGATGCCGACCGGCGGCGGCAAATCGCTGTGTTATCAGGTGCCGGCGCTGTTGCGGCCGGGGTGCGGGGTGGTGGTGTCGCCGCTGATTGCTTTGATGCAGGATCAGGTCGAAGGACTGCACCAGTTGGGCATCGAAGCGGCCTTCCTCAACTCCACGCTCGATCTTGAAGAAGCCCGCGAAGTCGAGCGGCGCTTTCTACAAGGTGAATTGAAATTGCTTTACGTCGCACCCGAGCGACTGCTGACGCCACGTTTTCTGTCCCTGCTCGAACGGGCGCCACTGGCGTTGTTTGCCATCGATGAAGCCCATTGCGTCAGCCAGTGGGGACACGATTTCCGGCCTGAATATATCGAGCTGTCGATCCTGCACCAGCGCTTTCCCCAGGTGCCGCGCATCGCGCTCACCGCCACGGCCGACCATGCCACCCGGCGCGAGATCGCAGAAAAGCTGGGCTTGCAGGAAGCGCCGGAATTCCTTTCCAGCTTCGACCGTCCCAATATCCGCTACACCATCGTCGAGAAGAACAACGCCCGCCAGCAGTTGTTCGACCTGATCCAGCGCGAACACAAGGGCGAGGCCGGTATCGTCTATTGCCTGAGCCGACGTCGGGTCGAGGAAACCGCCGTGTGGTTGCAGGAGCGCGGTATCGCTGCCCTGCCCTACCATGCCGGCCTCGACGCCGGTGTGCGCGCCCGTCACCAGACCCGTTTCCTGCGCGACGAGGGAGTGGTGATGGTGGCCACCATCGCCTTTGGCATGGGGATCGATAAACCCGATGTCCGCTTTGTCGCCCATCTCGATCTGCCCAAGAGCCTCGAAGGCTATTACCAGGAAACCGGCCGCGCCGGCCGCGATGGCCTGCCGTCGAATGCCTGGCTGGCTTATGGGCTCAATGATGTGATGCAGATCAAGGAGATGATCGAGTCGTCCAACGCGCCCGAATCGCAGAAACATATCGAGCGGCAAAAGCTCAGCGCCATGCTGGGGCTGGCCGAAACGACGCAGTGCCGCCGTCAGGTGATCCTCAGCTATTTCGGCGAGTCCTCGCAGCCTTGCGGCAATTGCGACAACTGCCTCAATCCGCCCTCGACCTGGAATGCCACCGAAGCCGCCCGCAAGGCACTGTCCTGCGTCTACCGCACCGGCCAGCGCTACGGTGCCGGTCATCTGATCGATGTTCTGCTCGGGCGCAGCAATGAGCGGGTGAAGCAGAATTTCCATGACCGGCTCAGCACCTTCGGCATCGGCCGCGAGCTGGCCGAAGACGCCTGGCGCGCCCTGTTCCGCCAGTTGCTGGCAGGGGGCTATCTACAGATCGACGCCGAAGGCCATGGCTCGCTCCAGCTCACCGACGCCGCCCGCCCCCTGCTGCGCGGCGAGGTCGAACTCAAAGTACGCAGCCACCAGAAACGGATCAAGGCCAGCAGCGACCGCAGCAGCAGCCGGCCCAGCCATGACGATATTTCCGCCGGCGACCGGCCGACCTGGGAAAGGCTGCGGGCCCTGCGCAAACAACTGGCCGATGCGCAGAATGTGCCGGCCTATCTGATCTTCACCGATGCCACCTTGCGAGCCATGCTGGAAGCCCGCCCCACCACACTGACCGAGATGCGGCAGGTGTCGGGGGTGGGTCAGCAGAAGCTCGAACGCTACGGCGAACAGTTTCTCGAAGTGCTGATGGCCGATTAGGCCGGGCCTCCCTCCGCCCGGCTCACGCCTTGAACGTCACCCAGGGCCGCAGCCGTGCAATCGGGGCAATCAAGCCGGCGCTTTCCTGCGCCTCGATCACCGGACCGATCGGCTTATAGGCGCCCGGGGCTTCTTCGATCCGCCGCTCCTCGCGGCGAGTGACACAGTGCCAAGGCAACTCCGCTGCGGTCTGCGGACGCTGGGCGCGTACCGCCTGCCGCCGCATGGCCCGCCCCGAACCATGGCTGCACGACCACAGCCACTCGGGATTGCCGAGGCCGTTTGCCAGATAGGAGTAATCCCCCATCGAGCCCGGAATCAGCGCCAGCTCGCCGGCATCGGCCGGCGTTGCGCCTTTGCGGTGGATATTCAAGCCGTACTGGCGCATCACCACATTGTGCGGAACATCCACCACCAGCGCGCTGTCGTCCTGACCAAACACCTTGACCAGGGCATCGCGCACCAGCTCGGCCAGCACCACCCGGTTGGCCCAGGCATAGCGTGCGGCGCTGCCCATGGCGTCGAGATAGTCGTCCGCCAGCTCACCGCTCAGCCCATACAGGCCCGACTGCGGATGACGCCGCCCGGCGGGCCAGGCCGCGCGGGCGCGGTCCATCCAGCGCTGGCCGACAAAGAAGCCGACTTCGCGCGAGCCCGAATGAATCATCACCACGATCTCGTCGGCTCTAAGACCACAGGCGTAGGCCGTGTGGCGATCGAGTACCCGATCGACGATTTGCAGTTCGACAAAATGGTTGCCGGCGCCAACGGTGCCGAGATTCGGATCGCGGACGATATCGCGGCTGGACGGCATCAAGGCCGAGGGCGCATGACGCGCCGCACCAGTGAAACCGGCGAGCCCGACGGCCAGCTCAACTTCGCGGACCAGTCGCTCACGATCGACCCGGCACCATAGGCCGTCCTGATGCAAGGTGTCGATCCAGGCAAGCGGGCCGGCGTCAAACAAGGCAGTAAAGGCACTGGCGCGCAGCGGCACATCTCGACCGTTGTCGAGCAGCGTGCGCGCCAGGGCAGCCAGCAAAGGCTCGCGTTTGGCTTCGACCTGTTGCAGGGTCAGGCCGGTACGCAGCAGACGCATGCCGCAGTTGATGTCGGTGCCGATCGCGGCGGGGATCACCAGATCGGGCGTGGTCGCCACGACGCTGCCCACGGGCGCAATACTGCCGGGGTGGAAATCCGGCGTGGCGCAGGCGCGGCAGACATGACCGTCGCCTTCCGCAGCCCTTACGGCGGCGAAATCGAGCAGTTGGCGGATGGCTTTTTGTTCAAGCGGCAGACGCTCGGGCAGCAAGACGCTGGCGCGGCTGCCGTCGGCCTGGCGTTCCAGCCGGACGATGCCGCCCTCACGGGCGATCTGGATACCTTGCCGCTGCAAGGCACGTTGTAGACGGGGGAAATGACAGGACATACACAAGGCTCTGATAAGGCGCAAAAGAACCGCCGCGCATAGCGCGGGGGTGAATGCGTCCGTTCAGCAGCCTTGCCAACGAACGGGGGCGACTATAACCGAGTGGACCTGGACAGGTAAATCTTCTTTTGCCGTAGGCACGCCACTTGCGGCTCAGCGGGAAAAGGCGGCCTGCCGCCCAAGGAGACGATCATGAAACTCAAATACCTGCTGTTCGGTGAGCGTTCCCTGACCAAGGTGGCAGCACTGTTCAACAGCCCCACGACCGCCCAGGAAGCGGCCAACCGGGTGCGTACGATCTGTCATATGGCCGATTCCCAGGTCAAGATCGTCAGCCCGGCCGACCAGCCGTCCGGCACGGCTTTTTCCACCAAGATCGAACCGGAACTCAAGGGAATCTGGCATACACTGGTGCGGGCCCATCTATGGATGGGGATCGCTGGTATGCTCGCGGGTGCCCTGCTGTTTGTGCTGCTCTATGCGCTCGACAATATCTCGATACGCAGCACGCCGCTGCTGAGCCTCCTGGCCTTCCTCGGCTTTGGTCTGATGTTCGGCCTGATGCTGGGCGGCCTGTTCACGCTGCGCCCCGATCACGGTCATGTCATCACCGTGGTGCGCCAGGCCGTGGAACAGGGACGCTGGGCCGTGGTAGCCCACCCGACCGATCCCGCCCAGGTCGATTCAGTGATCAAGGCCCTGGCGCGCGGGTCGGAACGGGTAGTCAAAACCTTCTAGATCTGCCCCGCCAAACCACCGGCCGCGTCACAACGCGGCCGTTTCTGTTTGAGAAGCGGAACCGCTTCGTCTGCAAGACTTCGCCTTTCTCCTATTCAGAGGCAAAGCGGGTTCATGCCATTTAGAAAAGATAGTGCATATTTTCCGCAACATGCACAGTAAAGAATATAGAAAAATGAATATTTCCAACAGAAGCCAGATGGCTATCGCTCTAACTCGGGAAAGCCTGATGGGCGTCCGGTGACATATCTGGACAGTGAAGATCAGACGTTAGATGTTATGTTATAACTTGCCGCCTCCGCCGTTACGTTATAACATTTTTAGTCTTCCTGCCTTCTCCGCCGCCCATGACCGACCCTCAGCACGACCTTGAGCAGCAACTCAACGATGCCGCCCAATGGTGCCTCACGCGTGGTGAACGCCTGACCGACCAGCGTCGTGAAGTGCTGTCGCTGCTGCTGGCGGCGCCGGGTTCGCTGAAGGCTTACGATATTCTGGCCCAGATCCAGAAACAGAAACCCAATGCCGCACCGCCCACGGTCTACCGGGCGCTCGATTTTCTGATTGCCGTCGGTCTGATCCACAAGCTCGATTCGATGAATGCCTTTGTCGCCTGCCGCGATTTCAGCAGCCATCTGCACCGCCATGGCCTGATGCTGATCTGTGACCGCTGCAACAATGTGGTCGAGCTGTGCGATGAGGCCTTGGCCGAAAGGCTGACTGCGGTAGCTGCCGCGGCCGGCTTCACCGTCAAGCCGCAGGACATCGAAGTCAAAGGCCTGTGTGCCACCTGCCGCGAGGCCGAAGAACATGGCGCCTAACCGCCGCACTGCCTTGCTTGCCCTGTCGGCCTGGCAAAGGCTGTTGCTGACCCTGCCGCTGCTGCTGTTGCTCTGGCTGGCCGTCTATTGGGCACTGGGGGACTAGGCCGATGGAAGACGCCATCCGTCTGCACAATCTCACCCTGACCTACCACCGCCATCCGGTGGTCCACCATGTCTCGGGCAGTTTTCGCGCCGGCGAAGCCACTGCCATCGTCGGCCCCAACGGCGCCGGCAAAAGCACCTTGCTCAAAGCCATGGTCGGCCTGCTTACCCCGCACGAGGGCCGGATCGAACTGTGCAAGCTGCGCCAGCGCGATATCGCCTATCTGCCGCAACAAGCGGCCATCGACCGCAGTCTGCCGCTGACCGTTGCCGATGTGGTGCGACTGGGTGACTGGCGCACCTCAGGCTGGTTCGGCCGTGTATCCCGCCAGGCGCGTGCGCGGGCCGATACGGCCCTGGCCGAGGTCGGGCTCGCCGGTTTCGGCCAACGCCCGATCGACGAACTCTCCAGCGGCCAATTCCAGCGGGCGCTGTTTGCCCGTCTGTTATTGCAGGACGCACCGATCGTTCTGCTCGACGAGCCCTTTACCGCGCTCGACCACAAGACCACCGTCGATCTGCTGCGGCTGATCCAGCGCTGGCGCAGCGAAGGACGCACCGTGATTGCGGTGCTGCACGACTTTGCCCAGGTACGCGAGCATTTCCCGCACACCCTGCTGCTTGCCAAGGAATGCATAGCCTGGGGCGACACGGCCAGCGTACTGACCCCCGAACGGCTGCGCCGCGCCAATGCCATGGAAGAAGAGTGGGACGAAACGGCCGAAGTCTGCCGCCGTGACACGGCGCCGGTGGCGCCTGTCCATGATCATTCCGCCCATCCGCATCAACACTAGGGATCGTCATGACCTTGCACGAACTGTTCTGGCAGCCGTTCGCCGAATTCGCCATGATGCGCCGCGCCCTGGTCGGCTGTCTGGCGCTGGCACTCGGCTGCGCCCCGATCGGGCTGTTTCTGGTGCTGCGCCGGATGAGCCTGGTGGGCGATGCCATGAGCCACGCCATCCTGCCTGGCGCCGCGATTGCCTTTATCGCCTATGGCCTGTCGCTCACGGCCATGAGCTTGGGCGGTCTGGTGGCCGGAATGGTGGTGGTGCTGGCAGCGGGTCTGGTGAGCCGCGCCACCCAACTCAAGGAAGACGCCAGCTTTGCCGCCTTCTACCTGGTGTCGCTGGCCAGCGGCGTGCTGCTGGTGTCGAAATGGGGCAATAACGTCGATTTGATGCATATCCTGTTCGGCGGCGTGCTGGCCGTCGATGATCAGGCGCTGCTGTTTCTCGCTTCGGTGGCCACCATCACCCTGGTCACGCTGGCCCTGATCTACCGGCCGCTGGTCGTCGAGAGTTTTGACCCCGAATTCATGCGCAGCATGGGCGGTGGGGGCGCCTGGGTACATTTTCTGTTTCTGATCCTGGTCGTGCTCAATCTGGTGGCGGGATTCCAGGCACTGGGCACCCTGATGTCGGTTGGGCTGATGATGCTGCCGGCCGCCGCCGCCCGGCTCTGGACCAAATCGCTATCGGTCATGCTGGCCATTGCGCTGGCGCTGGCCCTGTTATCGGGCTTCAGCGGGCTGTTGCTGTCCTATCACGCCAACCTGCCCTCGGGCCCGACGATTATCCTGACCGCCGGCCTCGCCTATTTCATCTCGCTGGCGCTGGGTCGCCAGGGCGGCGTGCTCTGGCGCTGGATCAAGGGCCGCCATCTCGAAGCCTGAACGGAGAATTTCCATGCTGTTACGCCGGCTGGCCGCCCTGGGCGCCGCTCTGCTCTCCCTGACCGCCTCGGCCGAACGGCTGCCGGTCGTCGCAAGCTTCAGTCTGCTTGCCGATCTGACCCAGGCGGTCGGCGGCGAACATATCGAACTCAAGACCCTGGTCGGCCCCGATGGCGATGCCCATGTCTACCAGCCGACCCCGCGCGATGTGCAGGCGGTAGCCAAGGCACGCGTCCTGGTGGTCAACGGCCTGGGCTTTGAAGGCTGGATCGGCCGCCTGCGCCAGGCCAGCCGCTTCAAAGGGATCGAAGTCGTCGCCAGCCAAGGCTTGACTCCGCTCGCCGGCGACCACCACGGCCACCCTCATGCCGATCCGCATGCCTGGCAGAATCCGGCCAATGTGCACCGCTATGTCGACAATATCGCCACGGGCCTTGCCCAGGCCGATCCGGCCAATGCCACCTACTACCGCCAGCGCGCCGGCGACTACCGGCGCCGCCTGAGCGAGTTCGAACGCTGGGCCGACGCCGAGATGGCCAGCATCCCGCTGGCCAAGCGCCAGGTCATCACCAGCCACGACGCCTTTGCCTATCTGGGCCAGCGCTTTGCGATCCGCTTCCAGGCGCCGCAGGGGCGCGGCACCGACAGCGAAGCCTCGGTCCAGGATGTGGTCAAGCTGATCCGCCAGATTCGCCAATCGCGCATCCAGGCAGTCTTCGTCGAAAACATCAGCAACCCCCGACTGCTTGAACAGATCGGCCGCGAAACCGGCGTCGCCCCAGGCGGCCGGCTCTACTCCGACGCCTTGTCGACCGCCAACGGCCCGGCGCCCGATTACCTGGCCATGATGCGTCACAATATTTCCCAGTTGGTTGCGGGGATGCGGCGCAACTGAGGGCTGGGTTTCGAGACAAAAATAAATTTTCCGGAAAAATTTTCGCAAGTAATACGGCATATTTTAGAAATAAATAAACGATTTCTCCAAATCGCCCATGGTTGCGTATTGCCTGTTAACGGCGGCTCCGGACAAAGCCGTGACAGCGCTCTACCGGCGAAACAGCACCATCCGGCTCGCCAGGCTGATCTGGACCTCGGTTCGCCCTGATCGACTGCCTTGTCCATCACCGATTTCTGATGGTTTTCCTGGCCTCCGAGCACCTCGACAACCCTCTGTCTCACCACGCTGGGATCCAGTCTGGACAACGGTTCCAGCCCATGCCCTCACCCTTGGCGCTCAGACCAAAAAAAGTAATCACGGCAACGGCTTATCGTCGTAAAATAACCGGTCTGATGTCGCTGCCGACTGTCCAGTTGGTCCGCCACTTGACCGGTTGGCCGTGCAGCAGAATCAAGGCAGATGCCTCAGTCAGGATCGATGACGAATGCCGCGTGTAAGCGCTTTGTTCGATCGGCAGAAAAACGATCCGCTGAGGCTGAATTACCGCCTGAACGATGCCAAACTAGATAAAGTGAAACGCCCCGGGGGGCTTCCCCGATCCGGGCGATAAAGAAGAAGAACTGAGAAGTCGCTTTCCTCATCCCGCTTGGCTGTAACAGTTAAAATTCCCCGGCTTTGACGGCATTCCTTACATGCCCGCCGCCATTGCCGCATGACATGATGAATACCGTCAGCCGTATCCAGAGACGACCATGGAAACCCGTCACGCCCCCACCGCTTTAGGCTTCGTCGCCCAGCACGGCGATCTGGAAGCCGCCTTTGCCGCCACCCGCGCCCAACTGGCCGAACTGCATGTCGATATGGATGTCGGCCTGTCGCGCAGTCAGGAAATCTCCGCCGAAATGCTGGCCCGTCTTGCCGCCCTGCAAGAACGCCAGGGCGACCTTGAAGGCGCTTACCGTTCCATCCGCGCCGCCGCTTTGTGGGGCCAGCGCGAAGAGGAATATGTCTTCCAGGCCGGCCGCCTGGCCATCGCCTGCGGCCGTTATGAAGAAGCTGGCCTGCTGTGGAACCGCAATGCGATCAGCCAGTTCTCCAGCGCGACTTGCGCCCGCATCGGCGCTGCCTGCCGTCAGTTCATGGCCGAGCACGCCGACGAAACCGGCGCCGCCTTTACGCTGGCCCGTATCTGCCGTGATGTCCTGCGCGGTGCCAGCCTCGGCGGCCAAAGCCTGATGAGCGCGCTGCGCCCCAACCGGCGCGACGACGGCCAGAACGAAAGCCTGGCCTGTTGAGTGCCACGTCGGCGCCGGTGTGCTGACCACCACCGCCAGGACATAAAAAAAGCGCCGCTGGGCTTCTGCCCCGGCGCTTTTTCCATGCCATCTTCAGCTATTCCAGCCACACCAGACAGGCCATCCGCCCGGTCCGGCCGTCACGACGATAGGAAAAATACCGTTCAGCCTCACTGACGGTACACGCCCCGCCACCGTAAACCCTTTCCACACCCAGGGCCGCGAGCCGCAGACGGGCCAATCGATACAGATCAGCCCACCATTTGCCCGGTAGGCCGGTTGGCCGAAACGCCATTTCAGCCGCCGCATCGTGGGCAAGAAACGCTTCCCTTACCTCCGCTCCCACCTCAAACGCCTCGGGGCCGATCGCCGGTCCCAACCAGGCCGACAACCCGGCCGCCCCGCCCAGCTTCTCAACCGTGGCTTCCAGTACTCCCCCGGCCAGGCCACGCCAACCTGCATGGGCCGCACCGACAGCGCTGCCGTCGTCCCGGGCAAACAGCACAGGCAGACAATCGGCGGTCAGGACAGCACAGACCCGACCTGGAGCGAACGCCACAGCGGCATCGGCTTCAGGAGCCTCCTGCGCCACCTGGGCCACATCGATCACCTCGAGGCCATGGACCTGCCGCAACCAGACCGGCTGGCCCGGCAAGGACCGACGCAGCAAGGACCGATTGGCCGCCACCGCCGCCGGATCGTCACCGACATGGTCACCCAGATTCAGACTTCGATAAGGCGGCAGACTGACGCCACCGTCACGCGTGCTATAGAGCGCGCCCACCCCGGGCGGCAGCGGCCAATCCGGCCGCAGCAATCCGGGAGTTTTGCCGGGTTCGGGTGCCACGTTTTCTCCTTGAGGAAAGCCTCTGCTTGAAATTAAAGAAATAGGAATAAATTCTGCAAGATAAGTAGCCGTATATACATAAAAATACATATATACGGCTCTACCACTTCAATCTTCGGCTTCCAGGTCGGCCTGCAACGCTGCCAGCAAAGTCACCATGTCGGTCGGCAATTCGGCCTTCCAGCCAAGCAGCCGTCCATCGTCAGGATGAAGCAAGGCCAACTCTGCAGCGTGCAGGGCCTGCCGGTTGAATTGTTGCAGCACAGTGGCCAGCGCCGACGTGACAGCAGGCGGGCGGCCGCCGTAGACCGGATCGGCCGCCAGGGCATGGCCGATTGACTGCATATGCACCCGGATCTGATGGGTACGGCCGGTTTCGAGCTTGCATTGCACCAGGGTATGGTTGCGGTAGCGCATCAGCACGCGGTAATGGGTGATGGCCGGTTTGCCGTGTTCCACCACCGCCATCTTGAGCCGGTCGCGCGGATGACGGCCGATCGGCCGGTCGATGGTAGCGTCGGTATTGAGGCGTCCCTGCGCCACCGCCAGATAGAGCCGCGTCACGCTGCGCGCCTGGAGTTGGCGCACCAGATGGGTCTGGGCGGTCAGCGTGCGCGCCACCACCATCAGGCCGCTGGTGTCCTTGTCGAGCCGATGCACAATGCCGGCGCGCGGCAGCTGGGCCAGATCGGGATAGCGGTAAAGCAAGCCATTGAGTAAGGTGCCGGACCAGTTTCCGGCCGCCGGATGAACCACCAGGCCCGCCGGCTTGTCGATGACCACGAGACTTGCATCCTCGTAGATCACCGGAAAGTCGACCGGCTCGGGCTGAAAAGCCTGGACCTGCGGATCAGTCTCGATCTCGACCGTCACGGATTCGCCACCCCAGACCTTGGTCTTGGGCGCGACCACCCGACCGTCGAGCAGGACACGCCCACTCTCGATCCAGCGCACCAAGCGGCTGCGCGAATAGTCGGTCAACAGACTGGCCAGGGCGGCATCAAAACGAATTCCGGCCGCAGAGGCCGGAATGTCGAGGTTTAGGCGTTCGCCCGAATCGCTATAATCTTCGGTTTCTAGACCGGATTCCAAAATGGGGTCGTTCATGACACGTATTTTACCCGCTCTTGTCGCCGGCCTGCTGCTCGCTGGTTGCAGCACCATCGGCAAGCCCGAGGAACCCAAGACCGCCAGTGCGGAAGAAATGTACCGCGAGGCCCAGCAGGAACTGAGCGAAGGCAACTATGCCTCAGCGGTCAAGCGGTTCGAAGCCCTGTCGGCCCGTTACCCTTATGGTCGCTATGCCCAGCAAGCCGAACTGGAAATCGCCTACGCCAACTACAAGGACCAGGAACCCACCCTGGCATTGGCGGCAGTCGATCGCTTTATCAAGCAGTATCCGGCCCATCCGAGCGTGGACTACGCCTACTATCTCAAGGGCCTGATCAACTTCCTGGAAGACCGCACCCTGTTTGCAGCGATCTCGCGGCAGGATCTGTCGGAACGCGACCCGCGCGCCGCCCGCGAGTCGTTCGAAGCCTTCCGCGATCTGATTACCCGTTTCCCCAACAGCCGCTACGCCGAAGACGCACGTGACCGCCTGGCCTTTCTGGTGACGGCGCTCGCTGACCATGAGCTCCATGTCGCCCGCTATTACTATAAGCGCGGCGCCTATCTGGCGGCGGCCAACCGGGCCAAGGTGGTGCTGGAGAACTATTCTCATACCGACCGGGTCGAGCGGGCGCTGGTCATGATGTCTGCCGCTTACGACAAACTCGGCATGAACGAGCTGCGCGACGACAGCCGCCGCGTTTTGGAAAAGAACTATCCAAACAGCAAGTTAACTGCCGAAATCGTCTTCGCTGACGAAAGCTGGTGGAAACTTTGGTAGAAATTTTACAAAAGGGGTTTACAAACCAGAAAAAGCCCCTTAATATGCGCGTCTCTTCGCTGCTGAACGACGAAACAGCGAAGCAGTTTGGGGGTATAGCTCAGCTGGGAGAGCGCTTGCATGGCATGCAAGAGGTCATCGGTTCGATCCCGTTTACCTCCACCAAATTGAGATGATTTGACATTGTCAGGTTGTCGAGATTAAGTCCCCATCGTCTAGAGGCCTAGGACACCGCCCTTTCACGGCGATAACCGGGGTTCGAATCCCCGTGGGGACGCCAACAAAGCCCATCCGACAAGGGGCTTGACCGAGCGAAGTGATTCGTCAGGAATGTCGGAATTTGGGGGTATAGCTCAGCTGGGAGAGCGCTTGCATGGCATGCAAGAGGTCATCGGTTCGATCCCGTTTACCTCCACCAAATTGAGATGATTTGACATTGTCAGGTTGTCGAGATTAAGTCCCCATCGTCTAGAGGCCTAGGACACCGCCCTTTCACGGCGATAACCGGGGTTCGAATCCCCGTGGGGACGCCACTTAAAAACGGCCGCGTGCAAACGCGGCCGTTTTGCTATGCTTCAGCCGAATCAGCACGCCTATCTACCGCTCTTGCTCGATAGCTCGCCACTGCTACGGAAGTTCACACATGGCTCCTTTGTTGCAACAGCAGTTCGATCACTGGATGGATGTGGCCAATACCGCCATGGAAGACCAGGATCTCGAAGAAGCCCTCAGCGCCATCGACAGCGCCGCCGCCACCCTGACTGCAGCGGCCGAACAGGGTATCGAATACTGGGCCTGGATCTACGACTATCGCCGCTACCTGCTGCTCGAACTCGGCCGCAACGACGAAGGCATCGCCGCCAGCCGTGAAGCCATTGCCCGGATCAATCCCTCCCAGCTTTTCCCCTACGTCGCCGAACATCGGCATCTGCGCACCACGCTGCGGGCGGCCCACCATGCCGTGGCGCGCCATCTCTACCACCACGCCGATAACGATGAGCAGCTCGAACAAGCACTGGCGCATGCCGAACAGAGCCTGACCATCAGCTCCCCGATCGATGAGGAGCCTTCCCGTCCACTGTTTCTGGCCACCCAGGCACTGATTCTGGCCGATCTGTCCGAGCGCCAGCCTGCCCTGCGGCCCCAATTGTGGTTGCTGCTCAAAACCATGCAGCAGGCAGCCAATCCGTATTTGCAGGAAGAGGAAGAGCTGGCCGAACAGATCAACGACGCCGATTTCCAGCGCTATCTGGCCGACGACCCGCTGGAGAAAAGCCGCCACGGCCCCGAAGGCGAAAGCGCCGCCGCAGCGCTCGTGCGCTACGAAACCTTTATTGCCGCCCTGGCCGAAGTCGATCCCACCCGGGCCTCGTTCCACGAACTCGAACGCGCCGGCCCGCTGCCTGAGCTGGCCGACCCGACCCTGCCCACCGAACTGGTGAGCTTTCTGCGGGAAGTCGGCCCCGTCTCGGCCGGCGAAGACTGGTCGGCCTTCTGGCTACGCGCCCCGGCCGATCTGGAAGCGAGCGGCCTGGTCGACTTCATCAAATGGATCTGGGGTTCACGCGACGAAATCGACGAGTCCTACGATTCGGAAGATATCGAGCAGCTGAACCGCTCGTACCGGGTGTTCGGGATGCAGTATTACGACGACAATCAGCACAGCTATCTGTACTTCGACGAAGCCGGCCGCTTCGGTTCGATCTATTACGACCAGGACAATTTCGATGCCCTCTGTCGTGATTATCTCGACCCGATGTTGAACGCCAGCCCCGCCGACTGCACACTCGATGAACTGGTCAGCGCGCTGATCGACGAGACCATTGAAGACGTCCACGAATCGTTCAGCGAAGAGTGAGACAGCGCTTCATGCCGTCGACCTTGGCCTGGGCGGAAAGCATTTACGTGCCGGGACAGGCCAGAAGTAACGACTAGCGCATTTCCATTTAGATCAGCATCGCCGCTAAGCCTGGTGGAACACTGTACGCCTGCGCTTTGAGGTCCGGACACGCTGCCGCCGAATTGGCTGGAAAGGCGCTAGCTCACCTCCCAAGAACTCGGCGTCGGCGGATCTGCACACAGCGCATCACAACCAACGCGCCGCTTGAAGGGGAAATGCGCTAACCCAAGGCCGCCAGCCGCCGCCTGACCCGCTGATCGGCCTGCCGGGTGGTTTCCGGCAGACGGTAACGCGGTGTCAGGCGCAGTATCCAGTCGCAGGCCGCATCGAGCGTTATCCGGTGGCCTATCGATACGTCAACGGGTTTCACCCCATCCTGGGTCCGCAATACCCGTCCCACCACCGCTTCTCCATCGACCAGCTCGCTTGCCGACCCACGCGCCGATGCCGGCTCGGCCGCCTCGCCCACCAGCCGCGTCTTGGCACAACCCAGCGTCGGCAGGTCGTACAGCACACCCAGATGACAAGCCAGACCGAAACGGCGCGGATGGGCCAAGCCCTGCCCGTCGCAGACCACCAGATCGGGCCGCCGCGATAATTTCTCCAGCGCCGCCATGATCGCCGGCAACTCACGAAACGAAAACAGACCCGGCACATAGGGAAACTGCACCGCCGCCTCGGCCTCGGCAGCCTCGACCACCTCCAGCGTCATCGCATCGAGCAGCACCACGCTGGCCACCAGTACCATCTCATCCTTGGCATAGGCCACATCGACCCCTGCCACGGTCGCTATCGGTCCAGGCTCAACACAGCGCACCTTGGCTGCCAGCTCGCGCTGCAATGCCCAGGCGGCATCGATATCGAGTTGCCAGGGATGGTCGATCACCGGTTTCATCAGTTCTCCAGAAAAAAACCAGGCTTGTCGGGTCTACGGCAGGTCTGCCTGTCCCCTCCTGCTCCGCAAGCAAGCTGCTGGGCTGGTTGGGCGCTTGGCTAAGTGACGCCCTAGCGCATTTCCAGTCAATTCGGCATCAGCGGGGCCGAACCTCAAAGCGCAAGCGTGCAGCGCTCCGCCAGGCTTAGCGGCGACGCCGATCGAAATGGAAATGCTCTAGCGTATGTCCGAAAAACTCGGAGGCAGCGGGTCCGGGCACAGCGCATCAGATTGGGGTCGATCAACCAGCGTGGCTGGCGAGCTCGATTTGAACGGAAATGTCCTCCTGTCCGCGCCGGCTCCCAGGGTCTGGCGGAGTGGATACAGACGCCACGGAACAGCACGCTTTCCAGCTCGTCCGCCGCTTCCACTAAACCTCCTGCCGTCTCGCTGGACTGCCCACTGAAAAGCCCTTTCACCACTTGGCCCGCTGCGCATGGGTAGATCATAAGTTACTGAACCATCGTGCTTATTCGGGCCTATTCTGGTAATAATTTCGCCCTTGATCGACTGCCGGTGGTGCAGCGGTGCGTCTTCTTCGTTTTTCAGTCCATGCCTGCAGTGCTGCCTTACGCGCGCTGTTGGCGTTCGGATTGCTGTCGTGGGCCTGGGCACTCGACACCGTGACTATCGCCCGACCGGGCCTGCCGCGTATCTCGAGCACCCTGGCCCGGGTGGAAACCCGTCTGACCGCCGCCTACAGCGCGCTTGGCATCACCCCGCGCTTTATCGACCTGCCACCCCTGCGCGCCACGCTGTATGCCGCCACCGGCCAGATCGACGGTGAAATGGTCCGGGTAGCGATTCCGCCTGAATACCAGGACCGCTTTGTCCGGGTCAACGTCGTGGTAGCCCATTTCAACGTGGTGGTCATCACTGCCAATGCCGCCTTACGGGTCGAGCGGCCGGAAGACCTGGGGCGGCTGCGGGTCGGGGTGGTGCGCGGCATCTACGCCGCCGAGGAAACCGCCCGCTACGCCGCCCGGATCGAAGCGGCTGAGAGCTATGAAGCGCTCTATCAGATGCTGCGCCTAGGCCGGATCGATGCCGTGCTGTCGGTGCATTTCGAGGATACCGGTCCGCGCCGCGGCCCGTATCTGCGCCATGACGTGCTGGTAGGCCATGTGGTCAACGAAGCCGTTACCCGCTGGCCGGGCTACCATTTCCTGAATAGCCGCCATCTGGAATTGGCCAAACGGCTGACCCAGCAACTCAGGAAACCGGCACACGCACAGAAATAAAATTATCTGCAAAACCACTGCAAGACAGTGGAAAGAAAAAAAACAAAAAATAAAAAACCCGCTTAGGCGGGTTTTTTATCGTCCTTGCCGGCCGGCGAATGCCGATGTGCTTCCGAGCAGCGATCCGAAGCCGCCCTGCTATCCCTCCCCAACCGTGGACGGACAGCGTAGTGCATGACGCCACTTAGCTAAGGCAGCTTGCCTTGGGACGGACCGGGATGCCGGCGAGGCATTACTTCTCGACGAAGGCGCGCTCGATCACATAGTCGCCCGGCTCGCCCACCCGCGGCGACACCTTAAAGCCACGCTCGTCGAGCAGGGCGGCGGTCTCCTTCAACATGCTGGGACTGCCGCACAACATGGCGCGGTCGGTTTCCGGATTGAGCGGCGGCAGGCCGATATCCTTGCACAGCTTGCCGATCTTGATCAGATCGGTCAGCCGGCCCTGGTTACGGAACGGCTCGCGGGTCACGCTGGGGTAGTAGATCAGCTTTTCACGCACGGCTTCGCCGAAGAATTCGTTCTCCGGCAGCTCCTTGGTGATGAAGTCGGCATAGGCCAGTTCGCTGATATAGCGCACCCCGTGGAACAGAATCACCTTGTCGAAGCGTTCGTAGGTTTCCGGGTCCTTGATCACGCTCATAAACGGCGCGAGACCGGTGCCGGTGCCGAACAGGAACAGATGGCGGCCGGGCTTCAGATCATGCAGCACCAGCGTGCCGGTGGGCTTGCGGCTGACCAGGATCGGGTCGCCGACCTGGAGATGCTGCAAGCGCGAGGTCAGCGGACCATTGGGCACCTTGATGCTGAAGAATTCCAGATGCTCATCGTAGTTGGCACTGGCGATGCTATAGGCGCGCATCAGCGGCCGACCCTGCACTTCCAGGCCGATCATCACGAAATGGCCGTTCTCGAAACGCAGGCCGGGGTCACGGGTGGTGGTGAAGCTAAACAGGGTGTCGTTCCAGTGGTGGACGCTCAGAACACGTTCGGTAACGAAATTTGAGGACATGGCAGACTCGACAGACGGGGAGTTTCAAACGCCGCTTCGGGAAGCACGGGCTAGGCAGGCATAACGGCAACGGATTTTGCGCGATCTGGGCGGGTGACGCACCCGCTTTATCGCCATATGCATATGAATTCGATGAAATCAAGAGGGCAACCGGACGCCTGCCCGGGCAGGCGTCCGTTTCAGCCCGTTCAGGCCAGCGCTTTCTCGATGCGATCGAGCGCCTTTTCCAGATTGCTCATGCTGGTGGCAAAGCTGATCCGGAAATAACCTTCGGCGCCGAAGGCCGAACCGGGCACCACGGCGACATCCTGGGCTTCGAGCAGATAGTTGCCCAGCGCCAGATCAGTCGGTTCGGCCAGCTTTCCTTCTTCATACAGATTGCGGATCGCTTCGCGCGCATCGACAAAGGCGTAGAAGGCACCGCCGGCCGACAGGCATTTGAGGCCACGGGTGGCATTGAAGCGGCGTACCACGAACTCGTGCCGCTCGTTGAAAGCCTTGAGCATCGGGGCAAAGCATTCCTGCTGCGGGCCATTAAGCGCGGCTTCGGCCGCTACCTGGGCGATCGAGGTCGGGTTGGAGGTCGATTGCGACTGGATATTCTCCATCGCCTTGATCAGCTTCTCCGGACCTGCCGCGTAGCCGATACGCCAGCCGGTCATCGAATAGGCCTTGGAGACGCCGTTGAGCAGGATGGTCTGCGGATACAGCTCGGGGCAGGCATTGAGGATGTTGGCGAAACGGGTATCGCCCAGCATCACATGCTCATACATATCGTCCGAAGCGATCAGCACGCCCGGATGGCGTTTGAGCACTTCGCCCAGCGCCTTGAGTTCTTCGAGGCTGTAGACCGCGCCAGTCGGATTGGACGGCGAGTTGATCACCAGCATCTTGGTCTTGGGCGTAATGGCCGCTTCGAGTTGGGCCGGGCTCAGCTTATAGCCTTGCTCGATCCCGCACTCGACGATCACCGGGCGGCCTTCGGCCAGGATCACCATATCGGGGTAGGACACCCAGTACGGCGCCGGAATGATCACTTCATCGCCGGCATTGAGATAAGCCTGGCACAGATTGTAGAAGCTCTGCTTGCCGCCGACCGACACCAGGATCTGCTTGGCGGTGTAGTCGAGCCCCTGATCGCGCTTGAATTTGGCGATCACGGCATTCTTGAGGCCGGGCGTGCCCGATACCGGGGTGTATTTAGTGAAACCGTTCTGGATCGCTGCGATAGCCGCCGCCTTGATATGGTCGGGGGTATCGAAATCCGGTTCGCCAGCTGCCAGCGCGACCACATCGCGCCCTTCAGCTTTGAGACGTTGCGCCTTGGCGGTGATGGCGAGGGTGGGCGATTCCTTGATGGCTTGGACGCGATGCGAGAGTTCCACGGAGGCTCCTTGGGGGCGGCAGAGAAAATCTGCGCCATTATACCCCCGTCTCGCCGGCACGGCGCTTGACTAGCGAGCGTTTGCCCAAGCCCTGACATCACCTATGGTAAGTAAGGTCGCAACGACCTCCTTGGCGGATAGCACCCCTACGTCGACTTTTCCCTTGTTGCAGATGGCAGGGTCGGCAGCGGCGTCATTCCCTTATTGCTCAGGAGGAAAACACTATGGGCCCTATCGTCAAGATCCACGGCGAAACCGGACGGTTGATCGTGCTCGGTCAATTTGACGTCAATCTCTATCGCGCTTTTCGCGGCAGCTCGCAGCAATTGCTCGATAACGCGACCGTGCGGGAAATCCTGATCGACCTTGAGCAGGTACACAGCATGGACAGCTCGGCCATCGGCATGATGCTGCTGCTACAGGAGCGGGCGTCGCTATCTGACAAGTCGATGTATCTGATCAACTGCAGGGACGCGGTCCGACAGACGCTGGCAGGTAGCGGGGCGGGCCGGCATTTCAAGTTCCGCCATTGAACCGGCAGCAAAACGGCCCGCAGAGCGGGCCGTTTCGTTGGGTAGCCGGGCAATCAGAACAGGAAGTTCCACACCCAGGTGCCGGCCGGGAATTCGGTGCCGTCGACAATCACCGAGCCCGAGGAATTGACCGCGTTGACGCTGGCGCCGACCGATACATCCACGCGCAGGTTGTTGTAGGTGACGTTGAACTTCTGACCCTGGATGGTATAGGCGACCGGGCCGCCGTTATAGGTCAGCGAAGCACTCGACGTCGCGGCATCGAACTGCATGCCGAAGTTGAGCGAACCATGGGCGGTAAAGCCGCCGGCATTGGCCGGGGCGAAATTATTGAAATTCAGCGTGCCATCGATCTTCATGGCCGAGAACTGGCCGGTGCTGAAGTCGATATCGGTACAGCTATTGCCCGTCACCGACATCTGGCCCTTGCTCATCATCGAGAACAGATCGGTGGCTGGGGTGATCGGGGTGCAGATCTCCTGGGCCGATACGCCGCTGGCCAGCAGGCTCAGTCCCAGCGCGGCTGCGTAAAGCGATTTCTTCATGGTCGACTCCCTACACAGAAAAATGCGAATAGCCTAGCAAAACCTGACTATTCAAGCGAGCAGATTATGACGCCAGCAATTTTGCCAGATAATGGCCGGTATGGCTGGCCGGGTTTGCCGCAACATCCTCTGGTGTACCGGTAGCCAGGATCTGCCCGCCGCCGGCGCCGCCCTCGGGGCCGAGATCGACCAGCCAGTCGGCGGTCTTGATCACATCGAGGTTGTGTTCGATCACCACCACAGTATTGCCGTGCTCGCGCAGGCGATGCAGCACCTGCAGCAGCAGATCGATGTCATGGAAATGCAGGCCGGTGGTCGGCTCATCGAGGATATACAAGGTACGGCCGGTATCGCGCTTTGACAGCTCCAGCGCCAGCTTGACCCGCTGTGCCTCGCCGCCCGACAGCGTGGTGGCCGACTGGCCCAGCCGGATATAGGACAGGCCCACATCCATCAGTGTCTTGAGCTTGCGCGCCACCGCCGGCACGGGCTCGAAGAATTCATAGGCCTGCTCGACCGTCATCTCCAGGACTTCATGGATATTGCGTCCCTTGTACTGGACCTCCAGCGTCTCGCGGTTGTAGCGCTTGCCATGGCAGACGTCGCACGCCACATAGACATCGGGCAGGAAGTGCATCTCGACCTTGATCACCCCATCGCCCTGACAGGCCTCGCAGCGGCCGCCCTTGACGTTGAAGGAGAAGCGGCCGGCGCTATAGCCGCGCTCGCGTGCCGCCGGCACGCCGGCAAACAGTTCGCGGATCGGGGTGAACACCCCGGTATAGGTAGCTGGGTTGGAGCGCGGCGTGCGGCCGATCGGGCTTTGGTCGACATTGATGACCTTGTCGAACTGCTCAAGTCCGACCACCGCATCGTGCGGCGCCGGTTCCTCGTTGCTGCCGTAGAGCGCGCGCGCCACGGCGTGATAGAGGGTGTCGTTGATCAGCGTGCTCTTGCCCGAACCCGATACGCCAGTGACACAGACCAGCAGCCCGAGCGGCAGTGCCAGATCGACCCCCTTGAGGTTATTGCCGCGCGCCCCTTTCAGCGTCAGCCAGCGTTCGGGATCGGGCGCCCGCCGCTTGGCCGGTACCTCGATACGGCGCCGTCCCGACAGGAATTGGCCGGTGATCGAGCGCTCCTCGGCCATGATCTGCTCGGGCGTGCCGACTGCCAGCACCTCACCGCCATGCTCGCCCGCTCCTGGACCCATATCGACCAGACAATCGGCGGCACGGATCGCATCCTCGTCGTGTTCCACCACGATCACCGAATTGCCCAGATCGCGCAGCCGCATCAGCGTGGCCAGCAGACGGTCGTTATCGCGCTGGTGCAGACCGATCGACGGCTCGTCGAGCACATACATCACCCCGGTCAGGCCCGAACCGATCTGGCTGGCCAGCCGGATCCGCTGTGCCTCACCGCCCGACAGGGTATCGGCCGAACGCTCCAGCGACAGGTAATCGAGTCCGACATTGACCAGAAAGCCCAGCCGGTCGTCGATTTCCTTGACGATCTTCTCTGCAATGCGCGCCTTGGCGCCGCTCAGTTCGAGCTCGGTGAAAAAGCGGCTGGTATCACGCAGCGCCAGCTGGTTGATCTCGTGCAGGCTGCGACCGCCGACCCGCACATGACGGGCCTCGAGCCGCAGACGGGCGCCGTTGCAGCTCGGGCAGGGCTGGTTGTTCTGGTATTTGGCCAATTCCTCGCGCACCGTGCTCGAATCGGTTTCGCGATAGCGCCGCTCCAGATTGGGAATGATGCCCTCGAACGGATGGGAGCGATCAAAGCGCGTGCCCTTCTCGTTGAGATAGGTGAAACGGATCGCCTCACGCCCCGAGCCATACAGCACCGACTTCTGCACCGCATCGGGCAGGTTGCGCCAGGGTGTCTCGACGCTGAAACCGTAATGGTCGGCAAGACTGGTCAGCATCTGGAAATAGAACTGGTTGCGCTGATCCCAGCCCTTGACCGCCCCGGCCGCCAGACTGAGTTCAGGCTGCGCCACCACCCGGCGCGGGTCGAAGAACTGGATCGCGCCCAGGCCATCGCACTTGGGGCAGGCGCCCATCGGGTTATTGAACGAGAACAGCCGGGGTTCGAGTTCAGGCAGGCTGTAGCTGCACACCGGACAGGCGAACTTGGCCGAGAACCAGTGCTCGCGCCCGCTTTCCATCTCGACGGCGATGGCGCGGCCATCGGCATGACGCAAAGCGGTTTCAAACGATTCGGCCAGCCGCTGCTTGAGATCGGCGCGGACCTTGAGCCTGTCCACCACCACTTCGATGGTGTGTTTCTTGTTCTTGTCGAGCTTGGGCACCTGATCGATCTCGAATACTTCGCCATCGACCCGCACCCGCACAAAGCCCTGGGCGCGCAATTCCTCGAACAGCTCGACATTCTCGCCCTTGCGCCCGACGATCAGCGGCGACAGCACCATCAGACGGGTGTCTTCAGGCAGCGCCAGCACATGGTCCACCATCTGGCTCACCGTCTGCGACTCGAGCGCCTGGCCGTGGTCGGGGCAGTAGGGCGTGCCGATGCGGGCAAACAGCAGGCGCAGATAGTCATGGATTTCGGTAACGGTGCCCACGGTCGAGCGCGGGTTGTGGCTGGTGGCTTTCTGCTCGATCGAAATGGCCGGACTCAGGCCCTCGATCAGGTCCACGTCGGGTTTCTCCATCAATTGCAGGAACTGGCGCGCATAGGCCGACAGCGACTCGACATAGCGACGCTGGCCTTCGGCATACAGGGTGTCGAAGGCCAGCGAGGATTTGCCTGAACCCGATAAACCGGTGATCACGATCAGTTGATGACGCGGCAGATCGAGGTTGATGTTCTTGAGATTGTGGGTGCGGGCGCCACGGATGCGGATCAGGGCATTGGGATCGACGGGACGGTAGCTGCTCATAGCGGTCTCGACAAAAAGGAAACCGGGCAGTTGCGGCACAGAACCGGCGCTGACCCGGGTTGCGGTTAACGTTTGTTCACCATCATACTGCAAAAACCGGCGCTGGTCGGACTCGTGTGCCGACCGGGACAGGCAGTTGGACATCGTCGCACAGCATATGGAGATTATTTTTTATTTACTTAATAAATACAGCCACATGCCTTGCAACGATTTTACCTTTTATTTTAATTTTTTAATCGACCCACTGTCCGGCGCCCGCCACATGGGCGTGGCCGCTGCCGCCTTGCCGGGCCATGCCGGCGATGGACGGCGCAGTCTGCTAAAATCGCGCGTTTCGCTTTTCTCGGCCTGCCATGTCCCCGCTCGAACTCCGTGCCAGTCTCGGCCTCTCCGGCCTTTATGCCCTGCGCATGCTGGGCATGTTTCTGGTGCTGCCGGTCTTTGCGGTCTATGCCCGCGCCCTGCCCGGCGGCGACAACCATGCGCTGGTCGGTGTGGCGCTCGGCGCCTATGGCCTGACCCAGGCGCTGTTGCAGTTGCCGCTGGGAATGCTGTCCGACCGGATCGGCCGCAAACCGGTGATCTATCTGGGCTTGACCTTGTTCGCCCTGGGCAGCCTGCTGGCCGCCCTGGCCGACAGCCTGATCTGGATCGCCGTCGGCCGCGCCCTCCAGGGCAGCGGTGCCATTTCCGCCGCGATCACCGCCCTGCTGGCCGATCTGACCCGCGAAGAACATCGCACCAAGGCCATGGCGATTGTCGGCGGCACGATAGGCGCCACGTTTGCCGCCTCCCTGGTCATCGCCCCGCCGCTGGCGCAGTGGGTGGGCCTGCCCGGCATCTTCCTGCTGACCGGTGCCCTGGCGGTGGCTGCCATGCTGGGCACCTGGCGCATCATTCCCGACCCGTCGAAAAGCAGTTTCCACTCCGACGCCGAGGCCAATCCGCAGCGCCTGCCCATGGTGCTCAAGGACCCGCAATTACTGCGCCTGAACTACGGCGTATTTGCTTTACATGCCGCCCAGATGGCGATGTTCGTCACCATGCCACTGGCGCTGACCCAGGCGGCCGGCCTGCCGGTCGACCAGCACTGGAAAGTCTATCTGCCGGTGATGGGAATGGGTTTCCTGCTGATGGTGCCCGCAGTCATCGTGGGCGAGACGCGCAATCGGCTCAAGCAGGTCTTTCTGGCGGCCGTGGCCCTGATGCTGGTGGCCCAGCTTGGCATGAGCGCTGGTGGCCTCGACAGCCTCGGACCTATCGTGCTGTGGCTCGGGCTCTATTTCGTGGCCTTCAATATCCTCGAAGCCACCCAGCCCAGCCTGATCTCCAAGCTGGCGCCGGCCGAGGCCAAGGGCACGGCCATGGGGGTCTACAACACCACCCAGTCGCTGGGCTTTTTCGTCGGCTCGGCCGGCGGCGGATGGCTGTACCACCACAGTGGCGCCAGTCCGGTCTATGCGCTGTGTGCGGTACTGATCGGCATCTGGCTGGTCCTGAGTCTTGGTCTGCGTCCACCGTTACCGGTGCGGACCATGATGTACCATATCGACGACGACCGGCTGGGCGACGCCCCGGGTCTGGCGCGCCAGCTGGCCGCGCTCGACGGCGTCAAGGAAGCCGTGGTGATCGCCGAAGAAGGCGTGGCCTATCTCAAGGTGATGCGCGAAGGCTGGGACGAAGCGGGCGCCCGCCAATTGCTGTTCGGCCACGCCTAGTCGGCCACGCCTCGTCGGCCACACCTACTTATCCAACGGGTTGCAGTGGCAACCCGTTTCCTCGAACCCTTTATCGAAGCGGGCCCCCGGCCCCTCCCCAGGATCAACGGAGAACCCCACCCATGGCATCACTGAATAAAGTCCTGCTGATCGGCAACCTCGGCCGCGATCCGGAAGTGCGCTATATGCCCAATGGCGAAGCCGTCGCCAATTTCAGCATCGCCACCACGGAAAAATGGAAAGATAAAAGTTCCGGCCAAATGCAGGAAAAGACCGAGTGGCACAATATCGTGATGTATCGGCGCCTGGCTGAAATCGCCGGCCAATATCTGAAAAAAGGCAGCCAGGTCTATATCGAAGGTCGCCTACAGACCCGCAAGTGGCAGGACAAGAACACCAACCAGGACCGCTACACCACCGAAATCATCGCCGATGAAATGAAGATGCTGGGCGGCCGTGCCGGCGGCGGCATGGGCGGCGCCGATTTCGACCAGACCCCGCGCTACGACGAAGGTCCGCGCGGCGGTAACGGCGGCGGTATGCAGCAAGGCGGCCAGGCCGCTCCGGCCCCGACCCCGCGTCAGGCAGCCCAGCCCAAGAACTTTGATGATTTCGAGGACGATATTCCGTTCTGAGCGCCCTCTGCGCATGGCCGGAAAACTCGGCATCAGCGGGTCCGGACCTGAAGGTGCGAAGGCATAGCCTCCAACGAGTTTCAGGACCGAGTCCGATTCAACCGGCAATGCGCTGACGGCCAAAAAATCCCGGCAGAGATAAGTCTGCCGGGATTTTTTATGGCGCTTGCCCGAACCGTTCAACAACGACGGATACAGCAGCAAAAAACTATCCTCCAATTACAACAAGCTCAGTGCAAATACAGTCTTTGCACCGGATGCATTGAAATCGAAGGATAGTTATTTACGTCTCCTGCCTCTTCGGGGCAGTCCCCTCACTCAGCGCTTCACCAGCACCTGCGCCGCATCGAGCGCGCCGTAGGTAAAGATCCCCTTGGCCCCTGCCCGCTTGAACGACAGCAGCGTTTCGAGCAGCAGCCCTTCATAGTTGGCCCACCCCGCCTCCGCCGCCATCTGCAACATGGCGTACTCGCCGCTGACCTGATAGGCAAAGATCGGCAGATGGCTGTTCTGGCTCAGGGTCAGGATCACATCGAGGAACGGGCCGCCTGGCTTGACCATCAGGATATCGGCACCTTCCTGCTCGTCGAGCCGGGCTTCGCGGATCGCTTCCTCGCGGTTGCGCACATCGAGGAAATAGGTCTTCTTGCCGTCGGGACCGGGGCCCTTGCTCAGGCCGGCGCTGCTGCGCACCGCATCGCGGAACGGACCGTAGAACTGCGAAGCGTATTTGGCGGTATAGGAGAGGATGGAGACATGCTGATAACCCGCGCCATCGAGTGTGCGGCGGATGGCGCCGACGCGGCCGTCCATCATATCGGAGGGTGCCACCACATCGGCGCCGGCGCGGGCGTGAGCGAGCGCCATTTCAGCCAGGATGGCCACCGATTCGTCGTTGAGAATCCGGCCATCGCGCACCAGACCGTCCTGGCCGTGGCTGGTATAGCGGTCAATGGCCACATCGGTGATCACTCCGATATTGGCCTGGGCCGCCTTGATGGCGGCAATCGCCTCGCAGGCGAGTTCGTCGGTGCGGGCATAGTCGGCATCCTCACTGCGCCGGCTCGGGTCGATCACCGGAAACAGCGCAATCGCCGGAATGCCGAGCGCCTGAGCTTCCTGTGCCACCTCGGCGAGTTCGGCGACGGTATAGCGCACCACGCCCTTCATCGAGGTTTCCCGCGCCTGGGACGGCGACTCGCGCACGAAGACCGGCAGGATCAGATCGCGCGGGCTCAGATCGACTTCGGCCACCATATCGCGCATCCACGGGCTGGTCCGGCCCCGACGCGGCCGGACCAGCATGGTCGAGAGGTCGGTTTGGAAAACGCTAGGGTCGAATTGGGTCATCGCAGATCCTTCCGCAGCTCGGCTGCACGAAATTAGGGGCGGGCGTGATTGTAGCAGCTGGGACCACCACGCCGCGGCAGGTGGGCGCGTGCCTTGCTCATCGCAGCAAAGTACCGTCCTTCGTCCCGCTGCTGCACGATGACCATTGACGCCATCTACTCGTAAAGAGACATTATTCGATTTCTGCTATTTCGAAATAAGTCGTCCGGGAGATTCCAGCCTATGTTGCCCACTCATCGCCTCCTGCTCGCGCCCATTGGTGCAGCGCTGCTCGCCACCTCAGGCTTCAGCGCCGACCAGGGCTATCAGCTACCGCCGCCCGAATTGCAGGCGCTGGTCGACGCCCCGCGTACTCCCGGCTTCTCACTGGGCAGTCAGCGCACCAAGGCGATGATCATCAACCGGCCCGGCATGCCCGGTATCCGCGAAGTGGCGGCACCGGAACTCAAGCTTGCCGGCATCCGGCTCAACCCGACCATGCGGGCGATGACCCGCTACAGCTTCGGCGACCGCCTGACCCTGATCGATATTGCCAGCGGCCAGGAGCGAGTGGTCAGCGGCCTGCCGCCCAAACCGCGTATCGCCGACTATGCCTGGTCGGCCGACGAGCGCTGGTTTGCCTTCAGCCACTGGGGCGAACAGGGCGTCGAGCTGTGGCTGGTCGACACCCAAAGCGCCAGCGCCCGCCGACTGCTCCATGAGCCGCTCAACGCCACGTCGAGCGGCGGCTTTGCCTGGCTTGGCAGCAGCCATCGCCTGCTGGTGAAACTGCCGCCCAAAGGTCAGCCGCCACAGCCCCAGGCACCGACCGTGCCGACCGGCCCGAAAATCCAGGAAAGCCGTGGCGGCCCGGTATCGCAGCTGCGTACCTACCCCGATATGCTCAAGACCGCCTACGACGCCGACCTGCTCGAATGGCAGCTCGACAGCCAACTGGGCCTGGTCTCGCTCGATGGCAAGCTCGAACGTTTCGGTCCGAACGCCCGCATTATCGGCGCCCAGCCTTCGCCCGACGGCCAGCGTGTGCTGGTGACCACCCTGCATCGGCCCTATTCCACCCTGGTGCCGCTGTGGCTGTTCCCGCAGAAGGTCGAGATCTGGGATCTGGCCGGCAATAAGCAGGTCACGCTGTCCGAGCGGCCGCTGACCGAGCGGATTCCCCCGGGCAACGATGCCGTGCTGCCCGGCCGGCGCGACTTCGGCTGGCGTGCCGATGCGCCGGCCACGGTCTACTGGGCCGAAGCGCAGGACGAAGGCGATCCGTCGCGTCCAGCCAAGATCCGCGATGCACTGTTCATGCTGGCTGCCCCGTTCACTGCCGCGCCGCAGAAACTGATCGAAGTCGGCTTCCGCTTGCAGGAAGTCGAATGGAGCAGCGGCGAGCTGGCCCTGGTGACGGAAGACTGGTGGAAGAGCCGCGATACCCGCACCTGGCGCATCCAGCCCGATCGGCCCGCCCAGGCGCCCGAGCTGCTGGTCGAGCGCAAGCGCGAGGACCGCTATGCCGACCCGGGTCATCCGATGTTTGCCCGCAATCAATATGGTCAGCCGGTGGTGCGGCTGTCGGCCGACGGCAAATCGTTCTTCCTGAGCGGCGAAGGCGCCAGCCCCGAAGGCGACCGGCCGTTTGTCGACCGCTACGAGATCAGCAGCCATAAAACCACCCGGCTGTGGCGCTCGGAAGCGCCCCATTACGAGATCGCCGTCGCCATGGTCGACGACGAGCGCATCGTCACCAGCCGCGAGTCGAACCAGGAGCGGCCCAACTACTATCTGCGCCACCTGGGCCAGGCCAAGTCGCCGATGGCGCTGACCCGCTTCCCCCATCCGACCCCGCAGCTGGTCGGGGTGCAGAAACAGTTGCTGCGTTATAAACGCGCCGACGGGGTCGATCTGACCGGCACGCTGTATCTGCCGCCGGGCTATGAGGCCAAGCGCGATGGTCCGCTGCCTTTGCTGATGTGGGCCTATCCGCAGGAATTCAAAACCGCCCAGGCCGCCTCGCAGGTCACCGACTCGCCCTACCGCTTCAACTGGATCAGCGTGATGGGCCCGCAAGCGATGCTGGCGCGCGGTTATGCCGTACTCGACGACCCGACCATGCCCATCATCGGCGAAGGCAATAAAGAGCCGAACGACTCCTATGTCGAACAACTGACTGCCAGCGCCAAGGCAGCCGTCGATGAAGTGGTGCGGCTGGGCGTGGCCGACCGCGACCGGATCGCCATCGGCGGCCACAGCTACGGCGCCTTCATGACCGCCAATCTGCTGGCCCATACCCGGCTGTTCCGCGCCGGCATCGCACGCTCGGGTGCCTATAACCGCACGCTGACCCCGTTTGGCTTCCAGGCCGAAGACCGCAATTTCTGGCAGGCCCAGACGACCTATCAGGTGATGTCGCCGTTCAACCATGCCGACAAGATCAAGGACCCGCTGTTGCTGATCCATGGCGAGACCGACAGCAATCCCGGCACCTTCCCGGTGCAGAGCGAGCGCTTCTTCCAGGCTCTGCAGGGGCTGGGCGCCACGGCACGGCTGGTGATGTTGCCCAGCGAACTGCACGGCTATAACGCACGCGAGTCGGTGATGCATATGCTGTGGGAACAGGACCGCTGGCTCGATCAGTACCTCAAGCAGGCCAAGCCGCGTGAGTCCGAAACGGCCCAGCCGCCGGCCAAACCCGCTTGAGGCATTGCAGAGAATTAGGCAGATTTAGGTATTTTTTTAATATATCCCGCCTGGTGTCTAGCACACACCAGGCGGGATTTATTCTATTTGCAGGCTCGTCCATCGTGTCCAAGCGAGCGGGACACGACAGGCAAGCAGAAGGGGGCAAAGAGGAGGAAAGGTTTCAAACAGCCGGATCGGCCAGCCAGCTACCCGATTTGCCGCCGTGCTTTTCGAGCAGGCGGACCTCGGAGATGGTCATGGCGCGATCCACTGCCTTGCACATATCGTAGATGGTGAGCAGCGCGACCGTCGCGGCGGTCAGTGCCTCCATCTCGACCCCGGTCCGGCCGACGGTCTCGGTGGTGGCCCGGCAGCACACGGCATTGGCGGCCTCGTCGACCATGAATTCGACCGTCACCCGGGTCAGCGGCAGCGGATGGCAGAGCGGGATCAGCTCGCCGGTCCGCTTGGCCGCCATAATGCCGGCCAGGCGCGCCACCCCGAATACATCACCCTTGCGGTGGGCACCATCGCGGATCATGGCCAGCGTCTCGGGCTGCATGGTGATCTGCCCGGCCGCCACCCCGATCCGATGGGTTTCCGGCTTGGCCGAGACATCGACCATATGGGCGTCGCCCCGGGCGTCGAAATGGGTCAGCGTCTGGCTCATGGTGAATAGTTCCGTTCGATCTGTTTTTTAGGAAATCAGGGGAAAGCGCATCTGGTATTGCAGTGCAATATCAGATATTTTTCCGGCGACGAAATCAGCCCGCCTAGTCGTGGTCGGTCGCGCCATAGCGCTCACTGACCACCTGATGCCAGCGCTCGGCGGCCGACTGGTCGCTATGGCGGGCATCGACCCAGCGGGCACCCGTGCCGGTCCATTCCTTTTTCCAGAACGGGGCGCGGGTCTTGAGATAGTCCATGATAAAGGCGTTGGCCTCGTAGGCGCTGTGGCGGTGGGCGCTGGCGGTCAGCACCATCACGATGCGATCGCCCGGCTCGAGCCGGCCGACCCGGTGCCAGATCCGTACCGCCCGCAGCGGCCAGCGCAGCGCAGCTTCTTCGGCGATCCGGGTCAGCGACTTTTCGGTCATGCCGGGATAGTGTTCGAGTTCAAGGGCGTTGACGTCGCTATCGAGGTTGAGGTCGCGCACCAGACCCACAAAGCTGGCTACGGCGCCAATGCCACGGTCATCGTGGATCAGGGCGTTGAATTCGCGGCCAAGGTCGAAATCCTCGGCGCTGACGGTAATCTCGATACGGGCATTGACCGGTACATCGTCAAGCATATTCAGCCTCCGGTCACAGGGGGAAAGATCGCCACTTCGGCGCCGTCGCACAGCGGGGCGTCGGGCGCGACCAGATCGTGGTCGATGGCGATACGGAAAGGTCGGCCGCTGGCCAGTTCTTCGCGCCAGGCACCGCCTCGGGCGATCAGACGGTCGATCAGTTCGGCGGCCGTACCGTCATTGCAGCGGACGGTTTCGCGTTCCAGGCCAAAGCGTTCGCGCAGCCTGGCGAAGTAGAGCAGATGTAGGGTTTTCATGGCGTGGACCGGAAAGGATCGGACCGTTCCGGATTTAGTGGACTCGCATCAGTTTGAGGTAGTCGCGTTCGGCCAATTCGCGGCGCTGGCATTCGTCCGAGTCGTCGCTGGCGATATCGACCACCACCTTGACGTAGCGGCCGAGCCGCTGCCAGATGGCGATCGATAGACGTTCGGAGAACAGCGACTGGGTTTCGCCCGGACGGAAAGGCGCTTCGGCAGAGGCTTGCACAAACCAGGCACCGCCCCGATCTTCGCGCCGCACCCAGGCCGGTCCAACCCAGGCTGCGCGGATGGCGGCCAATACCTTGGCTGGTTCACTGCTGCCCAGCGGATAGACCGACAGATGCACGCGATAGGGCTTTGACATGCCGACCTCTGTG
Source organism: Chitinimonas lacunae (assembly GCF_042650885.1). NCBI lineage: Bacteria > Pseudomonadati > Pseudomonadota > Betaproteobacteria > Neisseriales > Chitinibacteraceae > Chitinimonas > Chitinimonas lacunae. Next base: position 2,253,155 of record NZ_JBHSBU010000001.1, read on the forward strand.
CCATAGATAAATGCAAAGTGCTCGATTTCGTTCTACCAAATCGGCCGCCGCGTCGCAACGTGACAGATTCACGGCATGTGTTAGAGTTTCGGTTGCGCGGTCGGTTATGACAATGGACTGACTGCACACTCCAATCGAGGGGCCATTATGTCGCAAACGGATTTCGCCGGCACCCAGCCGCGCGTGCTGGTCGTCGACGATTCGCGTATCGTCCGTGCCACGGTCAAGAAGCATCTTTCAGGCAGCTTCGACATCATTGAGGAAGCCGACGGCGAAGCCGGCTGGCAGCGGCTGAGTGCCGACAGCACGGTACAGGTGATGATCAGCGATCTCACCATGCCACGACTCGACGGCTTCGGCCTGCTTGAGCGGGTACGCAAGGCGGCCGATCACCGTGTCCGCACCACCCCCGTGATCATCATCTCCGGCGAAGAAGACGCCGAAACCAAGCAGATGGCAGTCGAAAAGGGTGCCAACGATTTCATCACCAAATCCACCGACCGGGCCGAGATGGTGGCCCGGGTCGCCGCCGCCGTGCAGCTCGCCAAGGCCGCACGCGAACTGAAGACGGCCGAGGAAGTCCAGGCCAAGACCACCACCACCGACACCAAGACCGGCCTCGCCACCCAGCATCTGCTCGAAATCGAAGCCGAGAAGGCGCTGGCCCACGCCATGCGCCATCAGACCGAAGTCACCCTGCTGCTGTTCGAACTCGACGAGTTCGCCGCGCTGCGTCAGCGGCTGGGCGACGGTATCGCCGACCAGCTGATGGGCATGATCTCGAAGCTCCTGGCCGGCAAGCTGCGCAAGGAGGAAACCCTGGCCCGGCTCGACGGTCCGTGCTTCGGCCTGGTGCTGCCCTCGCCGCTCAACGGCAGCCTGGTGCTGGCCGACCGGCTGCGCCAGACCATCGCGGGCGCCAAGGTCAATTTCCGTGGCGAACAGATCAAGCTCACCGCCAGTGTCGGCGTCGCCAGCAGCGACCGCGACGGCAGCTATGCCTATGGCGCGCTGTTCGAAGCCGCCCGCGCCCGCAGCCGGCTGGCCAGCCAGGCCGGCGGCAACCGGGTGCAGGCGCCGAGTGACACCCCGCCTCACCATGTCGATATCGCCGCCGCCCTGGGCCTACTCCAGAGTGGCAATCAGGCGGCTGTCCTGCCCCATCTGCGCAAGCTGCTGCACGAACTGACCCCGCTGCTGCAACTGGCCGAACGCGAACTCGGTCCGGACTGGCAAGCCCGTCTGGTCAGCGAACGCTGAGCCTCAACCGGCACCGTCTGCCCAGCGGTGCCGGTTTCCTGTTGTACACATACGACACGACAACCGTCCCAGGCTTCAGTTCCCGGGACAAAAGTGCCTGACTCCGGCTAAGGTCTAGCCTGATTCGACGCTGCAATATCCCGTCACGCACGTCGCAATAAAGCAACAATAACGCTCGACCAGGGAAAGCCCACTGAGGCAATGCTTCCGTCGCTCAGCGAAGCAGGTCGGCGTTTCTACTCCGGAGATTCCATATGAAGCTGAAACACCTCGCCCAGGCCATTGCCCTGATCGGCGCCGTTGGCAGCCTGCCTGCCTTTGCCGCTGAGACGGTCGAAAAGATCGAAGTTACCGGCACCAATATCAAACGTATCTCCAAGGAAGGTCCGTCCCCGGTTCAGGTGATCCGCCGCGAGGATATCCAGCGCACTGGCGTCTCCAGCACCGGTGAGCTGCTGCGCAGCCTCACCGCCAACAGCGGCCTGTCGCTTGACGACAACGCCACCAATTCGTTTGCCAAGGGCACCTCGGGCGTCAGCCTGCGTGGCCTTGGCCAGAAAGCCACGCTGACCCTGGTCAACGGCCGCCGGATGGCCAGCTATGGCTTTGCCCAGAACATCACCAATTCCTTCGTCGACCTCAACAGCATCCCGGTCGGCGCCATCGAGCGTATCGATGTGCTCAAGGGCGGCGCCTCGGCCATCTACGGCTCGGACGCCATTGCCGGCGTGATCAATGTGGTGCTGCGCCGCGACTATCAAGGCGCTGAAGTAGGCGCGGCCTATGGCAGCAGCGAAAAAGGCGATGGTGAGGAAATCACCATCAATGCCACCGGCGGCTACGGCAGTCTGAGCGAAGACCGCTTCAACGTGATGGGTACCTTCGACTACTTCAAGCGCGAACCGGTGTTCCTGCGTGACCGCGGCCTGAGCAGCTCGTCCGATGCACGCGCCTATGGCGGTGGCGACAAGCGTTCCACCTCGGGCAACCCGGGCACCTACTACAACCCGGGCGGCGCCACGGCGGCCACCGATCTGCGCGGCACCGCCCCGATGCCCACCTGCCCGCCCGACCGCATGGTCAGCGGCTACTGCCGGTACGACTTCAACCGCGATGTGGTGGCGATTCCGGAAACCGAACGCGCCGGCTTCTTTGGCCGCGCCACCTTCTCGGTCAACGAGAACCTGTCGCTGTTCGGCGAAGCGGCCTATTCGCGCAACGACACGCTGACCATCGCCGCACCCAGCCCCAACAATACTGGCGACATCATTCTGCGCCGTGGTCACCCGAACAATCCGTACAACGGCGACGTCGGTCTGCTGTATCGCTTCGTCGAAGCCGGCAACCGGATGAACGATATCACCACCGATGCCTACCGCGCCCTGTTCGGCGTCAAGGGTAACTTCGCTAAGTTCGACTACGAGGCCGGCGTCAGCTATGCCCGCAGCGAAACCGAAGAGCTGGGCTACAACTACATCAACGCCATGCGGGTGCGTGAAGTCACTGCCAACGGCAGCTACAACTATCTGAACCCATACAGCAATCCGGCCAGCCTGATCGACAGCCTGAAGACCGTTACCAGCCGCAACGGCCTGTCGACCATGAAGACCTTCGACGCCAAGATTTCGGGCGAGCTGGTCGAACTGCCGGCCGGTCCGCTGGCCATGGCCGCCGGTGTCGACTACCGGCGCGAGACCGCCAACGACAGCCGCGACCCGCTGTCGGCAGCGGGCCAGATCATCGGTTCAGGCGGCAGCAGCGCCAAGGGCGAACGCAACGTCAAGGCCGCCTTCCTTGAATTCAACGTGCCGCTGCACAGCACGCTGGAACTGCAACTGGCCGCCCGCTACGACAAGTACTCCAATATCGCCAACGGTGCCGAGACCTCGCCCAAGGTGGCCCTGCGCTGGCAGCCGGACAAGACCATGCTGTTCCGCGCCTCCTACGCCGAAGGCTTCCGCGCCCCGTCCTTGCAGGAGCAGTACCTCGGCGCCACCACCTCGTTCAACAGCGGCCAGCGCGATCCGGTCCGTTGCCCGGTCACCAATGATGCCGGCACCGACTGCGCGGCCCAGTACAAGGTCATCAGCGGCGGCAACCTGAACCTCAAGCCCGAGTCGTCGAAGAGCACCAATGTGGGCTTTGTGCTGGAGCCGACCAACAATATCTCGTTCGGCATGGAGTACTACCGGATCGACTACAAGGACGAGATCAGCTCGATCCCGGTGGTCGATATCCTGGCCAAGCCCGAGACCTACGGCCATCTGATCCACCGTCTGGCCCCGACGCCCGAAGATATCGCGCGCGGTCTGCCGGGCCGGATCGACTATATCAGCCGCGAATACATCAACACTGCCAGCACCAAGACCCGTGGCCTCGACTTCGACCTGACCCTGCGCTTTGACCTCGGCTCGGCCGGCCGTCTGACCTTCAAGGACAGCGCCACCTATGTGCTGAGCCATAAGACCCGCACCACGATCACTTCTCAGGAAACCGAGGATCTGGGCACCCACAACCTGCCGCGCCTGCATAACAGCGCCGAACTGTCGTGGGACAAGGGCGATCTGCAGAGCACCGTGCGCATCAACACGGTCGGCAACTTCGCCCAGCTGAAGAATTCGGTACCGGCCTCGCAACCGAACCAGAATATCGCCAGCTGGACCACGGTCGATGCCCAGGTCGGCTACCGGGTGATCAAGCCGCTCAAGCTCACCTTCGGCATCAAGAACCTGTTCGACCGCGACCCGCCGCTCGACTACAGCGACAGCAGCAACTACAACATCTCGCAGCACAATATCCGCGGCCGTTACTACTACGGCAGAATCAACTATCAGTTCTGATCCTGCTGGAAACAAGAAAAGGGGCTTTCGCCCCTTTTTTATTTTTTATCTATATCCAGCATCAGTTCTAACGCCTGTTTTGCATAAATTATGCAAATCCCAGGTATCTGGACACAGGAAAGGGGCCGCGGCCCCTTTCTCGTCCTATCGGCCCGCTTCAGCGGAAAAAGCCATTGGTGATCGGATAACGCCAATCCTTGCCAAAGCCGCGCGGCGTGATGCGGGCGCCGACGGCCGCCTGGCGGCGTTTGTATTCGTTGACCTTGAGCAGCTTCACCACCCGCAGCACATCGGCTTCGCTGAAACCGGCGGCGATGATGTCGGCGATCGACTCGTTGCGCTCGACATAGCGCTCCATGATGGCGTCGAGGATTTCATAGGGCGGCAGCGAATCCTGATCGACCTGATCGGCGCGCAATTCGGCCGACGGCGGCCGGGTGATGATGCGTTCGGGGATCACCTCGCCCAGGCTGTTACGGTAATGGGCGAGCCGGTACACCAGGGTCTTGGCAATATCCTTGAGCACTGCATAGCCGCCCGCCATATCGCCGTACAGCGTGGCATAGCCAGTGGTCATCTCGGACTTGTTGCCCGTGGTCAGCACCAGACGACCGGTCTTGTTCGACAGCGCCATCAGCAGCACGCCACGGATGCGGCTTTGCAGATTCTCTTCGGTCGCATCGACCGGCAGACCGGCAAAATGCGGCGCCAGCGCGCTGCTGAACGCCGCGAACATCGGCTCGATATCGATCTCGTCGTACTGGACACCCAGCCGCTTCACCATCTCGCGCGAATCATCAAGGCTGATCGACGCGGTATAGCGCGACGGCATCATCACTGCCCGTACCCGCTCAGCGCCCAGCGCATCGACCGCAATCGCCAGCGTCAGGGCCGAATCGATGCCGCCGGAGAGGCCGATGATCGCGCCGGGGAAACGGTTCTTGTCGATATAGTCGCGGGTCGCCAGCGTCAGCGCCCGATAGACGGCCGCCTCGTGCTCGAGCGCCGGGGCAATGGCGCCGGGCAGCAGATCGCCGTTCTGGAATTCCACCATCTCCAGTGCCGGCTCGAATGCCGGCAAGCGGGCCGCCAGGCTGCCGTCGCGGGCCAGGGCAAACGAGCTGCCGTCAAAGACCAGTTCGTCCTGACCGCCCACCCAGTTGCAGTAGATCAGCGGCAGACCGGTTTCCTCGACCCGGTTGCGCACGATGGCGCTGCGCACCCCTTCCTTGCCCAGATGATAGGGCGAGGCATTGGGCACCAGCAGCAGCTCGGCGCCCTGCTCGGCGGCTTCGGCCGCGGGCTCGAGATGCCATACATCCTCACAGATCAACACCCCGACCCGCACGGTCGAGCCATCGTGACAGCGCTGCTCGAACACCCCCGCCCCGGCACCCGGCGTGAAATAGCGGCATTCGTCGAACACTTCGTTATTGGGCAGCACCATTTTCTGGTAGCGCAAAACGATATGACCGTCGCGCATCACGGTCACGGCATTGAACCGTTCCTCGCCCAGCCACTGCGGATGACCGACCACCAGGGTGATATCGTCGGCCGCGTCGAGCAGTCGGTCGAGCTGCTCGTTGCACGCGGCGTAGAAGCTCGGGCGCAGCAGCAGATCCTCAGGCGGATAGCCGGCCAGGGTCAGTTCGGGGCAGAGCAGGATATCGGCGCCCTGCTGACGGGCCAGCGCCAGCTGGGCCAGCACCTGATCGGTATTGCCGGCGAGGTCGCCGACCGTGGCGTTGAACTGGGCAATCGCAATTTTCATGGTGGATTCCTGACGGAGCGCCGCGCGCCAGCGCGGCCAGTGGGACGGCAGCATTTTGCCACGGCCAGGGCTGCATGGCCGTGCAAGTAGATGCGCCGGGTCGGCCGCATGCGGTGGCGGCTCGATAAATTGTAGGCATGTATCAGTTATTTATTTATATACAGCTGACCCTGTCTTGCAGATATATTTCCTGTTTTTTATTATTAGAGGCAATCGGCGTCCGGACGACTCAGCGGCCGGCATAAAGCACGAACATCGCCGGCCGCTTCTTCAATAGTGGTCGCTCGAGCTTTTTCCAGTCAGTCAGTGGCCGCGACAGCACCAGTTCTTCCGGACAGGCCAGATCGCGCGCCACGGTCAGCCAGGTGCTGTCGCGGCAGGCTTGCAGCACGGCATCGACCATGGCGTCGTTGCGGTACGGCGTCTCGATAAACAACTGCGCCTCGTCGAAACGGGCCGAATCGCGTTCGAGTTCGCGCAGCCGCTCGAGCCGCGGACCGGCGTCAACGGGCAGATAGCCATGAAAACGGAAACGCTGGCCTGACGCCCCGGCCGCCATCAAGGCCAGCAGGATCGAGGAGGGTCCGACCAAGGGCGCGACCCGGATACCGTGGCGATGCGCCAGCCGCACCAGGTCGGCGCCAGGGTCGGCAATGCCTGGGCAACCGGCTTCGGACATCAGGCCGACATCGTGACCGGCCAGCAGTGGCTCGAGCAGCGGAGCCAGATCCTGGGCGCGCGTGTGTTCATTGAGTTCGCGCATGGCCAGTTCGGACATCTGCCGCTCGGGGCCGTAGCGCTTGAGAATCTGCCGGGCGGTCTTGGGATGCTCGACGATCCAGTGATCGATCCGGTTGGCGATCTGCCGCACATCGTCCGGCAGAAAACCTGTGAGCGGCGCCTCGCCCAGCGGCGCCGGAATCAGATAGAGCGTGCCGGTACGGTTCATAGCAGCGGAAAACCTTCGCGACGCAGCATATTGCACAGTTCGATCAACGGCAGACCAACGATGGCGGTCGGGTCGGAGCCCTGCATCGCGGCGATCATGGCGATCCCCAGACCTTCCGTCTTGGCGCTGCCGGCACAGTCGTAGGGCTGCTCCTTATGCAGATAGGCATCGATCTCGGCGTCGCTATAGTCGCGCATGGTGACGTGGTAGGGCACCACGGCTTCCTGCAGGGTGCCGCTGGCGCTATTGATCAGGCAGAGCGCGGTATGGAACACCAGCGTCTGGCCACGCATCGCCTGAAGTTGCAGCCGGGCGCGTTCGAAATCGCCGGGCTTGCCGAGCTGGCGGCCATCGAGCAGGGCAACCTGGTCGGAACCGATGATCAGGGCTGCCGGATGGCTGGCAACCAGGGACTGTGCCTTGAGCCGGGCCAGCCGGTTGGCGGTGGCGGCGGCCGATTCGCCGGGCAGTGGCGTTTCATCACAATCGGGGCGGGCGACCTCGAACGGCACCTGTAGCCGCTCCAGCAGTTCACGCCGATAAGGCGAGGTCGAGCCAAGAATCAGGGGGAGTGGGGAAAGGGCCATAAGTGCCAGATTTCTTTGACTTGCGGGGGGCGGGAAGTATATCATTCCGCGTTTATGTCCGACCTCATCTTCGACAACGGCGAATTCGCCAGGCTGGAAAAAGCGCGTAGCGGCGAGCTGACGCTCGACAAGCTGCCGCGCCTTGCGAGCGATGTACTGGGCGGTGGCCCGGTGGTATTCGAACTCGTGGGCGGCAGCGACCGACGCCGTCGCTATACCCTAGATCTGCGCCTGCAAGGTGCCCTGCGAATCAGATGCCAGCGTTGCCTGGGCGAGATGCCGTTCGATCTCGACGTGGCGACCCGTTTCACGTTGTTCAGCGACGAAGCCCGGCTCGATGCCGCCGAAGCGGAAGACGAAGACATCGACGGCCTGCTGATCGAGCGCGAGTTCGATCTGAAGGCCTTGATCGAGGACGAGATTTTGCTGACGCTGCCCTACGCCCCGGTGCACGAACAGTGCGCGCCGACGGCCCAGGCGGTGGAGGACGCGGCCAAGCCGCAAAAGCCCAACCCCTTCGCCGTACTGGCCGGCCTCAAAGGCCGGCTCAAGTCGGATGATGGGGCCTGATTGCCGCGCCAAAGCTGCGCAGTGTTGAGTTAAAACGTGATTTGATCCAAGGAGCTTCACCATGGCCGTTCAACAAAACAAAAAGTCCCCCTCGAAGCGTGGCATGCACCGCGCTCACGACTTCCTGACCCCGCCCGCACTGGCCATCGAGCCCAGCACCGGCGAAGCCCATCTGCGTCACCATATCAGCCCGAACGGTTTCTACCGTGGCCGGCGCGTGATCAAGGCCAAGGGCGAGTAATTCCTCCCCTAGACCGGACCATCCAAAAGGCGTGCCCCACCAGGCGCGCCTTTTGCACAATTGCTCCGGTAAACTCCCTCCCATCGTATTTCCCGTAGCGCCCGCTTCAGCGCGCCAAGCCTTATGGATATCACGGTCGCAGTCGACGCCATGGGCGGGGATCACGGTGCCCATGTCACCGTGCCGGCCGCCCTCGAATTTCTGAAAACCCACAACGAGGTCAATATCGTGCTGGTCGGCCTGCGCGATGTGATCGAAGCCGAACTGCGGCAACATCGAGCCGAACCCGGCACTCGCTTGCGCATCCACCATGCCTCGGAAGTCGTCACCATGGACGAACCGGTGCAATCGGCGCTGCGCAACAAAAAAGATTCCTCAATGCGGGTGGCCATCAATCTGGTCAAGACCGGCGAAGCCCATGCCTGCGTCTCGGCAGGCAATACCGGTGCCCTGATGGCCACCGCCCGTTTCGTTCTCAAAACCCTGCCGGGGATCGAGCGCCCTGCCATCGCCAAGATGCTGCCGACCAGCAAAGGCGCCACCTGCATGCTGGACCTCGGCGCCAATGTCGATTGCAGCGCCGAGCAGCTCTACCAGTTCGGCGTGATGGGCGCGATGCTCTATAGCGCCCTCGGTCACCGCGAACACCCCTCGGTCGGACTGCTCAATATCGGTTCGGAAGACATCAAAGGCAACGAGGTGGTCAAACGCGCCGGCGAGCTGCTCAAAGCCTCGCAGCTCAATTTCTACGGCAATGTCGAGGGCAACGATATTTATAAGGGCACGGTCGATGTGGTGGTCTGCGACGGCTTTATCGGCAATGTCGCCCTGAAAGCCTCGGAAGGACTGGCACGGATGATGGGCGATTTTCTACGCCAGGAATTCTCCGGCAGCTGGTCGCGCCCGACCACCTGGTGGCGGCCACTGATCGGTCTGCTGTCCCTGCCGGTACTCAGCAGTTTCAAGCATCGGGTCGATACCCGGCGCTACAACGGCGCCAGCCTGCTCGGCCTGCGCGGCATCGTGGTCAAGAGCCACGGTGGCGCCGACCGTTTCGGCTTTGAGTGCGCGCTCGAACAGGCGCTCGAAGAAGCGCGCTCGGGCGTGCTGCATAAGATTTCCGATATGTTGGCGGGCCACAGCGCCAACACCACCGACCCGCTCGATGCCTGAGCGGCGGTCAGGCTCTAATAAAAAAACCCAACAATAACAAACCCCTGGCGTCCGGTACGCTCCTGCCGGAACGCCCAACCCAAGCGCAGCCGGCCGGAGCCCCACGCCCTGGCCTGGCGATGGAGAGACAGCATCGTGCCTTATTCCCGTATCGCCGGAACGGGCGGCTATCTGCCGACCCGTATCCTGACCAATGCCGAACTGGCCACCCGGGTCGATACCAGCGACGAATGGATCGTCAGCCGTACCGGCATCCGCGAACGTCGGATCGCCGCCGACAATGAACTGACCAGCGATCTGGCGCTGAAAGCCAGTCTCGCGGCACTCGAGAATGCCGGCTGTAGCCCGGCCGATATCGACCTGATCATCGTGGCCACCGCCACGCCTGATGTGGTCTTTCCCAGTACGGCCTGTATCCTGCAAGACAAGCTCGGCCTGCATGGCTTTGCTGCCTTTGATGTCCAGGCCGTCTGCGCCGGTTTCGTCTATGCGCTTGCCACGGCCGACCAGTTTATCCGCAGCGGCATGAATAAGCGGGCACTGGTGGTGGGTGCCGAAGTGTTCTCGCGCTTGCTTGACTGGAATGACCGCACGACCTGCGTGCTGTTCGGTGACGGTGCAGGCGCCGTGGTGCTCGAAGCCAGCGAGAAGCCGGGCCTGCGCACGGTGAAGCTCAAGGCCGACGGCCGCTACCGCCATATCCTGACCACCCCGGCCTCGATCGCCAACGGCAATCTGAGCGGCCAGCCTTTTCTGCATATGGATGGCCAGGCAGTCTTCAAATTCGCCGTCAAGGCCCTGGCTGAACTCGCCAGCGAAACCCTGACCGAAGCCGGGCTTGCCCCTGACCAGCTCGACTGGCTGGTGCCGCACCAGGCCAATGTGCGGATCATCGAATCGACCGCCCGCCATTTGGGTCTGCCGATGGACAAGGTGGTGCTGACGCTGGCCAACCATGGCAATACCTCGGCTGCTTCGATCCCCCTGGCGCTTGACGAGGCCAACCGGGCCGGTCGTTTCCGGCCCGGTGATCGGATTCTGCTCGAAGGCATCGGCGGCGGTTTCGCCTGGGGCGCGGCACTGATCGATTGGTAAAACCACCACGGCGCGGCGGAGTTTTTCGCCGCGCCATCAATTCGATCAACTCCCATATAAATTAACTGTCAAGCAAGCAGCAATCTATTCCAATAAAAACCAGGCCTTTCCATTGGCATCGGTTTCTGTTTTCTCCTTTCTCCTCGCGCTTTTCTTCGGTTCTCGCGTTCCCTGCTTCCACAACTCTTTTGCCTTGTCACTTCGGTATTCTTAAATACCGCTATGTTTCCCATATATCTTTCCTAATTGACCGGCAACAAAAGCAAAAAATATACTTTTCCGACCTTGACCGGCGTCCGAGCCGGTGACTTATCAGGATCGCAGCATGACCATGCTTTGCCGATCCGTACTCTCCGGCGCAGGTGCAATACCACAATACCGCGAGGAGAAATACATGACGTCCCTTAAAAAACTCTGCCAAGAGTCGGTCGATATTAAGCGGCGCGATGCCTATTCGGTCCCGCCCGAGAAGATCACGGTCGAAACCGGTTTCAATCTGCGTATCGATGGCACGCCCGAGTTGCAGGCCCATATCGACAGCATCAAAGGCGCCATCCGCAGCAATGGCATTGGCTGTATCCCGCCGCTCAAGGTCCAGGTTGGCCATAACGGCGCGATCGTGGTGCGCGACGGCCATTGCCGGCTCAGCGCCATCCGGTCACTGATTGCCGAGGGTTTGCCGATCGAGGCGGTGCCGGTCGAAGAATGGCTGGGCAATGAGGTCGACAATCTGTTTCTGGTGCTCAATACCGGCCAGGGCAAGCCGCTGACCCAGTTCGAGCGGGCCGTCGGCTTCAAGCGCCTGCATCAGATGGGGGTGAGTCCGAGCGAAATCGCCCGCCGTATCGCCCGGCGCCCGGTCTATATCGAGCGCATGTTGCGGGTGGTCTATTCACATAGCGAAATCCAGGAGCTGTGCCGCGACGGCGTGGTATCGATGGAGCTGGCCCACGATCTGATCGAGGAGCACGGCGATCTGGCCGCACTTGAGTTGCTGCAATCGGCCCAGCAACAGGCCCAGCGGGCCGGCCGGCAGCGCGTGATGCCAAAGAATGTGCGCTGTGCGCCGCGACTGCCTTCCGAGCTGGTCAAGCGGCTCGGCAATGCGGTGGAAAACTACTATCTGGCCGTCGACCCGGAGCTGCGCCGCCTGTTCAGCCGGATTGCCGAGCGCAAGGTAGGCCAGATCGACCGTGAGCGCTTTACCATTTCGGGTCAGGTACTGCGTTCGCTGGCGCTGCTCTATGAAGCCGGTATCCAACTCAATCAGGTCAAAGGCCGTCGTCACGCCCAGGTCGCCCGCCGTGCCGCCCCCGAGCCGGCGCAACCGGAAGCTCAACAATAACAATCCCCCAGTACCTTTATTTGAAGTTTAAATAGAAATACACGGCATTAAGGGGCGCAAAAGTCCTAAAATTTTAATTAGATAAAAAGCTATTTTTTCAGTGACAACGGCTGCTTCGAAGTGGATATTCGAAGCAGCCGTTGAATTCTATGGCGTGCTACAGCACCTAAACTGAGGAGACAGACGGAGCGGGGTTTTTCCTTAAGCTCGGGCTGAATAAGACGATAAGCGGACAAATCCGGCTTTCCGACCCAGCCCGGCCGGACCGATGTCCTGCGGGCAACAATATATATTAGAATCTTCCAATTTATTTGCCGGCGCGACCGGACTACGCGGAGCCTCCATGACCCCGACCATCTGTAGCGATGCCGAGCTGTACCCGCGTCTGGCCAGCAAGATTCTGGAGTTCTGGAATGCCCGCCGCGAGGATGACGCATTGCGCGCACTGGAGCGGGCCATCTCCACCGCCGAGCACGACGGCGAAAAAGCCCGTCTGACCCTGTTTATCGCCCTGCTGGAACACCGGATCGGCCGTTCACCGCGCGCCATGCTGCGCTGGCTCGAAATCGTGCTGCAACGCTTTCAACTCAACGAAGCCGAACTGCCTGCCGCCTATCGGGCCGGGGTATCGGCCTATGTCTCGGTCCATCTCGACCGCTACGGCAATTTCGCCGAACACGGCACCATCGAGCGGGTCCACCCCGATGTCGATCCCGAACGTTTCGACCCCAACTGGGGCGCAGTCGATTTCCGTCGTTTCGGTGACCGCGACCTGCGCGGCCGGCTGGCGGTGGTCAATCTGTTCAACGAGGATGGTCTGGCCATCCTTAATAATCAGCTCGATGGTCTGGGCGGCGATCAGGTCGCTGCCGATCTGGTCCATGGTCTCGCCATGCCGCAGAGCTGGCGTCAGATCGACCCAGCCGCCCTGCCCCAGGACGAACGGCTCGAACATCTGGTCGACCAGGCGCTCGACCGCCTGATCGCTGCCGCCGCCCAGCTCGAGACCGAGCCGCTTGGCATGACCGAACAAGCCAAGAACCGACCGGGGCGCTTTACCCTGTTCGTCAAGTTTATCGCCCTGACCTGGCTCACCGACCCCAAACGCTACGAAGCGGCCAAAGCCGCCTGTCCGCCGCAGCTATTTTGGCCAGCCCTGGCCGCGGCCAGCCATCTGCGCAGCGATATTGCCTGGCTCAATGAAGTGCTGCGCGAGGTCGGCCGCACTGCCGCCGCCCCCTTGCTGCTCAAGGGCTGCGACCCGCGCAAAGCGTTCAACTTCAGCCGCGATATCAAGATCGAGGCACCACCGCTTAAAAAGCCGCTGCGCTAAGCCGCTTGGGTCCGGCAGGCAGGGCGCGCGATTCGTTCGAAAATTAAAAATTTATGCAAATCCTCCGCAATACTCGTATTTGCACTTAAATAAAATAGAAAAATTTCGCTCTCCCCATACTTCGGCCTGTCCCCTCTATCTTCTCCCACCTCTCGGACGCCTCGACTCTCCAGCGCGTCCAGCCCACCCCAATAGCAAGCACATCAACGTATCGCAGTCAGGAACGACAGTAGGTCCGGCAGATATGGACCCCACCAAAAATAAAAAATCCAGCAATAAATCTGCAAGACCCTTATTCATTTTTAAACGAAATAGAAAAATTCCTCCACAATTTACTTCGGCTTGTCCTATCTCTCGCCTCCAGTCGCTCGGACGCCCCAACTCTCCATCGCGTCCGGGCCGCCCACCAATGGAAAAGGCGCCAGCCTATAAACTGGCGCCTCAGGACACGGCCTTTCTTCCTGCAGACCTATACGGTGCGTGAGCCGCAAAGCGACGCTATATGAGTCCTGCTCAGCTCGGCGACGGTGGCCGCAACATGCGCAGATGGGTCAGTCCCTGCTTGAGCCAGCCTGCCAGCTCCTCGCCCGGCATCGGTCGGGCCACATAGAAACCCTGTCCGACATCGCAGCCAAGCAGCCGTATCAGTTGCCAGTCGGCCGGGTTTTCCACCCCTTCCGCGACCGTGGTCAGATGAAGTTTCTTGCTCATCTCGATCGTGCTTTGCAGCATCACATGCAGATGCGGCTTTTCGGCCGCGCCGTGGACCAGAGAACGGTCGATCTTGAGTTCGGTGAACGGGATACGCGACAACTGCTGCATCGAGGAAAAACCGGTGCCGAAATCGTCGATCGACAGACCAAAGCCCTTGAGGCGCAGCCGGGCCAGGGTGCCCAGCGACAGGGCCAGGTCGGACATCACGGCAGTTTCGGTGATTTCCAGCATCAGGTATTTGGGCTCAACCCCGATCCGGCTGGCCATGGTGGCGATCCGGTCGGCCAGATCGGGCACGGCCAGCGACTTGGCCGACAGATTGACCGCCACCACGATGGTCAGGCCGCGCGCATGCCAGGCATGCACCTGGCGCAGGGCGCTTTCCAGCACCCAGTCGGTCAGGTCGTCGATCAGCCCCCCCTGCTCGGCCACCGGCACGAAATCGAGCGGCGCGACCAGGCCGTATTGCGGATGATTCCAGCGCACCAGCGCCTCGGCACCGCGCATCACCCCGGAAAAGGTGGTCACCTTGGGTTGGTAGTGCAGCACCAGTTGATGCGTTTCGAGCCCGGTACGAATCTCGTCGAGGCTGAAATGGGGCAGCACCGACCCGCTGCGGCCCGCCGCCACCGGACTGCCCCGGTAGCGCTCGATCAATTCGGCCAGATGTTCGAACGACAAGGGCTTCTGTGCCACCCCGATCACTTCGAGCCCGTGTTCGAGCGCCATGGTCTCGACCGTGGCCAGCAGCGTGGTTTCGCGGCTCGAGACCACGATCAGCGCCGTGGCGAGCTTCTGCTCGGCGATATGGCGGATCAGGTCGACCCCGTCCATGCCGGGCATTTCCAGATCGGTAATCAGGATATCGGGCCGCTCGGGGCTCACGGCGAGCACATCGAGCGCCTGCTGGCCGTCGGCGGCTTCGAGCCGGCGGGTGATGCCAAGGCTGGCCAGCAGATCGAGCGCATGAAGCCGCTGTACGGTGCTGTCCTCGACCACCATGACACACAGATGGGGATAGCTGACCGTCATTCCTGGCCTCCTAGCGGTTGTTCTGTTCGATCAGCCGGGCGATATCGCTCAGCGGCGCCACCGAATCGGCCGCGCCGATCCGGATCGCTTCCTTGGGCATGCCGAACACCACGCAGCTCTCCTCGTCCTGGGCCACGGTGCGAGCGCCCGAGTCACGCAACTCCTTGAGCCCTCGCGCCCCGTCGTCGCCCATACCGGTCATCAGGATGCCCATGGCGTTCTTGCCGGCGCATTTGGCGACCGAACGAAATAGCACATCGACCGAGGGCCGGTGCCGGCTGACCAGCGGACCATCGATCACTTCGACGTAGTAGTGGCCCTGGCCACGCTTGACCAGCATATGGCGCCCACCGGGCGCGATCAGCGCCCGGCCGCGCTGGAGCCGGTCGTTGTTCTGGGCTTCGCGGACTTCGATCCGACAGATCTGGTTGAGCCGTTCGGCAAAACTGGCGGTAAACCGCTCGGGCATATGCTGGACGATGGCCAGCGCCGAGCAGGACGGCGACAAGGCCGGCAGCACCGTTTCGAGCGCCTGCACGCCCCCGGTCGATACGCCCACCACCACCAGCCGCTCGGTCAGGCCGACCATCGGAACACCGCTGGGCTTTTCCAGTACGGCATCGGCCGAGAGCTTGGGGGATTGCATCTTTTCGGTGACGAAATTGCTGGCGGAGGAAGTGGCGGAAGTCGTGCTGGCCGCGGGGGGTGGCGCGGGGACATGGCGACGCAGCCGACCGGCAGCCGCCGCAGCGGCACGGATCGCACAGACCAGATCGGCCGAACTGTCTTGCAGAAAGCCGCGCACCCCGAGCGAGGGCTTGGTGATAATGCCGAGCGCGCCAGCGGCCAGCGCATCGATCGTCACGCGGGCGCCGCGCTCGGTCAGGCTGGAGCAGATCACCACCGGAGTCGGCCGCTCGACCATCAGCTGGCGCAGAAAGGTCAGCCCATCCATGCGTGGCATCTCGATATCGAGCACGATCACATCGGGCCACTGCAGTTTCATCCGCTCACGCGCATAGATCGGGTCGGCCGCGCTGCCCAGTACCTGGATATCGACCTCCTTCGACAGCTCCTCGGTCATCACCTGACGTACCACGGCGGAGTCATCGACGATCAATACCTTGATCTGCTGGATAGCCAATAGCCGTCCCCCCGTTCAATCCGATAGGTTTATCAGCCGCCGTTGCCGGCTTGCGGTTGGAACTTGACCCAGACATCGCCGGTGGCGATATCGAAGATGATATTGCGATGCCCTTGGCCGGCCAGATGCTCGCGGCTCAGACGAAAGCCATGCTGGGCGAGCCAGGTCTTGCCGAATTCGATATTGCGCTCGCCAACGCTGGGCTGGCGGCCATCGAGGCTGCTCAGCATATTGCCACCGCCGAACATCTTGACCTGATACTCAGCCGGCAGCGTGCCGGCCGTTTGAATATAGTCGAGCATCAGGGACAATGCCTCTTCGGCATAGCGGCCATCGCGGCCGTTGTCCTCGCGTGGCTGGCTAAGCGGCCGGCCGGGCAGCAGGTAGTGGCACATTCCGCCCAGCCGCCGTTTCGGATGCCATAGCGTGATCGCCACACAGGAGCCGAGCAAGGTGCGGATGCGGGTCTCGCTGTCGCCGAAATACACCTCGCCCGGCTGCAGAAAGATATCGATGCAAAAGCCGCTCATGCGCCTCCCTTGCGATAGACCGTCGGCAGCACCTGACCCAGGCCCGGCGGCACATCGATCAGCGATTCGGCATGGCCGACCACCAGCCAGCCACCCGGACGCAGCCGCGAGGCCACGCTGCCGACCACCCGCCGCTTGGTGTCGGCGTCGAAATAGATAATCACATTGCGCAGAAAGATCAGATCGAAGCGGCCGATCTCGGGCAAGGGCTCGATCAGATTGAGCCGGGCAAACTGGGTATGGCGGCGCAATGCTCGCTCGACCAGCAAGGTGCCGGCGTATTCGCCCGTCCCGCGCAGACAGTAGCGACGCAAATAGTCGAGCGGCAACTCGCGCGCCCGGTCGAGCGGATACAGCGCCCGCCGCGCCATCTGCAACATGCGCAGACTGACATCGGAGCCGAACACCTCCCAGGCCGCCTCCTCGCCCAATACATCGGCCATCACCATGGCGATGCTGTAGGCTTCCTCGCCACTCGAGCAAGCAGCGCTCCAGACCCTGAGCGTCTTGCTGTCGAGCGAGGGCAGCAGACGCTGCTTCAATAGCTCGAAATGCTTGGGTTCACGGAAAAAATGGGTTTCATTGGTCGTCACCAGGTCGATCGCCACCTGGCGCTCGGCCGCGTCACCCCCATCGTCGATCAGGCGGAAATAGTCACCGAAGCTGGCCACTCCCAGCTCGCGCAGCCGCCGCGACAGCCGGCCCGACACCATGGCCCGCTTGAGCGGGGTCAGGTGGATTCCCACCAACCGTTCGATCAGACCGCTGTAGGCCTCGAACTCGCGGTCGTTCATCGGCTCGAAGGGCCACTGCGTCATCCGCCCTCCAGCCGGCTTGCCACGCCGCCATCGACCAGTTCGGCCATCTCATTCATCGACAACACATGCTCCAGGGCCAGCACCACCACAAAACGGTTGCCGAGCTTGCCCATGCCACGGATGAATTCCGAGCGCAGTCCGGCACCGAAGGCCGGGGTCGGCTCGATATCGCCCGGGGCAAGTTCGAGCACCTCGTTGACCGCATCGACGATCACCCCCAGGTCATGCCAGCCACCGCCGTATTCCACTTCGACGATGACGATGCAACTGCGCTTGCTGATGGTGGTGGCGGCGCGGCCAAAGCGCACCGAGAGATCGATCACCGGTACCACACTGCCGCGCAGATTGATCACCCCGCGCAGAAACGGCGGCATCAGCGGCACTTCGGTCAGACCACCGTATTCGATGATTTCCTTGATATGGCGAATCTCCAGCGCGTAGGTCTCACCCCCCAGATGGAAGGTCAGATACTGCGGCAGCTCCACCGTCTCGACGACGGGAGCGGTCTGACGACGCAATGGTCCGATGGCTTGGCTCATTGGCGACTCCTGGTGAACGCGCCGCGCCGAGGGGGCGGGCGCCGTCAAAAGCGGACGAACTGGCTCTCGTCCACATCACGGCCGGCCAGATGGTTGGGCAGGGCCATCGGCAAGGAGCCGGGCGCCTTGGGCGGCGGCGCTGCCGCCGGGTCGGGATGGGCCACGGGCGGCGCCGGCGGCCGCGCCACCGTTCTGGCCAGCACGGCCGACGGGGCCATCCCCTTGAACCGTTGCAGCAGCTCAGCCAGACGGCATGCCTGACCATGCAGTTCCTCTGCGGTGGCGAGCAATTGCTGCGCAGCGCCGGCATTGCCCTGGATCGACAGGCCAAACAGGCCGAGCGCCTTGTTGATCTGGGCAATGCCCTCGGCCTGGCCACGGGTCGAGGTATCGATATCGCGCACCAGTTCGGCGGTGCGCTGGATCGCCGGCACCACCTCGGCCAGCAGCGTGCCGGCACGCTGGGCCAGCCGGTCCGAACCCTCGGCCAGCTCGCCGATCTCGCGTGCTGCCGCCTGACTGCGTTCGGCGAGCTTGCGTACTTCGGACGCCACCACCGCAAAGCCCTTGCCGTGCGAACCGGCGCGGGCGGCTTCGATGGCGGCATTGAGCGCCAGCAGATTGGTCTGGTAGGCAATATCGTCGATGATGCCGATCTTGCGGGCGATCATCCGCATCGCACCGACCGTCTCGGCCACCACCTGGCCGCCCTCGGTGGCGGCCGCTGCCGTGGTCGCCGCCAGTTCATTGGTTTGCGCGGCATTACTGGCACTATGCGCCACCATATCGACCAGATGGCTGATCGCGGCATTGGTCTGCTCGATCCCCGACGCCTGCTGATTGGCGCCGCTCGACAGCGACTGGGCCGAGGCTTCGAGCTGGCTGGCACCGCGGCTGCCCGCCTCGGCCACGTCGCGGATTTCCGCCAGCGTGCGCCGCAGCCGCTCGGCACTGTCAACCAATTGCGCCAGAATCGCGTCATGGGGTGCCAGAAGCGGCAAAGGTTCGGGCTCGGTGCCGCTGGCCAATGCCTGGGCTGCCTGCTCGACCCTTTCGAGCGAGCCGCCCAGCCGGCGGCGCAGACGGTAGGGACCCAGCCAGGCCAGCAGCAGCACCAGCAGAACGGCAGTCCCGGCCAGACCGATTCCCCACCATTGGTCATTCACGATCTCGGCCACTTGGTTGCGATTGGGCGACATCAAAGGTGACGGGGCTGGCTGGCCAGTATCGGCGACGGGCGGTGGCGCAGGCGGTTCGAGCACCGCGATGGCTGCTTCGTGCCAGCGATAGCCATCGCCATCGAGCACCCCCCAGGCCGGCTCGGCGGCCCCCGACGCCGTCAGTTGCTCGACCCGGCCGACCACGCCGAGATAACGGCGCCAGTGCGCTTCAAAGGTATCGATGCGGACGCGGTCATTGCCGGCGCTATGGGTGCGCACCGTCAGCATGAAACGGTCGATCGCTGCTTCGATCTCGCGCAACTCGGTCTGCATCAAGCGACGCCTGACCGGGTCGGGCAGCCGCGGCAGCCGCTGCAACACCACCAGATGGCGCACGGCCTCGCTGCGCGCCTGGCTCCAGCCGGCCTGACGGATATCGGCCTCATGGCTGCCCACCGCCAGCGCCGCCTGCTCAAGCCCGTGCCAGCCCATCCAGGCCAATCCGCCCAACACAGCGAGCAGCAAGGCCAGCGCAAACAGCCACAGCCGGATAAACGACAGCTTGGGCATCCATTGGCCGAGACCTTGGGTTTTCATCGACTGCCCTCTCTCACTCGCGCCGTGACGCTGGCCATTACCCGCTGTCGTTCGGCCTGGGCGGCACGGCTGATCAGCTCCGGCACATCGAGTACCAGCGCCACCTCGCCGCTGCCGAGAATGGTCGAGCCGCCCAGCCCCCGCATGCCGCGGAACAGCAGGCCAAGCGGCTTGATCACGGCCTGCAGCTCGCCGACCAGATGATCGACCACCAGGCCGGCCCGCTCGCTGCCGTACTGCACGACCACCAGATTCTCGCGGCTGGGCGGCGGCGCCTCGATCTCGAATACCTCGCGCAGCCGCAGATAAGGCAGCACCTCGCCGCGCAGATTGATATAGCGCCGCTCGTGATCGGCCTCGCGGCCCAGGTCGAGGCATTCGATCACCAGATCGAGCGGAATCACAAAGGTCGAGTGACCGACCTCGACCTGGAAGCCATCGATGATCGCCAGGGTCAGCGGCAGCCGCAGCCGCACCACGGTGCCGACACCCAGGGTTGAATCGAGCTCGATATGACCCTTGAGCGCTTCGATATTGCGCTTGACCACATCCATGCCGACGCCACGGCCCGACAGATCGGTAATGGTCTCGGCCGTCGAGAAGCCCGGCTCGAACACCAGTTGCAGAATCTCCTGATCGCTCAGGAGCGCATCGGCCGCGATCAGGCCGCGCTCGATCGCCCGCTGCTGGATGCGCTGCCGGTCCATGCCGCCGCCGTCATCCCCAACCTCGATCACCACGCTGCCCGACTCGTGGTAGGCATTGAGCCAGACCAGTCCATATTCGGTCTTGCCAGCGGCACGGCGCTTCTCGACCGATTCGATGCCATGGTCGAGCGCATTGCGCACCAGATGAGTCAGCGGGTCGCCCAGTTTATCCACCATCGATTTGTCGAGTTCGGTCTCGGCGCCGGCGATCTCGAGTTCAATCGACTTGGCGAGCGCTTTGGCGGTATCGCGCACCACCCGGGGAAAACGGCTGAATATCTCGCCGATCGGCACCATGCGCAGCGACAGCGCCTCGTCGCGGATTCGTTCGACCAGACCCGACAGGGTCGTCACCGCCTCCACCAGCGGACTGTGGCCGCTGCGCTGGGCAGCCAGCTGGGTGGCAGCCCCGGCGATCACCAATTCACCCACCAGGGTGATCAGCTCATCGAGCCGGGTCGCATCGACCCGGACCACCTTGTGTTCACGGCCGCGCTGTTCGTCGGTCCGTTTCTGCCGCTCCAGCGCGGCCATCACCGCCTGGGCCGGCACCAGATTCTCCTCGACCAGCAAGGCGCCCAGCGGCTTGGCATCGCCGTCGCGTGCCCGCTCACGTTGCAGATCGAGCACTTCAGCCAGCTCCTGCCGGCTGAGCGCCCCGCCCTGCACCAGAATCTCGCCCAGCCGGGCCGCCCCTTCGGGCAGCTCGTTGATCAGGC
Source organism: Chitinimonas lacunae (assembly GCF_042650885.1). Taxonomy (NCBI): domain Bacteria; kingdom Pseudomonadati; phylum Pseudomonadota; class Betaproteobacteria; order Neisseriales; family Chitinibacteraceae; genus Chitinimonas; species Chitinimonas lacunae. The sequence continues at coordinate 2,274,279 of NZ_JBHSBU010000001.1, forward strand.
GGATATATTCATTGATCAGCGAATGCGGCGGCAGGATGCGGATACGGCTGTCTTCGCGCACGAAATCGAACACGCTCTCGATCGCCTGACGCTCGGCCTGCGAGTCGAATTCAAGCTCGAAGCCGAGATAGCAGGCTTCGGGGTCCATCTCCTCGGCAGGCGGCAGCGCATCGTAGAGGGTGGTCAGATAGACGATACGGCCCAGGGTGCTCAGATAGCGCAGGAAGGACAGCGGGTCCATGCCATTGCGCAGCACATCGCGGCCAAAGCGCAGCGACAGATGCCAATGTTCGGACGACACCATATGGCCGCCCGGCTCGGCCACTTCGACCACCGGCCGCTCGGGCGATGGGGGGCTGAGGCTGGGCGGGACGGGCGTCGGCTCCACCAGCAGCGGTGGCGGCGCCGGGGCTGGTTTGGGCGGAGGCTGGCCGCGCCGATAGGCATGCAGCCGGGCTTCGAGCTCGGGATCGGGCGCCCGCGGGGTTTTGAGCCGGACCGAGTCGAGCAGGACCGCGATATGGTCGCGGCAGGCCAGCATCAGCTGGATCAGATCCTCGTCAAAGTTCAGTTCCCTGTCGCGAACCCGGCCCAGCACACTCTCGACCAGATGGGTAAAGGCCACCACATTGCCGAAGTCGAACAGACCGGCCGAGCCCTTGATGGTATGGGCGGCGCGGAACATGGCATTGACGTGCTCGGTCCGCTCGTCCTCGCCGGCCTGCTCCAGCGCCAGCAGCGACGCCTCCATCGCTGCCAGCATCTCTTCCGATTCGCTGTAGAAGACCCGTTCGGCCTCTTCGAAATTCATGGCCGCTCCCCATCGCTGAGCACCAGGGGATCGCCGAAGACACCGGCCATATTGTAGAGATCGATCACCTGCAAGACGGCACGGCTATGGCCGTGAAAGCCGATCGCCTTGCCATGGCGCGCCGCCTCGCGCTTGAGCAGCAGCAGCAGCTGCACTCCGGCGGTATCGAATTCACTCACCCCGGCCAGATCGACCTCCATCTCGCGCGCCAGGCCCAGCTCCTGCAATAGATGCGCCTTGCTCTCATTGGCCTCGTAGATGGTCAGCGGGCCATCGATGCGCAATTGGCAGCGTTCGCCCTGGAAGTAGGAGGAAATCGGCATGGCGTTCAGTCGGGTAACACCAGCTTGGCCACTGCCTTGAGCATCTGCTCAGGCTGGAACGGCTTGACCACCCAGGCGCGGGCGCCGGCCATCTGACCTTCGCGCTTGCGGTCCTCCTGCGCCTCGGTGGTCAGCATCACGATCGGGGTGAAACGATAATCCGGATGCTGCCGTACCGCCCGGACGAAGGAGATGCCGTCCATATTGGGCATATTGACGTCGGAAATGATCAGATGGATACGGCGGCCGTCGAGCTTGGCCAGGCCGTCCAGCCCGTCGCAGGCTTCGATCACCTCGTAACCGGCCTGGGTCAGGGCGATATGGACGACCTGGCGCAGACTGGCGGAGTCGTCGACGATCAGGATGGTCTTGGACATAGTCCCGCTATTCAGCATCGTGGGCAGTTGCCCGGTTCCGTTCCCGCTCGGGTGGCGGGCCTGACGTTCCCATCCGACGCGACCCCATGTCGACGCCAGCGCCCGGCAGCCTCGCCGGACTTCCACGGGTAGGGCAGTCACGGTTGCCAGCCGGCACCGCCGCCCGAGCCGCCCAGCCGGCCGACCGGCGCGGCGGTCCATCCCATTCTAGTTGCTGGAAATCCGGGCTGCGGGGAAAAGGCGGCAGGCGCCGGGTCCGCTGCCGTTTGGCATGGGCACCCAGTAATTTCCGCATTTATTTTTTATTTAGTTTTTTTAACAGCAACAACGCTTGCTATTATTTTGCCGAATTTTTTATTTCAGCCAAAAAACAGCACTCAGCGATCGCGTGGCGGAGGGGGAGTCGGCGTGGGGCTGGCCTGCGGGGCCGCCCGGCTGGCCTCAAGCAGCGCGCGACGGGCACGCAGCCGCTCGATGGCTTCGAGTTGTTCGGCATGGAGCCGCTGGCGTTGCTGGCGCAATTCGGCTTGTTCGAGCGGCGACAGATTGCCCTGCTGCAAGGCGCTGTCGATCTCTCTCAGCCGGCGCAGCCGCTCGAGCCGTTCGGCGCGACGCTCCTGGCGCTGCCGGCGGATTTCGGCGGCTTCTTCGGGCGTGATGTCGCCATTGCGCAAGGCTTCGCGCAACCGCAGTTCACGATGTTTGAACGAGGGATGACCTGGGCCTTCGACAGGCTCGGGCGGACGGGGCGGCGGCCCGCCCGCAGGATGGACGGACCCGGCCAGGGCAGCGGGCGCCAGCACTGCCAGCAGGCAGAACCAGCGGCACAGGCGCCCGGGCACGGCTTCAGGCTTTCTCGAAACGGCCATGGTGTGGCTTGATCGGCTCGCCGCGTTCGCTATTGGCAATCAGCGCCTTGGCGTGTTCGCGCAGCGCTTCGCGGGCGCGCTTGAGTTCGGCCTTTTCCTGCTCGTCCAGTTGGCCGTCAGCGCGGAAAGTGCTCAGCTTGGCACGGATCGCCTCGCGTTCGCGCTTTAAGGTGTCGAGTTCGCTGCGGGTCAGCAGTCCTTCGGCCATGGCTTTGCGCAGGGCCATCCGGTCTTCATGATGGGGCGGCATGATCGGCGCACCACGGTCGGCATTGGCGATCAGCGCTTTGGCATGCTCGTGCAGCGCCCGGCGCTCGCGCTTCAGGATGGCTTTTTCCTCATCGTCGAGCTGGCCGTCGCTGCGAAACGACTGCATCTTGCTCTTGAGGGCGTCACGCTCATGTTTCAAGGTGGCCAGTTCAGCCTCGGTCAGCAGTCCTTCGCGCATCGCCTGATGGATGGCGGCACGCTCGCCATGATGCGGATGGCGTTCGGCCTCGGACTGGGCCAGCGCGGCCGGGGTCAGCAGGGTGGCAAACAGGGCGGCCAGGGTCAGCGGTTTTTTCATCGGTGTCACTCCGTCAGTGGGGAACAGGTGTTGAACTGTCCGCCACTTTAGTCCGCAGACGTTTCCCAACCATGCGGCGCAGGCGGCCAATTGTAAACGGCGGTAGCGCCAGTGCACGCCGGTAAACCTTATTTACATTTGCCCGGCCATTTGCCGCGCCGGCCGGGCACGCCAGGCACTACACTGCCTGCCATGAACGCCAACAAGAAAATCCTGCTGATCGACGACGACCCGCGCCTGCGTGAGCTGGTGCAACGTTATCTCAATGAACAGGGCTTTTCGGTCGAAGCCTTCGAAGACGCCAGCCGGCTGGAAACCCGGCTGCAACGCAACCGGCCCAGCCTGCTGCTGCTCGATCTGATGCTGCCCGGCGAAGACGGTCTGGCCGTCTGCCGCCGGCTGCGTGCCCAGGGCGACAGCATCCCGGTCATCATGCTGACCGCGCGCGGCGACGATATCGACCGCATCATCGGCCTTGAAATGGGGGCCGATGACTATCTACCCAAACCCTTCAATCCACGCGAACTGCTGGCCCGCATCAATGCGGTGCTGCGCCGGCATAAGGAGCCGTCGGCGCTGGCCGCTCCGTTGACGGAAGGCGAGATTTACGAATTCGGCGACGGCTTCCGGCTCGAAGTCGCCAACCGGCGCCTGAGCCGCCATGGCGAGCCGATTGCACTGACCAACGCCGAATTCGCCCTGTTGCGCGTCCTCGCCTCGCATCCGCGCCAGCCACTCTCGCGCGAACGCCTGATGGAATTGGCTCGCGGCCGCGAACACGAGGCATTCGACCGCAGTATCGATGTGCAGGTGTCGCGGCTCAGAAAGCTGATCGAAGACGCCAGCAGCGAGCCGCGCTATATCCAGACCGTCTGGGGCTTTGGCTATGTGTTCGTGCCCGATGGCGGTAAGCGCTGACAGCGCAGTCGATGAAAAAATAAAATAACCGGAAAATTTACCGCAAGAAATGAAGCGCTATATAAGGATTTCTTAAAAAATTCCTATTTACGTTTCATCCATACTATCCGCGGCACCTGATCGTTGAAACGCTCGACCAGCGCCCGATACGACAGACTGACCCGGCCAAAGCGGGCATCGGCGTCGGTATAAAAATAGCGCGTCGTCACCGACAGCTTGTCCGCCGTCACCAGATCGGCCAGTGCCGGCGGCAAGGCAGCGGTGAATTGGGACAGTTGCAGAAACGGCTCGGTCTCGCGCTGCCGCACCAGCGACTGGGCGGTCGGCAGATCGAGTCCGGGCAGCAGCGCCATCAGCACCTCGGCCGGAGCGAAGTTCACATTGACCGTGGTTGCCTGCGGCAAGGCCGTGACAAACGGTTCGAGCCGCTCCACCACTTCGGGGGTATAGCCCTGTACCCGGGCCAGCTCGGCCAGATCGAACAGTTCACGGTTGCTGGTGCGGTAGGGGTTGTCGCGGGACAGGTACTCCTGATCCTCCGCCCCGCCGGGAAAGTGGGTGCGATCGTCGGCATCGATCCAATCGACCAGGGCCATGGCCAGCTCTTCGCGCAGTCCCAGCTGGGCCAGCAGCCGCTGATAGGCTTCGAGGTCGGGACCGCTGACCACTCCGCTGCGCACCAGATTATTGAGATTGAAACGGCCCTGGGCATCGAGGATTCGCCCGCCCACGGTGCCTTTTTCAACGGGCAGGCTGGGGATGGGCATGGCCCAGGTTTCGCCGGCATGGTCGACGATATCGTTGCGGCGGGCGTCGCTCTGGAGCATCAGCCGCGCCAGATTGACCGCCGCCCGGGCCACGATGCGCGCCTGGGCCATATCGTGCTGGTTGTCGACCTGACGCAGCCACAGGCCAAAGCGCCAGGCCATGAAAGACGCCAGAGCGGCCACCAGGGCCGCGACGGCGACGGCGGTGACGATGGCCATGCCGCGCTGGCGGCGACGCGAGGGCTTCATGGCAGCGCCACCAGTCTTTGCACGGTACGACCGTCGCTCAGGGTCAGCTTGACTTCGACCGCACGCGGCGGCGTCCTGGCGCTGACCCCTTGCGGCCAGCTCAACTGCCACTGGCCCCGGTCGTCGAAAAAGCGCAGGTCCATGCGCTCGACCCCGTCGAGCAGCTTGAGCACCTGCGGCTCGGTACGCGGCGCCAGATCGAGGCTGTCCCACAGCAGCATTTCGAGCCGTCCCTGGCGCAGCCGGTAACCCAGATGGACCAGCTTGCCGCCATCGAAACGCACCAGTTCGAGCTGGGCGCCGTTGGCATCGACGCCACCGGCAGCGCCGCGCAAGGGCGGCTGGGTCAGCCCGCCTTCATCGCGCCAGTGCCGGTTGGCGACCTGACCGATATCTTCCTCGAACCGCCCCATCACCAGGGTCAGCTCACGCCAGCGCCGGTTGTCGGCATCGAGCGCCTGTTTGGTCAGCGCCATCCGCTCCACCCCTTTGTAAGCGACCACGGCCAGTACGCTGAATACCGCCATCGCCACCAACAGTTCGATCAGGGTAAAGCCACGATTGCGGCGCGCTTTACGGGACATTGGCGATAAACCCCACCAGCACCGCATCGGCGTGGTCGAACCGGTCTTGCGGAAACACCTGGATTTCCACCCGGCGAAAAGCCCGATTGGGCGTCTCCGACACCGTGGCGCGCCAGGTAAACGCCATGCCGGCCTGGCTTTCATTGCCTTCGCTGCTGCCCACGTCGGGAAATTCACTGCGCGCCAGATAAAGGTTGAGCCGGTTCTGCGCCACCCAGCCCGCGGCGACATGGCGCTTCAAGGCCATCGAGCCGTCAACCACGCCCATGGTGGCACGCACGGCCGCGGCGAGCGCAATGCCGATCACGGCGAGCGCGACCAGCACTTCGATCAGGGTAAAACCGCGCCCGCTCAGACGCCTGGGCTTAAGAGGCCGGCGCGACACTGGCGGTCTCCTCGATCCGGCCCACGGCATCGGCCTGGAGCCGGCGTTCGCCGCCCGGCCCACGCAGACGCAGGCTGAACGGCGCATTGACGCCGGACGGGGCGAACGCCACCCGTTCCTCGTCGGCAAGCGGCACCAGATTGACCCGGACCTCGTCGATCAGCATCCCTTCAGGCAGTTCGCGCGGCCGCAGGGTTTCGTTATCGTCGAGCGGCAGCCAGGTGTTGCCCTGACGTTTCCAGAACCGGTAACCACGCCCATCGGGACGCCACCCGAGGGTAGTGCCGCTGGCGATGGCCTCGTCGCTGGCGACTTCAAGCAAGGCGGCCAGCCGTTCGGCCTCACGGCCGAGCCGGCTGCCGTCGCTTTCGCCAAAGCGCACCGCCGCCAGCGTCACGATCACGCCGACAATCACCAGCACCACCAGCACCTCGATCAGGGTAAAGCCCGCCGGGCCGCGCCGCCTGGGGTTCACAGCATCCAGGACCCGATATCGGCGTTATACCCTTCGCCGCCCGACTGACGGTCGGCGCCATAGCTCATCACATCGATCTCGCCTTTCAGACCGGGGTTGAGGTAGAGATAATCGTGGCCCCACGGGTCTTGCGGCAGCTTGTCGAGATAGGCTTTCCAGTTGGTCGGAATCTGGCCGGTGGTCGGCTTCTCGACCAGCGCTTTCAGACCCTGTTCGGTCGTGGGATAGACACCGTTGTCGAGCTTGTAGAGCTTGAGCGACTGCACCAGCGCCTGGATATCGAGTCTGGCGGCGCTGACCCGCGCCTCGTCGGGCCGGCTCATGATGCGCGGCACGATCAAGGCGCCCAGGATGGCCAGAATGGCCACCACCACCAGGATTTCGATCAGGGTAAAGCCGCGGGCGCGGCGACGGGACGGACGGTTCATCAGGACTCCTCGCTAAGTTGGCTGGCTGCCCCCGCAATCGGGAAACGGACTTCGTTCTTGGCTACCTTGGCAGCAATGGCCGCGGCCAGGTCGATCCCCAGCCGGTTACAGAAACTCAGGGTGTAGATCGCCACATCGGCCACTTCCTCGGCAATCGCCGCCCGCTCGGCGGGATCGAGCCCGGCGTCGTTGCTGTGCCATTGGAAGTGCTCCATCAGCTCGGCCGCTTCGATGGCGATGCTCATGGCCAGATTCTTGCCCTGATGGGCGCTTTCCCAGTGACGGGCAGCCACAAAGCGGCGCACCAGTTCGCGCAGCTCGGCCAGCGTGGTATCGGCGTCGTTCATCGAGGCTTATTTCACCAGTTGGTTCATTTCAAATACCGGCAGCAGGATCGCCAGCACGATCAGCAGCACCGACACGCCCATGATCAGCACCATGGCCGGGCCAAGCAGGCTGGTGAAGGTGGCGACGCGCTGTTCGAGTTCGCCGGTCTGCTGCTGCGCCGCCTTGTCGAGCATCGCCTCAAGCCGGCCGCTTGCCTCGCCGCTGGCGATCAGATGGACCAGCACGGGCGGAAACAGCTTGCTGCGGCCAAGCGCCGTGGACAGCGCCGCGCCTTCGCGCACATCGCGCAGCGCATCGGACACCGCCTCGCGCAGCACGCGGTTGCCGACCACCCCGGCGGCGGCGTTCATCGCCGTCAACAGCGGCACGCCGCTGCCGACCAGGATGGACAGGGTACTGGCCAGCCGCGCGGTATTGCCGGCCCGGTTGAGCCGGCCCAGCAAGGGCAGCCGCAACAGCAGCGCATCGAGGGCGCGGCGAAAGCCCTCGTTACGCCAGGCGAAATGCAGCGCCACGCCGGCGCCGGTCAGGGCGATCAGCCATAGATAGCCATACTGGCGCAGCCCCGCCGACAGCCACAGCAGCGCCCGGGTCAACAGCGGCAGCGTCTGCTTGGCGCTCTGGAATACCGTCACCATCTGCGGCACCACCCAGGTCAGCATGCCGACGATCACCAGCACCGACACGGCCAGCACCACGGCCGGATAGACGAAGGCCACCCCGACCTTGGCCGCCAGCGCCTGGCGTGCTTCGATATAGTCGGCCAACCGGCGCATCACGGCGGCGGCACGGCCCGACTCTTCGCCGGCGCGGACGATGGTGCGGTAGAGCTCGGGAAAAACACGGGGAAAACGGGCCAGCGCCGCCGACAGCGGCGAGCCGGCCAGAATATCGGAGCGCACCGCAGCGAGCACATCGCGCACCCGATTGACTTCGGCCTGCTCGATCAGCACGGTCAGCACCTGTTCGATGGTGAGACCGGCGTCGAGCAAAGTGGCGAATTGCCGGGTGATCAGCGCCAGATCGGTGGTGGACAGGCTGACCCGGCTGTTCTTGCGCTCGCCGGCTTCGCCACCGCTCAATTCGGCCAGCTCGGATACCCATAGACCGCGCTCGCGCAACTGGGTCCGGGCCAGCTTCAGGGTGTCGGCCTCGACCACCCCTTCTATGGTGCGCCCGCGCTCGTCGAGCGCCTGGAAACGGAAACCGGCCATCTCAGCGCGCCTCCGGCGTGGGCGGCTGCGGCCGCCCGCTCTGGCGGGCCGCTTCGACCTCGGCCGCCATACGGTTCAGGGTGGGACTCCAGCCCGACTGGAGCAGAAACTGCTGCGAAATCAGCAGCACCAGCAAGATGGTCGGCGCCGACGCCAGCAGACCAATCGCCACATGGCCACGCGTCACCCCGGTGGCCCGGCTGAGCGCCACCACCAGCAGCACCACCTGATAGATCGACAAGGCCGCCTTGAACAACAGAAAGGCGCCCGTTTCCAGGACGGGCGCCAGCACCAGCAGCAGGGCCGAGCTATGGCAGAGCACCGTCAGCGGGAACAGGCTGCCTTCTCCCTTCCAACGCTGGCCCAGCCGCAGCCACCACGACAGGAAGATCGTCAACAGCAGCACCTGGGCCCAGCCCAGCAGCTCGAAAAACAGCAGGCGCTCGGGCAGTGATGCCTGCAAGGCACCGGTCAGCACCGGTACGGCGGAGATCAGGCTCAACCACAGCATCGGTTGCCAGAACGGATAGACGTAGTGGTCGAGCGGACGGATACGGAAACAGGCGATCTCGAAGGCGTCGGTAAGCAGTTTGCGCATGCGGTGGAGTCAGTGGCCGGGATCAGGGCGCCTGGGTGTCGCAGCCCGCCAGCGGCTCGACATCCTGCACCACCAGCTCGAAATCCTGTTGCAGGGGACTATCTCGTCTGGCGGCGAGATAGTAGCGCTTGCAAGGCGCTATGGTAAACGGCACCACCTTCTCGGGCGGCAGATAAAACCCCCCCACCGGGGCCGTGATCAGCTTCAGACGACGCTCACCGGCCTCGGCACGCACCGGGTCGTCGCTGATCACCGATTTACCGTCAATCGCTACCACTTTGACGGGATAAAGATGCATATCGGCTCGGCCGAACTCACGCCGACCATCGAGCAGACTCTCGTTATGCAGATTGGCACAGCCGCCCAGCAAGGCGGCACCCAGCAGCAGGGACAGGGTTTTCATGGCGTTTCTCCGAACAAGACAGACCAGGCAGGCATACCGCCCCCCCAGCTTAGACGGCCAACACGGCGCCCCGCTCCGTCCGCTCGCGCGATTTACACAGTCTTACATTGTTCAGTGCAACGACCGCTCCAGCCGCTCCAGAGGCTTTGCGTCCGGACGCCAACGGCACCGCTCCGATTGACCTGTCCCAAACCACCCTCTGGGTCAGTGTGGCTCGCTCAGGATCGTGGACGAGCCGGGAATCGCGCTTTTCCACTGCATTGGCGAGCAGCGGTCCCTCAGGTCACTACGGTGCCATAGTCGGTCGCCACCACCACCCGGTCGCGCCCATCGCGCTTGGCGCTATAGAGGGCCAGATCGGCTGCCCGATACAGCCGCTCCAGCAGCACCGGTTCGACCGTGGCGGCGACGCCCACGCTGATCGTCACCGTGATCGACTGGGCGCCATAGCCGACCGGGCTGGAGCGTACTGCCTGCCGCAAGCGCTCGGCCACTTCGATCGCTTCGGCGGCGGAGGTCGCCGGCAGCAGCACCACGAATTCCTCGCCGCCATAGCGCCCCAACAGATCGCCGACGCGCAGTTGGGCGCGCAGCCGCTCGGCGGTCTGGCGCAGCACCGCATCGCCGGCGGCATGGCCGTGGCGGTCGTTGACTTGCTTGAAATGGTCGAGATCGAGCATCAGCAGCGCCAGCCCCTCGTGTTCGCGCCCCAGCCGGGCGAGCGAGGCTTGCGCCACCGTATCGAAGGCAAAGCGGTTATAGGTATCGGTCAGACCATCGAAGGTGGCGCGGCGGTCGAGTTCGAGCAGCAGCCGCTCGCGCGACACCAGCGGAAAGCCGTAGGTCACACCGATCTCGGTGGCGAACACCGTCAGGAACAACAAGGCCGAGCCCAGACGCGGCGCAAACAGATCCTGTTGCGGCTCGACCAGAAAGATCGCCAGACGCAGCCAGTGCAGCGTGGCGCAGCCCAGATACCACAAGCCCAGCGCCCGCCGCGCCGGCTGAGGCGGGTTGCGGCTGTCGGCCAGCATCAGGCGGGCGGTGATGCCGGTCAGCAGTGCCGTGCACATCGCCAGAAAGGCCGCCCGTTGCCCCAGTTCGGCGCCGGCCAGATAGACCAGCAGAAACACCAGCGCACAGCCGACCGCCACCCAGCGGATCGCCACGACCAGCCGGCGTGTCCCGAGCAGCGCAGCGAGCGAGCCATGCATCAGGACATGGGCGCAAAAGAAGCAGACATTGGCCACATAGATGCTGAGCCAGTCGGCAATCGTGCCGCGCAGCAGCAACAGGCTCCAGCCCACCACCATGGCCGCGGCACTGGCAAGCCACTGCCAGGAACCCGGCTGACGCGCCACCCCACGACTGGCCAGCAGAAACAAGGCGCTGGTGAACAGCGGCGTCAGCAGCAGCAATAGCGCCAGCGTGCGGATATCGATGGTCATGGTGGGCGGCCAAGGCCGCTAGTCGAAGATCACCGTCTTCTTGCCGCAGACCAGGATGCGGTGGTCCAGGTGCCAGCGCAGCGAGCGACTCAGCACCATGCGCTCGAGATCGCGTCCTTTCTGGATCAGGTCATCGATGGTGTCGCGGTGCGAGACCCGGATCACCCCCTGTTCGATGATCGGACCGTCGTCGAGCACCTCGGTGACATAGTGGCCGGTGGCACCGATCAGTTTGACGCCGCGCTCATGGGCACGGTGGTAGGGCTTGGCGCCGTCGAAGGCGGGCAGGAAGCTGTGGTGGATATTGATGATCCGCCGCGGATAGGCCGCACAGAATTCGGCCGACAGCACCTGCATATAGCGCGCCAGCACGATCAGATCGACGCCGTGCTCCTCGAGCAGGGCCCGCTGCTGGGCTTCGGCCTCGCGCTTATTGTTGCCGCCGACCGGAATCACATAGTAGGGAATGCCGTAGAAGTCGGCATGGCGGCGGCAGTCTTCGTGGTTGGAGATGATCAGCGGGATGTCGCACTGCAATTCACCGGACTGCCAGCGGTGCAGCAGATCGACCAGACAGTGGTCGTAGCGCGACACGAAAATCGCCATCCGGAATTTGCGGCTCGACAGCTTGATGCGCCAATCCATGCAGAACCGCTCGGCGATGGGCTGGAACGCAGCCGAAAAGGCGTTCATATCGAGTTTGAAATCGGCCAGATCCCACTCCACCCGCATCAGGAACAGATTTTCGGCCTCGTCCTGGTGCTGGTCGGCATGCAGGATATTGGCGTCATAGGTGTAGAGAAAATTGGCAATCGCTGCCACCAGACCTTTGCGGTCTGGGCAGGAAATCAGCAGTGTGGCGGTGTTTGTCATGTGTTGGTTGTTTGGCGAGGGTGGGCGCCGGCGGCGCCGCATTTGTCCTCATTCTAATATGCTCGGACGGCTGTCCGGCCCAATAAAAACGCGAGACTGTCCCTCCTCCACCTCACTTTGGAAAAATATTTATTTTTCTTTTTTATCCAGCCAACTGTCTTGCAAGTAGTTGTCCTGATTATTTATTCAATAAGACCCTGCTCACCCTCGCCGGGGCGCGATCACCACGGCCTCGCCTTCGAGCACCGTGGTGTCGGCAACCGAGCAGCGGATCGCCAGCGTAACCCGGTGCCGTACCGGATCGAGCGTGGTCACCCGCACACTGGCGGTGACCGTGTCGCCGATATGCACCGGCGCGGTAAAGCGCATGATCTGGGAAACATAGATGGTGCCGGGTCCCGGCAATTGATTGCCCAGCACAGTGGACACCAGACTCGCAGTCAGCAGGCCATGGGCGATGCGGCCTTTGAACGGTGTCTCACGGGCGTATTCCTCGTCGGTGTGGACCGGGTTATGGTCGCCGGTGATGCCGGCGAACAGCACCACATCGGCTTCGGTGACTGTCTTGCGGAACTGAGCGGTCTGGCCGAGCGTGATGTCCTCGAAATAGATCGTCATACCTTCCCCCTGTACTGGTCGGATACGACCCGGCGGGTCGTCGCTTTATTGTTGCAGGGCAACATCAGTGTCGCAACGCAAGTCCGGTGTGTTTTTCCCGTCAAGTCATAGATCAAACGCTTGTTTAAATGAAAGCGGCGGTGCTAGCCTTGCGTTCGAATCCAGTCCGGGCGCGCCGGGCGAAGCCCGGCCCGGGCAAGACGGTCGGGGGCCGCCGGTGCTATGCTTGCGCGTTGAGCGCGCCCTGGCGCGGCGTAGGCAAAGCGGTGTTCGACACCGCGTGCTGCAACGCCCGGTGCTCCGGCGCCCGGTTATGCCCATAACCGATTCCCCGATTTATCCGACCCCTGCGGAGGAAGCGTGAAAGTCTTAGTCGCAGTCAAACGCGTTGTCGATTACAACGTGAAGGTGCGGTGCAAGGCGGACGGCAGCGATGTCGATGTCGCCAACGCCAAGATGTCGATGAACCCGTTCGACGAGATCGCCGTCGAAGAGGCAGTCCGCCTCAAGGAAGCCGGCAAGGCCAGCGAAGTGGTGGTAGTGAGCCTCGGCCTCAAGCAGTGCGAAGAAACCCTCCGTACCGCGCTGGCCATGGGTGCCGACCGTGCCATCCACGTCGAGACCGATGCCCAGTTGCAGCCGCTGGCCGTCGCCAAGCTGCTCAAGGTCGTGGCTGAACGCGAACAGCCGCAGCTGTTTATCCTCGGCAAGCAGGCGATCGACGACGACGCCAACCAGACCGGTCAGATGCTCGCCGCCCTGCTGGGCTGGCCGCAGGGCACCTTCGCCTCCAAAGTGGCGCTCGATGCCGCCTCGGTAGAAGTCACCCGCGAAATCGACGGTGGCCTGGAAACCGTGGCCCTGAAGCTGCCTGCCGTGGTGACGACCGATCTGCGCCTCAACGAGCCGCGCTACGTCAAGCTGCCCAATATCATGGCCGCCAAGAAGAAACCGCTCGACAAGCTGACCCCGGCCGAACTCGGTGTCGATCCGAGCCCGCGCCTCAAGCAGCTCAAGGTGTCCGATCCGCCGTCGCGCAAGGCCGGCATCAAAGTGGCTTCGGTGGCCGAACTCGTCGCCAAGCTCAAGAACGAAGCGAAGGTGATCTAAATGACCGTTCTCGTCATCGCCGAACACGATAACGCGACGCTCAAGGCGTCCACCCTCAACACCGTCGCCGCCGCGCAGAAGCTCGGCAGCGATATCCATCTGCTGGTGGCCGGCCATCAGTGCAGCGGCGCCGCCCAGGCAGCCGCAGCCGTCGCCGGCGTCGCCAAGGTCCTGGTCGCCGATGCCCCGCATCTGGCCCACCAACTGGCGGAAAACATCACCCCGGTGGTGGTCAATCTGGCCAAGTCCTACAGCCATGTGCTGGCCCCCGCCACCACCTCCGGCAAGAACTTCCTGCCACGCGTGGCGGCCCTGCTCGATGTGGCCCAGCTGTCCGATGTGACGGCCGTCGTCTCGGCCGATACCTTCGAGCGCCCCATCTACGCCGGTAACGTGATCGCCACGGTGCAGTCGATCGACCCGATCAAGGTGATGACCGTGCGTACCACCGCCTTCGACGCCGTGGCCGCCACTGGCGGCAGCGCCCCCGTCGAAGCGATCGATGCGGGCAGCGACACGGGCCTGGCCAGCTTCAAGGGCCAGGAACTGACCAAGTCCGACCGGCCGGAGCTGACTGCCGCCAAGATCATCGTCTCGGGCGGCCGGGCACTCGGTTCGAGCGAACAGTTCCACGCCGTGCTGGAGCCGTTGGCCGACAAGCTCGGCGCTGCCGTGGGCGCCAGCCGCGCCGCCGTCGATGCCGGCTATGCCCCCAACGACTACCAGGTCGGTCAGACCGGCAAGATCGTCGCCCCCTCGCTCTATGTGGCGGTCGGCATCTCGGGGGCGATCCAGCATCTGGCCGGGATGAAGGACGCCAAGGTGATCGTCGCCATCAACAAGGACGAGGAAGCCCCGATCTTCCAGGTGGCCGACTACGGTCTGGTGGGCGATCTGTTCAGCGTGGTGCCCGAACTGATCAAGGAACTGGACAAATAATCATCGGGCCACCGCCCTCCCGAACCGGCTGGCCGCCATGCGGCGCCTGCCGCCCGGTTCGGTCTCGACTGCAACGGCCGCCGCGACGCGGCCGTTTTTTCTGCAAGCGCTATCGATCAATCGCTCGCTAGGAGAATCCTCATGAGCTATCAAGCCCCCGTCAACGATATCCGTTTCGTTCTGAACGAACTCGCGGGACTGAGCGAGGTCGCCGCCCTGCCCGGCTATGAAGACGCCAATCCCGAACTGGTCGACGCCATCCTCGAAGAAGCGGCCAAACTGGCCCAGGACGTGGTAGCCCCGCTCAACAGCGTGGGCGATCGCCACGGCAACCGGCTCGACAACGGCACGGTCACGACCGCCCCGGGCTTCAAGGAAGCCTATCGCCAGTTCTGTGAAAACGGCTGGATCGGCCTGCGCGTACCGACCGAGCACGGCGGCCAGGGCATGCCGGCGCTGGTGGCGATGGCCACCGAAGAAATGTGGTGTGCCGCCAATGTGGCCTTCAGCCTGTGTCCGCTGCTGACACTGGGCGCCATCGAAGCGCTCGACCATCATGCCTCGCCGGAAATGAAGGCGCTGTACCTGCCGCGGATGGCCTCGGGCGAATGGCCGGGCACGATGAACCTGACCGAGCCGCAAGCCGGTTCCGACCTGGCCCAGGTCCGCACCCGCGCCGTGCCGGTCGGTGACGGCAGCTACAAGATCAGCGGCCAGAAGATCTTCATTACCTGGGGTGAGCACGATATGGCCGACAATATCGTCCATCTGGTGCTGGCCCGCCTGCCCGATGCGCCGGCCGGGGTGAAAGGAATTTCGCTGTTCGTGGTGCCGAAGTTCCTGGTCGACACCGAAGGCCGGCTGGGCCAGCGCAACGATGTGCGCTGTGTCTCGCTGGAACATAAGCTCGGCATTCACGGCAGCCCGACTTGCGTGATGAGCTATGGCGATGAAGGCGGAGCCATCGGTTACCTGGTGGGCGAGCCCAACCGTGGCCTGGCTTATATGTTCACCATGATGAACCACGCCCGTCTGGGCGTCGGCGTCGAAGGGATGGCGATTTCCGAGCGTGCCTACCAGCAGGCCGTCTCCTACGCCCGTGACCGGGTACAGAGCCGCGAACTGGGCTCGGACGACCCGGCCCCGGCCCCGATCATCCGCCATCCCGATGTACGGCGGATGCTGATGACCATGCGCGCCCAGATCGAAGCCCAACGCGCCCTGACCTACTACACGGGCGCCGCCCTCGACCGTGCCGCCTGCCATCCTGACCGGGCCGAGCAGCAGCGCTGGCAGGCAGTGGTCAATTTCCTGATTCCGGTCGTCAAGGGCTGGAATACCGAGCAGGTCAATGAAGTGACCAGTCTCGGTGTGCAGATCCACGGTGGTATGGGCTTTATCGAGGAGACGGGTGCAGCCCAGCATCTGCGCGATGCGCGGATTACCGCGATCTATGAAGGCACCACGGGCATCCAGGCCATGGACCTGGTGGGCCGCAAGACGGCCAGCGAACAGGGCGCCACCGCCTACGCCCTGCTCGGCGAAGCCGAAGCTACGGCGGCCAAGCTCGAAGCGGCTGGCTATCCTGAAATGGCTGCCCCGCTGCACCGGGCGATTGCTGATGCCAAGGCATGCGTAAAATTCATCGTTGAATCGTTCAATGATAATCCCAAGGCGGTAGCAGCAGGTTCGGTGCCATTCCTGAAAATCATGGGTCTGGTACTGGGCGGCTGGCAGATGGGCCGGGCTGTGCTGGTAGCCAAGCAGAAGCTGCACGAGGTGGACGCCGATCAATCCTTCCTGCAAGCCAAGCTGATCACCGCCCGCTTCTTCGCCCAACACCTGCTCCCCCAGGTCAGCGGTCTCGCCGAAGCCGTGCTCCAAGGCTCTGACAGCGTGCTGGCGCTGGATGAAGCAGCGTTCTAAAGCCAGAGGGGAGCGGGAAGCTCCCCTTTTTGCTATCTAAAGAACAGGAAGGAAAAAACCCTTTTTTCCGACCACGGCATGGAATCTTTAAAAATCAATAAGTTACAAAGTCAGCTTCAAGGAGGGGTGAGAGGAGCTAACTGTAATATTTTTCTGTAGGAACAAGTAGTTAGCTGAGAGAGTGGCTAGTTCACTGCCGAATAGGCAGCTCAGAAAGTCTCTGAATGCCGCGCTCGACCTGTTCAAGAGTTCACTGCCGAATAGGCAGCTCAGAAATGAGCGACGACAATCCGAGCTTCGGGGCTGGTGTTCACTGCCGAATAGGCAGCTCAGAAAAAGGCTACAACGCCTTGGTCTACTCCGCCTACGTTCACTGCCGAATAGGCAGCTCAGAAAGGATATCATCAGCGTTTTCTGAAATGAATTAAGTTCACTGCCGAATAGGCAGCTCAGAAATGTATCAGGACTTCGCCGCATACGCTTGCGCGGTTCACTGCCGAATAGGCAGCTCAGAAATGCCGCTGGTCCAGGTCATAGCGCTGGCCCACGTTCACTGCCGAATAGGCAGCTCAGAAACGGACAAGGCACGCCCCGCTGCTGGACCGCCAGTTCACTGCCGAATAGGCAGCTCAGAAAACGACGTCGAAGATGAAGCGTCGAAGCCTCCTGTTCACTGCCGAATAGGCAGCTCAGAAACGGCCATTGCAGCTCGGGGGCTTTATCATTCGGTTCACTGCCGAATAGGCAGCTCAGAAAAATTGCGGCTGAAGGGGCTGCCCCAGCTCCCGGTTCACTGCCGAATAGGCAGCTCAGAAATCAATCATGCTGGCCGGCGTGGGCAATTCTGCGTTCACTGCCGAATAGGCAGCTCAGAAATATTGAAAAACTCAAACAATTAGGATCTGAGGGTTCACTGCCGAATAGGCAGCTCAGAAATTTGCGACGATAAGGCTGCCGCAGCGAGTCAAGTTCACTGCCGAATAGGCAGCTCAGAAAAGTGCGTCGGCTCATTTTTCCAGCCCGACCGCGTTCACTGCCGAATAGGCAGCTCAGAAAACCAGCTCGGCCCGTGCACTATTTCGTGAAACGTTCACTGCCGAATAGGCAGCTCAGAAAGCTGGAATCCAGTCGCCGAAGCGCACATGGATAGTTCACTGCCGAATAGGCAGCTCAGAAAACCGTCAGCCGGTACAATAACCGGTTCTATAGGTTCACTGCCGAATAGGCAGCTCAGAAATGCTGCTCGGTTGCGCGGGCGTTGGCCATGGCGTTCACTGCCGAATAGGCAGCTCAGAAACTGCTGAGAAACAAGCTCCAGGGGACCACGGTGTTCACTGCCGAATAGGCAGCTCAGAAATACATGATCGGGATACCAACGCTGCCTTAAACGTTCACTGCCGAATAGGCAGCTCAGAAATTGTACTTCCAAGCCGGTTCCAGTTTTTCAGAGTTCACTGCCGAATAGGCAGCTCAGAAAATGGGCTGTACGGCTTCCCGAAGTTGGGCGGCGTTCACTGCCGAATAGGCAGCTCAGAAAAGATCGGGGCATGGCCTTACTATGGAGGCTCAGTTCACTGCCGAATAGGCAGCTCAGAAACTTGCCATTCTCTGGCAATCTGAGCCATTTGCGTTCACTGCCGAATAGGCAGCTCAGAAAATCAAATGGATTGCGTGTGAAGGATAATAAGCGTTCACTGCCGAATAGGCAGCTCAGAAATGATCCCACCAACCACATGACCGCCGCTTATCGTTCACTGCCGAATAGGCAGCTCAGAAAGGCAACCAAAATGGTAACCGTATCGCCCTCAGGTTCACTGCCGAATAGGCAGCTCAGAAAATTTCTCCGGCAAAAGGTTTGCATTACGCAGTGTTCACTGCCGAATAGGCAGCTCAGAAAAAGGCATTCGCCGCAGTACTGATCCACTTCGCGTTCACTGCCGAATAGGCAGCTCAGAAAATGCTCACCCTTTCTTTTCGTCAGAAACCTAGGTTCACTGCCGAATAGGCAGCTCAGAAAAATCCCTCAAATATGTTGGCAGCGGCAACTACGTTCACTGCCGAATAGGCAGCTCAGAAATCAGCTCGAGCGGCTTGTCAACTACTTCGTATGTTCACTGCCGAATAGGCAGCTCAGAAAAATGTCTATATGAGTAATCAACGCATAAAATTGTTCACTGCCGAATAGGCAGCTCAGAAAGCCAACCTGATCCAAGTACATGACTTTTTTGCGTTCACTGCCGAATAGGCAGCTCAGAAAACTGAACACCATCACAGCATGATTCACTGCTTGTTCACTGCCGAATAGGCAGCTCAGAAATTGACGAATCCGAAGAAGTTCCTACGTTCCAAGGTTCACTGCCGAATAGGCAGCTCAGAAAAGTGCTTCAGGCGATACCACGTATACCACGCCGTTCACTGCCGAATAGGCAGCTCAGAAAGCAATCTGAGCCGTTCAATTCGAGAGTCTGTCGTTCACTGCCGAATAGGCAGCTCAGAAAACGAGAAAAATATTCCTGGAAGATAAACCAAAGTTCACTGCCGAATAGGCAGCTCAGAAAGACGTATTTCCCGGCTACACTCCCCAAGCCAGGTTCACTGCCGAATAGGCAGCTCAGAAAACGGCGCCATCTTCTCTTCTTCGGTGCCGGGAGTTCACTGCCGAATAGGCAGCTCAGAAAATCCCCTATTTCCCATTTCACGACCCATTAGCGTTCACTGCCGAATAGGCAGCTCAGAAAACTACATCGAATAACCCAGCTAAACGCTTCTGGTTCACTGCCGAATAGGCAGCTCAGAAACGGGCATTTTTGCCGGCTGGTGATTCGATCCCGTTCACTGCCGAATAGGCAGCTCAGAAAATATCGTCTAGTGCAGCCTGGGCATCGCGGACGTTCACTGCCGAATAGGCAGCTCAGAAAACCGGCAAGATCGTCGGTGCCGGGTTTGAAGGGTTCACTGCCGAATAGGCAGCTCAGAAACTTCAGCGGCCAGCCACAAAACGACCACTTCCGTTCACTGCCGAATAGGCAGCTCAGAAAAGGAACAGGGCCGGTGTTCGGGTCTGGCTTGAGTTCACTGCCGAATAGGCAGCTCAGAAAATACTCGATCAGGTCGATCCGCGCATTGGCGAGTTCACTGCCGAATAGGCAGCTCAGAAAATCGACCGCAATCGTAGAGCAGCCGGTTAACAGTTCACTGCCGAATAGGCAGCTCAGAAAGACGCGATCGAATAGCGGCGGCATGAATCATCGTTCACTGCCGAATAGGCAGCTCAGAAAGGGTCTATCTCAAGATTATTTGATTGATTGGGGTTCACTGCCGAATAGGCAGCTCAGAAAGCGCCCACGCCGCCGAGCACGCCGGTAACTATGTTCACTGCCGAATAGGCAGCTCAGAAAATTGCCGCACTGCGGATCTGCGGGATTCACATGTTCACTGCCGAATAGGCAGCTCAGAAAGGCCGATCGCTTCATCAACGGTTGCACGGCTAGTTCACTGCCGAATAGGCAGCTCAGAAATGCGCGCCGCAAACCTTTTGCCGGAGAAATGGGTTCACTGCCGAATAGGCAGCTCAGAAAAGAAACCCCAATCATCATTGCCGTTAGCCATTGTTCACTGCCGAATAGGCAGCTCAGAAATGGCCCAGCGCCCGAACTTTCACCTTCGGATCGTTCACTGCCGAATAGGCAGCTCAGAAAAGGCCGGCTGCCACGGCTTCTTCCCCGAAATAGTTCACTGCCGAATAGGCAGCTCAGAAATTGAGCAGCGCCACGCAACATCTGACGGGGATGTTCACTGCCGAATAGGCAGCTCAGAAACGGATCACCCGGGCACCCGCCGCCATCGCTTTGTTCACTGCCGAATAGGCAGCTCAGAAAGCATTACCGGCTGAAAGGCGCAGATTGCGCCGGTTCACTGCCGAATAGGCAGCTCAGAAATAAGTGTAAGCACGGCAACAAAATCGACTTGTGTTCACTGCCGAATAGGCAGCTCAGAAAATGCCGACAATAAATCTTGACGATATACAAGAGTTCACTGCCGAATAGGCAGCTCAGAAAAGAAGTGGGAAGACCATCACGTCCTTTGCGACGTTCACTGCCGAATAGGCAGCTCAGAAATATTTCCGGATAGTGAACGCTTAACAGATTCAGTTCACTGCCGAATAGGCAGCTCAGAAAAGTCGACTTTAAAGGCCAATCTTGGTGGATTCGTTCACTGCCGAATAGGCAGCTCAGAAATTCCAGTTAATCGGCTAGGGCGCGCAAGCTGTGTTCACTGCCGAATAGGCAGCTCAGAAAAGCTTGACGCCCGGCACGCGCGCAACGATATCGTTCACTGCCGAATAGGCAGCTCAGAAAATTCCGGATCAGGACTTTCTGAGTCAGGCATTGTTCACTGCCGAATAGGCAGCTCAGAAACGTCGTATTCTTCAACGCACAGCCAATAATCCGTTCACTGCCGAATAGGCAGCTCAGAAATGAAGCAGCATCGGCAGCCCGGTAATGTCTTCGTTCACTGCCGAATAGGCAGCTCAGAAAAAGGGGACGGACGATTTACAGGGCTTCTTTTTGTTCACTGCCGAATAGGCAGCTCAGAAATTTCCAGAATCAACAACGCATCACCGCTCAGTGTTCACTGCCGAATAGGCAGCTCAGAAATTGCCAAGAAAACCTTGTGGTTACCAACAGGCGTTCACTGCCGAATAGGCAGCTCAGAAAAGCACCAGGGCCTCCAAGGAAGAGCGCTGAGCGTTCACTGCCGAATAGGCAGCTCAGAAACCAGGTCGAGGCGCTCGAATTGACCGGCTCAGGTTCACTGCCGAATAGGCAGCTCAGAAATTGTCTGGTTGCTGTTTCGCTGCGCGTGAATTGTTCACTGCCGAATAGGCAGCTCAGAAAAGGCCCTTACACGGCTCACCAGTCGAACGAGTGTTCACTGCCGAATAGGCAGCTCAGAAATCTGCGCTAAGCGTTCCGCATCTGCGTTTCCCGTTCACTGCCGAATAGGCAGCTCAGAAAACTAGTGGTCGAGCCGGCCTTATGCAGCGTGTGTTCACTGCCGAATAGGCAGCTCAGAAAAGCATAACACGGTACTTTTTTAGTTCGTTATGGTTCACTGCCGAATAGGCAGCTCAGAAACGGGCGCGAGCCCTGGCAGTTCCGGCCGTACCGTTCACTGCCGAATAGGCAGCTCAGAAATGAACAGCTCAGCCCGGCGCTTTCCTAGCACTGTTCACTGCCGAATAGGCAGCTCAGAAATGGGGAACCGGCATCGAACAGCAGATGATCGCGTTCACTGCCGAATAGGCAGCTCAGAAATCATCGAAATATCCGATCTTCGGGCCGTCCTCGTTCACTGCCGAATAGGCAGCTCAGAAAGTACGCACCTAAACGGCCGGCCGCCTATCATGTTCACTGCCGAATAGGCAGCTCAGAAAGAATGCGTGCAGGCCATCGACGATCAGGCCGGGTTCACTGCCGAATAGGCAGCTCAGAAATCTGCCTCATAGTTCAAATTTATCGGCTGCTTGTTCACTGCCGAATAGGCAGCTCAGAAACAGACGTCGCAGCCGGGCAGGGTCTTGTAGACGTTCACTGCCGAATAGGCAGCTCAGAAATCGCGCGCCCACTCGAACTGATCGTGCAGGTAGTTCACTGCCGAATAGGCAGCTCAGAAAATCTCCACCCATGGCCCGATTAGTTATGAGCGGTTCACTGCCGAATAGGCAGCTCAGAAAGCAACGTGGAAGCAGAGGCAGACGCCATTGAAGTTCACTGCCGAATAGGCAGCTCAGAAAGCATGATTGGCGTGGATACAGCGAAATCGACCGTTCACTGCCGAATAGGCAGCTCAAAAAGATACGAGTCCCGCGGCTTTGTCGCATAACCCAATCTCAGATCGAGTCACCTCTTTCCCGGACGGAATTCAGGTGTGAGCCACCGTGGTGGGTATGCCAGCAGCACGAAGCGATTCAAGATCGCACAGCATACGTGGATTTCGGCGACCTGCCGTTCAGGGTGTCGGGCCGGCAGTCGCTCGCCAAGCCGCTTGAAGCGATGCATTGCGGTTTCTACCAGGCTGCGCCGAGGGTAGCCGCTCCAGCGCTTCCAGATCGCCCGCCCCACGCGCTTGATCGCGGCCAGTTTGTCGTTGCGGTGGGCTGCCCAGTCGGTCTGCTCTCGCCAAGGCTGGGCATCCCGGCGAGGGGGAACCAGCCATTCGGCCCTCCACGCCTGAACGGCGCGATAGACCCGCCGGCTGTCATAAGCTCCGTCGCCCTCCACGCTGCCGAGCACTGTCCCGGGTGGCAGTTGCGACAATAGTTCCTCGACCTGTAGGCCATCGGCCTGACGCTGGTCGGTCACCTCAACTGCTTGAATTTCCTGCGTATCCGCATTGATGGCCAGATGCACTTTGCGCCAGCCGCGTCGGTAAGCCGGCCCGTGCTGCTTGACCTTCCATTCACCCTCGCCGTGAATCTTGATGCCGGTGCTGTCCACCAGCAGATGCAGGGGCTCGGCACGGCGTCGCACCGGAATCTGCACTGCCAGGGTGGCCTGCCGCCGGCTGACCGTGCTGAAACACGGCACCGCCCAGTCCAGATTCATCATGCGCACCAGGCTGCACGTGAGCCCGCGGACTTGGCGCAGTCCCTGCTGGAACAGCACCTTCAACGTCAGCATGATTTGAATGGCTTGATCGCTGTAGCGCGTCGGGGCGCCCGCCTGATCTGGACGCTCATTGCTATGCCAGGCAAGGTCCGGCGAAAACCAGATCATGAGATCGCCCCTCGCTTGCAGGCTTCGGTTGTAGGTGGACCAATTCGTCGTGCGGTAGCGGGGCTTGGCTGGCTTCATGCTGCTAGCTTACAACCGGCGTCAACCCTGGAGTCGGGGGGGTTATGCAACAAGGCAAAAAATACAGAACAACCGACCAACAATCGAAAATATAAATAATTGGATTTACAAATCAACATCGCATGGAAATCCTCTATCGCGCAGTCTACAGTGCTCTCTATTGCTCCTGACTAGCCGAGTCTATGGAAGACTTAAAACCCTCTGACCTCAAATCTATCCTTCACTCCAAGCGAGCGAATATTTATTATCTTGAGCAATGTCGGGTTCTGGTCAATGGGGGGCGGGTTGAGTATGTAACAGATGAAGGCAAGAAATCTTTATATTGGAATATCCCCATAGCCAACACGACCACGCTCCTGCTTGGCACCGGCACATCAATTACCCAGGCAGCAATGAGAGAATTGGCCAAAGCAGGCGTATTGGTCGGTTTTGCGGGAGGTGGAGGAACACCTTTATTCAGCGCTAATGAAGTCGATATCGAAGTCGCTTGGTTTTCCCCGCAGAGTGAATACCGCCCGACCGAATACCTGCAACGCTGGGTTCGTTTTTGGTTCGATGACAAACGTCGCCTCGACGCAGCAAAAAAGTTTCAACAGGCTCGACTGCAACGTATCCGACAGCACTGGCTTGATTATCGTCCATTCAAAGAAGCTGGATTTTCCATTTCGCCTCAGGCATTAGATGCTGCGCTCGATGGTTCGCGACAGATTCTACAGAATGCTCCGGATCACGAATTCCTGCTGACTGAAGAAGCCCGCCTGACCAAGAAGCTATTTCAACTTGCAGTCCAGTCAACCGCCTATGGTGACTTTACCCGAGCCAAGCGCGGCACTGGAACCGATCCGGCTAATCGCTTTCTCGATCATGGCAATTATCTGGCTTATGGATTGGGAGCAACCGCGACTTGGGTATTAGGCATTCCGCATGGGTTGGCGGTCCTGCATGGGAAGACCCGGCGAGGGGGCTTGGTATTTGATGTGGCGGACCTGGTCAAGGATGCCTTGATCCTGCCCCAAGCGTTTATCTCAGCCATGCGTGGTGACGATGAACAGGTATTTCGTAGTGCCTGTGTCGATAGCCTCACCCGCACCGAAGCGCTCGACTTCATGATCGACACCCTCAAGACCACTGCCGAACAGGTAGGGGTGGGAACTGTATGAATGTCCTGTTGATCAGTCAGTGCAACAAGAAAGCACTGCTTGAAACTCGACGCATTCTCGATCAGTTCGGGGAACGGGTGGGCGATCGTACCTGGCAGACCCCCATCACCGCCCAGGGTCTGCAAACCCTGCGGCAAATGCTGAAGAAAAATGCCAGACGCAATACTGCGGTGGCCTGCCATTGGATACGCGGTCGCGACCATACCGAACTACTCTGGATTGTCGGCGATGCCTCCCGCTTCAATGCCTACGGTGCCGTGCCCACCAATACCACGGCCCGGGACATTCTTCGTCGTGACGACGAAAACGATTGGCATACCGGAGAAGTCATTCGTTTATTGTCCGGACTCGCCGCGCTATTCCACGACTTCGGCAAGGCCAGTAAGACTTTTCAGCAGAAATTGGCAAAGCAGCAAGCCATTGCCGACCCCTACCGGCATGAATGGGTATCCCTACGCTTGTTTCAGGCTTTTGTCGGCGATGATAGCGACGACCTTCCCTGGCTCAGACGCCTCGCCGCGCTACGAGATCAGCCATTGGCCAATCAGGATTGGCTCAAGAAACTGATCAAGGATGCGCCGGCTGATCCCGCCAGCCCTCAAGCGCCACCAAACCGCCCTTTCAAATCGCTGCCCCCTCTCGCTCGCGCCCTCGGATGGCTGATTCTCAGCCATCACTTTCTGCCTACCCAGTCCTATCAAGCCTGCACGCCCGCTCCCGAGGCGCTGAAAATACTCTGCCGGTCGTTTTCGCCTGCTTGGAACAATGCCAAACCCGATCTCGACGCCAAACTGCGTAATGCTTGCTGGCAATTTCCGCATGGCTTGCCCACCGATAGCCGCCATTGGTGCCGACATGCGGCCAATCTGGCGCAACAGATCCTGAATCACCCCGATCTTTTGCAGCAGGACTGGCTCGAC
Organism: Chitinimonas lacunae; assembly: GCF_042650885.1. Taxonomy (NCBI): domain Bacteria; kingdom Pseudomonadati; phylum Pseudomonadota; class Betaproteobacteria; order Neisseriales; family Chitinibacteraceae; genus Chitinimonas; species Chitinimonas lacunae. The sequence continues at coordinate 2,299,447 of NZ_JBHSBU010000001.1, forward strand.
AACCACTATGTCGCCCATCTGTCACGGCTGGCTTTGATGCTGGCCGATCATCATTACTCCAGCGGCCCCACCCTCGCCCGCTACGGCGACCCCGGCTATCCGCTCCATGCCAATACTGATCCGACCACCCGCACCGTCAAGCAAAGACTCGACGAGCATCTGATCGGGGTAGAAGTCACCAGTAAACGCGTCGTTCGCAGTCTGCCGCTGCTGGAACGCCAACTGCCGCGCATCGCACGCCACAAGAAGTTTAAGGAACGCAATACCGATCCCCGCTTCCGTTGGCAGGACAAAGCCTTCGACCTGGCGCGCTCCTTAGAGACTCGCTCGGCGCAGCAGGGCTTTTTCGGCATCAATATGGCTTCTACGGGCTACGGCAAAACCCTGGCCAACGCAAGAATCCTCTACGGTTTGGCCGACGTGCAGCGCGGCGCCCGCTTCTGCATCGCCTTGGGCTTGCGGACCCTCACCTTGCAGACCGGACAAGCCTATCGGGAACGGCTGAAACTCGAGGAAGACGATTTGGCCGTCATGGTGGGCGGCGCCGCAGTAAAGGAATTGTTCGAGCGGGCTCAGACATTTCAGGCAAAAACGACGGAAGAATCCGAAGCCGCACGCGCCGGCTCGGAGTCGATAGAAGCGCTCAGCGACGATAGCTATGTGCACTATGAGGGTAGTCTGCCTGATGGCCCGTTCAAGACCTGGCTGGAAGCCAATCCGCAAATCGAACGCCTGTTATCGGCACCGATTCTGGTCAGCACCATCGACCATCTCATCCCCGCGACCGAAGGCACACGCGGCGGCCGGCAAATCGCGCCGATGCTGCGTCTGTTATCGAGCGATCTGGTTCTCGACGAGCCTGACGATTTCGATCTCGGCGATCTGCCGGCATTGAGTCGCCTAGTGCACTGGGCAGGCCTGCTTGGCAGTCGGGTATTGTTATCGTCGGCGACTCTGCCGCCCGCACTGGTGCAAGGTCTGTTCACGGCTTATCTGGAGGGACGCCGTTGTTTCCAAGTCAACCGGGGCGTCCCGAACCAGCCGGTGGCGATCTGTTGCGCCTGGTTCGACGAACACGGTGCGACCACCAGCGATCATGGCGACGAGCAGACTTTGGCGGCGGCGCATCGGGAATTCGTCGAAAAAAGAGTCAAGAAGCTAAGCCAAAGCGAAGATATTCGACGCGTGGCGCGAATCGAGCGCTTCTCGCTCTCGGCGAGCAAGCCACAGGCGATACGCGCCGAACTGGCCGTTCACCTCCAGCGCATGGCACATGAGCTTCACCGCGACCATGTCAGTACCGATCCCCACAGCGGCAAGCGCGTCAGCTTTGGCCTGATCCGGTTCGCCAATATCGATCCGCTGATCGATATCGGCCAAGCGCTATTGAAACTCGGCGCGGAGACCGGGCATCGAATCCACCTCTGCTGCTATCACTCCCGCCACCTGCTATTGATGCGCTCGGCCATCGAACGCCGACTGGACAGATTGCTGAAGCGCCACGATCCCGAGGCGGTTTTCTCCGATCCGGAAATGCGCCAGTGGCTGGATCAATATCCGGAAAACGACCATCTCTTCATCGTTTTAGGCTCGCCGGTCACAGAGGTCGGGCGTGATCACGACTACGACTGGAGCATCGTAGAGCCCTCGTCGATGCGCTCGATCATCCAGCTGGCGGGACGGATTCGGCGCCATCGCAAGGGCGCTTGCCAGAAACCGAATCTTTATCTGTTGCAGTGGAATATCAAAGCGCTGGAAAAGGCTGAACAGGCTTTCTGTAAACCCGGTTTCGAGAATGCCGACTTTCGACTCGCCAGCCATGACCTCGCCAACCTGCTCAGCGCGGAACAACTCGCGGTCATCGACGCTCGCCCCCGCATCCAAGAACGAGAAACACTCGATCCCGAAGGCAATCTTGCCGATCTGGAACATCGGCGACTGAGCGCTTTGATGCTAGGCGACGAGCGTTACAGGACGGCGCAGGTGCCGTGGTGGTGGACCACCCAAGCCGCCTTATCAGGCGAGCTGCAACGGACGCAGCGCTTCCGCCACGATCCGGAGGGACGCGAACGTTATGTTTATGAACCGGACGTGGATGACGATCGCCTACGTTTCAAATTGCTATGCCCTCAAGCGCCGCCGGTCAGCGTGGATTATCTGAGCCGTCCCCTACCTGTGGAGTTGGGACCGAGAATCGATTTCTGGGGCACGGTGAGCTATATCGATGAACTGCGCCAGCTGGCCATTGAAAAGAACATGAGCCTACAGGCGGCAGCTTTGCGGTTCGGCGTAATCGACTTGCCAAAGCAGCGAGAAGGAAATCAGGGATGGATGTACCACGAAGCGTTGGGGTTTCGGCGTTTCAAAGGGTAAGAAACACCTCGCAATTTGTATTTTCTTCGGAGGAGAAAAACCATGAGCGCAGCCTTGGAGCGCCCTGATGAATCTACCGCGTTAAAGTCTTTGATTCATGGCTTCATCGCGGAAAGCCTACAAGCAAAACTCGATGACTTGTCAGCAGGCAACGATGAAAAAAGACGAAAGCTACTAGACGAGCATCTCCCCTCCAATTGGCTACAGAGTGCCGCTCGACGCTCAAGTCAAATCAAGATTATCCATTTTGGATTGAAATTTACACACGGAGACGCTAAAGGAAGCAGCCTTTATATAGAACAGACTACAGAATTTCCATTGCTACTTGGAACACATAGTCTTGGTGACGACCGCATAGAGGATGTAGATGGCAACGCCGCAGCTCTCGACGTCTACAGGTTTCTCTGCCTTAGTTATGAAGAGAAGAACCTTCTAAAACGTGCCGCAGAGCAAGATCCATCTTTTCTTTTAGCTTTATCGGATGACTTAGAAAAGGCTAAAGATTGGGCAGCATCTTTTGCCTCGCTCACCACGCCTAAAGGGCTTATTTCCCATCAACTTGCCAAACAGATTTATTTTCCCATAGCAGATAGCAGTCATCACTTATTGAGCCCTATGTATCCGGCCTCCTTGGCTCATCATCTGTATCATCGCATTCATAGCGACCGTTTTTCCGAAAAGTCGCAAGAGGCTAGAAAAGCAATGCGTGAAGGGCAAGCCAGCGAACATGGTTTCTGCGAATATCCCAATCTAGCCATTCAGAAATTCGGCGGCTCCAACACACAAAACATCAGCTTATTGAATAGCCAAAGACGGGGAGTAGCCTATTTACTGCCATCACTCCCTCCTACGTGGCAGCTCCAACCCGATCCACCACCCAAGTACGTCAACTCTGTGTTCAGTGGCCGTTTCGGCCGCCGCCGCCGCGTTTATGAACTCACCACAGCGTTGCGAAATTTCCTCGCCCAAACCGACTACAACAACATTGACATCCGCAATACCCGCCGCGACCTAATTGCCCGTATTTGTGACGAAGCCCTGCAATTCGCTACCGAAATCCAGCAGATGAAATCCGGCTGGAGCAGCGAGGAAGATTGCAAGCTCGATCGTGCTGAACAGTTATGGCTCGATCCGGAACGAGCGCTAGCCGATGAGGATTTCGCCAACGACTGGAATCAAGGCGATTGGCGCGACGATATCTGTTCGCGCTTCGGCAAATGGCTTAATCGCGCGATCAGCAGTGAAAAGAAAATTATGGGTGATTCTGAACACCTCGAATGGGCCAGCGAATTGAGCGAAGAAATCAGCCTGCTGCGTGTGGAGCTGGACCATGTTTAAACGTCCTGATGCGCTACTGCGCCTACCCCATCTTTATGTCCAAAATGCAAATGCCATTTCCAGTCCCTTGACCTGGGGTTTTCCGGCACCCTCGGCTTTTACCGGCTTTGTCCATGCTCTTAGTCGCCAGACCGAAAAAGAACTAGGCATCCGATTAGACGGCACAGGTATTGTTAGCCACGGTTTTTCCCCGCAAGCTTCCTCTCCACCGGGCAAAAGAACCCAAGTCTTCCATCTCACCCGAAATCCAATTAAAAAAAATGGCAACACAGCTTCCATTGTCGAAGAAGGTCGCATCCACCTCGACCTGTCTTTGCTGATCGGCGTTTATAGCGCCGAGCCGCTGTTCGAAGATGAAGACGAATTACAGACCCTCGCTCATCAAATCAGCCAAAGGGCGAACGCCATGCGGCTCGCCGGAGGCAGCCTGCTTCCTCATCCTCATCGACGTCCTGACCCACCGGAACTCCACTTCTGGCCTCACAACGCCGACGAAGCTCGACAGAAATCGCGCCAAATCCGCCGTCGTCTATTGCCTGGCTTCGCCCTGGTCGAGCGGCAGGACAAGCTGGAAAGACATCTGACCGACCTGAAAACCGACTCGGTCCTGGAAGCCTTGCTCGACCTGTCACGCCTCAACTACGAGCCACCGACCGATATCAAGGAAGGCGAACCGGCACGCTGGACGGTACGCAGCAAGCCTGGCTGGCTCGTACCCCTACCGCTGGGCTACGGGGCCATTTCACCGCTCTATCCGCCCGGCGAAGTCGAAAACAGCCGTGATCCCGAAACGCCGTTCCGTTTCGTGGAAACCTTGCTCGGGCTCGGTGAATGGATCAGCCCGCACCGTATCGACGATATGGAAAAACTGCTCTGGTACCACGACGCCGACCCTGAAAACGGCCTGTACCGCTGCCGCAACGATTTTGCCGCTTCGCCCTCCACCGCTCAGACAACGATGAACAAGGATTAAGACATGGCCACCGCAGATACCAACAAAACCGCATCCGTCCTGGCTTTCGAGCGCAAACTCGATCCTTCCGACGCTCTCTTCAGCGCGGGCAAATGGGAGTCTCTGTTCAGCCAGGACAAGGAAGGTAAAAACCAGTGGGACCCGAACAAGGCAGCGACCGAATGGCCAGCAGTAACTATCCGGGAAAAATCGATACGGGGGACGATCTCCAACCGTTTGGAATCCAGCCAGCAAAACCCGGCCAAGCTCGATGCCGATATCCAGAAACCCAACCTTCAGCGGGTAGATGTCGCTACGCTTCCCAACGATGCCGATACGCTGAAAGTCCGTTTTACCCTGCGGGTGCTGGGCGGTGCGGGACAACCTTCCGCCTGTAATAACGCGGAATATCGCCAAAAGCTGCAAGCCACCGTCGACGGCTATATCCGCGCTCACGGTTTCAGGGAGCTGGCTCGCCGCTATGCCCACAATCTCGCCAATGCCCGCTTTCTATGGCGCAATCGAGTCGGCGCGGAAATGATTTCCGTCCAGATCCAGCACCGTGAGCAAGGCAAGGATGCCAACTATTGGCTATTCGACGCGACCAGCCTGCCTTGGCAGGATTTCTCCAGTGAAAATCCCCAGTTGCAACAGCTCGCGACCGTAATCGAAGAAGGTTTGGCCGGAAAAAGCTATGTACTGCTCGACATCACGGCTTTCGTCCGCATCGGCGATGGCCAGGAAGTCTTTCCTTCGCAGGAGCTGATTCTCGACAAGGGCGACAGCAAGAAGGGGCAAAAAAGCAAAACGCTTTACAGCGTCGGTGACCATGCGGCCATTCACTCGCAGAAACTCGGCAATGCGCTGCGTACTATCGATACTTGGTATCCCGGTGCTGCCGGGCAAGGCCCCATCGCGGTCGAACCATATGGTTCGGTGACATCCGAAGGCAAGGCCTGGCGCCAACCTAGGGAAAAAGCGGACTTCTATACCCTGCTCGACAATTGGGTACTGAAAGGACAAGCGCCCGATACCGACCAGCAGCATTTCGTGATGGCGACTCTGATTCGTGGCGGCGTGTTCGGCGAGAAGGAATAGCGATGGATCACTATGTAGAGATCCGCCTCCTACGCGATCCGGAAATCCCTGCCACGCAGTTGTTGAACATCTTGTTCGGCAAGCTCCATCTGGCACTGGTGGAGGGAAAGCACGATGACATCGGCGTCAGCTTCCCCGATCTCGCAGAAGAACCGCCTTCGTTGGGGACTCGTCTGCGGCTCCACGGCAGCGTCACCGGTCTAGGAAGACTGCTGGAAGGATCTTGGTTGCGTGGCATGCGGGACTATATCGAGCTGCACAGCCCACAGCCTGTGCCTCAAGGCACCCAGCACCGCTGTGTCAGCCGGGTACAGTCCAAAAGCAGTGTGGACCGCTTGCGCCGTCGCCATATGCGCAGACATGGCGTGTCGGAACAAGAAGCCATCGCGCGGATTCCCGATCAGGCTCGCCGCCTTCTCGATCTGCCTTATATCGTTCTTGACAGCCACAGCACCGACCAGCGTTTCCGCCTGTTTATCGAACACCGGCCCCTACAAGCAACGCCTTGCGCTGGAAAATTTAATAGCTATGGCCTGAGCGGTGAAGCCACAGTACCTTGGTTCTGAATCGGATGCCACAAAAGGAAAAGGTAGCTATTTTTCATTATTAAATGAAAACAGCTACCTTTATCGCAACTATTGTTCTCAAATTTTTCTATTTGCCGAGACGGCCTCTCTCAGTCGCTCCCTCTTCTTAGCAATACAGCATCTCCGATACCAGCTTCTTGCCATCGAATCTCCACCAACTCAAAGGTATCAAGCCGCGCGCTGGCCATAAAAATTTGAGGGGATGTCTGTCGGAGACGTTGCCATCGTGGCGGAAAGCGCACTTGTTGCCCCAAGGCCAAGCTGATCGCCCCCTCGTCTTTGCCGGACACCTGCGACCTCAGTAAAGCAATGTGGATGAGTTCACTGCCGGATAGGCAGCTCAGAAAAACCACATGATTGCGTTGGATATGGCACAGCAAAGCCGCCACTACGGTGCCGGCATGAGTGATCTACCTGAAAGACAAAGGCTCCTGTCCAAGCACAACACAGGAGCCTTCTGTTTAGCATTTATTGCTTTTTCTTATCTATTGCGCTGTAAATCTTGCAAAGATTTTTCCTAAAATTTTCCATTTTAGGAAAACTGGAAGACTCGGACCACGCTCAGGCCCGTGCCATCGCGCTCTGGCGTCTGGCCGGGGTAACGGGCCGCAGTGCCTCGACCCGGGCCAGGGCGCCCAGCAGGTCTGACCAATGGCGGCCAGCATCGATAAAGCGGGCCAGCGGTTCGGGGAACGGATCGGCAGACAGGGCAGCCAGCGTGAAGCGGCCGGCCAGCAGTACTTCATAGCTTTCCGGCTCGCAGCATAGGGTGAAGCCATCGCCGCCCAGCCATTCGTAATTGGCTTCGGCCAGCCAGCGCAAGCCGCGCAAGGCCGCCTCGCCCTGACCGCCATGCGGCAAGGTGCCGACACAGGCCAGCAGCACCAGGCTCTGCTCGTCGTCGCCGCGCTGGAAATGCACCTCCAGGCCACCGTCCACGATCAGCGACGGGCTGCCGTCCTGGTCGATGCCAAGGCCGTGGCTACCCGAACTCAGGGCCAGTTTCAAGATCAGCGATTGCAGGTCGGCGGACACAGTGACGTCACTCCAGAAAAACGGCCCGACCGTCCGTACCGCCCAGCGGACACGGCCTCGGTCGAAGGCAAGGCATAGGCCAGGGAAAACCAGGAAGACCGCCCAGTAGCGAACGGTAGGGATGACGACGCGCCAGGCGCGTTGGGCCAGGCAGGATGATAAAACGAATGGGCAGAAGAATTCATGACATTTAGGTAACGGTACGGTCGTTTAGGTTCCAACTCTTGCCGCTACAAACCCATTTGGCAACATGGGAAATCCCTAGAGCGAACAGGGTGAATTTGTACTATCGCCCAAAAATCCAGATCTGTGGCCATCTCTGGCCATTTCGGCAGCTCCTCACTTACCATAGTTGCTTCCGCCAATTATGGTAGTTGCATTTCCATTTAGCATTATTCTTGCCCACGTCGTTGTGCCGCCGTTGTGGCGAAAACGACCTGTGGCTTCGCGCAACCTGTCTGCTGCTCGTCTTTCCCTGCTTCGACTTCAGAAGCCGTGATTGCCGACTATCATGCAAGAAAGGTCCGGCGCTTCCGGCAGATCAGCCAGGGTCAGTGCGACATAAAAATTCTTTGCCAAATGTTTTAAAAAATCCAACCAAAATCAGACAAGAAATTATGTTTTTGCGCCCAACCTCGGGGATCATCCCTGCTGATGTGACAAGACATGACACAGAAATCGACCTCGAAGCGTCGGCATAGCCTTTATTACAACGAACGGATACTTACTGGAAAAACTGCCGCGCTGCCCCCCATAATGGATAGCTAGGCATCTGTGGCACCCCAGTCACGGTTTGCAAGGGCAGGCTGGCTGGTTTCACGGAGCAGACACGCCCACAACAGCGGTTTTTCAGCGACCTTGACCCACTATGTGTACCCATTTCCGACCTTCTTCGGCTGCGCAGATCCTGGACCGCTTCGGGCTGGCCGTGCCTGCCCAACATTTCAAGACCGATGTCTATCCGGGCTATCTGGCGCCCATCGTGCGGCTCGACGGCGACCGTTCCCGGCAGGAGTGTGTCGGCGCCAATTTCGGGCTGATCCCACCTTGGGCGCGCGATAACACCATCGGTCGCAAGACCTACAACGCTCGCAGCGAAACCGTAGCGGAAAAACCCAGCTATCGGGCTGCCTGGAAACGCCGTCAGTTCTGTCTGGTACCGATGCAGGGCTTTTTTGAACCGAACTACGAAAGCGGTCGCGCCGTTTCCTGGTGTATCGCCCGACGCGATCAGGCCGACTTTGCCGTGGCCGGGATCTGGGAGCGCTGGGTGCAAAGCGGCGGCGAACCGGTATTGTCGTTCTCGCTGCTGACCATCAATGCCGACGGCCATCCGTTGATGGGTCGTTTCCATAAGCCTGGCGACGAAAAGCGTTCGCTGGTGGTGGTGTCGCCCGATCAATACGAGGCTTGGCTCGAATCCGACACCGAAGTGGCCCGCAGCTTCTTCGGGCTCGATGCGCTCAAGGACTTCGACGGTGCCCCTGCTTCGTCGGGTCCCTACACCCCTTCCCTGATCTGAACCGGTGCGGCCGTCAACGGCCGCCGCAGCCCCCGCCGCTCAAGCCAGAGTAGGTACAGGGTCTCCAGTCGCAGCACCAGCCAGCCACCCAGCAGCGCGCTCAGCCCCCAATGCGGCACGTCGTGCCAGCCGATCAGCCAACTTAGCGGCACCGATAGCAAGATCCAGCCAAGTAGTAGCCGACGCAGACGGCGGCCGGGGTGGTGACGGTAGGGCATGGCAGACATCGATCTACTCCTTTGAGTGCGGCTATCGGACCACCCGCACCGGCCTTTGGAGCTGCCCTGGCGTCTCCGTATCGGGCCATGCTGAAGGAAGCAGCCACAGCACCAGCCCGGTCAAGGTCGCCAGACCGAACACGATCACCAGTTGGCTCAGCAGCAGAACCCCACGCCCGCGCGGCAACGGACGAGAAGCCACGGTCCGCACCGTCCGCCGCCGCTGTGGTCGGGGTCTGGCTGACCATTCACCGCGTCCTGGCCGTCGGCACCCCGCCCACACTGCTGGACGGCTGCGGGCCAGACTGTCGGCCCGCGCCATCTGACGTGGATAAGCCGGCCAAGTCGTCCGGCGAACACTGAACCAGTGGCCGGTCGAAGTGAATGATCCATATCGAGGCAAACGCGGCTGAGCAATTTTGCTATCCCCCTGGCAGTGGCAAGAGCTTGATCCGACTGGACCGACCGCCACACGCTATCACGGCAGGACCCAACCTTCTGCCCGCCAGATCGCCTGAAAACCCTTTACGGTCAGACAAAGCAAATCGCAGCTTTAGCGGTATTTCCAAAATAGAAAATAATATGCAAACTTTTTTCAAGACGAATGGCCAGGATTAATTAGAAATGCATATATTTATCCATAAGCAGCGCCAATGCATCCGGAGAATATCGCACCCCAGCGTCACCTGGACAGGTCTCCCACCTGGCTATCCCGGCTTATCGATTCGCTTTCGATCTGTCTTCCAACCATTACCACTGCACTGAGCGGCACCAGGCCATAAGCCCCCTCCATCAGTGTGTCCGGGACCAGCAATCATCAGAAAAGATAGCAAAAGCGCATTACGCCATCTTGCAGTTGGCGCAGTCTGCGGCTCGATGAAATTGAACGCTATTTCTAAGGAGAATCAGAACAATGAGCAGGCTGAAGCCGGCAGACTTCAGCACACGGGATTTATCCAGGGAATCGCTTTACGCCGCCGGCCGGAGCGGCCGACGGCGGATCAGCGTGGCAGCAGAAGCAGATCAGGATCTCACCGCCGCTAGCCGCTCGCTGACGTCAAGCGGCTTGTCAACTTGATCTTCCTTATAGCCCGTCGACGTCACGGTGATCTGCTGGCCGCTCAGGAAGTGGGTAAAACGCAGATTAACGCCATCGGCGCCGATGATTTCGGCGGCATTGGCCGGCGGCACGAATACCCGGACCACGCCGTTTTCGCCATCGACACAGCGGAAGCGACCATGGCCGCTGATCTGGGAAATGGCAAAACGGACCCGGTGGGTAGGTGAGGAGCAGCGTCCCGGCACCTCACGCGCAAAATGGATGCGCTTGAGGCCGGCCTGGAGACGCAAGGTCTTGGCGTATTCGCCTTTGGGGCCGATACAGCGGCCCATATCGGCGCCGGTCGGAATCACGATCAGGCCGACGCCGCCGGCGATATCGACCCGGCAGTCCATCGGCACCATGCGATAGAAAAGTTTTTTCAGAAACAGGGCATCGAGCCGGCTGGCAAGCCAAGGTGCCTGGGTGGTATGCCACGACTCCTTGCCGACCACCGCTAGCGGGCGTGGCCGCAGCAGGGCATAGAAGTTGGCACCGACCTGAAGCACCTGTTCTCGATCGAGCGCGGCCAGATGGCTATACGGCAGGATGGCGGTCTCACCGTCGGCGAACTGTTCCGATTCGAGCACCTTGAGCAGCAGATGATCCTCGTGGCGCGCCAGCACCTCGACCACGGCCAGCGGCCAGCCGGCGCGTTCGGCCTCGCTGTCGAGGTATTCCTCGATCCGGTGGCGCAGCCAGGCCAGCCGGGGCTGCAACAGATCGTTGAGGCGTACTTCGCCGCCGGGCCGTTGCTCAAGGCCGTAGAGGCTGGGTTCGGCATCGGGATCGAAGACGCAGCGGACCCGCCTTCCCTGTTGCAGATAGAGCTTTTCCACGCTGTCCTGAAGCAGTTTGAGTGCAGTGTTCCAGGACAGGGAATAGGCATCGGCAAGCGCCGCCAGCCCGGCCAGAATCTCCGCCGGACGGGCGCCCGCCGCGCCACGCACGGCGTTAACAGAAGTGACCATAGAATCCTCCTTGTGCTTTTTTAGCGCTGGCTTTACGTCGAGCGGCCGGTGCGTCCGCCCGTCCCGACGCCGTGAGCAAACCCCGTCGGCGCTGCTCCGGTTCCCCAGTGTCTACCCATGCTACCGATTTTGACCGGTAGGCCAAGCTGATAAGGCCAACAGGTCAGGCAGCGACGGAAAGCGTTTACGCCGGCTTATCGGGTAGCGCGAAGGCCGGTACGGCTTACGCTGTCTTTCCCTTTATCGTTGGAAAAGCCGTCATGACCAAACTGCTCGAAGCCCTGCCGCCGCCCGCCGTCTATCTCGACTATCTGCGTCAACGCAACACTCTGGCGCTCGGGTCCGACGAGGCGCGGCATGACTGGACCGGCCTGCTCGATAAATACCGCGCTGCCCGCGGTTATCGTTGCCATTGGGGAGTGGTGCAGCAGAGGCAATGGGAAGGAACGCTGCACTGGGATGTGGTCTGGTCGGAAACCACCCGGCTCGGTCTGCGACTGGGCCTGGCGCTCGACGAGATCAGCGAGCTGTGCACCCTGTGCAGCCGCGAGCTATGTCCCGAGGCACACGGACTGGTCGAGCTGGTGGCGACGGTCGAGTGGAGCAATTGCAGCCTGCAAGCGCTGCCAGGCGAAGAGAAGGTGGCCGAGGATTGGCTGCTCGCCCGTTTTCTGCCGGAAGTGGCGCCGACGGTCGAGCGGCTGGTGCGCAATCATCTGTATGAGGAACGCCGGCATGGCCGCCTGAACGAGCGCCGTGGACCACCTTTTTGTGTCTGAGCAAGACGGGATTGTCAGCGAAGCCATGGGCATTCCCTGCGGGTCCGGCTCGGACCCGATAGCGCAAAGGCAATCATCTCGGCTTCACTGAAAAGGACGATTTTCGGCTTATCGGCCAGGCTCAAGTGGCCATCATGGCCCCGTCCGGAGCCCATCCGGGCGGGCCGTGCTTTCGGCCGATCGTGGCAAAAGTAACTGCTAAGATTAAGCGATACCTTTTCCCTGCGTCCGTGATTATGTCCTCTTCGCACTCGCCCTCCATGCGTGAATTCAAGTTCACCCAACAGGACTTCGAACGCATCAAGAAGCTGATCTACGACTACGCAGGTATTGCGCTCAACGACAGCAAGCACGATATGGTCTACGGTCGGCTGGCCAAACGGCTGCGTGCCCATGGCTTTACCACATTCCAGGAATATCTGAGCCTGCTTGAGCGCGGCAATGACACCGAGTGGGAAGCGTTCATCAATTCGCTGACCACCAATCTGACCTCGTTCTTTCGCGAGGCCCATCATTTTCCGGTGCTGTTGGAGCATCTGCGGGCCAATCGCCCGCTGGGCACGCTCAATATCTGGTGCTCGGCCTCATCGACCGGCGAAGAGCCGTATTCGATCGCCATTACCGCCGCCGAAGCCTTCGACAGTACCAGGCCACCGGTGCGCATTATCGCCACCGACCTCGATACCAATGTGCTCAGGACCGCCCAGGACGGCATCTATGGCGCCGATAAGGTCGATAAGCTGACTCCGCTGCAACTGCAACGCCATTTCAACCGGCGCGGCGACGGCCATTACGAGGTCAAGCAGGAGCTCAAAGACCTGATCACCTTCCGCCGTCTCAATCTGATCGACCCGGTGTGGCCGCTGCGAGGGCCGTTCGATGCGATCTTCTGCCGCAATGTGATGATCTACTTCGACCGCCCGACCCAACTGCGCATTCTGGAGCGTTTCGTACCGTTGCTGCGCCCCAATGGCCTGCTATTTGTGGGGCATTCCGAAAATCTCTACCACGCTACCCATCTATTCAAGCTGCGCGGCAAGACCGTCTACGAGATCGAAAAGCGCTGATTAGCCATCAGCAAAAAAACAGCCAGTGGATTGCTCCACTAGCTGTTCTGTTTAAACGGTTTGGCTCGAATTAGGCCAGAATTCGTTTAAGGCTTCTCTTGGTTGGCCTTGATGTTCATCAGTACCGGATAGCGTTCGCGCAAAGCCTTCAGATTGGCCTCGATCTCCTGCTGGGTCAGTACTTGCCGCATCGAATCGGCCAGACCTTGCTTGATGGCCGGGTCGAGCGGCTGATTGGCGGTCTTGCTGACCTTGTAGAGGATAAAGCCGCTGCCGCTCGGGTTGGCCAGGCCGGTATAGCCCGGAGCCTCTTTCAGCGGCACGGCGAAGACCGCATCGACTGCCTTCTCGGCCAGACCAGCCGGGTTGAGGCGGCTGACCGGACGGGCAGCCTGCCATTGCAGATTCAGCGTCTCGCCTTTGCGCAGGGCTTCGAGTTGCTTCTTGCCTTCGGCCAGCACCAGTTCCTGGGCTTTTTGCGCCTTGAGCTTGGCGGTGATATCGGCACGCACCGTATCGAGCGCTTGCTGCTGAGCCGGCTCGTAGGCGGCAGCGCGAGCGACCAGTACAAAGCCCGGACGAACCTCGATGGCTTCGCTGTTCTGTTGTTTCTTGGTGACTTCTTCGCTGAAGATCGCTTCGAGCAGTTGCGGGTCATCAAGCATCGGGTCGCCGCTGCCGCCATCGCGCCGCACCCATTCGGTCTGGCGCACGGTCAGCTTGAACTGGTCAGCCAGCGGCTTGATGCTGGTGGGCTGCTGGTAGGCCAACTCGGCGAACTTGTCCTTGGTGTCATTCCAGGACTGGGTGATGGCCTGCTGTTGCAGTTGGTTGACGATCTGCGGCTTCAGGTCTTCGAAAGTCTTCTGCTGGACATCTTCGAGCCGGATGATGTGATAGCCGAACTGGGTCTCGACCACTGCACTGGTTTCGCCCTTGTTGAGCTTGAACAGCGCGTCCTCGAAAGGTTTGACGAAGCCGCCGTTGCGACCCACGGCAGGCAGCAGACCACCTTGGACGGCCGAGCCCGGGTCTTGCGAATGCTGTTTGGCCAACTCGGCGAACTTGGCCGGGTCCTTTTGCAGTTCGGCCAGCAACTGCTCGGCCTTCTGCTTGGCCGCGGCCTTGTCGGCAGCCGAAGCCTGCGGCTCGACCTTGATCAGGATATGGCGGGCGGTGCGCTGTTCCTGGTTGTCGGCCAAGGTGGCGCGATTGTCCTCGAAATACTTGCGGGCCTTGGCATCGTCGATGGTAATGGCCTTGGCCAGTTCTTCGCGCGACAGCACCACGTATTCGAGCTTGATCCGCTCAGGCTGCTTGAAACTCGCCGCGTTGGCGGCGTAGAACTTCTTGATTTCGTCTTCTTCGACCTTGACCTGAGCCAGGAAGGGTTCGACTTCGATGGCAACCATGGCGACTTCGCGCTGATCGGCCATCCGCTCCAGCAGGCGCTCCATCGCCAGCTTGGAGACGAAGTTGCCTTCGGCCGAACCGGCCACCACACTGCGGATGCGGAGCTGGTCACGCAGTTCGCGTTCGAACTGGTCGACCGTCTTGCCCTGCTGGGACAACACCTGTTTGTACAGTGCAGGATCGAATTTGCCGTCTTTTTTGAAAGCGTCGATGGTCAGGATGGTCTGGCGCAACTGGATGTCGACGGCACGCAGATTGAGGCGGTCAGCCTCGTTGAGCAGCAGTTGCTTCTGCACCAGTTCTTCGATCACCTGGGGCTTGACCGAATCGGGCACATTGCGTTGCCCGATGGCCAAGGCCAAGTCGCGTTCGGTGATCTTTTTGCCGCCTACTTCAGCAAGCAGGCCCTGTTCAGACGGCCCGTTGTTGGCAAACATCTCACTGCCGGTAAACACGATGCCCAGGCCGGCCAGGCCCAGGGCGACCACCACCACGCTGCGGTTCTTGCTGACGAAATCGAACATCGGGCTCCTCGGACAGGGCTCAGGACAAAATAAAAAAGGGTGAACTAAGTTCACCCTTTTGTTTGGCGGAGCGGACGGGGCTCGAACCCGCGACCCCCGGCGTGACAGGCCGGTATTCTAACCAACTGAACTACCGCTCCAGAAATCTGCTGCGTGCTGGTGGGTGGTGACGGGATCGAACCGCCGACATTCTGCTTGTAAGGCAGACGCTCTACCAACTGAGCTAACCACCCCCACCGCTATTACTTAGGCCCAAACTGTCTTAAGGGCAACGAAGCTAGCTATTGTACGGCATCTTTCAGAGATTTGCCAGCACGAAATTTCGGTTGCTTGGCGGCCTTGATCATGATGGCTTCGCCGGTACGCGGATTGTGGCCACTGCGCTCTTCGCGCTGGCCCACATAGAAAGTACCAAAGCCGACCAGGGTCACGGTGTCGCCGGCTTGCAGCGCGTTGGTGACGGCAGCGATGGTGGCGTCCAGCGCTTTGCCAGCAGCAGCCTTGGAAATCTCGGCCTGCGCGGCAATTTCATCAATCAGTTCCGACTTGTTCATTACGTCCCCTTTCGAGTTGGTGGGATAAGTCAACGGGAGGTCAATCGCACGAGCTTTATAGCAAGCGCATTTTTCCCGTGTCAAGCGCAAAGCCGCGCCCGTACTGGATTTCCGGGCGATCGGCCAATATGACATATTAGTGTTTGGTCGGTGCAGGCGCTACTACAGGTGCGGGATTAGGTGCCGGTTCCGGTACAGTTTCACCATTGGCAGGAGCCTGAGGGATTGGCTGTCGCTCCAGGGCCAGGGTCAGTACCTGATCGATCCATTTCACCGGATGAATCTCCAGCTTTTGCTTGATGTTGTCGGGAATTTCCACCAGATCCTTGGTATTCCCTTCCGGAATCAGTACCTGTTTGATACCACCACGGTGGGCCGCCAGCAGCTTTTCCTTCAGGCCGCCGATAGGCAGCACTTCACCGCGCAGCGTGATTTCACCGGTCATTGCCACATCGGCACGCACCGGGATACCGGTCAGGATGGATACCATGGCGGTGGAAATCGCGATACCGGCCGACGGGCCATCCTTGGGCGTAGCGCCTTCGGGAAGGTGGATATGGATATCGTGCTTCTGGTAGAAATCCTGCTCGATACCCAGCGCTTCGGCCCGGCTGCGGACCACCGAGAGTGCGGCTTGGATCGACTCCTGCATCACATCGCCGAGCTTACCGGTGGTAATCATCTTGCCCTTGCCCGGCAATACTACCGCTTCGATGGTCAGCAATTCGCCGCCGACTTCGGTCCAGGCCAGACCAGTCACTTGACCGACCTGGTTGTTTTCCTCAGCCAGACCGTAGGTGTATTTGCGAACACCCAGGTATTTATCGAGATTCTTGGCGCTCACCGTTACCCGCTTCTCGCTGGGCTTGAGCAATAGCGACTTCACCACCTTGCGGCAGATCTTGGCGATTTCCCGGTCCAGACTACGCACCCCAGCTTCGCGGGTGTAGTAGCGCACGATATCGCGCAGCGCCGATTCCTGGATGGCGACCTCGTTCTCCTTGAGGCCATTGGCCTTCATCTGCTTCGGCACCAGGTACTTCTCGGCGATATTGATCTTCTCGTCTTCGGTGTAACCGGACAGGCGGATCACCTCCATCCGGTCAAGCAGCGGCGCCGGAATGTTGAGGGTGTTGGCCGTGGCCACGAACATCACGTCGGACAGATCGTATTCGACTTCCAAATAGTGATCGACAAAACTGCTGTTCTGCTCCGGATCAAGCACTTCGAGCAGCGCCGAGCTGGGGTCGCCGCGGAAGTCCATCCCCATCTTGTCGACTTCGTCGAGCAGGAACAGCGGGTTCTTGACACCGACCTTATTCATGGATTGCAGGATCTTGCCCGGCATCGAGCCGATATAGGTGCGACGGTGGCCACGAATCTCAGCCTCGTCGCGCACACCGCCCAGGGCCATACGCACGAATTTGCGGTTGGTGGCACGGGCCAGCGACTGCCCCAGCGAGGTCTTACCGACACCGGGCGGGCCGACCAGACACAGGATCGGAGCCTTGAGGCGGTCCACCCGCTGCTGCACGGCAAGATATTCGAGAATACGTTCCTTGACCCGCTCCAGCCCGTAATGCTCGACATCGAGCACCTTTTCGGCCTCGGGCAGATCCTTGCTGATCTTGGTCCGCTTTTTCCACGGCAGACCGATCAGCGTATCGATATAGTTACGCACCACGGTAGCTTCGGCCGACATCGGCGACATCAGCTTGAGCTTCTTCAGTTCGGCCTCGACCTTGACCTTGGCTTCCTTGGACAAACCAGCAGCCTTGATGCGCTTTTCCAGCTCGTCAAAGTCCTGCGACTCGTCGAGTTCGCCCAGCTCCTTCTGAATCGCCTTGACCTGCTCGTTGAGGTAGTACTCGCGCTGGCTCTTTTCCATCTGCCGCTTGACCCGGCCACGGATGCGCTTTTCCACCTGCAAGATGTCGATCTCGGCCTCGAGCTGCTTGAGCAGGTGTTCCAGCCGGTCGCGCACCGGGAACATCTCAAGAATGTCCTGTTTCTGCTCGAGCTTGAGCGGCAGATGAGCTGCTACCGTGTCGGCCAGCCGGCCGGCACGCTCGATTCCCCCAAGCGAGGTCAGCACCTCGGGCGGAATCTTCTTATTGAGTTTGACGAACTGGTCGAACTGCGACAGCAAGGCCCGTCGCATCGCCTCGGTTTCGGTGTCCTCGGCGGCGTCGAGCGGGATGGGCTGGGCCGACACAGAGAAATAAGCATCGGTTTCGACGATCTGCTTGACCAGGGCGCGCTGGCTGCCTTCAACCAGCACCTTGACCGTACCGTCGGGCAGCTTAAGCAATTGCAGGATGGTGGCGACGGTACCGACGTCGTACATATCGGCCGGACCCGGGTCATCCTTGGCGGCGTTCTTCTGCGCCAACAGCAGGATCTGCTTGCCGGCCTCCATGGCGACTTCGAGTGCGCGGATCGACTTGGGTCGGCCGACGAACAGCGGAATCACCATATAGGGGAACACCACCACATCCCGCAACGGCAATAGCGGCAGATCAATCGGCTCGGCAGGGAGTTCGGTGTGCTGAGACATAGAAATTGTCCAATTGGCAAGGGGTTTGCAATGGAGACAAGATGGGGCGGCCAGACAGCATTTCAACGTCGGACCGCAGTAGGATTCGATTCATCATTAACGAATCGCCGGCTGCCCGCAACCGCAGCCGGGAAAAAAAACCGCCCCTCAGGGCGGTTTTTGGCGGTGAGCGATGCGACTAGGCAATCTGGGCCTGTGGCGTATCGTCCCGGTAGATAAGGATGGGCATACCGCCGTTCTCGATCAGATTCTCGTCGATCACCACCTTGACCACCCCACGTTGCGACGGCAGCTCGTACATGGTGTCGAGCAGCGCAGCTTCGAGGATAGAACGCAGGCCCCGGGCACCGGTCTTGCGCTTGAGTGCCTTGTTGGCGATCGCCGTCAGGGCCTCGGGGCGAATCTCCAGTTCGGCACCTTCGAGCTGGAACAGCTTCTGGTACTGCTTGACCAGGGCGTTCTTCGGCTCGGTCAGGATCGTCACCAGCGCAGTCTCGTCGAGTTCGTCGAGCGTGGCGACCACCGGCAGACGGCCGACAAATTCGGGGATCAGGCCGAACTTGATCAGGTCTTCCGGTTCGGATTCGCGCAGCAGTTTACCCACGGCGCGGCCATCGTCCTTGCTATGCACGCTGGCGCCGAAGCCGATGCCGCCCTTCTGCGAACGCTGCCGGATGATGGTCGCCAGACCATCAAAGGCGCCGCCGCAGATAAACAGGATATTGGTGGTATCGACCTGGAGGAATTCCTGGTTCGGATGCTTGCGGCCACCCTGCGGCGGAATCGACGCCACCGTTCCCTCGACCAGCTTGAGCAGAGCTTGCTGCACGCCCTCGCCCGATACATCACGGGTAATCGAAGGGTTGTCGGATTTGCGCGAGATCTTGTCGATCTCATCGATATAGACAATGCCACGCTGGGCCTTTTCGATATCGTAGTCGCACTTTTGCAGCAGCTTGGCGATGATGTTTTCCACATCTTCGCCGACATAGCCGGCTTCGGTCAGCGTGGTCGCGTCGGCAATCACGAACGGTACATCGAGCAGCCGGGCCAGCGTCTGCGCCAGCAGGGTCTTGCCCGAACCGGTCGGACCGATCAGCAGGATATTGGACTTGGCCAGTTCGACATCACCGCTTTGCGCAGCGGGATTGGCCAAGCGCTTGTAATGGTTGTAGACCGCGACCGCCAGGGCCTTTTTGGCCTTGTCCTGTCCGATCACATACTGGTCGAGTTCATCGCGCAGTTCGGTGGGAGTCGGCAGTTTCTGGCTGGCACCGGGCTTGGCAGCCGGCGTCGCGGTGCCGGTCTCCTCGCGGATGATGTCGTTGCACAGCTCGATACATTCGTCGCAGATAAATACCTGCGGACCAGCGATCAGCTTGCGCACCTCATGCTGGCTTTTGCCGCAAAAGGAACAGTAGAGCAGTTTTTCGTTGGATTTGTCGGACATGTGAGCCTCGTCGCGACGGAGATGCCGGATAGCTTGAACCCAAGCCCGGCGTCAATCAACCCCCGGCGCGGATCCGGACTGATAAAGAAATGCGGGCCGGACAAGCCGGCCCACGCAATCGTATATTTATTCAGGCTGACGCGATACCAGTACCTGATCGATCAGACCATAGTCCTTGGCCGCCTCGGCACTCATGAAATTATCGCGGTCGGTGTCACGCTCGATGGTTTCGACCGGCTGACCAGTATGTTTGGCCAGCAGTTCGTTCATCAGGCGCTTGGTCTTGATCAGCTCTTTGGCGTGGATTTCGATATCCGACGCCTGACCCGACAAACCGCCAAGTAGCGGCTGGTGGATCATGATGCGCGAATTGGGCAGCGAGAACCGCTTGCCGGCCTTGCCGCCGGCGAGCAGGAAGGCACCCATACTGGCGGCCATGCCGATACACAGTGTCGAGACATCGGGCTTGATGAAATTCATCGTGTCGTAGATCGACATGCCCGCCGAAATCGAACCGCCAGGCGAGTTGATATAGAGGAAGATATCCTTGTCGGGGTTTTCCGACTCCAGGAACAGCATCTGGGCAACGACCAGATTCGCGGTAGTGTCGTTCACGGGCCCCACGAGGAATACCACCCGCTCCTTGAGCAGACGGGAATAAATATCGTAGGCACGCTCACCACGGCCGCTCTGCTCGATGACCATCGGCACGTAACCCAGACCTTGCGGCTCGGGACGTTCGTTGATCCAATCCGATCGCTGCCAGTTGCTCATGTTTACCTCACAGTCACGCCTGTTTAGGCGTTACCCATCAACTCGTCGAAGCTCAGCGTTTTCTCGACCGTCTTGGCCTTGGAGAAGACGAATTCGACCACGTTGTCTTCGATAGCCAGTGCTTCGGGGCCATCGAGACGATCCTGGCTGGCATAGTACCACTTCACCACTTCGGCCGGATGTTCGTAGGCTTCGGCGAATTCCTCGACGATGCGCTTGATCTGTTCCGGCTTGGCTTGCAGCTCATTGCTGCGGACCACTTCGGCCAGAATCAGGCCCAGGCTGACGCGGCGCTTGGCTTGTTCTTCAAAGACCTGCGGCGGCACCGGCAGCTTGCTGGTGTCGAAACCACGCGACTTCATCTCTTCCTTGGCCTGCTCGACCAGACGGCCGATTTCCAGGCTGACCAGGGCGCGCGGCAGTTCGAGCGGGTTGGCGGCGACCAGGGCACTCATCACGCTTTCCTTGGCACGGGCCGACAGACGGCGCTTCACTTCACGCTCGACGTTCTTGCGGATCTCATCGCGCATCTTGGCGACGTCACCGTCTTCGACACCCAGGGTACGGGCGAAGTCGGCATCGACTTCGGGCAGCACCGGAGCGGCGACATTCTTGACGGTCACTTCGAAGCTGGCGGTCTTGCCAGCCACGTCGGCGCCTTGGTAGTCGGCCGGAAAGTTCAGGTCGAAGGTCTTGCTTTCGCCTTCCTTCATGCCGAGGACAGCGCTGTCGAACTCCGGCAGCATCTGGCCTTCGCCGGCCATGAAGGCGAAGTTGTCGGCACTACCACCAGCAAACGGCGTACCGTCGATGGTGCCCTTGAAGTCGACGATCACGCGATCGCCCTTTTGCACTTCACGCTCGACGCGCTCGAAGCGGGTACGTTGCTTACGCAGGATTTCGATGGTCTTGTCGACCTCGGCTTCGCCGACGGTCAGCAGAGGACGCTCGACTTCGATACTGGACAGATCGCTCAGCACCACTTCGGGATAGACTTCGAAATGGGCGCTGACCTTGAAGGCGTCGCCTTCGATCGGCTGAGCTTGGAATTGCGGATAGCCAGCAACACGCAGTTGCTGCTCTTTGACGGCATTGCTAAAAGCAGCCTCGACTTTTTCGCCGAGGACTTCTTCACGGACTTGGAAGCCGTAATTCTGCGCCACGATCTTGAGCGGCGCCTTGCCGGGACGGAAGCCCTGAATACGCGCGGTACGCGCCACGCGCTTCAGCCGGTCTTCCACGGCGGCGTCGATTTCGCCCATCGGGATCGCGAGGTCGAGCCGGCGCTCCAGTTGTCCCAACGTTTCCAGTTGTGCTTGCATGTTGAATCGATCCTATAGAACGCGTGTGATGGTTGGAACCTGCACGCGCCGAAACCTCTTCTTAGACGGCCGGCGGCTGCTAAATTCTGGTGCGAGAGGGGGGACTCGAACCCCCACACCTTGCGGCGCTGGAACCTAAATCCAGTGCGTCTACCAATTTCGCCACTCTCGCTCACCCCAAAAGACCGGTACCGGGCTAGCCGGCGACCGCCCACAGCGGGTGGAGAATAGGAAAGTATAAGGCAGCTCGCCAGAAAAAAACAAACCCCATCATGCAGCGTCAGCATTCCTTCCGTCATGCTTGCCGGTCCAGCGTGGCTTTGTGTCATACTGCCGGCGATTTTCGACCCCCAAGACACCGTGTCCACGCTTAGAGTTTTTCTCGCCGAGAATGCCTTGCTGCCGGCCCCGAACACGGTGGTCGAATGGCGCCTGTTCGATGCCAATCGTGGCGCCCATGGCCGCGACGCTCTGTCCGCTCTGCCGCGCGCCTCCCGTATCGAATTGTTCATTCCTGCCAGTTGCATATTGCTGAGCCGGGTCACGCTACCGCCTGGCGGACGCCGCCAAGCGCGCAAGCTGCTGACCCATGCGCTCGACAACCAACTGCTTGGCGATGGCGAAGACCAGCATCTGGCCTGGAGTGCCGACGGTGATACCTATCAGGTCGCCGTGATCGAGCGCGCGCTGCTCGACGCGATAGTCGAAGCAGGCCGCCAGGCCGGCGTGACCTTCCATGCGATCTACAGCGTGGCGGATCTACTGCCTGATGCCTACGACACCCTGTCCTGGTTCGGCCACGGCTGGGCCTCGCGCCAGGGTTGCGACAGCGTCTGGCTCGATGCCGCCAACCCGGCCGAGCCGCCAGCCTTTATTCCTACCCTGTCGGCCTTGACCCTGCGGCTCGATGGCCGGCTCGATCTCGATACCCGTTATTGGCAAGACCGGCTGCAACGCCCGGTCGAGCGGGTCGATTGCGATCCATTGACCCAGCCATTGCGTCCCGACGCCGTCAATCTGCTGCAGGGCGAATTCGCCCGTGGGGCCGAACTCGATCTCGACTGGAGCCGACTGCGCCCCACTGCCCTGCTCGCCGGTGTCGCAGCCCTGCTCTGGCTCGGCAGCTGGTTTGGCGGGTGGATGGCCATGCGCAACGAGGCACAGGCCCTGCGCCACGATATGAATAGCGCGTTCAGCACCGCCTTTCCCGGCACGCCCATCGTCGATGCCAAGCTCCAGCTCGCCGCCAAGCTCAAGGAACGCAAACCCGACCAGCCCAGCACCATCGACGATAACTTCGCCAAGCTGGAACGACTGGCACCACGCCTACCTGGTGCAGGTGGCGCCAAACTGCTCGGCTTTGAGCTCGATGGCGACACGTTGGTCGTGCACTACCAGACCAAGCCAGAGAATCTGCCGGCCCTGACCCAGGCGCTGTCAGCCGGTGCCCGGGTCGAAAACAGTCGCAGCAATCCGCCCGATCGGGTCCAGCTCACCCTGAAGCCCCTCTAGACCGCGCATGCCCGCCTTGCCTTCTCCCCTCGTCCAATTCTGGCAGCAGCGCCAACCGCGTGAACGCCTGGTGCTCGGCAGCGGTGCTGTGCTGCTGGCGGTGGTCCTGCTCTATGTGCTGCTGTTCGAGCCGGTGGCGCAGGAACGTCAGCAGCTCAGCACCAACCTTCCCTCACTGCGGCTCGACGCCGCCCGCTTCAAGCGCGATCTGCAACAGCTCAACGGCCAGCCGGCCGCCAACAGCGGCGGATTGGCCGCGCTGATCGCCAATAGCGGCTTCGCGCCCGAAGCGTTGCGTCTGGCACCGGCCGGCGATAAGCGCTACACCCTCAACGCCAAGTCGGTCGATTGGCCTGCGCTGCTGCGTCTGCTCGATCAGGCCCGGCGTCAGGGCGTCAAGATCGACAAACTCAGCGTCAAAACAGTCGAGGGCGGACTGGTCGATGCCCAAGCGGAGTTGAGCCGATGAAACGACTCGGATGGGGTTGGTGGCTGCTGCTCGCGCTATTGCTGCCCCTGTGCGCCGTGGCGCAATTGCCGAGCACCCTGCTTGGCTGGATGCTGGAAAACCGCAGCCAGGGACTAGTCAAGCTCGCCGCCGCCGATGGCACGCTCTGGCATGGCAGCGGCCAGCTCGCCATCGGTGATCAGGCACTGCTCGAGCGGCTGCGTTGGCAATGGCAACCGCGTGAACTGCTGCAAGGCCGCTTTACCTATCGGCTCGAAGCCGACCAAGGCGGCGCCATGCTGCGGCTGGGCTGGAAAAGGCTGGAGCTGCAACAGCTAGAACTCGGTTTCGCCGCCGCTCCGCTCGTGGGCCTGGATCGGCGTCTGCAACCCTTCCAACTCGGTGGCCGGATTCGGCTGGCCTCGCCCGGCCTCACCGTCAGCCCGAGCCAGATCGACGGCGGCCTGACCGTTGACTGGCAACAGGCCAGTTCTCCCTTGGTCCCGACCTTGCCGCAGCTGGGCGACTATCGTGCCGTCCTGTCCCCGCAAGGCGACAGCTGGCAATTCCAGGTGCAGACCCTGAACGGCCAGCTCCAGCTCGACGGTGGTGGCAACTGGTCGCCCAAGACCGGTCTCCATGGCGAAATCGGCGTACGTGCCGCCCCGGGCGCCGAAAATCTGGTCGGCCCGCTGCTGGCCCAGATCGGCCCAGGCGCCCCGACCGAGCGGCGCCGCCTCAAACTCAACGTCCGCTAAGTCCAGAACCCAAGACTCCCACTCCACCCGAACAGCAGTCCGCTCGGAGTCGGAGTCGGAGTCGGAGTCGGAGTCGGAGTCGGAGTCGGAGTCGGAGTCGGAGTCGGAGTCGGAGTCGGAGTCGGAGTCGGAGGACAGCGTGGCGGATTTTTGTGCATCCTGGCCTCGAAAATCTGCAAAATACAAATATTCTGAAAACCAATCGTGATAATCCATAGCCATTAGAGAAATATTAGAAATAATAGAGAAAATAACCCATCTCTTCCCTCTCTCAGCCTCCTCCTCGCGTTTTCCTCTCTTCCACCACGGCCAATCCCCAACACCTTAGCCGGGCTGGGTTAGAATCGTCGTTTTGACCGACTCGACACGAGCCATCATGACCGTAAGAACCCGTTTTGCCCCGTCTCCGACCGGGCTGCTCCATATCGGGGGCGTGCGCACCGCCCTGTTCTCCTGGGCTTATGCCCGTAAACACGCTGGCGTGTTCGTGCTGCGTATCGAGGACACCGACCTGGAACGCTCGACGCCGGAATCGGTGCAAGTGATTCTGGACGGCATGGAATGGGTCGGGCTGGCGCACGACGAAGGTCCGTTCTATCAGATGCAGCGGATGGACCGTTATAAGGAAGTCCTGGAGCAGATGCTGGCAGCGGGCACCGCCTATTACTGCTACTGCTCCAAGGAAGAACTCGAAGCCATGCGGGCCGAAGCCGAGGCGCGCGGTGAAAAGCCGCGCTATGACCGGCGCTGGCGGCCCGAAGCCGGCAAGACCTTGCCTCCACCGCCGGCCGGGGTCGAGCCGGTGATCCGTTTCCGCAACCCGCTCGATGGCGTGGTGGCCTGGAACGATCAGGTCAAGGGCCGGATCGAAATCGCCAATACCGAACTCGACGACCTGATCATCGCCCGCCCGGGCGGTGTACCCACCTACAACTTCTGCGTGGTGGTGGACGACTGGGATATGGGCATCACCCATGTGATCCGCGGTGACGACCATGTCAACAATACCCCGCGCCAGATCAATATCCTGGCGGCCCTGGGCGCGCCGCTGCCGCTGTATGCCCATCTGCCGATGATCCTCAATGCCGACGGCAGCAAGATGAGCAAGCGCAAGGACCGGGTATCGGTGGTCGACTACCAGCGCCAGGGCATTCTGCCCGAAGCGCTGCTCAATTATCTGGCCCGGCTCGGCTGGGGTCATGGCGACGATGAATTCTTCACCATGGCCCAGTTTGTCGAATGGTTCGACCTGGCCAACGTCAGCCCCAGCCCTTCGCGCTTTGACCGCGAGAAGATGCTGTGGATCAACCAGCAGCATATGAAGGTGGCCGACAACCAGCGGCTGGCCGAGCTGACCGCGCCTTTCCTGGTGGAAGTGGGTATCGATCCGACCCAGGGTCCGGCCCTGGCCGAGGTGGTGGGCTTACTGAAGGAGCGCGTCACCAATCTGGTCGATCTGGCCCAGCAGGCGCACTACTTCTATCGCCACGAGCCGGCCTCGGCCGAACTCGCCGCCCAGCATCTGGGCGATGAGGCGCGGGCGCGGCTCGGTCGGTTCCGCACGGCCCTCTCGGCCTTGCCGGCGTGGGACGGCACGAGCCTGAGCGCCGAGATCAAGCGCTTCGTTGCCGAAGAAGGCATCAAGATGCCGCTGCTGGGTATGCCCTTGCGGGCTGCCGTGTGCGGTACCACCCAGACGCCTTCGGTCGATCTGGTGCTGGCACAGCTTGGACGTGAGGAAGTCCTCCAGCGTCTGGGCAAGCTGGCTGGCTAATGCATTTCCAGACCAGTCGGCGTCAGCGCGTCCGGGCAGGCAGGTAACGCTCAGCCGGGCGGTGACTCCGCTGTAAATTTGCTCGGCTTGCAGGCTGCCTCGCGCCGATCTCGCCAAAACAAACGGCCACCTTGCTGGTGGCCGTTTTCATTTTGAACGGAGCGCCGACATACCTTGGCACTTCTGGTGTTTTTGTTAATTTTTGTTATTTACCTGCAATCCATATTGCAATGGTTTTGCAGGATTTTTTCTTTTTCTTCTTGATCAGCGGCTGGCGCGCTGACGCAGCCATTTGGTGGCGATCCACTTGTCACCGCGGATCACCGGCGCGCCGCCATGGAGACTTAGCGGGTCGAGCGTGCCGCTATCGTCCGAATATTCGAAATAGACGCCGTGGCCCCGCCGTGGCGCCACCGACAGACCGAGGTCGGGAAAGATGGTCTCGCCGCCGGCCTCGACATCGTTGAGATACATCACCAGCGTACCGATGCGCTGACCACGTTCCTCAAGATGGGGCTTACTGCCGGGAATATTCGGATCGAAATAGTCGAAATGCGGCCGGTATTCGCCGCCCACATTGTAATGCAGGATCTGCAAACCTTCACCGCACTCGATCGGATGTTGCAGCAGTGCGGCAAGCCGGCGGTCGATCCGCTCGATCAGCTCGTTTTCGTTCAATAGAAAGAACGTCCCCTCGCTGGTACGGGCCTCGTGCTCGACCGACTTGCCGGTGGCGTTGTCCACCGTGGTCGAGCGCTCGACCTTGTTGCGCGACAGATTGATGATCTGCTCGCACTCCTGCTCCGACAGGATATTGCCAAACAGGATCACCCGCGGACGTTCCAGCCGGAACAACACCTGAACCGGACGATCGAGTCCGGGCACGGTATTGCCGTCCAGAGGGAAACGATGCGGCACCATCGGCTCGGTGGGCGGCTTTTGCGCCGCCGCACCGCGCGGTTCAAGCGCCACCACCGATACTGCGGCCCGGGCAAAATTGGCCTCGAACTCGTTTTGCAGCATCACATCGACCAGTTGCTGCTGGCTGCAACCGCGTTCGAGACCATCACGGATCCAATCGCGCCAAGCCGAGGACAATGCGGTGACAGACATGCTGAACCTCTCGCTAAACGAAAAATACCATCAGCATAACTTAAGCTGGTACGGCTGCTCAAGCCAGGATCTGGTTAAGGTAACTTTGCACCTGCTGACGGCTGAGCTGGTCGTGTTGCAGGGTGAAGCCACGGTAGGCGTCGCCCCGGAAGCGGCGGTCGATTTCCAGCAATACATGGGTGCAGTGGAGTTCAGGCAGGAAGGTCACTTCAACTTCGCTGATCCGGCCGCCGTGATAGGGACGGAATTCGAACTCCTGATAGCAGCCGCTGGTGGAGCGACGGCCCTGTACGGTGCAATAGCCTTTCTCGACATCGGCGGTATGCAGCGCCATTCCCATCTGGGCCATCGAATCGAGCACCAGCGCCATGGCGGGCGTCGGCTCGACGCGCAGATAGTCGCGGTCGGAGCTGTCGATCGCGGCGTCGATCTCAAGCTGGGTATCGATCCAGACCCGCGCTTTGTTATTGGGGCAGTTGACGGCTGTCACCGGGGTCTCCAGCGGCAGCAGGTTTTCAAACGGGACGATGCGCTCTTCACCGGGCCGCAGGGTAAAACGGTCATGGAGCTTCCAGCGGGCCAGGATATGCGAGCGGTCGGGATTGTGCACATCGCCTTCGTCATCCTCGACCGCGCTCAGCAGGCGCAGCTCCAGACCTTCGATATCCTGCTCGGCCGAGCCGCCCCGGATCACGATACGGGCACGGAAAGGCTGACCCGGCACCAGGGTAGGCGACAGGACTTGGGTATCGACCTCGGCGCCACCAATGCCGACGGCGGCAAACAGTTTCTTGAACATGGGATCTCCGCAACGATGCCGACTTGGCAAAAATTTGCGGCTATTCTGCGGCGGCGCCCGCGACTCGGCAAGCGCAGCACGATGGCTGACCGATCAGAAGAAATGAACGACGGCAGCAAACGGATGGACAGCGGAAGATCCACAAGAAAGAGCAACCAACGGCCTCGGAAGATTACGACAGGCTTTCATCAGAAAAAATGCTTTTCTGATTTAAAACGGCCATGTACTTTGCAACCGTTTTGCAGGAAATTTGATAAAAACGCAGAACCAGATAGTTCTGCGCCAATAAGCTGCTACTGTCCCGGCCGCCGCCATAGATAGCGGATCACAAAGCCCGGAAAGGCCGCCACCGCAAACAGGGCCAGGGTGGTGGCGTAGAACGGCCATTTCTGCACATGGACCGGCCCGAAACGCGATTCGAGCCAGCGGCCCAGCAGCCCCATCACGATATAGAGCAGCAGGAATTCAAGCAGACGCCAGCCAAACGCCTTGCGTCCCGACGCCGGCCGCAGCACGAACAGCACCCGCTCGACCATAAACGGCAAATTGGCGGCCAAGGCCGCCAATCCGAGGTAGGCATACAAAGCCGCCGTCACAGCAGCCCCAGCGAGATCTGTACCGACTTGTGGCACAGGGTCAGCAGGCTGTCGGGCATCAGACCCAGCACCAGCAGCGCCAGACAATTGACCGACAGCAGCAGCACCATATCGGGCTTGGCCACCAGTGGTGCGCTGTCCTGCGGCTCATCCATGAACATCAGCTTGACGACGCGCAGGTAGTAGAAGGCACCGATCAGCGAGAACACCACCGCGATCACCGCCAGCGCCACCAGATCGATGGCCACCACGGCCTTGAGCACCGCCAGCTTGGAGAAGAAACCCACGAATACGGGCAGACCGGCCATCGAGAACATCACCATCAGCATCATCAGGGCAAACCAGGGATTGCGCTTGGCCAGACCCTTGAAGTCGGCCAGACGATCAGCCTCGAAGCCTTGGCGGGCCAGCAGCATGATCAGACCGAAGCCTGCAGCGGCCATCAGCATATAGGCGATCGCGTAGAACATCGACGCGGCATAGCCCTCGATGGTGCCGGCCAGAATGCCCAGCAGCAGGAAGCCCATATGCGAGATGGTCGAGTAGGCGAACATCCGCTTCAGATTGGTCTGGGCAATCGCCACCACATTGCCGATGGCGATCGACAGCACAGCGAGCACCACCAGCATGCCGCGCCATTCATCGGCCACCCCGGGCAGCGCCTGGGCCAGCAGACGCATCACAAAGGCGAAGGCGGCGAGCTTGGGGGCCGAGCTGATCAGTTGCGTCACCAGCGTGGGCGAGCCTTGGTAGACGTCGGGTACCCACATATGGAACGGCACATTGCCGAGCTTGAAACCCAGACCGGTCACGACAAACACCAGGCCGAAGGTGATCAGGGTCTTGTTGGCGGCACCGCTGGCGATCTTCTGGGCCACCAGATGGATGTCGAGGCTGCCGGTCGCGCCGTAGAGCATCGACAGACCGTACAGCAACATGCCCGAAGCCAGCGCACCCAGCACGAAATACTTCATGGCGGCTTCGGTCGCCGTGACCGAGTCGCGTTGCAGCGCCACCAGGGCATACAGCGACAGCGACAGCAGTTCCAGACCGACATAGAGCGTCAGGAAGTTGGTCGCCGAGGCCATGATCATCATGCCCAGCAGCGAGAACAGGCTCAGGGTAAACAGCTCGCCGCGGAAGATGGCGCGGTCGGCGGCGTAAGTCCGGCCATAGACCAGCACCAGGGCGGTACCGACCGTCATGCCGATCTTGAGGACCTGCGACATCGGGTCGGCCACGAACATGCCCATAAAGGCCGCAGCCGGCGCCCAGCTGAAGCCGGTGAACAGCATCCCGGCACAGCCGGCCAGCGCCAGCAGCGACAGAACATAGGTGGTGTCGCGGCGCTCGTCCGGGATAAACAGGTCGATCAGCATGATCGCCGAGACGGCACACAGCAGCCAGATTTCCGGCAGGGCCGCCATCAGGTTCAAATCAGCCAAAGTCATTCTCGTTTTGTCCTTGTCGCTATTGCGGCAGTGCGCCCGGCAGCTTGCTCTTCGCCACATGCGAGATCAGCGAATCGACGCTGGTATGCAGTTTGGCGGTAAAGGCTTCCGGATACAGACCCATGCCCAGCACGCACAGCGCCAGCACTGCCAGCACCGCGAACTCGCGCAGGTTCAGATCCTTGAGTTCGGCCACATGGGAATTGGCCACTTCGCCGAAGATCACCCGTTTGTACATCCACAGGGTGTAGGCCGCGCCGAAGATCAGGGTCGAGGCCGCTGCAAAGGCATACCAGAAGTTCACCTTGACTGCACCCACGATCACCATGAATTCGCCCACGAAGCCCGAGGTGGCCGGCAGACCCGAATTCGCCATCGAGAACAGCAGGAAGAACGCGGCGAACTTGGGCATGGTGTTGACCACGCCACCGTAATCGGCGATCTGGCGCGAATGGACCCGGTCGTACATCACCCCGATACAGAAGAACATCGCGGCCGACACGAAACCGTGCGAGATCATCTGGATCAGCGCGCCTTCGAGACCATAGGTGGTGGGCATGCCGCCGGCGAACATGAACATGCCGAGCGTGACGAAGCCCATATGCGAGATCGAAGAATAGGCGACCAGCTTCTTCATATCTTTCTGCACCAGCGCCACCAGGCCGATATACACCACGGCCACCAGCGACAGGGCAACGATGATCCAGCCCCATTCACGCGCCGCATCGGGGGCGATCGGCAGGGCAAAACGCAGGAAACCGTAGGCGCCGAGCTTCAGGGTGATCGCCGCCAGCACCATCGAGCCGCCGGTCGGGGCTTCGACGTGGGCGTCGGGCAGCCAGGTATGGACCGGGAACATCGGCACCTTGACCGCGAAGGCGAAGAAGAAGGCGATCAGCAGGTAGCCTTGTACCGACAGCGGCAGCACCAGACGGTGATAGGTCGCGATATCGAAGCTCTGGCCGGCCTGGAAGTACAGATAGATAAAGCCGACCAGCAGCAACAGCGAGCCAAGCAGCGTGTAGAGGAACAGTTTGATCGCTGCATAGACGCGGTTCGGGCCACCCCAGATACCGACGATCAGATACAGCGGAATCAGCATTGCCTCGAAGAACACATAGAACAGCACGGCATCGAGCGCGGCGAAGGCACCGTTGATCAGACCGGACATGATCAGGAACGAGGCCATGTATTGCGCCACCCGCTCCTTGATGACTTCCCAGCCCGCCGCCACCACCAGTACCGTGGTAAAGGCATTGAGCATGACGAAGAACATCGACAGCCCATCCACCCCGAGGTGGTAGTTGATATTGAAGGCGGCGATCCACGGCTTCATTTCCACGAACTGCGGTCCGCCGTGCAAAGGCGCGAAGCCGGTGTACAGCGGGATCGTTACCAGGAAGCCCAGCAGGCTGCCAGCCAGTGCCAGCATCCGCGCCAGACCGGCATTGCGGTCCCCGCCGGTCGCCAGTACCAGCAACCCGGCCGCGATCGGCACCCAGATTGCCAGACTCAACAGATGATCGAACATATCCACCCTTAAGCGAGAATTTGACGAATCGTGTGATCAGGCCGTCACTGCGCGGCCGCCAGACCCAGTGCACGAAGCAGCGGGGCGAGATGACCGTTCATCCAGGCCAGCAGCAACATCACGCCGACGATCATGGCGAATGCGTAGTGGTAGATGAAGCCGGTCTGGAGGCGACGTACTGCGCCGGCCACAGCGCCGACCAGCTTGGCTGCGCCATTGACCACCAGACCATCGATCAGCACGGTATCGCCGGCCTTCCAGAACACCTTGCCCAGTTTGCGGCCGAAGGCCGAGAAACCCTGGATATACAGGTGATCCATGTAATATTTGTTTTCCAGCAGGGTGTGCAGCGGCTGTAGCTTCTTCTGGATTGCAGCCGGGATATCCGGACGCTTCAGATAGAAGAACCAGGCCAGAACCACACCGGCGAGCGCCAGCCAGAACGGCGCGGTGCTGAGAGCGTGCAGGGCCATGGCACCAGGGCCGTGGAATTCGCTCTTCAGTTCGCTCATCACGACGTGTTGGCTGGTATCGATCACGCCGTCGAAGAAGCCGCCGTACAGCATCGGCTCGATCGCGAAGAAACCGATCAGTGCCGACGGGAAGGCCAGCAGCACCAGCGGCAGGGTAACGACCCATGGCGACTCGTGCGGCTTCTCGCCCGGGGCAAGACCGTGGTGATGGTCGTCACCGTGTTCATCATCGTGGTGATGATGAGCCTTGCCGAAACGCTCTTCACCGTGGAACACCAGGAAGTACATCCGGAACGAGTAGAAGGCGGTGATGAACACACCCAATACCACAGCGAAGTAGGCGAAACCGGCACCCGGCAGATGCGAGGCATGCACCGCTTCGATAATCGAATCCTTGGAATAGAAGCCCGACAGGAACGGCGTGCCGATCAGCGCCAGCGAACCGATCAGCGAAGTGATCCAGGTCCAGAACATGTATTTGCGCAGACCGCCCATATTGCGCATGTCCTGATCGTGGTGCATGCCCATGATCACCGAACCGGCGCCCAGGAACAGCAGGGCCTTGAAGAAGGCGTGGGTCATCAGGTGGAACACGGCGATCGGATAGGCCGACACGCCCAGCGCCACGGTCATGTAACCGAGCTGCGACAGGGTGGAATAGGCCACCACCCGCTTGATGTCGTTCTGGATGATGCCGAGGAAACCCATGAACAGCGCCGTGATCGCACCGATCACCAGCACGAAGTTGAGCGCGGTATCGCTGAGTTCAAACAGCGGTGACATGCGCGACACCATGAAGATGCCGGCCGTCACCATGGTGGCGGCGTGGATCAGCGCCGAGATCGGGGTCGGGCCTTCCATCGAGTCGGGCAGCCAGACGTGCAGCGGGAACTGGGCGGACTTACCCATGGCACCGATAAACAGCAGAATGCAGGTGACGGTCAGCAGCGACCATTGCACGCCCGGGAACAGGCTGATGGTCTTGGCTTGCCACAGGGCAATCGCTTCGCTGCCCTTGAGTTGCTGGAACACTTCGACGTAGTCGAAGGTGCCGAAATGGGCCAGGATCAGGCCGATGCCGAGCAGAAAGCCGAAGTCACCGACGCGGTTGACCAGAAAGGCCTTGAGGTTGGCGAAGATTGCGGTCGGACGCTTATACCAGAAACCGATCAGCAGATAGGAAACCAGACCCACCGCTTCCCAGCCGAAGAACAGTTGCACGAAGTTGTTGCTCATCACCAGCATCAACATCGAGAAGGTAAACAGCGAGATATAGCTGAAGAAACGCTGATAGCCCGGATCGTCGTGCATATAGCCGATGGTGTAGATATGCACCATCAGACTGACGAAGGTGACCACCACCATCATCATCGCGGTCAGCTTATCGATCATAAAGCCGACCGAAATGTCGATGCCGTCGATGGTCATCCAGGTGTAGACGTTGCCGTAGTAGGACTGGCCACCGTTCAGCAGGTCGTACAGCGTATAGAACGAGCCCGCGCAGGCGGCCGCCACCCCAAGAATGGTCAGCCAGTGCGCACCGGCGCGGCCGATGGCACGGCCGAACAAGCCGGCGGCGATGGCACCGAACAGCGGAAAGAGCGGTATCAGCAGATAGAGCGTCGGTTTATCCATAATTGCGAGCGCGGGCGGGTTCTTTTAATTCGGTAGACCGGTCAGCCCTTCAGGCTGCCCAGATCCTCAACGTTGATCGAGCGCAAGTTGCGGAACAACACCACCAGGATCGCCAGGCCGATCGCCGATTCGGCGGCCGCCACGGTCAGGATGAAGAACACGAAGATCTGGCCGTGCACGTCACCCAGGAACTTGGAAAAGGCGATGAAGTTGATATTGACCGCCAGCAGCATCAGCTCGATGGCCATCAGCAGCACGATCACGTTCTTGCGGTTCATAAAGATGCCGAACACCGAGATCGCAAACAGGATCGCGGCCAGCACCAGGTAATGGGTCAACGTCACGTTGGCTTCCTCGCGGTCTGGTTCTCGGTTTAGGCAGCCGGCTTGTCGCCAGTCTCATCGGCAGCCGGGGCTTCGACCTCGGCCTGCATCTTGACGATGCGCACCCGGTCGGCACGCTTGACCTTGATCTGGGCGGCCGGGTCGACATACTTGGTGTTCTTGCGCTTACGCAGGGTCAGCGAGATTGCGGCGATAATCGCCACCACCAGCAACACGGCAGCCAGTTCGAACGGCAGCAGATACTGGGTGTAGATCGGTACGCCGAGCTGTTTGATATTGCTGACGCCTTCAGGCAGCGGCGGCACCTGGACAAAATCGGCCAGGCCGTTGTTGCGGGCAGCCAGCACCACCACCATCTCGGCCGCCATGATCACCGCCACCACCCCGGCGAACGGGGCGTAGCGCCAGAAGCCGGCGCGCAGTTCCTCGAAGTTGATATCGAGCATCATCACCACGAACAGGAACAGCACCATCACCGCCCCGACATAGACCAGCACCAGCGAGATCGCCAGAAACTCGGCCTCCATCAGCATCCACAGCACGGCCGCGGTGAAGAACGACAACACCAGACTCAGGGCGGCGTGCACGGGATTCTTCGTGGTCACGACGCCCATCGCCGACACAAGCAGGATGGCGGCGAAGATATAGAACACGACGGTAGTCAGCATGAATGGCCCGCGTTCGGTTTACCGGTTTTGATTAGGAATGACCCGCCAAGCTCAGCGGTACTTGGCATCGGCTTCTCTGGCCTTGGCAATCTCGGCTTCGTACTTGTCGCCGATCGCCAACAGCATCGGCTTGGTGTAGTACAGATCGCCGCGCTTTTCGCCGTGGTATTCGTAGATATGGGTCTCGACGATCGCATCGACCGGACAGGCCTCTTCGCAGAAACCGCAGAAGATGCATTTGGTCAGGTCGATGTCGTAGCGCGTGGTACGACGCGTACCGTCGTCGCGCAGATCCGACTCGATCGTGATGGCCATCGCCGGACAGACCGCCTCGCACAGCTTGCAGGCAATGCAGCGCTCTTCGCCGTTGGCGTAGCGCCGCTGCGCATGCAGGCCACGGAAGCGCGGACTGTAAGGCGTCTTCTCTTCAGGGAACTGCACCGTGATCTTGCGCTGGAAGAAATGGCGGCCGGTAAGGGCCAGGCCCTTGACCAGTTCGACCAGCAGGAAGGTCTTGAAGAAATTCTGAATCTTTTCCATGTTCCGACTTTCCTTCCGCTTACCAAAGCGAGTAAGGGGTCTGCATCCAGGCCGCCACCACTACAATCCACACCAGCGTCACCGGGATGAACACCTTCCAACCCAGGCGCATCAGCTGGTCATAGCGATAACGCGGGAAGGTGGCGCGGAACCACAGGAAGCAGAACAGAATAAAAGCGGTCTTGAGCGCGAGCCACAGGAAGCTCGGTGCACCCAGCAGCGGCACCGAGGCCGGCAGCGGCGACAACCAGCCACCCAGGAACATCAGCGAGGTCATGATCGAGATCAGGATCATGTTCGCGTATTCGCCTAGGAAGAACAGTGCGAACGACATGCCCGAATATTCGATCATATGACCGGCCACAATCTCGGATTCGCCTTCGGTCACGTCAAACGGGGCACGGTTGGTTTCGGCCACACCAGAGATCAGATAGACCAGGAACAGCGGGAACAGTGGCAGCCAGTTCCACGACAGCACCGAGCCCGCAGCGATACCACGACCCTGGGCATTGACGATATCGGTCAGGTTAAGGCTGCCTGACACCATCAGCACGCCGACCAGGGCGAAACCCATGGCCAGCTCGTAGGAGATGACCTGGGCAGCGGCACGCATGGCGCCAAGGAAGGCGTATTTGGAGTTGGACGCCCAGCCGGCCACGATAATGCCGTACACCCCCAGCGAAGTGATGGCCATCACATAGAGCAGGCCCGCATTGACGTCAGCCAGTACCAGACCTGGCGAGAACGGAATCACCGCCCAGGCCGCCAGCGACGAAGCCAGCACCATCACCGGGGCAAAGAAGAACAGGCCCTTGGACGCTGCCGAAGGAGCAATGATTTCCTTGAGCAGCAGCTTGATACCGTCGGCGATCGGTTGCAGCAGACCGAAGGGACCGACCCGGTTCGGGCCGATACGGATCTGCATATAGCCGATCACCTTGCGCTCAGCCAGCGTCAGATAGGCCACACAGCCGAAGATGGGCGCCACGATCAGCACGATCTTGAGCAGGGACCACAGCACCACGCCCAATACCGGGCCGAACAGGGAGAGGAAACCGTTATGCAGCGCGTCGATCATCTCTTCTAGTCTCCTTTAGGCGCGCGTGGCTTCGATGGCATCGAACTGGCCACCCAGGGCGGCAGTCGCCGGATGGGCAGCAGGCACCCGCACCACATCAGCCGGCAGGCCCGGATCGATCTCGACCGGCAATACCACACGGCCTTCGCCTTGTTGCAGGCTGAGCGAAGCGCCGGCCTCGACCCCGAGCCGCGCGGCCGTCGCTGGCGCCAGCGCCACCACCGGCGGGCGGGCATCGCGGGTCTGTTGCAGCGGGGCAGAACGGCGCACCAGGGCATCGGCCTGATAAGGAGCCACTTCGCCCAGGCGAATCAGACCGCTGGACGGCGACTTGAGGCTCAGGCTGATATCGGCCACGGCATTGTCGAGCCGGCCGGTCAGCGCGGCTTCGCCTTGCGGCAAGGCAGCGGCACGGACCATCTCAGCGCTGTCGAAGTCAAAGCCGGCCAGACCCAGCATATTGCCGAGCACACGCAGCACCTTCCAGCCCGGACGGGCATCGCCCAACGGCTTGACCACGCCATTGAAGCTCTGCAACCGGCCTTCCATATTCACAAAGCTGCCCGCCGTCTCGGAGAACGGGGTGATCGGCAGCAGCACATCGGCGTAGTCGAGCGCGGCATGCTTGAATGCCGACAGCGCAACCACCATTTCGGCCGACTTGACGGCGGACAGGGCGCGTTGCGGGTTGTAGCTGTCGAGCTCGACCTCAGTATTGAACAGCACATAGGCCTTGCGCGTCTTGGCAAAGGCACTGCCGGAAGCCTTAAGGCCCAGTGCCTGGGCACCGACCGTATTGGCGGCTTCGCTCATCCAGCCAAAGCGCACACCAGCGACCTGTTGCAGCAGATTGCCCAGCAGAGCCAGCTCGGCTGCACGCGGGTGGTGCGCAGCCAGATTGCCGAACAGCAGGCTGGCATGGCTGCCTTCCGTGGCAGCGGCCTCGACCAGCAGCTTGGCAATCGCGGTAGCGGCAGCATCGGCTTCGGCTGCGGCCACTTCGGCCGGTACGGTGACACCCTTGAGTTCTGCGGCAGCCTTGACCACGGCGGCCAGCGTCTCGACCAGCTGGTCAGGGCGCACGATCAGTTTCTGTTCGATCCGGGTCAGCAGTTCGTCGTCCATCGGGTTGATGACGGCGAGCTTCATTCCGCGCTTGATGGCCTGACGCAGGCGTTGCGCCAGCAGCGGCTGTTCCTTGCGCAGGGTCGAACCGAGCACCAGCACGGCCTTGGACTTCAGCAGATCAAGCACCGACTGGCCGAGCCAGGCAGCGCCGCGCTGAGCAGCGGCCAGTCTGTCGTCGGCATAGCGGCTGCCGAATTCGATGCTGTCCACATTGAGGCCGGTAGCGAGCTTCTTGAGCAGATGCAGCTCTTCGACGGTCGAATGCGGCGTTGCCAGTGCGGCGACTGCATCGGGACCATGCTCACGGATAATCGACTTGAGACCATTTCCCACATACTCGAGCGCGGTCTGCCAGTCGGTTTCGATCCACTGGCCGCCTTGCTTGAGCATGGGCTTGGTCAGACGTTCGGCGCTGTTGAGCGCTTCGTAGGAGAAACGGTCGCGGTCGGCCAGCCAGCATTCGTTGATGGCTTCGTTTTCCAACGGCAACACCCGCATCACACGGCTGCCCTTGACCTGGACCACCAGATTGCTGCCCAGACCGTCATGCGGGCTCACGCTCTTGCGACGCGACAGCTCCCAGCTACGAGCGGCGTAGCGGAACGGCTTCGACGTCAGCGCGCCGACCGGGCACAAATCGATCACGTTGCCGGAAATTTCCGAATCCACCGTCATGCCGATAAACGACATGATCTCGGAATGCTCGCCACGACCGGCCATGCCGATTTCTTGCAGACCGGCGATTTCTTCGGTGAAGCGGACACAACGGGTGCAATGAATGCAGCGCGTCATATCGGTGGCGATCAGCGGGCCGAGATTTTTGTTGCTGACCACCCGCTTTTCTTCCTGGTAGCGCGAGCTGCTGCCGCCATAGCCGACGGCCAAGTCCTGCAATTGGCACTCGCCACCCTGATCGCAGATCGGGCAGTCGAGCGGATGGTTGATCAGCAGGAATTCCATCACTCCCTTCTGCGCTTTGACCGCCATATCGGAGTGGGTGTAGACCTTCATGCCGTCGGTGACAGGCGTCGCGCAAGCCGGCAGCGGCTTGGGCGCCTTTTCCACCTGTACCAGACACATCCGGCAGTTGGCCGCGATCGACAGCTTCTTGTGATAGCAGAAGTGCGGGATATAGGTACCGATCGAATGCGCGGCGTCAATCACCGTGCAGCCATCAGGTACCGTCAGTTTCTTACCGTCGATTTCGATTTCAAGCATGATCGGGCAGCCGAACCGTTGTGCTGGGACCGTGCCGGCTTAGAAGCCGGGCACGAGACATTTCTTGTGGTCGATGTGATACAGGAACTCGTCACGGAAGTGACGGAGCATGCCCTGTACCGGCATCACCGCGGCATCGCCAAGCGCACAGATGGTGCGGCCTGCGATGTTCTTGCCGACGGAGTCGAGCAGATCGAGGTCTTCTACACGGCCTTGGCCGTTCTCGATCCGGTCGATCACGCGATAGAGCCAACCGGTGCCTTCGCGACACGGCGTGCACTGACCGCACGACTCCTCGTAATAGAAGTAGGACAGGCGGCGCAGGGCTTTGACCATGCAGACCGTCTCATCCATCACGATCACGGCGCCGGAACCAAGCATCGAGCCGGCTTTGGCGATCGAGTCGTAATCCATGGTGCAGTCCATCATCACGGCTGCCGGCAGTACCGGCGCCGACGAGCCGCCCGGAATCACGCCCTTGAGCTTCTTGCCACCGCGCATGCCGCCCGCCATTTCCAGCAGGGCCGAGAACGGCGTGCCCAGCGGGATCTCATAGTTGCCCGGGCGATTGACATGGCCCGACACCGAGAACAGCTTGGTGCCGCCATTGTTGGGCTTGCCGAGTTCCAGGAACTTCTGCCCGCCCTCGCGGATGATGTAAGGCACCGAGGCGAACGTCTCGGTATTGTTGATCGTGGTGGGCTTGCCATAGAGGCCGAACGAGGCGGGGAACGGCGGCTTGAAGCGCGGCTGTCCCTTCTTGCCTTCGAGCGATTCGAGCAGCGCGGTCTCCTCGCCGCAGATATAGGCACCGTAGCCGTGGTGGGCATACAGTTCGAAGGAGAAATCGCTGCCGAGGATGTTCTGGCCCAGGAAACCAGCCTGGCGGGCTTGTTCAAGCGCCTCTTCGAAGATCAGATAGTCTTCGAAGATCTCGCCGTGGATATAGTTGTATCCGACCTTGATCCCCATGGCGTAGCCGGCGATGATCATGCCTTCGATCAGCGCATGGGGGTTGTAGCGGATGATGTCCTTGTCTTTGAAAGTACCCGGCTCGCCCTCGTCGGTATTGCAGACCAAGTATTTGTCGCCCGGGAACTGACGCGGCATGAAGCTCCACTTCAAACCGGTCGGGAAGCCGGCGCCACCGCGGCCGCGCAGCGCCGAGGTCTTCACTTCGGCGATCACGGCATCCTGGGTGATCTTCTCGTCGAGGATCTTGCGCAGGGCGGCATAGCCGCCGCGCTGGACATAGGCGTCCAGCTTCCAGCAGTCAGCGTCGTCGAGATCGACACCGTCGAAAATGATGCCTTTGACGTAAACGGTCATGACTTACCCGCGCTTATTGCAATTCGGCCAGCTTGCGGTCGATCGCATCCGGCGTCATGTGGTTGCACATGGTATGGTTGTTGACGAGCATCACCGGTGCGTAGCCACACGCCCCCATGCACTCGCCCTCGACCAGCGTATATTTGCCGTCGGCAGTGGTCTCGCCATAGCCGATCCCGAGCTTCTTCTTCAGATATTCGCCCGCATCGGCCCCGCCCGACAGTGCGCACGGCAGATTGGTACAGACCGTCAGCTTGTGCCGACCGACCGGCTTTCTGTCGTACATGTTGTAAAAGGTGGCCACTTCATGGGCAGCCATCGGCGCAATGCCCAGATAGTCGGCGACGAACTTGATCAGGTCGGTCGACAGCCAGCGGTGTTCGACCTGGGCGATACGCAGTGCCGACATCACGGCCGAGCGCTTTTGCTCCGGCGGATATTTGGCGACCTCGCGATCGATTTGGGCCAGCGATTCGGGGGAGAGCATCAGCGGTCAACCTCACCAAAAACGATGTCCTGGGTACCGATGATCGCCACCACGTCGGAGATCATATGGCCACGCGACATCTCGTCCAGCGCCGACAGGTGAACATAGCCCGGGGCGCGAATCTTCAGACGGTAGGGCTTGTTGGCACCATCGGAGACCAGATAGATGCCGAATTCGCCCTTGGGATGCTCGACGCCGGCATAGGCCTCGCCTTCGGGCACATGCATCCCTTCGGTGAAGAGCTTGAAGTGGTGAATCAGCTCTTCCATATTGGTCTTCATATCGACCCGCGACGGCGGCGCCACCTTGTGGTTGTCGGTGATCACCGGACCGGGATTTTTGCGCAGCCAGTCAACGCACTGTTTGATGATGCGGTTGGACTGGCGCATTTCCTCGACACGAACCAGATAGCGGTCGTAGCAGTCACCGTTGACGCCGACCGGCACATCGAAGTCCATCCGGTCGTAGACTTCATAGGGCTGCTTCTTGCGCAGATCCCAGGCGATGCCCGAGCCACGGATCATCGGGCCAGTAAAGCCAAGCTGGATCGCCCGCTCGGGGCTGACCACGCCGATGCCGACGGTACGCTGCTTCCAGATACGGTTATCGGTCAGCAGGTTTTCGTACTCGTCCACATAGGTGGGGAAGCGGCGGGTGAAGTCCTCGATAAAGTCGAGCAGCGAACCTTGGCGGTTTTCGTTGAGGCGGCGGATATCAGCCTCGTTGCGGACCTTGGAAGCCTTGTACTGCGGCATGCTGTCGGGCAGGTCGCGATAGACACCGCCAGGCCGGTAGTAGGCCGCGTGCAGGCGGGCACCCGAGACCGCTTCATAGCAGTCCATCAGGTCTTCACGCTCACGGAAGCAGTACAGGAACATGGTCATCGCACCGCAGTCGAGCGCGTGTGCGCCCAGCCACAGCAGATGGTTGAGCACCCGGGTGATCTCGTCGAACATCACGCGGATATATTGGGCACGCTCGGGCACTTCGATCTGCAACAGCTTTTCGATCGCCATCACATAGGCGTGCTCGTTGCACATCATCGAGACGTAGTCGAGACGGTCCATGTAAGGAACCGACTGCAAGAAGGTCTTATGTTCGGCCAGTTTCTCGGTGGCACGATGGAGCAGGCCGATATGCGGGTCGGCGCGCTGCACCACTTCGCCGTCGAGTTCAAGCACCAGGCGCAGCACACCGTGCGCGGCCGGGTGCTGCGGACCGAAGTTCAGGGTGTAGTTCTTGATCTCAGCCACCGTAGTTCTCCTCGCGGATAATGCGCGGAACGATCTCACGCGGCTCAATGGTGACGGGTTGGTAGATAACGCGACCTTGGACCGGGTCGTAGCGCATCTCGACGTGGCCCGACAGCGGGAAATCTTTGCGGAACGGGTGGCCGACGAAACCGTAATCGGTCAAGATACGGCGCAGGTCGGGATGGCCGGTGAACACGATGCCATACAGATCGAAGGCTTCGCGCTCGAACCAGTTGACCCCTGGCCACACCTCGAGCATCGACGGCATGGTAGGCAGTTCGTCATCGGGACAGAACACCCGTACCCGCAGACGCACGTTATGCTCGACCGACAGCAGATGGTAGACCACGGCGAAACGGGCACCATCCCAGGCACCCTCCTTGTAGGCGCTGTAGTCCATACCGCACAGGTCGATACAGGAGCGGAACTGGAACTGTGGCGCATCGCACAGCAGACGGGCCACCTCGTTCCACTCGGATTGCTTGACCACCAGAGTCAATTCGCCGAGTGCATTCTTCAAGGAAACGGCCTTGTCACCCAAGGCCGTTGTCAGCGCCTGCTGTAGCGCGTCGATTTTTTTCGCCATGATGGATAGAGTCGTCGTTGGCGTAAGAGGTATCAGTCCAGGATCAGCGCGCAATCGTATTGGTGCGCTTGATCTTGTTCTGCAGCTGGATCAGGCCGTACAGCAACGCCTCGGCAGTCGGGGGGCAACCCGGCACATAGACGTCCACAGGCACAATGCGGTCGCAACCGCGCACCACGGAATAGGAATAATGATAGTATCCGCCACCGTTGGCGCACGAACCCATCGACAACACCCACCGTGGCTCGGGCATCTGGTCATACACCTTGCGCAGGGCCGGAGCCATCTTATTGCACAGGGTGCCGGCGACGATCATCAAATCGCTCTGGCGCGGACTAGGACGGAACACGATACCGAAGCGGTCGAGGTCATAGCGGGAAGCGCCCGCATGCATCATCTCGACAGCGCAGCAGGCCAGACCAAAGGTCATGGGCCACAGCGAGCCGGTACGGGTCCAGTTGATGACGGTGTCGACGCTGGTGGTGAGAAAGCCTTTCTCCACCACCCCTTGCGACACCGGATTTTCGGCTACTCCCATTCCAGCGCCCCTTTCATCCACTCGTACACGAATCCGACCACCAGAATTCCCAGGAACACCATCATGGCGACGAAGCCGGGGAAGGCCACTTCCTTGATCACCGCCGCCCAGGGCAGCAGGAAGGCCACTTCGAGATCGAACAGGATAAACAGGATGGCGACGAGGTAGTAACGCACGTCGAACTGCATGCGCGCATCTTCGAACGCCTCGAAACCGCACTCGTAGGGAGACAGTTTTTCCGGATCGGGCTTGTTGGTTCCAAGAACAAGGCTGACAGCCTTACCCAACGCCATAGGGGCGACACCAACCAGCAACCCAACCAGCATGAAGAGCAAGACTGGGAAGTAGTTCTCGAGCATGAAAGCTCCCCGGTACGGTTGTTACAAGCGAATGAAGGGCATGACTGCCCCTCATTTTGGACCACCTGCATAATATTGCGGCGGATATTTGAATTTGGTGCCGACAGTGAGACTCGAACTCACACGGCTCTCGCCACTACCCCCTCAAGATAGCGTGTCTACCAATTTCACCATGTCGGCAGAGCACCAAATTTGACCGGTAAACTTAGTTGGGTATTACACCCTGTTTACCGTTTTGCGCCGGTTGATTTTCCGGTGCTTTTTGATTCTGATGCGGTACAGAGGACATAACACCAGCATCAGTTTTTACTTCGACTCCCGCGTCGATTTTCACCAGCGCGAAAAGCGTACAGAAAAAGATTGTAGCACAAACAGCCGTAGTTCTACTCAAAAAATTCGCAGAACCGCTTGCTCCAAACAGACTTCCGGCAGAACCGCTGCCGAAAGCAGCACCCATATCGGCGCCTTTA
This sequence comes from Chitinimonas lacunae, assembly GCF_042650885.1. Classification (NCBI taxonomy): domain Bacteria; kingdom Pseudomonadati; phylum Pseudomonadota; class Betaproteobacteria; order Neisseriales; family Chitinibacteraceae; genus Chitinimonas; species Chitinimonas lacunae. Next base: position 2,343,168 of record NZ_JBHSBU010000001.1, read on the forward strand.
CCGTGTTGCAGCAAGACCAGCACTATCACAGCCAGTGCGGACAGTATGTTTGCAATCTGAATCAGACCTTTAAATACTTCCATGTCCGCCACTCAAGCCGCCGCGCGGCAAATATCTGCAAATTCCTGCGCATCGAGCGATGCACCACCTACCAACACCCCATCCACAGCGGGAAGGGTCAGAATAGCTGATGCGTTGCCCGCCTTCACGCTACCACCGTAGAGCACCGAGAACGACGCTCCCAGATGGCGCTTGATCAATTCGTGCATCGAGGCGATCTGATCGAGCGATGCGGCCCTGCCGGTACCAATCGCCCAGATCGGCTCATAAGCCACACAGAACCGTTCGGGAGAGGCGCCGCGTGCCATCAAGGCACGTAACGGAGCCAACTGCGATTCTATTGCCGCTTCGGCACGACCACCATCGCGTTCTGCCAGTGTTTCACCGACACACACAACGGCGAATAACCCCACTTCTAACAGACGGGCAAGCTTGGCCGCCACAGCCGCGTCGCTTTCCGCGAAATATCGGCGGCGTTCTGAGTGACCGATGATCACTTCGGCGCAGCCGATATCTTTAAGCATTCTTGCCGACACTTCGCCGGTATAGGCACCGTCACCGTACTCACTGACGTTTTGCGCTCCGACGCGTATCGCACTCTTTTTCAGCTTGGCGACTGCTTGCCCCAGATAGGGATAGGGCACACAGACCGACACCGAAGCATCGAAAGACTGGTTTTGCAGAGCATCGAGAACCTCATCGATCGCAGCGGCGGAACCGTTCATTTTCCAGTTGCCGACCACATGTTTGCGAGCCATTCAGTTGCCCCGTCTGCTGCAAAGGAGGCGAATTCTAAGGGGTCTTTGTGCTTTCGTCAAACCTGATCGAGATAAAAATCGTCCTAGCGGGCAGTTGGAGGATTTGTAATATTTGTGTAATGCCAAATTCGTAGTATCCGCCGCCGTGGCGAGAAGCCATTGCCGCAGCGCGGGCGCCGCTTCCCTGATCAAGCTGCCCGATTCATTAGATACCGCAAATCTCTGGAGAATACGCAATGCATCTGCCCCTGGGCCGCACAGTAGCCGTCGTTCTGGGTCTGGCGACCTCGGTCGCCCACGCTGCCGATATCACCGGCGCCGGCGCCACCTTCCCCTACCCGCTGTATGCCAAGTGGGCCGAAGCGTACAAGACCAAGACCGGTGTCGGTCTCAACTACCAGTCGATCGGCTCGGGCGGCGGTATCAAGCAGATCCAGGCCAAGACCGTCGATTTCGGCGCCTCCGATATGCCGCTCAAGTTGGAAGAACTCAACAAGAGCGGCCTGATGCAATTTCCTACCGTGATCGGCGGCGTGGTGCCGGTCTATAACCTGCCTGGTATCGGTGCCGGTCAATTGAAGCTCAGCCCGCAACTGCTGGCCGATATCTATCTGGGCAAGATCAAGCGCTGGAACGACGCCCCGATCGCCGCCCTCAACAAGGGGCTGCCGCTGCCGGCCCTGCCGATCAATGTGATCCGGCGCGCCGATGGCTCCGGCACCTCGTTCATCTTCACCAACTACCTGTCCAAGGTCAGCCCCGAGTGGAAGCAGAAGGTCGGCGAAGGCACGGCCGTGGCCTGGCCTGCCGGGATCGGCGGTAAGGGCAACGAAGGCGTGTCGGCCTATATCCAGCGCATCAAGGGCACCATCGGCTACGTCGAATATGCTTACGCCAAGCAGAACAAGCTGAGCCACGCCATGCTACAGAACAAGGAAGGCGTTTTCGTACAGCCGACCGAGGAAAGCTTCAAGGCGGCCGCCGCCAATGCCGACTGGAAAAACTCGCCAGGTTTCTATCAGATCCTGACCGACCAGCCCGGCAAGGCCGCCTGGCCCCTGGCTGGCGCCACCTTTATCCTGCTGCATAAGAAACAGGACAAGCCGCAAGCCGGCGGCGAAGTGCTCAAGTTCTTCGACTGGGCCTACGGTGCCGACGGCGACAAGACCGCACTCGATCTCGACTACATTCCGCTGCCCGATGAAGTGGTCGGCCAGATCAAGGGGACATGGAAACAAGTCACCGATGCTAGCGGTGCGGCAATTCTCAAGTAAAATCCCGACCCCTGCCGGACAGCGGCAGTGGCATCGACGGCAGGCAAGCCCCAACACGGCTGCCTGCCGCTTTGTCGTTAAATAACCGAGTTATCGCGAGACGGATCATGTCAGACCAAGCCCGCCTACCCAACCATCGCCTCGCCGACACGCTATTCCTGTATCTGACCCGGGGCGCGGCCGCGCTGGTGCTGCTTTTGCTGGCAGCGATCATCGGTTCGCTGATCGTCGGCAGTTGGCCCAGCATTGCCAAATACGGTCCCAGCTTTCTGTGGAACCCGACCTGGAACCCCGTCACCGAGGAATTCGGCGCTTGGCGACCTATTCTCGGGACCCTGCTGACCTCGGCGATTGCCTTGTCGATCGGTGTCCCGGTCAGCTTCGGTATTGCCCTGTTCCTGACTGAACTGGCCCCTACCTGGCTGCGCCGCCCGCTGGGTATCGCGGTCGAGCTGCTGGCCGGCATCCCTTCGATCATCTATGGGATGTTCGGCTTTTTCGTGGTGGCCCCGCTGCTGAGCGAACATGTTCAGCTCTGGTTGACCGAAAAGACTGCCGGCATCCCGCTGCTGGGTGCCTTGTTCGACGGCCCGCCGTTTGGCATCGGCATCTTCACCGCCGGCCTGATCCTTGCCGTGATGATCATTCCGTTCATTGCCTCGGTGATGCGTGACGTGTTCGAAGTGGTGCCCGCCATGCTCAAAGAATCGGCCTACGGCCTTGGCGCCACCACCTGGGAAGTCGTGCGTTATGTGGTGCTGCCCTACACCAAGACCGGGGTGATCGGCGGCATCATGCTAGGCCTTGGCCGCGCACTTGGTGAAACCATGGCGGTCACTTTCGTGATCGGCAATTCCTACGATGAAGTCGGCTCGCTGTTCCATCCGGGCAACAGTATTGCCTCGAGCCTGGCCAACGAATTCAATGAAGCCCATTCCGAGATGCATCTGGCGGCGCTGATCGAGCTGGGGCTGATCCTGTTCGTCATCACCTTTATCGTGCTGACCCTGTCGAAACTGCTGCTGCTGCGCCTGCAAAAGAGCGAAGGCACGCATTCCTGATCCGGATAAAGAGCGAATATCCATGAATTCCGCCCTGTATACCCGTCGCCGGCTGGTCAACTACTTCAACCTCGGCATGTCGATGTTTGCCATGCTGTTTGGTCTGTTCTGGCTAGGCTGGATTCTTTACACCCTGCTCCAGAACGGCTTTTCTGCGGTCAATCTGGCCGTCTTTACCCAGACCACTCCAGCTCCCGGCAGTGCCGGCGGTCTGGCCAATGCCATCATTGGCAGTCTGGCGATGGCCTTGATCGGCACCTTGATCGGCACGCCGATCGGCATCCTGGCCGGCACCTATCTGGCCGAATTCGGCCAGCGCGGCTGGCTGGCGCCCACGACCCGCTTTATCAACGACATCCTGCTGTCGGCGCCGTCGATCGTGATCGGTCTGTTTGTTTACACACTGTACGTCAAACAGGTGAAGCACTACTCGGGCTGGGCCGGTTCGCTGGCGCTGGCGCTGATCGTGATCCCGGTGGTGCTGCGCACGACCGAGAATATGCTGCGGCTGGTGCCCAACAGCATGCGCGAAGCCGCAGCGGCGCTCGGCGCGCCGCGTTGGAAGATGATCGTGTCGGTGACGCTGCGCGCCTCGCGTGCCGGCATCCTGACCGGCATCCTGCTCGCGGTGGCGCGTATTTCCGGCGAGACCGCTCCTTTGCTGTTCACGGCGTTCAATAACCAGTTCTGGAGCGTCAATATGAACGAGCCGATCGCCAACCTGCCCTATGTGATCTTCCAATTCGCCATGAGCCCGTACGAAGACTGGAAGCAGCTCGCCTGGGCCGGCGCCCTGATCATCACCTTGAGCGTGCTCGGCCTGAATGTGCTGGCGCGGGTGCTGCTCAAGCAGGAAAAGACTCACTGATACCGACAGAACCGAACATTCGAGAAAGCATGAATATGGAAAGCCAAGCCACGCCGGCCAAACTGTCGGTACGCAACCTGAACTTCTACTACGGCAACTTCCACGCCCTGAAGCAGATCAACCTCGATATTACCGATCGCAAGGTCACCGCTTTTATCGGCCCGTCGGGCTGCGGTAAATCGACGCTGCTGCGCACCTTCAACCGCATGTACGACCTCTACCCCAAGCTGCGCGCCGAGGGCGAGATTCTGTTCAATGGCCGCAATATCCTCGACAAGGGTGTGGACCTCAATATGCTGCGGGCCAAGGTCGGCATGGTGTTCCAGAAGCCGACGCCGTTCCCGATGTCGATCTACGACAATATCGCCTTCGGGGTGAAGCTGTATGAGCGGCTGAGCCGCAGCGAGATGGACGACCGGGTCGAATGGTCGCTACAGAAGGCGGCGCTGTGGAACGAGGTCAAGAATAAGCTCAAGCAGTCCGGTCTTGGCCTCTCGGGCGGTCAGCAGCAGCGGCTGTGTATCGCCCGGGCGGTAGCGGTCAAGCCTGAAGTGCTGCTGCTCGACGAGCCGACTTCGGCGCTCGATCCGATCTCGACGGCGCATATCGAGGAGCTGATCCACGAGCTGAAGAAGGACTACACCATCGCCATCGTGACCCACAATATGCAACAGGCGGCACGGGTATCGGACTACACGGCCTATATGTACCTGGGCGAGCTGGTCGAAGTCGGGGCTACCGATGATATCTTCACCAAGCCCACCCGTAAGGAAACCGAAGATTACATCACCGGTAAATTCGGCTGAGACGCACTGGAGAAATCGAGAAAAACGGCGCCTAAGCGCCGTTTTTTATTTTTTACATCAAACTTGGTCCATAGTTGCAGACGTTTTGCACAATTTTTACTTTCTTCTCTCCCCTCTCCTTCTGTCCCAAAACAGGGTCGCGCCCCTCACAGGCGGCCACAGCTCAACTGCCGCCCTGCTCACTTTCCAACCCATTCGCCTTCAAAGAGGCGTCGAAGTAAACCAAGACCCTGAATGGATCAGACCAACGCTCATAAGTCACCATCGTCTCCAGTACAAGCCTGGGTAAGTCACGCTGCTTGGAAGCTGAGGCAGTCCAGGCTCGGACACCATGTGGAAGAGAAATGGGTAGCGTGAGAGAAAGAAATTGAAGGGAATAAAAAAGCGACGCTGTGGCGTCGCTTCTTGGGATAAGGCAAAGGAATCATGGATGCAGAAATATTTATTTCTGATTATTTGCCTCTCCCTATCTTGCATTTGTTTTTCAGATAATTTTATTCAGCTTCAGGCAGCCGCTTCTTCGACCACCGCTGCGAGCTTGCCGGCCCAGGCTTCGGTCAGTTCGGCGTCGCGGCCTTCGACCATGACGCGCAGCACCGGCTCGGTGCCCGACGCACGGAGCAGGACACGGCCGCGGCCGGCCAGCTCGACTTCGGCTTCGACCAAGGCTGCCTGGATGGCCAGATTGTCGCGATGGTCGAAACCTTTGCGCACTCGAACATTGCGCAGCACTTGCGGGTAGACCTTCAGATCGGCGCAGAAATCGGCCAGACCCTTGCCCGACAGGCGCACGGCCGACAGCACTTGCAGTGCCGATACCAGACCGTCGCCAGTGGAATGGCGATCAAGGCACAGCAGATGGCCCGAGCTTTCCCCGCCGATCAGCCAGCCGCGTTCCTTGAGGATTTCCAGCACATAGCGGTCGCCCACCTTGGCGCGGGTAAACGGAATCTGGCGCCGTTCGAGTGCATGTTCGAGGCCAAGATTGGACATCAGCGTGCCGACCACGCCGCCGCCCAGGGTGCCCTGGTCGCGCCGGAAGCAGGCAATCACATACAAGAGGCGGTCGCCGTCGTACAGCTCGCCGGTCTGGTCCACCATCACCAGCCGGTCGCCGTCGCCATCAAGCGCAATGCCGAAATCGGCCTTCTCGGCCAATACGCGCTGGCGCAGGGCTTCAGGGGCAGTCGCGCCGCAGTCGTCGTTGATATTGATACCGTTGGGATGGTTGGCCATCGCCACCACATCGGCCCCCAATTCGTGGAATACATGGGGAGCAACCTGATAGGCAGCGCCATGGGCGCAATCGACCACGATCTTGAGGCCGCGCAGATCGAGTTCGCTCGGGAAGGTGCTTTTGCAGAATTCGATATAGCGGCCGGCGGCATCGTTGACCCGTTTGGCGCGCCCCAGCGAAGCCGACGCGACGCAGGCGAGCGGGCGGTCGAGTTCGCGTTCGATTTCCAGTTCGACCGCATCGTCGAGTTTGACCCCGCCTGAGCCGAAAAACTTGATGCCGTTATCTTCGAAGGGATTGTGCGAGGCCGAGATCACCACCCCGGCCGACAGACGCAGTGCCCGGGTCAGGTAAGCGACGCCCGGGGTCGGCAGCGGCCCGGACAGGTAGACATCGACCCCGGCGGCCGACAGACCGGCCTGGAGCGCCGATTCGAGCATATAGCCCGAGACGCGGGTGTCCTTGCCGATCAGCACGGCGGCATGGGTGCCATCGTGGCGGGCGGCCGCCAGTACCTTGCCTGCGGCAAAACCCAGCCGCATGGCAAAGTCGGGAGTGATCGGGGCTTCGCCGACCCGACCGCGCACGCCGTCGGTTCCGAAATACTTTCTGCTCATTGCAATTCCCGCAAAGTGGGCGACGCTGACACTGTCGCCGTCGTTGTTCTAGGTAGCCGGCAGCCCAGGGCGCCGGCCCGCTCTCTTGTTATAAACCGGCCAATACTGCCAATGCATCGCGGGTATCGCGCACCGCATGGACCCGCACAATCGCCGCACCACGCTGCACGGCCAGCAACGCGGCGGCCACGCTTGCCGCGTCGCGCTGCTCGGGCGATCGACCGCCGCACAACTGCCCCAGCATCGATTTGCGCGACACCCCCACCAGCAAGGGGCTGTCGAGCGTCTGCAACGTCTGCAACTGACGGAACAGCATCACATTATGGGTAAAGTCCTTGCCGAAACCGAAGCCGGGATCGAGCACGATACGCTCAGGTGCGATCCCCGCAGCCACTGCTGCCGCACGCCGTTCGGCCAGATAGCCGCTCACCTCGGCCACCACATCCTGATAGACCGGCGCCGCCTGCATGGTGCGCGGCTCGCCGCGCTTATGCATCAGACAGACCGCCGCTTCACTGGCAGCCAGCGTCTCCAGGGCTCCTGGCGCTTCGAGCGCGGCAATGTCGTTGACCATATCGACGCCCAGTTCGAGCGCGGCGCGCATCACCTCGGGCTTGCGGGTGTCGATCGACAGCGGCACCTTCCAGCCGGCCAATTCGCGCAGCACAGGCAATACCCGGCGCAATTCCTCCTCGACCGGCACTTCGGCAGCGCCAGGCCGGGTCGACTCGCCGCCGACATCGAGCAGATCGGCGCCTTCTTCGAGCAGACGGCGGGCATGGGCCAGCGCGGCATCGGGCCAGTCGTGGCGGCCGCCGTCGGAGAAGGAATCGGGAGTGACATTGACGATGCCCATCAGCAAGGGACGGGACAGATCGAGGCTGAAGCGGCCGCAGCGCAAGGAAGGCGTCACGAAAGCGGGTCCGTCAAAGTAAGACAGCGGCCCGGGCCGCTGTCGTGGTTGATGGGAAGGCTACCGATTATAGCTCTTGCGCCGGAGTGGTCGTGACGGTCGGCGCGGTGCCATTGCTGTTGTCGCTACTGCTCGGCGGGGTCTGCCCGGCAGCAGGCTTGGGCGGACGCGGCGGACGGCCGGCCATGATGTCCTGTAACTGCTCGGCGTCGAGGGTTTCCCATTCCATCAGGGCATTGGTCATCACCTCGACCTTGTCGCGCTGCTCGTCAAGCAGCTTCTTGGCCATTGCATACTGCTCGTCGATGATGCGGCGGATTTCGCCATCGACCTGTTGCAGCGTCGCTTCGGACACGTTCTGGTGAGTCGTGACCGAGCGGCCGAGGAATACCTCGCCGTCGTTCTCGCCATACACCATCGGGCCCATCTTTTCCGACATACCGTAGCGGGTCACCATATCGCGGGCGATCTGGGTCGCACGCTGGAAGTCGTTGCTGGCCCCGGTCGAGATGCGGTGGACGAACAGCTCTTCGGCAATCCGGCCGCCGAACAGAATGGCAATCTCGTGCAGCATCTGGTCCTTGTAGCCGCTGATGCGATCACGCTCGGGCAACTGCCAGGTGACGCCAAGCGCACGGCCGCGCGGCACGATGGTGACTTTATGGACCGGATCGGTACCCGGCAGCGTCATGGCGACTACGGCATGGCCCGATTCGTGATAAGCCGTTGCCCGCTTCTCTTCCTCGGTCATCACCATCGAGCGACGCTCGGGGCCCATATAGATCTTGTCTTTGGCCTGCTCGAAGTCCTGCATATCGACCAGACGCTTGTTGGCGCGCGCGGCAAACAAGGCCGCTTCATTGACCAGGTTGGCCAGATCGGCGCCCGAGAAGCCCGGCGTACCGCGTGCCAGCACCGACGCCACCACATCGTTGGCGATCGGCACCTTGCGCATATGGACATTGAGGATCTGCTCGCGGCCGCGCACATCGGGCAGCGGCACCACCACCTGGCGGTCGAAGCGGCCCGGCCGCAGCAGGGCCGGGTCGAGCACGTCGGGACGGTTGGTGGCAGCGATCACGATTACGCCGGCGTTGCCTTCGAAGCCGTCCATCTCGACCAGCATCTGGTTGAGTGTCTGCTCGCGCTCGTCATTGCCGCCGCCGAGACCGGCGCCGCGCTGGCGACCGACAGCATCGATTTCATCGATAAAGATGATGCAGGGGGCGTTCTTCTTGGCGTTCTCGAACATATCGCGCACGCGGGCGGCGCCGACGCCGACGAACATTTCGACGAAGTCCGAACCGGAGATCGAGAAGAACGGCACCTTGGCTTCGCCAGCAATCGCCTTGGCCAGCAGGGTCTTACCGGTACCGGGCGAGCCGACCATCAGCACGCCGCGCGGGATACGGCCGCCAAGTTTCTGGAATTTGGACGGGTCGCGCAGGAAGTCGACAATCTCCTGCACTTCCTCCTTGGCCTCGTCACAGCCGGCCACATCGGCGAAGGTGATCGAGTTGTTGTTCTCGTCGAGCATCCGGGCGCGTGACTTACCGAACGAGAACGCTCCGCCCTTGCCGCCGCCTTGCATCTGGCGCATAAAGAAGATCCAGACGCCGATAATCAGCAGAACCGGCAGCAAATTTATGAAAATATTCATAAACCAGCTGGGTTCATCCTCGACTTTGGCCGAGAATTTCACTTTGTGCTTGATCAGGGTATCGGTCAGGCGGAAGTCGAACGGGGCGTAGGTCGCGAACTGGGTGCCGTCGGTACGCTGGCCGTGGATCAGTTGACCACGGATCACGTTGCCCTCGATTTCGACACTGCTGATGCGACCTTCCTCGACGTCGCTCATGAATTGGGAGTAAGGCACCTGGCGCTGCTGTTCCTGGCGCTTGGTGAACTGGTTGAACACGGTCACTAACACCAGACCGATGATCACCCAGATGGCGATATTCTTGCCCAGATTGTTCACGGCATTGCTCCTTGGTGCCGGCGTTTGTCGATCGGTCGCCGCCGACGGCGACCCATTGCCTTGATTTTAAAAGCTGCGGACGGGGGTGTCAGCCTAGGACGTTTACCGATGCCCTATTTCTTGCCCTTGCCTAGCAGATAGATCTCGTTACTGCGGTCGCGCGAGGCGGCCGGTTTGCGGGTCAGGACGCTGGCAAATTCGCTGCGCATCTGCTGGATAAATTCCGTATAGCCACTGCCTTGGAAAGTCTTGACCAGAAAATGCCCCCCGGGTTTCAGGTAGTCACGACAAAAATCGAGCGCGAGTTCGCAAAGATGGAAACTGCGCGCCTGATCGATTACCGCCATGCCGCTGATATTGGGGGCGATATCGCAGATCGCAAGATCGACCAGACGCCCTTGCAGCAATTCGGTAAAACGGGTCAGCGTCTCTTCCTCGCGGAAATCGCCCTGGACGAATTCGACCCCAGGCAGCGGGTCCATTTCCAGGATGTCGAGGGCAAACACCCGACCCTGCTGCCCCACCAGTCGTTTCGCCACCTGGGACCAACTGCCCGGTGCCGCGCCCAGATCGGCCACCCAGTAGCCGGGCTTGAGCAGCTTGTCCTTTTCATTGATCTCGAGCAGCTTGTAGGCGGCACGCGAACGATAGCCGTCCTTCTGAGCCTGATGGACGTAGTGGTCGTTGACGTGCTCTTGCAGCCACGCCTTGCTGGTTTTGGTACGCGACATAAAAGACGGCCTTACTGGCCCCGCCGACGCGGCGGAGACGATTTTACGCTATAATTCAACGCTTTTTGCGGAGTGAAATGCTATGGAACTGACCCGAGATCAACGGCTCTTTCTGCGAGCCCAAGCGCACGGCCTCAAACCCGTGGTGATGATCGGCAACAACGGTTTGACCGATGCGGTGATTCGGGAAATCGCCATCAACCTCGACGCCCACGAACTGATCAAGGTCCGCGTTCTGGGCGACGACCGTGCCCTGCGCGAACAGTGGCTGGCCGAAATCTGCGACCATCTGGACTGCGCGCCGGTGCAGCATATCGGCAAGCTGCTGGTGCTGTATCGCCAGGCCGAAACCCCGCGTATCCAACTGCCCAAGCCCACCAAGAAAACCGCCTCGGTAGCCAAGAAGCCTGCCACCAAGACAGCCTGAACGATCAAAAGCCGGCACAAGGCCGGCTGATCCAGGACACTGCCCTGCTCGGGCCGCCCTGGCTGGGACGCCCTCAATTGTCCCTGAATTCGACTTCGGTATCCACGACAAAACGTGTCGAAGACGGTTCGAACTTCCATTTCGACAAGGCGGCAATCACCGCCCGGTCGAACACCCGGCGTGGCCGGGCTTCCAGAATATCGACCTGCACCACTGCCCCGTTCTCATCTACCGTCATCCGCGCCTTGATATTGCCGCTGGTCACCCCTTCACGCGCTGCTTCGCGCGGAAAGTCGGGTTGTTGGCGGAACACGGGCTTCAGATTGGGCTGCTTAGGTGGCGGCAAGCTTACTTCGGGCGTCCGCGCCACCATCGGCTGTGCGCTGGCCAACTGTACCGGTTTTTCGACCGACGCAACTGGCTGGACCACCGGAGCTGCCAGTACCGGTGCAGGATTCGCTGTCGGGCCGCTAGCCGGCTGGACAACCGGCTGCACCGCGACCGGCGCTGGCGCCACTGCTACCACCGGTTTGGCGGACACGGGGGCAGCGGGCTTCGGCTTCTCGGCCGTCTTCTCGACAGGTTTGGGTTCGAGACGCACTTCAGGCGTTGCTGCCGGCTTTTCCGTCGGCGTGAACCAACGGCTGGGATTGGGCACCACACCGAACAGCTTGCTGTCTTGCTCGGGCTCGGCGCTGGCTACCGTCGCAGTCGCCTGGACAACGCCTGTAGCAGGCGGGGCAGGTTCGGTGCCACGCGCGGCAAATACCGCTACCCCGGCCAATGCCGCCACACTGGCGCCTACCACCCATAAGGGAAAGCCACGCCGCCGATGCTGGCCCAACTGCAAGGGCGCCTCACTCAGCCCGGCACCCAGCGGTGCCAGCAGGCCAAGCACCTCAAGCCGCTCGATATCGCGCGCCACCCGGTCGGTATCGATCGTATGGCCGGCAGCCAGTCGTTCGGCCAGGGCCATCACCGGCAAGTCGCCGTCGGCCCATTGCAGCAATTTGCGCTGGTTGAGGCTCAGGCCGTGTTGAGCGGCCTTGAGTTCTTCGTCGCCGGCCGCGGTACGGGCGTATACGGCAAGCAGATTTGGCGTTCCCATCGATATCCCCCTATCAAGACGTCTAGGCAAGGTGAGAATACCTGTATAAGCAACTGCTGTCATCCCGAATTGCGCAAGAAAAAAATGCGCCGTTTCTCTGATACAACAATGGCTTAGCGATCACCGTCTGCTATCGCCAGGAGCAGCCACCAGGGCCAATCCGAGCAGGCTTTGCAGCAGGTAGATCAGGCTGGAAATCGTATGCCAGCTCTGGAAACCGCCACCGAAGACCCCTTCCGCCGCTGCGTGCATCTGCGGTTTCAGGGCGGCAATCACCGGGAACACCGCGAAATGGTTGACCAGGGTGAGCGTCAACATGGCCATCAACAGCCAGAATGTCCGGCTGCGGAACGCCGCCAGGCCCGCCTGCCATAACAGGTCGAGTACCAGATAGCCACCGGCGACGATCCCGATCCAGGCCATGGCCCGGAACAGGGCACCAGCCACCCGGCCGGCCTGGGCGTGGTCAAGCTGCTGGAACAGGATCGGGGCCACCACGACGCCGATCACCCACAGGCCGCCTACCCACAGTACCGTCAGAATCGCACGCAGCGCCTGCGGAAAGGGTTGCACAGCCGGGGCCTCAGATATATTTGACGTCGAGCACTTCGTATTCGCGGATGCCGCCCGGTGCCAGCACCTCGGCCACTTCGCCGCTCGACTTGCCGATCAGGGCGCGGGCGATCGGGCTCGAGACCGAAATCTTGCCCTGCTTGATATCCGCCTCGTCGTCGCCAACGATCTGATAGGTAACCTGATCGCCCGATTCCAGGTCTTCCAGATCGACCGTGGCACCGAACACGATGCGGCCATCGGACTCAATGGCAGCCGGGTCGATGATCTGGGCATTGGACAGCTTGGCTTCCAGTTCGAGAATGCGTCCTTCCACAAACCCCTGACGCTCTTTGGCGGCATCGTATTCGGCGTTCTCCGACAGATCGCCGTGCGAACGTGCTTCGGCAATGGCCGCGATCACGTTGGGCCGCTCGACGCTTTTGAGGCGTTGCAGTTCGTTCCTCAGCAGTTCGGCGCCGACAACGGTAAGGGGCACTTTGAACATCTTCTCTCTCTCCAATCGCACCGCCTGGGCGGTGGGCTAAAACAACAACCCCCGCAGCGAAATCTCTACGGGGGAAAGACAGCGCCGCCACACAAGGCGGCGGCGGAACGGGAATACGGCCGATCAGTCGGCCAGACGGCGGTGCAGGCCCTGCACCGGATAAACCTGCCATTCGGCGCGGTGGGCCATACCAATGGCTGCGGCCCGGGCGCCGGCCAGCGTGGTGTAGATCGGAACCCGGCCTTTGAGCGCCTCGTGGCGGATCGAGTACGAATCCTGAATCGACGCGCGGCGCTCGTCAACGGTATTGACCACCAGCGCCACATCGCCGTTCTTGATCATATCGACGATATGCGGCCGGCCTTCCTTGACCTTGTTGATCGCCGTGACCGCCACGCCGGCAGCCTGCAAGGCGGCTGCCGTGCCACGGCTGGCCACCAGATCGAAGCCCAGCTCGACCAGCATACGGCCCACTTCGACCGCACCGGGCTTATCGCTGTTCTTGACCGACAGGAAGACCCGTCCCGAAGTCGGCAAGCGCTCGCCCGCGGCCAACTGGCTCTTGACGAAGGCTTCGGCGAAAGTTTCGCCCACCCCCATCACTTCGCCGGTCGACTTCATTTCAGGACCGAGAATGGTATCGACGCCCGGGAACTTGATAAACGGGAATACTGCTTCCTTGACCGAGTAGTAAGGCGGCGTCACTTCGCCAGCCACGCCCTGATCAGCCAGGCTGCGACCCACCATGGCGCGGGCCGCGATCTTGGCCAGCGGCCGGCCGGTGGCCTTCGAGACGTAGGGCACGGTACGCGAAGCACGCGGGTTGACTTCAAGCACATACACCGTCTCGCCCTGGATGGCGAACTGCACGTTCATCAGGCCGACCACCTGCAGTGCGCGCGCCATCGCCACGGTCTGGCGCCGCAGTTCGTCTTGCAGCGCCTCGCTCAGGCTGTACGGCGGCAGAGAACAGGCCGAGTCGCCCGAATGGACGCCGGCTTGCTCGATATGCTCCATAATGCCGCCGATAATCACTTCCTCGCCATCAGACAGGGCATCGACATCGACTTCGATCGCATCGTTGAGGAAGCGGTCGAGCAGCACGGGCGAGTCGTTCGAGACCTTGACCGCCTCGCGCATATAGCGGCTCAGATCGTCTTCGCTGTGCACGATCTGCATCGCCCGGCCGCCGAGCACATAAGACGGGCGCACCACCAGCGGATAGCCGATCTCGGCCGCCAGCACCAGCGCATCGCGCTCGTTGCGGGCCGTGGCATTGGGCGGCTGCTTGAGGCCCAGATCGTGCAGCAGCTTCTGGAAGCGCTCACGGTCTTCGGCGGCGTCGATCATATCGGGACTGGTACCGACGATGGGCACGCCATTGGCCTCGAGCGCACGCGCCAGCTTAAGCGGAGTCTGGCCGCCATACTGGACGATCACGCCGATGGGCTTTTCCACATTGACGATTTCCAGCACGTCTTCCAGCGTCAGCGGTTCGAAATACAGCCGGTCCGAGGTGTCATAGTCGGTCGAGACGGTCTCGGGGTTGCAGTTGACCATAATGGTCTCGTAACCGTCTTCGCGCAGCGCCAGCGCGGCGTGGACGCAGCAGTAGTCGAATTCGATGCCCTGGCCGATCCGGTTCGGGCCACCGCCCAGCACCATCACCTTCTTGCGGTCGGTCGGCTGCGCCTCGCACTCTTCCTCGTAGGTGGAATACAGATAGGCGGTATCGGTGGCAAATTCGGCCGCGCAGGTATCGACCCGCTTATAGACCGGCTTGACGCCGAACTGATGGCGGCGGGCGCGCACGGCAGCCGCTTCGCTGCCCAGCAGCACGCCAAGCCGGCGGTCGGAGAAGCCCTTACGCTTGAGCCGGCGCAGCTCGGCGCCATCGAGTGCTTCAAGGCTGCGGCCGCGCAGCAATTGTTCCTCGCGCACCAGATCCTCGATCTGGGCCAGGAACCAAGGATCGATGCTGGTATGTTCGTGGACGGAGGCCAGGTCCATACCGATGCGGAAAGCATCGGCCACATACAGGATGCGCTCAGGTCCCGGCGCACCGAGCTCGGCGTCGAGTCGGTCGGGGTCGGTGGTACGCTCATCGAAACCGGCGAGGCCGGTTTCAAGGCCGCGCAGGGCTTTCTGCATCGATTCCTGCAAGGTGCGGCCGATGGCCATCACCTCGCCCACCGACTTCATCTGGGTAGTCAGACGGTCATCGGCCTGCGGAAATTTCTCGAAGGCAAAACGCGGAATCTTGGTGACCACGTAGTCGATGGCCGGCTCAAACGAAGCCGGAGTCTTGCCACCGGTGATCTCGTTCTTGAGTTCGTCGAGCGTATAGCCCACGGCCAGCTTGGCCGCCACCTTGGCGATCGGAAAACCCGTGGCCTTGGAAGCGAGCGCCGACGAGCGGCTGACGCGCGGGTTCATCTCGATCACGATCAGACGGCCGTCCTTCGGATTGACCGAGAACTGCACATTGGAGCCACCCGTATCGACGCCGATCTCACGCAGCACCGCCAGGCTGGCGTTGCGCATGATCTGGTATTCCTTGTCGGTCAGGGTCTGGGCCGGTGCCACGGTGATCGAGTCACCCGTATGCACGCCCATCGGGTCGAAGTTCTCGATGCTACAGACGATGATGCAGTTGTCGTGGCGGTCGCGCACCACCTCCATCTCGTACTCTTTCCAACCGAGCAGCGACTCTTCGATCAGCAACTCGCGGGTCGGCGACAGATCGAGGCCACGGGTGCAGATCTCGACGAACTCTTCGATGTTGTAGGCAATGCCGCCGCCCGTGCCGCCCAGGGTAAAGGACGGCCGGATCACTGCCGGGAAGCCGACCCGCTGCTGTACCGCCAGCGCGTCTTCAAGGCTGTGGGCGATGCCCGAGCGGGCGCTTTCCAGGCCGATCTTTTCCATGGCCAGCTTGAACTTCTGCCGGTCCTCGGCCTTGTCGATGGCCTCGGGCTTGGCGCCGATCATCTCCACGCCGAAGCGGTCGAGCACACCATGGCGCCACAGATCGAGCGCGCAGTTGAGCGCGGTCTGACCGCCCATGGTCGGCAGCAGCGCCTGCGGCCGCTCCTTCTCGATGATCTTGGCCACCACCTCCCAGGTGATCGGCTCGATATAGGTGACGTCGGCCGTTTCCGGGTCGGTCATGATGGTGGCCGGATTGGAATTGACCAGCACCACCTTATAGCCTTCCTCACGCAGCGCCTTGCAGGCCTGGGCACCGGAATAGTCGAATTCGCAGGCCTGGCCGATGATGATCGGGCCGGCGCCGATGATAAGGATGGTCTGGATGTCTGTACGCTTTGGCATCGCTTTACCCTGTGAAACGTGAAAGGTGACGGACGGAACGGACGCCCCGCTCGGGGCGACACGACTCAGCCCTCACGCTTCGCGGCCTCCATCGACTTGATGAAGCGGTCGAACAAATAGCCCACATCATGCGGGCCGGGACTGGCTTCCGGATGACCCTGGAAGCTGAAGGCCGGACGGTCGGTCAGGGCGATGCCCTGCACCGTGCCGTCGAACAGCGAACGGTGGGTGATGCGGACGTTGGCAGGCAAGCTGGTCTCGTCCACCTGGAAACCGTGGTTCTGGCTGGTGATCAGCACGCGCCGGTCGTCCAGGTCCTGCACCGGATGGTTGGCGCCATGGTGGCCGAACTTCATCTTGCTGGTGCGGCCGCCTACAGCGAGCCCGAGCAGCTGATGGCCCAGGCAGATACCGAACAGCGGCAGGCTGCGCTCCAGATAGGTACGAATGGCTGCCACGGCGTAGTCACACGGCTCCGGGTCGCCCGGGCCGTTGGACAGGAAGACGCCATCGGGCTTCATCGCCAGCACTTCCTCGGCCGGGGTCTCGGCCGGCACCACGGTCAGATGGCAGCCGCGCTCGGCCAGCATCCGCAGAATATTGCGCTTGACCCCGAAATCGTAGGCGACCACGTTGAAGCGGGTCTGGGTCTGGGTACTGCTGCCCAGGCCCAGGCGCCATTCGCGGGTGCGCCATAGATAGGGTTCCTGGCAGCTGACCACCCGGGCCAGATCCTGGCCGGCCATGCTGCCAAACGAGCGAGCCAGTTCGATCGCGCGCTCGGCATCGATCTCGCCGGCCATGATGCAGCCGGGCTGGGCGCCTTTTTCGCGCAACAGTCGGGTCAGGCGGCGGGTATCGATATCGGCGATGGCGACCGTGCCGTTACGGACCAGATAGGCATCGAGGCTTTCCTCGGCGCGGAAATTGGATACCCGCAGCGGCAGATCGCGGATGATCAGGCCGGCGGCAAACACGCCGCGCGATTCCATATCGTCCTTGTTGACGCCGACATTGCCGATATGCGGATAAGTCAGCGTGACAAGCTGTTTACAGTAGGAGGGATCAGTCAGGATTTCCTGATAACCGGTCATGGCGGTGTTGAACACCACCTCGCCGACCGTATGGCCGTCGGCGCCGATGGAGCTGCCATGGAACAGCGTACCGTCGGCGAGCGCGAGCAGGGCTTGGGAACGATTTGACACCAGCGGCTCCTTGGGTGGCGACCCCCGCAGCAGGCGCTAAGGCCCACAACGGGTCGTCTAGACGTAAGAAAACGGGATAGGTGGCGTACCTATCCCGTTTCCCTCGGTAATTGCATGTTTTCCAGGCGGATTTTAGCGCTTTTGCCCTCATGCGGCAATCGGCGCGGCCGGCGGTGCCTGCTCCGACCCAGTGTCCCTCTCGGCCATCCGCGACACGGGAAAACCCGCACAAAGAAAATAAAGCGCCAAATCTCTGCAATACCCATAGCCGCATTTAAGAAAAAATAATCTTTTCAGAAAAAAACACTAACGGCTACCCGGATAAGTCTGGAAACGATTACGGCCGCCTTGCTTGGCTAAATACATGGCGATATCGGCATTCGAGACCAGGGTTTCGGCATCGCGGCCATGGCTGGGGTAGACGCATAAGCCAATACTCGCCTCGACCCGCACTTCGCCGCTGACCAGCGTGACCGGGTCCGCCAGCGCGGTTTGCAGCTTCTGCGCGATCGGCTCGACATCGTCGGGCTGGGCGACTTCGGGCAGCAGAATCACGAATTCGTCGCCGCCCAGACGCGAGACGGTGTCCTGACGCCGCACGGTTTCCTGCAAGCGGGCCGCCACCACCCGCAGCAACTGGTCGCCGGCTTCGTGGCCAAAGCGATCGTTGACTTCCTTGAAGTGGTCGAGGTCGACAAACAGCACCGCCAGATGCCCGCCCGAGCGCTCGGCCGCCAGAATGGCCTGTTGCAGCCGCTCATACAGCAGCACCCGGTTGGGCAGGCCGGTCAGCGGGTCGTGCAGGCTGGCGAATTCGGCCAGCTCCTTCGCCAGCGTCAGTTCGCGCGTGCGGGCCGCGACCTCGTTTTCCAGCCGGGTGGCGTATTCGGCGAGCTTGGCTTCGGACGACTCGACCGAGTCGGCCAGGCGGTTGAATGCCCGCCCCAGCTCCGCCAGCTCGGCATCGATATGCCGACGCAGCCGCACCCGGGCACTGCGGTCGCCCCCGGCCCAGCGCCGCGCCGTGGCCGAGATCTCGGCCAGAGGCCGCGCCACCTGGCGCTTCAGTGCCACATAAAGCAGCAGCATCTCGAAAGCCAGCGACAGCAGCCCCAATAACAGCACCGTGCGGGCGGCCCGGTAGGCCGGGGCCTCCAGCATCGCCTTGGGATAGACGGTGACGAAATACCAGCCAGGGCCATCGATACGGCCGATGCCCAGGTATTCGTTCCATTCGCCGTTCTCGACCACCGTCTGGCCGCCGGCACGGGTAACGGCATGGTAGATGGCGCGCAGATGGGCGTCGTCGCTCTGTTCGATGTTATAGCGGCCGTTGCTGAGCCGGATGCGATCGGCCAGGCCCGGGTGGGCAATCAACTGGCCATCGGCGCGGAAGATCAGGTTATAGGTGCCGGTGAGCCGGGTCTCGAGCGTGCGGCGCAGGATGCTGTCCAGCGTGATCGAGGTGGCGACGTAGTAGACGAAACGGCCGTCGAGATCGATGGGACTGACGCAGGTGGTGAACCAACCGCCCGCCACCGTATCGTTCCAGATACCGGTCCAGACGGTTTTGCGTTGCGGATTGTTCTCGGGCAGCAGGATCGTGACCCAGGGCAGTGTGGTCAGTTGCAGATCGGCCGGGGTGTCGTGGGTCCAGTCGACGCCGGGCCAGTAAGTGGCGAAATAGCCGTCGACCGAGGCCAGATAGGTGGCGCTGAACTGGCGCTGCCAGGCGCGGCCGTATTCGCCGGCCAGCCGGTGCATCGAGAGCAGATCGCGCCGCAGCGCCGGATTGTGCTCGACATAGCGGGCAATAAAGCCGCCTGCTTCGATATGGCTGTTGAAAGTGCCCGGCCGGCGCCGGTAGGCCCCATCGGGCCAGCGGGTGAACAGGCGGTCGAATTCGGATTGCGGGTCGAAATCGCGCCCAGTGCGGGTCAGGGCGTCGAGGAACGCCTGCTTCAGGATATCGAGATTGCTTTCGGCCAGCAGGAAGGTCTGGCTCTCGCGCTCGGCCCGCTCGGTCACATAGCGCGCCAGCGTATCGCGCGCCGTGGACGTCAGGCTCTTTGCCACATGCCAGTAGCCCAACAAGGTGGTAACGACCAGCACCACCGCCACACGCGCCCCCAGCCGCCACAGGGTGCGCCGGGCCAGGGTCGCGCTGGCGCGATGGAACAGGCGGCGCGGCATGACACGCCTTTACAGCAGCGCCTCGATCTGGTTCGTCAGTTCTTCGGGCTTGGTGGTCGGGGCAAAACGATCGACCACCCGGCCGTCGCGATCGATCAGGAACTTGGTGAAGTTCCATTTAATGAATTCGGTGCCCAGCGCACCCGGCGCGGCCGACTTGAGGAAACGGAACAGCGGGTGGGCATCGTCGCCGTTGACCTCGACCTTGGCGAACATCGGGAATTCGACCCCGTAGTTCTTCTGGCAGAAGTCGGCGATCTGGGCCGAATCGCCCGGTTCCTGGCTGCCGAACTGATTGCACGGAAAACCGAGCACCGCCAGGCCACGCTCGGCATAACGGGTATGAAGCGACTGCAAACCCTGGTATTGCGGCGTAAAGCCGCATTCGCTGGCGGTATTGACGATCAGCAACACTTTGCCACGGTAGTCGCCCAGATTTTCGACACTGCCATCGAGGCGGGTGACATTGAATTCGTAGATCGACTCGGCCATCGGTTTCTCCTCGGGATGCTGTTCTGGAAAGACGCGCCGCACTAGGCGGCAAAGCTCATCGAGTATAGCCGCAAACCGGCCAGCGACCGCCCGCTGATCGAAACAGCAGGGGCCTCTCGCTGTCGCAAAAAAGAAACGGCACGCGCAGGGCGTGCCGTTGTCTGGCTTCCACTTGTCTAGCGTGGCCGCTTATTTGGAGGCATTCACGATATAGGTGACGGCTGCACGGAATTCCTCGTCGGAGCCGCTGTAGCCACCCTTGGGCGGCATCGCGCCCTTGCCCTTGGCAGCGCTCTCGACCAGGGCATCGAGGCCACCCTTGGTACGCGGCGCCCAGGCAGCCTTATCGCCGAGCTTCGGTGCACCGGCAGTGCCACTGGCATGGCAGGCCATGCAGACCGAGTCGTAGACTTCCTTGCCCTTGACTGCCGGATCGACGGCGGCGGTGCTGGCGCCAGCGCCTTGCACGGCCGGTTCGGTGAACTTGGCACCAGCGGCATTACCCATATAGGCCACGGCACGGGCGACTTCATCATCGGTCAGGTCAGCCGCACCGCCCTTGGCCGGCATGGCATTGAAACCTTTGACGGCATGTTCGACCAGGGTGGCAAAGCCCTTGCTGATACGCGGTCCCCAGGCGGCAGCATCGCCCTGCTTGGGCGCGCCGGCCAGGCCAGTGCCGTGGCAGGACATACAGACGCTTTCAAAGACCGCCTTGCCGTTGCGGCTGCCGGGCGGGCCGGATTCGTCGAGTTTGGCGTAGCCGATCGGCTGGATCCGCGACACGACGGCTTCGTTGGTCATGGTCGGGCTGCCCGGGTTGACCGGCAGTCCGCTGGTGAACAGCTTGACCAGCAGGAAGATCAATACGGGAATACCCACGATCGCGGCGAGGACCACCCCGATCAACTGTTTGGCCGTCATCGGGTTGTCGGCGTTCGCTTCGCTCATGCTACCCATCCTTTGCGCTTCGGTTAGTCGGTTTGCGGTCGGAAATAAACCCCGCGATTATAGCGGGATTGCGTCCCGGCACAAAACACGCCGCGCGCAGGTGTAGACACAGTGGGAAATCTTGGCTATTCTTGCGCCCTCTTTGCCGCAGCGCCCGTAGCTCAGTTGGATAGAGTGTCAGTTTCCGAAGCTGAAGGTCGCTGGTTCGATTCCAGCCGGGCGCGCCACCTTCCCAGTCGTTATGCAGTTCTCTCCCCCTTGATTTCGACGACATCGCCCTGTTGCGATCGATTATCACGTCGTATCCATTCTTTTTCTGCCGATCGCTCCCGAGCAATATCCCGGCTGCTGCGCTATAAGCACTTCTTGCCCTGTTGATCGGAATATTCCAGTCGGCCAGAGCATAAGAGGGTTTGCGGAAGCCATCCCTTCAAAATATATAAATGGCTGAGTATACGATCGAGTGCAGGGCGAAGCTGATCCGCGCGCTCCATGGCAAACCACTGGATGCAGAACTGTTGAGGCCGATCCGACTCGGTCTGCACCGGACAGACAGCGGCTAGCCGCCTTCTGGCCAAAAACCCTCAGCCCGTCCGATACATCTGCTTACACCTTGCCCATGGAACCGTAAGCGGGGCAGCCCTATCATAGCGGGATGACACGCACCCTCTCCCTCCTTGCGCTAGCCTTGTTGCTGGTACAGTCGCCCGGCGCGGTCGAATTGCCTGATCTGGGCGACTCGTCGCAAGCTGGGCTGCCTCCCCACGAAGAACGCAAGATCGCCGAAATGACGGCGCGCGAGCTGCGTCGCTCAGGCGAGGTGATCGACGATATCGAGGTCACCGATTTTCTGTCCCGGCTTGGCTATAAGCTCGTGTCCCACAGCCAGGACAGTCGGGTGCCGTTCCGCTTCTATCCGCTGCTCTCTCCCGAAATCAATGCCTGGGCCGTGCCAGGCGGTGTGATCGGCATCAATAGCGGCCTGGTCCTGCTGACCCAGCACGAATCCGAACTCGCTGCAGTGCTGAGCCATGAAATCGCCCACGTCACCCAGCACCACTATGCCCGGCTGCTCGAATCGCAAAAAGGCAACAGTTTCATGACGCTGGGTGCGCTGGCGGTGGCGATCCTGGCTTCGCGCAGCAATAGCGAGGCGCTGCCGGCTTCGTTGATCGCCTCGCAAAATGCCATGATCCAGCGCTATCTCGATTTCTCGCGCGACTTCGAGCGCGAGGCCGACCGGGTCGGTATCGATACGCTACAGCGGGCCGGCTACGACAGCCGCGCCATGCCCACCTTCTTTGACCGGATGCAGCGCCATTACCGCAATGTCGATAATGGCGCTTTCGCTTTTCTGCGCACCCACCCGGTGACGGCCGAGCGGCTGTCCGACAGCCAGGCCCGCGCCGAAAAACAGCCCTACCGCCTGCTGCCCGACAGTCCCGACTATCTGTTTACCCGGGAAAAGCTGCGCGGCCTGCAGATGGGCGGCCCCGCTGCACTCAACTACTACAGCGGCACCACGGCCGAGCGCAAATACGCCGATGCGGCGGCCCAGTCCTATGGCTATGCCCACGCGCTGTTTCTGATCGGTCGCTATGACGAAGCCTGGAACCGCCTGGCCGAGGCACGTCGTCGCCATGGTCGCGATCATCCGATGCTGGCCGGGCTTGCCGCGCGGATCCGGCTTGAGCAGGGCCGCTTTGCCGATGCGCGGACCCTGCTTGGCGAGAGCCGCAACCGCTTTCCCTCGGCGCCCGGGCTGCTGCATGGCGAGATCGACCTGTTGCTGCGCCAGGGCGAGACCGCCGAAGCAGTGGCCCTGATCGAACGCACCCAGCAGGAACGGCGTGGCGACGCCTTGCTGTACAAGCGGCTGGCCGAAGCCCATACCCAACGCAGTCAACCCTTGCAGGCCCACAAAGCGATGGCCGAGTACTACGCCGCCATCGACGAGACCGGGGCCGCCATCGAACAGTTGCGGATTGCCCTACGCAGCAGCAGCGATTTCTACCAGACGGCGGCGCTTGAAGCCCGCATCAAAGAATTACGTGCTCAGCAGGACCCGGAGCAGCGCAAAAAAACGCAAGCTGGCCAATAATCAAAGCTCACTGGATCGTCCCGTCAGGAGCCCGCCATGAATCGAGTCCGCATCGCCCTGGCCCTTGCCGCCGCCGGCCTCGCTCAGGCGGCGGGCCTGCCGCCTACCGACCCCGGCCGGGTCGAACTGCCGGAGAGCCGTTTACCGATCAGCTTCGATTACCAGGCCGCCGACTGGAACTTCGACGCCTATCTGGCCCGCCAACGCGAACGCAGCGCGCTCGACGGGCAGGGAGCGGGGCCGGGCTATCTGCTGCTGCGCGGCCGACCGATCCGTCTGCCCGGGCCGCCTCCCGGCAATAAGGTCCGCAACTCGGCTGCCGGCTGGGACAGCCTCCATCTCGGCCTGACCCGCAGTTGGCTATTGGGCGAGGGCGACGATGCGCCGATGCTCGATCTGCGCAGCGGCCTGCGGCTCAGTCCTGCCGACGACGAACGCAGCCTGCTGCCCGGTCGGCCCGACTGGTCGCTATCGGCCACCTTGAGCCGTGGCTTTGGCTATTTCAATACCGGTATCACCGCCGGCCGCAGTTGGCTCGGTCGCCGTGGCAGCCTCGCCGGGCGCGATGTCTGGTTCGGTGATCTGTATCTGGGTTTCCAGGCCGGTGACAGCGCCAGCGTCGGCCTTGACTATGCCTATACCCAGGCAGGCCCGCTTGGCGGCGATACGGTGCGCAGTCTCAATCTCCTGGCCAATTTCCGGCTCGACCGAGACTGGCGCCTATCGCTCAATGCCAGCCGCGATCTGTCGAGCAACGACCCCGGCATCGATCTCAGCGCCAGCGTGCGCTATCAGTTCCGCTGAGTCTTAATATTTTATTTATTTAATAAACCCAGCACTGAGATTTGCAATCTTATTGCATAATATTTTCCATTCGGACACTTGGCTACGGATCGAATAACATGCTCCGGCCACGGCTCGGGCTGTTGGCCTGTGCTGTGCTCGATCCTATCCATTTTCCGAGGAGAAACCATGCGTTCCCTGTTCGCCGCCCTGCTGCTTGGCCTGGCACTGCCCGCCTTTGCTGCCGATGCTGCCGATCTGCGTGCCCCGCTGGAAAGCGGCAAACCCAGTCCGTTCAATGAAGAGGCCGATGCCAAGGCAGATATCCGCAATGCCCTGGTCGCCGCACAGAAGGAAGGCAAGAAGGTCATGCTGGTGTTCGGCGCCAACTGGTGCCCCTACTGCCGTGGCCTGGTGCGCGACTTCGATCAGGGTGAAACGGCCAAGGTGGTGGCCAGCCATTACCAGGTGGTCAAGGTCAATCTGGGCCGGCGCGACCGCAACCAGGATCTGGCCGAGGTCTACGGCAATCCGCAGGCCAAGGGGATTCCGGCCATGGTGATCCTCAATAGCGACGGCAGCGTGCAGACCAAACTCGACGGGATGGAACTGAGCAATATCCGCGTCAAGGGACTCGACGCGGTGACCTCGATGTTGAAGGAGCAAGCCGGCAAGAAGGCTTCGTAAGCGGCAGGACGTAAAAAAACCGGCGGTATCTACCGCCGGTTTTTTATTGCAGGGCCTGACTTCAGGCCGGCACGGTGCCAAGCAGACGCTCGCCCAGCGCCTCGCGCTCTCGTTCGAGCGCTTCGGGCAGACGGCTCTTCAGCTTGTCGAACAACTGGCCGTGTTCATGGAGTTCCTTCTCCCACACCGCCTGGTCAAGCGAGGTGAGCTGGGCATAAACCTCGGGCGTGACACGCTCGAGACCGCGCCAGTCGAGGTCGGCATAGGACGGCATATAGCCAAGCGGGCCTTCCACGGCACCGGCCTGGTTCTCGCAGCGGCGCACGATCCATTCAAGCACCCGCATGTTTTCGCCAAAGCCCGGCCAGATGAATTTGCCGTTTTCGTCAACGCGGAACCAGTTGACGCCGAAGATGCGCGGCCGCTGCGACTGGGCATGGCCGAGCTGGAGCCAATGGCGGAAGTAGTCGCCCATGTGGTAGCCGCAGAACGGCACCATGGCAAACGGGTCGCGCCGGGTTTCGCCGGTCTTGCCCATGGCGGCGGCAGTGGTTTCCGAGCCCATGGTGGCGGCCATATACACGCCGGCATTCCAGTCACGCGCTTCGAACACCAGCGGCACGGCATGGCTGCGGCGACCACCGAAGATAAAGGCCGAGATCGGCACGCCGGCCGGCTCGTTCCAGTCGCGGTCAAGCGAAGGGCACTGGGTGGCCGGGGCGGTGAAGCGGGCATTGGGATGCGCCGCCTTGCGGCCGCAATCGGGTGTCCAGTCCTGACCTTGCCAGTCGATCAGATGGGCCGGGGCTTCCTTGGTCATGCCTTCCCACCAGACATCGCCATCATCGGTGAGCGCGACATTGGTGAAAATGCAGTTTTCCTTGAGCGTGGCCATCGCATTGGGATTGGACTGCTCGGACGTGCCAGGCGCCACCCCGAAATAGCCGGCTTCGGGGTTGATCGCGTAGAGCCGGCCATCGGCGCCCGGTTTGATCCAGGCGATATCGTCGCCGATGGTGGTGACCTTCCAGCCCCGATGGCTGGTCGGCGGAATCAACATGGCGAAGTTGGTCTTGCCGCAGGCCGACGGGAAGGCTGCCGCGACATAGTGCTTGCGGCCTTCGGGCGACTCGACGCCCAGGATCAGCATATGTTCGGCCAGCCAGCCCTGGTCGCGGCCCATGGTCGAGGCGATCCGCAGCGCAAAGCACTTCTTGCCGAGCAGAGCGTTGCCGCCGTAGCCCGAGCCATAGGACCAGATTTCGCGCGTGGCGGGGAAATGGACGATGTATTTGGTATTGGGGTTGCACGGCCAGGCCACATCCTGCTGGCCTTCGGCGAGCGGCATGCCGACGGTGTGGACGCACGGCACGAAATCGCCGTCGCTGCCCAGCACATCGAATACGGCACGGCCCATCCGGGTCATGGTGCGCATCGATACGGCCACATAGGGCGAATCGCTCAATTCGATGCCGATATGGGCGATCGGGCTGCCGAGCGGCCCCATGCTGAACGGCACCACATACATGGTGCGGCCCTTCATGCAGCCCTGGAACAGGCCGTCGAGCGTCTGACGCATCTCGGCCGGGTCGGTCCAGTTATTGGTCGGGCCGGCGTCTTCGGGATCGTCGCTACAGATAAAGGTACGGTCTTCGACCCGGGCGACGTCGGAGGCGTCGGAGCGGGCCAGGAAGCTGTTGGGGCGTTTTGCGGGATTGAGGCGGAGCAGGGTGCCGCGCTCGACCATCTGGCGGCACAGTGCGTCGTATTCGGCCTCGGAGCCATCGCACCAGTAGATGGCGTCGGGCTGGCAGAGGGCAACCATGCGGCGCACCCAGGCTATCAGGCCCTCGTGCTTAACGTAGTCGGGGGCGGTGAATTCGGCAGGGGGTGCCGAGACGGCCGTCAGCATAGCGAATCTCCAACTGGAACATAGGCGGTTGTCCCAGGGCTGACGAACGACAGCACTCGGAGAACCGGCCATGCCTCCACAGAAACCGGCACGCCGCCAGCAATGGCGGGCGGCGTGCGATGTAGTCGAATGGCGCAATATTACACGGCCTCGACTGCTTATGCCGCTGAAATTTTCCTACAGGATCTACATATCCCTGCATTTATCCACGCATATTCAGATACTTGCCCCACCGAGCCCAGACAATCGCCCGGCAAAGTCACTATGGCTCGGCCGGCTTTTTCGTAGTACCTCCGCCACGACTAGATTCTCCCGCTCGGTACAGGCCTTGCTTGGGCTTGGCCGATTATGGAGCCTGCCTTCTCCCTTCCCCTGCCCAGCAGCCCTGACGCCGCACCCAGCGATGGTTTCGAAGCCATGCTGGCGCTGGCCTTGAGTGAGGCTGCCGAGGGCGATCCGGCCCTGGAGCCGGGTCCGGCCGATTTCGGTCTATGGGGCACCCTGCCCGATGGCCAGGGCCGGCTCGATCTCGATGAAGTCGCCGCCCAGCTCCAGGCCAGTCTGCCGCCGCTTTGCCGCAATCTCGGCAACGCTTGCCGCCTGGGCGGCGTGGCGCTCGATCCTCCTCTGCGGCTGAGTGCCCCGGCCGGCCGGATAGATTGTGGCCAGGATGCACGCGGCCCCCTAGTCCAGACTCTGCTGACACGACGCACTGCACTACAGCGCCAGATCGTCCGTCTGCTTGCTGGCTACGCGCTGGTACGCGGCGCCGCCACCCTGACCGCCCATCAACGCGCGCTGGCCCGACTGGGGCCGGCACGGCTGGCCCAGGCAGTGGCCAGCCATCCTGAATTCCACCTGACTCCACCCCTGGCGCTGTCGTGCCGGCAGGACCATATCGCCATCGAAGAGGCACGCGGCTTGAGCTGGCGCCAGCTTTGTCTGGCCGATGCGCTGGCGCAGGAATTGATCGGCCTGGGCCTCGAGCGTCCCGCTGCCGTACCGGTGGCGGGGCTGCCGGTCAGTGAAGCCTTCGACCCGCTACGCTCCCGCCTCGACCAGGCACGTCGCAGTCAACGCTAGCCCATATAAAAATTTCCAAATGAAAATTTCCAAAACACCTAAAAGCAAAAGCCCGTCTTGAACGGGCTTTTCCTATTTTTTTCTGATAGGCGGAGATCGGTTCAACCGCCGCGATGGCCGCGCTCCACGGTGACGCCAACCCGGCCGACCTCGTGCAGAATGCCGAGCTTGGTCACCGATACCTTGATCCACGGTGCGCCAAAAGCACCCATGATGTCCTGGGCCAGATGCTCGGCCAGCGCTTCGAGCAGCAGGAAATGCTGTTCGGCCAGTTCGGCGCGCAGCCGATCGACGACCTTGGCGTAATCGATGGTATCGACCAGTTGGTCGGAGTGGCAGGCGCGCGGGCTGGGGATGCCGATCTCCAGGTCCACCTCGACCACCTGAGGCGCGACCCGCTCCCAGTCGTAAACCCCGATCAAGGTCTTGGCCTTGACGCCGTGCAGATAAATGATGTCCATAGCTGTCGCATACGCCGGCTGACGTAGGCCGGGGTCTGCCTTAGAATCCGAAGCCTGCGATTGTAACAAGAGCGTGTGCCGCCGGCACCCGCCAAGGAGAAGCAATGCTGCCCCCCTTGCTCGTATTGGCCGCCTACCTGCTAGGTTCGTTGAGTTTTGCCGTGATCGTCAGCCGCACCATGGGTCTGGCTGATCCGCGCGACTATGGTTCGGGCAATCCCGGCGCGACCAATGTGCTGCGCTCGGGACGCAAGCTCGCGGCCCTGCTGACCCTGGTGGGCGACGCCCTCAAAGGCGTGGTGGCGGTGGCGGTCGCCCGTCTGCTGAATCTTGAGGAACCGTGGCTGGCCGCCGTCGCCATCGCCGTCACGGTCGGTCATATGTGGCCGGTGTTCTTTTCCTTTGTCGGCGGCAAGGGCGTGGCCACTGCCGCTGGGGTGCTGCTGACGCTCGATTGGCGGGTCGGCCTGATTGCGCTGGGAGTGTGGCTGCTGATGGCGGCGCTGTTCCGTATCTCCTCGCTGGCCGCCCTGACTGCCGCAGTCGCCGCGCCAATCGCCTGCTGGTGGCTGTTGCCGGGTCATCCGGCCCTGTTCGGTGCCGTGCTGGCGATCGCCGCCCTGCTGTTGCAGCGGCATAAACAGAATCTGCTCAATCTGATCGCCGGCCGCGAAAGCAAGATCGGCGAGAAAGCCAAGACGGCTGGCGAAGAAGGGTAAAACGTCGGCCGATCCGAAAACCCTGGCTGGGCGGTTTTCCGGACCGTCCGGGCTGGACGCCAGGAAAACGCCTGTAAAGCATTTCCGAAAAACTCGGCGTCAGCGGGTCCGGACACCCCGCATCAGGTTCAGACCGATCAAGCGAACGCCGATTCAAGGGGAAATGCCCTGATCAGTTAATCAATAAGGGAGAGTCACGCTCTCCCTTATTGATTTCCGTTGTCCGCCGCGACCGCCTCGACCACGGCTGGCAAGGCTTCTTCGCTCATTCCATAGAAAAACCGTCCGCCGACCAGTCGCAGATTGGGCCCCAGCTCGCAGCGGCCAAGACAGGTCGAGCGCATCACCTGTGCCGCGACGCCGCGTTCGGCCAGCAGGCGCTCCAGCGCCTCGGCCAGCCCTTCGCCGCAGACGCCGCAACTACGGTGGCTTTTGCCCCGTCGTTTGACGCATACCATCACGGTTTTCATTGGAACGATTCTACGCCGTCACCATGATGGGAAAAGGCGCTACGGAGAATTCTGTAGCGCCTTGGCAATATCAATTATATTTCTATATATACCCAGATATATCTAGCAGATTATTTGCAGATAATTTTACTATTTGCCCTTCTTCTCTACCGTGCCGCCCAGCAAGCCAAGCTGGGCCAGACAGGCGCGCGCCACCGCCAGTCGCTTGGGTAGATCCTCCGTCTTGCTGATGTCGGCATTGAGGGCAAAGCCATAGACACGGCCGTTTTGCTCGACCCAGCCGGCCCACCAGCCGACTTCGCCCGACCAGCCGGTCTTGGCGAACAGGCCGTAGTTCGGCTCGCGGTCAATCTGGATGATCTCGCGCACGGCCTTGACCGTGCCGGTCGAAAACGGCAGTTCGAAGCGGCCGAGTCGCGTGGTGAAATTCGCCTGTTCGAGTGCCGAGATCTTCAGCGGGCCGTCGAGCCAGAAACGGTCGATCTGCTGGCCGATATCGGCGTTGCCGTAAGCGATCCGAGTCACCCATTGCTGCATCCGTGCCTGCCCAATGCGGCGGGCCACGTTCTGATAGATAGGCACATTGGACATTTTCATCGCCTCGCGCAGATTCATATCGCGCTCCCATTCGGGCAGCTTGAACGTGACGTTGGCGCCGGCATAGGGCAGCACTTCATCCACACTTTTCACCGCCCCGGTTTCCAGTGCGATCAGGCTGTTGGGAATCTTGTAGGTGGAAGCCGGCACAAAGCGCTCCTTGGCGCGTACCGGGTCGGACACGGTATAGCGGTCGCTCTCTGCTTCGTAGAGCACAAACACGCCCTCGATGCCGGCGGCGCGGAAATGTCGGTTCAGCGAAGTCTCGACGCGGGTTTCGGCAGCCTGGCAAGCACCGATCAGCAGAACGCCCAGCAAGGCACGCAGCAATGACATGGCAAAAACTCCAGTGGTTGAAGACGGCGCCAATGCTAGGGCGGGTCCACGGTCCCGGACAGCCGGGCAGCTGCCTCGCCGGTCGCGGCTGTAACCCCTGTCACGCTATTTCTGCCAGGCGTCATTGGCAGGCACAATCGCGGTCGCATGAATGATTCCCTGCACACTCCACTGACGGTCGAACTGGCCGCTCCGCAAAGCGTGGCCGGACGGCGCGCTCCCTATCAATCGCTCTGGCTGCTGGTGCGGCTGGTCTATGCCCAGCGCTACGACAGTGCCCCGGGCTGGGTCCGGCTGGCCGAGTTGCGCCAGCAGTTCACCGATGCCCAGAGCCTGCGCATGTGCATCAGCCGCGCCTTCCGTGATTTCGCCCGCTGGGGCGTGCGGGTCGGCTGGGGCGAGGAGACAGGGCGCGATCCGCGCTTTCTCAATCTCGACCGCCGCAGCCAGGGGCCGTTCTGGCTGGCGCCCGGTCAGGCGATCGACTGCCGGGTGGAAGGTCAGCCGGCCAGTCGAAACGAACTGGCCGAATTCCTGGGTCTTGGCGGGGTCAGCGCACCGGCAGCCGACCAGCCGCCGCTCAACGATTTCGACTATTGGCTGGCGCTTGCCAGCGCCCATCAGGATTTGCGGCAAGACCGGCTGCTCGCCCCGCTCGATACCAGTCAGGGCAGCCGTGGAGCACTGGCTGCCTACAAGCGGGCCGGCGAACAGGCGGCCGATGGCTGGCAGCAGGCGCTGGCGGCGCTGGGCGAAGCGGCGGTATGGCGTCGGCTCGACGATCTGGGCAGTGCCCGGCAGGCGCTGGTGCAGTTGCGCCGGGCGGTACGGGTGGGTGCTTCGGCCGACCATGGCTATCTCGATGCGATGGAGCAGATCCTGACTGCCTGGTGCGCCTATAGCCAACGCGACCTCGACCTCGCCTCGGCCGTATTGGATGGCCTGACCCAGACCGAGCCGCGTGCCAGCGTGGTGCGCTATCACCCGAGGGTCCGCTTCGAGTGGGCCAATCTCGATGCCCTGATCGAGCGCAGCCGCGCATTGTCAGGTCAAGGTCCCGATCTGGCGCTGCGGCGGCGCCGTGCCCATCATGCGCTGGCGCAATTCTCCGCCGCGCTCGCTGCGGCCTTTGAACTCGGCTCGCTCGATGCGGCGCAGCAGGTGGCCGCCAATATCGGCATGGCGCGCTGGCTGTTTGGCGGCGCCGGCCTGCTGGAGATGGCACCGGCCCAGCTCGAAGCCGAAGCCTTGCGCTGGCTGGTGCTGAGCGAATGGCTGTGCCGCGCGGCCGGGGTGCGGCAGCAATCGGCCTGGAACGCCATCTATCTGCTGCGCATTGCCCGCCGTGCCGGGGCACCGACGGGTCTCGACCGGGCTGCGCTCAGTCCCGCCGATGTTGCCCGCCGCTGCGGCAACTGGCCGGGCATCGATGCAGCGACCCTGCTGCCCGAGTCGTGGACCTTGCTCACCACCGGCCTGCTGGCCGACCTCGACGCCGGCCGCTGCCGCTTCAGTCTATTGCAGCGCTGCGGCCTGTATTTCGAACATGCCTGGTTCAGCCAGCACGAGCAGGCCCCTGTGGCGGCAGAAGCCGTGTTGCTGCGGCTGGAGCAGGAAATCAAAGGCTTGCCGGCCAGCGACCGGGTGTTCTTTCAGGATGCGATGGCCACCTTGCAGCAGCCTTCGAATGACCTCCGCTAGCGCATTGCCGGACCATTCAGCGTCAGCGTGTCCGGACTGCCAAGCCTCACCGATGGAGACGGACAGGCTGTCCTGCCAAGGGAAAAGGGGCCGGCTGAAGCGGCCCCGGATGGCGGCCTGACGGGCGTCAGACGCGGAATAGATGGGCAAAGGCGCGGCTTACCGGCAACTTTTCGTTACTGCCCTTGACCGTCACCTGCAAGCGCTCGGCATCGATGCGCTCGGCGGCGACAATCGCATCGACCCGCACCACCGTGCCGCGATGGATCTGCCAGAACCGGTCGGGATCAAGCCCGGCCAATAAATCCTTGAGCGGCACCCGGATCAGCGCTTCGAAGTCGCTCAGCACCACCCGGGTGTATTTGGTGTCGGACTGGAAGAACAGCACATCCTCGACATTGATCAATTTGATCTGCCGCCCCACAGTGGCCTTGATCCACTTGAGCCGCTCGACCTGCGGCTGCACCACGGCCTTGAGCTGGCTGAGCAGGCTGCCCAGATCGGCCGGCGGCTCGCTGAGCTTGTTCTTGAGCCGCGCCACGGTGCGTGCCAGCCGCTCGGCTTCGAGTGGCTTGAGCAGATAATCGGCGGCGCCCGCTTCAAAGGCTTCCAGCGCGTACTGATCGTAAGCCGTGACAAAGACGATATGGGCGCCGTCGCCGATCCGGGCCGCCACCTCAAGCCCGGTCAACCCGGGCATCCGGATATCCAGGAAAGCCACCGCCGGCTCATGCTCCAGAAAGGCATCCCAGGCATCGTTGCCGTTCTCGGCGGCGGCCACCACCTCGGCCTCGGGCCAGACGGCAGCGAGCTGGGACAGCAGGCGCTCCCGCATCGGCGCCTCGTCTTCAGCGATCAGGATACGCGGACGGGTCAGCATGGTTTTCTCTCCTTTTATCGTCTGGGCGCTATTGTCCACAGCTTGGCCGCACCGCACCAGTGCAGTGCACCGACCGTCGCAACGGCACGCGCCATGTCGGTCGATAATTGACTTTCCTGCCGTGATTCACTAAAGCCCCGCTGTATCGCCTCTGCGACAAACTCGGCCGCTTATACGATAACCGTACCAATTCAACCGGATTCCACGGCGCCGATATTTAATTTCCTATTCGGTTTTGCAGCGTTCCGCCAACAATTGCCGGCTCATCCGATAATCCGTCCTATTTTCCAGCCCAACCATCAACGGCTGTCGCAAATCGACCACGTACATCGTGATCGATGCAACTCATCCGGATAAAAATCCCACCTTATTGTTCAAACGCCCGGATAAAGGGCCAATGCACCAACATCGCGCTTGCCATGCGCTATTGCAGAGCTTGCCCGACTTCTGGCGCAAACGTGCAGACCATTGATACAAAACACTATTCACGATGAAAATTTTCTAAGACAACGTTTGCATTTTTACGCGAGTCTCTACTATGGTTAAAAAACCATCGTAAATAGGCACGGAGGAAGCCAGCTCAACCGAGATTGATGCCGTATCCGCCAATTCGACTTCCTGATCCGAAACCGCCTGTCTCTACCCACCCGTGGAATACCGAGGTGAAATGGTCGAGGTTCCGGCAAAACAATCAGCAGCGTCGAATTGCCGTATTTTTGCCTTAGCGAAATAAACATACGGTTCCGTTCACAGCCCAGGCTATATCGGCCCCGTATATCGCAGCACCCTTCGTTGCATCTGCAGTAAATCTATCAAAACACAAAACCCGGCCATTAAAACCGGCAATAAGCCAGGATGGCCCGATAAGAAATCATTGATCCGGATAACGGATTTTTGAGGAGAAATACATGCATTACCAGGGGAAACCATCTCCACAAGGGCGGGGTTATATCTCCGTCTCCACGATTCGCCTCCTGGGTCTGCGGCGTCATGCCGCGTCCTCCCCTAGCGGGAACGACCCGCCTTCATGGT
This sequence comes from Chitinimonas lacunae, assembly GCF_042650885.1. Classification (NCBI taxonomy): domain Bacteria; kingdom Pseudomonadati; phylum Pseudomonadota; class Betaproteobacteria; order Neisseriales; family Chitinibacteraceae; genus Chitinimonas; species Chitinimonas lacunae. Next base: position 2,377,002 of record NZ_JBHSBU010000001.1, read on the forward strand.
TTTACTTCCTGCCCTGACCGGGCGATTTCCAGCGTCGGCCGCCGGCCTTTGCCATTTCTGACCTGACTGGTCGCATTGCGACGGCTTGCCGTCCGTCTGCACCTGTCTGGTCGATGGCGTGAGTCGCCGTTTCCAGCCCGAGCGAAGCCTTGGCTTCGATCGGTAGGGCCCGGCTTTGCCTGACGACCCGCCCTGTCGCTGCTTGCTCACCGACCGCGCTGTGCGGCCGGTGGCGAAAGATCCTGTCGTCGAACGGCGGCAGGACAGTAAGCCCGCACCCGACGTCGGGGCCAACCCGGTCCTGCGCCACGCGGCAACCATCGTGGGAACCCCCCACGTTCCGTGTCTAAAGAGGAGCCCCGCAACATGAAGCTGCGTTCCAAACAAATCGTCCGTCCGTTCGCGCTGACCGTACTGGTCGGTGCCGCTCTGTCTTCCTACGCCGCCGAACGGGTGGATATGGAGACCTACCGCCCGCTCAACACCCTGATGGCCGGCGACCTGCATACCAGCCTCGGCACCACGCCGAACGACCTGCGCCCGGTGCGCAGCCTGACCTTGCCCAACGGACGTACCGTTACCCGCTACCAGCAATATCACGAAGGGGTGCCGGTCTGGGGCGAATCGGTGGTCGAACAGCGCGACGGCGCCTCGGTCATGGCCAGCAAGCTGAGCGGCCGTCTGGTCACCAAGATCAGCGATGACCTGCCCTCGGTCAAACCGGTCTTCAGCCAGGCCAACGCGCTCAATCTGGCCAAGATGCTCAAGTTCGGCAGCGCCAGCCTGATGGCCAACAAGACCAGCAACGACAAGGCCACCCTGGTGGTGATGCTGGACGACAAGGAAACCGCCCGGCTGGTCTATCTGGTGTCGTTCTTCGTCCCGAGCGAAGACCCAAGCCGGCCGCATTTCATCATCGATGCCAAGACCGGCAGCGTGCTGAAGCAATGGGAAGGTCTGGCCCACCGCGATGCCACCGGCCCCGGCGGCAACAGCAAGATCGGCAACTATGAATACGGCACCGACTATGGCCATCTGTTCGTCACCGACGACTGCAAGATGGACAGCGGCAATGTGATCACCGTCGATCTGGCCAACACCACCAATACCTCGAAGACCACCCCGCACCAGTTCACCTGCCCGCGCAATACCGTGCGCTCGATCAACGGCGCCAGCTCGCCGCTCAACGATGCCCACTACTTCGGCAATGTGGTGTTCAACATGTACAAGGACTGGTTCGGCCTGAGCCCGCTGACCCACAAGCTGTATATGAAGGTCCACTACGGCAAGAACTACGAGAACGCCTTCTGGGATGGCGAGGCGATGAGCTTCGGTGACGGCGCCAGCCGCTTCTATCCGCTGGTGGCGCTCGATGTGGCTGCCCACGAGGTCAGCCACGGCTTTACCGAGCAGAACTCCGACCTGGTCTACAGCGGCCAGTCGGGCGGTATCAACGAAGCCTTCTCCGATATGGCCGGTGAAGCCGCCGAGTACTTCATGCGCGGCAAGAACGACTTCCTGGTCGGCTACGACATCTTCAAGGCCAGCGGCGCGCTGCGCTATATGGATGATCCGCCCAAGGACGGCAAGTCGATCGGCCACGCCAGCCAGTACTACAACGGCCTCGATGTGCACTACTCGAGCGGGGTGTTCAACAAGGCTTTCTATCTGCTGGCCAAGAAGTGGAATACCCGCAAGGCCTTTGAAGTCTTCGTTGACGCCAACCGGCTGCACTGGAATGCCAACAGCGACTTCAAAGACGGCGCCTGCGGCGTGATCAAGGCTGCCGAGGCGCGCAACTATTCCAAGGCCGATGTGGTCAGCGCCTTTGCCGATGTCGGAGTGAGCTGCGGGCCCGATGATCCGGATCCGGGTGCAGGGCTGAAGAACGGTGTGCCCGTCACCGGTCTGTCGGCCACCACCGGTCAGATGAAGAACTTCAGCATGGCCATTCCGGCCGGCGCCAAGAATCTGTCGTTCAAGATCTCGGGCGGCACCGGTGACGCCGATATTTATGTGAAGTTCGGTTCGGCACCGACCACTTCCTCCTACGACTACCGTCCGTACAAGTACGGCAACAACGAAACCGTCAGCATCCCCACGCCGAAGACGGGTACCTACTACATCATGATCCGTGCTTATCGCAGCTTCAGCGGGCTCACTCTGGTCGGGCAGCACCAGTAAGTGTCCGTGCGATTGCGCCGCTTCCGCGCCGGTTGATGCCGGCGCGGCCCGGGAAGCTGTTTTGCCCTGTTGTCGCACTGGAGGAGGGTGGCTTCCCGGGGCGGACATTGCAGCGCGCGCCGGCAGATCCGGCGCGTCCTGTCCGTTTCGCCCGCTGAGGCGGGATGTATATCTGTGCGGTCCGTCCCAACGGACCGGCCGAGGGAAAAACGGCGCACCAGCGCCGTATCGAGGAGAACACAGCAATGAAACACCCCTTCCGTATCGCCCTGATCGCCAGCGCCCTGCTGGCCGCCGGTTTCAGCCACGCCAACCCCAGCGGCAAGGTGTGGATCACCATCGGTCAGGAAGGCTATCAACTGCTGCAACAGGTCGATCAGCGCGCAGTCAGCCTGGAGAAGAAACGCATCCGCACCAGCGCCACCGCCCCGGCCAGCGATCCGGGCGAAATGGTCCATGTGGTCGAGGTCGATGAGGCCACGCTGTCGGCATTGTCGGGCGCCATCCACCAGAAACTGCGCCATTGCGGCGGCTATACCGCCCATACCACGCTGGCCGAAGCGCGTGCCGCGCTCAATCCGCAGCCCGCCATCGCCACCCGGCCGGTCTATAAGATCGACGACCAGGCCCAGGTGACGCCGATGCTGAACCAGATGCAGGACAGCAATATCGCCAGCACCATCGTCCATCTGTCGTCCTATACCAACCGCTACTACACCAGCAGCCACGGCCAGAATGCTTCCAACTGGATCGCCTCGCACTGGCGCCAGCTCGCCGGTTCGCGCAGCGATGTGACGGTGGAGCAGTTCACCCACAGCGGCTGGCCACAGAAGTCGATCATCATGACGATCAAGGGGACCGACAACCCCGATCAGATTCTGGTGCTGGGCGGCCATATGGACTCGATCAACCAGAGCGGCACCAGCGAAAACACCCGGGCACCGGGCGCCGATGACGATGCCTCGGGCGTGGCCAGCATGACCGAGGTCATCCGCACCATGATGGCCACCAACTACAAGCCGCGCCGTACCATCAAGTTCATGGCCTATGCCGCCGAAGAGGTCGGCCTGCGTGGGTCGGCCGCGATCGCCAAGCAGATGCGCAGCCAGAACGCCAATGTGGTCGGGGTGATCCAGCTCGACATGACCAACTACAAGGGCGCCGAGGCCGATATCTATCTGTTCACCGACTACACCGATGCCCAGCAGAACCAGTTCCTGGCCGACCTGGCCCGGACCTATCTGCCCTCGCTCAAGGTCGGCTACGACAAGTGCGGCTACAAGTGCTCCGACCATGCTTCCTGGTATGACCAGGGCTATGCGGCCTCCTTCCCGTTCGAAGCGACCTTCGACGGGTCCGATCCGCATATCCATACCGTCAACGATACCTACGCCAACACCGGCAACCAGGCACTCCATGCCCTGAAGTTCTCCAGGCTGGCGCTGGCTTATGCGGTCGAACTGGGTAACGACGGTCCGGACGATACGGGCGGCGATGACCGGGTCGAGAACTTCTCGGGTTCGGTGGCCCGCGGCGAGAACAAGTACTACGGTCCGTTCAAGGTGGCCGCAGGGACCACCTTCAAGGCCGACATGACCGGCACGGGCGACGCCGACCTCTATGTCCGCATCGGCTCCCAACCCACCACGGGTGCCTATAACTGCCGGCCCTACAAGTCCGGCAGCACCGAGAACTGCTCGGTCAACGTACCCAACAAGAGCGATGTCTATGTAATGGTGCGCGGCTACAGCGCTGCCACCTATAACCTCAAGGTGACTTACCGGCCACAGTAAGCCTCCACCCAGCGCCCCCGGCTTCGGCCGGGGGTTTTTTGTAGGGCGCACCACAGCGTTGGCAGCGCGGTTGATGGGGTAGCGCAGAGCCAGGGGGGAGCCGGAAATGATGGGGAATGCTTTAGCGCCTTTCCGGACGATCCGGCCTCAGGATGTCCGGACCCGCAGGACGGATGCGGCGTGCTCGACGGGTCCGAATGCCGACGCCGACCCACCTGGCAATCCGTCAGCGCGATTAGGTCAGAATGAATTTATTTATATTTATATAACGCTATATATCTTGAATATAATTTGCAGAATATTTTCCAATTATGCCTTCGCCGGCTCCCCCGCTCACGACTCCGTTCCCACCACCTGACTCGAGGCAGGCAAGGGACTCTCGGGCAGGGTAATCACGATATGTGCGATAAACCCTTCCGGCTCGTTCTCTTCCAGTTCAAGCGAGGCGCGCTTGCCATAGGTCAGCGCCAACCGCTCGCGGATATTCGATAAGCCCACCCCTGTGCCGCCGATATCGCTGAAGCCGCGTCCGGTATCGGCCACGGTCAGGCGCAACTGGCCGTGCTCGACCTGGGCCGAGATATCGATCCGGCCGCCGCTGGGCTTGGGTTCGAGACCGTGTTTGATGGCGTTTTCCACCAGGGTGATCAGCATGGTGGGCGGAATCAACTGCCAGCCCAGCGACTCGGGAAAGTCGATGTGATAGTCGAGCCGCGCGCCCATGCGGACCTTCATGATGTCCAGATAGGCCGAGATCAGCTTCTTCTCTTCGTTCAGATTGGTGATTTCGGCGCGCAGACTGGCCATTGAGCCGCGCAGGAAACGGATCAGACTCGAAGTCAGCGCCACCGCCTCGGGCGCCTTGCCTTCGGCCAGTTGCTGCACCGCGCCCAGGGTATTGAACAGGAAATGCGGTTCGATCTGCGCCTGGAGCAATTTCAACTGGGAGGTCGTGAGCTGATGCGCCAGCCGCTCGCGCTCGGCATCGGCCACCAGCTTGGCCAGATGGGCTTCATGCTCGCGGTTGCGCAACAGGGCGATCATGCCCATCACCATCAGAAACAGCAGGCAGCCGACCACGATATAGCCGTTGGTGATCAGCCGGTCGGCCCGCTCCAGCATATCGGCGCCCGAGCGGATGGCGCGGTATTGCTCGAGCAACTCCGGCAATTCGGCCAGCAACAGCACCCCGATGCACAGCAGGAACCAACGACCGAGCCGGCCCCGGTATTTGCGATAGCCGAACCAGGTATTGACCACGGTCAGCAGGATCATCGACAACACAATGGTGGCGATAAACCAATGCACGGTAAAGGTATGGAAACGCCCGGGCGTATTGGGCCAGGCAGCCGCCGCACAGGCCGCCAGCGCCAGCAGACTGGCACTCCACAGCGCCCCGCGCCAGCCGCCCAGCACCCGGTCGAGCAGCGCCAGATCGTGCGGCGACCATTGCGAGCGGCTGCTCAACAGCTTGGCTTCGAAACGGTCGAACACGATAAACAGCCGGGTCAGCCAGGCATGCCGGCCGGGCGTGCGCAGCTCGCGCGGCAGCAGGAACCACAGCAGCACCAGTTGCAGCAGATCGATCAGCACAAAGATCAGATGGGTGCGCAAGGTGGTGTCGGTGCGTTCGATCCAGCCGATGGTCACACCCAGCAACAGGCCGCTCAGAAACAGGAAGGCCACCAGCCGGGCAATCCCCAGCGACAGGCTGAACCATTTGAACAGACGGCCGCGCCAGCCTCCCTGGGCGGCCAGGGTGTCGAGGTCACGGTGTTTACGCCAATCGAACAGGTGGCCGCGCTTGCTGCTGGCTCCGGCGTGGTGCGACATCGTCGATCCTTCTGATAGAAATAAAAAATCGATACAAAAACGGCAGCGCCACGCTGCCCGATACCCCGGCCGTCCTGCTGGGCGCGGGAAAGCCGTTTTGCTGCACTGCAACTTGCGCTGGCGGATCGCTGTCACCCGACTACGCTTGAAAAGCCGAGTCCGCCGCCCCAACTAGCCAGCAAATCGAACCCGTCATGGAGTACCGCGATGCGCTACGACAAACTCACCACCAAATTCCAGCAAGCACTGGCCGACGCACAAAGTCTGGCACTGGCTGCTGATCACTCCTATATCGAGCCGCCGCATGTGCTGCTCGCCCTGCTCAATGACCAGGAATCGGGTGCAGGCTCGCTGCTGGCACGCGCCGGGGTCAATATCAACCCGCTGCGCAACGCGCTGGAGCAGAATCTGGGCCGCTTGCCGCAGACGTCGGGCAAGGGCGGCGAGATCACCGTCTCGAAGGAACTGGCCAATCTGCTCAATCTGACCGACAAGGCGGCGACCAAACGCGGCGATCAGTTTATCTCCAGCGATCTGTTTCTGCTGGTACTGACCGAGGATAAGGGCGAAGTCGGCCGCCTGCTCAAGGAATACGGCGCCAAGAAGGAAGCCGTCGAGGCGGCGGTCAACGCAGTCCGTGGCGGTGAGGCGGTCAACAGCCAGGATGCCGAGCAAAAGCGCGAAGCCTTGGCCAAATACTGCCTCGACCTGACCGACCGCGCCCGCCAGGGCAAGCTCGACCCGGTGATCGGCCGCGACGATGAAATCCGCCGTGCCATCCAGGTGCTGCAACGGCGGACCAAGAATAATCCGGTGCTGATCGGCGAACCCGGCGTGGGGAAAACCGCCATCGTCGAAGGTCTGGCCCAGCGCATCGTCAACGGCGAAGTGCCCGAAAGCCTCAAGAACAAGCGACTGTTGGTACTCGATCTGGCCGCCCTGCTCGCCGGTGCCAAATATCGCGGCGAGTTCGAAGAGCGGCTCAAGGCCGTGCTCAACGAGCTGGCCAAGGATCAGGGCAGCACCATCATGTTTATCGATGAGATCCACACCCTGGTCGGCGCCGGCAAGGCCGAAGGGGCCATCGATGCCGGCAATATGCTGAAGCCGGCACTGGCGCGTGGCGAGCTGCACTGCCTGGGCGCCACCACGCTCGACGAATACCGCAAATACATCGAGAAGGACGCCGCGCTCGAGCGCCGCTTCCAGAAGGTGATGGTGGACGAGCCGACCGTCGAGGCCACCATTGCCATCCTGCGCGGTTTGCAGGAGCGCTATGAAATCCACCACGGCGTCGAGATCACCGACCCGGCCATCGTGGCGGCGGCCGAATTGAGCCATCGCTATATCAGCGACCGTTTCCTGCCCGACAAGGCCATCGATCTGATCGATGAGGCAGCCGCCCGGATCAAGATGGAAATCGACTCCAAACCCGAGGTGATGGACCGGCTGGAGCGGCGGCTGATCCAGCTCAAGATCGAGCGCGAAGCAGTCAGAAAGGAAAAGGACGAAGCCTCGCAGAAACGGCTGTCGTTGCTCGAAGCCGATATCGCCCAGGTCGAGAAGGAATATTCCGACCTCGAAGAAATCTGGAAGAGCGAAAAAGCGGCAGTGTTCGGCTCGCAGGCGATCAAGGAAGAGATCGAGCAGACCCGGGTCGAGATGGACGAGGCACGCCGGCGCGGTGATTGGCAGCGGATGTCGGAACTCCAGTACGGCCGTCTGCCCGAACTCGAAGCCAAGCTCAAGACGGCCGAAGCGGCCGGCGATGACGGCCAGCGCCAGCACCGGCTGCTGCGCACCCAGGTCGGCGCCGAGGAGATCGCCGAAGTGGTCAGCCGCGCCACCGGCATTCCGGTTGCCCGGATGATGGAAGGCGAGCGCGAAAAGCTGTTGCAGATGGAAGCGCTGATGCACCAGCGGGTGGTCGGTCAGGATGAAGCGGTACGGCTGGTGTCCGATGCCATCCGCCGCTCGCGCTCGGGTCTGGCCGACCCGAACAAGCCCTACGGCTCCTTCCTGTTCCTCGGCCCCACCGGGGTTGGCAAGACCGAGCTTTGCAAGGCGCTGGCCGAATTCCTGTTCGATTCGGAAGAGCAGCTGGTCCGTATCGATATGAGCGAATTCATGGAGAAGCACTCGGTCGCCCGCCTGATCGGCGCCCCGCCCGGCTATGTCGGCTATGAGGAAGGCGGCTATCTGACCGAGACGGTGCGACGCAAGCCCTATAGCGTGATCCTGCTCGACGAGGTCGAGAAGGCCCATCCGGACGTCTTCAATGTGCTGTTGCAGGTGCTCGACGATGGTCGCCTCACCGATGGCCAGGGCCGCACGGTCGACTTCAAGAACACCGTGATCGTGATGACCTCGAATCTGGGTTCGCAGCAAATCCAGAACATGGCCGGCGATGACTATCAGGTGGTGAAGCTCGCGGTGCTGAGCGAAGTGAAAACCTACTTCCGACCCGAATTCATCAACCGGATCGACGAGGTGGTGGTATTCCACGCCCTCAGCGACAAGCATCTGCAGGGCATTACCCGCATCCAGCTGCAACGGCTGGAACAGCGGCTCGCTTCGCTGGACCTCAAGCTCAGCCTGACGGCGCCGGCGCTCAACCATATCGCCGAGGCGGGCTTCGATCCGGTCTACGGGGCGCGGCCGCTCAAGCGGGCGATCCAGAGCGAGATCGAGAATCCGCTGGCACGCGATATCCTGGCTGGCCGCTTTGTCGCAGGCGATACCATCGTGGTCGATTACCAGAATGGATTGGTGCGTTTCAGCAAGGAAGCCTGACCATTGAGCAGCGCGTCCGACTCCGCCGACCCGGCGGCGTCGCGACGCTCGCTCAAGGCTGTGGACGTCCCGAAGATCGTGTGGCTTCGGGGCGTGCCGGCTGGCTTCAGGACAGCCCGGACGCCCGGCCCTGCTGCCTCGTCTCAGTTAGGCAGCGGCGGAATATGGGTATTGAGTCGGCGTAACAGCGCGTCGTCGACCTGGCGGGCACAATAGAAATAGCGCAGTTCGCCATAGCGCATGTCTTCAAGTTGCCAGATCGACAATCCCTCACCGATCGAGCCGAGCGAGCGGCGTATGCTGTCGGCCTCGTCGGCCGTCACCATCATCAGATCGGCCATCTGGTGCAACACCATCCTTGCCATATCGGCGTGCGAGGCAGGAGAGCGCAACACGCGGGCCGCCGCTCGCGGCAGCAGGCCGTCGGCATAGGCACCGTAGCTGTAGTTTTCGCGCACCGCCACCACCAGCCGGTCATCGGCCAGAATCTTGTCGAAACGGCGTAAGCCATGCAGCCGTGGATTGCCATGCCGCACCAACACCACAAATGGCTGGTCGCGATAGATCGGTTCGGAAAATTTACCCAGCGCCTCGCGTTCGGCCGTCTTGAAGCGGCCGATCGCACAAGCGGGTTCGAGATTGCGGCCGATCAGCGCCATATGGCGGTTATACGGCGCTTCGCGCAGCACATAATCGATACCGGCCCGTTGCAGCGCCCCGATGGCCGGCGGCCCCAGCAGCCCTTCGAGCTTGCCGTCGCGCATATCGGTATAGGGAGGGCGGATCTCGTAATAGACGATCAAGGGCGGGGCGGCTTCGGCGGCAGTGGCAAGCCATAATACTGCGACCAGATGTTTCATAACGGCCTCCCGGCTGGGTCCGTTTCCCATCATAGCCGGCGCGTTGAGGCTACGCCGACGCAGGCTATAATCGGCGCACCCAAGCCAAAGAAGGGAAGTACCATGGGCTTTCTAGCCGATAAGAAAATCCTGATCACCGGCCTGCTGTCCGATCGCTCGATCGCCTACGGCATCGCCAAGGCCTGTCAGCGCGAAGGCGCCACGCTGGCTTTCTCCTACGTCAACGACAAGCTCAAGGACCGGGTAGTGGCCTTGGCCGCCGAATGCGGCTCCGATCTGGTGCTGCGCTGCGACGTCAGCTCCGATGAGGAAATCGCCGCCCTGTTCGCTGATCTGGGCCAGCAATGGGGCCGGCTCGACGGCCTGGTCCACTCGATCGGCTTTGCCCCGCGCGAGGCGCTGTCGGGCGATTATCTCGATTCGGTCAGCCGCGAAGCCTTCCATATCGCCCACGACATCAGCTCCTACAGCTTCGCTGCCCTGGCCAAGGCCGCCCGGCCGATGCTGGCGGAAAATGCCTCGCTGCTTACCCTGACTTACCTCGGCGCCGAGCGCTCGGTCGCCAACTACAATGTGATGGGCCTCGCCAAAGCCAGTCTGGAAGCCAATGTGCGCTATATGGCCCAGGCACTCGGCCCGCAAGGTGTCCGCGTCAACGGCATCTCCGCCGGTCCGATCAAGACCCTGGCGGCGGCAGGCATCTCGGGTTTCTCCAAGATCCTGCACCATGTCGCCGCCAGCGCGCCGCTGCGCCGCAATGTCACCATCGATGAAGTCGGCAATGTGGCCGCCTTCCTGCTGTCCGATCTGGCGTCAGGCATGACCGGCGAAATCAGCTACGTCGATGCCGGCTACAACACTGTCGCCGCCGGGCTCGAAGGCTAAGTCGTCCGGCCCGGTTCATCCGGACCGGGCCGATAGACAGGATTTGAGAAAATTTCTTTATTTCCTGTTTCTATTCCGCACCCATCCTTGAAATCATTTCGCAGCTATTTTTCCAAATAGCTTTCCCCTCCTCCCGCCGCCCCTCTCCATCACGCCCAATACCGGCCATCAAGAAATCCAAGGCAGCGCAGCCTCATAGCCGCTCACTGTCCGGCAGGCGTCCACATCCCCCGCCACGGGTCCCTCTCGAGCGACCATTGCGACGCAGACCCTGACTTCAGGTCGTCCGACGGCTTGGCGATCTGGCGTCATCTTCAAGGGGAATCGGATGGGGAGGAGGTAGCGCTGGGGGGCTCGATGCGGCAGTTTCGCGCCATCGGGTTGTTGGAGGTGCGTCGCTGCGGGGCGTCATCTTGCAGACCCGGTTTTCCGCCAAAGTCTACGCCATCAGTAATTCAGACATATTCCTGTTCAAAACAGGGATGATGCGTACGTTGTCTAGCAAGACACTTACAGATATTTTTCTACAAAAGCACTAAGCGACCGCTCAGCGCATACCCCCTGCGTGCATCGACATCGATTGCAGCAGCATCATGCCCTGCTCGGATACATAGTGGCGGAAGTTGAACTGTTTCAACTGACGCAGCACCTGGCTGGGGTCGAATTTGCCCGAGGAAATCTGGTCGCGGATGCGTTTGAAACGGCCACATTCGAGCAACAGCGCCTGACGGCGCTTATTGACCAGTTGGGCGTGGTGCTTTTCGATGATCACCGACAGTTGCAGCCAGATCAGCAGACCGCCTGCCGCCCACCACCACTCCATAAACAGGGTGATGATGCAAAACAGCACCAGCATCAGATACCAGACCAGGTCGGCATGGGGAAAATCGGGAAACCAGGTGCCGAGCTTGGGCCAGTTGAGCTTGAGCTGGCTGATGATGCGTTCGCGGTCGTTGGCGTCGCGCTTGAGTCTGGCCCAGATCGCGTCGAATTCGAGCGCCACGAACCATTTGTCGTACAGCCGATTCTGTAGCCAATCGGCTTCGCGGTACATGGCCATCTTCTGGCTCAGCAACTGCTGGTAATCGTCGCTGGCAAGCGGCGGCAACAGTTCCCATTCGGGATGGGCAAGCTGGCGCCGCACGATCAGCGGAAAACCCAGAATATCGATCATCTGCGCCCGCCGCAGCGCGATGGCGTTGCGGTCGAGTCGCTGGTCCATCTTGTCCAGATGGGTGTATTCCTCGACCAGGGCATCGAGCTTGTCGAGCGGTGGCGCCACGCCCGGGTTCTTGGCCAGAAAGCGGCGCTGGTTCTCGACTTCCTCGAGAATCGACGGCACCAGAAACTGCGCCTCGGGCGGCCAGGGCATGCGCAGCAGGTTTTCGACCTTGAAGAAGATCTCGTCGAAATGGGCGGTGAACTGGCGTTTGTACTCTTCGAGCGCCTGGGCGTCCTGATTGCGCTCGCCGGTGGTGAGCGGCGCCGCCGGTGGGCGGCGCTGCAAATCGAGTCGCAGATTGTTGGCCATCATGGCCAGCTCCTGCGACAGACCAATGCGGGCGAACAGGCCCCCCAGCTCCTTGTGGCGCTGGCGCAGGTCGTCCAGTTCCTTCCAGACATCCCACTCTTTGGCCATGGCAGAACGCTCAGGCGATGCGGCAGGCCTCCTCGAAGCTCAGGCGCTCATTGCGCGGATAGAGCTTCGCCGGGTCGCCGTAACCCAGGTTGATCAGGAAATTCGATTTGATACGGGTGCCGGCAAAGAACGCCTCATCGACCTTGGCGTTGTCGAAACCCGACATCGGACCGCAGTCGAGCCCGAGCGCCCGCGCGGCCAGAATCAGATAGGCGCCCTGCAGCGTGCCGTTGCGAAACGCGGTGGTCTGAATCAATGTCTCATTGCCGGCAAACCAGCTACGCGCATCGGTATGGGGGAACAGCCGGGGCAGCTCATCATAGAAAGCCAGATCGTGGGCCACGATCACCGTTACCGGGGCTTTCATGGTTTTGTCCAGATTGCCTTCCGACAGTGCCGGCTTGAGCTTTTGCTTGGCTTCGTCAGAGCGCACGAAGACGAAACGGGCCGGACTGGAGTTGGCGCTGGTTGGCCCCCACTTCATCAGGTCATACAGCTGGTGCAGGGTGGCATCGTCAAGCGGACGATCCTGGAATTCGTTGTAGGTGCGGGCGTTGCGGAACAACTGGTCAAAGGCGGCGTTGTCGAGTGGTTCAGACATTGAAGCGGTCCTCACGGGAAAAGGTGGAACGGCGGCAAGCATAGCAAGCCGCGTGGAAAGCAGCGACCGACCGGTCTCAGTATAAGGCGCGGTGCCGGACTCAGCCGCGATAGAAGCAGCGGGCGCACACCGACAGATAGCGCTCGTTGCCGCCGATCTCCACCTGGGCGCCCTCACGCACCCGCACGCCATGCTGATCGACCCGGGTATTCATGCTGGCCTTGCGGCCGCATAGACAGATGGTCTTCATCTCTTCAAGGTCGTCGCTGAGCGCCAATAGATAGATCGAACCGGGAAACGGTTCACCCCGGAAATCGGTGCGGATGCCGTAGCAGATCACCGGCACACGGCGGGTCTGGGCATAGCGGTGCAACTGCCGCACCTGCTCAGGCAACAGAAACTGCGCCTCATCGATCAGCACGCAAGCCAGCCCCTCACCGGTTCCGAGCGCAGCCTCGAAATCGAAGCCGTTATCGAAGGTCTCGGCTTCACGGCTGATGCCAAGCCGCGAGGAGATGCGGCCATGGCCGAAACGATCGTCGATCGCGGCGGTAAACAGGCGCACGCGCTGACCTTGTTCCTCGTAGTTATGGGCGACCTGGAGCAGAGCGGTCGATTTGCCGGCGTTCATCGCCGCGTAGCGGAAATACAGCTTGGCCATGGTTCGACTCGGAATACGGGGCGGCGATTGTACCCTGGATGCCGCAGAACCGGCCGGCCAGGCCGCTCACGCCGCCCCCAGCCTCGTGGCGTCCACGCCGTCCCCTCCTCCCGCTCACGGCAAAGGCCAGGCTCTGCGATTGGACGCCCCAAAAAAACCGGATGTTACACAAAACAGTTATTTATCGATCTATATTGCTAAATATCTGGCAAGAAATAGGCATAATATTTTTCTAAAAACTAGAGGCGCGTCTCTATGGCCTCACATAAGGTCTGAAGTACCTTGATGCGGGCGAAATATTTATTGTTGGCCTCGACCAGGGTCCAGGGTGCGGCACTGGTGCTGGTGCGCTCGACCATATCGTGGACGGCTGCACTGTAGTCATCCCATTTCTCGCGGTTGCGCCAGTCTTCGGCGGTGATCTTGAAGCGTTTGAAGCGGGTCTGTTCGCGAGCCTGGAAGCGGCGCAGCTGCTCGTCGCGGTCGATGGCCAGCCAGAATTTGCAGAGCACGAGGCCGTGGCGGGTGAGTTGACGTTCGAAATCGTTGATCTCGCCGTAGGCGCGGCACCAGGCGGGCTCGGGGCACAGACCCTCGACCCGTTCGACCAGTACCCGGCCGTACCAGGAGCGGTCGAAGATCACAAAGCGGCCACGGCGTGACAGATGGCGCCAGAAGCGCCATAGATAGGGCTGGGCCCGTTCCTCGTCGGCCGGGGCCGCCACCGGGATCACCTGATATTGACGGGCATCGAGCGCACCGACCACCCGGCGGATCGCCCCGCCTTTGCCGGCAGCATCGTTGCCTTCGAACACCATCACCACACCGTGACGGGCAAAGCGTGGATCGCGGCTCAGCAGATTGAGCCGGCCCTGCCAGGTTTCGAGCAGTTCGGTGTAGTCGGACTTGCCAAGTGGCCGCTCAAGCTCAAGCCGGTCGAGCACTCGCACCTGATCGAGAGGCGGCAACAAGGGCGGCGGTGCGGCGAACACCTGTGGCGCGCGGCCGGCGTCGAGGCGGCGGCGCAGCGATTCGAGCAACAGGCGGCCGGCGGTCAGACTGCGGTAATAGGGGTCTTCGCCGTCGATGGCAACCCAGGGCGCCTCGGCGGTACTGGTACGCAGCAGCACATCTTCGGCCACTTCGCGGTGGCGGTCGTAGTGGCGAAATAGCGCCCAGTCCTGCTCGCCGACCCGCCAGCGGGTACGCGGATCGCGTTCGAGCGCCTTCAAGCGGGCCTTTTGCTGACGCTTGCCCAAGTGGAACCAGAACTTGAGCAACAAGACGCCTTCTTCGGCCAGCATGGTCTCGAAGCGGACGATATCGTCGATGGTGGCGCGCAGCTCGCTTTCGCGGCAGCGGCCGGCCACCCGATCGAGCAGCGGTTGGGTGTACCAGGAGCCGAACAGGATGCCGATCCGCCCCTTGGGAGGCAGGGCGCGCCAGAAGCGCCACATCGGCGGCCGTTCGGCCTCTTCATCAGAAGGTGGACCGAAGGCATGGCTATCGATCAGCCGGGGGTCCATCCATTCATGGAGCAGATTGACGGTTTCGCCTTTGCCGGCGCCGTCGATCCCATTGATCAGGATCAGGACCGCGAAATCGGGCTTTTCATGGAGTTCGTACTGGGCATCGAGCAGGGCCTCGCGTAGCGCAGGCAGGGCTGCCTGGTAGCTGGCTTTGTCGATCCGATGCCCCAATTCGACGGCTTCGAACATGGCTGGGCTCCGGCAGAAGGATGTGCCCACCTTAGCAGCGCCGCCCAGCAAAGCAAAACGGGACGCCTGGGCGTCCCGTTGCGTGGGGAAATACCGATCAGACCGAGAACGAGGAACCGCAACCGCAGGTCGAGGAGGCGTTCGGATTCTTGATGGTGAACTGCGAGCCTTCAATGCTTTCGGTGTAATCGATTTCGGCACCGACCAGATATTGGTAACTCATCGGATCGACCAGCAAGGTCACGCCATTCTTCTCGAAGGGGGTATCGTCTTCGTTGACGATCTCATCGAAGGTAAAGCCGTATTGGAAGCCCGAACAACCGCCGCCGGTGACGAATACGCGCAGCTTGAGATCGGGATTGCCCTCTTCAGCGATCAGCTCGGCCACCTTGGCAGCAGCGGCGTCGGTGAAGATAAAGGGTGTGGTCGGCATGTCGGTGACTGCGTTCATAACGGAGGCTCCATGAAATTCAATCGCTTAGACGGTGATTATGGTCCGCGATAAAAGGTCGGTCAATTCGCGGCCGGCTCGTCTGCCTGAGCGACCACCGCGTCGGGGGCGGCCAGATGGATCAACTGGCCATCGACCACGGCGCCCGGATGCATTTCCAGGGTGGTGTAGTAGACGTCCCCTATGACCTTGCATTTGGATTGGAGTTCGAGATAGTGACTGGCGCGGATCGGCCCTTTGACCGTCCCGTTGAGCACCAGATGGCCTACCCGGATTTCTCCCTCGATCCGGGCTTTTTCGCTGATCACCAGGGTGCTGGGCTTATCATCGACCGCGCTCACATTGCCCACCACTTCGCCATCGACCCGCAGGCCGCCGCTGAAACGCATGCTGCCTTCGATCCGGGTATCGACGCCGATCAGGCTGTCTATGCTCTTGCTGGCTTTCTGCTTCTTATTGCCGAACATACTCCTATCCTTTCAAATCGTAAGACCGACTGAGCTTGGGTCGCTCGTCGCCGGCCGCGTAGACCCGCACTTCCACATGCTTCAGGCGCACGTCGGCGGCAAGTTCCGTCTCGCGTTCGAGTTTGGTGAAGCGCAGCACCGACAAGGGAAAGCGTGGTGCCGGCCAGGTCAGGGTTTCGCGCCGGCCGCCCCGCTCGACGGTCAGGCGGAAATCGACCTCGCCCCGGAACGGTCCTGCCACCGACTGCCCCTGCACCAGCACCAGCCGCAGCCGATAACGCCCCGGCGCCACCGGTTCGGCCCGGAACGACTCGATCGCCAGGGCCGGCGCGCGGTCGGTCTTGGTCAACAGGGTTTCATAGAAGGCCACCTGCTCGCGCAGCGCGGCATTGTCGCTTTGGAATTGCTGCACCTGACGCGACAGGGTGTCGCGGGTCGATTGCTCCACCCGGCCCTGCTGGTCGATCTCCCCCAGACGTTGGCGCGCCTCGGCCAGTTCACGACGCAGGCGCTCGGTTTCATCGCTGGCCGATTCCAGCCGGCGTGCCGCTTCGAACTCACGCCGGGCGGTCTGCATACCGTAGTCGTACAGGGCGTAACCGCCGGCACCGAGTGCGGCAAGACTGGCCAGACTGATCAATAGCAGCCATGGCCAGGCCAGATGGCGGCGCACCGCCAGCCGCGCGGTGGCAAGGTGGTTGCCGCGTCGTTTCCAGCGCCCGATCATGGTGGACTTAGGGCAGCAGCGGGACGCCGTCCAGGCCCTGGGTTTCCGGCAGACCGAACAGCAGGTTCATATTCTGCACCGCCTGGCCGGCTGCGCCCTTGACCAGATTGTCGATCACCGACAGCACCACCACCGTGTCGCCACCTTGCGGCCGATGGACGGCAATCCGGCAGACATTGGCCCCGCGCACGGCACGGGTTTCCGGATGACTGCCGGCGGGCAGCACATCGACGAAATGCTCGCTGGCATAACGGCGTTCGAACAATTCCTGTAGATCGATATCCCGCTCAAGCCGGGCGTACAGGGTGGCATGGATGCCGCGGATCAGCGGCGTCAGATGGGGAACGAAGGTCAGGCCGACCGGTCGGCCGGCAACCCGGCCCAGGCCCTGGCGGATTTCCGGCAGATGGCGATGGCCGGGTACGCCATAGGCTTTGAAGTTGTCGGCCGCTTCAGGAAACAGGGTATGGACTTCGGCTTTCCGGCCGGCGCCCGAGACACCGGATTTGCAGTCGGCGATCAGGCTGGTCGGGTCAACCACCCCGGCTTCGAGCAAAGGCAACAGGCCCAGTTGCACGGCGGTGGGATAGCAACCCGGGTTGGCGATCAGGCGAGCATTGCGGATACGTTCACGGTTGACTTCGGGCAGGCCATAGACGGCTTCGGCGACCAGTCGTGGGCTGGCGTGGCTCATGCCATACCATTTTTCCCATTCGGCCACCTCTTCGAGCCGGAAGTCGGCTGCCAGATCGATGACCTTGACCCCGGCCGCCAGCAGGCTTTCCGCTTCTTGCATGGCAATGCCGTTAGGGGTGGCAAAGAACACAACATCGCAGCGATCGAGTCCGGCATCGGCCGGATCGCGGAATTGCAGATCGACATGACCACGCAGACTGGGAAACAGGTCGGCCACGGCCATACCGGCTTCCTTACGCGAGGTGATGGCACTCAACTGGGCTGCACCGTGCCGCGCCAGCAGACGCATCAGTTCCACCCCGGTATAACCAGTACCGCCGACAATACCTACCTTGATCATGCCATCCGCTCCTGTTAGCTGCGTGGACAAAGCCCGGATGATACAACGATTCTGCGGCGCAACAGTGTCTGCGTCCGGCCCGCTGAAACGAAAAAAGCCGCCAGCTTGATGCTGGCGGCTCTTCCGTCCGGCGCGAGCCGAAATCTCGAACGAATGCGCAGAAACGCTTAGCGCTTCGAGAATTGCTTGCGACGACGGGCCTTGTGCAGACCGACCTTCTTACGCTCAACTTCACGAGCGTCACGAGTCACCAGGCCAGCAGCCGACAGAGCGGGCTTCAGGGCGGTGTCGAAGTCGATCAGGGCACGGGTGATGCCATGGCGCACGGCGCCGGCTTGGCCGGTTTCGCCGCCACCGGTGACGTTCACCAGGATGTCGAAGGTTTCGAGGTTCTCGGTCAGCGCGAGCGGCTGACGGACAACCATGCGGCCGGTTTCACGCGAGAAGAACTCGTCGAGGGGCTTGCCGTTGACGACGATCTTACCGCTGCCCTTGGCCAGGAAAACGCGGGCCACGGCGCTCTTGCGACGACCCGTACCGTAGTAATACTTGCCTACCATTGCTGTCAGTCCTTAAACAAGTTTGCGATTAGAACTCGAGGACTTTCGGCTGTTGCGCAACGTGCGGATGCTCGGCGCTGGCGTAGACCTTGAGTTTCTTGAGCATAGCGTAGCCGAGCGGGCCTTTGGGCAGCATGCCCTTGACGGCCTTCTCGAGCACACGCTCGGGGAAGCGTTGGTTCATTTCGGTGAACGAACGCTCATAGATACCACCCGGGTAGCCCGAGTGACGGAAATACTTTTTGGCCTGGGCCTTATCGCCGGTAACGCGGAGCTTGCCAACGTTAACGACCACGATAAAGTCGCCGGTGTCAACGTGCGGGGTGTACTCGGCTTTATGCTTACCACGCAGGCGACGGGCGATTTCAGCGGCGAGGCGACCGAGCACCTTGTCAGTGGCATCGACCACGTACCAGTCGCGCTTGACCTCGTGCGGCTTGGCGGAGAAGGTTTTCATGACAGCTCTTCCAGATTCGTTCGATTTACGGAAAGTCGGGCATTGTATTTGCAAAAACAAAGCCCTGTCAAATGCCGGACTGACCGTGACAGATTTGACTCAACACTGCGCCGCGCCTGGACATCGCCTGGCCGGGCAAAAAAAAGCGCAACCCGATGGGGTTGCGCGCTAATTCCACCAAAGAAGGAGGATGGAGGAGACAACATCAAAGCACACACATTGCGTGCAATGCCCTAATGCAGTTCGTATATTAATGGACTTCTGTCAGCTTCGCAAGCCAGTTTTTGTGCGTTGCGCAAAAACTTACTAACTCGAAGTAAAGTTACAAGCTCAAAAGCCGGTATTCGGCGGTTTTGAGCGCAAGGACTACATGACATAGCCATAAACCACTAAAACAATGCTTTAAGCATGTCGCGGCGCGACATAGAACCTAGACAATCTGACTGAAAGGTAAGGAACGCGATGCAAGCACGGGTAAAGTGGATAGAAGAGGCCAGTTTTCTTGCCGTCAGCGGCTCGGGCCATGCCGTATTGATGGATGGCCCGCCCGATGCCGGTGGCCGCAACCTCGGCCCACGGCCGATGGAGATGCTGTTGATGGGCACAGCTGGCTGCACGGCCTTCGATGTGGTGCATATCCTGAAAAAGAGCCGGCAGGAAGTGACCAACTGCGAAGTGAGCATCGAAGCCGAACGGGCCGAGGCAGAACCCAAGGTCTTCACCCGCTTGCACTTTCACTTTATCGTCAGCGGCCGCCAACTCAAGCCCGAGCAGGTCGCGCGCGCGATCAATCTGTCGGCCGAAAAATACTGCTCGGCCTCGATCATGCTCGGCAAGACTGCCACCATCAGCCACGACTTCGAAATCGTCGAACTGTCCTGATCCGACAGCTCCGACAATGCTGTGGACTGCCGCAATCCAAGGAGCGGCAGTCCACATTTATTTCTAAATATATATAGCTACTCATCTAGCACCCATTTTGCAGCAAATATTTATGCTGTGACGGTGTTCAAGCCCGGTGCCGCTGGTTCAAGCTCTTCGACCTTTTTTGGCAGGCTGTGCAGATGACGCACCGGGGAGCGGCATACCACCATGGCCGCCAGCACCATGCCTCCCAGCCCGATAGCCAGCAAGGCCGGGCGCAGCCCCAGGGTAGAGCCCAAGCCGCCACCGATCAGTGCGCCCAGCGGTGCCGGCGTGACCGTCAGAAAACGCATCGAGGCGATCATCCGGCCCAGCAGTGCATCAGGCGTCAGCGCCGCCCGGGCTGCCAGATAGTGGATCGAGAACAGGGTGGCGCCAAAGGCCAGCAAACCCTCGACGGCACTAAACCAGAACATGGTCGGCCCGCTGCGTGGAATCAGCGAGAACAGCAGCCAGGCCAATGCCGTGAAAGCCATTCCCCAACCCATCATCGGTCCCACGCCGAAGCGCTCCCCCAGCCGCTCGGCCGTCAGGGCCGCCACCAGACTGCCCAGGCCGCCCAACATAAAGCACATCCCCATCTGTGCAGCGCTCAGGCCCAGTTCACGGGTAGCGAACAGCACCAGCAGCGCCATCAGCATATGGAACAGCAACTGCCACAGTGCCGCCTGTAGCGCGAGCACGCGCAATAAGGGGGTGCGGCGGATAAAGGACAAGCCGGCACGGATATCCTCCATCACCGAGCGCTGCCGATCAGGTTGCGGTTCGGGTTCTGCCGTGCGGATCCGGGTCAGGATCAGCGCCGAGACCAGAAAGCTCAGTGCATCGAACAGCAAGGCAATGGGTGCCGTCAGTATCTGCACCAGCAGACCGGCCAGACCAGGTGCCGTCACCTGAGCGGTCGAGGCGGTGGTCATCAGCTTGCTGTGGGCTTCGACCAGCCGCTCGCGCCCGACCAGGGTGGCGACATAGCTTTGATGGGCCGAGCCGCCGAATACTTCGGTAGTGACATGGAGAAAACCCACCAGAAACAGCACCTCCATGCTGAGCCAGCCACCCCATACGGCAAGCGGGACCAGCAGCAGGATCAGCGCAGCGGCGATGTCCCGGCCCAGCATCAGGGGCATGCGGCGCTGCCGGTCGATCAGTACGCCTGCATGCAGGCTAAACAGTGCAAACGGCAGCATCTCCACCGCACCCAGAATCCCCATCTGCATCGGCGTGGCGTTGAGCATCACAGCGGCGGTGAGCGGCAGGGCCAGTTGGGTGATATGCGAACCGAAATCCGAAATTCCCTGGGCCAGCCATAACTTCAGAAAATCTGGATGTCGCCACAATCCAGTCAATCGAAACCGAAACATTATCTAACCCTTATAAAAGAACAGGTCGCCGCGCCGGCAGCAAACGGCCAGACGCAGTGCGACGAACGGCGAGGCATGCCTTCGACAGGCAGCGACGCCAACCAGGATAAAAAGTGTTAAGAAAGCGGCCAGGGCCGCGGGATTACGTTTGGCTTAAAAACGGTATGCCGCCAACGTCATGACTTTGGAGACCTGACGCATCAGCATGGGCACTGGTGCCGGCAACTCGGCGGCGCCCAGCTCGACCGCACGGTCGGCATGGGACAGCTCGTCAGCGTGCATCTGCTCGACAATGGCCCGGCTTTTGGCATCTTGCACCGGCAGGGTGCGCAGATGACCGGCGAGATGGCTGCCTACCTGGCGTTCGGTCTCGGCGAGGAAGCCGAGATTCCAGCGGTCGCCGACCACACCGGCGGCGACGCCCATGGCCAGCGAACCGGCATACCACAGCGGATTGAGGACG
Organism: Chitinimonas lacunae; assembly: GCF_042650885.1. Lineage (NCBI taxonomy): Bacteria > Pseudomonadati > Pseudomonadota > Betaproteobacteria > Neisseriales > Chitinibacteraceae > Chitinimonas > Chitinimonas lacunae. Next base: position 2,398,415 of record NZ_JBHSBU010000001.1, read on the forward strand.
CTTTTATGGCTGCCGAGTTCCGCCAGCCGGCGCTCGGTCCAGGCCAGATGCTCGGTTTCTTCCTGGGCGGCCTGCTCCAGGGCACGCCGTGCCTCGGGATCGCGGGCGGTCAACGCCTGTCCCTGGTACAGCGCCTGGGCACAGACTTCGCCACAATGGTTGACCCGCATCAACGCGGCAGCATGTCGCTTTTCTTCGGGGGAGAGGTCGGCTTCGTCGAGGTGAGCATCGGGGTGCGGACGCACGCTGGTAGCCGGAGCGAAAACCGTACGCAGAGCCTTGTCGAATTCGATGATGAACTTGTCCATGGCGCGCCCCTTTGCAAACCAAACGAAACCGTTGGAAACCCAGCCAGACCGGCCAGGCGAACCGGCATTCTAGCAGGGAAGCCTACGACGCTGTGCTATGATCGGCGCCTGTGCGTTCAAAAAATTCAAAGCCATGCGCCATCTGCTCCTTGCTGCCGTAATCGGCCTCGCTGCCCTGCCCGCTCAAGCTGCCAATCCCCATGTGCTGCTCAGGACCAGCAGCGGTGAGATCGAGGTGGAGGTGTTTCTCGACAAGGCGCCGACTTCGGCCCTTAACTTCCTTAAGTACGTTCAGTCGGGTCAGTACACTGGCACGATTTTCCACCGCATCATTCCGGGCTTTGTGGTCCAGGGTGGTGGGATGTTGCCCGATATGAGCGAAAAGCCGGTCCGTGCCAGCATCGTCAATGAAGCGAAGAACGGCCTCTCCAACACGCGTGGCACGCTGTCGATGGCCCGTACCATGGCGCCGCACAGCGCCAGTGCCCAGTTCTATATCAATCTGGCCGACAACGTCCGGCTCGACTACCGTGACGAAAGCCCGCGTGGCTGGGGTTACGCCGTATTCGGCCGCGTAGTGCGCGGTATGGAGGTGGTGGACAAGATGGCTCAGGTGCCGACGGGCAATGTCGGCGAACACCAGAACGTCCCGCAGACCCCCATCGTATTGGAACAGGCCGGCGTGCTCCCTGCCCGGTAAATCGCAAAGGAATTCCCCATGACCCGCGTCAATCTGCATACCAACCACGGCCTGATCGTCCTCGAACTCGACGAAGCCAAAGCTCCCAAGACCGTGGCCAATTTTCTCGAATACGTCCAGAGCGGCCATTACAACGGCACGCTGTTCCATCGGGTGATCGGCGACTTCATGATCCAGGGCGGTGGTTTCGAACCTGGCATGCAGCAGAAGCCCACCCAGGCACCGATCCCCAATGAAGCCGCCAACGGCCTGCGCAACGATAAGTACACGATTGCCATGGCCCGCACCCCGGAACCGAACTCGGCCACCAGCCAGTTCTTCATCAATGTGGAAGACAACACCTTCCTCAACTACACCGCCCCAACCCCGCAAGGCTTCGGCTATTGCGTGTTCGGCCGGGTAGTCGAGGGCATCGATGTGGTGGACAAGATCAAACAGGTCGAAACCACCATTCACGGTCCGCACAAGAACGTCCCGGTCAAGGACGTGATCATCACCAGCGCCGAACTCGCCTGATCTCCTTCCCGCCCGGCGCCAGCCGGGCGTTTGCCCTATGTCTGCCCGTCCCCTGCTGTTTGCTTCCGACTTGCATCTCTGTGATGCCGACCCGGACACGGTCGAGTCCTTTCTAGCGTTTCTGGCCGGACCGGCCCGTCACGCCGCCGCGCTCTATCTGCTTGGCGACGTGTTCGAGTATTGGGCAGGCGACGATGACGACGATCCGCTACCGCAGCGTATTGCCGCAGCGCTGGCTGAACTGAGGGCGCAGGGCGTGCCGGTTTATCTGCAACACGGCAACCGCGACTTCCTGCTCGGCCAGACCTTTGCCGAACAAGCGGGTCTGACCCTGCTGCCCGATCCCTACCCGATCGAGGCCCACGGCCGCTTATTGCTGTTGAGCCACGGCGATCTGCTGTGCACCGACGACACGGCTTATCAGTCCTTTCGCCGCACAGTGCGCGAACCAGCCTGGCAAGCGGCGTTTCTGGCCCGGCCGCTGAGTGAGCGCCGTGCCGAGATTGCCCGTATCCGCCAGGCCAGCGAAGCGGCCAAGCGCGATAAACCGGTCGAGATCATGGATGTGAACCGTGAAGCGGTCAGCCGTCTGCTGGCGGCCTATCCGGGTCATCATCTGGTCCATGGTCATACCCATCGGCCGGCCCGGCATAGTCATGAAGTCCAGCATGCATTAAGGCAACGCTGGGTGTTGCCGGATTGGCACAGAGGTGCAGGTGGATATCTGGTGGCAGAGCCCGATGGGCTATATCTGGTTGCAGTCAGGCAGGATGCGGCTTGGGCAAAATTCACGGTTGACAACGAAGACCGGTAATTGTTCCCCACCCCGTTGACTTCGCCATCGGTTGGCCTAGACTAGGCCGCATTGTGCACTGCACCGGTGCGCTCACAGAGAAATTCCAGGTAGTCATGCAAGCTCCTTATGCGCTTTGGCCCGATCTGGGTCTCGATTTGTTCAATAATGGTGCGGATCTGGCCATGCGCAATGCCGAGCGCTGGTGGACCGCCCAAATTGATGGTTGTCGCGAATGGCTCGAATGCATCAGCGAAACCGATTGCCAACCTACCCGCAAGGTCGAACGCCAGATGGATCACGCCGTGCATTTCGGCTGTGAACTGCTGGTCGCTCAGGTTGCCGCGCTCAACGACAGTCTTCATCTGGTCGAGCGTGCCGTAGCCGAAAGCCAGAAGACCCTGCTTCAGCGCCTCGACCTACCCGGCGCTGTCAAACCCGCCCTGGCGCCGGTCCGTTCTGCGGTATGTGTCAGTGGCTGTGCTTACGACTCGATGTCCAAGGCGACCCGGCAGGTCGCCAGCTTCGCCAGCAGCCGGTTCTCGGCTGCGGCAGTCAATGCCTTGCACCAGGCACGCGACAAAATCACCGAAACCAATAGCTGACCCACCCCGCTCATTTGCCGCCATCGCCGCCGCCTCTTTTTTGCGGCGGCTGTCCTATCTGCAGCGCAGTTAAAAAATAGCGCCCAGGCTCCGCAAGACATCATGCTCCTTACAAGAGAAATGGAATAACCTCTCCATTTCCATCAGCACATTCCAATAAGGTATCTTACTGGACTTACCAAAAACGGTGTTTTCTAAACGCCGTTTTACATTTCATGCGTTGCGCATGAATACCACTTGCTATTTTCTGCTTACACCCACCTTAACGATTGCACCAAGGTACTGATTTGGTGGCAATTTAATGCCATTCTCATTTTTAAACTGTTCAGATACCACATCATGACCATTGAAAAGCACAAATGCATATGCCATGGTATCAAAGTTGTCTTATTACACTGATAACCATCCCCAGGAGATACCCATGCGTTCCCTTTTCTCTCCGTCTCCGCTCTGGCTCGCCTGTGTCATGGCCTGTAGCGCGATAACGGTCCAAGCTGCTCCCAATGATGTGACACTGCCACGCGCCACCTGCGCCCTGTGGACAGAAGGGGCGAGTTATCAGGCAGGTCATCGGGTCAGCTACCAAGGCCGCTTCTACGAAGCCCTGGTCGCCCATACCGCCTGGGCCGGTGCCAATTGGAACCCTGCCGCCTCGACCACCTTATGGAAACCGGTAGATAGCTGTGACGGCACCGCGCCGACTCCGACTCCGACTCCGACTCCGACTCCGACTCCGACTCCGACTCCGACTCCGACTCCGACTCCAACGCCTACCCCAACCCCAACCCCCACACCAACCCCTTCCTGTGGCAACGAGCTGTGGAATCGGGCAGCGGCTTATGCAGGTGGGCGGCGAGTGGTGTTCGGTGGACGCGAATGGGAAGCCAAATGGTGGACCCAAGGTGATGAGCCGGGCAAGGACCAATGGGGACCCTGGAAACTGGTCGGTGACTGTGGGACCACTCCAACACCCACTCCAACGCCTACGCCCACTCCAACACCTACGCCCACACCAACTCCGACGCCACTAGCCTGCAAGCCTGACGGGCTGCATGCCACGCCCGGTATCAATGTCCCCTACTGTCTGAGCTACGACGTCGAGGGGCGTGAAAAGATGGGGGCGGCCAAGCGTCGGGTGATCGGTTATTTCACCTCGTGGCGAACGGGCAAGCAGGGCAGTCCGGCCTATCTGGTCAAAGACATTCCATGGGACAAGATCACCCATATCAACTTTGCCTTTGCCCATGTCGATGGTCAGAACCGCATCTCGATCGGCAACGCGGCCGACCCCAACAATGCAGCGACCGGCATGAACTGGCCCGGTGTGGTCGGTGCCGAGATGGACCCGGCCTTTCCCTACCAAGGCCACTTCAATCTGCTGAACAAGTTCAAGAAGCGCTATCCGCACGTGAAAACCTTGATCTCGGTAGGTGGCTGGGCCGAGACAGGCGGCTATTTCGGGACCGATGGGAAACGGGTGAATTCAGGTGGCTTCTACACCATGACCACCAATGCCGACGGCTCGGTCAATCAGGCAGGGATCGATGCCTTTGCTGACTCGGTGGTGGCTTTCCTGCGCCAGTATGGTTTTGATGGGGTGGATATCGATTATGAATATCCGACCTCGATGAACGACGCCGGCAACCCGCTCGATGCTGCGGTGGCCAATGCCCGCCGTGGGGGTCTGAACCGCAGCTACAACGTGCTGATGAAGACGCTGCGGGAAAAACTCGACCGTGCTGCCGCACAGGACGGCAAATATTATCTGGTGACCATTGCCGCGCCGGCTTCGGGTTATCTGCTGCGCGGGATGGAGAACTTCCAGGCCCTGCGCTATCTGGACTTCGTCAACGTGATGTCCTACGACCTGCACGGCGCCTGGAACGAGTTTGTCGGACCGAACGCAGCGCTGTTCGACGACGGCCGCGATGGCGAGTTGGCACGCTGGAATGTCTACAACACGGCCGAATTCGGCGGTATCGGTTATCTCAATACCGATTGGGCCTACCACTACTATCGTGGGGCGGTGCAGGCTGGTCGGATCAATATCGGTGTGCCTTACTACACCCGTGGCTGGCGCAACGTCCAAGGCGGCAACAACGGTCTATGGGGCACCTCGCTTGGCAGCAACTGCCCGACCGGCACGGTTCGCTGCGGCGACGGTGCGCGCGGCATCGACAATCTGTGGCACGACCTCGACGAACAGGGCCGCGAGATGGGTGCCGGCTCGAATCCGATGTGGCACGCCAAGAATCTGGAACAGGGCATCGCTGGCAGCTATCTTGCCAGTTATGGGCTCGACCCGGCGGGTGATCCGGAAGATCGGCTCAGTGGCCGTTACGTCCGCCATTACGACGCTACCCTGGTAGCGCCCTGGTTATGGAATGCCGAGAAGAAGGTTTTCCTGTCGACCGAGGACGAGCAGTCGGTGGCACGCAAGGCGCAGTGGGTGATCGATCAAGGGGTGGGCGGGGTGATGTTCTGGGAGCTGGCAGGTGACTACCGCTGGGCGCCCGAGCGCAACAACGGCCAGGGCGAATACTTTATCGGCTCGACCCTCACCAACCGCTTCCATGAAGCCTTCTCCGGCGCCACCCCTTACGGCAACCGGCTCAGTACCGCACCGCTGCCGGCCATGAGTGTCGATCTGCGGCTTGAACTGCTGGGTTATAAGCTGGGCGATCAGAACTATCCGATCAACCCCACGCTGCGGCTTGCCAACCATACTGGCCATACCCTGCCGGGGGGCAGTGAAATCCTGTTCGATGTGCCGACGGCAGCGCCGGCCAACTTCAAGGATTGGTCGGGTGGCATGGTCAGCGTGGTCAGGGTCGGTCACAGCGGCAGCAACGTCGGCGGCCTCAAGGGCGATCATCACCGGCTGTCGGTCAAACTGCCAGCCTGGAAGTCCCTGGCCAACGGTGAAACCTTCGATATCAGCCTGGTGTACTACATGCCGATCAGCGGACCGTCCAATATCACGGTCAAGGTAGGCGGCACCGAGTTCGCGACGCGGATGGAGCATCCGGAACTTCCCAGCGCTCACTAAGGTGGTCACTTAAATGAAAAGGCGAGCCTACGGCTCGCCTTTTTCTTTATCCTTCTTTCCGCCAGCTTGTGAACAAGGTTTATCCGGATGAATGCCTGCGCCAGACTCTACACCACGTTATGTAGCTATACCCAAGACCCCCATGGTCCATAACGCGCTGTCCTGTACTGGGAGCCGAGCGCAATTTTGCATGCGTCGTTTGATTCAGGCTCACATTGACCACTGTCTGGCGCATATTATCGATGCGGTAAACGGTGAGGCACAAAAGACGCTCGACGAATTCAAGCAGATCGCCAAGTATCGCTAACTCACTGCCTCGGCCGTGCCGCAGGCACACTGGAGAATCCACAATATGTCTTCTGTATGGCCTGGGCATTGGGGTGTGCGCTGCCAGTACAGCAGGATGGCTTTATGGGTGCTGCTTCTACTGTGCCTGGGCGCCGAAGCGTTCGCTCATGGCGTAGCCGAGGACGATAAGGGCTTTATCGAGAACGCCACGGGAATGCAGTTGATCCCGTTTATTTATCTCGGTGCCAAGCATATGGTGACGGGCTACGATCATCTGCTGTTTCTGGTCGGGGTCATCTTCTTCCTCTACCGGCCCAAGGACATCGGCGTCTATGTCACGCTGTTCGCCGTCGGGCACAGCATCACCCTGCTCTACGGTGTATTGAGCGGCACTCACGTCAATGCCTATATCGTCGATGCCATCATCGGGCTGTCGGTGGTATACAAGGCATTCGACAATCTGGGCGGATTCCAGCGCCTCCTGGGCTTTCAGCCCAACACCAAAGCTGCGGTACTGATCTTTGGTTTCTTCCATGGCTTCGGTCTGGCCACCAAATTGCAGGAATTCACCCTGTCCAAGGATGGGCTGGTGCCGAATATCCTGGCCTTCAATATCGGCGTCGAAATCGGTCAACTGCTGGCGCTCAGCGCCATCCTGATCGTGATGAACTTCTGGCGCCGTACCTCAGCCTTCTCTCAGCAGGCAACTGCGGCCAATACGGCGCTGATGTCAGCAGGCTTTATCTTGATCGGCTACCAGTTGACCGGTTACGCCCTTCTCTCCGGGAGCTAAACCATGACCGATCCGACTGTTCTGCCGCAAGACCTTCTCCCCAGCTCCCGGAAACTGGCCAAGCTCACCGCGATTGCGCTGCTCGTCGCCGCTGTTCTACTCGTTACCGTGGTGCTCCCGGCTGAATATGGCGTTGATCCTACGGGTCTCGGTACACGACTAGGACTGACGGCCCTAAGTACGGGGACAGCCAGTACAGGCAACGCTGAGACACCGGCTACTCGCGTTGCAGAGAGTAGTCTGGAGCCATCAGCGGGCTCACCCCTGACAGCAGTGTGGAAATCGCCGACGCCTTATCGCAATGATGTACAGACCGTTACGCTGGCACCGAATCAGGGCATCGAGGTAAAAGCCCGCATGAAGGCCGGCGAGCGCTTTATGTTCAGTTGGAAAGCCGAAGGCGGCGCGGTAAGCGTCGATATGCACGGCGAGAAACTGCAGGCCGCCCAGGACGAATTCACCAGCTATTGGAAAGGTCGTGATCAAACCGAAGCTCATGGACAGTTCCAGGCACCCTTTGATGGAACCCATGGCTGGTACTGGCGTAACCGTGGTCAGACCCCGGTGACAATCACGGTGCAGACCAGTGGTTTCTATGAAAAGCTCTACCGTCTCTGATCCCTATTTGCTGACTTGTTGCCCTACCCTGTCCGTTAACCCGAAGGAGGTCGTATGAAGTCCTGGAAATGTCTGATCGCCAGCTCGGTATTGGCACTGACCACGGTCACCGCCAATGCCCACGGCTCACATGGCTCGCACGGCGATGAGGCGCCGTTGACCAAGGAAAGCGCGGCGACACACGGCAATCAGATCGTGCAGCAGCTTATCCAAGACAAGAAGCTGCCGGCCTCCTGGCAAAAGCTGACACCGTCCGAAGTCACCAATAAGCAACTGTTCAAAGGCCGCATGTGGGTCATCACTTATACCAATCCACAAGAGAAAAACGCGGCCAAGAAGACGCTGTACGTCTTTATTGATGAATTCGGCAACTACGTCGATGCCAACCATACCGGGGGGCTCTGAGACGCCAGCCCTCTGATAGAGCACTTCCGTTTAAGTCGGGGTCGCCAGCAATCCTTGCTAATCGGCTTGAACCTGACGCTTTGTGTCCGGACGATTTGCCTGACGCATCCGGTCAATATGGAGTCGGCTCGGCTTCACAGGGTTAGTAGCGAGTTGCCCGTGATGCCGGGTTAAACGGATGCGCACCTAGTAGAAAATATTCGGAAAAAACTTAGCAAGACATACAGCGTTTATTTTTACTTTTGGAAAAATAAACGCAAAAAGGCGAGCTGCCGACTCGCCTTTTCCATGGTGAATGCCTGCGGACGACACCGCCCTGACCTACTTACAGCGTTCTGGGCGGCGGCACCGGTTGACGTTGAGCCTGGGCGTGCAGACCGTTGGGCGCCCGCCAGTTCGCGGCGGCGGCGGGCACCGGCACGGGCGTATTGGTGTGGACAATGTTGGTACGCGGCACTTCGCGCAGCAGGTTGGCGACCGGCGTGCGGCGGACTTGGCGGATGGTTTGCGCGGTCATGCTGCTGACGACCTTGCCGTTGTAATTCACCGGCGCGCCGCTTTGCGACTGATGGTAGATGTACCAGCGGCCGCCGTCGTGCTTGAGGAAGGCGGCCGCGCGGGGCTGGTCGTTCAGGCCGTAGTCGGCGAAGGTCATCGCGCCGGCCAATCCCATGCCGTGGTCTTGCTGAGCGGCATATTCGTCCTGAAAGTAGTTGTCGCCACCTTGAACGTGATAGACCCGATATTCATTGGCATTCAACTGATCGACCAGAATGGAGCAGCCGCTGAAGTCGGGGGTGAACACAAACTGGCCATCATTGACCCCCGGATTGATTGGGATATCACAATAACCGCCCTGCGGCACCCAATATGCCGGCAAGGGGCGGCCACCTGCGCGCGCCACGCCATCGGCGCACCACTGGGACACCCGCACCACTCTTCTGCCGTCGTCGTTACTGCCCATCAACTTGCTGAACCACGACGACGACGTCGCCGCTGCAAGATCGCGCTCCATGCCCGAGGGATTCTCGACGAACCGTTCTTCGTGCAGATCGAACATGCGCAGGCCGGGCTCGATGGGATTGACGCCTTGAGCAGTCATACCGACCGTGCTGATCACCTGGGCCAGACACATCTCGTCGGTGCGCGCCGCAAAATTTTCGTTAATCTGGTTTGCCATAGGAATTTTCTATCGATGGTCGGGAACAGCGAAAGTACCATGATCTGACAAGATAGCGACATGTCATCAACAATGACCGCGCCAGCTGCAAGGCGGTCATGTTTTGGGGCAGGCCAAGCGCAACCGTGAACTACCTCACGGTTTTGTACTGGTAAGGAAAGTCTGGCCTATCCGTAAGACTCACTCACACGCTGAATCAGATCACGCCATGCGCCTGCTGATCAGCGTGGTAGCTCGATCGCACCAAAGCCCCCACCGCCGCATGCTTGAAGCCCATGGCGTAAGCCTGTTCCTCGAAGAATTTGAACTGGTCGGGGTGGACATAGCGCAGTACCGGCAGATGGCTGTTTGACGGTGCCAGATACTGACCGATGGTGATCATATCGATGTCGTGGGCGCGCATATCGCGCATCACTTCAAGGATTTCCTCATCGGTTTCGCCAAGGCCGACCATGATGCCGGACTTGGTGGCCACGGTCGGATTCTTGGCCTTGAAGTCCTTGAGCAGCTTGAGCGAATGCAGATAGTCCGAACCCGGACGGGCCTGCTTGTAGAGGCGCGGGACGGTTTCCAGATTGTGGTTCATCACGTCAGGCGGCGTGGCCGTCATGATATCGATGGCCACGTCGAGCCGGCCACGGAAGTCGGGCACCAGCACTTCGATCTGGGTAGCGGGCGACAGCGCGCGGGTTTCGCGGATGCAATCGGCGAAATGGCCGGCGCCACCGTCGCGCAGATCGTCGCGGTCGACCGAGGTGATCACCACGTATTTCAGTCTGAGGGCGGCGATGGTCTCGGCCAGATGGCGCGGCTCGTTGGCATCGAGCGGATTGGGGCGGCCATGGCCCACATCGCAGAACGGGCAGCGCCGGGTGCAAATGTCGCCCATGATCATGAAAGTTGCCGTGCCCTTGCCAAAGCATTCACCGATATTGGGGCAGGACGCCTCTTCGCAGACCGTATGCAGCTTCTGCTCGCGCAGGATCTCCTTGATCTCATAGAAGCGATTGCCGCTCGGCGCCCGCACCCGGATCCAATCGGGTTTCTGCAAGGGTTGGTCTAGCGGCACGATCTTGATCGGAATGCGGGCGGTCTTGGCCTCGCCTTTGAGCTTGACGCCTTGTTCGGCCTTGGCGGGTGGCGTGGTGACGACGGGACTGGTCATGGCAGGTGATTTTCCGGCTGAGGTTGGGCGCTCAAGGCGTAATCGGCCAGCGAAGCGCTGCCGTCGACCGCGAGCAAGGCATTGATTTTATCCGCCAATTTTGGCGCGAGCGAGTACGGCGTAGCCTCAATGCCGAAATCGGCAAGTTGGGTCATGGCCATGCCCTGATAACCGCAAGGATTGATCTGGCTAAACGGCCCCAGGTCCATCGCCACATTGAGCGCCAGCCCGTGGTAGCTGCGGCCGTGGCGGATACGCAGACCAAGGCTCGCGATCTTGGCCTCGCCCACATAGACCCCGGGCGCATCGACGCGGCCATGGGCCTTGATGGCAAAGTCCGCCAGCAGATCGATCAGGCTCTGCTCGAGCCGGCGCACCAGATCGCGTACCCCGAGCCGGCGGCGGCTCAGATCGAGCAGCGGATAGACCACCAATTGGCCCGGCCCATGGTAGGTAATCTGACCACCGCGGTCGGAGCGGACCAGAGGAATCCCGTCACGGCGCAGCAGATGTTCCGGTTTACCGGCCTGGCCCTGGGTAAAGACCGGCGGATGTTCGAGCAGCCACAGTTCGTCGCCGGTGCGCTCGGTGCGGCAGTCGGTGAAACGCTGCATGGTGCGCCAGCTCGACTCATAGTCGATCGTGCCGAGCCAGTGCGCCGCCAGCTCGGGCGAAGCCAGCATCGGCTCGCTGTTTTGCAGCAGCAGCAAGGGCAGGCGGCGGCCGGTCGGGGTCGAATCGACCTCGCCGACCGGGCGGGCGCCCAGCTTGTAATAGAAGGCGGCCGCATTGGGGTCGGAGACGATCAGCATCTGTTGCCGACCGTCGCTGCGACACTGGCGGAAAGCGGCTGCAACCAGGGCGCGGCCGATGCCGCGTCCCATCGCCAGCGGCTCGACCCAGCAATGCTCGAGTTCGGCATGGCCTTCCTGGTAAGCCACCGCGGCAAAACCGATCGGCCGACCGCCACTTTCGGCCACCACAAAACGGTCGCGGGCGATATCGGCCGGCTCAACCGTCAGATTGTCGCGCCAACCGGCGATCCAGGCTTCGGGGTAGCCCCAGTGGCGCTTGGCAGCAAAGGCAATCGCCGTCAGCGCTGCCGCCTCATCGGGCCGCGCAGCGCGCAGCAGGTAATCATCCGGCACGGTCTACAGCACCACCTTGACCATCGGATGGCCGGTCAGGGCCAGATAGAGCGAATCGAGCTGCTGCTTGGAGGTGGCATTGATCGTGACCGTCAGCGACAGATATTTGCCGCCGGAACTGGTCCGCATCTCCACATCGGCTGCCTGCACATCGGGTGCATGCAGCCGAACCACCTCGAAAATGATCTGGGAAAACTCATCGTGCCGCTCGCCCATGATCTTGAGCGGAAAACGGCAGGGAAATTCGAGCAATGTTTCTTGGCTATCGGTCATGATTGCAGTCCCTGGCGCATGATGCGCGCCTTGAAATCCTGATAAAGCGTATCGAGCTGTGCCGCGAGCGGGCCGGGCCGGCCAGCGCCGACTGCCTGGCCGTCCAGTTCGACAATCGGCAGGATCTCCTTGGTCGAACTGGTCATCCATAGCTCATCGGCCTCACGCACTTCGGGCTCGGCGATCGGGCGCACCGCATGGGCCACCCCGTGGGCGACACACAACTCAAGTACCAGATCATAAGTGATGCCGGGCAGCATCAGCTGCGATTTCGGCGGCGCCAGCACCACCCCATCCTTCACCACAAAGATATTGCTGGCCGCGCCTTCGCTGAGCCAGCCGTCACGAAACAACACCACCTCGGTGCAGCCGGCGCGGCGGGCATGTTCGCGCATCAGCACGGTCGGCAGCAGATTGAGCGACTTGATGTCGCAGCGCAGCCAACGGAAGTCCGCATGGCTCAGCGCCCGCACCCCGGCCGCTTTTTGCGCGGCGTCGGGTGTCACCAGCTCGGTCGAGAAAATCAGCACGGTCGGCTGGGTCGGTTGTGGAAACGGAAAATCCCGATAACCGGCTGCCCCGCGGGTGACGTGGAGATAGACCGACTGGTCATCGAAGGTCTGCTGCGCGATCACCGCTTCGATCAGCCTGATCCATTCGTCGGCCGGATGCGGATTATCAAGCCCGATCGCCGCCAGACTCGCCTCCAGCCGGGTCACATGCTCGGCCAGCCGGAACGGGCGGCGCGAATAGACCGGAATGACCTCATACACGCCATCACCGAACAGACAACCCCGGTCGAAGGCCGAGATTTTGGCGTCCTGGTAGGCGACGAATTCGCCGTTGAGATAGATCATGCGTCCTCCTTGCGACAGGCCACCCCAGCCGACCGGCAAGCGTCGTGGTCGATGCCACGCCCTTATAAGGCCTTGCGGAAGGTATACGAGGTCTTGCTCTGAAGATAGCCCTGACGCAGGTAAAAGCGATGGGCATCTTCGCGGCGGATATTGCTGCGCAGCTCGATCTCCGCCACGCCGCGCAGGCGCGCCCAGGCTTCGGCCTCAAGCAGCAGACGGGCGCCGATGCCGCTGCCGCGCGCGGCAGCCGTCACCACCAGTCCCAGCACTTCGACCCGCAGCGACGACTCGAGCGCCAGCCGCTCGCTGGCATGGAGCCAGCCGAGCACCTGGCCTCTATGCTCGGCCACCCAGACGGCCTGATCGTCGCGAGCGGCGAAGCGGCTCAGCGTCGCACCGATCTCCTCGGCCGTTCTGGCATAGCCCAGCTCACCTGCCAAGGCCGCCAATACCGCGGCGTCGGCCAGCACAGCCCGCCGCAGCGTCATCTCATTCAGCGGAACCACAGCTTCACCGCATCGGCACTGCGGCCGAACCAACCGGCTTCGGGCACGGCGGCGAGCGTGGTCAATGGCAGCTCAAGCAGCGGCCGGCCGTCGAGCAGCACCCGCACGCTGCCGACCTGTTGGCCCTTGGCCAGCGGCGCAATCAGCGGTTCACGCAGTACGATCTGTTTCTGCAAACGGCCCGACTGGCCCCGGGTCAGCGTCACATAACGGTCGCTATCGAAGCCGACGGCCACCGTATCGCTGGCGCCCTTGTAGACCTGGGGCTTGGCCAGCGCTTCGCCACCCGTGAACAGCTTGGGCGTTTCGAAGAACTGCACGCCGTAGCCCAGCAGCTTGGCGCTTTCCTCGGCGCGGATCTTTTCCGAACGGGCCCCGAGCAGCACCGACACCACCCGGCGGTTCTGATGGCGCTTGGTGGCCACCAGACAGAAGCCGGCCGATTCGGTATGGCCGGTCTTCATCCCGTCGACTTCGGGGTCGCGGAACAGCAGCAGATTGCGGTTGGGCTGGGTGATATTGTTGTAGCGGTATTCCTTGAGCGAATAGATCGGGTAGAACTCAGGGAATTCGCGAATGATGGCGCCCGACAGCACGGCCAGATCGCGCGCCGTGGTGTAGTGGTCGGGATGGGGCAGCCCGGTTGAATTCATATAGCGCGAACCCTTCATGCCGAGCCGGCGCGCTTCCTGATTCATCATCTCGGCAAAGGTGGCCTCGCTGCCGGCAATGGCTTCGGCCAGGGTGATACAGGCATCGTTGCCCGACTGCACGATCATGCCGCGGATCAGCTCGGCCACCGTGGCCGGCTTTTTCGGGTCAAGGAACATGCGCGAGCCTTCGGTCTTCCAGCCTTTTTCCGACACGGTCAGTTGCTGGTCGAGCTTGAGTCGGCCTTCGCGCACCGCCTTAAAGGTCAGGTAGGCGGTCATCAATTTGGTCAGCGAGGCCGGTTCGACCCGGGTATCGGGGTCGCGGGCGGCCAGGGTGGCACCGCTTTGGAAATCGACCAGCAGATAGGCACGAGCGGCGATCTCGGGCGGCTGCGGTGCAGGCAGTGCGGCGGCCGGGACGCTGGCATACAGCAGCGCGGCGGCAGCGGCGATCAGAACGGATTTCATCGGCATTGTGCGAAAGTAAACGGGTATGGAGTCGCGAACAGCGGGGCCACCCGGGTTCAGCCCTGCGCGACAAAAGCGACTTCGATCCGGCCTTCGGGCCGGTCGAGCCATAACAACCAGTCACGACGGCCCTGCACGCACAGCGGCAAGGTCGCCGTCAGCGCCGCACGGCCATTTTCGGCCGACAGCGGAAAAGCGATGGGTCCCATTTCCATCCCGGCCATGCCAAAACGCACCGTGGCGGGGCTGCTGAGACCGGTCACTTCAAGTCGGAACGGATGCAAGGCCGAGGGCGCCCGGTCGGTCCGCAGCGTCACGGTGGCGTCGGGCAGCACGATACGGCAGCCGCGTTGCAGCTCGGCGCAGTTGGCCCGGATCGCCGGTGCCGGCGCACTGCGTTGCCGATCGAGCCAGACACCCAGCAACACCAGCGTGCTCAGCACGGCAAAGGCCAGCGACAGCAGTAAGCGGCTGCGTTTCATCGCCAGGCCGCCCGCAACATGGCCACGCCATGACCGCCATGCCCACGCGCGGTGGCGACGAACTCAGGCCTCATGCCGCCCAAGGCATAGACCGCCAGCGGCCAGCCTTGCTCGACCAGACGGGCAAAGCCGTCCCAGCCCAGCGTCGGCGCATCGGGATGGCTCAGCGTCGGCAATACCGGCCCCAACATCACATAGTCGAGTCCCAATTCGGCCGCCTGGGCCAGTTGCGCCGCATCGTGCACCGAGGCGCCGCACCAGCCTTGCGGCCGCTCTTTAACTTCAGCCAGCAGACGGCTCGGCAGATGGACGCCGTCAGCGCCGACTTCCTCGACCAGGGCCGGGTCGCCATGGACCAGCAGACGCGCGCCATAGCGACGCGCCAGCGTCCGCGCCGCCGCGGCCAGATCGAGATATTCGGCCCGCGCCAGTTGCGGTTCGCGCAGCACGAACCAGCGCAGACCACCGGCGAGCGCCTGCTCCAGCGCATCGAGCCAGCCTTGCCGACCCAGCTCTGCCACATTGGACAGGGCCAGCGTGGGCGGCAATTCCAGCCCACGCAGAATCGGTGTATTGGCCGGCAGGATCGGCTCGGCCGTGGTGGCGCCCGCTGTCTGCCAGACAAAGGCCTGACCCTCATGCGGATGCGGTTCACCACGCCACTGACTTACCAGAAAGAAATGCAGCTTCACCGTGGCATGCGGGTAGACAAAACGCTGTACCAGCCAGGGCGTGGCCGCTTCGACCTCGATGCCCATCTCTTCGCGCAGCTCGCGCACCAGGGCCTCATACGGGGTTTCGCCGGCTTCGAGCTTGCCACCGGGGAATTCCCACCAGCCGGCGTAAGGCTTGCCCTCGGGCCGCGACCCGAGCAGGAAGTCGCCGTCGGGTCGTATCAGAATACCCGCCGCCACTTCGGTGATCTTGCTCATGCTGATTGTCCTCGCGACGGAAGGACGAAGCCGCCGCATTGCTGGATTCGAGGCCGAAAATAAAAAAAACGGAAAATTATTCGCGATATTCCATGTTCATAAAACATGGAAATGCAAAATTCGGGGCGCTATTTTGCCTGATCGCGCCGGCTATCGGAACAACCGTCCGGCTGAAGCGCTGCGCCGCGTCATCCACGGCGCCCACGCATTATTCAAATACTGCGCCATATATCCGCAAGACACATGGCGCCATATGAAAGAAAAATAAAAATCTAACAAATGTCCATCTCCGACTCTTCTGACGCCCTTCCCTTACTTTGCCGGCGCCACCTTGGGCTCGGACGCACCGGCTGCCGGTTCGGCAGCCGGCTTGGTGCTGACATCGGGAACTGCCGGCTTGGCCGGGCGGGTCAGGGTAAAGCGGCGGCTGAGGAAGTCGAGCGCCAGCACGGTGTCGTTGATGCCGGCCAGTCCCATGGCGCCGCGATGGCCGTCCTGGAACCACCACATATCGGAACTCTTGTCGCAGTACAGCACAGGCGCCTTATTGAGCGTCACGCCCGCCAGGCTCGCGCTCATCGACGACGGGGCCTGATAGCAGTGCTGTTGCCGGCCCCAGAACAGGGTCGGGAAGGCAAATACCAGATCGGGCCGATCGACGCCGGTGGCGGTCGGCCACAGCTTGCGGTCGACGGCCAGACCCATCGGGCCCATACCGGTATCGAACATCATCTTGAGCGGCTGATTGTCCGGCCCCTGCAAGGTCATCACGATCTGGCCGCCACGGCCTTGCTTGCGCCAGTCAAACGGCTGGCCCTGGCCCTTGAGGGTCGCCTTGGGCTCGAAACGCCAGCGGCCCTGCAGCAGATCGAGGGTCAGCGTGCCCTTGGCGAACAGATCGTTGCCCAGTGTCCCGATCACCCCGCACTGCTTGTCGCGGGCGGTGCCGATCACCGATTCCATCCGGGCCTTGAGCTTAAGGCTGCGGTCGCCGATGTCGAGCTTGAATTCGGCCTCGTCGCCCGGAATCTTGCGTTGCAGCCAATGCTCGGCGGTGCGGCGGAAGATGGTGGTGTCGCCGGCACCGGCGTCGAGCTTCATCTTGCAGTCCACGCCATCCACCTTGACGTCGATCAGGATGGCGGCCTTATCGGTGAAATACGGTTCGGCCTGGAAAGGCATCCAGGTAAAGGACTGCCAGCCCGGCGCCTCGTCGGCATGGGCGACGGCGGCCAGGGCGAGGGTAGAAGCGAGCAGATAACGCATGGGAAATCTCTACAGGAAATAGCTATTGGACAAGAGGGAACGATTGGAGCGAGCCCGGCCCGGAAAAATCCATCGCCGCAGAAAAAACTTGGCCGCTATGCCTCGCGGCCGGCGCGGTCGCGGGCAAACTGCCACGCCACCCGACCGGAGCGGGCACCGCGCGCCAAGGCCCAGTTGAGGGCGGCCCGCTCGATTTCCGGGTTCCAGGCAGGACAGCCGAATTCGGCCAGCCAGTGGCGCGCGGCCGCTAGGTAGGCGTCCTGGTCAAAGGCATAGAAAGTCAACCAGAGGCCAAAGCGCTCGGACAGGCTGATCTTTTCTTCGACCGCCTCGTGCGGATGGATTTCGCCATCCTGATGACGGGTACGGGCATTGTCGTCGAAATATTCCGGCATCAGATGACGCCGGTTCGAGGTGGCATAGACCAGCACATTGTCGGGCGCCGCCACCACCGAGCCGTCGAGCACCGACTTCAGCGCCTTGTAGCCGGCGTCGCCCTCTTCAAACGACAGATCGTCGCAAAACACAATAAAGCGCTCGGGGCGACCGGCCAGCAAGGCCACCAGCTCGGGCAGATCGACCAGATCGGCCTTATCGACCTCGATCAGGCGCAGGCCGGCCTGTTCCAGTTCATGCCAGACCGCCTTGACCAGCGAGGATTTACCGGTGCCGCGCGCGCCGGTCAGCAGCACATTATTGGCCGAGCGGCCGGCGGCGAACTGGCGGGTATTGCGCACCATCTCGGCCTTCTGCGGCTCGATATGCTGCAAATCCTCCAGGCGGATACGGTGCGGTGCAGCCACGGCTTCGAGCCAACCGACCCGGCTGCCCAGCACATCCTTCTTACGCCAGCGAAATGCGTGGGCGCGCCAGTCGGGCGACTGGTCGAGCGGCGGCAGCAGGACTTCGAGACGGCGCAGCAGCAGTTCGATGCGATCCAACATAAGGGCTCCTTGGCGCGGCATGACTGGGTGCAGACCCCGTCTCCGACGGCTCCTCCTGGAAGGGAGAGCACCCTCCCCTTGCTGTCCGCCCGAACCTCAGCGTGACTGGACACGGACGGAGCCTTATCGCGCTTTGCGGCTAAGGCGGTTGACCAGCGAAGAGCCTGGATACGAGGTGGCAGACGGGTCAGCTCCGGTAGTCGGCGTTGATCTTGACGTAGTCGTAGGAGAAATCGCAGCTCCAGACCGTGGCCGTGGCATCGCCCCGGTTGAGCATCACCCGCACCAGAATCTCGGGCTCGCGCATCACGCGCTGGCCGTCCTCTTCGCGATAGTCGGGGTGACGGCCGCCTTGATGGGCGACCAGCACGTCGTCGAGGTAGAGATCGACCTGGTCAACATCGAGGTCGCTGATGCCGGCGTAGCCGATGGCAGCCAGGATACGGCCCAGATTGGGGTCGGAAGCAAAGAAGGCCGTCTTGACCAGCGGCGAGCGGCCGATGGCGTAGCCGACGGCTTTGCATTCCTGATGGTCGCGGCCGCCTTCGACCTGGATGGTCATGAATTTGGTCGCGCCTTCGCCATCGCGCACGATGGCTTGCGCCAACTGCTGCGCCAAGGCAGTGACGGCGTCGCGCAAGGCCAGATAGTCGGCGCTGTCGGCATTGTCGATCTGCGGGCCCGCGCGATGGCTGGCGATCAGGATAAAGGAATCGTTGGTCGAGGTATCGCCATCGATGGTGATGCTATTGAACGAGCGGTCTGCCGCGTAGCGGACCAGGTCCTGCAGCAGCGACGGCGCCACCCGGGCGTCGGTCGCGATATAGCCCAGCATGGTGGCCATATTGGGGTGGATCATGCCGGCGCCCTTGGCGATACCGGTGATGGTGATGGTGTCACCGCCCAGTGGCAGCTGCACGCTGGCAGCTTTGGGCAAGGTATCGGTGGTCATGATCGCTTCGGCGGCCTCGGCCCAGTTGGCCGGTGCCAGCGCAGCCACGGCCTCGGGCAGGGCGGAGCAGATCTTGTCGGCCGGCAGCGGCTCAAGGATCACCCCGGTGGAAAACGGCAGAACGGCCTGGCGTTGGCAATCGAGCAATCCGGCCAGCGTGTCGCACACTTCGAGCGCCCGATGGCGGCCATCGAGGCCGGTGCCGGCGTTGGCATTGCCGGTATTGACCACCAGCGCCCGCACGGGCTTGCCGCTGGCCAGATGCTCACGGCACAGATGGACGGGCGCGGCACAGAAGCGATTGAGGGTAAACACGCCAGCCACCTGGGCACCGTCGTCGAGCCGCATCACCAACACGTCCTTGCGTCCCGGCCGTTTGATACCGGCCGAAGCGATGCCGAGCGTCACGCCGGCAACAGGATGGAGGGAAGCGGGATCGGGCGCGGTCAGGCTGACTGGCATGGCGGTATTCCTGGAACTTGAGTGGATGAGAAAAGGCAAAGCGGCGTCGCGGACACGAAGCACGCTATTGTAGCCCAAGCCAGACAGCGGTCTTGGCAAAAGCGGCGCAATCGCGTATGGTTTTTCGGCTCGGTCGGCAGTTCACCCAGGCGTCGCCGCCCCGCAAGGGGAGCTAAACCTGCCATTGGCCTTATGCAAGTTACTCGACGCGCAATCCTGTGCCGCGTCGGAAGCCGGCGACCACCGACACCCGCTCCGGGTAGGCACCTCATTGAGGATTAGCCCATGTCCAGACTTGCCATCCCCTTCCACAGCGACGATATCTCGGCGCTGGCCCGTTCCCTCTGCCAACAACTCGAACAGCTCGGCCAGTTGCCGGGCCATCTGCAGATGCTCAATATGCTGGCGCGCGCCAGCGGCCATCGTAATTTCCAGAGTCTGCGCGCCGCGCCGCTCGAACGCCCGGCGCCGGTCGGCTCGCTTCCCGCTCCGGCGCCCGCGCCCATCGCGGCCACCCCCAAACCCACCCCCTCGCTCAGCCGCCAGCTCGAGCGCTATTTCGATGCCGAAGGCCGGCTGCTGCGCTGGCCGTCCAAGTTTTCGCACCAGGAACCCTGTCTGTGGGTGCTGTGGTCGCGCCTGCCTGCCCGGCGCACCTTCAATGAAGCCGAAGTCAACGGCTTGATCAAACCGCAACATCATTTCGGCGATCATGTGCTGCTGCGGCGCGAGCTGTGCAATTACGGTCTGCTGAGCCGGACGCTCGATGGCCGCATCTATCACCGGGTGGAACGACAACCGACCGCCGAAATGCTGCAACTGATCCGCACCATGGCGGCGCGGATGGAAGCCGTGAAGCAAAGTTAAAATCTTGAGACACCTTCTCGCAAGGAAGGTAGCCTTTTATAAAGAAAAATAAATCATTGATGCAAACCGCCGCTTAACAGCGGCGGTCTTTGTCATAGGACTAGGATATGTCTCCGCTCACCTTCTGCGCCGGCCGTCGCAGCCGGCCTGCCGCCGGGCCGTCTTCCAGCGTGGCCGCCCCGACACCGGCCCCGGCCGCCAGTCCTGCCCCGGCGACCCAGACCGATCCACCTTCGATATGGCGGCCCAGGTCGCCGACCTCGTAGCACCGTCCCCGTCACGGCCGTCCGCCATCATTGACTTGGAGACGCGTGCCGCCACTTGGCAGCTAGCGCATTTCCAGCCAATCCGGCGTCGGCGTATCCGGACCTCAAAGCACAGGCGTACAGCGCTTCACCAGGCTTAGCGGCGATGCCGGTTTAAAGGGAAATGCCCTAGCGCAACTCCGTCCGGTCTACAGCGCTGACAGTGTCTATCGGCCTGACGCCCAGTGTCCGAACAATCGGACGCCAGGTCCTGCGGCCATGGGCTGCCATCCCTGTGACTTGGGATGGACACCAGGCCGAAGCCAGATCGGCTCAGTCCTCCTCGAACAGCCGCGGGCTGCCCTGGTCGAGCAGCAGGCGGCGCACGGGAGTGGGAATCCCAGCTGCCAGTGCCGCAGCTGGCTCCAGCCAGGTCAGCGCCTGCTCGCGCAGGCTGCTCGCGCCGACGACCGTGCAGTATTGCGGCGTAATGGTCAGGCGATAGTGGGTGAAGACATGGACAAAGGGTGCAAGCCGGCTGCCCGTGGCCACTTGCAGACCGAAGCGCTCGCGGCAGTAGTCAAGCGGGTCGTCTTCAGGCGGCATCTCGGGCAGGCTCCACAGCCCGCCCCAGATGCCGCTCGGCGGCCGCTTTTCCAGCAACAGCCGGCTGCCGTCGCGGACCAGCAGCATCACCGTGGCCTTCTCGGGAATCGTCTTTTTCGGCTTGCGGGTCGGCAAATCGGCCGTGCGACCCTCGGCATAGGCGCGGCAGTCGCGTTGCAGCGGGCAGCGCTGGCAGTCGGGCCGGCTGCGGCGGCAGATGGTGGCGCCCAAGTCCATCATGCCCTGGGTATAGGCGGGCATCTCCTCGGCACTCAGCGGCAACAGCGACTCGGCCAATTGCCAGAGACGCTGCTCGATCGCCCGCTCGCCCGGAAAGCCTTCGATGCCGGCCCAGCGTGTCAGCACCCGTTTGACATTGCCGTCGAGAATGGCCGTCCGCTCGCCAAAGCAGAACGAAGCAATCGCCGCCGCCGTCGAGCGGCCGATGCCGGGCAGGCTTTCCAGCTCGGCGGCAGCGGTGGGCATCTGCCCGCCGAAGCGCTCGACCACGGCCTGGGCTGCCGCATGCAGATTGCGGGCACGGCTGTAGTAGCCAAGGCCGGCCCAGAGCGCCAGCACTTGATCCACTTGGGCGGCGGCCAGCGCCGTGACGGTCGGGAAACGTTCGATAAAGCGGTGGTAATAGGGCACCACCGTCGTGACCTGGGTCTGCTGCAACATGATTTCAGACAGCCAGACCCGGTAGGGATCGCGACACTGCCAAGGCAGGTCGTGGCGGCCATGGCCGCGTTGCCAGCGCACCAGGCGCTCGGCAAAGGAAGACAGATCGCTCATCGTGAATCGCGCCAAAACCGCCTTGTTACCCCGCGCTGTCGCTGACGTCAAGCAAAGCAAAACGGGACGCCAGGCGTCCCGTTTGTCTGTCTGGCCGGAGCAGTTCCGGACTGGTGCCGATCAGGCGTCGGGATTATAGGTAGCGTCACCAAAGCCCAGAATCGGGTAGAAAATAAAGCCCAGCAGAATCAGCCCCACGGCGAACAATCCGCTCTTGCCGAATTTACGGGCGATATCAATGGAAGTGATGATGGCCACGATAAGGCCGACGAACGGAATAAGAAACAGGATCAACCACCAGCCCGGCCGCTTGGCAATCTGCAACAGCACATACAGGTTGTAGAACGGAATCAGCACCGCCCAGCCCGGCTGGCCGGCCTTGACGTAGACCTTCCACATCCCGGCAATAAAGGCCACGATGACTGCCACATAAACCAGACCAATGATCAAACCAAAAATCGTGTCCATCTGTTTTTTCTCCCTGAGAGGACTTTACTGCCATGCACAAAAAACGCCGGTCTATTGATCGGCGTCACGCTTGCCAGAAAATCAATTCCGCCGGGTACGCAACCGGCGGAAAATCCGTAAAACGGTGAATAACTCTAGCATGGCTAAAGCCGCCTTCCACGCCAGCCAAATTACCAAGCCCGCCGCCTTCTTCATGGCGGCATTTCATTTTTGGACCAGTAAATAAGTATTGACGAATAAAGCTATCGGGAAAGGTTTTTGGCAGTTCAACAGTCCGCACAAAAAATAAAGTTACTGGTCTTTTGGATGCCAGCAACTGTGCTGAGAAAGGCCTGAAAATAAAATATTCTCCGGCCCAACCTAAATTCGGTAGCGTTCGACCACGCTCTGCATCCGATCGGACAGGGTCTTGAGTTCATCGGCCGCAGTCGAGGTATTGGCTGCCGCCGAACTGGCTTCTTCCGACATCTGGGCGATCCGCTCGACCAATTGGGCAATATTTACGCTCGCCGCGCTTTGTTCACGGATCGCGCGCGAAATATCGCCGACCACCACCACCACCCGATCGGAGCCCTGGCGGATTTTCTGGATCGCCATCCCGGTTTCCTCGGCCTTGGCCACTCCGCTGCCGACCCGGTCCACCACTTCGCGCATCCGCGCCACGGCCGCGTCGGCGCTTTGCTGGATCGACCCGATCAGCTTGCCGATTTCCTGGGTCGATACCGAGGTGCGCTCGGCGAGCTTGCGCACCTCATCAGCCACCACGGCAAAACCGCGTCCCTGCTCACCGGCCCGGGCCGCTTCGATGGCAGCATTGAGCGCCAGCAGATTGGTCTGGTCGGCCACTTCCTTGATCACATTGACCACCGCGCTGATATTGCTGCTCTCACGCGCCAGCGCATCGATCTGGGCGGCGGCGTCGTGCACGGTGTTGGCGATGGTATTGATTTCCGCGACGGTCGCGTCGATCACCTGGGCGCCTTCGTCGGCGATCCGGCCCGATTGGCGCGATTCGTTGTCGGCTTCACCGGCCCGGTCGGCCACATGGTTGATGCTGACCGTGACCTGTTCGACCGTGGCCGCCATATTGGAGGCCGCCTCGCTTGCCGCCGACGAGTTGCCCGACATCTCGCGCGAGGTCGAGGCCATCATATCGGCCTGACGTGCCACACCGGCCGCCTGGCTCGACAGCTCGCGCAGGCTCTGTTGCCAGGTATCGAGCAGCCGGTTGAAGGCCGCCACCGTCATGCCGACCTCATCACGGCTCTGCACCGGTACGCGCTGGGTGAAATCGAGTTCCTTGCCGATCCGCTCGACGGTCTTCTCCATCACCGCCAGCGGTACTTTGACTGCGCGGAAAATCAGGGTGCCGAACAGGGTCAAGCCGATCACCGCCACCAGGATCACCCCGCCGAAAATCCCGAGCGAGCGGCTATAGACCTGATCGACGCTGGCGGCGGTCGTCTCGACCATCCGCACGTTATAGGCAGTCGATTGCTTCAAGGCGGCCTCGAGTACCTGGGCCGTCGGCATCACCTTGCCGTAGAGCGCCGCCTGGGCCAGATCGGCCTTGCCTTCGCTCGAATTCTTGAGCGCCTCGTCATAGGCGACCAGATAGGTTTCAAACGCTTTTTTGAGGGTCTGGTAGTTGCTGCGGTCGGTGTCGTCCGTCACCAGATTGCTGTAGCCCTCGACCACCGCACTGGCCCGGTCACGCGCTTCCTTGACCTTGTCGTTGAAGGCGTTCTTGAGGTCCACATCCTGTTCCATGATGTGCGACAGCAGCAAGGTGCGCATATCGCGATAAGCGGTGCCGATATCGCCCATGGCCTGCATGCTGGGCAGGATGGCATTGGTCATGTGCAGCATCTCAGTCTTGACCCGCTGAAATGCCCCCACGCCCGTACCACCCACCACCAATAGCGCCACGATTGCCAGCGCCAGCATCATGATCAGTCGTTTGCCTATCGTCATCTTCACGTCCCTGCCTGCAATGGCTCGGCGCGGCCACGGGCGTGGCCCCTACCCTAACTCTTGATATGGCAGGCCGAAGCGAAGTGCAAGCCGAAGCCGCGTGGGGCGGATCGGTTGAGCCGGTAATCAGATATAAAGGACATCAAGCGGAATTTTCATTTATTACTTAGTAGAAAGATCCGCTTGATCTGAGTGTGAAGGGAAGGGTGAATTGTTTTTTCCGAACCGAAATGCCAGATAGAGTCTGGCATTCAGTTCACCCGCGAATCGAAGGCCAGGCAGGGAATTCAAATTCTTCCACCAGAAAACCTTCCAGTCTCACAGTATTTATCCTGCCAAATAAAGCGCTTCTCGCCTGATGGATTCGCGTCAAAGAATAATGCCGCCGCCGAGGCAGACCGGGCCGTCGTACAGCACCAGCGACTGGCCGGGTGTCACGGCCCATTGCGCTGAGTCGAAGCGGACTTCGAGCCGGCCGTCTTCGACTGCTGCGATCTCGCAGGCCGCATCCTGCTGACGGTAGCGGGTCTTGGCGCTGTAGCGGCCCGGTGGCGGCGGCTGATCGGCCACCCAGGACAACTGGCCGGCAGTCAGCCGCTCGGACAGCAGCAGCGGATGGTCATGGCCTTGCACCACGATCAGCTCGTTATTGGCCATATCCTTGGCCGCCACATACCAGGGCTCGCCCGGGCCGCCGATAGCGAGGCCCTGGCGCTGGCCCAGGGTGTAATACATCAGCCCCATATGCTCGCCGAGCCGGCGGCCTTCGGGGGTGCGCATCAGACCGGGGCTGCGCGGCAGATAGCGGTTCAGGAATTCGCGGAACGGCCGCTCGCCGATAAAGCAGATGCCGGTTGAATCCTTCTTGGCATGGTTGGGCAGGCCCAGCGCGGCCGCCTGGCTGCGCACTTCGGTCTTGTGGAGCGCACCCAGCGGGAACAGCGCTCTGGAGACCTGGAACTGGCTCAGGCGATAAAGGAAATAGCTCTGGTCCTTGCCCGGATCGGCGCCGCGCAGCAGCCGGGTGCGGCCGTCCCGATCGAGATCGATGGCGGCGTAATGACCGGTGGCGATCTTCTCGGCGCCCAGGCCGATGGCGTAGTCGAGAAACGCCTTGAACTTGATTTCGGCGTTGCAGAGCACATCGGGATTGGGGGTGCGGCCAGCCTGGTATTCGGCGAGGAAATAGCTGAATACCCGCTCCTTGTATTCGCCGGCGAAATTCACCAGTTCGATATCGATACCGAGCAGATCGGCCACGGCGATGGCATCGCGCGAGTCTTCCTTGATCGAGCAGTATTGATCGTCGTTGTCGTCCTCCCAGTTCTGCATGAAGACGCCAATGACATCGTGGCCCTGCGACTTGAGCAGTGCCGCAGCGACCGAAGAATCGACGCCGCCGGACAGGCCGACGACGATGCGGGAAGCGCTGGACATGGTCTCAACCTTTCGGATAGTGGCGCACGAGTTCAAGCGGGAAACGCCGCCCGGCGCGCAGATCGTCGATACATTGCAGCACCAGCGGGCTGCGGTGGCGGTCGCGGCAGGCCAGGACTTCGTCGTAGCTGAGCCAGACGGCGCGCACGATGCCCTGATCAAGTGGTCTGGCCGGCAGCGTCGGGAATTCCTGGGCGAAGGCCGTGCTGACCGTATCGACCGGGGTGGCCGGGGTCAGCAGGTCGGCGGCATAGGCAAAGCGCAGATAGTCGAGCGTGGGGTCGGTGGGCGGCGACCATTGATAGATGCCCACCAGCGCCGTCGGCCGCACTTCGCACCACGTCTCTTCGCGCGCTTCGCGGGCCGCTGCGGCCAGCAGCGACTCGTCGGGGTCGAGATGGCCGGCTGGCTGGTTGAACTGGCGGCCGTGCGGAGTTTCCTCCTCGACCAGCAGATAACGGCCGGCGTGCTCCAGCACGACGGCAACGGTGACATTGGGTTTCCAGCGCAGGGGATCGGCCATGGGAAAGCAGCTAGGCGGCGAATAAACCAGCGATTTTACCATCGCCGACCGGGGCAGCCACTTGGCCGATCAGGCGCCGCAAAACTTGCCCAACGGCGGGTCCGACCTGCGTGAACCAGACAGGTGACACTACGGCAGAAAAACAGGAACGGCGCGGGAGTGACCAGAAGGCGGCACCAGTGGAGGAAGCGGTGCAGTGGAGGCATCGGGACCGATGCGATGGGGAGAAACGGAACAGCCAACAATGACAAAGGGCGGTCGGAACCGCCCTTCGCGCAGAAAGCGAGGCGAAGAATTACTGAGCCTTCTTCTCTTCAGCCTTCTTTTCTTCGGCCTTCTTCTCTTCTTTCTTTTCGGCCTTCTTTTCGGCCTTCTTGTCAGCCTTGGCTTCGGCCTTCGGGGCTTCAGCGGCGGCGGCCTTGGGGGCTTCGGCCTTCGGGGCTTCGTTGGCGAAAGCGACGGTAGCGAACAGGCCAGCGATCAGGGCAGCGATCAGTTTCATGTTTTTGTCCTTCAGACAAGTATTGTTGGAACGGTAGAGTGTTGCGGACGGCATGATCCAGCAACGCGCGGCATTTTAGGTGGGTTAGCCAGGATTGCAAGCTCCATCGCATTAAATGCCCGCGTCATGAGATATGGCCGTTGCATTTTTACCCACCCCGATTGCCAGCACAGCAGTCTTCCAACAGGAGCATTAGCTTGACACCTGTTCAAAGTGGTATCAAACTTGTATTGCAATTTCGCATAAATATAAATCAGGCGGAGCAGCGGGTCCGATGAGCACGACGGTCGATTTCCTGATTGGGGTGGATGGCGGCGGCAGTGGCTGCCGGCTGGCCATCGCCGGCCCCGACGGTCGTGAGCTGATCCGCAGCCAGGGCGGCCCGGCCGGTCTGGCGCTCGGTATCGACACCGCCTGGCGGGCCATTCTGGACGCGATCGGGCAAGCCTTCGCCCAACTGGGCCACCCCGACTGGCAGTTCGAGCACTGCGCGATCGGCCTCGGACTCGCCGGCGTCCACCACGCCGCCTGGGCCGAGGCGTTCGCGCAGCAGGCGCCCGCCTTTGCCGCGCTCGCGCTGCGCGACGACGGCGTCACCACCTTGCTTGGTGCCCATCATGGCGAGCCGGGCGCGATCATCGCGATCGGTACCGGCGTGATCGGCCAGGCCTGGTTCGGCGGCGAGGACTACCGCACCGTGTCAGGCTGGGGCTTTCCCAGCGGTGACGAAGGCAGCGGCGCCTGGCTCGGTCTGCGCGCGGTGCAGGCGACCCAGAAGGCACTCGATGGTCGTGCGCCGTTCGGGCCGCTGAGTCAGGCGGTACTGGCCCAGGTCGGCGGCAAGCGCGAATCGCTGCTGGGCTGGCAAGCCCACGCCAATCAGACCACTTACGCACAACTCTCACCCCTTGTCCTGCAACACGGGTCCAATGACCCGACTGCGCTGGCACTCCTGTCCCAGGCTGGCAGCGAGATCGCTGCCGTCGCGACCGCCTTGGACCCCGAACGGCGCCTTCCGCTGGCATTATGTGGCGGCCTGGCCGAAGCGCTGGGACCATGGCTGCCGGCCGAATTGCGCAGCCGAGTCCAACCGGCGCATGGCGACGCCGTCGCCGGCGCCCTGTCCCTGATTCGAGGAGTGTTGCGTGGATAAAGCACGGATTGACGCCCTGGCGGCGTTGAAACCAGATAGCGAGAGCAGTACCCCGCTCTACCTACAGGTGGCGAGCAAGCTCTCCAGTGCCATCGGTGCCGGCCTGTGGCAGGCCGACGAGGCGCTGCCCTCGGAACGGATGCTGTGCGAGCTGCTGGGCGTGTCGCGCGTCACAGCCCGCAAAGCCATCGATGTGCTGTTCGAACAAGGTCTGATCGTGCGCCGCCAGGGCTCTGGCACCTATATCGCCCCGCGGCTGGTGCAGCCGCTGTCGCGCCTGACCAGCTTCAGCGAGGAAATCCGCAATCGCGGCTTCAACCCCGCTTCGGCCTGGCTCAGCCGCGAAGTCGGCATCGCCACCCAGGAAGAAGTACTGCGGCTTGGCCTGTCGCCGGCGGCCCAGGTGGCCCGTCTCAAGCGTCTGCGCACGGCCGACGGCGTTGCGATGGCCTTCGAGACCAGCACCTTGCCCGTGGCCTATCTCAACGAACCGACCCAGGTCAACGACTCGCTCTACAGCTATCTCGACGCCCGCCATACCCCGGTGGTGCGGGCCTTGCAGCATATCAAGGCCATCAATGCCAGCGACGAGATCGCCCGGTTGGTCGGCATCACCCCGGGCACCGCCATGCTGATGATTACCCGCATCGGCTATCTAGAAAACAATCTGCCAATCGAGTTAACCAACTCATATTGTCGTAATGATTACTACGACTTTATTGCAGAGCTACGTCGATAAGAAGAAGAAAAAATCATGCAAAGCATTTTCGGCAATCTGTTGACTCCCGACGGCTGGTATCAAGGCCGGCTGCGCTTTGAGGAGCGGATCGCCGCGCTGGATGCCTTTCCGGCCGATCCCGACGCCAACGACGCCGACTATATCGTGCCAGGCTTTATTGATCTGCATGTGCACGGCGGCGGCGGCCGCGATGTGATGGAAGGCGGCGACGCGCTCGATACCGTGGCGGGCCTCCATGTACGCCACGGCACCACCAGCCTCCTGGCCACCACCATGACCGCGCCCCGGCCCGAGATCGAAAACGCGCTGCGCGCGGTGGGCGCCGCCATGGTGCAGCGCCGGCCCGGCAGCGCCCGGGTGCTCGGCGTCCATCTGGAAGGGCCGTATATCAATCCGGGCAAGCTGGGCGCCCAGCCCAACTTCGCCCGCGACGGCATCGAAGACGAAATCGACAGCTTTGCCGCGCTCGCCCCGCTGCGCGTCTTGACGCTGGCGCCCGAGGTGCAGGGCCATCTGGCCTTGATCCGCCATCTGAGCGCACGCGGCATCCGGGTCCAGCTGGGCCATACGCTGGGCAGCTACGAGGACGGGGTCGCGGCGCTCGCTCACGGCGCCACCGGCTTTACCCATCTCTTCAATGCCATGACCGGCCTGCAGCATCGCGAACCCGGCATCGTCGGCGCGGCGCTGGCGCACGCCCAATTCGCCGAGCTGATCCCCGATCTGCTCCATGTCCACCCGGGCGCGATCCGGGCGGCGCTGCGCGCGATTCCCAAGCTCTACTGCGTCACCGACTCCACCGCCGCCGCCGGCATGCCCGATGGCGAATACAAGCTCGGCCGCCATACCGTCACCAAATGCCTGGGCGGGGTGCGCCTGCCCGACGGCACGCTGGCCGGTTCGACCCTGACCATGGACCAGGCGCTGCGCAATCTGGTCCAGCTCGGGCTCGGGCTCGATGAGGCGGTGGCGCGGCTATCCACCTATCCAGCCGATTTCCTGGGCCTGGCCGATCGTGGCCGGCTGGTCGCGGGGGCCTGGGCCGATCTGGTCGTGTTCGACCGTCAACTGCGGCTCAAGGCCGTCTATGTCGAAGGAGAAGCGATTGCACTCGCGGATGTGGCTTGAAACCCATGAAGCCCCGGCAACATTGGCGCGCCAGGGACGCCTGCACGATGAACGCTTCGCCGCGCTGGGCGAGCGGCTGCGCGCGGCACCGCCCCGGGCGGTGGTGACGGTCGGGCGCGGCAGTTCCGACCATGCGGCGGCCTATCTGGGCTATCTGACCATGGCCCGGCTCGGCCGGCTGGCCGTCTCGCTGCCGATGTCGCTGGTGACGCTGTATGAAGCACCGCTCGATGTGGCGGGCACGCTGGCCGTCGCCGTGTCGCAATCGGGCCGCAGCCCCGATGTGGTCGAGCCGATCCGCCATTTCCGCGCCGGCGGCGCCGAGACGGTGGCGCTGGTCAACGATACCGCCTCGCCGCTCAGTCAGGCCGCCGCCTGGAGCTTCGGCCTCGAAGCCGGGCCCGAATACGCCGTCGCCGCCACCAAAAGCTATATCGCTAGCCTTGGCGCCGCTGCCCGGCTGGTGGCGCACTGGCAGAACGACCAGAGCCTGCTCGCGGCGCTCGACGAACTTCCGGTGGCCCTCGAAGCCGCCCTGTCGGTCGACTGGTCCGAAGCGGTCGAGCGGCTGCAACACAGCGACCGGCTGATGACGGTCGGGCGCGGCCTGACCCTGCCGATCGCCCTCGAAGCCGCGCTCAAATGCAAGGAAACCGCTGCGATCCAGGCCGAAGCGTTCTCGGGTGCCGAGATCAAGCACGGCCCGATGGCCTTGATCGAGCACGGCTACCCGCTGCTGATCTTCGCCACCCGAGGCCCGGCCCAGGCCAGCCTGCGCCAGACCGCCGCCGAGATGCGCCGTCGCGGGGCCCAGGTATTGCTGGCGGCACCGGCCGACGTGGCCGAGCGCGATCTGACGCTGCCGCTTGCGCCCGTTGCTGAACTCGACCCGCTCACGGCCATCACCGCCTTCTACCCGATGGTGGAAGCCCTGGCGCGGGCACGCGGGCTCGATCCGGACCAGCCGCGCCATCTCGACAAGGTGACGCTGACGCGCTAGCGCCCAGCCGATTCGGCCTCAGCGTGTCCGATCCGCCAAGCACCGGCGCGTCACACCGAGCCAGGCGGCGTGGCGTTGAACGGACAGGCCATAAAGGTCAGATGAAACTTTTAGGCAATCCACCCTCAAGATAGAAAGCGGAAAACAAAAGAAATCTATATAAATCGGCAAATCTTGCGTCCTTGCGGACGCCCAGAAACGCCGAACGTGCCCTACCCGCTATATGCCCCAGGTCGCGAGCCGGACGCCGGTTCGCCCACCACAAGAAGAGAGAGGAAGACCATGCAAGGAAAATCGTTTGCACGCGGCCTGCTGCTGGCGGCCGGGCTGCTGGTATCGGCCGAAGCATTGGCCGACAAGCCGCAACTCGAAGTCTGGACGATGAGCCTGTCGCCCAAGTTCAACGACTACTTCAAGCAGTTGATCAGCCGCTATAACGCGGCCAATCCGGCGGTCGAATGGCGCTGGGTCGATTATCCGTGGGATGTGATCCAGACCAAGTTCACCGCCGCCGTGGCAGCCGGCCGGCCGCCCGCGCTGGTCAACCTCAATGTGCCGTGGGCCTACGACTACAAGCAGGACAATCTGATCCAGCCGCTCGACCAGTGGGTCGACAAGAGCCAGTACACCGAAGGGGCGATCCGCGACGTGACCTTCGACGGCAAGGTCTATGCCTTTCCGCACTACAACGGCGCCAATGTGATCGCCTTCAATACCGAGCTGTTCAGGAAAGCCGGGCTCGATCCGGCCAAGCCGCCGCAAAGCCTCGATCAGCAATTGGCCTACGCCAAGCAGATCAAGGCCAAGACTGGGGTAGCCGGCTTTGCCCCGGCAATCGGCCCGACCAAGATCGAAGGCTTCTTTATGCAGGAAGGGCTCGATGTGGTGAAGGATGGCCGCGCCGTGTTCAACTCGCCGCGCCATGTCGAACTGCTGCGCAAGCTCGCCGACGCGTATAAGTCGGGCGCGCTGTTCCGCAACAATCTGTTTGCCCAGGACAATTTCCAGGTATCGATGGCGGCCTACAACAGCGGTCAGATGGCCATGCTGGTATCGACCCCGACCTCGCTGACCCGGGTGCGCGACGATGCCCCGGCCATCTACAAGATCACCGACGTGGCCGGCGCCCCGCTTGGCCCCACCCGGATCGCTTCGGGTGGCTGGATGTTCAACTTTGCCGTGGCACGCAATGTCGATCCCAAGCTCCTGCCTGAGATCGGCAAGTTCGGCAGCTATCTGACCAACGCCGACAACCAGCTCGCCTTCTCCAAACAGGCTGGCACCCTGCCGACGGCCAAGAAGACCGCGGCCGACCCGTTCTTCCAGTCGCTGCCGGCCAACGCCGGTGCGGTCGAGAAAGGTCTGGCGGTGGCGGCCCGCCATCTCGACAACACCCGGACCGTGTTCCTGGCCGGCGTGAAGGATGCCGAGTTGCTGTCCAACCGTCTGGCTGCTGCGGTCGAGCAGGCGGTGACGGGGCGCAAGGAACCCCAGGCGGCGCTCAATGAAGCGGTGGCGTTCTGGAACCAGAAACTGGCGGCCAAATAGACGCCCTGACGGCGCGCCCCAGGCGGGCGCGCCATTTGGAAAGTATTCGGCAAAAAGACTGCAAACACTGATGCGAATTTAAAAGAAAAATAAAAAATATCCGCTTTTTATTCGCCAATCCCGAACCCATGCTGGGGCACGATACGCTGCGGTGAACGTGCGCCACGAGGTATTGCATTGATGGATGCCCATTGCGATTGTCGCCGGAGGTCCGTGCCATGAGCCAGCGCCGCCGTGCCACCCTGCAAGCCTATCTGTTCCTGGCTCCCGCGATTGCGCTGTTGCTGGCGTTTGCGTTCTGGCCGGTCGGATTCGGCTCCTATCTGGCCTTTACCCAATACAACCTGATCGATGCGCCACGCTGGGTCGGGCTCGATAATTTCCGCGAGCTGTTTGCCGACGAACTGTTCCTGTCGGCGCTGAAGAATTCGGCGCTCTATCTGCTGGTGGTGCCGCTGATCCAGATCGTGTCGATCGCGCTGGCGGTGCTGGTCAACAACAATCTGCCCGGCATCAAGCTGTTCCGTGCCGCCTATTACCTGCCGGTGGTCACCACCGTGTCGGTGATCGGGGTGATCTGGAATTTCATGTATGCCGACCAGGGGGCGCTCAATGCCATCCTGACCTGGCTGCGGCTGATCAACGAGCCGGTGGGCTGGCTCAGCGACGATCGGATCGCCCTGTTTGCCGTGATGTTCGTCACCGTCTGGCGTGGTCTGGGCTGGTATATGGTGCTGTACCTGGCCGGGCTGCAATCGATTCCGCAGGATGTCTACGAAGCCGCCATGCTCGACGGCGCCAATGGCTGGCAGCGTTTCTGGCGCATCACCGTGCCGCTGCTGCTGCCGACCATCCTGCTGTGTTCGGTGTTCTCGCTGCTGGCGGCCGTCAAGGCCTTCGAGGAAGTGCAGATCATGACCCAGGGCGGCCCCTACCAGTCGACCTATACCGCGCTTTATTACGCCTACGAATTCGGCATCCGCTCGCTCAACTTCGGTCGTGCCCTGGCGGCCAGTCTGGTGATGTCGCTGTTTTGCGTGGTGCTGGCCTGGCTCAACTTCCGCTATCTGCAACCGCGCAGCCGCTGACCGGAGACCCAGCCATGACTGCCCTGACCGCTTCCGTTCCCGCTACCCGCGAACCGCTCGCCGGCCGGCTCAGGCTGCGCCGCCGGCTTGACCGGGCACTCCATTATCTGGTGCTGTCGGCGATTGCGCTGATCACCGTCTATCCATTCTGGTGGACCCTGGTGACCGCGCTGTCGACCGATGGCGAGGTCTACCGCTTTCCGCCGCCGCTGTGGCCCACGGCACCCGGTCTCGACAACTTTGTCGAGGTGTTCAGGACCATCGATGTCTGGGCCTTCTACAAGAACTCGATCCTGATCTCGCTGGCCACGGTGATCGGCACGCTGGTGGTGTGCAGTCTGGCGGCCTACCCACTGGCCCGGATGGAGTTTCCCGGGCGGAAACTGGTCTTCGGCGCCGTGATCGCCACGATGATCCTGCCATCCGAAGTCAACTTCCTGGTCAACTTCATTACCGTCTCCAAGATGGGCCTGACCGACACCATCGCCGGCGTCGCGCTGCCCGGGCTCGCCGGAGCGCTGGGCATCTTCCTGATGAAGCAGGCGTTCGAGGCCGTGCCGCAGGATCTGATCGACGCTGCCCGCATCGATGGCGCCAGCGAATGGCAGATCTTTCTCAGGATCATGCTGCCGCTGGCCAAACCGGCACTCGGGGCCTTGGCCATCCTGACCACGGTGACGGCCTGGAACCAGTACATCTGGCCTTCGATCGTGATGACCAGCCCCGACAAGTTTCCGCTGTCGGTCGGCGTGCTCTATCTGTCGGGCGCCTTCAGCTTCAAGACCCGGGTGGTGGCAGCCGGGGCGGTGTTGACCGTGCTGCCGATCCTGCTGGTGTTTCTGTTTACCCAGCGCTATTTCCTGCGCGGTTTTGACGGAGCCGTCAAATGACCCTTTCCCCTGCCCAATTGGCCGGCCGACTGCTGATGGTCGATATCGCCGGCGAGCGGCTCGAAGCCGACGAGGCCGAATTTCTGCGCCGGCACCATATCGGGGCAGTCTGTCTGTTCCGCCGCAATGTGGGCGATTTCGACACCACCTGCCGGCTGCTGAGCCAATTACGCGAACTGCTCGGCCCCACGGGGCTGGTCGCCATCGATCAGGAAGGCGGCGCCGTGATGCGCACGCTGTTCATGCCCGAAGCCCCGTCGGCGATGGCGCTCGGCGCGGCCGACGATGAAGCGCTGGCGTATCGGATCGGCGAGGCAGTCGGCCGCGGCCTGGCGGCACTCGGGATCAACTGGAATCTCGCTCCGGTGCTCGATCTCAACTGCAATCCGCACAATCCGGTGATCGCCGAGCGCTCGTTCGGCGCCGACCCCGAGCGGGCGGCACGGCTCGCCGGTGCCTGGCTCGACGGCCATCTGGCGGCAGGCGTGGCCACCTGCGTCAAGCATTTCCCCGGTCATGGCGACACCCAGGTCGATTCGCATCTGACGCTGCCGGTAGTCGATAAGCCGCGCGAGGCGCTCGAACGCTATGAGCTGGCGCCGTTCCGGCTGCTGAGCGGACGCACGCCGGGGCTGATGTCGGCCCATATCGTGTTTCCGGCCTTCGACCCGGTCCATCCGGCCACGCTGGCCCCGGCGCTGCTTGACGAGCTGCTACGGCAGCAGTGGGGCTATCAGGGCGTGGTGATCACCGACGGCATGAATATGAAGGCGATCCACGACCGCTACGGCCAGGCCGAAGGCACGGTGCTGGCGCTGGCAGCGGGCGCCGATCTGTCGCTGGTGCTGCAATACCGCGACGAGATGGCGGCCTCGCACGCGGCCATCGTGGCCGCGATCGAGCAAGGCCGGCTCGACCCGCAGCGCCTGCTGGAATCGGCCCGACGGCTCGACCAGCTCGCGACCCGCTTCCCGCTCGGGGGCGCCGCTTACCCGTCTGCGGCCCAGGAAGCCGACCGCGCCTTGATGGCCGAAGGCTGGCGGCGAGGGCTTACCGCCTATCGCCAGCCGCCCCGTCTGCCGGTCGGCAGTCGCTTGCGTCTGGTGGTGCAGGCCGAAGCGGCCTCGGACGGCGTGTCCGAAGCCGGACTCAAGCCGGCCCGGCTGATCGAGTTACTTCAGCCTCACTACCAGCTCGATGTGGTCAGTTTTGCCCGCCGCGAGGCGCTCGATTGGGCAGGGCTGCCGCACGACGGTGTCTTTACCGTGCTGGCCTCGACCACCCGGGCGCGCTACGGCGAGCGCGAGCGGCAGAGCTGGCGGCCCGATCTGCATCTGGCGCTGTGGAATCCCTACGCCGCCGCCGATCTCGACGCCCCGGCGCTGGTGAGCTACGGCTTTGCGCCGCCGGCGCTGGCGGCTGTGGTCGATTGGCTCAGCGGTCGGCTCGATGCCAGCGGCCGAGCACCGGCGCCTCTGACGGAGGCTGCCGAGCCAGCCTAAAAAGTTTCCGCTCCATCCCCGGCTTCTCAACCGCGTCGCCGACCCGGTTGTGGCCCTTTGTTTGCCAAGGCTGGGTGGATCGATCGTGCTGCCTGTCCGGCTTGATTTGCGCCGGACAGGCCATCTTGCGGACGGTGGGCGGAAATAAA
Organism: Chitinimonas lacunae; assembly: GCF_042650885.1. Classification (NCBI taxonomy): domain Bacteria; kingdom Pseudomonadati; phylum Pseudomonadota; class Betaproteobacteria; order Neisseriales; family Chitinibacteraceae; genus Chitinimonas; species Chitinimonas lacunae. Next base: position 2,434,392 of record NZ_JBHSBU010000001.1, read on the forward strand.
ATATTGTGAAAAACGTCTTCAAGCACTGTTGCGGCGTTCATTAAAAAATAAACGTATTGTTTTTAGATTCTTGCTGACTGGCCCATAACGATCAGCGACCATCGCAGCTCGCTGCCGTGGCCGGGGAAGACGATCGCCCAGGCTTGGGTCGGCCGTGGAAAAGCCAGTCTTCAACTGAAAACCGCCCAATGCCGGCTTGCCGGTACGGCTCGTGGACAAGGAGCGATGCGATGGCAGAACTGCGCCTGAAACAGATCAGGAAATGCTACGGCGACGGCAACGGGGTGATCCACGGGCTCGACCTGACCGTGCGCGACGGTGAATTCATGGTGTTCGTCGGGCCGTCCGGTTGCGGCAAATCGACGCTGCTGCGGATGATCGCCGGCTTGGAATCGTTGAGCGCCGGGGAGCTGTGGATAGGCGAGCGCCGGGCCGACGAGCTGCCGCCGGCGCAGCGCGGGGTGGCCATGGTGTTCCAGAGTTACGCGCTCTATCCGCATATGACGGTGCGGGAAAACATGGGCTTTGGCCTCAAATTGGCCGGTCTGCCGCGCCGCGAGATCGATGCGGCCGTGGAGCGGGCCGCAGCGGCACTGCAACTGACCGAGCTGCTCGAACGCAAGCCCAAGGCGCTGTCGGGCGGCCAGCGGCAACGGGTGGCCATCGGCCGCGCCATCGTGCGCAAGCCGCAGGTGTTTCTATTCGACGAGCCGCTATCGAACCTCGATGCCGCGCTGCGGGTGCAGATGCGCATCGAGCTGGCCCGGCTCCATCAGGAACTGGCCACCACCATGATCTACGTCACCCACGATCAGGTCGAGGCGATGACGCTTGGCGAACGGATCGCCGTATTCAACAGCGGCCGGATCGAACAGGTCGGCACGCCGCTTGAGCTGTACGAGCGGCCGGCCAATCTGTTCGTCGCCGGTTTCCTGGGTTCCCCCCGGATGAATCTGCTGCCGGCCGTGGCCGAGAGCGACGGTCGGCTGCGGCTGCCCGCCGGCTTTGTGCTCGATCTGGGGGTGGCGGCGCTGCCGGGCGAGACGCTGACGCTGGGCGCGCGGCCGGAACATCTGCATCTGGCCGGACGCGGCCTGCCCGGGCGGCTCGATCTGGTCGAGCATCTGGGTGACTGCCAGCTGCTGCATATCAGCGTCGAAGGCGTGGCGGAACCGTTGGCGCTCAAGCTGCCGGGCCATGCCCAGGCGCCGGCGCTCGGCGAGCCGGTGCGGATCGGCTTCGATCCGGCCTTCTGCCATCTGTTCGACCACCACGGCCAGGCGCTGGCGCCCCGCGAGGCGCCCGTGCCGGCCTGACTTTCCGGTTCCCGCTGTGGCGGGAACGACTTCCACTCATCCACAGCACGATAAGAACGGAGAACACATCATGCGCATTCAGCCCCTGGCGCTCGCCGTCAGTGTCGCCCTGTCCGTCCCGGCGCTGGCCGGTTTCAATATCGGCGGTTCAGCCGAGCTCAATTTTGTTAGCGATCGTGGCCGGGCCGAGTATGGCGACGATAAATGGCACCAATCGCTCGACCGTGCCCTGGTGATCCAGTTCGACGGCGACCATAAGCTCGACCAGGGCGGCAAGTTGCAGGCCCGCGTCTCGCAGAAGATCGCCGAGGGCAACCAGACCCCCAACTGGGGCAACCGCGAAGCCTGGGTCGGCTTCTCGGGCGACTGGGGCAGCCTGCGCGGCGGCCGCCAGTTTCTCAACAGCTATCTGACGCTCGACTGGCCCTATGGTCAGGGCGGCTTCTGGGAGCTGGCCGAACGCGATCTGGGCAGCTGGGACGGTGCCGGCAAGATCACCTCGCTGTTCCAGCAGAACGATCAGCAGAAGGACAGCCGGATCCGGGTCAATTCCAACGTCGGCACCTCGATCAACTATCTGTCGCCCAACTGGAACGGCCTGAGCTTCGGCGCCCAGTACGCCTGGGACGACAACCGCTTTGCCAACGGCGGCGTGGTCGATCTGTCGGCCAACTACACCATGGGCGCGCTGACCTTCAACGGTGGCTATCTGCACGCCAAGGGCATCAGCACGCTGGCCGGTGCCGCCGAAGAGAAGGAAGTGGTCGGCATCGATGCCGAAGGCCGTGCCGTCACCCGCAGCAAGTTCAAGCCGCTCAAGGACAACAAAGACCAGCAGTTCTATCTGGGCCTTGTGCATAACGGCGGCAATCTGGTGCTGCGGGCGCTCTATACGGGCTATCAGACCGAAGGCGTGCGCGGCAAGGCGCGCGGCGGCGATCTGATCGCTGCAGGCACCTATGTGTTCGACAAAAGCTACGTCAAGCTCGGCTGGCTGCGCCGTGACGACCGCAGCTCGGCGCTGATCCCGGTCATGGCGCAGAAGGACTTCAATATGCTCAAGGCCGAATACGGCTACAACCTAGCCAGCAGCGTGGTGGCCTATGGTCGGGTCACGGTCAAGAAATGGGCCGCCAACTCGGTGGGCGCCGGCGAGCGCTACACCCAGTTGATGGCAGGGGTGTGGGCCGGCTTCTGAGGTCTTGCCAGCGCACCCGTGCCCACCAGCACAACGGCCGGCCGCTTCGGGACGCGGAAGCGGCCAGGTCGTGATGTCGCACAGCGTCCAAGAGTAGGTTCACTCCTCTCAGGCGCGGTCAGTCGCCTAGGCGGACCCCTCCCGCTGACCGACCGCGCCGCTTTTTAGCCGATGACGGCCTTCCCTCCACGGCCGGCCTCCCACCGTCTCCGCTTGTCCGACTGTGTGTCCAGCTCCACCGAAAACCCGAACCATTGTCACCGCCAAGAGCCGTAGCAGAGCATAAGGCTGTAACGGTACAGCCCGCGGCCAAGGCAGCGGCCTTGCTAAAGCATTTCCGTTTGACTCGGCGTCGCGGCCAAGTCTGGTTGAATAGCATGGCTTGCGCTTTGAGGTCCGGACACGCTGACTACGAATGGTCTGGCAATGTGCCAGCGCATTTCCTGTTGAATCGTCGGCGTCGGCACTAAAACTCGTTGAGGACGCTTAGCGGCGGGTCCGGACCCGCTGACTCCGGCTCGTCTGGAAATGCGCCAACCCAGAACCGAAAGATCACGACCTTCCCAGCCATGGACTATTTCTCTCAACACGGCTATTCCCTGCGTTTCGAATGGGGCTTGAGCGGCATCGACTATCTGGCCGCGGCGGCCGAATGTGTGGTGATCGTCGATGTGATGTCGTTTTCGACCTGCGTCAGCGTGGCGACCGGGCGAGGTGCCACGGTCTACCCTTACCGCTGGCGCGATGACACCGCCTTTGAATACGGCAAGCAGTTGCGGGCCGTGGTGGCCGATCCGCATCGGCGCCTGAGTGACGGCTATTCGCTGTCGCCTTCCTCGCTTCTGACGATTCCTGCCGGCACGCGGCTGGTGCTGCCTTCACCCAATGGCTCATCGGCTGCATGGCTGGCGCGCGATTCGGGGGCGACCGTGTTGAGTGGCTGTCTGCGCAACCGCCAGGCCACCGCCGAAGCATGTCGGGGCTTTGCCAGCGTACTGGTGGTTGCCTGCGGCGAACGCTGGCCCGATGGCAGCTTGCGGCCCAGTCTGGAAGATCAGTTGGCGGCCGGAGGCATCATTGCCGCGCTGCCGCAGCTGCGCCCGTCGCCCGAAGCGCAGGCCGCCGCGCTGCTCTACCGGGGTTTCGGCCCGACCCGCCAGCAGGCGCTGGCGCAGTGCAGCTCGGCGATCGAACTGCGGGAGCGGGGCTTCGGCGCCGATGTGGCCCTGTGTATCGAGGAAGACGTCTCATCGAACGCCTGCTGGCTCGACGGTGATCGCTTTGTCGCGAGAAGTGGCTGATTCCGGACCCGGCGAGACACCGGCCTCCCGCAGCAACTTTGCCAGTTTCCTCTAAAAGCAGCCGCCGATCCCCGCCAACTCGTAGGATGCGTTAGCGGCAAAGCGGCATAACGCACCATTTCCCTTCCCTCCCACCACGATTCCCACCCGATAGTGGCGGACACCACTACGTCCTGGCCGCCACCACCGTCCCCGCACGCAGAGACTCGCGCACCAGACTGCGCACCCGGTCATGGACCGCAAAGGTCCGTTCAGGCGGGCTGTCGAGCCAGGACACATGCTCCAGCACCACCACGCTGAGCTGCTGGACCGGGTAGTAGAGCAAGGTGCTGAGATAGCCTTCCACATAGCCGCTATGGCTCAGTTCGAGCAGGCCATCGTGTTCCGACACCTGAAGGCCGTAGCCATACCCCAATTTCCCCCAGCGATGCGAGCGCTGGGCGGTGGCAGCTGGGGTGATCATGGCTTGATAGAACGGGCCGCTGATCCACTTGCCCTGATGCAGACAGGCATTCCAGCGCACCAGATCGCCCAGCGTGGAAACCGCTCCGCCCGACGGATTGTGGGCCACATTGCGCTGAGCGCTCCACGGCCACAGCCGGCCATCGCCACGCTCGACCAGTCCCGGCATCAGCCGGGGCAAGGTGCGCAGCGACTCGGACTGTGGCGGCATCAGACTGTCCTTCATGCCGCAGTGGGCGAACATTTCCTCGGCCTGGAGCGCAAAGGGCTGGCCGCGCACCCGTTCGAGAAGCCGACCGAGCAGCAGATAGGAAAAATTGGAATAGGCAAACACGCTACCGGCCCGATGGAGCAAGGGCCGGCCCAGCGTATCGATGCCCGAGGTATGGTTGAGCAGTTGGGCGATGCTGACCTGATCGGCCCACTCATCGGTCAGATCGGGCAGATAGGTACGCAGCGGGGCATCGAGTTCGACCCGGTTCTGCGCTGCCGCCCGCAGCACCAGCGCGGCGGTCATCTGCTTGCTGATCGAACCGATCACATATTGGCTGGCCAGTGTCGGTGCCGACCGGCCAGGCAGCCCGGCGGCGCGTTCATACAGACGCTCGTCCCTGCGCGCCACCAGCACACCGCCACTGAAGCCACGCGGTGAAGTGGCCGTCAGCACGGCATCGATGGCCGCGCCCAGCGAATGGCGCGGAGAAACCGAAGCTGCGGGAGCGCCTTCGGGCGCCGGTGCATGAACCACGACAGCCGCACACAACACCACGCAGAACAGCAGAAAAGACGACATCGGCATGCTTCCGTTTCGACATGGAGGAAAAATTGAGGAATTCCTTTTCAGCGCTGGACCTTATCAAGGCTTGCATGGCCTTGTCGCTTATTTTTCCAGTAACCGCTGTAACCGGGCTGGGACGCTGCGGGACATAAGGTTGCGGCATCTGCCGCAAGCGGCTATCGACCCGGCTCAGCCGTAAGCGTTCCCCTTATCGCTGCCAATCGGCTGGCTAGCGCATTTCCACTCAAATCGGCGTCGCAGCAAGTCTGGTTGGGCGCTGGGAGCCGGCACGTTGAGGGCCGGACACACTGACGCCGAATTGACTGGAAATGCGCTAGCGAGTCGGGAGAAGGAGACTTTGACGGTGATCGAGCGGGCGCCAGACAGAGATCACGCCAGGGGTGCCTGATGTGGTGTCCGAAGGCGGGAAGCGACCTCGACGCAGACAGCGTCATGGCCGGCTCCACCCTGGGGAACAGGGATAGCGGAGCCGCCGGTCAGCGGCTCCTGGGAAAGTCAGCGGCGGGGGCGCAGCATCCGGCTGGGTTCGAGGCCCGATTCGGCATAGGGCTCAAGCCGCTCGCCCATGGCGGCATCGAGGCTGTCGAGCCGCGACGACGGGGTCGGATGGGTTTTGAACATCAGGGCAAACGACGTGTCTTCGGGGCTGACCGTATCGAGCGTCTGCAAGACCGCCACCAGCCCATAAGGGTTGTAGCCGGCGCGGGCGGCGATCACCACGCCCATCCGGTCGGCCTCGAACTCGTCGCCTTTATCGAGGCCCCGGGTATACAGCTCGTTGAGACCGGAAAAAGCCTTGAGCGCGTTATACGTCCCGGCACTGCCGCGTGCCTCGGCCCGGGTCTGGATCGCGTCGCCCAGCGCACCGCGCAGATTGCCGCCCTGGATCGCCTTCAGATGATGGCGCTGCACCACATGGGCAATCTCATGGGCCAGCACCCCGGCCAGTTCGGACTCGTTGCGCAGCCGCTCGAACAGACCCCGGGTAATCAGCACATAACCGCCCGGCGTGGTGTAGGCGTTGATCTGGCTGTCGTCGAGGATGCCGAAATGCCAGGCGATATCCTGCCGCTCGGTCTGCAGGGCAAGCCAGCCGCCCACACGATTCACATAGCGCTGCAACTCCGGATTGGGCAGCAAGGGCGAGGCACCGAGCAGACTGGCGGCCATGCCGGCACCCATTTCCATTTCCTCGGCCGGGCCGATGTCGCGGACGCTGTCGACCACTTTCTTGCCGATCGAGAAAATCTTGTTGAGGTCGATGGCCGCAGCCGGCAAGGCGAGGCCGGCCAGCAGCAGGGACAGGACGATACGCTTCATGGCGGCCTCCTCAACGGTCGGCGGAATCACGGCGCGGCGCCGGCTCGTCGCGGCGGCGTTCCTGGCGGCCGCCCGCCAGGTAATCGACCTGGCGCGCGCTCAGCCGGGCGCTGTTGGCGAAACGGGCGGCCTCCTCGCGGCTGCTGTGGTAGCTCTTGAGCTTGGCGAGTTCGGCCGTATTGGGTTCGGTGTGGCCGAGCTGCTCCTCGTCGATCCCCTTGACTCCGGTGGTGGTGGTCTTGCCTGAACGTCCGGTGGTCACCAGACCGACGACCGAGGCCACCCCTCCGCCCGCGGCAGCCCGCTCGCCGCTGCTGGTGCGCACATTGAGCATCTTGACCCAGCCCTGGCGGCCGTCTTCGGTCTTGACCTGCATCCAGGCTCCTTGCCGCGTCAGAATCTCGACCCGGCTATTGGCCGCCAGATCGGCCAGCTTGGCGGCGTCGCCAAACGGCTTCTGCCGCAACTCGGCATTGCGCGCCAACGTGCCGCTATCGGCCAGGGCAGTCAGCGCACAGCAGAGCAGACCCAGGCTCACGAGAATCTTCATATCGTTTGCTCCTTGGAACGGGGCTCGAACAGACGGACGCCTTGTTCCCGCCCCTTGACGTGATGCAGGCCGTGGTCGAGGTAATCGAAGTCCTCGGCGGCCAGACGGGTGGATTCGGCCACCAGCACGCGCGCCACCCCTTTGGTCTGGCCTTCGATCCGGCTCGCCAGATTGACCGTATCGCCAATCACAGTGTAATCGAGCCGTTCAGCCGAACCAATGAAGCCCACCACGGCCGGGCCGGTATTGAGGCCGATGCCGATATCGAAGTCGGGTCCAAGATCGGACAGCTCGGCCTTGAAGCGTTGCACCGCAGCGGCCATCTCGATCGCGGCCGCCACCGCATGGCGGGCGTGGTCCGGATCGTCGGCCGGCGCCCCCCAGAAAGCCATGATGGCGTCGCCGATAAACTTATCGAGCGTGCCGCCGTGCTTGAAGATGATCTCGACCTGCATCGAGAAGTAGCGGTTGAGCAGATCGACGATGAATTCGGGCGAACGGGTTTCGGACAGCGTGGTAAAGCCGCGGATATCGGAAAACAGCACGGTGATCTGCCGGGTCTGCGCCACGGCGGCGGTATCGACCCGATGATCGTCCACCAGTTGCCCGACCACCCGGGGATCGAGAAAGCGGCGGAACATCCCCACCGCATGCTCGCGCCGCTCGCGCTCCTTCAGATAGGCCAGCACGGCGGAAACGAAATAACAGGCCCAGCCCCACAGCAGCGGCGCCAGCGCCGGCCACCAGACACCGCGACCAAGCTGCCACCATAGCGCGCCCACCGTCACCACGCTGGTGGCGGCCAGCCCCAGTGCGATCCGGGTCGCCGTCACGCCGTACTGGAACGCCCAGGCAATCGCCGCCATCAATCCGAGCGCCAGCGGCAGCATCCACCAGCGCGGTCGTTCGATCAGCGCATCGCCCGCTTGCAGGTTGTCGATGGCCGTGGCCAGCACATCGACGCCCGGGTAGGTGCTGCCAAGCGGCGTGACGCGCAGATCCTGCAAGCCGGGCGCGGCCGTGCCGACCACCACGATCTTGTTGCGGAATTCATCGGCCGGCCGCTGCCGCCGTTCGCGCTGGGCATCGAGATAGAGGTCGGCGTAGGCGATATGGCGACGGTCGCGGTACCAGTTGAGCAATATGCGCTCGCCTTCGGGCACCACCCAGCCCAGATCGCGGCCGATGCGCGCCGGCAGCGAGGGAAAGCGCCAACCCTGGTCTTCCACATACAGGTAGTAGTGACGCCCTACCCCGTCACTGTCTTCGGCAAAGCTGATCATGCCGGCCCGCCAGTCCTCAGGGCGGAAGATCAGCCCCAGGATGGGCGAGCGGGCCTCGGGCTGCGCCGTGGGGCCGGGACGCACCCCGAGCGCCGAGGGCAGATCGATATTGCGCAGCGAACCCTGGCCGCCGACTGCCAGCGCCGTGCCGAAATACACCCGTGGCTGGCGTGCCACGACCTCGGCCAGATAATCGTCGTCGGCCCGGCGAAACACATCGCGTTCATTGAACAGGATGTCGAACACGATAGCGCGCGGCTGCTGGGCAGCCAGATATTCGATCAGCTCGCCGTGGACCGAACGCGGCCAGGGCCAGGCGCCCGCAATCGGATTCATCTGCTCGAGCGAAAACTGGTCTATATCGACCACTACCACCTCGTCGCGTGCAGGCCGCTTCTCGGCGTGCCAACGCAGCAACAGGTCGCCGCCGCGCTGGTCGACAATGCGGCTGGCCTCAAGCCAGCCGTAGTCCAGCCCGGCCAGCAAAGCAAATAGCATGAAGCACTTCCAGAAGGACCCGGCTAGCGACTTGCTCATGGCATTTTTTGACGCTGGTTCAATGTCGTTTCGCTCTATAAACGGCAAAACACCGCAGGAAGGGCGGCGAAAAAACGCTACCAAGCAGGTGCTTTACTCAACTAGAATAATCAGTTGCAGCAACTCTCACGACCGGATGCAAGCATCATGTATAGCATACCCAACTATCGCAACCGCCCTACTCGCACCCTGCAAGATCGTCTGCGTACCCTGTTCAAGGTCCGGGTCAATCGCAGTCTGCCCGAACCTGGGTTGCGGCCGAACGTCGGCGACTTTATCGCCCTCAACGGCCTGGCCATGCGAATCACCGAGCCGATGCGTGACGAGCTGTGGGACTGGCTGACCTTTGCCCGCTGGCGTCAGATCTACCCCAAACGCGACCGCCGCAACTACCGCTATCTGCCAAGCGACAGCTTCCGCCGCCTGGCCCGTTGTACCAGCGATGAACGTTCGGCAGTGATGAACCACCTACTGCGTCACCATGAAGAAAGCCCGGCCGGCTGAATCGGCGATTTTCCTAAAAAACAAAAAACCTGAAAAATACGCACAAGACCTGTTTTAGAAAAAGCGGAAAACATAATTTTCCGCCAGCTTCCCTAGCATGCCATAAGCAGCTTCCCCAAAGCAAAGGCCCGCTTCAAGCGGGCCTTTGTCTTATGCAACGACGCCAAGCGGTGTGGCGGGACTCAGTCCTCCAGTACCGCCGAGGTGTAGATATCCTGCACGTCGTCGAGGTTTTCCAGCGCATCGAGCAGACGCTGCATCTTGGCGGCGTCGTCGCCGCTCAGCGGGGTGTCGTTGAGCGGTTTCATGGTGACTTCGTCGTGTTCGGCCTTGAAACCGGCGGCTTCGAGTTGTTCCTTGATGGCCACGAACTCGTAGGGCGGGGTGATCACTTCGATCGAGCCGTCCTCGTTGCTGACCACATCTTCGGCGCCGGCTTCGAGGGCGGCTTCCATCAGGGCGTCCTCATCGGTGCCCGGGGCGTACAGCAGGATGCCGCAATGCTTGAACTGGAACGATACGCAACCGTCGGTGCCCATATTGCCGCCGTATTTGGAGAAGGCATGTCGCACATCGGCCACGGTTCGGGTCTTGTTGTCGGTCAGGCAATCGACCATCACGGCAGCGCCGCCGATACCATAGCCTTCGTAACGGCATTCCTCATAGTTGACGCCTTCGAGGTTGCCGGCGCCACGGTCGATGGCGCGCTGGACGGTGTCCTTGGGCATATTGGCGCCAAGCGCCTTATCGACTGCCAGCCGCAGCCGGGGGTTGGAACCCGGGTCGCCGCCGCCCAGCCGGGAGGCCACGGTGATTTCCTTGATCAGTCGGGTGAAGATCTTGCCGCGCTTGGCGTCGGCGGCAGCTTTCTTATGCTTGATGTTCGCCCATTTGCTATGGCCGGCCATGGTGGAAACCTCTGCTCTGTTGCCTAGGAGAGAAAAGCGCCGATTTTATCACAGCGTCCGGCAGCGGTTGTCGGCCCCCGGCGGCGTGGCTATGGTGAAGGCGCCGGGCACTTCCCTTGCAGGCGCAAAAGGGAAAGAATCGGCGCCGGCGTCCTGCCATCCCCTTACAACACTACCGTGGAGAACCCCATGCAAAAACTGCTGATCGCCCTTGCCGCCTGTGCCGCCCTTGGTCTGGCCCAGGCAGCCGACCCGGCTCCGGCCACGCCCGCCACCCCGGCCACGCCGACAGCACCGGCCGACAAGGCGGAAAAGACCGACAAGGCGGCCAACAAGCAGCAGAACAAGATGGCCGAGTGCAACAAGGAAGCCGGCGACAAGAAAGGCGACGAGCGCAAGGCCTTTATGAGCGAGTGCCTGAAGAGCAAGAAAAAGGCCCAGCAGGAAAAAATGAGCGCCTGCAACAAGGAAGCCGGCGAGAAGTCGCTCAAGGGCGATGCGCGCAAAACCTTTATGTCCGAGTGTCTGAAGAAGGACGCCTGAGTCACGGTCGCGACACGGTCCCCTCGGGGACCGTTTTTCTTATGCCAAGCCGCCGCGTTAGGTCTACAATCGCGCGCTTTTTGGTACAGGTGGACGGTGGTGGCAACGATGAAGGAGAGGCCCATGGCATGGTCGGTAGCGCAGAGCCGCGCCGTTTACGGCATTCGGCATTGGGGAGCCGGTTATTTCGATATCGGCGACCAGGGGCACGTCCTGGTGCGCCCACACGGCCGCGATGGCCAGGCGCTCGATCTGCACCAGCTGATCGGCCAGCTCAAACAGTCCGGCCTCGCCTTGCCGCTGCTGGTGCGCTTTCCCGATATCCTGCAAGACCGGGTGCGCAATCTGTACGGCGCCTTTGCCGAGAGCATCGCCAAACACCAGTACGACGGCCGCTATACGGCGCTCTACCCGATCAAGGTCAACCAGCAGGATGCAGTGATCAAATCGATCATCGCCACCGAATCGGTATCGATCGGCCTCGAAGCGGGCTCCAAGCCCGAACTAATGGCCGTGCTGGCACTGTCGCCGCGCCATGGCACCATCGTTTGCAACGGTTACAAGGACCGGGAATTCATCCGCCTGGCCCTGATGGGCCAAAAGCTCGGCCATCGGGTCTTTATCGTGATCGAGAAGGAATCCGAAGTCGCTCTGGTGATCGAGGAGGCGGCCCGGCTCAGCGTGGTGCCGCAGATCGGCCTGCGCGTGCGCCTGTCCTCGCTGACCTCGTCCAAATGGGCCGATACAGGCGGCGAAAAAGGCAAATTCGGCCTGTCGGCTGCACAACTGCTGTCGGTGGTGACGCGCTTTCGCGAGGCGGGACTGGGCGACAGCATCCAGCTGCTGCATTTCCATATGGGCTCGCAGATCGCCAATCTGGCCGACTACCAGGCCGGTTTCCGCGAGGCGATCCGCTACTATGGCGAGCTGCGCGCGCTGGGCCTGCCGGTCGACCATATCGATGTCGGCGGCGGTCTGGGCGTCGATTACGACGGTACCCATTCGCGCAATTCCTCGTCGATCAACTATGACCTCGACGAATACGCCAGCACCGTGATCGGCATGCTCAAGGAATTCTGCGACGACAATCAGTTGCCGCACCCGCATGTGTTCTCCGAATCGGGCCGCGCGATGACTGCGCACCATGCAGTGCTGGTAGTCCAGGTCACCGATGTCGAGCGCCATCACGACGAAACCCCGGTGGTCGAGGACGTGTCGGCCCTGCCCGAAGTGATCCAGTGGCTCTACGAGCTGCAAGGCCAGACCGATATCGAGATGGCCACCGAAACCTATTACCGCGCCAGCCACTATATGAGCGAGGTGTCGGCCAAATTCGCCGAGGGCCGGATCACCCTGGCCGAAAAGGCGCTGGCCGAGCATTGCTACTTCGCCCTGTGCCGCCGTCTGCAAGGCAGCCTGATGGCCACCCAGCGCTCGCACCGCCAGGTGTTCGATGCCCTCAACGACAAGCTGGCCGACAAGTACATCTGCAATTTCTCGGTGTTCCAGAGCCTGCCCGATACCTGGGCCATCGATCAGGTGCTGCCCATCCTGCCGGTCCACCGGCTCGGCGAGGACCCGACCCGACGGGCCGTCCTGCAGGATCTGACCTGCGACTCCGACGGCAAGATCAAACACTACGTCGATGAACAGAGCATCGAGACCAGCATGCCGGTCCACGAGCTGCGCGCCGGCGAGGACTATCTGCTCGGTGTGTTCCTGGTCGGTGCCTACCAGGAAATCCTCGGCGACATGCACAACCTGTTCGGCGATACCGACTCGGTCAACGTCTATATGCAGCCCGATGGCAGCGTGTCGTGCTCAGGTATCGAAGTGCACGACACGATTGAAGACATGCTGCGCTACGTCCACCTCGAACCGACCGAGCTGATGACCCGCTACCGCGACAAGGTCGCCAGCGCCGAGTTGAACGAAGGCGAACGCACCCTGATTCTCGACGCCCTGCGGCTCGGGCTGACCCGGTCGGCCTATCTGGCCGCCTGAGGCGCCTTGGAGGGGATCGGCCGACGCTCCGTCAGCCATTCGCGATAAAGTTTTCTTTTCTGTTTATAGCCGGCCTCTTGTCTAGCAGACAGTTGGCTGGCTATTTTATTTTTGCCCGACAAGACTTGCTCCGCCATCCCACGGCAATAAGTACGGCTGCAATACCGTCTCCATCCATTCCATAAACACCTGCACTCGCCGTGGCAACTGGCGTCGATGGGCGTAGAGCAGCGTCACCGGCAGCGGCGCTGCCTGGTAGGCTGGCAGCAGCTCGACCAGCCGACCGCTGTCCAGATGCTCGGCCACACCAAGCCTGGGCACCTGGATCAGGCCAAGCCCGGCCAAACAGGCGCCCAGATAAGCGTCCGCGTTATTCACGCTTATTGCTCCCGCCATCGCCAGCGAACGCTCGACCCCTGCGGCATCAAGATAGGCAAAGCCCGTGGATCTGCCGCCCAGTATCGGTTGGTAGTGGATCAGTTGATGTTGCGCCAGCTCGTCCAGCCGCGTGGGCTCGCCGTAGCGCAGCAGGTAATCGCGGCTGGCGCAATTGAGCAGACGGAAATAGCCAAGCGGCCGGGCGATCAGGCTGGAGTCGGCCAGGACACCCACCCGCAGCACACAGTCAAAGCCTTCGCGCACCAGATCGACCTTGCGGTCGGTGCTGCTGAATTCGATGCTCAGCCGGGGATGGGCTTGCAGGAATTCCGGCAGCCGCGGCAGCACGGCGTGACGCGCCACGCCGCTCGACATATCGACGCGCAGCCGGCCGCTCAGCGCCTGCGGACCGGCACGGAACATCTGCTGCAACTCGTCCATATCGGCCAGCAGATCCCTGCAACGTTCATAGAATGCCTGGCCGTCGGGCGTGGGCTGTACCCGCCGGGTGGTCCGGTGGAGCAAGCGGGTGCCGAGCCGCTCTTCCAGCCGCTGCACGGCAGTCGACACGCTGGCCTTAGGCAGCCCCAGGGTTTCGGCTGCCAGCGAGAAACTGGCGAGTTCAGTTACCCGCAGGTAGATCCGCATGGCGTCGAGTTGGTCCATGGCGATGTCACTGTTCGCAAATAACGAACAGTCTAATCAGAAATGGCCTATTTATCGGTGCTTTCCGTGTCAATAGACTGCCCTTCATCGATCAGGACGCCGCCGTGTCGTCCCCAATCAATCTGAAGGAGCAGCAGACATGACACAGACTATCGCCCTCGTTACCGGTGGCAATCGCGGACTGGGCCGCAATACCGTGCTTAAACTTGCCGAGCAGGGAGTGGACAGCATCCTGACCTTTCGGCGTGGCCGCGAGGAGGCCGCAGCGGTGGTGGCGGAAGCCGCGCGTCTTGGCCGCCGCGCCGTCGCCCTGCCGCTTGATATCGGCCCCAACGCCGCCTTGGCGAACTTCGCCGGCCAGGTCCGCCAGGTACTGGCTCAGCAGTGGGGGCGCGAGCATTTCGATTTTCTGGTCAACAATGCGGGGATCGGCATCCATACGCCGTTTGCCGACACCAGCGAAGCGCAGTTCGATCAATTGATGGCGGTACATCTCAAGGGCCCGTTCTTCCTGACCCAGGCCCTGCTGCCCCTGCTGGCCGATGGCGGCCGCATCGTCAATGTCTCGACCGGGCTGACCCGCTTCGCCATTCCCGGCTATGCCGCCTACGCATCGATGAAGGGCGCGGTGGAAGTGCTGACGCGCTATCTCGCCAAGGAATTGGGCGCACGAGGCATTGCGGTCAATGTCGTGGCCCCGGGCGCCATCGAAACCGACTTCGGCGACGGCATGGTGCGCGACAACCGGGCGATCAACGACTATCTGGCCAGCCAGACCGCACTGGGCCGGGTCGGCCTGCCCGACGATATCGGTGCCGTGATTGCCTCGCTGCTGTCCAGCGACAATCGCTGGATCAATGCCCAGCGGATTGAAGCCTCGGGCGGGATGTTCCTGTAAGCCGGCCAGACAAGGTCAGCGCTGGCGCATGGTCGTGCAGCGCGGGGGCACCGCTGAGCCTGGCTGAGGGTGAGGCGCCGGCGTCTTGAGGTTCGGCCGAACCATCTGGAAATGCGCCAGCCAGCGAGTCGATGCCATTGACGGCGTGTCCGGCTTGGAGCCGACATGGCAGCGGTCGCGGACGCCTCGCCCAGGCGCGAGGCTCGGCTTGTCCATACCCTCCCTTGCCGTGCTGGCTGGCTTGGACCCGCTCAGCCGTGGAAGCGGGCCACTTGTGTCTGCAGGGTGCGGGCAATGAGTTCGAGTTCATGGGCCAGACGTGAGGCGACCATGGCAGCCTGGCTGTTGCGTTCGGTCATCCGTGCCACCTGCTCGATATGGTTGGCGATCAGATGGCCGGCCTCGTTCTGTTCGCGCAGGGCGCCCGAGATGCTATGGACCTGCTGTTCGACCTGACCGGCGCTGATGGTGATGTGTTCGACCGTCTGGCCGGCGGCGTCGGCCAGTTCCACCCCGTTTGCCACCCGTTTGACGGCAGTATCGACATTGCTGGCCACCTCATGGGAAGACTGCTGGATCGCCTCGATCTTGGCGCCGATATCGCGGGTCGCATCGCTGGTACGCTCGGCGAGCTTGCGGACTTCGTCGGCCACCACGGCAAAGCCGCGTCCCTGCTCGCCGGCCCGTGCCGCTTCGATCGCGGCGTTGAGGGCCAGCAGATTGGTCTGGTCGGCCACTTCGCGGATCACCTCGACGATGCCGGTGATTTCACCGGAGCGGTCGCCCAGATGGCGGATCGCCCGTGCCACCTGTTCGATCACGCCGGCAATCGCATTCATCTCGGTCACGGCATTCTGGATCACCGCCCCACCTTCGCGCGCTTCGCGTCCGGCAGCGAGCGAGCATGACAGCGCTTCACCGGCGCTGTCGCTGACATGGCTGATGCTGTTGGACAGCTCCTCGATGGCCGCGGCCATACCGCTTGAGGCATCGCTCTGCTGTTCGGTGCCGGTGGCCACTTCCTTGGCCGAACTCGCCAGCGTCAGCACCATGCCGCTGAGCTTGTGGCTGGCCTCGGCCACGCTCTGCACCACCTGCTGCACACTGATCGCCATCTGATTGAACGACTGCGCGGTTTGGGCAATCTCGTCGCGGCCGCTGATCTCGACGCGGCGGGAGAAATCGAGTTGCTGTTCGATGTCGCGGATGGTGGTCTGTAGACGGCTGATCGGTACGGTGATCGCGCGGACGATCCAGACCGACAGCACCAGACAAAGCAGCAGCGCCCCGCCCAGAATGACCCACAGCGCCTGGCGACCGGCCGCGTAATCGTCATGGGCCGCTTTCGAGCGGCGCGCCGCCTCGACCACGTTGTAATCGACGATCTTGTCGATGGTCGGCAGGAAATCGCGGAACGCCTTGCGGCTATCTCCCCGAAAATAAGCCAGCGCGGCATTGTGATCGCCCGACTCCACCACCTTGCGGAACTGCGCATGGGCAGCCAGATAGCGTTTATGTGCAGCCTGGTAGGCGGCGAAATTCTGCTTTTCCTCGTCGGTATCGACGGTCTTGGCGTATTCGTCCTCGAACTTGCGCATCGATTCGAGGTTCTTGCCCATCCGTCCCAGGGTTTCCTTGATTTCCTCGTCGTTCTTGGCGATCAGCAACTGGGTTTCGCGGTTACGGGCATCGATGGCCTCTGCCCGCATCGCGCCCGAGTAACGCACCCCGGGCAGACTGGCATCGGTAATCTCGCTGACTGCATGGTCGAGCGAAGTCAGCTTGGCCACCCCCAGCAAACCCATCGCGGCACAGATCAGTACCAGAATCGAAAAAGCCAGGATCAAACGATGAGAGATCAACATGATCGTTTCCTTGAGCGAGGGGAAAAACACAGCCGAATATGTATTTTTTATATGGCAGAGCAGTGCTTTCTTCTGAGTGTGCGATGGACGGCAAATTCAGCCATGGCGCGGCTTAGATCGTGACGGCAAGCCGCGCTAGAATAGGGCGGTTCGCCCGCCGCGCGGGCTTTTCCCCCTCTGCCACCGCCATGCACCCGACCCCGATCCCCGCCCGTCTTGCCGCGCTGCGCGCGGCCATGCAGCAGCATCGTCTCGCTGCCTATATCGTTCCCTCGTCCGACCCCCATCTGTCCGAATACCTGCCGGCACGCTGGCAGGGTCGGCAATGGCTGTCGGGCTTCAACGGCTCGGTCGGCACGCTGATCGTCACCGCCGACCAGGCCGGTCTGTGGGTCGACAGCCGTTACTGGACCCAGGCCGAAGCCGAACTGGCCGGCAGCGGCATTGCTCTGATGAAGATCCCGGCCGTATCGAGCACGCTGCATATCGACTGGCTGGCCGAGCAGGTCCCGGCCGGCGGCCGGGTCGGTGCCGACGGCGCCGTGCTGGGTCTGGCGCAGGCCCGTCTGCTCGAACAGCAGCTCGGCCCGCGCGGCGTCAGCCTCGATACCAGCATCGACCTGCTCGAACAGGTCTGGCCCGAACGTGAAGCACTGCCCACGGCACCGATCTATGCCCATCCGGCCCGTTTCGCCCCGACCAGCCGTGCCGCCAAGCTGGCCCAGGTGCGGGCCGAGATGAACCGGCTCGGCGCCCAGTGGCATTTCATTTCCACGCTCGACGATCTGGCCTGGCTGTTCAATCTGCGCGGCGCCGATGTCAACTACAATCCGGTCTTCGTCGGCCACGCCCTGATCGGCCCCGATCGCGCCGAATTGTTTGTGGCGCCCGGCAAGATCGACGCCACCCTGGCTGCGCAACTGGCGGCCGATGGCGTGGCTGTCCGCCCCTATCCCGCAGCCGCTGCCGCGCTGGCCGCGCTGCCGGGCGACGCCACCTTGCTGCTCGACCCGCGTCGCATCACCCTGGGCTTTCGCCAGGCAGTGGCCGCCGGGGTGAAAGTGGTGGAGGCGGTCAATCCCTCGACCTTTGCCAAGTCGCGCAAGACCGCCGAAGAAGCCGATTTCATCCGGCGCGCCATGGAGCAGGACGGCGCGGCGCTGTGCGAATTCTTCTGCTGGCTCGAAGCGGCCATCGAGCGTGGCGAGCGGATCACCGAACTCACCATCGACGAGCAGATCACCGCCGCCCGTGCCCGCCGGCCCGATTTCGTCAGCCCGAGCTTCAGCACCATCGCCGGCTTCCGGGGCAATGGCGCCATGCCGCATTACCGCGCCACCGAAGAAAGCCACGCCGTGATCGAAGGCGACGGCCTGCTGCTGATCGATTCGGGCGCCCAGTACTACGGCGGCACCACCGATATCACCCGGATGGTGGCCGTGGGCCAGCTCAACGACGAACAGCGGCGCGATTGCTCGCTGGTGCTCAAGGGGGTGATTGCCCTGTCCAGTCTGCATTTCCCACGCAGCGTGCGCTCGCCGATGCTCGACGCCATCGCCCGCGCCCCGATCTGGGCCGCCGGGATCGACTACGGTCATGGCACCGGCCATGGGGTGGGCTACTTCCTCAATGTCCACGAAGGTCCGCAGGTCATCGGCCCGAGCGCCATGCCCGAACCGCATACGGCGATGGAGCAGGGCATGATCACCTCGGTCGAGCCGGGCATCTACCGGCCCGGCCAGTGGGGGGTGCGGATCGAAAACCTGGTGCTCAACGTGCCGCACGAGCAGACCCGTTTCGGCGACTTCCTGGCTTTCGAGACGCTGACCCTGTGCCCGATCGATACCCGCTGCCTCGACCTGGCGCTGCTGCGCCCCGACGAGATCGCCTGGCTCAACCACTACCACGCCGAAGTGCGGCGTCGGCTGTCGCCACTGGTCCAGGGCGAAGCGCTGGCCTGGCTTGAGCGTCGGACCGCTGCGGTCTGATCCAGCCGCTCCAGCACGACGGCCGCCTTATCCCGGGCGGCCGTCGTGTTATTTCCCACTCGATTTTCTGCATGCCCCAACTGATCCAGACTAGCGAAGCGGACTTTCCACCCGAACTGCGCCGTCAGGCGCTCGAACTGTCCTACCTCGAATGGCCGCAGGCGTTCAGCGCACCGCCCAAGGGCGACGAAGCGCTTAACGATCCGGCGCTCGATCCGGTCTGTATCGCACTGGTCGAGGATGGCTGCCTGCTCAGCTATACCGGAGTGCAGTCGCTATGGTTCGGTAAAGGGGACGAGGTCTGCCGCGTCTCCGGCATCAGCGGCATGCTGACCCGTGCTGCGCAGCGTGGTCGCGGTGCCGGGCGCCAAGTACTGGTCGCGGCAAGCGCCTGGATGGCCCGTTCCGGCACTGACTTCGGCATATTTACCTGCGACCCGCCGCTTGTGGCCTTCTACGCCCGCGCCGGCTGGATCGAGACACCCACGATGCCGCTGGTCGGCGGCACGCGCGAGCAGCCGTTTCCGAGCGCGCAGTTTGGCAAGGTGACATTGGCGCAAGCCTTCACGCCGCGCGGCCAAGCCCGGTTGGTGCAGCAGCAGGGCCGGCCGATCGAGCTGGAGCTGGGCGTAGGCAATCTGTGGTAAGGCCGGTCAACGCCGGCCTTTTGAGCGATGAATGGGTGTTGGAGAAGGCATCCACCCAGCAGACCCCGCAAGAGGCCTCCATCACCGACCGGCGTCACGCCTCCCTGCGGATGATCGAGCGGACCCAGGCTCACGGCCTGCTGTGCTGATTCACCCTTGTGGCCTGGTGCTGTCTGGACGCCCGGGGAAAGTCAGGAGTCACGGCAGTCCGCAGCGCTACTTGCCGCCGATATGCGGCAACAGCACGATGTCGAATTCGCGCCCCTGTTCGAGCGACAGCACCGGCATCAGGGTCTCGGCATTACGGACCTCCTCGACCAGATTGGGGTCCGCCTGATTTTCATCGCGCTTGAGCAGACTATCGGCCAGCCCTTGGGTGGCACGCGACAGCGCCTGCCGGGTGGCGCGGGCCAGGAAATTTTCCTTTTCGCGGGTGCCGACGCCGATCATCAGCAGGTCCTTGGCCGACTGACTCCAGTTGACGACGCCGCGGATGCCGGCCTTTACATCGCTATCGACCGCATAACCATGAATGGCCCGGGTCGTCACTTCGACCCCACGGTCGTCGTAGCAGCGCAGCATGCGCAGCGACAGATTGACCCGTTCGGCCGACAGATGGCCATAGCCGCTGGCCTCGACAATGCAGTCGCTGGCATTGCGCCCCACATCGCCCATCCGCCCAGGTTCCTTGACCCGCAATAGCACCGTGGAGGGGAACAGGCGTGCCTCGGCCCCGATCCCCACATCGGCCCCCACCACCACCGACACGGGAATCGCCCGCTGCCAGCGCTGTGGCGGCGGAGTGGGCGGGGCGGAAGGTTGCGGTGGGGTATCGGCAGCACAGGCGGTTTGCAGTGCGAACAGGAGGAATGCGTAGTTCTTCCACTTGGATTTCATCATGATTTGGTCTGCCTTTCAGAGAGGGAAGCCTGCCTGGGTATCCAAACGCCGCCACTGCCTATATTTGACAAGACTGGCAACGCTGCCTCACTTGTTCAAGCTGTCGGCCATCAGGGCGAGTTGGCCAGGTTGAGTCTGTGCCCCATCCTATGCTTAAAACATGCCCGGCCCGTCCCCACTCCAGGAGCCGCTTATGAGTGCCCCGCCCAGCAGCACCACCGGCGTCATTCCCGTGGACTGGATACAGCGTATCCACGACGGCCTGACCGCCCATGAAGTCCGCAGCCGGCTCGGCCCGCCCATCCGCGTCGTGCCGCCTGGGCGGGCACTGGACAACGGCCGGCGCAATCTCGATGCGGTCTGGGTCTACCGTCATCAGCCGCGCCAGCACGCCCGCCCGAACCAGGACATCGAAACCTTCGTCGGCTTTCGCAACGACGCGGTCTGCATCATTTGGCAGGCACTCAGCAGCAGCTGAAAACCTGGCCGCACCGTGTTGCCAATTTGACAAACTTCGCTATAGATCTTGCAAAGCAAAGACTGCCTGGATACGTACTATCTGCCGGGGAAATAGATAAGCGAGCCTTAAAACAGAGGTGGAGGAGATCGAAGAAAAAAGGAAATTAATCTGAAAATTATCTTCCAGTCATACAGCCATATAAAAACAAAAGAAAATAAATATCCAAAAAATTCCTAAAATCTATTTCTCCTCGTACTTTTCTCTCCCATCACGTCGCTTCCCTCCCCCATTCCCCCAAACCCCTGCAAGGCAAAAACAGCCCATTGCCAGTTCCGACTCACGCAAAGCGTCCACCCCAATCAAACCATCACGGAAACAAGCGTCGTCACGGACGGCCATAGGATGCTGTTCGAGCGTCCGGGCAGACGCCGACCTCGTGGCGAGGTGGTGAGGAAATCGGGGGAGTCGCCAGACGGTGCGTGGTACAGACCGTTTGGCGACTCCCCGGAGATGCAGGTAGGGAAATTTCCCTGAATGGATCAGTGATCAGTCTTGTAAAGTTCTTAGCAGATAAGCGCTATTTCTTTCTAAGTCAGACTATCTATCTTGCAGACATTTTTCTGATTATTTTATTTACAGCTTTCTATCACCCACCCATGCCGCCCGGTGACACCAGCGCAGTCGCCTTGCCAAGACAGCGTTGATAGCGGCCGTCGACCCGACGGGCGAACCATTCGGTGGTGAGCTTGCGGGTGATCTTGGGACTTTGCAGACGGATTTGCGGCAACGCTGCGCGCGGCAGTTTGCGGCCGCCTTGCTGGTCGGCCAGGGCGAACAGGCGGCGGTAGGTGGCGGTCTGCTCGAAGCTGAGCTGCTTTTCCTGCAAGAGATCGCGCCGTAGGGCCGACTCCTCCAGATCGAGCCGATCCGCCACCGCCAGCAGCGCGGCCAGCGTGGCGCTGCGCTCAGTGGTGGGTGCGCCGTCACGGTAGATCAGCAGATCGCCGTCGAGGGTCAGCTTGGCGTGGCGTTTGCCGGCCACGCTCGCCAGCGCCGCCTGGAAGGCCACATTGCGGCTGCTGTACTGGCCGGCGTTGAAGTCGGCGAAGCGGTACAGCATTTCCGGATAGTTGGCCGGATAGTGCAGCAGATTGGCGATCCCGAAATATACGCCGCCGCGCCGGGTAAACACTTCCTGGCGCAGGCTGGTCTTGAAGCTGTAGGGATAGGGCCAGTGCCGCATATGCTGCTCGGCGAACGCAAAGCTGACCTGCATCGGCCCGCCGGTGCGGATCGGATTATGGGCGATCAGTTGTTCGCGGCCGATGGGCAGTTCATCGACGATATCTTCAAACAGCAGATTCATCTGCCGCTCGGTCTTGAGCGCATTGATGCGTTCGGCGTAGCTGCGGCCGTTGGCCGATTTGCGCTTGAGGATCGCTTCGACGATCGGGAACGGCACGCCGTAGCGGTCGGCGTAACCCTCGATCTTCTTCCAGACGATACGGTTAAGACCGGGCACCACCGGGTCGGCCTGGAAGCTCGATTCCTGCTCGATCACGGCGATGGCGGCACAGATATTCTCATGGCTGGCGGGCAGCTTGAGCGCCACCAGGGCCGTAGCGATATCGTCGCGCCAGCCGTTGCGGTCGCTGATCTTATCGGGCAGCAGGCGACCGACCAGCTCGCGGGTAGACCGATCGACCACCGGCTTGATCGTGCCGGGCTTGGCTGGCGGCGGCGGTGCCGGGGTGGGGCTGAGTGCAGGCGGCGGCGCGACCGGAGGGGGTGGTGGCGGCGGAGGCGGCTCAGGAAGCGGGACAGGAACGGGTTCGGTCGGCGAGGAGATGGGCGCAGGCGCCTGGGTGGCACAACCGGCGAGCAGAACAAACGGGATAAATCCCAGAGCGAAACGACGCAACACGGTGGGAATCGGGTGGGACCAAAAGTCCGCGAGCTTAGCACTGGCCGCCGTCGGCGCGAAGAAGCGGCGCGACGGCGGCGCATCGTCGCAACACCGGCGCTGACTATGCAGCCAGCGCCGGCGAACGATCAGCGCGAGATCGGCTTGTAGCGGATACGCTTGGGCTTGGCACCTTCCTCACCCAGACGACGCTTCTTGTCGGCTTCATATTCCTGATAGTTGCCGTCAAAGAAGGTCCACTGCGATTCGCCTTCGCAAGCGAGGATATGGGTGGCGATCCGGTCGAGGAACCAGCGGTCGTGGCTGATCACGAAGACCGTGCCGGCGAATTCGAGCAGCGCATCTTCGAGCGCACGCAGGGTTTCCACATCGAGGTCGTTGGACGGCTCGTCCAGCAGCAGCACATTGCCGCCGGCGATCAGGGTCTTGGCCAGATGGAGCCGGCCGCGCTCACCGCCCGACAGATTGCCGACGATCTTCTGCTGATCGACGCCCTTGAAGTTGAAACGGCCCAGATAGGCGCGCGACGGCATCTCGAAACGGCCGACGGTCAGGATGTCGCGGCCGCCCGACACGTCTTCCCATACGGTCTTGCCGGCTTCGAGGCTGTCGCGGCTCTGGTCAACGTAGGCGAGCTTGACCGTCGGACCGATCTTCACTTCGCCGCTGTCGGGCGTATCGCGGCCGGCGATCATCTTGAACAGCGTCGATTTACCGGCACCGTTGGGGCCGATGATGCCGACGATGGCACCGGCGGGCGCCTTGAAGCTCAGCTTGTCGATCAGCAGCCGATCGCCGAAGCCCTTGCTGACATCGACGAACTCGACCACTTCATTACCGAGCCGCTCGGCCACCGGAATAAAGATTTCCTGGGTCTCGTTGCGCTTCTGGTATTCATGGCTCGACAGCTCTTCAAAGCGGGCCAGACGCGCTTTCGACTTGGCCTGACGGCCCTTGGGATTCTGCCGCACCCATTCGAGTTCTTTCTGGATGGTCTTCTGGCGGGCCGACTCCTGGCTTTCCTCCTGCTTGAGCCGGGCGTCCTTCTGCTCCAGCCAGCTCGAATAGTTGCCTTTCCACGGAATGCCATGACCACGGTCGAGTTCGAGAATCCACTCGGCGGCATTGTCGAGGAAGTAGCGATCGTGCGTCACCGCCACCACGGTGCCGGGGAAGCGCACCAGGAACTGCTCCAGCCAATCGACCGACTCGGCATCGAGGTGGTTGGTCGGCTCATCGAGCAGCAGCATATCGGGCTTGGACAGCAGCAGCCGGCACAGCGCCACCCGGCGCTTTTCACCGCCCGACAGATGACCGATGGCGGCATCCCACGGCGGCAGACGCAAGGCGTCGGCGGCGATTTCCATCTGGACTTCGACATCGCTGCCGGCCGTGGCGATGATGGCTTCGTAGCGGGCCTGATCTTCGGCCAGCTTGTCGAAGTCGGCGTCGGGGTCGGCGTAGGCGGCGTAGATCTCTTCGAGCTTGAGCTTGGCTTCGAACAGTTCGCCCAGCCCTTCTTCGACGGCGGTACGTACGGTCTGGGCCGGGTCAAGCTGGGGTTCCTGCGGCAGATAGCCGATCTTGATGCCGGGCATCGGGACCGCTTCGCCTTCGATGTCCTTGTCCACCCCGGCCATGATCTTCAGCAGGGTGGATTTGCCCGAGCCATTGAGACCGAGCACCCCGATCTTGGCACCGGGGAAGAACGACAGGGAAATATCCTTGAGAATCTGGCGCTTGGGCGGGACGATCTTGCCCACCCGCAGCATCGAGTAAACGTATTGAGCCATACCGGTCCGGTAAATGCCTGAGGAGTGTTAGGAAAGCCGCAGTGTAGCAAATGGCAGGCGGCAAGGCCGCCTGGCTGCGGCGGCCGGGACGGGGAAAGGCAGACAGGTCGGCGTTCGGGCTAAGGACGGCCCGTCACCAGCCATTGCCGCAGCGCAGCCGCCTCGCCATCGACCCGCTCGGCCCGGCGCACGAAGCTGCTGTAGTCGGTGTCGCTCATGCAGACCAGTAATTGGCTGAGCGGATTGCCCAGGGTCAGCAGGTCCCAGGCGGCGCGATAATCGGCGAGCACATCGCGCGCCGAACCCGCTGCGAGACCACGCTCGTAGGCACGCCGGATCAGATTGAGCGTGCCATTGCGCCGGATCAGCCAGGCACCGAGCCCCAGGCCCGGCTCGGCAGGCGCCTCGAGCCCGGGATAGGCGCTCTCTGCGCCTTCGGCTGTGTCGGCGGCAAGCAGACGGTCCAGCCCATTGGCGTGGAGGCGGAATTCGCCGATCAGGCTGCGGCCCAGCATCGCCCGCACCGATTCGCCGCCCAGCAAAGGCAGCGCCAGACGACGGGCCTGCGGCAGGCTGGCAGGATGACGCTTCAGCATCGCCGCCAGCAGCGCCTGACCCCGTCCCAGCGCCGAACTCGCCACCATCAGATTGACCATGGTGCGCGAACCGGCCGCCGCCCGCCGCCAGAAACCCTGGTAAGCGGCCCACAGATCGTAGGCATATTCGACCTGACCCTGTTCGAGCGCTTCGACCACCTCGCTCAGATACAGCAGGCCAAGCTGCTGCGCCGGGGCATAGCGCGGCAGCGGCAGATCGTCTTCAAACGGCAGATCCTCGGCGAATTCCGGCAAGGCCAGCATCGCGCGGTAGCGTTGCAGCAGCTCGGCATGGTCGCGCCGCAACAAGGCCAGCATCGCGCTGCGCTCGCGCAGGCTGTCGTAGCAGTCGGCTTCACAGAATTTCAGGCTCGGCAGCGCCACGTCGAGCGGACGCAGCCAATGCTCCTGCACCGCCTGATAACGCGCCGCGCCAGCCCAGCCGGGCTGCTCGGCGGCAATGGTGCGGTAGGCGGCAAGCGTCGCGGCAGCGGCCTGGAGCGGCCGTTCGTGCTCGGCGTCGAGCGAGATCAGCGCCAGATAGCCATTGCGCTCCGGCAGCGCGACCGGGAAGCGGTAATCGAGCCAGGCCTCGGTCGCGGGTTCGAGCGGCTCGTCCAGCCAGTTGAGCAGCAAGGGCAGCGCCACGATCAGCAGCAGCAATGCCAACGCCCACCAGACCAAACGGTGCAGGCGAAGCGGAAAAGACCATGGCGCACTGGCCGACAGAAAACTCATGAAATTTGCTACCCGGGGAAAAACAGCCACGCCACGTTACCGTCAGACACGGCAACATCGAAGCGTCACGCGATTTTATCCTATTGTCATAGAATTGATCTAGACAAGCCTTCCATCCACGTAAAAAAGGTAGCCCGTACCGGCGGAGGCCCGACCGCACCGCCCTCTGACTTAGGGGGGTAGCAGGACGGGACGGTCGGGTCCGCCGGTCGGGCCGACAAAGACACGCACCGCCAGCAGGCGGCACGCGGACGGGAACGGTGGCGCCGCCGGGAACCCGGAACAATTCATCCGGTCTGCCAGCAGGCGACGCGCTTGTTTAGACAGCTATGCCAAGTCGATACTAACAAGGTCATTCTCGAATTAGAAGGGTCAATCAAAAATTGATTGAAGATAGTTTTTGTCAACTGTCATACCTGACAGGCTGGCAAAGCCAACAGTGGAATTCGTTTTGCATTACCGATAAACCAGCACACTCATTCTCCTTAAAAATGGCGTCCACCTTCACCCATCCCCAGCGTCCAGCAGCCAGCAGATGACATGTCCATCTCTGCTTGATTCCTGAGCATGACTTATCACTGAAGAAATCGTGGATAACTGCCTGTGGTTGGAGAGGCAGACTGTTTTCTGGGCGCCATTTCGAAGGCGAATTTCTGGAAGTGCTGCCTGCGCCGCCTTAGGCTGCCGTGGTCGCGGGACGCGATGACGAAGATTAGGCAGCCTCGATAGCCGTATTGATAGAAATTTTACTTTTCTATTCTAATCGGCTACCTATCTTGCGATATGATGTCGTATTATTTTATTGGAAAGGGAATGGCTGTTTACAGCCCGGCCAGCACCCGAATATGGGCCGTGGCGCTACGCCCCAAGGCCGACAAGGCATAGCCGCCTTCGAGCACCGACACCACCCGGCCCTCGCCATGGCGTTCGGCCACGTCGAGCAACTGGCTCGTCACCCAGGCGTAGTCGTCCTCGACCAGACCCAGCGAGGCCATCTCGTCCTCGCGGTGGGCATCGAAGCCGGCCGAGATAAACAGCATCTGCGGGCGGAATTCGTCGAGCGCCGGCAGCCATTCGCGCTCGACCGCCGCGCGGAATTCCTCGCTGCGGCTGCCCGCCGGCAGCGGCACATTGTGCATATTGGGGCCAAGCGGCGGCGAGCCGCAGTAGGGATAGAAAGGGTGCTGGAAGGTGGAGACCATCAGCACGCGCGGATTGTCATGGAACAGTTCCTCGGTGCCGTTGCCGTGGTGGACGTCGAAATCGGCCACCGCCACCCGCTCCAGCCCCTGCTTGAGCGCATGGACCACACCAAGCCCGAGGTTATTGAGAAAGCAAAAGCCCATCGCCCGGCGCGATTCGGCGTGATGGCCAGGCGGGCGCACCGCACAGAAGGCGTTCTGTGCCCGGCCTTCGAGCACCAGTTCGGTCGCCTTGACCACCGCCCCGGCCGCGCGGAACGCGGCATCGAGCGTATGCGGGCTCATGGCGGTATCGGGGTCGAGGTGAACGATGCCCTGCTGCGGCGACAGCCGCTCCAGCGCCTCGATATAGGCAGGCGGATGGAGCAGGGCCAGTGATTCGTGACTGATGCGGGGAGCTTCGACATGCCAGAGCAGGTCCCAGATGCCGGCGGCGATCAGCCGGTCCTGGATGGCCGCCAGCCGGTCGGGCGACTCGGGATGGTGCGCCCCCATCTGGTGGCGCGCGCAATCGGGGTGCGTAAGGTAGGCCGTCGGGGCGCTACCCCGGATTTTGCGGCTGATCCATCCCAACAAGGCATGCTCCTGGCTAAATAAGAACACCGGCCGCAGACGCGGCGGGGATAGGCGAACGACGGAATAGAGAATCCTGCAAGGTCCGACTGCTGGACAGTTTAGCGGTCGAGGTGTCATAAACCAATAGAAGGCGTCCTGCCCTTCGCCAACCCGGAGCGATCGTCGATCATGGCCCAGCCCTCCTCCCGGCCGACCCCGGCCCATCTGCAAAGCGCACTTGACCAGCTCGATCTGCTGATCCTGGGCAAAGGCCGCGAAACCCGTCTGGCGTTGGCCTGCCTGCTGGCTCGCGGCCACCTGCTGATCGAGGACCTGCCCGGCGTCGGCAAGACCACCCTGGCCCATGCGCTGGCAGCCGTGCTGGGGCTGGCCTTTCAGCGGGTCCAGTTCACCAGTGACATGCTGCCGGCCGATCTGATCGGGGTGAATATCTATGAGCGGGCCAGCGGCGAGTTCCGCTTCCATCCGGGGCCGGTATTCAGCCAGGTGGTGCTTGCCGACGAAATCAACCGCGCCACGCCCAAGACCCAGTCTGCGCTGCTCGAAGCGATGGAGGAGCGCCAGGTCACCCTCGATGGCGAAACCCGGCCCCTGCCCGAACCGTTTTTCGTGATCGCCACCCAGAACCCGGCCCACCAGATCGGCACCTTCCCGCTGCCCGAATCGCAGCTCGACCGCTTTCTGATGCGGCTGACCCTGGGCTACCCCGATGCAGCGGCCGAGCGCGCCATGCTGCTGGGCGAGGACCGACGCGACATGATGAAGCGCATCGCACCGCTGCTGACCCCGGAGCAACTGTCGCAAGCCCAGGAAGCAGTACGGGCGGTTCATGTGGCGCCGGCGCTGGTCGACTATGTGCAGGCGCTGACCCACGCCACCCGCGAATCCCCAGACTTTGTCAACGGCCTGTCGCCGCGCGCAGCGCTTGGCCTGCTGGCCGCCGCCCGGGCCTGGGCCATGCTCGACGGCCGCGATGCAGCGCTGCCCGAAGACTTGCAGGCGGTGTTCGACAGCGTCGCCACCCACCGGCTGCTGGCGCGCACCAGCGGCCGGCCGCAACCCGAACTCGTGCGCAAGCTGGTGGCCAATGTTGCCATCCCTTGAGCGCCTGCTGCTTTCCCCGTTCGCCGGCTATTGGCAACGCTGGCTGCTGCGTCACCATCCGCGCGGCGGCGTCACGGTGCGGCTGACCCAGAAGCGCGTCTATATCTTTCTGAGCCGCTCGGGCTTTGTGTTCATCGTGATGCTGCTGACGATCCTCGGCGGCGCCATCAACTACGATCTGGCGCTGGGCTATATCCTGGCCTTTCTGCTGGGCGCCATGGCCATCATTTCGATCTTCCATACCTTCCGTAATCTGCTTGGCCTCGAACTGACCCCGGGCCGGGTCGAGGCAGCCTTCGTGGGGGAAACGGCCCGTTTCGAGATTCTGGTCAGCAATCCGTCCGAGCTGGCGCGCCACCATATCGAGCTGAGCTATGGCGAGATCAAGGACTCGATCGATCTGGCCGGCCGCGACAGCGCCACCGTGACGCTGGCGCTGCCAGCCACCGAACGCGGCTGGATCAAGGCGCCGCGGCTGCGGCTCGATACCCACTGGCCGATCGGGGTATTCCACGCCTGGTCCTATGCCTTCTTCGAGCAGCGTGCCCTGGCCTATCCGGCGCCGGAAGCCGATCCGCCTCCCCTGCCACCGCCGGTCGAAGGCAGCGGTGGCGGCAGTTCGCTGCGGCGCGGTCAGGATGATTTCGCCGGGCTGCGCCCCTTCGTGCCCGGCGACTCGCTGCGCCGGGTGGCCTGGAAGGCGCTGTCGCACGACGACGGTCTGATGGTCAAACAATTCTCGGGCGAAGCGGCGCCGATGTTGTGGCTCGACTGGGAAACGCTGCCGCCGGGCCTGACAACCGAACACCGGCTGTCGCGGCTGTGCGCCTGGGTCCTGGCCGCCCATGCCAGGGGGCTGGGCTGGGGACTCAAGCTGCCGGGCCGCGAACTTGCCCCGGCAAGCGGCGAGGCCCAGCTCGAAGCCAGCCTGGCTGCGCTCGCGCTCCACGGTATCCGCGAGGAAGCATGACCCACCCTCACCTCGACCGCACCCAGACCCTGACCCTGATCGTCGTGCTCGGCGCCCTGCTGGCGCCGCATCTGCTCCATCTGCCACTCTGGCTGGGCGGCGCGCTGGCGGCCATGCTGCTGCTGCGTGGCTGGATCGCCCGCCGCCAGTGGCGCTTGCCGCCGCGCTGGCTGCTGACGCTGGCCACCTTTGCCCTGATCGGCGGGGTATTCGCCGAATTCCGCACCCTGCTTGGCCGCGACGGCGGCGTGGCGCTGCTGGCCGTGCTGGTGGCCGCCAAGCTGCTCGAAACCCGCGCCCGCCGCGATGCGCTGCTGCTGGTCTATATCAGCTATTTCCTGGTCGTCACCAATTTCCTGTTCAACCAGAGCGTCTGGATGGCGGCCTATCTGCTCCTGGCCGTGCTGGCCACCACCGCACTGCTGATCGGCTGGAACAGCCGGGGCGGCTGGACCGGCCGGCGTGCCGCCGCGCTCGGGCACTGGCGCATGGCCGGCATGCTGCTGTTGCAGAGCCTGCCCTTGATGGTGCTGCTGTTTGTGCTGTTTCCGCGGATCGAAGGACCGCTGTGGCGGCTGCCGCAGGACCGGGCGGGCCTGCGCAGCGGCCTGGCCGACAATATGTCGCCGGGCAGCTTTTCCGATATGTCACAGAACGACGAAGTGGCCTTCCGCGTCAGCTTCAGCGAAGGCCGGCCCGACCAGTCGCAGCTCTATTGGCGCGGGCCGGTCTACGAGGAATTCGACGGTCGTACCTGGAGCCAGGGCGCGCCCTCGCTATGGCTCGAAGCGCAGCGGCCGCGCCGGGTACGCAGCAATGAAGTGCCGGTGTCCTATGCCATCACGGTCGAACCACACCAGCGGCCCTGGGTGCTGGCACTCGACATGCCGGCCACCGTGCCCGACGGCGCCCGCTTTACCGACCATCTGCAATTGGTGACGCGCCCGCTGCTCAAGCGGACCCGCTTCGAGCTGTCTTCCTATATCAATTACCAGGCGGTTGCCGACAGCGAGGAGCGCACCCTGCTGCGCCGTGCCCTGCAATTGCCGCCCAGCGGCAATCCGCGCGCCCGGGCGGCGGCCGAAGCCTGGCGCGAGCTGCCGCCGCAGGAGCGGGTCGATGCGGCCTTGCGTCTGTTTACCAGTCAGCGGCTGCGCTACACCTTGCAGCCGCCGCTCTACGGAACCGATCCGATCGACGGCTTCGTGTTTACCGGCCGTCAGGGCTTTTGCGAACACTTTGCCGGCGCGTTCGTGTTTCTGATGCGGGTGGCCGGCGTGCCGGCCCGGGTGGTCGGGGGCTATCAGGGCGGCGAGTACAACGATGCGGGCGACTACCTGATCGTGCGTCAGGCCGATGCCCATGCCTGGACCGAAGTCTGGCTCGAAGACCAAGGCTGGGTGCGGGTCGATCCGACCTTTGCCGTGGCACCGTCGCGGATCGAACGCGGACTCGCTTCGGCCGTCAGCGAGGAAGTGCCGCTGATGATGCGACTTGACAATAATCTGGTGAAACAGGTGCGCCTGATGCTCGATGCGGCGGTCAACGGCTGGAACGAATGGGTGATCGGCTACAACACCGAACGCCAACGCGACATGCTGCGCCGGCTCGGGATCGATTCGCTTCTGTCGTTCCGTTTTATCAGCACCTTCCTGCTGGCCATCCTGGCCGCAGCGCTGCCGGTGGTGCTATGGCTGCTGTGGCGCGCCCGCCCGCTGCCGCTTGATCCGGCCCGCCGCCACTACCAGCGTTTCCGCCAGCGTCTGGCCAAGCTCGGCGTGCCCGACCTGCCCCAGCAGGGCCCGCGCGACTATGCCGAGGCCGCGACCCGTCTGCGGCCCGAACTCGCCGCCATCGTGGCCGAAGTCACTGCCGCCTATATCGATACACGCTACCGCGGCGACGCTGCCGCGCTCGATCGGCTGCGCACTGCCGTAGCGACGCTGGGAAAACGGTCTGCTTAGCGATTCATGCGTAGAGCGCATAGGTGTTTGGATCGATTGCAAGATAGAATCTTGCACATCAGCCAAAATTCATGCGCTATGCGCATACCTTATAACCAGAACTCCGTACTGGCGCCCTGCCGCGGCCGCAGCGGGTCCTTGCCGACTCGCCGGCAAGCGCTGTGGTGGGCCCGAATTGGTGGGGGCGCTGCCGCCCACTAGAATACGAAGCCGATCCACCTAGACCGCCGTTCCTGTTATGGAAACCTCCTCCTTCGTCTCCGCCACGGTCCTGCTGCTGCTCGTTACCGACCCGCTGGGCAATATTCCGCTGTTTATCGGCCTGCTCAAGCAGGTCGATCCGGCCAGACGGCGCCGCATCATCATCCGCGAAGTCTTTTTCGCCTTTCTGATCCTGCTGTTCTTCGCATTCTTCGGTCAGCGTTTTCTCGATGTGATGCATCTGACCGATACCTCGCTCAGCATCGCAGGCGGGGTGATCCTGTTCATCATCGCTCTCAAGATGGTGTTTCCCCATTCGGAAGGCTCGTTTGGCCATGCGGTCCATGGCGAACCGTTTCTGGTGCCCTTGGCGATCCCGTTTATCGCCGGCCCGTCGGCCATTGCCACCGTGCTGCTGATGGTGTCACGCGAGCCGCACCGGATGCCCGAATGGATCGGCGCGCTCACCATCGCCATGCTGGTCTCGGCCGTGGTGCTCGGTTTTGCCGAGAAGATCGCCGACTTCCTGGGCGAGAAGGTGACCATGGCGTTCGAACGGCTGATGGGCCTGATCCTGACCGCCATCGCCATCGAAATGCTGTTGGCCGGCATCACCAAATTCGTGCATCAGTTGCAAAGCGGCCGTGGGCTATAGCCGCGCCCGCCCTCTTTCTTCCACTCAAGCCGAGTCCGCCATCATGACCCAGAACGCCTATAAGCAAGCCGCCGCCCAAGCCGCCATCGCCTTTTTGCCCGAGCAGGCAGTGATCGGCGTCGGCACCGGTTCGACCGCCAACTACTTCATCGACGAGCTGGCCAAGATCAAGGGTCGCATCGACGGTGCCGTCGCCAGTTCGGTGGCCACCGCCGAGCGACTCAAGTCGCATGGGATTCCGGTCTACGAGCTGCAACAGGTCGATAGCCTGCCGGTCTATGTTGACGGTGCCGACGAGATCAACGGCCATCTCCAGATGATCAAGGGCGGCGGCGGTGCGCTGACGCGCGAGAAGATCGTGGCGGCGGTTGCCGAGCAATTCATCTGTATTGCCGACCATTCCAAGCGGGTGCGCCAACTGGGGGAATTCCCGCTGCCGGTCGAAGTCATTCCGATGGCGCGCAGCCATGTGGCGCGCGAACTGGTCAAACTCGGTGGGCGGCCGGCTTTGCGCGAAGGTTTCGTCACCGATAACGGCAATCTGATTCTCGATGTCTGGGGATTGGCGATTGCCGAACCGATCAAGCTCGAGAGCGAGATCAACCAGATCGTTGGTGTGGTGTGCAACGGCCTGTTCGCCCGCCGCCCGGCCGACGTGCTACTGTTGGGCGGCCCCGACGGCGTCGAGACCGTGCGCGGTCCGCGCGCCTGAGTGTCAATAAAACTTCTTTTGCCGCCCTGGTGCGGCCATGCCAAGCTGGCCGCCCGTCCGCAGCAATCGGATACGTAAAGAGGAAAATTCCGATGTCAGAGCATATTTCCAAGCAGTTCGACGCCGAACTCGAATCGATCCGCGGCAACGTGCTCGGCATGGCAGGACTGGTCGAGGAGCAGTTCCGCGACGCCATGAAAGCGCTGGCCGAAGGCGATGCCAATCTGATCGAGAAGGTCGTCACCACCGAGGTCCAGGTCGATGCCCTGCATCTGCGCATCGACGACGAATGCACCCTGATGATTGCCCGCCGCCAGCCGGCTGCGAGCGATCTGCGCATGGTGCTGACGGTGATCAAGGTCATCAACGATCTGGAGCGGATCGGCGACAAGGCCGCCAAGATCGCCCGCCGTGCCAGACAGATCAACGAAGCCGGCCGGGTCCATGTGCCGCGTTTCCGCGATCTGGAGCATCTGGCCGAACTCGCCACCGATATGCTCCATGTGGCGCTCGACGGCTTCGCCCGGCTCGACCCGAGCGTGGCGGCCCAGGTGGCACGCGACGATCTGCGGCTCGATGAGGAATTCAAGGGCCTGCAACGTCAACTGATCACTTTTATGATGGAAGACCCGCGCACCATCAGCCTGTCGCTCGAAATCATCGAAGTGGCCAAGGCGATCGAACGGGTCGGCGACCATGCCAAGAATGTGGCCGAGTATGTGGTCTATCTGGTCAAGGGCGTCGATGTGCGCCATGCCGATGTCGAGACCATCGTCCGCAAAGCCGCCAACTGAGCTCCCTCACACCGATAAGCCCCCGCGCCGATGCTGCGGGGGCTTGTTTTTCATCCGGCCGCTTCCGACAATTCGCCGATGCCTGCCGGAAAATCCATACCATGACCCATTGCCCGACCATCGCCGCCGTCGATCTCGGCTCCAACAGTTTCCGCCTCCAGGTTGCCCGGGTGGTGGACGACCAGCTCTATATGCTCGACTCGCTCAAGGATACGGTGCGCTTCGGCGCCGGCCTCGATGCGCGCGGCCATCTCGACGAGAAAAGCCAGACCCGGGCACTTGCCGCGCTGGCCCGCTTCGGCGAGCGATTGCGCGGTCTGCCGCGCGAATGCGTGCGGGCCGTTGCCACCAATACCTTGCGGGTGGCACGCAACAGCAGCGATTTCCTGCCCCGCGCCGAAGCGGCGCTGGGCTTTCCGATCGAAGTGATCGCCGGGCGCGAGGAAGCGCGGCTGATCTATCTGGGCGCCTCGCACAGTCTGCCGGCCAGTCGCGACAAGCGGCTGGTGGTCGATATCGGTGGCGGCTCGACCGAGTTCATCATCGGTCAGCAATTCAAGCCGCTCAAGACCGAAAGCCTGTTGATGGGCTGCGTCAGCTACAGCCTCAAATATTTCCCCGACGGCCGGATCAGCAAGCAGGGCCTGCGCGAAGCCGAACTGGCCGCCCGGGCCGAATTGCAGGCGATCGCCGGCGAATTCGGCCACGAGCACTGGCAGCTCGCCATCGGCACTTCAGGCACCGCCCGCTCGCTGTCCGACATCATGGAACTCAATGATTTCAGCAGCGGCGGCATCACCGTCGAGGGGATGGAGCGGCTGCGCCAGCATCTGCTCAAGGCCGGCCAGATCGATGCCGTGCAGCTCAACGGCCTGCGCCCCGACCGCCGGCCGGTGCTGCCGGGCGGTTTCGCCATCATGGCCGCCGTGTTCGCAGAACTCGGCATCGAGCGGATGACCATCACGCTCGGCGCCCTGCGCGACGGCGTGCTGTATGACCTGATCGGCCGCCAGCACCAGCGCGATCTGCGCGAAGTCACCGTGTCGCAATTCAAGCGCCGCTACCATGTCGATGTGGCCCAACAGGCCCGGGTCGCCCGGCTGGCCGAGCAGTTCCATCGCCAGTTGAGCAGCAGCCTTGGCATCGACCCCGAACCCGAACTCAATCTGCTGCTGTGGGCAGCCAAGCTCCATGAGCTCGGACTGAGCGTGTCGCACGCGAGCTATCACAAGCATTCGGCCTATATCCTGCAACACGCCGATATGCCCGGTTTCTCCAGCCCCGAACAGGCCAGACTGGCGCAACTGGTGCTCGCCCATCGGGGCGGGCTCAAAAAGCTCGGCAGTCAGATTCCGCACAGCAAATGGGCACAGATCCTGGCCCTGCGGCTGGCGGTGCTGTGCTGCCGCAACCGAACCGATGGCCCGGCGCCGCCGCTGACGCTTGAAGCCAATAAGCAGGGTTTCGCGCTCAGTGCACCTGATGACTGGCTCGACAGCAGCCCGCTGACCCATACCGCCTTGCAGCAGGAAGCCGAAATCTGGCGCGATATCGGGGTACCCCTGACCCTGTCGGCCAATTTCGCTCACTGGGCCTGACGATGGTCCGGCCAGCGTCGTCACCGTCCGACCGCCGCCATCTGGTCGGCCGTTTCAGTCGCGAAGCCGGCCAGCCTCCCGGTGCCCTGAATCTGACCCGTGAGGCCGAATCCGACACCGAAACCACGCTGATCGGATACGGCCCCGAGGCCGACGCCTGGCACGAGACGGCCTTCGGCGCAGCCGACCAGAGCGAAGCCTCGGCCTATCCGGTGCAATGGCTCGATGTCCACGGCCTTGGCAACTCCGAACTGCTCGAAGCGATCGGCCGGCGCTTCCGGCTCCACCCGCTGACCCTCGAAGACATTCTGAACACCGACCAGCGTCCCAAGGTCGAGATCTACGACAACTATCTGTATCTGGTGGCCAAGCTGGTGCGCTACGAAGCCGACCAGGTCCATGCCGAACAGATCAGCCTGGTGCTGGGCCAGCAATTCGTGCTGACCTTCCGCGAAGGCCCCGGACCTGCGTTTGACGATCTGCGCGAGCGCTTGCAGCGCCATACCGGGGTGATGCGCCAGTTCGGCGCCGATCATCTGGCCTATGCCCTGTTCGATAGGATCGTCGACAGCTACTTTATGGTGATCGAGGCGCTGGGCGAGCGGGCCGAGGCGCTCGAAGACGAGCTGGTCGGGCGTCATCAGACCGGACTTTTGCGCCATATCCACAACTTTCGGCGCGAACTGCTCCATCTGCGCCGGGCGCTGTGGCCGCTGCGCGATATGCTCAATGCCCTGCAACGCGACGATATGGGCTACTTCCAGCAGGAAACCCAGCTCTATCTGCGCGATGTCTACGACCATAGCGTCCATCTGATCGAATCGATGGAAGCGCTGCGCGATCTCGCCGCCAGCCTGAGCGATCTGTATATGTCGCACCAGAGCAATCGGCTTAACCGCGAAATGCGCTTTCTGACCGTGATCGCCACCATCTTCATGCCGCTGACCTTTATTGCCGGGGTCTATGGGATGAACTTCCAGAACATGCCCGAGCTCAAGTGGCCGTGGGGTTACTACACCGTGCTGCTGGTGATGGCCTTGATCGGCGGCTCGATGGGGGTGTTCTTTTGGCGGCGGCGGTGGTTGTAGTGGAAGCCGTCGAGGAGGCAGCACTGCAAGTTTTATTTATTTTTATTTTTATACCGCCCCATATATAGCAGACGTCTTTCCGGTATTTTTCATGTCAGCCTTTTTTCTTCGTCTTCCCTCTATTTCACCGTCCTGCTGCGCCCTTCCCTGCGTCCCGAACCGCCGAACACCGTACCCGTCGCGATAGCGCCATCGGCGAAAGCCGTGACGAGCCGGCCAATTGGCGTGCTGGCGGCTCACTGAACAACGTAGTCCTCTTGTTGCTGCAAGCGGGCGAGCCATTCGGCCGGCGCTGCATCGCAGCAAGTTTCCGCGCTTTTCATAGCAGGCTTCTGCGAAAAAACAAGGTGTTCCCGCGCCAAGTGCCTGGAAATCTTGCTGCAATGCGCAATGATCTGGGCTACACTGCGCCCCCTCGTCATCCCGACACCCGGGATGGCCAGCCACCCGATTCGCCCGGCGCCACAAGTGCCGGGTGGCTTATCTACCTCGACCAGAGGCGATTCATACCGATGTTGTCCCTCCCCCTGCCGCCTGGGGCGGCCGTGCCGTATCTGCTGCTCGTCTTTGCCACCCTTTGCTGGGCTGGAAACTTTGTCCTGGCGCGCGCCCTGCACGCCGATATCTCACCGATCACCCTGGCCTTTGGCCGCTGGCTTACTGCCTTGCTGGTGCTGTTGCCGCTGGCCTGGCCGCGTCTGATGGCGCAGAAAGCCCTGTTGCTGCAAGTGAAGAAGCGCCTGCTGTGGCTGGCGCTCTATGGGATCGCCATCTCCAATACGCTGATCTATATCGGGCTGCGCTCGACCAAGGCCACCAATGCCGTGCTGTTCAATGCCCTGGTGCCGCTGATGGTGATGCTGCTCGCCTGGGTCGCCTGGCGCCGGCCGCTGTCCAGTCGCGAATGGGGCGGCACGGCTGCCTCGCTGGTCGGGGTGCTGGCCATCGTCTGCCAGGGCGATCTGACGCGGCTGCTGGCCTTGAATTTCAATCCGGGCGATATCTGGGTCTGTGTCGGCCTGGGCTGCTGGGCGGTCTATACCCTGCTGCTGCGTGGTCTGCCCGAAGGGCTGGACAGGCTGGCGGTGCTGACGGTCACGGTAGCGCTTGGGCTGGCGATCCTGTTGCCGTTCTGCCTGTTCGACATCTCGCGTCACGGCCTGCCGGCGGCCAGCGTGGCCAATTTCGCCAGTGTGGCCTATCTGGGGATCTTCCCCTCGGTGCTGGCGCTACTGTCCTATATGCGGGCAGTGCAGCATCTGGGTCCGACCCAGGCGGCCGGGTTCCTCCATCTGATCCCGGCTTTTGGTGCCCTGCTGGCCATGCTGTTTCTCGATGAACAGTTGGCCTACTACCATGTCGCCGGCCTTGCGGCGATTTTCGCCGGCCTCTACTGGGCCCAGAGTGCCGCTCCGGCACCCGCCCCGGCGGCAATCCGGCCGCGCTGAGCAAAGGCGGCGACGCTACTGTTGTATCCCGCTGAAAACTCGATAGAAATCGGACGAAAAAGCTGCGGCGGAGGTGCGCTTTGCGTACAATCCGCCGCTTTGTTTTCAGGGGAGCAGGAAAAACGATGATCAGCATCGCTCAATCGCTGATAGGCATGGTCTGCCTGTTAGCGCTGGCCTACCTATTTTCCGCCAATCGCAAGGCCATCAACTGGCGGCTGGTGGGTTTCGGCGCACTATTGCAGATCATCCTGTGCTTGGTGATCAACTACTTCCCGCCGGCCCGGGAAGCCTTCACCAGCATCAGCATGAGTTTCGTCAAACTGCTCAGCTTCGCCGGCGAAGGTGCCCGTTTCGTGTTCGGTAACGACCTGGCCTCGCCAGGCGGCAAACTCGGCTTCATCTTCGTCTTCAACGTGATGCCGATCATCATCTTCTTCTCGGCCTTCACTGCCCTGCTCTATCACTTCGGCATCCTGCAACGGATCGTGGTGGTATTTGCCTGGGTGATGCAGCGCACCATGCGCCTCACCGGCGCCGAGAGCCTCGCGGTGGCCGGCAATATCTTCCTGGGTCAGACCGAAGCCCCGCTGCTGGTCAAACCGTTTATCAAAGGCATGAGCCGCTCCGAGCTGATGACCATGATGACCGGTGGCCTGGCCCACCTGTCCGGTTCGGTGCTGGCGGCCTACGTCAGCTTCCTGGGCGGTGCCGACCCGAACGAGCAGGCCCGTTTTGCTTCCTTCCTGCTGCTGTCGTCGGTGATGAACGCCCCGGCCGCCATCATGTTTGCCAAGATGCTGCTGCCTGAAACCGAGCGCGATGCGGCCAAGGATGGCGAGAAGTTCGAATACGACCACGGCCATCACGGTCACTTCATCAACGCCGTGGTGCAGGGCACGATCGACGGCGTGCGGCTGGCAGTGATCGTCGCCTCGATCCTGATCGCCTTCGTTTCGCTGATCGCCATGTGCAACTACCTGCTGCACGATGTGGTGGGCGTGTGGACCGGCCTCAATGCCGTGATCAAGGAATCGACCGGTGGCGCCTTCGACGGCCTGACCATGCAATACATCTTCGGTCAGCTGTTCCGGGTGATCGCCTTTGCGATCGGCGTGAGCTGGAACGAGTCGCTCCACGTCGGCTCGCTGCTCGGTCAGAAGATCGTGATCAACGAATTCGTGGCCTATCTTGATCTGGCCCGGATGAAGAGCGAAGGTCTGCTGTCCGATCGCGCCATCGTGATCTCGACGTTTGCCCTGGCTTCGTTCGCCAACTTCAGCTCGGTCGGTATCTGCGTGGCCGGTATCGGCTCGATGGCCCCGAACCAGCAGAAGAACCTGGCCCAGATCGGCATGCGAGCGCTGTTTGCTGCCATCCTGGCCGGTCTGTGCACCTCGTGCATCGCCAATATCTTCCTGTACTCCAACCAGACTGCCGCCCCGGCACCCAAGGTCGAAGTGGTCAAGCCGGCTGCGCCGGCCAGCACGCCGGCACCGGCTGCCCACTAAAAGCTGAGCAGTCCTATCCGGTTACGGCCGGCGGTGCGATGACACCGCCGGCCGTTTTTCCCTGGCGCACCGGAGTGCGTCTGGCCGGGTCGGCGAACCAGTCCTCGATAAACGCCACCAGGGCGCGCAGCTTGGGCGGTTGCGGCTGGCGGTAAGGGTAGGCCAGATAAAGCGGCAAGGACGGCAGCTCGAAGCCTTCGAGCAGACGCACCAGACGACCTTCCGCCACATCGCGCTCGACCAGATAGCTCGGCAATCGGGTGACGCCGGCGTGCAGCAGCGCCAGTTGGCGCATCATCATGTAATCGTTGACCGCAAACCAGGCCTGCACCTCGACCGGATGCGGCTCGCCATCGCGGCTGAACAGCCAGCGGTTCGGTTCCTTGAAATGGGAATTGACCAGACAGGGCCAGCCCGCCAACGCCGCCGGCCGCTCGGGGTAGTCGCGCCCGATCAATAACTGCGGACTTGCCACCACCCAATCGCGCAGCACACCGAGCGGCCGCGCCACCAACCGCTCATCGATGCCTCGACTGAGCCGCAGCGCCAGATCGAAACCCTGCGCCACCAGATCGACCGGTGTGCGGTCGAGATCGAGCGACAGCTCGACCAGCGGGTAGCGCTGGCGGAACGCCATCAGCATCTCGGCCATGAAATACGGGCCAAAGCTGGTCGGCGCGGTGATGCGCAACCGTCCGGTCACTTCCTCGCGCAGCCCGGCCAGCGCCTGTTCCGATTCCTGCCAGGTCGCCCGCAGGCGGCGGCAATAGTCAAGATAGACCAGCCCGGCCTCGGTCGGCCGCAGGGAGCGCGTCGTGCGATAGAGCAGCTGTGCCCCGAGCGAGCGTTCCAGTTGCGCCACCTGCTTCGACAACTGGGTCTTCGACAGCCCGGCCTGCGCCGCTGCGGCGGTAAATCCCCCCTGCTCCACTACCTGCAAAAACGCCATGGCCCAGTCGAAACGGGTCTTGTCCTGCATTGATTGTTTCCTATTTGTTGACAGTGAATCCGGCCCAGCCAGGCTTTTCGCCGATCAATGCCTTGCTATGCTGTGGGCCTGCTTGTGATTACTGCGTGATTATCAACAATAGGAGCAAAACCATGAAGATCGTCCTGATCGGCGCCCACGGCGCCATCGGTTCCGCCGTCGCCGCCGAACTGGGCCAGCGCCACCAGATCATCCCCGTCAGCCGAAGCCGCGGCGACTACCAGGCCGATATGGCCGACCTCGACTCGGTACGTGCGCTCCTGCACAGCATCGACGACATCGACGCCGTGGTCGCCACGGCCGGCGCCGTCCATTTCGGCCCGCTGACCGAAATGACGCCAGAACAGATCGGCGTGGGTCTGCGCGAAAAGCTGATGGGTCAGGTCAATCTGGTGCTGACGGCCCAGCAGGTACTCAAGGACGGCGGTTCGATCACCCTGACCAGCGGCATCCTCAGCAGCGATCCGATCCGCTACGGCAGCGCCGCTTCCCTGGTCAACGGTGGCCTCGACAGCTTTGTGCGCGCCGCCGCCATCGAGCTGCCGCGCGGCCTGCGCATCAATATCGTCAGCCCCAATCTGTTGCAGGAGTCGGTGCCCGATTACGGCGACTACTTCCCGGGCTTCGACCCGG
This sequence comes from Chitinimonas lacunae, assembly GCF_042650885.1. NCBI lineage: Bacteria > Pseudomonadati > Pseudomonadota > Betaproteobacteria > Neisseriales > Chitinibacteraceae > Chitinimonas > Chitinimonas lacunae. The sequence continues at coordinate 2,475,414 of NZ_JBHSBU010000001.1, forward strand.
TTCCGGCCGCTCGGGTGGCCAAGGCCTATGCCAAGAGTGTCGAGGGGGCACAGACGGGGCAGATCTATACGGTGTGGTGAGGGTAGTCAGGAGAGAAGGAAGTTGCGGATAATATTTTCCAAGATCAATATTGTCCGCCCTCTTATTTGCAGTCTTTTTACAGGTATTTTTCCATTTGCCTAGTCGGCGCTCTCCGGGAACAGATGGGCAAAGCGCAGGGACTCGGGATAGGGGAAAAAGTCCTCGACATGGCCGCGGGCGATCCGGCTCTGCCGCTCGCGCCAGAACTCGGCCGACAGCAAGTCGGCATGGTGGTGCATGAACACGCGGCGGATCGCCGGCGGGCCGAGCAGGAAGCGGCCGAACTCTTCGGGAAACACATCGTTTCTGGCGATCGGGTACCACGGCTCGGCCGCCATCTCCATCTCGGGCGTCGGCGCTTCGGGAATCGTGCGGAAATGGCAGTCGGTCATGTACTCGATCTCGTCGTAGTCGTAGAACACGACCCGGCCGTAGCGCGTAATGCCGAAGTTCTTGAACAGCATATCGCCCGGAAAGATATTGGCCGAGGCAAGTTCGCGGATCGCGTTGCCGTATTCCCAGACCGCATGCTCGAGCTGTACCGGCGTGGCCCGATTGAGGAACAGATTGAGCGGCTCCATCCGCCGTTCGATATAGAGATGCTTGATCACGACGGTGTCGTCTTCCTCCTCGACCACGCTGGGCGCCAGCTCATGCAATTCGCGCAGCAGCTCGGCGGTGAAGCGGGCCTTGGGCAGGGCGACATTGGAGAATTCCAGCGTATCGGCCATCCGCCCGACCCGGTCGTGCTGCTTCACCAGCAGATATTTGGCCCGGACGATGTCCTTGGTGACTTCCTTGGTGGGCGCGATCTCGTCCTTGATGATCTTGAACACATAGGGAAACGACGGCAGCGTGAACACCAGCATCACCAGACCGCGGATCCCGGGCGCCACGATGAAGTCGTCGCGCGAATAGCGCAGATGGGCCATCAGATCGCGATAGAACACCGTCTTGCCCTGCTTTTGCAGACCCAGCATGGTGTACAGCTCGGCCTTGGACTTGAACGGCATCATGCTGCGCAGAAAGCCGACGTAGGCCGATGGCACTTCCATGTCCACCATGAAGTAGGCGCGGTTGAGCGAGAACAGCACGGCAATGCGACGGATTTCCAGCAGCACCGTATCGAGATAGAGCCGGCCGTCGTCGTCGTGCAGCACCGGCACGGCAAACGGGTATTCATGGGCACCGTTGACCGCCTTGCCGATGATATAGGCGGCCTTGTTGCGATAGAACGCCGAGGACAGCACCTGAATCTGGAAATTGGCCGCGACTTCGGGCCAGCCTTGCAGATGGCGCCGCACCGCTTCGATCACATAGCCGATATCGCGCTTCAGATCGGCAAAGCGGCGACGCCAGCCGAAGTCGTGCACGATCTGGAACAGGGTCTTGACCAGGCCGTTGCTGGCCGGGTAGTAGCTGCGATAGGTGGGTGGGTCCGACTCGATATATTCCGTCGAGACGGCCGGGCGCACGAAGATGAAGTCGTTATGGAAGTAATTGCGGTGCAGGATGCGGCAGAACACCGAATTGAAGAAGGTTTCGGCCAGTTCGGGCTGCTTGTGGTTGATCAGCATCCCGATGAACAGCAGCTTGGCCTGCTGCCAGATCGCATCGTCGAGCCAGTCGGCCTGGAATTCGCTGTGGAGCCGCTCGACGCATTCCTCGACCCGCTCGTCGTAGAAACGGATCCGCTCGCGGGCAGCCTGCTGCACCGCATGCCAGTCACCGGCCTCGAAGCGGTGGCGGGCGGCACTGCTGACCTGACGGAAGATGCGGTAATGCTTGTCAAAGCCCTCGATCAGGGCACGGGCGATGGCAAGCGCGGTCGGATGTTGGCCGGAAGGAATCAGCATGGCGGGCCTGGCAGGAAAGCGAAGGAACCGCCCGACCTTACCCGAAAGCCCGCCGCAGCCGCCAGTTCAGCGCCGGGGCCGTTGCGGACGCGCGACGGCAGGCATCGGCCGGCGCGACAGCTCGACCTCGAGCCGGCGCATCTGGCCCGGCTCCAGTCCATCGAGCTGCCAATCGCCGATCCGGACCCGCACCAGCCGCAAGGTCGGCAGGCCAACCTTGGCCGTCATGCGGCGCACCTGCCGATTCTTGCCTTCACGAATGGTCAGCTCGATCCAACTATCGGGAATCGATTTGCGCACCCGTATCGGTGGCTGGCGCGGCCATAGTGCCGGCGGCGCCATCAGCCGTACCTCGGCCGGCAGGGTATGGAAGTCACCCAGATCGACCCCCCGGCGCAGCGCTTCGAGCGCCGCCTCATCGGGCACGCCTTCGACCTGGACCCAGTAGGTCTTGGGCAGCTTGTGGCGCGGATCGGCGATCCGGGCCTGCAAGGGGCCGTGGTCGGTGAGCAGCAGCAATCCTTCGGAATCGGTGTCGAGCCGGCCGGCCGGATAGAAGCCGGGCGCCTCGATATAGCTCGACAGGGTGGGATGAAGCGGATGGTCGGAAAACTGGCAGATCACGCCATAGGGCTTGTTGAACAGGAGGAGTTCGGGCATGGCGGGCAACTGGCGACGAAACGGTATTTCCCGGATAATAACAAGGTTCGGCGCGCCGCCAGCCAGCGGGCGCCCCGATTTCCAGAAAAAGCAGCGCGAGCCGTCCGTCCGGACGGCTCGCTGTTCTCCCCAAGCACATCCTCGTCCACGGAGTAGGCATGAGCACCCAATCCCACATCAAGATCCCCGCCAGCGGCCAGAAAATCATCCCGGGCCAAGCGATTCCCGACCAGCCGATCATTCCGTACATCGAAGGTGACGGCATCGGCATCGATATCACGCCGGTGATGAAGAAAGTGGTCGACGCCGCGGTCGAGAAGGCTTACGGCGGCGTCAAGAAGATCCACTGGATGGAGATCTACGCCGGCGAGAAATCGACCAAGGTCTACGGCAGCGACGTCTGGCTGCCCGAAGAGACCATGGCCGCCCTCAAAGACTACGTCGTGTCGATCAAGGGCCCGATGACCACCCCGGTCGGCGGCGGTATCCGTTCGCTCAACGTGGCACTGCGCCAGGAACTCGACCTCTACGTCTGCCTTCGCCCGGTGCGCTACTTCCAGGGCGTGCCCTCGCCGCTGAAGCAGCCTGAGCTGACCGATATGGTGATCTTCCGTGAGAACACCGAAGACATCTACGCCGGTATCGAATGGGCCGCCGAATCCGAAGGCGCCAAGAAGGTGATCAACTTCCTGCAAACCGAAATGGGCGTGAAGAAGATCCGCTTCCCGGGCACCAGCGGCATCGGCATCAAGCCGGTTTCGCGCGAAGGCACCGAACGCCTGGTGCGCAAGGCCATCCAGTACGCCATCGACAACGATCGCAAGTCGGTCACGCTGGTGCACAAGGGCAATATCATGAAGTTCACCGAAGGTGGCTTCCGTGATTGGGGCTATGAGCTGGCCAAGAACGAATTCGGCGCCCAACTGATCGACAACGGTCCGTGGTGCAAATTCGTCAATCCCAAGACCGGTCGCGAGATCGTGGTCAAGGATGCGATCGCCGACGCCTTCTTGCAGCAGATCCTGCTGCGTCCGGCTGAATACGATGTGATCGCCACCCTGAACCTCAACGGTGACTATATCTCCGACGCGCTGGCAGCCCAGGTGGGCGGCATCGGCATCGCCCCGGGTGCCAACCTGAGCGACAACGTCGCCATGTTCGAAGCCACCCACGGCACCGCGCCCAAGTACGCCGGTCAGGACAAGGTCAATCCCGGTTCGCTGATCCTGTCGGCCGAAATGATGCTGCGCCATCTGGGTTGGGCCGAAGCGGCCGATCTGATCATCAAGGGCATGGAAGCCGCGATCGCCGACAAGCAAGTCACCTATGACTTCGCCCGTCTGATGGACGGCGCCAATGAGGTCAGCTGCTCGGCCTTCGGCGATGCCATGATCGCTCGCATGTAATAACACTACGTCCGGGTCATTGCCCGGGCGTAGTCGTCATCAAAAAGAAAAACCCCGTGCGATGCGGGGTTTTTCTTTCCAATCCAGGCAGATTTAGGCCGACTGGATATTGGAGGCTTGCTTGCCCTTCGGACCTTGGGTGACGTCGAACGACACTTTCTGGCCTTCCTTGAGGGTCTTGAAGCCGCTCATATTGATGGCCGAGAAATGGGCGAACAGGTCTTCGCCGCCGTCATCCGGCGTGATGAAGCCATAGCCCTTGGAATCGTTGAACCACTTGACGGTACCAGTTGCCATCGTTGTTTCCTCTAATCGTGTTGCAGTGTTGGGGGCGAACCCCGCTTTTGTTATGGTTCCATGCTCGCAAGACTGGCAACTCGGGTACTGCGTCATGTCCGTACAGCCTACCGCCGGTACTGCAAGTTGAAGCCAAACGCGGCTATTTACGTTGTTTTCAAACTGAGCGTCAAGCAAAGGGCCATGGCCAGCCACAGCTGTAGGAGAAATACGTCACTTGAAAAAGCTCCCCGACGCGCCAAAATTACGGTACGGTAGCAAGCGCTCTTATTAACGCTTCAGGACTATGGCCACCCAGCACGACGATGGCGTTGAACTCGCCAAATCGCCCACCCGCGTCAAACCGCCGCCGCTCTACAAAGTGCTTTTGTTGAACGACGACTATACGCCGATGGACTTCGTGGTAATTGTCCTCCAACAGTTTTTCAGCCTGGACCGTGAACGAGCCACTCGGGTAATGCTCAAAGTCCATACTGAAGGCAAGGGCGTCTGTGGTGTCTTCCCTAAAGACATCGCCGCCACCAAGGTCGCGCAAGTGACCGACTTTTCGCGGCAGCACCAGCATCCGCTGCAATGTGTCATGGAGGAAAACTGATGATCGCCCAGGAACTCGAAGTCAGCCTGCATATGGCGTTCATGGAAGCAAGGCAGAAACGCCATGAGTACATTACGGTGGAACACCTGCTGCTTGCCATGTTAGACAATCCGAGCGCCGCTGAGGTACTGCGTGCCTGTGGCGCCAATATCGAGCAGCTCCGCAAGGAACTCACCGATTTCGTCGCCGAGCACACCCCTCTGGTGGCCGGCACCGGCGAAGTCGAAACCCAGCCCACCATCGGCTTTCAGCGCGTTATCCAGCGCGCCATCCTGCATGTGCAGTCTTCGGGCAAGAAGGAAGTCACCGGCGCCAATGTGCTGGTAGCAATCTTCGGCGAGAAGGATTCACACGCGGTGTATTTCCTGCACCAGCAGGGCATCACCCGGCTTGATGTGGTCAACTACATCTCACATGGCATCAGCAAGGTGTCGCCGCAGCAGACCAATCACAGCACGCCCAAACACGAACACGAGCACGAGAACGAGAACAGCGAAAGCGGTCACGGCGCGCTCGAAAGTTTCACCCAGAACCTCAACCAATCGGCCCTGCAAGGCCGGATCGACCCGCTGATCGGCCGCGATGCCGAGCTGGAACGGGTGATTCAGGTCCTGTGCCGCCGTCGCAAGAACAATCCGCTGCTGGTCGGCGAAGCCGGCGTGGGCAAGACCGCCATTGCCGAAGGGCTGGCCAAACGGATCATCGATGGCGAAGTGCCCGATATCCTCGCTGATGCCACCGTCTATGCACTCGATATGGGCGCTCTGCTGGCCGGCACTAAATACCGCGGCGATTTCGAGCAGCGGCTGAAAGCCGTGATCAAGCAGCTCTCCGAAGACCGCAACGCAATCCTGTTTATCGACGAGATCCATACGGTCGTCGGTGCAGGTGCCGCGTCAGGCGGTACGCTCGATGCCTCCAACCTGTTGAAGCCCGCCTTGTCCAACGGCTCGCTCAAATGTATCGGTGCCACCACCTATACCGAGTTTCGCGGCATCTTCGAGAAAGACAATGCCCTGTCACGTCGCTTCCAGAAGATCGATGTGGCCGAGCCGTCGATCGAGCAGACAGTGGAAATCCTCAAGGGCCTCAAGTCACGCTTTGAAGAGCATCACGGCGTCAAATACACCGCTGCCGCACTCGCCACCGCAGCCGAGCTGTCGGCTAAATATATCAATGATCGTCATCTGCCCGACAAAGCCATCGACGTCATCGATGAGGCAGGCGCTGCACAAAAGATTCTGCCAAAGTCTCGCCAGAAGAAAACCATTGGTAAAGGCGAAGTGGAAGAAATAGTCGCCAAGATTGCGCGCATTCCACCGAAGAACGTCTCGTCCAATGACCGCGATGCACTCAAGACGCTCGATCGCGATCTGAAGAACGTGGTGTTTGGTCAGGATAAGGCCATCGATGCGCTGGCTGCCGCCATCAAGATGGCACGGTCTGGGCTTGGCAATCCGCAAAAGCCGATCGGCTCCTTCCTGTTCTCCGGCCCAACCGGGGTCGGCAAGACCGAAGTGGCACGTCAGCTTGCCTATGTGCTCGGCATCGAGCTGATCCGCTTCGATATGTCGGAATATATGGAGCGCCACGCCGTTAGCCGCCTGATCGGCGCCCCCCCCGGCTATGTCGGCTTCGACCAGGGCGGCCTGCTGACCGAGGCGATCACCAAGCATCCTTATGCAGTGCTGCTGCTTGATGAGATCGAGAAGGCCCATCCCGATATCTTCAATGTGCTGCTGCAAGTGATGGACCACGGCACCCTGACCGACAACAACGGGCGCAAGGCCGACTTCCGCAACGTCATTATCGTGATGACCACCAACGCAGGTGCCGAGGCCCTCAACAAGACCAGCATCGGCTTTACCTTCAATAAGTCGGTGGGCGACGAGATGGCCGAGATCAAGCGGCTGTTCACCCCGGAATTCCGCAACCGTCTCGACGCCATCGTCTCGTTCGCGGCGCTCGATCAGGAAATCATCCTCCAGGTGGTGGACAAGTTCCTGCTGCAACTCGAAGCCCAACTGCACGACAAGAAGGTCGAGGCCCACTTCACCCCGGCGCTCAAGGCTTTCCTGGCCAAGAAGGGGTTCGACCCGCTGATGGGCGCGCGGCCGATGTCGCGCCTGATCCAGGACACCATCCGCAAGGCTCTGGCCGACGAGCTGCTGTTCGGCCGGCTGGCAAGCGGTGGCGAAGTCACCATCGACATTGACGACAAGGACCAGATCCTGCTCGATATCAAGGAAACTGCCGCCGAACCGGCCTGAACCTGCTGAGGTTCTCACTGAAAAACCCCGCTCCGGCGGGGTTTTTTATTGACTGGTGCCTTCCCCTTCAAGTCGGAATCACTAGTAATGCTGCTTGGTCGGCCTGCACCGGACACTCCGTGTCCGGCTCCACTGACTCCAAGTTTTCAGAAATGCTCCAGCAAGCTTCCTGCTCCGAGGTCATCGGCGACTCCCGAGCAAAGGCTTATGAGAAACACAAGGCGGATAGGCTGCCGCCGCCAGCCCGACAATCTCCTCCGCTCAGCACGCGGACAGCTGGAGCGATACAAACGCTACCCACGCGGATGATGTTCGGCATGCAGGCGTTGCAGCCGCTCCTTGGCCACATGGGTGTAGATCTGGGTGGTGGAGATGTCGGCATGGCCCAGCAGCAACTGCACGACCCGCAGATCGGCCCCATGATTGACCAGATGGGTGGCAAAAGCATGCCGCAGCACATGCGGGCTCAGCCGCTCAGCCGCAATGCCAGCCTGGCCGGCGTAGCGTTTGACGATAAACCAGAAGCCCTGCCGGGTCATCGCTTCGCCGTGGTGATTGAGAAAGGCGGCGGTATCGGTCCGCCCGCCCGATAACAGCGGCCGAGCCTGTTCCAGATAACGCTGGCACCATAGCTGTGCCGGCTCGCCCATCGGCGTCAGCCGGGTCTTGTCACCCTTGCCCTGCTCGATCCGCACCACGCCTTCACGCCAGCCGAGCGCCACCTGGGGCAGCGTCACCAGTTCCGACACCCGCAGCCCCGTGGCATACATCAATTCAAGCATGGCACGGTCGCGCAGGCCCAAGGGGGTGCTGACATCGGGCGCGGCCAGCAGCGCCTCGACCTCGGCTTCCGACAAGGTCTTGGGCAAGGGTCTTACCAGTTTGGGGTTGTACAGGTCGGCGCTGGGATCGATGGGCAGCACATGCTGCTCTACCCAGAAACGGTAATAGCGGCGCAGGGCCGCCAGCAGCCGGGCACGCGAGGCGGCGTTCTTGCCGCGTTTGAGTGGAGGCAGTGCTCGCTTGTCCGATTCGGACAAGCCTTGGCTTGCCTGATAGTCGTGTGCCAGCGTGGCCAGATAGTCGCGGATATGGTCGGCACTGGCCAGGAAGCTATCGAGCCGGCGCTCGGCCAGCCAACCACACCATTGCACCAGATCGCGCCGGTAATTGCTCGCGGTATGCTCGGCCAGACCGTCGGAGAGCCAGACCGCGTCAAGAAAATAGTCGATCCGGGCAGAATCGTTGTCGGGCGGCGTCATCGCTGTGGACCTGAAACGGAAACAGCAAAATTATATGTCCTGCCCTGTATAGAGCGGGGGCTGTTTTGCTGTCAGCGGCCAGCTTTACCAGACAGCGGCTGTGGAGGCGGAGAAAAGAGAGGACGACAGAGGAGAGAGTGGAGGCTAAGGCAGATAGAAAATTTTATGCAAAACATCTGCAAACATTGTAGAGATAAGTATCAAAAAATATAAAAATCAGGCCTTCACACAATTACTCACCCCAACCCTCCGGACAATAAAAAACGCGGGCCGCAGCCCGCGTTTCATTACCGCACAACCAATTATTCTGCTGCGGCAGCCTTGCGGGCCGGCAGTTTTTCCTTGATACGAGCCGACTTGCCCGAACGCTCGCGCAGGTAGTACAGCTTGGCGCGACGCACATCGCCGCGACGCTTCACTTCGATGGCGGCCACCAGCGGCGAGTAGGTCTGGAAGGTACGCTCAACGCCTTCGCCCGACGAGATCTTGCGGACGATGAACGAGCTGTTGAGGCCGCGATTACGCTTGGCGATCACCACGCCTTCGTAGGCTTGCAGACGCTCACGGTTGCCTTCCTTCACCTTGACGCTCACCACCACGGTGTCGCCCGGGGCGAATTCGGGGATGGTCTTGCCCAGACGGGCGATTTCTTCCTGTTCCAGCTTAGCGATAAGATCCATGCTGATTAGCTCCGTTGTGAGGCTTGTTCCTTCGGGTCGGCTTGGCTGGATTCAGCCTGGAATTCCGCCAGAAGACGAGCCTCCTCTTTTGTCAGCTGGCGCTCACTCAGCAGATCGGGGCGACGCAACCAAGTGCGACCCAGGGACTGCTTCAGACGCCAGCGCCTGATTGCGGCATGGTTGCCGGACAGTAGGATGTCCGGCACGGGCATGTCGCGGTAAACCTCGGGACGGGTGTAATGCGGGCAATCGAGCAACCCATCCACGAAACTGTCTTCCTGCGCCGACAGGGCGTCGTTGAGCACCCCCGGCAATTGCCGCACGATCGCATCGATCAGCACCATCGCCGGCAGTTCGCCGCCCGACAGCACATAATCGCCGATCGATACCTCTTCATCGACCTGACGCACCAACAGACGCTCATCCACGCCTTCGTAGCGTCCGGCCAGCAGCACCAATCCAGGTTCAGCAGCCAGCCGCATCACTGTGGCATGGGTCAGCGGCGCGCCTTGCGGCGACAGATAGACCACGCGTGAAGTCGGCACCCCGGCCTCACGCTGCGCCGCCTTGGCAGCCTCGATGGCTGCTTCGAGCGGGCCAGGCAGCATTACCATGCCCGGACCACCGCCATAGGGACGGTCGTCTACGGTACGGTAATTGTCGTCGGCATAATCGCGCGGATACCAGGTCGCCAGACTGAAACGCCCCTGCTCCAGCGCCCGCCGGCTGACGCCGTGTTCGGAGATCGCCGCGAACATCGCGGGAAACAGGGTGACGACGTCGAAACGCACGATCTAGTAGTCCAGACCCCAGTCGACCTTGATCTTGCCCGCCGCCAGATCGACGTCGAGCACAACCGTGGCAACAAAGGGCAACAGTCGCTCGATCGAGCCGTCGCGAACCACCAGCACATCGTTGGCGCCGGTTTCGAACAGCTTGTCCACCCGGCCAAGGCTTTCGCCGGCCAGATTGACCACTTCCAGGCCAATCAGATCGGCCCAGTAATATTCGCCTTCCTCGGCAGCCGGCATGGCAGAACGCGGCACGGCAATCGTCATGCCTTTGAGCGCAAACGCTGCATCGCGGTCATTGATACCGCTTAGCTTGGCGATCACATTCTTGGGCTGGAGACCGGCCTCTTCGAGTTCGAAGGCTTGCCATTGGCCATCACGGCCAAGCCACCAGGTCGAATAATCGAACAGGCTGTCGGCGTATTCGGTATCGGCCACGACCTTGACCCAGCCCTGGACGCCGAATGCCGCAGCGATGTAACCCATAGGAACGAGGTCCACCGGCACTGCATTGGGGGTTGCTCGTTGGGCAGTCATCGCTTGGAAGGAATATCAGTTAGATAAATCAACACCGACGCCAGCAATTAGGCAACGGCGGGAACGCGCTTGACCAGCTTCTTGACGCTGTCAGCGAGTTGGGCGCCTTGGCCAACCCAGTGGTTCAGGCGGTCCATAGCGATACGCACGCCTTCTTCGCCATCCTTGGCCAGCGGGTTGTAGAAACCGACGCGCTCGATAAAGCGGCCGTCACGACGGCAACGCTTGTCGGTCACGATGATGTTGTAGAAGGGGCTATCCTTGGCGCCGCCACGGGCAAGACGAATCACGACCATTGTTGAGCTCTTCCTAAAAGAGAATGCGGTTGTGCGGAAAAAGGCCGAGATTTTAGCGCCGCGCGCTGCGCGGAGCAAGAAAATCTTGTAACTCAAGCGATTAGGGTTGCGTAGCGCTTATTCTTCGCTGTCTTCGATGACCACCTCGCCAGCAGGCGCTGGGGCGCCGTTCATCTGCTGGTTGACCAGGACCTCGGCTTCGGGCCGCGTCATCCCCTGTTTGACCAACTCCTCGACTGCCGCCTCGCGCGCTTCCTGCTGCTGCTCAGGCGTCAGCTGCTGGAAATGCTTGCCGATCAAGGGCAGGACTGCACTCACTGCCACCACACTCAGAAAGATCGCCAGCACCGGTGCCACCGCCGCGCCGACCATCACGGCCGGCGTATTGACGTCAGGCGGCAGGCCATAGTCGTTTTCCTTCTCATTGCCGGGCCAGAACAGCAGCACCAAATACGGTACCAGACCTATATAAGGAAGCAGCAGGGTCAGGCTCCACCAACCGCTGAAGCCGATATCGTGCAGCCGATGGGCGGTCATACGCAGAGACAGATAGGTCAGGGCGACCCATCCGATGCCAAACAGCAGCAGAAACGAGGCCGCGCTACCGAACAGCGCCTGCTGCCAGGCGATCAGCGCCAGCGGGACCATCACCGCCGCCAGCGCGACAAAACCATAGGTCCAGTAACGTACCCGGCCGATCCGGCCATCGAAGCTCCAGCCCAGCGGCATTGGCGTGCCCGATTCAATGGTTTCGGCCACGGCACCGATGCGACGCAGCACTTCAGGCGGATTTTCCTGATCGCGCCGCACTTCGAGCTTGGCACGCAGGAAACGCGGCATATCGACCCCACAGCTACGGCACAGCGTCCGCTTGGGCTGGCGCATTCCGCATTGTGGACAATCCACCTCTTCGACCGGCTCCTCGATCAAGGCAGACTGGCTCACCGGAGCGGAAGCTTCCGCGACCGCTGGTGGCGGAGGCGGCTCAGCCTGACGCCAGGGAGGCGGCGGCTCCTCCCGGTCAACCGCGACGGCCGGCCATCGACTATGACCTTCGGTGGCGACCACCGCCTCTTCGAGCGGCTCGACCCGGATCCTCGCCCCCGCCTGGCCCAGCAGTTCGACATAGGTCGAGACCTGACTCACCGGCAGGGACTTCTTGATCGTTACCGGCGAGCCGCTGAACAACCGTTCGGCCTGCTCGGCAGAAATCTTCAGCAGCTCTGCCAAACGCTGCTTGACACCAGCTACTTCATGACCTGGCAGGATTTCGCCAGCGAATACCAGACGTACCTTCCCGTCCCGCGCCATCTCGGTCAATTTTTTCTCCAAAGCAATCAACAGATATTAGAAAACTACAGCCAAGGCACCTTATCAGGTGCCGATCAATACTTCCGTCGTGCTCAGACAAAACCGGGAACACAGGGTCTGAGCACGACGGATAGGGCGATCAACGGTTTACATCCCCGGCAATACGCCACGCATACCCTTGAGCAGCTTGAACATGCCCTTACCCGAGAACTGCTTCATCATCTTCTGCATCTGCTCGAACTGATTCAGCAGCCGGTTCACTTCCTGCACCGACACGCCGGCACCCGCGGCAATACGCCGCTTGCGGCTGGCCTTGAGCAGTTCGGGCTTGCGCCGCTCTTCCGGCGTCATCGAATTGATGATGCCTTCGATCCGCGCCACCGCCTTATCAGCGCCCGCCCCTTCGATTCCCTGCGCCATCTGGCTCAGTTGGCCCGGCAGCTTGTCCATCAGCGCGCCCATGCCGCCCATGCGCTTCATCTGCTGGATCTGCATCTTGAAGTCTTCCAGATCGAAGCCCTTGCCGGCCTTCATCTTCTTGGCGAGCTTTTGCGCTTCTTCGACATCAACGGTTTTTTGCACATCCTCGATCAGCGACAGCACATCGCCCATGCCGAGAATCCGCGAAGCCATCCGCTCGGGATGGAACGGCTCCAGTCCGCCGACCTTCTCGCCCACACCGATAAACTTGATCGGCTTACCGGTGACATGGCGCACCGACAGGGCTGCACCGCCACGGGCGTCGCCGTCCATCTTGGTCAGGATCACCCCGGTCAGCGGCAGGGTTTCATTGAAGGCCTTGGCGGTATTGACCGCATCCTGGCCCTGCATCGCGTCGACCACGAACAAGGTCTCGATCGGATTGAGCCGGGCGTGCAGGGCCTTGATCTCGGCCATCATTGCCTCGTCGATGGCCAGGCGACCGGCCGTATCGACGATCAATACATCAAAGAAATGACGCTTGGCATAGTCGAGAGCCGCCACGGCGATATCGACCGGCGCCTGTGACGGGTCGGAGGCGAACCATTCGACCCCGATCTGGCCTGCCAGCGTCTTCAACTGCTCGATAGCGGCCGGGCGGTAGACGTCGCAACTGACCACCATCACCTTCTTGCGTTGCTCTTCCTTGAGTCGCTTGGCCAGTTTCCCTGTGGTGGTGGTCTTACCGGCGCCTTGCAGACCGGCCATCAGCACGATGGCCGGCGGCACGGCGGCGAGATTGAGGGCGTCGTTCTGCTCGCCCATCAGCTTTTTCAGCTCATCGTGCACCACGCCGATCACGGCCTGACCCGGTGTCAGGCTGCCCATCACCTCTTCGCCGATGGCGCGCTGGCGCACATGGTCGATAAAGGTCTTGACCACCGGGAGCGCCACATCGGCTTCAAGCAGCGCCATGCGCACTTCGCGCATCGCATCTTTGATATTGTCTTCGGTCAGCCGCGCATGACCGCGCAGGGTTTTGACGACTGTCGCCAGCCGGCCGGAAAGATTATCGAACATCGCTGCAACACCCTTTCGGCCGCGCGCCGTGGAAGCGGACGCCGACCCTCGTGTTAGACTGCCACCGTCGCTCCGGCACAAGCCCGGACCGACGCTGATTAAAATCATATAGTTTACCCGAGTTCGCAGGTGATGCCTTCCGCGCCCATCGTAGCCTTTGTCGTCTGGTTCGCCTATCTGCTGCTGGCCGTCTGGCTGCTGCTCGGCCGGCGCCGTCCGCATGCCCGGCCGGACCAACGGCAACGACTGGAGCATCTGCTGCTCGGGCTGCTGCTGGCCCTGCATGCACCGCTGGTGTTCTATCCGCTGCTGGGACCAGTGCCGCACTTCGGCGCCCGCGAAGCACTGACTCAATTGACCTGGCTCGCCACCCTGATCTACTGGTCGGCGGCCTTTCTGATCCGGCTTGAAGGGCTACAGACCATCCTGGTCCCGGTCGCCGCCGCCAGCCTTGGCCTATGCCTGCTGTTGCCACCGGGCCATCCCACGCCTCACCTGGCCCGGCCGCTGACCCAGATGCATTTCGCCATCGCCATGCTGTCCTATGGTTTTCTGGCGGTGGCCGCTGGACTGGCCGTATTGATGCGCCTGGCCGACCGTGCCCTGCATGACCCGGCGCATGGACTATGGCGCCAACTGCCACCCTTGCTGGCGCTCGAGCGGCTGCTGTTCACCACCTTGACCCTGGGCTTTGTGCTGCTGACGGCCACCCTGCTCACCGGTATCTGGTTCGGCGAGCAACTGTTCGGCGCTGTACCGGGGCTGGGACATAAAGCCATCTTCTCCCTGGCAGCCTGGCTGATCTTTGCCGTGTTGCTCTGGGGCCGCCATCGTCATGGCTGGCGCGGCAAACTGGCGGTGAACTGGACCCTGGCCGGCTTTACCGTAATGCTGCTGGCCTATGTCGGCAGCCGTTTCGTGGTGGAAACCCTGTTACGGCGCTAAAATCCGCCAGCACGTCTACCGGCAACCGACTGCCGGCAAGGTTTCGGATATTTTTATAAAACTTTCTAATTCCGATATCTCCCGCTGTGCGTCTTGCACAGATATTTCCTGATTTTTTCTATTTACAACAATCCGCCAAGCGGAGTGTCGTCTTGTCGCGCCCGGACCGGCGTTGGCCCGGCGACGGATGGCCGATCGCCTAAACTGAAGCGTCCGCTATCCGCATGGGCGGCTTGATTGGACTGCGTTTCAGGACTATTCCGGAGACTGGGACCGGGCGCCACGGCCACGACCATGGCACACGGGTCTTGTTTAACTTTACAAGCCGACTTGACAAAGGCATTATTTGGGCGGTCCGAACCATGGCGCACGTCATGACGTGCAGATCAAAGCGGGCTTTATTTCGGCAATATCGATCGAGTTCATCATGGCGCAAGCCCCTTCCATTTCCGGTATCGCGCGCGCCCTGGTCCAGCAGGGCAAGCTGCTGGACGCCGACGCCGAAGCGATTCAGGCTCAGGCGCAGTCGTCCAATGTTGGCTTTATCCAGGCACTGATCAGCAGTAAAAAGCTGAACGGCCTGCAGGTCGCGGAATTCGCAGCCAATACCTTTGGCTACCCGATGTTCGACCTGGCCCAGATCGACACCGCCTATATCCCGCAAGGCGTGCTCGACCCCAAATTGATGCAGAGCCGGCGCATTGCGCCCCTGTTCAAACGTGGCACCAAGCTGTTCGTCGCCACCGCCGACCCGACCAATCTGCAAGCGCTCGAAGATGCCAAGTTCCAGACTGGCATGATGATCGAGCCCATCGTGGTCGAAGACCCCAAGCTCGGCCAGCTGATCGAGAAACTGATCGAAGCCAGCGGCGGCAATATGAAGGATCTGGCCGTCGATCAGGACGAGCTGGAACTCGCCGGCGGCGAACAGGAAGAAACCCAGCCCGAGGTTGCCACCCTCGACGTCGATGACGCCCCGGTGGTGAAGTACATCCAGAAGATCCTGCTCGACGCCATCAATAGCGGCGCCTCGGATCTGCACTTCGAGCCCTACGAGAAGTTCTACCGCATCCGTATCCGGATCGACGGCGTATTGCGCGAAATCGCCCAGCCGCCGCTGGCCATCAAGGAAAAGATCGCTTCGCGGATCAAGGTGATCTCCAAGCTCGATATCTCGGAAAAGCGCATTCCGCAGGACGGCCGGATGAAGCTCGTGCTGTCGAAGAACCGCGCCATCGACTTCCGGGTATCAACGCTGCCCACGCTGTTCGGCGAAAAGATTTGTATGCGGATTCTTGATCCGTCTTCCGCCACGCTCGGCATCGATGCGCTGGGCTACGAGCCGGAGCAGCGCGCCGCGCTGCTGGAAGCGATCCACCGCCCCTACGGCATGGTGCTGGTGACTGGCCCGACCGGTTCGGGCAAGACGGTGTCGCTCTATACCTGTCTCAATATCCTTAACGAGCCGGGCATCAATATCTCGACCGCCGAAGATCCGGCGGAAATCAACCTGCCCGGCATCAACCAGGTCAACGTCAACGACAAGGCCGGCCTAACCTTCTCGGCCGCACTGAAATCGTTTCTGCGGCAGGATCCGGACATCATCATGGTCGGTGAGATCCGTGACCTCGAAACCGCCGATATCGCGATCAAGGCCGCCCAGACGGGCCATATGGTGTTCTCCACCCTGCACACCAACGATGCGCCGGCCACATTGTCGCGGATGCTCAATATGGGCATCGCTCCGTTCAATATCGCCTCGTCGGTGATTCTGATCACTGGCCAGCGGCTGGCCCGCCGGCTGTGCAGCAACTGCAAGAAGCCGGTCGATGTGCCGGTCGAAGCCTTGCTGGCCGCCGGCTTTAGCGAGGCCGATCTCGATGGCAGTTGGCAGCCTTATGGTCCGGTCGGCTGCGATGTCTGCAAAGGCTCGGGCTACAAGGGTCGGGTCGGTATTTATCAGGTGATGCCGATCAGCGACGAGATGCAACGTATCATCATGCGCCAAGGCACTTCTCTCGATATCGCCGACCAGGCGAGGCGCGAGGGCGTACGCGACCTGCGGCAATCGGGGTTGCTGAAAGTGAAACAAGGCTTGACCTCGCTGACCGAGGTGGAAGCCGTCACCAACGAATGAGCGCCGAATCGAAGGAGCAACCGCGATGGCGGTAAACACCAAGAAAACAGCAGCAACGGTCAAGGAACAGATCTTCACCTGGGAAGGCCGCGACCGCGCCGGCAAGGTGATGCGCGGCGAAATGCGCGCGGCTAGCGATGCCGTGGTGCGTGCGAGTCTGCGCCGCCAGGGTGTCAACGTCACCAAGATCAAAAAACAGTCGCGCAGCGTCGGCCGCAAGATCACCGACAAAGACCTGACCATGTTCACCCGGCAGCTCGCCACCATGCTGAAATCGGGCGTGCCGCTGCTGCAAGCCTTCGATATCGTGGCCAAGGGCCATGCCAACCCCAGCATGACCCGGCTGCTGCTCGATATCAAAAACGATGTGGAGACCGGTAGCAGCCTGACCCAGGCCTTCCGCAAGCATCCGCTCTATTTCGACCAGTTGTTCTGCAACCTGGTCCAGGCCGGCGAACAGGCCGGTATTCTGGATTCGCTGCTCGATCGTCTTGCCACCTACAAGGAAAAAATCCTGGCGATCAAGGGCAAGATCAAATCGGCCCTGTTCTACCCGACCGCGATTATCGTGGCGGCGGTGATCGTGGTGGCGGTGATCATGATCTTCGTGATCCCGGCCTTTAAGGAACTGTTCTCGGGCTTTGGTGCCGACCTGCCAGGGCCGACCCAGTTGGTGATCACCATGTCCGACTTCTTCGTCGAATACTGGTGGGCCATGTTCCTCGGCGTTGGTGGTTCGATCTACGGCTTTATCCAGGCCAAGAAACGCTCCAAGAAGCTGCAAGAGTCGCTTGACCGCACCTTGCTCAAGCTGCCGGTGTTCGGCGATATCATCCGCAAGGCCACGATCGCCCGCTGGACCCGTACCATGTCCACCATGTTCGCCGCCGGTGTGCCGCTGGTTGAAGCGCTCGATTCGGTCGGGGGGGCTTCGGGCAATGTGGTGTATCAGAATGCCACCCGGAAAATCCAGACCGAGGTCAGCACCGGTACCAGCCTGACGGTTGCGATGCAGAACAGTGAAGTGTTCCCGAGCATGGTGCTGCAGATGGTGGCCATCGGTGAGGAATCTGGTGCGCTCGACTCGATGCTGGGCAAGATCGCCGACTTCTTCGAACGCGAGGTCGATGATGCGGTCGATGCGCTGACCAGCCTGATGGAACCGATGATCATGATGACACTGGGTCCACTGATCGGTGGTCTGATCGTCGCCATGTATCTGCCGATCTTCAAGATGGGTGCTGCGATTGGCGCCTGATTTCCTGTTGTTGCTGGCGCACCAGCCGTTCTGGCTGGTGTCGGCTGTCTTTGTGCTGGGCCTGCTGATCGGCAGTTTCCTCAATGTGGTGATCCATCGCCTCCCGCGCATGCTGGAGGCCGATTTCCGCCACGAGTGCGCCAATCTCGACCGCTCCGAACACGACCAGATTCCGCGCGGTCCCACCTACAACCTGGTGGTGCCGCGTTCGGCCTGTCCGAGCTGCGGCACCTTGATCGCCGGTTACGACAATATCCCCGTGTTGTCCTGGCTGCTGCTGCGCGGCAAATGCCGTCATTGCAAGGCGCCCATCTCGGTACGCTATCCGCTGGTCGAACTCATCACCGGGCTGATCTCGGCCGGGCTCGCCTGGCATTACGGCTGGGGTCTGATGCTGGCAGGCGCCCTGTTGTTTGCCTGGGTATTGATCGCGCTGTTCATGATCGATCTCGATACCTTTTACCTGCCCGATAATCTGACTTTGTCGCTGTTATGGCTGGGTCTGCTGTTCAATCTGTATGAGGTATTTGTTCCGCTGAAAGCGGCTGTGCTGGGCGCAGCGGCCGGCTACCTCACCCTATGGGGTTTTGCCAAGCTGTACGAATTGATCCGGCGTCAGCCAGGTATGGGCAATGGCGACTTCAAACTGCTGGCAGCCATCGGTGCTTGGCTTGGTGTGCTGTCGCTGCCGGCTGTGATTGTGCTGTCAGCGCTGGTTGGATCGTTGATCGGTATCAGCCTGATCCTGGCTGGTAAGCGCTCCTGGACCAACCAGCTTCCCTTCGGTCCTTATCTGGCCGGAGCGGGCCTGGCAGCCTTGCTGCTCAAACCCTATTGGATGCGTCTGATATGGGGCGTCTGAGCCGAATCATCGCCCTGACCGGCGGCATCGGCAGCGGCAAGACCGCTGTATCCGACCACTTCGCCAGGCTTGGCGTCCCGGTCATCGATACCGATGTGATCGCCCGTGAACTGGGCAAGGCTGGCGCCGCCGGCACCGAAGCGGTGGCGGCCTGGCTGGGACGCGAGTATCTGACGGCCGATGGCGCCATCGATCGCGCCCGGCTGCGCGCCCGGGTGTTTGGCGACGCGGAAGCCAAGCGCCAGCTCGATCAGTTGTTCCACCCGCTGATCCAGCGCCAGGTCGAACAGGACCTCGCTGCCGTGGCACCGGACCACTCCTATTGCCTGCTGGTGGTGCCGCTGCTGTTTGAAACCGGCACCTATGTCGCCATTGCCGACCGGATTCTGGTGGTCGATTGCGATCCGGACATCCAGATAAGTCGGGTTCAGGCGCGCAGCGGGCTTGATATTGCCCAGATTCAGGCCATCATGTCGCATCAGATCGATCGCGACAGCCGTCGCCGTCGCGCCGACGATCTGATCGATGGCAACCAGCCGCTGGAAAAAGTCCAGCAGCGTGTCGCCGAATTGCACGAGTTCTATCTCAGTTGGGCAGGAGACAGAAATGCCGTTCAAGACAGCCAATCCGCCGCACCCGATTTGTCAAACTAGGGTGAATCTTGCACAATTCCAGGATCGCCTGTTAACCAGCAGCTGCGGCCTGCCGTGATTAGTTACGAATTCCCCATCAACGAACGTATCCGCATCCTGCTGCGGCTGGAGGATTTGTACGATCGCGTCAGCATTTTCTCCAGCAAGGAACACTGGCTGGAACATCATGCCTCGCTGCTGGTGCTGTTTGAAATCATGGAGGTAGCCAGCCGGGCCGACCTCAAATCCGATCTGCTGCAAGAGCTGGAACGACAGCGCCAGGCACTCGAAGGTCTGCGTGACAATCCGCAGATTTCCGAACAGGCGCTCGACATGGTGCTGGCCGATATCGAACACACCCACAGCCGCCTGCTCGACACCACCGGCAAATTTGCCCAGCACCTGCGTGAAAACGAATGGCTGATGGCCATCAAGCAACGTTCCACCATTCCCGGTGGCGTATGCGAGTTTGACCTGCCCTCCTACCATTACTGGCAGCAACAGCCGGTCGAGCGGCGCCAGCAGGATATCCACCAGTGGCTGCGGCCGATGCTGCCGATCAAGGAAGGCGCCGAAATCGTGCTGCGCCTGCTGCGCAACAGCGCCAAGGTCTGCCATTACACTGCCAAGGCCGGCACATTCCAGCAGATGTCGGGCGGCAAGACGGTGCAGTTGCTCAAGATCAGCGTGCCGAGCGATCTGCCTTATGTGCCTGAGCTGTCGGCCAATAAATACGCCATCAATATCCGCTTCGTGAGTCCGGCCTCCAATAGCGCCCGACCCAAACCTTGCGAGCAGGATGTCGATTTCGTGCTCGCCTACTGCAATCTATAGCTATCGTGTCCGCCACTTCGCGCCAAATCCCCTGTCCTGCTTGCGGCACCCGTGCCGAATGGAGCCCTGCCAATCCTTATCGTCCGTTCTGTAGCGAACGCTGCCGGATGGTCGATCTCGGCAACTGGGCCAGCGAGCGCTATAGCGTCCCGGCACCGCTTAATGCTGACGACCTTGACCAGTTGATCGACGAACTGCCGCAGTAAATCTGGCCGTGTCAGCGCAGTCAGTTGCGTCCGGAGATTTTTAGAAAATTTTCGGACAGGCCGTCGCAAGACTCATAGGTATTTACTGACGGAAATCATCTATTTCTGCCTCTCCCTAGCCAACTCTCCCTCCCTCGTCTCACATAAAACCTTCACCATCCGTTCAAGCGGCTGTCACGGTCGCCGCCTAATTTGCCAGGCAGCGTTTCCCTTCCATAGGACACCCTTGCCATGCCGCAATCGGATTTCTTGCCCCGGCCCGCCAGAACCCGCCCGCTGACGGTCCGGCTCGCTCATCATGCTGACCAGGTCAAGGCAGCCCAGGCGCTGCGTTACCAAGTCTTTGCCGAAGAGCTGGGCGCCCGGCTCGACAGCCGCACACCGGGACTCGATATCGATCTGTTCGACGCCTACTGCGACCATCTGCTGGTATGCGACGAGGAAAGCGAGCAAGTGGTCGGCACCTACCGCATCCTGCCGCCAGCCCAGGCACAGCGGCTTGGCAGCTATTACTCCGATGCCGAATTCGATCTGATCCGCTTACAGTCGATCCGCCCTTATCTGGTCGAATTGGGCCGCTCCTGTGTCCATCCCGACTACCGCACCGGTGCCGCCATCGCCCTGCTATGGGGCGGCCTGGCCGACTATATGAGCCGTTACCGTCACCGCTATCTGATCGGCTGCGCCAGCATTGGCATGGGCGACGGCGGCTATCAGGCGGTCAGTGTGGCGCGGCAACTGCTGCAAAGGGGGCTCGCCCCGGTGGAATGGCGGGTACAGCCGCGCCAGCCTCTGCCCAACACGGCCTTCAGTGCGCAAGGCGGAGACGCGGCGATTCCGCCGTTGATCAAGGGGTATCTGCGTGCCGGGGCTTATCTGTGCGGGGAACCGGCCTGGGATGAGCGATTCAATAGCGCGGACCTGCTGCTATTGCTGCCGATGGAACGGATCGACCGACGTTACGCCCGCCATTTTTTCAAGTCCGTCTAAGTCGGGTCGGTGTGCTGGCAAGCGCGTGGCTGACGGGGTAAACTCGGGCTGGCTCAGCTACTGCATTCCCATGCCCAAGTCCTCGCTTCCCGTCCGGATCTGGCGCTTTCTGCGCTTGGTATTTCATCTGCTGGCAGGCGTTATTGAAGTCGGCCTGTATTTTCCGGGCCGTTCCGCCATGGCGCGGCGCCATGCCGTGGCGCGCTGGTCGCGCCGGTTGGTGAGTATTGCGGCTATCGAGGTCCGGGCCCAGGGTCATATTCCGGCCCCCACGGTCGAGGCAGCCATCCTCGTTGCCAACCATGTGTCCTGGCTCGATATTTTCGTGATGAATGCGGTAGTGGCTTCTCGCTTCGTGGCCAAATCGGAAGTGCGCAACTGGCCGCTGATCGGCTGGCTATGCGAACGTACCGGCACCCTGTTTATCAGCCGCGAGCGACGCCAGGATGCAGCCCGGGTCAATCAGGCCATCGCTGGCGCGCTCAACGATGGCGACTGCGTGGCAGTGTTTCCCGAAGGAAGCACCAGCGATGGCTTTACCCTGAAGCCCTTCAATGCCGCCTTGCTGCAACCGGCCGTTCAGGCCGGAGCGCCGATCATTCCGGTGGCGTTGCGCTATCTCGATGCCTATGGCCGCCAGACCGATATTCCAGCTTATGTAGACGATCTATCGCTGGTGGAATCGGTGCTGCGCATCCTGGCGCAGCGGCGTCTGATCGCCGAATTGACCTTTCTGTCGCCGCTTCCTGCCGATGGCCGTCACCGGCGCGAACTGGCCAAAGCCGCCGAAGCCGCGATTGCCGAGGTACTTAGTCCGCCCCCAGCCGTGCCGGCTGCTGAGAAGGTATCTGAAATACGCGCCGGTCTTCCAGCCTGACGGCGGTAAGCTGACGCCCCCAGATACAGCCGGTATCGAGCGCGATCAATTGCGGCTCAAGCCGCAGCCCCAGCGCCGACCAATGGCCAAATACCACGGTATGGCGCTCCACTGGCCGCCCGGGCCAGGCAAACCAGGGCATCAGGCCTGATGGAATATCGGCAGGCTCGCCCTTGAATTCGAAATCGAGTGCGCCGTCGGCATTGACCAGCCGCATTCGGGTACAGGCATTGATGATCAGGCGCCAGCGTTCGTAGCCCTGAAGACGAGGAGACCAGGTGCGGGGCGAATTGCCATACATATTGCCAAGCAGGTCCCGATAAGCCTTGCCGCGCAGTTCCGCCTCCACCTCAGCGCACAAGACCTGGGCCTCGGCCAACTCCCAGCAGGGGAGAATGCCGGCATGGACCAGGGCATAGTCATCAAGGGTCAACAGCAGGCGTTGTTGACGCAGCCAGTCGAGCAGCAGCTCGCGATCCTCGGCCGCCAGCACGTCGTCGCAGGTGTCCTTGCCCTTGAGTTTGGCTTTGCCCGCTGCCACCGCCAGCAGATGCAGATCGTGGTTGCCGAGCACCACCTCGACCGCAGCGCGCTGACGATAGGCCCAGCGCAAAACTGCCAGCGAGTCCGGGCCGCGATTGACCAGATCGCCGATCAGAATCAAGCGGTCACGCTCAGACGAAAAACCGATATGGCCCAACAAGGCCTGGAATTCGTCATTGCAACCCTGGATATCTCCCACCGCGTAAGTCGCCATATCCTCTCCCGTGCCGCCTTAGCTGGTATGGTTAAAAACGGCTACTTGTCTACCCGCTGCGCCAGTCGCTATGCTGGCCCAGGGAGGTCGCATGATCGAGCAACCCTTATCCGGTGTTCCCGCCTGGGTCGATTGGCTCGACGGCCAGTCTTTGCCGCTGCTGGCACCGATCCGTGCCGCCCTGCCGCGTTTGTTGGCGCGCGAGGCCGATGTCCACGCCGTTACCAATCTGGCCTATCGCGATGCCTTGTTGGCGGCTGGACTGTGGAGCCTGCTGCCACCCGTCCGACGCCAGAACAAAGCCGGCGACCTCAGCACCCTGGAGCGGGTGGTGTTGATGACCGGTATCGATACCGTCCTGCAAGCCTGCCTGAAGCGTCCCATCTTGCCTGATCTGCTGGGGCAGCAGCGCGCTGCGCTGTCCTGGGCCCATCTGCTGCTGCAACGCAGTCGCCTTGCCACCGTCTGTGCCGAGCTGCTGGCCAAACAGCGCCATGATATCGATGCGCATGAGGTGATGACGGCGGCGCTGCTGCGTGATCTGGTCGAAATCCTGCTGACCATCCACGCCCCGAAACTGGTGGGCCGTATCGTGGCGCTACAGCGCAACGATTCCCAACTGCGCAGCGGCATGGCCCAGAAGATGGTGTTCGGCTTTCCCTTTGTGGAGCTGCAACTGGCGCTGGTCGAACACTGGCATCTGCCGGCGGTATTGCTGCAACTGATGGACGAGCGCCACGCCAATGTACCCCGGGTGCGTACCGTAGCGACCGCCGTGGCCTTTGCCCGCCATGTCACACGTGGCTGGCATGATACCGCGCTGCCCAGCGACTATCAGCAGATTGCCGATCTGTGTCGCATCCCGGCCGATGCCGCCTACCGGCTGGCCCAGTCAGCCGCCATTCGTGCTGCCCGCGACTGGCGCTGGTATGGCATAGCCCCGCCGGCGGCCATGCTGCCGGCTTTGTCTTAAAGGAAAATAATAAGACTTATACCTGCAAGACACGGTGAGCCAGAAAATAATTTCTGAAAAATTTTCGCCTTAATAGTCTCAGAAAGCGAAAATGAAAAAGCCAACCCTAGGGTTGGCTTTCCAGCTGGGATGCGAAACGCTTATTCAGCGGCTTCGACGATCCCGGCATCTTCCGGACGGTCTACCAGTTCGACCAGCGCCATCGGGGCATTGTCGCCCTGACGGAAGCCGTACTTCAGAATACGCAGGTAGCCGCCATTGCGAGCCTTGTAACGCGGGCCCAGCACATCGAACAGCTTGATCACGATCTCGCGGTCGCGAGTGCGATCGAAGGCCAGACGCAGGTTGGCCACGGTGCGTTCGCGCTTGCCGAGCGTAATCAGCGGCTCGGCGACGCGGCGCAGTTCCTTGGCCTTCGGCAGCGTGGTCTTGATGACCTCGTGCTTCAGCAGCGCGTTGGTCAGGTTGCGCAACATCGCCAGACGATGGCTCGTCGTGCGATTGAGTTTGCGATTGCTCAAACGGTGACGCATGGTTTAATCCTTTCTTCGAGCCCGGATCACGCCTTGTCCAGGCCGACCGGCGGCCAGTTTTCCAGCTTCATACCGAGCGTCAGACCCTTGGAGGCCAGCACTTCCTTGATTTCATTCAAGGACTTGCGACCCAGGTTCGGGGTCTTCAGCAGTTCGGTTTCGGTACGCTGGATCAGGTCGCCGATATAGTAGATGTTCTCCGCCTTCAGGCAGTTGGCCGAGCGGACGGTCAGTTCGAGATCGTCGACCGGACGCAGCAGGATCGGGTCGACCTGCGGCGCACGCGGCGCCTCGGGTTCGACCGTCGTGCCCTTGAGGTCGGCGAAGACCGACAGCTGCTCGACCAGTACCCGGGCGGCATAGCGAACAGCCTCTTCCGGGTCGATCGCACCGTTCGTTTCAATCTCCATCACCAGCTTATCCAGGTCGGTACGCTGCTCGACGCGAGCGCTTTCGACCGAATAGCTGACACGACGGATCGGGCTGAAGGAGGCGTCGAGCGGGACGGCGCCAATGCTACGGCCCTCGTCCTTGTTGTGGCGCACCGTCGCGGGCTGATAGCCACGACCACGTTCGATCTTGATTTCCATCGCCAGCTTGCCGCCGGACGAAAGATTGGCGATCACGTGATCCGGATTGACGATCTCGACGTCGTGCGGCAGCTCGATATCACCGGCACGGACCACACCTTCGCCGTCTTTCTTCAGCGTCAGCATGGCTTCGTGGCGACCGTGCAGCTTGAGGACAACGCCCTTCAGGTTCAGGAGAATGTCGACCACATCCTCTTGCACGCCGTCGAGCGCCGAATACTCGTGCAGCACGCCTTCGATCTTCACCTCGGTGGGGGCGAAGCCGGGCATCGACGACAGCAGGATGCGGCGCAACGCATTGCCGAGCGTATGGCCGTAACCACGCTCGAACGGCTCCATCACGACACGCGCCTGGGTCGGCGAGGATGCCTGCACATCGATGATGCGCGGCTTCAGCAGGTCATTCGCGTTGCTTTGCATAAACAAACAATCCCTTTATCGAAACGAACTGGAGCGACGATTACTTCGAGTAGTACTCGACGACGAGCTGCTCGTTGATATCGCTCGACAGGTCGTTCCGCTCCGGCGTAGCTTTGTACACGCCTTCCATTTTCTTGGGATCGATGCTGACCCAGCTCGGGAAGCCGATCTGTTCGGCGAGCGCCAGGGCTTCCTGGATGCGAACCTGTTTCTTGGACTTCTCGCGGATCGCGATCACGTCACCAACCTTGACTTGGTAGGACGGGATATTGACGACCACGCCGTTGACGGTCAGCGCCTTATGGCTGACCAGCTGACGCGCTTCAGAGCGAGTCGAGCCGAAGCCCATGCGATACACGACGTTGTCGAGACGCGATTCCAGCAGCTTCAACAGGTTTTCACCGGTCGAACCTTTGCGGCGGGCCGCTTCTTCGAAATAACGACGGAACTGGCGTTCGAGTACGCCGTAGATGCGGCGAATCTTTTGTTTTTCACGCAGTTGGGTACCGAAGTCGGACAGACGGGGCGTTTTAGCGCCGTGCTGACCAGGAGCGGTATCCAGCTTGCATTTGGTATCCAAGGCGCGACGGGCACTCTTCAAGAAGAGATCAGTGCCTTCCCGGCGCGACAGTTTACATTTCGGTCCGATATAACGTGCCATCTCGGGTCTCCGGAATTAGATACGGCGCTTCTTCGGCGGACGGCAGCCGTTGTGCGGAATCGGGGTTACGTCAGAAATGCTGGTGATCTTGAAGCCCAGCGCATTCAACGCACGCACGGCCGAGTCGCGGCCGGGGCCGGGACCTTTGATTCGAACTTCGAGATTCTTTACACCGTATTCTTGGGCAACTTTACCAGCGTGCTCCGCAGCCACCTGGGCCGCGAAAGGTGTACTTTTACGAGAGCCTCTAAAACCAGCACCGCCCGAGGTAGCCCAAGATAACGCATTCCCTTGGCGATCGGTGATGGTCACGATCGTGTTGTTGAAGGAAGCGTGCACATGCACGATGCCTTCCGACACGCTCTTTTTGACTTTCTTCCGTACACGCACTGTGTTTGCTTTAGCCATTGTCAGTCCTTTAGATTACTTCTTCGCACCGAGCGGCTTCTTCGGTCCTTTACGGGTCCGAGCATTGGTGCGGGTGCGCTGGCCGCGCACGGGCAGGCCGCGACGGTGGCGCAGGCCACGATAGCAGCCCAGGTCCATCAAGCGCTTGATGTTCATCGTCGTTTCGCGGCGAAGATCACCTTCGACCGTGAATTTGCCGATCTCTTCGCGCAGCTTGTCCATTTCGGCGTCCGTGAGGTCCTTGATCTTGCGATCGGTCGGCACGCCGGCCGAGGCGCAAATCGCCTTGGCGCGGGTCGCACCGATACCATAGATCGCTTGAAGACCGATCACGGCATGCTGATGATTGGGAATGTTTACCCCAGCAATACGGGCCATGTTCGTTACCCTAAATTCAAAAAGTTGCGGATTCTAGCACCGAAACCAGTCAGCGGCAATTCCAGCCACTGATCCTTAGCCTTGGCGCTGCTTGTGCCGCGGATCGGTACAGATCACGCGCACCACGCGATTGCGGCGGATGATCTTGCAATTGCGGCAGATCTTCTTGACCGAAGCTTGCACTCGCATCGTTCTACCCTTTCAATTAAAAACCCGCGTTACTTGGCGCGGAAGACGATACGGGCGCGGGAGAGATCATAAGGTGTCAGTTCGACCGTCACCTTATCGCCAGGCAGGATACGGATATAGTGCATCCGCATCTTGCCGGAAATGTGGCCGAGCACCACATGACCATTCTCCAACTTCACCCGGAACGTCGCGTTGGGCAAGTTCTCAACGATCTCGCCCTGCATCTGAATTACGTCTTCCTTCGCCATGACTCGCTCTGGACCCTGTGCACCGTATCAACCCGGTTCGGATCAGCCGGCCTTGAAATTGGCCTTTTTCAACAAGCTCTCGTACTGATGCGACAACAGATACGATTGAACCTGCGCCATAAAGTCCATCGTGACCACTACCACGATCAGCAAGGAAGTACCACCGAAATAGAACGGCAGGCTCCATTGCAGGATCAGGAATTCAGGAATCAGACAGACGATGGTGATATAGATCGCACCGATCAAGGTCAGGCGAAGGATCACCCGCTCGATATACTTGGCCGTCTGCTCGCCCGGACGGATGCCCGGAACGAAAGCACCACTCTTCTTCAGGTTATCTGCCGTCTCTTTGGGATTGAACACCAGAGCCGTATAGAAGAAGCAGAAGAAGATAATCGCGGCGGCATACAGCATCACATACACCGGCTGGCCGGGATGGAGCATGTTGCCGATCGGCTTGAGCCAGTCGAACGATTGGTTGTTACTGGTCCAGGACAATAACGTCGCTGGGAACAGGATGATGCTCGATGCAAAGATCGGCGGAATGACGCCAGCCATATTGAGCTTAAGCGGCAGATGCGTACTTTGACCTTGCACCATGCGGCGGCCGACCTGGCGCTGGGCGTAATTGACCAACACCTTGCGCTGACCGCGCTCCACAAATACCACGACCCATGTCACCAGCACGACGCCGACCGCCAGACCGATCACCAAGAGCGAAGACAACGAGCCTTGGCTGGCCAGTTCCAGCGTTTTACCGATCGAACTGGGGATACCGGCGGCAATACCCGCGAAGATCAGAATCGAGATACCGTTACCCAGTCCCCGTTCAGTCACCTGCTCGCCCAGCCACATCAGGAACATGGTGCCGGTAACCAGCGCCACGACCGTGGTGAGATAGAACTCCGCAGGACCGATCAGTACCATATTCGGCATGCTGAGCAGCAGACGTGCAGCAAAGAAGCTCTGCACCGTTGCCAGCAACACCGTCGCATAGCGGGTGTACTGGGTGATCTTGCGTCGTCCTGCCTCGCCTTCCTTCTTCAGCTCCTTGAGACTGGGCAGCACTTCAGAAGCAAGCTGCAGGATGATCGATGCCGAGATATACGGCATGATGCCAATCGCAAACACAGTAAACTTGGAAAGCGCGCCGCCGGAAAACATGTTGAACATGTTCAGCAAGCCCGCCCCGCTCTTCGACATGTCGAAGAGCTTGGCGAGCTCGACCGGGTTGATACCCGGTACGGGAATGTGCGCCCCAATGCGATAGACGATCAAAGCACCAATCAGGAACCAGATCCGTTTCTTCAGATCCGCGAATTTACTCGCGGTACTGGCCATCGCGGGATTCGCCACAGGTAAACCCTTATTCTGCCTTACTCGGTAATGCCGCCACCGGCAGCCTCAAGCGCCGCCTTGGCGCCGGCAGTTGCCGACACACCGCGGAGCTTGACTGCACGTTCGACCTTGCCTGCCAGAATGATCTTGGCAGCCTTGGCCGACAGCGGCACCAGGCCAGTCTGTTTCAGAACCAGCAGATCGGCCTCATCGACCGGCAGCTTGTTCAGGTCACCGCTGCGGACTTCCGCAGTCAGGTGCTTGGTCAGCGACACGAAACCGCGCTTGGGCAGGCGGCGTTGCAGCGGCATTTGACCGCCTTCAAAACCGACCTTGTGGAAGCCACCCGAACGCGACTTCTGACCCTTGTGGCCACGGCCGCAAGTCTTGCCCAAACCGGAACCGATACCGCGACCGACACGCTTCTTCGCATGCTTGGCGCCATCAGCGGGCTTGATCGTATTGAGTTCCATGATTAGCCCTCGCTTTTCACCAGATAGCTGATCTTATTGATCATGCCGCGGTTTTCCGGGGTATCGAGCACTTCAACCGACTGGTTGATCTTCTTCAGGCCCAGGCCGCGGGCGCACGCCTTGTGCGACTCCAGACGACCGATCAGGCTCTTGACGAGCGTGACCTTCACTTTGCGAGCGTCAGCCATTTGCCTCTACCCCCAGCATCTGTTCGACCGTCAGGCCACGCTTGGCAGCCACTTCGGCCGGCGAACGCAGCTTCATCAGACCGTCCAAAGTGGCACGGACGATGTTGTACGGATTGGTCGAGCCATGGCACTTGGCCGAGATGTTATGCACGCCCATCACTTCGAAAACAGCACGCATCGGGCCACCGGCCTTGATACCACTACCTTCGGGAGCAGGCTGCATAAACACCGTGGTGGCGCCATGCTTGCCGAACACTGCGTGATGAACGGTACCGTTCTTCAGCGCGATCTTGACCATCTTGCGACGGGCTTCTTCCATCGCTTTTTGCACGGCAGCGGGCACTTCTTTGGACTTGCCCTTGCCCATGCCGATACCACCATCACCATCGCCAACCACGGTCAGTGCAGCGAAGCCGAGAATACGGCCACCCTTCACCACCTTGGTCACGCGGTTGACGCTGATCATCTTCTCCCGCAGGCCATCGCCGCGATCTTCGATATCAGTCTTCGCCATGTTTGACTCCAATTAGAATTCGAGGCCGTTTTCGCGAGCGGCTTCAGCCAGCGCCTTGACGCGGCCATGGTAGAGGAAACCGGAGCGATCGAAGGCAACCTTGGTAACACCGGCAGCCTTGGCCTTCTCGGCGATGCGCTTACCAACCAGGGCAGCAGCGGCGACATTGCCACCATTTGCCAGGTCCTTGCGCACATCGACTTCCAGAGTCGAAGCGCTGGCAAGCACTTGGCTGCCATCGGCGTCGATGATCTGGGCGTAGATATGGCTGTTGGTGCGATGCACGGCCAGGCGTACCATCTTCAGCGCTGCGATGCGAGCACGAGTTTTGCGGGCCCTGCGCAAGCGAGTTTGCTTTTTGTCCATGATGTTCAGCCTCGATTACTTCTTCTTGGTCTCTTTCAGGACCACGACCTCGTCGGAGTAACGGACACCCTTGCCCTTATAGGGCTCCGGAGCACGGTAAGCGCGGATCTCGGCGGCCACTTGGCCGATCTGCTGCTTGTCGACGCCTTTGAGGATGATTTCCGTCTGCGAGGGGGTTTCCACCTTCACACCGGCCGGCATCTTGTGTGCCACCGGATGGGAGAAGCCCAGGGTCAGGTTCACCGTGTCGCCTTGGGCCTGGGCACGATAGCCCACGCCAACCAGCTGCAGCTTGCGCTCGAAACCCTTGGAAACACCCGTCACCATATTGGCCAGCAGAGCGCGCAACGTACCAGACATGGCACGGGCGTGCTTGCTTTCGTCGACGGCCTTGAACACCAGCTCGTTGTTCTCGAGCTTGATTTCAACGGCGGGGTCGAGCGGCCGGGCAGCAGTGCCCAGCGGGCCCTTCACAACGATCTGGCCATCGGCCAGTTTGACTTCGACACCGGCCGGCAGGGCGACCGGGTTCTTAGCTACGCGAGACATCGTCTACCCCCTTAAGCCACGATGCACAGCAATTCGCCGCCAATACCATTGGCACGCGCCTTGCGGTCAGTCATCACGCCCTTGGAAGTCGACACGATGGCGACACCCAAACCGTTCATCACGCGCGGGATGTCATTGACACCCTTGTAGATGCGCAGACCCGGCTTGGAGACACGCTCGATGCGGTCGATCACCGGGCGACCGGCGTAATATTTCAGATCGATCGACAGAACCGGCTTCTTGTCGGCGTCGGCGATCGAGAAATTTTCAATGTAACCCTCGTCCTTCAGCACTTGGGCGATAGCCACCTTGAGCTTGGACGACGGCATGGAAACCGAAGGCTTGTCCGCGCGTTGGGCGTTGCGGATACGGGTCAGCATATCGGCAATAGGATCATGCATACTCATTCGTGATCTCCTTACCAGCTGGCCTTGACGACGCCCGGGATCTCGCCACGCATGGCGATTTCGCGCAGCTTGTTGCGGCCCAGACCGAATTTACGGAACACGCCACGGGGACGGCCGGTCACGGAGCAACGATTGCGCAGACGGGTCGGATTGGCGTTACGCGGCAGTGCCTGCAGTTTCAGGCGAGCTTCGAAACGCTCTTCTTCGCTGAGGTTCTGGTCGTTGATGATCGCCAGCAGCTTCTCGCGCTTGGCGGTGAATTTCGCCACCAGTTTGCGACGCTTGTCTTCGCGGTTAATCAATGCGAGTTTGGCCATGGCAACCTCAATTCTTGAACGGGAACTTGAACGCGGCGAGCAGCGCACGAGCTTCTTCGTCGGTCTTCGCGGTCGTGGTGATGGTGATGTTCATGCCACGCAGCGTATCGATCTTGTCGTATTCGATTTCCGGGAAGATGATCTGCTCTTTGACGCCCATGTTGTAATTGCCACGACCGTCGAACGATTTGCCCGAGATACCACGGAAGTCGCGGATACGCGGCATGGCGATGGTGATCAGGCGATCGAGGAATTCGTACATCCGGTCACGGCGCAGGGTAACCTTGCAACCCACCGGATAGTTGTCACGAATTTTGAAGCCGGCGATCGACTTCTTGGCCAGGGTCACGACCGGCTTTTGGCCTGCGATCTTCTGCAGGTCGCCAACGGCGTGTTCCATGACCTTCTTATCGGCCACGGCTTCGCCAACGCCCATATTGATCGTGATCTTTTCGATCCGCGGCACTTCCATGATCGACTGGTAGCCGAACTGCTGTTGCAGTTGCGGGACCACGGTTTCTTTGTAGAAATCTTGCAAACGAGCCATATTCTACCCCTTAGCCCCCGACCACTTCGCCGTTCGACTTGAAGATCCGGACCTTCTTGCCATCTTCGAGCAGCTTGAAACCGACACGGTCAGCCTTTTGCGTCGCCGGGTTGAAGATGGCAACATTGGAGACCTGCAGCGGCAGGGTTTTTTCAACGATACCGCCGGCCACGCCACGCATCGGATTGGGACGCTGGTGCTTCTTCACCACATTCACGCCCTCGACAACCACTTTGTCGTCCACCAACACGCGCAACACCGTGCCGCGCTTACCTTTGTCTTTGCCGGTGATGACGATAACCTCGTCACCTTTGCGAATCTTTTTCATTTACGCACCCCTTACAGCACTTCCGGCGCCAGCGAAACGATCTTCATGAAGCGCTCAGTGCGCAGTTCACGCGTCACCGGTCCGAAGATGCGGGTACCGATCGGCTCGAGTTTATTGTTGAGGAGCACAGCGGCGTTGCCGTCAAACTTGATCAGCTGGCCATCAGGACGGCGCACGCCTTTGGCGGTACGAACCACCACAGCGTTGTACACGTCACCCTTCTTGACCCGACCACGCGGGGCAGCATCTTTGATGCTGACCTTGATGATGTCGCCAACCGAGGCGTAACGACGCTTGGAGCCGCCCAATACCTTGATGCACATAACCGTACGCGCACCGGTATTGTCAGCAACCTCCAGCATGGATTGCATTTGAATCATGTAGAAACCTCCAACTTAACCCGTCATATCCGCCGACTTACTCGGCGACGCCGCAGCAAGCCACGGCACAACGGCCAGTTTTGGATCCCGTACGGGAGAAATGCCTCTTCGTTTGCACAAAGAGGCACGATGAAAACAGGGCATTATACAGATCGTATAATGCCCTGACAAGCATCAAGCTCTAAAAGTCTTTTTAATTTCGACGTTTAGGCGCTGCGTGCTTTTTCCACCAGACTCACCACCACCCAGGACTTGGTCTTGGACAGGGGGCGAGTCTCTTGGATAGTTACCACGTCGCCCTCGCCATAGGCGTTGGCTTCGTCATGCGCGTGGTACTTCTTCGACAGACGGATGACCTTGCCGTAGAGCGGGTGCTTGACCTTACGCTCAACGAGCACAGTGACGGTCTTGTCCATCTTGTTGCTGACCACTCGGCCGGTCAGCGTGCGCTTGAGTTTGCTCTCGGTCATGATTACGCCGCCTTGTCAGCCAGGATGGTTCGCACGCGCGCGATATCGCGGCGCACACGCTTCAGTTCGCTGGTCTTGGCAAGCTGCTGGGTAGCCAGCTGCATGCGAAGACCGAACTGGGCCTTAAGGAGCGAGTGGAGCTCGTTCTTGAGCTCTTCGACCGATTTGTTACGCAGTTCGCTCGCTTTCATCTCACTGCCCCACATGTCTGGTCACGAAAACCGTCGGGATCGGCAACTTGGCAGCAGCCAGACGGAAAGCTTCGCGAGCGAGTTCTTCGCCCACGCCGTCCATCTCGTACAGCACTTTACCAGGTTGAATCTCGGCGACGTAGTATTCCGGGCTACCCTTACCGTTACCCATCCGGACTTCGGCAGGCTTGGAAGAGATAGGCTTATCCGGGAACACACGAATCCACACGCGGCCGCCCCGCTTGATATGACGGGTCATGGCACGACGGGCAGCTTCGATCTGGCGGGCGGTCAAACGACCACGGCCGATAGCCTTCAGGCCCCACTCGCCAAAGCTAACCTTGTTACCACGGGTAGCGATGCCGGTGTTGCGGCCCTTCTGCTGTTTGCGATATTTGAGTCTAGTTGGCTGCAGCATTTCGAGCCCCCTTTCTAGGCTTGCGCTCGGCTTGCTCCGGCTGGGCAACCACTTGTTCGCCCGCCTTCACTTCGCCCTTGTACACCCATACCTTGATACCGATAACGCCGTAAGTGGTCTTGGCTTCAGACACAGCGTAATCGATATCAGCACGCAAGGTGTGCAGCGGCACGCGACCTTCACGGTACCATTCGGTACGAGCGATTTCGATGCCGTTCAAGCGGCCCGAGGACATGATCTTAATGCCTTGAGCACCCAGACGCATGGCGTTCTGCATCGCGCGCTTCATGGCACGACGGAACATCACACGCTTTTCCAGCTGGGCGGCGATGGAATCAGCAATAACCTGAGCATCGATTTCCGGCTTGCGGATCTCTTCGATGTTGATGTGCACCGGCACACCCATCAGCTTGGTCAGCTGACCCTTCAGGATTTCGATATCCTCACCCTTCTTACCGATCACCACACCCGGACGGGCGCTATGGATCGTAATGCGGGCGTTCTTGGCCGGACGCTCGATAACGATACGACCAACCGAGGCATGCGACAGCTTCTTCTTCAGGAAGTCGCGAACCTTGATGTCCTCAGCCAGCATGGCCGGGAAATTACGGCTGTTCGCGTACCACTTCGATGCCCAGTTCTTGTTCACTGCAAGACGGAAACCCGTCGGATGAATTTTCTGGCCCATATCGTCCTCACTCGCCCACGGTCAGGGTGATGTGGCAGGTCTGCTTCTCGATGCGGTTGCCACGGCCTTTGGCACGGGCAGTGAAACGCTTGAGACTCGGACCCTTGTCCACATAAATGGTCGTCACCTTGAGGGCGTCGATATCGGCGCCATCGTTGTGTTCGGCATTGGCGATAGCCGACAGCAACAATTTCTTGATGAGGACCGCGCCCTTCTTCGGGCTGAAGGTCAGAATGTTGAGCGCTTGCTCAACCGGCTTACCGCGCACCAGGTCAGCAACCAGGCGCGCTTTTTGCGCCGACAAGCGAGCGCCAGTCAAAACAGCGGATGTTTGCATAGCGTCACCTTACTTCTTGGCTTTCTTGTCGGCGGCATGACCCTTAAAAGTACGGGTCAGCGAGAATTCGCCCAACTTGTGGCCTACCATGTTCTCGTTGATATAAACGGGAACATGTTGCTTACCGTTGTGCACGGCGATGGTCAGGCCAACAAAATCAGGCAGCACGGTCGAGCGACGCGACCAGGTCTTGATCGGACGCTTGTCGCTAGTAGCGCGCACTGCTTCGATCTTCTTGAGCAGGTGAGCGTCGACGAACGGGCCTTTTTTAACGGAACGAGCCATCTTTAATTACCCCTTATTCGAGAACCGACGGCGCACGATCATATTGCTAGTGCGCTTGTTGCGGCGGGTACGGTAGCCCTTGGTCGGCTGGCCCCACGGGCTGACCGGCACACGGCCTTCACCAGTACGGCCTTCACCACCACCATGCGGGTGGTCGATCGGGTTCATTGCCACACCGCGAACGGTCGGACGGATACCACGCCAGCGCTGGGCACCGGCCTTACCGATCTTGCGCAGGTTGTTTTCTTCGTTACCAACCTCACCGATGGTAGCGCGGCAGTCCACATGGACCTTGCGGATTTCGCCGGAACGAAGACGCAGCTGAGCGTAGGCACCTTCACGAGCCAGCAGTTGCACGCCGGCACCAGCCGAACGGGCCAGCTGAGCACCTTTGCCCGGTTGCAGCTCGATGCAGTGGACCGTGGTACCCACCGGAATATTGCGCAGCGGCAGGGTATTACCAACCTTGATCGGGGCTTCGGAGCCGCTGACCACTTGCATGCCCACCTTCACACCTTTGGGGGCGATGATGTAGCGGCGTTCGCCATCGGCATAGCACAGCAGGGCAATATGGGCGGTACGGTTGGGGTCGTACTCGATACGCTCGACCTTGGCGACGATACCGTCCTTGTTACGACGGAAGTCGATGGTCCGATAGTGTTGCTTATGGCCACCACCCTTATGACGGCAGGTGATCACGCCACGGTTGTTACGGCCGGCAGTCTTGCTTTGCGATTCGACCAAGGCTGCGAGCGGACGGCCCTTATACAGCTCAGGATGAACGACCTTGACGACAGCGCGACGGCCAGGAGAAGTCGGTTTTACTTTTACGAGCATCTTGGCACTCCCTTATTGCGCAGCCTGGAGGTCAATCTCTTGACCCGGCTTCAGAGCAACATAGGCCTTTTTCCAGCCCTTACGCCAGCCGACGCTGCGGCCAAAGCGCTTTTGCTTCGGCTTCACATTGCTGATCTGCACGGAATCGACCTGCACTTTGAACAGCAGCTCAACAGCCGCCTTCACTTCCTGCTTCGTCGCGTCGTTGACCACCCGGAACACCACCTGTTCGTGTTTTTCTGCCACGAAGGTGCTCTTCTCGGAGATCACCGGCGCCAGGATCACCTGGAGCAAACGTTCCTGATTCAGTTGGGTCATGCCAGCATCTCCTCGATCTGCTTCAGCGCTTCACGGGTCACAAGGACCTTCTTGAAGCGGACCAAGCTCACCGGGTCGGTCTGCGACGGCTCGAGCACGAGCACGTTGGGCAGGTTACGCGATGCCAGGTAGAGGTTCTCGTCGAGATTGTCGGTAACGATCAAGGTCTTCTCATTGAGGCCCATGGCGGCCAGCTTCTGTGCAAACGCCTTGGTCTTGGGCGTATCGGCAACAAAGCTGTCGACCACATTCAGCCGGTCTTCACGCACCAGTTGCGACAGGATGGTCGCGATACCAGCGCGATACATCTTGCGGTTGACCTTGTGGCTGAAGTTCTCTTCCGGGCTGTTCGGGAAGGTCCGACCACCACCACGCCACAGCGGCGAGGAAGTCATACCAGCACGGGCGCGACCCGTACCTTTCTGACGCCAGGGCTTTTTGGTGGTGTGCTTGACTTCGCTACGATCCTTCTGAGCGCGGTTGGCGCTACGGGCGTTTGCCAGATAGGCAGTAACGACCTGGTGGACGAGCGCTTCGTTATAGTCGCGACCGAACAGGACGTCGGAAGCGGTCACGCTGGCGGCGGCTTGGCCGCTTGCATTGATGACTTTCAGTTCCATTACGCACCTGCTTTCACGCTGGGACGGACGACCACGTCGTTGCCCTTGGCACCGGGAACGGCACCCTTGACGAGCAACAGACCACGCTCGGCATCAACACGCACCACTTCCAGATTTTGCACGGTACGCTTGACGTTACCGTACTGGCCAGCCATGCGCTTACCCGGGAACACACGACCCGGATCCTGCGCCTGACCGATCGAGCCAGGAGTGTTGTGCGACACGGAGTTACCGTGCGACGCGCGGTTGGAACTGAAGTTGTGGCGCTTGATCACGCCCGAGAAACCCTTACCTTGCGAGGTACCGGTCACATCGACCTTTTGGCCGACCGAGAAAATCTCGACAGTGATTTGGGCACCAGGCTGGAACTTGGACAGTTCTTCGGCACTGAGGGCAAACTCGTGAAGACCACGACCAGCCTCGACAGCGGCCTTGGCAAAATGACCGGCTTCGGCTTTGTTGACGCGGCTAGCGCGGCGTTCGCCGTAGGTCACCTGCACGGCGCTGTAGCCGTCGGTTTCTTGAGTTTTGATTTGCGTGACGCGGTTAGCGGACAGATCCAGCACCGTCACCGGAATGGAAGCACCATCCTCGGCGAAGACGCGGGTCATACCGACCTTGCGCCCGACAAGTCCTAAGCTCATCGTTCTTTCCTTTCGAAGGGCTGGCTACGATTGGCCAGCGATCTATAAAGACCGCGAAACCCATTGACACTTAAAAGTATCGCGGGCTCGCCGTTTGCAGCGAGCCCGCGATTATACGGCAACGTCTTGAATTACTGCAACTTAATCTCGACGTCAACGCCAGCCGGCAGATCCAGCTTCATCAGGGCATCCACGGTCTTGTCGGTAGGATCGACAATATCCATCAGACGCAGATGGGTACGGATTTCCAGCTGGTCACGCGAAGTCTTGTTCACGTGGGGCGAACGTAGCACATCGAAACGTTCGATCTTGGTGGGCAGGGGCACCGGACCCTTGACCACAGCGCCGGTACGCTTAGCGGTATCGACGATTTCCTGAGCCGAACGATCGATCAAGGCATAGTCGTAAGCCTTGAGACGGATACGGATTTTCTGGCTTTGCATGACCGGCTCCGCTTATTCGATGATCTTGGCCACGACGCCGGCGCCGACGGTACGGCCGCCTTCGCGGATGGCGAAGCGCAGACCTTGTTCCATGGCGATCGGAGCGATCAGGGACACGGTCACTTCGACGTTGTCACCCGGCATCACCATTTCGGTGCCGGCCGGCAGTTCAACCGCACCGGTCACGTCGGTGGTACGGAAGTAGAACTGCGGGCGGTAGCCGTTGAAGAACGGGGTGTGACGGCCGCCTTCGTCCTTGGACAGCACGTACACGCTGCCAGCGAACTTGGTGTGCGGGGTGATCGAACCCGGCTTGGCCAGCACTTGACCACGCTCGACGTCTTCACGCTTGGTACCACGCAGCAGGGCGCCGATGTTGTCGCCAGCCTGACCTTGGTCCAGCAGCTTGCGGAACATTTCCACGCCGGTACAAGTGGTCTTGACGGTGGGCTTCAGACCCACGATCTCGATTTCTTCACCGACCTTGATGATGCCGCGCTCGACACGACCCGTCACCACGGTACCGCGACCGGAGATCGAGAACACGTCTTCCACCGGCATCAGGAAAGCGCCATCCACAGCGCGCTCCGGTTCCGGAATGTAGCTGTCCAGCGCTTCGGCCAGACGGAAGATCGCCGGCTCACCGATTTCGCTTTGATCGCCTTCCAGCGCCTTCAGGGCCGAGCCCTTGATCAGCGGCAGGTCGTCGCCCGGGAATTCGTACTTCGACAGCAGTTCACGCACTTCCATCTCGACCAGCTCGAGCAGTTCAGCGTCGTCAACCATGTCGCACTTGTTCATGAACACGATGATGTACGGCACGCCCACCTGGCGGGCCAGCAGGATGTGTTCACGGGTTTGCGGCATCGGGCCGTCAGCAGCCGACACCACCAGGATGGCGCCGTCCATCTGGGCAGCACCGGTAATCATGTTCTTCACGTAGTCGGCGTGACCCGGGCAGTCCACGTGCGCGTAGTGCCGGTTAGCCGTTTCGTACTCAACGTGAGCAGTGTTGATC
The DNA here is from genome assembly GCF_042650885.1 of Chitinimonas lacunae. Classification (NCBI taxonomy): domain Bacteria; kingdom Pseudomonadati; phylum Pseudomonadota; class Betaproteobacteria; order Neisseriales; family Chitinibacteraceae; genus Chitinimonas; species Chitinimonas lacunae. The sequence goes on from NZ_JBHSBU010000001.1 coordinate 2,514,530, forward strand.
GTGATACCGCGAGCCTTCTCTTCCGGCGCGCTGTCGATCTGGTCGTAGCCCTTGGCTTCGCCGCCGAACTTCTTCGACAGAATCGTGGTGATCGCTGCAGTCAGGGTGGTCTTGCCGTGGTCCACGTGACCAATGGTGCCAACGTTAACGTGCGGTTTTGTCCGCTCGAACTTTTCCTTAGCCATTTCTCGAAATCCTTAGTGTCGAAATCAATATTCAGGGGCCGGGCCTATGCCCGGCACCCGATTTACTTCTTGTTGATGATCGCGTCGGCGACGTTCTTGGGCGCCTCGGAGTAGTGCTTGAACTCCATCGAGTAGGTGGCACGACCCTGCGACATCGAGCGCAGCACGGTCGAATAGCCAAACATCTCGGCCAGAGGCACTTCAGCCTTGATCATCTTGCCGCCGGCCGGGTTGTCATCCATGCCCTGGACGATACCGCGACGGGAAGACAAGTCGCCCATGATGTCGCCCATGTACTCTTCCGGAGTTTCCACTTCCACCGCCATCATCGGCTCGAGCAGGACCGGGCTGGCCTTGCGCATACCATCCTTGAAAGCCATGGAGCCGGCCAGTTCGAAGGCGAGCTGGGACGAGTCCACATCGTGATAGGAGCCGTCGAACAGCGCGACCTTGACGTCCACCACCGGGAAGCCAGCGAGAATACCGGCCTTCATGGTGTCCTGAATACCCTTGTCCACCGACGGGATGAATTCACGCGGCACAGTACCGCCCTTGATTTCATCCAGGAAGGCATAACCACCGCCTTCAACGTTCGGCTCCACCCGGATCCAGACGTGACCGTATTGACCCTTACCACCGGACTGCTTGACGTGCTTGCCTTCCACTTCAACCGACTTGCGGATGGTTTCACGGTAGGCAACCTGCGGAGCACCAACGTTGGCTTCAACGCCGAACTCACGACGCATACGGTCAACGATGATTTCGAGGTGCAGTTCGCCCATGCCCGAAATGATGGTCTGGCCGGATTCTTCGTCGGTACGGACGCGGAACGACGGATCTTCCTTAGCCAGACGGTTCAGGGCGACGCCCATCTTTTCCTGGTCGGCCTTAGTCTTGGGCTCAACGGCAACGTGAATCACCGGATCCGGGAATTCCATGCGCTCGAGCGTAATCACGCTATTGAGGTCACACAGGGTTTCACCGGTGGTGACTTCCTTCAGACCGATGGCGGCGGCGATATCGCCAGCGCGCACTTCTTCGATCTCTTCGCGGTTGTTGGCGTGCATCTGCACGATACGACCAACCCGCTCCTTCTTGCCTTTGACCGGGTTGTAGACGGTATCGCCCGACTTCACCACGCCCGAATAGACGCGGAAGAAGGTCAGTTGGCCGACGTACGGGTCGTTCATCAGCTTGAAGGCCAGAGCCGAGAAAGGCGCCTCGTCGGAAGCCTCGCGGCTGTCTTCCTGGTCCTTGTCATTGGTGCCCTTGACCGGCGGAATGTCGACCGGGGACGGCAGCAGCTCGATCACGGCGTCGAGCATGCGCTGCACACCCTTGTTCTTGAAGGCAGTACCGCACAGCATCGGCTGGATTTCACAGTTGATGGTACGGGTGCGCAGGCCACCAAGAATCTCTTCTTCGGTCAGTTCACCGGTTTCGAGATACTTGTTCATCAGCTCTTCGCTGGCCTCGGCAGCAGCCTCGACCATCTTTTCGCGCCATTCATTGGCGGTATCAGCGAGATCAGCCGGCACATCGACGTAGTCGAACTTCATGCCTTGGGAAGCCTCATCCCAAATGATGGCCTTCATCTTCAGAAGGTCAATCACACCGGTGAAGGTATCTTCAGCACCGATCGGGATGACGACGGGGACGGGGTTGGCACGCAGACGCAGACGCATCTGCTCAACCACACGGTAGAAGTTGGCGCCCTGGCGGTCCATCTTGTTGACGAACGCCAGGCGCGGCACACCGTACTTGTTGGCTTGACGCCAAACGGTTTCGGACTGCGGCTGCACACCACCCACGGCGCAATACACCATGCACGCGCCATCGAGCACGCGCATCGAACGCTCAACCTCGATCGTGAAGTCGACGTGGCCCGGGGTATCGATGATGTTGATCCGATGTTCCGGGAAATTGCCGCCCATGCCCTTCCAGAAGCAAGTCGTCGCAGCGGAGGTGATCGTGATGCCACGCTCCTGCTCCTGCTCCATCCAGTCCATGGTCGCCGCGCCGTCGTGAACCTCACCAATCTTGTGGTTCACACCGGTGTAGTAAAGAATGCGCTCGGTCGTCGTGGTTTTACCCGCGTCGATATGCGCGCTAATACCGATGTTACGGTAGCGTTCGATGGGTGTCTTACGTGCCACAGCCAATACCTTTTAAAGAACGTGACGTAGTAAATCTAATGTTTGCCGGCAACAGTGCCGCATTAGAAACGATAGTGGGCGAAGGCCTTGTTGGCTTCGGCCATGCGGTGGACTTCGTCGCGCTTCTTCATCGCGCCGCCGCGACCTTCGGCCGCGTCGAGCAGTTCACCGGCAAGCCGTTGACCCATCGACTTTTCACCGCGCTTGCGAGCTGCTTCGCGCAGCCAACGCATGGCCAGAGCCATACGACGAGCCGGACGCACTTCGACGGGCACCTGATAGTTGGCACCACCGACGCGACGGCTCTTCACTTCAACGACCGGACGCACATTGCCGAGGGCTTGGGAGAACACCTCGAGGGGGGCCTTGCCGGTCTTTTTCTCGATGATTTCGAGCGCACCGTAAACGATGCGTTCGGCCACCGATTTCTTGCCGTCCTGCATGACAACGTTCATGAACTTGGACAGCTCTTCGCTACCGAATTTCGGATCCGGCAACACTTCGCGCTTGGGGACTTCTCTGCGTCTTGGCATTTCAAAAACCTCTTTGTGTTCAGCTGAGCGGAGAGTCTTCCGCTCGCGACCACCCAATAGGATGACCACTTACTCGATGGTCCCGTCTGTACAGGATCCCACCGTCGTCGCGATATCGGGCCCGCGACCCTGCCCTGCCGTTTATTAGGCCTTCGGACGCTTGGCGCCGTACTTCGAACGGGCCTGCTTCCGGTCCTTGACGCCAGCGGTATCGAGGGAACCGCGCACGGTGTGGTAACGCACACCCGGCAAGTCCTTCACACGACCACCACGGATCAGAACGACCGAGTGTTCCTGCAGGTTGTGGCCTTCACCACCGATATACGAAATCACTTCGAAACCGTTGGTCAGACGCACCTTACAAACCTTACGCAGAGCCGAGTTCGGCTTCTTCGGGGTCGTGGTGTAAACGCGGGTGCAGACACCGCGTTTCTGCGGGCAGGATTCGAGCGCCGGAACCTTGCTCTTAGCCTTGTCCGCGACACGTCCTTTACGGACGAGCTGGTTGATGGTTGGCATTATGTTGTTCCCAAAAGTAAAAAACGGCGACCCCGCCCCAAGCACGGTGGGAGACCGCCCCCAAAAAGATCGCGGATTATATGGAAATCAAGCGCTTAATGTCAAGCCGGCGCACAGGGCGCCGGCTTGACAAGCACTAGATCGGTTTATCCATCCTAGCTGATCACTGCTGTACGCGCTCGGTTTCCATCGCCGGATCACTGCTTTCGATCACCGCAGCCGGTTCGCCGATGCGCTGGCGACGACGGTTGTTGTGGTAAGCGAGACCCGTACCGGCCGGAATCAGACGGCCGACGATCACGTTTTCCTTCAGACCGCGCAGATCGTCCTTCTTGCCCATGATGGCGGCTTCGGTCAGCACGCGCGTGGTTTCCTGGAACGACGCGGCAGAGATAAACGAATCGGTCGACAGCGAAGCCTTGGTAATACCCAGCAAGATATTGTCGAACTGGGCAAGCTCCTTGTTCTCCGCCGCCAACCGGTCGTTGGCCTGGAGCACTTCGGCTCGCTCCACCTGTTCACCCTGGATGAAGTCGGAATTACCCGAATCGGAGATCACCACACGACGCAGCATCTGGCGAACGATCACCTCGATGTGCTTATCGTTGATCTTCACACCTTGCAGACGATAGACCTCCTGCACTTCCTGAACGATATAGGTCGCCAGGGCCTCGATACCTTGCAAGCGCAGGATATCGTGCGGATCGACCGGGCCGTCGACGATGGTTTCGCCACGGTTCACCACCTGACCGTCGTGGACCAGCACATGCTTGTCCTTCGGAATCAGGTATTCGTGCGGCGTACCGTCGAGATCGGTGATGATCAGACGCTGCTTACCCTTGGTGTCCTTACCGAACGAGATCGTACCCGTCACCTCGGCCAGCATACCGGCATCCTTGGGCGAGCGAGCTTCGAAAAGCTCGGCCACGCGCGGCAGACCACCGGTAATGTCGCGGGTCTTGGCCGATTCCTGCGGAATCTTGGCCAGCACTTCACCGACCCCTACCACCTGACCGTCCTTAACGGTAATGATCGATCCCACCTGGAAGGTGATGTTGACCGGTGTCTCGGAACCGGCGAGCTTGACCTCCACGCCACGTTCGTCGAGCAGCTTTACCTGCGGACGCACGCTCTTGGTCACACCGGCCTTACGCTTCGGATCGATCACCACCAGCGTGGACAGACCCGTCACGTCATCGGTCTGCTTGGCAACGGTCACGCCTTCCTCGACGTTCTCGAACTTCACCTGACCGGCGTACTCGGTAATGATCGGGCGGGTGTGCGGATCCCAGGTCGCCAGCACCTGGCCAGCCTTGATCGTCTGGCCGTCAGTGACCATCAGGGTCGCGCCATACGGTACCTTATGCCGTTCACGCTCGCGGCCGTTGTCGTCGAACACCACGACTTCGCCCGAACGGGTGATCACGATCTGCTCGCCCTTGGTATTGGTGACGTAGCGCATCGTGCCCGAGAAGCCGATCTTACCGTTCGACTTCGATTCGACCTGGCTGGCTGCTGCCGCCCGCGAAGCTGCACCACCGATGTGGAAGGTACGCATGGTCAGCTGAGTGCCCGGCTCACCGATCGACTGGGCAGCGATCACACCGACAGCTTCGCCCACGTTGACCAGATTGCCGCGACCCAGATCGCGGCCATAGCACTGGGCGCACAGACCGTAGCGGGTTTCGCAGGTCAGCGGCGTGCGGACCTTGACCTCGTCGATACCGAGTGCCTCGATCTTTTCCACCACGTCTTCGACCAGCAGCGTACCGGCTTCGAACACCGTTTCCTGCGAGCTCGGGTCGATCACATCGGTTGCCGCCACACGGCCGAGGATACGGTCGCGCAGCGCTTCGATCACATCACCGCCCTGCACCACCGCCTTCATCGCCACACCGTTTTTGGTGCCACAATCCTGGCCGGTCACGACCAGATCCTGGGTCACGTCGACCAGACGACGGGTCAGATAGCCCGAGTTCGCGGTCTTCAAGGCCGTATCCGCCAGACCCTTACGTGCACCGTGGGTCGAGATGAAGTACTGAAGAACCGTCAGACCTTCACGGAAGTTGGTGGTAATCGGTGTCTCGATAATCGAGCCATCCGGCTTGGCCATCAGGCCACGCATACCGGCCAGCTGACGAATCTGTGCCACCGAACCCCGGGCACCGGAATCGGCCATCATATAGATGGAGTTGAACGATTCCTGATCGACTTCGTTGCCGTGACGATCGACCACCTTTTCCTTGCCCAGGTGTTCCATCATCTTCTTGGCGACTTGATCGCCACAGCGGCCCCAGATATCGACCACCTTGTTGTAGCGCTCGCCTTGCGTCACCAGACCCGAGGTGTACTGGGCCTCGATCTCTTTCACTTCCTTCTCGGCATCGGCGAGCAGCTTGACCTTCTCGGCCGGCACCAACATATCGTCGATGGCGATCGAGATACCGGCACGGGTCGAATAGGTGAAACCGGTATACATCAGCCGGTCGGCCAGGATCACGGTCTCACGCAGGCCGCAACGGCGGAACGAGACGTTGATCAGCTTGGAAATCTCTTTTTTCTTCAGCGGCTTGTTCAGCACTTCGAAGGGTAGGCCCTTGGGCAGGATTTCCGACAGGATGGCACGACCAACCGTGGTTTCGCGCCGCACCAGTCGGCTCTGCCATTCGCCCTGCTCGTCCTTGTACCAGTCCTTGAGCCGCACGGTGATCCGGGCATTGAGCTCGACCTGACGGGTCTCATAGGCACGCCCCATCTCATCGATATCGGCGAACTGCAGGCCTTCGCCCTTGCCGTTGATGCGCTCGCGGGTCATGTAATACAGACCCAGCACGATATCCTGCGACGGCACGATAATCGGCTCGCCGTGGGCGGGCGACAGCACGTTGTTGGAGGCCAGCATCAAAGTGCGGGCTTCCATCTGGGCTTCGAGGCTCAGCGGCACGTGGACGGCCATCTGGTCACCGTCGAAGTCGGCGTTGAAGGCGGTACAGACCAGCGGGTGAAGCTGGATGGCCTTGCCTTCGATCAGCACAGGCTCGAACGCCTGGATACCAAGTCGGTGCAGGGTCGGTGCGCGGTTCAGCAGCACCGGATGCTCGCGGATGACTTCTTCCAGGATGTCCCAGACTTCCGGCACTTCCTGCTCGACCAGCTTCTTCGCCGCCTTGATGGTGGTGGCAAGCCCCAGCACTTCGAGCTTGTGGAAGATGAACGGCTTGAACAGCTCGAGCGCCATCTTCTTCGGCAGGCCGCACTGGTGCAGCTTGAGGGTCGGGCCCACCACGATGACCGAACGGCCCGAGTAGTCCACCCGCTTGCCCAGCAGGTTCTGACGGAAACGACCGCCCTTACCCTTGATCATATCGGCCAACGACTTGAGCGGACGCTTGTTGGCGCCGGTCATGGCCTTGCCACGACGGCCGTTGTCGAGCAGCGAATCGACCGCCTCTTGCAGCATGCGCTTTTCGTTGCGCACGATAATTTCGGGCGCACGCAGCTCCAGCAGGCGCTTCAGACGGTTGTTACGGTTGATGACGCGACGATAGAGATCGTTCAGGTCCGAAGTGGCGAAACGACCCCCATCGAGCGGCACCAGCGGACGCAGTTCGGGCGGCAGCACCGGCAGCACGTCCATAATCATCCATTCGGGCTTGATGCCGGAACGGTGGAAGGCCTCCAGCACCTTGAGGCGCTTGGCGATCTTCTTAATCTTGGCTTCGGAACCGGTCGATTCCAGCTCATGACGGAGGTTGTCCATCTCGGCGTGGATATCGAGCGTCTTCAACAGCTCGCGTACCGCTTCAGCGCCCATCAGAGCGATGAATTCGTCGCCGTATTCTTCCACCTTGTTCAGGTAGTCGTCTTCGGACAGCAGTTGGCCGCGGTTGAGCGGGGTCATGCCCGGCTCGATCACCACAAAGCCTTCGAAGTACAGCACGCGCTCGATATCGCGCAGCGTCATATCGAGCACCATGCCCAGACGCGACGGCAGCGACTTCAGGAACCAGATATGGGCGACCGGGCTGGCCAGCTCGATATGGCCCATACGCTCACGGCGCACCTTGCTCAGGGTGACTTCGACGCCGCACTTCTCGCAGATCACACCGCGATGCTTGAGGCGCTTGTACTTGCCGCACAGGCACTCGTAGTCCTTGATCGGGCCGAAGATACGGGCACAGAACAGACCATCACGTTCCGGCTTGAAAGTGCGGTAGTTGATGGTTTCAGGCTTCTTGACTTCGCCGAACGACCAGGAACGGATCTTTTCGGGCGACGCGAGGCCGATGCGGATTGCATCGAACTCTTCTTCCTGCGTCACCTGTTTGAATAAGTCCAGTAATGCTTTCATTCAAAACCTCCGGGTTTTGAAGTGAAACGTGAAACGTGCCGCAACGACTGCGGTGACGCGCAGCCAGGCCGCGCGACGTCTCACTTTTCACCCTTCACGTTTCACCAATCAGTAGCGTTCCAGGTCGATATCGATACCGAGCGAACGGATTTCCTTGACCAACACATTGAACGACTCGGGCATGCCGGCATCGATCTTGTGGTCGCCCTTGACGATGTTCTCGTACACCTTGGTCCGGCCGGTCACGTCATCCGACTTGACCGTCAGCATTTCCTGCAGGGTATACGAGGCGCCGTAGGCTTCGAGCGCCCACACTTCCATCTCACCGAAGCGCTGGCCACCGAACTGAGCCTTACCGCCGAGCGGCTGCTGTGTCACCAGCGAGTACGGGCCGGTGGAACGCGCGTGCATCTTGTCGTCGACCAAGTGGTGCAGCTTCAGCACATGCATATAACCCACCGTCACCAGGCGTTCGAACGCTTCACCGGTGCGGCCGTCGTACAGCGTGACCTGGGTCTTGGTCCGATTGAAGCCAAGACGTTGGGTATGGGCATCCTCATCCGGGTAGGCCAGCGACAGCATGCCCAGCAGGTCTTCTTCCTTGGCACCGTCGAACACCGGCGTGGCAAACGGCACGCCATCGCGCAGGTTGTGGGCCAGTTGCATGATCTCGCGGTCGCTCAGCGAAGCCAGATCCTCCTGCTTGCCACGCGCATTGTAGATCTGCTCCAGATAGCCACGCATTTCCGCCACTTCGCGCGCTTCCTGCAACATGCGATCGATGCGCTTGCCGATACCCTTGGCAGCCCAGCCCAAGTGAACCTCAAGAATCTGACCCACGTTCATCCGCGACGGCACGCCGAGCGGGTTGAGCACGATATCGACCGGAGTGCCGTCAGCCATGTAAGGCAGATCTTCCACCGGCAGGATCTTCGACACCACACCCTTGTTACCGTGCCGACCGGCCATCTTGTCGCCAGGCTGCAGGCGGCGCTTGACCGCCACATACACCTTGACCATCTTCTGCACGCCCGGCGGCAGCTCATCGCCCTGGGTCAGCTTGCGCTTCTTCTCTTCGAAACGTTGGTCGAATTCGGCACGCTTGAGCAGCAGGTTTTCCCGCACCAACTCAAGCTGCTTGGCCACATCTTCGTCGGACAGACGAATATCGAACCAGTCGTGGCGGGTAATGCTGCCCAGGTATTCCTTGTCGAGCGCAGTGCCCTTCGGAATGCGCTTCGGACCGCCGTTGACCACCTTGCCGATCAGCAGACGCTCCAGACGTTCGAAAGCATCGTTTTCCAGAATCCGCAGTTGGTCGTTCAGATCGAGACGGAAGCGCTTGAGTTCGTCGTCGATGATCGACTGGGCGCGCTTGTCACGCTCGATGCCTTCGCGCGTGAACACCTGCACATCGATCACCGTACCGCTCATGCCCGACGGCATACGCAGACTGGTGTCCTTCACATCGGACGCCTTCTCGCCGAAGATCGCACGCAGCAGCTTTTCTTCCGGGGTGAGCTGGGTTTCGCCCTTGGGCGTCACCTTACCGACCAGCACATCGCCAGCCTCGACTTCGGCTCCGATATACACGATGCCCGATTCATCGAGACGGCCCAGCATGCGCTCGCTCAGGTTGGAGATATCACGGGTGATTTCTTCCGGTCCGAGCTTGGTGTCACGCGCCACCACCGACAGTTCTTCGATATGGATCGAGGTGTAACGGTCATCCGCAACCACGCGCTCGGAGATCAGGATCGAGTCTTCGTAGTTGAAGCCGTTCCACGGCATAAACGCCACCATCAGGTTCTGGCCCAGCGCCAGTTCACCCAGATCGGTCGAGGCACCGTCGGCGATCACGTCGTTGCGGGCGATCACATCACCGACTTCGACAATCGGGCGCTGGTTGATGTTGGTGTTCTGGTTGGAACGGGTGTACTTGACCAGATTGTAGATATCGACACCGACTTCACCGGCGCTGGTCTCATCATCGTTGACCCGCACCACGATACGGTTGGCATCGACATAGTCAACCCGGCCGCCACGCAGCGCTTTGACCGCCGTACCCGAGTCAACGGCACAGGTACGCTCGATGCCGGTACCGACCAGAGGCTTCTGCGGCCGCAGACACGGCACCGCCTGACGCTGCATGTTGGCACCCATCAAGGCACGGTTGGCATCGTCATGCTCCAGGAACGGAATCAGCGAGGCTGCCACCGATACGATCTGGCTCGGGGCCACGTCCATATACTGGACGCGCTCGGGCCGGGCCACGATGGTTTCGCCATGCTCGCGGCAAGTCACCAGTTCGTCCACCAACTGGCCTTCCTCGTTGAGCTTGGCGTTGGCCTGGGCGATCACATACTTGCCTTCCTCGATCGCGGACAGGTATTCGATCTCGTCCGTTACCTTGCAGTCGATCACCTTGCGGTACGGCGTTTCCAGGAAGCCGTATTCGTTGGTACGGGCATACACGGCCAGCGAATTGATCAGACCGATGTTCGGACCTTCGGGCGTCTCGATCGGGCAGACCCGACCGTAGTGGGTCGGATGCACGTCACGGACTTCGAAGCCAGCGCGCTCACGCGTCAGACCACCCGGACCGAGCGCCGAGACGCGGCGCTTGTGGGTGATCTCGGACAGCGGGTTGGTCTGGTCCATAAACTGGGACAGCTGCGACGAACCGAAGAATTCCTTGATCGCGGCCGAGACAGGCTTGGCGTTGATCAGGTCATGCGGCATCAGGTTCTCGCTCTCTGCCTGGGACAGACGCTCCTTGACGGCGCGCTCGACCCGGACGAGGCCGGCACGGAACTGGTTCTCGGCCAGTTCGCCGACCGAACGGACCCGGCGGTTGCCCAGGTGATCGATATCGTCCACTTCACCACGGCTGTTGCGCAGCTCGACCAGGATACCGATCACGGCCACGATGTCATCGACTTCGAGTACGCCAGGACCGATCTCGTCCTTCTTGCCACAGCGCTCGTAGAAGCGACGCTGCCAGCCCGGCGCCTTCTCGTCGAGGCGGTCGGGGTAGGCGCGGCGGTTGAACTTCATCCGGCCCACGGCCGACAGGTCGTAGCGGTCTTCGGAGAAGAACAGACCCTGGAACAGCGCTTCGACGGCTTCTTCAGTCGGCGGCTCGCCCGGGCGCATCATGCGATAGATGGCGATACGGGCGGCATTCTTGTCCGGGGTCTCGTCCAGGCGCATGGTCTGCGAGATATAGGCGCCCTGGTCGAGGTCGTTGGTATACAGCAGCTTGACTTCGTCGACGCGGGCGATATCGAACTTGACCAGCAGATCTTCGGTGACTTCTTCGTTGGCACGGGCGATCAGCTCGCCGGTTTCCGGGTTCACCACATTGGTGCCGAGCACACGGCCGATCAGGAAGTCGGTCGGGATTTCCAGTTCGGTCACACCAGCAGTCTGTAGGTCACGGATATGTTTGGCATTGATCCGCTTGTCCTTCTGCACGATGACCTTGCCGTCGGCCGCGACGATATCGAACTTGGCAACTTCGCCCTTGAGCCGTTCCGGCACCAAGGAAAGAAATACGCCAGCACGGCTCAAGCGCACAGAATCGAATTCATAGAATTCGCTCAAAATACGCTCATTGTCATAGCCAAGCGAGCGCAGCAGGATCGTCACCGGCATCTTGCGGCGACGGTCGATACGGAAGTACAGCAGATCCTTGGCATCGAATTCGAAATCGAGCCAGGAGCCACGGTAAGGAATCACCCGGGCCGAGAACAGCAGCTTGCCCGAGGAGTGGGTCTTGCCACGGTCGTGTTCGAAGAACACACCCGGGCTGCGGTGCAGCTGGCTGACGATCACCCGCTCGGTGCCGTTGATGATGAAGGAGCCGTTGCGGGTCATGAGCGGAATCTCGCCCATATAGACTTCCTGCTCCTTGGCTTCCTTGACCGTGGGCTTGGACGATTCCTTGTCGAAGATGGTCAGGCGTACGCGCGCCCGCAACGGTGCGGCAAAGGTGATGCCGCGCTGCTGGCACTCGACCACGTCGAACGGGGGCTCGCCCAGGGCGTAGCTGACAAAGTCCAGACGGGCGTAACCGTTGTGGCTGACGATCGGGAAGATCGAGTTGAAAGCGGCCTGAAGGCCTACGGTGCGGCGATCATCGACCGGCACGCCCAGTTGGAGAAACTCGGTATAGGAGTCGATCTGGGTGGCGAGCAGGTAGGGAACATCCAGAACGCTCGCCCGCTTCGCAAAGCTTTTACGAATGCGTTTTTTCTCAGTGAATGAGTAACTCATAGAGTCTCCAATCGAGTTGCAAAGTCCCCATGCCGGGCATATGGCCCGGCCGGCCGGGACTCCGATGGGGCGCGAACAACAAACCGCAATGCCCGTTCGTCAGGTATTCCGGTTTGTATGCCGCAGTAGGGGCTATTCAACAGCTATAAGATTCGTAGCACATCCGCTCAAGGTTGAACGGTCGCGCCGTCCCTGAAGCGCAACAAGGCCGGCGGCCTAAGCCGCCAGCCTTTAGCGATCACCCGAGGGGTGATTACTTCATTTCAGCTTCAGCGCCGGCTTCGATCAGCTTCTTGACCATGGCTTCGGCGTCGGCCTTCGGCACGGCGTCCTTAACGGTCTTGGGAGCGCCGTCGACCAGGTCTTTGGCTTCCTTCAGGCCCAGGCCGGTCAGTTCGCGCACCACCTTGATGACGCCAACCTTGTTGGAACCGGCGGACTTCAGGATAACGTCGAAGTCGGTCTTCTCTTCCACGGCAGCAGCGGCACCACCGACCGGGCCAGCAACGGCCACCGCAGCGGCGGACACGCCGAACTTCTCTTCGAACGCCTTAACCAGGTCGTTCAGTTCCATAACGGTCATGCCGCCAACGGCTTCGAGGATGTCTTCTTTGGTCAGAGCCATGTTGGATTACTCCTGAATTCAGTAAAGTCTGTGGATCTATGAAAAGGCTTAAGCGGCTTCGGTCGCTTCGGCTTCGGCAGCTGCGGGAGCACCGCCACCTTGCTTCTCGGCCAGAGCAGCCAGCGCGCGGGCCATACCGGCCACCGGCGCCTTCATCACGTAGAGCAGCTTGGACAGCAGCTCTTCGCGGCTCGGGATCGAAGCGAGTTGGGCAACTTCAGCAGCGTTCAGCACTTTGCCGTCGTACGAACCGGCTTTCAGAACGATCTTGTCGTTGCCTTTGGCGAAGTCGTGCAGGACCTTAGCAGCGGCGACCGGGTCTTCGGAAATACCGTAAACCAGCGGACCGCTCATATGCGAGGCCAGGTCAGCGAACGGGGTGTCCGCTACGGCGCGGCGGGCCAGCGTGTTCTTCAACACGCGCAGGTAAACGCCCTGCTTGCGTGCTTCCGCACGCAGCTTGGTCATGGCGCCGACCTGGATACCGCGATACTCGGCCACGACAATGGTTTGAGCCTTCGCCACTTCGGCGGAGATCTCAGCCACTACGGCCTTTTTATCGTCGAGATTGAGACTCAAGGTCTACCCTCCTAGAAAATCCGTCGAACCATTCCGACGGGGCCTAAAGAAATGGCGACCAACAATCAGGAGAGTTGAACGGCACGGGAATCCGTACCGGAAAATCCTGTTCTTGGGTACACCATCTGCGTAGGGCGGGGCGACGTAAGCAGGGTTGATGCTTGGTTTCGCTGGTCAATTAAGCGGGATATGCCATCCGAAAATCGCTTATCCCTCCCCTACGGTCTTTGATAATCCGTCGTCCACCGGGACGACGGCCCAAAGATAGGGCGCAGCCTAGGCTACGCCGGATACAACTTAGGCGTTGCCGAGCACCGTAGCGGCGTCGACACGCACGCCAGCACCCATGGTGCTGGAGACAGCGATCTTCTTGAAGTACACGCCCTTCGAAGAAGCAGGCTTGGCCTTTTGCAGGGCCTCGACCAGAGCAGCCAGGTTGGCCTTCAGGTCAGCAGCTTCGAAAGTGGCACGACCGATGGTGCTGTGGATGATACCGTTCTTGTCGGTACGGTATTGCACCTGACCGGCCTTGGCGTTCTTCACGGCTTCGGCGACGTTCGGGGTGACGGTACCCACCTTCGGGTTCGGCATCAGACCACGCGGGCCGAGGATCTGGCCCAGCTGGCCGACGATACGCATGGCGTCCGGCGTGGCGATCACCACGTCGAAGTCCATCATGCCGCCCTTGACTTGTTCAGCCAGGTCGTCGAAACCCACCACATCAGCACCGGCAGCCTTAGCGGCTTCGGCATTGGCGCCTTGGGCAAACACGGCGACGCGCACGCTCTTGCCGGTGCCCTTGGGCAGCACGACCGAGCCACGGACCACTTGGTCCGACTTACGGGCGTCAACGCCCAGGTTGATGGCAACATCAACCGACTCGTTGAACTTGGCAGTAGCGCCTTCTTTGACCAGGCCCAGGGCTTCGTCGATCGGGTACAGCTTGTTACGGTCGATCTTGGCCTTGAGGGCAGCAACGCGCTTGGAAACCTTAGCCATTTACACACCCTCCACGTTGAGGCCCATGCTGCGGGCGGAACCGGCGATGGTACGGACGGCGGCGTCCAGATCAGCAGCGGTCAGGTCGGGTTGCTTGGTCTTGGCGATTTCTTCCAGTTGGGCGCGGGTCACCTTGCCGACCTTGTCGGTGTGCGGCTTGCTGCTACCCTTCTGGATGCCGGCGGCCTTCTTGAGCAGAATGGTCGCAGGCGGGGTCTTCATCACGAAGGTGAAGGACTTATCCGCATAAGCGGTAATCACCACCGGAATCGGCAGACCAGGTTCCAGGCCTTGGGTCTGGGCGTTGAACGCCTTGCAGAATTCCATGATGTTCAGGCCGCGCTGACCCAGTGCCGGGCCGATCGGCGGCGACGGGTTGGCTTTACCGGCGGGCACTTGCAGCTTTACATAGCCGACAATCTTCTTTGCCACGTTGAATGCTCCAAAAACGGGTAATTGACGCGATCGAAACCGCTCCCCGGTTCAACAGACCCGGCCGAGGCCGGGACCATACAGATCGATCAGACTTTCTCGACCTGCGAAAAATCGACTTCCACCGGCGTAGCCCGACCGAAGATCAGGACGGCTACACGCAGTTTGTTCTTGTCGTAGTTCACTTCTTCAACGGTCGCGTTGAAGTCGGCGAACGGGCCTTCGGTGACGCGCAGGGTTTCACCCACTTCGAACAGCACCTTGGGCTTGGGTTTTTCCACCCCTTCCTGCATCTGATGCAGGATTTCGTTGACTTCTTTCTGGCTAATCGGCGTCGGACGCATACCGGACCCACCGACAAAGCCGGACACCTTGGGAGTATTCTTCACCAAGTGCCAGGTATCGTCGGTCATTTCCATCTCGACCAACACATAGCCGGGGAAGAACTTGCGTTCGGTCAGGGCTTTATGACCATTGCGCATTTCCATCACTTCTTCGACCGGCACCAGAATCTGGCCAAACAGATGTTGCATGCCAGCCCGCTCGATCCGCTCGCGCAACGCCTTCTGCACGCCCTTCTCAAAACCGGAATAGGCATGAACTACGTACCAACGCATTGCCATGTTTGTTTTCCCCGCGAATCGTTCAACCACGTACCAGAAGCACGTCGAAGAACAGCCAGGTCAGGCCAGAATCGACCGCCCACATAAAGATTCCCAGCACGAAGACGAACAGGAATACGAAACCGGTGATCTGCCAAGCCTCTTTTTTGGTAGGCCAGACAACTTTCTCGGCTTCCTTGATCGAGTCGCGGGCATAGTCGACAAACACTCGACCAGGACCGGAGAACCACATCACCGTAGCGCCGAGCGCCACCCCAGCCAATACCGCAGCAACCCGCAGGATTTTCTGGTCAACCGGCAGAAGGTAGAAACCCGTCACCCCAGCTACCACGAGCAGCAGGGCACCGACCACCTTCAATTTATCCACGTTTTCCATGCGTCGATTCGCGCCTTCAACAATAAAAGACAGCCGTTTTCCTGTTGGGAAAACGGCTATCGTAATCAATCCGAATCTACTGGACTTATTCTGTGGCAGGCGAGGAGGGTCTCGAACCCCCAACCCCCGGTTTTGGAGACCGGTGCTCTGCCAATTGAGCTACTCGCCTGCATCGTCTAGAACACCGCCCTAAAGCGGCGTCCCAAATAAAAACTTACTCGATGATCTTGGCCACGACGCCGGCGCCGACGGTACGGCCGCCTTCGCGGATGGCGAAGCGCAGACCTTGTTCCATGGCGATCGGAGCGATCAGGGACACGGTCACTTCGACGTTGTCACCCGGCATCACCATTTCGGTGCCGGCCGGCAGTTCAACCGCACCGGTCACGTCGGTGGTACGGAAGTAGAACTGCGGGCGGTAGCCGTTGAAGAACGGGGTGTGACGGCCGCCTTCGTCCTTGGACAGCACGTACACGCTGCCAGCGAACTTGGTGTGCGGGGTGATCGAACCCGGCTTGGCCAGCACTTGACCACGCTCAACGTCTTCACGCTTGGTACCACGCAGCAGGGCGCCGATGTTGTCGCCAGCCTGACCTTGGTCCAGCAGCTTGCGGAACATTTCCACGCCGGTACAAGTGGTCTTGACGGTGGGCTTCAGACCCACGATCTCGATTTCTTCACCGACCTTGATGATGCCGCGCTCGACACGACCCGTCACCACGGTACCGCGACCGGAGATCGAGAACACGTCTTCCACCGGCATCAGGAAAGCGCCATCCACAGCGCGCTCCGGTTCCGGAATGTAGCTGTCCAGCGCTTCGGCCAGACGGAAGATCGCCGGCTCACCGATTTCGCTTTGATCGCCTTCCAGCGCCTTCAGGGCCGAGCCCTTGATCAGCGGCAGGTCGTCGCCCGGGAATTCGTACTTCGACAGCAGTTCACGCACTTCCATCTCGACCAGCTCGAGCAGTTCAGCGTCGTCAACCATGTCGCACTTGTTCATGAACACGATGATGTACGGCACGCCCACCTGGCGGGCCAGCAGGATGTGTTCACGGGTTTGCGGCATCGGGCCGTCAGCAGCCGACACCACCAGGATGGCGCCGTCCATCTGGGCAGCACCGGTAATCATGTTCTTCACGTAGTCGGCGTGACCCGGGCAGTCCACGTGCGCGTAGTGCCGGTTAGCCGTTTCGTACTCAACGTGAGCAGTGTTGATCGTGATACCGCGAGCCTTCTCTTCCGGCGCGCTGTCGATCTGGTCGTAGCCCTTGGCTTCGCCGCCGAACTTCTTCGACAGAATCGTGGTGATCGCTGCAGTCAGGGTGGTCTTGCCGTGGTCCACGTGACCAATGGTGCCAACGTTAACGTGCGGTTTTGTCCGCTCGAACTTCTCTTTTGCCATGATGAATTCCTTAGATTTTGCCGTAGAAAACGATCAAGCGAGTGGTGCCCATGGGCGGAATTGAACCGCCGACCTCTCCCTTACCAAGGGAGTGCTCTACCCCTGAGCTACATGGGCGTCCCGTACAAGATGGAGCGGGTGAAGGGAATCGAACCCTCGTCGTAAGCTTGGAAGGCTTCTGCTCTACCATTGAGCTACACCCGCAACGCCGCACGACGCGACTTCTTTACTACCCTTACCGCGCGCAGCGTTCGGCACCGCGACGCTACTACTACGAAACTGGTGGAGGGAGAAGGATTCGAACCTTCGAAGGCAGAGCCGTCAGATTTACAGTCTGATCCCTTTGACCGCTCGGGAATCCCTCCGTGATGAGCCGCGCATTCTAGAGATGACCCCAGCACCTGTCAACACTTTTCGGCAAAATTTTTTCCTGATCGACAGATTTTCCACAGCAACAACAGCAAAAACCCCTTATTCATCATCAATGTAAAGTGTTTTTACCGGCAGAAATTTTTTTTTGGCGCAGGCTTTGCAACTCAGCATTTCATGCGAAACCCTGCTCATCTCCAACGCCAAACCGGGGCCGTTTTTTTGCTGGTTCTGCTGATTTTCAGCATCGGAGCCGGATTTTTCGGCCTTTGGCTGCACCAATTCCCTCGCTCGGAGACTCGCGAGGCCCTGACGCAACGGTCGCTGACCCAGGCGAAGGACGCTTTACTCGCCTGGTCAGTCGCTCGCGGCGAACTGACCGGCACAGCCCGTCCCGGCGAACTACCCTGTCCCGATACCGATCCGCCCGGGCATCGCCAATACGGGCTACAGAACGTTCCCTGTGCCGCAGGCGCCATGGGAAGGCTGCCCTGGCGTGATCTGGGCATCGACGAATTGCGCGATGGAGAAGGCGAGCCGCTCTGGTACGCCATCGACGGCGCGTTTCGCGGTGGAAGCAGCAATAGTCGGCCGATCAATAGCGATACCCGCCCCAACCTCCTCTATCACCGTTCACCTGCTCATCCCGCCGAACCGATAGTTGCGGTCATCCTGGCTCCTGGCGCGCCACTTCCGGGACAGCGGCGAACGGCCGATACCCGGCTTGACCGCCACCATTACTTCGAGTCGTTCGGTCCGGCAGATAACCGTCGTCCAGGCGGACCTTATATGAATGGCGTGGATCAGCACCAAGCACCTGCCTTAAACGATCGACTGCTTGCCATCACCCCGCCCATATTGTTCGACGTGATCGAGCGTCGCGTCGGCAATGAATTGCATCAGTTATTACAGAGCTATCGTGCCCGTCATGGCCGCTGGCCAGCAGCAGCCGTGCCGGACAGCCCAGCATGTCGGCGCAGTACCGTGGCAACCCGGCCCGAAGACGGCTGCCTGCCGGCAGCAGGCCGCTGTAGTGGCCGGCTGCCCGCGCCCAATCTATTGAACTATCGCTACGAACCGAGCCGCGCCGTCTGGCAACTCCTGCCTTCGGCCCAGCGGATTACCGTGCCTGCCTGGCTTAACGTCAATCTGTGGCATCAGGTCACTTTCTATGCTGTCGACGGAAACCTGATCGATGGCGCTGCTTTGCCGACTGCCGCTCAACCCTGCCGCGCCGGCTTGCAACTCGATGGCCGAGCGCATGCTGCGTTGCTGATCCTGCCCGGCGCACCGGGCGAGGCTTCGGGGCGACAGGTCCAGCCCTACAGTGCCCAACTTGCCGACTACCTGATCGATCCGGCCAATCAATCGGCCTGGACCGTGGGTCTACCGCTCGATCTGCATTCACCGAGCCGTCCCAATCGGCTGCTATTGCTCGACCCCATCAATTGAGTATCCGGCTTCCCCTCCCCTTTTCCCAACAAGATCGAGGCTGTCCTGATGAGAAAAACGACCAAGGCGCCAGGTTTTACCCTGGCCGAGCTGGTGGTAGTGCTGGCGGTGATTTCACTGCTACTGAGTGGGGGCCTGTTGCTGACGCCGGCGCTGGCCGATGCGACACGTTACCGCACCACGCAGCAGCGGCTCGATACAGCGCGTGAAGCCTTGATCGGCTTTGCCCTGATCCATGGCCGCCTACCCTGCCCCGCCACGGAAGACAGTCAAGGACAGGAAGCCCCGTTAGGAGGGGGTATCTGTCTTCGTCCTTATGATGGGCTATTGCCCGCTGCCACCCTGGGACTGAACGGCACAGACCGGGAAGGCTTTCTAGCTGATGGTTGGGGTGAAGGGGCTTCCCATCGGCTGCGTTATGCAGTCACCGCCGTGCGGGATGGGGCTTTTACCAGCGCAGATGGGTTGGCACGTTATAAGGCGGCCTCAGGATTGGGGGCGATTGAAGCCGATCTACATATCTGTGATCTGGAAAGCGGCCTTGCTGTTGCAGAACCGGACAACTGCGGCGGGGCATTGCGTTTGTCGGGCAACGCCGCGGCCGTGCTGTATTCAACCGGTCCCAATGGTGCGGGCGCTGCGGGACCGCTTGAACAGATCAACCCTTATCACCATGGCGGCCACGCTGACCGGATATTCGGCCGGCGCAGTCGGGTCGGCAAGGAGGCGCCCAGTGGAGAATTCGACGATCAGTTGATCTGGCTGCCGTGGCCTGAGCTGGCCTTGCGATTGGTGGAGGCCGGGCGGCTTTGAACGCATCAAAACATGAAATGTTTGTTTCTTATCTTATAAAGCCAAATATCTAGCGAATGGATTTCATATTTTTATACTTTCATCTCCACCTTCTCTCCCTACCTCATCTCCTCTGCTACCCAGATGACCAACCTGTCGAAATCTCGACGTTGCAGTCGAGATTTCGACACGAAGCGGGACATGGATCTGCACGACGCTGTCCGCTGAAGGCGCCAGCACGGCCTGTTGGCTCAAGACATGATTTGGAACGGGAGTTGCGTTGAGCCTGGCCCAGTCCACAACATAGCGGAGCAAACGATGCGTCAGAGCACTCAACGTGGTTTCACCCTGATCGAGCTGGCCATGGTGCTGGTGATTATCGGGCTGCTGGTAGGTGGGGTATTGAAAGGACGGGAGCTGATCGACAGTGCCCGACTGCGCAATATTATTGGCGATTTTGATGGGATTGCTGCGGCGGTGCAGGTCTACCGCGAGCGGTATCGAGCGTTGCCGGGCGACGATCCGGGTGCGACGGAAAGTCGTGGCTGGGCCGCGCTGGCATGCAACGGAAGCGGATGCGATGGACTAATCGGCAGCGCAGGCCAGACACCGTTCGGCGCGGAGGGAGAGACACTCAATGCCTGGCGTGGATTGCGTTATGCCCAGTTATTGACGGGCGATCCGGCCGCGACCGGGGCGACGGCCCTTCCTGAACATGCAGGAGGTGGTCGGATAGGTATAGGCCGGGGCTTGTTTGGCTGGGGCAGCGCGCAGCACAGCGTATGCCTCGACAATCTCCCGGGAAAGCTCGCAGCAGCGCTTGATTTGCAGCTCGACGACGGTCGCAACCACAGCGGCAGCGTCAGGGCAGCAGGGACTACTGCGGCGATACAGCCGGACAGTCAACCCTATAGCGAGAACGGAACGGCTTACGTCTTATGCAGGCTGTTATAAGAAAAGCTGAGCGCACAACGGACCAGGCGCCCCAATGAAAAAGGGTAGACCATCTGGTCTACCCCGCCCTATCGCTCCGGCCGGACAGCACGGAGGCGTCTTGAGCGCCTACTCGACCATCAGACACTCGCCACGGCTGGTGCAGACCGCAACATATTTGCTGCCGCTGTCGCAACTGACTTCATAAGTGGCTTCATGGTCGCGCTTATCCGTAACCCAGGCTCCGCCGTGGCAGCCCTTGGCACGGGCCATTTTCTCAACCGCATACGACCAGGTGCCAACCTGACGCTGGGTGCGCGGTTTGGCATAGGTCATCGGCAAGGCAGCCGCCAGCAAATTGGCAGGTCGCGCCTGCGCCGGGGCAGCGGCTGGGGCGGAAGGGGCAGCTTGCGGAGCGGTTTCGGTCTGGGCTGCGGCAGCAGGCTTTTCAGCCTCGACCGGGTTGACTACCACGGCGGAATCGGCAAATACGGCAGTATGGAGAAAGACACCCAGGCACAAGGCTGACAACAGGGTTTGCGGGCGAGCGAGGATCTGCACGGGGGCCTCCACAGGTTTGTGCTAAGCACCGGCGATGGATACCGGTCAATTAGGGGCCGACATTACAGCAGCATAATGACGATGTCAAACACACGAAACATTAAGAACATGCTCAATTCCCGATTGGCATAGCCATAGCCACAACTGTCCGCCAACAAGCGAAAAACAGCACAAAAATACAAAGCAACGCAAAATCAGAAGCCTGTAGATCGGCCAGGGAAGGTGCTACAGAACAAGCACTATGACAGCAGGAAGACGTCCGTCGGTAAAACGGACGGACGTCTGGGGAGCATTACTGAAAATCGGGATGGATAGCGATCGGTTTGGCGCTCAGCTCGATCCGTGCATCGCTGGCCTGGGCGAACTGATCGAATTTCAGGGCGATCCGCCGGTCCTGCATCGCCAGCGTCTGCCGTCTGCCGCCACCCAGATCGATTGACGCCGTCGCGTCAGGTTCGGCGAACTCGAATACCACGCCTTTGACCATCTTCAGCGCCAGTCGGGCACGTGCCGACCAAGGCATCAGCGACACCGCTTCCTGCGCCTCGGCGGCGGCATTACGCAAATGGGCCAGCCGGTACTGGCGCTCGCCTGAGGAGCGAATCAGCGGGAAAAACAGCCAGCGCAGGGAACCGGCCTTACGGTTGGCGACGAATTCAGCGTTTTCAGCCAGTGCCTGGGCATCGAGCGGAACATCGAAAAAGCCGTCCTGATCGATATCGATCGCGATATCGGTGGTCTTGCCATAAAGATGGAGCGCCAATCCCTGAAGATTGTCACCGGGCCGGGTCGGCATCAGCCGAAAACGGATCATCACCGATTTATAAGGCGAATCCTTGAAGCGGGAAGCCAGATCGTAAGCCTTCTCATAAGGCATCCAGGCCGGGTCGCGCACCATCTGGACTTCCAGCTTCTCACCTTTTTCGACCGTGGGCTTGGTGGCGGCGAAGACGGGCAGCGGAGCAAATAGACCAAACGAAAGGATCAAAGCAGTGGGCAGTCGAGGCACGATGTCATCCTTGTCTTGATTAACCAGTCTGCTGAATCGGACAGGTCATTGTTATTCTAGGCAACAACAAGCGACTACCAGAACACCGCCGATAAAAGCAAAAGCCCATCTCGCGAAAGATGGGCTTTTGAGAAACCGAAACGGCCTGATCAGCTTAGAATCAGACAGCCGGACGACACTGTCCGGCCGAGCATACGACTAGCAAGGGCTTGTCGTTGCGGCAGTCGACGCGGTAGGTACCTACCCCATCAGCCTCGCTGACCAACCAGGCGCCCGAACCTTCGCAACCACGCTGCTTAGCCAGTTTCTCGACTTCGAATGACCAGGTACCGGCACGCTCACCACGGCGCTCGGTCGACTGTGCAGCCACCGGTGCGGTAACCGTCGCAGACGGCTGGGCAACTGCGGCAGGCTGGTTCACCAGCGGATTGCGGGCGACCACCTCACCACGCATATTGACCAAGACACCGTCGGGATAGGCGAAAGCAGCCTTGTTGGAGAAGTCGATCACGATGCCGATCAGGCCACCGAACAGGATATTGCCAAATACCATGCCACGTACCGAAGCGGCGGCTGAGGTCTCTCCTGTAGCACCTTGCTGCTGGCGGCAAGCCACTCGCAGATCACCACTGCTGCGGCGAACCCGGACCGTACCCGGCGCCTGCACTTCCCATTGACCACGATTATTGCTGAGCTGGCAGCGCGCATCGATGGACGAGCCATCGGCCGCCCGAGCCTGCACCGATACATCCTGCGAGGTACCCCCTACGATCGATGCACAGCCAGTCGCCAAGAAAACCGCCGCCAGCGCTGCCGCAGTCACACGAATATTCATATCCCTTTTCTCCGTCAAAATCCGTTACAAGTCGTATCCAGCACATTCCAAGCAGCCAGACTGCATAAGGTTCTGCCTATACAACAGAAGCCGCGAAAATTATAAAGATGTAATAAACAGGAGACAAATTTTCATATGCATCCAGGAACTTAATGTCTATTCCGTAGTCGCCGGCTGCGATTGCCTTACAGGGCCGCACCTTCTTTTATGCCCAGTCAGGCCCAGCAGATTGAGAAAGAGAAGAAGACTTACCAGGAAAACGGACACCGCCACAGGAATCACGGGCGCAATACATATCAGCGCCGTCTCCGCAACAGCGCTTAGCCGTGGGGCCGACAGATCGCCCCAGCAAGGCTGGAGCTGGCCGGCTCAGCCAGAGCCGGCTAGACCACTCACGCTTTGAGCAAGGACAGCACCAGTTCCGGGGGCCGGGCGACAATGGCACGGCTTCCTACCACCACGATCGGCCGCTCGATCAGCCGCGGTGTCTTGACCATGGCCTCAATTAATTGCTGCTCGCCCAGATTGGGATTGGCCAGCCCCTGTGTTTGATACTCACTTTCCTTACTGCGCAATAGCGAGCGGGCATCGGTGCCGAGCAGTTTCAGTAAGCGAGCGATCGTATCGGCATCAGGTGGCTGGGCCAGATAATCGATTACCGTCGGCTGCGCCCCTGCTGCCCATAACAGAGCGAGGGCCTGACATGACTTGGAACAGCGGGGATTGTGGTAGATCGTTACGGCCTGGGTCATAGTCAGCCATCCTTTCCAACAAACAGAGTCGACCGCCGAAGCATAGCGCGCTTCTGTCAGAAAACAGACTGGCAGCCGATATCCGGCCCTCCAAACCGCCAAACGGCTTTATCTATGTATTTTTTTATAAAGCCGTTTCATTGTCTACCAAGTGCTTGTCCTGAATATTTCATATTTAGGACCTCACGAGCATAGCCAGCTATCACGTCGTGACCGCTTACTTCAATAAGCGAGATTCGGCGCCAGATCGCGCTCTGCCTGCTCCACCGTCACGCCGCGCCGGCTGGCGTAGTCGAGCAGTTGATCGCGGTCGATCTTGCCGACGGCGAAATAGCGGCTGTCCGGGTGGCTGAAATACAGGCCCGACACCGCTGCCGTCGGCAGCATGGCGTAGCCCTCGGTCAGTTGCATCCCGATCGACTCGGCGTCGAGTACCCGGAACAGGTCGGTCTTGGTGGTGTGGTCAGGACAGGCCGGATAGCCCGGTGCCGGGCGGATGCCCCGATAGCGCTCGTCGATCAGCGCCTCGTTGTCGAGCTGCTCGTTCTCGGCATAGCCCCACAGCTCGGTGCGGACCTTGTGATGCATCAGCTCGGTAAACGCCTCGGCCAGCCGGTCGGCCAGGGCCTTGAGCATGATCGCCGAATAGTCATCATGGGCCGCCTCGAAACGGGCCACATGCGGCTCGATATCCAACCCGGCCGTGACGGCGAACAACCCCACATAATCAAGCCGGCCACTGTCGGCCGGCGCGACGAAATCGGCCAGGCACCAGTTGGGTTTGCCTTCAGCCTTGAGATTCTGCTGCCGCAGCGCATGGATACGCATCAGCGGCTTCCCCGCCGACCCGTCCGCCTGCGGCTCGTACAGCTCGATATCGTCGCTGATGCGCCGGGCCGGGAACAGGCCGATCACTGCATTGGCCGTCAGCCACTCCTCGGCCACCAGCTTATCCAGCATGGCCTGGGCATCGGCGAACAGTTCACGTGCCTGCTGGCCGACCGTGGCGTCGTCGAGGATGCGCGGATATTTGCCGAACAATTCCCAGGCGTTGAAGAACGGGCTCCAATCGATATAAGGCACCAGCTCGGCCAAGGGATAGCGCTCGAAGCGCTGTACGCCCAACTGACGCGGCACCGGCGGCTCATAGGTCGACCAGTCGGTCCGATGAGCATTGGCGCGTGCCTGATCGAGCGACAACAGTTGCGCCTTGCCCTTGTTGGCGTGGATATGGCGGATCGTCGCGTACTCGTCAGCCACCTTGGCCGAATAGTCGTTGCGCAGTTCATCGGACAGCAGGCTGGCGCAGACCCCGACGGCGCGCGAGGCATCCGGGACGTAGATCACCGGATATTGGTAGTTGGGAGCAATCTTGACTGCCGTATGAACCTTGGAGGTCGTGGCACCGCCGATCAGCAGCGGAATGGTGAAGCCCTGCCGCTGCATCTCCTTGGCCACATGGGCCATTTCTTCGAGCGACGGGGTGATCAGGCCCGACAGGCCGATCAGGTCGGCACCGACTTCGCGGGCGGTGTCGAGAATCTTCTGCGCCGGCACCATCACGCCCAGGTCGATCACCTCGTAGTTATTGCAACGCAGCACCACGCCGACGATGTTTTTGCCGATATCGTGCACATCGCCCTTGACGGTGGCCATCACGATACGACCCTTGGCCGCTGCATTGGCAATGCCCAGTTCGCGCTTTTCCTGTTCGATGAACGGTTCGAGATAAGCCACCGCCTGCTTCATCACCCGCGCCGACTTCACCACCTGCGGCAGGAACATCTTGCCCGAACCGAACAGGTCGCCCACCACATTCATCCCGTTCATCAACGGGCCTTCGATCACATGGATCGGACGCGGCAGGGTGCGGCGCGCCTCTTCGGTGTCTTCGACGATATAGGTCGTGATGCCCTTGACCAGTGCGTGAGTAATACGCTCCTGCAAGGTGCCCTGACGCCAGGCCAGATCCTCGCCTTGTTTGTCGGCGCTCTCGCCCTTGAAGCGTTCGGCCAGGGCAATCAGCGACTCGGTGGCATCGCTGCCGTCGCGCGGCGGGCGGTTCAGCACCACATCTTCGATCCGTTCGCGCAAGTCCGGCTCGACCTCCTCGTAGACCTCAAGCGCGCCGGCGTTGACGATGCCCATGGTCATGCCGCGCTGGATCGCGTGATAGAGGAATACCGCGTGGATGGCCTCGCGTACCTTGTTATTGCCCCGGAATGAGAAAGAGACGTTGGAAACGCCACCAGAGATTTTGGCGTATGGCAGGTTCTGCTTGATCCATCCTGTAGCCTCGATGAAATCTAGGCCATATTTGGCGTGTTCTTCAATACCAGTCGCAACAGCGAAGATATTGGGATCGAAGATCACGTCCTCGGGCGGGAAGCCGACCTCCTCCACCAGGACCCGATACGAGCGTTCGCAGATTTCGGTCTTGCGGGCAAAGGTATCGGCCTGCCCCTGCTCGTCGAAGGCCATCACGATCACCGCCGCGCCGTAGCGCCGTACCAGCCGGGCATGCTCGACAAAGGCATCGTGGCCTTCTTTGAGCGAGATCGAATTGACAATGGGTTTGCCTTGCACGCATTTGAGGCCCGCTTCGATCACCGACCATTTCGACGAATCGATCATTACTGGCACGCGCGAGATGTCAGGCTCAGAAGCGATCAGATTGAGGAAGGTCACCATGGCGTGCTCGGCGTCGAGCATGCCTTCGTCCATATTGATGTCGATGACCTGGGCGCCGTTTTCCACCTGCTGGCGAGCCACTTCCAGGGCCGCGGGATAGTCGCCGGCCAGGATCAGACGGGCAAAAGCCTTGGAGCCGGTCACATTGGTGCGCTCGCCCACATTGACGAACAGATCGTGATCACCGATGTTGAACGGTTCCAGTCCGGCAAGGCGCAAGCGGCGCTCGATGGTGGGCCGCTGACGTGGCGTGAGACCGCTGAGCGTCTCGGCAATCGCCTTGATATGTTCAGGCGTGGTCCCGCAGCAGCCGCCGACGATATTGACCAGCCCCGATTCGGCCCATTCGCGCACTTGCAGCGCCATATCGGCCGGAGTCAGGTCATAGCCGCCGAATGCATTGGGCAGGCCGGCGTTGGCGTGGACCGAAACGAAGGTTTCCGACACCCGGGCCATTTCCTCGACATAGGGTCGCAGCAGATCGGGGCCGAGTGCGCAGTTAAGGCCGAAGCTCAGTGCTTCGGCGTGGCGCAGCGAGTTGTAGAACGCTTCGGTGGTCTGACCGGTCAAGGTACGGCCCGACTGGTCGGTGATCGTGCCCGAGACCATGATCGGCAAGCGCTCCCGTGCCGGATTGGCATCGAAGAACGACTGGATCGCAAACACCGCAGCCTTGGCATTGAGAGTGTCGAATACCGTCTCGACCAGCAGCAGATCGGCACCGCCATCGACCAGACCGCGCACCGCCTCGGTATAGGCCGTCACCAGTTCATCGAAGCGGATATTGCGAAAGCCCGGGTCGTTGACATCGGGGCTGATGCTGGCAGTACGGTTGGTCGGCCCAAGCACCCCGGCGCAGAAGCGCGGCTTGTCGGGGGTGCGGGCGCTTTGCTCGACGCACAGCCGTTTTACCAACCGGGCGGCTTCGAGATTGAGTTCATAGGCCAGCGCTTCCATGCCGTAGTCGGCCATGGCAATGCTGGTGGCGTTGAAGCTGTTGGTTTCGAGAATATCGGCGCCGGCGTCGAGATACGCCTGATGGATACCGGCGATCACATCGGGTTGGGTCAGGACCAGCAGGTCGTTATTGCCCTTGAGATCGTGCCCCCAGTCGCGGAAGCGCTCGCCGCGATAGTCGGCTTCCTCAAGGCTGTGCCGCTGGATCATCGTGCCCATGCCGCCGTCGAGAATCAGAATGCGTTGCTGGAGGAGTTCTGTCAGGCGGGCGGTACGTGTCATGGCAAGATGCTGAAAATATTGCAGAAGTCGCCGATTCTAGCACGGAGCACCCGAGTATTATCGTTGCAGCTCTCTAAGCATCATGAGTGAAATTCATGATCGAATTTGCTTTGAATCTGCTTTCCCTACCTGCCCTATGTCTATCCTCTCCCCCTTCCTTCTCCTTGCCCTCGTCTTCATTGCCGTCGGCTTTTTCCATTGGCGTCACCGCCGCAAGCCGATTCCGGTCTGGTACCGCGGGGGACTGGGCACCGCTGCCATGCTGGTGCTGTTGGTAGCTCCCCGCTGCGTGTGCAGACTCGATCTGCTTGAGCTTTTTCTGCTTGAGCTATCAGGCGGAACGGTCTTTTATCTCCTAGTACTGTTCGGCGCCTTTCTTCTGTCGCTTATCCATTCGCGGATCGCGAAAACTTTGGTGCAACGTACTACGCACAAGCACGGGCTCAACGGAAAGTAAAATTTTAGGAAAATATCGTTCAAGTCATATAGCCATTTATTAAAATAAATAAACATAAATCGCAAAAATAAATCTCCCGCACTGCTTCCCCGGCCTATGGCAAAAGCCGAGCGGTCCATTCTTTCGAACAATAAAAAAGCGGACCCTGGACGGGTCCGCTTTTCCCTTATGCCCTGGAGCCTAGCTCACCCTTCGAGATTGACGCACTTTAACGCCACTTCGAAGACGAATTGGCATGACAAGCCCCGAGGTTCTGCCATACCCCCCAGGCTCCCGACTTGGTCGGATCTTCACCCTGGGTCCACCACTGGTTGCGGTAGTTATGGCCATTGGCCGATACCGTCGTGCCCACCTTGTCGTAGACCGTATTGGCGCTCCAGGCCGCAGCACAGACGCCGCTGGGTTTGGGTGTCGGTGTCGGCGTCGGTGTCGGTGTCGGCGTCACGGTGGTGCTGCAATTCCCTTGCAGCTTCCACGGCCCCCACTGATCGGCGCCTGGGATCGTGCCGACGTTCCACCATTGAGCCTTCCAGGCTTTCTGATTGTAGGAGACGACTTCACCGCCCGTGTAGGTCACGCTGGTGCTCCACGACGGCAGGCCGTTACAGGCCGGATCGGGGCTGCCGCCCGGTGGCAGGGTGATGTCGATCTGGAAGTGGTTGCCGCTGCCGTTCACCACATAGACGCGGTTTTCGCTGGCACTTCTCACCGCCGCCACATTGCCGCGCGGATCGAGCACGCCGACCTTGACCCGGCTGGAGGCGCTATTGACCTGATTGCCCAGCAGTTGCGGCCACAGATCGGCCAGGCCTTGGCCGGCAGCGAGTGTCAGGGTATGGGTTTCCAGATCGCGGCCGCCGCTGTCGAACAGCCGCAGTGTCACCTTGCTGTCTGCCGGCAGGTTCTGCTGGGCCCGAACCTGACCGGCTTCCTTCCAATTCGAGACCACCGCACCGTTGAAGCTTACATCCATGCAGGCATAGAACGCCTCGGGGCTGTCCGAGCGCTGCCAGATGTTATAGATCACATGGCGCCCGCTCTTATTCCTGGGCAGCGGACAGCTCATCTTATAGCGGCCGTTCTCCAGCTTGACCGTGGTGACGCGGCAGAAAGGCTGCGCTTCCAGATCGCTCCACTTGAGCGGCTTGGTCGGATCGTAGCCATCGCGGGTGATATAGAAGTCGAAATAGCGGGTGGCATGTGGTGCCGCCGCATGGTAGACGAATTCGAGATTACCGTTGGCATCGGCCGCGACCGGCGTGGACGGCCAATCGGCGCGCGGCAGGTCCATGCCTTTGTAGAGCGATTTGCCGCCCGAGCAGAGTTGGCCATCGGGCACGAAGTCACGATGGCGGCCGTCCGGATTCTGGTTGACGCCATTCCAATCGTAGAGCGCCTGGGTACCGCCCGCGGCGACGGCTGCCTGGCAAGCGGCCGATTTCGGTGCTTCGGGGCCTTCCTTGAAACAGCCGTAGATACGTGAGATCGGCAGCTCGAAGCT
This sequence comes from Chitinimonas lacunae, assembly GCF_042650885.1. Classification (NCBI taxonomy): domain Bacteria; kingdom Pseudomonadati; phylum Pseudomonadota; class Betaproteobacteria; order Neisseriales; family Chitinibacteraceae; genus Chitinimonas; species Chitinimonas lacunae. Next base: position 2,544,182 of record NZ_JBHSBU010000001.1, read on the forward strand.
GCCATGGGCAGCCGCGAACAGCGGCATCAGCGCAAGCGCCAGCGGCGCCAGGCGCGGGGAAAACATACGACGCATAAGAGCCTCCTCAGAGTCGTGTCAGCCGTCATCATCTGGACGGCCCGAACGCCGCCCTGGCTACCTTAAGCGGCGCGTCCTGCGCCGCCGCGGTAATCGGTAGAACCGGAAATTCAGAAATCAGAAATCGGCAATCCGCAGCAACATCGGTCCGAACCGACGCAAGAAAGCGCCGCCCGCAGGCGGCGCTTTGCCGGACTTACTTCAGGGTCACGCCGAAGTAGCCTTCAACGCAGCGCACATAGTCGCCAGCATTGAGTGCCGTATAAGGCGTCTGATAGCCCACCAGCTTGCACTGGTAGCTCTTGCCGTCGGGGCTGGACGGGTTGTAGCTCCAGTCCTGGTCCCAGTTGATCAGCATCGCGCCGCCGCCCGTGGCAGTGAACTGCTTGCTGCCGGCACAACCGAGCTTCTCATCGGCCGGAATCGCCACGCCCAGTTCACGCGCAAAGTTCTTGTAGTACTCGATCCGGTTGAGCGATTGTTGCTTCTCGCTCGCACCACCGCACTCGATGCCACCGTTGATGATCATGGTGGTGGCGCCAAAACCCGGGGTCAGGCCGTTGGCCAGATCTTCGGCATTGGGCTTCCAGGTGCCGTCGAGCACATGGAGCATCGAAGGCTTGGGCGGTTGCGGATAAGCGAAGAAGAAGGTCGCCGATGCCAGGTTGAGCCAGGTGCTTGCCACCAGATCGGGGAATTGCAGCAGCGTGCCGTCACCGATCATCGCTTCCGAGAACGGGCCATAGTTGAAGTTGTACGACAACTGCTTGGCACCACGACCGTAGTACTTCTTGCCCGGCGCACATGGCCAGCGCTTGGCCTGCCAACTGGTCGGATCGCACGTACCGGCCGTGTATTCGCAACCGGCGCCAGTTTCCGAACAACCCATCTCCCGCAGATAGTGCAGACCCTGACGCCATTCCGGCACACCGAGGCCGGTCGAGTGGCCACCGGTTTCCTGGGCGAAGTGGGCAAACATGGTGGCCAGCGATTTACGGCAGATCGCCTCAGCATCGCGGCCATCGCTGTAGTCACCGCACAGCGCCGGGAACTTGGCCACGGCCTTGAGGAAGTTCGGGTAGGTGTAGGACGGCTCACGTACCGCAAACAGATGGTTCCAGCGGCTCTCCGGCACGATGCGCTCGACGCGTTTCACGTTGACCGGATTGTCGGCTCGACCCGGCATCACTTTCTCGACCGCCGCATTGTCGAGCGTGCGAATCGATGCCTTGACCTGGCGGAACAGCAACGTATCGGTCAGCGCCCGCTCGGTCGCCTCAGCCTGAGCCTTGGTCGGCACGCCGGATGGGGTCGGCGTAGGGGTGGGCGTCGGAGTTGGCGTGGGTGTAGGAGTCGGGGTCGGGGTCGGCGTACCGGTCCCCGAACATTCGCCCAAGCGCTTCCACGGACCCCATTGCTCCTTACCCGGCTCATCGCCCTGGGTCCACCACTTGGCTTCCCATTCGGCGCCGTTGAAGGCCACCCGGCGACCGCCCAGATAGACAGCGGCCTTGTTCCAGCCTTCCACACTGCAAGCGCCCGGCTTGGGGGTCGGGGTCGGTGTTGGCGTCGGTGTTGGCGTCGGTGTTGGCGTCGGTGTTGGCGTCGGAGTGGGTGTCGGGGTGGGTGTGGGAGTCGGCGTGGGTGTCGGCAGCACCGAGCCATCGCAGCTACCGATCTGCTTCCACAGCGTGGTCGAGGCAGCCGGGTTCCAATTGGTGCCGATCCAGGCCGTATGTGTCACCAGCGCTTCATAGAAAGCCCCGTTGAAGGCCACTTTGGCGCCCACTTGATAAGTCGGGCCTTCGGTCCACTTGGCGCAGCTCGACGGCACAGGAGTGGGGGTCGGCGTGGGAACCGGCGTCGGCGTCGGCGTCGGCGTCGGCGTCGGCGTCGGAGTAGGGGTTGGCGTGGGAGTCGGCGTAGGGGTGGGCGTCGGCGTACCGTTCACCCCCAGATCTGCCGCCAGCTTCACCAGCAGCGAACGTTGCGGGTCGTTGCGGACATCGCCCGACAGCTCCCAGAACATGGCGCCGCCCAGGCCCTTCTTCTTGATGTAATCGGTTTTGATGCCAAGCGATTCGCGGTCTTCATAGCTGATGACATGGCCGTTGCTGGCGTTATAGAGCCAGGGCACCTTGGCGATATCGTCCCAGTAGCGCTGATAGCCGCCACCGGCTTGCAGGCGCAGCACATCGTAGTAATCGTTGACGCCGGCTTCCCAGGTACCGGCCGGAATGGTGGCCGAAGTCGGCTGGAACAGACCGCCGTTGGTACCCGATTTGGCGGTCCAGCCCCGGCCGTAGAACGGCAGACCCAGCACCAGCTTGGCAGCCGGCGCGCCGCCTGCGATCAGGTTGTCGATCGATGCGGCAGCGTTGTAGTGCTTGCGCTGCGCTTCGGCGCTCGGATCGTTCGGATTGGAGAACAGCGCAGCGTGATGGTTGGAGACCTGTTCCCAGCCGCCGTGGTAGTCGTAGGTCATCACATTGGCCCAGTCCACGATCGACATGAACTTGGCCACTTCGAGATTGGCGATCTTGTCGTGACCGGCGCCCAGCGCAGCGGTCAGCAAATATTTGCGGTTGTCGTTGCGGCCACGACGGTCGAGTTCGTCGCGCAGGGCCTGCATCAACAGGGTGTAGTTCTGCTTGTCTTCCGGGCGGTACTTATTGGTTTCGAGGCCACCGCCGACCGGGTATTCCCAATCGATATCGACGCCGTCAAAGCCGTAGCGGATGGCGAAATCGACGCAGGAAGCAGCGAATTTCTGCCGCGAAGCCGGTGTGAGGGCCACATCGGAGAAGTATTTGGACCAGGTCCAGCCGCCGACCGAGATCAGCGTCTTGAGATGGGGATAGCGCTGCTTGAGCTTGAGCAGCTGATTGAAGTTGCCAAAGAAAGGCTTGGTTTCATTCCAGGATTCACCCGGGAAGCGCTTTTCGATATCGGCCCAGGTATCGCCGCTGACGCACTGGCCATCGGCCGAGATATTGACGAAGGCGTAGTTGATATGGGTCAGCTTGTCAGCGGGAATATCGCTGACCTGGTAGTTACGGCCATAGATGCCCCACTGGGCAAAATACCCCACCACCTTGGCGCTGTCGGCCAGTGCCGGCGCACAAGCCAGGGCGCAGGCCAGCCATAGCTTGGCCGGACGAAAAGATTTGCGCACGTCGGATTCTCCTGAAAAGAGTTTGTTGGATTCTTTGATCGCGTCGCCACGCCATCATGAGACAACTTCAATACCATGCCAGATGACGAATGGATTTTCAAGACAGTGTTATTCATATAGAGGACAAAGCAAATACCGAAACGTCATTTTTTTACCAGAAATAGTCGAGTCGCTCGGGACAACCCTGTCACTTTTCTACGCCAAATCGCTAGACAATTATCCAAATAAGTCTTTCCGGATAACTAGTTAGCACAAAAAGAAAGCAAAATGTAAGGTTGGTATCGGAGTGGTCAGCAAGCGGTCAGCAGGCGACGAACGGTAGGAAGAAAATTTGTGCAGTGCGATGGCCGAACGCCGGTCATCATGAAATGGTACGGTCCAGCGCTTGGCGCCGGGCGCTGAAGCGGCCAAGATGGTCTGGTCCATTTCCAGCGCTCAGCCCCATGTCCCTGACTTTCGTCTATCTGCACGGCTTCAACAGTTCGCCCGAGTCGGTCAAAGCCAGAATGCTGGCCGACTACCTGCGCCAATACGCGTCCGATGTCGGCTTCGACTGCCCCACCCTGCCCTATGCCCCCGACCGCGCAGCCGAACTGATCGCGACACGACTGGGCCGGCAGTCAGGGGAAATCCGCCTGATCGGCAGCTCACTGGGAGGCTTCTACGCCACCTGGGCGGCCGAGCGCTTTGGCTTGCCGGCCGTCTTGATCAATCCGGCGGTCCATCCGCATCGGCTGCTGCCCGCCTATCTCGGCCCGCAACAGAATCTCTACACCGGCGAGCGCTATCTCCTGACCGAGGCCCACCTCGACGCCCTGCTGGCGCTCGAAGTCCCTTCGCTCATGCCAGAGCGCTACTGGCTGATGGTGGAAACCGGCGATGAAACCCTCGATTACCGCGAAGCCGTCGACTTCTATGCCGGCGCACGCCAGACCGTGATCGAAGGCGGTGATCATGGTTTCCAGAGTTGGGGAAGTCTGCTGCCAGCGCTGCTGGCATGGGGACGCGGGGAAACTACCGACAAATAAATATATTCAGCAAATTCCTTGCAAGATTTTTAGCTTGATATAAACAAAAAAACATATATTCAGCCTAAAACCACGCCATTCCTGTCCACCCCGCCTTCACGCCAGCCAGACACAAAAAACGCCGCCCACCTTGTCAGTGGGCGGCGTGGCGCAAACCGGCACGAGGCCGGTTCAGCGGCTTCAGGGCTTGGCCGACGCGGTGCGCTTGGCGCTACCGGCGAAATCCCCGGCATAGCTGTGAACCAGCTTGGCCGGGTCCAGATGACGCCGGACCGCCTCATTGACCTCGGCCACCGTCAGCGCCTCGATGCGCTTTTCCAGATCGGCGACAAAGCGCATATCGCGGCCCAGGAACAGCAGATAGGCCAGTTGGCCCGACAGGCGCGAATCCTGGGTGCGGCCGAGCCGGTTGCGCTGCAACAGTGCGCCCTTGGCCTGGGTCAGCTCGGCTTCGGTGATGCCCTCGCGCCGCAGCGTTTCGAAGGTCTCGATCATGCCGGTCTTGAGCTTGGCCAGATTCTCGGGCGCGTAGCTGACCGTGACATTGAGGGTGCTGTTGGCGTCTTTCGAGTTGTCTTCAAGGCGGGCGTAGGCACCGTAGGTGATGCCGTCGCGCTCGCGCAGACGCTGCCACAGCCGCGAGCTGCCGTCGCCACCCAGGATATGTACCGCCACCGACAGCGCGGCAAAGTCCGGGGCATCGTCGCGGATCGGCAGCGCCAGTCCGGCCAGATATTCCGCATTGGCCTTGTCGGGCGTCTCGGCGCTCAGCACCTTGGGGGTGGCAGCGTGGTAGGGGTCCTCGATACGACGATAGGACACCTTGCTCTTCCAGTCGCCGAACAGCTTTTCAAGCTGGGCCTGCACCGCGGCCTGATCGAACGAGCCGACCAGCGCCACTTCGCCATGGTTGGCGCCGAAGAATTCGCGGTGGAATTTCTGCAGATCGCTGACCTGGGCCTGCTTCACCTGGGCAAGCTGCTCCTCGAAGGTCGGCACATAGCGCGGATCGGTCGCCGGATACGGATTGTCATGCCGCTCCAGCGCCAGCTGGGCCACGGCACGCGGCTGGCGACGCTGGTCTTCGATGCCGGTTATCCATTCCTGCTTGAGCTGGGCCAGTTCGGTCTGGGCGAAGGTCGGCTTGCGCAGCATGGTCTGCACCAGTTCGAGCATGGCCGGCAGATGCTGGCGACGGCTCTCGAAACCGATGTAGAGGTTGCCCTTGTCGTATTGGACGAAGGTCAATTGACTCTGCAAGGTTTCCAGCCGCTCGGAGATCGCACTGCGGCTGAGTCCGCCGGCACCGCGATTGAGCATCGCAGCCGTCAGCTCGGCGGCCATCGACTTGCCGGCCAGCGACTTCTCATCGCCGAAATGCAGGTTCACGCGGCCGCTGACCGTGTCGCCCCGGGTGGCTTTTTGCAGCAGCGCCACCTTCATGCCGTTCTTGAGCTGACTGCGCACCACCCGGCTGTCGATGTTGGCCGGGCTCGGGTCGAACGCTTCGCCCTGGGCCACGGCGTTGCGGCCGGTGTAGTTGGCAAGCAGGCTGTCCATGGCCGGCGCCTTGGGAATCTCGGCGCGGTTGGGTTTGTCGGTCGGCACGAAATGGCCGACGGTGCGGTTGCTCGGCTTGAAATAGTGTTCAGCAGCGCGCTGCACATCGGCCAGCGTGGCCGCTTCGATCCGGTCGCGGTTGAGGAAGGACAGACGCCAGTCGCCAGTGCCGATCGCTTCGGACAACTCGAGCGTAAAGCGGCTCTGGTCGTTCAGGGTCTTCTCGAAATCGTTGAGCAGCATGCGCTTGGCGAGCTTGAGTTCGGCTTCGGTGATTGGCTTTTGCTTGATGCCTTCGATCACCGACAGCATCACCTCCCGCGCCTTGTCACGCGACTGACGCTTGTCGAGCGCCAGCATGAAGACCTGGAAGCCGCTATCGGCCCAGCCCTGCCCCCACGACCAGGAACCGCTGGCCAGGCCCTTCTCGACCACGGCCTTATGCAGCCGGCCGTTCGGGGTATCGCCAAGGATCACGTCCAAGAGCGCATTGGCGGCATGGTCAGCATGGCTGCCCGGCGCAACATGGTAGAACACGCCGACGCGCTGGCTGTCGCCGACGCGCTCGAGCGTCACTTCCTGGGCGCCGTCCTGGGTCGGCTCGCGGGTATACAGCGTCGGCAGCTTGCGGCTGGGCTTGGGCAGCGGACCGAAATAGCGGGCGATCAACTGGAGCGTCTTGGCTTCGTCGAGCTGGCCCGTGACCGCCAGCACCGCGTTGTCGGGCTGGTAGTAGAGCTTGTAGAACGCCTGTAGCCGGTCGATGCCGACGTTCTCGACATCGCTGCGCGCGCCGATGGTCGATTTGCCGTAGTTGTGCCACTGGAAGGCGGCCGAGGTGAGCTTATCGACCAGCACCCCGTCCGGGTCGTTCTCGCCCCGTTCCATCTCGTTGCGCACCACCGTCATCTCGCTGTCCAGATCCTGCTTGAGGATCAGGCTGTTGAGCATGCGGTCGGCTTCCATCCGCAGCGTCCAGTCGAGGTTGTCGTCGGAGGCGGCAAAAATCTCGAAATAGTTGGTGCGGTCATACCAGGTAGTGGCATTGCTCTGGATGCCCCGGCGCGAATATTCGCGGTCGAGCGTGCCATTGGGGAAGGTCGGCGTGCCCTTGAACAGCATATGTTCGAGCAGGTGGGCCATGCCCGTTTCGCCATAGTTCTCATGGCGGCTGCCGACCAGATAGGTAATGTTGACGGTGGTCTTGGGCTTGCTCGGGTCGGCAGCGATCAGCACACGCAGGCCGTTGGCCAGCAGGTATTCGTTGACGCCCTCGACGCTGCGAACCCGGGTGATGCCCTCAGGCAGCGGCACACTGGCCGCCTGCGACGCGGCCGGCTGGGAAGTGGTGGCGGCCTGAAGCGGTGTCAGCGTGGCCAGGGCCATGGCGACCGCGCAGACAACGGTGCGAAGCGGGTAATGCATGGGAAGAATCTCCTAAGTGCCCCGGCCGTCATGGCGGCAACGGGCGTCTATCAGGCCAGCGCGGCCTGTTCTCTATGAAACCGTCACCGGCCAATACCGGTCACAATTCCGAAAAGATAATATTCTGTCTTTATCCTGCAAGACCAGTCGATTATTTAGAGAATATTATCTATTAACCTGACATATCTTTTTGCTCGTCGGTACTGCTGGCCAGGGTGCGCAGCGTATCCCCTGCGACGCGGCATAGCTGCCACTCGGGCATGATGGTGGCGCCGAGCTTGCGGTAGAAGGCAAGTACCGGGGTATTCCAGTCGAGCACCGCCCACTCGAAACGACCGCAGCCACGTTCCACCGCCCGTGCCGCCACCTGACGGAACAGCTTCTCGCCGATGCCGTTGCGCCGGTATTCGGGCAGAACGAACAGGTCTTCGAGATACAGGCCGGGCTTAGCCAGAAAGGTCGAGTAATTGTGGAAGTACAGCGCAAAGCCGACTGCCTGCGCCCCGTCGGGCCGGACGATCTCGGCCACCAGTGCCTCGGCATAGCGCGGCTGGCCGAACAGATGGTGGCGCAGTTGTTCGGGCGTGGCGGTAAACAGATGGGTCAGTTTCTCGTAGACGGCCAGTTCGTGAATCAGGCCATGCAATGCTGCTTCGTCGCCCGGCGCGGCATCGCGGATGGTAAAAGCCACTTTCATCGCACCACCTCACGCAACTGGGCCCGCAGCCGCTCGGGCAGGGGCTGGGAAGCGCCACTGGCATAGTCGACCCAGACCAGCACCGCTTCGCCTTCGGCGGCGATCTGCTCGGGTTGGTCGGCCGGACAGAGCCGGTGGCCCAGGGTGAAACTCGAATTGCCGAGCCGCTCGACCCAGGTTTCGACCCGGACCGTGGCCGGGTAATGGAGCGGCTGGCGGAACTGGCAGGCAGTCGAGGCCAGCACCGGTCCTTGACCGGCATCGGGCGAGACGCGCCAGCCGTGATGCTCCAGCCATTCGACCCGTGCCTGTTCGAAAAAACGGAAATATAAGGTGTTATTGAGGTGGCCGAGCGCGTCCATATCGCCCCAGCGCAAGGCAAGGAGATCGACGGCAAGCAGCGGCTTGTCTGACATGGCAGCAGGACGTAGGTGGGAAAACCCCTAGCTTATTCCGGCCGCCGCCGCTTGGAAAGCCAGACGGGCGCAGCCGGGTCGATCAGGGCCGGGCCGATCCGGGCGGCATAAACGCGACAGCCATGCCGATCAAACGCAAATACACACGCAGGCTGGATTGGGCTTTGCTAAACTCGCGCGTTTTTTGACTTTTAGCTGACGATTTCCATGGCTACGCTGATTTGCGGTTCGGTCGCTTACGACACCATCATGGTGTTCCAGGATCACTTCAAGAACCATATCCTCCCCGACAAAGTGCATATGCTGTCGGTGTCGTTTCTGGTCCCGGAGATGCGGCGCGAGTTCGGCGGTTGCGCCGGCAATATCGCCTACAACCTGAAGCTGCTGGGCGGCGACCCGATCATCATGGCCACGGTCGGCCAGGACTTTGCCCCCTACAAGGACCGGCTCGACCAGCTCGGCATCCGCTACGACTGCGTCCGGGTGCTGGAGCAGCAATACACCCCGCAGTGCTTTATCACTACCGATCTGGCCGACAACCAGATTACCGCCTTCCACCCGGGCGCAATGAGCTTCTCGCACGACAACGGCTTTGGCCACGTCAGCGGTGAGATCAAACTCGGCCACGTCGGCCCCGATGGCCTCGACGGCATGCTGAAGCGCTGCCGTGACTTCCAGGCTGCCGGCATTCCGTTCGTGTTCGATCCAGGCCAAGGCACGCCGCTGTTCACTGGCGAGCAGCTGCTCGAATGCATCCGCGCCGCCGACTATGTCACCTTCAACGATTACGAGGCCGAACTGGTACGCAGCAAGACCGGTCTCGGTGCCGCCGAGCTGGCGCGCGACGTCAAGGCGCTGGTGGTGACGCTGGGCTCGCAAGGCTCGACCATCTACGCCGACGGCAAGGTATTCGATATTCCGGTGGTGCAGCCGGTCAGCGTGGTCGACCCGACCGGCTGCGGCGACGCCTACCGTGCCGGCCTCCTGTACGGTATCGAGCGCAACTGGGACTGGGACACCACCGGTCGCCTGGCTTCGCTGATCGGTGCAGTCAAGGTGGCAGCGCGTGGCGCCCAGAACCATCATTTCAGCCTCGACAGCCTCGCAGAAGCCTTCCGCCGCCATTTCGGCCGCGAACTGCCGCGCTAAGTCATCGCGCAGTAAGCCACGATAACGGCGGTCTGAAGACCGCCGTTGTTGTTTCTTGCGGAGCCTCCCGGCGCGGTCTAGCCTGAGTTGGTCAAGGCCACTTCAGGAAACACTACTATGCGCCGCATCTTCGCCCCTGCCCTCCTGTCCGCCCTGGCGCTGCCCGCGCTGGCGCTCAATCTCACCACCGAAGACTACCCGCCCTACAATATGACCCAGGGCGGCAAGGTCGGCGGTCTCGCCACCGAGATCGTCGAGGAAATGGCCAAACGCGCCCAGGTGCCGGTCAAGATCGGCCTGTTCCCCTGGGAGCGCGCCTACAATATGGCCCAGTCCGACCCTGACACCTGCGTCTACTCGACCACCCGCACTCCGCAGCGCGAGGCGCTGTTCAAATGGGTCGGGCCACTGGTCAATAACGACTGGGTGCTCTACGCCGTCGACAATGCCAAACCGATCGCCAAGATCGAAGACGCCAAAAACGCCAAGATCGGTGGCTACCGTGGCGATGCCATCGCGGTATTCCTGAAGGAAAACGGCTACAAGGTCGAAGAGACCACCAACGACAGCCAGAATCCCGAAAAGCTCAAGGCCGGCCGGATCGACTACTGGGCCACCGGCAAGCAACTCGGCGCCTATCTGGCCAAGCAGAAGGGCATCACCGGCATCAAGCCCATCCTGACCTTCAAGGAAACCCAGATGTATCTGGCCTGCGGCAAGTCGGTGCCCGACGCCACCATCACCAAGCTCAACGACGCACTCAAGGCGATGCAGGGCGATGGAACGATGGACAAGATCAACAAGAAGTATCTGTAAGCGCTCAACACGAAACGGCCAGCGGATGCTGGCCGTTTTGCTTGGCTATTCACGACTTGTCCTCGACCATCCAGGGCATTTCGGCACGGGTTGTCGCTCGCTCCACCACACGAGGATGCGGATCAACCGCTTTCAGCAACTGCCGCAGTTTCTGCTGTACATCGGCTGGCTCAATCGCCCGCCGACGCAGTTTGGAATGCTTGGCCGGTTGCTCGAGATGGAGCACCACACGCAACTCTTTGCGCTGGGCAACCGCCTTGGCCAGCTTCTTTTCTTCCGAATCATTAGCGTTGAATCTGGCAGCCAGCAATCCCGCCAGGGTATCGCGCACCTTAGCGGCTACCTCATCACCGAGATCCGTGGGCTTGGTTCTGGTATGGCCGCGATAGTCTTTCACCTCGATCAGCCAGACGGCGGTACTGTCCAGGCAGATCATATCTACCGCCTTGGTGCCGCCGAAGGCACTGTTGAACTGATTGCGATAGAAAGACCAGTCATCGTATTTGCCAGCCAGCGCCGTATCGAAGCGAAAGACCAGCAGGCCTTCCTCGATCTCAACCATTGTCCGGCTCCATCCCCATGAACCGGTCGGACTGCTTCAACTCCTCATCGAGCAATACCAGGGTTTCCAGATCTTCGACGCTATCGCCCTGCTCCAGCTCAACACCGTGTTGACTGGCTTTGAGCGAAAAATAGCGCTGCGCCACTGTCGCCAAGTCAGGTCGGGAGGCAAGCATTTCCAGCTCACGCAGCAGAAACAGGGAATGGGTTGCCATGAATACCTGCACACCTTGGCTGCACAAGACCATGATGCTTGCGGCAATTACCTTGATAAGCTTGGGGTTCAGATTGGCTTCCGGCTCATCCCAGAATAGGCACCCTTGCTCCAGCAGCTCGCCGGTACTGACCAGACGAGCCAGCATCGCTACCTTACGTAAGCCTTCTGCCACCAAGGGCATCTCCAGCTTACCCTCACCCGGAATCTGCAAATAAAAACGCCCCGTCTGTCCATCTACGATGACCTTGCCACCCATCGCTTCCTCAAGCCGGCCCAACAGTTTGGCAACCACCGTGCTACGCGCTCCACGCAAACCAGGCGCGCCAAGCAATGAACAAGTATCGCGCCAGCTTTCCTCAAATTCGACGTGATAGTTGTCGTAAAGCGGTACAAACCACGGACAGAGCGTCAAGAGTTCACGGGTTGGCAAGAAAACTGGAGATTTCTCGGGACGCGCCGTAGGCAGCTGGTCTATTTGCACGGAATTGACGGCCTGAGATGCGAAATTGATGGCACAACTCTGATCCGCTCTTCTCATCTCCACAGCCAGCTCACAACGCTCCCGCCCCTGCTTTCGCTTAACTAGCCGTCCCAAGGTGTCTGCACGGAACACTCTTACCAGCTTTTCGGCGTATTCCCTTTGTAAAGCCGTCTTGGTCAATTCACCTGATCCGCTCGCATTGACTTTCAAGATCGAATAAAGCGCCTTGAGCAGATGCGTTTTGCCCAGACCGTTTTCGGCGATCACGACGTTGAGACCCGGCGCGAAACGCAAATTGTCGTTTGGCAGGGTGGTGAAATTCTGGAATCTGGCGCTTTTGATCATGGGTGGCCTCTAGCGAGCCAAGCGGCTGAGGATAAGAGAGCTGGCCAAGGAGAGGCGAGGCTTATTCGTCTGCCGACCCGCTGTCGGGACGCTGTCTCGCCGCCTGCCGCAACCACCCGATCTGCGCCCCGAAACGCCGACAGTAGGCGCACTTGAGCACATGCCAGCGCAGCGACCAGCGTTCGGTGCGGGTGAGTTCTCGGTCCATGGCTGCCGACAGCAGTCGGGTAGCCTGTTTACAGCTCAGCATCATGATGGCGTCCGTCCGAACCAATGTTGGTCGAGGCAAAGTCGCAGGCTCATCCGCGCCCGGTACAACAGGACTGAACAATTGGTCGCACTGATATCGAGATTCTGACAAATCTCGTCGATTTCACACCCCAGGTTCTCGCGCATCGCGAACACCAGGGCCGTGCGCTTGGGCAGCCGCTCGGCGCAGCGCTGGTAGACGCTCCAGAAATCGCGCTGGGTCAGCGCGGCTTCGGGGTCGGCCCAGTGGCGCGGGCCGTCCGAGCCCCAGTGGCCGGTCCTGTCGAACAGGCTGTCGAAATCGCTCAGATCCTCCTCGTCGGCCGGGCCGTCGAGCAGCAGCGGGTCACGGGTCTGGCGCCGCTGCAAATCGATGATCTTGTGTTTGAGGATGCCGGTCAGCCAGGTACGTACGCTCGACTGGGCAGCAAAACCCTCACGCGCCTGGACGGCCGCGAGCAAGGTATCTTGCACCACGTCTTCGGCCAGGGTTTCGTCGCGCAACTGGTAGAGGGCGTAGCGCAGCAGATAGTCGCGATACTGGGCAAGCTGCTCGGAGGCCAGCGCGGATTCGCTCATGGTTTCTCGAAATAAAAAAACACGCAAAAACGGTGCAACCATCCATGCGTGTTTTAATTAAAAGGAAAATTCTACTGCCAGATCAGGCGTCCAGCCACTCGGTGTGCTCGCCGCGCAGGGCATGACGTTGCAGGATGTGCTGGAAGTAAGCCGGGTCTTTCCGATAGGTCAGTTCGCCCGGGCTTGGCTTATGCCAGTCATACAGCCGCGAGACCCAGAAACGCAGCGCCGCCGCGCGCAGCATCAGCCACCAGGCGTGGCGCTCGTCCTCGCCAAGCGGCCGGGCCGACTGATAGCCGGCGCAGAGTGCGCGGGCGCGTTCGGGGTCGATGTCGCCGCCGTCGATCGCGCACCAGTCGTTGACCGTGATGGCCAGGTCGTACAGCAGAATATCGTTACAGGCGTAGTAGAAGTCGATAAAGCCGCCGATGCGTTCGCCATGCATCAGCACATTGTCGCGGAACAGATCGGCGTGGATCACCCCGGTCGGCAGATGGGCAAAACGGTGGCGGGCCTGCAATTGCACTTCGGCCCGCAGCAGGGACAGCGTCTCCGGTTCGGCGGCGAGATAGGGGTAGAGCTGCGGCGCCACCCGGTTCCACCAGGCCGGGCCGCGTGGGTTGGGCATATGGCCGGCATAGGTTTCGCCGGCGCGGTGCATCTGCGCCAGCATCACCCCGACTGCATGACACTGCCGCTCGCTCGGCTGCTCGGCCACATCGCCGTCCAGCCAGGTGGCGAGCACGGTCGGGCGGCCGTTGAGCTGGTCGATATATTCGTCGCGCTGGTTGGCGATCGGGGCGGCGCAGGCAATGCCATGGTGGGCCAGATGCGCCATCAGATTGACGTAGAACGGCAGCTCCTGCGCCGACAGCGTCTCGAACAGCGTCAGCACATAGCGGCCCTGGTCGGTGACCACGGCGTAATTGGTATTGGTGACACCCTCGGCGATGCCTTCGAGCCGGACCAATTGGCCGATGGCATATCCCTTGAGCCAGACCGCCAGCTGCTGCGGCGTAACGACAGTGAACACGGACATGAGGCGCCCTTCAGAAACGCTTGATGACCCAGCGCGGCACCGAGTTCTTCGGCATGATTTCGCGCCGGACCATGCTGCCGCTGCCGTTCTCATCGATCAGGAAATACTCGGGCCCGACCTTGGGTCGTACCTTGACCATATAGAGCTGGCCGTTGACCCGGTACTCGGTATGGGTCGCATCGGCCTTCTCGATCACCCGGACTTCCGGCTCGGGTTCGGCGGCCGGGGCCTCGGACGGGGTCGCCGTGGCCGGCGGCAGCGGTGGCGGCGGCGGAATATCGGCGGCCAGGGCAGCGCCAGCCAGCCACAGCAGCAGACAGTACGACAGGGTACGCATGGTCGGTTCCTCCTGGCCGGCGCTTACAGACTGAGCTGCATTTCGCGTTCGGCCGGACTGGGGGCGAAACCCCGGGTCTCATAGAATTTGAAGATCGCATCGACCACCGCACGCGGCTCGTCGATCACCTGGATCAGATCCATATCTTCGGGATTGATCATGCGCTCGCCAGCGAGCGTGGCTTTCATCCAGTCTAGGAGACCGCTCCAGAACTGGCTGCATACCAGGATGATCGGAATCCGCCGCGATTTGCCGGTCTGGATCAGGGTGAGCGCCTCGGACAGCTCATCGAGCGTGCCGAAGCCGCCCGGCATCACCACATAGGCGGTGGCGTTCTTGACGAACATCACCTTGCGGGCGAAGAAGTGACGGAAACTCTGACTGACATCCTGATAGGGATTGCCGTGTTGCTCGTGGGCAAGCTGGATATTGAGCCCTACCGAAGGCGAGCGGCCATGGAAGGCGCCCTTGTTGGCGGCTTCCATAATGCCGGGGCCGCCGCCCGAAATCACCGAGAAACCGGCGTCGGAAAGTAAACGGGCGATCTCCTCGGTGAGCTTATAATACGCGTGGTCGCGTGGGGTACGGGCCGAGCCGAAGATACTGACTGCGGGCTGGATTGCCTGCAAACGCTCGGTCGCCTCGACGAATTCCGCCATGATCTCGAACACCCGCCACGCCTCGCGGGCGCGGTAGGCATGCGACGCCGCCAGGGCGGCTGGGTCGGTTACGCTCGGTAGTTTGTCATGCACACTCATAAACCACATCCCGGAGCCATCAGGCTCGTTTACCGGCGCGGGCGGGGCCGCGCCAAGGATATTCGATGACAACGCTCTTACTGATCGACGGCTCGTCCTACCTGTACCGTGCCTTCCACGGCCTGCCCGATCTGCGTAACAGCTCCGGCGCGCCCACTGGCGCGCTCTACGGCATGATCGCGATGTTGAAACGTCTCGCGAAGGAACAGCCGGCCGATTATATCGGCTGTGTGTTCGATGCCAAGGGCAAGACCTTCCGCGAAGATCTCTACCCCGACTACAAGGCCAACCGGCCGTCCATGCCTGACGATCTGCGCTTGCAGATCGAACCGATCCATCAGGCGGTGACGGCCCTGGGCTTGCCGATGCTGATCATCGACGGCGTCGAAGCCGACGACGTGATCGGCACCCTGGCCCGCCAGGCCGCCGCAGCCGGCCATGATGTGGTGATCTCGACCGGCGACAAGGATATGGCCCAGCTGGTCGATGGCACGATACGCCTGGTCAATACCATGAGCAACGAAACGCTAGACCAGACCGGCGTGCTCGCCAAGTTCGGCGTGCCGCCCGAGCGTATCGTTGACTATCTGACCCTGGTCGGCGACGCGGTCGATAATGTGCCGGGCGTCCCCAAATGCGGCCCGAAGACTGCCGTCAAATGGCTGGGCGAATGGGGCACGCTCGATAATCTGATTGCCAATGCCGAACGGATCAGCGGCGCCGTGGGCCAGAATCTGCGCAATACCCTCGACTGGCTGCCCATGGCGCGCCAGCTGCTGACCATCAAATGCGATGTTGACCTGAGCGGGGCGCTGCCGCGCGGCATCGAAGCGCTGCGCCCCAACGCCCCCGATCGCGATACCCTGCGTCAGCTCTACCAAACCTACGGCTTCAAGACCTGGCTCAAGGAACTCGACACGCCAGGCAATGGCGCGGCGTCCCCGGTCAATCCCGCTGTGCCGGCACCCGCGGAGCCGGGTGAGCCGGTCGAGCTGGCACGCGACTATCCGGCGATTCTCGACGAGGCCACACTCGATCGCTGGATCGCCAAGCTGACAGCCGCCCCGCTCGCTGCCGTCGATACCGAGACCGACAGCCTCGATCCGATGGCTGCCCGTATCGTCGGCATCAGCTTTGCCGTGGGCGAAGGTGACGCTGCCTATCTGCCGCTCGACCATCGCTATCCGGGTGTGCCCGAGCAGATCGGTCTTGAGGTAGGCCTGGCCAAGCTCAAGCCCTGGCTGGAAAACCCGGACTGCAAGAAGGTCGGCCAGAACCTCAAGTACGACCAGCATGTATTTGCCAACCACGGTATCCGACTGGCCGGGATAGCCGCCGACACCCTGCTCGAGTCCTATGTGCTCGACGCCACCGAGCGTCACAATATGGACGATCTGGCCGCCCGCCATCTCGGCATCAAGACCATGGTGTACGAGGATGTCTGTGGCCGTGGCGCCAAGCAGATCGGCTTTGAGGCCGTCGAGATCGAGCAGGCGGCCCGTTATTCGGGTGAAGACGCCGATGTGACGCTGCGGCTGCATCACACTTTCGCGCCACGGCTCGCTGCCCTGCCCCGGCTCGAGGCGCTCTATCGCGATATCGAGCTGCCGGTGCGCGAGGTGCTGTTCAAGATGGAGCGCCATGGCGTGCTGATCGACCGCGAGCAGCTGGCGCGCCAGAGCCACGAGATCGGCCAGACCCTGTTGCGGCTCGAACAGGAAGCCTACGAACTGGCCGGCCAGCCGTTCAATCTCGGCTCACCCAAGCAGATCGGCGAAATCCTGTTCGACAAGCAGCAGCTCCCCGTCCTCAAGAAAACGCCCAAAGGCGCACCGTCGACCGATGAGGATGTGCTGGAACAACTGGCCCGCGACTATCCGCTGCCGGCGAAGCTGCTGGCCCACCGCTCGCTCGCCAAGCTCAAGTCCACCTATACCGACAAGCTGCCGCAGCGCATCGATCCGCGCACCGGCCGGGTCCATACCAATTACGCCCAGGCCGTGGCGGTGACGGGGCGGCTGTCGTCCAACGAGCCCAATCTCCAGAACATTCCGGTACGCACCGCCGAAGGCCGCCGCATCCGCGAAGCCTTTATCGCGCCGCCGGGCAGCCATATCGTTTCGGCCGACTATTCGCAGATCGAACTGCGCATCATGGCTCACCTGTCGGGTGACGAAGGCTTTATCGAGGCGTTCCGCCACGGCGACGACATTCACCGCGCCACGGCAGCCGAGGTATTCGGCGTGGTCAATGCCGCCGATGTCACGTCCGAGCAGCGCCGCTACGCCAAGGCGATCAACTTCGGACTGATCTACGGCATGAGCGCGTTCGGCCTCGCGGCGCAGCTCGGTATCGAGCGCGGTGCGGCGCAGCAGTACATCGACCGCTATTTCCAGCGCTACCCGGGCGTCGCCGACTATATGCAGCGCACCCGTGAACAGGCGCGCGAGCAAGGCTATGTCGAGACCGAATTCGGTCGCCGTCTGGCCGTGCCAGAAATCCGCTCAAGCGTGCAGGCCCGCCGTGCCGCCGCCGAGCGCGCCGCGATCAACGCACCGATGCAGGGCACAGCCGCCGATCTGATCAAGCTCGCCATGATTGCGGTGCAGAACTGGATCGAACGTGAACAGCTCGCCAGCCGGCTGGTGATGCAGGTCCACGATGAACTGGTGCTGGAAGTGCCAGAAGCCGAACTCGACCGAGTGCGCGAGGAACTGCCGACGCTGATGTCGGGCGTGGCCAGCATGACCGTGCCGCTGCTGGCCGAAGTCGGCTATGGGCCGAGTTGGGAAGCCGCGCATTAGAAGAAGAAAGCCGGCCATCGCGAAAGGGTGGCCGGCTGACTCTTTTCGGTAATTTCTCTTGTTTATCCGCTCTAGTTCTTGCAAAGATTTGTCAATAATCTTTCCATCAAGTCTCTACCTTTCTTCTCCCCCTCCAGGTTCCCACTGAACCGGACGCTCCTGTCCGCCAGTGCCCGTCAGCAGCCGGCAGCGATGATTCGCTACTTATTGGCTGGTTTCTGCTCCACTACTTGCAGACAATCGGGCAGAAATCCACTGTCCGGCCATGGCGCCGCCAACCCGGCGACTGTTGGTACTTTTGCTTCAATTACCCTGTTTTTCGACAAAACGTCTGCATCGGCAGCGATAGCTCTCTATCCTATGGCGGTCTTTTCCCCTTGCCCTGCCCATGCTCGACTTTTCTGAATACCGCCGTTACGACGCCCTGGGTCTGGCCGATCTGGTGCGGCGCGGTGAGGTCAGTTCGCTGGAGTTGCTCGACACGGCGCTTGCCCGCTGTGAGGCCGTCAATCCGGCGCTCAATGCGGTGATCCGCCAGTTTCCCGAACGCGCCCGCCATCTGGCCGCGACCGCCCGGGCCGAGGCGCCGTTTGCCGGGGTGCCGTTTCTGCTCAAAGATCTGCTGGCGGCGTTGGCGGGGGAA
Source organism: Chitinimonas lacunae (assembly GCF_042650885.1). Classification (NCBI taxonomy): domain Bacteria; kingdom Pseudomonadati; phylum Pseudomonadota; class Betaproteobacteria; order Neisseriales; family Chitinibacteraceae; genus Chitinimonas; species Chitinimonas lacunae. Next base: position 2,562,539 of record NZ_JBHSBU010000001.1, read on the forward strand.
GTGCTCGGTTACGGCTGCGCCGCCTTGCAGCAATTCCGGCCCGCTTACGACAGCGAACTGGTGCGGCGCTTTCTGGCGGCCGGGCTGGTCCCGTTTGGCAAGACCAGCACGCCCGAATTCGGCCTGCTTGGCTATACCGAGCCCAAGGCACATGGCCCTTGCCGCAATCCCTGGTCCTTATCGCATACCCCGGGTGGCTCCTCGGGCGGCGCCGCCGCAGCGGTGGCGGCGGGTATCGTGCCGCTGGCCCATGGTGGCGATGGGGGCGGATCGATCCGGATTCCCGCCGCCAACTGCGGTCTGTTCGGACTCAAACCCAGCCGCGGCCGGGTGCCGCAGGGGCCGGATTTCGCTGAAGTCTGGTCCGGTGCGGTACAGGAGCACGCGCTCAGCCGTTCGGTACGCGACTCGGCCGCGCTGCTCGACGCGATTGCCGGGCCGGATGTCGGTGCGCCGTATCGGATTGCCCCGTCGGCCCGCTCCTACCTCGAGTGCGTCGCCACCCCGCCTGAGCGCCTGTGTATCGGTGCCGTGCTCGAATCGAGCGCAACACCCATCGATCCCGACTGCCGTCAGGCGGTCGAAACCACCATCAGACTGCTCGAAGACCTGGGTCATCGGGTCGAAGTCGTCGCCCTGCCTTATGAGCACGCTGTGCTGGTCGAATGCTATCTGAGCATGTACTACGGCGAAGTGGCGGCGGCGCTCGATTGGCTGGCCGAGGTACTGGGACGCCCGGTCGAGCGCGAGGATGTCGAGCTGGAGACCTGGATTCTGGCCCGGCTTGGCCGCCAGCGCAGTGCCGGTGAGCAGACCCGCTCACGGCAGCGCTGGAACGAACTGAGTCGGGCAATGGGGCGTTTCCATCTTCATTACGATCTGCTGCTGACGCCGACGCTGGCGACGCCACCGGTGCGGATCGGCGAACTGGCGACGCCAGCCAGAGAAAGTCTGGGATTGAAATGGGCCGATCGGCTGGGCCTGTCGCACCTGCTGCTCGGCTCGGTCCACAGGGAAGCCCGCCGCAGTTTTGCCCGCCTCCCGTTTACCCAGCTCGCCAATCTGACTGGCCAGCCGGCGATGTCGCTGCCGCTGCATTGGAATCAGGCCGGGCTGCCGATCGGCGTGCAATTGGTCGCCGCCATCAATCGCGAAGACCTGCTGTTCTCACTGGCCGGCGAGCTGGAAAGCGCCGCTCCCTGGTTCGACAAGGTACCACCCGAGTGTTGAAAAGCGCTTAATTAATTGGCATGTTTTAGTAATTAATTTACATACTCAGCACTAATAATTACATACATTGTGCATATTTTTTACCACGGAGACAGCAGCGGCCCCGACGATTCTTGCACACTCTGTCAAACATGACAGTGGGAGAAATCGTCGCTAGCGGCTAAGCTGCCGGTCCTGCCGTGTCATCAACGCCGCCCGCAGGCGGTGGAATGCGATCCGTTTTGACTTTGCCGGACCATTGTTTGACTCAAGGTTGCCACGCCACCCTGCCCTGCCACCGCGCCGCCCCTGCCTTCTGGCCGGGGCGGTTTGCCATTGGGGAGCAGCGAAGCGGGGGAGCCGGGCGCTTTCGGTTAAAATGCCGGCTTTGCCTTACCCGCTGCTGCTGTGACCAACCGTCAACTGTATTTCCGCATCCTTGGCCATTTCCGGCCCTATCTCGGCATCGCGGTGCTGACCATGATCGCTGTCGCGCTGGCCTCGATGACCGATGTGATGCTGGTCAAGCAGCTACAGACGGTGATCGATGCCCTGGGCACCACCAGCCAGCAGGCCGCGCCCGGGCTATTGCCCGAAAATGGCCTGCTCAGTCGGGTGCAGGCGCTGCTGGGCAATCTCCTGGGGCCGCTCGACCCGCGCACGGCGCCGCTGTGGAGCATTCCCACCGTTATCCTGCTGCTGGCGCTGGTGCGCATGGTCAGCAGCTTTGCCGGCGACTACGGCAGTGCCTGGCTGGCCGGCCAGGTGCAGCTCGATCTGCGCCAGGCCATGTTCGGTCGTCTGCTGACCCTGCCCAACCGTTTCTACGACCGCAGCTCGGTCGGCGAGACGCTGTCGCGGGTGGCATTCGATGTTGGTCAGGTGTCCAACGCCGGTCTCAATGTCCTCAATGTGGTGGTGCGCGACAGCGTGGCCGTGGTGGGCTATCTGAGTGCCATGTTTACGCTCGATTGGCAGCTGTCGCTGTTCTGTCTAATTCTGGCGCCCGGTGTCGGGCTGGTGGTGGCGGTCGCGGGCAAGCGGCTGCGCAAACTCAGCCGGGGCACCCAGGCCACGATGGGCACGCTGACCCGGGTGCTCGACGAATCGATCGGCGGCCAACGGGTAGTGAAGATTTTTGGCGGTGCCCACTATGAAGGGCAGCGCTTTTTCGAAGTCGCCAACCGGGTGCGCCAGCTTGGCGTCAAGCAGGCTGCCACCTCGGCGCTGAACTCGGGCCTGATCATGTTGCTGATCGGCCTGACCCTGTCGGCCATCATCTATTTCGCCCTGCAACGCGCCCAGCATGGCGCGCTGTCCCCGGGCGCCTTCGTGGCCTTTATGGGCTCGCTGCTGGCGATCCAGGGGCCGATCAAGAATCTGACCAAGATCAACGAGCCGCTTCAGCGCGGCCTGGCGGCAGGCGAATCGGTATTTGGCGTGCTCGATGCCGAGGCCGAACCCGACCACGGCCGCCAGCCCATCGAGCGGGCGCGCGGGGAATTACGCTTCGAGGCGGTGGAATTCCGTTACGACGCCGACCAGGACGAACGGCCGGCGCTCGATCGTTTCGACCTGCATATCGCCGCCGGCGAAACGGTGGCGCTGGTCGGCGGCTCCGGCAGCGGCAAGAGTACGGCAGCGAGCCTGTTGCCGCGCTTCTACGACCCGAACCAGGGCCGCATCCTGCTCGATGGCGTCGATCTGCGCGAACTGCCGCTTGCCGACCTGCGCCGCCAGATTGCCCTGGTCAGCCAGGACGTGGTGCTGTTCAACGACTCGATTGCCCGCAATATCGCCTATGGCGATGCAGCCCCCGACCGCGACCGGGTGATCGCGGCAGCCCAAGCGGCCTATGCCGACGAATTTATCCGCCAGTTGCCCGACGGCTACGACACCGAAATCGGCGAAAACGGCGCCCGGCTCTCGGGCGGCCAGCGCCAGCGGCTGGCGATTGCCCGGGCGCTTTATAAAGACGCACCGATCCTGATTCTCGACGAGGCGACCTCGGCGCTCGATACCGAGTCCGAGCGCCAGGTCCAGGCCGCGCTCGAGCGGCTGATGCAGGGCCGCACCACCCTGGTGATCGCCCACCGGCTCAGCACCATCGAGCGGGCCGACCGCATCGTCGCCATGGAGCGGGGCCGGATCGTCGAAAGCGGCAGCCATGCCGAACTGCTGGCCCGCGACGGGCTGTATGCCCGCCTCCATACGCAACACCGACTGGCCGGACCGGCCGAGGAAACCCGACCATGAACCGACCCTTGCGCATCGTCCATACCGAAAACTCCTGCGGCTGGGGCGGCCAGGAAATCCGCATCCTGACCGAGATGCGCGGCATGCTCGACCGTGGTCATCAGCTCACCTTGCTCTGTCCGCGCGAAGCGGCCATCCACGATGCCGCCATCAAGCTCGGCATTCCGACCGTCGCCCTGCCGATTGCCCGCAAGAAGCTCGGCGGCGTGCTGGCCATGCGCGGCTGGCTGGCCCAGCATGGCAGCGAGGTCGATGTGATCAACTGCCATAGCTCGACCGATTCCTGGTTGAGCGCCACCGCCAGCACCCTGCTCGCCAAGGCGCCACCCATCGTGCGCACGCGCCATGTCTCGACCGCCGTCAACAACGCTGCCACCACGCGCTGGCTCTATCTCAAGGCCACCCGCCATATCGTCACCACCGGCGAGCGGCTGCGCCAGCAGCTGCACCGCGACAACGGTTATCCGCTTGAACATATGACCTCGATCCCGACCGGGATCGACCTGGACCGCTACCAGCCGCGCCCGCGCACCGAGATGCGGGCCGAACTGGGCCTGCCCGAGCGGCCGACGCTCGGTATCGTCGCCACCTTGCGCGGCTGGAAGGGTCATCAATACCTGTTCGATGCCTGGCGTGAACTGCAACAGCGTTTCCCCGACTGGCAACTGGTGGTGGTCGGCCATGGCCCGCAGTGGGAAGCGCTCAATCAGCGCGCCCGCGACGAAGGGTTTGGCGAGCGGGTGCGTTTTGTCGGCAATCGCGACGATGTGGAGAAATGGCTCGGCGCCTTCGACCTGTTCGTGCTGCCGTCCTGGGGCAATGAAGGCGTGCCGCAGGGGATCATGCAGGCGATGGCCACCGGCCTGCCGGTGGTGTCCACCACCGTCGGCGCCATCGATGAAGCGGTCGCCGCCGATGAAACCGGCTTTCTGGTCGGGCCGCGTGACGCGGTGGCGCTGACCGCCGCGCTCGACCGCCTGATGGGCAACGAAGCGCTGCGGCGCCAGTTCGGCGAAGCCGGGCTGCAACGAGCGCGGCGCCAGTTCGGCCTCGACCATATGCTCGACCGCATGCTCACCGTCTTCGAGGCCGCCTGTGCCGGGACGGAGCGCTGATGCGGCTGGCCTACGCCTATAACGAGATCCTGCCGAAACGCTCGGCCCACGACGTCTATGTGGCGCGCAACGCCCATGCGCTGGCCGCAGCGGGCGTGGAAACCACGCTGCTGGTCGGCCGCGGCGGTCCGCACGATGCCGCCCTGCTCGACCATTACCGGCTCGATCCGCTGCCGACCTTCCGGCTGGCCCGGCTGCCCATCGTGCGGCGCAATCTGGCGCTGCCGATCACGCTCAATGCGGTGTTCAACTGGTCGGCCCAGTCCTGGCTGCGCCGGCAACGCCCCGACTGGCTGGCGCTCAGCGTGATCAAGCAGGGCCAGTTCCATCTGGCGCGGCGGATCAGCGGCATCCGCTATGTCTATGAAGTCCATGAGCTGGCCTGGTATCCCGGCCGCGACGCCGGCGCCCCGGCCATCGCGGCGCGGCTGGCCGCCGAGCGCACGATGCTGGCAGCCTGCGACCTGGTGACTGTCACGACCGAGGCACTTGCCACCATCCTGCGGCAACCGCCCTATTCACTGCGCGTCCCGATTGCCGTGATTCCGCTGGCGACCCCGCCGCTTCTCCCCGCAGGGCCGACCGAGCACCGCACCCCCACGCTCAGGCTTGCCTATATCGGCCAGCTCTACCGCGAACAAGGGGTGGAACTGCTGCTGGAAGCGCTGGCCCGCACCAACTCGGCCGAACTCGATGTGATCGGCGGCAAGGAAGCGGAAGTCGCCGCACTGCGCACGACGGCCCAGCGTCTGGGCATCGCCGATCGGGTCCGCTGGCATGGTTTTCAGGCACCGGCAGCCCTGCCTGCCCTGGTGGCAGCGGCCGATGTCTGTGTCGCGCCATTTCTGTCGGTCGGCCGGATGCCCTATGTGGCCCATACCAAGCTGCTCGAATATATAGGCTGGCGCCGACCGGTGATTGCGCCGCGCCTGCCGGTGGTCGAGGAGCATTTCCCGGACGGTGCCGGTGCCGAGCTGTATGCAGCCGATGATCCGGCGGCGCTGGCCCAGGCGATCGAAGCGCTGCAACAGCCGGACAAGCTGGCACAGCGGCGGTGCGAGATCGCCGCCCATCGTGGCTGCCTCGACTGGGCCGGGCGCAGTGCCGCCTATCTGGCAGCGCTGGAAGCCGTCGCGGCGGGGCAGACCCTGTGAATCAGCCGCCCTTGTCGGTCGTGATCCCGGTCCACGACGCCGCACCCTATCTGCCGGCGCTGTTCGAGGCGCTCGATGCCCAGACCCTGGCCGGCATCGCCTATATCTTCGTCAACGACGGCTCGCATGACGACTCGGCCCGCCTGCTCGACGACTATGCGGCCAGCCGTCCCGGCGTGCTGGTGCTGCACCAGCAGCCGGCGCGCGGCGTGTCGGCGGCGCGCAATCTGGGGCTGGCCCATATCCGTGGCGACTATGTCGGTTTCTGCGACGCCGACGACCAACCAGCGCCCGACCACTACGCCCAGCTCTACGAACTGGCCTGCCACCATCGGCTCGATATCGCCTTCGGCAATGGCTGCTATTTCAACCAGGCGCCCGGCGACGATCACCGGCTGATCGTGCAGCAGCCCAAGCCCACTGCCGTGCTCGATGGCGCCGGTTGGCTCGATGCCTGTCTGGTGGGGCGTGAATGGATCTATGCGGTCTATCTGAGCCTGTTGCGCTGCGACTGGCTGCGCGAACACGGTCTGCGCTTTCCCGAAGGCATGGTGCATGAAGATGTGGTGTGGACCAACGAGCTGCTGTTGCGGGCAGGTCGGGTAGCCTATCAGGCAGCGCCCACCTATCATTACCGCCGCACGCCCGGCTCGATCATGCGTAACCGCAGCCGCGACGGACTCTGGCGCCGCATCGACGGCCACACCAAAGCCGCAGCCCATCTACAGCGGATCAGCGACAGCGCCGCAGCGGCGCTGCGCCCGGCACTGCGGGCCCAGGCGCTGATCGAGTTGAACAAGCTGCTTGGCCTGTTGGGCGATCTGGACGACTGGCAACTCAAGACCGCCTGCGCCCGTCGACTGCGCCGCAGCGGCCTGTTTGGCTGGGGCTGGCATCACGGCGGCGGCCGTTTGCGCTGGCGGCTGGTGCGGGCCTCGCTGCTGGCGGCGCTGGCGACGGGTTCGGCCGACGGCTAGAATCGATCAGATTTATTCCTTTTTAAACAGAACGCTCTCCCGATCTAGCGACTATTTTGCAGATTATTTTATATAATCCTCACACTCCAGCATCCGCGCCCCTGATGGCCTCAATAAGGGCCGGTGTTGCGGAACCTCACCTGTCGCGTCGGGTCCGACCCGGCCAGCTTACTGATCCGTTCTATGCCTGCCGTCAGCGTCGTCATCCCGGTCCATAATGCCGCGCCGTATCTGCCCGCGCTGTTCCAGGCGCTTGTGGCGCAGGCGCTGGCCGATCTTGAATTCATCCTGATCGACGACGGCAGCAGCGATGGCAGTGCCGCGCTGCTCGACGGTTTCGTGGCGGCAGAGCCCCGCGCACAGCTGATCCGCCACGCCACGCCACAGGGCGTCTCACGCGCCCGCAACGCCGGCATCACCGTGGCACGCGGTCGCTATATCGGTTTTTGCGATGCCGATGATGTGCCGGCGCCGCAACTATGGTCCTCGCTGCTCGCGGCGGCCGAAGCAGAACAGCTCGATGTGGTGCTGTGCAACGGTCGCCGCTTCGAAGGCGAGCCATCCGACAGCGCCCCGCTGCTGGCACGACGGCCCAAGCCCGAGGGTGTGCTGAGCGGGCGCAATTGGCTGGTCCACAGCATCGAGCAAGGCGAATATCTGGTAATGGTCTACCTGACCCTGGTGGCGCGCCGCCTGTTCGAGGGCGGGGCCTTGCGTTTCGTCCCCGCCATCGTGCACGAGGATGTGCTGTGGATGACCGATCTGCTGCTTCACACCCAGAGACTGCGCTATCTGAACCAGCCGCTCTACCACTACCGCCGCACCCCCGGCTCGATCACCGAAGGCCACAGCGAGCAGCGCGCCTGCGAGCGGGTGGCGGGCTATGCGGTGGTGATCGATACCCTGCTGCGCTGGTCCGACGACAGCCGCGAGCCGCGTCTGGCCGGCGCCTTGCGTGCCCAGGCCCGTGCCAATGCCCGGCATCTGCTGGCGCTGGCCGAACGACAGACCAGCTCCCCGGCCAGACGGCGGGTAGCGGCAGTCATCGCCCGGCACGGTCTGTTGCGGCTGCTGTGGCAACGGGCGCAGGGACTGGGCGACCGGCGCCGCATCGCCCGGGTCTGGATGGCGGCCAAACTGGCACGACCCACTTATGACTAGCGCCCTGGCCCGTTTTACCACTGCTCCCTGGTTGCGCAGTCTGACCGAATTGGCGCTGGTCGCTTTCGGGACCACGCTGCTCGCCACCCGTCACACCTATGGCCGCTGGGGCGCGCTGCTGGCGCTGCTGGGCATTGCGCTGGCACTGGTCGATCTGCGCCGGCACGAGCGCTGGCCGTTCGAGCGGGCGGATTGGCTGCCAGCGCTGGCGGTGCTGCTGTTTCCGCTCTATCAGTCGCTATCTATCCTGGCCCACGGCGGTCCGCCCCATCTGTTCGAATGGACCTGGCATCTGTTCTACGCCTTGCCGGTCGCTTTTGTGGTCCGCCGACTCAGACCCTCTCCCGCCACCTTTCCGGCCGGCCTGGCCGTCGGCGCCGGTGCCGCCTTCGCGCTGGCGCTGCTTCAGGTTGTCTCGCAGGAAATGGAGCGGGCGCGCGGCTACTGGCATATGGTGGTCTTTGGCAATCTGGCGCTGGCGATCGGCCTGTTACCGCTGCTATGCCTGGAAGCCCGCTGGTTCCACGAGCGACTCCAGGCGCTGGCCATCGTCGGTGCCCTCGCTGGCACCATGGCCTCACTGCTGTCGGGTTCACGCGGCGGCTGGCTGGCACTGCCCTTTTTCTGGCTGATCTGGTACCGCTCGCGCCGGCCCCGGGTCGGCGGCCCTCCGCCGCTCGACCGCCGGCTGCTCGGCCTGTTCATCGGCTGCGCCGTGGCGATGGCGGTGGTATTTGGTCCTGGGGTGATCAAACGGGTCGAGCAGGCTGGCCAGGATATCGTGGCTTACCGCAGCGGCCAGGTGGTCACTTCGCTTGGCATGCGCTTTGAAATGTGGGGCGCGGCCATCGATATGGCACGCGAGCATCCTTTGACTGGCGTCGGCCCATGGCGCTTCGGCGCCGAACTGGCCGAACGGGTCGAGCAAGGCAAGCTGCCCCGACCGCTGCTGGAGTTCGAGCACGCCCATAACGAATTCCTCAACATCCTCGCCACCCAGGGCGCCCCGGGTCTGCTGGCGCTGCTGTTCAGCTATCTGGGCCTGGCGCTCTACTTCGAGCGGCAGCGCCGGATCAAACGCAACCGCGAAGCCCCGCTGGCTGCCATGGGACTGGCACTGGTGGTGATGTTTGCGGTGTTTGGCTTGTCCGAAGTGATGTTCGCTCACCGCGTCAGCTATCTGCTTTTTGCGGTGCTGATCGGGGTGTGCTGGGGCTTCCAGCAAGGCCCGAGCACGACACGGCTGCGCTATGTCCATCGTGAAAAGACGGTCTGGATGCCTCGCGATCTGAGTCGAGTGCCTTGAGACAAAGAATTCTGTAGCCACGTCTGGTGGCGCTAAGGGAATGGAGACCTTCCCCATGAAAATGCCTACCAAGAAGAAGGCAGGCATTTTTCTGGCGGAGTATTAAACCCTTGCCAATTAAAACGCAAGCGGTTTATGTAAAAAATCTAATCCACACAGAATTCACTGAGTCGCTGTACGACCTTTCCATTAATAAACAGAATAATTCGACGTCGATAGCTATGATCACCCGGGCTTTTACTATCGGCCCAACCGTACTGATCTCCCTCGTCTTTGAATCTTGCCAACGGCTCTCCAAGCAAGGCAAGTACTTGCTGCTCTGAGAACCCATTTTTCCACCTGAATAAAAGAAGCCTCGGAGTATTTTGACGAATACAATGTATCCTCTTTGTAGACATGAGAGGATATGTATCCTAGCCAACCATCAAGCGAGAAAACCTCAAACATTGCAGCGCTGAAGAACAGCCCGCAACTCACTCCCAGACCAAAGCACAAGAAATTCTTATTTTTCGTTTCTTGCATTCCCTGCAGCTCCTCCAACCCAATAAAATTGAGGCTTGCGCAGAACATTTATCAGGACCAAAGAAAAACATCCATCAATTATCTGCACGAAATGCATTCTTGATTGCATTTTCACCTGAGGAAATCAAAAATCATCCCACCCACTATTTTTGCCATAAGCTCTTGCATCGCCACCTAATAAATTTTCCGAATATTCTCATTACAGCAGCTTCTAGCAAGACACTTATCTCACTTGCCAAGCCGCATAGAAGCTGGGCTTGCGGTGCAAAGGAGCAAGGTGTCCTCTCCTGCCCGCAGGACGCAAAGTGCTGCATGGATTAGGGTAAACTCAGCCGCCTATCGGCCACCCTTGGTGAAAAGCCATGCACGATCCCACCTCCGTCGGCCTGGTCCGCGCGCAGCGTGCCGAATTCGATCAACCGTTGACGCTGCAAAGCGGCGCAGTCCTGCCGAGCTATGAACTGGTCTACGAGACCTACGGTACGCTCAACGCCGAGCGCAGCAATGCCGTACTGATCTGCCATGCCCTGTCGGGCAACCATCATGTCGCCGGGCGCTATAGCCCCGAAGATAAATATCCGGGCTGGTGGGACAATATGGTCGGCCCCGGCAAACCCATCGACACCAACCGCTTCTTCGTGGTCGGCGTCAATAATCTGGGCGGCTGCCATGGCTCGACCGGGCCATCCTCGCTTGAACCGGGGCGCAATGAAGCGTGGGGATCGCGTTTCCCGGTGGTGGTGGTCAACGACTGGGTCCATGCCCAGGCCCAACTGGCCGACCGGCTTGGCATCGACTGCTGGGCGGCGGTGATCGGCGGCAGTCTGGGCGGGATGCAGGCGCTGCGCTGGAGTGTCACCTTTCCCGAGCGGCTGCGTCATTGTCTGGTGATCGCCTCGGCCCCCAAGCTGTCGGCTCAGAACATCGCCTTTAACGATGTGGCGCGCAATGCCATTCTGACCGACCCCGACTTTCATGGCGGCGACTACTACCGCCATGGCGTTACCCCCAAACGCGGCTTGCGGCTGGCGCGGATGCTGGGGCATATCACCTATCTGTCCGATGCGGGGCTGGGCGGCAAATTCGGTCGTCAGCTCAAGAACGACGGCTATCGCTTTGGCTACGATGTCGAATTCGAGATCGAATCGTATCTGCGCTACCAGGGCGACCGATTCGCCGATGTGTTCGACGCCAATACCTATCTGCTGATGACCCGGGCGCTCGATTATTTCGATCCGGCGCGCCATTTCGACGGCAGTCTGGCCCAGGCGCTGTCGGCCACCTCGGCGCGGTTTCTGGTGGTCAGCTTCACCACCGACTGGCGTTTCTCGCCCGAGCGCTCGAAAGAGATCGTCAAGGCCCTGCTCGATGGCCGGAAATCGGTCTGCTATGCCGAAATCGACTCGCAGCACGGTCACGACGCCTTCCTGATGACCGACCCCGCCTATATGCGCCTGATGCACGCCTATCTCAACCGCGTGGCCGACGAGGTAAATCCGCGATGAACCCGACCGAATTGCGTCCCGACCTGGCGCGGATTGCCGCCTGGATCGCCCCGGAAAGCCGGGTGCTCGACCTCGGCTGCGGCGAAGGCGAATTGTTGGCCTGGCTGCGCGACCATAAGCGCGTGGCCGGTTATGGCGTCGAGATCGATATGGATGGCGTGATCGCCTGTGCCGGTCGCGGCGTCAATGTGATCCAGCGCGACCTTGAATCGGGCCTGGCCGGTTTCGAGCCCGACTCCTTCGATTATGTGGTGCTGTCGCTGACCATCCAGGCCATGCACCGGGTCGAGCTGATCATCGACGAAATGCTGCGGGTCGGCCGCACCGGCATCGTCACCTTCCCCAACTTCGGCTACTGGGAAAACCGCTGGCAACTGCTGCGCGGGCGCATGCCGGTCTCGGAAACCCTGCCCTACCAGTGGTACGACACGCCCAATATCCACCTCTGCACCGTGCGCGATTTCGAGCACTTCCTCGATCAGCGCGGCGCCCGCCTGACCGGCCAGACCGTGCTCCATCGCGGTCAGCGCGTCGAATGGCTGCCCAATCTGCTCGGCAGTCTGGCACTAGTACGCTTTGAACGGACCCGTTGAGGCGGATACACTCACCGTCATATTCCTGAAACATTCCAGTCACATCATCAGCCGCGCAGCACCTAGCATCGCTCAAGCAGATTATTTTAATAATGTGCGCTGACGACTGCCTTGCGATGCCGGTCTCAGGCACTATGCTTGGAGAACTATGAGCACAGCATTTTTCCTGATTCCGGCCGGCATCGCGACAGTCATCGTGATGCTGATCCTGGCCTACCGGCGCAAACAGCGGCTGCGGCAAGCCTATATCGAAGACGCCCCGCTACCCAAGGGGCTGATCGAGCGGGTCAAGCCTAAGCATCCCCATCTGACCAACGCGCAGTGGTCGCAGGTCGAAGCGGGACTGCGCCAATTCTTCCGCCTCAATCTGCACTCGAACTTCGAACTGGTGGCGATGCCGTCCCAGGTGGTGGACGACCTGTGGCACGAGTTCATCCTCTACACCCGCAACTATCAGGAATTCTGTCGTCGGGCACTGGGCCGCTTCCTCCATCACACCCCGGCCGTCGCGATGGAAAACGCCGGCACGCAGCGCAAGGCTCTGCACCGGGCCTGGCTGCTGGCCTGCGCCGATGAAAAGATCAATCCGAAAAAGCCCTCGCGCCTGCCCAAGCTGTTCGCGCTCGATGCCAGCCTCGCCATCGTCGGTGGCTTCGTCTACCTGCCCGACTGCCAGGCCGCCCAGGCCGCCGGACAGAGCGGCGTCCACTGCGGCAGCGCTCTCGGCAGTTGCAGCAGCGGCGGTGATGGAGATGGCGATGGAGGGGGTGATGGCGATGGAGGTGGGGACAGCAGCGGTTGCGGTGGCGGCGGCTGCGGAGGTGGCGACTGAACGCCGCTCAATCCTGCCCCCTGCCTGCTGTACCGTCGCCAGCCTCCTCTTGCTGACCGCTTCCTCCAACGGGTTTTCGCCCGTTTTTCCGCTTGCGCCCTCGCGCCAAAAAAACTCCTCGTTGAGGCTGCTCTGTCATTTGGCTGAAACATTCCCGTCACATGATAGGCCGCGCAACACCCGCATCGCTTCAGCAAAAATCCTTTAAAAACATCGCTGAAGACCGCCTGGCGATGCCGGTCTCCGGCTCAGGAGATAAACAAGATGAGTATCTGGATCGTGGGTGGCATGTTCTTCGGGGCAATCGCCGTGTCCTACCTTGCCCTACGCGTCGAGCAACGTCGGCGCCAATATCTGGCCAGCGCGCCCTTGCCCAAAGGGCTGATCGAGCGAGTCAAGCCCAAACACCCCCATCTGACCGCCGCACAGTGGCACGATGTCGAAGCGGGGCTGCGTCAGTTCTTCCTGTTCAACCTGCAGGCCAAGGGGCATCTGGTGGCGATGCCGTCCCAGGTGGTGGACGACCTGTGGCACGAATTCATCCTCTACACCCGCAACTACCAGGAATTCTGCCGCCAGGGCTTCGGGCGCCTGCTCCACCACACACCGGCCGTGGCGATGACCCATGACGACCAGCAACGCCACGGACTGCGCCGGGCCTGGTATCTGTCCTGTGCCTACGAAGGCATCGACCCGAAGCAGCCCTCACGCCTGCCCAAGCTGTTCGCGCTCGACGCGAGCCTCGCCATCGTCGGCGGCTTCGTCTACCAGCCCGACTGCCAGGCCGCCGGACAAAGCGGCGTCTACTGCGGCAGCGACCTCAGCAGTTGCAGCGGCGGCTGCGGTGGTGATGGCGGCGATGGTTGCGGCGGTGGCTGCGGCGGCGACTGAGCCCTGCCAGCCTTTCCCCGACCTCCCCCCTCTCCTCCCTCACTCCCCAACCCACCCGGGTTGTTCGTCATTTTCCCCCGCCTCACCGCCCGCTCCACCACGGCCCCAAGCCAAACCCCGGCCCCGCCGTCCATGCCATACTGCGTGCTTTCGCCGCTGTGCCCGCCTGTTATGGATGCTTCGTTCGCTGCCCGACTCCCTGCCCTGATCGACCGTCTGGCCACCGATGGCTGGTTTGTCTGCCCCGATTTCCTCGACGCTACCACCGTCGCCGCCTTGCAAGCGGAAGGCCGGCAACGGCTTGAGGCCGGAGAATTCCACCGAGCCAGCGTCGGCCGTGCGACGGGCGCGTCGATCCGCGACCAGATACGCGGCGACTCGGTACTATGGCTCGACCCCGCGCAGGCCACTTCCCCCGAACAGGTTTATTGGCAGCAGATCGAGCTGTTGCGTCAGACCATCAACCGCGAGCTGTATCTGGGCGTTGCCGACGGTGAATACCATTACGCCCACTATCCGGTCGGTACGTTCTACAAGCGCCATCTCGACCGCTTCCGCGACGACGATGCGCGGGTGGTGTCTTGCGTGTGCTACCTCAATCAGGCCTGGCAGGAGACGGAAGGCGGCCAGCTCAGAATGCAGCTCGACGACGGCCGTGAAGTCGATATCGCACCTCAGGGCGGCAATCTGGTCTGTTTTCTGTCCGACCGTTTCCCCCATGAAGTGCTGCCGGCGACGCGGGAGCGTTGGTCGATCACCGGGTGGATGCGGCGGCGGACGGGATAAGCAGGTGGACCGCTAATGGAAAGTTTTAGGAAAATTGTTTGCAAGTATTCAATTGGGTTGGAGGCGTAAATAAATATCTTCAACAAAAATGCCCGGATAAACCGGGCATTGTTCTCTTTATCCAGCCCACCACTCAATGGCCAGGCTTGGCCACCGGTTTGGCGCTGATCAATCGGTCGGTGAAGGCCATGGCCACCGCCGAGATCAGGAATACGCAGTGGATGATCACCTGCCACATCAGGGCCTGATAGTTGGTCTCGCTCGACGCGCCGATAAAGCTCTTCAGCAGGTGCACCGAGGAAATCCCGATCAAGGCCATACTGAGCTTGACCTTGAGCACCCCGGCATCGACATGGGCGAGCCAATCGGGGCGGTCGCGGTGGCTCTTGGCGATTTCGAGCCGCGACACGAAGGTCTCGTAGCCGCCCACCACCACCATGATCAGCAGATTGGAAATCATCACCACATCGATCATGCCCAGCACCGTCAGCATGATCTTCACTTCATTGGGTCGGGCAGCGTCATGGAGCAGATGAACCAGTTCGAGGAAGAACTGGTAGACATACACCCCCTGCGCCACCACCAGCCCGACATAGAGCGGGGCCTGCAGCCAGCGGCTCCAGAAGATAAAGGATTCCAATCCGTTCACGATGGGTTTCATAGGGTCTCCGCCACTTTAGAGAATAAAAATCGAAGGCGCCGGACCAGGCCCGGCGCCTCCAGGGAAAATTCGGGGGAAATCAGCGATTGGGCTGCCAGCGGGCGATCTTGTCGCGGATCTGTGGCAAGGCAGCTTGCAGGGCACGTTCGCCTTCAAGGACTGCCGTATGTTTGAGGTCGAAATCGGCCGCACCGATCTGGCCGACGCGCGGACGGACCACCACATCGGCCCGGCTCAGCTCCTGCTCACCGAGCTTCTGGCCCATGATGATCACGGTCTGATTGAGAATGGCCGGAATCCCTTCAGCCTGCCGGCCGTATTGCGCCTTGGCCGAGATATCGACGGCGATCACGATATCGGCGCCCAGCTCACGCGCCGCATCGACCGGCACCGGACTCACCACGCCGCCATCGACATAGCGCTTGCCACTGATCACCACCGGCTGGAATACGCCCGGAATGCTGCACGAGGCACGCACTGCCTGGCCCACATTCCCACGCGAGAAGGCCACCCGACGGCCGGTGTCGAGTTCGGTGGCGACGGCGGCAAACGGCCGGTTCAGCTTCTCGAACGGCCGGTTGCCGACCAGCTTGTTGACGAAGTCCTGCAATTTTTCGCCTTTGACCAGACCGCCACCGCCAAAGGCCAGATCGCGCAATTCAGCCTGATCGAGCGAAAAAGAGCGTTCCTGCAAGGCAAAACCGTTCATCCCGCTGGCGTAGAGCGCCGCCACCACACTGCCGGCACTGGTACCCGTCACCACATCGGGCACGATGCCCTGGGCTTCCAACGCCTTGATCACGCCAATATGGGCAAACCCCTTGGCAGCCCCACCGCCGAGCGCCAGACCAATACGCGGTTTGGCTACCGGCTTGACGACCGGCAAGGCCGGTTGGACCGCCACCGGCGGCTGGGTAGTGGAAGTACAGGCAGCCAGCGATAGCGCGGCGCCGAGCAGAAACAGGCGACGGTTCATAAAGGATTCGACAGGAAGATCGGCCAAGAAAAACCGGCCCGGCAGTGCCACGCCGGACCAGTCCGCCATGCTAACGCCTGCATCGCGGCCCCGCCAGCAGCAAGCCGCTTCGACCGAAGACACATGGGTCGGTTCCCAAGGAGACAGATTGGGGAGAGAGTGGAGACAGGTGTTGGCGTTTTTCGATTCTTTTTAAAACTATCTCGCTCTCTGTATTGCGCTTAGTTTTCCCATTATTTTCATAATGGTCCACAGCCGCTCTGTCCGCCCGCGCCGCGACTCAATCTTCAGGCGGCACGACCTTGAGCACCTCTTCAAGCGTGGTCGAGCCGTTGGCGATCTTCTGGGCGCCCGACAGACGCAGCGGCTTCAGGCCGTCGCGGATCGCCTGTTCCTTGACCTGGCCCGGCGTGGCCGTGGTCGAGATCAGGCGGCGCAGTTCGGGCGTGACGGTCAGCATCTCGTAGATGCCGACCCGGCCCAGGTAGCCCGTGGTCCGGCATTCCAGACAACCCTTGGCACGGTAGCTGCCGCTGGGCACGGCGGCCTTCCACGGCGCCACCAGACTTGCCCATAGGGACTCATCTGGCGTGCCGGGCTGCTTGCAGTGCGGACACAGCGTCCGCACCAGCCGCTGCGCCATCACCCCCACCAGGGTCGAAGCGATCAGATAGGGGGGCACGCCGATTTCCAGCAGACGGGTGACCGCCGAGGGAGCGTCGTTGGTGTGCAGGGTGGACAGCACCAGATGGCCCGTGAGCGCTGCCTGGATTGCCATTTCGGCCGTTTCGCGGTCGCGGATTTCCCCGATCATGATGATGTCGGGGTCTTGCCGCAGCAGCGTGCGCACGCCTTCGGCAAAGCTCAGTTCGATCTGGCTCTGCACCTGCATCTGGTTGAACGAAGGCTCGATCATTTCAATCGGGTCTTCGATGGTGCAGACATTGACCTCTTCGGTCGCCAGCTGCTTCAAGGTGGTATAGAGCGTGGTGGTCTTGCCCGACCCGGTCGGACCCGTCACCAGCACGATCCCGTGCGGCTGCCGCACAAAGCCCTGCCAGCGCCGCTCATCGTCGCCCGAAAAGCCCAGCGCACTGAAATCGCGCACCAGAATGGCCGGGTCGAAGATCCGCATCACCAGCTTTTCGCCAAAGGCGATCGGCATGGTGGACAGCCGCAGTTCGATCTCGCGGCCATCGGGGGTCTTGGTTTTCAGGCGACCGTCCTGTGGGCGGCGCTTTTCGGCCAGGTCCATCCGGCCGAGCACCTTGAGCCGGGCCACGATGGCGTTCATCACCGCCGGCGGCACGTGGTAGACCGAATGAAGCACCCCGTCGATGCGAAAGCGCACATGGCCGGCTTCGCGGCGCGGTTCGAGATGGATGTCGGAAGCCCGCTGCTCGAAGGCATATTGGAACAGCCAATCGACCAGCGAGACGATATGGTGGTCGTTGGCGTCGAGATTGCCGGTGCGCCCGAGCTGGACCAACTGCTCGAAGTTGGCGAACTGATTCTGCGGCCCGGTCTGCGCCACCGCCTTCTTGACGAAGCGCGACAGGTTGTAGAACTCGGGCAGATAGCGGGCAATATCGCGCGGGTCGGCCACCACCCGGCGAATCTCGCGCTTGAGCACCCGGGCCAGTTCGTCTTCCCATTCACGGACAAACGGCTCGGCGGTGGCCAGCGTCACCGAGTGGGCATCGACCGCCACCGGCAAGATCGCATAACGGGTGGCATAACCATGCGAGACCACGCCCGATACGGCAGCCACATCGATCTTGAGCGGGTCGATATGCAGATAATCGAGTTTGACCTTGTCGGCCAGCCAGCGGCCAAGCCAGTCGATATCGAGCAGCACGCCGGGGTCGCGCGCGCTCTGCCAGCCTTGCTGGGCAATCGCCACCAGCGGATGGCCCTTGCCATGAACCGAGGTTCGCGCAGGGATCAAGAACGCTTCGGCCACGCTGGCCGGGATATGGCCTTCCTCGACCAGGGCATCGACCAGTCCTTTGACCGACATACGCAGGTCGCCATGGCCGCGCACAGGGAAGAACTTCTTGGCTTTGACAGAGCTGGGCACGGGTGCAGTCTCACGGTAGCGAGCGAAAGCCGACATTAAAGCGCGTTTGCCGGGGCTTGTCCTGACGGCTGTTAAGATGCGTGGATGGATACCTATACCTTAGTACGCCTTGATCTGCTGCTGGTCGAACAGGGCCATGCCGCCTCACGCACCGCCGCCCAGGCCCTGATCGACGCCGGCCGGGTCCGCCTGCTGCGGGCCGAGGGCGCGCAACCGCTTAGCAAAGCCAGCCAGAAGCTGCCGCGCGACAGCCGCTTCGAGATCGAAGCCGACCCCGCCGACCGATTTGTCTCGCGCGGCGGCCTCAAGCTCGCCGGCGCGCTCGACCAGACCCGACTCGATGTCACCGGCCTGCGCTGCCTCGACGTCGGCATCTCCACCGGTGGTTTCACCGACTGCCTGCTGCAAGCGGGTGCCCATCGGGTGGTCGGCGTCGATGTGGGCCATGGCCAGCTTCATCCACGACTGGCGGACGAGCCACGGCTCCATGCCCTCGAAGGCATCAACGCCCGCGAGTTGCCGGCCGATCTGCTGCTCGCCGCCAACGACGGCCAACCGTTCGATCTGGCCGTGGCCGATGTGTCCTTTATCTCGCTGACCCTGGTGCTGCCAGCGATGGCACCGCTGCTGCGCCCGGGCGGCCGCTTGCTCTGTCTGGTCAAACCACAGTTCGAAGTCGGCCGTGACGGCATCGGCCGGGGTGGCATCGTGCGCGATCCGGCGCGCTATCCGCCGGTACGGCAAAAGCTCGAAACCACCGCAAGCGAACTGGGCTTGATTGTTGAAGATTGGCTTGATAGCCCGATATGCGGTGGCGATGGGAATAGAGAATTTTTTATTTTGTTGCGTCAACCCGAATCCTGACATCCAGCCGTTCCCAGCATGACGGTTCGCGCCAAGCGACGCCGTGGCGCCGAACCGGCAGTGGACGCGCTGAAACGCCCTGCTGTTCGGCGCGTCCCAAGTCTTAAGTGAATTTCCCTGCAAAGTTGGTACCCGCGGACTCCTTGGGAAAACCGGCAGGTCCTTTGTGTTTCCCGCCCAGCGACCGCGCTGCCTCTTGCCTGCCTCGTTTCATCAGCCTTTTTCAAGCAGATGACATTTTCAAAACCGGTGGTACAATCGCCGCTCGCATAAAAATGCCGCTGACCGTCAGTCCGAAATGCTGATGACAGTCCTCTCTCACGCATCCGTCATAGGCCATTGATCCATGTCTCGTGCAAGTACCCCGCTTTCCCATCGCCTGCTCGCCCTTGCCGCCGCCGTCGTGGTCAGCTCGCCGGTTCTGGCGCTCAATTGCCCGGTGCCGACGCTGGAGCAAGACGGTGTCCTGTGCATCGGCAGCCTCGACGCCTCGCTGGGTGGCCAGTATCCGCAATTCGAAGTCCAGCTGCGCCGCGTACCCGACAGCAATCCGGCCCGTTTCCGTCTCGAAACCCTCAATCCGCTCGCTTCGCTGCAATCTGGCGAAGGGCTGTTCACCTCGACCGACGGCCAACTGCGCCTGCCGCGCGTGCTGACCTACGACAAGTCCGGTCAACAAATCCTGACCGGCCTGGTGCTGGCGCTTGACCCGAGCAAGAACCCGCTCGAATTCGAACAGATCGAAGCCAACCCCGGCCCGCTCGACCAGACGCCCAAGCTGGCCGACAACGTGCTGACCCTGCCCAATGTGTCGCTCCAGATGCCCGGTAGCGAAGGAACCCAGCATTTCCGGGTCGAATTCGACTACACCCCCAACCGCCTGCAAATGCGCAATCTCGAAGCCGGCATCGTCACCACCTGGCCCTCGTATTTCTCGCTGGGCACGGGCGAACTGCTGATCCCCAGCGTCAAGATCGGTGACCAGCAAGTGCGTCTGCGCTACCGCATGGCCGCCGACGGCCGCAGCTTCGATCTGCTGTCCAAGGAAACCGTGACCAGCCCGGCCCCGACCCCGAGCCTGATCACCACCCCGCGCCGCTGATCCTCAGCCAGCGCCCACCAAGGCCCAGCCTGATTGGCTGGGCTTTTGTTTTGCCACTGAGAAGTTGGATCGGAAAACGCAACGAATAAGCGGAGAGCCACAAACGAACAGATCGACCAGCACTGCGCAGTCCAGCGCAAAGCCATCGTCTGTCCGGATCAAAGCGCCAGGATCGCGCTGGCCATCGGTTTTCTGGCCGCCACATGGGCTTCGGTGGCGGTAACGCCGATCAGCCCGATATCGATGCCCTGGGGCAGCAAGGCGATGGCGCGCTCCAGCGCCGCCTGAAGTGGCGTGCCGCTGATGATCCATTCGTAGACCGTGCGGGCCAGCATATTGCGGACGATATGTTCGCCGATGCCAGTACAGGCAATCGCGCCATGCTGACCGGCGTAGAAGCCACAGCCGATCAGCGGGGTATCGGCGACCCGGCCGTATAGCGCCGGTGGCGAACCACCGGTCGAGACCGCCACCGCAAAATGGCCCGCCTCATCACGGGCGACCGCTCCGACCGTACCGTGTCCGGCGCGATCGACAGCGGCCTGCCAGGAAGTGGGGAAATTCCAGAACTTTCTGACCAGGGTCTTGCCGTCGTCTTCTTCGGTATCTTCAGCCCCCTCGTCGTCATCGTGAGCCTTCTTCATCTCAGCGATATATTCGCGAAACTTGCGCTGTGCCTTGACACTGGGTTCAAACGGCGAGTGAAGACCAATGCGTCGGGCGAATTCCTCGGCTCCCTGGCCGACCAGCAGCACATGCGGCGTATCGGTGATGCGCTGGGCGACCTTTACCGGATGACGGACATTTTGCAGCGCCGCCACCGCCCCCAACCTGCCCCGGGAATCCATCACCGCCGCATCGAGTTCGAGTGTCTTGCCGTCCATGCCCATTAGCGAGCCCACCCCGGCATCGTAACGACCATCGGCTTCCAGCGAGGCCACGGCGGTGACCACCGCTTCGAGCGCATCCTGGCGGTCGCCCAGCTTCTGCAAGCCCAGGCGGGCAGCCGTTTCACAACCGTCTTTTTCTTCAGGCGGCATATCGGTGCCACCGTGGGTAACAATCGTTGCAGCCATAGTGTTTCGCCTTTTCTAAAGAAACCGGGCGCAATGCGCCTAAGCCTTCTTTCCGGCAAAACCTGTTCCTGCTTGAGTCCCATGGCTGAGCACCAGACCTGAAGCAGACCCAGCGGGAGGAAATTGGCGCAGCCGACCAGTGAGCGTCGGCAGCGGAGGTAGAAAAGACGCGGCTGATAGCCAAGCGTCCATGCTCCCTCAGGCAAAGACGCCTTTCCATTCTTCCCTGGTGCTGTTCGGCACAGAGGGAAGCTGCCAATCCCCCGAGGAGAATTGGACTTATTTTATTTATATATTTATATAAATGTTCCTCTATTTAGCACATAGTTTGCATGAATCTTTAATAAGATCATTGCAGATAAAAAACGCCATCCCGACAATGGGATGGCGTCTCTGCTTCAGATCAGACAACGATCAATAGAAGGTATAGCTGCCGGTCAGATACAGCATACGGCCGCGACCATCGATCAGATTGCCGTTGAAGCCACCCGAAGCGGTCGAACCGGTGACGATCGACGGCGGTTCCCGATCGAACAGGTTCTTCGCACCGAGCGCGATACGGGTGTTCTTGATGCCCTTGAACACCAGTTGCATATCGACCGTGGTGAACGAGGAAACGCGACGGTTATCGTCACTCACATCGGCCGGGGTGTCGTTGTCCTCGTAGCTGTCCATATAGTTGACCACGAGGTTGCTCTCCCAGCGTCCACTGTCGAGACCGAACGACATATTGCTGCGGATGCGCGGGTAGTCGATCAGATCCACATATTCTTCGAGCGGATAGGCTTCTTTGGTCAGCGGATTCATCAGCGCCTTCTTGAAGCTGCGCACATAGGTGGTGGAGCTGCCGAAGGTGAACTTGCCGGCCGAGCCCAGCGCGGTGCTGAGCTTCAGATCGAAGTCAAAGCCATCGGTCTTGATCATGCCGAGGTTGGAATAGCGGTCGTAGACCTCGGTGACGGCACCCGGAATCCGCATGCCGTTGGCCAGTACTTCATCGGGCAGACGGCGCACGAACTCGGTATTGCTGGGGAACTTGGCGACGATATTGCGCCCGTCGAGGCGCTCGATCGCGTTCTTCTTCTCGATGCGGAAGTAGTCGATACCAACCGAGAAGTTGCGCACCGGCTCGAACACCAGGCCCAGGTTGTAGCTCTTGGCGGTTTCGGGCTCGAGTTCGGGGTTGCCGCGCACCTGGGTCTTGAACTGCGCACCGCCACAATCCTGCGGCGAGTCGGTGAACGGGCAGCGCAGCGGGTCTTCGATAAAGTCGAACGATTCCGATTGCTTGTAGAGCTGGAACAGCGACGGAGCGTGGAACGCCTCGTTATAGGAAGCACGCAGCAACAGATTGCTGCTGGGCTGATAGCGCAGCGCAATCTTCGGGCTGGCCTTGCTGACCGAACGACCGCCATATCTATAGCGGTCGCCCCGCACCGCCAACTGCATTTCCACCTGCTTGAGCAGCGGCACATTGAGTTCGGCAAACAGCGAATCGACGTTCTGCCGACCATTGGCCCCGCTGTCCTTGGCCACTGCGAACACATTGCCGGCCCGCAGATTGGCGTCGGGCGTGTTTTCGATTTCGTCGCGCCGCACTTCAAAGCCGACCGCCATACCGAGCGGCCCGGCCGGCAGCTCGGCGATTTCGCCCGAGACCTTGCCGTTGAGGTATTTCGAGGTCGATTTGCCCTGGTTGAGCATCGGGCCGACCAATATCGAATTGACCACCTCGGCACTATTGGTCTTGAACGGATCGAGTCGCCCGGTCGCCAGCGCTTCGCGGAACTTGGCCGCGTCGTAGTAGCCGTTCTGGCGCTGGTCGGTTTCGCTGCCCGAGTAACCGGCGACCAGCTCGTAGTCCCAATCGCTGACCGTCCCCTTGACACCGCCGAGCAGGCGGTAGGTATTGGTATCGAAATCGGCAATCCGGCCACCGGCTTCGAGCGGGCGGTAGCGGACCAGCGCATAGGCGCCACTGCCACGGAACGGATTGGTCGCCGCATCGGGGTTGATCAGGTAACGGAAAGTCCCATCGGGCGACAGTTCCTGATCGGCCGTCAGCGGACTCGGCGCCAGCCGGCTCTTGGTCTTGGCATTGCTGAACGAGCCTTCGACAAACAGATTGGCGTTGGCGGTCAGGGTCTTGGTAAACGCCGCAAAAGCGCTGTAGCGCTCGCTTTCGGGCTGGAGATCCTGATAGGAGTTGAAGTCGAAGCGACAGAACACATTGCTGCCGCTGGCGACCTGGCGGTCGGCCGGGCAGTCGGCAGCCGGCTGGAACACGATCGGCGCATTGGGATGGCGCGGATCGTACTTGGCGTAGGAAACCGGGAAACCCGTCGAGCTGCGGCGGTCGGCGCCATTGCGCGAGCGCTGGTCGGCGGAACGGCTCCACGACCGGTCGGACTGGCGGATCGCTTCGCGGTTCAGGTAATCGAACGACACCAGCAGGTTGTAGCCGTCGTTGGCCAGGTCGCCGAGGCCGCCGGCCAGCGTCGCGCTGTATTCTTTGCCGTCGCCGCGGTCGGACTGACGGTAGCCGCCCTTGGCTTCGAGACCCTTGTAGTTGCGCTTGGTCACGACATTGATCACGCCCGCGATCGCGTCGGAACCGTAGATGGCCGAAGCCCCGTCCTTCAGCACTTCGATCCGCTCGATGGCCCCGAGCGGCAGGGTGTTCAGATCGACAAAGTTACCGCCGCTGGAATCGAAGCTCGCCACCGCGATACGGCGGCCATTGAGCAGAACCAGGGTGCTGCTGGCACCCAGCCCCCGCATCGATACCGAGGAAAAACTGGCGGAATCAGAAATCGCCGCAGTCTGGTCGCCAAAGCTGCCGGCGTTGGCAGTCAGTGCCTGTAGCACATCGGCTACCGTCTGCGCGCCCGAACGTTCGATTTCCTCGCGCTTGACGGTGATAACCGGTACTGCCCCTTCCTTTGCGACACGCTTGATGCTGGTGCCAACAACCTCGACCCGCTCTCCTTGAGCCGGCTCGGCGGCACAAACGTTGAACCCTACCCCTATTGCAGCGACAGCGAGCGCTGTCTTTGTCATTTTTAACATTGTTAGTTTTTCCGTATTTACTGAATAAATCGCCCGCTAAGACCCGTCCACGCTGGTTCAGCCAGCATCAATCGGGCAGGTCTTGCAGGCTGCGTGACCGTGTCGACCAGCACACGGCCGGGCGTCTACCGCAAGGCAAACGCCCATCGCCGTCGATCATAGGGGGAGACTTTGAAAGTGATCAATTGAATAAAAACTCTTAATGGGAACTGTCAGCTTATTGTCAACAAAGTGCAACAGTTCAGCTTGCCGAAGACCTCAGAACCAGGCTCGGACAGATAAATATTTTTTAAAAACAAATGCTTTTGTGCGTTGCACCAAGAAGAGGCATGGCGGCATAGCCTGCCGTGCTCACGACGGCCCAATGCATCGAACAGCTACGGACGATCCAATGCAGCCTTCCCCAACCAGCCCCTAAGCCGCCCTCGACCTCACCCGCGCCGGGCCGCTTCGATCGCGGCAATATCGATCTTCCCCATCCCCATCATCGCCTCGAACACACGCTTGGCCGCGGCGCGATCGGGATCGGCAAACGCTTCAGTGAGCACCCGTGGCGTGATCTGCCACGACACGCCCCACTTGTCCTTGCACCAGCCACAAGCACTTCCCTACCCGCCGTTTTCCACGATCGCCTGCCACAGGCGGTCGGTTTCTTCCTGATCGTCGGTCGCGACCTGAAAGGAGAAAGCCTCGTTGTGCTTGAAGACCGGACCACCATTGAGGCCGACACAGGGAATGCCCATCACACTGAATTCGACCAGCAGGACATCGCCTTCCTGGCCATCGGGGTAAGCGCCTGGGGCGTGATGGATGGCTCCCACTACCGTGTCAGGAAATGTCTGTGCGTAGAACTGCGCAGCTTCTACGGCGGTGCCATCGAACCACAGACAGATCGTGTTCTTGCTGGCCATATTCGTTCCCCTGAAAATGACAATTGGATTACACGCGATCGAAAAATCGTCTGTTTTTCTAGGCAATTAACATTCCCAAAGAATCGCATGCATGGCCATATAGCACGCCAACAGTCTGAATCTCCAGTTATTGCTGAGCTTAGCTTGGTAAGAACTGACTCGACATGATGTCCGATGAGTCCGAGCCAGAAGCAATGCTATAGGCATCAAACTATGGAACAACTCTGAAAAAAACTATGCGAAGGCCAGCAGCGTTGCCAAAGCCATGCGACGGTGCCGTCGGTCTTGCTGGACAGCCAAATAGCTGTGCGACTCGCTTAAAGCCAGTCTCTGCCTGGCTTTCATCTTTTTCCCTGCTCCGGATTTCCGAGCTGGCGAGGCCTCTGCTTTTATGGGATCGTGTTGCATTACTGATCGATTGTGCAATTTTCACTATACGATCGTCATAATCTATGCCAATCTCATATCACCATTTGAGTGCGGAGAGCATGGCGATGAACGGAAAGATGTGGACGATGGCGCTGCTGGCCGGGGCCGTAGTGACGCAGGCACAGGCGCAATCGACATGGGCGCTGCGGTTTGACGCCCAAGGAACCTGGAGCGGACAGAAGCTGGAGCTGGTCGCAGCCGAGCGCGGCGACTATGCGGTGTCACCTGAACTCATCGATCAAGACGGCGACTTCAAGATCGTCGCTCGCGACGCAGCCGGACGTGTGCTCTATATGCAGTCGGTCGCCGACCCGCGCCGCCTACAGGCCGAGTCGTTCGACCCCGTCACCGGCCGGATCGTGGAAGCCCGCGAGATTCAACTGTCGAGCGGCCAGTTCGAACTGCGCATCCCGGCCCGCGACGACGTTGCCTCGATTGCCATCGAGATCCATGAGCCAGGCATGCGTGCCGCCGGCGCAACCACGCCGACGACCGCCGCAGTGTTCCGGCGCGAGGACATCGAAGGCCGTATCGCCGATACCGGCATGCGGATGCGGACCGCCAAGGCGGCATCGAGTACCGCGATGCTGTATCAGAGCGGCCCGTCGTCGCAGCGCTTCGATATCGTGTTGATCGGCGATGGCTATACCGCCGCCGAACAGGCCAAATGGCAGGCCGACGCCAAGCGCGTCGCCGACGGCCTGCTCGCCGACCCGCTGTTCAATGCGCACCGTGGTGCCCTGAACATTCGGCGCGTCGACGTCATCAGCGCACAGTCGGGCATCGACGACCTGACTTACCGCACTTATCGCGACACCGCGCTTGGCATGAACATCGGCTGCTACGGCCTCGACCGGCTGGTCTGCGCCGATGACAACCTCGTCTACAGCGCAGTCGGCTCGGTAACCCCGGCCGACGGCCGTGATGTGATCATCGCCGTCGGCAATACCACCCGCTACGGCGGCGCCGGCGGCCGGATCGCCACGATGACCATGCATGCCAGCGCCATCGAACTCGCGCTGCACGAGATCGGCCACACCGCCTTCGGACTGGCCGATGAATATGACTACGGCACCTGCTCGGCAGGTGAGCCGTCCGAAAAGAACGCGACCCGACAGACTGCGCGCAACTACATCAAATGGGGCGACCTGATCCAGTCGACGACCCCGGTGCCGACGCCGGTGGGCCGCTACTCCAACGGTACGATCGGCCTGTTCTCCGGTTCGCGTTATTGCAAGACCGGCGTCTACCGCCCGACCGAAGACTCGCGGATGCGCACACTCGGCCGGCCGTGGCATGCCGTCAACGAGCGCATCGCCAGCGCCGTGATCGCCAGCCACTACAAGCCGGACGAAGCCGGTACGACCACGCGCGGCACCCTGTCGGGCACGGGCGCGACCGCGACCCATCCGTCGCCGTACCACTACACGGCCAATGGCGGCGAGATCAGCGCTTCGCTGACCGGTCCTGCCAACGCCGACTTCGAGCTGATCCTGCTGCGCTGGAACGGCAGCGCCTGGGTCTCGGTCGCCAGCAGCACCTCGCCGACCTCGACCGAGCTGATCCGCTACACGGCCAACGCGGGCTACTACTCGCTGCAAGTGAAGTCCTACAGCGGCAGCGGCGCCTACGAGCTGAAGTACGAGCTGCCGCGTTAAGGCAAGACGTGACGGCAGGCTGCGGTGTCCTTGCTCAGACGCCGCAGCATGGACGGCACGCCATGTCCGGCCTCAGGTGCAGGATTCGCGTGATTCGAAACGCAGGGCTGAGGTTGCCGTCATGAAAAAACCCGACAGGTTTCCTGTCGGGTTTTGTTCATATAAATGATGTGATGGGATTGTGGCCTAGGCTAGGCCGATTCTTTCTACTTCGCTCAATATTAAATATTTGTGAAATATATATGCTATATCTATAGCCATTTTTATACAAAAACAAATAAAACAAGTCTCCAGGAAAAATTCTTGGGAAGAACAGAAAATCCAGGCTGTACGCAGTTTCCGACCCGATTGCTCAACCCGCGCCCCGCACTTCAGAGCCATCCACACAGGCTGAAGCGAACACATTCGCTGTAGTCAGGAACGATTGGCTCAGGCTGCTCGGCGCTTTCTGCCTCCCTGGCCTGGCAAGCCTGCGGTTTTTGTCGCATTCCTTCGTCGCTGCACTGGATTCCGCCAATACAAAAGCGCGCTTCCGCTGCCACGCTCGAATCTCCTTGTCAACCGGGAGGGCATGTGATGAATGCAACGATGTGGACAATGGCGCTGCTGGTGGGAGCCGCAGCGATACAGGTACAGGCGCAATCGACATGGGCGCTTCAATTCGATATCCAAGGGACCCAGGGCGGACAGAAGCTGGAGCTGGTCGCGGCCGAGCACGGCGACTATGCCGTATCGCCGACCCGCGTCGACGGCGACTTCACCATCGTCGCGCGCGACGCCGCCGGACGCATGGTCTATGCGCGCTCGGTCGCCGACCCGCGCCGGTTGCAGGCCGAGGCATTCGACCCGCTTACCGGCCGGATCGTGCAGTCGCGTGCAGTGCTGCGCCCGCAGGGACAGTTCGAGCTACGCGTGCCAGCCCACGAGGACGTCGCCTCGATTGCCATCGAGATGCGCCAGCCCGGCTTACAGACGACCACGCTGCGCCAGTATCGGCGCGAGGAGATCGAGCGCAGCATCGTCCATACCTTGCAGCGGCCGCAGTCGAACCGGAATGTGTCGGGCACAGCGATGCTGCACCAGAGCGGGCCGCCGTCGCGGCGCTTTGACATCATCCTGATCGGTGACGGCTATACCGCCGCCGAGCAGGCCAAATGGCAAGCCGATGCCCAGCGGGTCGCCGACGGCGTGCTTGCCGATTCGCTGTTTGATGCCACGCGCAGTGCAGTCAATATCCGCCGTGTCGATGTCGTCAGCGCGGAATCCGGCATCGACGACCTGGTGGAGGGCACCTATCGCGACACCGCACTGGGCATGAATATGGGCTGCTACAACATCGACCGGCTCGTCTGCGCCGACGACGAGTTGGTCTTCAAGGCAGTCGGGGCAGTGACCCCGGCCGACGGCCGCGACCTGATCGTCGCGATTGCCAATACGACACGCTACGGCGGCGCCGGCGGAGCGATCGCGACGATGACGATGCACACCAGCGCAATCGAGCTGGCGCTGCACGAGATCGGCCACACCTCGTTTGGCCTCGCTGACGAATACGACTACGGCACCTGCGAGCCCGGCGAGCCTGCCGAACCGAACACGACCCGCCAGACCGCCCTCGACACCATCAAGTGGGGCGACCTGATCCAGTCGTCGATGCCGATGCCGACCCCGACGGGCGCTTACGCCAACGGCACGATCGGCCTGTTCACCGGAGCACGCTATTGCAAGAGCGACGTCTACCGACCGACGGAGGACTCGCGCATGCGCACACTCGGCCGGCCATGGCATCTCGTCAACGAGCGCCACGCCAATGCGGTGATCGCCAGCTATTACCAGCCCGGCGACAGCACGACCGTGCGTAGTACGCTGGCAGGCCCAGGTGCGATTGCCTACCATCCGGCGCGCTATCACTACAGCACAGCCGGCGGCGTAGCCAGCGCTTACCTATCGGGTCCCTCGAACGCCAACTTCGAACTGGCACTGCTGCGCTGGAACGGCAGAGCATGGATCACTGTCGCCAGCAGCACGTCACCGACTTCAACCGAGTCGATCCATCACACGGCAAGTCGTGGCTACTATGTGCTACAGGTGAAATCCCTCAGCGGCAGCGGCCCCTACGAACTGAATTACGAGCTGCCGCGCTGAGACAGTGCAGCACAGGATGCTGCGGCTTCTGTTGCCGGGAGCCGCGGCAGCGGGGGCGGTATTGTCACACTGATCTGTAATGGGTTTGATCTCGTGGGAAGAGGGACTGAGGGAAGAACAAGAGCCGTCGCATTGAGCTGGCAATGCAGATCTACGTGGGCGAAATAGCGCCAGGGGTGACTTTGCGAGCATGAAAAAACCGACAGGAAACCTGTCGGTTTTTTGTATTCGGTGCTGGAGTCGCTATCCGAACACCACCTGATCTCTGCCCCGATGTCCCTGGATCCCGCGGGCTGTCCATGTGCTAGCCAAACTGAGCTTCTCCATGAGCAAGGTCGCCGCGTTCAGGGAGATACGAGAGAGGAGCGCGCGGTTATCCGTGCACTGCTGCGTAACCAGGTTCGCCGTCGAAGGTGTAGAGGTTTTCCGTCTTCACCACGTCAAATCCGGCGTGATGCAGTCGTTCCTGCAGCGCGAGCACATCGCTGAACTCCACAGCTTGTTCAGACTTAAAACGACAGCGCCAGTGATCTACACAGAAGGTTTCGGGAAAACCGTTTGGCCAGACCTTGACACCACGGTTGGTGATGACCTGTAGCGGTAGCTGCGCAGAGCCGTATTCCCGTAATCGCGCTCCCAGCATGTCCGGTCCGTTCTCACGTGATTGCAGAAAGATGTCCACCCCAACCAGCACCTTCACAGCCGGGTCGGCCCGCTTGGGTTGCCAAGGCTTGATCGTGTTGCTGCTGGCATAGCGGACTGGCTCCAGCATTTCTGGCCGCTTTCCCAATCTGGCGATCACGGCCTTGGCGAAGGCTTGTGTGCCTACCTTTTCCCGGCTGTGGGCAGCAGAGTAGATGTCGTAGGTGTGAATGCCTTCTTCCAGCGTCCGCAGCCAAGCATTGTGAATGCGCTCAGCAACCTCGTGCTGACCGATATGCGTCAGCATCTGAATGGCTCCGTGCAGCAAGCCGGAAGGGTTGGCGATGTCCTGTCCGGCGCGACGCGGTGCAGAACCATGAATCGCTTCAAACATAGCGCACTGATCACCGATGTTGGCCGAGCCCGCCATCCCCACCGATCCTGCGATCTGTGCTGCGACATCCGAAAGAATGTCACCGTACAGATTGGGCAGAACAATCACATCAAACGCCTCAGGCGTGTCGGCCAGCTTGGCCGCGCCGATATCGACGATCCAAGTTTCCTGTTCGATATCCGGATAGTCGACGCCGACTTCGTTGAAGACCTTGTGAAACAGCCCGTCCGTGAATTTCATAATGTTGTCCTTCACGAAGCAACTGACCTTCTTGCGGCTGTGCTGACGGGCGAAATCGAAGGCATATCGGATGATCTTTTCGCAGCCAGGACGCGTGATCAGCTTCAGGCACTGGTAAACCTCATCGGTCTGGCGGTGCTCGATGCCGGCGTAAAGATCCTCTTCGTTCTCACGGATGATGACCACGTCCATATTCGGATGGCGGGTCTCGACAAAGGGTGCGTAAGCCACACACGGCCGAATATTGGCAAAGAGACCTAAAGCCTTGCGGGTGGTGACGTTGAGGCTTTTGTAGCCACCGCCCTGCGGTGTGGTGATCGGCGCCTTGAGAAACACCCGGGTGCGACGCAGCGATTCCCAAGCCGCAGGCTCAATGCCTGCACTATTGCCGCGCAAGTACACCTGTTCCCCGATCTCGATCACTTCTGGCGCAAGCTGCGCCCCTGCCGCCTGCAGGATATGAAGGGTGGCCGTCATGATTTCCGGGCCAATGCCGTCGCCGTAGGCAACTGTGATAGGTGTAGGTGACATGCCGAGATCCTTAAGAGTCGCCCGTAGGCGTGACGGTTGACATTGTGGATCAGCGGAAGAATTGCCAATAATAGATTAACTGTCTCCAAAGCATCTATTACCGTAAATGAACAAAACACGTTTTCACACACGGCAAACCACTTTTCGCCAACTGGAGGTCTTTCGCGAGGTCGCGGTGCAACTCAGCGTCACCCAGGCCGCGCAGGCGCTGCACCTTGCGCAGCCGACGGTCTCCACCCAGTTGGCGAAGCTGACCGAATCGATTGGCCTGCCACTGTTTGAACAGGTTGGAAAGCAGCTTTACTTGACCCAGGCCGGGCAAATACTCCAGGAAGAAACCCGGGCGCTGTTTGAAGTGCTGGACCGCGTGGAGATGCGGCTGGCCCAATTGACCGGCCTGACTGCCGGGGTGCTGCGCTTGGGCGTGGTGACGACCTCTAAATACATCGTCCCCGGCATGCTCGGTCCGTTTTGTCGGCAACATCCCCAGGTCGAAGTCGAGCTTCGAATCGCCAACCGCAATGAGGTCATCACTCGCCTGATGGCAAATACCGATGATCTGTATGTTTTCAGTGAGCCACCAGAAGGACTGGATATCGTTACCCGTCCCCTTGTCGAAAATGCTTTGGTAGTGATTGCACCGTCCGATCACCCTCTCGCCGGCAGAGCGAACGTCCAGTGGAGTGATCTGGCAGGGGATCGGCTGATACTGCGTGAACCAGGATCAGGTACACGGCGGGCAATTGAGCGCCATTTCGCAGCTCGAAGCGAAGTGATCAAGCCCCAGATGATTATCGAGAGCAACGAGGCGATCCGTGCTTCCGTATCAGCTGGGCTCGGCATTGCCATCTTGTCCAGGCACACCTTGGCTCATGCCGCGCCCAATGAATTCGTTGAACTGGACGTCGTAGGGTTCCCGATCTGGAATCACTGGTCGCTGGTCTACTGGCGAGGCAAGGCGCTTTCTCCAGTCGCAGAAGCTTTTATTGAGGCAGTCTTACCTGTGGTGAATCTTTAATCTCTAGATTTGAAGACAAATAATTTGCCACCAGCCTTCAGGTAGTTGCCCGATAGCTTGTGCTCTGGCGCGACCGGTCGAATCGTCCGCTCTTGTTTCTTAAACGATTTACCCTCTTGCACCTCAAGAGGCAGGGTCGCGAAATAGCGCCAGGGCTGACGTTGGGGGGCATGAAAAAACCCGACAGAGAACCTGGGTCTCGCGAACCGTCATGCTGCGGGCGTAGAGCGAGATGACCTTGTCGTCAAAGCCACTCCAGCGGGTCTGGTGTTTGGAGATCAGCTTGGGTTCAAAGGTGCCGTGGCGGTCGCGCGGCACATCGATGGGCAGCTCGCCGAACTCACCCTTGAGCGTCTTGCGACTCTTACCGTTGCGGGGGGCGCCAGTGGTATTAACGACTGGCTCATGCTTGGAGTGGCCTAGATGTTCGGCGAGTTCGGCATCCAGCGCCTTCTCTACCAGCAACTTGGTCAGCTGTTTGAGCAGGCCGTTCTCGCCTATCAGGTCTTCGGGCTTCTGGTAGTTGGCCAGCCGGCTGGTCAGAAGGGCTTCAGGGACGTCGTGTTTCTTCGGGCTCATTGTGTCTCCAGACTCGGCGGCAGTTTCCTGCCAAAAGTCCGTTTACACAAAATTCAGTACACGCCCACAGTACGCCGTTACCCGCAGCCAATTGCCATCCCAGTAGTCGACTGCATTGGGAAATTGACTGCCATGAATCCAGACGCGCAACCCAGCGATGAGAAGATCTGGTTCCCCAAGCGCTTCCAGTTCGCGAAGGTTCATGCTTACGACGCCTAACTCAAAGTCATGGTCAAGGTTGCCTGCTCGCCATCGAATACTACCTGCGCCAGCGCGCCCTGAACCAGCGACCATTGCGGCGGTATATGGCCGATATCGAGGCCGCACAATACTGGACAAGGTAGCTCATTCAAAATAGCCCGCAACGCATCGATATAACCCAGCCCCTCGCCGCTGACTACATCTGGGGCGGCGCTGCGGCCGATCAGTACGCCCGCCAGGCCGTCGAACCAGCCGTGCAGCCGAAGGCTGGAGAGCGTGCGCAACAACTCGCAGGGTGCCATCTCGCAGTTTTCCAAGAACAGCAGGGTTCCGTCGACTGAGCTGGCAACGAAAGCTGGCACGTCGCCATAACGCGTGCCAGCGAGGCGGGCTATGGTGTCTAGGCAGCCGCCGATCAGCCGCCCGTGCAGTTCTAGCGGAGACGAATTGCCATCAAGCCGCCATGTACGCGTCGGCTCGGTCAGTAGTAAATTGGCTGCTGGCTCGGACGCCCAGTCTGCCCGTTGTTTGCGGTGTAGGCGGGCCGGCGACTGCACCACTGTGTTGACTGGTGGGGTTTCCAGCACCTGCCATAGGGCCGCAGTGGTTTGGTCCAGCGTGGTGGCCCCCAGCTCCATCAGATTGGGTCCATGCAGCGATGCCCAGCCGGACAGGCAGGCGAGCGGCAGCTGCAAGGTGCTGAGATCCGAAAAGCCTACGAACCATTTGGGCTCGATTGCCGCGAGGGCCGAGAAATCCAGCAAGGGCAGCAGTTCGATGGCCCGTTCTCCACCCCAGGGCGGCATGACCGCGGCTACCGAAGGGTCTTGTAGAAAGGACATCAGCTCAGCAGCCTGCGCGGCTTTACCGCTGCTGGCATGCTGATGAGAAGCGCGCAGGCAATTGCCCTCTACCACCCGATAGCCTCGTCCTTGCAGGGCTGCAATAGCCAAATCAAGCCGGGGATGTAAAGCCGGTGCAACGCCAGCCGACGGGGCGGTGATTGCGATCAAATCGCCGACGACGAGAGGTCGGGGGAAGCGGAGCGGCATGGGGATACCTGAAAGAGTAATGATCTATTGGTAATTGCATAGCCAGGTACCGCCCTGGCAGCGACAAGAGTTCAGACTGGACCAGGAGAAGGCGCATGACGATTGCAAAATCAGACTGGAGTTGCAGCCGCGCAATTGCTGTTTGCCGAGGGCCTTGGCTCGCGCGTGTTGCTCGGGTCGCCACCCGACAGGCATTTTTTGATTCAAACGACCGTCCGTAACCCCTTGAAAAATCGAGAGCAGGTGCGAAGGTCGCCCTCCGCACAAATCCTGAAACCCCCGCCATACCTAGCCCGCACAGGCCACAAGCAAAAGGCCAGAGCAAACTCTGGCCTTGTAAAAGTGTGGACCGGAGGAGGATCGAACTCCCGACCTTCGCATTGCGAACGCGACGCTCTCCCAACTGAGCTACCGGCCCTGAGATACAGCGCGCGATACTAACCCAGTGATTACCTTGTCGCAAGATGCGCCACGGCTGCTGCTGCGGTTAGAATCGACGACGACCGATAGCCCGAGGAACGCACCGATGACCGCCGATCTGAACAACTATATGGACAAGCTGGGACGCGCCGCGCGTGCTGCCTCGCGTGCCATGGCCCGGGCCGAGACCCAGGCCAAGAATGTCGCACTGGCGGCCATCGCCGCCGCCATCGAGCGCGATGCCGAGAAGCTGCTGGCCGCCAACGCCGCTGATCTCGACGCCGCCCGTGCCGCCGGGCTTGATGCCGCCCTGCTCGACCGGCTGGCCCTTACCGTCCCCGGTGTCGTCGCCATGGCCGATGGCCTGCGCCAGATCGCCGCCCTGCCCGATCCGGTCGGGGAAATGGACGATATCAACTACCGCCCCTCCGGCATCCAGGTCGGCAAGATGCGTGTCCCGCTCGGGGTCATCGGCATCATTTACGAAGCCCGTCCCAATGTCACCGCCGACGCAGCGGGCCTGTGCATCAAGTCGGGCAATGCCGCCATCCTGCGCGGCGGCTCCGAAGCCAGCCGCTCCAACCAGGCCATCGCGGCCTGTGTCCAGGAAGGACTACGGGCAGCAGGCCTGCCCGACAGTGCCGTCCAGGTCATCGAAACCACCGATCGCGCCGCCGTCGGCCGTCTGATCGCCATGCCCGAGTATGTCGATGTGATCGTCCCGCGCGGCGGCAAAGGGCTGATCGCCCGGATCAGCGCCGAAGCACGGGTCCCGGTGATCAAACATCTGGACGGTATCTGCCACGTCTATATCGATGATCTGGCCGACCCCGAACAGGCCGTGCGCATCGCCGACAACGCCAAGACCCAGCGCTATGGCACCTGCAATACCATGGAAACGCTGCTGGTCCATATCGATATCGCGGCCACGCTGCTGCCGCGTCTGGCCGAGCTGTACCACAGCAAAGGCGTCGAACTGCGCGGCTGTGAACGTAGCCGTGCCCTCCTGCCCGATATCAAAGCCGCGACCGAGGAAGACTGGCGTACCGAATATCTGGCGCCGATCCTGGCACTGCGGCTGGTGGACGATCTCGACGCCGCCATCGACCATATCAATACCTACGGTTCCCACCATACCGACGCCATCGTCACGCGCGACTACAGCCGCTCGCGCCGCTTTCTGCGCGAAGTCGATTCTGCCAGCGTGATGGTGAACGCCTCGACCCGCTTTGCCGATGGCTTTGAATATGGCCTGGGCGCCGAAATCGGTATCTCGACCGACAAGATCCACGCCCGTGGCCCGGTCGGGCTCGCCGGCCTGACCAGCCAGAAATGGGTGGTACTGGGCGATGGTCATGTCCGTGCTTGAGGCCGCGCCCAGCGCAGTCGTCGATACCGATGGCCGGCCATTTGCCGGCCGCTTCGCCGGCCGTTGCAGCCTGATCGACTGGAGCCGGCTGGCGCCGCCGTTGGCGCGCAGCGCCTGGTGGCGGCGCTTCCATCACAAGCGCTGGCACTACGTCGGCATTGCCGCAGCGGATTGCTATCTCGGCATCGCCGTGGTCGATGTCGGCTGGACCAATACCTGTTTCGCCTATCTATTCGACCGCCGCCAGGGCAGCGTGATAGGAGGCGTGTCGCGCGACGGGCTGCCCGGCCTCAGCGCCCGGGTCGACCCGGAACCGCGTCTTGGCGCGATGGCCGACTTCTCCTGGCTGGGCGCCCGGATCCGTCTCGAAGAATTCGCCGCCGAACGCTATCGGGTACGGGTCGAAGCGCCGCGCGGCTTTCAGGTCGAGGCCGAATTGGACGGCCGGACCGCTGCACCCTGGCTGTTCGCAGCCGGTCCGGTTGCCGGTGGCGTCTGGCACAGCACCCATAAATCGCCCGCCCTGGCCGTCAGTGGCGAAGCCCGCGCCGGTGGCCAGCATTACCGGCTCGACGGGGCCCATGCCAGCATCGACCACTCCAACGGCCTGCTGCCCCGTCTGACCACCTGGAAATGGGCCTCGGCCCATACCGCCGAGCTCGGTTTCAATCTCCAGTCGGGCTATTTCGGCGACCATGAGAATGTGCTGTGGCTGGACGGCCAGCCTATCGCGCTTGGCCGTGCCCGGTTCGAATTCGACCCGCAGCAGCCGCTGGCGCCCTGGCATATCCATACCGAGGATGGTCTGCTCGACCTGCGTTTTACTCCGGAAGGCGCACGGCGGGAAAATCGCAATCTGCTGGTGGCAGCCAGCCGTTATATCCAGCCGGTCGGGACTTTCGAAGGCACGGTACGCGCCGCGCCCGATGCGCCGCCGCGCCAGGTATCACGCTTGCTGGGCGTCACCGAGGATCATTTGTCACGCTGGTAGGTTTGCTCGCTCGACCACGATGGGCTAGCTTGGTAACGAAGACGCGGGCACCGCGCGACCGGAGCGATGCCGCAATACCAGGGTGGGAGGAAGTATCGGACGCCGTCCGATCGATCGTATGGCGGTATGCCCGACCGGTCTTTTCCCGTCCTTTGCGCCTACAATAGGTAGGTCGGACCGAGACTCCAGATCAACGGTTCGCCAGCCCATCCGGGCGCCCTTCGTAGCGCGTACAGCATCATCCATTGTTTATCGGGCCGCCTTGCCGGACCCTTACCGCCCACTCGGAGTGGCACGCTTATGCAGAACCTATCCTTCGCCCAACGCGCCTGGTTCGCTTTCATCGTTCTGGCGTTGCTCAACCTAGCGACAGCTGCTGCCGCCAGCAGCGGTGCCAGCAACGCAGTGGTATGGGGCCTGGCAGTCATGGGCGCGTTGGCAGCGCTGATCGGCGGCGGCTGGTGGGTCAGCCGGGCACTGACCGGGATCAGCAAGGTCGAGCACGGTCTGCGTCAGATTCAGGACGGCAATTTCAAACTCGATCTGCACCTCGACAGCAACGACGAATTCGCCGAACTGATCCGCTCGACGCTGTCGCTGAGCGAATCGCTGCGGAGCGTGATCAGCGATGTGACCCGCTCGGCCCGCCAGATCGCCGAGCAGTCGCTCCAACTCGACCGGGCAGCCGAGCATCTGTCCGATCAGACCAATAAACAAACCGAACAAGCCATGCAGGTCAGCGCCTCGACCGAGGAAATGAGCGTCTCGGTAACCGAAATCAGTCGCGCAACAGAAGAAACCGCCAATAGTGCCAACAGTACTCGCGCCATTGTGCAGGAAAACGAAAAAAACATGGCAGAAAGCCTGGCTTCGACCCGGCGTATTGTCGAAGTGGTGGGGGAGGCACGCGCCACCCTCAATGACCTCAATACGGCCGTCGAGCGGATCGGCAGCATCACCACGGTGATCAAGGAAATCGCCGATCAGACCAACCTGCTGGCGCTGAACGCCGCGATCGAAGCGGCACGGGCCGGTGAATCGGGCCGGGGCTTTGCCGTGGTGGCCGATGAAGTGCGCAAGCTCGCTGAGCGCACCGCCACATCGACCCAGGACATCACCAACAACGTCACCAATATCCGGCTGGTCACGCAAGCCACCCTGATGACCATGGACAGCGCCGCCGAAGAGGTCGAGCGCGGCACGGCATCGATCGAAGCCAGCAACAAGAGTCTGCAACAGGTGATGGAAGCGGCTGCAAGCACCGTCGAGATGACCCACCAGATCGCCGACACCCTGCGCCAGCAGACCTCGACTGCCGAGGATGTGGCCCGCACCATCGAGCAGATGGCGTCGCTGATCGACGGCAACAGCCAGAACGCTCGCGAAGTCGCCGGCTCGGCCGACAAGCTGGCGCAGACCGCCAAAGGACTGCATGAACTGATGCGGCGTTTCGAGCGTTCGATCTGATGGTGGCACGGCAAGCCGGCATCGGCATTTTCGGCGGGACCTTCGACCCCATCCATTACGGCCATCTGCGCGCCGCCGAGGAATTCGGCGAAACGCTGGGACTGAGCGAAGTCCGCCTGATCCCCACCGGCGCCCCGCCCCATCGCGGCGGGCCGGTCGCGAGCCCAGCACACCGGCTGGCCATGGCGCAATTGGCGGTAGAAGGCAATCCACGTCTCAAGGTCGATGACCGGGAAATCCGGCGCGACACCCTCTGCTACACCATCGATACCCTGCATGAATTGCGTGCCGAGTTGGGCGAGACGCCGCTTGCCTGGCTGATCGGCGCCGATTCGTTTTACCGGCTGTCGAGCTGGCGGCGTTGGCGTGAGCTGTTCGATCTGGCCATGTTGGCGGTGGCCTGTCGGCCGGGTTTCGATCTCGATGCCTGGCGCGATCATGCCGATCCCGAGCTGCTTGCCGAAGTCCTGCCGAGAATTCAACCACTTACTATACCGGCCACCGTCGAGCGCGGTACAATCGCGCTTTTGCCAACCACGCCGCTCGCCCTGTCGGCCACCGCCATCCGCCAACGCCTTGCCGATCACCGATCGGCCCGCTATCTGGCTCCGGCGGCAGTGCTCGATTATGCCGAGCGGCATTTGCTTTATCGACCATGACCCAAACCAATCTCAGCATCCAACAGATGCGCGACATCGCCGTGGCCGCCCTCGAAGACATCAAGGGTAAGGACATCCTGGCGCTCGATACCACCAAACTGACTTCGCTGTTCGAATGCATGATCGTCGCAACCGGTGATTCCAACCGCCAGGTCAAGGCACTTGCCAATAACGTGCGCGAAAAGCTCAAGGAAGCCGGTGCCGAGATTCTCGGCATGGAAGGCGAACAGACCGGCGAATGGGTGCTGGTCGATGCCGGTGAGCTGATCGTCCATATCATGCTGCCGGCCGTGCGTGACTACTACAATCTGGAACAGCTCTGGGGCGGTCAGAAGCCGGTGTTCAATCCGCTGGGCAAAGCCTGGCAGAGCGCCATCCAGGCCGATCTCGACGACTAAGCCGTGAAGCTGTGGATCATCGCGGTCGGCCACAAGATGCCGGCCTGGGTGGAAAGCGGTTACATGGAATACGCCCGCCGTATGCCGCGTGAAGCGGAAATCAAGCTGGTCGAACTCAAGCCGGAAAAGCGGGCAGCCAATACTTCGGTCGAGCGCATCATGGAAGTCGAGCGCGACCGTATCCTGACGGCACTGCCCGCCAATGCCCGCCGCATTATGCTCGATGAACGCGGTGCCAACTGGACCACGGTCCGGCTGGCCCAGGAACTCAAGACCTGGCAGCACGACGGCCGCGACGTGGCTTTCGTGATCGGCGGTGCCGACGGCCTCCACCCCGATGTCAAGCGCGAGGCCGACCAACTCCTACAGCTCTCGGCGCTTACCCTGCCCCATGGCATGGTCCGCGTCCTGCTCGCCGAGCAGCTCTACCGCGCTGTCACCATCAACCAGGGTCATCCCTACCATCGCGAGTAAACGGCCGGGCCGCTGGCCCGTCCGAATGCTCGATATAAAAAATCCTGCACAAGCATTGCAAGACGGAGTGGACGATATTTAAGAAAATTAAATATTTCAGCCTAAATCCTCTTCTCACCACTATCCCTCCGCTCCAACTCCGGGGCACAAAACCGTCTTCCAGCGAACCTCGCGTCCAGACCCACAACCCCTAGCGCGCATCATCCACCAAGCAAGGTCATGCACCGTTGCCGCTTTTCTCACTCCAGATCGGAATGAAGGCGGTAGTGGCTGAGGGCTTTAGGTCAGATCCACTTTAGCTGGTCGGAGCATTCCGGACGCCGGGTTGAAGGCGGGTCTGAATCAGAGCATTTCCATTTAAATCGGCGTCGCCGCCAAGCCTGGTAGAGCGCTGCACGCCTGCGCTTTGAGGTCCGGACATGCTGACGCCGAATTGGCTGGAAGTGCGCTAGCGCGGCAGACGGAGGCGGCGGGCCAGCTGGCGCAGTGCGGTGATGGTCGCGGCATCGGGTTTGCTGACGTTGCTGGTAAAGCTCAGTTCGATCTGGCGGTCGCCGCGGATAAAGTGGACGCTGGCCCGCTCGCCTTCCGGCGCCTGACAGCGGTAGACGCCATGGGCTTGCAGGCCCAGCTCCTGCAATGCCACCAGATGGCAGCCCCGAGTGGCCGACTGGCGGTGCAAGGTACGCAGCACGGCAGCCGGGTTAGCCGGGGCGTTGCTCAGCTGGAGCGACAGCACGGCGGTGGTTTGCGTGTCATAGATATCGCAGCGTTCTGCCGCCGCGCGCTCGACGATCAAGGTGGCATCGCGCGGAAACAGCCGACGTGCATCGGCAGTCTTGAGCCATTCACACTCGGCTACGGTTTCGGTGGGCGGGGCCGGAGTGAAGAGCCGCCCGGTGAGACCCTGGATGCCGGCCTGGAGCGAGCTGTCCAGTCCGCCCTCGCCCCGATAGTCGATGGCGACCAGTTGCCGGCCCTGCCGCGCCAGCGACAGCGCTTCGAAACGCAGCGCACCTTCCTGGCGATAGGCGAAATGGGCCGCTTCAGCCAGATTGGGCACCGGCCCGCCACTGGGCAGCTGCTGTGCCTGGCGCTCGCTGCGCAGATAGGCCAGCGTGGCGAGGCTGGCGGACGGGTAGTGCTGCCGGCCCAGTGTCAGCCGCTGTGAGCGCAGCGGATTGTCGAAACGACAGGCGGTCGCATCCGCCTCGACCAATCGCCATTCGCCACCAGGCAGCGATTCGGCCAGGATAGCGGGTTCGAGCAGGGTGCAGTCGACAGCCTGGGCCGCGGCGGCGCCCAGGGGCGCCAACAGCAGCGCGAGTTTAAGCAGTGTGTTTTGACGTTCCAAGCGCTATCCTTCCCGACCCGGCGGCCGCCGACTGGCCGCGTTTTCGAGCCGATTTCCATGACTCACAGCAACAAACCCACCATCTACCTTGCTTCGGCCAGTCCCCGCCGCGGCCAATTGCTGACCCAGGTCGGCATTCCGTTCGAGCGGCTGGCCTGCGATATCGATGAAACCCCGCATGAAGGCGAAGCACCGGCGCACTATGTGGTCCGACTGGCCCGCGAGAAAGCTGCCGCAGCGCTGGCCCGGCTGGCGCAAAGCGGCGCCGAGACAAGACTGGTCCTGGCTGCCGACACCACCGTCACGCTCGATGGCGAGATTCTCGGCAAGCCGGCCGACGCTGCGGAAGCCCGGGCGATGCTGAGCCGGCTGTCCGGCAAGCGCCATCAGGCAATGACCGGGGTCGCGGTCGCCGGCCAGGGCCGGATCGAAACCGCGCTGTCGATCAGCGATGTGACCTTTCGTCCGCTTGAACCGGCCGAGATCGACGCCTATGTCGCCAGCGGCGAACCGATGGACAAGGCTGGCGCCTACGGCCTGCAAGGACTCGGTTCGGTACTGGTAGCCGAAATGCGCGGCAGCTTCAGCGGTGTGATCGGTCTACCGCTGAGTGAAACGGTGGAACTGCTGCGCCGGATGGGCTACCCGTTTTGGGGCTGAGGCGACCACCATCGCATGACCCAAGAAAAAACCCGACGAGCATTTTCGTCGGGTTTTTTTGTAATCTATTTATAGCCCGTTGAGGGTATGGCACGGCTTTGGCCATTTTTTATATTTCAGGCAGTGGCGCCTGTTTTTTATTTCTTCTTCAATACCGTATCGCCCTTGAGTTCGACCAGTCGCTTCTTGTCAGCCTCGGCACGTTCGCGGATTTGCCCGATTTCGGTTTCGCGCCGCTTGAGGTTGTCGTTGAGCTTGACCAGCTCCTGCTCGGTTTCGGCGATATTGGCCTGGATATCTTCGGGGATCGGCCGGTTGCGCTTGGTA
Organism: Chitinimonas lacunae; assembly: GCF_042650885.1. Lineage (NCBI taxonomy): Bacteria > Pseudomonadati > Pseudomonadota > Betaproteobacteria > Neisseriales > Chitinibacteraceae > Chitinimonas > Chitinimonas lacunae. Next base: position 2,604,590 of record NZ_JBHSBU010000001.1, read on the forward strand.
AAGCGCTCGGTCTGCTTATGCAGCCCTTCGAGCCGCTTGGTGGCCGTTTCGATACGCTGCTTGTCGGCCTGGATCAAGGCTTCGACCTGTTCGATATTGCGATCGCGGATCGCATCGATTTCGGCTGTCGAGGTAAAGCTCTGGGTCAGGGCCTTGTCGCGGCGCTTGGCTTCGGTACGTTTTTGTTCTTCGACCCGCTTCTGCGCTTCTTCGGCTTCGCGGGCGGCGCGCTGCTCAGGGGTCAGATAGCCTTCGACCTGCTTGAGCGGCATGGCGCGCCGGTTCATTTCGGTATGGCCCTTCTGGGTCTGCTGGGCCGGCGGCTTATCGCTGTACTGGACCTTGCCGTTCTCATCCACCCACTTGTAGAGGCGATCACCCGCCTGCGCCGACAGGGCTAGCGCGAAAAACAGGGGGAGGACGAGACGCAGCGACATGATAAGAATTCTCCGTGAGGGTCAGACGACCCCATAGCGTGACCGATAAGCCTCGACCAATTGCAAATTCTGTTCCAGCTCGGGGCGGCCACGCAGAAAATCGATCAGATCGATCAGTTTGGCAATCGCGATCACCGGAATACCGTAGTCAGATTCGACCTCCTGGACCGCCGAGCGTTCGCCCTTGCCACGCTCCTGCCGATCAAGGGCGATCAATACGCCGGCGGGCATGGCGCCCTGGGCGCGGATCAGCTCGACCGACTCGCGCACCGAAGTGCCGGCCGAGATCACGTCATCGATGATCAGTACCCGGCCGCGCAGCGGGGCGCCGACCAGATTGCCACCTTCGCCATGGTCCTTGGCTTCCTTGCGATTGAAGCAGAACGGCACATTGTGACCTTTTTCGGCCAGTGCCACGGCGGTGGTGGTAGCCAGCGGAATGCCCTTGTAGGCCGGGCCGAACAACATATCAAAACTGATCCCGGCTGCCTGAGCGGCTTCCGCATAGAAGCGGCCGAGCTGGCCCACGCTGGCGCCGTCGTTGAACAGACCGGCGTTGAAGAAATAAGGCGACAGTCTGCCGGCCTTGGTCTGGAACTCGCCAAAACGCAGGACGTCGTGTTCCACAGCAAAGGCGATGAAATCGGTACTGGAATAGGACATGGGAATGCAACAGGGACTGGCCGATAAGATTTAATAGCATATCATTCGCGCTTTCAGTCCAGGAAATCGCCGATGCGCATCGTCTCCGCCAACCTCAATGGCATCCGCTCCGCCCATCAGAAAGGTTTTTTCGACTGGCTCGATAGCCATCAGGCCGATCTGGTCTGCGTTCAGGAACTCAAGGCACACGCCGACGACCTGACCGAACGGATGCGCAGCTCAGGCGGGCTGACCGGCTATTTCCACCATGCCGAGAAAAAGGGCTATAGCGGCGTCGGCCTCTACTGCCGCCGTCAACCCGACCGGGTGGTGGAAGGACTGGGCATCGCCGAGATCGATTGCGAAGGCCGCTATTTGCAGCTCGACTTCGGCAATCTAAGCGTGGTGTCGCTCTACCTGCCGTCGGGTTCGAGTTCCGAGGAGCGGCAACAGGTCAAATTCGCCTTTCTCGCCCATTTCCTGCCGCATCTGGAGCAGTTGATCGCCAGCGGCCGCGATGTGGTGCTGTGCGGCGACTGGAATATCGCCCATCGCGAGATCGACCTGAAAAACTGGAAAGGCAATCTGAAGAATTCCGGCTTTCTGCCGGAAGAACGGGCCTGGATTGGCCATCTGTTCGACCGGCTGGGCTGGGTCGATATCTGGCGCCGGCTCTACCCCGAGACGCCCGGCTATACCTGGTGGTCGAACCGCGGCCAGGCTTATGCCAAGGATGTGGGCTGGCGCATCGATTACCAGATCGCCACGCCGGCGCTTGCCGCCCGCGCCCACCGCGCCAGTATCTTCAAGGACAGCAAATTCTCCGACCACGCGCCGCTGACGGTCGATTACCACGGCGACTTCTGATCATGAATGCCTCGCTCTATCTGTCGGTCTTCGGCAATCGGCGCATTGCGGCCGTGATGCTGCTGGGCTTTGCCTCGGGCCTGCCGCTGGCCCTGACCGCCGGCAGCCTGCAAGCCTGGCTGACGGTAAGCGGGCTTGATCTGGTCACGATTGGTTATTTCACGCTGATCGGTCAGCCCTATACCTACAAATTCCTGTGGGCGCCCTTGATGGACCGGTTCGAGCTGCCCTGGCTCGGCCGGCGCCGGGGTTGGATGCTGCTGACCCAGTTGGGCCTCGCTGCCACCGTCTTTGCCATGTCCCTGGTATCACCGCAGCAGTCACCGGGGCTGTTAGCGATGCTCGGTCTGGTGGTGGCCTTTCTCTCGGCCTCGCAGGATGTGGTGTATGACGCCTATCGGGTCGAACTGCTTGAAGAAGCCGAACGCGGCCCCGGGGCGGCGGTCGGGGTGCTGGGCTACCGGCTGGCAATGCTGACTTCGGGCGCACTGGCACTGATCATGGCCGAGCGCTGGCTCGGCTGGCCGGCCACTTACCGGCTGATGGCCGGTTTATTGGCCCTGATGGCGCTGGTGACGCTATGGGCACCGCGCCTGCCCAAGTTCGAGCGGCCACAGACGCCCGCGCGGCATGAGCTGCGCGGCTTTCTGATTCTGCTGGTCGGCGCCGCCGCCGGCTTCTGGCTCGCCCGTGAAGCGCTGACACTACTTGGCGTTCCGCAGCAGGGCAAGGGCTGGGGGCTGGTCTATCTGGTGGGCGAAGTGGTGCTGGCCGCCACGCTGGGACTGTGGGCGGCGCGGCGGGCCGGCTTCCCGGCGCTCAACGCCCCGCTCAACGAATTCTTCAGCCGCCAACACGCATTGGCCTTTCTGGCGCTGATCGTCCTGTATAAGCTCGGCGACGCGTTTGCCTCCAGCCTCAGCACCAGCTTCCTGATCCGCGGCGTGGGCTTCAGCCAGACCGAAGTGGGCGAGGTCAACAAGCTGTTCGGCATGCTGGCCACCGTCACCGGGGCGCTGCTGGGCGGTGCCTGGCTGATCAAACTCGGGCTGTACCGTTCGCTGCTGCTGTTTGGTCTGCTCCAGGCGGTATCGAATCTGATGTACTGGTGGCTTGCCGAGGCCGGTCATGTCTTCGGGCTGATGGTGCTGGCGGTCGGGGTGGAGAATCTCTGCGGTGGCATGGGCAGCACGGCCTTTGTGGTGCTGTTGATGGCGCTGTGCGACAAGCGGTTTACCGCGACCCAGTTTGCGCTGTTGTCGGCTTTTTCGGCTTTTGGCCGGGTCTATGTCGGACCGGCTGCCGGGGTGGCGGTGGAGCAGTTCGGCTGGGCGCCGTTTTTCCTCGGCACGGTGTTGACCGCCGTGCCGGGTCTCGTGTTACTGTGGATGCTCCGGTCCGCGGTCCGGGAACTCGATCAGCCGACCGACCGACCGTCCTAATTGCTTCCCTCTCACCCTAGTCAGCGCGGAACCCGGCATGGAAGCCGTTACCACGATTGCCCGTAATGTCGCCCGCATCGAACTGCGCGGCGAATTCACCTTCGAAGGCCACCGCGCCTTCAAGCTGGCCTGTCAGCAGGTGCTCGATACCGAAGGTGTCGATCATCTCGAGATCGACCTGAGCGGGGTCGATTACCTCGATAGCGCCGCACTGGGCATGTTGCTGCTGCTCAATGAGCGCTTCGGCCATCGCACCATCCGGCTGCTGCGTGCCAAGGGCTCGGTACGCGCCGTGCTCGATATGGCCAACTTCAGCCGGGTGTTCGTGCTCGAATAACGCTAAGAAAATAATCTGCAAAAGCAGTGCAAGGCAAAGAGTCCTATATATTCGTTTTGCACTGTTTCCTGCCTCAGCAACTCCGCTCAGCCCCTCTGCTTCACTCTTCCTGCCACTGTCGCTCCAGGGCCAGTTCCTGGATTTTGCGCGTCAGGGTATTACGCCCCAGCCCCAGCCTCTCCGCCGCCTCGATCCGTTTACCGCCGGTGGCCGCCAGCGCATGGAGGATCAAGGTCTTCTCGAACTGCCGGGTCAGCTCGTCGATAAAACCGCGCTCCCCCTGACGCAGCCGCCGATCGGCCTCGGCCCCCAGCAGCGCCAGCCAGTCGCCGCCTTCACGCAGCGGCAAGGCGGTGTCGCCCCGTAGTTCGGGCGGCAGGTCGGAAGGGCCGACGGTCTGGCCCGGGGCCATCACGGTGATCCAGTGGCACAGGTTTTCCAGTTGGCGCACATTGCCCGGAAAGTCGAAGGCAGCGAGCCGCTTCATCGCGTCCTCGCCCAGGCGCTTGGCCTCGACGCCGAGTTCACGGGCCGAGCGGGCCAGGAAGTGGCGGGCCAGCAGCGGAATATCCTCGTGCCGCTCACGCAATGGCGGCAGACGCAGCCGGATCACATTGAGCCGGTGGAACAGATCCTCGCGGAACAGGCCCTGGCGTACCCGTTCTTCGAGTGCCTGATGGGTGGCGGCAATCACCCGCACATTGGCCTTGATCGGGGCATGGCCGCCGACGCGGTAGAAATAGCCGTCGGACAGCACGCGCAGCAGCCGGGTCTGCAACTCGGGCGGCATATCGCCGATCTCGTCGAGAAACAGCGTGCCGCCTTCTGCCTGCTCGAAGCGGCCGGCACGCTGGGCCTGGGCGCCCGTGAAGGCGCCGCGTTCGTGGCCGAACAGTTCGGATTCAAGCAGATCGCGCGGAATCGCTGCCGTATTGATGGCCACAAAGGCGCGACCGGCACGTGGACTGTGCCGGTGCAGGGCACGCGCGACCAGTTCCTTGCCCGACCCCGATTCGCCGGTGATCAGCACTGTCGCCGACGATTGACTGAGCCGGCCGATGGCGCGGAAAACCTCCTGCATGGCGGCAGCCTGGCCGAGAATCTCGGGCGACTCGTCCGGCACCGACTCGACGCCTTCATGGCGCGAACTTTCATCCATGGCCCGCCGCACCAGCGCCGTGGCATGGTCGATATCGAAGGGCTTGGGCAGGTAGTCGAACGCCCCGCCCTGGAAAGCCGCCACGGCGCTTTCCAGGTCGGAATGGGCAGTCATGATGATCACCGGCAGTTCAGGCAGCCGGCTCTTGAGCCGGGCCAGCAGTTCGAGCCCCGATTCGCCGGGCATGCGGATATCGCTGACCACCACCGAGGGCCGGTCGCTATCGAGCGCTGCCAGCACCTCGGCGGCCGAGGCGAAACTGCGGAACTCGATATGTTCGCGGGTCAGCGCTTTTTCCAGCACCCAGCGTATCGAACGGTCATCGTCGATGATCCAGACGGGTTTCATGGCAGGCAGTCGTCCAGGGTTAGGTTTCATCGCGCCAGCCGTTGAGCGGCAGCGTCAGGATAAAGGTGGTGCGGCCCGGTTCCGATTCGAACTCGATGGCGCCGTTGTGCTGTAGCACGAAGGTATGGGCCAGATGCAGGCCGATGCCGGTGCCGCCCGGACGGGCCGACACCAGGGGATAGAACAAGGTATCGCGGATCTGCTCAGGGACACCGGGGCCGTTGTCGGCAATCTCGACCCGCAAGGCCAGCGGATAACGGCGCCGGTTCAGCGTGACCTGACGGGCGATCCGGGTACGCAGCACGATTTCACCGGCACCCTGCATGGCCTGCACCGCATTGCGCACGATATTGAGCACGGCCTGGATCAATTGCTCCTTGTCGCCATAAAGCGGCGGCAGGCTGGTGTCGTAGTCGCGCCGGACCGCAAGGCCGTTGGGCACTTCGGCCAGCACCACGCTGCGTACCCGCTCGAGCACTTCATGGATATTGAGTTCGGCCACCTGCGGCAGCCGGTGCGGCGTCAACAGCCGGTCGAGCAGGCTCTGCAAGCGGTCGGCCTCGTCGGTGATGACCTGGGTGTATTCGCGCAAAGCCGGGGTGGACAGCTCGTGACGCAGCAACTGCGCCGCCCCCCGGATACCGCCCAGCGGATTCTTGATCTCGTGGGCCAGATTGCGGATCAGTTGCCGATTGGCCTGCTGCTGTGCCGCCAGCCGTTCTTCGTTGGCGATCTTGCGCTGCTGGTCGGTCTGACGGAATTCGAGCACCACCAAGGGCGGCGGCGTATCGATATGTTTGACGGTGAAGCTGACGTGGATGGTATTGCCCAGCCGCAGCGCCAGGGCCACATCGTGTTCGGTCACGCTGGCGTTCTGTTTCTCGGCCGCATCGAGCGCGGCGAGGATTTCCTGCGGCTCGGAGAAACAGGCCGATAGCGGCCGGCCCAGGGTTTCACGCGCGTTCAGTTCGAACAGCGTCTCCGCAGCCGGGTTGAGATAGCGCATGGTGCTGGCTTGATCGAGCACCAACACGGCGGTTTCCAGCAGTTCGAGTCCGGAAAAGTTGAGCATGATCGGGCCGGGGAAGAGGTCGAACCAAGCCTAGCAATTCATGGACCAATTCGCGAGCAATAAAAAACCGCCTGACAAATCAGGCGGTTGCGTTTGGTTTGCTGCACACGGCGCAGTGAACAAGTCATTACCGCACCGTTTTGGTGCACTACTTGATGCGGTTGATTTCCTTTTGCAGCATCTCGATATTCTTTTCGCTGTGCATCATGTCGTCGCGCAGCTTGGCCGCCCGCTCGGGCGTGGCCTTGCTCAGTTCGGTACGGGCCTGTTCGAGCAGACGCTGTTCGCTGGCCATTTCATCCTGTAGCAGTTGGCGCCGGTTGAGATCACGGCTGCGCTGGGTGGCACTATCGACCTTGGGGAAATCGGCCGGCGAGGGATTGGCGCTGGCACGGCTGCCACCACTGCTGCTGCCACCGCTGCGCGGGGCCGGGATGCTGCCCGGCAGACCGCTCATATCGATGCGCTTGGCGCCTTTCATCGGCACATTGGAATAGGTGACACGGCCTTCGGCATCGACATGCTTGTAGATGTCGGCCATGGCGACGCAACTCAGCAATAAGGCTAGCAGGGCGCGTTTCATGTGCGGACCTCCGGGAGCGCCGGCGCCAACAGCGCGACGCGATAAGGGTAGACCTCGACCGAGACCACGCCGGCCGCGACCGCGGGATCGGCCGCGGCAAATGCCTGGGCGGCGGCCTGATCATCGGCGCGGAACACGGCGATGCCAAAACCGCGCTCATCGACTTCCAGGGTACGGCCCGCCAGGATCAGACGGCCGTCCTGTAGCGCTTGCGACAGATAGTCAAAATGGGCCGCCATCACCGCTTCCTCTGCGGCGGTCAGGCCGTTGCGCAGCATATCGGGACGGACGGGGCGGATCAGGTAGAGATACTCCATGACATTGGCTTAATAAGAATTGCTCGGCATCTTACCATGGTAGGCCGCTAAGTGACTGGCCGCGCTGGTGATTCGGACAGACCGGCGCCCGCCCACTTGGTTCGCTGCCATAAAAAAACGGACGGCGCCAAGCCGTCCGTTTTTGCCTGAATGCCGAGACTTACAGGCTGTAATACATCGCGAACTCCACCGGATGGGTGGTCATGCGGAAGCGGTTGACCTCTTCCATCTTGAGTTCGATATAGGAATCGATCCAGTCGTTGGAGAACACGCCGCCACGGGTCAGGAACTCGCGGTCCTTGTCGAGGTGCTCCAGCGCCATTTCGAGGCTGTGGCAGACCTTCGGGATCTGCTTGTCCTCTTCGGGCGGCAGGTCGTACAGGTTCTTGTCGGCCGGGTCGCCCGGGTGGATCTTGTTCTGCACGCCATCGAGACCGGCCATCATCAGCGCGGTAAAGGCCAGATAGGGGTTGGCCAGCGGATCGGGGAAGCGGGCTTCGATACGGCGGGCCTTGTCGCTGGCGACATAGGGAATGCGGATCGAGGCCGAACGGTTCTTGGCCGAGTAGGCCAGCATCACCGGGGCTTCGAAGCCCGGCACCAGACGCTTGTAGGAGTTGGTGCCCGGGTTGGTGATGGCGTTGAGCGCCTTGGCGTGCTTGATGATGCCGCCGATGTAGTAGAGGGCGAATTCCGACAGACCGGCGTAGCCATTGCCGGCGAACAGGTTCTTGCCATCCTTCCAGATCGACTGGTGCACATGCATGCCCGAACCGTTGTCGCCGACGATGGGCTTGGGCATGAAGGTGGCGGTCTTGCCGTATTGGTGGGCCACGTTATGGACCACGTACTTGAGGCGCTGGGTCCAGTCGGCGCGCGTGACCAGGGTCGAGAACTTGGTGCCGATCTCGCACTGGCCGGCGGTGGCCACTTCGTGGTGGTGAACTTCGACCGGGATGCCCAGTTCTTCGAGCGCCAGGCACATGGCGGCGCGGATGTCCTGGTAGCTGTCGACCGGCGGGACCGGGAAGTAGCCGCCCTTGACCGAAGGACGGTGGCCGGTGTTGCCGGCTTCGAAGCTCTCGCCCGACGACCATTCGGCTTCTTCGGACTTGATCTTCACATGGCAGCCCGACATATCGGCGCCCCAGGTGATCGAGTCGAAGATAAAGAATTCGGGTTCGGGACCAAAGAAGGCGGTATCGCCCAGACCCGAGGCCTTCAGATAGGCTTCGCCACGCTTGGCGATCGAACGCGGGTCGCGGTCGTAGCCCTTGCCATCGGTCGGGTCGATCACGTCGCAGGTCAGCATCAGTGTCGGCTCGTCGAAGAACGGGTCGAGCACGGCAGTGGCGGGGTCAGGCAGCAGCAGCATATCGGACGCCTGAATGCCCTTCCAGCCGGCAATCGACGAACCGTCAAAAGCATGGCCGCGTTCGAACCATTCTTCATCGACCACATGAGCCGGCACCGAAACGTGCTGTTCCTTGCCCTTGGTGTCGGTAAAGCGCAGGTCGACGAACCGGATATCGTTTTCTTCAATCTGCTTCAGTACATTGGCGACCGCCATTGCTTATCTCCTAAGCGTAACTGGGGATGTCGGGGGCTACCCGAGGGATTCCGATTGTAGAGGCATCCTGCCGGCTTTGCTGGCTAGGGGGGTTGGGACGGCTTATAGCAGTAAGCGTGCCATAGCAAAAGTGCTATTTAGCTGGGCTGGATGCCCTGCCCCAGCGCACAGATGCCTCGTTTCGGTGCAAACCAACTCGATTTGGCACCATTTTGGTGCGTTTTGGCGCCACGGGCGAACTTTGCCATAATTCCGTAGCGGTCACTGGTCCGTGTCCGCCTTACCCACCCGGAGCCTGTCGCTTATGAGCCAAGTCAATGAAATCCTGCAACGGGCCAGAAGCCGCGCCGAGCAACTGGGCCTGTCCTATTCGGGCGCGCTGACCCCGGACGAGGCCCAGACGCTGCGCGAAGCGCTGCCCGCCGCCAAGCTGGTCGATGTCCGCAGCCATGCCGAATGGCAGTTCGTCGGCCACCCGACCGATGCGGTCAAGGTCGAATGGAAGACCTGGCCCGGCATGGCCAGCAATCCACATTTCCTCGAACAGCTGCGCCATCAGGTAGACCCCGAAGATATCCTGATGTTCATGTGCCGCAGCGGCGCTCGTTCGCATGAGGCGGCAGTGCTGGCAGCGGCCCATGGCTTTGCCGAGTGCTACAACGTGCTCGAAGGCTTTGAAGGCGACCGCGACGAGGCGGGCCAGCGCGGCCGCCGTAATGGCTGGAAGGCCCGCGGTCTGCCCTGGTCGCAGAGCTGATCCCCCGGCCCCGTCCACCGACGGGGCCGTTTCTCGTCGGCGTTGTCGCTGCGCCTCGCTCAACCGTCTCCGTGTTCCTCATTCATGCCCGACCGTTACCTCGTCGTCGGCCACCCGGTGGCCCACAGCAAGTCCCCGTTTATCCACGCCGCCTTTGCCCGTCAGACCGGCCAGTCTCTCAGTTATGACCGGCTCGACCTCGCGCCCGACGATTTCGAATCGGGGCTGGCCGACTTCTTCGCCCTGGGCGGTGCGGGCTGCAATATCACCGTGCCCTACAAGGAGCGGGCCGCCGGCTTCGCCAACCGTCTGACCGAACGCGCCGCCTTCGCCGGTGCGGTCAATACGCTGTGGCTCGGCGATGAGGGGCTGGTCGGGGACAATACCGACGGCGTCGGTCTGGTACGCGACCTCAAGCGCCATCTGGCATTGCGCGACCGGCGCGTCCTGCTGCTGGGCGCCGGCGGCGCGGCGCGCGGCGTACTGGCGCCGCTGCTGGCCGAGCAGCCGGCGCAACTGGTGATCGCCAACCGCTCGGCCGACAAGGCCGCCGCCCTGGCAGAGCTGGCTGCGGGCCTCGGTCGGGTCGAAAGCTGTGCTTATGAGGCACTCGATGGTGATTTCGATCTGGTGATCAACGCGACCTCGGCCAGCCTCGCCGGCGAGACGCTGCCGCTGCCCGAGGCCCTGTTCAGCCAAGGCGGCCTTGCCTACGACATGATGTACGGCCAGGCGCCGACGGCCTTTCTGCGCCAGGCCGAGCAGTTGGGCGCCGCCGTGCGGCTCGATGGACTGGGCATGCTGGTGGAGCAGGCCGCCGAAGCGTTCCGGCTCTGGCGCGGGGTGCAGCCCGACACGGCGCCGGTGCTGCTGGCGCTGCGCGACAGCCTGGGCTAGGACCGGGCGGGCCGCCGGAGCGTCTGCGGATTTGTTATCATGGCGGCCTTTTTTTCCCGTGCCAAAACAATGCTGTGGAAGTGGACCAAGCGGGTCGTACTGACCCTGGCCGGCCTGTTCGTCGCCTACCAGCTATGGATCTTTGGCCATGTGCTGTGGTGGCGCGACCATAATCCGTCCGAGACCTCGTTCATGGACGAGCAGCTCGACCGTCTCCAGGAAAAAAACCCCGAGGCCGCGCTGAAGCACCGCTGGGTCACCTACGACAAGATTTCCCCGCATCTGAAACGGGCGCTGGTGGCGGGCGAGGATGCCCGCTTTCTCGATCACGACGGTTTCGATTGGGAAGGTATCCAGGCCGCCTGGGAGAAGAACGCCAAAAAAGGCCATATCGTCGCTGGCGGCTCGACCATCAGCCAGCAGTTGGCCAAGAACCTGTTTCTGACGTCCAAGCGCAGCTATCTGCGCAAGGTCGAAGAAGCCGCCATTACCCTGATGCTCGAAGCGGTGCTCGACAAGCGGCGCATCTTCGAGATCTATCTCAATGTGATCGAATGGGGCGACGGCGTATTCGGCGCCGAAGCGGCCGCCCGTCACTATTTCAAGACCAGCGCGGCCGGGCTTGGCCCGTCGCAGGCGGCCAAGCTCGCCGCCATGGTGCCCAACCCCCGCTACTACGATAAACACCGCAACGACCGCCGTCTGTTGCGCAAGGCGGCCATCTTGCAGCGCCGCCTCGATTACGCCGAGATTCCCTGATGCCCAAGCCGTTGCTCCGCTTTTTCCAAACGTTCTACGGCATCTATCTGGGCCTGCTGTTCATGCTGGCCGTGCTCAGTGTGGTGCCGCCCTATCTGTTGGCAGGCCTGTTGGCCGAATCGCGCCGCCAGCGCTGGTATATGTCGGCCAACCGCTATGCCATGCTGGCCTGGAGCCTGCTGAGCGGCATCCGCTTTCGCTATGAGCACCGCGAGCGGCTGCGGCCCGACCGCGCCTATGTCTGCGTGACCAACCATTGCAATCTGCTCGATATGCCAAGCTGCGCCATCGGTTTCATCCATCCGGTGCGGCCGCTGGCCAAGGTCGAATTTGCCCGGATTCCGGTGCTCGGCTTTATTTTCAAACGTTTCTGCGTGCTGGTCGAACGCGGTTCGAGCGAATCGCGCCGCCGCAGCGCCATGGCACTGGTGCGCACGCTCGGGCAGGGCGACTCGATCCTGCTGTTTCCCGAAGGCACCCGTAACCGTACCCCCGAGCCCTTGCAGCCATTCCGCGATGGCGCCTTTCGCGCCGCCATCGATGCCCAGGTGCCGATCCTGCCGTTTGTGCAGATCGGCATGCGCGAGCTGCAGGAACTCAACACCCTGTGGTTCCGCCCGGGCTGGGCCTTGGTGCGCTATCTCGAACCGATCGAGACCACGGGCATGACCGAAGCCGATGTGCCGCTGCTGCGCGAACGGGTGCGCAGCCTGATCGAGGCCGAGCTGCTGCGGGAAGACCCGACGTTTCGCAATAAGAGGTAGGGAAGGAAATTTTTCTTTTTCTGACATTTTCCTCTCTAGATCTTGCAAAGGTTTTGCAGAAAACATTCCATTTCCTATCGGGGCCTTCCCTTTCCCATTGGAGCCAGCGTTGCCGGCACGGTGTGTTGATGGGCTTGTCCCCGACGCTTCGTGTCCGGACGACCCGGCTCCGAATTTCTTGGAAATGCGCTGACGCCGCGCTTTCTCCGAGTCCGACCCAGCCGAGCCCTCATAGCGGCCGGTCTCTATCAAACTGCCAGTCCTGCCTGGCCCCTGATCACCTACTGACGCTTATTCAAAACGGCCCCAAGGCCACCGCAGCAGCAATGGCGTCCTCACCGATCTATCCGGCGACACAGCACACACTCGACGCGACAGTGGAACTGACACTGGCGCCTTGCTTTCCCAGGAAGAGTTGGGATCAGGCATCCTGCTTGGGGAAAGATAGGACGTTCTGTTCAAGACAGAGTGCTAGACAGGACTGCACTGAATTGCCATAAAAAATGCCGTCCACGCGCTAACGTGGACGGCATTTTTAATATTTCCTTCAAAGCCGCTATATATCTTGCACAGGCTTTGCAGAAAGATTGATTTTTAACTTAACCCCCACCCAGCAGGCGGTTGGTTTCATTGGCCTTGCGGAACAGTTCCTTGAAGCGGGCATCCTTTTGATCGGACGGGATCTTATCGTCGATCATCAGGGCGTACTGTTCGGAGAACGACTCAAGCTCGGCGATCCGGCGCAGCAGGCGGTTATCGGCCTTGGCGAAACCGGCCAGATCGTAGGCGGTGATCAGCTTCTTGCGTTGGTCGCGGTTCGAGGCTTCCTTGCCGTAGCTCAGGAAGAACTGCTGGATACGCTGCTTGAGGCCGCTCGACAGGCGCTTGTCGTACAGCATCGGATCGAGGCCGATCGGGTCGGATTGCCAGATCACCTTGACACGGCTGTACTCGGCCGGGAACTTGCCTTTGAAGTCTTCCATATCGTCGCTGTTATTGGTGGCGACGTCGACCTTGCCGTTGGCCACGGCGAGGAAGTTATCCTGGTGGCTGCCGGTATCGAGCCGCTTGAAGTGCTTGCGCGGATCGATCTCGTTCTTGGTGAAGATATAGTAGTTGGGCATCAGAAAGCCCGAGGTCGAGGACGATTTGCCCGAAGCGTAGCTGTATTTGCCGGGTGACTTGAGCAGATGGTCCAGGTCCTTGATATCGCCGACCTTGTTGACCAGCAGCATCGCGGTATAGCCACGCGTGCCGTCGGCCTTGAGATGGTGCACGAATACTTCGGCGTTGGCTTCGACCACGGCTTGCAGTGCCGATTTCTGACCGAGCCAGGCGATCTGCACCTTGCCGTTCTTCATCGCGTTGACGATCTGGCCATAGTCCTTGGCGGCAATGACCTTGACCGGCATTTTCAGCGCAGCCGACATATCGTCGAAGATCGGCTGCCAATTCTTGACCGTCTCGGCTTCATTGGTAGTGGTGATCAGACCAACGGTCAGTTCTGCGGGATCGTCCGCCAGAGCGTTACCGGCAATCCAGGTCGCGGCAATCAGGCCGAGCCATTTACTGTGTTTCATAGGGGTCTCCTTTGAGTCCAGCCACCCAGGTTATCTACACAACTTTAGGTCGCGGTAGTATGCGAGTGACCTCGATGGGATGCAAGTTCAAACATTAGAATTCCATTATTTTTTCTTTATCCCCTGGCAGGCAAGGGGTGGGTGGTGCCTATGAGGCATAGCTGAAAACCGCCGTATTTGTCTGAAACTAAGAAGAAACCTGCCCTGCCATGGCGTCGTTGAGACAGTAAAAAGGCCGTCCTGACAAGGACGGCCTCGCTATATATCAAGAAGTTTCCGATCTATGCCATTCGCGGCAGGGACACACTACAAGGTTGGTGGCTGTGGCGGCAGCGTGGCCGACTCGCTGCGCGGCGGAATAAAGAAACGCTGCGGCGAACGCAGCAAGCGACGGCTCAGCAGCCCCAGCAGCGGGCGGGTCAGACCAAAGCGGATACGGCGCGAACGCAGCGCCACCACCAGCGCCAGCATGAAACTGACCCCCAGATTGGTCAGCCCGATCAGCATGATCCCAAGCAGAGAGACCGCAATCGTGCGCCAGTCGAGCATGAAATCGAGCGCCACCAGGGCATAGGCGAAGTTGGCCGAAGAAAAGGTGATATGGCGGATATCGAGCGGCAAGCCGAGCAGAAAGCCCACGGTCCCCATCGAGCCCAGCATGATGCCGAAGAAGAAGTTACCCGCCAGCGCCCCCAGATTATTCTCGATATAGGTGCAGACCCGCTCCCAGCGTGCCTCACCGAACAGCCGACGCGGCCAGCGCAGCTGCCGCAGCCGCGCCGGGATGCGGTTATACACCGCCTTATTGTCGTAATAACCCGAGATCAGCCCAGCAAGGAACAGACAGACCCCGGCAATCGCCGCATGGGGCAAGGCAAGGCTGCTGAAGGGGTCGATATCGTGCAGCAGGGCACGCGCCTTTTCCGGACTCAACCAGCTTTCGCCGCTCAATTGACGCATCGCCAGCGCGATCATCAACGCCGTCGGCATCGCCAGCAGCACATTGCCAAGGATGGCGATGAACTGGGTACGACAGACCTTCTCCACCAGCTCGGCCAGCCGCTCGACCGTATCCTGCCCGCGGATCGCTCCGGCCCCATCGACGGTGGCGGCGATCTTGGCTGCCGTCATCGCCGGTTGCTTGGTGGCGATGGTGAAATGCAGCGTATGGATCAACATAAAACCGAACGAGTAATTCATGCTGAACGCCAACGCCTCGGCCAGCGGCGGCAGCTTCAATTTACTGGTCAACAGCTTGATCAGCGCCATGAAGCCGACGATAAACCCGGCCCCCATGGCCGACTTGGCCATCTGCGACCATTCGCGCCGATCGGCGGCGATATAGTGCTCGCCGGTGCGGCCGGCATGTTCGGTGATTTGCAGCGCAATCAGGTCGGAATTGGTAATGAACAGATCCTTGATGCTGGTCTTGCGGTTGTCGGCTTCGACCAGTTGGCAGATAAATTCAATGCTGCGCTCGGGCCGCTGCTCGCGCTGGGCCGGGTCGAGCAGATCGAGCAGCAGACGCAGCCGGTCCAGATGCTGTCTGAGCCGCACCATCAGATAGGTCAGGCTGACACTGACCCCTTCGCGGGCGGCGGTCTTGCGTATCCGTGCCACGATTTCGTCGCATTGCCCCAGCAGCACCCGTACCGCCCGGTCATCGAGTGCCGGCTCACTGCGCTCGATCAGAGCGGTTTTATAGGCTTCAAGATAGTCGCGCAGCTCGACGTTCTGGGTCAGAAACGGCGACTCGAACCGCTCGATCGCCGGGTAGTTGCGCACCAGCTCGGGCTCCAGTCCGATGGCCGAGATGCGATAGGACAGCACCTGCACCGATTCGAGCAGCTCCAGCTCGATACGGCGCCGGTCGGGGCCCGGCGTACTTTCCTCGAAATGCAGTGCCTGCCACAGCTCGAGCCAGATCTGACGTGGCACGGCGCTGACCCACAGATAGTCGTCGCTGCGATGGAATACCCGGCCAAGCACATCCTGCAGGCGCTCGTCGCAGTATTCCTCAGGCAGCAGCTTGGCCCCGAGACGGTGCCAGAAGGCGCTCCACACGCCTTCGTTGGACAGGATGCCGGTATCGGCATAGAGCTGGACCTGACGGCGGGCGCCGACCAGGCAGGTCAGATAGTCGCGCAGTCCCTGACGGTAGCGCGGTTCACGTTCAAGTAGATAGGCGAGCGAGCGCACGGCATTGATGCTGTGCTCGATATCGGCCGGATGGCGTGGATTGCGCGGACGCAGTTGCTCGATCAGGCGGTCGAGATAGCTGACGTCACTGCGCACCGAATCGGCGGCAATGGCTTGCAGCAGGTTTTCCATGTCGGCGGGGCCTTTTGTTATAGTCGAAAGCGGTCAGTGCAGGGCAAGCGGTATGCCTGCTCCCCCCAGTCAAAGGCAGAGCCGGCCAATACGCAAAAGTTCGCCCGGCTCAGGTAGGCTTGGCTTTTTCCCAGCCAGACTCTCCACCATGCACCATGTCGAAATCCGTTACTGCCGCCAGTGCCGCTGGCTGCTGCGCGCCGCCTGGCTTGCCCAGGAGCTGCTGTCCAGCCTAGAAGAAGAATTGAGCGAAGTCGCCCTGCAACCGGGCAGCGGCGGGATATTTGAAGTAGTGGCCGA
Organism: Chitinimonas lacunae; assembly: GCF_042650885.1. Classification (NCBI taxonomy): domain Bacteria; kingdom Pseudomonadati; phylum Pseudomonadota; class Betaproteobacteria; order Neisseriales; family Chitinibacteraceae; genus Chitinimonas; species Chitinimonas lacunae. Next base: position 2,620,752 of record NZ_JBHSBU010000001.1, read on the forward strand.
CGGGGTGACGGTCTGGGAGCGACGCCGCGATGGCGGCTTTCCCGATGCGGCTGAACTCAAGCGGCGGGTACGTGATGTGGTGGCGCCCGAGCGTGACCTGGGGCATACCGACCGGCCGCGGACAGACGATCGGGAAGCGCAGGATTGAGGATCAATAAAAGAACAGGCCATTGCCAGGGTACGGCTGTTCGGTCGGCGACTGCCCATAGCGCAGCATGCCCACTCCGACGGTCAATCCCAACAGCGCACAGGCGATAAGAGCGGTTCTAGGTTTCATAAACGTATATCCCAAAATCTCTACGCCAAAAAACAGAAAAGCCCAGCGAACACTGAGCTTCCGGCTGAAATCAAGGGGCCCTCGAACCGGTCCCTTTCTACCGTTCCCACCGCTTAACCGGCTTTTTCCGCCTCTTCAAGCGCCACCAACCATATCGAGAGCTGCTCATTGAGCGTTGCCACGATGTCGGGCGACAGCGCCGCCAGAATCCGTCGCTCGTTTTCAAGATGCGCTTCGACCGCCCGATCGATCAGTTCCAGTCCGGCCGGGGTCAGTTGCACCAGCATGCTGCGGGCGTCCTTGCTGTTCTGGACCCGCTCGACCAGGCCAGTGGCCTCCAGCCGTTGCAAGCGGTGGGTCATGGTGCCCGATGTGACCATCAAGGCCGAAAACAGTGCCGTCGGGGCCAGACAATACGGTTCGCCCGAACGGCGCAGGGTGGCCAGGACATCGAATTCCCAGCCGGTCATGCCAAACGCGGCAAACGCCTGGTCGAGCCGGCGTTGCAGCAGGGCCGAACAGCGCTTGAGGCGGCCGATCGGCCCCATGGGGCTGGCATCGAGATCAGGTCGCACCTGGCGCCATTGTTCCAGGATGTGGTCTACCGCATCGGGCTGGCGTGGTTCCGTCATGGCAAGCTCACTTATCTTGACTTCGAGACAATTCGTTTTCTAGAATCGATTATATCTTGAGTTAAAGATATCTCCATGACTACCCCACGTCCGGCTCTGACTGACATTCTGTTGACCTCGCTGGCTCCGATGATCTGGGGCTCGACCTATATCGTCACCACCGAACTGCTGCCGCCTGATCGACCGTTCTCGGCCGCCGCCATCCGCGCGCTGCCGGCGGGAATACTGCTGGTGCTGCTGGCCAGACGGCTGCCGGCCAAACGGGACTGGGGACGGATGCTGCTATTGTCGGCCTTGAATATCGGGGTGTTCCAGGCGCTGCTGTTTATCGCCGCCTACCGTTTGCCAGGCGGCCTTGCCGCCGTGGTCGGGGCCACCCAGCCGCTGATGGTGATGACGCTGGCCTGGATCATGGCGCAGCAGGTCCCGCCCAGAATGGCGCTGCTGGCCGGTCTGCTTGGCGTGGCCGGCATGGCCGCCTTGCTGCTGTCGCCGGCGACCCACTGGGATAGCCTGGGCCTTCTTGCCGCTGCCGTCGGCGCTGGCTGCATGGCCACCGGCACCTATCTGACCCGACGCTGGCAGCCCGATCTGCCGCTGTTGGCACTGACCGGCTGGCAACTGCTGCTGGGCGGTCTGATGCTGGCGCCCGTGGCCATATTGGCCGACCCGCCATTGCCGTCGCTGCAACTGAGCCAGGTGCTCGCCTACAGCTATCTGAGCCTCGCAGGCGCCCTGCTCGCCTATACGCTGTGGTTCCATGGCCTGACGCAGATCTCGCCCGTTGCCGTGTCCTCGCTCAATCTGCTGAGCCCAATCACCGCCGTGATCCTGGGCTGGCTGCTGCTGGGGCAGACAATCACCGGCATCGCCTTGCTCGGCCTGCTGCTGGTGCTTGCCAGCGTCTCCGCCGTGCAATGGGCCATGGCCCCAGCCAAGGCAGCGCAGTAACCCTTTCCTTCCCTGATGAACAGAGCCGCCTTGATGAATCCGATCCAACACGCCATCGAATCGCGCGTTTCCACCAACGACTACGACGCCGAGCGTGCGCTCAGCGATGACACCATCGCCAACCTGATCTCGCTGGCGACCCGGGCGCCATCGGCCTACAACCTGCAAAACTGGTGCTTTATCGCGGTGCGCTCAGCAGAAGCCAAGGCGCGTCTGAAGGAAGTGGCCTATGGCCAGCAGAAGGTGATGGATGCAGCAGTGAGCGTGATCGTTTGCGGCACGCTCGATGGGCATCGGCAGCTCGCCAGAATGCTTCAGCCTGCGGTCGCGGCCGACATCCTGAGCCAGCGCACTGCCGATAGCTGGGTCGCGCAGGCCGGCCGCAGCTATGCCGACCAGCCGGTGCTGCAACGCGACGAGGCCATCCGCTCGGCCTCGCTGGCGGCCATGACGCTGATGCTGGCCGCCGAAGGCATGGGCTTGTCTTCCTGCCCGATGACCGGCTTCGACAGCGCGGCCTTGTCGCGGGAATTTGGTCTGACGGCACAGCAGATTCCGGCTTTGATCGTCACGATTGGCTATCGGGCAAACGACGAGGCCAGACAGAAACCGCGCAAGCCGCTTTCTGAGGTGCTGCAACTCGTCTGAGCGAGCAAAACAGAAGGAACCGGCTGTTGACCGGCGTTACAGATGGACCGTCCCGCCTACTGATGGGCGGGTCTACCCCAGGAGTGATGCCGTGTCTGATCTCGCTACACCCGTTCCTGCTTCCCACCTGTCGCAATGGCTCGATGACTTTCTGCCTGGACTCTGCTTGAACGCCTACGGCGTGGCCGAGTTCAGTGACCGCAACGGGCTGCATTGCCTGCTGTGTCATGATCCAGCGCTGGATCGTCTGTATTTCTCAGCCACCCTGCTCTACTGCGATCCCACTTATTTTCCGCTTCTTTCCCGCACGGCACTACAGATCAACTGGCTGCAACATGCCAGTGATGGCGGTGCGGTGGCGCTCGATGAAGAAGGGGCTGCGCTGCACTACTGCCTGCTGATCGAGCTGGCCGGACTCGATGCCGCCCGGCTCGGCAGCCGGCTCGACCGGGCCGTCAGCACGGCACGGCAGTTGGCGGCAAGGCTCCAGGCCGACCATGCCGAAGCGCTGCTGCCGCCTCTGCCGCTCGAACCGGCCGCAGCGTCGCAGCCGGCACTGCTGATGCGTGTCTGAGGGAGGCTGCCATGACCACCTCCTTGCAAGTCAACGACGTCGCCGTGTCGCAACACCTCGGTCTGGCCGAAGCGAGCCGGCAGCTCAGCCAGCATGATCTTCAGGTCCAGCCGAGCCAGCGTGTCCAGCCAAGTCAGCTTGCCCAGCCCCTGGCCAACCAGCCGCTGGCGCCAGTGCCACAGGAGCCGGTGATCAATGCCGAGCGGCTGCGTGCGCTGTCCGACAGCCACGACTACTACGCCACCGTGGCGCAGCAGCTCAAGGCGCTTGAAGCGGAGGGCGTGACGCTGAGCCCCAACTATCCGCAGCAGATGGCCAAGCTCGAACAAGGGCTGGCCACGCTCCAGGCGGCACTCGATCTGCACCGGAATGGCGACGTCGGCGAAGGCATGACGGCCCTGCGCAACGCTTCCAAACTGGCGATCGGGGCCGAGCAGGCGCGTCAGGCCGTCAATATGCTGGTGCGCAGCAATGCGACGGTGCTGCTGCCGCGTATCGAGGATTTCCGTTATCAGAAGCAGATCGCCAAACAGTCGCTGGACTATTTCAACCTGACCCTTCAGCAGTTGGGCAATCGACTCGACCCGGCCATCGCCAATCGTCTGCGCACGCTGGCGGCCGACTGTCAGCGCGAAGTCGACCGGGCCGTCGCGGAGGCGCAACTCAGCCATGAAGTATTGAAATTGCTCGGAGAAGCCAATAGCGAGTTCGGCAAAGCCTGGGCCGAAGGCTTGAGCAGTTCGCCGCAGCAGTTGGTGGGCCATGTGCTGGGCCAACGCGCGGCAGGCTGGCTCGGCCTCACCATTACCGACCCGCAGCAGCAGGTGCGCGACGAGTTGCAGCAGCAGCTGGGCGAGCTATTCGATATTTCGCCCAACGGCCAGGACTTGCAGTTGCGATTCAAGCCCGAGCTTTACGGCAAATGGTCGGTGGCCGAGACCGTGGACCGGCTCAATACGCTGCGCCAGCACTTGCAACAGGCCGGCAATCAGTACGCGCTGCCGGCACTCGACGAGGCGATCAAGGCCCATCCCTCGTTCCGGCTCACCGGCAGCGGCGACGCCTGCCGGATCAGTCTGACGCCCCAGGCGCTGCAACAGCTCGAACAGCAGCGCGAGGTCGAGCCCAGCCAGCGCGACAAGCTGGAAACCCGACTGATCCTGGCGCAACTGCGGCCGGCGCTCAAAGCCCATCTGGCCTACAACCGCTGGGATCAGGTCGCCAATACCGCCCAGCAGGTCGATAACACCCTGAGCAGCGCTGCCTCGCAGTTGCACAGTCTGGCCCAGCAGACCGGCAGCGGCCTCTACCACGCGCTGCCCGATGGTGCACAGCAGGTGGTCGATGGCCTGGGCCAGGTGCCTGCCCAGTTGCTGACCCAGGGCTCGGCGCTGATCGGCCAGGGCCTCGGTACAGTCGGCGGCTGGATCGTGGGTGGCCCGCTCGGCAATACCGTGCAAGGCTGGACCGGCCAGGCCGGCGGGGCAATCGGCGGCGCCACCGGCCATCTGGTCGGCCAATGGCTGGCCGACAAAGGCAGCGAAGGTCTGCATTGGCTCAGCGAAGCCCCGTCGGTGCTGCACGATCTGAGCGTCGATGTGACGGCCTCGCTCTACCGTGGCCTACAGAACTACTACCAAGGCCCCGACCATTTCGAGGAGACCCTGCAACAGCATCAGGCCACCTTTGGCACGCTGTTCCAGATCGAGGGCGATCCGGACAGCGGGCGAATAACGGTCAGAAACGATCCGGCCTGGAACAACCGCCATCCCGATGCCCTGGTGACCGAACTGAACAAGCTATTGAGCCAAAGCCACGCGCAGGGCGATCAGGCCACCATCGAGGCGATCCGCCAGGGCGTGGCCAACAGCACCAAGGTCGATTTCATCACCGCCGAGGATGGCACGCCCAGCCTGCGCCGTCGCAACGCCGAAGCCGAACAGGTCAGCGACCCGAGCCACCAGATCAGCCCGCAGCAACGGCTGACCCAGGCAGTACAGACGGCCGATGCGGCACGGCGGCTGTGTTTTCTGAAAATGACGGTCTGCAAGCATCTGAACGACCTGATCGAGGTGGAAAGCCAATCGGCCAGCTCGCTGTTCAACTTCCACTCGAAACTGACCCAGGCCAAGGTCGAACTGCTCAAACACACCATGGAGGCCCTGGTCGACTGCCCCGATCAGGAAAGCATGGCAGCCCGGCTTGATGAGGCAATCCAGGGCAATCTGCATCTGTCGAAACAAGTATGGCAACGGCCCGATGGCGGCAAGACCGATACGGTGCTCACCAGCTTGCACAAGCAGGTGGGACAGTACGATCTGGCAGCCGTGTATTGAGGGCTGGAGCGGTTTCCAGCCAAATAGAAAATATCCTGCAAATCATTTGCAATATCTGTTGCCAGATAAAGGAAAAAATAAACAAAATGAGGAGCATGACTTTTACATTGATGTGTCTACGCGGCGTCCGGACCGCTCCACGCTGCCAGACCACCAATCCCCCGCACGCAGTTCCCTTCTGAGTCCAGGAGCGTTAGCCACTTCGGTGGCTGACGCCCTCCACGATCTTTGTAGGCATGAATACCGCCACAGTGCGTCCGCTGCCCAATCTGCCAGTTCCCACCTGAGCCTTGGCTACAGCATTTGCCCTGAAATCGGCGTCGCAGCAAGTCTGGTTGAGCGCTAGGAGCCGGCGCTTTGAGGGCCGCACACACTGACGCCGAATTGACTGGAAATGCGCTAAGGGAAGAACCGCTCAGCAGCACATTGAAGAGAAGCCCAGCGATGCACCATTTCGCCGCCCGAGGTACACGCCTTGCTGCGCGATGGGGTGGTCGGTCCGACCATCGAAGGGGCGGATATGGCTGACTTGGCGACGGGTCAGCGCCGCAACGGCCCATCGCCATCCGCACCAAGCCATCGGTCTTGGCTTGCTGACCCACTGCCAAGGCGGGTCGATCCAAGCCACAGTGACACGACGACATCGTGTCCTTCCCCTGGCTGGCGGTGCGCCCTAGGGGTGTCCGGACCGACCGTCACGTCACGTAGTCCCGGCCTCAGGCGAGATGGCTGTGCTGGCCGGAGCGACCAGGAGAAAACACGATGAACCGCCATTTTCCAGTACGTCTCAGTGCCAGCTTGTTCGGTGCCCTGCTGTCAGTTGCCGGTGTGACGGCCAGCAGTGCCGAGCGCACGGTTGCCTATGCCGAACTGCCAGTCCGGCTCTGTCTCGACCAGAGCCTGGAGCAGGTGCAGGCGCTGACCGAGGGCCGGCTGCGGGCCAGTCTGACCCTGCGCCACAATTCCCCCTCCCCGATCTTCAGCCCGGTGTTCAGCTTGTCGCTGATGGAAGGCGAGGAGCGCCGCACCCTGGAGCGCTTCTCCATGCGTGCCGATCCGCCCGAGGCCGCCCAGCCGCAGCAGTTTCTGATCCGTCTGCCGGCGCTGGCGCCACCGACCAATACGGCGCTGTGCTTTGAACTCGATAGCGATGCGGGGTCCGATTGGGGCAGCAGGACACTGAATATCAACCTGGTCTGGACCGCCGCCAGCAGCTAGGTGCCCACTGCGGGCGCATAGGGTGGTTTTCCACCAACGGGTCGCGGTAGGGCTGTGCTATTCTGCCAGGCGCCTTCCACTTCCTTTGCGACCATGTATAGCGCTCCCTGTCCTTCGTGCGGTGCCGAAGTCGGGTTCCATACCGCCCAGTCGGTGGTCGCCGTCTGTCGCCATTGCCGGGCCACCCTGGTGCGACACGACGTCGACCTTGAGCAGATCGGTCGCATGGCCGTGCTGGCCGAAGACCGCAGTCCGTTTTCGCTCGGGCTGGTCGGTCGCTACCGGGGCGTGGCCTTTACCATCGTCGGCCGTATCCAGCTGCATTACGAGGACGGCTACTGGAATGAGTGGTACTGCCACTTCCACGACGGCCGCACCGGCTGGGTCTCGGAAGGCTCGGGACTGGCCTACGTCACCTTCGAAGTCCCACTCGATATCACCCCACCACCATTCGACCATATCGTCCCGGGCCAGGCGCTCAAGCTGGCCGGTCGGCTTTATCGGGTCAGCAATCTGGAGCGCGCCACCTGTGTAGGCGGCGCCGGCGAATTGCCGTTTGCGGTCGGACCGGGCTTTCCGGCGCCGGCCGTCGATCTGCGTGAAGGCCAGCAATTCGCCAGCCTCGACTACAGCAGCGACCCGCCCCGGCTCTATGTCGGCGAATCGGTGCCGCCGGCTGATCTGATCGCCGGCATGCCGGTGGGTCCGGCCCCGACCAAGCAGGTCAAGACCCGTCAGTTCAAATGCACCGGCTGCGGCGCGCCGATCCAGCCCGTGACCGACGAAGCCAAGGTCTACGGCTGCGACCATTGCGGCGCCGTGGTCGATCTGGCCGATGCCCAGCTCAAGGTCATCAGCACTGCGCGCAAAAAAGGCGAAGCCTCATTGCCGCGCAGTCTCGACCTTGGCATGCAGGGCCGGCTGCGCGGCACCCAGTACACCATCATCGGCTGCCTGGGCCGGCGCAGCCGCAGCGATGGCGAGACCTTTCACTGGAATGAATACCTGCTGTGGAACGAGAAGTCGGGCTATTCCTGGCTGACCGAAACCGATGGCCACTGGAGCCTTGGCCATGCCACGGCCGCCCAGCCCAGCGAAGAGAAGGGCATCCATGCCTATGCCCGCTATCTCAAGCATCGCTTCCGCCATTTCCAGGGCTATCAGGCCGAAGTGGTCCATGTGGTGGGCGAGTTCAACTGGCGGGTCAAGCGCGGCGACAAGATTCGGGTGGACGACTTTATCGACCCGCCCTTATTGCTGTCCAAGGAAAGCAGCGAACGCGAAATCACCTGGACCCTGCTCGAATATCTGCCGGTCGATGCCGTGGCCAAGGCGTTCCGGCCCAAGCGACCGCTGCCCGAACCGCGCGGCATTGCCCCGAACCAGCCGGCGCCGCCCGGCTCCTCGGGCAGTTTCTGGTTTACCTATATGGTGGTCGGCATCACGCTGCTGGTGCTCCAGACCATCTTTGTGATCGCCGCCCCCAACCGTATCGTCTGGAGTCAGGCGCTGACGCTCGACGCCAACGAGACGCGCCGCAGCTGGACCAGCCAGCCGTTCGATATTCCCGGCAGCGGCAATCTGGCCGTGCTGCAACGCAGCAATCTGAGCAATAACTGGCTCGCCACCGATATCGATCTGATCAATGTGGCCACCAGCCAGCGCTACCAGCTAGGGCGCGAGATCAGCTATTACTCGGGCAGCGACTGGAGCGAGGGCAGTCCCGATGATACGGCGCTGCTGCACGATATTCCGGCTGGCCGCTATCTGTTGGAAATCGAGGCGGAAGCGCCGCCCAGCCATCCGCCCTATCTGAACCAGGTCGAAGTCCGGCGCGGCGTGCCAATCTGGAGCAATTTCTGGCTGACCCTGATATTGCTGCTGCTGCCGCCGCTGTTTGCCAGCATGCGCAATAACTTCGAACGGCAACGCTGGGCCGAGAGCGACCATAAGCCCTAGCAAAGGAAAATGATGTACCGACTCTATCTCGTGCTGGCGGTGGCAATGACCGGGTTCTATAGCTGGGGCCAGTACAAAGGCTACTCGGTGTTCGGTTCGGACGAACGGGTCCAGGAACGCAGCGCCGTCCACGGCGGCGGCCGTGCTTACCATAAATAACCCCTGCTCTACGGAGGCATCCTTATGTTGGAATTGCTCAAGCCCGGCCAGCTGGTCGGCTCGCTGGTCTACTCGCTGCTGGGCGTGGTGGTGTTCTGGGTCGCCTTTATCATCATCGACAAGCTCACCCCTTACGATCTGTGGAAAGGCATCGTCGAGGACAAGAACCAGGCACTCGCCACCGTGGTCGCCGCCATGTGCCTAGGCATCGCCATCATCATCGCCTCGGCCATCCACTAGCCGGCGCTGGCGCCGAGCGGTAATTCTTGAAGATATTTTTAATATCTGCAAATACCTCGCTTCTTATCTAGCGATTAATTTGCAGATAAATTTATTCTTTGATCGGCAATGCCGTCCATCCCTTGAACGGGTGTCCGAGACGGCCAACAGCCTTTTATCAGCGTTCTATAAAGCTAGGGAAACCCACGGCAGCCGTCGTGGCGCTTTTCTTTTGCGGAATCCTTTATGCAGATTGCCAAGTGCCCCGCTTGTGGCGCCCAGGTAGAGTTCCGTTCCAAAGGGTCGGTGATGGCAGTCTGCGGCTTTTGTCGCAGCACCCTGGTTCGTCACGATCTGGACCTGGAAAACCTGGGCAAGATGGCCGAGCTGGCCGAGGACCATAGCCCGCTGCGCCTGGGCCTGATGGGACGCTTTCGCAGCGTCGGCTTCCGGGTCATCGGCCGTCTGCAACTGCAATACGCCGACGGTTACTGGAACGAATGGCACTGCCTGTTCGATGATGGCCGCACCGGCTGGGTATCGGAAGGCTCGGGGCTCGCGTATGTCACCTTCGAGCAGAGCCTGAAAGTCACGCTGCCGTCGATCGACCATTTCCGAGTCGGCCAGCAGGCCCGGCTCGGCAACGATACCTTTACCGTCACCAATATCGAACATGCCCGCTGCGTCGCCGGCGAAGGCGAACTGCCGTTCAAGGTCGGCGCCGGCTGGGATGCACCGGCCGTCGATCTGCGCTCGGAAACCCGCTTTGCCAGCATCGACTACAGCGACAGTCCGCCCAAGCTCTATCTGGGCGTGGCAGTCGAGCCGGCAGAACTGTTCAAAGGCGTGGTCCAGACCGGACCGGCCCCGACCAAGAAGGCCCAGGCGCGTCAGTTCAAATGCCAGGGCTGCGGCGGGCCGCTCCAGGTCAGTCTCGACAGCATCCGTGCCGTGGCCTGTCGCGGCTGCGGCACCATCGTCGACCCGCAGGACCCCAATATGGCCGTGCTGGGGCAGGCCAATGCCCGGCTCGGCATCCGTCCGCTGCTGGAGATCGGCAGCCAGGGCAAGTTTCGCGGCGCCCAGTACACCATCCTCGGCTTTATGCGCCGCCGCAGCCTCGACAGTCAGGGCAGCGAGACGGGCACCTGGGACGAATACCTGCTCCATGCCGAAAAGGAAGGCTTCCGCTGGCTGACCGACTACCACGGCCACTGGAATTTCGCCAAGGCGCCACCACGGCTGCCGACCGAACAGGACAACGGCGACAAGCCCCCCAAGGTCAGCTATCACCAACAGCGGTTTCGTTATCTGCACAGTTATCTGGGGCAGGTGATCTATGTGGTGGGCGAGTTCAACTGGCGGGTCAAGCTCGACGATGTGGTCGGGATCGATGACTACATCGCCCCGCCCTTGATGTTGTCGCGCGAGCAGAGCCAGACCGAACTCAACTGGACGCTGGCCGAATACGTCAATCCGACCGAGATCAGCGAGGCCTTCAAGCTGGCCAATCCGCTGCCCGAACCACGGGGAGTCGGCCCCAACCAGCCCTCCCCCCATCAGATCCTGCCGTTCTGGCTGGCCTGGGCCGGCTTCAGCTTTGCAGCGCTGATCGTGATGATGGTCTTCACCCTGTTCTCGGCCAATCGCACGCTGCTGACCCAGCGCATCGAGATCGAGCCGAAGCAGAGCCACAAGAGCTTTACCAGCCAGCCGTTCCATTTCGACGGCGGCAATATCCTGGCCCAGCATGAGGCGGTGATCGACAACAGTTGGCTGGCAGTCGATCTGACCCTGATCGACAACCAGAACGGCCGCCATTACCAGCTCAGCCGCGAGCTGTCCTATTTCCATGGTGTCGATGAGTACGACGGCAGCTCATGGAGCGAGGGCCAGCCGCGCGATCAGGCCATGTTCGGCGCCGTGCCCGAAGGCGACTATGTGCTCGAGATCGAGGCCGAGACCGAACAGGACAGCTATCGACTCAATCCGATCAGCGACCAGATCAAGCTGGTCAGCAATATCCCCCTGTGGGGCAATTTCTGGCTGCTGCTGATCGTGTTGAGCATCGTGCCGCTGATCGCCTGGTGGCGCGCCCATCGTTTCGAGCGGCGCCGGCTCGATGACCATGACGAGGATGACGACTGATGATGCGCGTCTATATGGTGCTCGCCAGCCTGCTGCTGATGGTCTTTGCCTATGCCCAGTACAAGGGCTACTCGGCATTTGGCGACGAAGGCAAGCGCGGTCACGGCGCGCGTACCGTGCTGATCCATCATAAATAGCGGACGCAGTGTGTCGGGCCAGTCTCAGCATCCGGATATCGCACGGACTCCGGCCACCTGCCCCGGCCCCAGCGGACGGGACTCCCGCGCCATCACCTGCCGCTCGCTTCCACCCAGAACGCCCAGTCCGACCCGCAGCCACCCTGCCAGCCACGGCAGGTGACGCCGTCGGCCTGCCCCGCTACACTGCCCCGGCCCTTTATCGACCGTCTGCCCACGATGCGTTATGCCCTGCTCTTCTCGGTTTTCGTGGTTGCCTCGTGCGGCCTTGCCTACGAACTGGTGGCGGCTGCGCTATCGAGCTATCTGGTCGGTGACTCGGTCACCCAGTTCTCCACGGTGATCGGGGTCTATCTGTTTGCCATGGGGGTGGGCTCGTGGCTGTCGCGCCATATCGAAGACCAGATCGCCGCCCGCTTTATCCGGATCGAACTGCTGGTCGGCCTGATCGGCGGCTTCTCGGCGCTGCTGCTGTTCTGGATGTACACCTGGATGGCCGGCAGCTTTCTGCCCTTGCTCTATGGCCTGGTGTTTCTGATCGGCACGCTGGTCGGCCTCGAAATCCCGCTGGTGATGCGATTGCTGGAAAAGCAGGTCAGCTTTCGCGATCTGGTGTCGGAAGTGCTCAGTTTCGACTATCTCGGCGCGCTGGCCGTCTCGATCCTGTTTCCGCTATGGCTGGCCCCGCAGCTTGGCATGGTGCGCACGGCGATTCTGTTTGGCCTGTTCAATACCGCTGTGGCCCTGTGGAGCGTCCACCTGTTTCGCGATCAGCTCGCCCAGCGCTGGGTATTGCAGACCCAGGCGATTGCCGTGTTGCTGGCGCTGTGCACCGGCTTTGTCACTGCCGACCAATTGGGCAGTCTGGCCGAAAGTACGCTGTATCAGGACCGCATCGTCTTTACCAAGAGCACGCCTTACCAGCGCATGGTGCTGACGCGCTGGAAGGACGACTACCGGCTGTTTCTCAACAGCAATCTGCAATTCTCTTCGCACGACGAATACCGCTATCACGAAGCGCTGGTCCATCCGGGTCTGGCCGCCACGCCCTGGGCGCGCCGGGTATTGGTGCTCGGGGGCGGCGATGGTCTGGCGGTGCGTGAAATCCTGAAATATCCGCAGGTCGAATCGGTCACGCTGGTCGAACTCGACCCGGCGATGCCGCAGCTATTTCGCGAACACCCGGCGCTGCGCCGCCTCAATGGCGATGCCTTTCATTCGCCCCGGGTCAAGGTGATCGAGGCCGATGCCTTCCGCTGGCTGGAAAACCAGCGCGATGCCTTCGACTTTATCGTGGTCGACTTCCCCGATCCGACCAATTACGCCGTCGGCAAGCTCTACACCAATACCTTCTATCGCCTGCTCGAACATACGCTGAGCGCACGCGGCCGCGCCGTGGTGCAGTCGACTTCGCCCCTGTATGCGCGCCGGGCTTACTGGACCGTGGTGAATACAATCGAAAGCGTTGGCCTCAAGGCCACGCCCTATCACGCCATGGTGCCGTCGTTCGGCGAATGGGGCTATATCCTGGTCAGCCGCGACGACTATCAGCCGCCGCCCCGGGTGCCGGTACCGACCCGTTTTCTGACGCCGGCAGTGCTGCCCACGCTATTCCACTTCCCGGCCGATATGAGCCGGGTGCCGGGCGAGGTCAACCGGCTCAATAACCAGATACTGGTGCGTATCTTCGAACAGGAGTGGCGCGGAGTGATCCGCTGATGCCCACCGACCGCCGCCGCTTTCTGGCCGGCAGTGCGGCCGGGGCGCTGCTGGGTTGTGTGCCGCGCCCCAGACCCTTGCCGCCCGGTGAGTTGCTCGGCCCCTCGCATGCACTGGGCCATCTGCTACGCGACGGCCACCGCTTCCCGCCTCCCACCCGCACCATCGACGTGCCGGTGCTGATCGCCGGCGCCGGCATCGGCGGGCTCAGTTGCGCCTGGTGGCTGCAACGCTCGGGCCATCAGGATTTCCTGCTGCTCGATCTGGAAGGGCAGCCCGGCGGCAATGCCCGCTGGGGCAGCAATGCCGTGACGTCTTATCCGTGGGGTGCCCACTATCTGCCGCTGCCGGGCCCGCAGGCACGCTATGTCCGCCTGCTGCTGAGCGATCTGGGCATACTGCGCGGCGACCCCGAGACGCTGCGGCCCGAATACGACGAACGCCATCTGTGCCACAGCCCGCAGGAGCGTCTGTATATCCATGGCAACTGGCAGGAAGGCGTGGTGCCGACCTTCGGCCTGCCGCCCGGTGCGCTCGAACAGTACCGGCGCTTCGATGCCGAGATGCACCGTTTCGCCAGCTTGCACGGCGCCGACGGCCGGCCGGCCTTTGCGCTGCCCTTGGCCTTGAGTTCGGACGATCCCAGTCTGTTGGCACTTGACCGCATCAGCATGCGCGACTGGCTCCAGCGCAACGGCTACGACGCCCCCAGCCTGCATTGGTACATCGACTACGGTTGCCGCGACGACTACGGCACCAGTTATGCCGAGACCTCGGCCTGGGCCGGTATCCACTATTTCGCCAGCCGCGACGGCGAGGCCGCCAATGCCTCGCATGACACGGTGCTGACCTGGCCCGAGGGCAATGGCTGGCTGGTGCAGCGGCTGGTCGAGCGCTTTGCAGCGCGTCTGCGGCTTGGCCAGATGGTGTACCGGATCGGCGCCGACGGCCGGGAAGTCGATGTCTACGATGCCGAGCGGCGCGAGACGCTGCGTTATCGGATCGACCGGCTGGTCTGGGCCGGCCCGGTCGGGCTGCTGCCCCGGCTCTGGCCGCAACTGCCCGCCGTCTGGGCCGCGGCCGCACGGCGGATCGACTATGCGCCCTGGCTGGTGGCCAATCTGACGCTGAGCCAATTGCCGCAGGATCTCGGCCACGCGCCGCTCAGTTGGGACAATGTGCTCTATCAGGGACAGGGACTGGGCTATGTGGTGGCGACCCATCAGTCGCTCCAGATGCGGCCGATGGCGACGGTGCTGACCTATTACCGCGCCTTGACCGAAGTGAGCCCTGCCGCCGGCCGCCAGTGGCTGTGGCAGCGCAGTCAGCCCGAGTGGGCACAGGCGATTCTGGCCGATCTGGCCCGGGCGCATCCCGAGATCGGCGAGATCTGCACCCGACTCGATGTCTGGCGCTGGGGCCATGCGATGGCCCGGCCGACCCCCGGTTTTCTGGCGCCCGAGCGGCGGGCCTTGCGCCAGCCGACTTCCCATGTCGCGCTGGCCCATGCCGATGTCGGCGGGATCAGCCTGTTCGAGGAAGCCCAGTATTGGGGCGTCGAGGCGGCCCGCTGGATATTGGATGGCGGACGCCCACGCAATGGGCCAAACTGAATGCGCCGCGCCGGCCATTTTTTGCCACTGGATTGACCATGCACGGGCTGCATCTGACTGCCGATTTATACCGTTGCCGCTGCGACACAGCCCTGCTGACCGATGCCGGGCAACTGGCCAGACTGTGCCGCCGTCATGTCGAGGATTGCCAGCTGACCATCGTGGGCGAGCGCTGGCACACCTTCCCCGGACTCGACGGCCAGCCCGGCGGCGTCACCGGGGCGCTCCTGCTGGCCGAGTCGCATCTGGCCGTCCATACCTGGCCCGAACGCGGTGGCGTCACCCTCGATATCTATGTCTGCAATGTCAGCGCCGACAACAGCCAGCATGCCGAACGGCTGCACGGCTTGTTGCTGGCCGCCTTCCAGGCCGAGACAATGCAAGCGCACCGCTTACAACGCGGTGGCATGGAATGAACTTTTTCGATCAATACCCGTACCACCTCTAGCAGTCGTTTTTCCTGTTATTTTCCATGTAGACCATCACCGTGCCGGGTCATGCTTCCTGCTGCCCGGCCAACAGGAGGCCCCGCATGCTCAAGCGTTACCAGGGAAGCTGCCATTGCGGCAAAGTCCGTTTCGAAGCCGATATCGACCTCGCCAGCGGCACCGGCAAATGCAATTGCTCGATCTGCGCCAAAAGCCGCTATTGGGGCGTGCTGGTCAAACCGGCGGCCTTTCGGCTGCTGTCGGGCGAATCGGCCTTGAGCGACTACCAGTTCGGCAGCAATGCCATGCACCATCTGTTCTGCCGCCATTGCGGCATCCGGCCGTTCGGACGTGGTCATCTCGATGTGCTGGGCGGCGATTTCTATTCGGTCAATGTGGCCTGCCTTGACAATGTCAGCGACGAGGAACTGGCCAACGCCCCGGTGCGCTACGCCGACGGCCGCCACAACAATTGGCAACATGCCCCGGCGGAAACCCGCCATCTGTAGCTCGGGCGGCCTTCAGCTGGGCGTCCAGTCCTCCCTCGGCGCCTTGCCGGCCAGTTCGGAGTCAGTGTGTCCGGACCTCATGGCGCCGGCTCCCAGCGCTCCACCAGACTTGCTGCGACGCCATTTCAGTGGAAATGCGCCAGCGAAGGGCCTGGGCCGCAGACCGTAAGCCCTCCCCCACAGAGAACCGAAACCCTGGTGCGTCATGCCGTCTCACGGCTGACGCCCCTCGATATGTTCGGTGTCGGCGCCAGTGAGCAGGAGAATGCTGACGGGTCCGGTATTACTCCCCTGCCCGGGGTAGGCAGTTTCAGGGACACTGCCAGCCGATCTGTTTCCCTTTCGTCCGCCGCCCCCCTGAGGTCCAGCCGATGCACAGCACTTTCGTTTCCACCCCGCCTGATCGCTACCGGGTCCTGACCCAGGCCGAAGTATTCGAGCGCTATCCGGCCCTCTATGAACTGCGCGAGGAATGGGAATGGGATGAAGATGCGGCGGAAGACCCGGTGGTGGTGCTGTCGGGCAACCATCATCTGACCCAGGACTGGCGCGACTGGCTCAAGGACAATGCAATACGCACCTTGTTGATCGAGGGTGATGTCCGGCTCGATTTCCAGAGCAGGACGGCGATCTGGACCACGGGCGCCGTCCACGGCAGCGGCCTGTCGCTGACCGCTTATGACCTGCTGGCTTTAGGTCCCATCCATTCGGCCGCTTATGCCAGCCTGATGGCCGAGGACCACGAGATGAACCGCACGCCGCCGCGCGCGACGGTGTATACGCCTTATCTGTTTTCCTGGTTCCACCATCTCGACACGCTGACGCTGTCGCCCGATACCCTGGTCTGTCTGCTGACCGACTGGGATTACTGCCAAGCATTGGACCATGACAACCCGGTCCTTACTTGGCACGACGCCATGTTCGCGCTGCGTGACGAGGTGCAGCAACTGGTGGTCGAGCACTATCACGATGCGCCTTGCTGGGATATCAGCGCGATAGGCGACCATCTGCGCCAAGGCCAGCCGATTGTGCGCGAAGGCTTTGACCCGGCAGCGCTGGCGCTACAGCGCGAGGGCGACGAGGCGTTCAGTCAGGGCAAGGAACTGCTGGGCTGGCTCTACTACCGCGAAGCCGCCCGGCTCGCGCCAGCTTACGCCCCGCTGTCGGTCAAGCTGGGACAGTGCCTCTATCTGGCTGGTGCCTACCGTCAGGCATTGCCCTATCTACAGCAGGCAGCCAACGCGTTCCCGGCCCGCCAGTACACCCTCTACAACGAAGGCGCCTTTCTCGCCGGCGCCACGGCCCTGCGTCTTGACCTGCCACGGCTTGCAGCCGATCTGGTCGGTCCGGTGATCGAAGCGGCCGGCCAATACGCCCATGCCAATCTGCTGCGCGTTCGTGCCGAAGCCTATCTGCTGCTGAGCGACCCTGCCCGACCCGATTACGAAGCCGACTCGGCTGCCAGCTACCGCGAACAGGCCATCCGCGATATCGAAGCCGGGCTCGCCCATCAATCGGACCATGGCACCCTCAACTGGCTGATGGCCGCCCATCTGTGGCGCCAGGGTCGTCGGGACGAAGCCGATAGCTACCGCTGCCGCGCGATTGCCCGCGCTGGCGAGTTCGATCGGCCGCTCGATGAACGGCTCGATACCGCTTTTCTGAGCAAACCGCTGGTCGAAGTCGATTGGGAAAACCAGCGGCTCGAAGACCACGCTCCGCGGCGCGATCAGCACTGGTGGCGCAAGCTGGTGCTGCGCCACCCCAGCCGGATCAGGCGCGCGCCCATGGCAGAACGCACGCCGGCACTGCTCGAAGCACTGCTCAAGCGTCATCCCAGGAAAGCCGACCTATTCGCCCCGCATTTCCCGCCTGCGGCCTATAGCGCCGAATCGGCGCGGCAATTGGTCAGCCACGATGCCAGTTATCTGGCCTATCTGCCCGACGAGCTGATCAGCCGGGAAATCTGTCTGGCTGCGGCACCAGACACAGGCCCCCTGCCCATCAGACGCCTTCCCGCCGCCTTGCTCGACCGTGAAGTCTGTCTGCATCTGCTGCGCTGTCAGGTGGGCCTGAGCGAATTGCCCGCTTCGCTGCTTGATCGCGCACTCTGCGAAGCGGCCATCCGGCTCGACAGCGAAGCGCTGTTCGCCGTCCCGGCGGCCCTGCAAGACGACGAACTATGGCTGCTGGCCCTGGCCTGTGGCGGCACGGAATTCGTGCAGCACCATATCCCGTCCGACTACAAGACCGCACCGATGCTGCAACGGGCGCTCAGCCTCGACAAGGCGGCGCTCGATTCGATTCCGGGCCATCTGTTCGATGCCGAGCTGTACCGGCATGCCGAAGCGCTGTATGGCCAGGATCCCGACTGGCCGGAAATCGTCGCAGCCCATCAAGCTGCTGCCTGCCTTGGGCGCAATATCCGCTACGGCCTGCGCTGCTGGCTGGTGTTCTGGGACAAGGAAAGCATGCTCAATAAGCTGCGCAACGGCCCGCGTGAACAGCGGCTCAAGGCAGAAGAAATTCCGCCGGCGCACTTTGACGAGCAGCTTGCCCTGGCTTGCTTCAATGCCGAGCCGGCCCAGCTCCACGCGATTCCGCCGCAATTCCTCAATGACTCGATGGCCAGGAAATTCATCGGCCGCTATCCCGACCGGCTGCGCCATCTGCCGCTGGCGCTGCGCAGCGTCGCGGTCTGCCTCACCGCACTGCGTGCCGATCCCAGCCAGGCCGACGAGGTGCCGGCGGCGCACTACGCCGAGGTATTTAACGGCTTGCTGGCCAAGCCCAGCCGTGAACTGCCGCACGCCTGGCTGCTGCTCGAACGCGGCCGTGGCTATCTGATGCAGCAGCCAGCGGCGCTTGCCAAAGCCCAGGCCGATTTCCAGAGCCTGCCGAGCGCCACCAACCCCGCGATTGCCGCCACGGCCAGTTTCCTTCTTGGCTATTGTCACCATCTGCAAGGCCAGCACGCTGAGGCAGCCGCTGCCTTGCAGGCAGCCGGCTCCATGGCACCGGTGGACGATTACGCCCACTACCATCCCGCTCGCAACAAAGCACGCAGCGACTTCGACCATCGCGCTGTGAGGGACGGGTTCGACGACGCCTACCGTTTGAGCAGTCATCGGACCACCTATGCAAAGGCCTGGGAATACCTGTGCCGGATCGAACGGCTGCTGCGCGAGGCCGACCAGCACGACGCCTTGCAGTGGGCGGAATTATTCAATCTGCAATGCTGGCTCAGCATCGAGCTGGAACGCCGGGAAGAGCACCACGCCATCTGCCGGGCAGCCTGGCAACGGCTGTCGCCTTGTACGCTTTGGCCTTCATTGCGTGCCGACGACCCGATCCGCGAGGTGCTGCGCTTTACCGCTCTGCGTCTGGCAGAGATTTCGTTTGAACAGGCTAGCCCGCCCAGCCTCACTGAGCTCGAGGACAGCCTTGCGCGACTCGATCTGGCCATGGCGCTGTGCGAGTACGACAAGACGCTGCGCTATCCGCTCTACGACAGCTATCTGCGCACCCTGCTGGCGCTGGCGGCCAGCCATCCGCACCACCAGCAGCGCTGCCAACAGGTCTGTGCCGAAGTCTTGCAACAGCCCTGGCGGCGGTTCATCGAACACGATGAAGTGTGGGAAGTGCTGAAGCAGGCGGAGACGGCGGCAAAACGGACGACACGCTGACTTGGCAATGCATGGGCGCCCGATCCGACGCCCACCCCAAACCCCGCCTCCACTAAGGCGCCCCGAACCCATACACCGGGCTTGCGTCATGGCTGTCAGACGATTTTCAGCGCGAGGAACAGTAATCGTGCGTTACAGCCTCCGGTCCAGCGCCTGTCCATTTGAATCGGCGTCGCCGCTAGACCTGGTGAGGCGCGGCACACCTGCGCTTTGAGTGCCGGACCCGCTGACTCCGAATGGGCTGGAAATGCGCTAACGCCCCACCGCCTCTTCATGGCGCTGTTGACGATGCCTCTCCAGTTCGCTGTGCTGATCTTTCTGAATCCGAGTTTTCCAGCAATGTCCTGAAAGCTGGGTCCAGGCTTGAGAGGGCGATAGAGTTGCTTGGGGGTGGAGTGGAGGACGGCGGGGAGAGGCGGGAATGAGTGGGGTGGGTGTGGCAGATAGAGACTATTTATTTAAATAATCGGCTGCCTTCCTTGCAGATATTTTTCTTGTTTTTTTCTAAATGCTAAGCCAACCACTGCCGCAGCAGGCTGACCGTTGCCACCCCCAACAAGGTCAGCCCCAGCGAGCCGAACAGGTGCATGGCCGCCGCCGCACTTGCCCATCCCCAGCGGCCATCGAGCATCAACCCGACCACTTCGCTGGAAAACGTGGAAAAGGTGGTCAGCCCGCCAAGAAAACCCGTGATCGCAAACAGCCGCCAGGCCGGCGACAGTTCGGTCTGCCAGGCAAAAACGGCAACGGCTACCCCGATCAGGTAGCCGCCGAGCAGATTGGCGCACAGCGTACCAAGCGGCAGCCGGGCAAACAGCGGATTGAGCCAGACGCCCAACCCCCAGCGCAGCAAGGCGCCCAGGGCGGCGCCACTTGCCACGGCCAGAGGCTGCGCCAGGGCAGGCGACATCAACGCTGTTTCTTGACCACCTGCACGCCCAGTTGCTTGAGCTTGCGGTAGAGGTGAGTCCGCTCCAGCCCAACCTTCTCGGCCACCCGGCTCATATTGCCGCCCTCGAGCCCGATATGGTGCTCGAAGTAGGCCCGCTCGAACTCATCGCGGGCATTGCGCAGAGGCTGGTCGAAATTGAACTGCGGGCCGGAGACGGTGATCGTCTGCGGACGCGGCGGCGAAAACTGGGCCAGCACCCGGTTGACCGGACCGGCGTCGATTTCGGACTCGCTGGCGGTCAGCGCCAGACTCTTGACGATATTGTGCAGTTGCTCGTGATTGCCCGGCCAATCGTGCTGGCGCAATGCATTGAGCGCCGCCGAGGTGAAACGGCGGGCAGTCAGTTGGCTCGACTCGACCACGCCGGCAAGGATGTGCTCGGCCAGTTCAGGAATATCGTCGCGATGCTCGCGCAGCGGCGGCAGCGGAATCACCAGTTGCGACAGATAGGTGAACAGCGCCGGGTCGAACCGGTCGATCAGCTCGGGCAGACTGCGGCTGGTGGCGCACAGCAGACGGACATTGTGCTTGTCGAGTCGCGGCAGCAACTGCACCAACGCAGTCTGGGTGCGCCGCTCATAGTGGCCGATATCGCGCAGGAACAGCGTGCCGTTGGCCGCCCGCTGCACCAGTTCGGCACCCGAATCGACCAGGGCTTCCTGGCTGTCGGGCGCGATGAACGGGGCGGTGGGTGGAGTCAGATAACGGGCACAGGCCACAAAGCCGCTACCGGGCTCGCCGGTGAGCAGCAGCGGCAGACTCAGGCTTTGCGCCTGGTCGAGCTGTTTTTTAAGAATCAGGATCAGCGGGCTCTTGCCGAGCGCCGCCAGGGAATTGTCAGGCTTGGGCTGCATCTCGCCGTGCTTGAGCGCCCGCTTGACGGTGGCCAGCAGCTTTTGCAGACCGATCGGCTTTTCCAGGAAATCGAAGGCGCCGATGCGGGTGGCCTCGACCGCCGTATCGATGGTGGCATGGCCCGACATCATCACCACGGGCATGGTCAGTTGGCCGTTGCTCGCCCATTCCTTGAGCAGGGTCACGCCATCGGTGTCGGGCATCCAGATATCGAGCAGCACCAGTGCCGGACGGCCCTGATTACGAATCTGTCGGGCCTGGGTGGCATTCTCGGCGATGGCCACACGGTAGCCTTCGTCCTGGAGAATTTCCGAGAGCAACTCGCGGATGCCGATTTCGTCGTCGACGATCAGGATGTCGTTACTACCCACTGTGTTCTCTCCTCGTCCGGATACGGTTCACGACGTTGCGGCCGCAGGGGCCGGGGGGAAATCGATACGAACGGCGGCGCCGCCCGTATCCATATTGAAAGCGGCAATCTGCCCGTGGTGCTCGTCCACGATTTTCTTCACGATGGCGAGGCCCAGGCCAGTGCCTTTTTTCTTGGTTGTAGCATAAGGCTCAAAAATTCGTTGCAAAATTGCATCATCGAAACCTGGGCCATTATCTTCCACGGCAAGCCGAATCGACTTACTGTTGCGCTCAAGCCTCACTCGAATCCGGCCATCGGCACGTTCACCCACGGCTTCCTGGGCATTTTTAAGCAGATTGTGCACTACCTGACGCAGGAGTGTGGCGTCACCCAGAATGGTCAGATCAGCCCCATCATCCTCCAGCAACAACGGTGCTGTCTCGTACAACACCAGGACCTCGCGGATCAGCCCGCGCAGATCGAGCAGGGCCAGCTTGGTCGCCGGCTGACGGGCGTATTCGCGGAAGGCATCCACCATCTGTTTCAGGGCACCGACCTGGGCCACGATGGTCTGGGTCGAGCGGGTCAGCACCTCGGCATCCGCACTGCCGAGCTTGTCGGCCAGTTTGAATTCGAGCCGCTCGGCCGCGAGCTGGATCGGGGTGAGCGGGTTACGGATCTCATGTGCCAGCCGCTTGGCCACTTCGCCCCAGGCGGCATCGCGCTGGGCCCGCAGCAGATCGGTGACATCGTCGAAGACCACCACTGAGCCACCACCCTCGCCTTCGCCATCGATCGGCAGCCGCGTGCCGCGCACCAGCAGCATCCGGGCGCCGCCATCGTGCTTGATATCGAGTTCGCGCTGCCATTCCCCCTGCTGGGCCAGCGATTCGGCCAGGCCGGCCGCGAAACCGGCCAGATGCGGGTATTCATCCTTCCATTGATCGAGCGAGAGCAGCACCAGCCGCTCCAGATCGACATGGAGCACCCCTTCGGCGCTGACATTGCCCGAGCGCAGCTGATGATTGGCATCGAACGCCAGCACCCCGGCGGTCAGATTGCCCAGCACCGTCTCCAGATAAGCTTTGGCCGCCTCCTGTTCTCGCTGCTTCTGTTCGACCTGGGCGCGCGCCTCGGCCAATTGGCGGGTCATCCGGTTGAACGAGTGGGTCAGGATGCCCAATTCGTCACGGCTGACCACCGGCTGCATCTGCGAGAAATCGCCCTGAGCCACGGCCCGGGTGCCGGCAGCCAGCACGGTCAGCGGGGCAGCCAGCTTTTCCGACAAATACATCCCCAGCACCACGGCCGCGAGCAGCGCCATCAGCGAGGCCAGGGTCAGGGTCAGCGCATAGCTCTGCTTGAGGCCATTGCGCGACAGCGCCAGCAGCTTGTATTCATTGCGCACCTGTTCGACCAGCTCGGCGTCGCGCGCCAGATCGGCCGGCACCGGTTGCAGCAGTTGCAGCACCCGGACTTCACCGCCGATCCGGCCGGGATTCACGGGTACCAGCACCCGCAGGCTCAGGCCATAGTTAGGCGTGGTTTCGAGTGCCCGATAGGGGAATTGCTGAATCACCTTCTTGAGCACCGCCCGCTCGGGCACCAGGGGCACCGGGTTGGCGCGCTCGTCGCCGACATGGGCAATCACCCGGCCGCGTGCGTCGAACAGGCTCGCTTCGAGCACATGGACCTGCTCGCGCAACTGGCTCAAGCGGGTCTGGGCGCCGCTGTCGCTCTCGTCGGCCAGGGCGTCGGCAATGAAGTCGGCGTTCTGGCGCAGGTCCTTGAGCGAGAAGTCGAGCGCCCGCTTGCCCAGATCGAGGCCGCGTTCGAGCGCCTTGTCGACACTTACGTCGAACCAGGTCTCGATGCTTTTACCGAGGAACTGAACGGAGAGGGTGTAGAGCAAGGTGCCCGGCAGCACAGCCACCAGCGCGAACATCAGAGTCAGGCGCCAGGCGAGTCGCGAGCCGAACATCCGCGCCGCGACCTGGCGGCGCAGCCGGCCGACCCGGGTCAGCACCAGACCGCCCAGACCGGCCGCCATCAGGGCATTGAGGGCCACCAGCCACCAGTAATACTGACCGAACAAGGTGTTGTTGCCGCTGGCGGTGGCAAGCAGAAATACCAGAATGGCAGCCAGCGAACCGATCAGCAGCAGCGTATTGCGCATGGTCTCAGCGCGCCTCGCCGAAATTGACCCGCACCGGGTCCGATTGCAGGCGCCACTCGCTGTCGCCGAGCAGCGACAGTTGTAGCGGTTTGGGCAGCTTGGCCAGATCGAGCCGCATCGACAGCTCGCCGGCAATCGCGGCACTGCGGGTCAGACTGCCGCGCTCGAATACCTGCCAGTCGCGTACCACCCCGAGCGCACGCAGGGCCTCGCTCAAGGTATCGAAACTGAGATGGAGGGAACCGACTCCGACCCGGTACTGCCGGGTCAGTGCATGGTAGGAAAGCCGGTATTCGAGCCGAGACGTGGCGTCAAACCAGTCGGCGAGGCGCCGGTACGCCCAGTACCAGCGCGGATGGGTCAAGGTGAATTCGACCGCAAAGGTCAGCGGTACCCCGGCCAGCAGCGCATTTTCATGCACTGGGTCGAGGCTGACCGCGAAACGGGCGTCGATGCTGTAGCGCCCTTCCTGCTCGCGCCCTTCGGCATCGATCGCCCGAATCTCGCCCGCCCAGGCCGATACCGTCAGCGCGACCGCCAGCAGAAACGGCAGTCGGCGCAACAGCACCAGCAGAAAGGACGGGGCGGGACGGGACATAAGGCGAGATTTAGCCCTGCCGCGTGCTTTTTCGCAACAACAGTTTCAGGCGTGCAACACCTGCTAGCGTCGATCCGACTGGCGGCCCGTTCGTTCCAGCCAAGGCAAGACTTACCTAAAATTATAATTTTTCTTGATGTTTAAGACCTGTTCTTGCACTGCTTTTGCAGAAAAATTTATTTCTACGCCTCTACTTAGCTCTTCTTCTCCAACAGGGCATAGAAGAAACCGTCCCCGGCCGCATCGGGCAAACACTGCCCATCAGCCGGCAGGCTCGACAGCGGCAAACGGCGTGCCTCGGGTTGGCGTTGCAAAAAGGCATCAATCTGCTCGCTATTTTCCTGCGGAAACACCGAACAGGTCACATAGAGCAGCTGCCCGCCGGGCTTGAGACAGCCCCACAGGGCGTCGAGCATGGCGGCCTGCTGGGCGGCAAAGCGGCCGAAGTCGTCAGGCCGGCGCAGCCACTTGATATCGGGATGACGCCGCACCACCCCGCTGGCCGAACAGGGCACATCGGCCAGGATGCGGTCGAACGGTTGGCCATCCCACCAGTCAGCCGGCCTGGCCGCGTCGCCGACGGCGAGCTTGGCACTGCAACCCAGCCGGCTCAGATTCGAGGCCACCCGGTCGAGCCTGAGCCGGTCAAGGTCGAGCGCAGTCAGGTCGAGATCGGCGAGTTCCAGCAAATGCCCGGTTTTCCCACCAGGGGCGGCGCAGGCGTCGAGCACTCGCATGCCGTCGCTGACATTGAGCAGGGGGGCGGCCCATTGCGCGCCCAGATCCTGGACCGAACAATCGCCGTCCTGAAAGCCCGGCAGGCGGTCTACCCCCACCGGCTCGACCAGACGCACCCCGCTCTCGCCGACCAGTTGGGCTTCGATACCCGCTTCGGTGAGCCGCGCCAGATAGTCGGCCGGCGTGCCACGGCGGCGGTTGATGCGCAGACTCATCGGCGGATGCTGGTTATTGGCCTCCAGAATCGCTTCCCAGCGCTCGGGATAGTGGCGCTGCATGGCGCGGATCCACCACTGTGGATGATTCCAGCGCGCCACCGCATCGGTGGCGGCCTGGGCGGCCAACTGCTCGCGCTGGCGCAGATAGTTGCGCAGCACCGCATTGACCAGGCCCTTGGCCCGACCCGTGCCGATCTGCGCCGCCACCCGTACCGCATGGTCGACCACGGCATAAGGCGCCGCCCGACCCCAGCCAAGTTGATAGATGCCGGTAGCCAGCAGCGAGTACAGCAGCGGCTCATCGAGCTGCCGGCTCAACAGCCGGTCGAGCGCATGGCGGATCTCGCCCAGACGGCGCAGCGTGCCGTAGCTGATGTCCTGGATCGCCGCGCGCTGGCGCGGCTCCAGCGTAGGCTGGCGGCGCCACAGCGCGTTCAGGGTGTCGGTCAGGTTGCGGCCGTCGAGCACGGCGGCCACCACCTCGCTGGCGTTGCGTTGGGTCTGATACATGACGGGTCCGGATAGAAAAACAACAGCCCCGGCGGGGCAGAAAACGGACAGGAAAATCAGCCGAGCGCGAAACGCATGCCGGGCTCGATACGACAGCCGGCCAGGAAATCGCGCACCGGCAAACGGCGACCGCCGGGCCGCTGCAACTCGGTCAGGCGCAGCGCCCCCTCGCCACAGGCGACCAGTACGCCATCGGCTGCCACGCCGAGCACCGTCCCGGCCTCACCGTGCGCGGCAACCGGCTCGGCAGCCCATACCTTGAGCGTTTCCTCGCCCAACCGGGCGGTGCAGGCCGGGAACGGGTCGAAGGCGCGGACCCGGCGGGCCAGCTGTTCGGCCGACAACTGCCAGTCGATGGCCGCTTCATCCTTGCGGATTTTCTCAGCATAGGTGACGCCGTCCGCGGGTTGCGGCCGGGCGGCGGCCTGAAGGGCGGCAAGATCGCCAAGTGTGGTGACGATGGCTTCGGCGCCCAGCCGGGCCAGGCGGTCATGCAGGGTGCGGGCGGTATCGGAAGGGGTGATGGCAAGCGGATGCAGACTGAGCATGGCGCCGGTATCGAGGCCGGCGTCCATCTGCATGATGGTGATGCCGGTCTGGGCATCGCCGGCTTCGATCGCCCGCTGGATCGGCGCCGCGCCGCGCCAGCGCGGCAGCAGGCTGGCGTGGATGTTGAGGCAGCCATGGCGCGGCAGATCGAGTACCGCCTGCGGCAGGATGATGCCGTAGGCGGCCACCACCATCAGATCGGCCCCGACCGCGGCCACGGGCGCCTGCTGCTCCGCTGTGCGCAGCCGCTCGGGCTGGTAGACCGGCAAGCCGTGGCGTTCCGCCAACTGTTTGACCGGCGAGGCCGCGAGCTTCATACCGCGACCGGCGGGACGGTCGGGCTGGGTCAACACCAGGGCGATCTCATGACCTGCTGCAATCAGGGCAGCAAGGGCGTCGGCGGCGAAGTCGGGCGTTCCGGCAAAAATCAGCTTCATAGGCGGCGGGGGAAATGGGAAGGACGGGACAGCCAGGGCGCGCCACCGAGGCGCAGCCCCGCTTTACATGGTCTTGCGCTGGTTCTTTTTCAGCTTGTTGATGATGCGGTTGAGCTTGAGCTTGCTCAGCTTTTCGACGAAGACCCGGCCATCGAGATGGTCGATTTCATGCTGGATGCAGATCGCAAGCAGGCCGCTCGCCTCGAGCCGGAACGGCTTGCCGTGGCGGTCCAGCGCCTCGACCACCACCTGCTCGGCACGCTGCACTTCCTCATAGATGCCGGGCACCGACAGACAGCCCTCTTCCGAGCTGCATTGGCCGTCGGCCGTAATGATTTTCGGGTTGATAAAAACCTGGAGTTGGTCTTTGGTTTCACTGATGTCCACCACGATCAGCCGGCGGTGCACATCGACCTGAGTGGCCGCAAGACCGATCCCCGGGGCCGCGTACATGGTCTCGGCCATATCGTCGATCAGCTGCTGCAGGGTGTCGTCCACGGCCTCGACCGGCTTTGCGACCTTGTGCAGCCGCTCGTCGGGGTAATGCAGAATGTTCAGTATCGCCATGTTTGCTTGCTACTAGAAATAATTAGATGCAGAATCTCGACAATCGGTTTAACATGCCCATTGCATAATTCTGCAGTCTCCGCGCCGCCTGGCGCGAACCATAGGAACCGCATCATGCGCCTGTTGTCCGCTCATTCCGGTGCGCGCCGGCTCGTACCCAAAGCGATTATATCGCTACTTCTGTGCGCCGGCCTCGCCTATGCCGATGAAATTCGTCTCCAAGAGAATGCGCCCGATCGCTATGTCGTCGTCAAGGGCGACACCTTGTGGGATATCTCCGGCAAGTTTCTGAAAGATCCGTGGAGATGGCCGCAGATCTGGAAGATGAACAAAGAAGAAATCAAGAATCCGCACTGGATCTACCCCGGCGACGTGATCATTCTCGACCGTTCCGGCGGCGATCCGCGCCTGCGCCTGCTGCGCCACGACGCCAATGACCGGCGCCGCGCCCAGCAGAAGATCGACCCCAAGGTCCGCATCACCCAGCTGTTCGATTCGCAGGCTGCCCCGACCATCCCCTATGAAGTGCTCGAGCCGTTCCTGGCCCGGCCGCTGGTGATCGACAACGCCACCTTCAAGAGCGCACCGCGCATCGGCCTTGGCCCCGACGAGCGGGTGATCCTGGCCAATGGCGACCGTGCCTACGCCGTGGGAATCGAGGGCGCCAACCGTGGCGATGCCTACCAGATCTTCCAGGCGGGCAAGAATCTGGTCGACCCCGACACCAAAGAACAGCTCGGCTACGAAGTCAAATATGTGGGCGAGGCCGTGGTCGAGGCGACCGGCGATGTCAGCACGCTGCGCATCACCACCTCCACCCAGGAAATCCAGGTGGGCGACCGTCTGGTGGCCAAGCCGCTGCGCGAGCTGCAAAACTATATTCCGCATGTGCCGGAAAACGATGTGCGCGGCAAGGTGATCTCGACCTACAACGGCGTCAACGATGCCGGCACCTACACCACACTGGTGATCAACCGTGGTGCCGAGCATGGTCTGGAGCCGGGCAACGTGCTGTTCACCATGAGCGCTCCGCGCCAGCTCAAGCGTGAGGACGACAAGGAACCGGTGCGCTACACCCCGTCGGAGAAGATCGGCAATCTGATGGTTTACCGGGTATTCCCGCGTATCTCCTACGGCCTGCTGCTCGACTCGACCCAGCCGGTCCATCTGCAAGACGAAGTCCGCAAGCCGTTCTGACCGGTGCACGACGCCGACAGCGCTGATTGGCTGGGACTGAGCCTGATCAAAGGGCTCGGTCCCATCCGCACCGTCAAGCTGTTGCAGGCGTTCGGTTCGCCGCGCGCAGTGCTCGACGCCGGTGCCGCCGCGCTGCGGGCCCATCTGCCTGAGCAGGTGGTTGCCGCCGTGCGCGCCGGCCCCGACCCGGATCTGTTGGCACACAGCCTGGCCTGGCTCGATGATCCAGCCAACCGGCTGATCACGCTGGCCGACCCCGATTATCCCCGCCTGCTGCTCGATACCGCCGACCCGCCCCCCGTTCTGTATCTCAAGGGCCGGGCGGAACTGCTCAATTCGCCCATGCTGGCAGTGGTTGGCAGCCGTCATGCCAGCCAGCAGGGTGCCGATGATGCCGAAGCCTTCGCCAACAGCCTGTCGCAGGCCGGCTGGACCATCGTGTCGGGCCTGGCACTTGGCATCGATGCCGCCGCCCATCGCGGTGGCCTGGCCGGCCCCGGCTCGACCCTGGCCGTGGTCGGTACCGGCCTTGACAGCGTCTATCCGGCCGCCAATCACGCCCTGGCCCATCGTATCGCCACCGGCGGCGCCCTGCTGTCGGAATTCCCGCTCGGTACCCCTGCCCATCCCAGCCATTTCCCACGCCGTAACCGGCTGATCAGCGGGATGGCACGCGGTGTGCTGGTGGTGGAGGCAGCCTTGCAGAGCGGTTCGCTGATTACTGCCCGCCAGGCGGCCGAGCAGGGGCGTGAGGTATTTGCGCTGCCCGGCTCGATTCATTCCACCTTGTCCAAGGGCTGTCATGCCCTGATCAAGCAAGGCGCCAAGCTGGTGGAGAGCGCCGCCGATATCCTGGACGAATTGGGCAGCCCCGCCCCACTGCGGCCGGCGACGCCCGGCTCGGCCGAGGAAGAGGCCCTGCTCAGCGCACTGGGTTTTGAACCTGTCGATCTTGAAACCTTATGCGCCCGCACCAACTTGACGGTAGAACAGGCTTACGCGATGCTGTTGCCCCTGGAACTGGCCGGGCGGCTGGTCAAACTGCCCGGTGGACGCTACCAGCGAGTGGTCTGAACCGTTCGCTCCAGGCGTTCCCTACCGCCGTCGAGGTACTCATGTACGACATACTCGCTTATCTTTTCGAGCAATATTACAGTCCCGAGGATTGCCCCGACGCTTCCACCCTGGCCCGCCGTCTGGCTGCTGCCGGCTTTGAAGGCAGCGATATCGACGAGGCGCTCGACTGGCTCAACGAGCTGGCTCAGCTCGACAGCAACGAGCTTGAGCAACTGGGCAGCGACGCGGTCCGCATCCTCCATCCACGCGAAGCCGCACGGATGACCGAAGAAGCCCAGGCCTTCTTCCATTACCTGGCTGGCTCGGGTGCCCTGACGGTCGGGCAGCGTGAAATTCTGCTCGACTGGCTGATCCGTCATGGCCCGGCCCGGGTCGATGAAGAGGCGATGAAACGGGTGGCATTGATGCTGCTCTGGCGCCAGGGCGACGACCTGGCCAATCTGTTGATTGAAGAAATCCTGTATTCCGGCGAACCCGCCGTCATGCATTAAAAACCCGTCCAGCCCAGCCGCGGCCGGCATTCGCCGGCCGTTCTATTATGCGAAACGCTTGTTGTTCGCTTGCCGGCCTGCCTAAATTGTTCCTAACATTGCGCCCCCGATCGAAGGCGACCGCTGCGGAGTGACCATGGCCCAGAATTTATTGATCGTCGAATCGCCCTCGAAGGCGAAAACGCTGAAGAAGTACCTCGGCAAGGATTTCGACATCCTGGCCTCTTACGGCCATGTCCGCGGACTGGTCCGGAAAGACGGCTCGGTCGATGTCGATCACAACTTCGCCATGAAGTACCAGGTGATCCCGAAAAACGCCAAGCATGTCGAAGCCATCGTCAGCGCGGTCAAGGAAGCCGACAACGTCTACCTGGCCACTGACCCGGACCGCGAAGGCGAGGCGATCTCCTGGCACCTGTTGGAAATCCTGCGTGGCAAGCGGGTGCTCGACGACAAGTACGTCAAACGGGTAGTGTTCCACGAGATCACCGAATCGGCAGTCAAGGCCGCCGTGGCCAACCCACGCGATGTGGACGCCCATCTGGTCAATGCCCAGCAGGCACGCAGTGCGCTCGACTATCTGGTCGGCTTCAATCTGTCGCCGCTGCTGTGGCGCAAGATCCGTCAGGGCCTGTCGGCCGGTCGGGTGCAGAGCCCGGCGCTGCGGATGATCTGCGAGCGCGAAACCGAAATCCGCGCCTTTACCGCCCAGGAATACTGGACCATCCATCTCGACAGCCATAAGGGCCGGCAGAAATTCCGCGCCCGGCTGACCGAATGGCAGGGCAACAAGCTCGACCAGTTCGATATCCCCACCGAAGCGGTCCAGGCCTCCATTCTGGCCGGCCTGCAAGGCCATCCCGCTGCCGTCACCAATGTCGAGAAGAAACGCAAAAGCCGCAGCCCGGCCGCGCCGTTCACCACCTCGACCCTGCAACAGGAAGCCGTGCGCAAGCTCGGCATGACCACCGACCGCACCATGCGCACTGCCCAGCAGCTCTACGAGGGCATCGATATCGGTCAGGGTACGGTCGGTCTGATCACCTATATGCGTACCGACTCGGTGGCACTGGCCAACGAGGCTGTCGCCGAGATTCGCGACTATATCGGCCAGCATTTCGAGCCCGAGTATCTGCCGGCCAACCCGGTGGTGTACAAGAGCAAGGCCAAGAATGCCCAGGAGGCGCACGAGGCGATCCGTCCGACCTCGATCGCCCGCACTCCCGACTCGGTCAAGCCCTTCCTCAGCGCCGAGCAGTTCAAGCTGTACGAGATGATCTGGAAGCGCACGCTGGCCTGCCAGATCGCCCCGGCCAAGTTCGATACCACCGGGGTCGATATCCGGGTCGGCGCCGGCCTGTTCCGCGCCAGCGGCCAGGTGCTGGTGTTCCCGGGTTTCATCGCCGTCTACCAGGAAGGCGTGGACGACAGCGACAGCGAGGACGACGCCAAGCTGCCGCCGCTCGAAGTCGGCGATGAAGTGCCGGTCGACAAGCTGTCGGGCGAGCAGCACTTCACCCAGCCGCCGCCGCGCTATTCGGAAGCCAGTCTGGTCAAGGCGCTCGAAGAGTATGGCATCGGCCGTCCTTCGACCTACGCCTCGATCATCTCGACCCTCAAGGATCGCGAATATGTGGTGCTCGACAAGAAGCGCTTCGTGCCGACCGATACGGGCGAGGTGGTCAATAAATTCCTGACCGAACATTTCACCCAGTACGTCGACTACCACTTCACCGCCAAGCTCGAAGACAAGCTCGATGAAATCTCCAATGGCAGCCGCGACTGGATTCCGGTGCTGGAGGAATTCTGGAAGGGCTTTGCCCGCCAGATCGAGGAAAAGCAGGCGCTGAAGCGCAGCGAAGTGACCCAGGAAGCGCTCGACGAGACCTGTCCCAAGTGTGCCAAGCCGCTGTTGATCCGGCTCGGCCGCCGTGGCCGTTTCGTCGGCTGTTCGGGCTATCCTGAGTGCGACTACACCCGCAATCTCAACGAGACCGCCGAAGACAAGGCCGAAGAGGCACCGCCTACGGTGATCGAAGGCCGTAGCTGTCCGCAGGATGGCGGTCAGCTGGTGGTCAAGTCGGGCCCCTATGGCAAGTTCATCGGCTGCGCCAATTACCCGAAATGCCGCCATATCGAACCGCTCGAACCGCCCAAGGACACCGGGGTGGTCTGTCCCGAGTGCAAGAACGGCCACTTGATCGAACGCAAGTCGCGTTACGGCAAGCTGTTCTACAGTTGCAATACTTATCCCAAGTGTAAGTACGCGACTTGGAACCCACCGATTAATGAGCCGTGCCCGCAGTGCGGTTGGCCTATCCTGACACTCAAGACCACTAAGCGGCGCGGGGTCGAGAAGGTCTGTCCGCAGAAAGAATGTGGTTTCAGCGAAGTGGTGACGCCGCCGGAGAAACTGACTGCCGACCCGTCATGACAAATGGGTTGCAATTCCCGACAGCAGGGGAATAATGACGGTTTCTTCCGGTGCGTCCACCACCTGAGTGATACGGCTATGACGACGCGCCTCGCAATTGGGGAATTTCTATGACAGCGCGGCGCAATCACGACGTCCTGTTGCAACAACAACTGGCTTCGACGCGCGACTACCTGGAAGCGCTCGATGCCGCCAGCACGCTGCTGATCGACCCGGGCCACGATCCGCTGGCCCGGGTGCTCGAAGCGCTGGCGCGCGCTTGCAAGGCCACCGTGGCGGCGCTGTACCGTAACCGGCCCAATGAGCTGAAAGCCCGTCGGGTCGCCCTATGGCATCACCCCGATACGCCGATGCCGTCCGAGGTGGTCGCCGAGCTGTCGCAGATCGATTACGGCCACTACCGCCCCTTGCGTGACACCCTGGTGGCCGGCCTGATGCTGATCCGCCGCATCAGCGAACTGCTGCCCACCGCCCAGATCCTGCTCAGCCGCTTCAGTGCCCAGCATGTGCTGTGCGTGCCGCTGCTCGACGGCGGCGAGCTGATCGGCTTCATCGCGATGCTGATGCCCGAGTCGCCGCGTCAGCGCACCCCGCTCGACGCCCGGCTGCTGTCCACCCTGGCCAACTATCTGTCGCTGTCGCTGGCCAAGCAGGAAACCGTCAGCCGCCTGCGCGCCAACGAGACCCGCCTCAAGGCGCTGGTCGGTGCCACGGAAGACATGGTGTTCGAACTCGACGGCGACGGTCTGCTGGTCAATGTCTGGTCGCACCATAGCGCCCTGCCCAGCACCGACCTGACCGGCCTGCCGCTCGAAAAAGCCTTTCCGCAGGATATGGCCTGGTGCTTCCGCCAGGCGCTGGACCGGGTGGTCAAATCGGGCCGTTCCGAGCAGGTCGAATTTATCGTGCCCAAGCTCGACGGCTCGATCTATTTCATCGGCCGGCTCGAACCGGTCCCAAGCGAGGACGGCAGCCGCCGCCATGTGGTGGCGCTGGTGCGCGACGCGACCGAATTGATGCGCGAGGAAGCGCAGCGCCGCGCGATGGAAGAAACTCTTAACCTGCTCGAAGAAGCAGTGGTCGACCTCAGCCCCGACGGCCGTCTGCTCAACGCGACGCCGGCCTGGACCAAGCTGTGCGGGCTGGCCCGCAGCCAGCTCGGCAGCGAACTGGGCCGCTCGCTGTTCGATCGGGTCCACGAGGAAGAAAAGATCGAAGTCGCCGCGTCGCTGGCCCGGGTGGCGGCCGATGGTCAGCCGTCCAGCCTGCGTTTCCGGCTGCTGCGCGAAGACAGCGACCCGCTCTGGCTCGAAGCCCGGCTGATTGCCCATCGCGGCATCGACGGCCAGGTCGCCAGCCTGCGCGGCGTGCTGCACGATGTCACCGAGATGCATCTCAACGAGCGCCATATCCGCAAGCTCGCGCTCTACGACGGCCTGACCGGCCTGCCCAACCGGATGCTGCTCGACGACCTGCTCCATCAGGCCATCTCGCGCGCCCGTCGCAACAATACCAAGGTCGGCCTGGGCTTTATCGACCTCGACCATTTCAAGCAGATCAACGATGCCTTCGGCCACCATGCCGGCGACAAGACCCTGGTGATCATCGCCAAGCAGCTCAAGAGCGTACTGCGCGAAGAGGATGTGCTGGCCCGCTGGGGCGGCGATGAATTCGTGGTGCTGCTGCCCGATCTGCCCGATCAGAGCGCGCTGGTGTCGATTGCCGAACGGCTGCGCGAAATCGCCCGCCAGGGCGTGCTGCTCGATGGCATCGAAACCCGCCCGACCATTTCGATCGGTATCGCGGTGTTCCCCGACAATGCCGAGAACGGCGACGAGCTGATGTCGGCTGCCGACAGCACCATGTATCACGCCAAGTCGGCCGGCCGGAACAACGTCCAGTTCTACAGCGACATCATGCATCTGAAGACCCTGGGCCGCGAGCATATGGCGATCCAGACCCGTCTCAACAATGTGGTGCTCGATAACGAGCTGCAAGTCTTCTATCAGCCGCTGGTCCATGCCCGCACCGGCGAAGTCAGCTCGGTCGAGGCGCTGGTCCGCTGGCACGACGACAAGACCGGCTGGGTCAGTCCGCAGGTGTTCATCCCGATGGCCGAGCGGCTGGGCCTGATCCAGGAGCTGTCGGAACAGGTGATGGTGCAGGCGCTGACCAAGCTCAAGGGCTGGCGCCAGCGCGGGCTCAGCCAGCGTCTGGCGATCAATGTCTCGCGCAACCAGCTGTTCAGCCCCAAGCTGATCCACAATCTGCTGGGTCTGCTGCGTCAGTTCGAGCTGCGGCCCGACGATATCGTGATCGAGATCACCGAAAGCCTCGCGCTGACCGATTATTCGCGCCAGTCGCGCCATCTGAAGGAATTCCACAACGCCGGCTTCAAGATCGCCATCGACGATTTCGGTACTGGTTATTCCTCGCTGTCGCAACTGCACGATATGCCGATCGATATCCTCAAGGTGGATATCTCGTTCACCGCGCGGCTCAACACCGAAGCAGGCCGCCGCATCATGCATGCCATCGTGCAGATGGGACAGGCGCTCGGGCTCGAAGTGGTGGTCGAAGGGGTTGAGACGCTCGAAAGCGCCCGTTTCCTGCAAGGACTGGGCGTCGAGAAGATGCAGGGCTTCTACTTCAGCGATGCCGTGCCGGCCGGCGTGTGCGAGCTGATGATGCAGCTCGGCATGCAGGCAAAAATCTGATTAAGACCTGATTTATTCCAAATCAAACAAAACCCGCACCGAGTATTGAAGCAATCTGCGGGTTTTTGTTTATTTCCGCCCCCCGTCTCTCCCAGCCCTCCTGCGCCCTACAAAGCGCTATAGAGGCATCCCTCTGTCCCCGCTCACTCTCCCCCGCGCCGCTCTCAACCTACCGTCGCCATGGTCTTGGGAGGCGGCCAGAGACCATGACCTTGTAGAGAAGTCAGAACGATCCGTCGTCGGACTAGCTACCACGATGTGGCGGGTTTGGAGGTCATGCCCGGCGCATTGCCAAAAAACTCGGCGTCCACGGGTCCGGACACCGCGCGTCAGGCTCAGCCCGATCAAGCAGCATTACGGCTGGCGTCGATCTACAGGGAAATGCTCCGGCGGATAGGAAAAGTCGATCAGCGCTTTGGTTTGCCGGTTTTGGGGGCTCGGGGGGAAGGTGGAGGTGGCGGCGGAGGTCGATAAGTCGCAACAAGCCCTACAGTGTTTATTCCAAACAAAGAAAAACCCGCATCAACTCTTGCGAGCCTTTTGCGGGTTTTTTGTATCAAGTCCGACGGCAATAAGCCGGCGACTCGATCAGGGCTTGGCAGCCGGTTTGGCAGCGGGCTTGGCCGCAGCCGGCTTGGCACCGCCGGCGCGTTCCATGGCGATCAGTTCATTGATCACCGGGATCACGCGCTCGCCGACCATCGACATACTGGTCTGGTACTTGCCGTTGACGATAAAGGTGGGCACACCTTCCACTTGGTAGTCGCGCGACAGTTGCAGTGCGCGGGCAAACAGGGTCTGGGCACCGAAGGACTTGTAGGCTGCCTCGAACTTGGCACGGTCGACGCCTTGTTTGGCGATCCAGTCGAACAGCTTGTCTTCGTCACGCAGTTCGATCCGCTCGCGGTGGACGGCGTCGAACACCTTGGGGGTCAGCTTCTCGACCAGGTCCATGCTGCGCAGCGCGGCGAACAGCTTGACGTGGCCGGCCATATGGCTGGCGCCGTTCCACATCACGTGCTCGCGGCGGAACACCACATCCTTGGGCAGCGACTTGCTCCACTCGGCCACACGCGGCTCGATATTGTTGCAGTGCGGGCAGCCGTACCAGAAGAACTCGATGACCTCGATCTTGCCCGGGGCATCGACCGGACGCGGGGTCGATAGCAGAGTGTAATCCGTACCTGCCTTCAGCTCGGCGCGTGCGCCCAGCGCGATCAGGGCAAGGCCGAGCAGCGCCAGCGTGCGCCAGAACGTTGCGAACATCCGCATGGTGACTCCTATGATGGATGGATTAAGGCGCCGATTTTGACCAAGCCCCCGCAGCGGCGCAAGCCCTGCCGGACAGTGCTCAATTCTTGACTACGGCCACTTCGACACCGCTGCCTTTGAGCTGATCGCGTACCCGGTCGAGGTCCTCGATATTCTTGAACGGCCCGATACGAACCCGATGCAGCACGCCTTTGCCGTCGACCTCGCTGGTCTGGATATTGGCCTCGACCCCCATCATGGCCAGTTTGGCCTTGAGATTGTCGGCATCCTTCTCATTCTGGAAGGCGCCCAGTTGCAGATACGTGCCTTTGGGCGGCAATACCTGGGCCGGCGGTGGTGTCTCGGGCGGTTGGGCGGGTTGCGGCGGTTTTGGTTCCTTGGCGTCGCTCGATTCCATCAGCTTGGTATAGAACTCGAACTTCTCGCCCTCGGGCTTGGCTTCAGCCGGCGCAGCACCGGGCGCCGGGTTCTGCCGTGGCACGGCGCCCTGCGGCGTCAGGACTTCGGGTTGCTTGGCATTGTGGGTGACGGTAGGCGGCGGCGTATCGGGTACGGGCTTGGTCACCTGGGTCTTGTTGGCAAACGGATTGGGGGCCCGGTTCATATAGACGACGGCCGCCACGGCGATACCGACCCCGATGCACAGCCCGATCAGCAGGCCGACCCAGATCGAACTGCTGCCGTGATGTGCCGTCCTTGATTTGCCACTGTGCTTGTAATCTTTACTCATGCTTTCTAGCTCGGCGCCCATCGGGCCGACACCGGAGGGTGCAGGCCGGGCGCGGGTCGCGGCATTATAACCAGCGCAACGGCGGGCGGCCTAAATTTGCCGCGCCGCGGCAAAATGACCGGCCGTTGTCCTATAATCGCCCGTCAGTCAATTCAGTCTTGGAATCGGTCATGCAGGACGACAAGCAGAAAACCTGGTCCGGCCGTTTCGCCGAACCCGTGGCGGAACTGGTCAAGCGCTATACCGCCTCGATCTCCTTCGATCACCGTCTGGCAGAATTCGATATCCAAGGCTCGCTGGCGCATGCCCAGATGCTGGCCCGGGCCGGGCTGCTCAGCGAAAAGGAACTCGACGCCATCACCGCCGGCATGAGTCAGATCCGTGACGATATCCGCGCCGGCCGCTTCGAATGGTCGCTCGACCTCGAAGACGTCCATATGAATATCGAAAAGCGGCTGACCGACCTGATCGGCGAGGCCGGCAAACGCCTGCATACCGGCCGCAGCCGCAACGACCAGGTCGCCACCGATATCCGGCTGTGGCTGCGCGCCGCCATCGACGACATCGACGGCCTGCTGCGCGAGCTGCAGACCTCGCTGCTCGATCTGGCCGAGGCCAATGTCGATACCGTGATGCCGGGCTTCACCCATCTACAGGTCGCCCAACCGATCACCTTCGGCCACCATCTGCTTGCCTATGTCGAAATGCTGTGGCGCGATGTCGAGCGGATGCGCGACTGTCGCCGCCGGGTCAACCGGCTGCCCCTGGGAGCGGCGGCGCTTGCCGGCACCAGCTATCCGATCGACCGCGCCTTCGTCGCCGAACGGCTCGGCTTTGAAGCCGTGTGCGAAAACTCGCTCGACGCGGTCTCCGACCGCGATTTCGCCATCGAGTTCAGTGCGGCGGCGGCGCTGATCATGACTCATCTGTCGCGGCTGTCCGAAGAGCTGATCCTGTGGATGAATCCGCGCTTTGGCTTTATCGATATCGCCGACCGCTACTGCACCGGCTCCAGCATCATGCCGCAGAAGAAGAACCCCGATGTGCCCGAACTCGTGCGTGGCAAGACCGGCCGCGTCAATGGCCATCTGGTGGCGCTGCTGACGCTGATGAAGGCCCAGCCGCTGGCCTACAACAAAGACAACCAGGAAGACAAGGAGCCACTGTTCGACACCGTCGATACCGTGGTCAATACCCTGCGGGTAGTCGCCGACATGATGCGCGGCGTGGTGGTCAAGCCCGAGGCGATGCGCCGGGCGGTCAAGCAGGGTTATGCCACCGCCACCGATCTGGCCGATTACCTGGTCAAGCGCGGCCTGCCGTTCCGCGATGCCCACGAGGCGGTGGCCCTGGCGGTGCGCTATGCGGTCGATGCCCATAAAGACCTGTCCGAACTCTCGCTGGTCGAACTCAAGAGCTTCTCCTCGCTGATCGCCGAAGACGTGTTCAGCGTACTCACCCCCGAAGGCTCGCTCGCGGCACGGGACCATATCGGCGGCACTGCCCCGGTCCAGGTCCGCGCCGCCATCGGCCGCGCCCGGGCAAGGATCGCCTGATGCATTGGCACTGGACCCGGCTCGAACAGTTAAGCGCCCTGCAATGGCATGAAATCGGTCTGCTGCGCCAGTCCGTCTTTGTGGTCGAACAGCGCTGCCCCTACCCCGACCTCGACCGGCTCGACCCGGTCAGTGACCACCTGCTCGGCCACGACGAGCACGGTCGGCTGGTGGCATATCTACGGCTGGTGCCGCCGGGGCTGAAATTCGACCAGCCCTCGCTCGGTCGGGTAGTGGTGGCCCCGACGGCACGGCGCAGCCGGCTTGGCCAGGCACTGGTGGCCGAAGGGCTGGCCGGTCATGTCGCGCGCTATCCGGGCCGCCCCAATCTGATCGGTGCCCAGGCCTATCTGACCAGCTTCTACGAGTCACTCGGCTTTATCACTGTCAGCGACACCTATCTCGAAGACGAGATTCCTCATCTCGATATGCGCTGGGACCCACCGGCCGCCGTCGCGAATTCCTGAAAAAAGCCATTGCTTGATGCGGCGGGTTATTGCCGGAAGCTCTGACAGTCCTCCACGATCCGCCGCGCCAGAATGCAAGAAGCATTCCTGCTTCCAGACTGCCTCTCTATCCGTTCCGCCCCAACCGCTTCAATAAATCCACTAAGTAGCCGTGGCTTGAATGCGCGACTATTTCTTCTGATCCTCAGCAACAGGCCCAGACCGCCCCGCCAAGCGCTGCCAGTAGCGCCGACTATAATCGGAAGCAGGGCCGGCTTTTCCGGCGCGTACTGAGGACATCCATGCCGGCCGGCCTGTCCGCTCCGACGATTGCACCGCTGCCCCAGAGCGGCTGGTCGCGCTTTCTGCGCGAGCGGCGCATCGTCCTGGCCTTGATCGGCCTGACCGGTCTGGTCCTGCTGGGGCTGATCAGCTGGGAGCTGCGCCAGTCCTATCTGAGCGCACGCAGTGCCGCCCAGCAGGCGGCGGCCAATCTGTCCTTGCTGCTGCGTGAACAGCTCGACGGGGCATTTCGCGAGACCGATCTGGTATTGCGCGATCTGGCCGGCAGCGTGGCCCGGCTGGAGCAGCCGATCGACCAGCGGCTCAACCCGGACACTCGCGCCCATCTGGCCGGGCTGATCGACGACAAGCTGGCCACCTTGCCCCAGGTCGAGAATCTGGCCCTGATCAGCGGCGATGGCGAGATGGCGCTCAATAGCGATGGACTACGGCAGCAGTCGTTCCGCCAGCGTGATTTCTTTGACCTGCTCCAGGCCAACCCCGGCCTTGAAATGACTTTTTCCAAGCCGATGCGCCTGGCGGGCGGCAGCGACCTGGGTTTTGTGATTGCCCGCCGCGTGCCCGACAGTCAGGGTGGGCTGGCCGCCGTGGTCGCTGCCACGGTTAAACTGGAATATTTCGACCAGTTGGCGCGCCGGCTCGACACCATGCCTGGCAGTGTCTTTATGCTGATCGACAACGATCTGCGTCTGGTCGGCAGACTGCCCGAGAATGCCGCTGCGATTGGCCGACAGATTCCCGACAGTGCCCGTACCGCCGCCTGGGTCGATGGCCGCAGCCAGGGCTATCTGGTCGATCGCAGCGGCCGGGGGGGCGAGGCACGTGGCTACAGTTTCCATCGCCTGGAAAATTATCCGTTTATCGTGATCGTCGGCCTGCCCGAGAGCGCCTATCTGGGCAACTGGTGGCGCAAGGCCGGGGCGTTTGCGGCGGCTGGGCTATGCCTGCTGCTATTGATGCTGGCCACTGCCCACCGGGGCTGGCGCGAAGCCAATCTGGCGCTGGCGGTGGCCGAGGGCCAGCGTCAGGTGCTCGAACAGGAGCAGCAGTTGCGCTTATTGATCGATACCCTGTCGCTGCCCATGCTACTGGTGCGCGAGCGCGGCGAAGTGATCGAGATTGCCAATGCAGCTGCCGCAACATTATTTGGCGTCGAAGCCCCAAAGCTGGTTGGCACTACTCTGTCGGATTATTTTCCATGGAGCGAGCATCGCGCAGAAATCGCCCATCGGCTACACGAGCAGCGTTCGGTGACCGACTACGAGCTGCGGCTCAAGCGTCCCGAGGGCGGCAGCCTATGGACCACCCTGTCGGTCACCAGCGTGGTCTATGCCCAGGAAGCCGGCTATCTGATCAATCTCAACGACATCACCACGCGCAAGCTGGCCCAGGAAACGCTATGGCGCAAAGCAACGCTCGATCCGCTCACCGGCATTGCCAATCGCGGCTATTTTCTGGAACGGGCCCAGACCGAATGGCTGCGCGCCATGCGCTACCACCATATGCTCGGTCTGTTGATGTTCGATCTCGACCATTTCAAACAGATCAACGACCGCTATGGCCACGCCGCAGGCGACCGGGTATTGCAAGCGTTTGCCAGCACCATCAGCGCCACGCTGCGCCAATCCGATCTGTTTGGCCGGCTCGGCGGCGAGGAATTTGCAGCGGTCCTGCCGGAGCAGAATGAAGCCGGCCTGCTCGACAGTGCCGAGCGGGCCCGCGCTGCCATCGCCGCGCTCGATATTGTGCTGGCCGAGGGCCAGATCGTGCGGGTGACGGTCAGTATCGGTGCGGCAGTGCTCGATGGACGCCAACCCGATCTGGACAGCCTGATCAAACAGGCCGATCTGGCTTTGTATGCCGCCAAACGCAATGGTCGTAACCAGGTGGTCTGTTACCCCCCGCTGCTGCAAGAATCCACCGCCGATGCCAAACCCCACCTCCCCGGAACGCCCGACTAGTCCGGCCGCATTGTGGCTGGCCGGCTGCATCGTCCTCGGTGGGCTGTTCTTTCTCGCCGTCGAGCTCTGGTATTCCTATCATCAGGCGCTGCAACGGGCCGAGACCGACTCGGCCAATCTGTCCGAACTGCTGAGCCAGCGCATCAACGGCACCCTGATCGAAACCGATATGCTGCTACAGGAATTAAGCGGCCATATCACGGCCGTGCCTGAGCAGATCCATCCCAACGACCCGCTGCTGTTCCTGCTCGACGAGCTGCTGCGCAACCGCCAGGGCCGCCTGGGCCAGATCGAGACACTGGAGCTGGTCAATCGCCAGGGGCTGGTCGTCAGCAGCACGGCCGAACGTGGCCGGCGGGTCGAACATACCGATTATTTCCGCCGGCTCAAGCGCGGCGAGACCCGCTGGCTCAGCACCCCGAATATCGAAAGTGGCCAGAACCGGCTGCTGCTGGCCCGTCGGCTCGCCCCGGCCCCTATCCCGTTCCAGGGTCTGGTCAGTGCCACCATCCGGCCCGACAGCCTGCACAGCCTGTTCGGCCGGCTCGATATCGGCGGCCATAGCGCCATTGCCCTGACCGACCCCGATGCCCGGCTGGTCCTGCGTTTGCCGCCGGCCCAGCGCATCGAGCAGGGCGTGGTTATCCCGAACGCCACCGTGCTGCGTCAGGGCAGCTTTCCACGAATGGCCCGGCTTGAGTCGCCGATCGATGGGGTTGACCGGGTGTTCTATTTCCGCAAACTCGACAATTACGATCTGGTGGTGGTGGTGGGGCTGGCCAGTACCGACTATCTGGCCAGTTGGCGCATCAAGGCCGGTGTCTACGGCCTGGGCGCGCTTGGCCTATTGGCACTCGCTACCGTGCTGCTGCTGGTTTCCTTGCGTGATCGGCAGCGAGCGGCCGCACTGAGCCAGAGCGAGGCACGGTTGCGTGAGCGCGAGGCGCAGCTCCGGGTAGCGCTGACCGCCGCACCCCTGCCGATCGCCCTGATCCGGCTTGACGACAACCGCATCAGCTTTGCCAACCCGGCCTGGGAGCACCAGTTCGGCCTCAGTCCGGGTTCAGCCGAAGGCAGCCCGATCGGCCAGTGCTTTGTCCAGCCGCAGGACTACCACGAAGCACAACGGCAAGACAGCCCGCACGACGGCGTGGAGCTCACCATGCGCCGCCGCAATGGCGAGGAATTCATCGCGCTGGCCTCGTTTGCCCGGGTCAAGCTCAATGACGGCGACCGCCTGCTGATCGGTCTCAACGACATCAGCGCGCTCAAAACCCTGCAACAGGAATTGCGCCGTCAGGCCAATACCGACCCGCTCACGGGCCTGGCCAGCCGGCGCTATCTGCTGGAGATGGGGGAACAGGCCATCAAGCGGCAACGCCGCCACGGCGGCGCGCTGGCGGTGCTGATGATCGATCTCGACCGCTTCAAGACCGTCAACGACCGCTACGGCCATGGCGGTGGTGATGAGGTATTGCGCCGCTTTGCCCGTATCTGCCATGAGCAGTTGCGCGAAAGCGATCTGATCGGCCGGCTGGGCGGCGAGGAGTTTCTGGCGCTGCTGCCGCAGACCGGGCTCGAAGGTGCGCTCAGCATGGCCGAGCGGCTGCGGCTGGCGGTCGAACTTCAGCCGGTCAAACTCGGGCCCGATACCGAAATCGCCGTCACCATCAGCCTGGGCGTGGCCTTGCTACAGCATGGCGAGTCGCTGGAAAAGCTGCTGGCCCGGGCAGATCAGGCGCTCTATGCGGCCAAGGAAGAGGGGCGCAACCGAGTGGTGGTCTGGTCGTCACGGCTGGAGAAGAATGCGGAACCGCCCGCGCAGGACGGGGGCGATCTTTACTGAGGGAATGGCTAAGGTAAATAAAACAGGAAAAGCAGGTGCTAGAGAGAGAGCAGATAATTTGCAGAAATAAATATCTTCGTGACAATTAAAAACGGGAACGGCGTCCCTGTACCGTTCCCGTCCCTCGCGCAGTTCACTTCCGGTCAGGCGGCCGGCTGCTGGTACTTGATGGCGTCGCTGTGACGATCACCGTAGCGCTTTTCCTTATGTTTGATGACCTGACGGTCCAGTTTGTCGGCCAGCAC
This sequence comes from Chitinimonas lacunae, assembly GCF_042650885.1. Classification (NCBI taxonomy): domain Bacteria; kingdom Pseudomonadati; phylum Pseudomonadota; class Betaproteobacteria; order Neisseriales; family Chitinibacteraceae; genus Chitinimonas; species Chitinimonas lacunae. The sequence goes on from NZ_JBHSBU010000001.1 coordinate 2,664,192, forward strand.
ATCGATCGCCGCATACATATCGGCTTCGATCGCTTCCACGTGGATGTCCTTGCCACGCAGATGGACGTTGACCTCGACTTTCTGCTGCAACTTGTCCACCGACATGGTCACGTGCATGTCGATTACGTGGTCAAAGTGCCGCGTCACACGCTCCAGCTTCGATTCCACGTAGTCGCGGATGGCCGGGGTGATGTCGAGATGATGTCCATTGATAGTCAGATTCATACTTCTCTCCTTTATGCCAAGGATGCCGCCCTGCAAGGATCGGGCGGCTAAAGGGACTTGCGCTGGTTCACGGGAGGGATCTGTAAGGCTTCTCGATATTTGGCGACAGTTCTGCGGGCGACGTTGATACCCTGCTTGCCTAGCGTTTCCGCCAGCACGCTGTCGCTCAGCGGTTTTTTGACGTCCTCGTTCTGGATAAGTTGCTTGATAAGGGCTTTGATGGCGGTGGCCGAACATTCACCACCGGAATCGGTATCGACATGGCTGCCGAAAAAGTATTTGAACTCGTAGATGCCGCGCGGCGTCAGCATGTACTTCTGCGTGGTAACGCGAGAGATGGTGGATTCGTGCAAGTCAAGCTCCTCCGCGATATCCCGTAACACAAGCGGTCGCATTGCGACTTCGCCGTGCTCGAAAAAGCGTTGCTGCCGTTCGACGATGGCCTGGGCCACCCGCAAGATGGTGTCGAAGCGCTGCTGCACGTTTTTGATCAACCATTTGGCTTCCTGCAACTGACCGGCCAAATTACCGCTGTCGCGATGCTGGCGCAGCAGACTGGCATACAACTGGTTGACCCGGAGCTTGGGCATGGCCGCCTCGTTGAGCTGGGCGATCCAGCCGTTGCGCTGCTTTCTGACGACCACATCGGGGACGACATAGCGGGTATCGGATTCACCGTAACCGCCACCTGGGCGGGGCGTCATGCGCCGGATCAGATCCTGGGCGGCCTTGAGCGCCTCGTCGTCGCACTTCAGCGTTTTTTTAAGCTTACTGTAGTCTTTATTGGCCAATAAATCGAGATGCTCGCGCACCACAGCCAGGGCCAAGGGCTGAGCTGGGTCGTCGGCCGCCCGAGCCTCGAGCTGCAAGGTCAGACAGTCTTTAAGATCGACCGCCCCCACCCCGCTTGGTTCAAGATGACGAACCAATTGCCAGGCCACCTGGAGCGCATCGAGGTCGATTTCAAGCGCCTCGGCCAGTTCTTCGGGAATCAGCGCCAGGATTTCTTCCAGCGGGGTCGAGAGATAGCCATCGTCGTCGAGCGCGTCGATGATCAGCGTCGCGACCGCCCGGTCGCAGGCCGACAGCGGTAATAAGCCCAATTGCTCCAGCAGATGTTCGCGCAGGGTCGGCGCGCGCGCGACATTGGCCTGCGGATCGAAATAATCGTCGTCGTCGTCATGGCGGCGGCTGCCGCCGGCTTCGGACCAGTAACCTTCCCCTTCCAGATCGACCGTATCGCGTTCATCGCGCTCGGGCGGTGTTTCGCGCTCGGGCGTCGGCGCCTCGGCCGGGGCATGGTTGGGCGTACCAGGCAGCGGCAGGTCGGCATCGGTACCGTCCTCGCTGCGTTCGAGCATCGGGTTTTCGAGCAGGAAGCGTTCGATCTCCTGGTTGAGATCGAGCGTGGAAAGTTGCAGCAGTTTGATCGACTGCTGCAATTGCGGCGTCAGCGTGAGCTGTTGCGAAATCTTGAGTTGGAGACTTTGTTTCATGCCGACGCAGACCGAGTGGACGGGAATCAGAGACGGAAATGTTCGCCCAAGTATACCCGTCTGACACTGTCGTTATAGACGATCTCGTCGGGTGTCCCGGCGGCCAGCACCGCACCCTCGTTGATGATATAGGCGCGGTCGCAGATCCTGAGCATTTCGCGCACGCTGTGGTCGGTGATCAGCACGCCGATACCGCGTTCCTTCAGAAAACCGATGATTTTCTGGATATCGAGCACGGCAATCGGATCGACGTTGGCAAACGGCTCGTCGAGCAGAATAAAGCGCGGATTGGCCGCCAGCGCCCGGGCGATTTCCACCCGGCGCCGCTCGCCACCCGACAGCGACAGGGCTGGGCTATCGCGCAGATGGGCTACATTGAGTTCGCGCAGCAATTCGTCGAGCCGGTGCTCGACCGCATCGGCGTTCTTCTCGTGCAGCTCCAGGATGGCCCGCACATTGTCGGCCACATTGAGGCGGCGGAAGATCGAGGCTTCCTGCGGCAGATAACCAAGACCCAGCCGGGCGCGCTGGTGAATCGGCAGACGGGTGATATCGGTGTCGTCGAGGGTGATGCGACCCTGGTCGAGCCCGACTAGGCCGACGATCATATAGAAGCTGGTGGTCTTGCCCGCGCCATTGGGGCCAAGCAGGCCGACGATCTCGCCGCTGTCGACATGCAGCGAGACATCGCGCACCACGGTACGGGTCTTGTAGCGCTTCTGCAATTGATGGGCAGCAAGTCGGGTCATGGCTTGACTGCCCCTTCGGCCGGACGCGGCTTGGGCGTGATCTCCATCCGCACCTTCTGGCGCGTCTGATTGACCTTGCTCATGCCGACGGCGCGGTAGATTTCGGTCTGGGTGTTATAGGTCAGCAGATCGCCGTTGATCTCGTCGCTGTCGGTCTTGATCCAGGCGTTGCCGGCGAACTTGGCTTCGCCGGTCTTGCTGAAATAGTCCACTCGGTCGGCCCGGCCATTGAGCATGCCGGCATCGCCATCGAGCTTCTGCTTGAAGCGCACCGGGCGGCCGCGCATCACGATGGTCTGGTTGCCCTCGGCGTCTTCCTGCACGGTGGCATGGTCGCCGCTCACTTCGAGGGTGCCCTGCACCACCTTGACTTCGCCGCTGAACGAGGCGAAGCCGTTTTTCTGGTCGCGCTCGAACTCCAGTGCCTCGACCACGATCTTCTTGTCGCGGTCGGCCTTTTCCGCCTGGGCGGCCAGCGGCCACAGCAGCGCCGCCGCCAGGGCCAGGCGCTGTAGCGTCTTAGCGCTTCTTCGGTGGGTCATACTCGATTCTTCCTTGGCGATGCACCTTGAGCACCGCGCGTTCGTGATCGTATTCGAAACCATTGCCACGCATACGGCTGGTTCCGGCGTCGGCATCGACGGGCGCCTCGGAACGGGCTGCCCCGGTGACGGCATCGAATTCCACCCGGCTGGCGCGGATCACCACCGCCGGCCGCCCTTCAAACGGCGCCCGCGTCACCGTGACGCCGCCCTCGAACCAGACCTTGTCGCCCGCTTCCGTTACCTGGGCCGTATCGCCCACCACGGTCAGCTCGGGCGTGCCCGGCAGGGTGCGCACCAGGCGCGGCTGGTCGAATTCGGCGTTCTGGCCGCCGGGAAAGCGCCGCATCTCGGCTGCGGCCAGCCGATAGAGCGGGCGACCGTCCTGGCCAAAGGCGGTTGATGTGACCTTGCGGGCCACCAGATCGGGCGACTGCCGCACGGGACCGGGCGCAAACTGCGGCAGCTCGGTGATGAAATCCAGCCAGTAGGCCAGCCCCGCCATCAACCCGAGCAACAGCAGCGGAAAGGCGCGCGCGGCGCGGTCGGGCAGCATCAGCGCAGATAGGGCGCGACCTGCGCCTCGAAGGTGCCTTGCGATTGCATCAGCAATTCGCACACCTCACGCACCGCGCCACGACCGGCGCCGGCGCCGGTGACGTAATGGGCGTGGTGGCGCACCAGATCGGGCGACTCGGGCACGGCCACCGCGAATGCCACCCGGCGCATCACCGGCAGATCGACCAGATCGTCGCCCATATAGCCACATTGCTCGGCGCTGAAACCGGTGGCAGCCAGCAACTCGCCGAAGGTGGCGAGCTTGTCGTGGGCGCCCTGATAGAGGTGATCGATCCCCAGATTGGCGGCGCGATGCTCGACCAGCCGCGAACGGCGACCGGTGATAATCGCCAGTTGCACGCCCGACTGGCGCAGCATCTTGAGTCCATGACCATCGAGCGAATTAAACGCCTTGAGTTCCTGGCCATCGTCGGTGTAGTAGAGGCTGCCGTCGGTCATCACGCCGTCGACGTCGAAAATCATCAGCCTGACGGCTTGTGCGCGTTCCTGCACGGGAAAATCCTTCTTTGAAACGTGTTACGGAAGCGGCCGGCTCAGACCACGCCGGCACGCAATAGATCGTGCATACGGATCACCCCGACCAGCCGACCCTCATCCATCACCAGCAGCGCATAGACCTTGCCGCGCTCCATCACCTGGACCGCCTCGGCAGCGAGCCGGTCGGCTTCGATGCATTTGGGCTCTCGGGTCATCACCCGTTCGATCGGGACGTTCTTGAGGTCGATATCACGGTCAATGGCGCGGCGCAGATCGCCGTCGGTAAATACCCCGACCAGATGCTCGTGTTCGTCGATCACGGCGGTGAGGCCAACGCCCTTGCGGGTGATTTCGAACAGGGCGTCCTTGATATGGGCGCCGGTGCGGACCACCGGCAGCCCTTCACCACCGTGCATCAGATCGCGCACATGGACCAGCAGCTTGCGGCCGAGGCTGCCGCCCGGATGCGACAGGGCGAAATCCTCGCGGCCGAAGCCGCGCGCGTCGAGCAGGGCCACCGCCAGGGCGTCACCGAGCGCCAGGCTCGCGGTGGTGCTGGCAGTCGGGGCCAGATTGAGGGGACAGGCTTCCTTGTCCACCCGGGAATCGAGATGGACCGTGGCGGCGCGCGCCAGGGTCGAGTTGGCGTTGCCGGTCATGGCAACGATGGAGATGCCCTTACGCTTCAAGGCCGGCAGCAGTGCCACCAGCTCGTCGCTTTCGCCCGAATTGGACAGGGCGAGCACCACATCATCCTTGGTGATCATGCCCAGGTCGCCATGGGCGGCCTCGCTGGGATGCATAAAGAAGGCCGGCGTGCCGGTACTGGCCAGCGTCGCGGCCAGCTTGCGGCCGACATGGCCGGATTTGCCGATGCCGCTCACCACCACCCGGCCATGGCAGGCCAGGATCAGTGCATGGGCACGGGCGAAGTCGCCGTTGAGCCGTGACGCGACGGCGCGGATGGCGTCGGCCTCGATCTGCAACACCTCGCGGGCCAGTTCAATCAGGCCGGAGGCGGTACTGGTGCGATTTGCTTTCATAGCGGGGGATTATAAGTTAACCGGGGCTGCCGCCGCGAGCGCCGCTACATGACAAACGCAAACTGAGCCGTATAATCGATTCGACCTTTTTGCCCGAACCGCCATGCATCACGACGCCCTCGAAACCATCCTGATCCTGTTGGCGGCAGCCGTGGCCGTCGTCATCCTGTGCCGCAAGGCGCAGTTGCCGGCAATGTTGGGCTATCTGCTGGTCGGCATCGGCATCGGACCGCATGCCCTGGGATTGATTCCCTCCTCAGGCGAAGCCGCCGAAATCGCCGAATACGGCGTGGTCTTTCTGATGTTCAGCCTGGGCCTCGAATTCAGCCTGCCGCAATTGATGGCGATGCGCAGCAAGGTGTTCGGCCTGGGCTCGGCCCAGGTGGTCATTACCTTGCTGCTGACGGTGCTCGGTGCCCTCGCCTGCGGGCTCGACTGGCGCGCCGGCGTCGCGCTCGGCGGCGCGCTGGCCATGTCCTCGACCGCCATCGTCACCAAGCTGCTGGCCGAACGGGTCGAGATCAACTCGCCGCACGGCCAATATGCAGTCGGGGTGCTGCTGTTCCAGGATCTGGCCGTGGTGCCGCTGCTGATCGTGATTCCCGAACTGGGCGGCACCGGCGGCGCGCTGGGCATGGCGCTGGGGCTGGTGGTGCTCAAGATCCTGTTCACGCTGGGCGTACTGTTCTATTTCGGCCCCAAGCTGCTGAGGCCGCTGCTGCATCTGGTGGCCAAACAGCGCTCGAGCGAGCTGTTCGTGCTCGCGGTGCTGCTGATCACCCTGGGCGTCGCCTACCTCACCGGCAAAGCCGGCCTGTCGCTGGCGCTCGGTGCCTTCCTCGCCGGCATGCTGATCGCCGAGACCGAATACCGCCACCATGTGGAAGAGGATATCCGGCCGTTCCGCGACCTGCTGCTCGGCCTGTTTTTCATCACCGTCGGCATGCGGCTCGATGTCCAGACCATCTGGCACCAGTTCTTTGCCGTGCTGCTGGTGTTCCTGTTCCTGACCGTCGGCAAGGCCGCCATCGTCGGCGGGCTGGTGCGCCTGGCCGGTCGCAGCCCGGGAACCGCGCTGCGCTCGGGCCTCGCGCTCGGCCAGGGCGGCGAATTCGGCTTTGTGCTGATGGCGCTGGCGGCCGGCGCCAGCGTGCTGCCCGTGGCAGCCGAGCAGGTGGCGCTGGCGGCGATTCTGCTGTCGATGCTGGCCGCGCCTTTCCTGATCCAGCAGTCCGAAGCGCTGGTGCGGCGCTTTATCGCGACCGACTGGATGTTGCAGGCGATGCGGCTGACCCAGTTGGCCCAGCGCACCATGGCCACCTCCGACCATGTGATCCTGTGCGGCTACGGCCGCAGCGGCCAGGCGCTGGCGCGGGTGCTGCAACAGGAGGATATCGCGTTCTACGCCGTCGACCTCGACCCGGAGCGGGTCCGCGAGGCCGCCACGGCCGGTGACAATGTCAGCTTTGGCGACGCCACCCGGGCCGAAGTGCTGCTGTCGGCCGGTCTGCCGCGTGCCCGTGCGCTGATCATCACCTATAACCACACACCGTCGGCGCTCAAGATCCTGGCCATCGTGCGCGAGCAGCGGCCCGAGCTGCCGGTGGTGGTGCGCACGCTCGACGACAACGATATCGACAGCCTGCGCCAGGCGGGCGCCGACGAGGTGGTGGCCGAGGTGATGGAAGGCAGTCTGATGGTGGCCTCGCATACCCTGATGCTGCTCGGTGTGCCGCTCAACCGCGTGCTGCGGCGTATCCGCGATGTGCGGGAACAGCGCTACAGCCTGTTCCGCGGCTTTTTCCGCGGGATCAGCGATGAGGTCCCTTCGCACGAAGACGAAATGCAACCGCGTCTGCACAGCCTGCCGCTCGACGACCATGCGGCGGCCATCGGCCGGCAGCTCGATCAATTGGGACTGGAAGCCATGGAAGTACAACTGCGCCAATTGCGCCGAGGCGGCCAGCGTCTGACCGAATTCGAGCCCGACTGGGTGCTACAGGCCGGTGATGTGCTGGTGCTGCTGGGCCGGCCGGACGATCTGGCCCGGGCCGAACGGCTGCTGCTAAGCGGGGAATAGCCCGATGGATAAGCCGGCAGCGCCCCGTCCCTGTCCCAAATGCGGTTATCTGCCTCAGCCGCATGACAGTCCGGAAGAATGCCCGCGCTGCGGCATCGTCTATACCAAATACGCCCAGCATCTGGCCGACCGCGCCGCCGGCCGCGTTCCCGTGCGACCGCGGCGCGAGCGGGAGGAAGATGCAGCCTCGGGCTGGTGGGCGCGCCTACAACCGTGGCTGCTGCCGCCACCGCCGCCCGGCTGGCCGCTGGGCGAATCGCTGGCCTATCTGCTGTGCTTTCTGTGGGGCTGGCAGTTTGTGCTGAGCGACTGGCGTGAACCCGAGAGCCAGGGCTGGTTCATGCATATGGTCAATACGCCATTTCATGAATTCGGCCATCTGCTGTTTGCCCCGCTGGGCGACTGGATGGGTTTTCTGGGCGGCAGCCTGTTCCAGGTACTGTGGCCGTTCGGCATCGGTCTGTATTTCCTGCTGCGTGAACGTAAACCGTTTGCCGCTTCGCTATGTCTATGGTGGACCGGCCAGAGCCTGATCGATGTGGCACCTTATATCGGCGACGCCCGCGAGCTGGCCCTGCCGCTGTTGGGCGAATGGCATGAAGGGGTCAGCGAGGTACGCCATTTGCGCCATGACTGGCATAACATCCTTGAGCCGCTTGGCCTGCTCCATTGGGACCACCGGCTCGCCACCCTGGCGCAGGGGCTGGGTTCGCTGCTGATCTTCACGGCCTATGCCTGGGGTGGCACCTGGCTGTACCGGGTCTACCGCCAGCGCGATCAGGCAGATTCGCCCGAATAGCCTGTATATGGAAATATTCAGGACAAAGCACTGCAACAGCCAGTGCTGCAATAAATAGAATTAGAAAAAATCCCTCATAATCACCGCCCAGACCGCCAGCCAGGTGACCCGACCGGCGCCGGCACGGCAACCATCTGCAGCATGGAGCATACGAGCATGACGGTCATCACAGACTCGATCGAACAAACCGTGGACCAGGTGTTGACCCGGCTAAGCGGCGATATCGTGCTGGCGATTCCGCTCGGTATCGGCAAGCCCAACCATTTCGTCAATGCCCTGTACCGGCGCATCAAGACCACCCCGACGCGGCGACTCAAGATCATCACCGCCCTGTCGCTGCTCAAGCCCGCCAGCAACAGCGAACTCGAACAGCGCTTCCTGACCCCGTTCGTCGAGCGGGTGTTCGGCGACTACCCCGATCTCGACTACGCGCTCGATATGCTGGCCGGCACCTTGCCGCCCAATATCGAAGTGCTCGAATTCTTCTTCAAGACCGGCGACTACCTCGGCAATCCCACCGCCCAGCAGCAACATATCTGCACCAACTACACCTTCGTGGCGCGCGATATGGCGCTCCATGGCGTCAATCTGGTGGCGCAGGCGCTGGCCATGCGCGAAGGGCCGGACGGGATGCGCCTGTCCCTGTCGGGCAACCCCGATCTGACCGGCGAAACGGTCGAGCGGCTGCGCGCCTTGCCTGACCATCCGCTGCTGGTGGTCGGGGTGGTCAATCGCGAGTTGCCGTTTATGCCCAACGGGGCCGAAATCGACGCGGACTTTTTCGATCTGCTGCTGACCGACCCCTCGGCCGGCCATGCGCTGTATGCCCCGCCCAATATGGAGGTGTCGCTGCGCGACTACGCCATCGGCCTGCATGCCTCGACCCTGGTCAAGGACGGTGGCACCTTGCAGATCGGCATCGGCTCGCTCGGCGACGCCATCGCCTATGGTCTGCTGCTGCGCGAACAGCACAACGACGAATACCGCCGCATGCTGGGCACGCTGGGCGCCAGCCAGGATGGCGAACTCGGCCGTTTCGCCAGCGGCCTCTACGGCTGCTCCGAGATGTTCGTCAATGGCCTGCTCAAACTGCTCGACGCCGGCATCATTCGCCGCGAGGTATTCGACGACCTGACACTGCAACGACTGCTCAACCAGGGCCGGATCAGCAGCACGGTTGACGCCACCACGCTGGCGGTACTCCATGAAGCAGGCCGGATCAGCTCGCCGCTCACGGCCGCCGATGTGACCTTTCTGCGCCGCCATGGCATCGTGCGACCCGAAGTGGTGTGGCGCGATGGCACGCTGATGGTGGGCGAGCGTCATTACAGCGCCGAACTCGATCTGATTGCGCCCGAGCTGCTCGGCCCGCGACTGACCGGCGGCATTGCGCTTCATGCGGGCTTCTTCCTCGGTCCACGCGACTTCTACCAACGTCTGCGCACACTGCCGGACGAGCAGCTCCACCGGATCGGCATGAGCCGGATCGATTTCATCAATCTGCTGTGCGGCCCCGATTCGCTCGCCAGCGCCCAACGGCGCGATGCCCGCTTTATGAACACCACCATGATGGTGACGCTGCTGGGCGCGGCCGTGTCCGATGGACTCGATTCGGGCCAGGTGGTGTCCGGCGTGGGCGGCCAGTTCAACTTCGTCAGCATGGGCCACGATCTGCCGGGCGCGCGCTCGGTGCTGCTACTGCGCGCCACACGCGAGCAGGACGGGATACTGCGCTCCAATATCGTGTGGAATTACGGCCATACCACCATTCCGCGCCATCTGCGCGATGTGGTCGTGACCGAGTACGGCGTAGCCGATCTGCGTGGCCAGACCGATGCCGAAGTGATCAAGCGGCTGCTGGCGGTGGCGGATTCACGCTTTCAGGACGAACTGCTGATCGCTGCCAAACTCAATGGCAAGCTCGACAAGGACTACCACCTGCCCGACTGGCAACGCCATAACCTGCCCGAGCGGCTGGTCGATGGCTTGGGGCCGTGGCGTGAAGCCGGTCTGCTGCCGTCCTTCCCGTTTGGCACCGACTTCAACGAAGACGAACTGGCCATGATCGCCGCGCTACAGAAGCTGCGCCATGCCAGCCACCATCCGGTCGAGCTGCTGACCATGATGTTCAGAGGACTGTTCGAGGGCAAAACCGCCCCGCCCGGCTATCTGGAGCGGCTGGGCCTACAGGAGGTCCACGGTATCCGCCAGTTATTGCTGCGCCGGCTGTTCGTCGGCAATCTCTAGCCCCGCATCCGATCGACCAAGAAAACCAACCAGGAGGAAACGATGATCATCCACCCCACCCGGCAGGCTTGCAGGTGACGACCATGCCCAGCCTTGCCCAACCCTGCGGTACCCATCTCGACCCGGTCCGCGATCAGGACGCCTGGCTGGTCAAGATGGCCACGGCGGGCGACCGCGATACCCGGCACTATCTGATCGCCCACTACGCCAACAGCACGGCACCGTCCGAGCGCGATCTGGCCAGGAATCTGCTGCGACAGTGGGGGATGGGACAGGACCGCTGAAACACAGCCGCCACCACAGGGCCGCCTCCAGGGCGGCCTTTTGTATGGGGAAACGACGCGTCCTGGCCTCGCCACCGGGTCGGACGATAGGAGCGTCATCTCGACTCGCCTTTTGCCATGGAACGAGGACGAGACGGTTCGGCGTCCGGTCAATTCGGAGTCAGTGTGTCCGGCCCTCAAAGCGCCGGTTCCTAACGCTCAACCAGACTTGCTGCGATGCCGATTTCAGTGGAAATGCACTAAGCGGCGAGCATATCGTGTCCACGCCCCTCCTCGATCCGGACGGCGAGAAGAAGTGGCTTGGCACGCCGTGTCGAGAGAGAACGGGAATCAGGCTACGGGCTGTAGCTGGTCCTGGCGGGAGCCGGACACAGACAGCCCTCTGAAAACCAACAAGGCCGCCCTGGCGGCCTTGTCGTTGGCGCCTCACCTCAGTCGCGGAAGACGGCCCTGTCCTTCATCACCGCCGCCATGGCCGCGGCTTCGAGGTCTTTGGAGATCAACATCCCGGCATTCCAGGCCGCCACATAGCGTAGACCCTCGGCAACCGTATGGTCGCGCGCGTAGTTGAGGTTTTCCTTGAGGCCGCGCACGGTCAGCGGCGACTTGGCGGCGATGGCGTCGGCGATGCCGGTGACGTCCATCATCATGGTGGTCTGGTCGACATAGCAGCGGTTGACCAGCCCCATCCGCTCGGCTTCCTCGCCGTGGACTTCGCGTGCCGTATAGGCCAGTTCACGGCTGCGGCCGTCGCCGATGATCTTGGGCAGCCGTTGCAGCACGCCGACATCGGCGACGATGCCCAGATCGACCTCCTTCAGCTGGAATACCGCCTCGGCGCTGCAATAGCGCATATCGCACGCGGCCACCAGATCAAGGCCACCACCGATGCAGCGACCCTGGATCGCCGCGATCACCGGCTTACGGCAGCGTTCGAGCGCCGTGAGGCTGTCTTGCAGTTCGATGATCAGCAGCCGCAATTTTTCATTCTGGCGGCCGGCGCACTCGTCCTGGATACGGTGCTGCACGCTGACCAGCATCGACAGATCGATGCCGGCGCAGAAATGGTCACCATTGCCAAGCAGCAGGCCGACCCGGGCCGATTCGGTGCGGTCGAGCCATTCAAACACCTGGCGCAGCTCCAGCCACATGTCCTCGTTCATGGCATTGGCCTTGTCGGGACGGTTGAGCGAGATCTGGGCGACGTGGTTTTCGAGGGTGACCTCCAGAGTCTTGTAATGCATGGTGTGCCTCTTGCGCAGCGGATAAGTGAACGAGGCGCGCCCGGCGGCACGACCCATATTATCGAATGTTAATATTTGATCGGCCCGGCCGACCTGAGAACGCGACGACTGGTTTATTTGCGCTGTTTGGGAATCCAGGCCCAGGTCATTTCACAGCGGATGGGTTCGGCGCCCGACTCGTCGGTCACGGTGACCGGCACCAGCACTTCGCCCTTGTCGAGACTGCGCACCTCGGCGATCTGTTCCGGCCGCAGCTGGGCCACCGCCTTGAGGTCGCCCTGGGCGCGGCGCAGGTAGTCCACCTTCATGGTCTTGATCAAGGGTAGCTTGTCATCGGGCAGATTCATCCCGACCGCAAAACCGGTGGCCGTTTCGGCCAGCAGCGCCATGGCGGCGGCGTGCACGCCCTTGATATGGTTCTGTACCGGCCCACGATTACGGATGCTGACCACTACCCGTTCGCTGCTCACTTCCTCGAAATCGATCTTGGCGGTGCCCGCGAACTTGACCTTGCTGCCGAATGCCTTGGAACGGGCCCAGCGCCGCATGAAAGCCGGCAACTGGTCGAATTTGGCGACGACCCGGGTCATGGTGTTATGGAAAGGCTGCTCCATCGGTGATCTCCCAATTGGCCGCAATTGCGGCGCCCGATCGAGATTGATCGGGCAGTTTTTGAGTAATTCGAATCAAAAGGCGCATCGCATATTGCACCTAATTTTCCGAAAATTTTATTTTACTAAGCAGAACTTAACGGGCGCCCAGATCGAGCCGGGCCTGTTTCTTGACTGCATCGAGCCAGTCGGGCTGGAAGCGGGCCAGTTGCAGCGCGCCTTGCAAGGTGGCGAGCAGCATGGCGGCCTTATCCTCGCAGGCGCCGGCAAAGCGGAAGTGGCCGCTTTGCACCCCATCGCGCAGTACCCGGACGCACCAGTCGTACAACTCATCAACAAACTGGCGCGCTTCGCTCTGCATCGCCTCGGGCAAGGTGGCCAGCTCGGCCGACAGCATGCCGGTCGGGCATAGCCGCTCGCTATTGCCGTACAGCTCGCTCAGCACGTCGAAATACCATTCGAGCTTGACCCAGGGGTCCTGGGCCGTGGCATCGAGCTGGGCGACGGAACGCTGAAAACGGCGTCGGTAACGCGCCACCAGGGCCACCCCCAGGTCAGCCTTGCTCGGATAGTGATAATGGATCGCCGCGTTTTTCATCCCCAGCGCGCCGGAGATGTGCTGGTAGCTGAAACCGTTGAAACCGCGCTCGAGCATCAAGGCTTCGGCGAGGTCGAGGATTTGCTTGGCGGTATCGGACATGGCGTTTCCTGGGACGGAAATGTAATCGAGCAAGTGCTTGCTATGCAATCGGCACAGCATCCGCCGCAATGCGGAAGACAGGTGCTCATGATAGCCCATGCCTCGTCCCGCCAAGCCCCGCGCATCAGCCCCCCTCACTGCCTCCGCGCCTTCGGCCCCGCTCACCGGCCAGGCCAGCGTCCTGCCTCGGCCGCCGGCTTGAATATATTGCAGCGCAGCGAAGCCGCAAGGCTAGAATCGCAGCCATGACGCCGTCTCCGCTTCGCATTCTGCTGCCGTTTTCGCTCGGCTATTTCTTTTCCTACTGTCTGCGCACCATCAACGGTGCCATCGCGCCGCGTCTTGCCGCGGAACTGGGCCTCGATGCGGCCACCCTGGGGCTGATGACCTCGGCCTATTTCCTGGCCTTTGCCTCGGCCCAGTTGCCGATCGGTCTGGCCATCGACCGTTTCGGCCCGCGCCGGGTCAATGTGACCCTGCTGGCGATCGCCGTCAGCGGCTGCCTGCTGTTTGCACTGGCGCGCGATGCCGGGCTGCTGATCGTGGCGCGCTCGCTGATCGGCTTTGGGGTGTCGGGCTGTCTGATGACGGCAATCAAGGCCAATGCACAGTGGTTCCCGCTGGCCCGGCTGCCGGCGCTCAGCGGTTGGGTATCGTTCGCCGGCCTGTTCGGTGCGGTGGTGTCGACCCTGCCGGTCGCCTGGATCGTCGAGCGCGGCGGCATCGAAACGGTCTTTCTGCTGGCAGCGGGCGTGGGCCTCACCGCCGCGCTGGTGCAGTGGACCCTGGTGCCCGACCATCCGACCCAGCAGGTCGGCAAGTCGCTGCGCCAGGATCTGGCCGGGATGGTCGAAGTCTTTACCGCGCGGCGCTTCTGGAGTCTTGCCGCCGTGGCCGCCGTGGCGCTCGGCTCGCATATGGCGATGCAGGGGCTGTGGGTGGGCCAGTGGCTGCGCCAGGTGCGCCATCTCGACGAAACCCAGGCCGGTGCCACGCTGATGATGATGATGCTGGGCGGCCTGACCGGCGCCCTGCTGTGGGGTCAGCTGGCGAGCCGACTGGCTCGGCGTGGCATTCCGACACTGTGGGTCTATGCCGGCGCCAGTGCGCTCCATCTGGTCACGCTCGGGCTGATGGCCGCTGATGCGGCAGTCTCGACCACGGCGCTGATCGTGGTATATGGCCTGAGCGGCATCGTCGGCAATCTGACCTATGCCGTGATCACCAGCCGTTTCCCGGTCGAACTGGCCGGGCGGGCCAATACCTCGGTCAATCTGCTGATCTTCGTGGTGGCCTTTATCACCCAGGCTGGCTATGGCTATGCGCTCGCAGCGCTGACGCAGCAGGGGCTGACGATCGCGCAGGCTTACGGCGTGGTGCTGGGAGGAACGGGCGTGGTGGTGGCTGTGCTGCTGTTGTGGGCACTGCTCGACCGCAGCGCGCGTCAGCCCTGAGTGTTGACGCACCATCCTTGTCAGGCGGAGATGCCGCCTGGCGGTGTCCGAGCCACGGAGCCCGGACCGCCCCAGAAGCGACAACGCCGCCTCGAAAGGCGGCGTCGGAAGGGGAAGGATCAGGAGTCTGCGGCGGTGGCCTTGCGGACGATGCGCGGGTAGCTGAGCCAGATGACCTGGCGGCCGTCGCGGCGAGCTTCGCGCTCGACCTGGGCCACCCGTTGCTCGTCGATTTCGGACACATAGCCCGTACTGGCACAACCCGCCAGCAAGGCGCCGGCCAGACAGGAAACGAGGACGCTGCGCATGGGGTCTTCCTTTCTCGCGGTACTGCCACCTCTCAGCGTAGCCAGCCCCGGTCACGACGGCGGTTGCTTGTAGCAATGGCCAGGTCGCCGGCGATTGTTTCAAGCTGTGTCTGGCTGACGCAAAGATGAATTTCCTGCAAAAGATATTGCATTTCGTCAGCGACGAAATGAAACACCGCTCCATCGTGCCAAGCTGCCGCCTGACGTCCACCCCCGCCAGGAGTCCGCCATGTCCCGTTCCCTTGTTCGTACCGTCATCGTCTCCACCGTCTGGCTCGGTGCCCAGGCCGCAGAACTCGCCGCGCCCGCTTCACTGAGCCTTCCCCGTCCTGCCCGTCTGCCGGAACTGGGGCCGGGCGATCATGAAATCTCGCTGGTCCACCAGAACGTCACCCATCGATTCCAGGTCCACGTCCCGCGCCGGGTCGGCCAGACCTCGCCCGCACCCTTGCTGTTGTCGTTCCACGGCGGAGGCGGCACCGCTGCCGCCGGGGAGGCCGTGACCCAGTTGATTCCGTTTTCCGACAGCAAGGGTTTCGTGCTGGTGGAGCCCGAAGGCTACGACATCGCCAACACCGGCGTGCGCACCTGGAATGCCGGCGCCTGCTGCGGCCCGGCCGTCACCCGGCAGATCGACCATGTCGGGGCGACCGCCGCCTTTCTCGATCTGATCCAGCGCAAACTGATGATCGACCCCAAACGGATCTACGCCACCGGCCACTCCAACGGCGGCATGCTGGCCTACCGTCTGGCCTGCGAACTGTCCGACCGAATCGCCGCCATCGCCCCCAACGCCGCCTTTTTGATGAACCAGGACCTGGCGCAGAACCCGCCGCGCACCCTGTTCGCCTGCCAGCCGAAACGGCCGGTGCCGGTCTTCCATATGCACGGCCTGTCGGATGCCTGTGCACCGTTCAACGGCGGGGTCGGCCACACCGACCCGTCGATCCGCCCGCCGGTCAGCTACGGCATCAATCTGTTCCGCCAGCTCAACCGCACCAGCCCCGCTTCGACCATCAGCTATCAGCGTGGCGCCACCACCTGCGAGACCTGGACAGGTCTGACCGGCGCCGATGTCACCCTCTGCACCAGCGCCGAAGCGGGCCATGTCTGGCCCGGCAGCGATCTGTACCGATGGGAGACCCGCCAGAACTGCGGCGGCAACAAGACCGAGGATCTCGATGCCAACTCGGCCCTGTGGTCCTTTATGCTGGCCCATCCACTGCCTTGACCCGGCGTCCGGCCCGGCCAATCCGCCTGATCCGAAGGGACTGTCGCCTGGTTCGCTTGGTGGCGATGGGCGTCGAGGTGGACAGAATGGAGAGCGAGAAATGGAAATGGCTCGGAAATCATCTCCGAGCCATTTATTTAATTTCTTCCATATATCCGCCACATTACTTGCAGATAATTTTCAGAAAATATTTATTTGCGACTTTTCTCCGCCTTGGCCTCATGGCGCGCCCATTCAAGTCGCCCCACGGTTCCCACATCGACCCAGCGACCGCCGAAATGCTCCCCGCTCAAGCGGCCTGCGGCCATGGCGGCCAGGAAATGCGGCAGCAGCGGTCCGGGCCGGTCGCCCGGGATGTCGGCAAAGAACTGCGGCGAATAGACCGCGATGCCGCTGAAAGTCAGCGGCACCAATCCTTCGCCATGCGGCGTCACCCGCCCCGAGGGCAGCAGGGCCAGATCGGCGCCGGTCGGGTAGGAAGGCTTGTCAACCAGCACCAGATGGCCGAGCCGGTCCGGATCGGTCGCCATCGCACCAGCGATGTCGTGGGCCTTGGCAAAGTCGTAGTCGGTCCAGATATCGCCATTGACCACCAGAAACGGCTGCCCGCCCAGCAAAGGCAGCGCACGGGCAATGCCGCCCGCCGTTTCAAGACCGGTGCCTTCGCGCGAATAGGTGATTTCCACCCCCCAGGTCCGCCCGTCACCGAGCCGGGCCTCGATTTTCTGGCCAAGCCAGGCGTGGTTGATCACCACCTCACGAAAACCGGCCGCGGCCAGTCGGCGCAGATGGCAGGCGATCAGCGGTTCACCGCCGACTTCCAGCAGGGGCTTGGGCGTATGGTCGGTCAGCGGCCGCATCCGTTCACCGCGACCAGCGGCGAGAAGCATGACTTTCATGGGGTTTCCGTGGCTTGGGTGGACAAGGAGGATCGACTCAACGCTTGGCGGGATCGAAGAAGGCTTCCACCAGACGCAAGGTAGCGGCAATCGCCGCGGCATCGACATCGAGATGCGTCACCCAGCGCTGCTGGGCCACCCCGCTGATCAACACCCCCTGTTGACGCAGATAAACGGCGAAATCGGCAGCGATGGCCGGATCGACCGACACGAACAGCATATTGGTCTGCACCGGAGCGACCGTGAGCGCCGCAAAGCGGCTCAGCCCTTCGGCGAGCAGCCGGGCATTGACGTGGTCCTCGCCGATACGCGGCAGATGATGACGCAGCGCATGACGGCCGGCTTCGGCCAGCAGACCGGCCTGACGCATCCCGCCACCCAGCATCTTGCGCCAGCGGCGGGCCTGGCTCAGGAAATCCTTGCGGCCGACCAGTACCGAACCGACCGGCGCACCCAGGCCCTTGGACAGGCACAGCGACACACTGTCGAAGCCGCGCGCCACTTCGGCCGGTGCGACGCCCAGCGCAGCGGCGGCATTCCACAGCCGTGCCCCGTCCAGATGGGTCGCCAGACCATGGCGACGGGCCAAGGCCAGCGCGTCGGCCACATAGGCTGGCGGCAGCACCTTGCCGCCGATGGTGTTTTCCAGCGCCAGCAGCCGGGTACGGGCGAAATGGGGGTCGTCAGGCTTGATCGCCGCTTCGAGCTGATCGAGCGGCAGGCTGCCGTCGGCAGCGTGTTCCAGCGGCTGCGGCTGGATGCTGCCCAGCACCGCCGCCCCGCCGCCTTCCCAGCGGTAGCAATGCGCCAGCTGGCCGACCAGGTATTCGTCGCCGCGCTGACAATGGGTCATCAGCGCCACCAGATTGGATTGGGTCCCCGACGGCAGAAACAGCCCGGCCTCGAAACCGGTCAGCTCGGCAGTTTCGGCTTCGAGTGCCTGGACGGTGTAGTCGTCGCCCCATACATCGTCGCCCACTTCGGCCGCCGCCATGGCCGCCAGCATCGCAGGCGTGGGACGGGTGACGGTATCGCTGCGGAAATCGTAGAGCACGCGCTGCGGCGTGGCGGAGGCGGTCGGATAGCTCATCGCGGATCGTTTCCCGTTCAGGTTCGCTACGGACGCGGCGGCCGCCGCGTCGACATGCGGGTCGGACCCTGGCGGTCCGGCCCGCTCAAAAGGTATAGCCAACCGCCGGGCTAAAGCCGGTCAGCCTGTTGATCAGTTTGTAGAGCGGGTGCAGCTCCACATAACGGGCGCAGGTTTCACGCAGATAGTCGAGCGCCACCGGCATATCGTCGAGATAGCGGGTCTTGCCGTCGCGATGGGCCAGTCGGGCAAAGGTGCCCAGGGTACGCAGATGGCGGTAGACCCCGGTCCATTCGAAATCACGGTAGAACTCGCCGAAATCGTCGCTGAGCGCGACCCCGGCCCGGCGGGCGGCTTCCCAGTAGCGGATTGCCAGATCGAGCCGGAATTCCTCGGGCCGCACCGTATAGACATCCTTGAGCAATGAGGCCAGATCGTAGATGGCGGGGCCGTAGCGGGCGTCCTGAAAATCGATCACGCCGGGCTGCTCGCCGGTCAGCAGATTGCGGCTGTGGTAGTCGAAATGCACCAGCACCGGTGGCTGGGCCGCCAGACGCGACAGCAGCACCGCCCGGCAACGCTGCCATGCGGCCAGATCGGCTTCAGCGAGCGTCTGGCCCAGATGGCGGCCGATAAACCATTCGGGAAAGCGGTCAAGGTCGACGCCCAGGGCGGTGGCGTCATAGCGCGGCAACTGCTCGGCACCCGCCGCGGTCTGTAGGGCGACCAGGCTGTCGAGGGCGGCGCGGTAGAGTCTGGCCGCTTCGGTCTCGTCGGCGGCAGCAAGGGCGGTCTGGTAGTCGGTGTCGCCCAGATCGGACAGCAGCAGAAAGCCAGCTTCGAGATTGCGGGCCAGGATCTGCGGCACGCGCACGGCCGGGGCCAGCAGTGCCGCCACCTGAATGAATGGGCGGCAATCGGTGTGCTCGGGCGGGGCATCCATCACGATGCGCGTGCTGCCGTCGTCGAGCCGCAGGCGGAAGTAACGGCGCTGGCTGGCATCGCCGATCGGGTCGGACAGGGTGTGGCGCGCCCCGCCCAGCGTTTCGCTGAGCCAGGCTTGCATCGTGGCGTAACGGTCCATCGCGTGCGTTGTCATTGGCGTTAAAGTGTGCGATTTTAGCGCGCTTCCAGTCTGCACGGCCCGACCAATGCCGCGATTCCGCCCGCTTCCCCTGTTCCTTGCCCTGAGCGCCGCCTTTGCCTCTGCCCACGCTGCCGAAGAAGGCCCGACCCATGTCGAAGCCGATGAAATGTTCGGTAAAAGCGATGATTACGTCGAAGCCAGCGGCCGTGCCGTGGTTACCCGCACAGGCGAAAAACTCGAAGCCGACTGGATCAAGCTGTTCAAGAAAACCGATGAACTGCGCGCCGGCGACAAGACCCGGCTGACCCGCGACAAGGACGTGCTCGAAGGCGGGGCGCTCCATCTGTTCCGCACCCGCCGCGAAGGCTCGCTCGAAAGCCCGGTCTATCAGCTGGGCTCGCGCCAGGGCCGTGGCGATGCGGTGCGTCTGTTGTTCCAGGGACCGGAGCGTTACGCGCTGCAACAGGCCCGCTTCACCACCTGCCAGCCGGGCCAGGACGATTGGTTCATCACCGCGCGTGAACTCCAGCTCGACTACAACCGCAATGTCGGGGTCGCCCGCCACAGCACCATCGAATTCAAGGGCGTGCCGTTTCTCTATCTGCCCTATCTCGATTTCTCGCTCGATGGGGCGCGCAAATCGGGCTTTCTGGCGCCGAGCTATAACAGCACCAACTCGCGCGGCTTTGAAATCGCCCTGCCCTATTACTGGAATATCGCGCCCAATATGGACGCCACCTTCTCGCCGCGTCTGATGAGCAAGCGCGGCGTGCTGCTCGACAACGAATTCCGCTATCTCAATACCACTTACGCCGGCCAGCTCGACTTTGGCCTCATCGGCCGCGACCGCAAGGCCAATGCCCCGCGGCTGGCGTTCGACCCGCAGGATCCCCAGCGCGACGAGCGGCTGCGGATCAACGACCGCCGCTTTGCCTACCGCTGGGTGCACAGCCAGCAGTTGATGCCACAGCTGTTCTTCAACGCCGATCTACAGAAAGCCTCGGACAATTACTATTTCAGCGACTTCGGCGACCGGCTGGCCGTTGCCTCGACCCGCCATCTGCCACGACTGGGCAGCCTGACCTATCTGGGGCCGTGGTACAACGTGCAGTTGCGCGGCGAGCAATATCAGACGCTGCAAGAACCCGATCCGAACCGGCGTATCGACGAGCCCTACGCCCGGTTGCCGCAACTGTCGTTCAACGCCACCCCGCCGATGCTGGGACCGGTCCAGGCCCAGCTCAACAGCGAACTGACCCGCTTTGACCATACCAGCAAGGTGCAGGGCGAGCGGCTGTTGGCCTATCCATCGCTGTCGCTGCCCCTGACGGCGCCCTACGGCTTCTTTATCCCGAAGGTCGGCATCCACCATACCCAGTATCGGATCGATGCCAACCAACAAGGCTGGGACCGGCGCACCACCCGCACCATGCCGATCACCAGCCTCGATACCGGCCTGTTCTTCGACCGCGATTTCAGCTGGAAGGACACGGCTCTCGTACAGTCGCTCGAACCGCGGCTCTACTACGTCCATATTCCCTACCGCGATCAGCGGCGGATTCCGCTGTTCGACTCGGCCCAGACCGACTTCAATACCGCCCAGATGTTCAGCGAGAACCAGTTCACCGGTTCTGACCGGATCAACGATGCCAACCAGCTCACCGTGGCGCTGACTTCGCGGATATTCGAAGCCGACAGCGGAATCGAGCGGCTGCGGGTGGCCGTGGGGCGACGCTACTATTTCGATCCGCGCCGGGTCTGGCTCAATAACGACCCCAATGCCTCGGAAAAGGATGTCGACTTCAAGGCGTCCGATATCATCGCCACCGTGGGTGGTCAGCCGCTGCACGACTGGTGGCTCGATGCCGGCTGGCAGTACGACCGGAACACCTCGCGCTCGCAGAAGGTCGGTTTCAACATCCGTTACCAGCCGGGCGACAACAAGCTGTTCAATGTGCGCTATCAACTGAACCGCCTGATTCCCGACACCAATGTGCGGGTCAACCGGCCCGATCGTAACTATCTGGAGCAGATCGATTTATCCGGTCAGTGGCCGCTGGGCGGCAACTGGTACGGGGTAGCCCGCTACAACCATTCGATTACCGCCGGACGGACATTGGAGACGCTGGGCGGCCTTGAATACAATGGCGGTTGTTGGGTGTTCCGGCTCGTCGGCCAGCGTTTCGTGACGTCGAGCAATACCTATCAGCGCAAGTGGTTCCTCCAGCTTGAGCTGAACGATATCGGACGCCTCGGTTCCAATCCGCTGCAAGTGCTCAAAGAGCGCATTCCCGGCTACACCAAGCTCAATTAAGGTCTTATGTTCGCGTCCAAACGTCTTGTCGCCGCCCTGCTGGCGGCCGCCTTCGCCGCCCCGCTGTCTGCCGAACCGGTTACGCTCGACCGCGTGGTGGCCGTCGTCAACAAATCGGTCATTACCGAGCGCGAACTGGCCGAGCGCATCGACAATGTCGTGCATAACCTCAAGCAGCAGAAAGTCGCCGCCCCGCCGCAGGATGTGCTGCGCACCCAGGTGCTCGAGCGGATGGTGACCGAACGGGTGCTGCTCGATTTCGCACTCGAAACCGGTCTGCGGATCGACGAGCAGCAGCTCGACCGCACGGTCGAGCGCATCGCCGAGCAGAACCGGCTGACCGTACCGCAGTTCCGCGCCGCGCTTGAGAAAGACGGCGGCAACTTCGCCCGTTTCCGCGACGAGATCCGCACCGAACTGGTGGTCAACCGACTGCGCGAGCGCGAGATCGATAGCCGGGTCTTCGTCAGCGACGCCGAAGTCGATATGTTCCTCAAGGAACAGAAAACCGAAGGCGGCGACACGGTCGAACTCGAATACAAGCTGTCGCATATCGCCATCCAATTGCCCGAAGGCGCCAGCCCCGAGCAGATCAGTGCCAAGCAGCGCCGCGCCGAGGCGGCCGCCAAGGCACTCGCGGCGGGCAAGCCGTTTGCCGAAGTGGCAGCCACCTTCTCCGAAGCGCCCGACAGCCTGTCGGGCGGCGCGCTGGGTTGGCGACCGGCCGGCCGGCTGCCTGGCCTGTTCCTCCAGGCACTCGACCAGTTGATGCCGGGTCAGAGCACCCCGATTCTGCGCAGTCCGGCCGGTTTCCATATTCTCAAGCTCGAAGACAAGAAGAGCCGCGACGCCCGCGAAATCATCGAGCAGGCGCGCACCCGCCATATTCTGGTCAAGGTCAATGAGCTGACTTCCGACAGCGACGCCCTGGCGCGCATCGAGCAGATCCGCGAGCGCCTGCAAAAAGGCGCCAAGTTCGAGGACCAGGCCAAGGCCTATTCCGAGGACGGCACCGCCCAGCGTGGCGGCGACCTCGGCTGGCTCGCCCCGGGCGATCCGATCGACCCCGACTTTATGAAGGTGGTCGAGTCGGTACCGCTCAAGCAATTGTCCGAACCGGTCCGCACCCAATTCGGCTGGCACCTGATCGAAGTCCAGGAACGCCGCACCCAGGACGTCACCGACGAGCGCCGCCGTGCCCGTACCATGAACGAGCTGCGCAACCGTAAAGCCGACGAACAGTACGAAGACTGGATCAAACAGATGCGTGACCGGGCCTACGTCGATCTGCGGCTGGTCGAGAAGTGAGCCGATTGCGGCCGATTGCCCTCAGCAGCGGCGAGCCGGCCGGTATCGGGCCGGAGCTATGCGCCCTGCTCGACCCGACCCGCTTCGGCGCCCCGCTGCTACTGCTGGGCGACCGCGATCTGCTGCAACAGCGCGCCGCCGCCTGCGGCGCCGCGCCGCGCTTGATCGACTACACCCCGGGTCTGGTCTGGCCCGCCGACCAGTTGGCCGTGCTGCACTGTCCGCTGGCGGCCCCCAGCCATCCCGGCCGGCTTGACCACGCCAACGCCGGCTATGTGCTGGGCCTGCTCGACCGTGCCATCGACGGCTGCCTGAGCGGTGAATTCTCGGCGCTGGTGACCGCTCCGCTCCATAAGGGCGTGATCGTCGAAGCAGGCCACCCTGACTTCACCGGTCACACCGAATATCTGGCCGCCCGCACCCATACCGAACAGGTAGTGATGATGCTGGTGGGCGGCGGCATGCGGGTCGCGCTCGCCACCACCCATCTGCCGCTGCGCGAGGTGGCCGATGCCATTACGCCGGCCTCGCTGAGCCGCACCTTACGCATCCTCGACGCCGACCTGCGCCAGAAATTCGGCCTGGCGCGGCCGCGTATCCTGGTGGCCGGTCTCAATCCACATGCCGGTGAAGGCGGTCATCTGGGACGCGAGGAAATCGACATCATCGAACCCACCCTCGCCGCCTTGCGTGCAGAAGGGCTGGAACTGATCGGCCCCTTACCGGCCGATACGCTGTTCAACCCGGCCCAGCTCGCCCGAGGCGACGCGGTACTCGCCATGTACCACGATCAGGGTCTGCCGGTGCTCAAGCACGCGAGCTTCGGTCAGGGCGTCAATCTGACGCTGGGTCTGCCCATGATCCGCACCTCGGTCGACCATGGCACGGCGCTCGATCTGGCGGGCAGCGGGAAAGCCGATCCGGGTAGCCTGCATAAGGCGGTCGAGCTGGCAATAGAATTGGCCCTGAGCCATCAGAAAAACGCATAGCTAAAATTTTATACATCAAATCAGTATCTAGCCATAAGCTAAAAAGCTATGCATTTATTGCATAGCTTTTTAAGTTTTGTCCTCCAATGCGACCTGACCGGCGGCGTCTTGCCCGTTGCCCGCTCCGAAGCCTCCAATAGCCTGTCAAGGTAGCCTTTTTATAAGGCGGTGCCCCTCGTAATGCGACGGGAGGCCAGCCGATCCGTCCCTTTTCATTTCACTCATCATGAAGAAAACTCTATTTATTTCCCTGACTGGCCTGTTGCTATCCGGTTGTGCAGGTACTTATATCGACAAAAATACCGTTCCCAATTGGACAGACGAGTCGGTTATCGTATTCGGCGCCCCAGCGAACTACCACTTCCTTATGAGCTCCGGCAGTCTGGAAGACGGCCAATTTATTCGAAACTGGGTAGTGGCGAAAAATACCGTCGCCGCCTTCAGCCAGAACGGATTCACCCTCAACAAGATCAAGGCGCCGGACACGTTGGCCCTGACTGTCGCCTCAGCCTGGAGTGGGCGAGGCCAGGAAATATTCACCCCTTGCGGGTCACAGAAAGCTCCAGCTTTCCATGTTCCAGCTGGCAAGGTTCTGTATTTCACCCATTTCGATTTCAGGATTTCAGGTAAGAGGCTGGTTACGGATTATTCCCAGCACTTCGAGCAGGCCAAAGCCTATGTCGAGTCGGCTTATCCGCACCTGAAAGGCCGGCTGGAGCAAGGCCAGTTTGAACTGGTCCCGATCAACCGGGCTTGTGAATACAACCAGTAGGCTCAGAAGTCGCCGTACTTCGCCTGCAACAACGCGGCAATCACCGGAGCAACCGTCTCGGTGCGGAAGATGCGCGGACCCAGCAGTAAGGGCATAAAGCCGGCCGTGCGGGCGTCGGCTTCTTCCTGCGCCGAGAAGCCGCCTTCCGGGCCGATCAGCACGATGGCGGAAGCGGCCTGTTGCGGCAGGGCGTCGAGTCGGCGGCCTTCGATCGGGGACAGCAGCAATTTCAGGTCGGCAGCAGGGGCTTTGGCCAGATAGTCGGCAAAACGCAGCGGGGCCACGATTTCCGGCAGTCGGGTGCGACCGCACTGCTCGGCGGCGGCGCGGGCCACGCCTTGCCAATGGACCAGTCGCTTCTCGAGCCGCTCGGCACCCAATTTGACGGCGCAGTAGGCTGACTGCACGACCTGGATGCGGCTGACCCCCAATTCGGTGGCTTTCTGCACCGTGTAGTCCATCCGCTCGGCCGCCGACAGCGCCTGGACCAGGGTCAGCGCAAGCGGTGACTCGCGGCTGGCCGGATCGGGCTCGCCCACTTCCACCGTCACATGGCGTTTGCCCATCTTGACCACCACTGCCGCGTATTCACCACCGTGGCCATTGAACAGGGTCAGTGGCTCGCCCGGTTGCAGCCGCAGCACCTGGACATGGCGGGCTGCCTCTTCAGGCAGATCGAAGCGAGTGGCGGAAACAAGCGGCAGATCGACGAAAAAGCGCGGCATGATGGCGAAGTAAGCAAGAAAGTGCGCAATAATAGCGCCGGACCACATTCTTAGCCCTATTCCTCATGGTCAGCCTCACCACACCGCTTTGCGACTTCGGTCGTCCCGCCGCCGATTTCCTGCTGCCCGGCACCGACGGCCGCCAATACAGCCTGGCCGACGTGCGCGGTCCGAGCGGGCTGCTGGTGATGTTTATCTGTAACCACTGCCCCTATGTCAAAGCGATCCGCGACCGGCTGGTAGCCACCTGCCGCGAACTGGAGACCTACGGCATCAAAAGCGTGGCCATCAGTTCCAACGATCCGTCCCACTATCCCGAGGACGATTTCGAGCATATGAAAGCCTATGCCAAGGCGTATGGCTTCAGCTTTCCCTATCTGTTCGACGAAAGCCAGCAGGTCGCCCGCGCCTACGGCGCCGTCTGCACCCCCGACTTCTTCGGCTTCAATGCCGACCTCAGGCTGCAATACCGTGGCCGGCTCGATGCCTCGGGCCGCCAGCCCGCGCCGGCCGATGCCCGCCGTGAGCTGTTCGAAGCGATGAAACAGATCGCCATGCTCGGCACCGGCCCGCAGGAACAGCTCCCCAGTATCGGTTGTTCGATCAAATGGCGTGATCGCTAAGGCCGGGGAAAAAATGGATTATGGAATAATTATTTATTCCATTTCGTCTGTTTCCGGCTCTACATCCAGCAAACGTTTTTCCTAATTTTTTCTTATTGTTTCATAAGCCGACAACAGTGTTTCCGCCTGAGCTGGCGTGGCCTGGAATCTGGACTATGGTGAAGGCGTATGTCACGGCCTTGCCCGGCCGTCTGTCCACCTTGGCGAGAAGATGAGATGGAGCGCTCCAAGCTGTTGGTCGTCGATGACGACGCTATCGTATTGCGAAAACTGTCTGCCCTACTGGCGCCTCATTACGAGGTGACCATGGCCTCGGATGCTGAAACGGCTCAGCAACGCATCGAAGAAAACTGTCCCGATCTGCTGCTGCTCGATATCGAGATGCCCGGCAGCAGCGGCTACGATCTATGTCGCCAGTTGAAGCGCGACAAACCCACCATTCCCGTGGTGTTCATTTCCTCCCATGACACGCTCGACCACCGGCTCGAGGCCTACGATGCCGGCGGCCAGGATTTCGTGCTCAAGACCATCGATGCCGCCGAGCTGATTGCCAAGGTCGGCGCCGTGCTCGAAGTCGACCGGCGCCGCAAGGAGCTGGCCCACGCCAAGCAAAGCGCCGAGACCACGGCGCTCAGCATCATGACCAGCCTGGGTGAGGTCGGAGTAGCGATGGAGGCGCTGCGGCGCTGCTGTCAGGCCAATACGGCCAAGGAACTGGCCGAGATCGCCATCCATACCTCAACCGAATGGGGGCTGGATGCCAATGTGCAGATTCGCGGCAGCGGCGTGCCGCTGTCGTGGGGCCGCAGCGGTCCGGCCTCGCCGCTCGAAGTGTCGATCATCGAGAAGTCGATGCTGGCCGGCAGGATGTTCCAGTTCCGCGACCGCCTGGCCATCAACTATCAGTGGGCTTCGCTGCTGGTGAAGAATATGCCGATCCAGGACGAAGACCGCGCCGGCCGGATGCGCGATCATCTGGCCATCGTGGTCGAAGGGGTCAACGCCCGCGCCGAGACGCTCGACGCCCAGGACCGCACGCGGCAGCGCGGGGCCGCCATTATCAAGGCGGCGCAGAAGGTCGAGCAGGCCATCAGCCAGTTCGAGGAAAGCTATCGCCGCCAACGCGGTGCCACCAATGAGCGGCTGTTCAGCCTGATCAACAAGATCGAGTCGGAATTCGTGTTTCTCGGCCTCACCGAAGGCCAGGAGCGGGTGATCACCGATACGGTGCGTCTGGCAGTCGAAGACACCATCGCCATGTTCGACCGGGGCCTCAATGTCGAAGCCTCGCTCCATAGCATTCTCGAAGAACTGCGCAGCGTCTCGCGCATGTAAAGCCCACCCGGTCACTCGACCGGGGGCGCACGATTGCCGTACAGCATGGAGCCCCGGTCAGGTGGCTCCGGCCCATCCGTCCTGAACCGCCCTTTCCCCAGGTACTTTTACCGGTCCCATCGGCCATTTGTACCAAGGTGTCGGCGCGCCAATATTCCGATAATTCCCCGGCTCAAACAGTGGGATTGGCCACGCCAGCCCGGCCTATCCATTCCCAAAGCAGTTTTCTGGGAGGAGTCATGCGTCTCAGCGTACTCGTCAGCACCTTGCTGGGGTTTTCGCGCTATTGCCCGCTGAGCCGCGTCGTTTCCCATGCCCGGCAGCCGCTGGTGCTGGTGACGGACGGCGCAGCCTGCCCGGGGTTTGACCCAAGCGTCCGTGCCAGTGCCTATCTGGCGCTCAATAACGGCGCGGGGTCTATGGAGCGTTGCACCAGATCGCCTACCAGCCGGCCAGCCGCTCATCGGCCTGGACGTCGGCTCTATCCGCCATGGCCACGCTGCTGCCGACGCTCGACGAGACCTGGCAGGTCGATGCCCAGGGTCTCTTCACCCTGATCTGGGTGGCATCGCCCATCGTCTCCGGCTCGGCGAGCAAGCCCTGCCTGTTCCGGCCGAGCATTACGGCCAATCCTGGTGGTATGACGGCCAGCACCTCTATCTGGCGCTGGCGCCGGGCAAACAGGCCGTCACGGTGATGGTCGAGTAGACAAGCCGTCCCGCCAGGACAGCACAGACAGCCGCCTTCCTGGCACTGGCCGCAGCGCTTTTGCCTGACAGCTTGCTGCCCATAGAAAATATTAAAAATAAAGGACCATTATTATCAAGACAAGCAAACATATAGATTAAAAATAGTTAGTAATAGGACAAAACAAATCGTATCGTTGCCACCTGGCGCCTGCTTGAGGTGCCACGGCCAGGCAGTCAGCAGCGGAACGCTGTCTGGCGCTGGCCTGGTGAGGCCTATTCGTGAAGGAGTATTCGATGTCCGACAAGGCGCTGGCGCGACTGCGCCCGCTGGCACTGGCTTGGGCGCTGAGCGGCACCGGGGTGCTGGCGGCCGATCCGGTCGATTTCGCTGCGCTGGAAGTCGATCAGACCCGCCAGATCGCCCGCTATACCCTGCAACTGCCCAGCGACAGGATTCATCTGCTGATCCGCCCCTCCGACCGGCCCGCCCCGCTTTCGCGGGCCGAGATGACCCGGTCTCAGGGTGCACTGGCGCGCGGCGAATGCGTCATCAGCGATCAGCGCTCCGGCAGCCTTGAGGTCTGGCTGGCGCCGACCCGGTGCGAGCTGTACCGGTCCCATCAAGCCTGGACCGTCTATGCCATGGTCGAAGACGAGGACGGCAAGACCGGCCCGATCCGTGCAGCCGCCTTCCCGCCCCAGCTCGACGATGGCCGGCCACTCAAGATCGAAGCGTTTGCCCTGCTGACCAGCCGCTATTCGCCGCTGCCCGAGGTCAGGCTCCAGCTCAACCGCCTGCCGGGCAAGGTCAATCTGCTGCTGCGCCGCGCCGACCGGCCGGCTCCACAGCAAGGCGAGGCGTTGCGCAGAAGGGAGTTTGCGGAGGACTGCGTCCTCCAGCGCGACTTGCCGCGCCATGGCGACGGGACCGTCCCCCTCGACCCGGCTGCCGCCAGCGATAAATCGCCCAGCCAGCCAGGCCCCTGCCCCGATTTCGACCCGCAGCAGGACTGGCGCCTCTATGCCGCAATCGACGATACGACAGGTCGGGCCGATCCGACCCTCCACAGCGCCGTCCTCGAACGCCCAAGGCAACCAGCGCGTCTGCTGCAAGCCCCGCAGCAGATCAGCTTCGGCGCGCTTGACCAGTACCAGGTCTCCCTGATGGTGGATCAGCCATTCCTGGCCTACCCGCTGGCCCCCAAGCCCGGCACGACCGCCCCGAGCTTCGAACAGATCGTCGGCTCGGCCCAGGTGCTGCGCCACGTCGGCGAACCACGGCTGCGCAGCGATGGCCGCACCGAGTATGCCGTCACCCTGAATATCACCCCGAGCGCGGGTAGCAAGCCCAGCCACCTGTATATCGCCGTGACGGACGTGACAGGCCGCAAGCTCGCCAACGCGCCCTCCGTGCTGACGCTGCCGCTCAAGGCCGCGCCGCTTGACCCGACCGACCGCCGCGCACCGCAACTGACCCGACTGGAAAACCTGGGTCAGACCGTTCAGGTCACGGCCGACGAACCGGTCGAGCTGTACGGCTTGCTGCTTAAACAAGGGCAGCGGGCACCACGCCGACCGGCGCAACTGAGCGGGCATTTCCCCTGCGCCACCTACCAATTGGCGCTCGATGCCGGTCGGCCGGCCACGCTGGCCGTCAACCGGCCGGAGCTGGCCGATTGCCGTCTGGAGGAGAAATCGGAATATGTGTTCTATCTGATGGCGCGCGATGGCATGGGCAATCTCAGCGAGCTGCGGCGGCTTCCCTATCAAGCGGACCGGCGCTCGGCCACCTGGCACGCCGCCTTCCGCGCCTTGAACCGGATACTGCCTTCACTGGGCGCCAGCGATTGGACAGTCAACGAGCAGGGCCAAGTAAAGCTGCGACTTGGCGACAAGGACTATCTACTGACCCTGGGCGAGCAAGCCGCCCCTATTCCGGCCCGCTTCGATTCGCTCGACTGGTGGCTCGATGACAACAAGCTGTTTCTGCGTCTGCCTGAGCGCGATCAGGCAGTCACGGTGAATGTTCAGTAGCCACGCCGGCCGAGTAGGCCGGGCAAGCCCGCTGGCTCAACGCGCAAGACTTCTCTCTGTGGCTGCCTGGAGCCGAGCAGGCAGTGAAGGTCAGCATCACGACGCCAGCCCAATAAAAAAGCCGCCCCGCCAGGGCGGCCCTGTATTGAAACCAGAAAAATACAATAAACAGGAAAACTGTCCGCAAGATACAGAACTGGAAATAGTCAAAAATGAATATTTCCAGCCAGAATCGTCAGCGATCCTATCGAGATATCCAAGACCACCCGCCCTACGATGCGGTAGGCGGCATCGCGACGGACGCGCCGGCTTGGTGGAGAGATCAGCGTTGCTGAAGACCGACGAGGATCGGTATCAGATCGCACTCCACTGCAACCGGTGGAAAGCCGGCGGCGCGAGGTCGGGGTCGTCGAAGCTGACGAATTCGTAGGCTTCGGAGTCGGCCAGCAGCGCCCGCAGCAGCCGGTTATTCATCGCATGACCCGATTTGAAGCCTTCGAACGAAGCGATCAGCGGATAGCCGAGGATATACAGATCGCCGATCGCATCGAGCACCTTGTGGCGCACGAACTCGTCTTCGTAGCGCAGGCCATCGTGGTTGAGCACCTTGTACTCGTCCAGCACGATGGCGTTTTCCATGCTGCCGCCCTGGCCGAGGTTATTGGTGCGCATATATTCGACCTCGTGCATAAAGCCGAAGGTGCGGGCGCGCGCCACTTCCTTGATATACGAGGTGTGAGCGAAATCGAGTTCGACCGACTGGGCTGACTTCTTGAATGCAGGGTGGTTGAATTCAATCGTCAGCCGGACCTTGTAGCCCTCGTGCGGCGTCAACCGCACCCATTTGTCGCCATCCTCGACCGTCACCGTCTTCCTGACCCGGACAAAGCGCTTCAGGGCCTTCTGCTCGACCACGCCCGCCTGCTGGACCAGATAGATGAACGGCGCGGCACTGCCATCCATGATGGGCATTTCGCTCGCCGTGACATCGACCACCACATTGTCGATGCCAAGTCCGGCAAAGGCCGACATCAGATGCTCGATCGTCGCCACCCGCACGCCGTCCTTGACCAGCGTGGAAGAGAGCCGGGTGTCGTTGACCAGATCCGGACCAACCTTAAGCGCAACGCCCTCGCCAAGATCGACGCGGCGGAACACGATGCCGCTGTCGACCGGGGCGGGCGACAGGGTCAGCTCGACCTTTTCTCCCGAGTGCAGTCCGACGCCGATGGCCCGGATCGTATTGGCCAGGGTGCGTTGCAGAATCATGAACGGCCTTGTCGAGAAAAAGAAAGCGGCTATTTTGCCATGCCACACACCGCCACCTGATTGAACCTGGCGATCGGCGCGATAGAGAGCGGGCGGGAGCCGACGCTCCCGCCTTCGCCCGCATGGCCTGTTCCTCAGTCGGCCTGCTTGCGCAGGAAGGCCGGGATATCCATATCGCCACTGCCCAGACCCGGCCGGGCGTTGTCGCTGGCCGGACCCGGCATACCGCCACGACGACCGCGCCACACTGCCGGCGAATCGTACTGGTCGTAGTCGGTCGCCCCGACGTCGTCGGTGCCGGTGCGCGTCACCACGCGCAGATTGGGTTGCACCTGCTTGCCTTCGCGACCGCCCAGGCCCGTGGCCACCAACGTCACGCGCAGCTTGTCGCCCATGGTTTCGTCGATCACCGTACCGAAGATGATCTTGGCGTCGTCGGAAGCGTAGGACTTCACCGTGTCCATCACTTCATGGACTTCCTTCATCTTGAGGCTGAAGTCGGCGGTGATATTGACCAGGATGCCACGCGCGCCGTTGAGGCTGACGTCTTCGAGCAGCGGGCTGGCCACGGC
Source organism: Chitinimonas lacunae (assembly GCF_042650885.1). Taxonomy (NCBI): domain Bacteria; kingdom Pseudomonadati; phylum Pseudomonadota; class Betaproteobacteria; order Neisseriales; family Chitinibacteraceae; genus Chitinimonas; species Chitinimonas lacunae. Next base: position 2,695,967 of record NZ_JBHSBU010000001.1, read on the forward strand.
AGCTTCGGCCGCCAGCCGGGCGCGGTCGGAACCTTCGGCCAGGGCCGAGCCCATCATGGCCATGCCCATTTCGGTCATCACGGCCTTCACGTCGGCAAAGTCGACGTTCACCAGACCGGGGCAGTTGATGATTTCGGCGATGCCGGCCACGGCGCCGCGCAGCACGTCGTCGGCGGCCTTGAAGGCGTCCTTGAACGAGATGTCCTCGCCCAGCACCTGCATCAGTTTGTCATTGGGGATGATGATCAGCGAATCGACGTACTTGGACAGCTCGTCGATACCGGCCTGAGCGGCCTTTTGCCGCTTGCCCTCGAAGCTGAACGGCCGGGTGACGACCCCAACGGTCAGGATGCCGCGTTCCCGGGCGATCTGGGCCACGATGGGCGCAGCGCCGGTGCCCGTGCCACCGCCCATGCCGGCGGTGATAAACAGCATATCGGCGCCTTCGATCAGCTCCGAGATACGTTCCCGGTCTTCCTCGGCGGCGGCGCGGCCGATTTCCGGATTGGCACCGGCACCCAGACCCTTGGTCAGGTTGGAGCCGAGCTGCACCAGGTTCTCTGCCCGATTGCGCTTGAGCGCCTGGGCATCGGTATTGGCGCAGATGAATTCGACGCCATGGACATTGCACTCGATCATGTGGTCTACCGCGTTGCCACCGCAGCCTCCCACGCCGATCACCTTGATCTTGGCGACCGGCACAATGTCTTGCGCCACCTCTACGAACGAAATAGGCATGTTGCTCTCCTCGTGTGCCTAAAGACTGAAACGGACCCTCGAACGGCGCGGACCACCCTCCGCACCTTCTCAGAAATTGCCTTGCAACCAGGTTTTCATACGTTCGATCAGACTACCCAGACTGCCGCCCTGGAGACGGGCAAGCTGGTTGCGCTGCATCTGCTGCTTGCCTAAAAGCAACAGTCCGACCGCAGTCGAATAGCGCGGATTCTTGATGACTTCGGCCAGGCCACCCACATACTGCGGCACGCCCAGGCGGACCGGCATATGGAATACCTCCTCGCCAAGCTCCACCATGCCTTGCATCTGGGCCGAGCCGCCGGTGACGACGATGCCCGAGCTGAGTCGTTCCTCAAAGCCCGAGCGACGCAACTCGGCCTGTACCAGCGTATACAACTCTTCGACCCGTGGCTCGATGACTTCAGCAAGCGTCTGACGACTCATCTGGCGCGGACCGCGTTCGCCCACGCCCGGCACCTCGATCATCTGCGACGGATCGGCCAGTTGCCGCAATGCAACACCATGGGCGCGCTTGATATCCTCAGCCTCCTTGGTCGGGGTACGCAGCGCCATCGCAATATCGTTGGTGATCTGGTCGCCCGCGATCGGAATCACCGCCGTGTGGCGGATCGCCCCTTCGCAGAACACCGCAATATCGGTGGTACCGCCACCGATATCGATCAGACAGACCCCGAGTTCCTTCTCGTCCTCGGACAGCACCGAATAGGCCGAGGCCAGCGGTTGCAGGATCAGATCGCTCATCTCCAGCCCGCAGCGGCGCACGCACTTGGTGATGTTCTGCGCCGCGCTGATGGCGCCGGTGACGATATGGACCTTCACTTCGAGCCGCACCCCGCTCATCCCGAGCGGCTCCTTCACATCTTCCTGGCCATCGATGATGAATTCCTGAGTCAGGATATGCAGGGTCTGGTGCTCGGTCGGAATATTGACCGCCCGGGCGGTTTCGATCACCCGGTCCACATCGGCCTGGGTGACTTCCTTGTCCTTGATCGCCACCATGCCATGCGAGTTGAAGCTGCGGATATGGCTGCCGGCAATGCCGGTCAGGACTTCGCGGATCTTGCAGTCGGCCATCAGCTCGGCTTCTTCGAGGGCACGCTGGATCGCGCCCACGGTCGACTCGATATTGATGACCACGCCTTTTTTCAGCCCTTTGGAGGGGGCTTCGCCCAAGCCGACGATTTCAAGCCGGCCGTCGGGCAAAATCTCGGCCACCAGCGCGACAATCTTCGCCGTACCGATATCGAGGCCGACCAGCAGGTTCTTGCTTTCCTTCGGTTTGCTCACCGTGACTCTCCAAAACTTCCGTGTCTCGTTGGCGCTGTCCACAGCGCTCAGGCCGCGCCCTGATTATCGGGCGGCGGCGGTTTGGGCGGCACGAAACCCGGCAGCCGCACCGCAAACCCGTTCGGGTAGCGCAGATCGACGTATTCCACCGGGCGCTGAATCAGCGCCAGCGTGCGCGGATAGGCGTCAACAAACTTGCGCAGACGGGTTTCGGTCTCATCGCGGCCGATCTCGACCACCAGTTCGCGGTCCAGCTCGACCCGCCAGGCCCGCCGCGCCGACAGCCAGACGTGGCTCGGCTGTTTGCCGATGGGCTTCAACAGATCGCGGAAACGCACATAGCCGCGTGCCAGTTCCCCTTCACTGCCATCGGGCCCTTCGAGCACCGGCAGCGGGTCGTTGCTGGCGGCATCGAAGCGCTCGCCCAGCGTATTGACCAGTCCGACCGATCCCCAGCGCGCCAGCGCCACATGTTCTTCGACCGTCACATCGAGCCGGTCGGGCCAGCGCCTGCGCAGATTGACCTTGCGCACCCACGGCAGCTTCTCGAACGCCTGCCGGGTCTTGTTCAGATCGAGCGTGAAAAAGGTGCCTTTTAGCTCGTTCTTGACGATGTATTGCAACTGCTCGCGCGTCACGTGCTCCAGGCTGCCTTCGACCTTGATCTGGCGTACCGGGAATAGCGGCGAATGGATCACCACCAGCAACGCGGCATACAGAAACAGCAGCACGGCCAATCCGGTCAGCAGATTGGCCAGCCACATCAGGAGCTGCGGGCGGTCCCACACGACAGCATTTTCCTTTCGCTCAGCGGCCGGCGGCCGGCAGGCTGGTATCGAGCACGGCCAGCACCAGGTCCTCGTAGCTCATGCCGACCTGGCGCGCGGCGATCGGGAACAGGCTGTGGCTGGTCATGCCCGGTGCGGTATTGACTTCAAGCAGATGGATGGCACCTGCCTCGTCGGTCAGGAAATCCACCCGGGCCCAGCCACGACAGCCGAGCGCGCGGAAGGCCTGTTCGGCCAGCCGGGCCGCTTCAGCCTCACGCTCAGGCGACAGCCCACTCGGACAATGGTAGACCGTGTCGTCGCGGAAATACTTCGCTTCGTAATCGTAGAACTCCACCGCCGGCTCGATTTTCACCGAGGGCAGCACCTGCAGGCTGCCGTCGGGCCGCTCTAGCACCGAGGCGGTGTATTCGCCGCCCCCGATGAACCGCTCGACCAGAACTGTCTCGCTGTAACGACGCGCCGCCTCGTAAGCGGCGCGCAGACCACCGGCCTCCTTCACCTTGGTGACGCCGATGCTCGAGCCTTCGTTGGAAGGCTTCACAAACAGCGGCAGACCAAGCCGGGCCTCGACGGCGGCGAAATCGCTGTCGGCATCGAGCAGCTCGAAATCGGGGATGGGCAGCCCCCAGGCGCGCCACAGCATCTTGGTGCGCAATTTGTCGAGCGCCAGCGCCGAAGCCATCACGCCGCAGCCGGTGTAGGGAACGCCGAGGAATTCCAGCGCGCCCTGGATCGTGCCGTCTTCGCCGATCGGGCCATGCAGAATCAGAAACGCACGGTCAAAGCCCTGTTGCTTCAGTGCCTCGAGCGGCTGTTCGGCCGGGTCGAAGGGATGGGCGTCCACGCCGCGCGCCCGCAAGGCGTCCAATACGCCGGCGCCGCTCATCAGCGACACTTCGCGCTCGGCCGACTGGCCACCCAGAACCACCGCTACTTTGCCGTACTGTTTCATTCGTCTCTATCCGTATTATCCGTATGCCTATGTCTTAACCAGCCGCCTGGACCAGTCGGCCAGGAACGGCACCCATCGAGCCCGCACCCATGGTCAGCACCACATCACCGTCGCGCGCCTGCTCGAGCACCACCCGATGCAGCTCGGCCACATCCTCGACAAAGACCGGATCGCGCCCGGCCACCCGCACCGCCCGCGCCAGCGCACGGCCGTCGGCCGCCACGATGGGCGCTTCGCCCGCCGAATAGACCTCGGTCAGCAGCAAGGCATCGACGCTGGACAGCACCCGGACAAAGTCTTCGAACAGGTCGCGGGTACGGGTAAAGCGGTGCGGCTGGAAGGCCAGCACCAGCCGTCGGCCCGGGAAGGCCCCGCGCGCGGCCGCCAGGGTAGCCGCCATTTCGGCCGGATGGTGGCCATAATCATCGACCAGGGTAAAAGTACCGCCCTGCGGCAGGGCAATCTCGCCATAACGCTGGAAACGCCGCCCCACCCCGCCGAATTCGGCCAGCGCCTTGCAGATCGCAGTGGGCGAGGCACCGACTTCCAGCCCCACGGCGATGGCCGCCAGGCTGTTGAGCACGTTGTGATGGCCAGCGGCGTTGAGTTCGATCGCCATCCGCTGCTCGCTGCCATTGCACCACACCGCATCAAAGCGCATCCGGCCACCCGGCAATGCCTCGATGGCTTCGGCACGCAGCATGGCGTCCGCGCTGACTCCGTAGGTCGTCACGGGCTTGCCCACCATCGGCAGCACGGCCCGGACATTGGGGTCGTCCAGACACAGCACGGCCCGGCCGTAGAACGGCAGATGGCCCAGGAAGTCGAGGAAGGCCTGCTTCAGACGGAAGAAGTCATGGCCATAGGTATCCATATGGTCGGCGTCGATATTGGTGACGACCGCCAGTACCGGGTTGAGGTAGAGGAACGAGGCATCCGACTCGTCCGCCTCGACCACGATAAAGTCGCCCTGCCCCAGCCGGGCATTGCAGCCGGCGGCGTTGAGCAGGCCGCCGATCACATAGGTCGGATCAAGCCCGGCCTCGGCCAGGATCGAGGTGATCAGGCTGGTCGTCGTGGTCTTGCCATGGGTGCCCGCCACCGCGATGCCCTGACGAAAACGCAATAGCTCGGCCAGCATCATGGCGCGCGGAATCACCGGAGCCTGCCGGGCCCGCGCCGCCTGCACTTCGGGGTTGTCGCCGCTCACGGCCGTCGAGGTCACCACCACATCGGCCGCGGCCTGATGGGCGGCATCGTGGCCGATATGGACCTGGGCGCCGGCCCGGCGCAGCCGCGCCGTCACGGCGCTCTCGCCCAGGTCGGAACCCGAGACCTCAAAGCCGAGATTGAGCAGCACCTCGGCGATCCCGCTCATGCCGGCGCCGCCGATGCCTACGAAATGGATGCGTTTGACTTTGTGTCTCATGGCTACATCAACGATGCCCGGCGCGGTCTAGACCGACTGCCGGGGCTTGGCAAAAAGTTCTTCGATGGCCCGTACCACCGCTTCGGTGGCATTGGGCCGGGCCAGACCACGGGCGGCTTCAGCCATACTCAGCAGGCGCGCCCGGTCGAGTTCGGCCAGCAGCGCAGCCAGCCGCTCGGGCGTGGCCTCGGCCTGCGGCAGCAGTACGGCGGCACCGGCCTTGGCCAGATAACGGGCGTTGCCGGTCTGGTGGTCGTCCACGGCATGCGGCAGCGGCACCAGCACCGAGGCCACCCCGACGGCCGCCAGCTCGGAGATGGTCAGCGCGCCGGCACGGCAGATCACCAGATCGGCCTCGGCATAGGCGCTGGCCATATCGTCGATAAAGGCCACACAGTCGCCCTCGACGCCGGCTTCCTGATAGTGCCGGCGCAGCGCCTCGATCTGGCTGGCGCCGGCCTGATGACGCACCTGCGGTCGCGTATCGGCCGGCAGACGGGCCAGGGCACGCGGCACGGCTTCATTGAGCGCGGCAGCGCCCAGGCTGCCGCCGACCACCAGCAGCCGCAGCGGACCGCTGCGGCCGGCAAAGCGGGCCGCCGGCGCCGCCACCTGGCGGATTTCCTCGCGGATCGGATTGCCGACCAGCTCGGCCCGATGGGCAAACACACCCGGGAAAGCCGTCAACACCCGCCGCGCCAGCAGCGCCAGCAGCCGGTTGGTCAGGCCGGCTACCGAATTCTGTTCATGGATCAATAAAGGCCGGCCGGTCAGCCAGGCGGCCACGCCGCCCGGAAAACCGGTAAAACCGCCAAAGCCGATCACTGCCGCTGGCTGGTGCTGACGCAGAACCGCTAGTGCCAGACGCAGCGCCTTGAATTGCTCGAACGGTAACTTCAAAAAACGTGCAAAACCTTTGCCACGCACACCGGACACCGGAAGCAATTCTAAATGAATTCCGTACTTAGGTACGAGATTCGCCTCCATCTTGCCGCAAGCCCCCAGCCACACCGGATGCCAGCCGCGTGTCCGCAGCGCCTCGGCCACGGCCAGCGCCGGGAAGATATGGCCGCCCGTACCGCCTGCCATCACCAGAACCGTGCGCGCCGTCATACGGTGTAGCCCCGCATCAGTTGCCGGTTTTCCCAGTCGCAGCGCAGCAGGACGCCCAGCGCCACCAGATTCATCACGATGCCGGAACCACCGAACGACAATAGCGGCAAGGTCAGGCCCTTGGTCGGCAACAGACCCATGTTCACGCCCATATTGATCACCGACTGCACCCCGATCCACACCCCGACACCCTGGGCGACCAGGGCGGCATAGTAGCGTTCGAGCCGCGCGGCCTGCATACCGATCGAGAAGGCGCGCCAGGCAAGCCAGGCAAACAGACAGATCACCAGCGCCACGCCGACAAAGCCCAGTTCCTCGGCGATGATGGCCATCAGAAAGTCGGTATGGGCTTCGGGCAGATAGGACAGCTTCTCGACCGAGCCGCCCAGTCCCACCCCGTACCATTCACCGCGACCGAAGGCGATCAGCGAATGGCTGAGCTGGTAGCCCTTACCGTAGGGGTCGGCCCACGGGTCCATAAAGCCGATCAGTCGCTGGTAGCGATAAGGCGCCGCCACGATCATGGCCACAAAGCCCAGCACCAGGATCAGCACGAGTCCGGCAAACAGCCGCCAGTCGAAGCCGCCCAGGAACAGGATGGCCATGGCAATCGCCGTGATCACCACCAGTGCGCCGAAATCGGGTTCGGCCAGCAACAGCCCGCCGGTGATCAGCATCACCAGCGCCATCGGGAAGAAACCCTTCATCAGGCTGTGCATATAGGTGGCCTTGCGCACCGTGTAGTCGGCGGCGTACAGCACCACGCAGAACTTCATCGCTTCGGACGGCTGGAAGTTCACCACCATCAGCGACAGCCAGCGCTTGGAGCCGTTGACTTCACGGCCGATGCCGGGCATCAGCACCAGAACCAGCAGAAAAGCCCCGATCAGAAACAGATAAGGCGCGTATTGCTGCCAGGTGCGCAGCGGTATCTGGAAGGCGACCAGTGCAGCGAGCAGGCCGACCGCCAGGAAGATGCCGTGGCGCAGCAGGAAATAGGTGGAACGAAAGCCCGTGTCGCGATCGACCTCGGCCATGGCGATCGAGGCCGAGTAGACCATCACCAGACCAATCGACAGCAAGGCCAGCACCGCCCAGATCAGGGCCTGGTCGTAGCCCAGCATCGGCGGGCGCTGACGGAACGCCTGGGTAAAGAAATTCATGGGGATAGCGCCTTGACCGCCGCGATAAACACTTCGGCGCGGTGGCCATAGTTGCGGAACATATCGAAGCTCGCGCAGGCAGGCGACATCAATACGGCATCACCCGAGCGGGCGGCACGGCTGGCCAGCCTGACCGCCTCTTCCATCGAGGCGGCATCGATCAGTTCCACCCCGGCCGGCGCCAGGGCTTCGCGCAGACGCGGCGCATCGCGGCCGATCAATACCACTGCGCGGCATTTGCCACGGCAGGCGTCGGCCAAGGGGGTGAAATCCTGGCCCTTGCCGTCGCCGCCGGCGATCAGCACCACCGGGCGGTTCATTCCCTCGAGCGCGGCTTCGGTGGCGCCCACATTGGTGCCTTTGGAGTCGTCGTAGTAACTGACGCCTTCGCGCTCGGCCACCAGTTCGACCCGGTGCGGCAGTCCCTTGAACTGCTTGAGCGCCGCCACCAGCGGCAGCGTGGGCAGACCGATCGCCCGGGTCAGCGCCAGCGCCGCCAGCGCATTGGCGGCGTTGTGCAGGCCGGCGAGCGGCAGCTCCGAAGTCAGCAGCAGGGCAAAGTCGCCGCACACCAGCTCGGTATCGGGACCGGCGCGGCGCAGGCCGTATTCGCTGGGCGAGCGCGGGGCATCGAGGCCGAACCAGAACACCTGACGACCCGGCCGGGCCATGCCACGGCAGTAGCCGTCTTCGCGGTTGAGCACCATGGCGCCCAAGCCTTCGAAGATCCGGCTCTTGGCATTGGCGTAATGCAGCATCGAATCGTAACGGTCGAGATGGTCCTCGCTGACATTGAGGACCGTGGCGGCATCGGGCGCCAGGCTATAGGTGGTCTCGAGCTGGAAGCTCGATAGTTCGAGCACCCAGACATCGGGCAGCGGCCGCACTTCGGCTTCGACTTCGGACAGCACATCGAGGATCGGCAGGCCGATATTGCCGGCGGTCACCGTGACCATCCCGGCTGCCTCACACATCGCGCCGACCATGGCGGTCACGGTGGATTTGCCGTTGGAGCCGGTAATCGCGATCACCCGGCCGCCGACGCCGCTGCGGGCGAATACTTCGATATCGCCGATCGCCTCGATGCCGCGCGCCAGCGCTGCGGCAATCGCCGGCTGGCGCAGCGGCACGCCAGGGCTGACCACCAGCAGCTCGGCCTCGGCAAAGGTCGCCTCGCCAAAGGCGCCGAGCCGGGTCTCGACCTGGGGCAGGGCGGCACGCAGGGCATCGAGATTGGCCGGGCGCTCCTGGCTGTCGGCCACTGTCACCACGGCACCACGCCGCGCCAGCCAGCGCGCCGCCGCCAGACCGCTGGCGCCCAGACCTACCACCGTCACCCGTTTACCGGCCCATTGCATATCCGTTCCCTCGTCGTATTGGCGTTAGCGCAGCTTCAAGGTGGCGAGCCCGGCCAGCACCAGCAGCATGGTGATGATCCAGAACCGCACCACGACCTGGGTTTCCTTCCACCCTTTCAACTCGTAGTGATGATGCAAGGGCGCCATACGGAACACCCGCTTGCCGGTGAGCTTGAACGAGGCCACCTGGATCATCACCGACAGCGCCTCCATCACGAACACTCCGCCCATCACGAACAGTACGATTTCCTGCCGCACGATCACCGCCACCGTGCCGAGCGCCGCCCCCAGCGCCAGGGCGCCGACGTCACCCATGAACACTTCGGCCGGATAGGCGTTGAACCAGAGAAAGCCCAGCCCCGAGCCCGCCATGGCGGCGAGGAACACGGTCAGCTCGCCCGCGCCGGGAATATGGGGCTGTAGCAGATAGGCGGCGAATTTGGCGTTGCCGGCCACATAGGCAAAGATCGCCAGGGCGCTGGCCACCATCACGGTCGGCATGATGGCCAGACCGTCGAGACCGTCGGTCAGGTTGACCGCATTGGAGGTGCCGACGATCACGCAGTAGGTCAGCACCATAAAGCCGAACAGGCCGAAGGGATAGGCCACGTGCTTGAAGAACGGCACGATCAGCTCGAAGCTGGTCGGCGACGGCGCGCTGTGCCACAGATACCAGCCGGCCGCCAGCGCCAGCACCGACTGACCGGCGAGCTTGGCCCGCGCCGACAGCCCGGCCGGATTGCGCAGCGCCACCTTCTTGTAGTCGTCGATAAAGCCGATCACCCCGGTGCCCAGGGTCACCAGCAGCACCAGCCAGATGAAGCGGTTGTTCAGATCGGCCCACAGCAAGGTGGTGAGGCCGATCGACAGCAGGATCAGCGTACCGCCCATGGTGGGCGTGCCGGCCTTGACCAGATGGGTCTGCGGGCCGTCGTCGCGCACGGCCTGGCCGACCTTGAGCTCGGTCAGCTTGCGGATCACCCACGGTCCGAGCAGGAACGAGATAAACAGCGAGGTCATCGTGGCCAGCACGGCGCGCAGCGTGATGTAGCTGAAAACATTGAAGGCACGGATCGAATCGCCGAGCCAGTCGGCCAACCAAAGCAGCATGTCAGACTTTCGTGCCGGCACAGCCGGCGGGATCGATCAAACCGGCCACCACACGCTCCATCTGCATAAAGCGCGATCCCTTGACCAGGATGCTGGCGGCAGGCACGGGTTCGGCCGCCAGGGCGTCGAGCAGCGCCTCGCGGCTGGCGTGGATACTGGCACCTTCGCCAAAGGCGGCGGCGGCGTGGCTCATCTGCTTACCCAGGGTAAACAGCCGCTCGATGCCGCGTTCGCGCGCATAGGCACCGATCTCGGCATGGCGCGCTTCGACCTCGCCGCCGATTTCCCCCATATCGCCCAGCACCAGCCAACGCGGCCCGGTCAGTTCCGCCAGCACGTCGATCGCAGCACGCATCGAGTTGGGATTGGCGTTATAGGTGTCATCGATCAGCAAGGCCCCACTGGCGGCCCGCTTGGGCTGCAAACGGCCTTTGACGCCGGCGTAGTCGGACAGGCCCGCGGCAATTGCCTCGGTCGGCAGGCCAAGCGCCAGACCGACGGCGGCTGCCGCCAGGGCATTGGCCACATTGTGGCGACCCGGCACCCGCAGCTCGACCGCGGCTTCGCCCTCGGGCGTGGTCAGGGTGAAGCGGGTGGTCAGCGCGTCGCCGTCGATGGCGCGTGCGCCCACGGCAGCACGCTGGTCGAGCGCAAAGTCGATCACCTGGCGGCCCAGCGCCAGGGTGCGCCAGTAGTCAGCGAATTCATCGTCGGCATTGATCACCGCCACGCCCTCGGCCGCCAGCCCGGAGAAGATCTCCCCTTTGGCCTTGGCGACACCGGCAACCGAACCCAGGTATTCGAGATGACCGGCACCGGCATTGTTGACCAGTGCGACCTGCGGCCGGGCCAGGCCCGTCAGATAGGCGATCTCGCCGAAATGGTTCATGCCCATTTCGAGCACGGCATAGCGATGGCGCGGCTCAAGCCGCAGCAGCATCAGCGGCACGCCGATATGGTTGTTGAGATTGCCTTCGGTGGCCAGCACCGACTCGGCGCCGGCATGGCGGCGCAGGATGGCACCGACCATTTCCTTGACGCTGGTCTTGCCGTTGGTGCCGGTAATCGCCACCACCACCGGCTGGCAACGGGCGCGCCAGTCGGCAGCCAGCCGTCCCAGCGCGGCGAGCGGATCACCCACTTCGATCCGGCTCGTACCGGGCGGCCATTGCCGACCCGGCTCGACCACCGCCGCGACCGCACCGGCGGCCAGCGCAGCGGTGACGAAGTCATGGCCGTCGTAACGTTCGCCACTCAAGGCGACAAACAGGTCGCCCGGACGGATCGTGCGGCTGTCGGTCACGACCCGGCAGAAAGCCAGGCTGCCGTCGCCGATCAAGGGCGCGCCTAATACCGTGGCAGCATCGGCCAGGGTGCTCATCGGATTCATGCGTTCACCTCACGTCCGGCCAGCGCCGCAGCAGCGACGGTCAGATCGGAAAAAGGATGCTTGATGCCGTTAATGTCCTGGTAGTCCTCATGGCCTTTACCGGCGATCAGCACCACATCGCTCGGACCGGCCTCGGCCACTGCCAGCCCGATCGCCGCCGCACGGTCGCTCTCGACCAGATGGCTGGCCCGGCCGGGGCCAGCCAGGCCCGGCAGGATATCGTCGATGATGGCCTGCGGCGCTTCGGTGCGCGGGTTGTCGCTGGTGACGATGGCCAGATCGGCCAGCTCACGGGCAATCTGGCCCATCTGCGGCCGCTTGCCGCGATCGCGGTCGCCACCGCAGCCAAAGACGCATAACAGCCGGCCACCCGGCGGCAGGATCTCGCGCAGCGTGCTCAGCGCCTTATCGAGGGCATCCGGCGTATGGGCATAGTCGACCAGTACCAGCGGCTGGCCATTGCCACCCAACCGGTCCATCCGGCCGCTGGCGGACTGGATCCGCCCCAGCACAGCCAAGGCTGCGTCGAAGTCCACGCCTTCGCGCAACAGGACGCCCAGGCAGGCCAGCAGGTTATAGGCATTGAAGCGGCCGATCAGCGGGCTCTTGAGCTCGCCGCGTCCCCACGGCGACACTACATCGATGCGCAGGCCATCAAGGCTCTGGCGCAAGCGCTCGCCGCGCAGCTCCCCGGTCTCCAGACCGTAACCGAGCCGCAGTCCGGCAGGCAGACGGGCATACAGCGCGGCGCCGAACGGATCATCGATATTGATCACCGCATGTCGCAGTTCAGGACGCAGGAACAGGCTGGCCTTGGCTTCGCCATAGCTGGCCATGTCGCCATGGAAGTCGAGATGGTCGCGGGTCAGATTGGTAAAGATGGCGCTACGAAATGGCACGCCTTCGACCCGGCCGAGCGAGAGGGCGTGCGAGGACGCCTCCATACAGACCCGCTGGGCGCCCTGCTGGCGGAAATCGGCCAGCAGCCTTTGCAAGGAGACCGCATCGGGCGTGGTATGGCTGGCAGTTTGCAGTGCGTCGAGAAAGCCGTAGCCCACCGTGCCGATCAAGGCAGTCCGCTGCCCGAGCAGCCCGAAGGCCTGGGTCAGCCAATGAGCACACGAGGTTTTGCCGTTGGTGCCGGTGACACCGACCATCGCCAGTTGGCGCGCAGGCTCACCCAACAGATGAGCCGCGACCAGGCCCGCGCGCTGGCGCAGCCCGGCCACGGCAAGATTGGGCAGTTGCCAGTCTTCCGGCCAGGAGAAACCTTCGGCCTCCCACAACACCGCCGAGCAGCCGGCAGCGATCGCCTGGGCGATATGGGCACGACCGTCGCTGCGCTCGCCGCCGAAGGCCAGGAATACCTGGCCGGAACTGGCACGGCGGCTGTCGGCACAAGGCAGCAGGCCCGCCGCGACCGCGTCGATGGCAGCGCGTTCAGCGAGGCTTAAAGGCGTGGCTGGCGGAATCAAAACGGCTCCTCCTTGACTTCTGGCTCGTCCGGGTTGGGCAGCAGGATGTTGTTAAGCGGTGCATCGGGCGGCACGCCGAGCGTGCGCAGGGTTTCCTTGACCACCCGGCTGAAGGCCGGCGCAGCAACCACCCCGCCGTAGTAACCGCCCACGGTCGGCTCGTCGATCATCACCGCCACAATCAGGCGCGGGTCGGAGATCGGCGCGATACCGACAAACGAGGCCACATAGTGTTCAGAGGAATAGCCGCCGCTCGAGAGCTTCTTGGCCGTACCGGTCTTGCCGCCGACCCGATAGCCGGGCACCTGGGCCCGGATCGCCGTGCCGCCAGGTTGCGTCACCATTTCCAGCATCTTGCGCACGGCCATGGCGTTCTCGGCCGAAATCACTCGCCGGCCGGGCAAAGGCGCCACCAGACGTTGGAAGGTAATCGGCCGGATCTGGCCATCGGTGGCAAAGATCTGATAGGCCTTGGCAATCTGGATCAGGCTGACCGACAGGCCATAGCCATAAGACATGGTGGCCTGCTCGATCGGGCGCCAGCTCTTCCATGGCCGCAGGCGGCCGCTGGCTTCGCCGGGGAAGCCCGTATGAGGTGGCTCGCCGATGCCGACCTGGTCGTAGAATTCCCACAGATAGTCGCGATCGAGCGTCAGTGCGATCTTGGCTGTGCCGATATTGCTCGATTTCTGCACCACGCCCTCGACCGTCAAGGCGCCGTAGGCATGGGTGTCGTGGATGGTATTGGGGCCGATGGTATAGGCGCCGCCTCCGGTGGAAACCACCGTATCGGGGGAATACTTGCCGCTTTCCAGGGCTGCCGCGATGCTGATCGGCTTCATGGTGGAGCCGGGTTCGTACAGATCGGTCACGGCCCGATTGCGTCGCACCGCAGGCTCGAAGCGACCACGGTTGTTGGGGTTGTAGGTAGGCAGATTGGCCAGTGCCAGCACTTCGCCGGTCTTGGCGTCGAGCACCACGATGCCGCCCGCCTTGGCGCGGTGGGTCTCGATGGTGTTCTTGAGTTCGCGGAAAGCGATGTATTGGATTTTGCGGTCGATCGACAGCGTCAGGGTCTGACCGTCGCGCGGCTGCTCGATGCTGGCCACATCCTCGACCACATAGCCACGGCGATCGCGGATCACGTGGCGACTGCCGAGCCGGCCGGCCAGCATCGATTCCTTGGTCAGCTCGAAGCCTTCCTGGCCCTTGTTGTCGATATCGGTGTAACCGATCACATGGGCCATCATTTCGCCGTCGGGATAGAAACGACGGTACTCGGCCTGCTTGAATACGCCAGGCACGCCGAGCCGCATCACCCGCTCGGCGTCGCCCGGCGGCAGATGGCGCTTGAGATAGACGAAATCGCGTTTTTTATCGGCCAGGCGGCGGCGCAGATCGTTTTCCGGCACCCCGAGCGCCTGGGCCAGATCGCTGAGCTGCTTGGGCTTGAGCTCGGCCATGGCGCTCGGGCTGGCCCAGATCGACTGCGCCGGGCTGGAAATGGCCAGGGGCTCGCCATTGCGGTCGGTAATGGCGCCACGGTTGGCTTCAAGCGTCAGGCGGCGGCCGTAGCGGGCCTCGCCCTGTTCGCGCAGGAATTCTTCCTGATAGCCCTGCAAATAGGCGGCGCGGCCGACCAACACCGAAAACAGCAGCAGCAGACTGCCCAGCGTGAGCCAGGCACGCCAGGGCTGCAATTGCAAAGTCGGGTTGGAACTGGTCTTGTACACCCTGGCACCTTAGTGACTACGCTCGCGTGCCTGGGTCGGCACGACCTGGATCCGGCCCTGTTCCGGCACCCGCATATTGAGGCGGCTGCCGGCTTCCTTTTCGATGCGAGAATGCATGGCCCAGGTGCTCTGCTCCAATTGCAGTTGTCCCCATTCGACCTCGATCCGGCGTGCTTCCTGTTGTGCCGCCTGTAGTTCGATATAGGCGCGGCGCGCCTTGTGCTGAGATGTCACCACACCGATGGCGCAGGCCAGCAGGACTGCGAGCAGCAACAGATTCAGACGAGTCACAGCGGCGCACCGGTACGTTCGGCAATCCGGAGAATGGCACTGCGGGCACGCGGATTGGCCGCCACCTCGGCGCTGCTGGCCCGGACCGGCTTGCCGACCAGCCGCAGCGGCGCTTCGCCGATCTCGGCCGCCCGGATCGGCAGCCGGGACGGCAGCTTGTCGGCCTGGGCAGCATCGGCCATATAGCGTTTGACGATACGGTCTTCCAGAGAATGGAAGGCGATCACGGCGAGCCGGCCACCGGTTCGCAGTCGGGATAGCGCCTGAGGCAGCGTCAGCGCGAGTTCCTCAAGCTCCCGATTGATGAAAATCCGTATAGCCTGGAAAGTACGCGTCGCCGGATCCTGGCCCGGCTCGCGGGTGCGGACGACGCGCGCCACGATCTGGGCAAGTTGTCGGGTTGTGGCGATAGGCCCTTGCTCGCGAGCCGTAACAATCGCGCCTGCAATCTGTTGAGCAAACCGCTCTTCGCCATAATCTCTGATCACCTCCGCAATATCGGCGCGCTCGGCGCTCGCCAACCACTGCGCCGCAGTCATGCCACGGCTTTGATCCATGCGCATATCGAGCGGCGCATCGAAACGGAAACTGAAACCGCGTGCCGCCTCATCGAGTTGCGGCGAAGACACGCCAAGGTCCATCAGCACGCCATCGAGCTGGTCGATGCCGAGTCGGTCGAGTTCAGTGCCAAGGTCACTGAAACCGGCGTGAACGATCGTAAAGCGAGGATCGGCGATCGTGGCGGCATCGGCCACCGCGCTCAGGTCGCGGTCAAAGGCGATCAGCCGGCCGGCGGCGCCGAGCCGCGACAGGATCAGCCGGCTGTGCCCGCCCCGACCATAGGTGCAATCGACGTAGACGCCGTCGGGCCGGATGCCCAGGGCCTCGACCGCTTCGTCGAGCAACACCGTGCGGTGCGAAAAAACCGATACGCTCACAACACAAATCCATCGAGCTGGGCCGCAATTTCTTGCGGCGACATGGCCAGGGCGGCTGCGGTCTGGGCTTGCCAGCGCAGCTCGTCCCACAATTCGAACTTGCTGCCCAGGCCAACCAATGCCACCGACCGCCCCAGGGCGGCGAAGCTGCGCAAGGCAGGCGCGATCAGAATGCGCCCGGCCGCATCGAGCTCGACCTCTTCGGCATGACCGAGGATCAGCCGCTGTAGGGCACGGGCCTGCGGATTGAAAGCCGGCAGGTTATTCAGTTTGTCGCGGACGGGCAGCCAGGAGGGGTGCGGATAGATAAGCAGGCATCGGCTCGGGTCCACCGTCACGATCAGGCGACCCTCACCCTGTTCGAGCAGCGCGTCACGATGCTTGGCCGGTATGGCCAGTCGTCCCTTGCTGTCGAGGTTCAGGTTGGTGACGCCGCTGAACATGTAAAACCGCCGATCCACTTACGCAGGAGGCAAAGCACAGGGCGTGCGTCCAAGGGCCGCACCGGCCGGCCCTCCATTCGACCACCAGGCGACAACGCCCCGATGGACGGATATTGCTGCACCGCCGACCGGAGCGTCGCTCGGCGGGAATAGGCAAAAAACACTTTTTACCACTTTTTCCCACCGCGCCCCACTATAGTGATGTCCGCCTGATGGGTCAAGCGAGCGGAGTCAGGAATATGTTTTTGCTACAATTACTTATCCTTCCCTGTCGGCAACTCCAGCCGAATCGATTATTCTTTACGAAATAAGCAGTTAAATAAACAACCGAAAGCAGCACCTGAACTTTCCCACAGGAAGATTCGCAATTGCTAATAACCATTTCTCGCTGGCGACGAATTAGCGCGTCGCTATTGATGCTGAGTGTTCTGGGCGGCTGTGCGCAACTTTGGCAGAGCGGCAAAACCGTTTCCGACAATAACGGTATTCTGCTGGACGGCGATGCCCAATATCTGGGACAGCGCCGTTATAAGCTGATGGTGCGTGGCTCCTCGATTGCCTTCGACGGCCAGGCCGAACAATTCTTCCGTCAGCGCGCCGATACGCTGGCCAAAACCCGTGGCTGCCGCAGCTGGAAACTGCATGAATACCGCGCCGGTACCGAGAACACCCTGTTCGGCGCCCGCCGCTATGCCGAAGGTGTGATCGAGTGTCTGGGGTAGCTTCCACCCTGCTGCGCCTGCTGATGCTGGGCGGCGCCGGCCTTTTGCTGTGGCTGCTGCTGCGGCCTGAGCTGCGCCGGCGTGCCCACCGGCAGATCGGCCGGCTGGCGGCCTTGCTGCTGTTGCTGTCGGTGGTGGCACTTACCGTCCATTACTGGCCGGCAGCGTAAGCGATCGCAGGGCGGCGCGACCAAGTCGTATCGTCTCAAGGAGCGCCGCCATGTCCCGCTATCGCCCCCCCTCTATTGCCCCGAGCGAAATCACGCCCGAATCGGTTTATTTGAACCGGCGACAATGGTTAAACGGCGCATTGGCCGTATCGGCCGGATTACTATTGCCCGGCACTCCCGCATTCGCCGCCGCCTTGCCGACTTTTTATAAAAGCCGATACAGCAGCGACGAAAAAAAGAACAGCTTCGAAGAAATCACCAGTTATAACAATTTCTACGAGTTCGGCACCGATAAGGACGATCCGGCCCGCCATGCCCATCGTCTGAAAACCGATCCGTGGAGCATCGAAGTCAGCGGCGCCGTCGTCCGACCGCGCCGCTTCGATCTGGACCAGCTCTATAAGCTCGCCCCGCTCGAAGAGCGTATCTACCGCCTGCGCTGTGTCGAAGGCTGGTCGATGGTGATTCCCTGGGTCGGCCTGCCGCTTGCGGCCCTGCTGAAACAGGTCGAACCGACCACCAAGGCCCGCTATGTCGAATTCACCACCCTGCATGACCCACAACAGATGCCCGGCCAGCGCAGCCCGGTACTCGACTGGCCCTATGTCGAAGGGCTGCGGCTCGATGAGGCGCTTCACCCGCTGACCATTCTGGCCGTCGGCCTCTATGGCCGGCCGCTTCCCAAGCAGAACGGTGCGCCGGTGCGGCTGGTGGTGCCGTGGAAATACGGCTTCAAAAGCATCAAGTCGATCGTGCGCATCCGCCTGGTCGAAACCCAGCCCCTCACCACCTGGGTCAGATCGGCGCCGCAGGAGTACGGCTTCTACTCCAACGTCAACCCCGAGGTCGATCATCCGCGCTGGAGCCAGGCCAAGGAGCGGCGCATCGGTGAATTCCTCAAGCGTCCGACCCTGCCGTTCAATGGCTATGCCAGCGAAGTGGCCGGCCTCTACCGGGGAATGGATCTGCGCAAGTTCTTCTAAGCGCTTGCAGCATCGTGCCGGCCGCGGCAGCATAAGGCCCGGAGCACTGGCCTCTTCCGCAAGATTTTGTCTTAAAGATTTTATTTTTCAATCTTAGACAGAACTAGTCTTGCAAACATTTTTCCTGATTTTTTAATTATTAATGAGAGCCACTGTCCAGGCAGTGGTTCCGGACGGGTTTGCGATGATAGGTAAGCTCAGCGGCACACTGCTGGAGAAACATCCGCCGCAGGTATTGATCGATGTGGGCGGTGTCGGCTACGAGGTCGATGTACCGATGTCAACCTTCTATGTCTTGCCGCATCCGGGCGAAGCGGTGGCGCTGCATACCCATTTCGTGGTGCGCGATGATGCCCAGTTGCTGTACGGCTTTGCCCAGCGCAGCGAGCGCGAGATGTTCCGGGCCCTGATCCGGATTTCCGGCATCGGCCCCAAGATCGCGCTGGCGGTATTGTCGGGGATGAGCGGCGACGAGCTGGCCCTGGCCATCGAGCAAGGCGATGCGGCGCGGCTGGCCAAGGTGCCCGGTATCGGCAAGAAAACCGCCGAGCGGCTGATCCTTGAATTGCGCGGCAAGCTGAGCGCCAGTGGCGACAGCCGTCCGCTGCCCAGCGCCACGCCCAATGCCCGCGACGATGTGGTCAATGCCCTGCTGGCGCTGGGCTATTCGGAACGTGAAGCCAGTGCCGCCGTCAAGGCGCTGCCCGAGGACAGCAGCGTCAACGACGGTATCCGTCTGGCGCTGCGTTCGCTGGCACGAGGCTGAGCCAGCGGCACACAGTCGGCTATAACGGGTCTATGACCCGCCTTGCCCTGCTGCTTCTGCTCTCCCTGCCGGCCACCGCCGCCAATACGCTGCGCTGTGTCGGCAGCGAATTTCCTTATATCTTGAGTCTGCGCGACGGCAAGCCGGTCGGGGTCGCCGTCGATCTGCTGGCCGAGCTGGAAAGCCGGGCCGACTTTCGCTGCCGTATCGAGCTGCTGCCCTGGAAACGAGCCCAGGCGCTGGTGGCGGAAGGTCAGGCCGATCTGTTGATCGGTCCGTATTGGAACCTCGAACGCGACCGCCAGATGCGTTTTGTCGGCTTGCCGTTCTATGTCGACCAGATGGTGCTGTACCGGCGCCACGACCGCAGCGGACTCGAATGGCAGGGCGACTATCAAAGGCTCGCCGGCCGCACCATAGGCGTGACGCGCGGCTGGTCGTTCGGCAACCATTTCGACCAGATTCGCCAGCGCCTGCAACTCGACGAGGCCGATACGCTGGAGCAGACGCTGCGCAAGCTGGTCAGCGGCCGGGTCGATCTGGCGGCCAGCAACCGGCGCAATGCCGAGGTCCTGATCGAGCAGTTCGGCTGGAATGGCCGGCTGGTCTTGCTCGAGCCGCCGCTGCAGCAGGTCGGCGGCTATTTCGCCTTCAGCAGCAACTGGGCCGGCACCCCCCTGTTCACCCGTTTCGAGGCAGCCCAGCGCGAGTTGGTGCAAAACGGCCGGGTACAGGCCATCAGCCGTCGCTATCCGGTAGACTTCCCTGGGCCGCGTTTCGATTGGGAGACCTATCTCCGGCTCGAACGCAGCGAGCTGACCGGACCGGGGAAAGCCCCAAGCGCCGAGGCCAGCCAACCTCGTTAAGCTAGCTGGGTGTCAAATCCTGCCGTGATCAATTCGCTTCCCCGCCTGTCGCGCCGCGCCAACTGGCTATGGGCCATGCCCAATCTGGCCATGCTGTGCTTTCTGGCCGCCGGCGCCGCCTTATTGCTGTTCCTCAACAAAAACGAACGCGAATCGCGCCGCGAGGCGCTGATCAAGGACGTGATGTGGCAGGAGCAGACCCTCAAGGTCCAGATCCAGGGCCATCAGAACTACCTGATCGAACTGGCGCGCGACTACGCCCGGCGCGAACTGACCGAACGCAGCTTCTATACCTCGGCCGCTTCGCTGGTGGCCAACAACTCCGAACTCGTGGCCGTCGCCCTGACCAATGAATACGGCGAAGCGGTATGGAGCTACCCCGCCAATGCCGTCGATCCGCTGCGCACCCTGCCTGCCGTGCTCGAACCCTTGCAGCGCTCGGCCCGGATCGGCCTGTCTTCGAGCACGCCGGTCTTCGACTACCCCGGCGCCGGCCCGGCCGTGGCGCTGGCCCAGCCGTCGATGGCCGGCAATCACACCGTCGGCGCCTTTGTCGCCGTGGTCTCGCTCAAGCGACTGTTGCGCAACCATGTGCCGTGGTGGATCGCCCAGCGCTATCAGATCAATGTGATCGATCTGCAAGGCGAAGTCGTGGCGGCCCGGCTCGAACAGGAACCCATCGTCAACGAACTGACCCAGGAGCTGGCGCTCGACCCGCCTGGCTACGGCCTGCGGCTGCGTGCCACGGCCTATCAGACCAGCGGCCCCTTATGGCTCAAGGTGCTGTACGGCGTGCTGGCGGGTCTGAGTCTGCTGATGCTGTGGTCGCTCTGGGTGCTCAAGCGTCATATGCGCGAGCGGCTGGCGGCGGAAAAGGCGCTGACGCGAGAGATGAGCTACCGCCGCGCGATGGAGGACTCGCTGGTCTCGGGCATGCGTGCCATGGATATGGAAGGCCGCATCACCTACGTCAACCGGGCTTTCTGCCGCATGGTGGGCTTCGAGGCCCATGAGCTGATCGGTCGCAAGCCGCCGATGCCCTACTGGCCGCCCGAATCGACCAGCCAATGCGAAATGGTCTATGCCGCGATCCGCCGTGGCGAATGCCCGCCCAACGGCTTCTCGGTACGTTTCATGCGCAAGAGCGGCGAGCGCTTCGATGTGCGGCTGTATGCCTCGCCCCTGATCGACGGCCATGGCCAGCAGACCGGCTGGATGGCCTCGCTCAACGACGTCACCGAACTCAAACGCGAGCCCGAGGCACTCAAAGCCTCGCATGAACGCTTCGTGGCCGTGCTCAACGGCGTCGATGCGGCCGTGGCCGTGACGGACCGTGACAGCGGCGAGCTGTTGATGAGCAATCGGGCCTTCCGCGAGTCGTTCCAATTGCCCGAGGGCGACGGCCCGCTGTGTGCGCTGCCGCTGCGTCAGGCCGGCAAGGAAGGCGAAGTGTTCGACCCGGTGGCGACGCGCTGGTATCAGGTCAGACGACGCGAATCGGTCTGGGTCGACCAGTCGCTGGTCTGGCTCGATATCGCCACCGACATCACCGAAAAGAAACTGGCCGGCGAGCGCGAGCGGCAACAGGCGGAAAAGCTGCAACAGACCGCCCGATTGGTGGCGATGGGCGAAATGGCATCGAGCCTTGCCCACGAACTCAATCAACCGCTGGCAGCGATTTCAAGCTATGGCACGGCCTGTCGCAATCTGTCGAAGATGGGTCAACTGCCGCCCGAAGACCTCGATACGGCGCTTGACCGGATTACCGAACAGGCGCGCCGGGCCGGCGAGATCATCCGTGGCATCCGCGAATTCGTGCATCGGCGCGAGCCCAAGCGTACCGCCTGCCAGATTGACGAGCTGATCGATACGGTCTTGCCGCTGCTGGGCGCGCCCTTGCGCAAGCAGAATGTCCGGCTGGTCGAGCGGCGCGGCAGCGAACTGCCGGTGCTGTACGCCGACCGGGTGATGCTGGAGCAGGTACTGTTCAATCTGATCAAGAACGCCATCGAAGCGATGGCCGATACGCCGCCCGAGGCGCGCGAGCTGACCATCGAGACCAGCCGGCGCGGCCATCAGCTGGTGATCACGGTGGCCGACCGCGGTCGGGGTATCGAGCCTGAGCAGATGACCCGGCTGTTCCAGCCCTTCTACAGCACCAAGCCCGAAGGGATGGGCATGGGCTTGAATATCTGTCGTTCGATTGTCGAATATCACCATGGCAGGCTCGGCGTCGAAGCCAATCCCGGCGGCGGCAGCCGCTTTACCGTCAGCCTGCCGCTGGCTCTGGAGATCGCTCATGCAAACTGAACCCCGCATCGCCCTTGTCGACGACGACGCCGCCATCCGTGACGCGCTCAAATGGCTGTTCGCCTCGCGCGGCCATAGCGTCGCCACCTTCGATAGCGCCGAAGCCCTGCTGGCTGAGGCCGATCCGAGCCGCTTCGGTTGCCTGTTGCTCGATCTGCGCATGCCCGGGATGGGCGGAATGGAGTTGCTGCAAGCGCTCAACCAGCGCGACTACTGCCCGCCCGTGCTGTTCCTGACCGGCCATGGCGATGTGCCGCAGGCAGTCCTGGCGATGAAGCTCGGCGCGGTCGACTTTATCGAAAAGCCGTTTGACGACAATGAGCTGGTCAATCTGGTCGAGCGCTATCTGGCACTCGATGCCGAACGCCGGGTCGCCCACGGCAACCGGCGCGAGATCGAAAAGCGGCTCGAAGACCTGACCCCGCGTGAAAAGGAAGTGATGGAGCTGTTCCTGGCCGGCAAACTCAACAAGCAGATTGCCGATGCCCTGACCATCAGTATGAAGACGGTGGAAGTCCACCGGGCCCGGGTGCTCGACAAGATGGGCGTGAAGTCGGCAGTCGAGCTGGCCAATCTGCTCAAGGAATTGGGCTGATCCGGATAATTCAATTATTTCTCTATCTATAAGGCTGCTGACATAGCAGCCTTTTTTCTTGATTTTTTCCAAATTGCTCGCTGCCCTGATGGCGCCAGAGCATCGGCCTTGTTCGCCTCTCGCTTCGCCGCAGCGCAACACAGTGTTTTCGATTTTTCCGCTTGCTGGCCGGCTCATCCCTAACAATTGACGCCAGCGGCCGTTTTCGGGCTCAGCAGCAGTGTGGAGAACCATTGCTGCGCCGCAGCAATATTTTGGGGTGGGCAGAGTTATCCACAGGCAGTGCTTTTCTGGTACATACAAGTTGTCTAATCAGGAAAACCTTGTGAAATCGTGGCTTTACGTCGCTTGTCTTCCAAGGAGCCCTTTTCTACCGTTCGTCGGAAAATGCAAATGGCATTGCCACTTCACTCTTGCGTCGCAACAAGAAAAGGCTTAAAACATCGTTACATTAACGTTTTCTGATTTAAGTGGAGGCCGGATCATGAACAGCCGTTTCTGGAATCGCGTAGCGCACGTCTGCACTGGTATCGCAGCGACCATTGCCCTGGCATATGCCGAACCCGGCGTACTCGAGGACAAGATCGTGATCGGCCAGTCGGCAGCGCTGAGCGGTCCCGCCAAGTTCCTGGGCAGCGAGATGCGTGAAGGCGCCATGGCCTACTTCTCGATGCTCAATGCCAACGGCGGCGTCCATGGCCGCAAGATCGAACTGATCACGCTCGATGACAGCTACGAACCCGATCGCGCTGCGGCCAATACCCGCAAGCTGATCGACCAGAACAAGGTCTTCGCCCTGTTCGGCTACGTCGGCACCCCGACCAGCCTCGCTGCCATGCCGGTGTTCACCGAAGCCAAAGTGCCGTTCTTCGCCCCG
Organism: Chitinimonas lacunae; assembly: GCF_042650885.1. Lineage (NCBI taxonomy): Bacteria > Pseudomonadati > Pseudomonadota > Betaproteobacteria > Neisseriales > Chitinibacteraceae > Chitinimonas > Chitinimonas lacunae. The sequence goes on from NZ_JBHSBU010000001.1 coordinate 2,719,488, forward strand.
TTCACCGGTGCCGAAGCACTGCGCCAGCCATTCAACCGCCATGTGTTCAATATCCGCGCCAGCTACTCGGAAGAAACCGAAAAACTGGTCCGCCACGCTCTGGGCCTCAACCTCAGCAAGATCGCCGTGTTCTACCAGAACGACGCCTACGGCAAGGCAGGTCTGGAAGGGGTGCAGCAGGCACTCGAACGGCGTGGCCTGGCGATGACCGCCGTCGCCACCGTGGAACGCAATTCGACCAATGTCGCCGATGCCGTCAAGAAACTCGCGGCCGCCAAGCCCGACACGGTCATCATGATCAGCGCCTACAAGTCGTGCGCCACCTTTATCAAGGAAATGCAGGCCCAAGGCTCGACCGCCCACTTCTATAACGTGTCCTTCGTCGGCAGCCGCCCGCTGGCCGATGAACTCGGCGACGAAGGTGCCGGTGTGGTGATCAGCCAGGTGATGCCCTTCCCGTTCGAAGCCGTGAAGCCGATCGTTCGCGAATACCGCGCCGCCATGCAGCGCTTTGAGCCGAAAGCCCCGATCTCCTTCACCAGCCTCGAAGGTTTCGTTGCCGCCAAGGTGTTCGTCGAAGGTCTGCGCCGCGCTGGCCCGCAGCCGACCCGCGAAAGCCTGATGCAGGCCTTCGAAAAGATGGAGGAATACGACGCAGGTGGCTTCAAGGTCGGTTTCTCGGCCGGCAACCACAGCCGCTCCAAGTTCGTCGATCTGACCGTCCTGCAACGTGGTGGCCGCTTCCGCAACTAAACCGATTGCGCGACCGAAGCGAATGCGCAAGCAAACCGGCGCCGAGACGAGAACCACCCACCAACCGGACCGTCTCGACGCTGATCAAACTGGGCTTTCCCGCCGACATGGCAGCCCTTGGGTCGAGGAGGAGGAAACTCCCGCCCCCACCGACTGAGTTGCAACCCAGTCGATTTAGAGAAAACGCCGCTCCCCGAGCGGCGCTTTTTTTGGGGCTGGCTGCCTTGCTTCAGCCTCTCCCGCGCCCCCTCCTCACCCGCCGTCTGACAGAAGACTGAAGCGTCGGGTCGCGGTGCCCGTTGGACACGAATCGGGGAGTGCCGGCCTGATTCGCCGGGGAGATGGCTGCGCTGGGACGGTGTATTGGTGGCAGAGTGGCAGTGGGCGCCATAGGCAGATATGCATGAATCGCATAGATAAATGCCCATGTGCCATACCATGTCTCGAACCCAATGAAAATAGCCATGCGAAATTCGCATGGCTATTTTTCAGGAGTCCGCGTCGGCTCAGCTCAGCTTGCCATGACACTGCTTGAACTTGAGGCCCGAGCCGCACGGGCACGGGTCGTTGCGGCTGGTGCGGGCCATCACTTCGGGCGGCAGGCTGCCCGCTGGGGTAGCGGGGCCGCCGGCCTGTTCGGATTTACCGGCCAGCGCTTCCTCGTAGTCGGCGTGGTGGAACTGCATATCGGGCGTATCGTGCTGGTCGAGCGCCTCGACATCGGCCTCGGAGCTGATCCGCACGGTCATCACCAACATCACCACATCGCGGCGGATACGCATCAGCAGTTCTTCGAACAGCTCGAACGCCTCGCGCTTGTATTCCTGCTTGGGGTTTTTCTGGCCGTAGGAGCGCAGATGGATACCCTGGCGCAGATGGTCGAGCAGCGACAGATGTTCGCGCCAGTGCTGGTCGAGCACCTGCAACATCAAGGCACGCTCGAAATGACGCATCACATCGGCACCGATGCTTTCGTTGCGGGCGGCGTAAGCGGCAGCCACTTCCTGGAGCACGCGCTGCTTGATCGCATCGAGTTCCAGATGGTTTTCGGACTTGAGCCAGTCCGACACCGGGATGGACAGCTGCATCTCGCCCAGCGCCTTTTCCAGGCCGACCACGTCCCACTGCTCTTCCATACTGTGCGGCGGCAGGTGCTGGTCGACCAGATCGCTGACCAGACCGTCGCGCAGGCTGGCGATGGTTTCGGAAATATCGTTGACTTCGAGCAGCTCGTTACGCTGGGCGTAGATCGCCTTGCGCTGCTCGTTGGAGACATCATCGTATTCGAGCAGTTGCTTACGGATATCGAAGTTACGGCCTTCGACCTTGCGCTGGGCATTCTCGATGGCCCGGCTCAGCAGACCCGACTCGATCGCCTCGCCTTCGGGCAGCTTGAGCCGCTGCATCAGGGCGCCGATCCGTTCGGCGGCGAAGATGCGCAGCAGCGGGTCTTCCATGCTGAGGTAGAAACGGCTCGAACCCGGGTCGCCCTGGCGGCCGGCACGGCCACGGAGCTGGTTGTCGATCCGGCGCGACTCGTGCCGTTCGGTACCGATGATATGCAGACCGCCCGCTTCCACCACCTGCTTGTGCAGACCTTCCCACTGGTGGCGCAGATCGGCGGTGGCGATGGTGCGTTTGAACTCGTCGACCGATGGGTCGTTTTCCATCGACTTGATCTGGTGCTCGACATTGCCGCCCAGCACGATGTCGGTACCACGACCGGCCATATTGGTGGCGATGGTGATCATGCCGGGCCGACCAGCCTGGGCCACGATATCGGCTTCGCGACCGTGCTGCTTGGCGTTGAGCACGTTATGCGGCAAGCCCTCCTTCTGCAGCATCGACGACAACAGCTCGGAGTTCTCGATCGAGGTGGTACCGACCAGCACGGGCTGGCTGCGGCTGTAGCAGTCCTTGATGTCCGCCAGAATGGCGTTGAATTTCTCGTCAGCGGTCCGGAACACCTGATCGTTCATATCGCGCCGGACCATGGCCCGGTTGGTCGGGATAATCACGGTTTCCAGGCCGTAGATCTGCTGGAATTCGTAGGCTTCCGTATCGGCCGTACCGGTCATGCCCGACAGCTTCTGATACATACGGAAGTAATTCTGGAAGGTGATCGAGGCAAGGGTCTGGTTTTCCTTGTTGATCTCCACCCCTTCCTTGGCCTCGATGGCCTGATGCAGACCTTCGGACCAGCGACGGCCCGGCATCAGACGGCCGGTGAACTCGTCGACGATCACGATCTCGCCGTTCTGCACCACATAGTGCTGATCCTTGTGATACAGCGCATGGGCACGCAGCGCGGCGTACAGATTGTGCATCAGCGGAATGTTGGAAGCCGCGTAGAGGCTGTCGCCCTCGGCCAGCAGGCCGGCCTGGCTCAGCAGCTCTTCGGCGTGCTCGTGGCCCTGTTCCGACAGCAGGACCTGGTGGGCCTTCTCATCGACCCAGTAATCGCCCGGGCCGTCTTCTTTTTCCTGCCGGATCATCAGCGGCGCGACCACATTCATGCGCAGATAGGTCTCGGTGCTGCCGTCGGCCTGGCCCGAGATGATCAGCGGGGTCCGCGCTTCGTCGATCAGGATCGAGTCCACCTCATCGACCACGGCAAAGTGCAGGCCGCGCTGGACCCGCTCCTCGACCGTATAGACCATGTTGTCGCGCAGATAGTCGAAACCGAATTCGTTGTTGGTGCCGTAGGTGATGTCGGCGGCATAGGCGGCCTGCTTCTGCTCATGCGGCATCTGGCTCAGGTTGATGCCGACGGTCAGGCCGAGGAAGTTGTACAGCGGCGCCATGGTGTTGGCGTCGCGCTGGGCCAGGTAATCGTTGACCGTCACCACATGGACGCCGCGGCCGCTCAGCGCATTGAGGTAGGCGGGCAGCGTGGCCACCAGGGTCTTGCCTTCCCCGGTGCGCATTTCGGCGATCTTGCCGTCGTTGAGCACCATGCCACCGATCAGTTGAACGTCGAAGTGGCGCATGTTCATCACCCGCTTCGAGGCTTCGCGGCAGACGGCGAAGGCTTCGGGCAGCAGGTCGGCCAGTGCTTCGCCCTTGGCCAGTCGTTCGCGGAAAGCTGGGGTCTTGGCCTGAAGCTCGGCGTCGCTCAACCCTTGAATCTGGGCTTCCAGGGCATTGATCTGACGCACCGTGGCCCCGTACTGCTTGAGCAGCCGGTCGTTGCGGCTACCGAAAATCTTTTTCAACAAATCGGCGATCATCGTTTGTCCATGCGGGCCCAGGGGCGCCGTCCAAAAACCGTTTGCCGCGCTGCGGCGTAAAAACACGGCGGACCGGAAACCGATCCGCCGTGCGGAAACTTCACTTGAATCAGCGCCGGAAAGATGCCGGCGGAATAAAAATTTTTCAAGTCCCCATCATTACCGACTATCGGCTACTACACGGGAGGCACCGGAAAAGCCCACGAAGTAGGCGGGATTCTGCGGCACGCCTTTGTAGCGGATCTCGAAATGCAGATGGGGACCAGTAGAGCGACCTGTGCTACCCAATAAGGCCAGCTTTTCGCCGGCCTTGAGCACCTGACCGGCCGTCACCAGCAACTTGGAGGCATGTGCATAACGACTGCTGATGCCGTTGCCGTGGTCGATCTCGACCATATTACCATACTCAGAATGGTATTCCGCCGTCACCACACGGCCACCGGCCGCTGCACGGATCGGGGTGCCGACGTCGCCGATAAAGTCGATGCCTTCGTGGAAAGTCTGCCGCCCATTGAACGGGTCGATACGCCAGCCGAACTGGGAAGAACGCAGGCCACTGGCCATCGGCAGGCTGGTCGGGGCCTGCCAGGTATTGAGTTTCTGTTGGGTCAGCACCGCTTCGAACAGACCGTATTGGTCAAGCGCGGCTTCGATATGGCGGTCGGTCGCCGTCACCAGCGCGACCAGCTCCCCATAGCTGATCGGGTGTTCGCCCCGCAGCGGTCGGGCGCCACCTTGCGGGGCACTGACGGTACTTTGGAAGGGTTTGGCATCGATGCCGGTCTTGCCGGCCACCTGCCGGGTCAGGCCATCGAGCCGCACCAGTTGCGCCTGCATCTGACCGAGCTTGACCGCCAGTGCGTCGATCTGGCGCTGCTGCGCCACCGGCGTGCCCGGCAGGCTGGGCAGATTGGGCATATGCCAGCCCAGGCGCCGGGTCATTTCGTAGGTCCCCCAGCTTGCCGCGCTCAACAGGCCCAGCACCGCCAGCAGCGCCAGCAGCCCAAGCGCGGCCAGATGGCGTGGGCCCAGCGTGACCGCTTTGGACATTCGATCCGACAGCAGAATAACATTCACGTTTTCGCTCCTTGTCTGCTCACCATGAGCGCTAGCCGCCCCGAACCGTTACGTCACATCAACCGTCTGCTCGCGACGCCCGAGCTTCAGCGCATTGCCCGTCTTGCGGCGGCACAACAGCGTCTGGCCCTGCTATGGAAGCAAATCGTCCCGGTTGAACTGAGCCAAGCGGCCCAGGCGGTCGGCGTGGTAGATGGCTGCCTGCTGGTCACGACACGCAGCCCGGCAATCGCGGCCAAACTCAGGCAGATGGAGACCCGTTTATTGGCCCGACTGATCGAAAATGGCCTGGAAGTTAACGCAATCCGCGTCAAGGTGCAAGTCGAGACCCTGCCCCACCAACAGACGAAACCGAAGCGAAATCCGGTACTTAGCGATGCTGCCCGCGATACGCTGGCCGACGCCGCCCGCTCGCTTCCCCCTTCGCCGCTGGCCGATGCCCTGGCCAGAATGGCTAATCGCCGCCGTTGAGTCGTCTTCACGCTCCCACCATGACCGCTACCCTTGCCATCCAAGGGCTGCTGCGGATCAGCGCCCGGACTTCGCTGTCGCGGACTCAACTCGGCAGGCCGTCCCAGCTACCGCTGGCTGCCACAGGGCCGGGAATGCAGCCAGCCTCTAAAAAAATAAAATAAGCTGCAAAATCACTGCAAATACAGTGGCAGGCCATTAAGAGAAATAAACGTTATACCCATCCATTCCACTCTTTGACCCACTCGCCATAAAACCTCCATCGCAGCAAGCACTTGCCACCAACAAGAGAGATAGGCAGGTGAAATAAGAATGGAAGGTTTCCTGCCAACCCCCAAGCTTTATCCAAGCCGTTTGTCGCGCGGATCGGTGTTATGACTCACTCACCACACTGGCTGCGCACACTTAGTCTCCTTCGCAGGCAAGCCAAAAACACTCCGGAGCCGGCCGATGACGACAGATCGGACCTGGCATCATCGACGCGCTGGCCGGATGGACCCGGCCTTGGACAGGCAGTGCCCAGGCAAAGCGCGGCCAGGGATTCAGCAATGGGTCGAACCTTAGGGGGAAGTTTCAGGATGAGTGGGCGGGACGGGCTGGCCCATCGTGCCGCAGGCCCGGCTCGATCACCGCCAGTGCCCGCGCCAGGGCGCCACGGTTGCGTTGCACCAGTTCCCGTCCGGCCTGGGCCATGGCGGCGCGGCCAGTGGGGTCGGCTAGCAGTTGGTCGACCAGCGCCAATAATCCGTCCGCGTCGTCTGCCTGCCGGGCGGCCCCGGCGGCCAGGGCGTCGCGCACCACTTCCGCGAAATTGAAGGTCGATGGACCGATCAGCACCGGTACCCCCACCGCACACGGCTCGATCAGGTTATGGCAGCCGAAATCGAGCAGACTGCCGCCCATCACGGTCAGGTCGGCCATCGCCAGATAGGCGGCCAGCTCGCCCAGGCTGTCGCCCAGCAATACATCCTGCTCAAGCGGATCGGCGCCATTCCACTCACTACGCCGCCGCCAGCTCAGGCCGCGCGCCGTCAGCAGTGCCGCCACCACATCAAAGCGCTGCGGATGGCGCGGCACCAGCACCAGCAGCCCACCGATCGGCCGCCGAGCCAAGGCGTCGAGCAGCAGCGCCTCCTCGCCTTCGCGGCTGCTGGCGATCAGCCAGACCGGTCGCGTTCCTGCCGCCGCCCGCCAGGTCTGGCCTCGGGCCACCAGCGCCGGGTCGGCCGCGAAATCGTACTTAAGGTTGCCGATGACGCTGAAGACCGGACCGCTGGTGCCCGGGTCAAGCAGGCTGCGCAGCCGCTCGGCATCGTCGGCGCTCTGCGCCGCCACGGCGCCCAATCTGGCCAGTGCCGGGGCGATCAGACCGCGCACCCGGCGATAACCGGCCAGCGAGCGCTCGGACAGCCGGGCATTGACCAGATGAAGTGGCATGCCACGCTCGGCGCAGGCATGGATCAGATTGGGCCACAGCTCGGTTTCCAGCAGCACGCCGAGTTCGGGCCGAAAGCGGTCGAGAAAGCGAGCCACGGCATCGGGCCGGTCGTAGGGCAGATAGGCGAGTTCGACCCGCTCGCCGAATAGTTGCCGGGCAGTGGCGCGGCCCGTCGGGGTCATCTGGGTCAACAGCAGACGGTGGCCGGGATGACGCTGCAACAGCGCTTCCACCAGCGGTGCGGCGGCGCGGGTTTCACCGACCGAGACCGCATGGAGCCACAAGGTAGGGCGCGACTGGGCGGGCGCTTCATAGCGACCGAAGCGCTCACCCCAATCGCGCCGGTACTCGGGCTGCCGCCGGCCGCGCCGCCACAGATAGCCCAGCACCAGCGGCGTCGCCAGCCACCAGATCAGCGTATAGAGGCAGCGCGCGGCCCGGTTCAAGCGCGTGACTCCAATCCGGCCAGCGTGGCCGCTTCGACCTCGGCCAGACGCGGCGGCGTGCCGATGCCGCCCAGGCTCACGGCATAAGCGCTCGAACGCACCCCGGCGAGTTGCGGCGGCGAATCGCAGAAGATGGCCACGGTGGGCGTCGCCACCGCACCGGCCAGATGCATCAGGCCGGTATCGACGCCAACCGCGACTTCGGCCCCGGCCAGCAGCACCGCCGCTTCGGTCAGATTGAAACGCGGCGCGACCACCGCATCGGGCACGACCTGAGCGATCCGCTCGGCCCGCTCGCGCTCGGGCGGCGAACCCCAGGGCAGCACACAGCGCAGGCCACGGCTGGCAAGCACGCGGCCAAGGCTGATCCAGTCGGCTTCGGGCCACAACTTGGCATCGCGGCTGGTGGCGGTCAGGAACACGGCATAAGGCGAGGCAGGGCGCCACGGCAATTCGAGCGGCGGCGGCTGAAGACCAAAATCGAGCGGACCTTCGGGCTCATAGCCCAGCGCCCGGCCGGCGATCAGTCGGTTGCGCACGATCACATGAAGCTCGCGCGAAATATCGAAGCGGCGGTGATAGAACAGGCTGGCAAATGGATCGCGGGCGCTGTGCCGATCGAAGCCGGCCACGGTGGCGCCGCTGAGCCGACCGACCAGGGCGCTTTTGATCAGTCCTTGCGAGTCGATCGCCAGGTCGTAGCGTTCGGCCTGCAAGGTGTCGCGGAAACGCCGCATCTCGGCCCGATAGCCGGCGTCGAACGGCCGTCGCCGCCAGCGTCGCAGGGCAATGGGCACGATCCGTTTGATGGCCGGATGGAGTTGCGGCAGTTCGATGAAATTCTCCTCGACCACCCAGTGAATCTCGGCCTCGGGGAAATGGGCCGCGATATCGGTGGCGGCCGGCATATTGTGGACAATGTCGCCCATCGAACTGAGGCGCAGAAGCAGGATTTTTGGCATGGGCCGGATTATAGCCGGCGCCGGTTCGCTACAATGGCGCCGCCCTGCACTTCCGAGTTACCGCCATGCCCGCGCTCAGCCTGGTCCTGATCACCAAGAACGCCGCCCTTCAGCTCGACGCCTGCCTCGAATCGGCCCGCGGACTGGTCGATGAGATCGTGGTAGTCGACTCGGGCAGCAACGACGAGACACTGGCCATCGCCCAACGTCACGGCGCCCGCCTCATCACCCAAACCTTTCTGGGCTTCGGGCCGCAGAAACGCCTGGCGGTCGAGGAAGCGCGCCACGACTGGGTGCTGTGCCTTGACGCCGACGAGCGGCTGACGCCCGAGCTGTCCCATTCGATCCGCGCCGCGCTCGCCCACCCGACCCATCCGGCCTATCGCTGCGCCCGCCGCAACCGCTTCTTCGGCCGCTATCTGCGCCATGGCGAGGCTTATCCCGACTGGTGCGTGCGGCTGTTCGACCGCCGCCGCGCCCAATGGAGCGAGGACACGGTCCATGAGAAGGTAGTGGTCGAGGGCACGACCGGCACGCTGACCGGCGACCTGCTGCACGACTCGGCCGAGAATCTGAGCGAATACCTGAGCAAGCAGAACCGCTACACCGATATGCAGGCGCAACAGCTGTTCAGCGCCGGCCGCCGCGTCGGTCATCTGAAGCTGTGGCTGTCGCCGCTGGTGCGTTTCGTGCGCTATTTCTTCTTTCGTGGCGGCCTGCTCGATGGGGCGGCCGGCTTTTCCCATATCGCCATCGGCAGCTTCTTTGCCTTCGTCAAATACGCCAAATTGATGGAGCGCTGGCGTCAGAGCGACCGTTCCGCCTGAGTTGCCCGGCCCGTGCGGCCGGTTTTTCCGGAGTCAGACCAGCATGAATATCCTTGTCACCGGCGCCGCCGGCTTTATCGGCATGCACACCGCCCGCGCCCTGCTCGACGCCGGCCATCGGGTGGTCGGGATCGACAACCTCAACGATTACTATCCGGTGGCGCTCAAGGAAGCGCGGCTTGCCACCTTGCGCGAGCGGCCCGACTTCGTCTGGCGCCAGCTCGATATCGCCGACCGCGACAGCATTGCCGCCCTGTTCGCCGCCGAGCCGTTCGATGCCGTGGTCCATCTGGCTGCACAGGCCGGCGTGCGCCATTCGCTGCGCGACCCGCATGCCTATGTCAGCGCCAATCTGCTCGGCTTTACCAATATTCTCGAAGGCTGCCGCCATGCCAGGACGCCGCATCTGGTGTTCGCCAGCACTTCCAGCGTCTACGGCCAGAATGCCAAGGTACCGTTCCATGAAGCCGACCCGACCGACCACCCGGTCAGCTTCTATGCCGCAACCAAAAAGGCCAACGAGGCGATGGCCCACAGCTATGCCCATCTCTATGGTCTGCCGGTGACGGGGCTGCGCTTCTTTACCGTCTATGGCCCGTGGGGCCGGCCCGATATGGCGCCGTGGCTGTTTACCGAGGCGATCCTGGCCGGGCGGCCGATCAAGGTGTTCAACCACGGCCAGTTGCAGCGCGACTTCACCTATATCGACGATATCGTCGATGGCATCGTCCGCCTGCTGCCGCTGGCGCCGACCGCAGGGGGGGACGGCAGCCGGCCCGATGAGAGCTGGGCGCCCTACCGGTTGTGCAATATCGGCAACCACGATCCGATCCCGCTGCTACGCTTTATCGAGACGCTCGAAGCGGCCATCGGACGCGAAGCGATCAAGGAATTCCTGCCGATGCAGCCGGGCGACGTGCCGGCCACCTTTGCCGATACCGACAAGCTGGCCGGACTGACCGGTTTCTCGCCGCGTACCCCGCTGCGGGAAGGTCTGGACCGTTTCGTGGCCTGGTATCGCCGCTATCACGTTGACATCCTCCCCGGCCTGAAGTCCGGAGATTCCTACGGCGCTCAGGCGCGGCATTGAGCCGCCACTGAGTCGCTTCGGTGGGTTCCTGCTGCTGGCGGCATTGCCTCACCGCTCACTTCACAGGCTAACCGGGCGTGTCCCGCCCTTAGAACATTGATCGCGCCGACCAAGTCGGCGTTTTCCTCGACACCGCATTCCACGCAGGCGAACCGCGCTTGTGTCTGGCGATTCTCCGCTGACACATGCCCGCAGCACGGGCAGGTTCGGCTTGTGTTCTGCGGAGGTACGGCAATCAGATACCCGCCGTTCCATGCCAGCTTGTAGTCCAACTGGCGGCGGAACTCGAACCAGCCCTGGTCGAGGATGGACTTGTTCAGGCCGGACTTGGCCTGAACGTTCTTGCCCGGCTTCTTGGTTGTACCTGCCGCCGACTTGGACATGTTCCGTACCTGCAAGTCCTCGATACACACCATCGCGTGGTTTTGGCTAATGGTTGTCGTGGCCTTGTGCAGGTAGTCGCGGCGGGCATTGCCGATGCGGGAATGAAGCTTCTGGACGCGGGCTTTCGCCTTCTTCCAGTTACGGCTGAACTTGACCTTGCGGCTCATCGCCCGTTGAGCTTTGCGCAAGGCCATTTCGTGCCGTTTGAAACTGTTGAGCGGTGCCAAAAAGCTGCCATCGCTCATCGTGGCGAAGCGGGCAAGGCCCATGTCGATACCGACCGCACCACCTTGCGGAATGGGCTGTGCAACTTCCCGCTCGGTCTGGATGCTCACATACCACTTGCCGCAGGACTGGCTGACGGTGACGTTCTTCACCGCGCCGAGTACGTCCCGGCTATTGCGGTAGCGCAGCCAGCCGAGCTTGGGCAGGAAGATGCGGTTGTTCGCCTGGTCGAGCTTGATTTGCTTCGGGTCGGGATAGCGGAAGCTGTCCGACTGGCTCTTCTTCTTGAAGCGCGGGAAGTCGGCCCGCTTGGCGAAGAAATTGCTGTAAGCCCGCTCCAAATCCTTGAGCGTCTGTTGCAGCGGGTGCACGGGTGCATTGGCCAGCCATGCCGTTTCCGTGCTGTTGCGCCATTCGGTGAGCAGCTTGCACAACCCCGCATAGCCCAACTTCTTCTCGCCTTGTTCGTAGCGCTCCTTCTGTAACGCCAGTGCCTTGTTGAACACAAACCGGCATGATCCGGCGAAGCGGCGCATGTCGCGTTGCTGCTCGCCGGTCGGCATCAGTTCGTATTTGAAGGCTTGAAGTCGTTCCATACCTCAATAATACTTTTGGTCTATGAGCAATGATAACGATATTCGACAAGGGCGGCACTGTGTTTTCAAGATGCACGTCCATTTGGTCTTTGTGGCGAAATATCGCCGCAAAGTATTCGATGGCGATGCCATCAATCGGCTGCGCACGATCTTCGCCAAGGTCTGCGCCGACTTCGAGGCGCAACTGATCGAGATGGATGGCGAGGACGATCACGTTCATCTTCTGGTGGAGTACCCGCCCAAGGTGGCCGTATCCAACCTCGTGAACAGCCTCAAGGGTGTGTCCAGCCGCTTGCTACGCAAGGAACGGCCGGACATCCAGAAACGCTACTGGAACGGCGTGCTGTGGTCGCCGTCCTATTTCGCCTCATCCTGCGGCGGCGCACCGATTTCCATCGTCCGCCAGTACATCGAACAGCAGCAGACCCCACACTGAAAACAAACCCCCAAGGACGGCTACGCCGTCCACGCTATCCTTCCCCAGCCTGAAGACCGAGGCTTGCCGCGCACCGGGTCAGGCGTGAACTGCTTTTATATAAGCGACTGGTAATCGACCTAGTTGGATTCCGGGCAGATCGCCAGCAATCTGCCCACTATCCGTTTCCCAGGAGGACACGCGATGCCGACCAGTGCAGCGAATCCGGACGTCGAAGCGCCCCCCCTGCCGTCGCACGCGGAGCAAGCGCCGCTGGCGTCTTTCCTCGAACGCTGCGAACTGGCGCTGCTGGGCGCCCAGAACGGGCTGGCCCATCTGGCGCTTCTGCTGCTCGAACTCGATCCCCCACCGGCCCCGACCTTTCTGCCCCAGCTGCGCCAGGCGCTGCGCCGGGGCGATATGCTCACCGTGCTTGCGCCCAACCGTTATGTGGTCCTGTTCGAAGGGCTGGCCTCGGAACCCGAGGCCGATGCCAGGCGACTGGCGACCAAGCTGATCGAGACATTCACGGGTGTCGAGGTGCGCATTGGCCTCGTGGTGCACCGCAGCGGCCACAGCGCCAGCGCCGCCGCATTGCTCGACCGGGCCCAGGCGTCACTCGATGCCGCCCGGCCGACGCGCTGACGACGTTTTTTCCGACGCAAAGCCAGCGTACAATGGCGCGCTCTTTCAGATGGATCAGCCCATGGCCCTGATCGCCTCCATCCTGTCCCCGGACAACGTATTCCTCGACCTCGACCTGACCAGCAAGAAGCGCCTGTTCGAGCAGGCCGGCATCCTGTTCGAGAACAGCCACGGAATCGCCCGCAGCGTAATCTTCGACGCGCTGTTTGCGCGCGAGAAGCTGTGCTCGACCGGCTTGGGTCAAGGCGTGGCGATTCCGCACGGTCGCATCAAAAGCCTCAAGGACGCGGTCGGCGCCTTTGTCCGGCTCAAGACCCCGCTGCCGTTCGAGGCGCCCGACGGCAAACCGGTCAATCTGGTCTTTATCCTGTTGCTGCCCGAACAGGCCGATCTGCATCTCTATATCTATGCCGAGCTGGCGCACTTGTTCAGCGACAAGAAGCTCCGCGACGCACTCGCTGAGGCCAAGACCCCGGCCGAAGCCTATCAACTGATCGCCGGATAGCCTCCATGCCGCAAATCACGGTTCGCCAGCTGTTTATCGACAACGCCGAAAAGCTCCGGCTGACTTGGCTGGCCGGCCAGAGCGGCGCTAATAATCTGCTTGGCAACGAGGCCAATCAGCAAAAGCCGACCCATTCGCTGGTCGGCCACCTCAATTTCGTCCACCCGAACCGGGTCCAGGTGCTGGGCCTGGCAGAGATCGCCTATCTGCTCGAGCAGGAAAGCGAATCGCTGAAGAAATCGATCGGCCGGCTGTTCTCGACCGAGATGGCGGCGATGATCATCGCCAACGGCCAGGCCGTCCCCGATGTCCTGCGCGAGGCCTGCGAGCGGGCCCATGTGCCGCTGTTGACCTCGCCCGAGCAGTCGCCCTATCTAATGGACGTGCTGCGTTTCTATTTGGCCAAGGCCCTAGCTGTATCGACCAACCTTCATGGCGTATTTCTTGATGTTCTTGAAGTCGGCGTATTGCTGACCGGCGAGAGCGCCATGGGCAAGAGCGAGCTGGCGCTTGAACTGATTTCGCGCGGCCATGGTCTGGTGGCCGACGATGTGGTCGAGCTGTACCGGATCGCCCCCGATACGCTCGAAGGCCGCTGTCCGCCGCTATTGCGTGATTTCCTGGAAGTGCGCGGCCTGGGCGTGCTCAATATCCGCACCATCTTCGGCGAGACGGCGGTACGGCCGCGCAAGAACCTGAAGCTGATCATCCATCTGGCCAAGGCCAGCGAGGCGATGACGCCGCTTGACCGCTTGCAGATGCAGGCCGCGACGCAGGAAGTGCTCGGGGTCGAGATCCGCAAAGTCGTGCTGCCCGTGGCGGCCGGTCGCAACCTGGCCGTGCTGGTCGAGGCGGCGGTGCGCAACTACATCCTGCAACTGCGCGGTATCGATTCCACCCGAGAATTCATCGAGCGGCACCAGCGCTTCATGGAGTCGGGCGAATGACCCTACAGTTGGTGCTGGTCAGCGGTCTGTCAGGCTCGGGCAAGAGCGTGGCGCTCAAGCTGCTCGAAGACCTCGGCTATTTCTGTATCGATAATCTGCCGGCCACCCTGCTCGCCGACACCGTCAAGCTGCTCGAAGCCCAGGGCCAGCCAAGACTGGCCATCAGCGTCGATATCCGCAGCGCGCAGAGCCTGCCGGCCCTGCCCGCCTGTCTGGCCGACCTCAAGGCGCGTGGGCTCGATGTCCGGCTGCTGTTTCTCGAAGCCAAGCACGAAGCCCTGCTCAAGCGCTTTTCCGAGACCCGCCGCCGCCACCCGCTGTCGACCCTGCATGGCGACCTGACCGTGGCCGAGTGCATTACGCTGGAGCGCGAAATCCTCGCCGAGGTGGCCGATCTGGCTCATCGGGTCGATACCAGCGATCTGTCGGCCAATGCGCTGCGCGCCTGGGTGCGCCAGTTTCTGGCACTCGATCAGTCGCGGCTGACCGTGATTTTCCAGTCGTTCGGCTTCAAGCATGGTCTGCCGCTCGATGCCGACTTCGTGTTCGATGCGCGCTGTCTGCCCAATCCCTACTACGACCCGGTCCTGCGCCCCTTCAGCGGCCGCGACCGTCCGGTGATCGACTTTCTGGCGGCCGAGCCGGCAGTGGGGCGGATGTATCACGATATCGAAACCTTTCTCGAGCACTGGCTGCCTTCGTTCGACCGCGACAACCGCAGCTATGTGACGGTGGCCATCGGCTGCACCGGCGGCCAGCATCGCTCGGTCTATCTGGCCGAACGGCTGGCCGGGCGCTTCCGTGGCGAACGTCAGGTGCTGTTGCGCCATCGCGAACAGGATGGCGAGCACCGCTGACTGGCTGGCCCTGCTGCGGCCGGGCGACTGGCTGCTATTGGCCGGTGGCCTGGTTCTGGTAGGCGTCAGCTTCCCCTACTGCTGGCAACGTCCGGCCTCATTGCGCCTGATCGCCAGCGCCGACGGCCGCACCGTGGCCGAACTGCCGCTCGACCGGGCCCAGCGGCTTGAATTACCCGGACCGCTTGGCACCACGGTGGTCGAGGTCGGCCAAGGCCGCGCCCGTATCCTGGCTGACCCGAGTCCGCGCCAATACTGCGTGCGGGCAGGCTGGCTCAGTCAGGCTGGCGACAGTGCGCTGTGTCTGCCCAATCGCACCGCAATCGCCGTGGTCGGCCGCGAGCCGCTGTACGACAGCCTGAGCTATTGAGCGCCCGTTCCGCCATACCGGCCGCCTCGCCACCATGCCCGCATCCACCTGCCCCCAACCCCGCTTCCCGACACGGCGCCTGGACAATGAACTAGGCTTATTGCGCCCCATCCGATGGTGTCTATCGACAGGCCACACCACTGTCCCGGCGTTTCGTCACCTGTTCGCTGCCGCGACCGGGTCGATGGTGGTGCAATCGGGTTCTGTTAGAGGAGCGATGGAGCTGGCAGCGGGGCCGACAGGCAGAGCGGCATATATCAAATTATCTGCAAAATACTTGCAACATTTCTAGCCACAAAAATAGAAAAATAGTATTTTTATGCAAATCCCATTGCTGAATCCACCCAGCCTGCCCCCTTGCCGCGCCACAAGCCGGAGCGCTGAGCAATGAGCCGTATCGAGCTGGTGGCCAACGCCGAAGACCATCGCATCGCGCGACTTGCCGCTGCGGCGATCGGGCTTGCCTGTCTCGATGCGGCGATTCCGTCGCCGCTGCCCGGTGTCAAACCGGGTTTTGCCAATATCGTGACGCTGATTGCACTTGACCGTTACGGCTGGCGCACGGCGGCCTGGGTGGCGGGGCTGCGGGTGGTAGCGTCCTCGCTGTTGTTCGGTCAGTTGCTGACCCCGGGCTTTTTTCTGGGCGCGGCGGGTGCGCTGGCAAGTCTGCTGGTATTGGCACCGTGGTCGCGTCTGCCGCGCCAATGGTTCGGCCCGGTCAGTGCCTCCTTGCTCGCGGCATTGGCCCATATCGGCGCGCAGTGGTTGGTGGCGCGCTATTGGCTGGTGCCAAGCCCCGGACTGATCTATCTATTGCCGCCGCTGGCCAGTGCCGCCTTGCTGTCCGGACTGGTCAACGGCCTGATTGCTGCGGCCTGGCTGGCCCGTCATCCCTGTTCGGAGACTGCTGCATGAATCCTCCCCGCACCGTCACCCTGGCGCTCACCGGCGCCTCGGGCATGCCCTACGGCCTGCGTCTGCTCGAATGTCTGCTTGAGGCCGGTGTGCAGGTCTATCTGCTCTACTCGCAGGCGGCCCAGGTGGTGATCCGGCAGGAGATCGGCGAAACCTGGCCCTCGCGGGCGCGCGAAGTCGAAGCGCAGTTGCAGGCGCGCTTCCAGGTCGATGCGAGCCGATTGCGGGTATTCGGGCGCGAGGAATGGTTTGCGCCAGTGGCCTCAGGCTCCAACCCGGCCGATGCGATGGTGATCTGTCCCTGCACCATGGGCACCTTGGCCTCGGTGGCCTGCGGTCTGTCGGACAATCTGATCGAGCGTGCCGCCGACGTGGCCATCAAGGAAGGCCGCAAGCTGGTGATCGTGCCGCGCGAGACGCCTTTCTCGGCGCTGCATCTGGAGAACATGCTCAAGCTCGCTCGGCTCGGGGTCTGTATCCTGCCGGCCAATCCGGGCTTTTATCACCATCCGCAGGACATCGGCGCCCTGGTCGACTTTATCGTCGCCCGGATACTCGACCAGCTGGGCGTCCCGCACCGGCTGATGCAGCGCTGGGGCGAGGCAACGCCGGAAAAGGATTAGCGTGGTCATGAATCTGCAAAGAGATTACAAGACTCATAGCCATGTATATAGATAAATGAATAATAAGTACAAGAGACGTCCTAAGCAGCACGTCCCCGCCACCGAAGAGAAACCCGCACCATGTCGCGTCTGATTCCTGCCCTGCTGCTTGGCCTTGCCATGCCGGCCTTGGCAGCGCCGCTCGATCGAATCGAGCATATCGTGGTCATCTATGGCGAGAACCGGGGCTTTGACCATCTGTACGGCCTGTTTCCCGGCGCCGACGGCGTGCGCGGTCTCAAGCCTCGCCAATACCGCCAGACCGATCACGACGGCAGCGTGTTCAAGCTGCTGCCCGCCATCTGGCAGGAAGACAGCAAGCAGCCCGGCCAGATCGACCCGGCCTTTGCCGAACTGCCGCGCCCGGCCAACCGGCCATTCCGGCTCGATGCGCCGCCCTATCGGCTTGGCCTCGATCAAGTGACGCGCGATCTGGTGCACCGTTTCTACCAGAACCAGGAACAGATCAACGGCGGCCGAATGGACCGCTTTGCCGCCGTCTCCAACGCCGGCGCCTTTGCCATGGGCCATTACAACGGCCGCTCGATGGCGCTATGGAAGCTGGCGCGCCAGTACACCCTCGCTGATCGCTTCTTCATGGCGGCGTTTGGCGGCTCCTTTCTCAACCATATGTGGCTCGCTTGTGCCTGTACGCCGAGCTTTCCCGAGGCGCCCGAGCGGATGCGGGCAGTGCTCGATGAAGACGGCGTGCGGCTCAAGCGCCATCCCGACTCGCCGGCAAGCGCCGTCGACGGTCCGCCACGTTATGTGCGCGATGGCTCGATCACGCCCGACGGCTATGCGGTCAATACGATCCAGCCTCCCTATCAGCCAAGCAATGTCCCGCCGGCCAAGGAAGGCGACGCGCGCCTGACCGACCCGGCCAGACCCACCTTGCCGCCGCAGACCCAGCGCACCATCGGCGATGCCCTGTCGGAAAAAGGCGTGAGCTGGGCCTGGTATGGCGCGGCCTGGAACGCCGCGGTGGCCGAAGGGATGCAGCCGGCCGAAGTGCCGCGCAAGGTAATCTATGGCGACGGCCCCGATTCGCCGGGCTTCCAGGCTCATCACCAGCCTTATAACTATTTCGCCAACTACGCGCCGGGCACGGCGGCACGTGCTGCCCATCTCAAAGATGGCGAGGATTTCGTCCAGGCCATCGACAGCGGCACGCTGCCGCAGGTGGCGTTCTACAAGCCGCATGGGATGCTGAACCAGCATCCGGGCGGCGATCTGGCGGCGGGGGACCGGCATATCGCCGAACTGGTCGAGAAGATCCGCCGTGGTCCGCAATGGCGGAAAACGCTGGTGATCGTCACCTATGACGAGAACGGCGGCTTCTGGGATCACGTCGCCCCGCCCAAGGGCGACCGCTGGGGACCGGGACCACGGGTGCCGACCCTGCTGATTTCGCCCTGGGTGCGACGCGCTTACGCCGATCACACCCCTTACGACACCACATCGATTCTGAAACTGTTGACCCGCAAATTCGGTCTGACGCCGCTTGACGGTGTACGGCCGGGCGCGGGTGATCTGACTGCGGCGCTGACCGAACATGGCCGGCGTCGTCATGTGCATCAACCCCGGCGATAGCCAACTTTTATCTGACGAGAGGACCGCATCATGGCAATGGATGTAATCGACTACCGCCTGTTCGGCGACGATATGCAATTCGTCGAAATCGAGCTTGACCCGGGCGAAGCAGCGGTCGGCGAGGCCGGCACGATGTTCTATATGGAAGACGGCATCGCCATGGACACCATCTTCGGCGATGGTTCGAGCCAGCAGCAGGGCCTGATGGGCAAGCTGTTCGGCGCCGGCAAGCGGCTGCTGACCGGTGAATCGCTGTTTACCACCGTGTTCTACAACCGGGCCGAAGGCAAGCGCCGGGTGGCGTTTGGCGCGGCCTATCCGGGCAAGATCATCCCGGTCGATCTGTCCAAGCTGGGCGGCACGCTGCTGTGCCAGAAGGATTCCTTCCTGTGCTCGGCCAAGGGCGTCTCGCTCGGTATCGCCCTGCAACGCAAGCTCGGCGCCGGCTTCTTCGGCGGCGAAGGCTTTATCCTGCAAAAGCTCGAAGGTGACGGCATGGCGTTTATCCACGCCGGCGGCGCCATTATCGAAAAGAACCTGATGCCGGGCGAAACCCTGCGTGTCGATACCGGTTGCGTGGTGGCCTTCACGGCGGGTGTCGACTTCGATATCCAGTACGTCGGCAATATCAAGAGCGCACTGTTCGGTGGCGAAGGGCTGTTCTTTGCCTCGCTGCGCGGTCCGGGCAAGGTCTGGCTGCAATCGCTGCCGCTGGCACGACTGGCCAACCGCATCGTCGGCGCCTCCACCATCGGCGGCAGCTCGGGCGGCGAGCAAGGCTCGGTGCTCGGTGGACTGGGTAATCTGTTCGAGCGCGATTGAACCGGTTCGCGTCCGACCCCGGCGTCCGACCCTCAGATGGTCCAGAACGCCCCCTCAGACGCAAAACGGTAAACGGCCGGGGCAACCCGGCCGTTTTTGCTTGGAAACGGCAATGAATCAGCACATTGTCGAGAGACTGGGCGTCAGCGGGTCCGGACACAAAGCGTCAGGCGCAGACCGCACACGGAGCGTTGCGAGTTGACTTCGATTCAAACGGAAAGGCGCTAGGCGCGCTGCCACACCCGGCGGCCATTCCAGGCCAAGGCCGAGGCAGCGATGCCAAGCGGCAGCAGGGCAAACCACAGGATTGCCTCCCATCCCAAGCGGTTCTGCACCACGCCTGCTAGGGCAATCGCCACCGCCACGGCGCCGAAGGTGGCGAATTCGTTGCAGGCTTGCACGGTGTCCTTTTCGCTTGGCCGGTAGCTGCGCATCAGCAAGGCGGTGCCGCCGACATACATCAGATTCCAACCGATCCCGACCAGCGCCAGGGCGAGCTGGAAATACCTCAGCGTCTGCCCCAGCGCAGCCACTGCGAGCGCGGCCAGTCCGAGCCCAACCCCGACCGTCACCACCCGACGCGCCCCCAGCCGCTCGACCAGACGGCCGCTCAACAGCGATGGTCCATACATTCCCAACAGATGCCACTGGATCACCCCCGCCGCTGCCGCGTTGCTATAACCGCAACTGACCACGGCAAACGGCGAGGCGGTCATCACAAAGCTCATGACGGCGTATCCGCCGACACAGGCCACCATGCCGAGCCGGATTTCCTCGCCGGCCAGGATCTGCCGCAGCGGGCGCGGCGGCGGCTGTACGCTTGCCTCATGGCTGACCGGCCGCAGCCTGAGCGCGGCAATCAGCGGCAGCGAGGCGAAGGCCAGCAATCCTGCCAGCGCGAACGAGCCGCCAAAAAGCGCCAGGCCCCACCAGTTCTGCGACTGGGCAGCGAGCCAGGGGCCGCACAAGGCGGCCAGGATGCCACCGGAGAGCACATAGGCGATCGCGCTGGCACGAAAATCCGGTGTGGCGTTGTCGGCGGCGATATAACGGTAATATTGGGCACACGCCTGATAGAGCCCCATGCAGGCGTTGCCGAGACAGAACAGGACGAAGTGGTGCTGGGTCAGTGCCCAGACCGACAGCCACGCCCCCAGCGCCGCCATCGTCGACCCCAGGCTTAGCGTGGTACGTACCCCCAGACGCTGGATCAGACGCGGCACCACCAGCGTGGCGGCCGCCGTCACCACGGTAATCGCCAGAAATGGCAGCGTGGCCAGCGATTTGTCGGGGGCTAACCAGGCGCCGGCCAGGCCGCTGAAGGCCAGTCCGACCGCCGACGCCGCCAAAAAGCAGAACTGACATAAGCCAAGCAGCCATGCATTGCGTTTTTGCAGTTCCATTTTTTGTACTAGTACGAAAAAGAAATCACATGGTACAAACAATCCTCGCTGCCATCAAGGAGCACACCGCCGATGGCATCTACCACGCCATCCGTGGCCTGATTGAAGCCGGCGATCTGGCACCGGGCGCTGCGCTGCCGCCAATCCGGCAATTGGCCGGTGGCATCGGCGTCAATCCGAACACCCTGGCCACCGCCTACCGCAAGCTGGCGGCGGCCGGTCTGACCGAAGCGCTGGGCCGCGCCGGCACCCGCGTTGCCGGCCGACCGCTGGCCTTCGGCGGCGGACTGCTGGCGCTGGCGCACGATGCGCGCGACCTGGCCAGCGGCAGCCCGGACCCGGCTTTCCTGCCTGACCCCAGCTTGTTCCACCGCCATCTGCGCCCCACCCCGCGCAGCTATGGCCAGCCGATGTACGACGCGGCCCTGGTGGCCTGGGGTGCCGACTGGTTTGCCGGTGACGGCCACCCGCCGGGCAGCGTGCTGATCGTCGGCGGCGCGATGGATGGCATGGAGCGCGCCCTGGCCGTCCATCTGCGGCTTGGCGATACGGTGGCGGTCGAGGAGCCGTGCTTTCCCGGCACGCTCAATCTGCTGCGCCAGATGGGCCTGCACGCCGTCGGGGTGGAAATGGACCGCGACGGCATGCGGCCCGAGTCGCTCGAACGGGCGCTGGCCCAGGGCTGCAAGGCGCTGATCTGGACACCGCGCGCGCACAATCCCACCGGTATCGATACCGGCAGCGCCCGGGCGGCCGAGCTGGCGGCAGTGCTGGCCGACTGGCCCGAGCCGCTGTTGATCGAGGATGACCATTACGCCCTGCTGAGCCAGGCGCCGTCGCTCAGTCTGATCAGCCCCGAGCGACCACGTTGGCTGGTGCTGCGCTCGCTGTCCAAGGGCTTTGGCCCCGATCTGCGGCTGGCGCTGGGGCTGGCCGATCCGATCACCGCCCAACGGCTGCAACTGCGCCAGAGCGTCGGCGCGCGCTGGGTCAGTCATCTGCTGCAAACCCTGGCGCTTGGCCTGTTGCAGGACGATTCGATCCGTCAGGTGCTGACCGGCGCCGCCGCACACTATGAAAAGCAAAGACGGCAACTGATTGCCGCCCTGGCGCAGCAGGAACTGGTCGGCCACGGCGCCACCGGGCTGAATGTCTGGCTGCCCATCGACAATGACGAAGCCCTGGCCCAAGCGCTGGCGAGCCGCGGCTGGCTGGTGCGCAGCGGCAGCAACTTCCGCGTCGGCCGCCCGCTGACGGCGCTGCGCATCACCAGCGCCGTGATGCAGGACGATGAAATCGAGCGCTTCGTCAGCGATCTGGCCGAATGCCTGCGCGGCGGCAGAACCTCGCTTGCCTGATCCCCTTCACGACGATAAGGCGAAAGCACCGTAGGCGCTTCATGCGGACAGCTTGTACCGTCCGCTTCCCTCCACTAGCCGATCCCCCCAGACCATGTACAAGCAAGCTGATTTCAAAAAGTGGCTGATCGCCGCCAGTCTGTGCCCGAAGAATGCGGTTCAAGGCGTGCCCGAAGACAAGATCGTGGCACTGGAAGTCAACACCGGCCTGACCCTGCCGACAGCCTACAAGGACTTTCTGCGCGACTGCGGCAGCTATGCCGGCGACTTTGCCCCCAATCTCGACTTTCTGTATTTCTCGCTGCCCTTTATCCAGGAAGACCTGGCGGACCAGCTTGCAAGCGGTGCCATTGCGCCACTACCCGCTACAGCCTTCTGTTTTATGGCGAGTGAAGGGCAGGTATTTAACTATTTCCTGTGCGAAGGCGAGGATGACCCGCCGGTGTACCAGGTCGTGGCCGGCCGGAAGGAAATCGGCACCCCCTACCCGACGCTGTCGGCCTTTATGCGCGACCTGATGGCGCTGGAGCAAAGACGGCTTTATCCCGAACCCGATACCCGTTGGCTTGAAGAGGAATAAGGTCGGCAGTCGCCAAGCCGGCAGGGCGCCGACTTCAAGACCTGTCCGGTTGAATCCGCGCCCGGCACAGCGCCGCCAAGGCTGAGAGGCCGGTTCTGCCTCATCGAGCACTTCGGCGTCCGACTCAACAGAGCGGTAGGGTGCTGTTGGTCGCGCAGCGGCGTAATGCACCGGGCTTTCGTTAGCGGCTGTCGCTCGATCGTCAGCGAGGACGGAAACAATGGGGCGCTGCGGCCTTTGGCCTCGAACATTTCCAGCAAACTCGGAGTCAGTGTGTCTTGGCCTCAAGGCTCCGATTGATGCGGGGAGGCCACCTCAGCCGCGCCGCCGATTTCCATGGAAATGCTCTAACGCACCCTACGAGACCTTAGCTAATTGACTTAAAAATTTTATTAGTCAATTATCTTCGCTAATTGTCTTGCACATTTATTTCCTATATTTTTAATATTCCTCTCCCATCCACAAAAAAGCACGGCCTCAGCCGTGCTTTATGTGTTCCAAGACCGCCAACCTCCGGCAGACAAGCCAGTCAGCAGCTTGCCGCCTACCTTGGCCTTGCCAGCCACGCTGGCTGATCGACCTGACGCTTGCTGTCCGCATGATCGGACGCCGAGCCTGGTTGAATGCGCTGGCCTGCGCTTTGAGGTCCGGACATGCTGACTCCGAATGGTCTGGAGATGGACTAGCGGGACAATTCAGCGTTGAGCAATTCCACATCGCGCTCCGCCAGATCGCCCACTGCCTGCTTGAGGCGCAGACGGTTGAGCAGATAGTCGTAGCGGGCCCGGGCCAGATCGCGTCGGGTCGAGTAGTACTGCTGCTGGGCATTGAGCAGATCGAGCGTGGTACGGACGCCGACATCCTTGCCGAGCCTGGTCGAGTCGAGCGAGCTTTGGGTCGAGACCAGCGCCTGCTCCAGCGCCCGAATCTGCGCCGCGCCGCTCTGCACGCCGAGGAAGGCTTGCCGGGTCTTCAGCACCACTTCGCGCCGGGTCGCTTCCAGGTCCGATTGGGCCTGATCGCGCCGGGCAATCGTTTCGCGCAGCTTGGAGCTGGTCGCACCGCCCGTGTAGACCGGGATGGTCAGATTGATGCCGACCGAGCCGCTGCCCTTGCTGTTGTAGTTATGGCCGCCGATACGGCTCATGCCGTCGCCGAAACCCGCTTCGAGCCCCACGATGGGCTGGCGCGCAGCGCGGTACAGGTCGATATCGGCCGTCGCCAGCGCCAGGGCGCCGCGCTTGGCATCGATCTGCTGGCTCTTGGCCTCGGCTTCGCTGACCCAGGCGCTGACATCGTTGGGCTGCGGCGGGGTGGCCTGGAGGCGCGACGACAGCGGCGTCAGGCCGTCGGCGCTAAGGCCGGTCAGCAGCTGGAAAGCACTCTGCTTCACCAGCAGATCGTTGAGCGCCGCGATTTCGGCGGCGGTGATGGCGTCGTAGCGTGCCTGGGCCTCGTGGGTATCGGTAATGGTGGCGACGCCGACCTCGAAACTCTTCTTGGCCTGGGCCAGCTGTTGCGATACGGCATCCTTTTGCGCGCGGACGAATTCGACGCTGTCCTGGGCGTACAGCACATCGAAATACGCCTGGGCCACCCGTACCGCCAGATCCTGCTCGGCGGCCTGGAACTGCACCTCGGCCAGACGGGCCGACTCGTTGAGCTTGGCGCTGCCGACCGAGGCGCGCACATCGTAGATAGGTTGCGACAGACCGATTTTATAGTTCGCACCGGTGGCCGACTTGAGCTGGCCGGTACGCGGGTCGGCCTGCTGGTTTTCGCTCTGTGCCACCCCGGCCGACACCGAAACTTTCGGCAGCCATTCGGCCCGTGCCTGATCCCGGCCTTCCACACCGGCACGCAATGCCGCCTGGGCGGCGGCATAGGTGGCGTCGTACTTCTTCGCCTCGCGATAAGCGGTCTGTAGATCGGCCGCCGTTGCGGCGGCACCGGCCAGCAGCGCCATGGCAATGGCGCCCAGGGTAAAGCCTCGTTTCATAAAGATCCTCTCATTTATTCGCGTTCTGGCGACCGGCGGGGCCGTCTACCGTAAACATACTGACGGGTATTTTAATGTAAAGTCGCAGCCGGTCCAAGCACCGTCCCGACCGCCAAATCTGGGTCGGGACGGTGGAGACTCACGCATCAAGCGGCTTTCTCACCCGATACCAGGCGGCATAGAGCGCCGGCAGGAACAGCAGGGTCAGCACGGTCGCCACCAGCAGCCCGCCCATGATCGACCAGGCCATCGGTCCCCAGAAGGTCGAGCGGGTCAACGGAATCATGGCCAGGATGGCCGCCGCCGCCGTCAACATGATCGGGCGGAAGCGGCGGACCGCCGATTCGATGATGGCGTGCCACAGATGTTCCCCCTGGCCCACATCCTGATCGATCTGATCGACCAGAATCACCGAGTTGCGCATGATCATCCCGGCCAGCGCAATCACCCCAAGCTGGGCCACAAAGCCGAACGGCACCTGGAAGGCCGCCAGGATCGCCGACACCCCGATCATCCCGAGCGGTGCCGTCAGCAGCACCAGAATGGCCTTGGAGATGTTCTGCAACTGGAACATCAGCAGCGTCATCACCGTCAGCAGCATCAAGGGCATCACCACCATGATCGATTTCTGGCTCTTGACGCTCGACTCGGCCGTGCCACCGATCTCGATCCGATAGCCCAGCGGCAGCGTCTTGGCATAAGCCTCCAGCTGCGGCCACAGCCTGGCCGTCACATCGGGTGCCTGCGCCCCTTCGACGTCGGCCCGTACCGAAATGGTCGGCACCCGGTTGCGGCGCCAGATGATGCTTTCCTCGCTCTCGAGCCGCAGATGCGCCACCTGGCTCAGCGGCACGAAACGGCCGCCGCCCAGGTGAATCTTGGCGTCCTTGAGATTGTTGAGATCGGTGCGCTCATTGC
Source organism: Chitinimonas lacunae (assembly GCF_042650885.1). Lineage (NCBI taxonomy): Bacteria > Pseudomonadati > Pseudomonadota > Betaproteobacteria > Neisseriales > Chitinibacteraceae > Chitinimonas > Chitinimonas lacunae. Next base: position 2,744,976 of record NZ_JBHSBU010000001.1, read on the forward strand.
GTTCGAGCCGGCCGATCACATCGATATTCTTATCGCTCTCGCGGAACTGGGTCAGCGTCACGCCGGTGAGCGAGTTCTGCATCGCCACCGCCACCTGCTGCGAAGTGATGCCAAGCGCACGGGCCTTGTCCTGGTCGATTTCGAGCCGCATCACCTTGACCCGCTCGCTCCAGTCGGTATTGACGTGGCGGATATGGCTGTCGCCGCGCATGATCTCGGCCACCCGGTCGGCCATCGGCCGCAGCTTGGCTTCGTCCGGACCCGAGACGCGGAACTGCACCGGATAACCGACCGGCGGGCCGTTCTCCAGCCGCGTCACCCGACCACGCACCAGCGGGAACTCGCGCTCGAACAGCTCGGTGATCTTGCGCAGCACTTCCTCGCGCACATGCTCATCGCGGGTCATCACGGTGAGCTGGCCGAAGTTGAGGTTGGGCAGCTGCTGGTCGAGCGGCAGATAGAAGCGCGGGCTGCCCGAGCCGACATAGCTCGTCACCGAGACGATATTGGGATCGCCCTTCAGACGGGCCTCGAAGGTCTTCACTTCGCGCTCGGTCATCTCGTAGGTGGCCGCCTGCGGCAACCACAGATCAACCATCAGTTCGGGCCGGTTCGAGGCCGGGAAGAACTGCTTGGGCACCAGCTTGAACAGGGCCACCGCCGCCACGAAGGCCAGCACGGTCGCCACGATCACCGTCTTGCGATAGGTGATGCACCAGGTCACGATGCGGCGGAACGCCACATAGAAACGCCCCTGGTAGACATCGTGCTCCTCGCCGTGATGCTTCATCTCGGGCAGCAGCTTGTAGCCCAGATACGGGGTGAACACCACCGCCACCACCCAGCTCAGCATCAGCGAGATACCCACCACCTGGAAGATCGACACGGTGTATTCACCGGCGCCCGACTTGGCCAGACCCACCGGCATAAAGCCCGCCGCAGTGATCAAGGTACCGGTCAGCATCGGAAAGGCGGTCGAGGTATAGGCAAACGTGGCCGCCCGTACCCGGTCCCAGCCCTGTTCGAGCTTGAGGGCCATCATCTCGACGGCGATGATCGCGTCGTCCACCAGCAGACCCAACGCGATGATCAGGGCACCCAGCGAAATTCGTTGCAGATCGATGCCGAAGGCGTACATGGCCAGGAAGGTCATCGCCAGCACCAGCGGAATCGACAGCGCCACCACCACCCCGGTGCGCCAGCCCAGCGACAGAAAGGACACCACCAGCACGATGGCCACCGCTTCGAGCAGGCTCTTCATGAATTCCTTGATCGAGTGCTTGACCACATGGGGCTGGTCCGACACCGCATGGATTTCGATCCCGATCGGCAGTTCGCCCCGGATACGGCGCACCGTCTCGTTGAGCGACTCGCCCAGCCGGATCACGTCGCCGCCTTTTTTCATGCTGATGGCAACGCCGATAGCCTCCTGGCCGTTGAAGCGCATCTTGAAGGTCGGCGGATCGGTATAGCCGCGCCAGACCCGGGCCACGTCGCCCAGACGGACCACCCGGTTGCCGGTGCGGATACCGATATTCTGGATGCTCTCGACCGTATCGAATTCGCCGCTGACCCGCAGGGCGATCCGCTCGGGGCCGGTCTGGACCACACCGGCTGCTTCCATGGCATTGGTCGCCCGCAGGGTCTGGAAAATCAGTTGCGGATCGAGCCCCAGCGCCGCCAGCTTGGCGTTCGAGGTCTCGATAAAGATCTTCTCTTCCTGCTCGCCGACCAGATCGACCTTGTGCACCTCGGGGATGCGCAGGAATTCGGTGCGGGCCATGTCGACAAAGCCCTTCAGCTCGGCATAGCTGAAGCCGTCGGCGGTAAAGGCGTACAGATTGCCGAAGGTGTCGCCGAATTCGTCGTTGAAGAACGGCCCGACCACCCCTTGCGGCAGGGTATGGCGGATATCGCCGACCTTCTTGCGTACCTGATACCAGGTCTCGGGCACCGTGGCGCCGCGCACGTCTTCACGCAGCGAGATGATGATCTGGGCTTCGCCCGCCTTGGCATAGCTGCGGGTGTAGTCGATCTCGGGGACTTCCTGGAGCTTTTTCTCCAGCTTGTCGAGCACCTGGAGTTCGACTTCCTTGGCCGAGGCGCCGGGCCAGAAGGCTCGTACCACCATGGCCTTGAAGGTGAATTCGGGGTCTTCCTTCTGGCCGAGCTTCTGGTAGGCAAACAGCCCGGCCAGCATAAAGACCACCATGAAATACAGCACCAGTTGCTGATGCTTGAGCGCCCATTCGGACAGATTGACGTTGCGCATCGCTCAGCTCCCGGCGGGCTTGGCAGCCGGGGCCGGGGCCTGGGCCAGCCGGACCTGCTGGTTGGGATGCAGCAGATGAACGCCGGCCGTCACCACCGTTTCGCCGCCGCTCAAGCCTTCGGCCACCAGCACCACATCGTTCTGGGCACCGGCGAGCGTGACCTTGCGGGTAGCGACCCGTTGGGTCTTGGGATCGACCAGCCAGACCAGGGTCTGACCGTCGCGGTCGTAGATGGCGGTGAGCGGCAGGCGGATCGTGCGGCTATCCGAGCGGCCCGGCACCTGGACGGTAGCGGTCATGCCCAGACGCAGCACCTCGTCGGGATTGTCGATGCTGACCCGGGCGGTATAGGTGCGGGTCTGCGGATCGGTATCGGGCGCCATTTCGCGCAGACGGGCGTCGTAGCGCTTGCCCGGCACCGCCCACAGCGTCACGGCGAGCTTGTCGGCGCGGCGCAGTTCTTCGACACGCGATTCGGGCACGCTGACCACCACTTCGCGGCCGCCATCCTCGGCGACCCGCACCAGCACCTGACCGGCGCCGACCACCTGGCCGACTTCGGCCTCGACCGCCGTCACCACCCCGGCCCGTTCGGCCTTGAGTACCGTATAGCTGCCCTGGTTGCCGGCAAGCTTGAACTGCGCTTCGGCAGCGTCAAGCGCGGCGCGGCGGCGGTCGACTTCAGCCTGGCTGACGAAACCCTGGCTCTTGAGCTGGACGGCACGCTCATAGTCCTGCCGGGTCTGCTGGTATTGGCTGCGACTGGCGCTCAGTTGCAGGCTGGTGTCCTGGGCATCGAGCCGCAGCAGCGCCTGACCCGGCCGGACCCGGTCGCCCACTTCGACCATCCGCTCGGCCACCTTGCCGCCGAGCCGGAAACCGAGCCGCGCCTCGCGCCGTGCCCGCACTTCACCCGACAGCGTGGCGCCCGGGCTGCCGTCGCCCTGCTTGACCACCATGGTGCGGACCGGCCGCACTTCCTCGTAGGGCTGCTCCTTGGCGCTGCACGCCGCCAGGGCTGTCACCACGGCCACTGCGGGCAATACTGCCTTCCATCGCATCGTTATTCTCCAGATGTTGAGCTATATGAAACGAATCGTTAGATCAGGGCGACGGCGTGGCGGCCAGTCCCTGCACCAGGGTCCGGATCACCTCGTCGAGATAGGGTTCGGGCTCGAACTCTTCGCCGCATTGCGGCATCGAGTGTTTCCACAGCATGGCCATCACCACCGGGGCGCAGATCACCCGCACGGCCACCTCAAGCCGCATCGGCCGGAATTCGCCGCGGGCAATGCCGTATTCGATGGCGCGGCCGATCAGCTTTTCACCGCGCTCGATCACCTGTTCGCGGTGGTAGCGCGCCAGTTCGGGGAAATTGGAGGCTTCGGCGATCACCAGTTTCGGGATGCCGGAAAGACGGGTGGCGCCAATCAGGCGCCACCAGGTACGGATCACCATCTCCAGCAGCTCGGCAGCCGAAGTCTGGCCGGTGAAGCCGCTCAGCAACTGCTCGCCCTCGTCGAGTTGCGGCACGAGCGATTCGCGGATCACCGCCTTGAAAATCTCTTCTTTATTGGCGTAGTAGCGATAGAGGGTACCGGCAGTGACACCGGCGCGGCGGGCGATGTCCTCCATCTTGGTGGCGGCGAACCCCTTGGCAACGAACAGATCGAGCGCGGCGTCGAGAATCTCGCCGGGCCGTGCTTCCTTGCGACGAGTCCAGCGCACGAGGGGACAGGAGGAGTCGTGGTCACCCATAAGAAAAATAAATGAATGTTTATTTAATTGCAGAAGTCTACGCGAGCACTGGGGAGTTGTGCAATCGGGTCGGCCCACGCGATGACGAACGGCATAAGCCCCGGTGGCTCGGCTACAATCGCGCGGTTTCACCACCTCGCGGAGCAACGCCAATGCCCATCGTCACCCCGATTTCCGCCCAGATCGCCGCTGAAAAGGCCGGCGTGCTGGCCGAAGCCCTGCCCTATATCCAGCGCTTTTACGGCAAGACCATCGTGATCAAGTACGGCGGCAACGCCATGACCGAGCCCGAGCTCAAGGAGAGCTTTGCGCGCGATGTGGTGATGCTGAAGCTGGTGGGGATCAATCCGGTCGTGGTGCACGGCGGTGGCCCGCAGATCAACGATATGCTGAACCGGATCGGCAAACAGGGCGAATTCGTCCAGGGCATGCGCGTGACCGACGCCGAGACCATGGATGTGGTCGAGATGGTGCTGGGCGGTCTGGTCAACAAGGAAATCGTATCGATGATCAACCAGCACGGCGGCCGCGCCGTCGGGCTGACCGGCAAGGACGGCCATTTCATCCGCGCCCGCAAGATGTTCCTGCGTGGCCCGGACGGCCAGCCGGTCGATATCGGCCAGGTCGGCGAGGTGGCCGATATCGATCCGGAACTGGTGTCGCTGCTCGACACCCGCGACTTTATTCCGGTGATCGCCCCGATCGGGGTCGGTCCCGATGGCGCTGCCTTCAATATCAATGCCGATCTGGTGGCCGGCCGGCTGGCCGAGACGCTCAAGGCCGAAAAGCTGGTGCTGATGACCAATACCCCGGGCGTGCTCGACCGCGAAGGCAAGCTGCTGACCGGCCTGACCCCGCAGACCGTCGACCGTCTGGTCGCCGACGGCACCATTTCGGGCGGCATGATCCCGAAAATCTCCTCAGCGCTCGAAGCGGCCGTCAATGGCGTGGGCGCGGTCCATATCATCGACGGCCGGGTCAAGCACGCCCTGCTGCTCGAAGTGCTGACCGCCCAGGGCGTCGGCACCATGATCAAGCGCGACGAGTAAAGCGGCTTTCCACCGGGACCGCTTGGCGGTTCCGGTTGGAAAGACTGGTAAAGCAAGTCATTAATCAAAAAATCTGCAAAACACCTGCAAGATATATTGTTAATAAATAGAAATTTGAAATAAATAAAGCCGAATTCATTTTGGCACCCCTTCCCTTGACCACAGCGTCCCACCCCATCACAGGACGCTGCCAGGCCACCGGCCGTCACGGCCCATCGCTTCCGCCTCAACCCATCGTTCTGCCGAGACGGCGCACCCGCCTTGATCGCAAAGGCGCTGACGGTTCCTGCAAAGCGGATTGGCTGGGACGCCGTTCTTAAAGATGCATCGGCCTCTCCCGCCCCTCCCACATCCGTCCAATAAATATCCTTTGCAACAACACGTTGCGTCATATGCCACAGCAGCCTGGCTCACCGTTACGAGCCGTCATGAGAACGTGATAACGTCTTGCTCGGTCACAACGTTACGTTAGCGAACGTACACTGTCGTCAGCAGGGAATTCCGCAGGAAAGCAATTGCGGCTTGGACAACTTCCCCCGCCATCGTGCCGGGGTACTCAAGGAATGGACCGATGCGCCTGATCCCCCCGCTGCTGCTGGCAGCCGTACTGGCCATGCCGGCAGTCTCTGCCGAAGGCAATCAATGGTGGCGGGTGCTGACCCAGGAAGTGGAACGGCTCTACCGCGAAGGCGATCATGAAGCGGCCGCAGCGGTAGCCAGCAAGGCGCTGGAGGAAGTCGAGGCGGAACAGGGCGCCAACCATCCCGATGTGGCCACCTGCCTCAATAATCTGGCCCTGGTCCGCAGCGCCCAGGGCGAATTCGAAGCGGCCGAGCCGCTGTACCGGCGCTCGGTACAGATTCTGGAAAAGTCGCTCGGACCGCGTCATCCCGACCTCGCCACCGGTCTGCATAACCTCGGCTCGCTGCAAAAAGCGCTGCGCCGCTTTGACGAAGCCGACGCCCTCTATCGCCGTGCCCTGCAAATCCGCGAACGTGCCCTGGGCGGCAACGACCCGCTCACCCAGGCCACTCGGGCGGCCCTGCTCGAATTGCGCAATCGGCCCGGCAGTCATGCGGCGGGGCGCTGAGATCGGGAGTCGGCGGGGGCCAGAAAGCGAGGCTGGAGGCGGCATTGAGGCTGATGGCACAGCAAGGCTCGCTTGGGCTCCCGACTGAACATTGAGGCAGACGCCACACCGATTCGCTCCCTCCACCGCCCTAGACATGACGGCAGCGGGCTCGCTGCTATAGTGTGAATCTGGCTAGTCCAGCTTATGCACGGAGGATTGCGATAATGAAAACCGCACGACAGCTTCTGCTCGAAAAAACCCGACCCGGCATTTTCTCGGTGCGTCCCGACGCCACCGTTTATCAGGCACTACAGATCATGGCCGAGAAGGATATCGGTGCGGTACTGGTGATGGATGAAGACAGGCTGGTCGGCATCTTTTCCGAACGCGACTATGCCCGCAAGGTGGTGCTACAGGGCAAGACCTCGGCCGGCACACCGATCGCCGATATCATGACCAAGCGGGTGGTGTTCGCCAAACCCAATCAAAGCGTGGACGAATGCATGGCCGTGATGTCGGAGAAGCGTTTCCGCCACTTGCCGGTACTCGACGACGACAATAAGGTGATCGGTGTGCTGTCGATCACCGATCTGGTGCGGGAAACCATTGCCGAGCAGCAATTCCTGATCGAACAGCTAGAGAACTACATCATGCATTGAGGCAGTCGCCTCGTCCCCGGGCCGGTCGTGGCCGGCCCTGCTCCACCTGAGAAATACCGCCTTGCCGCTTACCTGGATTTTCGACCTCGACAACACCCTGCACGACGCCGGCCGTTACGTTTTTCCGCAAGTGGAATTGCAGATGGACCACTATCTGGCCCGTCATCTGGCGCTCAGCCAGACCGAGGCCAATGCCCTGCGTGCCCGCTACTACGATCTGTATGGCGCCACCCTGGCCGGTGTGGTGCGCCATCACCGCCAGATCGACCCCGACCATTTCCTGGCGGAAACCCATCTACTCCCCGAACTGCCTGCCCGCCTGATCCCGATGCGGATACTGCGCCCTTCGCTGAAGCGTCTGCGCGGCAACAAGCTGCTGTTCACCAATGGTCCGCAGGACTATGCCGAAACGGTGCTGCGTCTGCTGGGCATTGCCCAGCATTTCGATGCGGTGGTGTCGATCGAGCAGGTCGGCCATCTGGCCAAACCCGATATCCGCGCCTACCGCAGGATGCTGGCCCGCCATCGGCTCAACCCGCGCCGCTGTGCCATGGTCGAAGACACCCACGCCAATCTCGCACCGGCACGGCGGCTGGGGATGCGCACCGTCTGGCTGTCGCCCAAATTGCGCCGGGGACCGCATGTCCATGCCCGCTTACGCAATCTGCATCAACTGCCCAAACTGGCCCGTCAGCGCGGCTGGCATCGCTGAGCGGCAGCTCATCTATAACCAGAAACGCTAAGAAAATCAGATTTTATTACTTTTTATCAAGAATCTGAGCCGTTAAAGTCCGTGCCTGTCCGCGCCCACCCGGCGCGGCCCAGCGCAAGAAACGGACCAGACCTTGATTCGAATCGAACACCTCAACAAGACCTATCCGGTCGCCGGGCGTCCGCTGCTCGCTCTGGACGATATCAATCTCGATATCGGCCAGGGCGAGATCTACGGTCTGATCGGCCGCTCGGGCGCTGGCAAGAGCTCGCTGCTGCGTACGCTCAATCTGCTCGAACGTCCCGATTCGGGTCGAATCCTGGTCGATGGCGAGGACATCACCCGACTCGACGCGGCCGGCCTGCGCCGCTATCGCCGTCAGGTCGGCATGGTGTTCCAGCATTTCAATCTGCTGGGCTCGCAGACCGTCGCCGCCAATATCCGCCTGCCGCTTGAACTCGCTGGCGAACTCGACCGCGCCGCCATCGACCGTCGGATCGACGAACTGCTCGACTGGGTCGGCCTGACCGAGCGGCGCGACCACTACCCCGCCCAGCTGTCGGGCGGCCAGAAACAGCGCGTCGGCATCGCCCGGGCGCTGGCCAACCGACCGCGCCTGCTGCTGTGCGACGAAGCCACCTCGGCGCTCGACCCACAGACCACCCGTTCCATCCTGACCCTGCTGCTGGAAATCAACCGTCGACTCGGCCTGACCGTAGTGCTGGTCAGCCATGAAATCCAGGTGGTGCAGACACTGTGCGACCGCATCGCCGTGCTTGAAGCGGGCCGGGTGGTCGAACAGGGCCGTACTGCCGATCTGCTGCTCAAACCGGCTCACGCCGCCACCCGTTCGCTGGTGGCCGAAAGCGGACTGATCGCCGAGCCGCCGCCCGATCTGGCGCTGCCTTCGGCCGGTCTGTTGCGGCTCACCTTTACCGGCGCCCATACCTATCAGCCGCTGCTGGCTTCGGTCGCGCGCACGCTCGATATTGCGTTCAACATCGTCCAGGGCCAGGTCGGCCGGATCAAGGACACCCCCTACGGCCAACTGATCGTGGCGGTCGAAGGCCATGGCACGGCGCTCGGCGCGGCGCGGCGCGCCTTCCAGTCCCAGGGCATCCATTGCGAGGAGCTCGCCTGATGTCGGCCGAACTGATCAATGTATTGGCCGGCCTCGACTGGCGTGAAATCGGCATCGCCACCGTGGACACCCTCACCATGGTCGGCGTCTCGCTGGGCTTTACCGTCCTCCTTGGCCTGCCGCTTGGCGTGGCGCTGTTCCTGTTTGCGCCCGACCAGCTCTACCCGCAGCGCTGGCTGCACCGGCTGCTGGCACTGGCGGTCAATGTGGTGCGCTCGCTGCCGTTTGTGATTCTGCTGATCGTCACGATTCCGCTGACCCTGTTGCTGGTCGGCACCTCGCTCGGTGTCGCCGGGGCGATTCCGCCACTGGTGATCGGTGCCGCGCCGTTCTTTGCCCGGCTGGTCGAAGCGGCACTGCGCGAAGTCGATCCGGGCACCATCGAAGCGGCCCAGGCGATGGGCGCGACCAGCCGCCAGCTGATCTGGCGCGTGCTGCTGCCCGAAGCGCTGCCGGGTCTGGTCGGCGCCACCACGGTGACTGCGGTCGCGCTGGTGTCCTACTCGGCCATGTCCGGCGTGATCGGCGGCGGCGGGCTGGGCGATCTGGCGATCCGCTTTGGCTACCAGCGCTTCGAGACCGAAGTGATGGTGGTCACGGTGACAGTGCTGCTTTTGCTGGTGCAACTGCTGCAAAGCAGCGGCGACTGGCTGGTGCGGCGACTGAGCCGGAGGCACTGAATGCGCCACCCCCTCGATTTCCGATGTTGATCGTTCCCAACAAGACCCAAGCCTACCCAAGCACCCGCCCGCCGCCGGCCCAAGCCGGCGGCAGGGCCAGCCGGAGAATACCGATGAAAGCCCTGTTGAAAACCGCCCTGCTCGCCGCCCTTGGCCTGGCCGCCAGCGTCGCCCACGCCGAAAAGCTCAGCGTTGCCGCCAGCGCCGTGCCACACGCCGAGATTCTCGAATTCATCAAGCCGCAACTGGCCCGCCAGGGAGTCGAGCTCGACGTCAAGGTGTTTACCGACTACGTCCAGCCCAATGTCCAGGTGGCCGAGAAGCGGCTCGATGCCAACTTCTTCCAGCACAAGCCCTATCTGGCCGAGTTCAACAAGAACAAGGGCGCCACGCTGGTCGCCATCGCCCCGGTCCATGTCGAACCGTTCGGCGCCTATTCGCGCAAGATCAAGACCACGGCCGAACTCAAGGAAGGCGCCGTCGTCGCCATCCCCAACGACCCGTCCAACGCCGGCCGCGCCCTGCAACTGCTCGAGCGTCAGGGTCTGATCAAGCTCAAGCAGCCGGACAATATCCTGGCCAGCACGCGCGATATCGTTGCCAATCCCAAGCGCTTGCAGATCAAGGAAATCGAAGCCGCCACGCTGCCGCGCCTGCTCGATCAGGTCGATCTGGCGCTGATCAACACCAACTACGCCCTGCAGGCCAAGCTGGTGCCGACCCGCGACGCCCTGTTCATCGAAGACGCCCGCTCGCCCTATGCCAACTATCTGGTCGGTCGCAGCGACAATCAGAACACCCCGGCACTGAAAAAGCTGACCCAGGCGCTCCAGTCGGCCGAAGTGAAACAGTTCATCGCCCAACGCTATCAAGGCGCGGTGGTGGCGGCCTTCTGAAACCGTCCGCCCCGACCGATAGCCCGTGACCCGTCAGCCGATGTGTTCTGCCCCGTCGCGGCCGCCTTGTCCGGCGGCAGCGACGGCACTGCTGGGGGAGTGGGCCGACTGATCTCCGGTCGCTCCGCCGACGGGTCCACCGCTTCGACGTTTGTACCTCCGATGCCACTGCCAGTCCTCCGGGACAGCAGTTTGCCGCCACGCTCCCCGCGTGGCGTTTTTTTTGGCGCCGCCGGTCGTCCTGCTCGGCGCGGGCGGGCGGATCAGGCACAATGCGCGCTGTCTTTGCCTGACCTGCCATCATGTTGATCCGTAAGCTATTCAAGTTCGAAAACGCCCATATCGTGCGCAATTGCAGCAGCGACCGCTGCCGCCGCTCCATCCATGGCCACAGCTACAAGGTCGAAGTCCTGCTCGAAGCCCATGCCCTCGACCATGGCCATATGGTCTACGACTTCGGCTTGATGAAAGGCACCATCCGCGATGTGATCGATGGCTTCGATCACGCCATCTGCTTCTGGGATCGCGACGATCCCGACTATATCGACTGGGCCAAGCGCTTCTCGGCCCGCTGGATCAGCCTGCCCGTCTCGCCCTCGGCCGAACAGTTCGCCCGGCTGTTCTTCGTGCTGATCGACGCCATCCTGAAAAACACCGCGATGGCCAACGGCGAGCAGGATGTGCAGCTCCACTCGGTGATCGCCCACGAAACCGAAACCGGCTATGCGCAGGCCTTCCGCCACGATGCCTATAACCCACGGATGGGCGAGATCGCCCTCGACAGTGTGGTGTTCTCCGATCAGGTCCGCGCCGAATGGCACGACCCGGCCATGCTGGAAAAACTGCTGCGTGGCGAGCGCTTCCTCAATCCCGCCGTCGAGCGTCAGATTTGAACGGTACAAATGACGCAGCGCAACCCGGCCCGGTTGCGCTATCGTGCCGCGCTGACCGCCCTGCCAGGATCACCCTTATGCTGCGCCCCGCTGTCCTGTCCTGCCTCGTCCTGCTCACGCTCACCCCGCCCGCCGAGGCGGCGCCGCGCCAACTGCCGCAGGCACGGCAGGCAACGGTGCAGGATTTCGCCGGCCGCGAAGTCAGCATGGCGCAATGGCAAGGCCGGGTACTGGTGGTGAATTTCTGGGCAAGCTGGTGCGGCTACTGCATCGCGGAATTGCCCGATCTGGTCGCTACCCAGAAGAAATGGAGCGGCCGGGGCGTGCAGGTGGTCAGTTTGGCCCTCGGCGACGACGCCGACAGCATCGTCCGACTCAGCAAACGCTACCGGATCAACTATCCGGTGCTCGATGGCGACAGTGCCAACCGCAACTGGCGCCGCAGCATGGGCGTCGCCGTCTCATCGTCCCAGGTGCCGCTGACCTGGGTCATCGATACCGATAACCGTGTGCTGTTGCGCCAACTGGGCCAGGTCAGCGCGCAGCAACTCGATCATGCCTTGTCCAGCAGCTCGGCCGCCAGGCAGGCAGCAGCCCTTCCGCAGAAAAAGCAATAAACCTGCAAAACATCTGCAAGAAGGTTTGCCAAGATAAAAGAATTTGGAACATTTTGTGCCCACAGCAGATCGGACTTGGCGTCCGTGGCGGACCCAGCGCCAGCGATGGGACGCGCAGGCGACTGAGCGGCGTCCAGCTCAGCGCTGAATCACCGTGGTTCGCTCCGCCTGCCGTTCGCCGGCAAAACTGAGTCCCAGATAGGCCATCGCCAGCCAGGGCCAGACTTCGGACACGGTCTGGCTCAGACCGTTGAAATCGCGCAGATGGCCATAGCGCCATTTGAACAGATCGGCCATCCCATAGAACGAACCTTGCAGCGGCCACAGCGCCTCGACGACTTGCGCGGCAAGCAGGCACAGCATGGCCAGCAGCGCCTGCCAGCGTCGTTGCAGACGCATCAGCAAGGTCAGCGCAGCCACTGCCGCCAGCCCGCCAGCCAGCACATTGAGATTGAACCAGGCCAGGAATTCGGTGGGCTTGAGCATCACCCCGGCCGTGGTCACCTTGATCGACAGCGCAGCCAGTACCAGTCCGACCACCAGACCAGGCGAATGCCGCCGTTGCGCCAGCAGCGTGACGGCAAACAGGGCCACCGCGCTGACGCTCAGCATGACGCCGGATGCTTCGAGCAGGCGCAGAAAGAGCCGGGCGTCGTGGATCGGCGAGACAAAGGGCTGCGGCAGACCGGTCGGTTCGACCACGATACCGAACAGCGGGACGGCGGGATTCATCTGGGTCAGCAGCCATAGCGCCACCAGCACCAGACCGTAATCGACCAGCCCGCCGGGGCGGAACCAGCGTTGGCGCAGCACATGCCAGCGCCGCACGATCAGCAGCTTGCTGAACAAGCCGGCCGCCAGGGCACCCAGCAGCGCCCCCAGGCCGTTGTAGAGAATATCGAGATTGGAAGCCACCCGATCGGGCAGGAATTGCTGCACGAACTCAATGCCGCCCGACAGCAGCGCGCCGCAGGTCAGGGACAGCAGCGGGGCGTACCAGCGGCATTTCCAGGTCAGCGCCCAGGCGTAGCCAAGCGGCAGATAGGCCAGCAGGTTCACGGCATTGTCGAGCGGGGTGTAGTAGTAGGGCAGCGGATAGCCATAGAAGGCGAACACCGGCTCGCCGGTATAGCGCCAGCCGCTGAACGGATACCAGCTCACCACCAGGATGACCAGGTGCCACGCCAGCAGGAAATGCCGGCCGAGCCAGGAAGGCACGGCGTAATGGGCGAGGTAGGAAACGGGCAGTTGCATGGCGGTGGTGGAACCGTTGCGGAAGACCCCGGTCAGTTGTCGATCCGCGACGCAGTGTAAACCATCGCTGTCGCTTTACCTACGGGCGTGCTGTTTGCTGTGCTGCTCGGCATCCTGCGTTCCGATGACTGCCTGTCTTCCCAATAAGGAAAATTTTTCGATGACCTTACATGACTTTCGCCCAGCTCCGCTGGTCCTGGCCCTGACCTCAGCCCTGCTGCTGGCCGCCTGCAATACCGACGGCGCCCGCAAACCCGATGAGCCAGACCAGATCGGACCGGCAGGAAGTCTCGATACGGGCTTTGGCACTGGCGGGATGGTCTACACCCAGGCCGCCGGCAGCGCCGACCAGATTCTGGCCAGCCGGCAGCTCAACAACGGTCGTCTTCTCAGTGTGGTAAGCAGCAATCAGCAGCTCGCCCTGGTGCAGCAACTGGAAAACGGCCGCGCCGATACCGATTTCTCCCCGCTTGGCCGCCGCGTTCTCAATCTGCCCCGGCTGGCCGAAGCCCGTCAGGCGCTCTGGCTCGACGATGGCCGTATCGTGCTGGTCGGGCGCAGCATCAGCGGCAAGGCGCTGGTGTCGCGGCTGCTCAGCGACGGCCAGCCCGATGCCACCTTCCATCGCACCGGCACCCTGGAACTCGATATCGACGCCACCTTGACCAGCGTGGTGGCCGACAGCAGCGGCCTGCTGCTGGGCGGTCTGGGCCAGGGCACGGGCAGCCGTCGCCTGGCGCTGGCGATGCGGCTCAACCGCGACGACAGCCTCAACCGACGTTTTGGCAGCGCCACGCTGGACCTGGGGGCCGACGCCGAACGGGTGGTGGTGGCGCCGGCGGGCAGCGATTCGGTGCTGCTGGCAGCCGGCAGCAGCGGCGATCAGCCACGGGTGCGGGTGGTCCGGCTCGATGCCGATGGCCGCCTCGACACCTCGTTCGGTCGCAACGGCACACTCGACGTCCCGACGGAAAGTATCAGCCAAGGCGCCGCGCTGGGCAGCCTGAGCCGGCTGGACAGCGGCTATCTGCTGCTGAGCGGCGGCCCCGGTCGCGGCCGGGCCGGGGCGGCCTGGGTGCTGCGGGCCGACTTCAACGGCCAGCTCGACCCTACCTTCGGCGACAACGGCATCCGTCGCTTCCGCTTTGAAAACGCCAGCCCCTTCGATCAGGAAACCGGCAGCCATCGCGTCGATGCCGTATTCCAGCTCAGCGACGGCCGCCTGATGGTGGCCGGCCGCCGTGGCGAGAACAACCGCATCGTGGGCGATCAGGTCCGTCTGGCCCGGCTCTACGGCGATGGCGCCCCCGACAATGCCTTCCCGCTGCGGGCCGACCGGCTCGGCTGGGAACGCGAACCGATCGGCGACGCGGCACCGATCTCGCTGCTGGGTCTGAGCAACGGCCAACTCCTCGTCAACGGCAGCGACCGCTTCGGCTTTGCCAACGCCCGCCTCAACACCGACGGCAATCTCGATAGCAACTGGGGCAGCAACGGCAGTGCCCGCCTGACCCTGCTGTCTGCCAGCCAGGGCGGCTGGAATGCCGTCACCTTCGATCAGCACGGCCGCGTCGCCAGCGGTGGCGCCGTTCAGTACGGCAACCGCAGCCAGGCCGTGGTCGCCCAGTTCGACAGCACCGGCAAGCCGCTGCTGGCACCGCAGCCACTGCGGGTCGGCCAGAGCGCGAGCGACAGCTCAAGCACGCTGTCGGTGCTGTTCCATTACGACGATCAACTGTGGAGCGCCGGCAGCCAATTGGCCGGCGACGGCTCGATCAGCCCGGGCGGCTGGCACAACCGGCTGCAAAGCCAGGGCCGCACCCTGGCCGTGCAGAATTTCGCCGGACAGGCTTATGGTGGCATCCCGCTCGATGAAACCGGCCAGCGCGTGATGCTGGCAGGTCAGTATCGCGATGGCAGCCTGTCGGGCTTCCGGCTGTGGCGGGTCAATATCGATGGCTCGCTCGATACCGACTTCGGCAGCGGCGGCTACAGCGCCGCGCTGCCAGGCGGCCACAGCGACGATGTCGCCCAGACGGTCAGCCGTCTGCCTGATGGCCGGCTGGTGGCAGCGGGCTGGAGCGGAGACAAGCTGGTCGTGGCACGCTATCTGGCCAATGGCCAGCTCGACCCGGCCTTCGGCCAGCAAGGCGTCGCCGCCTTCAACCAGCCGGGCCTGCGCGGCAAGGCACGGGCGCTGGCGCAGCAAAGCGACGGCAAGCTGGTGGTGGCCGGCGAATGGAGCGACGCCACCCAGACCCGGCTTGCCCTGCTGCGACTCGACGACAAGGGCCAGCCCGATCCGGCCTTCGGTGAAGGCGGCTGGGTCAAATCGAGCCTGGGCGAGCGCGGCGAAGCCCTGACCGGCGTGGCCGTCCAGCCCAACGGCCGGATTCTGGTCAGCGGCTACGCCCTCACCCACAGCAACGGCCGCGATATGCTGGTCGCCCGCTTCACCAGCGAGGGCAAGGCCGATGAAGGCTTCTCCTCGGCCGGCCGCCGCATCCTGACGCTCAGCAAGGGCGACGACGAAGCACGCGCCCTGCTGCTCAGCCGCGACGGCCGCTTCTACCTGGCCGGCAGCACCGCCGATAGCCGTGGTCCGCTGGTGCTGGTCAGAATGTGGTATTGAGGCGCCTCTTGCGGACGCCAAGCCATTTAGAAAATAAACGGCAAAACGTCTGCAAGAACATTTCTGTGAAATAGAAGAAAATTAATAATTAAAGCACAGCGACTGTTTGACGCATCCCAGCCTCTCCTCAGACGGCTCCACCACGCCTGCCGTGCCAAAACCGTCTGAGGCCCCCACACCTTCCTCCCCACACACAATTAGCGCAATTCCACTGAAATCGGCGTCGCAGCAGGTCTGGTTGAGCGCCGGGAGCCGGCACCTTGAGGGCCGGACACACTGATTCCGAATCGACTGGAAATGCTCTGGCGCATTTCCGCTTGGCGCGGCGCCCCGGCTACGCCTAGTTGAGTCCCAGGCACCTGCGCTTGGCGGTCGACACAGGCTGACTCCACATTGCCTGGAAATGCTCCAGTGGATTGCTGGCTGGCTGCGGACGGTTTGGCAATGGGCCGTTATGGGTCGGCGGTGCGGGATCGGGTAGCGGGCCGACGCTGGTGTCGCCCTGCTCGCTGTCATGGCTGCTGGCGGTCTTGCCTGTTCTGGCACAGACCCTGCTCTAAGGCGCCGCACAGGAGGAAACGACCATGATCATCGACCGACTCTCGTTGACCGCGCATCGTGAGCAGGCTCAGCCGCTGATGCAGGCCCTCGTCCAACAGCCCACCCCGGCGCGTTCCCGTGCCGAACAGACTGCCGATTCCAGCCCTGATCCTGTCCGACTCAGTCCGGCGGTCGCCGAATCCGATCAATCCTGGCGCCATATTGCGCCCGACTATCCCACCGGCTTCCCGACCGAGGTCAGGGAAGCGCTGGGGCAGATTGCGGCCGATCCGCGGGTGTCCTATCAGGATTACGCCCTGCTCCAATTCAAGGTACTGGAGCTGCCGCAGGCCGAAGCGGGGCTGCTGACAGCGGGTTCTCTGGAGGCTTGGCGGGCACAGGGCAGTCCACGCGACGACTCGGTCTTTGCCAATGGCTTCGATCTGCCGGCCCATCTGCGCCGACTGCTTCAGGAAGCACGGACAGCGGGCGATCCGGGCAATCAGAGCGCCTTGCTGCAACGGCTGATCTAACGGCTCCGGCCCAGAAAAAACCGCATCCATCGGGATGCGGTTTTTATTTGGTCAGCCTTTTTCAACAATATTCAGAAAATCCTTATATTTAAATATCCAAGCCCATCCGATTTATTCCTCGAATAAGGCGGCGATAATCGAACGGCCAACGGCAATAATTGCCGGTGAGATTATTTGCCGATAATACGGCAATTAAATATTGGAGAAATATCCAGGAAAGTTTTTTGAAAGCCCTCAGCACCATGGGCGCCGGCCGCTTGCTTCGATTACCATTGCCGCATGACTACCGCCATGAACTGGACCAGCCTGTTGTCGGCCGACCGGCTGCGTGCCCAACGCCGTCCCGCCGAAACCGGTGCCTTGATCGCCCGTTCCGACTTCCACAAGGACCACGACCGCATCGTCTTCTCGTCGCCGTTCCGGCGCCTGGGGCGCAAGACCCAGGTGCATCCGATGACCGAGAACGACCATGTCCACACCCGGCTGACCCATTCGATCGAAGTCGGCTGCGTCGGCCGCAGCCTGGGGATCATGGTGGGTCATGCGATTGCCGGCCATCTGCCGCCGCATATCAGCCCGCTCGATCTGGGCGCCATCGTCCAGGCGGCCTGTCTGGCCCACGACATCGGCAACCCGCCGTTTGGCCATGCCGGCGAATATGCGATCCGCGACTGGTTCCGCCGCGAACGCCATATCAACCTGCTCGACGGCCTCAGCCCCGCCGAGCGCTGCGATGTGCAGACCTTCG
The DNA here is from genome assembly GCF_042650885.1 of Chitinimonas lacunae. Taxonomy (NCBI): domain Bacteria; kingdom Pseudomonadati; phylum Pseudomonadota; class Betaproteobacteria; order Neisseriales; family Chitinibacteraceae; genus Chitinimonas; species Chitinimonas lacunae. The sequence continues at coordinate 2,762,433 of NZ_JBHSBU010000001.1, forward strand.
AAGGCAATGCCCAGGGGTTCCGCGTCGTCACCCAACTGGAAAACCACCGCTTCGACGGCGGTATGCGGCTGACCTATGCCACGCTCGGGGCCACGCTCAAATATCCGTGGACCTCGGAGCACGCCGGCCATAAGCAGAAATTCTCCTGCTATCAGGCCGAAACCCATCTGCTTGAGGAAATTGCCGCTGAACTGGGCCTGGTGCGCAAGGCGGCGGCGATCTGGAGCCGTCATCCGCTGTCGTATCTGATGGAGGCGGCCGACGATATCTGCTACGCCATTCTCGACCTTGAAGACGGGGTGGAAATCGGCATGTTGCCGTTTGCCGAAATCTGCCCGCTGCTGGTGCGGATGGCCGGCATGGACGACAAGCTGCTCGAACTCGAAGTGGCCGCCGCGCCGTCGGTGCGGCGCAAGATGTCGCTGTTGCGCTCCAAGGCCATCGACCGCTGCGTGCGCGAAGTCACCAGCGCCTTTATGCGCAACCACGAGCGGCTGCTCAATGGCGAATACGAAGGCGACCTGTTGGCCGCCTGTCCCCTGTTCGTGCAGGAAGGCATCAACGCCTCGAAGAAACTGGCGCGCGAACGGATCTTCAACAACCGGCGCAAGGTCGAGATCGAAGTCGGTTCATTCACCTGCCTCGATATTCTGCTCGAAGCCTTCTGCTGCGCCGCCCACCAGCTTTATCGCGAGCCGGACAAGCTGAGTTTCCGCAATAAACGGATTCTCGATCTGATGGAATACAACTCGCCGCAATCAGGCTGGTCGCTCTACCAGAGCTATATGCGGGTGCTCGATTTCATCGGCGGCATGACCGACAACTACGCGACCTATCTGGCCCAGCAAGTGGGCGGCATGGGCCGCTAGGCGGCCCGTCCGCTACAGTCCGCGGCCGCGTGTCACCGCGCCGTAGATCGCCAATACCCCGATCGATCCGATGATCGCGGCCACGATGCCGGCGCTCTCGCCGGCGTCGTACCAGCCCATCGTGCGACCGACAAACGACGCCAGCAGCGCCCCGATAATCCCCAATACCGTCGTCAGGATAATCCCCATCGGATTCGGCCCAGGCATCAGCGCCCGGGCGATCAGACCGACGACGAAACCGATAATGATGCTCCAGATCATCTTGCTCTCCTTACCAGCACGCTTGGTGCGCCTGGCCCTGTGGTGGATGTCCGGGCCACACCGCGCAGCCCTCGCGCTTGTGGTAGCAAGCGCCGACCCTGCGGCGGTCGGCCAGCCATGAATCCAGCACTGGCGCGGCTTTGACGGGATGCAACGGACTGGCCGAAGCGACGATTCGGCCAAAAGGAGAGAAAGCGCTACAAAACGGAAAATATGGGATGCGATGGCGGATCGGTCCACCGCAGCACGCAGACGGCGCAGACAGACACAGGGGGACAGTCAGGCCGCCGGCCCTCAGGTCCCCCTGTTCGGGTCTTGCTCGATCGATCCCAGGACACAGCGTGTCCGCCACCACGGTGCCCAAGACGCCAAGCGGCGTCATGGGCCGTGTGGGGTGGTGACCAGGCCGATCAGAACTTTTCGTCGGGCCGCAGATAGCGCCACTGGCCGACCGGCAGATCGCCCAGCGGAATGCGGCCGATGCGGATGCGCTTGAGCCCCACCACCTTGAGGCCGACCAGTTCGCACATCCGGCGAATCTGCCGCTTGCGGCCTTCGCGCAGGACAAAGCGCAACTGGTCGCGGTTCTGCCAACTGACCTTGGCCGGGCGCAGCTCATGGCCGTCGAGCGACAGGCCATGGTGCAACAGGCGCATGCCTTCGTCGCTCAACTGGCCTTCGACCCGGACCAGATATTCCTTCTCGATCTTGGAATCGTCGCCGATCAGGCTTTTGGCGATCCGGCCATCCTGGGTCAGGATCAGCATGCCGATCGAGTCGATATCGAGTCGGCCGGCCGGGGCCAGACCTTGCAGATGACGGGCGGTGAATTCGATGCCGGAGCGGTCGCCCACATAGCGGTTTTCCGGTCGGATCAACAGCGAAGCCGGCTTGTAACCCTGCTCGGCCTGGCCCGAGACATAACCGATCGGCTTATTGATCAGGATGGTGACGCGCTGCGACTGGGCGCTATAGGCGCGGCGGTCGAGTTCGATCCGCTGGCTTGGCAGCACCCGCACGCCCAATTGATCGGCCACCACCCCATCGACCCGCACCCAGCCGTTGGCGATATATTCGTCGGCCTCGCGACGGGAACAGAGACCCAGCTGGGCCATGCGCTTGGACAGACGGAGAGGTTCTTCGGACGATTCAGACATGGGGCTTACCTTGAGGAAGGGAGACGCCGACGGGCGGCGCCATCAAACCGTCATTTTAGCGTCGGCCCGGCGCCCGCGCCCATCGCTGCCGCGTTAGAATCCGCTTTTGCGCCCGGTCTTTCCTTCTATTTCCTGTTATGAGCGACCACGATCTCGACTACCAACGCCGTTTCGGCGGCATCGCCCGCCTCTACGGCGACGCTGCACTGAGCCGGTTCGAAAACGCCCATCTGTGCGTGATCGGCATCGGCGGCGTCGGCTCCTGGGCCGTCGAGGCGCTGGCCCGCAGCGCCGTCGGCCATCTGACCCTGATCGATCTCGACCACGTCGCCGTCTCCAATATCAACCGCCAACTGCACGCCCTGACCCCGACCCTGGGACAGGCCAAGGTCAGCGCCATGGCCGAGCGGGTACGCGCCATCAATCCGCGCGTCCAGATCAGTGAAATCGACGACTTTCTGACCGAAGACAATCTGCCCACGCTGATCGACGGCCGTCACACCATGGTGATCGACTGTATCGACCAGATGCGGGTCAAGGTGGCCCTGATCGCCCACTGCCGTCGGCAGCACATCCCGCTGCTGGTCTCGGGCGGTGCCGGCGGCCGGGTCGACGCCGGTCGGGTGCAGATCGCCGATCTGGCCCAGACCGAGGGCGATCCGCTGCTCGCCAAGATCCGCGCCGAACTGCGCCGACGCCATGGCTTTCCGCGCGATGGCGGCAAATTCGGCATCGAAGCCGCCTTCTCCAGCGAAACACTGCGCCGCCCCGGCAACGCCTGCACAACGGATAGCGGCCCCACCGGCCTCAACTGCGCAGGCTTTGGCTCCTCGGTCTGCGTCACCGCCGCCTTCGGCTTTGCCCTGGCTGGCCGCGCGCTCAATCGCATCGCTGGCTGATTCGGTTCCTTTTCTAATCTGAGGCGCTACACGCCTTGCACAGGTTTTTCCTGTTTATTTCCAATAGGAGGCCGCCATGGCCAATTACCGCTTTCATCTGACTTCGGAATATATCGAGCTGGACAATCTGCTCAAACACCTGGGCCTTGCCCCATCGGGTGGCGCAGCCAAGGCCATGGTGGCCGACGGTCTGGTCAAGGTCGACGGCGAGCTGGAGACCCGCAAGACCCGCAAACTGCGCGCAGGTCAGGTGGTGAGCCTGGGCGACGATACCGTCACGGTGCTGCCGCCGACCTGAGGCCGGTCGGGCCCGATCGCCCCCAGTGTTCTGGGCCGCCTGGACGCTTTGGCGATGGCGGACCGGCCATCAAGGCTGCGGCCCTACCTCCGGGTTCGCTTCCGCCTCGTCGGGACGCGAACTGCGCAGGCGGAATTTGGCGATCAGCTTTTCGGGCATTCCGCTCTGGCGTACTTCGTCGATCACGCTGTCGAGCCGGGCCTTCAGTGCCGCCGCGCCCGGATACTGGCGCGACACCAGCAGATGCAAAGGCTGCTCACGCGCACTGACCGGGGTATCGAAGGTGGCAAAGCGCGAACGTTGGGCCGGGAAATGGTTGCCGATCAGATACCAACCGACCAGCTCATCCTGCACCACCGCCTCGGCCCGTCCCAGCATCAACAGCCGGAAGGCGCTCTGTTCGTCGCTGGTATAGCTGATCTGGGCGCCATGGCGGCGCAACAGGTCTTCGTACCAATAGCCGCGCGGGGTGGCGATCTGCCGGCCGGCGAAATCGCTGAAGCGCTCGAAGCGCTGCGGTACGTGTTGATGGGAACGGTAATAGAACAGGACCGAACGGGAAATCAGCACCGGCGAGCTGAAATCGAAGCGGCGGGCGCGTTCCTCGTTGTGGGCATAGGGAAAGGCCGCAAACACCAGCCCCTGCTCGACCATCGCTTCGGCGCGCGGCCAACTGGTATAGCGGTAGACCGGCTTGAGCCCGGCCCGGCGGAACGCCTCTTCGACCAGCAGGGTAAAGATGGCCCGCTCGGGTGACTTCTGCATCACATAGGGCGGCCACTCGCCGGTGGCCAGCGGCACCTCCTGCGCTGCAGCCACAGCCAGACCGCCGTATAGCGCAGCAATTCCCCAGATTATCCTGATCCCCATCGTGGCCCTCTCCTATCGGTTTCAGGATAGCCAAGGCCCGTCCACCCCCAAAGCCAGTAACGCATCGCGTTCGAGATAACGCCACTGTCCCGGCGCCAGATCGGCCAGACCACCCTCGCCGAGCACCAGCCCGCCCAGGGCCACCCGATGGAGCGCTTCGACCCGATTGCCGGCAGCGGCCACCATCCGTTTGACCTGATGGTATTTGCCCTGGTCGATGGTCAGCGCCAGCAGCCGCTCGTCGAGCGCCTCGGCGCCCAGCGCAGCCAGGGGCGCCGGTTCATCATGGAGTTGCACCCCCTCGCGCAGGGCGGCGAGCTGACTTGCATCGAGCGGATGGCGGACTGCCGCGTGGTAGCACTTGGAGACATGGCGGCGTGGCGAAGCGAGGCCATGGATAAAGCTGCCGTCGTCGGAGAGCAGCAGCAGGCCGGTCGTATCCTGGTCAAGCCGCCCGACACACTGCACGCCACGTTCGCGCAAGGGCAGCGGCAACAGACCGAAGACGCTGGCGTGGTGCTGCGGGGTACGCGAGCATTCGACCCCGGCCGGTTTATGCAGCGCCAGATAGACCCGCTCGCGGTACTGCCAGGGCTCGCCATCGACTTCAAAGCACCAGCCGGTCTCGTCGAGGTCGAGTTCCGGGTCGAGCCAGGGTTCACCGGCCACCGTCAGTCGGCCGGCCTGGATCAGCAGGCGACAGCCCTTGCGGCTGCCAAAGCCCTGCGACTGCAACAGACGTTCAAGCTTCACCGGCGCTCTCGTAGTGGACACACACCCGATCGCTGCACAGCGTACCGACAAAGGCCGAGGCGGCGCGGTAGTCGGGATGGTTCTGATAACGCTGCAAGGCAGCAAAGTCGTCGAATTCGGCCAGCAGGGCCAGATCGTAGTTCGAATGCGGCGAGGCGACATTGCGCCCCACTTCGATCCGGCGCAGTTCCGGCACCACACTGCGCAAGCCTTCAAGCGCCGCCTTGACCGCCACGGCATCGAGTTCGCGCTGTACCGCGTCCTTGGCCTGGAGTTTCCACATCACGATATGCCGCAGCACCGGATTTCCTTTCCCGTTGGGGCCTGCCGCCTGGGCAGGGTCAAAAATAATAGATTTTCAGGAATCTATACTTTTACGTTTATCGCCGCTACAGGTATAGCAGTGTTTTGTCTTGATTATTTATTATTTGATTTTCCACTATTCATCTTCCGCCCCTTCTCCATCAGGAATGCCGTAGGCGGTGAGGACATAGTCATAGCGCCCGGCCAGCAGCGGCTCGGCCACATAGGGCTGGAGCAGCGGCAGTTTGTCGGGGGTAATGAAATACGACAGCACCATGTCCGGATCGGGTCGGCGCTGTTCGGCCGTGAACAGCTGGGCCAGATAGCGGGTCGAGATGGTGGGGGCCACGGTCAGCTGGCCGACGAAGGCGCCATCCATACCGGTTTCCCAGACTTCGATTGCACGCACGATCTTCATAAGACATCTCCCGGATAGGCTGCCGATTCTACGCCCGCCACAGCCGGACGCCAGTACAGGGCCTCGCTTATAATGGCCAGCTTTTCGCCGTCGGGTGCTCCTTATCGGAGTGAAACAGGGAAGCCGGTGCGGTCGCTCACGACCCAGGCCGGCGCTGCCCCCGCAACGGTAAGTCGCGTTGCGCTCCCGCCGGAGACGCCCACGCGACCAGCCCGGAGACCGGCCCGGCGGCGGAAAACGGCAAGCCGGCATTCCCAGCGGCTCGCCGCCCCTGATCCCGCTCGCGGAGGGCGAGCACACCGGAGAGTTTTCCCCATGTCCAGCCTGATTTCCCTGGCCGTCGCCGCACTCGGCGCTACGGCTGCTGCCGAACCCGCATCGCCCGAAGTGGTGGTGGTCACCGCCACCCGGCTGCCCACCAGGGCGGCCGATCAACCGGTCAATCTGACCGTGATCGACCGCCGCCAGATCGAACGCTCCGCCGCCTCGGGCGTGCTCGAACTGCTGCGCGGCGTGGCCGGGTTGCGGGTCGGCAATATCGACAGCCTCGGCAACGGCAGTATCGATCTGCGCGGCTTTGGCGTGACGGGCGCGGCCAATACCCAGATTCTGCTCGATGGCATCCGCCTCAACGACAACGACCTGTCCTCGCCACGGCTCGGCGCCCTGTCGCTCGATCAGATCGAGCGGATCGAAATCGTGCGCGGTGGCAGCGTGGCCCATGGTGGCGGCAGTTCGGGCGGGGTGATCAATCTGATCAGCCGGCGCCACAGTTCCGGCGCCGGGCTCAAATTCGGCAGCCACGACAGTGTCGATGGCCACGGCCACTGGCGCGGCGGCAATGAAGACTGGCGCTTCGGCCTCGACGGCCGCTATGCCGAAACCGATGGCGAGCGGGCCAATAGCGCCGCCCGCAGCCGGCGCGTGGCGGCCGATCTGGGCTGGCAGGGCGCCGCCGTGCGCCTGAGCGCCGCCGCTTCGGCTGAACGCGAAGATCAACGCTTTCCGGGCGTGCGCCGGGTCGATCGCGCCAGCGGGCTTGATCAGTTCCAGCACGACCCCGACGGCAGCGACAGCCCGAACGACCACGGCCGGGCCGAATCGTGGCGCCAGGCACTGCGTGGCGAGGGCGAACTCGGCCAAGGCCGCTGGGCGGTCGATCTGAGTCGGCGTCACAAGCGCATCGACGGCTTTTTCGATTACGGCGGCGGCTATAGCTCGGCCGACCGGCGCGATACCGACGAAACCCGCCTGTCGCCGCGTCTGGCCCTGCCGCATCGCTGGTTTGGCGTGGCGAGCGACCTGACCGTCGGGGCCGATGTCGGCCGCGCCGACAGCGAGCGCTGGGACGGCCCGCTTATCCCATCGACCTGGAAGGGCGACAGCCGGCTTGATAGCCGCGCCGTCTGGTTCGACCATGGCAGCCATCTCAGCGAAGCGACACGACTGACCATCGGCGCCCGCTGGGAGCGGGCCGAGCAGCGTGTCTCGCTGCTCGACTGGAGCGGTGTCCTGCAACAGAGCGAACGGACCGACACGCTGCATGGCTTCCAACTGGGGCTGCGTCAGCGGCTCGACCCGCACTGGTCGCTCTATGGCCGCATCGGCCGCAGCTACCGATTGCCCAATAGCGATGAACTGGCCGACAACGCCGAGCTGAAGCCGCAGACATCGCGCGATATCGAAGCCGGGCTCGAAGGCCGCAGCGGCGCCATCGCTCTGCGGCTCGCGGTCTTTGCCATGCGGCTCGACGATGAAATCGCCTTCCAGCCCTATGTGAACGGCTTTGGCCGCAATATCAATCTGGCACCGACCCGGCGCCGTGGCGTCGAATTCGAGACGCGCTGGCACCACGAGCAGTTCGAGCTGGGCGCCAATCTGGCCTATACCGTGGCCGAATTCCGCTCTGGCGTGTACGGCGGCATCGATGTGGCCGACCGCGATGTGCCGCTGGTGCCGCGCTGGCAAGGCAATCTGCACGCCGGCTGGCAGTTCCGCAGCGACAGCCGGCTCGATCTGCAATGGCACGGCAATGGCCGCAGCCGGCTCGACAACGACCAGGCCAATCGCGGGCCGTGGCTCGCCGGCTATGGCATCGTCGATCTCAAGCTGAGCCACCGCATCGACCGCCTGACGCTCAGCCTCAGCGCCCAGAACCTCGGTGACAAGCGCTACGCCAGCTATGGCGTCAAGGGTGGCGGCGAGCGCTACAACCTCTATCCGGCCGCCGGCCGGCGCTGGTGGGTGGGCGCTGACTACCGCTTCTGAACCTGCGCCGGGAAACTCGACGTCCCGGGTCCGGCCACAGCGCCGCCGATTCAGACCGAGCAACCCGCGTTGCTCATGACGCCGATTGAAACGGCAAGGCGCCAAAAAACCGGACCCGAGCTGAACAGGCAGCGCCGCCCGCGCTGCCTGTTTGCTGCTGGCCACTCGGCCAGACAAAACAGCCCGTCATTACCGCTGCACTTTGTCCGGGAATTTATCGCACATCTCTCTCCGGCCTATTCCGCTTCCGCCTGATTCCTCGATTGACCATTATTAAGCCGGTTCTTGTCGAGTAGCGTTGCACAGCCAATGAATGCCAGGCAATTATTCCCTGGCAACATTGCCGATATTTTTCTCCACACCTTATCCACTGTTTGACTGACAGCAAATCCCCTTGCCTGGAAAAGTGGCTATCGGCGGACTCAGCAATATTCCCAACATTTCTGCCGACCCCGCTTTTGGACAATGCAGAATTGGCTCCTTTCTGCTCCAGCCACTCTGCAAACCAGATCCAGCCTACAAAGCAATCTCCACAAATGCTTCTTGAACAGATACGACATTTTCAGCCAACGAAAAACTTTCCCACAAATATATTTTGAATAGAACCGACAACCATTTCATCAACCCCTAATGGGGTTTAGCACAAACCACGACATTTCATTGCCAATCAGCCTTTAGGCCATGGCCTTCCAAAAAATCCTCATTAGAATAGCCGCATCATTCACCGCAACGGCGGCAAGAATGATTGAAGCGGTTGAATCCGGATATTTCTCAATATCAACCGCCATATACAATCATCATTTTCCATTTAAAAAACGGAGATTACCAAATGAAAAAACTCACACGGAAACTGCTGCTGACTGCTGGTCTCGCCATGCTGGGTGTGGCGGCACAAGCGGGTTCGTTCTGTACCAAGTCAGCCGACTCACTCGAACTGCGCTGCGGTTTTGCCACTCCGGAACTGGCGGGCGCCTGGGCCTTTGGCGTTGATAGCAAAGGGACGATGCGGGGGCTGGAGTATTTCGGCATCGTCCAGGTCTGGAATGCGCCCTACTACTATCCGATTGCAGCACTGCCCCAAAGCGGGCCGCGCACCAACACCAATCTGTTCTGGTCCTTTCTGCGTCACGGCACTCCGAACGAGGTACGGGCAATGCATGTGATCATGTGGGATCCCAATGTCGAGGTTCAGCACGACTTGGAGGAGTAAGTCCGCCAGTCTGGTGTCCAGATCCAGGGACACCCTGTTGAAGGTATGACAGGCCAGGCAGGACGGCGCGGTCATCGACCGCGCCGTTTTCTCGACTGCATGCCAAAGGCGGTCCGGCAAGGGGTGCCGGACCGTTAGGGGAGAGAATGGAGAGGCCAGGGCACGCACTTCAGGGCAGCGACACACCAAGCAAGCTGCCTCTGCGGAGCGTCCCGGACCATCGCAGGCTTCACCCGGACATCAGCCGAGTACTGCGGCAGCCGGAGGGAGACTGGGCGAGATTTGAATGAATTATTACTTTTAATCCATTCTCCGCGATACACATAGCAGTTACTTTGCTCATTTATTGATTTTCTTAAGCAACCCCTCCCAACCGGCCAATCAGGCCGACACCGACTGCTTATCCTGCTGACGCGACTCCGCCAGACGGCTGCGCAGCCGCTTTGCCGCCGCCACCATATTGGCCAGCGCCGCTTCGGTCTCGCTCCAGCCGCGCGTCTTGAGGCCGCAGTCGGGGTTGACCCACAGCCGCTCGGCCGGGATCACCGTCAGGGCCTTTTCGAGCAGCCGCTGCATTTCGGCGCCATCGGGCACGCGTGGCGAGTGAATGTCGTAGACGCCCGGTCCGATCTCGTTGGGGTAGGCAAACTCGGCAAATGCATCGAGCAGCGTCATATCGGAGCGGGCCGTCTCGATGGTGATCACATCGGCGTCGAGTGCCGCAATGGCCGGCAGGATGTCTTCGAATTCCGAGTAGCACATATGGGTATGGATCTGGGTGGCCGGATCGGCACAGCCCGACGCCAGCCGGAACGCCGCGACCGCCCATTCAAGATACGCCGGCCAATCGGCACGCCTGAGCGGCAGGCCCTCGCGGAAAGCCGGCTCGTCGATCTGGATCGCGGCGATGCCGGCCCGGTCGAGATCGGCCACCTCGTCGCGCAGTGCCAGCGCAATCTGCCGGGCCACCACGGCACGTGGCAGGTCGTCGCGCACAAACGACCACTGCACCAGGGTGATCGGGCCGGTCAGCATGCCCTTCATCGGCTTGTCAGTCAGCGACTGGGCATAGCGGCTCCAGGCCACCGTCATCGGCTGCGGCCGCGCCACATCGCCCCAGATCAGCGGCGGCTTGACGCAGCGCGAACCGTAGCTCTGCACCCAGCCATGACGGGTGGCGGCAAAACCGTCGAGCTGGCTGGAAAAGTATTCGACCATATCGTTGCGCTCGGCCTCGCCGTGGACCAGCATATCGAGGCCCAGCGCTTCCTGCCGCTCCACCGCCAGAGCAATCTCGGCGCGCATTGCCGCCAGATAATCGGCTTCGGCCAGATCGCCACGCTGCCAGGCGCCGCGTGCGGCACGGATGGCCGTGGTCTGCGGGAAGGAACCGATGGTGGTGGTGGGCAGCAAGGGCAGGTCCAGCCTGGCACGCTGCGCGGCATAGCGCACCGGATAGGGCGCCGAGCGGCCCGCATCGGGCGCCGCGGCCAGCCGCGCCGCCACATCGGCGCGCTGCCGACCGGGCAGATGGGCAAAACGCGCCCGCGCCTGCCGTTGCTGCTCCAGCGCCTGGAACGACACCGAGCGGCCCAGTTCGAGCGCCCGCGCCAGGATGGCGAGCTCGCTCAGTTTCTGGCGGGCAAAGGCCAGCCCGTCGCGCAGGCCCGCTTCGAGCCCGTCTTCCTGTTCCAGATCGACCGGGACATGCAATAGCGAACACGACGGCGCCAGCCACAGCCGCTGCCCCAGCCGACGTTTGACTGGTTCGAGCACATCGAGCACGGTGTCGAGGTTGGTCTTCCAGATATTGCGGCCATCGACCACCCCAAGCGACAGCACCCGATCGAGCGGCCAGTTGCCCAACAGCGGCTCGACCTGCTCGGGTGCGCGCACCGCATCGAGATGGATTGCCGCCACCGGCAGCTCGCGCAGCAGCGCCGCCCGCTCGGCCACGCCGGAGAAGTAGGTGGCCAGCAGTATCCGTGGACCGGCCACCGCCAGCTCGCGATAGACCGGGGCAAAGGCGGCCAGCCATTCGGGCTCCAGATCGAGGCCAAGGATGGGCTCATCGAGCTGCACCCAGGCCACGCCCAGCGCGGTCAGCCGCTGCAACACCCGACGATAGGCCGGCAGCAGCCGCGCCACCAGCGCCAGCGGCTCGATGCCCTGGACCCGGGCCAGCCGCAGCAGGGTCAGCGGACCGACCAGTTGCGGCTTGACCTGGAAACCGGCCAGCAGGGCTTCGTTGATCTCGTCGAACAGCCAGTCGGGACCGCCGTCGAAGCGGCTGTCGGCGTCGAATTCCGGCTTCAGATAGTGATAATTGGTGTCGAACCACTTGGTCATCTCAAGCGCCGGCTGGCCGGCATTGCCGCGCGCCAGTTCGAAATACTGGCGCCGGTCGAGCCGGTCCGGCGCAAAGCCGAAGCGGGCCGGCAAGCCGCCGAGCAATACGGCGGTATCGAGCACATGGTCGTAATAGGAGAAGTCGCCCGCCGCGACCAGGGACAGGCCGGCCTCACGCTGCCAGCTCCAATGACGCAGCCGCAGATCGCGGCCGACGGCGGCCAGGCCCGCTTCATCGAGTTCGTTGCGCCAGAAGGCTTCCTGGGCAAATTTCAGTTCGCGCCGGGCGCCGATACGGGGAAAACCCAACAGATGCGTCGTCAACATGGTCACTCCTCAAGGTTGATCTGTGAGTGGCATCATGTTGGTCGGAACCGTATTATTCAAACTCATTAAATTACACAAATACATGAGGAATTCTCATGCACCCACTGCTCGAACTGCGCCATCTGCGTACCGTGGAAGCCCTGGTGGACAGCGGCGGGGTCAGCCGGGCCGCCGAGCGGCTGTTTCTGACCCAGTCGGCGCTGTCGCACCAGTTGAAGCAGCTCGAAGACCATTTCGGGCTGGCGCTGTTTGAACGCAAATCCCAGCCGCTCAAGCTGACCCCGGCCGGCCAGCGGCTGCTGACCCTGGCCCAGGAAGTTCTGCCGCGCGTCCAGGACGCCTGTCGCGATCTGGCCAAACTGCGCGATGGCGCAGCCGGCAGCCTGCGGGTGGCGGTCGAATGCCATACCTGTTTCGATTGGCTGATGCCGGCGATGGACGAATACCGGCCGCGCTGGCCCGAGGTGGAACTCGATATCGTGTCGGGCTTCCATGCCGACCCGGTCGGGCTGCTCCATCGTGACGATGCCGATCTGGCCGTGGTGTCGGAGCGCGATGAGGATGAAGCGGTGCACTACTTTCCGCTGTTCCGCTATGAAATCGTCGCCTTGCTGGCCAATGGCCATCCGCTGGCCGACAAGCCCTGTCTCGACGCCAGCGACTTCGCCAGCGAGACCCTGATCAGCTATCCCGTGCCCGACGATATGCTCGACCTGATCCGCCAGGTGCTGCGTCCGGCCGGCATCCAGCCCAAACAGCGGCGCAGCAGCGAACTGACGGTCGCCATCCTGCAACTGGTGGCGAGCCGACGTGGCATCGCCGCCCTGCCCGCCTGGGCCGTGGCCACCTATCTCGAACGCGGCTATCTGGCCGCCCGGCCGATCACCGCGCGCCGGCTCTACGGCGAACTCTATGCCGCCGTCCGGCCCAATCGGGCGACGCTGGCCTATATCGAGGATTTCGTGGCTACGGTCAGAGCGACCTGTGCGGCAAGCCTGCCGGGGATTGTGCTGCTGTAGCCGATGGCTGCGTCAGGCGGCGCCGGACATCGAGGACGCGCGCCATCGACCAAAAGGAAAGTTTCTTGCAAATCACCTGCAAGACTGGATGCGACCTATATTCAAATAAGAAAAATTTATTCCAATCCTTCTTCATCACGTAGACTCAGCACCGCCCAACCACGCGCCGTGGCATGGGCCAGCAGGCGCGGGTCGGGATCGACGGCGACCGGCCGGTCTACCTTTTCGAGCAGCGGAATATCGTTGACCGAATCGCTGTAGAACCAGCGCTGATCGAAGTCTTCCCAGCGCCGACCGAGGCGGGCGAGCCAGGCATCGACATGGACGATCTTGCCTTCGCGCAGACAGGGCTCACCGATCAGACGGCCGGTGAAGTCACCCGCCGCATCGGCCTCGGGTTCGGTGGCCAGCAGGTGTTCGACACCAAACAGCGCGGCAATCGGTTCGGTCAGGAAACGGTGGGTCGCGGTGACGATCGCGACCAGATCGCCCGCCGCCAGCCGCTCGGCCACCAGCGCCCGGCTGCGCCGGGTCAGCATCGGCTCGACCCGCTCGCTCAGGTATTCGCGCCGCAGCGCTTCGAGTTCGTGGCGGCGGAACGGGGTCAGCAGACTCAACTGAAAAGCGTAATAGGCCGGCACATCGAGCGTGCCCTCGCGGTACTGGCGCTGCCAGTCGGCACAGCGCTCGGCATGGATGGCCGCGTCAAGGTGACCGCGCGCCAGCAGGAATTCCCCCCAGGCCATCTCGCTATCGCCGGACAGCAAGGTATGGTCGAGGTCGAACAAGGTCAGGCGGGTCATGGCTACTCCAGTTCGTCGCGCTTGAGCGCCTCGCGCACAAAGGGCAGGGTCAGCGGCCGTTGCGCCGCCAGCGCGGCATGGTCGAGCCGGTCGATCAGGCGGGTCAGCGAGCCCAGGTCGCGGCTGGTATGCGTGACCAGATAGCGGCATACCTCCTCGCCGATCTCGCAACCCCGGACCCGGGCGCGATGGCGTAGCAAGGCAGCCTTGTCCTCATCGGCCGGTGCCTCGACATGGAACACCAGGCCCCAGCCCAGTCGGGTCTGCAAATCGTCGCGCAGCGGCAGCCGCGCCGGCGGCAGCTCGCCGGCGGCGACCAGGGCGCAGCCGCGTTCGCGCTGGGCGTTGTAGAGGCCGAACATCACCACCTGGCCGTCCTGATCGAGCCGTTCGATATGGTCGACCGCCAACAGATCGTAGCCATGGGCCATTTCGCCCAGCGGTTCGAGCGCGGCATCCCAGTAGCAGGCGTGCAGGCCGGCTTCGCTGGCGCGGGCGACCGTGGCGCGCAGCAGATGGGTTTTGCCCACCCCGGCCTCGCCCCATAGATAGGCGGCTTTTTCGGGCAGACGGTCGTCGGCCAGGTCTTTGAGACAGGTGAAGACTTCGAGATTGGGGCCGATCAGAAAATCGTCGAAACCGAACGGCTCGGGCAATTGCAGGTCGAGCGCCAGTTGCCTCATCGACGATACCAGCGGCTGGCGAAATACAGCGGTTGCAGATGCCGGAACCCCACCACCAGCGCCGCCGCCATCGGCAGCGCCAACAGCACCCCGACAAAGCCGAACAGCTTGCCGAAGGCCATCAGGGCGAAGATCACGGTCACGGGATGCAGGCCAATGCGCTCGCCGACCAGACGCGGCGTGACATAGAAGCTCTCGATCAGCTGACCCAGCGTAAAGACCGCCCAGATCGGCAGCAGCCCGCCCAGCGACTGGAACTGCAATAGTCCGGCCAGGGTGCCGAGCAAGAGGCCGACCGTGGCGCCCAGATAGGGCACGAAGATCAACAGGCCCGCCACGATACCGATCGGCAGGGCCGACTTGAGGCCGGTCATCCACAGACCGAGGCTGTAGAACACCGCCATGATCAGCATCACCGCCACCTGACCGCGCAGGAACTGGCCAAGCACCGCATCGAGGTCGCGCATCACTTCATGGAGCTTGACCTTCCAGCGCGGCGGCGCCAGCCGCTCGACCCGGTGCAGCATGGCCGGCCAGTCGCGCAGGTAATAGAACAGCACCACCGGAATCAGCACCAGCGAGGTACTGAACTCGACCAGGGCCATCCCGCCCGAAGTGAGCGAGGGCAGCATGGCGGTAAGCACCCGGCCGGCCTCGCCGCCGTGTTCGGCCAGCCATTCCTTCAGATGATCGAGATCGAACGCCACATCGATGCCGAGCCGGCTTTCCAGCCAGGGCGCGGCGGTTTCGCGCAGCCATAGCAGCAGCTTGGGCAGATAGCCGTACAGGGCGCTCAATTGCTGGGCGAACATCGGCACGATCACCAGGGTCAGCGCCAGCACAACCAGCATCGTCCCGCTCAGGACAATCAGTGAGGAGAGATTGCGCGACAGGCCAAGACGCGCCATGCGTGTCACCAGCGGCTCAAGGATATAGGCCAGGATGATCGAGGCAATGAACGGGGCCAGCACGCCGGCCAGATAGTGCACCAGCAGCAGAACCAGCACCAGGGCGACCAAGGGCCAGTAGCGCTGCCAGACGCTGCGCTGTCGTGGGCCGCAGCCTCGGCTGCTGGGAAGCGGAGATGAGCGGCGGCTCGGTGTAGGCGTTTGGGGAGGCGTGCTCATTTCGGGTAGAATGCGCGCAAATTCCGGATGTTAGCGTCGGCGCCGCCCGCAGGGCCCGACGCGCGCGACGACCGGACGCCATTTAACCACACAACCGGCCCGCCCAGCGTCGCCGCTTGTTAGTTTTCCAGTCCCCATCCGCACGAGCCAGCCATGACCGAAAGCCACCGCCCGTCCCTTTCCTATCGTGACGCCGGGGTCGATATCGACGCCGGCGACCAGTTGGTCGAGAACATCAAGCCGTTCGCCAAACGCACCATGCGGCCCGAGGTGCTGAGCGGCATCGGCGGCTTCGGCGGTCTGGTCGAAATCTCCAAGAAATATCAGGAACCGGTCCTGGTCTCGGGCACCGACGGCGTGGGCACCAAGCTCAAACTGGCCATCGAACTGAACCGCCACGACACCGTCGGCATCGATCTGGTGGCGATGAGCGTCAACGATATTCTGGTGCAGGGTGCCGAGCCGCTGTTCTTCCTCGACTACTACGCCTGCGGCAAGCTCGATGTCACCACCGCCACCGAAGTGGTCAAAGGCATCGCCCAGGGTTGCGAACAGGCCGGCTGCGCCCTGATCGGCGGCGAAACCGCCGAAATGCCCGGCATGTACCCGGTCGGCGAATACGATCTGGCCGGTTTCGCGGTCGGCGTGGTGGAAAAGCGCAAGATCATCACCGGCGAAACCATCGTCCCGGGCGATGTGCTGCTGGGCCTGGCCTCCAATGGCGCCCATTCCAACGGCTATTCGCTGATCCGCAAGATTCTTCATCTGACCGAAGCCGACTTCACCGCCCCGTTCGACGGCGAGCGCCCGCTGGCCGATGTGGTGATGGCCCCGACCCGTATCTACGTCAAACCGCTGCTGAAACTCATGGACGCCCTGCCGGTCAAGGGTATGGCACATATCACCGGCGGCGGCCTGACCGAGAACGTGCCGCGCGTGCTGCCCGAAGGCGTGACCGCCCAGATCGACGCCTCGTCCTGGCCCCTGCCCAAGCTGTTCCAATGGCTGCAACGCGAAGGCAATGTGGCCGAACAGGAGATGTACCGCACCTTCAACTGCGGTATCGGCATGGTGGTGGTGGTCGCCGCCGAGCACGCCGACGAGGCCGTGCGCATCCTGTCGGGTGAAGGCGAAACCGTTTATCGCATCGGCGAGATCCGCAGCCGCCAGGGCGACGAGCACCCGACCCAGGTCGCTTAAGCAGCGTTTTCATCCCCCTGGGCGACGGCCTGGCCGTCGCCCGCGTTTTTTGCACGGCTGCCATGAAAAACATCGTCATCCTGATTTCCGGTCGCGGTTCCAATATGCAGGCCATCGTCGAAGCCGAGCTGGGCGACGCCCGGGTCGCGGCCGTGATCGCCAACCGCCCCGATGCAGCGGGTCTGGCCTGGGCGGCTGAGCGCGGCATCGCCACCGTCGCGCTCGACCACAAGGCCTATGCCGACCGTCTGGCCTTCGATCGCGCGCTGATGGCCGCCATCGACGACTTCGCACCCGATCTGGTGGTGCTGGCCGGCTTTATGCGCATCCTGACCGCCGAATTCACCGCGCATTACCGTGACCGGCTGCTCAATATCCACCCCTCGCTGCTGCCGTCCTTCCCGGGCCTCGACACCCACCGCCGCGCCATCGAGGCGGGTTGCAAGCTGGCTGGCTGTACGGTCCATTTCGTCACGGCCGAACTCGACCATGGCCCGATCGTGGCCCAGGCCGCCGTGCCCGTGCTCGACCAGGACGACCCCGCGAGCCTCGCGGCCCGGGTGCTCAAGGAAGAACACCGCATCTACCCCGCCGCCGTGCGCGATGTGCTGGCCGGGCGGCTGCGCATCGATGGCCTGCGGGTCGTCGCCAGCGCCTGATGCCACGTTGGCTGACGCCCACCCTGGCTGGCGCGCTCGCGCTATCGGTGCTGCTCCATCTGGGGCTGGCGCTGGGCGACAGCGCCTGGGCCCTGCGGGAAGCCGACAGCCTCGACGAGCCGGTCGTCACGCCGACCGAACGTAAACTCAAGCAACAAAGCCTCAACGCCGCCGATGCCGATGCGCTGGCCTCGGTCACACCGGTCGATACCCTGGTGATCCGCTTTGGCCGCCCGGCGTCGCCTGCCCCGCTTGCCGTGCCGACACGGCCGGCAAAGCAGCCGCCCCGCCCGCCAACGTCAAGCGCCGTCAGGCACGTCGAGCGTTCGAGCAAAGCGCTGCCGCAGCCGTTGGCGCTGCTCGACCCGCCTGTGCCGGAGCCTATGGTGGTGGCAGAACCAGCGCCGGCTGTTGTGGACGCAGCGGTGTCCGCCGATCCGACGTCCGGCGCCACCGCAGCCCCACCTGCCGCCGAACCGGCTGCGCCCTCCGCGCCCGCCAGACCGACGCTCAATATCGACCCGGGTTTTCCGCGCCGGATCGATGTGGCCTATATCGCCAAGGGACTGGTCGAGGCCGAACATCACTGGCGGGCCGAGGGCAACCGTTATCGGATCGAGACCCGGGCTGAATTCGTCGGCCGCTCGTTTGAGTTGCGCAGTGAAGGCGAGATCGGTGCCCATGGCCTGATTCCGCACCGTTTTACCGAATGGCGCAGCCCGCAGACCGCCACGCCGCGTTATCAGATCGATTTCGACTGGGCCGGCCGCCAGGTGCGCTATGGTGAACCAGGCCAGCAAAAGCAGGCGGAACTTGCCGCCGGGGCGCAGGACATATTCTCGGCGGCCTATCAGTTCGCCCTACAGGGCAGTGCCCTGCCGACATTTACCCTGCAAATCGTCACCGGCCGTAACAGCTACCAGGTGCCGTTCGAACTCAAAGGCGAAGCCGAGCTGCTGTTGTCGGGCCGCCGGATCAGCACCCTGGTGCTGGCCGGACAGCACGACAAGCGCCGTTTCCAGTTCTATCTCGCCCCCGACTGGCACAATCTGCCGGTCCGGATTGCCTTTGACGACGGCACCCGCAGCGTGGACCTGACTGCCGTCGCCATTTCACTCGACGGCCGGCCGGTGCTGGAGCGTATCGAACGCGCGCCAAGAGACCGTTGAGGAAGCAGCTATGATCCGTACCACCCTGACCGCCCTATTGCTCAGTACCACCGCGCTGGCGGCGCCGCTGCCGCAGCAGGCCCGTATCGTCTATGACGTGTTGAGCGGCAGCACCAAGCTTGGCGTCGCCGAACAGAACTGGACGCTGCAAGACAAGCGCTACCGGCTCGAAACCGAACTGACTCCATGGCTCGGCCCGCGCCTGCGTTATCTGAGCGAAGGCGAACTGGGCCGGCAGGGTCTGCGTCCCGAGAGCTATCAGGAATTCCGCGGCAATGGCGACAAGCCGCGCCGCAGCGTGCGCTTTGACTGGCAGGCCAATACCGCCCGTTTCGACCAGAGCGAAGACAAGCTGGGCAGCGGCACCCAGGATGCCAATGCCTTTGTGTTCCAACTGACCTTTCTGGGCGACCGCAAGGAAGCGTCCTTTCCGGTCGCCACCGCCAAACGGCTGCGCGACGAACGCCTGCAACAGGTCGACAGCAGCAGCTTTACCCTGGGCGCCAGAAAACTCGATGTACGGATCTGGCGTTCAGCCGACCCGAGCCGTCGCACCGAAGTCTGGCTGGCGCCGCAACTTCATAATCTTCCCGTCAAACTGATCCGCAGCGACGACGACAATGAATTCCAGTTCGTCGCGCGTACCGTAGAAGTCCAGCCATGAGCCTACCGACCGCCCCGTTTTACGAAACCATCGAAGCCCTGCGTCAGGTGCTGCCGCTCGATATTCCGGCCGATGTGGCCATGTCGCGCTTTTTCCGCGACCGTCCCAAGCTGGGCAGCCACGACCGCGGCTTTATCGCCGAGTCGGTGTTTGGCGTGCTGCGCCACAAGCGCCAGCTCGACCGCATCTGCGCCCCCGAAGCCACGCCCAAGCGGCTGCTGCTGGCCTTTCTGGCCCGGCGCGGCGGTCTCAATCTGCGCGAATTCGAAGCCGTCACCAATGAGCAGGAGCGGCAATGGCTCGGCCAGGTGAAAGGCTTCAAGGCCGAACAGTTCAGCCTCGGCGAAACGGCCGAGCTGCCCGATTGGGTGGTGGCCGAACTCGCAGCGGCCGGTCAGTCGAGCGAAGCCATCCTGACCCTGGGCCAGGCACTGGCCCGGCCCGCCCCGCTCGATCTGCGGGTCAATACCCTCAAGGCCCGCCGCGACGAGGTACTCGAGCGGCTGCGCCAGGACGGCCTGACCGTCGAACCCACTCCCTATTCGCCCCATGGCCTGCGCGTGCAGGGCAAGCCGGCGCTCAACCGTCATCCGCTGTTCAACGAGGGCGCGTTTGAAGTACAGGACGAAGGCAGTCAGTTGCTCGGCCTGCTGCTGGCCCCGCGCCGGGGCGAGATGGTGGCCGACTTCTGCGCCGGCGCCGGCGGCAAGACCCTGCTGCTTGGCATGCTGATGAATTCGAGCGGCCGGCTCTACGCCTTCGATGTCTCGGAAAAACGGCTGGCCAATCTGAAGCCGCGGCTGGCACGCTCGGGGCTGTCCAATGTCCAGCCGCAACGGATCGAGCACGAGAACGACAGCCGGATCAAACGTCTGGCCGGCAAGCTCGACCGCGTGCTGGTCGATGCCCCGTGCTCGGGCCTGGGCACGCTGCGGCGCAATCCTGACCTCAAATTCCGCCAGAGCGTCCAATCGGTCGACGAACTCAACCAGAAGCAGCGCTCGATTCTGGCCGCTGCTGCCCGTCTGGTGAAAATCGGCGGCCGCCTGGTCTACGCTACGTGCAGCATCCTGCCGCGCGAGAACGAGGCCATCGTGGCCGAATTTCTGGCCAGCCATCCGCAATTCGAGCTGGTGCCGGTGTCATCGGTGCTGGCTGAACAGAAGATTGCGCTCGAGCAGGACGACTATCTGCAATTGACGCCGCAGCAGCATGGTTGCGACGGTTTCTTTGCTGCCGTGCTGACCCGCAGGAGCTGAGCAGCATAGCCTTGAATTAGAAATTATCAGGACAAGCAATCGCCAGAGCTTTCGCTCTAGTGATGAAAAAAGGAAAGATAAAGGAAATCTGTTACGGGAGCGTTCGGTCGCTTCACCCGATAGCGGGGCTTATGCTAGGCAATTTTTGTGAACTCTTTTGGCAAGGTCGTTACTCACCGCCTAAGCGCCGGCATGATCGGGCGCGCCGTGCTGGGGCCGGCGTGTCCTGCGCCGGCCACAGAGTGTTCCAACTAAGAATGCCCCACCCTGCTGTTTCGGTGATACACGATGCCTGTCAATCTGAACTCCAATGGCCTGAGCCTCGACGCCTTCCGTCAGGCGGCCACCCAGGGCGAGTCGGTCTCGGTCAGCATGACCCCCGACGGCCCGCGGGTTCTGGCCCAAGGCCAGACGCCCTCGGGCCGTCAGGTCGCCTGGATCGAGCCTGACTCGGTTGCGACCGATACCACCCAAATCTTTCTGCAAGCACTGCAAAACGGCTACGGCAGCCGGATCGGCCAAGCCGTTGCGCGCGAGCTTGGTCTGTCGAGCGCGCCATCGAAGCCGCTGTCGGCTCGCCAGGTCGAACAGGCGATCGAGATGGCTACCGCGAGCCAAAGCGCTTTTTCCGGCCTGAACTTCATGTCGCGCACCATGCTGTCGGCTTCGTCGCTGAGCGGGGAATTCCGTCAGCTGTGCCAGCAACTGAAGATCGACCCAAGCAAGCTCGACAGCAAAGTGCTGGCCCAGATCGACGCCGACTTCCAGCAACGCTTCGATGCCGCCAGCCAGGGCGACCTCGAACATATCGATCTGGTCACGGCCCGGCCGTTGATGCTGGCAGCGATCCAGGCCCAGCTGGGCTGAGCGGCAAGCGCGCTTTGTCATGTCGAATCAGCCCGAACATGCTCCCTCCCCAACCGGAGCCACGATGAGTACCGACGACGCCGTCGAACCCACGCCGCTGCCGCGCGCCGAGCAGGAAAAGCTATTCCGCCATCTGGTCGACGAGCATCAGAAGCGGCTTTACCGTTTCGTGCTGAAGAATATCGGCCATGCCGACGATGCCGCCGATATCGCCCAGCAGGCCTTTGTCGAAGCAGCCAAGGCGATCGCCACCTTCCGCGGCGAATCGGAGCTGTCGACCTGGCTCTATGGGATCGCCATGAATCTGGTGCGCAACTATCTGTCGCGCGCGCCGCACCGGGTGCATCAATTCGAGAGCGACGACACCCTGGCCGAACTGGCCAGCGAAACCACGGTCGACCCGCGCGAGCAGGTGTCGGGCAACCAGATGATGGCCCATCTGCAACGCGAGCTGGCCGCCCTGCCCGACGATATGCGCGAAGTGCTGCTGCTCGTTGCGGTCGAGGAACTCAGTTACGAAGACGCCGCCATCATGTTGTCGATCCCGGTCGGCACCGTGCGCAGCCGGCTATTCCGCGCCCGTGCCGCACTGCGTGACCGCTTCCGCCGTGCTGGCGTCGAGCTGGATTTCTAGCCAGCGTTTATCGATAAAAAATAGCCATGCACTGACTGCATAGCTATTTTTTATTGTTTCCAGCCTCTACCTGTCGTTCAGCAACAAATCGATTCCTGATTTGCATAGCTGCTGCGCAAACAGCTTCCGCTCCACTGTCCTCTCGAAGGTGGCCACCACCGACAGGCCAAGCCTTCCCACGGCAATCATGCCATCGGCATTCCACGGCACTTTATGGCACACTGCCCGCCGTCGCCGGCCATGCGCCGGTTTTTCTTATCCCTTGAGAAACCTTTTCCGATGAAAAAGATGCTGAAGATGGCCATTGTGCTGGCCGCCGCCCTGCCCGCCCTGGCAGCCGAACCGAGTACCGCCTCGCTGGAGAAGCTGCTCGTCGTCACCAATAGCGAACAACTGGTGCGCAATATGCAGCCGCAGATGACCGAGATGCTGCGCCGGAATATGTTGCAGATGATGTCGGACAAGGAGCAGGCCAATGCCAAGCTGGTCAAGCAACTGACCGAGACCCTGGTCCAGATCATGAACGAGGAAGTGAGCTGGGAAAAACTCAAGCCGTTCTATCTTGAGGTGTATTCGCAGAGCTTCAGCCAGGAAGAGATCGACGGTCTGATCGACTTCTACCAGAGCCCGACCGGCAAGGCCTTCGTCGCCAAGATGCCAGTGGTGATGGAGAAGACCATGTCGCTGCTGGAAAAACGCATGCAGCCGATGGCCGAGCGGGTCGCCAAGGCCACCGAGTCCGCACTACAGGCAGCACGCAAGGAACAAGGCAAGAAGCAGTAAATCCGGCACTGTGCCGCCAATCGAAACAGCCATGCATAAAATGCATGGCTGTTTTTCATTAATAGAAGATGGATAGCGGCATAGAGCCATTTATCCATGCCCCAGAAGCATAGCCAAACTTATTTCGGCTTCGCGGTGAAATGGGTACCCTTCTTCTCGCTGGCCTCGACCTTGCCCATCGGCCCGACCTGGAGGTAGTCGCTCTTCCAGTGGTTGTAAAAATCCTTGCCGTGGCTGGGATATTTATCCGAAAAGTTGGCCGTGCCGTTGTTCTCGAACTGGATAAAGCTGTGGCCATCGAAGGTGGTGCCGATCAGCAGATGGCCCATCCATTCCTTGCGGCCCGAACCCTGCACCGCGTGGCCGATATCGGAGCCCCATTGCGGGGTCTGATAGGTCGAGGAGGTGAAGGAGAACTTGCCATCGTTGTTCGAGCGCTTGTAGTGGCTCGACTGGCCGACCCGGTCGTAGAACTCGCCGTTGTAGCTCTGCTTGCCCATATTGGACAGATAGCTGCCCCAGCCATTGTTGATCTGACCGCCCTGTTGCAGCAGGGTCTTGCACAGCTCGCCGTTGTCCTCGAACACCATATGGCCGCCATGGAGCAAGGCAGTGCGGAACATCTCCTTGGAGAAATTCTGCTTGTCGAGCGCTTCATCGCAGCGCGAGAAGTCACAGGTATCGTAATGGGCATCGATGGTGGTCAGCATCTGCCGGATATGCTTAGGCACCTTGTCGTCGCTGACCACCGCATCGAAGGTGGCGTCGCAGCGTTTGCAGTCCGAGGCCAGGTCCTTGAGCAGTGCGCTGTTGGCCTTGTTCTGCTCGGGGAATTTCAACTCCAGTGCCTGGACATCATCGACCGAGCTTGAGGATGAACTCGACTGCAAGGACGGCGGCTGGGCATTGTTGCTGGCCGAGACGCTGTTGATCGATACCGCCTGCTGGTTGCTGGAAACGTTGCTGCTGCTCTGATTCAGGGTCTCGTTGACATTGACATGGTAGTGCTGGTTGACCGAGACCGAGTTGAGGCTGGGATCTGAAGCCATGACGATATTCCTTAAGCAAAGAACTGCCCGGAGACCTGACTGGGTTCTGCGCTGACCAGCGGGGCGGCAGGCAACAACTGCCCCGCTTCATAGCGCTCCATCCACTGTCGCCGTACCCGACCCAGCGCACTCAGCGCTTCGGCCAGGGTGTCCTCTTCGAGCCCGGCCAGCGGCAGCGCCCGACACAGCACGAAGCGATTGGCGACCGGGTTGAGGCTGAAATAGGCGCCGGCGGTTTCGAGGCCGAAGGCGTGGTTGATCAATAGTTCGCGGTAGAGTCGAACGGCTTCTTCGTCCGATTGCGGCGCGTCGAACAGTTCGGCCGACAGCGTGAGTTCATTGCGCTCTTCCAGACAGGCCAGCACGATATTGGAGCCATCGGCATAAGCGATCTCGACCAGACGCTCACCGGCGCCCAGCGCGCTGGCGTCAAGGCCGAGCCGGCGGCTCAGAGCCGCGATATGCTGATGAAACTGGGTCAGAGCGATGGTCATGGCGGGTCCTTGTTCGAAAGTTGAGTGGCTGACGGAAGGGTGAGTAACGCCAGTGCGCATCCGGTTCAGTCGGGCAGCACAAAAATCTGCGGCGCCAGGCCATCAGCCCGATCCGAGCACTGCGCTGTTCTCCCCCTCCCGCCACACCAGCGCCTCCAAGACCAAAGAAGCCATGCAAAAAACGCATGGCTTTTTAGCTATATGCCGGACTTATTCTTGAGATGAAAACAAAAAGCCATTCCCTTTTGGAATGGCTCACTCTAGGCTGACCTAGATGTCGTTATTACTTGGCGTCGCCACCAGATGGGTCAGCTTATCGGGCTTCTCGCTGGCCTCGATCACCCCCATCGGTCCGACCTGCTGCTTGGCGTTATAGCGGTGGCTGCCGTAGTCGCTGCCGTGGTAGACGTATTTGTCCATCTTGCTGGCCGTGCCGTTGTTTTCGAACTGGACGAAGGTATTTCCCTTGGCCCAGTTCGAATCGATCGACTTATCGAGAGAGTGGTTGATGGTATTGCCGATCAGCAGATGGCCCACCCAGGGCTTGGCACCGCTGTTCTTGGCGGCATGACCGAGGTCGGCACCGTATTGGTTGGTCTGCTTATAGCTGTAGTCGGTGGTGAAGAGGCTCTTGGTGTTGTACTCGAAGTAATGGCTGGACTCACCCTTGCGGTTATAGAAATGGCCGTCCTGCGCCTTGACCCCATCTTCGTGCTGGCCGCCTTGCTTGAGCAGTTCCTGCAACAGGGCGCCGCCATCCTGGAACTCGATGTGCGCCCCCTTCATCAAGGCGGCCCGATAGGCTTCCTTGGTGAATTCTCCTTTGTCGAGGTCGGTCTTCTTGCGCGAGAAATCGAACTGATCGTAGGCGTTATCGAGCACGGTCATCACATTGCGCACATGCGCCGGCACCTTCTTGTCGGTCATCACCGCCACGAAATCGTCGCTGAGCTTCTGGGCGTCCTTCAGGGAAGCCATGAAGTCGCTGTTGACCTTGGCGCTCTTGGCCGAAGACATCGATTGCGCCTTGGGCAGCTCGGACTCGTCGATCTGCTTGCCCTGAAGTTGCGAAGGCGGCTTGGCGCTGTTGTTGGGCTGGACCGAACTCATCGACTGCGCCTGGGAATCGTCGTTCTGCGAGGAAATCTGTTCAGAGGCGTCGTTATCGAGCTGTTTGAGCGAAGGCTGGAATTGGGAATGCTGCGGACCAAGCGAATTATCGTAAGCCATGGCCGTCTCCTCAGGCGAAATTGAAACCGATGGCCTGCACAATCGGCGCCTCGCCAGCCTCGGCGGCCTCATCGACCAGCCGACCGGCCTCGTAATCGCCGCGCCAGCGCAGACGGGCCTGTACCACGGCAGTCAGCGCCGCAGCCAGCCGCTCATCATCGAGCGAGGTCAGGTCAAGACAACGGAAAGCGATCAGTTTGTCGGCCTCACGATTGAGGCCGAAGCAGACCCCGTCGGTTTCCAGGCCAAAGGCATGGGCCGCCAGCAAGGTCCGACATAGCGCATCGGAGCGTTCGCCCGGCGGCGGCATAAAGAACAGCTCGGTTGACAGGCTGATCTCATTGCGCGCTTCGAGACAGGCCAGCACCACATTGGACCCGTCGGCATAGCCGATTTCGACCGACGGCTCACCTTGTTCGAGTGTCGAGGTATCGAGGCCGAGACGACGTCCCAGCGCCGTCACTTTTTCCTGAAACAGTCTTACCGCATCGCTCATGCTAAGGCTCCTTATGCACCGTTCTGGCCGGACCGGGGCTGAGTAAGCGAACGGAGCGGCCGGTTCAGGAATAATCGAGAAAATACCGTTTCAATGATCGGGCGACGGTCCGCGCTCAACGGGCGCCGGGGTTTCCGGCACGGGCGGCAGCATCCTGGCCGGCAGGCCCGGCTGCGAACTCACCCGTTTCGGGGTGATCAGGAACAGCCGCTCGCGCTTTTGCCGGTCGCTGCTCTTGTTGCTGAACAGCGCACCCAACAGCGGAATCTGCCCAAGCACCGGGATATGGTTGTCTTCCTTGATATCCACTTCATTGTGATAGCCGCCGATCAGCAGACTTTCGTTCTCACCGATCACCGCCTGGGTGCTGACCACGCTGCGCCGCACGGTCGGCAGGTCGCCCACCAGTTTTTTATCTTGGATGGCGCCGTCTTCGATATCCACCACCAGTTGGATCTGATGGCGGCCCTGGTGCTCGACCAACCGGGGCGTGACCCGCAGCGTGGTGCCGGTGGTGATCGGCACCACATTGGCGGTGCGCTCGCCGCTGACCCGGATATAGAAGGTCTCCGACAGATCGAGCAAGGCACCCAGATTATCGACCGTCAGCACCGAGGGCCGCGACAGCACCCGGGCATCGCCTCGGCCTTCGAGGAATTTGATCCGGCTGACCAGATAATTGCCGGCATCGGCCAGGATCGTGCTCGGATTGACGCTGCTGCCGCGATTGAACACCAGGGTATTGCCATCGGGCTCGCCAACCCGGCCAAACCCGGCGGCAGTACGGCCGTCGCGACCGGCCCAGGCGATGCCCAGTTCACTCAGCTTGCTGCTGTTGACGTCGAGAATCATCGCCTCGATCTCGATCAGCTCGGTCGGCACATCGAGCGCTTCGATCAGTTGGGCGTAGACCGGAATCCGCGCCGGATTGTCGCGCACGATCACGGCATTGATCCGTGGGTCGGCCTGGATCGCCGCCACCCGCTGCTGACCGGGCCGGTCGGCGCGCGGCTGCTCGGTCTTGGCGGCGCCGCCGACATCGGCAATCGGTGTGGCATTGCGCAAGGGCGCCGCCATATCGAGCAATTGCGACTGGCTGCCGGCGTTCTCGTCCCGCCCGGCGATCAGGTTCTGCAAGATGGTGGCGACCCCGGGCGTGGTCAGTTGACGGTCGCGGAACAGCATGACTCGGTCCTCGACCGAGGCATGCTTGAGCCGGAACACCGCCACCCGCTCATCGGCCGGCAAGGTCGGCAGATCGGTCACCGCCTTGGCGATCAGCTCGACATAGGCACGCGGCCCCGACACCAGCGCCACGCCGCGCTCGGGCAGTTCGCCCCAGCCGAAGCGCGGGTCGAGCAAGCCCAGCGCCGTCAGCGCCTGCTTCAGCGATGCCAGCGAGCCGCCCTGGGCGGCGATCGGCCGCGTCAGCACTTCACTGGCCCGATCGATATACAGCGTGCCGCCGTAATAGAACCAGGTCAGACCATAGGCGTTGCCGAGCCGGTTGAGAAAGCCTGCCGGCGTATCGGCCGCGATCCGGCCATTGACCCGGCCCGTCACGCCATCGGCGATGCTGGCAGTCAGGCCGAACTGGGCTGCGAATTCGCGCACCACCTGCTGCACCGTCTGATTCTCGGCATAGAAGGCATAGGGCGCCTCGGGCCACGGCGGCGTCGCGGCCTGAAGCGGACTTGCCAGCGCCGCCAGCAAGGCGGCAAACCACCACAGCCGTTTCATTGGCCCATCCCCTGCATTGCCGCCTTCCACACCACCAGCGAATTGACGAATTCGCCCAGCTCATTCTCCAGCGCATACAGATCGGCATCGGCCGCCAGCGTCTGCTGCAACAACAGCGAGTCGCCCTCGGCGTTGAGCGCCACGCCGTCGCGTTGGCCCTGAACCCGGGCACCTGCCACCTTCATCGCCCGCTCGAGCGCCTCGCGGCGGCGCAACGGGTCGGCCGGGATACGGCAGACCCGTGCTTCGAGCAGCAGGCTCCCGCCCGACGCCGCCAGACAATGGACACGGTGGACGCCGTCGATGGTCAGGGTCAGACGGCCGTCGCGGCGCAGATCGGCGTCAAGCGCGTATTTGCTCGCCAGAGCGGCCAGCGCGGGATGCAGGGCGGGTTGGGACATCGGCAGTTCCTCGATTTAGCGGAGTCGATCCTGCGCCAATTGGCGCACCAGCCGCAGCACTTCGGCGACCGGTTCGATCAGGTCGGTGGGAATCACATGGTCTACCGGGGTAGACCGGTACAGGGCGCGGGCCAGCGGCACGTTTTGCAGCACCGGGATGCCTTCTTCACGGGCCACTTCGACGATCCGCTGCGCCAGTGCATCCTGGCCCTTGGCCAGCACCATGGGCAGCGGCGTCTCGGCTTCCTGGTAATAGAGCGCCACGGCGAAATGGGTCGGATTGGTGACCACCACGCTGGCCTTGCGCGCCCGCTCGGCCCCGCCGCCCATGGCGATCTCCTGGGCCAGATGGCGCCGCTTGCCCTTGATATGCGGGTCGCCTTCCATTTCCTTGTATTCCTGCTTGATCTCTTCCTTGCTCATCATCAGGTCTTTGGTATGGCGATAGCGCTGCCAGGCCAGATCGGCCAGCGCGATCGCGCCAAAGCACAGCACCACATTGATCACCATGGTGCGCATCAGGCTGGCCACCGCCAGACCGATCGCCATCACCCCGCCCGACGGCAGCTTGGTCAGCGGGTCGAGCGCGTCGCGCACCACGAAGTAGACCAGCGCCGACAGGAACACCACCTTGATGCAGGACTTGAGGAACTCGACCAGATTCTTGGCCGAGAACATATTCTTCAGGTTGTCGACCACATTGAGCTTCTTGGCCGAGGGCTTGAGCGATTCGAATGCGAACAGGATGCCGACCTGGAGCGTCTCGCCGAAGATGCCGATGCCCAGCACGATCAGCAGAAACGGCAGCAGCAGCAGGGCGCCGTCGCGCATCATCTGCTCCAGCGCCAGGGCCAGGGCATTGCGGAACGGCATTCCGTGCAGTTGTGCCGGCAACAGGATCATCTCGGCCATCGACTGCATCAGGCTCGGCCCCGCCATCAGCAGATAGCCGAACAGTGCGAGCACCAGCAGCACCTGGGTAAAGTCCTTGCTGTGCGCCACCTGGCCTTTCTGGCGAGCGTCACGCAGCTTTTTCGAGGTGGGCTGTTCGGTCTTTTCGCCGCTCATGGCGCAATCTTCCAGCCCAAGGTGTCGCGCACCGTATCGAACAGACCATGGAAGCGGTTGATCTCGAGCGCCGCGTTATCGAACAGATTGACGGCGTACACCGCCAGCATCAGCATCGCCAGCGCACTCTTGATCGGCATGGCCAGAAAGAACACCTGAAGCTGCGGGGCAAAGCGGCTGACCAGCGCAAGCCCCATCTCGGCCAGAAACATCGCGACCAGCACCGGTCCGGCCAGCACCATGGCCAGACCCACCAGTCGGTCGAGCAGCCCCAGCAGAGCCGGCGCCTGGCTGGGCCGCAGCGTCGGCCATTCGCCCAGCACCGGCCACAGCTCATAGCTCTGGTACAGCACCGACAACATCAGCACAAAACCGCCGCTGAGCAGGAAAAACACCATGAAGGCCTGGTTGAACAACATGCCAAGCGGCGAGCTGTCGTGACCGGTCAAGGGGTTGATCGAGGAGGCGATACTGGCGCCGCGCTGGTTATCGACGATAAAACCGACCGCTTCGAGCGACCAGAACGGCAGGGCGATCAGAAAGCCGAGCATAAAGCCGATGGTCGCTTCCTTGAGGATCAGCGCCAGCAGATCGAGCCCGGCAAAGCGGTGCTGCGACAATTCGCCCTGCATGGCCGGCACCAGCACCAGACACAGCGAGGCCGCCACCGCGCCGCGCAACATGCCGGGCAGCAATTGGCGGTTGAACAGCGGCACCAGCAGGAATACCGCCAGCATGCGCGGCATGGTCAGTCCCAGCGCAGTCAGAAAGCTCTTGGCAAAGGCCAGGTCAAGCGCAGTGCCCATCAGAGCAGCGGAAAGGTATCGAACAGCGACACCGTGTAGTTGTAGATCTCGCCGCCTATCCAGCGCGCCGTCAGCATCAGGGTGATCCCCACCGCGATCAGCTTGACCGCGAACGACAGGGTCTGCTCCTGGATCTGGGTCAGCGCCTGCAACAGGCTGAACAGCGTCCCCACCACCGACGCCACCACAATCGGCGGCAGCGACAGCCACAGCACCAGCATCAGCGCCTTGCTGACCAGGGCGACCAGATCGACGGCTTCCATCGAGATTCCTTTCAGACCAGGGCGTGGTCAGACATAGGTCAGCACCAGCCCCTGGATCAGGCGGGTCCAGCCATCGACCATCACAAACAGAAATAACTTGAGCGGCAGCGAGATCGTCACCGGCGACACCATCATCATCCCCATGGCCAGCAGGATGTTGGACACCACCAGATCGATCACCAGAAACGGCAGATAGAGCAGAAAGCCGACCTCGAAGGCGGTGGTCAGCTCGGCAATCACAAAGGCCGGCACCAGCACCAGGAAGTCGTCGTTGCGCACCTTGGCGGCCATCTCGGGCGGCCACAGCCGCTTGGCGGTGCGGACAAAGAAGGCTCGCTGCTCGGGTTTGGAATGCTTGTAGAGAAAGGCCCGCAGCGGCTCGCTGCCCTTTTGCGCACCAGAAAGAAATGCGTCCAGACTACTCAAGGACTGTGGCTGCTCTCGAATAGATTCGTACATTTTCTGCCCAACTGGCGCCATCACGTACAAGGTGAGGATCAGCGACATGCCGTAGAGCGCCATATTGGGGGGAATCTGCTGCACGCCGAGTGCATTACGCAGCAGCGACATCACCACCGAAATCTTCAGAAAGCAGGTGCACACCACCACCAGGATCGGCACCAGCGCCAGCAGCGCCAGGGCCAGGGCCAGGGTGATCGGATCGAAGCTCATCGCTCACCCGTCAGTTGCGGCGCCACGCGCAGCACCGCCACGCCGATGCGGCCGTCGATCTCGACCAGCTCGCCCTCGCCCACCTGACGGCCATTGGCCCGGATCACCACCGCATGACGCGGGTCACGGCCCAGGTCGAAGGTATGGCCCGGCGCCAGGGTGCGCAGTTCGGCCAGCGTCAGGCTGCGCTCGCCCAGGTCGAAGGTCAGCCGGACCGGGATCTGGTCGAACGATTCGGCTTCCAGGGTTTGTGGGCTTTGCACGTCGGACATAATGGCACTCAAGGTTTGGGTAACGGTCAGCCGGTCGGCGTCGAGCCGGGCCTTGAAGCCCAGCCGACCGCCCAGACGCAGCGTCAGCTCGGGTGCAGCGGCATCGAGCCCGATGGCGCACTCGTCGAGAAAGATCAGATCGTGGGGAGCAAGCCCCGCCAGTTCTTCAAGCAGAAAGTCGGCAAAGCCGAGTTCGAGCCGTAGCGGCAAGGGCAGCTCATCGAGCCGCAATTCGGCCGGCGGCGCCTGACGCACCGCCTGGGCCAGAAAGGCCAGCGCCAACGTATCGAGCCACAGCACCAGCCGCAGCCGCTCGCCGCTGGCCGTGCTTTCCAGCTCCAGGACATAGCCGTGGCCGCTGTGCCCAGCCGTGGCCGCTCCGCTGCGCAACAGCTTGAGTCCGCGCCGACCGAGCTGGCTGCCCAGCGCTTCGCCGAGCCGTGCCGCCAGATGTTCATAGGCCGCCAGGGCCAGCGGCTCGGGCAAGGTTTCCAGCGTGGTTTCAGGCCAGACATGGCGCAGCCAGCGGCTTGCCCAGTCAGTGGGCGCAAGCAGCGTCAGCCGGCCGCCGCCCCAGTCCGCCTCGAACGCAAAACCGAGCCCGGCCGCGTCGTCGGCTTCAAACGGCCGCAGCCGGCCGCGCCAGGGCGCGCCGCCAAAGCCGAATTGCAAGGCGCCGCCATGGCGGGCAATCAGATTGCGATAGCCCAGCTCTTCGCGGCTGAGTTTGGGTAGACGCAGCCGGACATTCATCGCGGCGCTCCTGTGTCGGACTGGCTGTCGGCCGGCAGGTGGGCAGTGGGCAGGATGGCGTCGCCCGATACCGTGGCGATCACTGCTGACGCCGCTTCGCTTTCGCGCAGCCGCAGGCGGACTTCACGACGCAGCCGCTGGCCCAGTTGCTCGGCCAAGGGACCGAGGCTCTGCACCAGCCAGGCCTGGGCCGCCGGGTCGTCGCTCAGGAAATCGACTTGCAGCGCGCCTTCGGCCTCGTAGACGCGGAATTCGGTACGCGGCAGCACCTCATGGCGCAAGGTGACCCGCACTTCGCGCCGGCCGTGGTCGCCGTGGTTGGTCGTCAGCGCACTCGCCAGTGTCTCGACCAATTCAGCCACCCGGCCCGCCGCATCGGGTGCGGCCGTTACCGGAGCCGGGTCGGGCACGGCAGAGAACAGGCTGAACGGATGGGGCGGCGCAACCGGCTCGGGCTGCACGGTGGGGGACTTGTCGTCGTCCTTGCCGCGCCGGTCGTTCTCGTGGCTCTCCTCGCCCGTCTCATCACGGTCAAGTGCCTGGCGGAACCGTTCGCTGTCTTCGCTCGGGGTCGGATTGATCGCCGACACGCTGCCGTCGTCGCCAAACAGATTGCCACTGTCGATAGTGAGGCCCAGTCCGAAATCGTTACTCATGCGGAGCTTCCCATTGCTCGTCCTCGTCGTTGCGCACGGCGCGAACCTCTTCCATTTCCAGATCCTCCAGCCTTTGCAGCTCGGCCAGCCGTTCCTGGTCGAAGTTCTGCACCAGCTCGACGAATTTCTCCTTCATCCGCACCGCATCGCGATGGCCGTTGCGGGCCCGATCAAGCTGCTCGGCCGCATTGACCCGGGCCTTTTCGGCATGATCGAGCGCTTCCTGCCGCGAGCGCTCGCCGCCGCGCAGTTCGACCACGCTGAACTGGACGTCCTCGATATCGCGCAGCCGCACCGGTTTTTCGCATAGCGCCTGGTACAACTCACGTTCGCGCCGCAGGGCCCAGTCACGGTAGTCGCGCAGCGTGGTCTCGGCCTGCTCGCGTGCCGCCACCGCACTGGCCAGCTCGCCGCCGGCGCGCAGCACCTCCTGCTCGGCCCGGCTTTCGCGGTGGCGCTTGATCCGCAGCATTTCGCCGAACATGCTCATGCAGCCAGACTCCGCAATGCGGCCAGGGTATCGGCAAAGCCCGAACGCTCGTCGGTGCGCTGGCGCAGAAAGGCGCGGATACGTTCCTGCTTGTCGATGGCTTCGTCGGTAGTCCGGTCGGCGCCGCGCTTGTATTCGCCGATCTTCACCAGCAGTTCGACTTCCTGGTACTTGGCCATCAGTTCGCGCACCCGGCCGGCAGCCGCCTTATGGTCGGGGTCCACGATGTTGTTCATCACCCGCGAGGCCGACGCCAGCACATCGATGGCCGGATAGTGGTTGGCCGCGCCGAGCTTGCGGCTCAGCACGATATGGCCGTCGAGGATCGAACGGGTCTCGTCGGCCACCGGCTCGGTCATATCGTCGCCTTCGACCAGCACGGTATAGAGCGCGGTGATCGAACCCTTGTCGTTCATGCCGACCCGTTCCATCAGCCGGGGCAAGGTGGCGAACACCGAGGGCGGATAGCCGCGCCGGGTCGGCGGCTCGCCGGCGGCCAGGCCGATTTCGCGCTGGGCGCGGGCAAAGCGCGTCACCGAATCCATCAGGAACAACACCTTCTTGCCCTGATCGCGGAAATATTCGGCGATCGCCGTGGCCACATAGGCGGCCTTGGCACGCTCCATCGAGCTTTTGTCGGAGGTGGCACAGACGATCACCGAGCGGCGGCGGCCTTCTTCACCCAGCTCGTGTTCGAGGAATTCGCGGACTTCGCGGCCGCGCTCGCCGATCAGGGCGATCACCGTCACATCGACCGCCGCGCCTTTGACCAGCATGCCCATCAGGGTGGACTTACCGCCGCCGGCGGCGGCGAAGATGCCCATCCGCTGGCCTTCGCCGCAGGTCAACAGGCCATCGAGCGCCCGTACCCCAAGCGGCAGCGGATCGGCGATCATGCGCCGGGTCAGCGGATCGGGCGCTTCCTGGAATACCGGGTAGTAACGGTCCACCTCGAGCGGGCCGCGCTCGCGACCGTCGATCGGCCGGCCCAGCCCATCGAGCACCCGGCCCAGCAGACCGAAGCCGACCGGCACCATATGGGCACGGCCGGTCGGGATCACCTCGGTGGCCGAGGAAATCCCATACATATCGCCGATCGGGGTCAGCAGCGCGGCGTCGCGCGAAAAGCCGACCACTTCGGCCTTCATCTCGAACGATTCACCGGGATTGCGCAGCAGGCAGACTTCGCCCACCTTGACCGTGGGCACCACCGCCTTGATGATCGTGCCGATCACCTGCGTCACCCGGCCCTTGATCTGCAAGGTCGGCGTGTCCTGCAAGGCCAGCGCCATCATTTCGGTGATGTAGTCGAACTGCCTCATGTGCGGCTGCCAAGAATGCGGGCGAAGGCTTTTTCGATGGCGTCGATCTGGCCCGAGACGCTCGCTTCGACCAGGCCGATCTCGCTTTCCAGAATGCAGGCATCGGCCGCCAGACGCGGGTCGGCCACGATATCGAGGTAGCCAAGACCCGGGTATTCGGCCAGCAGCTCATTGAGCGCCGCCTTGACCGTCTCGACCTGATCGGGGGCAATACGCAGCGTCACCTGCTTCTGGTTGCGCACCACCGACAGGGCATTGCGCACCACCACCCGGACCCGCTCGCGGTCGTCGAAATCGGCCACGATCTTGCGGATCGCCTCCATCACCAGCTCGATCATCCGGTTTTCGACCTTGGCGAAATAATCGACGGTGCGGCCGACCGTTTCGATCATCCGCTCGGCGGTTTCGAGCTTGGCTTCTTCCAGGCCGTCCTCATAACCACGGCGGCACTCGGCGTCGTAGCCCGCCTGCGCACCAGCCACGATCGTGGCCGCCTCGTCGCGGGCCGCGGCCAGCAGGCCCTGGCTGTCGCGCCAGGCCTGATAGTCGGCCGCCTTGACGATCTTGCGGCCCGGATCGAGCCGGCCTAGGCCGTGCTTTTGGCGAACAATGAATACCATCGCGGATCGAACTCCCGACACAGACGCAGACAGAGCCGCTGCACGGACGGCAGCGCCGGCCCGCCCTCGGCTTCCGCCGCTTCCACCTGCGGACGCGGCAGCTTGAGCCGCACCCGCTCCCATAATCGTTCATCGGCCAGCGCTTCGCGCCAGCCGGCAATCCCCATCACCGCCACCCGCTCGGCCCAGTCGCGCTCGGGCCGGTCGCTTGCCGGCGGCTCGGCGTCATGGAGCAGCAGTGCCTGGTCGATCCCGAAGCGGTACAACTCATCGCCCAGCGCCAGCCGCTGCACTTCGACCTCGGCCCGGGCCAGGGTATGGCGCAGCGGCCGCCCCAGCAGGGTGATGCCAAGCCTGGCCGTCAGCGCCGTCAACGCCGGCGCCGGCAACCAGCCCAACAGACGGCCCGGCCTTGGCGGGTCGGTCGTGACCGGCCGCAGGCCCAGCTGGCGCTCAATCTGCGCCGACAGGGCCGTCCAGACTGCGGCAGTCGGCGTGGCGGTATCGAGCCAGCGGGCAATCTCGGGCGGCAGACAGTGCTCGCGCCAGCTCGGATGCAATTCAGCCGCGGCCAGATGGGCCAGGCGATGCCAAGCGAGATAGGCTTCGCGCGGCAAGGTCAGCAGATCAGTGCTCTGCGCCATCAGCCGCCGCCACGGCGTTTACGCCACCAGTCGCGGCCATGGCGATACCAGCCATAGGCGGCCATCGCCGCCAGCAACAGCACGATGACAAGGGTCTGGCCCCATAGCAGTGCCCGCAGCGCGCCGCTGCTGCCCGCTTCGATACGGGCACCGAACAGTTCCTCGGCGGCCGGCAGCTCGAGTGCCGTCGGCGTCTGCGCCGGCACCAGCACCACCGACACCTTGTCCGAACCCAGACCGGCGATGCTGTTGGTGACGAGACGCTTGATCTGCGGCACCACCGGTTCGAGGCTGTAGCTTTCCTGATGCTTGATAAAGACCGCCGCCGAAGACGGGGTCAGGCTGTCGCTCTCGACGCTGCGCTCAGGCAGCACCACATGGACCCGGGCGGTGATCACCCCGTCGATCTCGGCGATGGTGCCCGACAGCTCCTGCGACAATGCCCACAGATAGCGGGCCCGCTCCTCCAGCGGCGAGGAGATCAACCCTTCCTTCTTGAACACCTCGCCCATCCTGGCGAAGCGCTCGCGCGGCAGGCCCCTGGCGCGCAGGATATCGATGGCGCGCGCCACGCTGTCCTGCTCGACCCGCAGCGACACCATGCCTTCCTTGCCTGCCACTTTTTCTGCCTGGACGCCGGCGTCGGCCAGCGCCGCCAGCACTTCGTTGGCTTCGGCCTCGGGCAGCGCCGCCATCAATTCGACCGTGCCGCCGCAGGCTGCCAATAACAATACCGCCGTCGCCACGGCAAACAGGCCGCGCCAGCGCATAAACAATTTCCGCATCGGATCGACTGGGGGAGAGTTATTGGATCTTGATCAGCTGCTCGATATTCTGCGTCGAGCGCGAAACCGCCTTGCCGACCATTTCATACTGGACCGACAGCTGCAACATCTGCGATTGCAGGCGCAGCATATCGGTCACGCTGACCAGCTTGGCCGGGTCGGACAGAGTGGCATCGACCTTCTGCCAGCGCTGCTGGAAATCGCGGCTGACTCCGCGCAGACCATCGAGAATGGCGTCGCCGACCGTGGCGGGCGCCGTGGTGGCAGTGGCACCGGCCGGTGTCACGGCCTGGCTGGTCGGGACGGAAGAGGTATTGAGCAGTTGTTGAAAATACTGCTGCTCGGTGAGCGGCACGTCGGCAGCCGGCAAGGCGGCCGGCGCGACGGATGGCGTCGTCAATGACGCGAGGGCTGTAACAGGAATATCCACGCTTTGCTTTCCTTGCTGGAAGACCGCGATCAGGGCGAACCCAGCAGGGCACGCGCCAGGCGGGCGGCATCATGATCGGCGGCCTCGGCCAGCACCGCCAGCAGTATCTTGTCGCTTTCGCTACCGCGTCGGGCCAGTCGCAAGGCCAGACCTAAGAATACTCGAATCTCGATATTGCCGGGGCAGCGGCTCAGACCGTCGCGCTCCAGCACCCGTACCGCCTCATCAGGCTGGCCGGCGTTGAGCCGGGTGATGGCCAGCCCGATATATGGAAAAGCCGCCTCGGGCCGCAACAAGGCCAGGCCACTGAAGATCGTCTCGGCCTCGGCCATCAGTCCGCGGCCAGCGGCGGCAAAGCCGATCTCGGTCAGCAGCCGTATCGTGTCGGACGATAGCGGCTCCCCGACCGCGGCGGCGCCGGGCCATGGCCCCATCAGCGTTCCCCGATCAGCTCGAGCAGGCCACGCGCCCGTTGTTCGAGCGCCGTCTGACCGGACAGCTCGCACAGGCGGATCAGCGCTTCGAGCGTGGTTCGCGCTTCAGCGAACTGCGCCTGCGCGACCAGACATTCGGCGATATGCAGGCTGGGCTCAGGTGCTTCGGGCCTGACCATCGCCGCCAGCGCATAAGCCTGGATCGCGCCCTCGTAGTTGCGCAGCATCTGCTGACAGGCACCCAGGCCCAGCAGATAGCGCGTCTCGAGCGGACGGTAGCTGGTCAGCATGGCGAAATAGCGCAGGGCATCGTCGTGACGACCATGGCGGTACAGGTTGTAGGCGATGCCATAGACCAGTTCGAGATCCTCGTCGCTGAAGCGCTGGGCGCCGGGCAGCTGGGCGGCCTGCGTGGCCAGTTCCTCCAGCGCGGTGGCCGCAGCCGGTTTGGCATTGCTCATGGTCTGTCTCCTGGGCACGGAATAGAGGGAAGCATGGCGCCTGTACAGCAGCGCCGCCGGACGGACCGGCCGTCCGGCTCGATCAGACTGCCTGATCAGATATTACGGGCGATGCCACGATTGGCTTCGACGTTGGATTGCTCCATCGCAGCGAGCTTGTCGCGGATGTCGCGGATGATATCCATCATCATGTCCATGGTCTCCTTGGCCTTCTCGCGCGCCGCTTCATGGATGCGCGAGGCGGCTTCCTGGTCGGAGCGCTTGGCGTCGTGTTCGCTGGCTTCCTTGTCCATCGAGCCACGGGCAATCGTACCGGTGCCGTTGGCCAGGCTGCCCACCCCTTCGGCACCCAGACGGACGGTGTCGCCGCGCTTGAGCATTTCCTGACCGGACTGGGTATCGAAGCCGATCCGATGTTCACCCTTGGAGCTGACATCGTAGGTGCCGCTGGCCTTGTAGGCCTTGTAGCCCGAATAGGCGGCGCCACCCATCTGGATCGCACCGGCACCGATCTGGCAGATACCCTGGGCCAGCGCAGCGTTGAAACGGCTGGCAGCGGCTTCGCGCATCTCGTCGGCGGCGGCTTGCAGCGCGCTGACCTGGGATTGCAGGGTCATTTCACGGTCAAGCCGGGCAGTCTGGCGCATTTCCTGGGCGAACTTCATGAACAGCGCCATGAACTGGAAGATATCGGCGTAGAGCTGGACCGAAGCCTGCTCGAGCGCGCCGTTGACCTCGTTGGAATCGGCCTTGCCGTTATGGGGCGGCTCGAGGTCCGGGGCACCCGAGCGCATCTGGGCCAGGATACGTTGGCCTTCGAGTTGCAGATGGGCGACCAGATCGTGGGAGATTTCCTCCTGCTGGCCGCTTTCGAGCGGGGCGTCGGCTTGCAGCGAAGGATCGAGTGCCAGAACGTTCTGTTGGCTGGAAATACGGATATCGGGCATGGTGTACTCCTTGGCAAAGGCCGGGGCCGGCTGGGC
The DNA here is from genome assembly GCF_042650885.1 of Chitinimonas lacunae. Lineage (NCBI taxonomy): Bacteria > Pseudomonadati > Pseudomonadota > Betaproteobacteria > Neisseriales > Chitinibacteraceae > Chitinimonas > Chitinimonas lacunae. Next base: position 2,801,351 of record NZ_JBHSBU010000001.1, read on the forward strand.
CCCGCCTTGGCTTAAACGATGTTGCGGACCTGTTGCACGCGGGTGGAACTGGCAGCGGCGATCATCTGACTGACCATCTGGGCCGCCATATCGAGCTGCTCGAGCAGCTCCTTGATCCGCTCACGCTCGTCTTCCATCTGCTGCTTGAGTTTGACGATCATCTTGTCGAACTCGGCCTTTTGCGACTTGGCCAGATCGGCTTGTTTCTGCGAGTCGGCCTGGCTGATGGTCAAGCCGCCTTGGGCCACGCCCAGCGCGCCATTGACGCCCTGGCCGACCGCACCGGCGATCTTGCCGACGTTCTGGGCGGTCTTGGCCACGCCGCTGACGGCCGAAGAGCCGCCCGTCGCCACCACCATGGCCACCGCCACCGTCAGCTGGACCGCCAGGGTGACCGCCATGGCGATGTACTGGGCGGTCTGCTCATCCACCCCGCACAGCTGGCAGATGGCGCCGACGGCGTTGCCGTACAGATCGGGTGCCAGCATGGCCGTGGCACCTGCCGACACCACCGTCGCCGCGACGGCAGCCAGAATCGGCGCGTACTTCTTCGCGTCCTCCTCCGACATGCCCATCGCGGTCAGCAGCTTGGCGCAGCCTTCCGTAACCCATTTGCTCAGCGAAATTTCAGGCCCGCCGCATTCCTGACTGATCTGATTGGCCAGATCCATGCCGGTGGCAACCAGGCCCATCACGGCCAGCGCCAGCAGAGGGGCGGCTGCGCCGCCCGTGGCGACGGTCGCGACCGCCGCAGCCACCGTCGCGACCACTGCGGCGACGAAGGCGAAAACCTTGGTAAACCAGCCCAGGACCTTGTTGGCCTTGGCTTTTTCAGCCGCTTCGGCGGCCTTGCGCGCAGCTTCTTCGATCTTCTCGATCGCGCGCTTGTGCATATCTTCTTTTTGCTGCTTGGAAATCTCGAGACCCTGTTTGGCGGTCTGCAACTGCGCATCTTCGCTCTTGTTCTGCAAGGACATCAGCAGCAAGGCGAGTTGGTCGGAGCTGAAATCACCGCGCGGCGCTTCGAGCTCAGGTGCACCTTGCGGTGCCCGTCCGCCCTGATTGCCGCCGACGTTGCCGCCGACACTTTGCAGGTACTGGGCCGCGATCTCCGTGATCTGGGCGACCGCTGCGGCATTGACCTGGACACTCTGGGCGAGCGCCGTCGGGTCGTTGGCCACAGGCAGGTTGCCGTTACCGACATTGATCGATTGAATCGTCATCTTTCTCTCCTAGATAGCCCCGTTGGCTTCCACTTGGCTCAGCTGCGACCGGCCAGCAATTCCCGCATGGCGGTGGCGCGCTGGTTCAGGGCCAGGTATTGCGGCTTGTCCTGGGTCTGTTCCAGCACCACATCGATTGCTTCGCGCGCTTCCTCGATCAAGCCGATCGACGCCAGACATTCGGCGGTATGGAAGGTCGGTTCCGGATCGGTCAGATCGAACAGCGAAGCCATGGTGTAGTGCTTGAGCGCTTCTTCGGGGCGCTTCAGCATTTGCAGACAGGAGGCAAACGCCTTGTAGTAGCGTCGCTCGAGCTGGTCGTGCTGCAGCAGGAAGCCGAAGATCTTCAGCGCATCGCCATATTTGGCCTGGTTGTACAGGTTGTAGCCCAACGTATAGAGCGCATCGCACTCGTCGTCGGTATAGCCGTGGATATCCTTGAGCGTGCCGCCATGTGCAAACACGTCCACCAGTTCGGTGGCAAAGCTCTCGAAATCGAATTCTGCTTGGGCGGCCATGGTTTGCTCCGGGGTAGGGCGGGGATCAGCGCATATTGCCGAGGATGCTGCTGCGCGAATCGGCCATTTTCTTGATGAAGTTGGTCATCAGGTCGAAGGCTTCATTGCGCTTGTTGGTCAGGCTCTGCATCCGCAGCATGTCCATCTGCTGGCTCGAGTTGAGGCTGTCGATTTTACCCTTGAGCTGTTCGATCCACACATCGAAGGTCTTTTGCTGGGCATCGATGGTGCCGTTGCCGTCGACGTCCTTGCAGTTGCTGTCGGTCACGGTACAGCCGGCGTCGATCAGGGCCTGGCGGGTATTGCTCGACTTGGTGCGATCGTCGTTGCCCCAGGAATAGCTGAGGCCATGCCAGGCTTCCGGATCGGTGCCCGACGGGCGGGCCGCCTTCAGGTTGCCGATCAGCTCGTTGAGCTTGGCGATGTCCTGATTGCGCTTCTGGATGGTTTCGAGCTGGTCCTTGATCTGGGTCTCGAGCAGATTGGCCCGCTCGCTCTGTACCATCATCAGTGCGGTCTCGAGGTCGTACTGCGACAGATCGACCTGATTGACACCGCTGCTGGCATTGACGGAGGTGGTCATAATCGTTTTCCTCTCTGGATGTATTAGAAGATAGGCCGGGCTTAGCGCATATTGCCGAGGATGCTGCTGCGCGAATCGGCCATTTTCTTGATGAAGTTGGTCATCAGGTCGAAGGCTTCATTGCGCTTGTTGGTCAGGCTCTGCATCCGCAGCATGTCCATCTGCTGGCTCGAATTGAGGCTGTCGATCTTGCCCTTGAGCTGCTCGACCCATACATCGAAGGTCTTCTGCTTGGCGTCGTAGATACCGTTATTGCCGCTGTTGTTGACTTCGTCGCCACCGGTGGGCATGGTCAGGCCGGCAGCGCGCACATCGTTGTAGATGCCTTCGGCGGCGCTGGCGTTACCGGGCGACAGCTGACCCCAGGCTTCCGGGTCGGTGCCCGACGGCCGGGCGGCCTTGAGTTTGCCGATCAGTTCGTTGAGCTTGGCAATGTCCTGATTGCGCTTCTGGATGGTTTCGAGCTGGTCCTTGATCTGGGTTTCCAGCAGATTGGCCCGCTCGCTCTGCACCATCATCATGGCGGTTTCGAGGTCGTACTGCGACAGATCGATCTGGCTGATGCTGCTGCTGCCATTAATTGGCGTAGTCATTGTTGTTTCCTTTATAAAATTTTCAAACTCTTTAACCCGTCTTGCACAATAAAGGCAGGATTCTTTCCTGCCTTACACCATGCTCTTGGGGCGCTTGATGCGGCCGCTCGATTCGGCGTGGGCGGCGTGCAGTTTGGCCTGGCTGGCTTCGTCCTCGACGGCGTCGAGATCGGCCTTGACCAGCGCCTCGGCTTTGGCTTTGTCCTCAGCCGACAGATTGCCGTCGACATAGCTGCGCAGCTTGGCCGGATCGATACCATGTTGGCGGTACATCGACTCGGCCTCCTCCAGCTCACGCTGTACATCGGCGACCAATTTGTTCGCGGCGGCGATAATCTCAACCGCCTTGTCTTCGGGATTCATACTCATTTCACTGCTCTCCTAGGAAAGTGACGACTCAGCGCTGCAGCACGCTTCCCCGGGTAAGTAACGGGTCGGTCAAACCGGTTCACGGTTTTTTGCAGCCAATCATGGCAAAATTTACAAGTCACTGATCTGCTGGTGGAAAATCATGGCGACTCGCCAGCCGCCGGCACACCGATGGAATCAATCGGCGTCTGCTGTTACTCAAGCGCTCAACAGGATCAAGGAAACTGCAAGATGATCAGGATCGACAGCAACGGACTGGGCTCGCTCGGCTCGCAGTCCAACCAGTCGGCGCAGACAGCCACCCAGAACGGGAGCTGGCGCGGTGAGGCGCTGACGCTCAAGAACGACGCCAACTCGATCTTGACCGACGCGGCCGAGGAAATCACATTCGCCCACGCCGAGCGCGCCGATGCCAAACGGCTACAGGAGCGCAAACTCGAAGCGCGCCGGGGCCCCGAACTGCTGACGCTTGAACAGATCGCCGCCTATCTGCACGATATGCACGGCCAGATTCCGGAAAAGCTGGTGGAACTGGCCAAGCAGATGCTGGCGCGCGGCGCCAAGCCCGACCAGTTGGCGCAGGCGCTGCCCGACCCGGCCGAGCGTTTTCTGGCGCTGCAATACGCCGCGCGCCAAGGTGAGAAAGACGGGGCTTCGGCCGAGCAACTCGACGCCATCCATGAAGCGCTGGCCGAACTGGAGGCCGAACATGGTGACCGCATCCACGCCGGCCTCAATGCCGCTGCGGCCGGCCGTGAACTCGGCAACCCGGCAGCGGGCGCCCGCCTGCGGGGCGCCTATCAGGACATGGTACTGGGCCAGGCCAGCCTGGCCGCCACCGTCAAGGCGCTGCTCGAGCGCTTTGGCAGCGCCGAATTCGCCCGTGCCGTGCCGCTGTTGATGAAGGCGCTCGGCGACGATCTGGCCGCCGCCCGGCCCTCGCGCGAACCGCAGCGCTTACAGGCCATTCTCGATGACCTGTATCAGATCGAAGTGGCCGTGACCGTGCTCGAACATTGCCAGAGCCTCGCCGCCACGCTGGCGCAGCGCCACGGCTGCAAGCAGGTCGACGCCCAGGTGTTGATGCAGGAGCTGATCCAGCTGAGCAGCGAGCGCTGGATCAGTGCCAGCCGCTTCACCGCGCTGACCGACCGCTTCGGCGTCCATGAGCCGACTGCCCAGGTCGCCTTGCTGTTTGGCCTCAAACTGGCCGCCAAGGACCTGCCCATCAAGATTTTCGCCGATCAGGACAGCCGGCAGGCACTGCTCAATGCCGTGCAGGAAGCCCTGGATCAGGCCATCGAACGCGAGGAAGAAGCATGAACTGGCTTGACGCCACCCTGAACGATTTCGGCCGCCAGCTCGGCCTTGCAGACCTGCGTTTCGACCAGCAGGGCGTCGTGCAGCTCGGCTTCAGCGACCAGGGCAGCCTCGGCATCGAGCGGCGCGACGACGAGGTGCTGATTTACCTGGTCAGACCGCTCGACTACCATGACGCCACGCTGGCCGAGCGGGCGCTCAAGCTGGTGGAACGCCGCCAGGGCTGGCGCTTTCCGGTGCAGACCGGCAGCCTGCCCGAACAGCGCCTGCTGTTCCTGACCCGCCTGCCCCATGCGGCCTTTACCCTCCCGGCGCTTGAAGAAGCGCTGCAACTGCTCGATCGGCTGCATCGTCAGCTGGCCGCCCGCTGAGTGCTCGCGCTATGGACGACTTACGCTACCAGGGTTTCAATTTCGATCGCGGCATCGAGCGCATCGTCCCTGCCGACGACCTGCCGCCCGGTGGGTTACCCAGCGGCAGCGAACTGCCGCCCGCCGAGTTGCCTACCCAGGCCCGGCTCGACCAGTTGCTGGCCATGCCCCGGCTCGACGATCTGCTCGATGCCGTGCTGCGCCCCGAATTCAACCAACGTGAAATCCTGGCCCCGGCCCGTTTCCGTCAGGTGCTAGAGGGCACCGTCAGCACGCTGCGCCAGCTGGCCGACAGCGAACCCCATCTGGCCCGGCCGCTTAGCCGGGCAGCGCGCCAATTACAGGAAGAGGCCGCCTTGCGTGACCTGCTCCAGATGTACCGCAGCGCGCTCTACCAGGGATAAGCCCGACCATGCTCGAAGCCGAACAACGTGAGCTGCTCGAAGTGCTGGCCTATTTTTATCTGCAACAGGCCCGGCCCGAGCGGGCTGCCACGCTGTATGGCGCACTCGCGGCACTCTATCCGTCCGATAAGCGCTTGCAGCTGGCGCTGGCCTGCGCCCAGACCCGGGCCGGCCAGTCGGAAGCGGCGCTCGACAGCCTCGATCGTCTGCTCGAAGACGGTCAGATCGACGCCGGCATCCATCTGTTGCGCGCCCAGGCCCTGACCCGGCTTGGCCGCGACAGCGAGGCGGCGCGGGCCATGGATAGCTTCATCGCCTTGCGCTGATGGTAAAAGACAAATATCCGGCAAAACATGTGCAAGAAACCCTGCCGGTTACAAATAGAAAATAAAATTTCTTTATAGGTAGTGTTAGCCGGCCTGCGCCGGTGGCACCGATAACCGCCGCGCTCAGCGGCCACCCGGCCAGGAGGCCCGATTCACCGTGCAACGCCTGCTGCAACGTTTTGTCATGGCCGCGGCCAGCCGCAATGATCTGGTGCTGGCAGCGCTGATCGTCTGCATCATCTTCATGATGATCCTGCCGCTGCCCACGCCGCTGGTCGACTTCCTGATCGCGGTGAATATGTGCATCTCGGCCATTTTGCTGATGGTGGCGATGTATCTGCCCTCGCCGCTGGCCTTTTCCTCGTTCCCGACGGTACTGCTGATCACCACGCTGTTCCGGCTCGGCATCTCGATCGCCACCACCCGGCTGATCCTGTTGCAGGGCGACGCCGGCCATATCATCCACACCTTCGGCAACTTCGTGGTCGGCGGCAATCTGGTGGTGGGTCTGGTGGTGTTTCTGATCCTGACCATCGTGCAGTTCGTGGTGATCACCAAGGGTGCCGAGCGGGTGGCCGAGGTCGGGGCGCGCTTCTCGCTCGATGCGATGCCGGGCAAGCAGATGTCGATCGACGGCGATATGCGGGCCGGGGTGATCGACATGGACGAGGCGCGCCGCCGACGCGGTCTGGTGGAAAAGGAAAGCCAGCTCTACGGCGCCATGGACGGCGCAATGAAATTCGTCAAGGGCGATGCCATCGCCGGGCTGATCATCGTGGCGGTCAACCTGCTGGGCGGCATCCTGATCGGGACCTTGCAGCGTGATCTGAGCGCCGGCGACGCGGTCAAGATCTACTCGATCCTGACCATCGGCGACGGCCTGATCGCCCAGATCCCGGCGCTGTTCATCTCGATTACCGCCGGCATCATCGTCACCCGGGTCAGCACCGACGACGGCGGCCCGTCCAACGTCGGCCGCGATATCGGTGGCCAGATTCTGGCACAGCCGCGCGCTTTCCTGATCGGCACGGTGGTGATGCTGGGCTTTGGCCTGATCCCGGGGATGCCGACAGCGATCTTTATGGTGCTGGCGCTGGTGGTCGGTGCCGTCGGCTATACCCTGACGCGCGGCGAGCGCAAGGTAGTGGACGAGAAAACCGGCGCCGTCACCACGGTGCCCGCCATGGCCGCTGCCGGCCAGCCGCCGGCGAGCCGCAGCAAGAGCGACAGCGGCGAGGAATTCGCCCCCACCGTGCCCTTGCTGATCGATGTGGCCGCCGGTCTGAGTCAGAGTTTCGAGGCCGACCGGCTCAACGATGAATTGATCAAGATCCGCCGGGCGCTGTATTTCGATCTGGGCGTGCCGTTTCCAGGGATCCAGCTGCGCTTCAACGACCGGCTGGCCGCTGAGAGCTATGCGATCCATCTGTCCGAAGTCCCGGTTTCGCAGGGCCGTCTGCGCCCCGGTTATCTATTGGTGCGCGAGCAGCCCGACAATCTGAAGGCGCTCGGGGTGGCCTTCGAGACCGACCGTCAGTTCCTGCCGGGCCTGCCGACGCTGTGGGTCAGCGACCAGCTGCGCGAGCCGCTGGGCCGCGCCGGCATCGCCCATATGGAGCCGACCCAGGTGCTGACCTATCACCTGGCGTTCGTACTGAAGAAATACGCGGCCGACTTTATCGGGATCCAGGAAACCAAGTTCCTGCTGACCGCCATGGAGGGCCGCTTTCCCGATCTGGTCAAGGAAGCGCAGCGGGTGCTGCCGATCCAGAAGATCGCCGAGATTCTGCAACGTCTGGTGTCGGAAGAGATTTCGGTACGCAATCTGCGCACCGTGCTCGAGGCGCTGATCGAGTGGGGGCAGAAGGAGAAAGACTCGGTGCTGCTGACCGAGTATGTGCGCACCGCCTTGAAGCGCCAGATCAGCTACAAGTATTCGAGCGGGCAGAATCTGCTGCCCGCCTATCTGCTGGCGCCCAATGTCGAGGATACGGTGCGCGGCGCGATCCGCCAGACCTCGGCGGGCAGCTATCTGGCGCTCGACCCGGCGGTATCGAAGCGGCTGGTCGAGAACATCAAGCGCGGGGTGGGCGATCTGGCTGCCAGCGCCCACAAGCCGGTGCTGCTCAGTTCGATGGATATCCGCCGCTATCTGCGCAAGATGATCGAGCAGGATCTATACGATCTGCCGGTGCTGTCCTATCAGGAGCTGACCCAGGAGATCAATATCCAGCCGCTGGCGCGCATCGAGTTGTAGCCCATGGCGCCGGCTTATCCGCCCTCAGCTCAGGGCCGTCACCGCCTCATCGACCGAGGCCACCACATTGAACAGCGACAGAAAGCCGCTCATGGCAAATACGTCGCGCACATTGTCGCGCAGCCCGGCCAGCAGCAGTCGGCCCTGGCTGGCACGCAGTTTCTTGCCGGCCAGCAGCACCACCCGCAGGCCCGCCGAGCTGATGTAGTCGAGATCGGCCAGATCGAACACCACATTGCGGGCGCCGGCCTCCAGCTGGGTGTTGACCAGGCTTTCCAGCTCGGGCGAGCTGGCGCTGTCGAGCCGGCCCGTGGGCCGGAATACCGCGACCTGGTCGCGGTTTTCGAAATGAATGCTCATAAAAGATCCGTAGGTTGCGCCGGTAAACTCCGCGCTCTCGATTGTAACCGTCCGTCGCCGGCAATGATGCCCGTTGCGCTGTAAAAGGATTCCGTTTCAGTGACCACCGCCCGCCTCGAACTCCGCGTCCTTCATGGCCCGCAGGCCGGCGCCCGGCTGCCGCTGTCCGACGGCCGCTATCTGCTCGGCAGTGGCGAACGCGCCGATATCGTGCTGCACGGTCCGGCCGTTGCGGCGGAGCATTGTGCACTCGACCTTGACGGCGATATTGCCACCCTGGAGCCGATAGGCGGCAGCCTGCTTGGCCTCGATGGCCGCCTCTACGAACGCGGCGACCGGCTCGCCCTCGGCGTGGTGGTGGAAATCGGCGGCGTCTGGCTCTGCCTCGACCGCCCCGACGCCTCGTGGCCGGCCCGGGTAGAACCGGTGCAGTCACCCCAGCCCAAGGACGTGGCCGCAGAACCGGGCGCGACCACCGCGCCGCCCGCTGCAGCCGCACCGCCTCCCGCGCCCGGCAAGGAATCCCCGCCGCTGGGCCGACGGCTCGGTCAGGCTGCCCTCAGCGGTCTTGCCCTGGCCGCCATCGTGACGGTCGCCCTGGTCTGGCTGGCCGGCGCCGGCAAATCGACGCCACCTGTCACCAGCGCCAAACCGGCCGATCAAGGCCGTGCCCGGCTCGAGGCGGCCATCGCTGCGGCCGGGGTCGGTCCGCATCTGCGCTGGCGTCGCTTGCAAGATAGTTGGATTATCGAGGGCCATGTCAGCGACGACGCCAGCCGCGCCCGACTGGCCCGCGCCGTGGCGGCGCTGCCGCAGCGGGTGGCGCTGCGGGTCTACGCCGACGACGCCCTGCTGGCCGACGGCCGCGCGGCGCTTGCCGGCACCGCCCTGCCGCTGCGGCTCGAGGGCCTGGGCGGCGGAGCCTTCCGGCTCAGCGGCGCGGCACCTGATCAGGCAAGCGTGGACGATACGGTGGAGCGGCTCAGGGAAGATGTGGCCGGACTGAAGCGGATCGATAATGCCGTGCTGCTGCCCGACGCGCTGGCAAGCCGTCTGCTGCGCGAGATCGAGCAGGCGGGACTGGGCAGCCGGATCAAGTCCATCCGCCGCCCCGACGGCACGCTGGAGCTGAGCGGCACGCTTGCCGCAGCCGATCTGGCACGTTGGGAGAAACTGTTCGGCGACTTCAGCCGCGACTACGGCGCCGTGCTGCCGGTGCGGGCGAGCTTTGCCCGCTTGCAGCCGCCCTTGCCATTCCGGATACGTGGGGTGGTGGGCGGGGAACAGCCCTATGTGCTGACCGCCGATGGTGCCAAAATCACCGTGGGCGGCCAGATCGGCGCCTACAAGCTGGTAGCGGTCACCGACCGCGAACTGATTTTCGACGGCCCCGAGCGGGTCAGCCTTGCGAGGTAGCCATGGATTCCCTGCTTGCCGGCTTTACCACCTCGACACTCGAAGCCGACCTGGCCGCCGACCACGACGGCCGGCTGCGCCAGGCGCTGGCCGAGCAACTGGCCCAGGCCGCCGACCCCTTGCGCCATATCCTGAGTCAGGGCGTGGACAAGGCCGATTTCCAGCGCTGGGCCGCAGCACTCGATGCCATCGAGGCCGCCCGGCGCGCCCTGCCCTTGCTGGGCCCGACCGAACAACCCTGATCTGGAGCCTTCCCATGGCCTTGACCTTCGACTTTATCAATTCGACCCTGCAAACCTACACCCAAAGCCGCGAAGCCGATCTGAAAGCCCAGATCTCGGCGCTTGGCGAAAACCCGTCCACGGCCGATCTGCTCGCCATGCAGCAAAAGCTGCAATCGTGGACCATGATGACCCAGTTGCAGAGCACGGTGGTCAAGGAACTGGCCGACGCCCTGAAAGGCATCATCCAGAAAGCCGCCTGATTGCAGCAGGCGCCTGGCGTCGCGATCGACCAGCGAAACGGACCCGGCCACAAGCTGCCAGGATATGTCACCGACGCCCCGTTGGCGTATTGCCGACAAACCCGGAATCCGACTGGACTCGCTCGGGCAAGCCCATGGATCGTCCGTTGCTGAGGTCGGTTCGGCGTCGACCGGCCGTGGACAAGCGTCCGCCCTCGCATGACCGCCGACAGCCAGGGTGGAGCCAGCGGGTTAGCTTGCCTGTTGTGTCGGGTCCATCTGGAGGCATGGTCGAGGATCGATAGTTAGACGAAGTCCGCTTTTCGGCTTGGCAACGAAGCGACAGCCTCCTTGCCGCCCATCTTATACAGACGTCACAAAACACGGTTTTTTATTCAAAACCGTTATCAATTCTTGCAGACGTTTTTCAGGATTTTTTCCAAAAGCCTTGTTTGAGCCGGGAACCCGGCTCAGGCCTTCATATCGAAGAAGCGTAGTGGCGCCAGCGCCGGACCCGGATCGCCCCGTTGCGGGTCGGCCAGAAAGCGTTGCCAGGCGTCCACGCTATCGAGCAGCTTCTCGACCGCCGTATTGAGCTGGGCGGTATCAAGGCCGGCCAGAGACAGCGCCAGCATCAGGGTCACCTGGCGGCCATCGGGGTCGAGACTCAGGGTGGCGCCATGGGCGCCGCGCCATAGATAGTTGGCGCGCAATAGCGCAATCAGGGTATCGCTGCTCACTGCCGGCGGCAGCGGGCCGACGGCGCAGTGCAGCACCAGCCGTCCGCCTGCGCTGTCACAGGCGATCGCCAGCCGGTGGCTGCGATCGAACAGCAGCGAACAATGACGCTGGGCATCGAGCCGCAGCCCGGGCATTCCCAGCAGCGTGCCGAATTCACTGATCAGGCGGTCGGGATCGGCCAGCATCAGGCAGCTCCCTCGATACGCTTATGGACCCGCACCACATTGCTGTCGCCGAGACGGCGATAATCGACCGCGTCGGCGAGTTGACGCACGAAATGCACTCCCAGGCCACCGATGCGCCGGCTGTCGAGATCGGCGTCCAGATCGGGGGAATCGAGTTCGAGCAGATCGAACGGGGCAGCGTGGTCGGTGACTTCGAGCGTCACCGCGCCGTCGGCGTATTCGACCGCCACCTCGATCAGACCATCGTCGCGACCGGCATAGCCGTGCTCGATCACATTGCTGATCAACTCATCGAGGATCAGATTGATTTCAAACACGGTTTTGCTAGGCAGGGCCAGGCCGGCGGCCCAGGTTTCGACCGCTTCGGCCAGCACGGCAATCGCCGCAGGATGGCTCGATAGAGATTGGCTGAAGGTCGCGGCCATTGCGCAGTCCGGGGACATATCCTTACATTTTTAGCAAGTGGAAAGCAGCGGCGGCCAGCCTATCTTTTCTGGCACGGGGGTCTGGATACGACAGCGATCGGCAAGCGAGCGCTATCGAATTTTTCAATCGAGCAATCGACAGGCTACAATGCCGAAAAAATATATTTCTGATAGTCATGCAAAGTCGCCCGGACGCCGTCATAGTAGGCGACTGTCCCCTCTTAAAACAATAAAATCAGACCGCCAAACATCATGACATCCCCTTCTCGCCTTCGCCAAGCCTTTGGCGTAGCGAAACTCCGCCATGGTCTGTTATGGGAGATCGGTCTGCCCTGGCTGATCGTGATCACCCTGGTATGTGGTTTGGCGGTCATGCTGGTGGTGTCGGTCCAGGAAGCCATCGTCGCCGACTCCAAGCGCGAACGCTTTCGCGTCACCTTGCTTGAGCTGCGCGAAAAAATCGAAACCGACCTGGCCCTGGGGTTTGAGCTGGGCGACGACCGCGGCGCCCAGGAGCGGCTGGAGCAGATGCTGGCCCAGGATGGCCTGCTCCAGGCAGTCGAAATCTTCGATCAGCGCGGCATGTCGCTGTTCAACACCGACCGCGGCTCCATCCTCGAACGTGTCCCCGGCCGCTGGCTGGCCCAGATCGAACCGGGCCAAGAATGGAGCGTCAGCGACTCGGGCGAAACCGTGATCGGCGAGCCGATCCGCAATGCCTTTGGCGAAACCATCGGCTATCTGGCCGCCACCTACCTTACCCATCACCCCGCCGACGAAGAACTCAACCGCGATGCCAGACTGCGCGGTTTTGCCCTGGCCGGGCTATGCATCGCAGCGGCGATCCTGGGCTTTTATCTGCGTATCCGCCGCCCGGTCCAGGAAATGCTGGCCGAGGTGACCCAACTGGAAAATCCGGACGAACACACCGGCACCGCCCTGTCCAGCGCCGCCTGCGAACTCAAGTCGGTGCTGCAAAGGCTCGATCAGGCGCAGACCCGGCTCCATCAATGGGAGCGCGCCGGCCTATGACGCGCCGCCTCGAATGCTGGTTTGTGCTGTTCACCACCTTGCTGCTCGGCACGGTGCTGACGCTGCTGGGCAGCATCGCCTTCAGCCGTATCGAGACGGTACGCGCGGCCGAAGTCAATACCAAGGCCCGGCTGGTCGCCAACGGCATCGCCGCCACCATTTCCCATGCCGTCACGGTCGGTGTGCCGCTCGATCGGCTGATCGGGCTCGAAGAGCTGGTCGCAGCCCGACTTCAGGCCAATCCCGAACTGGTGGCGATCGAAGTCAGCGATACCCAGGGCCGTATCATTCTGCGCCCGCGCCAGCCGCTACCCGAGCAGATCGCCAATGCCAGTGCCCGGGTCAACGGTCTGGAAATCGCCCAGGTGCGGGTCGGCCTGCGTCCGCCCAATCCGCTCAGAATCGCCCTGCCGCTTCTGACCGCCTGCGCCGCCCTGCTGCTGCTTGGAGTCGTGGCGGCCAACGAAGCCTTCCGTTTCCTGTTCCGCCGCGGTCCGCTGTCGCGTGCCGATGCCGTCCGGCTGATGGTGGCGGCCGTCAACGCCAAGTCACTTGACCAGGTCTATCGCGGCAGTGGTCAAGGGGTGGCCGACCCGCGGCTCGACTGGCTGGCTTCGCGTATCCGCGCCGCCAATGAGCGCTTTGTCCGGGTCGAGCGGCTGATTGCCTCGCTACGCGACACCGAACCCGATGCCGACCGCCGGGCCGAGCTGACCCAGTTACAGAAGGAAACCCGCGGCGACGCCCGCTTCGCCGCCGCCAAGCCGATTGCCCATCGACTCGACAGTCTGGCCTCGGATAGCCGCTGGCTGGTGTTTCTGGCCGCCACCGCCGTGGGCGGCCTGCGGGGCGGCGGTCCGGTGGGCGGTGCCGCCTTTGCCGAACTGCTGGCACTATTGACCGGCTCGCTGGCTGGCGCTGCGGTACTGACCGGCCCTTTGCGCCAGGCCACGGCGTCCCATCTGGCCGGCTGGGGAGCACTGCTGCTGACGGCTGCCCTGGTGCTCAACAGCTTTGTGCCGCACAGTGCCTGGGTCGAGTTGACGCTCCGTCTGTTTGCCGGCGCCGGTCTGGCCGTGCTGGCCGTGGGTGCCGCACGCGCCGCTGCGCATGGCCGCGATGCCAATCTGCCGGCCTGCATGGCCGGCATGGTGGCTGGTCTGGAAGTCGTCGGTCCGCTCTTGGGTCTGGTGCTCGAGCCGCTGCTGCATGAACGCAGCGGTCTGGTGCTGGGCGCAATTGCCCTGGTCGCCATGTTCACCGCCCTCTCGGTACGTGCCCAGCATCCGGCTTGGCGGATGCCACCGCCCCAATATCCGCCGCGCACTCCGCTGCGCTTATGGGCGGCCATCCTGTCGGGCAGCGTCTGGGGCGGTGCCACCGCAGTCTGTCTGCTGCTGCAGCGCCAACCCAATTATCTGCAGGACTGGCTGGTGCTGATGTGGCTATTCCTCGGCCCCGCCGCCGGCTGCGCCCTGACGCTCGGTTTTGGTTGGCGCCGCTGGCACTGGCTGGCCTTGCCGCTGCTATTGGCGGCCGGCGTCGGCCTGGCGCTGGGCTTCAGTTGGAGTCTGCCGCTCGCGGCCCTCGCCGCCGGCCTCTCGCTTGCCGCCGGATGGAGCCAACGCAGCCAGCACTGGGTCGAAGCGCGCTACGCCGGCATCGATACCATTGTCGCCATCGCCGTGCTCGGCACCGCCTTTGCGCTGGCCCGCTTCGGGACCCCGGTCTTTCTCGGCGCCTTGGCCTGGACAGCCCTGGCACTGGCACTGGCCCTGACCACCACCTACTCCACCGAGGGTGAGCCCTGATGCTGCGCACCCGCCTGCCTCTGCTGGTATCGGCCGCCATGTCGTTGCTGTGGATCGGCCTGGCGCTGATGCTATGGCAGCACGACCAACGCTTCGAGACGCGCTACGCCAAGTCGCTGATGCTGGCGCAGGACATCGCCTGGAAGAAGATCCAGTCGCGCAAGCTACAGATCCTGCAAGAGCATGCACTCGCCCTGCTGGCCGACCGCGAGCTGGCCGATGCGCTGACCCGGCAGGACCAGCGCAGCGCCAACGATCGCTTCGAGCACTACGCCAGCGAACATCCCGAGCTGCGGATCGACGCCTATACCCCGAACCATTCGCTGCTGTTCACCTCGAGCGCCGAGCTGGAACAGCGCGCCCTGCTCGACGCCGGCGGCCTCAACAAGCTGCTGCTGGGCCAGCCGCTATCGGGCGTGGGGCAGATCGATGCGATGCGCTACCAGATCCTGATCGCCCAGCCACTGCATAGCACCAGCTCCACCGTGGGGGTGCTGGCGCTCAGTTTCCCGATCGACGCGGCGCTCGACGAACTCAAGCAGCATCTGGGTGCCGATGCCTATCTGCTCAATCTGCGCGGCCGCATGACCCATGGCACGGACCACTGGCTCTGGCGCAATGTCAGCGCCCATCCGAGCCTACGTACCGCCGGCGTGCAACGGGTGGTGCGCGAAGGCCAGGTCTATCTGGCGGTCAGCCTGCCGGTGCGCAACCCCGACGGCCGGGTGATCGGGGCGCTGGTCACCTTGCGCGACTACAGCCAGGCGGCGGCCGATGACCGCTTCTTCACCCTGGCCTGGGCCGGTGGCGGCGCGCTGATGGCGGTGCTGATCACCCTGGGCCTGTTCCTTTACGTGCGCCGCTCGCTCCAGCCGCTGACCCGGGTGGCCGCAGTGATCAATGCCCTGGCCCACGGCGATACCGAGGCCCGGCTGGCCGAAAGCGATGAGGAATTGCCCGACGAAGCCGGCGAGATCGCCCGCGGGGTTGCAGTACTGCGCGAAGAGCTGCTCAAACTGGAGATGCTGCGCGACGAACGGGTACGGCAGCGGCAACGGCAGGAAAAGCTGATCCGCGAGCAATTGTTCGCCCTGGCGGTCAACCTCGACAGCCAGGTACGCGCCGATATCCTGAGCGACCTCGACGCCGCCCTCGATAGCGCCCGGGCCGGCCAGGAAGGCAATCAGCTGTCGGCGCTGGCCGATATCCTGGGCCGCCTGTCGGCGCTCGTGACCAACCAGCAGCGCCAACTGCTGCAACTGGTCGATGAGCTGCGGCTGGCAATGGAAACCAAGGCCCGGCTGGCCAGCCTGCAGCAGGAACTCGAAATCGCCCGCCAGATGCAGCAGTCGATCCTGCCGCGTGCGCTGCCGCCACGCGCCGAGATTTCGATTGCCGCCACCATGATTCCGGCCAAGGAAGTCGGCGGCGACTTCTATGATTACTTCTTACTCGACGAACATCATCTGGGCGTCGTGGTCGCCGATGTGTCGGGCAAGGGCGTGCCGGCGGCACTGTTCATGGCGATTTCGCGCAGTCTGCTCAAGGCCTACGCCCGCTTCTTCCGCTCGCCGGCGGCCTGCCTTGGCAAGCTGAACCAGCTTCTGGCCTCGGAAAACGAGCAGATGATGTTCGTGACGGTGTTCTACGGGGTGCTTGACCTGGTGTCGGGGGAATTCGTCTTCCTCAACGCCGGCCATAATCCGCCGCTGCTGCAACGGGCCGACGGCACGCTCGAATGGCTGCCCAAGACTGAAGGGATGGCGCTGGCGGTGGTCGAGGATTTCGCCTTTGGCGACGCCTGTATCCGGCTCACCCCGGGCGATACGCTGGTGATGTTCACCGATGGCGTCACCGAAGCGGTGGACGAGCACGACAGACTGTTTGGCGAAGCACGGCTGATGCAGGCCATGGCGCAGATCGGTCCGACCGAGGCGGTCGATACGATTCCGGAACGGCTGGTCGAGGCAGTGCGCGACTTTGCTGCCGGCACCCCGCAGTCGGACGATATCACCTGCGTGGTGATGCGCTACGGCGAGCAGGTGGCAAAGCCGAGTTCGGCCGAGCCGCAGGAGGCGTAACGGTCGGCCACGCCGATCCAGCCGGCGCTCAGCAGCGCGCGTTGGGCATCGAGATCGTCGCTGCCCAGCCAATGCTCGACCGGCCCGGCCCCATCGCTGCGGCCGCGCAGATCGAGATGGAGCACCTGGCGCCGCAGCAGATGACTGCCGCAGCGCAGCTCGCCGGCCCAGCGGATACGCATGGCCTGTTTCAGCATATTGTGGCGGCTCGGATGATTGTGCAGCGACACCATGGCAAGGCAGTGACGGCGACCATAGGCCAGTGCCAGGGCAAAGCGGGCCTTGAGCAGGGTGCCTTGCAGGCCGTGGCCCCGGTAGGCCGGCCGTACCATGCAACTGGCGATATGGGCGACCGTACCCAGCCGTTCCGGCGCAAAACCGAGATGGCTGCCCAGATTGTCGGGGTGATCCATGGCCGGAAAGCCGACTGCGGCATACGCCACCAGTATTTGGCCTTCGAACAGCCCCACCGTGACGCCGCCGGCGCCGCAGTGTTGCAGCAGAAAGCCGGTTTCATCGTCCTCGACCACATAGGCGTCCGGATGGGTAAGACAGGCCAGTGCTTCGCGCCGCAATGCCACGATGGCCTCGAGATCGTCGGGGCTGAGCAGGCGGACCGCGAAACCGCCCAGACTGGCCGGCAGCGCCAGCTCTGGCCGGATCGGGGAAGGAAGTATAGACATGCCGGACTCCAAGAACAGTCGAGCCGCATTCCAGCGGCGGCCCACTTCGCAGTGTAAACGAGAATGCCCGCGCCCCAAGCCGCCACCCTTCGTCTGCTGTTTCTGCCGCTGCTGGCGTTTCTCGGCGTCTTTCTCGGCCTGACCCTGCTGCTGATCGGCTGGCGCGTCGAACAGGTCGCGCTCGAATTGGCCCATACCCGCTCGGGCCAGCAGGCGGTGGCGCTGCGCGAACAGATCGAAGCAGGTTTCCGACTGGGCCTGCAACCGGCCGATATGACCCGGCTCGCTTATGCCCTGCATCAATTGCGTCGTGACGATCCGGGACTGGCGGCGGCACTGCTGACCGATCCGCAAGGCCGGCCTTTCGTCAGCCTCGACGGCGACACCGCCCAGGCGCTGCTACAGCAACACACGGGCTGGCGTCCTCAGTTGCTGCGTCAGCGAGGTGTATTGCAGCGCCAACACGACGGCTACGGCATCACCGCCCTGCGGGCGCTCGATGCCAGCGGTCAGACGGCAGTGCTGATCTGGCTGGTACGCGATGATGCCGATGTACGGCAGCGCTGCCGTGATTTTCTGCTCGGTCTGCTGCCCTGGGGCGCGGCGCTCCTGGTCCTTCTCACCGCTGCCGGCACCGCTGTGGCAGCGCGGCTGCTGCGACGCAGCCATCGTCCTCCGCTGGAGGCCATATGAGCCTCGCTCCGCGCCGCCGTGCCCGTCTGGTGCTGCTGTTTGCCGCGATCGCCCTGATCGCCGGTCTGGCCGGTCTGCTCAGTCTGGCCCGCGACGGCGCCCGCACCCTGGTGGCCGAGCAGATCGATCACAATGCCAGCGCCACGGCCCGCGCGCTGGCCGGCCAGATCGAGCAGGCCCAGCGCTATGGCATCCCACTCGATAAGCTGCCCGGCATCGAACCGGTGTTTGCCGCCCTGCTCGCCGAGCGGGCCGAACTGGCTTATCTGGTGCTGCGCAGCAGTGACGGTCGCCCGATGGTCCATAGCAGCCGGATCGAAGACATCCTGCCCGAGCAGGCCCAACCCCTCCCTGGTCATGCCGAAGCGACCGTGCGTCTGGCGGGCGGCGCGCAGATCAGCGCCGGTTATCGACTTGACTATATCGATCGCGAATTGGGCGCCATTGCGCTCGATCTGGCGCTGGCGCTGGTAATCGCCTTTGTGTTGGTGCGCGAGCTGACCCACGGTCTATGGGTGCGCAGTGCATTGCCCGGGTTGTTTGCGCTGGCGCTGGGACACGTCCGCCATATAGCCAGCGGCACTAGCCTGACGCAGATCCGGCTGATCATCTTCGCCATTGCGCTCAGCGAGGAATTGCTGCGGCCGTTCTTCGCGGTGTTTGCCGCTGATCTGGCGCCGGTGGCGGGTTTGTCGCCAGCGATGCAGGCCGGCTTGCCGGTAACGGCCTTTATGCTGACGCTGGCGCTGGCCCAGCCACTCGGGCCCTGGCTGGCGCAGCGGGCCGACCTGCGCCGCGCCCTGTGCCTGGCTGCCGTGGCAGGTGCCGCGCTGCTGGCCGTCACGGGCTGGCTGGCGCGCGACACCTTGACCCTGACCCTGTTGCGTGGCGCTGGCGGCGCCTGTTATGGCCTGACCCTGATCCTGGCCCAGACCGCCATCGTGCGTCTGACCGACAGCGGCAACCGTGCCCGTGGTCTGGCCGAGATCGCCGCGGCCATCGTTGCAGCCGGCATCGTCGGGCCGGCGTTCGGCGGGGTGCTGGCCGACCGCTTCGGCTACGGCTGGGCCTTTGTCGGCTGCGGCGCCGCCTATCTGCTCAGTGCCGTGCTGGCGCTGCGTCTGCCCCAGCTTGCGGCGGCCGCCAGCAGCAGCCGCAGCCAATATGGACTCGCCGGTTTTCTGGCCGTACTGCGCGAGCCGCGCGCCCGAGCCGTGATCCTCGGGGCCGCCATCCCGGCCCGGCTGTCTGCCGCCGCGCTGCTGTTGCTGCTCGCGCCACTCTATCTCCAGGCCCAGGGCTACCCCAACAGCATGGCCGGCCGGGTGCTGATGCTGTATTTCATTACCTTTATGCTGAGCGCCCCGCTGGTGGCGCGCTGGTCCGACCGCTATGGCCGGCGCCGGCCGTTTGTGATCGCCGGCGGTCTGTTGTCGGTCGCGGCCTGCGCCCCGATGCCCTGGCTCGACGGTCTGGGCGGCATTGCGCTCGCCTGTGCCCTGCTCGGCGTGGGCCAGGCGGTGCTGAGTGCGCCGCAGATGGCCCTGGTCGCCGATATCTTCGAGCGCCACCCCGACACCGATGCCGAACAGGCGCTGGCCGCCTTCCGGCTGACCGAACGACTTGGTAGCATCGCCGCCGCCATCGTGGCCGCGCGCGCCATCGACGCCTGGGGACCGGCCGGCGCCGTCGGCGCGCTCGGCGCCTTGCTGGGTGTGGCTACCGTCTATCTATGGCTTGGCTTACTGCCGTATTGCGAAAAAGGAACACCATGACCCGCTTGTTTGTCGCCTTCGCCCTGCTGCTCAGCCTGAGCGCCGGTGCCGCACCCTACCGGATCGCCATGGTGCTGCCGCGCGACGAGCAGCCGACCGAACAGGCCTTCCGCGACTATCTGCGCAAGAACGGGGTCGATACCGAGGTCAGCGTGCTGCGCTACTCGGGCAAGCGCGAGGATGCCCCGGCGCTGATCCAGCAACTGCGCCAGCTGCGGCCCGACCTGATCTATACCTGGGGCACCCCGACCACCCTGGCCGTGGCCGGTACCTACGACGATGCCGAGCCCGATCGCCATATCCGCGATATTCCCATCGTCTTTACCGAAGTCACCGATCCGCTCGGCACCCGACTGGTACCGAGCCTGGAGCAGCCGCGCCGCAATCTGACCGGCGTCAGCCATGTGGCACCGCTGACCGTGCAGCTCAATACCATTCGCGCCTATCGGCCATTCAAGCGGCTGGGTTATCTGACCAACCCGGCCGAACCCAACTCGCTGCTGGTGCGCGATGCGCTGCAACGACTGGCGCCTTCGCTGCAATTCGAGCTGGTCGAGGAAACCGTGCCATTGCGCGACGGCAGCCCCGACCCCAGCGCCCTGCCGCTGCTGGTGCGGCGGATCGCCGAGCAACGAGTCGATTTCCTCTATATCGGCCCGAGCACCTTTCTGGCCTTTACCCACCGCGACGCCGTCACCCAGGCGGCGCTCGATATTCGCTTGCCGACCTTCTGCGCCACCGAGAGCATCGTGCGTCAGGCCAAATGCCTGTTCGGCCTGTTCAGCAACGGCGCCAACGTCGGCCGCTTTGCCGCCTACAAGGCACGCGAGATCCTGCTTGAGCGCAAACCGGCCGGCAGCGTGCCGGCCCAGACCCTGCAACGCTTCTCGCTGATCATCAATATGCCGGTGGCACAACAGCTCGATCTCTATCCACCGCTCGGGCTGCTCAACGTCGCCGAGGTCGTCAATGCGGCACAGAGCAAGCCTTGAGGCTACCGCGGGTGTCCGCTTGGCGTGATTTGCCCCGGACACTGCGGTAAAGGCACATTTATTAAATTTTTCTGAAAAGCGACTGCAAGGTGCAGAGCGTGCTGGATATTGAATTTAAAAAATTCAGAAGACAGCCTGAACAGGCTCGGACAAGAGGTTCCCATCCGGGGAGAAGACAGCGCGAGAGCGCTGAGAGACCGGGCGGCAACGGCACAACCGTTACCGCCTCTGCCATCGGGATGCTTACTTGACCACGCGCAACCGCGGCCGGCCACCGGTGGGCGGCGGTTCGTCCTCGGGTGGAGGAGCGACTGGCTCGGCGGCCGGGGTCGGCAGCGTTTCCGGCTCATCGGTCGCCACGGCGCGCAGCGGCGACACCTTGGCTTCTTCGACCATCCCGTCACCCGGTTCCGGCTCCCAGGCCATCCCTTCACCGCTTTCGCGGGCAAACAGCGACACCACGGCGCCGACCGGCACGATGATATCGCGCGACACCCCGTTGAAACGGGCCGAGAAACGCACGTAGTCGTCGCCCAGATGGAGGTTGCGGGTAGCGTTGTAGCTGATGTTGAGCACGATCTCGCCGTTTTTCACGAACTCCATCGGCACCTGCATCTTGCCTTTGACCGCGACGACGAGATAGGGCGTAAAGCCCTGGTCGGAGCACCATTCATGGATGGCGCGCATCAGATAGGGTTTGATCGGAACCGTGCTCATAGTGGGAAAGACCGGGAAAGGGGAAAAACAGCACGGGCGCCCTGGAGCGCCCGGACGCGCTTACTTGCGCATGGCTTTTTCGTTCGGGGTCAGCGAATCGATAAAGGCCTGGCGGCTGAAGATGCGCTCGGCGTACTTGAGAATCGGTGCCATCGGCTTCGACACTTCGACGCCGTAGTATTCAAGACGCCACAGCAGCGGCGCGATGGCCACATCGAGCATCGAGAACTCTTCGCCCAGCATGAATTTCTGCTTGGCGAAGATGGCGGCGATCTGGCCCAGGTTGTCGCGGATTACCGTACGCGCCTTTTCCTGTTCCTTCTTGGTCGAGCTGCTGTCTTCGAGGGTGCGCACATGGACGAACAGCTCGCGCTCGAAGTTGAACAGCATCAGCCGGGCCCGGCCACGCATGATCGGATCGGCCGGCATCAGTTGCGGATGCGGGAAACGCTCGTCGATATACTCGTTGATGATATTGGACTCATACAGCACGAGGTCACGTTCGACCAGCACCGGGACCTCGTTGTACGGGTTCATCACCGACAGGTCTTCGGGCTTGTTGTGGACGTCGACATCGACGATCTGGAAGTCCATTCCCTTCTCGAACAGCACGATACGGCAGCGGTGGCTGAAAGGACAGGACGTTCCGGAATACAAGGTCATCATATCGGCGGTCTCCGGGAGCGGGACGGTCCGCTCCGAGTTAGAGGGTCTGCTGGGTAACGTAGCATTTTATCACCCCGCCCCGGCCGAAATCCATATTTTCGTGGTAAGTGACTGATACAAAAGAAAAAAGCGGGAAAACCCGCTTTCTTCGTTGGCAGCCACGCTATCAGTGGATATCGCGCCAGTACTCGCGCTTGAGGAAGTAGGCCATCGGCGCCAGCAGGAACAACAGGAACAGCAGCACGCCATAACCGATCCGCTCGCGGGTGGTCTGGGCCGGCTCGCCCATCCATACCAGGTAGTTGACCAGGTCAGCCACCTTGCGGTCGTAATCGAGCGTGACGGCCTTGCCGTCGTTGAGTCGGGTCAGTTCACCGGCCTTGGTCAGCACCAGTTGATGAGTGCTGACCACGTCCTTGCCGTCCTTGTGCTCGACGTGTTCCCAGCTGCGCACCACATCGGGTGCTGGCTGCTGTACGCGGCCCGGCACCACCTTGAGTTCGAGGTCGCCCTGGAGCTGCCACAGCACATGGGGCATGCCGACCTTGTCGAACACCGCGTTGTTCCAGCCGGTGGGCCGGCTGCTGTCGCGGTAGAAGCTGCGCAGATAGGTATAGAGCCAGTCGGGCCGGTTGGAACGGGCGATCAGCGACAGATCAGGCGGCGTGGCACCGAACCACACCTTGCCGTCGGCCGCGGTCATCGCCACCCGCATGGTCTCGCCCGGCTTATCGGCGGCGAACATCAGGTTGTCGCGGATCTGCTGCTCGGACAGGCCGAGATCCATCATCCGGTTGTAGCGCACGGCCACGGCGCCGTGGCAGGACAGGCAGTAGTTGGAGAACAGCTGCGCGCCACGCTGGATCGACTCGACATCGCGAACATCGATCGGCGCCTTGTCGAGCGCCACTTCGGCACCAGCGGCCAGTGCCTGGCCCGACCACAGGGTCGCGCCGGCGGCGATAAGACTGAGAAGGAATTTTTTCATTGTCATCTCGCTCGCTCAAACCACCTTGGCAAAGATAAACGAACCGACCAGCGCAGCCCCGACCATCATCAGGAACTGCATCTGACGGGCCGTGCTCGACTCGGTGACCCGCTCGGGCACCGGCTTGCCGATATCGTTGGCACTATAGAACGGCAGACTGATAAAGAAGCCGAAGTACACCACGCTGAAGATCTGCGACAGCACCGTGCGCACATCGGTCGGCGGCAGCGCACCGAGAATGCCCAGGCCGATAAAGCAGATGATGAACAGGGTCAGCATGATCTTGAACTTCGGACCACGGTAGCGTACCGACTTGACCGGGCTGCGATCGAGCCAGGGCAGGAAAGCGATGATCACCACCGCAGCGCCCATCGCCAGCACGCCCCACACCTGGGTGCCCCAGAACGAAGGCACGGCGCGCAGGATGGCGTAGAACGGCGTGAAGTACCAGACCGGCGCAATATGCGGCGGGGTCTTCAGCGGATCGGCCGGAATGTAGTTGTTGAATTCCAGGAAGTAGCCGCCGACTTCGGGCGCGAAGAACACCACCCCACTGAACAGCGCCAGGAAGATGGCAACGCCGAAGATATCCTTGATCGTGTAGTAGGGGTGGAAGGCGATACCGTCGAGCGGGATGCCGGTCTTCGGGTCCTTGAGCTTCTTGATATCGACGCCGTCAGGGTTGTTCGAGCCGACTTCGTGCAGCGCCACCAGGTGGGCCACCACCAGCGCCAGCAGCACCAGCGGGACGGCGATCACATGGAGGGCGAAGAAGCGGTTCAGGGTGGCGTCAGAAACGTTGAAGTCGCCACGGATGAACACGGCCAGATCAGGACCGATCACCGGCACGGCAGCGAACAGGTTCACGATCACCTGAGCACCCCAGAACGACATCTGGCCCCACGGCAGCAGATAGCCCAGGAAGGCTTCGGCCATCAGGCACAGGAAGATCAGCATGCCGAAGATCCACACCAGTTCGCGCGGTTTCTGGTAGGAGCCGTACACCAGACCACGGAACATATGCAGATAGACCACCACGAAGAACATCGAGGCGCCGGTCGAGTGCATGTAACGGATGATCCAGCCACCCGCCACATCGCGCATGATGTATTCGACCGAGGCAAAGGCCACCGACACATTGGTGCCGGGGATCAGATTGCCGTCAGGTTTGTAGTTCATCGTGAGGAAGATGCCCGTCACGATCTGCAACACCAGCACCAGAAGCGCCAGCGAGCCGAAGTAGTACCAGAAGTTGAAATTCTTCGGCGCATAGTACTCGGACATATGCGCCTTATAGGAACTGGTCAGCGGAAAGCGGTCGTCGATCCAGCTGAGCACCTGCTGTGCCTGCTTGCTCATATTCATGGGCCGTTCCCTTTTACTGGTCTTCGCCGACCAGCAGCAGTTGGTCGTTGAGATATTTATGCGGCGGGATCACCAGGTTCGTCGGCGCAGGCACGCCCGAGTAGACTCGGCCAGCCAGATCGAATTTGGAACCGTGGCAGGGACAGTAGAAACCACCGACCCAATCGGCGCCAAGATCAGCCGGCGCGAGTTCGGGGCGGAAGGTGGGGGAACAACCGAGGTGGGTGCAGACACCCAGTGCGACCCAGATTTCCGGTTTACGGGCACGGGTAGCGTTTTTGCAGTATTCGGGCTGCTCGCTACCTTCGGATTTCGGATCGGTGAGCTTGCCCTCGATTTTGGACAGATTGCTCAGCATTTCGGGAGTGCGGTTTACTACCCAAACCGGCTTGCCGCGCCATTCGGCATTGATTTTCTGGCCCGGCTCGAGTTTGCTGATATCGACCTCGACCGGCGCACCGGCAGCTTTGGCGCGTTCAGACGGGAAAAAGCTTGCGACGAACGGCATCGCAACCCCCGCCACCGCAACGCCTCCGACGGCGCCGGTCGCAAGCGTCAGAAACCGCCGCTTGCTGTTGTCCACTTGATTCGTCATAACCCAATCCCTGACTTTGTAGGAAGCTAACCCTGGAAAATCACGCGATTCTATCCGAATCGCCGAGATAACTTAAGCACTCTTCCCGCCAGGGTTATCTGTTTGTCGAACCTGTGCCACAACCTGCTCAGACTGGATTATCGAGTTCGAAATAGCGCCATTCGAGCCCGAACTCTGTCGCCAGATGGGCAGTCAGTGCCTGGACACCATAGCGTTCGCTGGCATGATGGCCGGCGGCGATAAAGCCGACGCCGGATTCCAGCGCCGTATGATAGTTGTGTTCAGATGCCTCGCCGGTCAGATAAACATCGCAACCGGCCTCGATGGCCGCCGAGAAATAGCCCTGGGCACCGCCGCTGCACCAGCCCACCCGCTTGAGCGGTTTGGCTGGATCGCCGATCAGCAGCGGGCGCCGACCCAGTGCCAGCTCGACCCGAGCAGCGAAATTGCCCAGCGTCAGCACTTCGCGCGGGCGGCCAAACCAGCCCAGCTCCTGCTCGCCGAAACGGCCCTCGG
Source organism: Chitinimonas lacunae (assembly GCF_042650885.1). NCBI lineage: Bacteria > Pseudomonadati > Pseudomonadota > Betaproteobacteria > Neisseriales > Chitinibacteraceae > Chitinimonas > Chitinimonas lacunae. The sequence continues at coordinate 2,826,819 of NZ_JBHSBU010000001.1, forward strand.
CTTCCAGGCCCAGTTTTTGCCCGAGACAGGCATTGTTACCCAGCTCCGGATGGGCATCGAGCGGCAGATGATAGGCCAGCAGACTGACATCGGCACGCAGCAGCGCCGCCAGACGACGCTTCTTGCTGCCAATGATCCGGCTGTCCTCGCTCTTCCAGAAATAGCCGTGGTGCACCACAATGGCGTCTGCCTGCCAAGCCAGCGCCGCTTCGATCAGCGCCAGGCTCGCCGTCACCCCGCAGGCCAGCCGCCCTACCATGGGCCGCCCCTCGACCTGCACGCCGTTTGGGCTGTAATCGCGGAAGCGATCGGGTTGCAGAAGTTGTCCGCTATACTTTTCCAGCTGTTCGAGAGAAATCGCCATACTTGCCACAGACGGTCGTCCGATGAAGAAACTCTGGCTGATTTTCGCACAAACCACCACCATCGGCCTGGCCGTCTGGTTCCTGCTCACCTTGTTGCGGCCCGGCATGCTGCCCAAGCCTGCCGAAGTGGTGACACTGCGCGAGACCATTCCCGAGGCAGTCGCCGCCACGGGCGGCAGCGGCAGTTACCGCGACGCGGTGCGTCATGCCATGCCGGCGGTGGTCAATATCTATACCAGCAAGGCGGTACGCACCCGCCGCCATCCCCTGCTCGACGACCCCCTGTTCCGCCGCTTTTTCGGCGACCGCTTCGACGGTCCCGACAATCAGCGCACTTCGAGCCTCGGTTCTGGCGTGATCGTCAGCGAGCGCGGCTATATCGTCACCAATAACCATGTGGTCGAGTCGGCCGATGAAATCCAGGTCGCCCTGGCCGATGGTCGGACCGCCGAAGCCAAGGTCGTCGGCACTGACCCCGAATCCGACCTGGCCGTCATCAAGATCGAACTGGGCAATCTGCCGGCCATTACCTTTGGACAAGTCGAAAAGCTGAATGTTGGCGATGTCGTGCTCGCCATCGGCAATCCTTTTGGCGTCGGTCAGACCGTCACCATGGGCATCGTGTCGGCGCTTGGCCGCACCGGCTTTGGCATCAATACCTTCGAGAGCTTCATCCAGACCGATGCCGCCATCAATCCTGGCAATTCGGGCGGTGCATTGGTCGATGCCCAGGGCAATCTGGTCGGTATCAACAGCGCCATCTATTCGCGCACCGGCGGCTCGATGGGCATTGGCTTCGCCATTCCGGCCAGCATCGTCAAACAGGTGATGGAACAGATCATCCGCGAAGGCTCGGTCACGCGCGGCTGGGTCGGTATCGAAGCACAGGATCTGACCCCTGAACTGGCCGCCAGCTTCAAGCTCGACCACCCCGAAGGGGCCTTGATCGGCGGCGTGGTGCGCGGCGGCCCGGCCGACAAGGCCGGGATCAAGCCCGGCGACGTCCTGATTTCGATCGACGGCAAACCGATTCCCGATTCGGCCGCCATGCTCAATGTCATCGCCGGCCTCACGCCAGGCCAGCTTACCGAGACCCGGGTGCTGCGCAACGGCAAGCAGCAGAGCTTCAAGGTCAAGATCGGCAAGCGTCCACGCTTTGAGACCCGGATACTCGAAGAAGAGGAATAGCAGTGGGCGTCCACCGAGGCCAGCTGGTCAGGCGCTGTGAAAGCGTGGGTCAACGGCGCATCGGTATATGGCCGTTTGCCTCGGATTGACTGGTCACACGGGTGGCTCGACCTGGCGCTTGCTGTCCGGACGGGCCGGCGCTGCGTTTCTCAGCAACAGAGCATTGCCGGACGATTCGGCGTCAGCGTGTCCGGATCGAAAGAGGCAAAGCCATTAGAACGACGCCGATTGGGGCAGAAAAGGCGCTAACGCAGCCCGCACTTGCACTGGCTTTTTTGGCCAGCCCTGGCGCAAAGCAGCAATAGAAAAATTCAGGAAAACTCTTTGCAAGACACAGCGCGGCATTTATTAACAAATAAATACTTCACCGTCCAAAGCGTGCCCGCAGTGCCGCGACGACCGCCCGGTCGGCCCGCGCGCTGATCACGCCAAGCGGCGTATGGCCGTCGCGTATACCGAGCCACAGTCCCCACAGCAGCAAGCCCAGCGTCAGCACGATATTGGGCCAGGCATTGAGCGGCCATTGGCCGGACCAGGACAGCCGCAGCGCAGAACTCACCGGTTCGAGATAGAAAATTGGCCAGATCTCAGCAGGATCGGCGCCACGCGAACCGAGCAGGTCGCCCAGAAAGTGGAGGTGGATGGTCAACAGGGCAAGCCAGAAGACCCGGCGCGGCGACACGGCGTAACGGCACAGGATGCCGGCAATCGCCAGCGCGCCGAACAGGCCATGCAGCAGGTAGCGATGGTACATGGCGTAGAACTGGGTTTCCTGGCCGGCGGCCTGAAAGAGGATATCGAGCAGGGCACCCGCGCCATCGAGATCGGGCAGCACGCCGGCCCAGGTCACCAGGGCCAGATCGCGGCCGCGCAGGCCGACAGCGTTGCCTGCGCTCCATCCGATCAGTAGATGGGTGATCGGGCTCATGCGCGTTCGGTGTCGGCGGGCTTGGGCACCATCAACCAGGCCGCCAGCACCACACCCACTTCGTACAGCAGCCATAAGGGCACAGCCAGCATCACCTGGGACAGCACATCGGGCGGTGTGACGATGGCCGCGATCACAAAGGCGCCGACGATCACATAGGAGCGGATTTCCCTGAGCTTCTCGACCGAGACCAGGCCCATTCTGACCAGCACCATCACCACCACCGGGGTCTCGAAGGTGACGCCGAAGGCCAGGAACATGCCCAGCACGAAGCTCAGGTATTTATCGATATCGGTCATCATTGCCACCCCCTCGGGCGTGGCCTTGGCCATAAAGCCGAAGACCACTGGAAATACCAGGAAGTAGGCAAATATCATTCCGACCACAAACAGCAGCACGCTTGAAATCAACAGCGGCATCACCAGCCGCTTTTCATGCTGATAGAGGCCGGGCGCCACAAAGGCCCAGCCCTGGTAGAGGCAGTAGGGAAGTGCGATCAGGAAGGCCACCATGCCCGTCACTTTGAGCGGGACGAAAAACGACGAGGTGACGTCGGTAGCGATCATATGGCTGCCGGCCGGCAGCGCGGCCAGCAGCGGGCTGGCAAGCAGGTGGTAAAGCTCACCGCGCCAGTTGAAGAGGATCAGGAACACCACCAGGATGGCGAGCGCAGCACGCACCAGCCGGTTGCGCAATTCGATCAGGTGTTCGATCAGCGGTTGCAGGTCTTGTTGCATGGCTCAGCGGCGATCGCGCGGGGGTGGCGCGGCAGGCGGTGGCGTCTCGAATGCCGCCAGCGCCTGGTCGATGGTCTGCTTACTGGCTTCCTCGGCCTGGCTCAGGCTGTCGGCGACAGGTTCGATCCCGGCGCGTGCCTCGCTGATCAGGGTGCGGCCGGCGTCCTGCAACTCGGCTTCGAGCCGGCGCAGATTATCGAGCTCGATCTCGCGCTGGATATCGGCCTTGACCCCGGCGGCGTAGCGCTGGACACGCGAGATCATCGCTCCGAGGGTACGGGCGACCTTGGGCAGTTTTTCCGGTCCGATAAAGATCAGCGCCACTGCGCCGACCACCAGCATCTCGCCGAAACTGATTTCAAACACGGGCCGGTTCCCGTGTTATTCAGCGCTTGTCGCGGCTGGCTTCGTTGTCGAAGACGCGACCGCCGCCGTTGACTTCCTTCTCGGCGATCTTGGGCGGCTGTTCGCCTTCCTTCATGCCGTCTTTGAAACCGCGCACGGCCGAACCGAGATCCTTGCCGATATTGCCGAGCTTCTTGGTACCGAAGACCAGCACGATGATCAGCAAAACCACCAGCCAGTGCCAAATGCTAAACGAACCCATGGAAACTCCTTGAAAGAACCGCGCAGACCGGCCTTAGTGGGTCTGCGGCACCAGGCCGTCATTGCGGCTATGGCCGCCGATAACGTGCAAGTGGAGATGGAAGACTGACTGACCGCCCTTGGGACCGGTATTGATCACGGTACGGAAGCCTTCGCCCAGACCCTGCTGGCGGGCCAGCTCGGGCGCCAGGGTCAGCAGGCGGCCCAGCAGCGGCTGGTCGGCCGATTCGACTTTGAGCAGCGATTCGATATGCCGCTTGGGCACCACCAGGAAATGCACATCGGCAACCGGATGGATATCGTGGAAAGCAATCACTTCGTCGTCTTCGTACACCTTGTTCGACGGAATCTCACCACGGCCGATCTTGCAGAAAAGGCAGTTGTCGCTCATTGTCCCGCTCCTCGCGAATTCTTTTCGTCTATGCCGGAAATGCCCTCGCGCCGCGCCAGTTCGGCCAGCACATCATCCGGTCCGAGTCCCTGGCTGGCCAGCAGCACCAGGGTATGAAACCACAGGTCGGCGACTTCGCGCACCAGATGGAGCCGGTCGCCATCCTTGGCGGCCATCACGGTCTCGACGGCTTCCTCCCCCACCTTCTTCAGAATGTCGTCCAGGCCACGATCAAGCAGTTTGGCGACATAGGACGAAGCCGGATCGGCGCCTTTGCGGGCTTCGATGGTCTCGGCCAGCCGGCGGAGGATATCGGTGGAGATCATGCGGGACTCCGGACGGAATAAAAGATTATAGGCGTCTGAGAAGACGTTTTGGTGACAAGTCGCGCGACTCAGTCGCGGTAGATCTGGGACGGGTCGCGCAGCACCGGGTCAACCTCGACCCATCGACCCGCGTCCAGCCGTCGGTAGAGGCAGCTTTGGCGTCCGGTATGGCAGGCGATACCGCCCATTTGCTCGATCTGTAGCAGCACCACATCGCCGTCGCAATCGAGGCGGATTTCCTGCACCGTCTGCAAATGACCCGAGCTTTCGCCTTTCTTCCACAGCCGGCCCCGCGAACGCGACCAGTAATGGGCCACACCCTGGGCCGCTGTCAGCGCCAGCGCCTCACGGTCCATCCAGGCCACCATCAGCACCCGGCCGCTATGGGCGTCCTGGGCAATGGCGCAGACCAGGCCGCGCTCATCCCAGCGCACGGCATCGAGCCAATCCATCGGCTTCTCCTCGGGGGTCGGTTCAGCTGGGCAGGGGTCGGTTCAGTCGTCCAGGCGGACTTCGATACCCTGCGCCCGCATCAGACGTTTGGCATCGGCCACCGTATGGTCGCCGAAATGGAAGATGCTGGCCGCCAGCACGGCGTCGGCGTGGCCTTCGACAATACCGTCAATCAGGTGTTGCAGATTGCCGACACCACCAGAGGCGATCACCGGAATATCGACCGCATCGGCCACCGCCCGGGTCAGGCTCAGGTCAAAGCCCGAGCGGGTGCCGTCGCGGTCCATACTGGTCAGCAGCAGTTCGCCTGCGCCGCGCCGTTGCATGGTCAGGGCCCATTCGATGGCATCGAGCCCCGTCGCGGTACGGCCGCCATGGGTAAACACTTCCCAGCCGCTGCCGTCTTCGCGCCGGCGGGCGTCGATCGCCACCACCAGGGCCTGCGAGCCGAAACGGCCGGCAATCTCTTCGACCAGTTCGGGCTGATTGACCGCAGTGGTATTGATGCTGACCTTGTCGGCCCCGGCATTGAGCAGCCGGCGCACGTCTTCGAGCCGACGCACGCCGCCGCCCACGGTCAACGGGATAAATACCTGATCGGCCACCGCTTCGATAATCGGCAGGATCAGATCGCGCTGGTCGGAACTGGCAGTGATATCGAGAAAAGTCAGTTCATCGGCACCCTGCTCGTCGTAGCGCCGGGCGATCTCGACTGGATCGCCCGCATCGCGCAGGCCGACGAAATTGACGCCCTTGACCACGCGACCGGCGGCCACGTCGAGGCAAGGGATGATGCGTTTGGCCAGCATATGCCTCACCTAAAAAAACAGGAAAACTCGGTGCTAGACGCGCTGCGCCTCTTCAGACAATTCATCTGAAAGCTGCTGAGCAGCTGCAAAGTCGAGCGTGCCTTCATAGATCGAGCGGCCGGCGATAACGCCGGCGATGCCCTCATCCTGCACGGCACACAGGGCGCGGATATCGTTCAGGTCGTTCAAACCACCCGAGGCGATCACCGGCACCGTCAGCGCCTGGGCGAGCTTTACCGTGGCGTCGATATTGACGCCCGACAGCATGCCGTCGCGGCCGATATCGGTGTAGATCACCGCTTCGACGCCGTAGTCTTCGAAGCGCCGGGCGAGGTCGAGCACATCATGGCCGGTGATCTTGGACCAGCCGTCGATGGCCACCCGACCGTCGCGGGCGTCGAGACCGACGATCACGTGTCCGGGGAAGGCATCGCAGGCTTCGTGCAGAAAGCCCGGCGTCTTGACGGCGGCGGTGCCGATGATGACGTAGCGCAGGCCGGCGTCGAGATATTTCTCGATGGTGTCGAGATCGCGGATGCCGCCGCCAAGCTGTACCGGAACCTCATCGCCGACCGTGGCCATAATGGCCTTGATCGCCTCCAGGTTCTTCGGCTTGCCGGCAAAGGCGCCGTTGAGATCGACCAGATGCAGGCGACGGGCGCCTTGTTCGAGCCAACGGGCGGCGACGGCCGCCGGGTCGGCACCGAACACGTCGGCGGAGTCCATTTCGCCTTGCTTGAGGCGCACGCATTGACCGTCCTTGAGGTCGATGGCGGGAATGATCAGCATGATGGCTTGAGCGAGATTGGGAGGTTTAGACCTTGCCGTTCCAGGCAACGAAGTTGGCCAGCAATTTGAGACCCGCAGCGTGGCTTTTCTCGGGGTGGAATTGCGTGGCAAAAATATTAGCGCGGGCGACCGCCACCGTGAAGGGGAACGGATAGTCCGACTCAGCCGCCGTCAAGGCGGGGTCGCTGGGGCGCAGATAGTAGCTGTGAACGAAATAGAAGCGGCTGCCGTCGGCGATGCCATGCCAGAGCGGATGGCTGCCCTGCTGGCGTACCCGATTCCAGCCCATATGCGGGACCTTGAGTCGTTGGCCTTGTCCGTCGAGCATCCGCTCGGCCGGGAAGCGCACCACATCGCCGCCGAACAAGCCCAGACCCGGCGTATTGCCGCCTTCGGCACTCAGTTCAAATAACATTTGGGCACCGACACAGATGCCCAGAAACGGCCGGTCGGTGGTCGCAGCGATCACTGCTTCGCGCAGGCCACGACCATCAAGTTCGGCCATGCAGTCACGCATGGCGCCCTGGCCCGGGAATACCACCCGGTCGGCCACGGCCACTTCGGCCGGATCGGAAGTCAGCACCACGTCGGCCGTGTCGGCGACGTGTTGCAGCGCCTTGACCACCGAACGCAGATTGCCCATGCCGTAATCGACGACGGCGATTTTCATGCGAGTTCCCAGAAGCTGTGGGTTGAGCGATTCACGCCGTGAGCGTTCCCTTAGTCGATGGCGTCGCGCCGGCCATCCGTTCGTCCACTTCGACCGCCATCCGTAAGGCGCGGCCGAATGCCTTGAAAATGGTTTCCGCCTGATGATGGGCGTTGACGCCGCGCAGATTGTCGATATGCAGCGTCACCATGGCATGGTTGACGAAGCCGTGGAAAAACTCGCTGAACAGATCGACATCGAACTGGCCGATTGCAGCCCGGCTGTATTCGACGTTGTAGACCAGGCCGGGCCGGCCCGACAAATCGATTACCACCCGGCTCAGTGCCTCGTCGAGCGGAACATAGGCGTGGCCGTAGCGGCGGATGCCCTTTTTGTCGCCGATGGCACGGGCAAAGGCCTGGCCCAGGGTGATGCCGATGTCTTCGACCGTATGGTGGGCATCGATATGCAGGTCGCCCACGGCGGCGATATCGAGATCGATCAGGCCGTGACGGGCGACCTGGTCAAGCATATGTTCGAGAAACGGGACGCCGGTCTGGAAGCGGGAATGGCCGCTGCCGTCGAGATTGAGGGTGACGGCGATCTGGGTTTCCAGGGTATTGCGGCTGACGGCGGCTTGGCGCATGGCAGAGATCGGAAAAGATTGCTGGCGCTATTGTGCCATGTTGCGCGGCGCCCGCCAGTGCCGGCTATCCCGGATAAGCCCTGCCCTGGCGCAGAAAACTGGACAAGTCGATAGATAGAAAATTTTTTGCAAAATAATCTCCATATATACGGCAATATTTAAAAAGAAAATAAAAAATCAAGCAAATCCACTTTTTATACAACCGGTCGCTTTCAACTCCTCTTCCCTAACAAAATCCCCCACAGAGCAAGTGCCAGCCTCTAACCAGTCACTTGCCAACCAGTGACGTAAACACTTTCCGTCCGTCAACACCGGCCACCAGCCAGCCATTGAGCTAGTCTGATCTCCATGGCACGCAAAGCCAGAGGCAGAGAACAGGTTCTCCGACTGAGCCGGAGCGTGTCCGGGTCCGGCGTGAACACCAAGGCGCTACGGCATGTCCGTCGAAAGCGGAGTCGCCAGCGAGCCTAGCTGAGTTAAGTGTCTGTGCCTTGGGGTCCGGACACGCTGACGCCGGATGATCGGAAAACGCGCCAGCAGTGCCGATCTATCCGGCCCGAAGTTCCGACTCCGGGCCATTGATTGCCAGGGCTGGAGGCTAGGTATCGGCCTCAGGCCGCCGACTTTGCCAGGCTTGCAGCCAGTGCGGCCAGCATGGCGTTGTTTTCCTCGGGCGTGCCGACGGTGAGCCGCAGACAACCGCTCAGGGCCGGGTGACCGCCGTGCAGCCGTTTTACCAGAATGCCCATGGCTTTGAGATCGGTGAAGACACGGTCGGCGTCGGCAAGCCGCACCAGCACGAAATTGGCCTGCGACGGATAGGCCTTCACGCCGTCCATCGCCTGCAAGGCCGCAAACAGCGCTTCGCGTTCGGCGCGCAATTCGGCCGTCTGGGCATCGAATAGTCCAATATGGCGCAAGGCGAAGCAGGCCGCCGCGTTGCTGAGGACGTTGATGTTGTAGGGCAGGCGCAGCTTGTCGAATTCGCCCAGCCATTCACGGCGGCCGACGAGATAGCCCAGGCGAAGACCGGCCAGGCCCAGCTTGGACAGGGTGCGCATCACCACCGCGTTGGGATAGTGGGCGACGCGCGGCAGGAAGCTGTCCTCGGCAAAGGCCGAATAAGCCTCGTCGATCACGACCAGGCCGGGCGTCGCGCGGATCAAGGCATCGACGTCGGCAGCCGGGAACAGGTTGCCGGTGGGGTTGTTGGGGTAGGAGACGAACACCAGGGCCGGCCGGTGTTCCGCGATGGCTGCGAGCGCTGCGGCGCGGTCGAGCGCGAAATCGGGGCCGAGCGGCACGCCGACGTATTCGACGCCGAGCATGGTCGCGATCATCCGGTACATCACGAAGCTCGGCTCGAAGGCGAGAATCTTGGCACCCGGCTTGGCCAGCGCCAGCGCGATTAGCTGGATCAGCTCATCCGAGCCATTGCCCAGCAGCAGCTCCAATTCCTCGGGCACGGCCATGGCCGTGCGCAGCGCCGCTTTCACCGCCTCGCCGCTCGGGTCGGGATAGCGGTTGATATCGACCTGGGCGAGCTGCGCCGCCAGTTCGGCGCGCAAGGACTCGGGCAGGACGAAGGGGTTTTCCATCGCATCGAGCTTGATCATGCCAGCGGCCGGCGGCACGTGGTAAGCCGTCAAAGCAAGGATTTCGGGGCGAATCAGGGCAGCAGGCGTAGTCATGGTCGGACGCGTGAGGGTAGGAAATAAGGCGAAGTATGGGGTAATGGCGTGGCGTTGGCGCCCGGCTCCGCTGCCGACAACTTGGCATAACGGCGCCGAACGCTCGTCAACACCGGCTTTTCGGTGCGCCGACGAGCTTATCCCGCTCGCACCGGCGACCAGCACCAAGCCTGCCAGATCGTCGTCATGGCCATTGTCGCTGGCAAAGGCCATCCCCCATCGGGCTGAGCGACCTATCAGACATCGACACCATCTGGGCGGTGACGCTTCTCTGCATAGGCCTTGAGTGACCGCATGGTGTGCGGCAGCCCCTCCCGGACCTGCTTGGCGATCCCGGGCGCGAAAAGGAAGGCAAGCGGACCCGTGAACCAGACCCGGTGAGCGACTTCCGACCCATCGGCTGTCGGGGAAACCATATGCTCGAAGTGCATCCGGAACAGAGGAATATAGCCCTCTACGGTGAATGACCGGCCCTCGGTACGCTCCGTCACGACCATCGGAACGCCCATGCCTTTGCGGGGAGTGATTCGACCCTTCGTTCCAACCGCGAATGGCCCATTGAGCAAGGCTTGCTTTGTGTCCGGGTCCCACAGATGCCATTGGTCGACCTCGCTCCAGATCTGATCGATGACCGAGGGCGGGACGGCGATGTGGATGCGTTCTTCGATATGCATAGAAGTATGAATTCCTAGCGTTGGAAGAAACCTGCTGCCGGCGTTGCACAGCAACGGCGGGAACCCAAAGCACAGCTTTGGGCAGATTCGAAGATCCTGTCTAGCACAGAATTTTCCGAATTCTTTCCAAACCCGTCATCGCCCAGCGCCGTGGGCAGCCATCGTCCACGGCGCCCCGTTTCGGCTCAGCGGCCGTCCGAGAGCGGGCCGAACAGATCGTCGAGCGAGGTCGGGTCGAGCACGGCGAGCTTGCTGGCGTCCTCGGCCAGGATGGCATCGGCGAGCGCACGCTTGTGGGCTTGCAGCGCCAGGATCTTCTCCTCGACCGTGCCTTGCGTCACCAGCTTGTAGACGAACACCGGCTTGTCCTGGCCGATCCGGTAGGCGCGGTCGGTTGCCTGGTTTTCGACGGCCGGGTTCCACCACGGGTCGTAGTGGATCACCGTGTCGGCAGCCGTCAGATTGAGACCAACGCCGCCCGCCTTGAGGCTGATCAGGAACAGCGGCACCTGGCCTTCCTGAAAGGCATCGATCACAGCGGCACGGTCGCGCGTCTGACCGGTCAGGCTCACATAGGGAATATTGGCCTCGACCAGGGCTTCCTCGATCAGCGCCAGCATCGAGGTGAACTGCGAGAACAGCAGGATGCGCCGACCTTCGGCCAGCAGTTCGGGCAGCAGATCCATCAGCAGTTCGAGCTTGGCCGAGTTCTTGGCCGCTGCCGCAGCGGGCAGCTTGACCAGACGCGGGTCACAACAGGCCTGGCGCAGCTTCAGGAGCGCATCGAGCACCACGATCTGGCTGCGGCTCCAGCCCTTCTCGGCGATGGTGGCGCGCAGTTCCTCATGGAGCGCCAGACGCAGCGTTTCGTACAGATCGCGCTGATCGCCTTCGAGTTCGACCGTGCGCAGGATTTCGGTCTTGGCCGGCAGCTCCTTGGCCACCTGCTCCTTGCTACGGCGCAGCAGGAAGGGCGAGACCCGGCGAGCCAGCGCAGCGCGACAGGCGCCGTCGCCGTGCTTTTCGATCGGCGTGCGCCAGTAGCGGCGGAAACTGTCGGCGTCGCCAAGCAAGCCCGGCAGCAGGAAGTGGAACAGCGACCACAGCTCGCCCAGATGGTTTTCCAACGGCGTACCGGTCAGGCACAGGCGGTGGTTGGCATGGAGCGCACCGCACACCTGACTGCCGCGGGCACGCGGATTCTTGATGTTCTGCGCCTCGTCGAGGATCAGCAGATGGAAGCGGAACTTGAGCAATGCCTCGCCATCGCGCGCCAGCAGCGGATAGGTGGTCAGGATCAGGTCGGCGTCGTCGAATTCGGCATAGCGGTTATGACGGTCAGGGCCGTGCAGCACCACGATGCGCAGCTCGGGCGCGAACTGCTGGGCTTCGCGGCGCCAGTTGAACACCAGCGAAGTCGGCGCCACCACCAGGGCCGGGCGGGTCAGTCGGCCGGCGCGTTTTTCGGTCAGGATATGGGCAAGCGCCTGGATGGTCTTACCGAGACCCATATCGTCGGCCAGAATGCCGGCCAGACCGTGCTCGCGCAGGGTTTGCAGCCAGGCCAGACCTTGTTTCTGGTAATCGCGCAGCTCGGCACCGAAGCCGGCCGGCGCCTCCATCCCACCTTGCTCGGCCAGCTTGGCCAGTGCCCGGCCGAAGGCGCGCAGCGTCTCGCCGCCACGCATGGCGATGCCGCCTTCGCGTTCGAGCTGATGCAGACGGCCGGCATCGAGCCGCGACAGGGACAGATGGCCGTTCGGATCGACCGAACCGCGGTCGAACAACTCGACCAGCGCCATCAGCATCGGCCGCAGGCGGCCAAGCGGTAGCACCAGAATCCCTTCGGGCAGCCGCAGCCGCAGCGGATGGTCATCGGGCAGACCCTGGATCTGCGCCGGGCCGCTGAAGCGCTGTAGCGCCTCGACCAATAAGGGCAGCAGCTCCACCCGGCGGCCGTTGACCTCGACGCCGAGCGACAGCGAAAACCAGTCGTGGCCGCTGTCGTCGATATCGAGCCAGGCTTCGCCAGCGTGCAGAAGGCGATAGGGGAAGTCTTCGGCGTAATCGATGATCCAGCCCAGTTCCGCCAGACGCGGCAGCAGCTCGCTGGCCAGATCGAGCCAGATCGCATCGAGCTGCGGTGCCACCGGGTCCTCGGGGTCGAGTTCGGCGATCGCGCTGGGGAGCCAGATATGGTCGGCCGGCTGGCCGGCCGGATCGGGCCGTTCAAACACGAAGCCACGCCAACCTTCCAGCCCATGCTGCGACAACAGATGGGCCAGCGCCGCCTCGGCGGCCGGCTGGCGCGGCATTTCGAGCAGCAGATCGCCGCGCGCCCGGTGCAGCACCGTATCACCGATCAGATCGCCGGTAGCCGGTAAGGGCACGCGCACGCCATCGTAGTCGCAATAGGCTTCGATCCAGCTTGGCGTCTCGCCGAGCGGACGCAGGGTACGCCAATCGTTGGCGTGCAGATTGCCCTGGCTACAGCGCAGTACTCCGCGCGGTGCCGTCTCGCGCCGCTCGACCGGCAGCACGGCGGGCGCAGGCAGCGGTAACGGCAATCCCTGCCACTCCTCGGCGATATGCGCGGCCACCTTGGGCGCCAGGGTAGGCATGGTCATCGCCTGCATCGCCAACAGCGGCGACAGACCGGTATCGAGTTCGCCGACCGAACCGTCGGCATCGAGATAGAACGGCGGCGCCACGGCGATCCACTGCTGCGGCGCGGGCTCGGCACTCAGACTGAGCCGCTGGCCGCCATCCTCGGCCATCTGCCAGGCGACCGAGGCCGCGCGGGCCGGACCGGCAGTCAGCGGCGGCGAGGAAGGTTGCAGCCAATGGCAGCGGCCGGTGCCGAGCATCCGGCGCAGCAGCATGGCACCCCATTCGCCGGCCAGCCGGTAGCCCGGCTCATCGGCAGGCAACTTGGCCAGATCGGTCAGCAGTTGCAGATCGACCGGTCGCAGATAGTTGGGCGGCTCGGCGCTGCTCCAGCCCGGGAAAGGCAAGGCTTCATCGTAGCTGCCGTCGGCAAGCAGCCGGCAACTGGTCGGCACCACCCGATGGCCGCCTTCGCCTGGCGCCAGCACATAGAGTAAGCGGTTACGCACCCCGGGCGGATATCCATCGACCCCGACAGCCACGGCACGGAACGATTGCCACCAGCGGCTGACCCGCTCGGGCACAGCCGGCGCGGGGGCCTCGTCCGCGGTTTCGCCGCCGTTGAGCATCTCCTGCTCGCCCAGCCAGTTCCACAGCAGCGCCACCGCATGTTCGCAGTCACCGGCGGCCGGACAGTTGCACTGGGTCTTCAGGTCTTCGAGCGGCGTCGAGGCATTGAAGCTGAGTCGGGTGGTAAAGGTCTTGCGCGTACCGCACTGCACCGTGCCGACCAGCATGGTACGGCCGCGCGCCACCGCCGGAATCCCGCTCTGGACGCGGCCGTCCAGGGCATAGCTGACACCCGAGGCGACGATCTTCTCGCCGAAACGATCGACCAGCGCGGCGTAGAAAGGCAGAGTCGACAGCGCCGGCGGCACGTTGGAAAACGATTGGGTCATGGCAACAGGCCCGGCCAGGCGGGCTTCAAGCGGGGTGGAAAAGGTAGGCGATGCTGCCGGCGGGCAGGCCGGCGTACCGCATTCAGTCGTCCCGGTAGCGCAGCTCGGCGGCGCGGGCATGCGCCGTCAGCCCTTCACCGTGCGCCAGCGTGCTGGCTACCCGGCCAAGCCGGGCAGCGGCGGCTTCCGCGACATAGATCAGGCTGCTGCGTTTCTGGAAATCGTAGACCCCGAGCGGACTGGCAAAACGGGCCGTGCGCGAGGTCGGCAGCACATGGTTGGGCCCGGCGCAGTAGTCGCCCAGCGACTCGGAGGTAAAGCGGCCCAGGAAGATCGCGCCGGCGTGGCGGATCTTGGCCTGCCAGGTCCAGGGTGACTCGACCGACAGCTCGAGATGTTCGGGAGCAATCCGATTGGCCAGGACACAGGCTTGGTCGAGGTCGGCCACCTCGATCAGCGCGCCACGGTTGCCCAGCGACGCCTCGATGATGGCGCGGCGCGGCATCTGCGGCAGCAGCCGGGCGATGCTGGCGGCGACCTGGTCGATAAAGCGCGGGTCGGGGCACAGCAGGATGCTTTGGGCGATTTCGTCGTGTTCGGCCTGGCTGAACAGATCCATGGCGATCCAGTCGGGATCGGTGTGGCCGTCGCAGATCACCAGGATTTCCGACGGACCCGCCACCATATCGATGCCGACCAGACCGAAGACGGCCCGCTTGGCCGCTGCCACATAGGCGTTGCCAGGGCCGGTGATCTTGTCTACCTGCGGCACGCTGGCCGTGCCGTAGGCCAGTGCCGCGACCGCCTGGGCACCACCCACGGTGAAAACCCGATCGACGCCGGCGAGCCAGGCCGCAGCGAGCACCAGATCATTACGTTCACCACGCGGCGTCGGCACCACCATGATGATCTCGCCGACCCCGGCCACCTTGGCGGGGATGGCATTCATCAGCACGCTGGACGGATAAGCCGCCTTGCCACCGGGCACATAGATGCCGACGCGATCGAGCGGCGTCACCGCCTGACCGAGCACCGTGCCATCGGGCTCGGTGTACTGCCAGGACGTGGTCAGTTGTCTTTCGTGATAGCTGCGGATGCGCTGGGCAGCGGCCTCAAGCGCCTGCCGCTGTTCGGGCGCCAGACGCTCGAATGCCTGTTGCAGCACGGCACGGTCGAGTTCGAGTTCAGCGGCCGAGGCGACCGTGACTCCGTCAAAGCGGGCGGTGTAGTCGAGCAGGGCCGCGTCGCCACGGGTTTTGACGTCGGTCAGGATGGCCGCGACGGTACGGTCGATCTCGGGATTCTGGGCGGTTTCGAAATCCAGCAGGGCGGCAAGACGCTGGTCGAAGTCGGGCTGTTGGGTGGACAGGCGTTGCAGCATGGCGTCAGTCGAGGCGAAGAAAAACGCAAAGGGCGGACGAGGCACTCATGCGGCCGGTCCACGGGCGCCGGCAAAGGCGTCGAGAATAGCTTGCAGACCGGCGCACTTGAGCTTGAGCGCGGCCTGGTTGACCACCAGTCGGGAGCTGACATCGAGTACATGCTCGACCGCCACCAGATCGTTGGCAGCCAGGGTACCGCCGCTGCTGACCAGATCGACGATGGCATCGGCCAGACCGACTAGCGGTGCCAGCTCCATCGACCCATACAGCTTGATCAGATCGACGTGGACGCCCTTTCTGGCGAAATGCTCGCGCGCCGATTCGACATATTTGGTCGCGACGCGCAGCCGGGCGCCCTGCTTGACCGCATCGTGGTAATCAAAGCCACGCGGCACCGCCACCATCAGGCGGCAACGGGCGATTTCCAGATCGAGCGGCTGATACAGCCCCGCCCCACCATGCTCGAGCAGCACGTCGTAGCCGGCGACACCGAGGTCGGCGGCGCCGTGTTGAACATAGGTGGGAACATCGCTGGCGCGGACGATGACCAGGCGGACATCAGCGCGATTGGTGGAGAGGATCAGCTTACGCGACCGCTCGGGGTCTTCGCTGGGGACGATGCCGGCGGCGGCCAGCAACGGCACGGTTTCCTCGAAGATACGGCCTTTGGAGAGGGCGATGGTGATCATGCGGAGCCAGTCTGCGATCGACGGCCTGAGCCCGTTTTACGGACGAATGGCCAAACGTTTAGCTTACCCCGATTCGGGATGCTTGGCGATAAATCGTTCCAGCTTTTGCAAAGCCATGGCCCGAATCCGTTGCCGCATCCATGGCGTCCAGCCAAGCAGCACGCCGGGGAGACCGAGCGCCATGCGGCTCCAGGCCCACAGATCGAAATCGTCGTGGTGACGCACGATCAGACCGTCGCGGTATTCGAGCTGCGCCACGATCCGGTTATGCACCGGCCGACCGCTGCCCGAGAAGGGATAACGGGCCTCCCAGTGGACCAGCGCACGGCCGTCAGCGGCCGAGACGAGTCGATGTCGCACCTCCAGCTGACTCGCCCCTTCGACCAGCATGCGCCACATCGCCCCGGCCCGCTTTCCTTCGAGTCGGCCGAAAGCCGGGTCGTCGAACACCACCTCAGGGTGATAGCAGGCCAGCATGGCCTGCCAGTCGCGCGCAGCAAAGGCACTGTAGAAACGCTGGGCCAGCTCGGCTTCGACGGTTGCCATAACGCCTCCTCGGCAGGACGGGCCAGGCCCGCAGCAGTTTGAATGGCACTCGAGCGCCCAAGCCGGGCAGCAACGGTCCGGACGCCCTGCACAGCGCGCTTTCCGGTTCGTCCGTTCCCGCCCTGATGGCGCGGATCAGGCTATCCGTTCGATCCGGGCGCCGACGCGGCCGAGCTTGGTTTCGATATGTTCATAGCCACGGTCGAGGTGATAGATACGGTCGACCACCGTTTCGCCTTCGGCCGCCAGACCGGCAATCACCAGACTGGCCGAAGCACGCAGATCGGTCGCCATTACCGTGGCACCCGACAGCTTCTCCACCCCCGTCACCACGGCGGTATGGCCGTCCACGGCAATCCGGGCGCCCATCCGCGCCAGTTCGGGCGCGTGCATGAAGCGGTTCTCGAAAATGGTTTCGCTCATGATGCCGGTGCCCGCGGCAATCGCATTGAGCGCCATGAACTGGGCTTGCATATCGGTCGGGAAGGCCGGATACGGCAGGGTACGCACATTGACGGCCCGGGGCCGCTCGCGCATTTCCAGCAGGATCCAGTCGTCGCCGGCTTCGAGATGGGCCCCGGCTTCGCGCAGCTTGTCGAGCACCGCGTCCAGCAGACCCGCCCGGGTCTGGCGCAGCAGCACCTTGCCGCGCGCAGCGGCCGCGGCACACAGGAAGGTACCGGTCTCGATCCGGTCGGGCAGCACCGTATGTTCGGCGCCATGGAGCCGTTCCACCCCTTCGATCACGATGCTGTCGCTGCCGTGGCCGCGAATCTTGGCGCCCATCCGGATCAGGCATTCGGCCAGATCGACCACTTCCGGCTCGCGGGCGGCGTTTTCGATGGTGGTGATGCCGTCGGCCAGCGTGGCCGCCATCATCAGGTTCTCGGTGCCGGTCACGGTCACCATGTCGGTGACGATGCGCGCGCCTTTGAGACGACGGGCGCTGGCTTTGATATAGCCGTTTTCGATCCGCACTTCGGCGCCCATCGCTTCAAGGCCCTTGATATGCTGGTCGACCGGCCGCGCCCCGATGGCGCAGCCGCCCGGCAGCGACACCGCCGCCTCGCCGAAACGCGCCAGCATCGGCCCGAGCACCAGGATCGAGGCCCGCATGGTCTTGACCAGATCGTAGGGAGCGATCAGCCGCTCGACCTGGTTGGCGGTGATCTCGAACTCGTGCACATTGTCGGTCATCACCCGCACACCCATGCCTTGCAGCAGCTTCTGGGTGGTCAGCACGTCCTTGAGCTGTGGCACATTGGTCAGGCGCAGCGTGTCGGACGTCAATAAGCCCGCACACAGAATCGGCAGCGCGGCGTTTTTGGCGCCCGAGATGGTGATCTCGCCTTCAAGCGGCATGCCGCCGTTGATCTTCAGTTTATCCATGCTCAATCTCACCACATCGAACACCGCCTCAATTCCGGCGGTGTTTTTTAATTTTCAAGTAAAAGTTAATACAAATCTTGCAGACGTTTTGCAGGAAATTTTCTAACTGCAAAAGGATGGCCTAAGAGAGCCACCACAGCAATACCAACAGCAACCAGGGCAGATTGATCCAGGCCAACAGCCAGCGCAGGCTGCGGTCGGGCCGCTGTCTGGGCGACGGGCGCCCCCCTCCAGGGTGCTCGTCCGGGGCTTCGGCAGAGCCGGATGGATCCGGTTTCAGGTCCGGTTCTTCCACTCGAAGGGACTGTAGGTCTTCATCGACAGCGCGTGGATTTCCTCGCGCATCCGCTCGCCCAGCGCCTGATAGACCAATTGATGCTGGCGCACACGGGCCAGACCGTCAAAGGCCGCGCTGACGATCACGGCCTCGAAATGATGACCGTCGCCGCTGACTTCCAGCAGGTCGCAGGCAAGACCGGCGGCAATGTACTGTTTGACTTGTTCGGGAGTGACCATGACGTTTTCGGGATTTGTCTCGGAAGAAAGCCGCGCTCAGTGACGCAGTCGATAGCCGGTGCGCAGCAGATGGAGCGTGAACAGTGTCAACGCCGCAAAGGTGCCGCCGACCACCGCCAGGCTCAGCCACGGCGACACATCACCGACACCGAAGAAACCATAGCGGAAGCCGTCGATCATGTAGAACACCGGATTCAGATGCGAAACGCCAAGCCAGAACGACGGCAGCGAATGGATAGAGTAGAACACCCCGGACAGGAAGGTCAGCGGCACGATGATAAAGTTCTGGAACGCCGCGAGCTGGTCGAATTTCTCGGCCCAGATACCGGCGATCAGGCCCAATACCGCCAACACCCCGCAGCCCAGCAGACCGAAGGCCAGCACCCACAGCGGATGCGCCAGCGGCGGCACGGTATAGAAACTGGTCACGATCAGCACGCCAAGCCCGACCACCGCCCCGCGCGCCACCGCCGCCAGCACATAGGCCAGGAAGAATTCCAGATGGCTCAGCGGTGGCAGCAGGATAAACACGATATTGCCGGTGATCTTCGACTGGATCAGGCTGGACGAGGTATTGGCAAAGGCGTTCTGCAACATCGACATCATCGCCAGGCCCGGAATCAGAAAGGCCGTATAGCGCACGCCAGGGTACGGCTCCAGGTGCGATTCGAGCACATGGGAGAAGATCAGCAGATAGAGCAGCGCCGTCAGCACGGGCGCAGCCACGGTCTGGAAGCTGACCTTCCAGAAACGCAGCAGCTCTTTGTAGAACAGGGTGGCGAAACCTTGCATGGCGGATTACACCGGGTGGACGACGCGGTACGCCGACGGGAAGGCGGCGCCGCTCACGCCGTTTCCGCTCGCGTCAGTTGGACGAAGATCTGTTCCAGATCCGGCCTTTGCAGATCGAGCTCCTGCACTGTACTGCCGGCCTCGCGCAGGGTGGCGAGAATGGTTTCCAGTTCGGCACAATCATCGAGCCGCAACAGAAAATTGCCGTCGCGCTCGGCCACCAGCAACGATTGCAGGGCAGCCGGCAGACGGGACGGCTCGAGTCGCAGGCTCAGGGTGCGGCCGCTGTGGCGCTGCATCAGGTCCTGTTTGCGATCGAGCGCCACCAGTTCCCCCTGTTTCAACACCGCAATGCGGTTACACAGGGTTTCGGCTTCCTCGAGATAGTGGGTGGTCAGCACGATGGTATGACCACGGCTGTTGAGGCCCTGGATAAAGGCCCACAGCGTCTGACGCAGCTCCACATCGACCCCGGCGGTCGGCTCGTCGAGCACGATGACCGGCGGCTTGTGCACCAGCGCCTGCGCCACCATCACCCGTCGCTTCATCCCGCCTGACAGGGTACGCATATTGGCTTCGGCCTTGTCGGCCAGCCCCAGACGCTCGAGAATTTCGTCGATCCAGTCGTCGTTGCGGCGCAGGCCGAAATACCCCGACTGGAAACGCAGGGTCTCGCGCACATTGAAAAAGGGATCGAAGGTCAGTTCCTGCGGCACGATGCCGATCAGGCGGCGGGCGGCGCGATAGTCGCTGACGACGTCGTGCCCCAGCACCGAGGCGGAACCGGAGTCCGGGCGGGTCAGGCCGCCCAGGATGGAAATCAGGGTGGTCTTGCCGGCGCCGTTGGGGCCAAGCAGGGCGAAGAACTCACCCTGCTCCACGGCGAAATCGACGCCTTTGAGCGCTTCGAGCGCACCGAAGCGCTTTTTGACGGCTTGGAAGCGAATAGCGACGGTCATGTAGACGGGCGGCCGGGCAGGAAAGCCGCGATTCTAGCGCAAAACGTCGTTTGTCACGGCGACTTGATATCGAGCGAGGTGATATCGATTTCCTCGTCGTCACCAAAACGCAGCGGCTTGGGCGGATTGCCGTCGTGGATCAGATTGTGACGCCGTTGCAGATAGCCGTTGCGCACGAAGGCATATTCGTCGAGCGAAGCGCTGTCGAGCACGGCATCGGCCGCCAGCAGGCGGGCGCGGAAATCGAGGCCGCGGAGCAGATATTGCGCCACCTGCTCGTTGCTGCCGCCCATATAACTGAGCGGGTTGGCCCGCGACATCACCAGCAGATCGCTGCTGTCGCGCAGGGTCTTGGGACCGAGCAGCGGCACCACCAGATAGGGTCCGCTGCCCACGCCCCAGACGCCCAGCGTCTGACCCAGGTCTTCGTTATGCTTGGGCAGCCCGGCCGGCGTGGCGATATCGATCAGACCAGCCAGCCCGAGGGTGGAATTGAACACAAAGCGGCTCAGATCGGTACTGGCTGCCTGGAATTTACCCTGCAGCAGATTGTTGAGCCCGATATACACATCTTCGACATTGCCGAAGAAGTTGGTGACGGCGGCCCGCACCGGACGCGGTGCCACCGCCACATAGCCCTGGGCCACCGGCTTGAGCACGGCGTCGTCCACCGAGCTGTTGAAGCGGTAGACCTGGCGGTTGATCCGTTCGAGCGGATCGTAATTATTGGCCGGCGTGGCGCAGCCGGTCAGGGCCAGCACGGCGGCGAGGACGAGGAATCGGCGCATGGATGGTCTCCCGGCCCGGGTATGCCTGGATGGCCGACCGCGGTGGCGATCAGCCCAAGCCCAGCACGTCCTCGACGCCGTAGAGCGCGGCGAGGCTGCGAAGGCTCGCCGGCGGATTACGAAAAATCAGCAGACGCCCGGCGGCACGGGCATCGCGTTTCCAGTGCAACAGCAGGCTGACCGCCGTCGAATCGACCTCGCCGATGGCAGCGAGGTCGAGGGTCAGTTCGGGGCCCTGCAAGCGTGGTGCCATTTCCTCGCTACGCTGTACTGCCGTAGCCAGGGTCAGGTCTCCCGACAGCGCGACCGTTTCCATCGGCTTACTTGCCGGCAGCCTTGGCCGGCTGGCTGGCGTTGCGTTCGGCCAGCGCCTTGATCAGACCGTCGATGCCATCCTTCTGGATAGTCTGGTTGAAGCTGGTGCGATAGTTGGTCACCAGGCTCACCCCTTCAACGGCCACATCGTAGACCTTCCAGGCATTGTTGACCTTGAGCAGACGGTAGTCGATCGGGAAAGGCTGGCCATTGGCGATCCCGACTTCGGTACGGACGGTGATGTCGGTATCGTTGTCGCTCATCTTGACCGGCTTGACCTCGATATTCTGCACCTTATTGGCGGTCAGCGCGGTCGAGTAGGTACGGACCAGCAGGCTGCGGAATTCGCGGGTCAAGGCATCTTGCTGCTGCGGCGTGGCATCGCGCCAGTGACGGCCGACGGCCAGCATAGTGATACGGGTAAAGTCGAAGCTCGGCAGCACCTTGGCTTCGACCAGATCGCGGAAGCGCTTGTCGCTGGGCGACAGGTTCTCTTTCTTGATCAGATCGAGCACTTCCTGGCTGGTATTGCGCACCAGGGTTTCCGGCGCAGGGGTGTCGGCGGCGGCAACCGTCAGGCCAACGACGGCGACAAACAGGGCAAAGAGTTTACGCATGGGTTTCCTCGGATGTTATGGCTGTTGCGGGGACGGCTTATCCGTCTCGCCTTCGGCCGCCTTGTTGAACATGAACTTGCTGATCAGTTGTTCAAGCACCAGGGCCGACGAAGTCAACGTAATCTGATCGCCACCCTTGAGCATGGTTTCCTCGGCACCGGGCGACAGGCCGATATATTGTTCGCCCAGAATGCCCGAGGTCAGAATCTCAGCCGAACTGTCACGGCTGAAGCGGTAGCGTTCGTCGATCTGTAGTACCACCTGGGCACGGTAGCGCTTGCTGTCGAGCTGGATATCGGCCACCCGCCCCACCACGACCCCGGCACTCTTGACCGGGGCACGCACCTTGAGGCCGCCGATATTGTCGAAGCTGGCGCTCAGCATATAGCTGGCCGTGCTGCCATTGCCCGAGACATTGCTGACCCGCAGCGCAAGAAATGCCACGGCCAGCAGCCCCAGCAGGAAAAACAGACCGACCCAGAAATCGTAGACCCGGCGATTCATACTTTCTTAAACCCCGTTATTAAATACCGCGGAACATGAACGCGGTCAGAACGAAATCGAGACCGAGGATGGCCAGCGAGGAACTCACCACTGTACGGGTCGTGGCACGCGACACGCCCTCAGCAGTCGGCGGGGCGTCGAAGCCTTCGAACACCGCAATCAGCGAGACCGCCAGACCAAACACCACGCTCTTGATCAAACCATTGGCGACGTCCTGACGGAAATCGACCGAGGCCTGCATCTGGCCCCAGAACGAGCCGGCATCGACCCCGATCAACATCACGCCGACCAGATAACCACCCAGAATGCCCATGGCCGAGAACATTGCCGCCAGCAGCGGCATCGACAGCGCACCGGCCCAGAAACGCGGACCGACCACCCGAGCAATCGGATCGACCGCCATCATTTCCATTGCAGCCAGTTGCTCGGTCGCCTTCATCAGGCCGATTTCGGCCGTGATGGCCGAACCGGCCCGGCTCGCAAACAGCAGACCAGCCACCACCGGTCCAAGTTCACGGACCAGCGATAGCGAGACCAGCACCCCGAGCGCTTCGGAAGCGCCAAAGCGCTGCAGCGTGTCGTAGCCCTGCAAGCCCAGCACCATGCCGACGAACAGGCCCGACACTAGGATGATGATCAGCGACAGCACACCGGTGGAATAGATCTCACGCGAGATCAGGCCAAAGCGGCGCCAGGCGGTGCCGGAGCTGCACAGCACGGCACCGAAGAAGCGGACGGCGAAACCGAACTTGATCAGCCCGTCGACGATGGGCGCGCCCAGGCCACGGATCTGCGCTGTCAACCATTCAAACATCGCTGCCCCCGAGAAGGTCGTGTGCGTAGTCGCGCGCGGGATAGTGGAAAGGCACCGGGCCATCGGGCTTGCCGCCGATAAACTGGCGCACGAAAGGATGTTCCGAGGCCCGCATCTGCTCGGGCGTACCGTGGGCGATGATGGCGCCTTCGGAAACGAAATAGACGTAGTCGACGATGGCCAGCGATTCGAGCACATCGTGCGTCACCACGATGGAGGTGGCACCGAGTGCGTCGTTGAGCTGGCGGATCAACTGGCCGATGACCCCGAGCGAGATCGGGTCGAGGCCGGCGAACGGCTCGTCGTACATCATCAGCATCGGATCGAGCGCCACCGCCCGCGCCAGCGCCACCCGACGGGCCATGCCGCCCGACAGCTCCGACGGCATCAGGCGCGCCGCGCCGCGCAGGCCGACGGCGTGGAGTTTCATTAAGACCAGATCGCGAATCATCGATTCGGGCAGATCGGTATGCTCGCGCATCTGGAAGGCGACATTGTCGAAGACCGACATGTCGGTGAATAGGGCACCGAACTGGAACAACATGCCCATCTTGCGGCGCAGGGCATAGAGCTGTTCGGCATCGAGTGTGTGGACGGCTTGTCCGGCGACCCGGACCTCGCCCTTGGAAGGCTTGACCTGGCCACCGATCAGACGCAGCAAGGTGGTCTTGCCGCAACCGGAACCACCCATGATGGCAACCACCTTGCCCTTGGGAATGGTCAGGCTGATCCCTTTGAGAATGGTACGGCTGTCGTAGGCAAAGGTTACGTCGTCGACTTCGACGAGAGCGTCGGGGGGCACAGGAGAGGGTGGTTTCTGGTATGGGGCCATGATTCTAAGACAAGGCGGTGTCTTACAACAATTTTTAAGCAATTGTCATGTTGCAATGCGGCAACATTGCGGCCAACCTCAGACAGAAACCGCCTTATATAGTTTCCGGCTCCTGCTTCCCTCCTTGCCGCCATGGATGCCTCATCCCCTGCCCTGCTGCTGATCGACCCGGACCCGCTGCTGTTTGCCGCTGCCCAGGCCACCCTGGGTGAACGCTATGTACTGGCCCGCAGCGACCGCGCCAGTGCGGCTCACGCCGCCAGCGGTGCCAGCGCCGCCGTGCTATCGGTCGCTGCCGACGACACAACGGCGCTCGGACTCTTGAAACATCTGCGTCAACGCCATCCCCGGCTCTCCTTACTCGCGCATCTGCCCTACCCCGACCGCCGCCTGGCCGCCCGTGTGCGGCGCGCCGGTGCCGACCGGGTCATCGAAGGTGAACTCGACCTGCCGCGATTGCGTCAGGCGCTGGCAGAGGAACCAGCAGCCACGCTTGGACTGATCGGCAACAGCCCGCTACTCCAGACACTGCGGCAACGCATCCTGCGCTTTGCCGCCACGCCATTTCCGCTACTGATCCTTGGCGAACCCGGCAGCGGCAAGGAACGGGTCGCGCAGGCAGTCCACCAATCCTCCCCACGCGCCGCTCTGCCTTTTCTTGCCCTGAACTGTGCCGCCCTGCCCGCCACCCTGGCCGAGGCCACGCTGTTTGGCCACGCCCGCGGCGCCTTTACCGGTGCCGACGGCGCCCAGGCCGGTTTCTTCGAATCGGTCGGCAATGGCACGCTGTTTCTCGATGAAATCGGAGAATTGCCGCTGGAACTCCAGGCCAAGCTCCTCCGGGTGCTCGAAGGCGGCGATTACGTCCGCCTGGGCGAAACCCGCCCGCGCCGCTTCGATGGCCGATTGATCGCCGCCACCAACCGCGATCTTTATGCCATGAGCGAACGCGGCAGTTTCCGGCCCGATCTGCTCGATCGTCTGGCCGTACTGACTTTGCATACCCCACCTCTGCGCCAACTGGGCCCGGATCGACTCGCCCTGCTCGATCATCTGCTCGAAGCCAGCCAACGCGAACACGGCCTCACTCCATTCCGGCTTGACCCCGAGGCCCGTGCCGTCTGGCTCGCTTATGCCTTCCCCGGCAATGTGCGCGAACTGCGCAATATCACGCGGCGACTCCTGGCCAGCCATGCCGGAGAAACCATTAACGCCAGACAGTTACGGGCAGAACTCGTTATCGACACGGCCATTGCGACGAGTCCGGGCGGAGGCGGAGGCGGAGGCGGAGGCCAGCAGCCTAATCCGGCCGATCTGCTGTCCGGTGCGCAGCCGTTCGACCTGGACCATTGGCTCGCCACCCAAGAACGGGCGCTGATCGAGCAGGCGCTGCGGCTTGCCCATGGCCGGGTCGGCGAAGCGGCACGGCGGCTCGGGCTCAAGCGCGCCACCCTCTATAGCCGGATGGAAAGACTGTTCGGCCCTGCCGCGTAAATCCTGCCACGTAAATCATTTACGCAGTCTTGCACCCCGGCATGCCCACTGCCTCGGCATAGACTGGCCCGGTCGAATCTAGGACCTCCTGCCATGCCGCATCGTCTGATTCTCCTGGGCCTGCTTGTCTTGCTCGGCGCCTGCGCCAGCCGGCCACCCGATCCACCACCTTCTTCGCCCCCCAGCACCACACCGCCCCAGCCGGTACGCCATCCCATCGTGCTGCCCCGTCCGCAGAGCCAGACGCTCCTGCTGAGCGTCGCCGTCGATAACGTGCCGGTACGGGAGTTATTGCAAGCCCTGGCGCGTGACGCCCGGATCGATCTCGACCTCCATCCCCAGGTTCAAGGCTCCGTCACCCTGCAAGCCCGCCAACGCAGCCTGCCGCATCTGCTCGAACGGATACGCGTCCAATTGCCGCTGCGCTACCGTCTACACGAGGGTGTGCTGAGCGTGCGCCCTGATACACCTTATCTACACAGTTACCCCATCGACTACCCCAGCTTTGCCCGGACCTTTGAAGCAGGACTGGGCAGCGCATTGGGCGCACAGACCAGTCAGGAAGACAGCAATCGCTCGACCCTGACCCTCATCTCCCGTGGCGGCAACGACTTCTGGGCTGGGCTTGCCGCCAATGTCCAGGCGCTGATCGATCTCGACTTGAGCGACCAGGAACGGCAATCCCGCCTACAACGCGACCGCCAGTTTCAGCTTGAGCTGGTCAAGGCAGCTTCGCCTCTTCCCACCAGCGGCAACAGCAGCACCACCCCGGCCCCCAACAACGGGGAAAGCATCAATACGGCGCTGCGCAGCGTCAGCAACAACAATCTGAGCAATGTGGCCATCCACCGTGAAACCGGCACGCTGACGGTGGCGGCCACCGAGCGCCAGCACCGCACCGTGGCTCGCTTTCTTGCCCAGGTAATCGCTGCCAGCCGGCGTCAGGTGATGATCGAAGCGACCGTAGTGGAAATCCGGCTCGGCGACGGCTTCCAGTCCGGTATCGACTGGCAGCGGGTGGGCGAATTGTTCGGCACCACCCTGACGCTGGGCCAGCAGGCGGGTCTGCATGCGCCGGCCGCTTTCTCGATCAATCTGAAACGGGGCAGCCTCGATGCCAGCCTGCGGCTGCTCTCACGTTTCGGCGATGCGCGGGTGCTCTCCAATCCACGGCTGCTGGCCCTCAACAATCAGCCAGCCCTGCTCAAGGTGGTCGAAGAACTCCAATACCTCGAACAAGGCGCGCTCCAGACCGTGCCGGTCGGTCTGCAACTGGCCCTGACACCACAGATCGGCGCCCAAGGCGATATCACCCTATTGATCCGCCCCACGCTTACCCGACTCAAGGATTTCGCCATCGACCCGGCCAGCGGCAAGCCGCTCGCCCCGCAACGCTTCGTCCGCGAACTGGAAACGGTCCTGCGCCTGACGGATGGCCAGACCGCCGTGATTGGTGGTCTGATGGAAAAACAGCAAAGCCGTCAGAGCGATGGCCTGCCCAATCTGCTGGACCTGCCCTGGCTCGGTCGCCTGTTCGGCCGCCACGACGAGTCCCGGGCCAAGACCGAACTGGTGCTGCTGCTGCGACCGCGGCTGATCGATGCCTCTCCCGTGGTCTCCCTCTCTCATCGCAGCAATCCCGATCTCACAGACACTTCCAGTCAGGAGGAGGCACTTCCATGAGCCAGTTGCTAGATCATCTGCTGCACCAAGCGCCGGGCATTCCCTCGCTTGAGCCGCTCGGTCCCACCGCACCATCCACCGAGAACCTGACCACGCCGCCTGCCGGTCTGCGTCCACCCCGACTGCCCCAAGCCGGGATCTGGCTGTTTGGCCTCGCCGCCGCGGTTGCCAGTGTCAGCCCGGCAGCGGTACTGCTCTGGCAGGACCAACGCCCCGCGCCGCTTGCCGCCGTCGCCCGCCCTGCGGCTTCCCCATCGGTCGCCTTACCCACCGCGTCCGCGCCCACACCAACCGAAGCCACCCTCCCACTCACGCCACTTGCCCCGACCGGCCCGATCGAACCGGCGCCGCCGGCCCGGCAAGCCCATCCCTTGCCTGAGCCACCTGCCGATCTGCATGAGGCTTACGCAGCTCTCCAGCGAGGCGATGAAGGACGGGCTGCTGTGATCTACCGACGTAGGCTGGCCCAAGTCCCCACTGAACGCGACGCCAGGCTCGGTCTGGCCGCTCTGGCCGTTCGCCAGGGCCAGTTCGACAAGGCACAGGCCGATTACCGTGCCTTGCTGGCCGACTTTCCCGATGACCCGGTGGCCCTGGCTGCTCTGGCCACTCTGGATGAAGCAATCGAGCCGGAACGGCTAGGCCGGATCAAGCAAGGCGAGGCGGCTGCCGCCGTGGCCCTCTCGCTGGGCAACCGTGCGGCCGACGCCGGGGACTGGTCGATGGCGCGGCGCCATTACGCCCAGGCACTTGAGCTTGCGCCCGATCATCCCGATGCCGCCTTCAACCTCGCCATCAGCCTCGACCATCTCCCCGACCCTGCCGCTGCCGCCCGTTTCTATCGTCAGGCACTCGATACGGCACGCCACCGGCCATTCAGCTTTACGCTGCCTGTCGTCCGTCAGCGGCTCGCCCAATTGGCAGAGGCGGGAGTGCAGGACGAGCCGGCACAGGACTTATCGCTGTCTATTGCAAAGGAAGTCCGATGAGTCTCCGGGTCGCTGAGTGGCTGGTGGCGCAAGGTCGGCTCGAACCAGCCCAACTGCTGCTTGCCCAGCGTGAACAGCAGCACAGCGGCAACCGTTTGGGCCAGGAACTACTGCGTCTGGGCCTGATCGACGAAACCGGCTGGCGTGATGCCCAGGCCGCCTGCCTGGGTCTACCCGTGCTGACGCTTGACCGGCTCGAACCCGATCCTGCCGCCCTGTCCCTGCTGTCGGCCGATCTGGCCCGTGCCAGCGCAAGTCTGCCTATTGTGCTTAGCCATGAGCGGCTGCTGATCGCGACGGCACATGCAGGCGACCTCGATATGCAGGACCGGCTGCGCCGCGCATTGGGCCATCAGCGTGTCGTGGACACGGCACTGGCCACTGCCACCGAGATCGGCTGTGCCATCGACCGTCACTACGGCGCCGGCGAGCCGCTTGCTGCCGTACTGGCGCGCCTGGAGCAAGGCGGCGGCGCTGCCGTCATCGCCTCAGTCGAAGCACTGCTGAGCGATGCCGCCCGCCGTGGCGCTTCCGATCTGCATTTCGAGCCGGAAGCCCAGACACTGCTATTACGCCGCCGGCAGGATGGCGTCCTGCAAACCGCAGCCATCCTGCCGCGATCACACTGGCCAGCGTTATTGGTCAGGCTCAAGGTACTCGCCGGCCTTGATATCGCCGAAACCCGCACCGCCCAGGACGGCCGGGTATCGCTGCGGCTGGCTGGCCGTGAGGTCGATTGCCGTGTCGCCACCCTGCCCTCGGTCCATGGCGAGACCCTGACCGTCCGCCTGCTCGACCGCCGTCGTGGTCTCTCCACCTTGGATGACCTCGGCCTTCCCATATCCGTCGGTACCCGGCTGGCTTCGCTGCTCAAGCGGCCGGACGGGCTGCTGCTGATCACCGGGCCGACCGGTTCGGGCAAGACCACTACGCTCTATTCATTACTCGACCGACTCGACCGCGACACCATCAAGATCATGACGCTCGAAGACCCGGTCGAATATGCCTTGCCCCGAGTGCGCCAGATCGCCGTCAGTCCGCAGCTCGACTTCGCCGACGGTGTACGGGCACTGCTGCGGCATGACCCTGACGTAATCCTGATCGGTGAAATCCGCGATGCCGCGACGGCAGAAATGGCTTTGCAGGCAGCAGCCACAGGCCATCTGGTGCTATCGAGCCTCCACTGCGCCTCGGCCGCTGGCGCCATCGGCCGCCTGGCCGATCTCGGCATCGCGCCACGCCGCCTGGCCGGTTGTCTGGCCGGTCTGGTCAGTCAGCGGCTGCTGCGTCGGGTCTGTACTCATTGTGACGGACCCGAATCGAGCGGCTCCGGCTCCGGCTCCGGCTCCGGCTCCGGCTCCGGCTCCGGCTCCGGCTCCGGCTCCGGCTCCGGCTCCGGCTCCGGCTCCGGCAGAACAGTCTGCCCTCGCTGCGAAGGCAGTGGGTATCACGGACGGCTGGCAGTGATGGAGATATTGGAAGGGGAAGGACAACTGGAACCCTTGCTGCTGGCAGGACTTGATGCGGGCGCCATTGCCTCTGCTTTGCGGCAACAGGATTTGCCGACCTTGCTTGATGAAGCCCGACAACGAGTTAGGGAGAAAGTGACGACGCAGGATGAGCTACAGCGGGTCTTTGGGAGCGTGGCTGCCTTACAGAGCAAATAGAAAGTTTTAAGTAAAATACACGCAAGTATTTTAGCTATAAATATCTATTTATATTAATTTCAAGCCAAAATCCTTTGTCGGGAAGTCCTGGCAGTTCTCCAAAGCGGTAAAATTCACGACCTATTCTCCTCCGCTTTCCAGCTCCACCAGCCCTCCTCAAAACCCGCCCCATCCTTTCCCTCTCCCTGACCCAGCATGCCGATGGAAAGCCGTTAAGAA
This sequence comes from Chitinimonas lacunae, assembly GCF_042650885.1. Classification (NCBI taxonomy): domain Bacteria; kingdom Pseudomonadati; phylum Pseudomonadota; class Betaproteobacteria; order Neisseriales; family Chitinibacteraceae; genus Chitinimonas; species Chitinimonas lacunae. The sequence continues at coordinate 2,856,832 of NZ_JBHSBU010000001.1, forward strand.
ACAGGATGAAAGCGGCTCTTCGCGCTGTTTACCAGCATTGACCCGGCCAAGGCGCCAGGGTTTCCCCTAGGCATCTCATTGTCATAGTCAACTTATCCACAGCTGAACTTTTTCTGCATTGAGCCAGTTTTCTTCCGCCGTTCGTCAGTAAACCACAGCGATGAACGGTAGTACCATCTCTGAGCAAAAACTCTAAGTTGCTGATTTTTATGAATTAAAAAATATCATAACCAGCTAATGTTTCATGTCATGGAACCTACAAGAGCAAACGTACAAAAATGTCATTGACATCGAATCTCGCGATCATGAAAATGGCCTCCAGTTGCTTATGCCAAGCACATAAGCCCAGCCAACAGATTGTCCAAATCGTCCATCGATTCAAGGAGATAAGGAATGACCCGATTCAAGCTCCAACTGGCTGTCGCCGCCGCCTTTGCCGCCCTGTCCGCTCCCCTGGCTCTGGCCGATGAGCTGGCTAGCGCAAAGGTTCAAGGCAGCAACGAGACCATGACCTATCGTGTGGTCGATGGTTACGCGCTGCTCGGCGATATCGTGCTGGGTCGGCACGAAGACATCCAGCGTGAAGGCATCCGTCCGCTCGGCGTGAAGTCGTGGACCGATGAAATGACCGAAGGCGGCAACCGCTTCTCGGACAACCATTACCGCAGCGCCCGCATCTGGCCAAACAACGTCCTGTACTACACCTTCGACGCCAGCCTGACCCAACAAGGTCGCAATGCCGCGCTGGCTGCGATGCAGCATATCTCCAGCAAGACCGCCGTCCGCTTCCAGCAGCGCACCAACGAACCCAACTTCGTCCGCATCTTCCGTGGCGGTGGTTGCTACTCGATGGCCGGCATGATCGGCGGTCAACAAGATCTGTCGCTGGGCAGCGGCTGTGAATACACCGGTATCGCCGTTCACGAGTTCATGCACGCTCTGGGTTGGATGCACGAACATATGCGTCCGGACCGTGACAACTTTGTGCAGATCCGCTGGGAAAACATCAGCGCCGGCAGCGAGAGCCAGTACACCAAGCTCGCCAGCAGCCAGGTCGATCTGGTCGGTTCCTACGACTACAGCTCGATCATGCACTACGACACCTACGGCTTTACCAAGAACGGCCAGCCGACCATCGTCCCGCTGCAATCGGGCGTCAAGATCGGTCAACGTGATGGCCTGAGCCAAGGCGATGTCAATTCGGTCAACCGCTTCTACCCGGGTACTACCACCGGTGGCACCACGCTGAGCCTGGCCGTGTCGACCAAGCAGCTGTCGCTGTCGCAGAACGCCAGCGGTAACGTCACCATCGACGTGACCTCCAGCGATCCCGCCAACGTCAGCCTCAATGCCAGCACCAGCAACAGCTCGGTGGTTGCGCTGAGCGGTCTGTCCTGGGTCCGTACCAGCAACAACCAGTTCTCGATGAAGGTTGTGCCGGTCAGCAACGGCTCGGGCAGCACCACCATCACCGTGACGGCCACTGAAAAGTCGGGCAAGACCGCTACCACCTCCTTCGTGGTGAACGTGGCTGCCGCACCGACCTCGGGCGCCCTGGAACAGAAGGCCAACAAGCTGCTCGACTGCATCGAGAAGATCCTGCCGAGCTACCTGCCGCACACCACGACCACCAAGCAGCCCGTAGGCACCAATATGTTCGCCTACACCCGCTACTACACCACCAAGTGGGCAACCGCCGTGGTCGAACCGGCTCCGGGCAAGGTCTGGATCCTGATGCCGCATGACCAGCAGAACTGGGTGCACCTGGGCGATATGGAGACCCTGAACAAGACCTACTGCAACGCCTGGTAAGCGGTTTCGCACCTCCAGCGCAAGGAAGGAAGTCGATTGAGGAACGGTGGAAACACCGTTCCTTTTTTTATTGTCCTGCCGGGGTAGTTGCCTGCGAGGCGACGCCCAATCGTCTGATACAAACCGATAAAGCATTATCAGAGAAGATAAAAATTAAGGCCCACCCAATGACGACCCTTAAAGCAGAAACCAAAATTCCCTTTCATATCATGTGGATAGGTCTAACACTCTCCGTTGGCACGCTCCTCGCTATCTACTCTCCCGACACCAGCCGCCGTTGGCGGCTGAACCGATAAGCAGGACCATGCCGCGAAGGAAAAAACATGCAAAACGATTACCAACTGGTTAGCGAAGCAAACGCAAAACCTATCAAAATGTGGACCAACGGCGTGCCGGTAGAACCGGAAGCCCGCGAACAATTGTTAAAGACGGCGCAGATGCCGTTTATCTACAAGCATCTGGCGGTCATGCCTGATGTGCATCTGGGTAAGGGTTCGACCATCGGTAGTGTGATCCCGACTGAGGGCGCGATTATCCCGGCCGCTGTCGGGGTCGATATCGGTTGCGGAATGATGGCCGCCCGCACCACCTTGACTGCCGCCGACCTGCCCGACTCGCTGGCCGCGCTGCGTAGCGCCATCGAGGCAGCCGTGCCGCACGGCAAGACCATGGGCCGCGACAAGGGCGCCTGGGATACCCCGCCCGAGAGCGTTGACGTCATGTGGAAGGAGCTGCACGGCGGCTTCAAGCGGATTACCGAGAAGTACCCGCAACTGGAACGCACCAATAACCATAAGCACCTGGGAACTCTGGGAACCGGTAACCACTTCATCGAGGTATGTCTCGATGAAGAAGACCGTGTGTGGTTCATGTTGCATTCGGGTTCGCGTGGGGTCGGTAACGCGATCGGTAATCTGTTCATCGAACTGGCCCAGGCCGATATGCGTCAGCACATCGCCAATCTGCCGCACCGCGATCTGGCGTATTTCGAGGAAGGTAGCCGCCATTTCGACGACTATGTGGAAGCGGTAGGTTGGGCACAGGACTTCGCCCGCCGTAACCGCGCGGTGATGATGGAAAACGTGATCGCCGCCGCCCGTAAAGTGATCACCAAACCGTTCGCCGCCGATGTCGAGGCAGTGAACTGTCACCATAACTATGTGCAGAGGGAAACCCACTTCGGCCGCGAAGTGCTGATCACCCGTAAAGGTGCAGTGTCGGCACAGAAAGGGCAGTTGGGAATCATCCCCGGGTCGATGGGCGCCAAGAGCTTTATCGTGCGCGGTCTGGGTAACGAGGAAGCGTTCTGTTCGTGTAGCCACGGCGCCGGCCGGACCATGAGCCGTACCCAGGCCAAGAAACGCTTTACCGTGGCCGACCAGATCAAGGCGACCGCCCATGTCGAATGCCGTAAGGACGAAGACGTGATCGACGAGATTCCGATGGCCTACAAGGACATCGACGCCGTGATGGTGGCGCAGCAAAGCCTGGTGGAAATCGTGCATACCTTGCGTCAGGTGGTATGCGTGAAGGGCTGAACCAAAGCCGCGACCGACCGGTCGCGGCGGCTGTGGGACAGGGGGAGTACAAGCTCCCCGCGCCGGACGATCAGGGAATATGGCCACCGCTGCAAACGGCCATGCAGTCGCGATACTCGGCCAGGCACTGAACCTTGGTGCCACCTTGTTGCAGACACTGGGTACGCACCACGCTGCACTGCCGGGCACAGCCGTTTGGCGGCGCGGCGGTCGCGCTGACCGCAAAGGCCACGCCGGCCCCCAGGCCCACGAATAATGCGGCAAGTTTTTTACTCAACATTTAACTACCTCCTTAACCAGTTTGTTTAATTCCCGTTTTCGGGCCTCTCATTTATAAATCCGGCCAGTCTGCCCGGCAAGAGATGAGTTCGAATATTTTTTCGAACAGCCGAAAACAAAGGACGAGCGTATACCTCGATTGAAGTATCGAATCCGGATTAAACAAATAAACAAAAAGGACGGCCGTTATTTATCAGCACAAATAAACGGCACTGCCCGGCTGAGCTGCCGCTCAGCCAGAAAGTCGCTGTAGCGCCTCAGCAAAAGCCGAGGGTTCGAAGCCTTGGAATTTGCGATCGCCGATCAACACCAGCGGATAGCCCTGCCCGCCCAGCTGCTGGAACTGGCGTGCGGCGACCGGTGATTTTTCGACATCGAGATCGAGGTAGCGGATGCCCCGACTTTGCAGAAAAGCGCGGGTTTCCTTGCAGTAGCGGCACCAGTCGGTGCCGTAGAGCACCACCCGGACTGCCGGATCAGGGTAATAGGCGCTGAAATCGCCCTGCTGATAGCTCGGGGTCAGCCAGCGCGGCACCATTGCTGCGCAATAACCGATACCGAGTCCGGCCGCCAGAAAAGCGGCGTAGCCAAGCGTTTTGAATAATGTTTTTGGCATATATATTCTCCTCCGCCCTGACGGGCTTCGGGAATAAAGCCATAGCGGACTGCAAAAATCAAGCACCGTTCGCCACCGTTTATCTCTTATTCGGACATCACCTTGTTATATATGCCTTCACAGGAATAAATAAATGAAATCGGCCCCATCTCTTTCTTCCACCAGACAGGTCCATTTCGACCATCCGGTGGATGACGCAGTGCGTCAGCGCATACTCGAACAATTGAGCGAATTGGAACAACGTCATCGGGTGCGGGTGTTATTTGCCTGCGAATCGGGCAGCCGCGCCTGGGGCTTTGCCTCACCCGATAGCGATTACGACGTGCGCTTTATCTATGTCCATGAACCGTCCTGGTACCTGAGCGTCGATCCGCAGCGCGACGTGATCGAATGCCCGATCGACGATGAACTCGACGTCAGCGGCTGGGAACTGCGCAAGGCGCTGTCCCTGCTGCGCCGCGCCAATCCGGTCCTGCTCGAATGGCTGTCCTCGCCCATCGTCTACCGACAGGACCCCGACTTCATCGCCCGCCTCGGCCACGTCGTCGACCGCTGTTTCTCTCCGCTGCGCGGCCGTCATCACTATCTGGCGATGGCCAAGAAGAATTTCCGGGGCTATCTGCAAGGCGAGACGGTCCGGCTGAAGAAATATCTCTATGTGCTGCGGCCACTGTTGGCGGCGCGCTGGATCGACAGCGGCCGTGGTGTGCCGCCGATGCGCTTTGCCGATCTGGCTGAGGCCATGCTCGATGACCAGGCGCTGCTGGCAGAAATCAACCGCCTGCTGGAAATCAAGATGCGCAGCGGCGAAGCCGAGTACGCCCCGCGCTTCGAGCGACTGCATGGTTTTATCCGACGCGAGCTGGAAGTCGCCGCCACCCGGGAAGCGCTCAGCGAGCGCCCCGATGGCGACCAGGGCCTGCTTGATCAATTGCTGTATCAGACCGTGCTGAGGACACAGCCATGCTGATCACCCTGTCCACCACCCATCAGCCGGCCAGCGATCTTGGCTATCTGCTGCACAAGCACCCGGCCAAGCTGCAACGGTTTGAACAGGCTTTCGGTACGGCGCTGGTGTTCTACCCCGAGGCCACGGAAACACGCTGTACCGCTGCACTGCTGGTCGATATCGATCCGGTGCGGCTGGTACGCGGCCGGGGGCAGCAGGAAGGGCTGCTCGAGCAATACGTCAACGACCGTCCCTATGCCGCTTCCTCGCTGTTGGCGGTTGCGCTGGGCGATGTGTTCCGCTCGGCGCTGGCCGGGCGCTGTCAGGAGCGGCCCGCGCTGGTCGACCAGCCTCTGCCGCTGACGGTCGAACTGCCCGTGGTGCCCTGTCGAGGCGACCGCGGCCTGCTCGAGGCGCTGTTCGAGCCGCTGGGTTATCAGATCGAGGCTCGGGCCCTGCCGTACGACCCAGCCTTTCCAGCCTGGGGCGACAGCCCGTATTTCTCCCTGACCCTGCATAGCCGCACCACGCTGCGCACGCTGTTGAGCCATCTGTATGTGCTGCTGCCCGTGCTCGACAACGATAAGCACTATTGGATCGGCGACGCCGAAGTGGACAAGCTGCTGCGTCACGGCAGCGACTGGCTCGGTGCCCATCCGCACAAAGCGCTGATCGCACGCCGCTATCTGAAGCACCAGGGTCGGCTGACCCGGCTTGCGCTGATGCGGCTGGTCGATGAGATGGCGGTGGAAGACAGTGAGCAGACGGCCGCCTCAGCCGATACCCCGGCATTCGAGGTATCCGCCCTCTCCACAGCGTCCGCCATCCCTACCCCTGCACCCGCCTCTGGACTCGCGTCCGAACCCACCACCGGCAGCATGGCTGAGCCCGCCCTCTCGCTCAACCAACGCCGGCTTGAGGCAGTCCGGACGTTGATTGCCGGGAGCGGTGCTTGCCATATCCTCGATGTAGGGTGTGGCGACGGTAAATTGCTGACCGAACTGGCACGGCACAGCCGTGCCGGGCAGCGGCTGGTCGGGCTCGATGCCTCAAGCCGGGCGCTGGAGATTGCGGCGGATCGCTTGTCCCGCCTGACGCCGGGTCAACGCGAGCGGGTCAGCCTGCTGCATGGTTCGTTGACCTATCGTGATGCGCGGATCGAAGGGTTTGATCTGGCGGCCTGTATCGAGGTGATCGAGCATCTCGACCCGGGCCGGGTAGCGATGCTGACCCGGGTGCTGTTCGGCCATGCCCGACCGCGTCGGGTGCTGCTGAGCACGCCCAACCGCGACTACAACGTGCGCTATCCGAACCTCCGGGCTGGCGCACTGCGTCATGCCGACCATCGCTTCGAATGGAGCCGTGCCGAATTCGCCGCCTGGGCTGCTGGCGTGGCCCGCGATCATGGCTATTCATATGAATTGGCCGGTATTGGCGAAGCCGATGCAGAGCTGGGCCATCCCACTCAAATAGCCATTTTCTGCATAGATGATGCAAGGGCCATTGGGGCATAAGGCGAAAAAATAATGAAACTGCAAATCCCTCAACTCGCCCTGGTGGTATTGGTCGGCGTCAGCGGCGCCGGCAAGAGCACGTTTGCGCGTCGCCATTTCCTGCCGACCGAGGTGATCTCTTCCGACGTCTGCCGTGGCTGGGTGTGCGATGACGAGAACGACCAGAGCGCCAGCCGCGATGCGTTCGACGTGCTGCATTACCTGGTCGACAAGCGACTCAAGAACGGCCGCCTTACCGTGGTGGACGCTACCAACGTCGATCCCAAGGCGCGCCAGTACTATATCGAGCTGGCCCGCCGTCACCATGTGTTTGCGGTGGCCATCGTGCTCGATCTGCCCGAGCGGCTCTGCCGCGACCGCAACGCCGAGCGACCCGACCGTCAGTTCGGCGAGCATGTGATCCGGTACCAGAGCAGCCAGCTGCGGCGCTCGATCGCCGACATCAGCCGCGAAGGCTTCCGCTACGTTCATGTGCTGCGCTCGAGCGAGGATATCGACCAGCTCGAACTCGAACGGGTCAGACTGTGGAACGACCGACGCGACCAAAGCGGGCCGTTCGACATCATCGGCGATATCCACGGCTGCTTCGACGAGCTAGTCGCCTTGCTGGGGCGGCTGGGCTATACGGTCGGCCTGCGCGAACACGACTACCCCATCGCGCACCGCGACGGCCGCCGCCTGATCTTTGTCGGCGACCTGGTCGACCGGGGTCCGCGCACGCCCGATGTACTGCGCCTGGTGATGCGCGCCGTGGCCGACGGCACGGCCCTGTGCGTGGCCGGCAACCACGACGCCAAGCTGGCACGAGCACTGGGCGGCCGTCAGGTCAAGACCACCCACGGTCTGCGCGAATCGCTCGATCAACTTGAATTGGAAGGCCAGGACTTCCGCCGCCGCGTCGAGCGCTTCCTCGACGGCCTGGTCAGCCACTATGTGCTCGATGCCGGCCGACTGGTGGTAGCCCATGCCGGGCTCAAGGAGTCGATGCATGGCCGCAGCAGCAACGGTGTGCGTGAATTCGCCCTCTACGGCGAGAGCACGGGCGAGATCGACGAATTCGGCCTGCCGATACGCTATCCCTGGGCCAACGACTATCGTGGCCGCGCCATGGTGGTCTACGGCCACACGCCGGTGCCGCAGGCCGAGTGGCTCAACAACACCATCTGCCTCGATACCGGCTGCGTATTCGGCGGCCGGCTGACGGCCTTGCGCTATCCGGAGAAGGAACTGGTCGATGTACCAGCAGCCCAGGTCTATTACGAGCCGATCCGGCCGCTGCATCTGCCGCCGCCGGCCACCCTGAGCGCCCAGCACCAGGCCGATAGCGTGCTCGATATCGCCGACGTCGTCGGTGCACGTCGTATCGAGACCCGTCTGGGCAAGCACGTCACCATCCGGGCGGAAAACGCCAGCGCGGCGCTCGAAGTGATGGCGCGCTTCAGTATCGATCCACGTTGGCTGGTCTATCTGCCGCCGACCATGGCACCGACCGAGACCAGCACCGAGCCAGGCTTTCTGGAGCATCCCACCCAGGCATTCGACCACTACCGCGCCCAGGGCGTCAGGCAGGTGGTCTGTCAGGAAAAACATATGGGCTCGCGGGCCATCGTGGTGATCTGCCGCGATGCCGAGGCCGCGCGGCGGCGCTTCGGGGTCGACGATGGCAGCAACGGCATCGTCTACACCCGTAGCGGCCGCCCATTCTTCAGCGACGAAGCCCTGGCCACCGCCTTCCTCGAGCGCCTGCGCAAGGCGCTAGACCGGGTGGATTTCTGGCAGGAACTGGCCAGCGACTGGTTCGTGTTCGACGCTGAATTGATGCCCTGGTCGGCCAAGGCACTGCAACTGGTGCGCGATCAGTACGCCGCCACCGGCAGTGCCGCCAAGACCATGCTCACAGCCGCCGCTCACCTGCTCGAACAGGCCCAGGCACGCGGCGTGGATGCTGGTGAGGAAGTCAGCCGCATCACCCAGCGTGCCGGCCTGGCTGATGACTATATCGCGGCCTATCAGCGCTACTGCTGGGAAGTGAACTCGCTCGACGACTACCGGCTGGCCCCGTTCCACCTGCTCGCCTGGGAAGGCCACACCGGCTTTGAGCGCAGCCATGGCTGGCATATGAGCACCCTGGCACGGCTGGCCACGGCCGATCCGGACTGGTTGCTGGCGACCACCCACCATATCGTCGATCTCGACGACACGGCGGCCGTCGAGGCGGCCACGCGCTGGTGGCTGGAACTCACCGCAGCGGGCGGCGAAGGCATGGTGGTCAAACCGTTCGACTTTATCGTCAGAAACCAGCAGGGACTGGTACAACCGGCGCTCAAATGCCGCGGCCGCGAATATCTGCGCATCATCTACGGCCCGGAATACACCCTGCAATTGGATACGCTGCGCCGACGCGGACTCAGCTTCAAGCGCAGCCTCGCCCTGCGCGAATTCATGCTCGGGGTCGAAGGACTGGCGCGCTTTGTGGCCCAAGAGCCGCTACGCCGGGTCCACGAATGCGCCTTTGGCGTGCTGGCGCTGGAAAGCGAACCGGTCGATCCCAGGCTTTGAGCCAAGGACAAGCCGCAAGCCCTACGGATGTCCGAAACGACGTCCAAGTCCGCAAGCAGACGGCCCCGGCACGCCGAGCCGCGCCAGTCCGCCACCGATGAAACGGTGAGTGAAGGCCGAGCGGTCTCAGCCACTCTACGATGGGCTGTCGTTACGGAGCGGGTAGGCAGGGATCGGAGGGAAACCTCGCGCCGGAGTCGGCAAATCTTCCGGGATAGAAAATTTTAGGAAAAATCTCCGCAAGAGACAGAGACATTAATAAACAAAAAATAAATTATTTAGCAATCAACAAGAAAGTCCGTACCATGAACGACCTGCATCTGATTGAACTCGATGGCGCCCACGGTGAAGGCGGAGGCCAGATTCTGCGCTCGGCGCTGACTCTGTCGATGATTACCGGCCAGCCGTTCCGTATTTCGCAAATCCGTGCCCGTCGCAGCAAACCCGGTCTGCTGCGCCAGCATCTGACGGCGGTTCAGGCCGCTCAGGCCATTTCGGGCGCCACGGTCGAAGGTGCCGACATCGGCTCCCAGACCCTGCTGTTCCAACCGGGCCCGCTGCGCCAGGGCGACTACCGCTTCGCCATCGGCACGGCCGGCAGTTGTACCCTGGTGCTGCAAACCGTGCTGCCGGCGCTGTGGTATGCCGCGGGCGAGAGCAGCGTCACCGTCTCGGGCGGCACCCATAACCGTACCGCGCCGCCGGCCGATTTCCTGATCGACAGCTGGCTGCCCCTGATGCAGAAGATGGGCGCCAAGACCGAACTCGAACTGCTGCGTCACGGCTTCTACCCGGCCGGTGGCGGCGAAATACGGGCCAAGGTGGCACCGAGCCGCCTGCAAGCGCTGACGCTGACCGAACGTGGCGCCCGGCTCGGTGTCGATGCCACTGCCGTGGTGGCCGCAGTGCCGGGCCATGTGGCCCAGCGCGAACTCGAACGCATCAGCGCCAAGCTGGGCCATCTGCTACGCAGCAGCCGCATCAATGCACTGCCGCCCAGCCATGGTCCGGGCAATGTGGTGATGATCCGGGTGGAACACGAACAGATCACCGAAACCTTCGTCGGCTTCGGCGAGCGTGGCCTGTCGGCCGAGGCCGTGGCCGAGCAGGCGGCTGGCGAAGCCTACGCCTACCTCAACAGTCAGGCGGCCGTCGGTGAGCATCTGGCCGACCAGTTGGCCCTGCCGATCGCGCTCGCAGGCGCGGGCCGCTTCACCACTTCGGTGGTGTCTGAGCATCTGCGCACCAATTTGCAGGTGATCGAGAAATTCCTGCCGGTCGAGACCTCGATCAGTGCCGTTGACCAGCACGGCTGGCTGGTCGAGATCAGCGCCTGATCAAGCCCCGTCTGCCAGCGGGTGTTGCCACACGGTAACGCCCGCTTTATCTTCGCCGCCGCTTCCAAGCGGCCTCCCAGCTTGTCTTTCCGCCCTGATGGCCGCGCAGCCTTCTTCATGACCGATGCTTTTTCTGCGCTCGATACAAAAAAACAATGCATTACTTCGTCATATCAATAGATAATAATTTCTTGTAGAAAAAACAAGCAGTCATATACGCGCAACCCACCTCGCGGCGTCACCAGGACCCGCCATGCGGTGTCGCCGCTGGCTGCACTTGCCATCGAAAACCGTCATGCTGCTATTACCTTTACCTGCCCGCCCCGACTGGCGCCGTCCGCCCATTGTCACGCTTGGCATCATCGTCGTTTGCACCGTGATCCTGTTGCTGTTCCAGTTCAAGGACGGCCCGAAGGAAGCGGCGGCGATGGCTTTCTATAATCAGTCGGTGCTGCCCGCCAAGGAAATTCCCCTCTATCTCGACGATCTGGCACGTCGCGGCAAAAAAGAAGAACTCAAGCAGGTACGAAGCGCACTCGACGACCCCGAGGTCGGCCCCGGCGCCGTGGCGGGCTTTATGCAGCTCGACAGCCGCTTTATCGCCCGGCTCCACGCTGGCCAGATCATCAAGCCCGACGACCCCGACTACGCCCGCTGGCGCCATGACCGCCGCGAATACGAGCGGCTGCATGAGCGGGTCTTTACCAACCGCTACAGCCTCAGGCCCGGCGACCCGACCATCGCCGGCCTGATCGGCCATATGTTCCTCCACGCCGACCCGATGCACCTTCTGGGCAATATGGTGGTGCTGTTCATCGTCGGCTACACCGTCGAGGCAGCCCTGGGTTCGCTGCTGTTTCTGGTCTTCTATCTGCTGGCGGGTTTCGGCGCCACCGCCACCGACCTGCTGCTGTACCGCGACCAGATCGGCCTGTCGCTCGGCGCCTCGGGTGCCATCGCCGGGGTGATGGCGATGTATGTGGTGCTGTATGGTCTGCGCAAGATCCGCTTTTTCTATTCATTACTGTTCTTTTTCAGCACCGCCGAACTGCCGGCCCTGCTGGTGCTGCCGATGTGGATAGGCAATGAACTGCTGCAACAGTACGTGTTCAACCCCGGCGACAACGTCAACTATCTGGCCCACTTCAGCGGCTTCGTCAGCGGCGCGCTGCTGACGGCGCTCTATCGCTGGCGCCGGGGCGGTCGCAGCGCAGACAAGGTCCACGCCGACGACCAGGCCCAGACCCTGGCCCACCAGATCGACGGCGCCGACCAGTTGGTGCAGAACCTACAGTTCGAGCGCGCGGCAGTGGCCTATCGGGCCATCGTGACCCTCAAACCCGACGACCCTTCGCTGATCGCCGAGTATTTCCGCCTGGCCAAGCTCGCGCCCAAGAGCGGTCAACTGCCGCATGCGATCGAACGACTGCTGGCCCTGTCGGCCGGCCGGCCCCATTCGGCCGACCCCACCATGATCGCCGACGCCCTGCGCGAGTCGACCAAGGCCGAATTGCCGCTGCCCAAGCTCACCTACAAAGCCTGGGCCACCCTGGTGCGGCTGCTGATCGACGGTCGCGAACTCGATGTGGCGGAAAAACTGGTACTGATGCTGTCACGCCGGCCGGGCGAACCGGGCGTATTGCCACCCTTGCTGTTCCGGCTGGCCCAGGCCTTTATCGACGACGGCAAAAGCGGCCGGGCAGAACGTTACCAGCGGCTGTTGATGCAGCTTCATCCCGATTCGGATGAGGCGCAGTGGCTCGAAGCCGCTCGCAAGTAACAGCTTGCTTCCGGGCTGTTCCAACCTGATGGACCGGAGAAGTTGGAACAAGGAAATAAATCTTTTAGGAAAATTAACTGCAAGATATATATGACAACAAGAAAGAAAAATATATTTATCTGCCCACAACAATACTGACGGACTCCAAGTATCCGACCAAAGAAAAAGGCGAAGCCAACTGGCTTCGCCTTTTGTCCGTTCCGGCCCGCTCAGGTGCCGGCCTGCAAGCGCTCGATCACCGTACTCAACTTTTCGGCTTCGACACTGGCCGGATGATCGGGAAAGCGCTGGCGGATATTGCTCAGGATAAGCAGCGCCTGGGCATCGTTACGCAGGTGTTCGCACAGAATGCGTGCCCCCAGCAGATAGATGCCCGGAATATCGCTGTGCTTGGGATGACGGCGATCGAAACCGCGCATCAGTTTCATCGCCACCTCGAAACGACGCTGCTCGAAGGCAGCAGTCGCCAGCGGCAGGACCTCGCGCGGCTGGGCGGGCTGGAAATCGGGCACGACCTCAAGCACCGATTCGATTACCCGTACGGCCATGCTGGCGCGCTGTTCACTCATCAACAAAGGCAGGAAGCGCTGGGCATGTTCGGCCAGTTGCGGCTGCCGATCGGGCAGGCGCCGCAGCAGCTGGTGGTAGCGCTCATGCACATCGATATCCATCGGATAGTCGCGGGTCGCCTGGCGGGTCTGTTCGAGCGCTTCGTCGATCCGGCCCGACTTGAGCAACTCGGCCAGTTCAGCGGCCTGCTGAGCCTTGGGATCGTTGACGTTCTGGCGATCGTCAAACTGAACCCGCACCTCCAGACCGATTTCGCGATGATATTGGTACATCACATAGCCCATCAGCCGGTAGCTGACGATAGCGAAGAAACCCGCCGCAAACAGCGAGACGAAGACCTGCGCGGCCTCGGGCAGCAGCGGGGCGAGCAGCATCTCGACTGCGCCGCCGCTCGACGTCAGCATGGTCAGGCAACCAACCATGCCGAAATACGGCAGACCGATCTCGCTGACCATCGGCCACAGATGGTTGGGGTTGAGCGCATCGATCAGACTGTTCGTCACCGCCAGCACCATGATGCTGGCCGGCAGCACCAGCAGCAGCACAAAACCGACCAGCAGGGCCGGCACCGGACCCAGCAGCGCGCCGAAGGCCGCCACCAGCACGATAAAGAACAAAATGATCAGAAACTGCTTGTAAGGCAGATAACGGCCACCATGGCCGGTCATGAATGCGCCGGAATCACTGTTGAGAAAGCCCAGCGCGGTCCGCTCCAGTACCCGGAAGCAGTAGCGGAACAATAGGAACATCCAGACCAGGGCAATCGGCTTGAGCGTGTAGAGCCCGAAAACACCGATCACCGACAGGACGACCAGGGTCAGCAGCGGTTCGAACGAGAAGGGATAGAGGAAGAACGAGGGGAAACGATTCCAATAGGGAGCGATCGTGCGATCGCTCTGACGTGGTATGACTGACATATCAATTAAGATTTTGATAAATAAAAAAACACAAGCGCGTAAGGGTCGGTCCTGGGCCAGAAGCTGTCAAGACTGGCGTGACCAACGACGAATGACGGGCTGTCTGAGGCGGTTTGCCATATATGCCAAAGACATTGCTCATCGCTGGCAAATCTCTATACTTCTCAGCAAACGCGGCGGAGCGGGCCGCCTGCCTCGCTCGGGCCGCAGCCGTTTTTCCTCTCAACGATGATGCTGCCCGGTCGGCACAAGGCTAGAGCACGATGAATCCTCAAGAGCAATTCACGGTCGCAGTCGCGATCTGTACCCTGATCCGCCCCTCGCTGCGACGCGCCGTCGAGTCGGTCTATGCCCAGGATGTCGAAGGCCGCATCCATCTGATCATCGGCATCGACAAGCTGATGGGCGATATGGCCCTGCTGGACCAGCTGATCGCCGAAGCGCCGCCGCATGTGCATGTCACCGTCATCAATCCTGGCTATTCCACCTCGGCCCGCCATGGCGGCATGTACGGCAACTTCTTCGGGGGCGTCCTGCCCACGGTGCTGATGTATCTGGCCAACAGCCGCTATCTGGCCTGGCTGGACGACGACAACTGGTTTGCCCCCAATCATCTGTCTTCGCTGCTCAAGGTCATCCCTGGTAAAGCCTGGGCCTATTCCTACCGCTGGTATGCCCACCCGACCGAAAACACCGGCGTGTGTATCGACCAGTGGGAATCGGTCGGACCGGGCAATGGTGTCTTCAAGGAAAAATTCGGCGGCTTCTGCGACCCCAGCACCCTGATGTACGACAAGGCTGCCGTCCATATGCTGTTCCCGCTGGCCGCGCTGTCGCTCGACACCAATGGCAATACCGCCGACCGTGTGCTGCTGAGCCATCTGTTCCAGGAGCAATACCCCTGTGCCTGTAGCGGTGAAGCCACCAGCTATTACACCATCGACCCGAGCGACGTGAACCATGGCATCCGGCTCAAGTGGATGAGCACCCAGGTGGCCGACCTGCCCGAGTGGAAGGATGACCCCAACAAGCTGCTGTCGCGCAGCGTGATCGAGAAGGGCGGCCAGGCCGTCGATTCACTCTAATCGCTCCCAACCGCCCATGACCAAAGCCGTTCCCCTGCTCGTACCGAAACTACCGGACGCCGATGCGCTGTTGCCCTATCTGCGTCAGATCGACCAGAACCGCTGGTACACCAACTTTGGCCCTCTGGCGCGTCTGCTGGAGGAACGGCTGGCCGGCATGTTTATGCGCGAGCCGGCGCCGGTCCAGGTGGTCTCCGTCTCCAGCGGCACAGCCGGCCTCGAGCTGGCGCTGGCCGCACTGCAACTCAAGCCTGGCTCGCGGATACTGGTGCCGGCGCTGACCTTCGTGGCCAGCGCCACCGCCATTCTCGGCGCCGGCCATGTGCCGCTGATCTGTGATATCGACCCGCACAGCTGGCTGCTGACGCCCGAGATTGCCCGTCAGGTGCTGAACGAAACCAGCTTCGACGCCGTGATGCCGGTCTCGACCTTCGGCGCTCCGCAGCCAGTCGGCGGCTGGGATGCCTTTACCGCCGAAACCGGTATTCCGGTGGTGATCGACGCCGCCGGCGCCTTTGGCAACCAGACGGTCGGCCTGACCACCCGGGTGGTGTTCAGCCTCCATGCCACCAAGGCCCTGGCCTCGGGGGAAGGTGGCATCGTGCTGACCCGGCAGTACAGCTTTGCCGAGAAGGTGCGGCAACTGTCGAATTTCGGTATCGACTTTTCCAGCGGCGGCCTGGTGTTCAATGCCGGCGAAAACGGCAAGCTCAGCGAATACCACGCCGCCGTCGGTCTCGCCTCGCTTGACCAGTGGGACCATATCCAGGCGGTCCGGCTTGATCTGCAACAACGCTATCAGGCGGCGCTTGCGCAATACTGCCCGCGCATCAGCCTGCAACAGCGGCCCGAACAGGGCATCTACCCGATTCTGGTGGTATGCCTGCCGCAGGGGCTGATGGCACGCGAGATCCAATCGAGCCTGCTCGACCATGGCATCGAAAGCCGTCAGTGGTACTGCCCGACCATCGATATGCACCCGGCCTTTGCGGCCTACCGGCATGGCGAACTCGGCGTATCGCATAATCTGTCGCGTCGTCTGCTTGGCCTGCCCTATTTCATCGATATGCAGGACGAGCAGATCGCCAAGGTCTGCCAGGCGCTGGGCGAGCTGACCAACAGCGTCTGAGGCGGGCGAGCGGCCGGACCGGCCGGTGCGCTTTATCGAGAGTCCTACCAGAGAACATCGCATGCCCTTTTGCCAAATCGCCGCGATTTCGTCCTATGTGCCGGAGCGGGTGCTGGATAACGACGCGCTGGCCGCCCTCTACCCCGAATGGAGCGCCGCCAAGATCTTCGAGAAAACTGGCATCCGCGAACGACGGATCGCCGACGAAGGGCAGACCTCACTCGATCTGGCCGAACGGGCGGCGCAAGCCTTATGGGCCGAACACGGCATCGACCCGGCCGAGATCGATTTCCTGCTGTTCTGCACCCAGACCCCCGACTATTTCCTGCCGACTTCGGCCTGTGTCTTGCAGCAACGGCTGGGCTTGCGCCGCAATTGCGGCGCGCTCGACATCAATCTGGGCTGCTCGGGCTTTGTCTATGGTCTGTCGCTGGCCAAGGCGCTGATCGAATCGGGCCAGGCCGGCAAGGTGCTGCTGCTGACGGCCGACACCTACAGCAAGCTGATCCACCCGCAGGATAAGAGCGTCCGCACCCTGTTCGGCGACGGCGCCAGCGCCACGCTGATCAGCACCAGTGCCAACGACGCGGCAGCGCTCGGACCCTTTGTGTTCGGCACCGACGGCAGCGGCGCCAACGAGCTGATTGTGCCGACCGGCGGCTTTCGCCGGCGCGAGGCCGCCGGCGAGAGCGAGGCCGAGGACGAATCGGGCAATATCCGGGGCCCGGCCAATCTGTATATGAACGGCCCGGCCATCATGGCGTTTACCTTGACCGAGGTGCCGGCAGCGATCCGTGCGCTGCTTGATCGGGCGGGACTGACGCTGGAGCAGATCGATTATTTCGTGTTCCACCAGGCCAACCGCTTTATCCTCGACGCCTTGCGCAAGAAACTGAAAATCCCCCCTGAAAAATTTGTGATCTGGATGGAGGACATCGGCAATACCGTCTCCTCGACCATCCCGATTGCCCTGTCCAAGACCAAGGACGCCTGGGAGCCAGGCCGCCGCGTGATGCTGGTCGGTTTTGGCGGCGGCTATTCCTGGTGCGCCGGCTTGGCGACGATTTAGTCCCTGGAGACAACGATGGAACGTTTTTACGAAGGTCTGGCGGAAATTTTCGAGATCGATACGGCCCAGGTAACACCTGAGCTGGTGCTGGCCGAAGTGGGTTGGGACTCGCTGGCCATCGTCTCGACGATTGCGCTGGTGGACGAGCTGTTCGACGTCATGCTCAACGGCAAGGCGCTGGCGCAGTGCAGCACCGTCGCAGATATCCAGGCCCTGATCGAAGCCAAGCGCTAGGAGCCCACCATGTCGCGCCACAAGAGCCAGAGCGGACTTGCCCTGTCGCTGCAAGGCGCCCGCATCACCGGCGTCGTGTCGGCCCTGCCACCGCGCCGGGTCGACAACAGTCATTTTTCTGCCATTTTCGGCGAAGATGTGGTGCGCGATGTAGTAAAAATGATTGGTGTTGAGCAACGCTACTGGACCGACGCTGCCACCACCACCGCCGATCTGTGCGAGCGTGCCGCACGGCGGCTGATGGAAGCGCTGGCCTGGTCGGCGGATGAGGTGGATGCCCTCATCCTGGTATCGCAGACGCCCGACTATGCGCTGCCGGCCAGCGCTTGCGTACTGCATGGCCGGCTCGGGCTCGCCCCGGCCTGTCTGGCTTTCGATGTCAATCTGGGTTGCTCGGGCTATACCTATGGACTGTGGCTGGCGCACAGCATGATCGCCAGCGGCAGTGCCGCCCGGGTGTTGCTGCTGGCCGGCGACACCATCAGCAAGACCGTGGCGCCCGAGGATCGGGCCACCGCCATGCTGTTTGGCGACGCCGGAACGGCCACGGCGATCGAGGCCGATCCGCAGGGTAAGGCGAGCTATATCCTTGGCACCGACGGCCAGGGCGCCAGCAGCCTGATCATGCCCGACAGCGCCTGGCGCCGTTCCGAGGCACCGGCACGCGAAGCGGCACTCCAGATGGATGGTGGCGCCGTCTTCAATTTCACCTTGCAAGCCGTACCGCCTCTGGTGGCCGAGTCGCTGGCGCTGGCGCAGACCTCGGTCGAGCAGGTCGATTACTTCCTGTTCCACCAGGCCAATCTGTTCATGCTGCGCCATCTGGCCAAGAAGGCCAAACTGCCGGCCGACAAGTGTCCGACCAATATCGCGGCCTACGGCAATACCAGCAGCGCCTCGATTCCATTACTGATGACCACCACGCTGGCCACGCCGCTGCGCGAACGCCGCCAACGGCTGGCCCTGTTCGGCTTCGGGGTCGGCTTCTCCTGGGGCTCGGCCGTGTTCGATACCGGTCCTCTGGCCTGCGTGGAAACGCTATAGGGACAGCGATGCAGCTTTTCCAATCGATTCTGCACGGCAAGACCGTGCTGGTAACGGGTGCCTCATCGGGCATCGGCCGCGCGACGGCAATCGAATTGTCCCGGGTGGGCGCCAGGCTGATCCTCAACGGGCGCGATCCGGAACGGCTGCAACAGACGCTGGCGCAACTGACCCCGAGCGAGCACCGGGTCGCGGCGTTTGCGCTCGACGATGCCGACGAGCTGTTTGAACGGATCAAGACCCTATGCGCCGAAACCGGGCCGCTCGATGGCCTGTTTCATGCCGCCGGCCAGGAACTGGTGCTGCCGGCCCGGATGACCAAGGCCGCCCAGACGGAAACGGTGTTCGCCAGCAGCACCTTTGCCGCCATCGGCCTGGGCCGCGCCGCCGCCTCCAAGGGGGTATTGCAGGACGGCGCCAGCCTGGTGTTTATGTCGTCGGCCGCTGCGCACAAGGGCCAGGCCGGGATGATCGCTTATTCGGCCGCCAAGGCGGCAATCGAGGGGATGGTGCGCTCGCTTGCCTGCGAACTGGCGCCACGCCGCATCCGGGTCAATGCCATCGCCGCCGGGGCGATCCGCTCGGAAATGCATGAGCGCCTGTCGACCCGCCTGTCGGCCGATGCCTTGCAAGACTACGAACAGCGCCACCTGCTGGGCTTTGGCGAGCCGCAGGATGTCGCCAATGCCGTTCTGTTCCTGTTGTCCGATGCAGCCAAATGGGTAACGGGTGCCACTTGGGCCATTGATGGGGGGTATACAGCAAGATGAAATCAGCTAGCCAATACATCATCGTCGGCGGGGGCGGCTTTGCCCGGGAACTGATCTGCTGGTTGCAGGACTGTCTGCGCAACGAGCCGCAGTCCTCGCTGCTCGGTTATCTCGACGACACCGGCGCCAGCACCATGGACGGCTATCGCTACGGCGTGCCCTGGCTTGGCCGCATCGACGACTTCATGCCGCAGCCGGGCCAGCGGCTGATCGTCGGCATCGGCGAGCCAGCCAGCAAACGGATCGTGGTCGAGAAGCTCAAGGCCAAAGGCGGGGTATTCGCTTCGCTGATACACCCGAGTGCCGTGATCGCCTCGAGCGCCCAGCTTGGCGAGGGCGTGGTGCTGTGCCCGCATGCGCTGGTGTCGGCCGATGCCCGCGTCGGCGATTTCGTCACCGTCAATGTGCTGTCCAGCGTCGGTCACGATGTGGCCATCGGCGAATTCACCACCCTCAGTTCCCATGTTGATCTGACCGGTTGGGTCAAGGTCGGGGCCGATGCCTTCTTCGGCAGCGGCGCCCGGGTGCTGCCCGAACTCAGCGTGGGCGATAAGGCCACCATCGGTGCCGGCGCCGTGGTGGTGCGTTCGGTCAAGCCGGGCCAGACGGTCTACGCCGCGCCGGCCAAGGCACTGCAATTGGAGTAAGTGGACGCATGCATAGTCCGCCGACCGATATCGCACTACGCGATCATTACTGGCATCTGTTGTGTCATCGCCAGGAAGTGGCGCAGCCCAACGACTTCTTCCGGCTCGCCTGGCTCGGCCAGGAAGTCGTGGTGGCCAACGACCAGGACAGGCTGGTGGTGTTCGACAATGTCTGCCCTCACCGTGGCGCGCGCTTCTTTCTCGATAGCGCGGGCAATGCCCCCATCGTCTGCAAATACCATGGCTGGAGCTACCGTAATGGCTCGCTCAATATCCCGGGCCGCGATCATTTCGAGCCATGCCAGCTCGATGGCGTCGATCTCAACCACTATCAGGTGAGCTGGTGCGGCGATTTCCTGTTCGCCTCACGCGCCCCGGCCACATCGCTCGATGAACAGTTGGGCGAGCTGTTTCCCTTGCTGGAAAGGATCAGCCGCTCGATCACCGGCCGGCAGGACCTCAACCAGACCGTCTATCCGTGCGACTGGAAAATCGCCCTGGAAAACGCGCTCGAGCCCTACCATGTCGCCCTGGTGCACCGGAAATCGCTGGGGCTGCTCGACCTGCAAGCCGGGGTAAACACTTTCCACGGCATCAATTCGGTATGGGAAGCGCCCATCGGCAATTCGCGCATGCGACGCCAGCTCTCCAGCATCCGGCGCTTTTTCGATATCGACTTCGAGTGCGAAGGCTATATCAGCCTGTATCTATTCCCGTTCACCATGTTGTCGTCAACGGCTGGCTATTCCTATTCGCTGCAGCACTTCCTGCCGACAGCCAAGCCGCATGAGACGGCCTTTACCAGCCGCCTGCTGGTTTCCCGGCTCGCCGCCGAGGTGCCGGCAGAAACGCTGGAGAGCTTTTTCAGCTCGACCGCCCAGATGAATCGGCAAGTTTTCGACGAGGACCGCGAAGTCTGTGCCCGGGTGGTGCAATGCGACGATTATATGAATCGCTTCAATATCCTTTCTTCGGCTGAAGAAAAGATCCGGCATTTCCGCTCGGTTTATCTACAGGCAGGCAAAACCTGAAAGCACCACCTTATGTGAGGTGCTCCAGCCAAGGCGATCGTCACGACGGTCGCCTTGTTTTTTGTGTCCCAGCAGCGCAAGGGCCTGAGCGCAGCACGCTGCGGCCGCGGCGTTCGGATGTGATGGCGGCGACCTGCAAAAAAAAGCCCCCGGGGGGCCGGAGGGCTGTAAAGGTGGACCGTCTACGTCCATCTCCAAGAATGCCTGTTATCGATGCCTTGCTCAATCGATTAGCAATTGAAAACAAAATGGGAATTCGAAAGCCATATATTTGAACCAGGCAATTGAATCATTTCTCCCACTGTGCTGCTTCCTGATCAGCAACAGGTGGTGTTTCTTGCGATTTATTCTTTTCTGGCTGCGCTGACGTCGATGGGGGAACAAGATCCTGAACCGCGTCTTTTTTAGCGGCTTGTCTGACATCATAGGTGACACCGACGCCGATCAAAGAGGCCACCAGCAAGGTGAGGGCAGGAAATAGCGTTACCAATTTATGAGTCTCCTATTGTTGAGCTTGGGCATAGCCTCCATTCAACTCATCGTCTTCCCAGGAAGGACGCTCTGGAACGGGAGAAAGAAAAGACCGCTAAACGGTTCTGGCCAATCGGGTGGTAAAGGCACTGATTTTTCTCTCTCCTGTTTGGAGAAATCGCCATAAGACGTTTCGTCCTGTCTCGCAAGCTGTTGCATGGAGGTGCGGCAGTGTCGGTCAATTCTCTCAGGCAGGCCAATAACCGCTGCCAGCGGCCACTAACCGAATACTAAGCGTGAGGTGAGCAGAAGCGGGAAGCCTGATGGAACCTGATGTTCAGGCGGATGAAGTGAGCGAGGAGAGGAATGGCTCCGTTGTGGTGGATAGCGGGGACCGAGCGGTCGGATTGGCTTCAGCGGGAGAAATCGGTTTATCAAACCGATCGTTTTCACCGGACGGACCGGGCACGGTAGAATCGCGCGCTTTCAGAGCGTTTCCTATCGGAATTCATGTCGCCATCCAATTTATATCGCTATCGCTTTGGCTCGTCGACGTTTGACGAATCAACCTGTGAATTGACCGTCAGCGGGCTGGTTGTCGATATTCAGCCGCAATCGCTGCGCATTCTCAGCCTATTGCTCAATCATCGTGGTGAAGTGATCTCCAGAAAGGAATTGGAGGAACAAGTCTGGCAAGGCCGTCATGTCGGCGAGAATGTATTGGCCAGCGCCATTACCCGCTTGCGCGCGGCATTGGGTGAATCCAATGCAGGCTTGATCGAGGCAATTCCACGAGTCGGCTACCGTATTACGGCCCCGGTGCAAAGAACGGCGATCGGCCAATATTTTTCCAGTCATCTGGCATTGCAGGTCGGGCAGGAAGCGCCGGAGCGGCCCGGTTATCAATTGGAGCGGATGTTGGGCCAATCAGGTGCAGGTGAAGTGTGGTTGGCGCGCTATGGCAAAACCCGGGCGGTCCGGGTCTATAAATATGCAGCCGATGCTTCCCAGCTCGCCAGACTGAAACGCGAAGCCACGCTGGCCCGGCTGCTGCACGAACAGC
This sequence comes from Chitinimonas lacunae, assembly GCF_042650885.1. Lineage (NCBI taxonomy): Bacteria > Pseudomonadati > Pseudomonadota > Betaproteobacteria > Neisseriales > Chitinibacteraceae > Chitinimonas > Chitinimonas lacunae. The sequence continues at coordinate 2,879,246 of NZ_JBHSBU010000001.1, forward strand.
TTGGAGAGCGCCGCGATATCCTGCGCATCGTCGATTGGAATTTCGAGAACGCCCCGTTCTTCCTTGAAAGCGAATACGGCGGCGACAACCTGCTGACCTGGAGCCAGGCCGACAACCGGCTGGCGATGATGCCGCGCGAGGCGCGGCTGGCCGTGTTTCTCCAGATCGCCCGCGCGGTGGCGGCAGCGCATAGTGTCGGTGTCATCCACAAGGATCTGAAACCGGCCAATGTTCTGCTCGATGGAGCAGGGCAAGCGCGGCTGGTCGATTTTGGCAGCAGCCGTCTGACTGACCACCATCGTCTGGCCGAACTGGGTATCACCGATCTGGGCGTTGCCGGCGCGCCCACGCTCACCGACGATTCTGCGCGCGGCACGGTGCTATATATCGCGCCGGAAATCCTGCGTGAACATCCCTCTACCGAACGTAGCGATATCTACGCGCTTGGTGTGCTGCTGTACCAACTGGTCGTGGGCGATCTGCGCCGGCCCATGGTCCAGGGCTGGGAGCGCGACATCGACGATCCCTTGCTGTGCGAAGACATCGCCGCCGCAACCGATGGCGATATCGAGCGTCGTACCGCCAGCGTCAACGAACTGATCGTGGCCCTGAGCGACCTGCCGAGCCGCCGTCTGCGCCGCGAGCAGGAAGCTGCCGAACGCGCACAGGCCGAACGTGACCGGCTGCAAGCTCAACGCAGCCGAGAGCGCCGGCCCTGGCTGATTGGCCTCATGGCGACGCTGGCACTGGGCCTGGTCATCAGCGTGTATGCCTATCTTGAAGTGCGCCAGAGCGAGGCACGGCTGGTCCATCACAGCCAGAATATCCGCGCCCTCAACCAGTTCCTGGCACGCGAACTGATCGGGGAGGCCGATCCATCGCAATCGGGGCGTTCCAATGTTTCGGTGCAGGAGGCGGCGATTCTGGCGACCAAGAAGATCGATGCGCCCGGTTCCGGCTACAGTCCCGAAGTCCGCGCGCTGCTGCATGCCGCGATGCAACGCACCTTCGACGGCCTGGGTGACTTCAAACGCGCCCTGAGCGAAGGTGAAAAGGCGCTGGCGGCGTTGGCGCAGCAGACCGAGCCGGACCCGCTGCTACTCGACAACGTGCACGTGACCTACGCCAGTACCCTCAGAAGCCTGTCGCGCCTCGAAGAGGCCGAAGCACAGCTTGCCCTGGTCGAGAAGTCGCTGCCGCGCCTCAACGAGGCCCCCAACGAGACACTGGCGCGTTACTGGTACGTCAAGGCAAAGATCGCTTCGGTCAACTACGCCTGGCACGATGTCCTGCGCTACAACGCCAAGGCTGCCGAGGTCTTCGAGCGGCTGCCGGCGCCGAAGTCCAGCCTGGGTGGGCAGATCGACTACACCATGGCCCACGCCACCAAGATGGTGCGCGACTATCCGAAGGCGGAAGCGATGTACCGGGCGCTGTTGCAGAATTCCGAGGCGCGATATGGCCAGGTGCATTACCTGACCTGTATCGCAAAGCGGGGTTTGGGGGATGTGCTGTCAGTGCAATCGCGCAACCATGAGGCGATTCCGCTGATCGAGTCGGCCATCCGCTGCATCCAGCAGGCCGTCGGCGAGGACACCATCGAGATGGGCAATGGCATCTCCAGGCTGGCCAACGCCTACTTCAGCAACGATCAGTGGATCAAGGCAGCAGAAACCAATCTGCGGGCAGCCGCTATCCACGAGCGGATCAGCGGCCCCACCGGCAAGGCGAACCTGGTGGCACAGAGCAGCGCAGCCTGGGCGTTCACACTCGGCGGTTTCCCCGAGAAAGCCAAGCCCATCTTCGCGCGTACCCTGGCCCAGGCGCGTCAAGTCTTTCCGGAAAACCACCCCATCGTCCAGATCATCCGCTTCAACTACGCCGACTGTTTACTCGACACCAGGCAAATCCAGGGCGTGCGCGAGTTGCTTGATGGCCTGGACGCCAAAACCCTGGGCAGCATCAGGCCCGATCCAGTCTGGGAAGGTCTGCTCGCCTATCAACAGGGTCGGCTTGCCCTGCTCAATGGTGATCAACGCCAGGCCATGGAATGGCTTGAGTTTGCCGAGCGCGAAGTCGCGGCCAAGAATCCCGACAAGAGAACGATTTCCTTGGCGCGCATCCGCCAATACCTGGCCAAAGCCCGGACCTGATCAGCGGCAATCCAAGTCTGTGATCCCGCCAAGCGTGGCCAGGCGGGGGTATGGTCTCGGCTTGTCTTAAAACTCGGGAAATCTGTTTCACAGATGCCCAAGGCATCAAAGATTGTTCATTCTGTGCTGAAGTCGAAGGACCAGCAGCCTTTTGGAGCTGCGTTGGGATTGGCAGCTCTTCCAATTGTTGCTTTCAGTTCTTTCTCAAGGTAATCCGCCATACTTCGACCAAAGGGCTGCTTATTGCTGCGGGCTCAAATCACTTAAACCAGTCAGATTTAGCTGAAGTAAAATTTATATTTTAAAACGAATATATATCAGACCAAATCTAGAGGCGGTCTGTCTCAATATTTTTTATTGGGGATTCTGGGCTTCGGTTGAAAACCCGGCGGGGAAGAATCTGAACAGCGTCCTGAGAGAAGTACTGCAAAGCAAAAACGGCTTCCATCTCTGGAAGCCGTTTTCGGTATTTGGTGGCCAGGGGCAGAATCGAACTGCCGACACGCGGATTTTCAATCCGCTGCTCTACCAACTGAGCTACCTGGCCGTCGGTTGAGGATGCGAATTAAACCCTATAACCATGGTGGCGTCAAGCATCTTCTGCGATTTTCCAGCATTTTCCTGCAATTGATTACGTTGCAATCAGGTGAGTCCGATAGAAATCAGTTGCTTAGGCAACTTCGGCCCGCCAGATGAAATCGACCGCGCAACGCAGCCGCCAGGCTTCCGTCTCGCGTCGCAGTTGGCATTCGCGCGTGAGGGCACCGGGGTTGGCTTGGCGCAGCAAGGTCAGCAGCGATGTTGCCGCCTCGGGACTCGCCACCCGTGCATCTAGCTCGACCCGGCTGGCTCGCCATACGCCTGCCAGTGAACGCTGCGGCGCTACGGTAAGGCGCAAGTTGGGGTCGAGGCTCAGCAGACGGGCATAAAGGGTCAGATAAGCGCGGCGATCCTCCGGCGTTGCTTCCGAAGGGCCGGTCAATCCGGCCAGCCTCGGCCTTGGTAGTTCCGGTTGACTCAGTCGGACCAGCGCCTGCCAGCCGGCAGCTCGCCAATGCCAGGCCAAGGTCATCAGGATCAATGCAGCGGTCGGCAACAGCACCATCGTCAGCATCTCCACTCGACGCAGGCGAGTCTTCATGCCGGCCGCCATTCAAGCACCGCCTCCCCCGTGCTGCCCTCGCCCAACCGCAAGGTCGCGCCAGTGCGCAAAGGGACGGAGGATTCACGTAAAGCTACCGCCCCCAACTGCGCCAGTGCCGCCCGTAGGGACTCGACCGCTGCGGCAAAGCCCGCCGGGTCGGCTGGTCCCGCTCCACGCACAGTCAGCAGCAATACCGGCCCACTGGGCTCGCGGCGCCAATTCAGGTCATTGAGGCGCAGGCCAGGATGAGCTGCCTCGACACGCGCCAGACGAGCCCAGGCAGCGTCGATCGCCCAACCATCCGGGACCGGCGCAGGAAAGGTCGTGCGCTCCGCTTCACTCATCACAGCAGCCGGAGCCACCATCCGGGCCGCCTGCTGCCAGCTCCAGCCCTGTGCCCCCCAGGTGGCCGCCAGGGACAGCAATGTCAGCGACATCAGCCCGCCGCCGGCCGTCCAGTATGGCGACCATCCTGGCCGCCATTCGTCCGGCAGATAGTGGTCACAGCGCCGTGCAAGCGACTGACACAGCCAGTGCTCTGGCGTACCGGCCACTCTCTGCCAGCACAGACCAGGGAGCGTGGGCCAGACGCTCAGCAGGGCGTCCTCCCTCATCTCCGCAGCAATGGAGGACAGCCTTCCTGTCGCTGTGCGCTCCAGCCTTGTCGCCGGAGTCGTGACAAGAACGGGCGTCGGCAGTGCCTCCGGCCCCATTCCCCAAGCCGCTTCCGATGCTGAAGCGAGACAGGAGGCCGGATTCAAGGCGACCTTGGGAGCTGCCTCTACAGCCGCCTCCGACTCCACCACCCCCAGCAGCAACACCGGCAGGACAGTTTGACCCGACCAGTCCGGCAGACTGGCCAGATGGTCGCGGGTATGGCTGATCTCAAGCCAGGGTGGGTTGTTGCCTTCCACCCAGCGCGAATAGCGGATACCCCCCGCCTCGACCAGACTGTGCCGGTAGCCGCGCTCATGGCGATAAACCAGCAGGAAACGGTTTTCGCGCTGCTGCGCGGCAATCGCGCTCGCCAGCGTCAGCGCGGTGGAGCGGAGCGTCGCTGGCCGCAGGCCCGCTTCGGCCAGCAGATCGAGCCAGGCACGCAAGCCATAGGGGGCGGCCAGCGTAGCCAGTTGCCAGCCTCTGCCCGAGCCGAGCCGCCAACTGCGACCGAAGGGGGAACCGTCGCCCAGGCGATATAGACGCCGTGCCAGCAGACGGCCCCGGTCGCGCCAGTTAAGGCGTGGCAGTTCATTGAGAGCGAAGCGCTCTTCAGGCAGATCGAGCAGCAGTTCGAGCACCAGCCCGCGCCAGTCGGACGCCCAGGCGAGCAATGCCGCCCGGCCAATCGGGTCGGCCGCGAAACGGCCAAGCTGTTGCAGACCATCAGGCGTACGCCGCAGCAGATGCAGTGCAGCGGGATCGAGTCGGAGCAGCAGATCCATCGTCTCTCCCTAGCGCAACTGACCAATGCTGTCGTAAACCGGCCCCAGCACCGCCATCATCAGCAGGCCCAGCAGACCGCCCAGCGCGACCGTCAGCAGTGGTTCGGCCAGTTGGCGCAGACGGGCGAAACCGACTGAGCCCTGTTCGCCGTGATAACGCGCGACATAAGCCAGTGCCGCCTCAAGCCGACCGCTGCGCTCGCCGACCCGCAGCATGCGCAGGGCGGCCGGGGCAAATAGCTCCGCTTCCGCACACCCGTCGGCGATCCCACGCCCCGCCACCACCGCCGCACGACAGGCCGCCAAGCGACGCCGCCAGTTCCGGTCGGGCAATAGGGCGTCCAGCAGCGCCAGACTGTCGGGCACCGTCAGCCCCGCGCCATAGAGCAGCCCGAACTGCCGTGCCAGCCGCGCGCGCAGCAGATGGGTCCAGGCCGTGCCAACCAGCGGCAGCCAGGACCAGCAGCGCGTACCGAACCGACGCCAGAGGGGTAATCCCAGCGTGATCAGCAATGGCGGGCCTGCCAGCAGCAAGCCCCAGTGTTCGCGCAACACCGTACTGGCCGTCAGCAGGCAGCGCAGCGACCAGGTGGGCGGGCGCCGGATGGCATCGATAAAGCCGCCCAGCGCCGGGACCAGATAGAGCAGGATAAAGACCGTCACGGCCGCCCCCAGCAGCGCCACCACCGTTGGATAGAGCAGTGCCTGCCGCAGCCGCTGCGCTTCGGTCAATTCCTGCTGGGCAGACTCGGCCAGCTCGCCCAACACTTCCAGCAGCCGCCCGCTGCGCTCGCCGGCACGGACCAGGCCGACGGCGACCGGGTCGGTACCTTGGCGTGCCAGGGCTTCGGACAGGGGAATCCCGCCCTCCACCGCCTCGGCCAGCCTGCGTGCCAGACCACGCAGCGCCGGTGATTCGGCATCGCGGCCCAGATCGGCCAGGGCGTCGGCCAGCGCAATACCGGCTCCCAATAACTGCGCCAGCTCGCGCCACAGGGCGGCCCGCTCGTGCCGGCTGGGCGGTCGCCGTCGTTCAAGGTGCGGACGCAGCCGCAAAGGCTCGAACCCGGCCCGCACAAGGCCGCGTTCGGCAGCTAACGGGTCGGTCGCATCAATCCGACCGCAACGCAGGCGGCCGTTGCTGTCGATCGCTTCGTAGACGAATTCCATGCTTCCCCTCCTCGCGACAATGAGCTGAGGCCACGATAGGCGCAGTCATGGCCTCAGTTGGCGTGCGAGACGGCGTAAATGCATTACACCGGGAGAATTCTGAAAAATAAAAAATTTCAGGACAGGTAATTTCAAGAATAGAACTGCATTATATAGAAAATATAAATATTTATGCCTTAAAAATTCAGCCAACCCCATAAAACAAAAAGCCTGCGGGAGCCTTCCCGCAGGCTGGTGATTTGTTCTCGGATCGATCAGTAACCGGCAGAGCGGGCCTGATCGGCAAACAGCTTGAGTGCGCCGACATCGATCATCGGCGCGCCATTCTTGAGGTAGTAGACGCGGCCATCCTTGCTGCCCAGGTATTCGCCCGTGGCCGGATAGTGGCGGTAACGGATGCCGTCATAGGTCGCCGTGCTCGGCCGCTTGGGCTGGAAGTTGTCGGGGAACTGGCGCTCGGCCCAGTCGAACACCCGTTCCTCTTCGCCGCGCACCATGCCGTCCTTCCACATCCGCAGCAACTGGCGCAGACCTTCGGGCTTGTTCTGCGGCTCGGTCTGGCCGCCGTGGGCGGTCTTGTTGATACCGTGGCAGGAAGCACACACCCGCACTTCGCCCGGCTGGAAGGTCAGCCAATAGCGCTCACGCACCACAGGCTGCTGGGCGGCGTCGGTCAATTGCCAGGTCAGCGCCCGCCGGGCCGGCACGAAGGCAGCCGACGAGCCATCAGGCGCCACGGCCGTTGCATGCGGCACGCCGGAATAGGGGTTGTGGCCACCATCGCGCATCGGTTGCGCCAGCACACGGCGGCCCGGACGCGGCTTGGCCGTGCCGCCGATGCCGCGAATCTGGTCGGCCTGGAAGAACTGCAAGTGGGTCACGTCATAGACCTTGCCCGGCTTCGGCTGCACCGAAGCACCGCCCGGCACGCGCAGATTGAACGGCTGCTGGCGGTCGGAATGGTCGCGCAGCGTGACATTGCGTGTCACCACCAGCGCCATTTCCTTCTGTTTCAGATAGTTCTGGAAGGCGGTCGGATCGACGCCCTCTTCGGCAAACACCGCCGCTTCGGGCGCCGGCAGATGGGCCTTGGTCGGCGTGGGCCGCTGCCGGGGCCGCAGTTCGACCGGGTTGAGTTCCCACAGCTCGCCGTCGTAGTTGACCAGCACATCGGGGTTCCACCAGCTCACCGACTTCCGCAAGCCCGGCGTCAGCGCCTCACCGGCACGCCAGTAGCCATTGCCATCGGGCACCATCAGCTTGAGCCGGAAACCATAGCGCGAACGCGGCGCGGCCGTGCTGCCCTGGTTGCGGTCAGCCCGGGTCTCGGCCGTATGGACCGCCACCAGCTTGCCGTCGGACAAAGGCAGCGGCTCGCGGTAGAGGCCGGTATGGTCAGCGGGCGCGGTCTCGCTGTCATCGGTCGGGCTGGCGGTGGCGGGCGTGGTGATATGGTTCAGCACCATATCGTCGGCGTTGACGCCCGGAGCGCCCGTCATGCTGATCAATTGGCCGGCGGCATGGGTGCCGAACTCGGGGCTGCTGGTGCCGAAGTACAGACCCGGCCGGGTCGGGTCTTCGCGGATTTGCAGCATGATGTCGTTGAACATTCGCAGCCGCTTACCGCGTCCTTCGTAGCAGCAGTAGGTCAGATTGGGGTCGTCAAGGAAGCTCTGCGAGCCGTAGCCGCCGAAATCATGGCGGCCGACGTGGTTGAGGGTTTCCTCTTCGGTGCCGTCTTGATTGATCTGCCAGGGGAAGAACTGGTTGAAGCGATGACCCTCGACCTTGGCGTTGCCTTCGCGCGGCTCGGGAAAGATCTCGTCGCGCCGCTCGAGTCGGGTAGCGTTGGCCGATTCGTCGCTGTAGTTGAAGGTGCCGTAGTCAGCCCCGGCATTGTCGGCGTCGGCCTGCTGGTCGCGCTGCAGATGGTCCCAGCGGGTAAAGATCACCCGACCGAAGCTGTCGATGGTCGGCGTGAATGCACCCGAGGGGGAATGGTTGAGCATGAACAGATTGCCGGTATTGGGGTCCAGGCTCCACAGCCCGGTCACCGTCGGGGCCTCTTCATACTCGTCGAGCTGCGGGTAGAGATGGCGCTCGCCATTACGCGGCCGGTCGGAAGTGAAGATGATCCGGTCGTCGCTGCCGTAGATCGGGCTGACGTTGTTGAACTGCTCGGGCTGGTTGGGCACCTTGCGCAGTTGCGGCATCTCGTTGCGGCCAAGACCGCTGATCTCGTAGAGCTGCCAGTAGTAGGTCTGCACCTCGTATTGCTTGGTCGGCGCCCCAACCACGGCACTGAAGATGATCTTGTTGCCGTCCCAATGCGGCGACGGATCGCGCACCGCAACGGCCGTCGCGCCCAGCCGTCCCGGGCTGTTGAGCCCCACTGCCTCGGTCAGGTTTTTCAGGGTGCCGTCGGGGTAGCGTATCCACAGATCACCGCCACGGAAGGCCGAATCGAGCGCACCACGCTGATTGCCGAACACCGAGCCGATGGTGGTGAAATCGGCCGGCACGGGCACCTGGGTCACAAAAACGATGGGATGAGGCGTCGTAACCGCCGCAACGGCCGGCCACGACAGGGCAAGGGCTACAAATAGCCGGGATAGGGAGGCGAGCGGGCGCGACATGGAGGTCTCCTGCATTAGGAATGGCGACGATTTATGCCAATTGCATCGCCATCGTCAAGCCCTAATATTTCCAGTTTGGCAGGCCAGCTCAACAATAAAACCAAGGCTTTCCGAAAGGCTTTGAAGCCGCTTCAGAACTTGAAGACATTTGTCCTAAAGTTAATCAATTTCCCTGACCCGCCAAACTCTCCCGCTCCAAGCTCAGCAGTCAAGTGTCTCTTCCAATCCACCGGCTCCATAGAATGCCAGTCGGGGTACTGTCCGTAGCCCGCTCACTGCGCTTCCCTCCCTTACCGCCCCAGGACCGTCACTTCGCTGGCATGGGCTTGACACGAAAAGCGGCGGAAAGGCACTGGACACTTCCGCCGGGAAAAGGGGGCGCGGCAAGAAGATTGGCGAGAGATCATCCGGTGGTAGCCTTGCGGCCCCACGCCGGTTCCCTATGTACTCCCGCCGGGCATCCGCGCCCATAAACGATATGGCCAAACGGCAGAAGCGAACGGTCGCCTCCTCTGCTGCTAGCCGGCAGGCCGGATAATCCGATGACCATCCGCCCTGCTGGAGAAAGGTCCAGCGACAAGGCTCGGTGAAATGGAAGCACCTTAACTGGATGTAATTCCACCGATATTCGCCGGATAAAATGACTGCGCGACCAGAGTGATGAGATCCGTAGGTATTCCCATCGGACATTCGCGCCTTGCAACAGTCCGGCGACCAGAAGAGGATGGGACAACGGTTCTCTGTATGTAGTCCCATCAGCATTCGCCGGGTAAAGCTCAGTTCAATTCCAGCACTATCGGACAGGACTTCGGCCCTGCCCCGCCGTCTGCTGACGGCGAAAGTCATTTCACGCTATTCCGCTCGATATACGAGTCCGGCGACAACAATCAGACGGGACATCGAATCGTCAAAAGAGGTAGTCCCATCAGCATTCGCCGGGTAAAGCTCAGTTCAATTCCGCCATTATCAGACAGGGCTTCGGCCCTGCCCCGCCGTCTGCTGACGACGAAAGTCATTTCACGCTATTCCGCTCGATATACGAGTCCGGCGACAACAATCAGACGGGACATCGAATCGTCAAGAGAGGTAGTCCCATCAACATTCGCCGGGTAAAGCTCAGTTCAATTCCGCCATTATCAGACAGGGCTTCGGCCCTGCCCGCCGCCTTCTGACGACGAAAGTCATTTCACGCTATTGCGCTCGAGATAGAGGTCCGGCGACAAAAATTACTGGGACGTAGGATCTTCGGAGGATGTAGTCCCAGCCGCATTCGCCGGATAAACCGTTTTTATTGGACGCCGCCAAGCAACCTCCCTGTTCAGGCGGCCTTGGCCATCTGGGTCAATTCCACTGCTTCGATGGCGCGGACCCAGTGTTCGGCCCCGAATCCGCCGTTGGCAAACTCGGCCACCATCTCGAATACCGAGTCGCCGAAGCCACCGATATTGAGGATGTCGTCCTGGTCGGCCGCCTGGGTCGAGGCGCCCGGTTGCAGATCGATACACACCAGGCGGGCCTGCGGATTGCGCCGCTTCAGGATTTCCCACTGCGCCATGGTGGCGGTACGGTTGTGATAGCGTTGGTCGATCCACGATTCGTTATCCGACACGAAGATCACCAGATCGACCGGCTCGGACTGCTGGTTCAGCCAGGCCAGCGGCGCGCTGCACGAGGTGCCGCCCCCGCCGATTGCGGCCAGTTTCTGCGCATTGGTCATCACCGAGTCGCGCCGATTCAGGGTCAGATCGACCACCTTGTGCTCGAACGGCAGCACACGGGTAGCGGGATTGGTACGCAGCAAGGCTGCCGCCACCAACGCCGCCACATCGATGCAGCGCACCGAGCTGGTGCCGCCCTGACGCTGGCCGGTCACGGGGCTGGCCATCGAGCCGGACACGTCCGGACACACCACCACTCGGCCCGACAGTGCCGGCACATTGGCCAGCGCCAGATCCAGCGCATCCTGCAAGGCTTCGCGCACCACGGCCGGAACCTCGTCGCCTGCCATCTTGAACGCGCTCAGCAACTGGTACGGCAACACGCGCGAGCGTCGGATCAGATCGGGATCGGCCAGCCGACACGCCACCGTCTGCGCCACCCCCTTGATCTTGAAAGCACCGTTGCGAGCCAGGGTATTCAGATTCATCCGCAGCGCCTGCCAGCCCATCCGTTCGGCCAGCTCGCCCCACTGTGCGGCGCTCAGGGTTTCATTACTCAGCAGCAGGAAGGGCACATTGGGCAATTCCTCGTGGCGCTCGCGGAAGGCCAGCAGCGCCTGGGTCGCCGCCGGCAACGCCGAACGCTCGACCGGTCGGCCCAGTTGCCAGGCGAAGAAGGCTTCGCGCCACGGTTCAGCCGGTTTCGGGTGGACCATCTTCACCACATCGGCCAGCGAAGGCTGATTACCGACGGCGGCTTGCAGCAACTGTTGTTCATTGGCCTGGTTCAGCCAACCCTGTACCAGCCGCTTGGGCCGCGTACCCAGCGAGCGACGGCCGGTGGCACCGCTGCGCAGGATCTGCACCCAGGTACGCAGCATCTTGCCGTTATCGATCACCCGCTCGAACACCGGCGCCAGCCAGTCGGAGCGCTTGGCAGCCAGCACGGCCGTCAGCAGGGCTGCCATATCTTTCATATGGCCGCGTTCGCGGCAGTAGATCGCGGTCTTGGCGATAAACTCGGGATCGAGCGTTGCGCACAGCTTCAGCACCTGTTCAAGCTGGGTCTGGGCGTTCACATAAAAGGTACTGTTGAGGCAACCGGTCATCGCGTACTGCGCCAGTTGCTGCTTCGGACCACGCTGGTAAGCCGGGGCACCGGAAGCGTTGCGGGTATTGGTCACGGCCTTTTGCCGGCTATTGAACAGGTGCGGGTTGGCCATTCGGCGTCTCACTTTCTACGTTAGCGTTCTTCTTCGTTGGACCTCCTTATCGCAATGGCTGTGCCAGACACGCCGGCATGGTCGGCTGTCAAGCAGTAAGCATTTGTTGTATATACAAATTTGTCTGAATTCTGGTTTAATGCGCGACGCGCCGCCGTCCCGAGCAAGGCGCAATAAGCAATCCATACGGATAGCGATTTATCTGGATAGATAGGAAGCACAATGCGTAAGCAAGTGGTGTTCGGTTTTCTCGGCACTCAGCTCGACCAGGCCAGCCGGAGCATGGATCGCTGGACCCGTTGGCGGCCCACCGTGTCCTTATGTCAGCAGGAAGACCTGCTGGTCCATCGGCTCGAACTGCTGCATGACAGCCGCAGCCAGAGCCTAGCCGAGCTGGTCGCCGCCGATATCGGTGCCATTTCGACCGAAACCGAGGTCCGCCACCATGTGGTCAATCTGCGCGATCCATGGGACTTCGAAGAGGTCTACAGCGCCCTCCATGATCTGGCCGATGGCTACCCGTTCGATACCGACAACGAGGACTACTACGTCCATATCACCACCGGCACCCATGTGGCGCAGATCTGCTGGTTCCTGCTGACCGAGGCGCGCTATCTGCCAGCCCGCCTGCTGCAAACCTCGCCGCCCAATCGGCGCGACGAGCCGGAAAGCGCCGGCACCTATACGCTGATCGATCTCGATCTCTCGCGTTACAACAAGATCGCCAGCCGTTTCCAGCGCGAACAGGCCGATACGGTGTCCTTCCTCAAGTCGGGCATCGCCACCCGCAGCCCACGCTTCAACCGGATGATCGACCAGATCGAGCGGGTCGCCGCCCGCTCCAAGGCGCCGATGCTGCTGATCGGCCCGACCGGCGCCGGCAAGTCGTTTCTGGCCCGCCGGGTCTATGAACTCAAAAAGCAGCGCCATCTGATCCGTGGCCGCTTTGTCGAGATCAACTGCGCCACCCTGCGCGGCGACAGCGCCATGTCCACCCTGTTCGGTCACGTCAAGGGCGCCTTTACCGGTGCCCAGAACGAGCGCGCCGGCCTGCTGCGCAGTGCCGATGGCGGACTGCTGTTTCTCGATGAGATCGGGGAATTGGGGCTCGATGAGCAGGCCATGCTGCTCAAGGCCATTGAGGAGAAGCGCTTTTTCCCGTTTGGCGGCGACCGCGAGAGCGAAAGCGATTTCCAGCTGATCGCCGGCACCCACCGCGATCTGCGCCAGTGGGTGGCGCAGGGCCGGTTTCGTGAAGACCTGTATGCCCGGATCAATCTATGGACGTTCGAACTGCCGGGTCTGGCCGAACGCAGCGAAGATATCGAGCCCAACCTCGACTTCGAACTGGCCCGTTTCGCCCAGGAAAACGGCGAACAGGTCCGCTTCAATGTCGAAGCCAAGCGACGCTACCTGGCCTTCGCCACCTCACCGGGCGCCGCCTGGGCCGGTAACTTCCGCGAACTGTCGGCCAGCATCACCCGGATGGCCACGCTGGCCGAATCGGGCCGGATCACCGATGAGCTGGTCGAGGAGGAAATCGGCCGGCTGCGTAATACCTGGGCCGGCGAGGAAGAAGATACCTTGGGCGAACTGCTGGGCGCGGAAGCGCTGGAGAGCCTCGATCTGTTCGACCGGCTCCAGCTCCAGGCGGTCCTCAAAGCCTGCCACCGCGCCGCCAGCCTGTCGGAGGCCGGCCGGCTGCTATTCGATAAATCACGGCTGGAGAAGAAGCAGGCCAACGATGCCGACCGGCTGCGCAAATACCTGGCTCGCTTCGGCCTCGATTGGGCCATGCTCAAGGAATACGGCAACGGCGACTGAACGGCGTCGAGGCCCACCGTTCTCCCCCGCCAAGACTGCGCAAGCAGCGAAACAGGGGCACGCCGCCTGGCGGCTGATCAGACGACGGGTCATGGGGCTTAGGAAGCGGCAATGGTGCGGAACCCCTGGAGAGGCAAACGCCTCGCCGGCCTCTTCCACCCCATCAGACCAGCCGGGGTCGAGGTGCTCACTCAAGGTCGAGGACGAGCCGGCAATCCTGCTGGCCCCAGGTGTCCAGAAGCGTTGCCGGGCCAGCTCGAACGCTCAGTGATTAGCTAAATCAACGGGGGCGACAGCGACCGAGGCAGTGGGCGTCGGTTGCTGTCGCCCCGGTCTGGCGAAGCGGGCAGCGCTGCCGATCAGGCGGGCAGCACCATCACCGCATCGGCCTCGACCAGCGCACCCTTGGGCAGCGCAGCAGCCTGGACGGCAGCGCGGGCCGGGTATGGGGCGTCGAAATACTGGCCCATGATTTCATTGAGCCGGGCGAAGTTGCCCAGATCGACCACGAACACCCCGAGCTTGACGATATCTTTCAGATCGCCGCCGGCCGCCTGGCACACGGCGCGCAGGTTCTGGAACACGCGATGGGTCTGGGCTTCGAAGCCCTCGGCCATCTCGCCGCTGACCGGATCGAGGCCGATCTGGCCCGATAGATAGACCGTGGCGCCGACCTTGACTGCCTGGGAATAGGTGCCCACTGCCTTCGGTGCGGCATCGCTGTGGATGATTTCCTTCATTTCCATTCCTTTCTGTTGTTGGGTCTAACAAGTATTTTGCACATTATTTTATTTTTACTGGATGACACCTTCTGCCCGTTCAATCGTCAGGCAGAAAAACCTGCATTAGACGATTGAGGAAGCGCCGCCCCAGCGGGGTTGGCCGCAGCCAGCGCGGATCGGCGTCAAGCAGCCCCTGGGCCACGGCGGACTCGATCTGGCGCGCAATCGTGCCGATGCCAAGGCCCGTGCGTTCGGTAAACAGCTCGGTCGGTACGCCTTCGGTCAGGCGCAGCGCGTTCAACATGAATTCGAACGGCAGCTCGGCCTCGCTGACCACGGTTTCGGTCTGGCTGGGCTGAGCGGCCGCCACGCCCTTGAGATAGGCGGCCGGCTGCTTGTAGCGCGCCTGGCGCACGATGCGGTCATGAAAGCTCAACTTGCCATGGGCACCGGCGCCGATGCCGAGATAGTCGCCGAACGCCCAGTAGTTGAGGTTATGGCGCGCCCGATGGCCGGGCTTGGCATAGGCCGAGGTTTCGTAATGGTCGAAACCGGCCCGGGCCAGGCGTGATTCGATCGCTTCCTGCATTTCGGCCGCCAGATCGTCATCGGGCAGCTCAGGCGGATAGCGTGAAAAATAGGTATTGGGTTCGAGCGTCAGGTGATAGCAGCTCAGATGGGTGGGCGCGAACGACAGCGCCGTCTCCACGTCCTCGATGGCCTCGGCCAGCGTCTGTCCGGGCAGTGCGAACATCAGGTCGAGGTTGAAGGTATCGAAGGTCTCGGCCGCCAGCTCGGCCGCCCGCCGCGCCTCGCCATCGTCATGGATGCGGCCGATGGCCTTGAGATGGCGCGGATTGAAGCTCTGGATGCCCAGCGACAGCCGGTTGACCCCGGCCGCGCGATAACCCTGGAACTTGGCCGCTTCGACCGTGCCCGGATTGGCCTCGAGCGTGATCTCGGCCTCGGGCAGCAGACGCAGCCGGGCGCGCAGCCCGGCCAGCAACCGGTCGATCGCCTCGGGCGAAAACAGGCTGGGCGTGCCACCGCCCATGAATACCGTGTGGACCGGCCGTCCCCAGATCAGCGGCAGCGCGCTTTCGAGGTCTGCAAGCAGCGCGTCGATATAGCCCGTCTCGTCAAAGCCGTTGCGCGCCTCGTGCGAGTTGAAGTCGCAATAGGGGCACTTGCGCACGCACCACGGAAAGTGGACATACAGAGACAGCGGCGGCAGAGCGCTCAGACCGGGGCGCTGCGACAACACGGGAATCATTGGCGCGACCGGTAAGGATTGAGCAACTGTTCCACCATCTCATGGAGGGCGGCGCGCAGTTGCTGCTCAGAGACTTCCATCAACAACCCGTCTTCGAAGGCGTCCTGCGCCAGTTGGCGCAGTTCGTCAAAGTTTTCCTGCATCACCTTGACCTTCTCGGTGCACGACACCACCGAGCCGTCGTCGCGGACCCATTTCGGCCAGTTGCTCATAGTGACTCCTCGGCCAGCCGGGCCAGCAGCGCAGCCAGTGCGCGACCCCGGTGGCTGATCGGGTTTTTCTGCTCAGGGGTAAGTTCAGCCGCCGTCTTGCCCAGTTGCGGCAGCCAGAACAGCGGATCGTAACCAAAGCCGCCTTCGCCGCGCGGCGCGTACAGCAGCACACCGTCGATCCGGCCTTCGGCGATCAGCGGTCGCGGATCGTCGGCCGAGCGGACCAGCACCAGCACGGCGTAATAGAAGGCGCGGCGGTCGGTCGATTGACCGAGTTCCGCCAGCAGTTTCTCGTTATTGCGGGCATCGGACTTCGGTTCGCCGCCATAGCGGGCCGAATAGACGCCGGGCGCACCGCCCAATGCCGGGACACACAGGCCCGAATCGTCGGCCAGTGCCGGCAGTCCGGTGGCCCGGCTGGCATGACGCGCCTTGGCCAGGGCGTTTTCGATAAAGGTACAGTGCGGCTCCTCGGCCTCGCTGACCCCAAGTTGACCCTGCGGCACCAGCTCGATATCGACCTGGGCAAACAGACGGGCGAATTCACGTAATTTGCCGGCGTTATTGCTGGCGAGCACCAGTTGTTTCATGGCTGTGCGATACCTCGGTTGATGGCGGCGGCCAGCCGTTCCGGCTCGTCGCTGCCCAGAAGGAAACTGCTGCCATCACGCCGCCGCACCAGCACGGCGTCGAGGCCGACGATATTGTAGAGCCAGCCGCGCCGGGTCAGCCGGATACCCCAGCCATCGATCCAGCGGGTGCGGGTGATGGTGGCGTCTTGCAGGTCGGCCAGTCGTGCCCGACGACGGAACCAGCCGCCGCCGAAGCGCCAGCGCAGTTCATGCTGGTCGATCTCGATGGTAAACGAGCTGAACGCCGCCACGATCAGCAGATTGACCGCGCACAGCCCGCCGAGCAACCAGACCAGCCCCGGCTCGCGCCGCGCCACCACGCTCATCAGCAGCAGGATCGCCAGCGTCAGGACCGCCATCAGACTCCACAACCAGCGGCCCGACTGACGATGATGGTAGTGCGTGTCCGTCATCGGCTCAGGCCGCCTCGCATTCGACTTCCGCCAGTGCCGCGTCGATCAGTTCCGGCCCGGCACCGGCCAGACGCTGACTGTCCGACAGCCAGCGCCGCCAGGTGCGCGCCCCCGGCCGACCTTGATAGAGGCCCAGCAAATGGCGGGCGATATGCTTGACCTGGGTACGGCCACCAGCCAGCCGGGCGCTGATATAGGGCTGCATGGCGCGCGCCACCTCGGCCCGGCTCAGAGCCGGATCGGCCGCGCCGTAGTAGCGCCGGTCGACTTCGGCAAAGCTGTAGGGATCGTGATAGGCGGCCCGGCCTATCATCACGCCGTCCACCTGGGCCAGATGCTGATCGACAGCGTCCCAATCGCTGATGCCGCCGTTGATCAGGATTTCCAACTGCGGCAGTTCGCGCTTGAGGCGGTAGACATAGTCGTATTTGAGCGGCGGAATTTCGCGGTTTTCCTTGGGGCTCAGCCCTTTCAGAATGGCGTTGCGGGCGTGGACGATAAAGGTGTCGCAGCCGGCCTCGGCCACCTGGGCCACGAAATCGCGCAGGTATTCGTAGTGCTCGACCTGATCGATGCCGATCCGATGCTTGACCGTCACCGGAATCGCCACCGCATCGCGCATGGCCTTGACGCAGTCGGCCACCAGACCCGGCTCCGCCATCAGACAGGCGCCGAACGCCCCTGACTGCACCCGCTCGCTCGGACAACCCACATTGAGATTGACCTCGTCGTAGCCCCAGCGCTCGGCCAGCCGGGCGCAATGGGCCAGATCGGCCGGGTCCGAGCCGCCCAGTTGCAGGGCCAGCGGATGCTCTGCCGGATCGAAATCGAGAAAGCGGCCAGGATCGCCATGGATCAGGGCACCCGTCGTCACCATTTCGGTGTAGAGCCAGGCATGACGGCTGATTTGACGCAGGAAATAACGGTAGTGGCGATCGGTCCAGTCGAGCATCGGGGCCACGGCGATCCGGCGCGACGGCAAGGCAGCAGGCTTCATAGGGTGGAACGGCTTACGGCAGGCCCCGGCTGAGCCGGGGCGGGGTGAATCGGGGCAATTCAGGCGGCCAGCGCCGCTTTTTGCAGCTCGATCAGGCGGCTGATGCCGCTCTGGGCCAGATCGGTCAGCAGGTCGAGCTGGGCGCGGCTGAACGGCTCGCCTTCGGCCGTGCCCTGAATCTCGACCAGACCGCCGCGACCGGTCATCACCACATTCATATCGGTGTCGCATCCGCTGTCTTCGGGATAGTCGAGATCGAGCACCGCCACGCCCTGATAGAGACCGACCGAAACGGCGGCAACATGGTCGCGGATCGGATTGACGCTCAGGCGACCGTCGGCCAGCAGGGTCGAGATGGCATCGTGCAGGGCAACGAAGGCACCGGTGATGCTGGCGCAGCGCGTGCCGCCATCGGCCTGGAGCACATCGCAATCAAGGGTGATCTGGCGCTCGCCCAGGGCCTTGAGATCGACCACGGCGCGCAGGCTGCGGCCGATCAGGCGCTGGATTTCCTGGGTGCGGCCCGATTGCTTGCCCTGGGCTGCCTCGCGCCGGCTGCGGGTATGGGTCGAGCGCGGCAGCATGCCGTATTCGGCGGTGATCCAGCCTTCGCCACGGCCCTTGAGGAAGGGCGGCACCGTCTCTTCGATACTGGCGGTACACAGCACCTTGGTATCGCCCATCTCGATCAGCACCGAACCTTCGGCATGGCGGGTATAGCGGCGGGTGATGCGCACCGGACGCAAGTCGGTGGCAGCGCGTTGGGAGGGACGCATCGGCGCTCCTGCAAGCTGTTGGATAACCGGCGATTTTACCCGATCCATGCCCGCCGCAGCTTATTTTTTAGGCGGCTACTTCGAGTATTTCTTGATGGCGTTCTGGATTTCATTGATGGCCGCTTCGATATCGGCCTCGGTGATTTCCTTGCTTTCCTTGAGCGACTTGTCGGAGGCCAGTGCATTGAGCCGGGTGGTGACCTCACCGGCGGTGAGCTTCTTGGTCGATAGGGCACCGGCGATCGCCTCGTCGTCCTCGTCGTGCCAGTTGATCGCCACCGCAGTCAGATTGTCGCCATGCGGACCGCCGCGCACCTCGGCACGGTCGAGCAGCTGCGGCAGGGCATACAGCACCGGGTAGGAACTGAGCAGTTGTTCGAGTTCGTCCTGGGTCACGCCGCCCCACAGGCCGTCGGTACACAGCAGCACGCAGTCGCCGTCATGGAGCGGCACCTTGCCGCCGGTCTCGACTTCGGGCGGAAACATACTGCCCAGGCAGTTATAGATCTTGTTCTTCTCGGGATGGCGTTCGGCCTGCTCGGCGGTGATCCGGCCCATCTCGACCATCTGCTGCACCTTGGAATGGTCCTTGGTGCGCAGATGCTGCTTGCCCTGGCGCAGCAGATAGAGGCGCGAATCGCCCACATGGGCCCAGTAGATCACCCCATCTTGGATGATCGAGGCCACGCAGGTGGTACGCGGAGTTTCCAGCAGGCTGTGGTTGGCCGCGTAGTTGAAGATGGCGTCATGACACTTCATAAAGCCATCGACCAGAAACTGGTGCGGGTTGGGGATGGTCGGCCGGGCCTTCTTCTGGAACAGTTCAGCGAGCAGCTCGACCGTGATCTGGGCCGCCACCTCGCCGTGCAGATGGCCACCCATACCGTCGGCCACCACCATCAACAGCGCGTCGCGGCTATAGGAGTAGCACATCCGGTCCTGGTTGTAGGGCCGGGCGCCACGCCGGGTTTCCTGGAAAATCGTGAACTTCATGTCTGTTTATCTCCCCTGCCGCCGAGCTTGATCTGCCCGAGGCGACCAATCGTGTCGCGCAGGCCGGTCAGCAGGCCGGGTTTTTGCTGTGGCTCGGTCGCGACCGAGACCAGGGCTTTCTGGATTTCGCGCACACTCTGCGGACGCGCCAAAGGATCGAGCATCAGGCACCAATCGACCAGTTCGAGCAGGCTGTCGGAATAGCGACCAGCCCAGGCCTTTCTGACCGACTGGTAGCGGTCCTCCTTGGCACGCTGGTCGGCGGCCTGCGGCGCCATGCCCGACATGCAGGCAAACAGGCTGGCGCCGACGCTATAGATATCGCTCCACGGCCCCAGATTTTCGCGGTCGTTGTAGTGTTCGGGCGCGGCGAAACCGGGGGTGTACATCGGGGTGAACTTGTTGACCTGGGGGCCGAGCGCCACCCGGGCCGAGCCGAAATCGAGCAGCACCGGGCTGCCGTCGCGGCGGATATAGATATTGGCCGGCTTGATGTCGAGATGGAGCAGCTTGTGCAGATGGACTTCACGCAGTCCGTTCATCAAGTGGGCGAAAACGTAGAGGATCACGTTCTCGCGCACCCCGCCGTCGGAGAGCTGGATCTCCTTTTGCAGCGTGCGGCCGCGCTCGTACTCCATGACCATATAGACGGTCTCGTTGGCGCGGAAGAAGTTGATCACCCGCACCACATTGGGGTGCGAGATCGCCGCCAGCGTCTTGCCTTCCTCGAAGAAGCACTTCATGCCATGGCGGAACAGGGCGAGCTTATCGGCCGAGGTGGCAACCACCAGGTCGCCCTCCTTGCGCAGCGCCAGCGCATTGGGCAGATACTCCTTGATCGCGACGGGATGGTCGCTCTCGTCATGCGCCAGGTAGACGATGGAAAAACCGCCGGCCGACAGCTGCTTCACAATGGTGTAGTTGAGCAGCTGGTAGCCGCGCGGCAGCGGTGCGTTGGAAGATGTCGCCATCGGGCTATCGTTTCGCCTGTGGTATAGTCGGCCGGCCCTCGATAGAGCGGCCCTTGCGTCCGTCGGGCGCGCCCGATCGGCGTCGCCCCCGCGCCGTCCGGCCTCCTGGCCGGAAAACGGCAAACTCGTTAACGAATTGTGGTTTTGCCGGGGCGCAAAGTCAAAGCCCCTTACGCAATTGTCATCGGAGCCAGCATGATCCTGAGCATGACAGGCTATGCCGTCGCCAGCCGCGAACTGGCTGGCGGTCTACTGAGCGTGGAACTCCGCGCCGTCAACCACCGCTATCTCGACCTGTCGCTGCGCCTGCCCGACGAACTGCGCCAGCTCGAAAACCAATTGCGCGAAAAACTGGCCGGCCGGGTCAGCCGCGGCAAGCTCGATTGCCGGATCGGCTTCTCGGCCCGGGCGGAACAACAACCCAAACTCCAGCTCAATACGGCGCTGCTGTCCGATCTGGTCCAGCTGGCCGGCCACGCCCGCACCATCGCGCCCGGTGCCGGCGAACTCAAGCTGGGTGAACTGCTGCGCTGGCCTGGCGTACTGATCACCGACTCGGTAACGCCGGAAACCATGCAGCAGACCGCACTCGAACTGCTCGATCTGGCCCTGGCCGACTTCGCCGCCACCCGCGGCCGTGAAGGCAGCAAGCTCGCCGCCATGCTGCTTGAGCGGATCGACCGGATGGAGACGCTGGTCACCGAAATCGCCCCGCGCCTGCCCACCATCGTCGCCGCCTACGACGAGAAGCTCAAGACCCGGCTGCTCGAAGCGCTGGGCAGCCTCGACGACGACCGGGTGCGCCAGGAAGTGGCGCTGTTCGCCCAGAAGATCGACGTGGCCGAAGAACTGTCGCGGCTCAGCACCCATCTGGCGGAAATCCGCCGCATCCTCAAACAGGGCGGCGCCGTCGGCAAGCGGCTCGATTTCCTGATGCAGGAACTGCATCGCGAGGCCAATACCCTCGGTTCGAAGTCGGTGGCGCTCGAAACCAGCCAGGTCGCGCTTGAACTCAAGGTGCTGATCGAGCAGATGCGCGAACAGGTCCAGAACATCGAATAACCGAGACCAAGTAGAATAATACTACTAATATGACAATGCCGCGCCAGATATATGGCCGGCATTTTATTTTTATCAAAAAACTTGACAGAGATGCTCGATACCTCCCTGCTTCCGCTGTTTCTGACTGCCGTCGCCGCCCTGGTGCTGGTACCGGGTCCGGATATGGCGCTGATCCTGTCGCAATCGGTCGCCCGTGGCAGTCGGGCCGGTCTGTGGTGTGCGTTCGGCATCGCGCTCGCGGGGCTGGTGCAGACCGTCCTGGTGGCGGCCGGCCTGGGCGCCTTGCTGCAGACACTGCCGGCATTGGCCGAAGCGGTGCGTTGGCTCGGAGTGATCTATCTCAGTTGGCTGGGCTATCAGGCGCTGCGCCGCCTCGGCCAGCCGGTCGAGGCCATCGTGGCGCCGGTACCGCTGCGCAAGCTGTGGCTGGGGGCGATGCTCAACAATCTGCTCAACCCCAAGGCCCTGCTGTTCTTCAGCCTGTTCCTGCCGCAGTTCACCCAGCCGGCGCTGGGCCATCTCACCTGGCAGCTGTTGACGCTGGGGCTGCTGCTGACCGGGATCGCCCTGTTGTGGAATATCGTGCTGGCGCTGCTGGCCGGTCAGCTGGCCAGACACCTGACCCGGCTCGGTTCGGGACGCTTTGGCGACAGCCTGCTTGGGGTGGTGTTTCTTGGACTGGCAGCACGACTTGCCTGGAGCGGACCGCTACGCTGAGGCCAGCGACGGCGCGTCCCGCCTGTTTTTTACGCAGGGCGGATGTGTTACGCTGGCAAGACGCCGACCACACCTAGATTTTCCATTCCGATGAGCAAAGGCAATATTTTCGTCGTCGTTGCGCCGTCCGGCGCCGGCAAGACCACCCTGGTGCTGGCCCTGCTGGCTGCCGAGCCGCAGGTGCAACTGTCGGTGTCCTATACCACGCGGGCGCCGCGCGAAGGCGAAGTCGAAGGGCGCGACTATCACTTCGTCAGCCGCGACGCCTTCCTCGCCATGATCAACCATGGCGATTTTCTCGAACACGCCGAGGTGCACGGCAATTTCTACGGCACCTCGCAAAGCTGGATCAACGATGCGCTGGCCACCGGCCGCGACATCCTGCTGGAAATCGACTGGCAGGGCGCGCAGCAGGTACGGCGCCATTTCCCTGAAGCGATCGGCATCTTTATCCTGCCGCCCTCGGCCGAGGTGCTGGAACAGCGCCTGCGCGGCCGTGGCAAGGACAGCGAAGAGGCCATCGCGCGCCGGCTCAAGAATGCCCGCGAAGAAATCAGTCATATCGACGAAGCCGATTATGTGATCGTCAACGAGCATATCGACGAAGCGGTCCGCGACATCATCGGCATCGTCCGCGCCGAACGGCTGCGTCTGACCCGTCAGTCGGTCCGTCACGGCGACCTGATCGCCCAGCTCAAGGGCGCCTGACGCCCTGTAACACCGGAGAACCCTATGGCCCGCATTACCGTTGAAGACTGTCTGCATCGCATCCCCAACCGTTTCGACCTGACGCTTGCCGCGACCTATCGCGCCCGCCAGATCGCCAACGGCTCGACCCCGCTGGTCGAAGCGCCTGGCCGTGACAAGCCCACCGTGCTCGCCCTGCGTGAAGTGGCGCTGGGCAAGGTCGGCATTGAAATGCTGAACCGAACCCGCACCTAAGTCCGGACAGCACCGAAGCGGGCCGCTGGCCCGCTTTTTTGCCCTCTTGCCGACCATGGTCCTGGCTGCCGCCGATGTTCCCGTCCTCGCTGAAACTGCCCCACATGTGGTGGAGCAGGCCAACGCGCTGCTGGAAAAAGTCGCGGTCTATCTCAAGCCCGAAGACCTGCCGCTATTGGTCGCCGCCTTCAAGTTCAGCGAACTGTCGCATCGCGGCCAGATCCGCAAAAGCGGCGAACCCTATATCACCCATCCGATCTCGGTCGCCGACATTCTGGCCGACTGGCACCTCGACGCCCAGGCACTCGCCGCAGCCCTGCTGCACGATGTGATGGAAGACACCGGGGTCAGCAAGCACGAGCTGACCGAACGTTTCGGCCGCACCGTGGCCGATCTGGTCGATGGCCTGTCCAAGCTCGAACGGCTCGAATTCCAAAGCAAGGAAGAAGCGCAGGCGGAAAACTTCCGCAAGATGCTGATGGCCATGGCACGCGACGTCCGCGTGATCTTGGTCAAGCTCGCCGACCGCCTGCACAATATGCGCACCCTCGAAGCGATGCGCGAGGACAAGCAAAAGCGCATCGCCTCCGAGACCCTGGAAATCTACGCCCCGATCGCCAACCGCATCGGCCTGCATTCGATCTACCAGGAACTCGAAGACCTCAGCTTCAAATACCTCCACCCGCTGCGCCACGAGGTGCTGGCCAAGGCGCTCAAGGCGGCGCGCGGCAACCGGCGCGAGGTGGTGGGCAAGATTCTCGACGCGCTGAAACAGAAGCTCAGCGACGCCGGCATCGAAACGGTGATCTCGGGCCGCGAAAAGCATCTGGCCAGCATCTACCGCAAGATGCAGGAAAAGCATCTGAGCTTTTCCCAGGTGCTCGACATCTACGGTTTCCGCGTGATCGTGCGCGATGTGCCGACCTGCTATCTGGCGCTGGGCGCCTTGCACGGGCTCTATAAACCGCTGCCCGGCAACTTCAAGGACTATATCGCCATCCCCAAGCCCAACGGCTATCAGAGCCTGCATACGGCCCTGTCCGGTCCCTATGGCACGCCGATCGAAATCCAGATCCGCACCCACGATATGCACAAGGTGGCCGAATCGGGCGTGGCTTCGCACTGGATGTACAAATCGGGCGACGAGAGCTTTGGCGATGTGCAGCAAAAAACCCATCAGTGGCTGCAATCGCTGCTGGAAATCCAATCGATGTCGGGCGACTCGATCGAGTTTCTCGAACACATCAAGGTCGATCTGTTCCCGGGTGAAGTCTATGTCTTCACGCCCAAAGGCAAGATCCTGACCCTGCCGCAAGGCTCGACCGCCGTCGATTTCGCCTATGCGGTGCATTCCGATATCGGCAACCGCTGCATCGCCGCCAAGATCAATTACGACCTGATGCCGCTGCGTACCGTGCTCAAGACCGGCGACCGGGTCGAAATCATCACCGCCGCGCTCGCCAAGCCCAATCCGAACTGGCTCAACTTTGTGGTGACGGGTAAGGCGCGCTCGCATATCCGCCATTTCATCAAGACCATGCGCTACGAGGAGTCGGTACAGATCGGCGACCGTATGCTCAAGCAGGCGCTGACTGCGCTCACCGCCACCAAGATCGAGCTGCCCGACGACGCCTGGGAGCGCTATCTACGCGAGAATGCGCCGTCGCGGCGCGAGGAAATCCTGTCCGACCTGGGCCTTGGCAAGCGCCTGCCCGTCGTGGTGGCACAGCGGCTGCTGGCCCTGGCCGGTCTGCTGACCGAGTCGGAGGCCAAGCCCGGACCGGTGCTGATCCACGGCACCGAAGGCGTGGCGGTGCAGTTGGCGCGCTGCTGCAATCCGATTCCGGGCGATCCGATTCTGGGCCAGATCAAGCAGGGCCAGGGCCTGGTGATCCATACCCACGACTGCCCGCAGATCGGCCGCTATGGCCGGCCGGACCCCGACAAGCTGCTGGAGGTCCAGTGGGACGCGCCGCAGGGCAAGCTGTTCGATGTGGCGATCAAGATTCTCGCCATGCACGAGCGCGGGGTGCTGGCGCAGATTGCGGCGGCGATTTCGGAAGCCGGCGCCAATATCGAAAACGTCCGGATGGAGGAAGAGGAATTCGGCGAAGACGATCGCTATACCGAGATCCGCTTTACCGTCCAGGTCGAAAACCGCAACCATCTGGCCCGGGTGATGCAGTCGCTGCGTCAGCTGGAAACGGTGGTACGGATTCACCGCCTTAAAGGCTGACCCTTCCCTTTTGACGATTTTTTCAGAAATCGTTATCTCCGGCTCTGTGTCTTGCAGAGCTTTTGCAGAAAAATTCCCTCTCGGCCATTTCCCCCTCTAGTTGCCCTTAATCTGTCGTCCAAGCGGACCGACCACATCAGGCAGGTCAACCAGCGACGGTCATCCAATCCCGTGTCCGACCCAAGCGAGCATAAGGACTAAAGCAGTGGTCCCTCACACCGCTTTGCGGCTAGAGCATTTCCTCGCTGCCAAACCTGGCGGGGCGCTGCACGCCGGCGCTTCGAGGTCTGGACACGCTGACTCCGAATTGGCTGCAAAGGCGCTGATGCACCCCACGGCTTGCAGGGAGGAAAGCTGCTTCTCAAAGGCGTCGGCATTGGCCGTTCTATGACGGCTTTTGCTTGTGCCTATTCACCAGCAAAAAGATGGAACTGCATGGCAACCAAGTAAGAGAGATAGTTTTTCTTTCATAAATTCCTATATTTGGCTCCTTTACTAGCACATTCATCGCACAAAAATATCCATCGGACAGCCAAACGCCGCATAACGCTGTTTTTCTCAATTGGAACCGCATTTTTCGCCTCGTCACTTACCGAGGGTCAGCGATCTCAATTGGGAGCCTCCAGATGGAATTCCACCCCCTCCTCGCCCAGCTCGGGCAGCGCCTCAACCTCAACGTAACGGGCCTTGATCCCGCCACCGATGTGGTCCAACTGACCCTTGGCGAGCGTCTGATCACCATCGAGCGGCAGGCCGAGCGTGGCGTGCTCAGCCTGTCGGCGCTGCTGTGTTTCTACCCCGAGCCGCAACAGATGGCCGAGCTGTGCGAGCTGCTGCTCGAAGCCCACGCCTTCGGCATCCTCACCAACGACGCCTGCTTTGCTTTGAGCCGGCATAACAGCCAGGTCCTGCTGTTTCGCAACCTACCGCTCGACGGCCTCGACCCGGACCATCTACTCGCCGCCCTTGAGCGCTTTATCGCCGTGCTCGATGTCTGGAAGGAAGCCCTCGATAGCGGCCGCCTGTTCCAGGTCCTGCAAACACCCTCTTCCAACCAAACCACTACGGCCGCTTCGGTGAGCTTCGCCTGAAAGGAATCCGACCATGACGACTTCTGTCCAGAATTTCCAAAACGTTCAATTCCAAGGCTTGCCGCAAGACGTGCAGGATGGCGGCCATCTCGCGCCGGCACCGCAGAATCAGGGCACCAACAGCCTCAGCAGCCAGCTCTACGACATCGCCAGCTACCTTGGCAACGGTGGACTGCAACTGGCCAGCCAGGGCCTCAACGGTGGTCTCCAGCTTGTCAACGGCGGGATCCAACTGGTCAGCAACGGGATCAATAGCGGCGTCCAGATGGCCAGCAACGGCATCAACAGCGGTATCCAGCTCGCCAGCGACGGTGCCCAACTGGTCAGCGATGGCATCAACAGCGGCGTCCAGATGGTCAGCGACGGCATCAACAGCGGCGTCCAGCTCGTCAGCGACGGCGCCCAGCTGGTCAGCAATGGGGTCAGCAGCGGCGTGCAGATGATCGGTAACGGTCTCAGCAGCGGCAAACAGATCGCCGTCAACCAGGGCACCAAGGCTTTCGAGAGCGGCTTTGGCACCACCTCGGCCCTGCTGAGCGGGGCACTGCGCCAGCTTCCCTATACCGATAGCCAAAGCTCGCTGGTCGGCCGTCTGCCCAACAATCCGGACTTCAACGGTGCCATCGCCAACCCCAACGGCCTGAGCGCGCAATTCACAGCCGTCAGCAACCAGAACAATCTGAGCGGCCACTCCTTGCAGATGCTGGAAAACGCCGTCACCGGCGGCAATAGCCTGCACCGGCACGGCCAACAGATTCAGCTCACGCCGCAGGAATTCCACGCCGCCCTGCTGCGCGGCGCCCATTTCGTGGTCGAGGATGGCGGCACGCTGACCGACAATCTGCAACAGCAAGGCGGCTTCACCGCCCGTGGCTCCAGCCATTACAAGGGTTCGCAGGACCAGCAGTATGGCCTCGACCTGCCCAATCACCTGGGCCATCTGCTGATCGGCAAGGACTTGCAGGGCCACAGCTTCTTCCAGCTTGAATCGCACGGCACCGGCAATGCCCAGCAAAGCCTGAGCGAGAAAATCTCCAGCGTGCTGGGCCATACCCAAGCCTATCTGCAACACGTCGGCTCCAGCCTGTCCTACGTCCAGATCGGCCCGCAAGGCTGTATCGAGGGCAGTGAGAAAGACAATAACCATGTGATCGTGCGCTAAGCTGCCCTCCTGGAATGGAGGCAGTTAATATCCTTTCTTATTCCATCCCGAACACAGCACAGTGGCCAAGCCAGAAACCCGTTCTCTAATGTTGGGGAGCGGGTTTTCTGGTTGGGGGCGGGAAGGTGGATGGTGGAGAGGCTTCAGCGTTCGGATACTGATGGATACCAGGACACAGTGGAGCTGAACCGCGGTTGGAATAGCCGTGGGCTGGGTTCTCTAGCGACGGTGGTGAGCGGGGCCGGGAGCGGTCGTCACATACGGAGATCTCTTATCCCAATAACAGGATAGATAGTGTGTCCATGGAACCGGCATTGCACCGTTCGACCCGATCCGCCCTGGCCGGTGCGTGGTAGAATCGCCGTCCGACCCGTCCACCCTGATTCCCGTCGTGATCGCCATCACCGTCAACGGCGAAGTTCGCCAGATTCCTGCCGGCCTCAGCATTGCCGGTCTGATCGACAGCCTGGGCCACCACGGCCGCCGCATTGCCGTCGAACGCAACGGCGAGATCGTGCCGCGCAGTGAGCATCCGCATACCGAGCTGGCGGCCGGCGACCGGCTGGAGGTCGTGGTCGCCGTCGGCGGCGGTTGAACCGCCGCCTCTACCCGTTCCCGGAGCCAGCCATGTCCCACCACGATCCTTTCGTCCTCGCCGGCCGCGAATACCGCTCGCGCCTGTTGGTCGGCACCGGTAAATACCGCGATTTCGACCAGACCCGCGCCGCCATCGAAGCGTCGGGTGCCGAAATCGTCACGGTGGCGATCCGTCGCGTCAATCTGGGCCAGAACCCCGATGAGCCCAATCTGCTCGACTATCTGCCGCCCGATCGCTTCACCATCCTGCCCAATACCGCCGGCTGCTACAGCGCCGACGATGCCATCCGCACCCTGCGCCTGGCGCGCGAACTGCTTGACGGCCACAAGCTGGTCAAGCTCGAAGTGCTGGGCGACCCGACCAATCTGTTCCCCAATGTGCGCGAAACCCTCAAGGCCGCTGAAGTGCTGGTCAAGGAAGGGTTCGATGTGATGGTCTACACCTCGGACGACCCGATCGTCGCCCGCGAACTCGAACAGATCGGCTGCTGCGCCGTGATGCCGCTGGCGAGCCTGATCGGCTCGGGGCTGGGCATTCTCAATCCGTGGAACCTCAAACTGATCATCGAAGCGGCCAAGGTGCCGGTCCTGGTCGACGCCGGCGTCGGCACGGCCTCGGACGCCGCCATCGCCATGGAACTGGGCTGCCACGGCGTGCTGATGAACACCGCGATTGCCGCCGCCCAAGACCCGGTGCTGATGGCCAGCGCCATGCGCAAGGCGGTCGAAGCGGGCCGCGAGGCTTTCCTGGCCGGCCGGATGCCGCGCAAGTTCTACGCAGCGACCCCAAGCTCGCCCACTACCGGCCTGATCGGCTGATCTTTCCCTGCCGACCCGGCCACGTGCCGGGCTCGGCCCGATTTTCTTCGACGTCTTACCCGCATCATGGACAATCCGCACCACCGCCATATCCGCAGCTTTGTGCTGCGCCAGGGCCATCTTTCCGACGCTCAGTCCCGCGCCCTGGAGGCGGGCCTGCCACGCTGGGGCATTGCCTACCAGCCCACCCCGCTCGATCTCGATGCCGCCTTCGGTCGCAGCGCGCCCAAAGTGCTCGAAATCGGTTTCGGCATGGGCGGCGCCACCGCCGACATCGCCGCGGCCCGGCCCGATACCGATTTTCTCGGCATCGAAGTGCATGGCCCGGGCGTGGGCAATCTGCTCAAGCTGATCGATGAAAAGCAGCTCAGCAATCTGCGGCTGATCCGCCACGACGCAGTCGAAGTCGTCGACCATATGCTGGCGCCAGACAGTCTCGACGGTTTCCATCTGTATTTTCCCGACCCCTGGCCCAAGAAGCGCCACCATAAGCGCCGGCTGGTCCAGCCTGCCTTTGTGGCCAAGATCGTCAGCCGCCTCAAGCCCGGTGCCTATATCCATATGGCCACCGACTGGGAGGACTACGCCATCCAGATGCTCGACGTGCTGAACGCGGAACCGGCGCTGCGCAATAGCGTGGATGGCTTCGCGCCGCGCCCCGACTGGCGGCCGCTGACCAAATTCGAGCAACGCGGCCTGCGGCTCGGCCATGGCGTGTGGGATCTGCTGTTCATTAAACGCTGAGTCGTGAGTCCGACCATGGTGTAAAAATCAGGACATATGTATGCAAGAATATCGGCGTTATATAGATAATAATTGTCTGTTTATGCCAACGCTTGTTTTTCCGCCACCAGACAGTGCGGCTTAACCTCACTTAACCTGGCAGCCGGAAAAATTGCGGTATGATGGCCGCCCGACTCACCCTTTATCCGGACTCGCGATGCCTGCTCTGAATATGCTGCTGGCGCGGCCTACCGCCTGGGGATTTCTCGACGAGCTCAATATCGACCCCAGTGGTCTGGTGCGTATCCACGGATGGTCGCAGGCGGCCGATGCCGCGTTGCGGCCGCCCCGTGTACTGGCCGACGACGACGAGGTGGGGCTGCTGCACCGCTACCGCTATGGCCGGGCCGATGTGCCGGGTGAGCAGCCTTTTACCGGTTTTGCCTTTGAATACCGTCTGCCGCAGCAGATCGCCACGCTGCATATCGATTTCGGCGACGGCTTTACCATCGATGCGCCGCAGGCGATGTCGTTCTACCGGCCCGACTACGAAGCGCTGTTCGGGCTGGAGCAGGTCGCCAAGCGCGAACATATCTACGGCAGCGGCCCGCCCGCCCAGGCCATCGACCCCGATGTGCAGCGCCTGATGGTGCTGATGCGCGGCCGCACGCTCGATTTCGGCTGTGGCGCCGGTCTGATGGTGTCGGCGCTGCGTCAGCGCGGCACCGAAGCGTTCGGGATCGAAATCGACCGTCCGGCGATCCGTGAAGGTCTGCTGCCCGATGCCGCGCCCTATATCACGCTGTATCAAGGCGGCCCGCTGCCGTTCGAGGACGACAGCTTCGACTGCGTCACCGCCTTCGAGGTGATCGAGCATATCGACGACTACCACAGCGCCTTGCGCGAAATCGCCCGTCTGGCGCCGATGGCGATCTTCAGCGTGCCCGATATCGGTGTGCTGCCGTTGTGCCATCGCCACAATGTCGTGCCGTGGCATCTGCTGGAATCGACCCACTTCAATTTCTTCACCGAAACCAGCCTCAAGGCTACGCTGGCGCCGTACTACAGCCGGATCGAATTCGGTCGGGTCTGTCCGATCACCATCAACGACACCCGTTACCATGTCAGCCTGACGGCGGTGTGCTACCGCTGATCCGACTTGGCAAGCGGCGTCGGCTCGCGTTAGCATGCCCGCCATGACGAATCCCGCTTACCGACCGCTCCGTGGCCACTCCTGGTGGCGCCGCCCCACTCCGGCGGCCTGAGCGCGTAGCTAAGCGACCCACAGCCGCCAACCTTGGCGGCTGTTCGCTTTGTAGGCTGTCCTGGTTGGCCCTCCACGGAGAAAAACCATGTCTCAATCCCCCATCGTACTGACTGGCGACCGCCCGACCGGTCCGCTCCATCTGGGCCATTACGTCGGCTCGCTGCGGCAGCGTGTGACCTTGCAGGAGCAATACCGCCAGTTCGTGATGATCGCCGATGCCCAGGCACTGACCGACAATATGGGCGACCTCAGCAAGGTGCGCCGCAATGTGATCGAAGTGGCGCTCGACTATCTGGCCGTCGGCCTCGACCCGGCCAAGTCAACCCTGTTTATCCAGTCGCAACTGACTGAACTAGCCGAATTGAGCTTCTATCTGCTCAATCTGGTGACGGTGGCGCGGCTTGAGCGCAATCCGACCGTCAAGGAAGAAATCCGCCTGCGCGGCATGGAGCGCGATATTCCGGCAGGCTTTCTGACCTACCCGGTCAGCCAGACCGCCGATATCACCGCCTTCAAGGCCGCACTGGTGCCGGTGGGCGCCGATCAGGCACCGATGATCGAGCAGTGCAACGAATTGGTGCGCCGCTTCAATAACTGCGTGGGGAAGGAAATCCTGGTCGAAGCCCAGGCGCTGATTCCCGACCACGGCCGTCTGGTCGGTGCCGACGGCGGCGCCAAGATGAGCAAATCGCTCGGCAATGCGCTCGCCCTGTCGGCCGACTCCGCCGCCATCGCCGCCTTCGTGCGCAGCATGTATACCGACCCCAACCATCTGCGCGTGTCCGACCCCGGTCAGGTCGAGGGCAATGTGGTGTTCACCTATCTCGATGTGTTCGATCCGGACAAGGCCGCGGTCGAAGAGCTCAAGGACCACTACCGTCGTGGCGGCCTGGGCGATACGGTGCTCAAGCGCCGGCTGACCGAGCATCTCGAAGCGCTGATCACCCCGATCCGCGAACGCCGCGCCCAGTTTGCCCAGGACCCGGCCGAGGTCATGAATATCCTGCGCCAGGGCACCGAACGCGCCCGCGAGGCCGCCGCCGCCACCATGAGCGAAGTCAAGGCCGCGCTGGGATTGAGCTACTGGAACTAGGCGCCGACTTTCCCTGACCGGGGCGTCCCCAACCACCCAGCCGCAGCAGAGGCGCTTTTGCCTCCTCCACCCTGTGCAGACGGACCCTGCGGATGCCCCCGAAAAGGAAACGGCAGCAAGAAAAAGAGCTATGCGTTAACGGCATAGCTCTTTTCTTTTATGCAAATCCAGATCTTGCAACCGATTCTGGAAGCTATGCAATTACTGCATAGCTCTCCTTACTCAGCACTTCACCTCGGCCAATTCGCTGCCCTTGAACGCATTGGGCAGCCGGCCAAGCTCGGCGCCGCGCTCGGCCGGAATGCCGCGCACAAAGATGGTCGCGGTATGCACGCCATCGCCACGCTCGCGCATGATGGCCGATTTGACGCCACGGTTTTTCAGATCGTCGAGCCGGCGCTGGCCGGCTTCTTCCGAGGAGTAGATGCCCAGCGACACGGCGTTCTGCCATTTGCCGTTGTCGTTCACCACATAGAAATCCTCGACACCCAGGCCCTTGAGCTCTTCGGCCTTGCGCACCGCATCGGCCCGGTCGGGGCGCGGCGGGATATAGACCCAGAAACGCACCGGACCGTCAGGCGCCTGAATCTGGGTATCGCCGCCCAGCTTGAGCGCAGCGAGACGGTTTTTAGCCCGGCTCAGCGTATTGGGGGCGATGCCGCTCCAGCGGTAGCAGGCCAGCGCGCCGCCATTGGCGGGCGTCGCCGGCTTGCTGGCTGGCATGGAAGCCGCCTGGTCGATGCGATTCGGCGCCTCAGCCGCCTCGGGTTGGGCACCCGAGACCAGTTTCATCTGATCGGCCTTGATCTCACGGCCATGCCAATCGACCGGTTTAGGCGGCTCGGCCAGCCGGATATAGGCGTAGGCCACGATATTGGCCAGTACAAGCAAGGCAAACAGCCACTTCATCGGGCAGTGTCCTCAGAAATCTCAACAGCCAGCCGGGCCAGACCGGCCAGCACCAGGTTATCGACGTGGCGAACTTTGCCAGCAAGCACGCTGGAGAGCAAAGTCAGCAGTCGCGGCGCGTCGCCGCCCGACAGCAATAAGCCGGGCGTGCCACCGGCTACCGCCGTCAGCCGGTCATGCATGACCAGCACCGCTCCCACCAGCGCAACTTCGGCGCCATTGACGATGGCTTCGCCGGTACTGCGTGGAAACGCGGTGCGCTCGCCATCGGGATGGCCCAGATCGGCCGTTCCTCGCGCCAGCGATTCGCGCATCAGCCGGTAGCCCGGCACGATGACGCCACCCAGGAAACGGCCGTTGCCATCGAGCGCATCCACCGTCAACGCCGTCCCGGCCATCGCCACCAGTGTTGGCTCATGAGTGATCGCCCGGGCGCCGATCAGGGCCGCCCAACGGTCGGTGCCCAACCGCTCGGGCTCGCGATAGCCGTTTTCAACCCCGGCCGCCTTGGCGCTGGAGCGCAGCCATTCGATGGCCAGATCAGGCAATAGGGCCGCCAGCACGGCCGCCCGCTCGGGACCGGCCACATTGCAGCCCAGCACCCGACCAAACGGCAGATCGGGCCAGGGCGGCACACTCAGACTGGCGTAATCGGCAATCCCGTCATGCCGGGTGCCCTGCTCGAGCACCGCCCATTTGAGTCGGGTATTGCCGGCGTCGAGCAGAAGAATCGGTGCGGACATCAGTCGCCATCCCGCCAAGAAAAATCACTAGATATTGAATAGGCCCGAGCAAAGCACGGCATCTGGGTCTCCACTCCCGCTGGCCCCACCTGCCTCAGGCCGCCCGCAGACTGACTTCGCCGGCATGGACCAGCACTTCGCCTTCTCCGGCGGCAAAGCGCAAGGCGCCGTCGGCACTGATGCCCAGCACCGTACCGTCGAGCGTGCTGCCATCGGGCCGCAACAGCCGGGCCGGCTGGCCGTGCAAGGCATGCCGGGCAGTCCAGTCATTGACGAAGGGCGCAAAACCATCGCGCTCGAAACGCGGCAACAGCTCGGCCAGTTGGGTCAGGATGGCTGCCAATAGCCGGTTTCGATCCCCCGGACAGCCAAGCTCGGTCAGATCGGCCGCCGCCTGATCGAGCGCAGCGCGCGCCAGGGCCGACAGCCGATGGTTGAGGCCGATGCCGATCACCACGGCCGACGGCCCCAGGCTGTCGCCCGCCACCTCGATCAGAATGCCGCCCAGCTTGCCCCGGGCACAGACGATGTCATTGGGCCATTTAAGCCGGGCCGACTCGACCCCCAAGGTCTCCAAAGCCCGCACCACGGCCAGTCCCACCGCCAGACTCAATCCGGACAGGGCGGCAACGCCGATATGAAAGCGCCACAGCAGCGAAAACATCAGCGTCGCCCCGAGTTCCCCCTGCCAGCGCCGGCCACGGCGACCTCGACCGGCACTCTGCCACTCGGCGGCATAGACCATCCCCGCCGGCGCCCCGGCCTGGGCCGCGCTCAGCAAGGCGCTGTTGGTCGAATCGATGCGATCGAACAGCTTCAGATCGAAAAACCGCGCCGCCGGCCCCAGCGCCCGCGCCACCGCAGCCTCGTCGAGCCAGTCAAGCGGCCGGCTCAGGCGATAACCGCGCCCTTTGACGCTATGCACCTCGACCCCGAACTCGGCCGCCTGCGCCAACGCCAGCGATACACTGGCCCGACTGACGCCCAGCCGCTCAGCCAGGTCCGGGCCGCAATGGAAGGCGCCATCGGCCAACAGGCGCAGCAGGGGAAACAAATCCATCGATGCTCGCTTCAGACTCCGCCGCCACCCAAGCGCCGGCTTCGCCTGCTCCCGTCACCTTGTCTGCCTGTGGAGGACAGGGAGAGCGAGGGGGCGCAGTGGGGGAAAGCGGAGAGGGAATTTTTGGAAAAATTTTTATTTATTTCTGTATTCTGCTCTACACCTTGCAGAGGTTTTGCAGATTAATTTCTATCGAGCAACACCACGGCTGAATCTGGCGTAGACCACCACACAGCTGAACACCACCACGCTCAAGGCGATCTCGACACCGGCCAGATACTGGCTGGCGCCGCGCTCGGACCAGGCGCGCATCACACCTTCGGTAAACCAGGCGAGGACGAACATGCTGGTCCATTGATAGGTGTAGCGATGACCACGGACCAGCCCAGGCAGCGGGCACAGCAAAGGCAGCGCCTTGAGCGCCAGCCACGAGCCGCCCGGGTGCAGCGGGGCGAGCCACAATTCCCAGGCCAGACACAGACTGAACAGCGCCAGCATGCCCGCCACCGCGCCATTGCGCGACCAACGCAGCATCGGGTTCATAAAGGCTGCACCAATTTAAGCGCCGTCTCGGCCAGACGTCGGCCCAACGCGATCGCCAGCAGCCGTTCATGCTCGTCGATGGCGCGTCGGCCATCCTTGCCCGAGACATGACTGGCGCCATAAGGCGTG
This sequence comes from Chitinimonas lacunae, assembly GCF_042650885.1. Taxonomy (NCBI): domain Bacteria; kingdom Pseudomonadati; phylum Pseudomonadota; class Betaproteobacteria; order Neisseriales; family Chitinibacteraceae; genus Chitinimonas; species Chitinimonas lacunae. The sequence continues at coordinate 2,914,578 of NZ_JBHSBU010000001.1, forward strand.
CCGCCGCCCGCCGTCTCGCTCAGCGCCGCCTCGCTATAAGGCAGGCCGACCAGCACCATGCCGTGGTGCAGCAAGGGCAGCATCATGCTCAACAGGGTGGTCTCGTTGCCGCCGTGCTGGCTGGCGGTGCTGGTAAACACCGCAGCGGGCCGGCCGACCAGCGTGCCGGCCAGCCAGTCGGACGAGGTGGTATCGATGAAATACTTGAGCGGTGCCGCCATATTGCCAAAGCGGGTCGGACTGCCCAGCGCCAGGCCCACGCATTCCTCAAGGTCCGCCCGTTCGACATAGGGCGCGCCGTCATCGGGAATGCTGGCCGCGGTGGCTGCACAGATCGGCGAGACGGGCGGCACGGTACGCACCCGGGCGGTGGCGCCCGGCACCATCTCGATGCCGCGCGCAATCAACTGCGCCAACTGGCGCGTTGCGCCGTGGCGGCTGTAATAAAGGACAAGGATGTCGGCCATGGCAGGGTCAGTGGCTAAGGGTGGGGTATTATAGGGCTTTGCCCCGCCGACCGACCGCCGGATGAAAAACCTGTCGTCCTTCCGCAGCGCCTTGCAGCGCCATCCCATACCGGCACCGCTTGAATTCCTCCAATTCATCCTGCGACGCGTGCGCGAAGACCGCTGCATGGAAGCGGCCGGCAGCCTGACCTTCACCACCTTGCTCGCCCTGGTGCCGTTTTTCACCATTGCCCTGATGGTGGCCTCGGCTTTCCCGATGTTCGACGAGGTATCGACCCGCTTCAAAACCTTCCTGCTGACCAATCTGGTGCCTGAATCGGCCGGCCGCATCATTACCGTCTATATGCGCCAGTTCACCGACAATGCCGACCGGCTGACCTTGGTCGGCATGCTGTCGCTGGCCGGCACGGCGCTGGCCATGATGTTCACCATCGACAAGGCGTTCAACCGCATCTGGCGGGTGCGGCGCAGCCGGCCGATGGTGGTCAAGACCCTGATCTACTGGGCGGTGCTGACGCTCGGTCCGCTGCTGCTCGGCATCAGCCTGACCCTGACCTCGTGGCTCGCCAGCAAGAGCGGCGCAGGCGGCAGTGGGGTGGCGCTGCTGCTGAGCGGCAGCTCGTTTCTGCTGTCGGTCTGCGGCTTTGCCCTGCTCTACCGGGTGGTGCCCAACTGCCCGGTACCGGCGCGCCATGCCCTGGCCTCGGCGCTGTTCACTGCGCTGGCCTTTGAATTGATGAAGAAGCTGTTTGGCTGGTATGTGCAGCAGTTCGGCACCTTCAAGCTGATCTATGGCGCCTTTGCCAGCGTGCCGATTTTCCTGATCTGGCTGTATATCGCCTGGGTGATCGTGCTGTGCGGTGCCGTGCTTTCGGCCACCCTGTCCTACTGGCGCGGCCAGGCCTGGCGCCGGCGGCCCCATCCGGAGCGCCGGCTCAACGATGCGTTGCGGCTGCTGCTGCTGCTCGATATTGCCCACCAGCGCGGCGAAACCCATAGCCTTGGCCGTCTGCGCCGTACCCTGGGCGCCGGGCAGGATGAAATGCACGAGCTGCTGGAGCGGCTGGCCGATCGCGGCTGGGTCCAGGCCACCCGTAACGGACGCTGGGTGCTCAGCACGGCGCTGTCGGCCATCCGCGCCAAGGATGTCTATCATCTGCTGGTCGATCGCCAGGCGGCCCCGGCCCATAGCCACGACAGTGTGCAGACCCTGATCGAAGGTGCCTTTGCCCGGCTCGACAGCGAACTCGACCTCAGCCTCGCCGAGATTGCCGCCCGCAGCCGCAGCGGGCAGGACGAGCCTCCGCCGGCGCTGCTGCAGCCGCCTGTGGCCGAACCGGCGGCCCCGGCACAAATTAAATAAATAATGAAAATGACGCGCAAGACATGGCGCGCCATAGAAAAGAAATCTCAATAAACGAGAAATCAGGCTGGAGTGAACTCGAACAGATCGTAGCCGATCGACTGTTCGATCAGCTTGGTGGCCCTGACCCGCAATTCGCCATCGAACACGAAAACCGACAGCTCGCGCAGAGGCGAGAACGTGCCGCGTGCCGCCAGAATCATTGCCGGCTGCTGAATCGGCTGCACCTCGGGCAGCAGCAGCGCCGACTGGTAAAGCGAGCTGGGCGGCCCCAGCACCGGGCGCAGCATGGCCGGATCGGCACGCGGCGCCAGCACCTGCACCCCCATCTCGATCGCTTCGCCCTCGTCCACCGTCTGCATCCAGCGCACACAGGCCACCAGCCAGCCCTCGCCGCCCTGCGACAGCAGACCGACCACATCGCCGACCCGGTAGACACAATGCTGCGGAATCGGCGCCAGCCGTACCGCAAAGCCACCGGGACTCTCGTTGAGCACCAGCCACTGATCGGGACTGCCCATCGCCGGTCCGCTGACCGCCTGGGGCGAAGGCGTGTCGTTGCTGTCGCTGACTTCGATGCCCGATGGGGCGTCGATCAGCACCGGCTGCGTCTGCGGCTTCATGCCGTTGAAGCAGAAAGCGGTCATCCGCAGCCCGCCGGCGATCTCGACCTGGCTATTGGCGCGGATGCGCTGGAAGACCCGCTTGGGCGCAATGCTCCACTGCCTGGTGACCCGGCGCAGTAGATCGAGCCAAGCCAGTGCCTTGGCCTTGTCGGGCGCAGTCGGGGCTTTCTGCTCGACCGCTTGCAAGGCCTTGTGCAGCAGCTTGGCCATTTCGATGGTGTCGAGCAGGATGGCATTGGAAGGCTGCACATCGACCGGCCGCTGGCCCAGAAAGACCGGCGGCGTGTCGCTGTCGAGCCGGATCAGGAAGAAACCGGCCGGACTCGGCGTCGCCGTCAGCGGCTGGAACTGGGCAGCGCTGCCGTAGTTGCGGATCAGATCCTGGATCTTGTCGAGTTCGGCTGGGTGATAACGATAGGGGTCGGCCAGCGCCATCAGCAGCATCTGCTTGTAGAGGCCGCCGATGGTCTGCATCGGATTCTGCGCCTGGGCCGGCGCATCGATCATCTTGTGCTGGATGGCATAGCGAAACAGGGTATGGGCTTCGAGCCAGACCCCGGCCGGAATCTGGGCGTAGCTCTTGCAGCAGACCCAGACCAGCTTCTGATAGGTGCACATCAGACGCTGCGCCAGCTCAGGGATATGTTTATTGCCGAGGCTGAAACGCACATTGGCCCGCTCGGTCAGCACCAGCTTGTAGCCGTTGGCCAGTTCGAGCTGAAGATTGCGTGCCAGCGTGGCGGCCTGCTTGGTCTTGTCCTTGACCGGCACGGCGGCCGAGGTATAGGCAGCTTCGAGCGGCGCATCGAGCATATCGATGCTGACCTGGTAGTGTTCGAGCAGCCGCAGGCGCTCGTCGTCGGGCAGCCGCACCCGATTGAGCGAGGTCAGCGCATCGAAGATGGCGCGGGACGTCTCATGAAGATTGGCGTGCGGCAGCGAGACCAGCCACGCTTTGAGCGCCTTGGGATTGGTTTCGACCACCAGATTGCGGTTGGTCACAGGTTGCGGCACAGCGAGCGCGAGCGACATGGCTAGCCCAAACAGGTCGGTACAACTGTTTTATAAAGGGATTGCGCCGGTTTCACCAGTCAGCGGCGTCGAGCAGATCGGCCATGGTGGCGAAGCTCCAGCGCAGTTCCTCGACACTGATCACATAAGGCGGCATCAGGTAGACCGTATTGCCGACCGGCCGCAGCAGCAGTTCCCGCTCCAGCGCCGCCGCGAAGAAACGGCTGGCGAAACCCGGCTGCGCTCCCACCACATCGAAGGCCCAGATCATCCCGCAATGGCGGGCATGCGCCACCCGGGGATGGGCCGCCAGCCGGGCGAAATCGTCCGCCACCGCCGCGGCCTTGGCCTGGTTGTCGGCCAGCACATCGAGTTCATCGAAGATCGCCAGCACTTCCAGCGCCGCCCGGCACGCCAGCGCATTGCCGGTATAGGAATGCGAATGGAGGAAGCCACGGCTTACCTCGTCATCGTAGAAGGCGGCATAGATCTCGTCGCGGCTCAATACCACCGACAGCGGCAGATAACCGCCCGTGATGCCCTTGGAGAGACAGAGGAAATCCGGCCGGATCGCCGCCTGCTCACAGGCAAACAGGCTGCCGGTACGGCCAAAGCCCACGGCGATCTCATCGGCGATCAGATGGATCTGGTAACGGTCGCACAGCTCGCGCAGCCGGCTCAGATAGACCGGGTCGTACATGGCCATCCCGGCCGCGCCCTGCACCAGCGGCTCGACGATCACCGCAGCGATCTGCTCGCTGCGCTCGGCAAATAGCTGCTCGGCTTCGGCAGCCATCCTCAGCGCATAGTCGTGGCCCGATTCACCGGGTGCCGCCAGCCGGCGATCGGGCGAGCCGATCCGGTGCGAGGGGCGCAGCAGCTCGGCGTAGGTCTCGCGAAACAGCGGTACATCGGTCACCGACAATGCCCCCAGCGTCTCGCCGTGGTAGCTCTGCGCCAGACTGACGAACTGGTTCTTGCCGGGACGGCCGCTGTTGCGCCAGTAGTGGAAGGACATCTTGAGCGCGATCTCGGTGGCGGAGGCGCCGTCCGAGCCGTAGAAAGCGTGGCCAAGCCCGCTCAGCGCGGCCAGCTGCTCCGACAGCTCGACCACCGGCCGCTGGGTGAAGCCGGCCAGGATCACATGCTCAAGCTGCTGCAACTGATCGGTGATGGCGCCGTTGAGTCGCGGGTGGCAGTGGCCGAACAGATTGACCCACCAGGAACTGACGCCGTCGAGATAACGGCGACCGTCGAAATCATACAGCCAGACTCCCTGTCCCCGTTCGATCGGGACAATCGGCAGGGTTTCATGGCGCTTCATCTGGGTGCAGGGATGCCATACCGCGCGCCGTGAGCGCGCCAGCCAGTCTTGATTGCTCATGCATTTTCCGCGGGATCGATCAGGCCATCATGATGGACCGGCCGGCCGCCCTGCGCCAGCCCGACGCTATAGCGGCCGCTGAGTCAGCGCCAACAGGCGCGCGAGCTCGGCCTGGCGCCGCGTGCCGGTCTTGCCGAACAGCGCCCGCAACTGGGTGCGGATGGTGGCCAGACTCACCCCCAACAGCTCGGCACATTCGACCGGGGAATGATCGTGAGCCAGCACGCCGGCCAGCCGCGTCTCGGCCGGGGTGAGGCCATAGAGCATCTGTAACCAGTTCGGATCAGGATCGATGGCCGCCCCCGGATCATCGATCAGCACCAAGGCCACCGGCTGGCTCAGGCTGGTGCGCCACGGCGATTCCGGGGCCAGCGGCAGGATGCTCAAGCGCAGCGAACAACCTGGTACGGCCAGCGTGCCGCCACGCGGTCGCACCGCGGTTGCGGCACTCAGCAGTTGCAACAGCCGGCTGGCCGCACCGCTATCGTGCGGCACCAGCCGCTGCTGGTGGCAATGCAAGGTCGTTTCCTGCTGGAACAGCCGCTCGGCGGCCGCGTTGGCGGCAGCGATCCGGCCATCGACTTCGAGCAGCAGCACGGCCGTGGCCAGGCTGTCGAGCGCCGCCCAACCAAGCCCGGCGCGCAATTGCAGCGCCCGCGCCCGGGCACCCAGCCGCGACGCCCGTTGCATATGGGGAAACAGCTGCGTCAGCCACTCCTTGGTGCCGGGGTCGAAATCGGGCTGGTCGAGCAGGCGCACGCAACTCAGGTAGTAATCGACCCCGTCGACCGCGTCGATCTTGACCGCCAGCACATGGCCCAGCCGGTGCGGCCGCATAAAGTCGCGGTAGAAGGGATCGTTAGCGAGTGTCCCGCCCAATTCCTGACTGTCGTGATACCAGCGGCCGGGTGCCCAGGCACCGAGCCGGGGGCGACTTGGGTCGAGACGGTAGAAATAGCGGTTGTAATCGGCCGCCGCGCCGCTGTCGTCGCCGACTGCGCTCAGCACCTGCCCGCCTTCCTCACTGCGGTTCCAGGCCAGCGCCGCGACCCGGGGGCTGCTACAGGCATTGGCCAGCGCCGCCATGGCATTGTGGTATTGAGCGCTGTCGAGGGCGCCCTCATAGAAAAGGGCCACGATCTCGTCATGGTTGGCCGAGCGTTGCATAGCATTTCCTCCTGACTGCCGCGCGTCGGTCACTTGGCCGCACGCTGGATTGCATTTCATCGATTTGGACGATGCCAGCCGCGCCAGCGCCCGCTAGTCTGCGGCGGGCAATGGCTGGGCGTCGCCTTCCACAGATATAGGAATAAATCGGCAGCAAGCGAAACGTCCGACGCATCGAGGAGGAGTCATGCAATCCCCACGCAACGGTAAGGCGGGCCGCCAGCTGCGGCTCGATCCCCCGATCAGCCGTCCGGTCCCGCGGCCGGCGGGCCATCACAACGGCCCCGACCGTCATGGCCCGGGACAGCGTCCCTGGCACCGGCCGGCCGCCGCGGACCCGGTCGCCATGCCGACTTAGAGAGGCGCGCGAAAAAGGCAGAATTGCTCCCTTCTTTTTTCCAGACCTTAACTGGTCAGGAACCGTTTTTTCCTTTTCTGATCTATCGGGCCGAGGTTCGCACTCGGGGCCGCTTGAGGCGACACAGCGGGAAGCAGGCTGTTATACGGCAGCGCAGGGCATCGGCGAAAAACTTGCCGACCCGCCCCTTGAAAACCTTACAGACGGTCCCTATTATTAGCACTCGTTAGCGACGAGTGCTAACAGTTGACTTCAAGTGATTGAATATTCACTGCTTGCATTCCGAACCGTCCCTATTAGGAGAGTCAATCCATGAAAATCCGTCCCCTGCACGATCGCGTGGTGATCAAGCGCGTCGAAGCCGAAGAAAAAACCGCCTCTGGCATCGTCCTGCCCGGCAACGCCGCCGAAAAGCCGGACATGGGTGAAGTGGTCGCCATCGGCCAGGGCAAGGTGCTGGAAAACGGCTCGGTCCGAGCCCTGCAACTCAAGGTGGGTGACAAGGTCATCTTCGGCAAGTATTCCGGCCAGACCGTCAAGGTCAACAACGAAGAACTGCTTGTAATGCGCGAAGAAGACATCATGGGTGTGGTTGAGGCCTAAGCCTCCCCCCGGTCTTTTTGCGACACCCCAACGAATTCGGAGAATCAACATGGCTGCTAAAGAAGTAAAATTCGGCGACTCCGCTCGCCAACGCATGATCGCCGGTGTCAACGTACTGGCCGACGCCGTTAAAGTGACCCTGGGCCCGAAAGGCCGCAACGTGGTGCTCGAGCGCAGCTTCGGCTCGCCGACCATCACCAAGGACGGCGTCTCGGTGGCCAAGGAAATCGAACTGAAGGACAAGTTCGAGAACATGGGCGCCCAGATGGTCAAGGAAGTGGCTTCCAAGACCTCCGATATCGCCGGCGACGGCACCACCACCGCTACCGTGCTGGCCCAGGCCATCGTGCTCGAAGGCATGAAATACGTGGCCGCCGGCATGAACCCGATGGACCTCAAGCGCGGCATCGACAAGGCCGTGACCGCCCTGGTCGGCGAACTGAAGGCCATCTCCAAGCCCTGCACCACCTCCAAGGAAATCGCCCAGGTCGGCTCGATTTCCGCCAATAGCGACGAGAGCATCGGCAAGATCATCGCCGACGCCATGGACAAGGTCGGCAAGGAAGGCGTGATCACCGTCGAAGACGGCTCCAGCCTGGAAAACCAGCTCGACACCGTGGAAGGCATGCAGTTCGATCGCGGCTACCTGAGCCCCTACTTCATCAACAACCCCGACAAGCAGATCGCTTCGCTGGACAATCCTTTCGTGCTGCTGCACGACAAGAAGATTTCCAATATCCGCGAACTGCTGCCGGTGCTGGAACAAGTCGCCAAGGCTGGCCGTCCGCTCCTGATCATCGCCGAAGACATCGAAGGCGAAGCGCTGGCTACCCTGGTGGTCAACAATATCCGCGGCATCCTGAAGACCGTCGCCGTCAAGGCCCCGGGCTTCGGTGATCGTCGCAAGGCCATGCTCGAAGACATCGCCATCCTGACCGGCGGCACCGTGATCGCCGAAGAAGTCGGTCTGACCCTGGAAAAAGCCACCCTGGCTGACCTGGGCCAAGCCAAGCGCATCGAAGTGGGCAAGGAAGACACCACCATCATCGACGGCGCCGGCAAGGAAGACGCGATCAAGGCCCGCGTGGTCCAGATCAACCGCCAGATCGAGGAAGCCACCAGCGACTACGACCGCGAAAAGCTGCAAGAGCGCAAGGCCAAGCTGGCCGGCGGCGTGGCCGTTATCAAGGTCGGTGCCGCGACCGAAGTCGAGATGAAAGAGAAGAAGGCCCGTGTCGAAGACGCGCTGCACGCTACCCGTGCCGCCGTTGAAGAAGGCATCGTCCCCGGCGGCGGTGTGGCACTGCTGCGCGCCCGCTCGGCCCTGGCCTCGCTCAAGGGCGACAACCATGACCAGGACGCCGGCATCAAGATCGTGCTGCGCGCCATCGAAGCCCCGCTGCGCCAGATCGTCACCAACGCCGGCGAAGAAGCCTCGGTGGTGGTGAACAAGGTGCTCGAAGGCCAAGGCAACTTCGGCTACAACGCCGCCAGCGGTGAGTACGGCGATATGGTGGAAATGGGCGTGCTCGATCCGACCAAGGTGACGCGCTCGGCCCTGCAAAACGCCGCCTCGATCGCCAGCCTGATGCTGACCACCGACTGCATGGTGGCCGAACTGCCGAAGGACGATGCACCGGTCGGCGGTGGCATGGGCGGTATGGGTGGCATGGGCGGCATGGATATGTAAGTCCGGCCCGGCCGAACCTTCCGCAGTACGCAAAACCCCGCCTCGGCGGGGTTTTGCTTTATCGACCGCCCATAACGACAGGGCTACCGCCTATCGCCACCGGGGTGCAAGCTGGCACCTCGGACACTACCATCCAGACAGCATACACAGACCGGAACCTGGCTCCGGCATTCCAGACCTCCTCGCGCTGATGGTTATGCTTATGCCCAAACCGCTTTGTTCCTCCCGCCGCACAGGCGGCTTCTCGCTGATCGAGTTGATGGTAGTGATTGCCTTGCTATCCATCCTGATGGCGATTGCCGTACCCAGCCTCAGCGATATGTTGCGCAATGGCACGATCAGCACCGAGAGCGCCAATCTCTATGCCGATCTGTCGATGGCCCGTACCGAATCGATCAAACGCAGCAGCGCCGTTACCGTCTGCCCCAGCAGCGACGGCAGCAGTTGCAGCGGCAGCAACGACTGGGCAGTCGGCCGCATCATCTTTATCGATGCCAATGCCAACGGTCAGATCGACACTCCCGACCTCGACCGCAACGGCGACAGCAATCTGACCTCGGCCGACGGCATCGCCGACCTCAACGGCGACGGCTCGCTGACCCTGGCTGACGCCGTGCTGCAAATCCGCGCGGCCTCGAGCCGCGGCGCCACGATCAGCTCGAGCCTGACCAGCAGTCCCTATGTGCTGACCTATCGACCGACCGGTACCTCACGCACCGGTGCCGTCACCTTTACCCTCTGCTATAGCGGCGCCACCTCGCTCAAGCAGCGCAATGTCCTGGTCAATGTCCTTGGCCGGGTGGAAACCCAGATAGCCTCGACCAACTGCACTTAAGGGCGCGCCAGAAAGGATCGACCATGCCAAGCCGCCGTACCGCCCATTCCGGTTTCACCCTGATTGAGCTGATGATTGCCGTGGCCATCATCGGCATTCTGTTGGCCATTGCCATTCCGTCCTACCGCAACTATGTCCAGTCCGCGGCCCGTTCCACCGTCAAGGCCGATCTGTCGGAAATCGTCTCGCTGATGGAGCGCCGCTTTACCGAGCAGGGCTTCTACGGCATCACCCGTGGCGTCAGCAGCGCCGCCAACTGTCCCTCGCTGACCACCCTGCCGTTCTTCAATGCCTCGCCCAAGGACAGCAATACCAAACACTACACGGTGGCCTTCCAAGGCAGTTGTGCCGACGACACCTACACCATCCGCGCCACCCCGATCGCCGGCGGCCTGATGAGCAGCGATGGGTATTTCGAAGCCAATTCGCAAGGGCAACGCCGTTGGGTCAACGGTAGCGTCACCAAATCCTGGTAGAGGCTTTATTTTTTAATATTTTTAATCAGTTAATTACTGTCTTGCATGGATTTTTCATAAAATTTTCCATTACTGCTTTGACCGCTTGATTGACCGCCTCTGTGGATAGCGGATAAGTGAGCACTCAGCGCAGTTTCAAGGCCAATTCGGTCCACTTGATAACAAAAACCCCATCAAACCGGCTCCTGCCGTGGCCTGATCGGCCTTAAGGTCCCTGTTTCCACCGCCGATCGGCCAACACAGCAGGCAAAAACCGCTGGCACGGTGCTTACGCCCGCTCGTCACCCTGGATTTTGGGGGTCAGACGGGCCTTGCTACGATCAGTGCGTGATACGGAACAACAGTCCAAATCACCCGCACCATCGGTCAATCTCCAGTCGCCTACACAGGGGAATTCGGCATGATCCGGCATCACTCCGCGCTTTCTCGGCAACAGGGCATGGGCATGATCGAAGTCATGCTCTCGATCGTGATCATCGCCATCGGCGTTCTCGGCCTCGCCGGCATCCAGGCCGCTGCCCTCAAGCACACCAATACCAGTTACGCCCGCGACCAGGCCATGCGGCTTGCTTACGACCTGGCCGACCGGATACGCGCCTACGACGCCCAGCAAGGTCAGGCCTCGGTCTTTGCCACTGTCAGCGGCACCACCCTGCTCACTCCCACCGTTACGGCTGCCTGCTACCAGACCTCCGGCTGCACCCGGGCCCAGATGGCCCAGAGCGAAGTGGCCTCCTGGCTGGCCGATGTGCGGCGCCTGCTGCCGCGTGGCGAAGCGCTGATCTGCCTCGATGACAACAACACTGACGAGGGCGCCACCGTGATCAATACGGCCAGCGACGGCGCCACCTACTCGGGCACCAACCACCGCTGTAGCAATACCGGCCCCACCTATGTCATCAAGATCTGGTGGGCCGATGATCGCTCCGGCCGTCTGACCCGCTACAACCTGGCCTACTAGGGGAGCCACCATGTCACGCAAGCGTCTTCTGGGTTTTACCCTGATCGAACTGATGGTGGCCATGACGCTGGCGATGCTGCTGCTCCTGGGCATCGGCCAGTTGTTCACACGTAACCGCCAGAACGTGACCCTGCTGGCCAATTTCTCCCGCTTGCAGGAAAACGGCCGCTTCGGCACCGAATATATGGGCACGCTGCTGCGGATGGCCGGTGCCCGGTCCGATATCGTGCCGCTGATGACGGTCTCCTTTCCGCAGGCCTCGATCAGTTCACCGGCATCCCTGACCTTCCCGGCCGGCGCCGTGATCGTCGGCCGCGACGGCAGCAGCAACTCGCCCGATACCTTCGCCATCCGCCAGACCGGCAGCATCAGCAAACCGGTGCAGGACTGCGATGGCCAGCAGGTTCCCACCAGTGGTGCCGCCATTACCCTGGTACTGACCTTCTTTGTCAGCAATGGCCAACTGATGTGCCATAGCAGCCGGACTTCCACCAGCGTGGCGCTGAGCGAGAACGTGGTCGACTTCCAGGTGCTGTACGGGCACGACAATATCCGCGACGACAACGCCGGCTTTCCCAACCGTTACCTCACTGCCACCCAGCTCGGCAGCACCGACTGGCGCTATGTGGTCGGTGTCCGCACCTGTCTGGCCCTGCGCTCGCGCGACAACAACATCACCTTGCAATCCCAGAGCTACCTCGGTTGCGGCTCGATCCTCGATCGCGGCAGCACCATGACCACCGCCTCGGACAAGCGCTTATACAAGACCTATGTCTCGACCTTCAATCTTCGCAACTCGGGAGTTGACGATGCCAAAGATGCCGCTACGTAACCGGGCGTTCCCGCCGCCACGCCGGCAGCAACACGGCTTCATTCTGATCACCACGCTGATCTTTCTGGTGGTGCTCACCCTGTTCGTGCTGTCCTCGGTCCGTACCGGCACCTTGCAATTGCGCATGGTGGGCAATCTGGCCGACCGCGGGGTAGCGTTCGAGAATGCCGATCTGGCTATCCGCGCGGGTGAACTGCAAGCCTATGGGTATAGCCACAACCTGCTGGCCTTCACGGCCGATTGCAATAAGAACGGCAACGCGACCCGGCGCGGTCTTTGCCTCGATCTGTCGAACAACTATTGGAAGACCTACCAATGGAATGACAACGCCTCGATGACGGTCCCGCTGAAAAACAGCGAGGCCGTCAGCCAGCCACGCTTCTATGTGGAATGGATGAATGAGGTCAAGAAGAACATTCTGGGGCAGGAACTCAAAGGTTCTGGCGGGAATGTCTATGTATTTAGCGTCGTCGGTCGTGCCCAGGGCAAAACCAATCAAAGCCTGGTCATCGCCGAGGAGATTGTCGCCATTCCCAAGCCGTCCCAGCAGCAGCAATGATGCGGCACAGGAGATTAGCCATGGAACTTCGATTGTTGAGCCGCTGCGGCGGCTATCTGTTGGCACTTGGCAGTGCCCTGTTGCCAGCCGCGGTGACGGCGGTGCCGCTGAATATTTCCGACACCCCACTATTTATTAAAGCCAAGGTCGCACCGCTCAATCTGCTGTTGATGGGACGTGACCATCGGCTGTACTACGAAGCCTATAACGACGCCTCCGACCTCGACGACGACGGCACGGTCGATATGCGCTACAAGCCGGACAATATCGACTATTACGGCTATTTCGACTCGTACAAGTGCTACAGCTACAACACCAGCAGCAGTATGTTCGTGCCCACTCGCACGACGGCCAATAAGCGCTGCACCACGGTCGATTCGGAATGGAGCGGCGACTTTCTCAACTACCTGACCACGGCACGGATCGACGCCATCCGTAAAGTGCTCTACGGCGGCTACCGCGTCACCGACACCGCGACCCAGACGGTGCTGGAACGCACCAGCCTGCCGCAGGACGCCCATAGCTGGGGCAAGGAATACAGCGACCCGGCCATCGACGGCTACGATATCCGCGACTATTCCCCGCTCGCGCTGCCTGGGGTATTCGACAGCACCAAGGCGGCTAACGACCCCACCCGTTATCGGCACCATCTGTTCGCCAATACCACTCTGCTCACCAATACCTCAGCCGGGCCGCTGCTGCGGGTAGTCACCACGCCCACCACCATCAGCGGGGTCAACTACAACTTCCGTATCTGGCAATGGCTGAGTGTGGAGCGGCCGGTTGCCGACGCCCAGTTCGACTCGGGCAACAATACCAAGCGGACCATCGCCCCGGCGCCGACCAACTACCGGGTCCGGGTACAGGTCTGCGTCGCCGGGCTGCTCGAGGACAATTGCCGGCTCTACGGTACCAGCGCCAAACCCGACGGACTATTGCAGGAATACGGTCGCAACGGCCGCATGCTGTTTGGTCTGATGAGCGGCAGCTATACCAATAACCTGGAAGGCGGTGTGCTGCGTCGCCCGATCGGCAATATCGACAACGAGATCAACTCGACCGACGGCACCCTGACCAGCACGGTGGGCATCATCCGCACGCTGGACCGGCTGCAAACCATCGAATTCGGCGGCAGCTATCAATACAACTGCGGCTGGTCGTTTGCCACCCAACAGCTCACCAACGGCAATTGCAAGATGTGGGGCAATCCGCTCGGTGAAATGATGTATGAGGCGATCCGCTACTACGCCGGCAAAGGCACGCCGATCTCCAGCTATACCAGCGGGATCACCAATCTGGACGACAGCGATGTCACCTTGCCGCTGGCCAGTTGGGACAATCCGTATGACCCGAACAAATTCGGTACTGGCAGCAGCGGCCGCGATGGGCGCGACTGGTGTTCCAAGGCGTTTATCACCACGCTCAGCGACGCCAACCCCTCGTTCGACGGTGAACTGCCGGGCACCGCTTTTGGCAGTGCCGTCAGTGGCAATGATCTGAGCGACCTCAATGTACAAAGCCTCGGCCAGGCCATGTGGGACAAGGAATTCGGCGCCGGCACCAGCCGCAGCATCTTCGCCGGCCAGGTCGGTTCGTCCAACAACGGTGCCCCGACCGCCAAGACGGCCTCGACCTTCGGCAATATCCGGGGCCTCGCGCCCGAAGATCCGACCCGGCAAGGGACCTATTACAGTGCAGCGGTCGCCTACTATGGCCGTACCCGTGACCTCAACAATGCCGTACAGGGTGTCCAGTCGGTAACGACCTACTCGATCGCCCTGGCTTCACCGCTGCCGCGTTTCCGCTTCAAGGTCGGCTCCGGCCATATCACCTTGATCCCGTTCGCCAAATCGGTTGGAGGTTCAAGCATCAGTGCCGCCAGCGGCGCATTCCAGCCGACCAACCAGATCGTCGATTTCTATATCGAAAGCATTAGTACCAACGCCAGTGGCGAGATGACTGGCGCGGTGTTCCGGATCAACTACGAAGACGTGGAAAACGGCGCTGACCATGATATGGACGCGATCGCCAAGTACACGGTGACCACCACCAGCAACCAGCTCAATGTGACGGTCGACTCCGACTACGCGGCGGGCGGCATCATCCAGCATATGGGCTATGTACTATCGGGCTCCAATAGCGATGGCATGTATCTGGTGGTCCGTGACCGCGATACGGCGGGCAGCACCGACCCCAACTACTATTTGGACCAACCGCACCCGGCCTCGTGTGCCAGCGGTGACCGCAACGGCGGCATCTGTCCGCTGCCGCTGACCGACAGCCGCAGCTTCACGGCATCCAGCTCCTCCAGCAGCGGCACCTTCCTCAACGGCCCGCTCTGGTATATGGCCAAGTTCGGCGGCTTTGAAGACCTCAAGGATGCCAACAACACCTATCAGTCGCTGGTGCTCGACGGCACCGATGAATGGGATGGCAATAACGATGGCGATCCGGACAACTACTTCCTGGTGATCAACCCGCTCAAGCTGAAACAGCAACTGGGCCGGGCGATCGACGATATCTTCCGCCGTTCCGCCAGCGCCGCCTCGGTCGCCACCAGCTCGACCTCGGTGCAGACCGACAGCAATATCTATCAGGCGCTATTTGACAGTAACTACTGGACCGGCGACTTGATCGCCCAAAAGATCGCGGTCAACAGCACGACCAACGAAGCCAGTATCGGTACCGTCACCTGGCGCGCCTCGACCATGAATCCGCGTGGCACCAGCGAAGCGGCTGCACGCAAGATCTTCACCACCAACAGCAGCACCCGCACCGGGGTCGCCTTTAACTGGGCCAACCTGTCGGCTGCCCAGCAGGCCGCCCTCAACTACAACCCCACCACCGGCACCACCGATACGCTGGGCCAGTCGCGCCTCAACTGGCTGCGCGGCGACGATGCGCTGGAACTGGACAAGGTAAACGGCATCTTCCGCAAACGCGGTAACGATATTCCCGGTCAGGCCAAGACCACCTTTCTTGGGGATATCGTCTACTCCAACCCGTTCTATGTCGGTGCCCCGGGCGCGGATATCGAAGATTCTGGCTATGCCACCTTCCGCACCGCCAATCAGAATCGGCGGCCAGCAGTCTATGTGGGCGCCAACGACGGTATGCTGCATGCCTTCGATGCCTCCTCGGTTCCGGCCGACCCGCCGCCCACTGCCCCCACCCAGCCCGGTGATGCCATCGCCGGCCAATCGGGCAAGGAGCTGTTTGCCTATGTCCCGAGCGCGATCTACCCCAATCTGAGCCAGTTGCCTGACAAGAACTATCAACACCTGTTCTATGTCGATGGTGCCCCGACGGTGGCCGATGCCCTGGTCAACAACGTTTGGACCTCGGTGTTGGTAGGCGGTCTCAACAAGGGCGGCAAGGCCATCTACGCACTCAATGTCACCGACCCGCTGACCTTCAGCGCCAGCAATGTGATGTGGGAGTTCAGCAGCAGCGATGACGCCGACCTTGGCTACACCTATAGCCAGCCGCAGATCGTCAAGCTCAATAACAATAAATGGGCGGTGATCATCGGCAACGGCTACAACAGCACCAACGAGAGGGCCGCGCTTTATATCGTGTTCCTCGATGGTCCGGGTGCCGACCGGATATGGAATATCAACTCCGAGTACATCAAGATCGACACCGGCTGGACCAACGCCAGCAATGGCCTGTCTTCGCCGACGCCGATCGATACCAATCTCGATGGCAAGGCCGACATCATCTATGCAGGCGATATACAGGGGAATATGTGGAAGTTCGACCTCAGCTCGACCAGCACCTCCGACTGGCGGGTCGGCCTGAGCGGCCAGCCCCTGTTCGTGGCCAAGGACGGCACTGGTGGTACGGCAAAACGCCAGCCCATCTATATGCGGCCCAAAGTCGCCCTGCATCCGGTCTATTTCAATCAGCAGCGGGTCAATACCAGTACCCGTAACTCCAATCCGGGTCTGATGGTCTACTTCGGAACCGGTAAGTATATGGAGGACTGCGACATCACCAATACCTGCGGCACCCACGCCAATATGCAGAGCTTCTACGGCATCTGGGACGACGATGTCACCATTGCCAGCCGCAACGATCTGCTGAGCCAGACCTATGCGCGCTACACGGGCAATACCGGTGCAGTGGAACAGGGCATCACCACCGATAACCCGATTGCCTGGCGCTTCTTCAATACCACGGTGCCCAATTCGGTGATGGGCTGGTACTTCGATATGACCACCGACCAGACCACCAGCCCAGCCAGCACCAATATCGGCGAACGGACGCTGTCGGCTCCGCTGATCGCTTCCAATCTGGTGATTGCCAATACCGTCAAACCTTCGCCACTGGCTTGTGACTTTGGCGGTACCGGCTGGCTGGTCTGCGCCAAGTACGACAATGGCGGCAAGTGCAGCAATATGAGCACCAAGGAAATCGGTGCAGCGCTCGGCGGTATCAACTTCGTCGACTCGTTCGCCCCGAGCGATCTGACCAAGCTGCGCCGGATCGACGAAGCCGTAGGCGGCTTCGGCAATACTACGGTGGCCATCATGACCACCACGGCTGGCGAAACCAAGGCGCAGAACGTCAGCCTGGAGCGCAAGATCCGCCGGGTCTCCTGGCGTGAGCTGACTTCGCAGTAGCACTCCCTCTCGCCCCCGCCGCGGTCCAGGCCCGGTGGGGGTGTTTTTTGGCAGTGCAGAGGTCTGCCATCCATCACATTAAAAAAAAGCGCCAAAACATCGGTAAAATCGAGGGGATCGGGCGGGACAGTCTCGCGCTTTATAGGTTCCCCTTCTCAAGCGCGACTATGACGAATCGGGCCCCAAACATCACGCCAATGTCATAGAAGGCTAATTTACGGAAAACCGCACCAGTACTGGTTTACAGACAGATCAGCTTATGCTCACACAGTATTTTCGTTGCGTTCTGCCGAGAGCTGAGCTTTAATGCCATTTCAATAATGCTTTGCAAAAGGCATTACAATTCCTACGCTTGTGGAAACAGTCTCAGAAAAGGATTGAACCGTGACCAAGGCTGCGCAATTTCTGCACACCCTAGCCGGTGTCAGGCACTGGGTGGTAGCCCTCTCCACGGTCGCTTTGGTGGCCTGTGGCGGCCCCTCCAGCGGCACGTCGGACAACACCACGCCCGGCCCCAAGAAAGAAGAACTCCAGATCGATATGGATCGGACCACCATCACCCCGGGAACCCCGGCTACAGTGAGCGTGGTATTGCGCAACGAGGCAGGTAAGCCGATTGCCAACGAGGTCGTCACTTTCTCGACCGTAACCGGTACTTACGCCACCTTCACCCCCGACTCCGCCACCGCCCTGACCGGCTCCGATGGCGTTGCCCGTATCATTCTGAACGCCGGCAAGACCTACGGCGCCGATACGGTGGTCGCCTCTGCCCGTGGCGCCACGGCCAAGAAGAGCTTCCAGGTCGGTTTTGACAATCTGACCGTCAACGATCTGCGCTTTGGCGTGCCAGCGCTGTCTGCCTATGGCACCACCAATGTCCAGGTCACGGTGAAGGCGGGTAATGCCCAGCTGTTCTCCCCGGTCGACGTCAACTTCACGTCGAAGTGTGCTGCCGCTGGCAAGGCCACGCTGAGCCCCAAAGTGACCACCATCGACGGCGTTGCCACTGCCCAGTACAAGGACAACGGTTGCGCCTCCGACGACGAGATCACCGTCACCGTGCCGGGCGCTGGCTCGATTACCGGCGTGCTGAAGGTGCAATCGGCTTCGGCAGGTTCGATCCAGTTCCTGAGCGCCACGCCCACCCGCATCGCCCTGAAGGGCACTGGCGGTGCCGGCCTGAGCGAGACCTCCGAAGTCAAGTTCCGCGTGGTCGACACTGGTGGTAAGCCGGCCAAGGCCGAAGTGGAATTCAGCCTGAGCACCTCGGTCGGCGGCCTGTCCCTGACCGCGATCCGTGCCACTTCCGATCCGAATACCGGTGAAGTCTCGACCATCGTCAACGCTGGTGTAGTCGCCACCCCGGTACGTGTGCGCGCCACGGTGCTGAACGCCTCGACCACCCTGGTCAGCCAGTCCGACCAACTGTCGGTCTCCACCGGCCTGCCGGATCAAGCCCACGTCTCGATCGCGGCCGAAACCCACAATATCGAAGGCTGGAACGTCGACGGTATCGAAAGCAAACTGTCGATCCGCCTGGCCGACCACTTCAGCAACCCGGTTCCGGAAGGCACCGTCGTCAACTTCGTTGCCGAAGGCGCTTCGGTGGATTCGACCTGTACCACCGATAAGAACGGTTACTGTGAAGCCGTGTTCCGCAGCCAGAATCTGCGGCCGCGTGATGGTCGTGTGACGGTGCTGGCCTACGCCATCGGTGAAGAAGCGTTTACCGACAAGAATGGCGACGGCGTACTGAGCCCGATCACCCAAGCTGACGGCACGGTCGAAAACTATCTGGAATTCGTCGATGCCAACGGTAGCAGCACCGATCTGACCGAAGCCTACGTTGACTACAACGAGAACGGCCAGCGCGATCCTGATGAGCCGTTTATCGACTTCAACCGTGACGGTAACTTCAACCTGGGCGACAAGCAGTACAACGGCTACCTGTGCAAGGAAAACTTCTTCCTGTGCTCGCCGCGCAAGAGCATCCATGTCCGTGATATGGATGTGATCGTGCTGTCCAGTAGCGATGCCCTGATCGGTGGTCCTGGTGTGGTCGATCTGTTCCGCTGCGGTGTGACCGTCGGTATCCCGGTCCAGATCACCGATGTGAACGGCAACCCGATGCCCAAGGGCACGACCATTACCTTCTCCGTGAACGGTAACGGTACGGCTGAAGGCACCACCAGCTACACCGTGCCGGACACCATCACCCGTCCGAATGGCCCCAACTACTTCTTCAAGGTGAAGGGCGATGCGCCGGAAACCAACGGCGTCTGCGGTGATGACAAGACCTCCAGCGGTACGGCCACGATTACCGTGACCACCCCGCGCGGTCTCAAGACCACGGCTGAAATCCGACTGATCAACTGATCACCGTCGATCCAGTCCGACAAAAAGCCACCGCCCTGCGGTGGCTTTTTGCTTTAGGGGGGGCCCCTGCCCTACTACCCCGGCTCCACGACCTCAGCCAGCCAACCAGTCGAACCACGCTGCGTGGACACGTGCCGAAGGATTGCCTCCGGTACTCCGGAGCCAGCCTGGACGCTGGCGCATTTCCAAGACACTGGGTGTTCTATCGTCCCGACACCAGGGGCAACCCGCGCGGCCAGCGGCTCCGCTTGAACACTCGGGTCGGCAGGCTGTCTCCCACGCAGGCCTCTCCAAGCCCGGAAGGGCAGCATCAACGCAGAGACCCACCGCACCATACGGCAACCTGCTTTACGCAAAAATAATAGCCGGCCCATTAATTGGACCGGCTATTTTCTTTTAATAACCCATAGTGCTTCGATTCTTGCACTACTTTTGCAGATTATTTTATTGAAGCTTCTCATCCGGGCTTCAGGAAGGAAAGCCCATCCTTCCCTCACCCTGGCTTCACACCTGCGGATGCGCCCGCTCCTCGTCACTGTTGAGCTTGCTCAACGCTGACAGATAAGCCTTGGCCGAGGCCGCGATGATATCGGTATCGGCGCCCTGGCCATTGACGATGCGGCCGTCGCGCGCCAGCCGCACGGTCACATCGCCCTGGCTGTCGGTGCCGCTGGTAATGGCATTGACCGAATAGAGCTGTAGCTCGCTTTCGCTTTTCACCACCGCCTCGATGGCCTTGAAGGTGGCATCGACCGGACCGGAGCCGGTGGAATGGCTGCGCCGCTCCACCCCATGGTCGGCAAACACGATTTCGGCATAGGGCAGCTCGCCGGTCTCGGTGCGGGTGGACAGCGACACGAACTTGTAATGCTCGCGCTCGGTCCCACTGGTCTCGGCGCTGACCAGGGCATGCAGGTCCTCGTCGAAGATTTCCGACTTCTTGTCGGCCAGCTCCTTGAAGCGGGCAAAGGCCAGATTGAGTGCTTCTTCGCTTTCCAGCTCGATACCCAGTTCCTTGAGCCGGGTGCGGAAGGCATTGCGGCCCGACAGCTTGCCCAGGGTCAGCTTATTGGCCTTCCAGCCCACATCCTCGGCCCGCATGATCTCGTAGGTCTCGCGATGCTTGAGTACGCCATCCTGGTGGATGCCCGACTCATGGGCGAAGGCATTGGCCCCGACCACCGCCTTATTGGGCTGTACCGGGTAGCTGGTGACGGTCGACACCAGTTTGGACGCCGCCACGATCTGGGTGGTATCGATGCGCAGCGACAGATCGAACACATCGCGCCGGGTCTTGACCGCCATCACGATCTCTTCGAGCGCCGCATTGCCGGCCCGCTCGCCCAGGCCGTTGATGGTGCACTCGACCTGACGGGCACCGGCCATCACGGCCGCCAGCGAATTGGCCACCGCCATGCCGAGGTCGTTATGGCAGTGGGCCGACCAGATCACCTGGTCCGAATTGGGTGTTCCCTCGATCAGGCGGCGGAAGAACTGGCCGCACAGTTCGGGAATCGCATAGCCCACCGTATCGGGCACATTGATGGTACGGGCGCCGGCCTGGATCACCGCATCGAACACGCGGCACAGGAACTCGGGCTCGGAGCGCAGCGCATCCTCGGCGGAAAACTCGACATCGTCGGTATATTCGCGCGCCAGCCGGACTGCCCGCACGGCCGCCTCGATCACCTGGTCGGGGCTCATGCGCAGCTTCTTCTCCATATGGATCGGGCTGGTGGCGATAAAGGTATGGATACGGCCGCTGGCCGCCGGACGGATTGCCTCGCCGGCGCGGCGAATATCGTTTTCATTGGCGCGGGCCAGCGAGCAGACGGTCGAGTCCTTGATCACCTCGGCAATCGCCCGGATCGACTCGAAATCGCCCGGGCTGGCGGCCGCGAAGCCCGCCTCGATGATATCGACGCCCAGTCGTTCGAGCTGGCGGGCGATACGGATCTTTTCCTCACGGGTCATTGCCGCGCCGGGGCTCTGTTCGCCGTCGCGCAGGGTGGTATCGAAGATATAGAGCCTGTCGGCCATGGTCGGTCTCCTAATAAAAACGTGGCGGCGGAACGCTCCACCCCGGGATTCAGTGGGTCGGCCGCAGCAGCGACAAAACCCGGACGCTTTGACTATCACGATACGCCGGCCCGGCCGCTTCGTGGGCGCGGAAACCCAACTGCTGCGCCAGGGCCAAACCAGCCTGGTCGGTGGGCGCCACAGACCAGACCACCTCGGCGATGCCATGCTGCCAGGCGCGGGCCAGGGCCTTTTCCAGCAAGGCCCGGCCTATGCCACGGCCACGATAGTCGCTCAGCACGGCAATCTCCAGTTGTCCTGACGCCTCGGCGCCGACGACGATATCGCACCAGCCCACTACCTCATGGGCGACAGTGGCCACCCAGCGCACCTCATCGCGGGCGATGGATTCGGCGATACGCGCCGTCACCTCGGCCAGCCGGGGCTGGTGTGGAGCGCGCACCACGCGGTCTAGCGCCAGACGCAGACCCGGCGCGTGATGGGGGCCGACAGGTTCGATCCGATACATGGTGCATGCTCCTGGAGTGATCAAAAACGAAAAAGCCGCCGGGCTGGGAGAGCCGGGCGGCGGTAGAGAGTGTTCTGCTTAGGATTCGGCGCGGGCGCCTCGTCAAGGCGCGGTCGCGTACAGCGGCCCGGCGAGGTCGTTCGCAGATAGTAGTAGCGAGTGCGGGCGGCTGGTAAGCATGGCAGGCAGGTTAAGAGTTGGGCCCTAGGCTTGTCAAGGCTTGGCAGCGGGACGCAGGCGGCGCCAGGCTGCATGGACATAGCCCGACACCCCATAGCTCAGAAACAACGCAAACAGCGCCACCGGCGGGCTGGCGGCAATCGCCACCAGTGCAAAGACCAGCGGCACCAGCACAAAGAACGGCACGGTCTTGCGGACGTTGATTTCCTTGAAGCTATAGAAGCGCACATTGCTGACCATGGTCAGCCCGGCAAAGGCCGTCAGCCCGAGGGCAAACCAGCGCAGCGGCTCGCCCTGCCATCCCATTTCGAGCGATACCCAGACCAGACCGGCCACCAGCGCGGCCGCCGTGGGCGAGGGCATGCCCTGGAAGAAGCGCTTGTCGACGACGTCGATATTGGTATTGAAGCGGGCCAGCCGCAGCGCAGCGGCCGCACAGTAGATAAAGGCCACCACCCAGCCCAGCTTGCCAAAACCCTGCAGTGCCCATTCATACACCACCAGCGCCGGCGCCACCCCGAACGACACCATATCGGACAGGGAATCGAACTCGGCGCCAAACGCGCTCTGGGTATGGGTCATTCGTGCCACCCGGCCGTCCATGCCGTCGAGCACCATGGCAATAAAGATCGCCACGGCCGCCGGTTCGAAGCGCTGGTTCATTGCCTGAACCACCGCATAGAAGCCGGCGAACAGCGCCGCCAGCGTAAACATATTCGGCAGCAGATAAATGCTTTGGCGGCGCAGATCGCGCTTGAGACCGTTCGAAGGCTGCGGACGCATGGCTTGGGATCAGTTCAGTTCGGCAAGAATGGTTTCGGTCGCTTTGACCTTATCGCCGACCGTGACCTTGGGCAGCGAATTCGGCGGCAGATAGAGATCGACCCGCGAACCGAAACGGATGAAACCGTAACGCTGCCCACGGGCCAGACGCTCGCCTACCTTGGTGTAGCAGAGGATACGGCGGGCGACCAGACCAGCGATCTGGACAAAGGTGATCTCTGTACCATCCGACATCCGTACCACCACGGCGTTCCGTTCGTTTTCGAGCGAAGCCTTGTTGAGGTCGGCGTTGACAAAGGAACCAGGGAAATATTCAACCTGCGTGACTTCACCATCGACCGGGGCACGGTTCGAGTGAACGTTGAACACGTTCATAAACACGCTGATCTTGAGTGCTTCACGCTTGAGATAGGGATCGGTGGTCTTTTCCACCACCACGATACGGCCATCGGCCGGACTCAGCACGCCGCGCGGCGAATTGGGTACGGTACGCGGCGGATCGCGGAAGAATTGCAGGACAAACAGGGCAATGATCCACAGCGGAACCAGGATCAGGGCCGCCACCAGCGTCGGCAGCGACAGCGCGCAGACCAGCCAGGTGGCGCCGGCGGCGACCGCTACGGCAATCGCCAGAAAGGGCCAGCCCTCGCGGGCAATAATCGGATGCGGATAATGACTCAAGTGGACCTCGGTCGACAGCGCCGGAGCGCGGGTTTTATCGGGCGGCTCATTCTACCGGCATTGCCAGGACGCCGCCATGCGAAGCCGGACAGCCTAAGCCTGCTACAGCAAGCCTTGTACCGCTAGCGCCAGGCAGTCCGGACAGCGGCTGCTCAAGCCGGGCCATCTTTGCCATCCTGCCGGCTGACATACCCTAGACGCATAGCTAGTTTTTATATCTACAAGACCAGCTCTGCCATACAACAAAAAAGCCATGCATGAAATGCATAGCTTCCGGACGCAACACTCCCCGATCGTGCCCGGCACGACCGGGGAGTCTGGCGCTTAGTTGCGGCTCTGGTCGACCAGTTTGTTGGCCTTGATCCAGGGCATCATATCGCGCAGCTTTTCGCCGACCACCTCGATCGGGTGAGCCGCGTTGAGGCGGCGGCGGGCGGTCATCTCGGGGTAGTTGGTGCGACCTTCGAGAATAAAGCGCTTGGCGTATTCGCCGCTCTGGATGCGTTGCAGCGCATTGCGCATCGCCGCACGCGAGCTTTCGTTGATCACCTCGGGGCCGGTCACATACTCACCGTACTCGGCATTATTGGAGATCGAGTAGTTCATATTGGCGATCCCGCCTTCGTACATCAGGTCGACGATCAGCTTGAGTTCGTGCAGGCACTCGAAATAGGCCATCTCGGGCGCATAACCGGCTTCGGTCAGGGTTTCGAAGCCCATCTTGACCAGTTCGACCGCTCCGCCGCACAACACGGCCTGTTCACCGAACAGATCGGTCTCGGTCTCTTCGCGGAACGAGGTCTCGATCACGCCGCCCTTGGTGCCGCCGTTGGCAGCGGCATAGGACAGGGCAATATCACGTGCCTTGCCCGAACGGTCCTGATACACGGCAATCAGGGAAGGCACGCCGCCGCCTTGCTTATAGGTCGAGCGCACCGTATGGCCCGGGCCTTTGGGGGCGATCATCACCACATCGAGATCGGCCCGCGGCACGATCTGGTTGTAATGGATATTGAAACCATGGGCAAAAGCCAGCACGGCGCCCTGCTTCAGATTGGGTTCGATATCGCGTCGATAGACGTCGGGCTGGTTCTCATCGGGCAGCAGCACCATCACCAGGTCGGCGCTGGCCACCGCTTCGGCCACTTCGGCCACCTTGACGCCGGCAGCCTCGGCCTTGGCCCAGGAGGCACCGTCACGGCGCAGGCCGACCGTGACGTCGACGCCCGAATCGGTCAGGTTGAGCGCGTGGGCATGGCCTTGCGAGCCGTAGCCGATAATGGCCACTTTACGGGCCTTGATCAGCGACAGATCGGCGTCTTTATCGTAGAAGACTTTCATGATGCTTTCCCTTCGGTATAAGGCGGACGAGGCGGCCGGCCATACGGCGCCGCCTCGACGGGTGGTCAGATTTTCAGGATACGCTCGCCACGTCCCACGCCCGAGGCGCCGGTGCGGACGGTTTCCAGGATCAGGGCGCGGTCGACTGCCTCGATAAAGGCGTCGAGCTTGGCGCTTTCCCCGGTCAATTCAATGGTGTAAGTCTTTTCGGTCACGTCGATGATGCGGCCACGGAAGATATCGGCCATCCGCTTCATCTCCTCGCGATCCTTGCCGGTGGCGCGCACCTTGATCAGCATCAGCTCGCGCTCGACATGGTCGGACTCGTTGAGGTCGATCACCTTGACCACTTCGATCAGCTTGTTGAGCTGCTTGGTGATCTGCTCGATCACATCGTCCGAGCCGTGGGTGACGATGGTCATCCGGCTCAGCGTGGCATCCTCGGTGGTGGCCACGGTCAGCGAATCGATGTTGTAGCCGCGGGCAGAAAATAATCCGACAACCCGGCTCAAGGCGCCAGCTTCGTTTTCAACGAGAATAGATAAAATATGTCGCATATCCGTCTCCTCAGCTCAGGTTGCCGTAATCGCGTTCCTTGGCGACCGGTCCTTGTTGCAGATTGCGCATATGCGGCGGCAGATCCATCTGGTTAAGGCCGCGATTGTTCTGGACCATTGGGAAGACGTTCTCGGTCTGGTCGGTGATGAAGTCCATAAACACCAGCCGCTCCTTGAGTCGCATCGCTTCCCTGAGCGCCGGTTCGACATCGGCCGGCCGCTCGATCCGCATGCCGACGTGGCCATAGGCTTCGGCCAGCTTCACGAAGTCGGGCAAGGCGTCCATATAGGACTCGGAATAGCGGTTGCCGTAGAAGAACTCCTGCCACTGCCGCACCATGCCCAGATAGCGGTTGTTCAGGTTCACGATCTTGACCGGGATGTGGTACTGCTTGCAGGTCGACAGCTCCTGGATACACATCTGGATCGATGCCTCGCCCGTGACACAGGCGACCGTGGCGTCGGGGTTGGCCAGTTGGGCGCCCATGGCGGCCGGCAGGCCGAAGCCCATGGTGCCGAGGCCACCCGAGTTGATCCAGCGGCGCGGCTTGTTGAAGCGGTAATACTGGGCGGCCCACATCTGGTGCTGACCGACGTCGGAAGTCACGAAGGCGTCGCCGCCGGTGATCTCGTACAGCTTCTGCACCACGAACTGTGGCTTGATGATGTCCGAACCCATATCGAATTTGAGGCAGTCGTGGCCGCGCCATTCCTCGATCTGTTTCCACCAGTTGCCCAGATGGTCGGGATTGGGCCGGCCGCCGTGCTGGCGCAGATGGGCCAGCATCTCGTCGAGCACATCGCGCACATTGCCGACGATCGGGATATCGACCTTGACCCGTTTGGCAATCGAGGACGGATCGATATCGATATGGACGATCTTCTTGGGCGAACTGAGGAAATGCGACGGCACCGAGACCACGCGGTCATCGAAACGCGCGCCCACGGCAATCAGCACATCGCAGTACTGCATGGCCAGATTGGCCTCATAGGTGCCGTGCATGCCCAGCATGCCCAGGCACTGCGGGTCGGTGCCGGGGAAGGCGCCCAGGCCCATCAGGGTATTGGTGCACGGCAGACCGAGCATCTTGACCAGCTCGGTCACCTGCTGCGAGGCATTGGACAGCACGGCGCCGCCGCCGACATAGACCAGCGGCCGCTTGGCGTCGAGCAGCAGATTGACCGCCTTCTTGATCTGGCCCGGATGGCCTTTCGAGGGCGGATTGTAGGAGCGCAGGCTGACCGATTGCGGATAGTGGAATTCCGTCCGTGCCAGCGTCACATCCTTGGGAATATCGACCACGACCGGGCCGGGGCGACCGGTGGTCGCGATATAGAAAGCCTTCTTGATCGCGGCCGACAGCTCGCGCACATCCTTGACCAGGATATTGTGCTTTACGCAAGGCCGGGTGATACCGACCATATCGACTTCCTGGAAGGCATCGAGACCGATGGCCGGGGTGGGCACCTGGCCCGACAGCACCACCAGCGGGATCGAATCGAGATAGGCGGTGGCCAGCCCCGTCACGGCATTGGTGGCACCCGGACCCGAGGTCACCAGCGCAACGCCGACCTTCTGGCTCGAGCGCGAATAACCGTCGGCGGCATGAACTGCGCCTTGTTCGTGACGGACCAGGACGTGCTTGAAGGCGTCCTGCTTGAAAATGGCATCGTAGATTTCGAGAACTGCGCCGCCAGGGTAGCCGAAGACGAATTCAACGCCTTCTTCCTGCAAACAGCGGACGACGATCTCCGCACCGGAAATTTCCATGTTGTACCCCTTTCGTGGAGGAGACACCGCAGCACGCTTTCGCGCGGCAGACGAACCGGATCGGAGCCAGATCCCGCACGGCGGGACCGGACATCGGCGCCTCATTGCCTCGGGCAATGCGACACGGCGATATCTTTACCGAAACGATCGCGAGACGTTGATGGACCGTCTCAAGCCGACTTGGATACGAAAATTGCGGACTGCGACCTTAAAGGTGCAGCTAAAAAGCCTTGTACGACTTTGTCAAAAAGCCAACCGGGCTCTCACCGGATGCCGCTTGTGGCGGGGGTGAGCATCGTGAAACGCTGCCGATGCGGCGCGCCGACAGCTGGTCGGGCACCGTCCGTGGCGGTAGGGATGCACGGAACATAGCCGAGCCCCGACAGACCGGTCAAGCCCTTTTATCGCGTTGCAGCAATGACTTGTCGCAGCCAGCAGGCGGATTTGCTAGTATCCCGCCCTTATTCAGGGGATGAAGTTGGCCAGCCACGAGGAATTGTCCGTCTTTCTCGCCGACGTAGAGCGACGTGCGTTCCGCCAGGCGCTGTACGCCGTTCACGACGAGGATGCCGCGCTCGACCTGGTTCAGGACGCGATGCTGCGGCTGGCCGAGCATTACGCCGAACGGCCGGCCGAGGAATTGCCGCTGCTGTTCCAGCGCATCCTGCAAAACGCCATCCGAGATTACTTCCGTCGTCACAAGGTCCGCTCGCTATGGGTGGGCCTGCTGTCGCTGCTCTCCCCGCGCCGCGACGACGAGGACGAGCCCGATCTGCTCGATACCCTGACAGTCGAGCCCATCAGCAGCGCGCTGCAACCGCCTGAGACGCAACTCCAGCGCGAACAACTGTTCAAACTTCTCGAAGAAGCCCTGACCCGCCTGCCGGCACGTCAACGCGAAGCCTTCCTATTGCGTTACTGGGAGGAACTGGACGTCGCCGACACGGCTGCCGCGATGGGTTGTTCAGAAGGCAGTGTCAAAACCCATTGCTCCCGTGCCACGCATACGCTTGCGGCGTGGCTCAAATCGAAGGGAGTCGAGCCATGACCGTACCCCAACACGACCAATTCAGCCGTCGCCTGACGCAGTGCCTCGACGATACTCCCCTGACCCCTTATCAGGCCCTGCGACTGCAACGCGCCCGCGAAGCCGCCCTGGCTGCCGCCCAGGCGCCCCGGCCACTGCGGCAGGAGCCGCGCCGCCGCTGGGCCCTGGGTTTCATGCTGGCCCTGGTCCTTGGCAGCGCCCTGTTCTGGGCCGGCAGAGAGGCCGACCATCTCGACGATGAGATCGATACCATGCTGCTGGCCGACGAACTGCCGCCCGATGTCTATCTCGATGATCAGCTGATCGAGCTGGTGCAGGAGTCCTGAGCGATGCAATCCTTCTGGATGCCCGGTCTGCTGGCGGCCTTGCTTGCCGCCGCCGCACCGGCCGCCTCGCTGGGCAAGACCGACTGGCACCGGCTCAGCGAGTCGGAGCGCCAGGTACTGGCCCCGCTCGCCGCCGAGTGGCCCAGCTATACGCCGACGCAACGGCAACGACTGCTTCAGGTGGCACGCCGCTATCCCAAACTCAACCCGACCGAGCAGGCGCGTATCCGGGAACGTCTGCAAGCCTGGTCGCGGCTCAGCATCGAACAGCGACGGCAGGCGCGCGAAAACTATCGCAAGGTCCAGTCGCTGCCGCCCGAGCGCCGCGCCACCGTCAAGCAGCGGCTCAAGGAAGCCCACCAATCGAAACAGGCCCAGACCGCGCCTTCGAGCGAGACGGCGCCAGAAGCCTCTCCTTCCACCGTTACCCCTTCCACCCCATGACCGAGACTTCCCCTCATCCAACGGCGCCGCGCTGGCGCCGGCTGGTTTCGCTGTGTTACGAAGCGCTGCTGCTGGTGGCCGTGCTGATGGCCTGCGGCATGCTGTTCGATCTGGTGCTCGGCCGGCTTGCGCCCGGCTCGCAAGGCCAGTCATGGCGTTCGCACCTGCAATTCGTCTATCTGCTGGCCATGCTGTGGGGCTATTTCATCTGGTGCTGGCGCCGCAGCGGCCAGACGCTAGCGATGAAGACCTGGCGGTTGCGACTCGATGCCCGCAGCGGCGGTCGCGCCAACCTCAAGTCGCTCAGTCTGCGCTTCACCCTGGCCGTGCTGATGCTGGGTCCGGCGCTGCCGCTGTGGATCGAGGCTCGGCACCGTCCCGAACTCAAATGGCTGGGCTGGGCCGCCCTGGTCTGGGCCGCCCTGCCCTATCTATGGGCCTGGCTCGACCGCGACCGCCAGTTCCTGCACGACCGGCTGGCCGGCACGCGCTTAGTGTTGCTGCCGATTGGATATGGCAAGGATTGAGTGAGTCCGCCGCTTACCGCCGGACCCGCCATAGCTGCCCCATCACAGCCTCCAGAGAGAGAAAAGGCGATTCAACCGAATCGCCTTTTTTGGCTATATATCTTCATATATCGATAAATAGCGCATCAGATTTTGCACACTATTTGCAACTATTTTTCCATTTGTGCTTTCCGCCGCCCACCCCACAGCGCCAGCACCCAGATGCCGCAGGCCAGCCAGACAAAAGGCTGATTTCCCCAGCCCATATAGGGCGTCTCGCCGCGATAGCCCTGCACGGTGGCGCTGAGCACCGCCTGGACCCGCTCGGGCAGACGGGCGCGGTAGCGGCCGTCGGGGCCGATCACGGCGGTGGTGCCGGTATTGGTGGCGCGCAACATGCTGCGGCCGGTTTCGAGCGCGCGGGCCTGGGCGATCTGGCCATGCTGGGCCAGCGCAACCGAGTGGTCGTACCAGGCCAGATTGGACAGATTCAGCAGCATCGTGGCCTGACGCGCCCCGGGCAGCAGTTCGGCACCGAACACGTCTTCGTAGCAGATATTGGCAGCGATCCGTTGCTCACCGACATGAAACGGCATCTGGCTCGGCCCGCCGGCGGTGAAATCGGCCAGGGGGATATTGAGCAGGCCGTTGTAGACCCAGCCGATCAGTCCACGCAGCGGGATATATTCGCCAAACGGCACCAGATGGGCCTTGTCATAGCTGGGTCGGTCGGGGTCGCTCAACAGTACGGC
The DNA here is from genome assembly GCF_042650885.1 of Chitinimonas lacunae. NCBI lineage: Bacteria > Pseudomonadati > Pseudomonadota > Betaproteobacteria > Neisseriales > Chitinibacteraceae > Chitinimonas > Chitinimonas lacunae. Next base: position 2,944,848 of record NZ_JBHSBU010000001.1, read on the forward strand.
CGAGTTGTAATAGCGGATGCCCTCTTCCTGCCGTGGCGCCCCAACGATCAGCGCAGCCCCCTTGCGGCGCGACAGATCGACCAGCTCAGCCAGATAATCGGGCGGCAATTCCTGCAAGAAGATGGGCAGCGCGGTTTCGGGCAGCACCAGCAGATCGCCCTGGGCGGCCCGCACCTGATCGAGATAGGTGACGAGGTTGAAGCGCAGCAGTTCGGCGCTCCATTTCATATCCTGCGGAATCGCTCCTTGCAGCAGCGCCACCCGCAGCGGCCGGCCAACCGGGGTGGTCCAGGAGATTTCACCCAGCAGTCGCGGCGAAGCCAGCAGCAGCAACACCGTGGCGCCAAGCGCCAGACCGGGCCGGCCCGATACAGCACGCTCGCGCCAGACCAGATCGGCCAGCCAGGCAAGCACCCCCGCCAACACCGCCAGCAGCAGGCCGACACCATAGATGCCCAACAGTGGCGCATAGCCCGCCAGCGGACCGTCGGGAATCTGGCTGTAGCCCGCCGCCGCCCAGGGAAAACCGGTGAATAGCCAGCCGCGCAGCCACTCGGTCAACGCCCAGGCGGCCGGCAGGGCCAGGGTCAGGCGCCACAGTGGCTGGCGACAGGAACGATGGGCCAGCCAGCCGGCCAGTGCTGGATAGAGCGCCAGAAAAGCGGCAAAACCTGCGATACAGAACCCCGCCAGCGCAGCCGGCATGCCGCCGTAGCGGTGCAGCGCAATAAAGAGCCAATGAACAGAAGCACAGAAATAGCCGAAACCATATAGCCAACCGGTCGCTGCGGCAGCCCGCCCATTGGACGCGGTGGCCATCAGAAAGAAGCCGACTGCCAGTGACAGCAAGGTCGCCGGCCAGGCATAGAACGGGGCAAAGCCGAATACCGCCACCGCCCCGGCCAGTACCGCCACGACCGGGCGGGTTCCCAGACGTCGCCTCATAGCGGACCGCCCGCTGCCGTCTCGCGTTCGACCAGCAACATATGGATACGCCGGCTGTCGGCGCGCAGTACCTTGAAGTGGAAACCGCCCAGCGATATCGCATCGCCACGCTTGGGCACCCGGCCGAACTCGCCGACCACCAGTCCGCCCACGGTATCGAAATCCTCGTCACTGAACTGGCTGCCCAGTGCGCCATTGAGCTCGGCAATCGGCGTGATCGCCTTGATCCGCCAGCGGCCTTCGCGGTCGCTGCGGATCCGGTCGTCAACCGGATGGGTATCGTATTCGTCTTCGATATCGCCGACGATCTGCTCGACCACATCCTCGATGGTGACCAGCCCGGCGACCCCGCCGTACTCGTCGACTGCCACCGCCAGATGGTTGCGGTTGGCGCGGAATTCCTTGAGCAGCACATTGAGCCGCTTCGATTCGGGGATAAACACCGCCGGCCGCAGCAACTGGCGCAGCGGCAAGGGGGCGCCGGCGCCGAAACGCAGCAGATCCTTGGCCAGCAGCACGCCAATCACGTTGTCTCGACTGTCCTGATAGACCGGAAAGCGCGAATGACCGCTCTGGATCACAAAGGCAATGATGGCTTCGGGCGGATCGTCGACCGAGATCATGTTCATCTGGCCGCGCTGCACCATCACATCACGTACTTGTAGATCGCCGACCTGCAATACGCCTTCGATCATGGCCAGGGCATCGGCATCAAGGAGATGGCGCTCGAAAGCGGAATGCAGCAATTCCACCAGTTCTTCGCGGTCTTCGGGTTCACGCAACAGAAAGGCGGTCAGCCGTTCGAGCCAGGTGGGTTTGCTGGAGAGATGGCGCGAGGCCGGGCTAGAGGGTAAGTCCATGCGGGGGGGATAAAAACGCCGATCGGCCCATTATAGCCGGGTCAGGTCCGGCCACGGCGATTCAGCGCCGCTCGACCAGCTCGATCGGCAAACCGTCCGGGTCGGTACAGAAGGTGAAACGAGCGCCGGTATGAGGATCGACCCGCACCGGCTCGCAGCTCACTGCATAGTGGGCAAGCCGTTGCAGCGCGGCATCCAGATCCGCCACCGTCAGGGCCAGATGACGCAGCCCCAGGGCCTCGGGTCGGCTCAACCGCACCGGCGCCTCGGGAAAAGTGAACAGTTCAAGTTGGCCACCGCCTGGCAGCACCAGATCGACCTTCCAGGAAGCGCGCTCGGCCCGGTAATGCGCGGCCAGTTCGGCCAGGCCGAGCACTTCGCAGTAGAAACGCCGGGCAGTGGCCAGATCGGACACGATCAGCGCCACATGGTGGAAGGCCGTGATCATTCGAGACCGGGCGAGTGCTCGTCGGCATAGGGGTCGGGATAACCCAAGCCTTGCAGAATCAGGGTCTCCAGCGACTCCATCGTCTCGGCTTCGTCGTCTTCGAGATGGTCATAGCCTTGCAGATGCAGCATGCCGTGCACCACCAGATGCGCCCAGTGCGCTTCGAGCGACTTGCCCTGCTCGGCCGCCTCACGCGCCACCACCTCGGCACACAGCACCAGATCGCCGAACAGCCGGTCTTCCAGCCCCGGCAGCGGTTCGCCTTCGTTCAAGGCAAACGACAGCACATTGGTGGCGTAATCCTTGCCCCGATAGTCGCGGTTGAGCTGGCGGCCCTCCTCGGCATCGACCACCCGCACCGTCACTTCGGCATCCTGGCCGAAATCGAGTGCCGCTTCGGCCCAACGGCGGATCTGCTGCTCATCGGGCGTGCCCTCGGGCCGCACCATGTACTGGACTTCTAGTGCCAGTTGGCCATCGGACTCGTCACTCCCCTCGTCTTCGCACTCGACCTCGATCTCCACCCCATTGGCGCTGGTAGGCCGCAGCAGCAGCCGCGCCGGCGGCTCGTCAAACGGAGACGGGGTCTGTAGATGGAGGCGCTGACTCAGGCCATCGAACTCGATCTCCACCACGCTGCCGTCACCCAGCACCAGCCGCAGACTATCGGCCTCGATTTCACGCTGCTCGCCATCGACCACGGCAAAGCACTGCCAAGTGTTTTCGTTCATCGTCTTCTCACGGCCGGCACAGTACCGGCGCCAGGCAAAGGGGGCTAACTGATATTCTCGTTAAACATGGCATTCAAAACCTGCCATCTCGCAGCGTGCATCAGCCACATAGCGGCATACGGCATCATTGTCGCTGTCCGCATGGATACTGATGGAGAATATCGGGACGGGTACAACTCCAGGTGCTGTCTGCCCTGAGGGATTGCTTGGCTTGGACGCCGCCTCAAAGGCGAATCGGATCAGGACGATTCGCCTTCCTTGGCGCGAGCCTGCTTTTCATAGGCATCGACGATCTTCTGTACCAGCGGATGGCGCACCACATCGTCGCTCTTGAAGTAATGCAACGCGATACCGCGCACCTCACGCAGCACGGTCTGAGCATCGACCAGGCCGGATTTCTGGTTACGCGCCAGATCGATCTGGGTCACATCGCCCGTCACCACTGCCTTGGAGCCGAAGCCGATCCGGGTCAGGAACATCTTCATCTGCTCGGGCGTGGTGTTCTGTGCCTCATCGAGAATGATGAAAGCGTGGTTGAGGGTACGGCCGCGCATAAAGGCCAGCGGTGCCACTTCGATAATGCCGCGCTCGAACAGCTTGGTGACTTTATCAAAGCCCATCAGATCGTAGAGCGCGTCATACAGCGGTCGCAGATAGGGGTCAACCTTCTGTACCAGATCGCCGGGCAGAAAACCGAGCCGCTCACCGGCTTCGACCGCCGGCCGTACCAGCACCAGCCGCTTGACCAGATCGCGCTCCAGCGCATCCACGGCCGAGGCCACTGCCAGATAGGTCTTGCCGGTACCGGCCGGACCGATGCCGAAAGTGATGTCGTGCTCCTGGATGGCCTTGAGATAGTGGTTCTGCCGTGGCGTGCGGCCGCGCAGATCGCTGCGCTTGGTCTTGAGCACCGGCACGCCGTCCTCGAGCAGGCCGGCTTCGCCTACGGGCGGACGGGCCACTTCGATCAGGCCGAGCTGGATTTCCTCGACATCGATCGGTCGCACGGCAATATCGTAGAAACGCTCGAGCAGTTCTGCGGCGAGCTTGGTCTGGGCCACCCGGCCCGAGATGCTGAAATGTTCGGCGCGGCGCGAAATATCGACTTCGAGTGCGGTTTCGATCTGCCGCAGATTTTCATCGAGGGCGCCGCAGAGATTGGCGAGCCGGGCATTGTCGATCGGCTCGAAAGCAAGTTCCTTGGTGGCGTGACGAACAGTCATTCGGCCTCTGTGCGAGAAAGGGGCGGGCCGCTGGCCAGCCCCGGGTTCAGTGGGGCACCGTCAGACCGCCACCGTCTCACGGGTGACGATCTCGCCGCGCAGGCTATGCGGCAGGGCTTCGGTGATACGTACCTCGACGAAGCGATGCATCAAGCGTTCCTGGCCGACGAAATTGACGATGCGGTTATTGTCGGTACGGCCGGCCAATTCCTCGGCATTCTTGCGCGACACGCCTTCGACCAGCACCCGTTGCACCGTGCCGACCATGGCGCGGTTGACTTCCTGGGCGAACTCCTCGATGCGGGCCTGGAGGCGCATCAGGCGTCGGGTCTTGACCTCGGCCGGCACATCGTCGGCCAGATCGGCGGCCGGCGTACCGGGACGGCGGCTGTAGATGAAACTGAAGCTGGCGTCGAAACGCAAATCTTCAATCAGCTTCATCGTCTTTTCGAAATCTTCCTCGGTTTCGCCAGGGAAGCCGACGATAAAGTCGGAACTCAGGCACAGATCGGGCCGGGCTTCGCGCAGCTTGCGGACGATGGCCTTGAATTCGAGCGTGGTGTAGCCGCGCTTCATCGCCATCAGCACCCGATCGGAACCCGCCTGGACCGGCAGATGCAGATGCGACACCAGCTTGGGCAGCCGGGCGTAGCAGTCGATCAGCCGCTGGGTCATTTCCTTGGGATGGCTGGTGGTGTAGCGGATGCGCTCGATGCCGGGAATCTCGTGCACATATTCAAGCAGCAGCGCAAAGTCGGCGATTTCGCCGTCTTCCATCCGGCCAAGATAGGCGTTGACGTTCTGGCCAAGCAGCGTCACTTCCTTGACGCCCTGCTGGGCCAGACCGGCGATTTCGACCAGCACGTCTTCAAACGGCCGCGACACTTCTTCGCCGCGGGTATACGGCACCACGCAGAACGAACAGTATTTGGAGCAGCCTTCCATGATCGAGACAAAGGCCGAGGCGCCTTCGACTCGGGCGGGTGGCAGATGGTCGAATTTTTCGATCTCGGGAAACGAGATATCGACCTGGGCACTACCGGTGGCGCGTTTTTTGGCGATCAGCTCGGGCAATCGGTGCAGGGTCTGCGGGCCGAACACCACATCGACGTAAGGCGCGCGCTTGACGATGGACTCGCCCTCCTGGCTGGCGACACAGCCGCCGACACCGATGACCAGATGGGGATTTTGCTGTTTGAGATGACGAATCCGGCCCAGATCGGAGAACACCTTTTCCTGGGCCTTTTCCCGTACCGAGCAGGTGTTGAACAGGATGACGTCGGCTTCTTCGGGATTGTCGGTTTTGACCAACCCTTCGGCGGCATTGAGAACATCGGCCATTTTGTCCGAGTCGTACTCGTTCATCTGGCAGCCAAAGGTTTTGATAAAGACTTTCTTGCTCATGTGCGCAGAACCGGGCCAAAGCGGCCATGAAATCAGACCGTTATGGTACACCGCCACAAACGGCGCGGCGACGGAAGAGCAAACGCTGCTCTATAAACGACGAAGCCCGTCGCAAACGCGACGGGCTTCCGGGAAAACCTGGTGGCTATGACTGGACTTGAACCAGTGACCCCAGCATTATGAGTGCTGTGCTCTAACCAGCTGAGCTACATAGCCGAACCGAAGAGCGCGGATTATCCATAAAGCCTTATGGGCCGTCAAGCCTTCCACAGCATTTTTTGCACGACACCCCTTATCTTCGGCTCCATCCCACAAAGATCAATAAATCCGCAAAACCTCTTCAAGATCTGTGGCGGGATAGAAAAGAAAATAAATAACTTCTCGACTCCGCTTTTTACAACGCCGCTGAGCGGTCGTCACGGCGGAAACCCGCCAGCAGTCCGTCGAGCTGCATGTCCTTGGAAAAACCGATGGCCTTGAACAGCTCGCCCATCTCGGCCGGGCTCAGCAGGCGCTGTACGGCCGCAGCCACTGGGGCGTAGTGGCGGGCATCGGCCGGGTCATGCCGCGCCAGCAATTCCAGCAGCCCCGCATCGAGCAGAAAGCTCGCCTGGCTGGTATAGCCTTCGAGTCGCCAGCCGGCCAGGGTGGCGGCACGCCAGATCGCGGAGAAGTCGATATGGCAGGTGATGTCCTGCAAGCCCGGCCAGAACAGCGGGTCGTCATGGGCATGGTGGCGGTAGTGGCACATCAGGGTGCCGCCATGGCGCTGTGGGTGATAGAACTCGGCCGCCGGAAAGCCATAGTCGAGCAGCAGCAGCGCGCCGCGCTCGACCACCTCGAACAGGCTGGCAACAAAGCCCTGCGCCTCGCTCTGGACCTCGGTGGTATAACCCTCGGGATAATCGCCTGGCGGCAATTGCGCCGCCAGTTCCGGCTCGTGCAATGGCCGGTCTTCCCAGGCAAAGCCCTGACCGGCCGCGACGACACCGCGCTCCTGCCACTGGCCCTGGCGCTGCCGCAACAGCCGGCACGGCATGGCATCGAGCACCTCATTGCCGATCACCGCGCCGACCAGACGTTGTGGCAAACGGTCGAGCCATGCGACCCGGGCCAGCAGATCGGGGCGCTGCGCCAGCGTCTGGCGTTGCCGCTCGGCCAGTTCGGCCGACAATTCCAGAATCAGATAGCGCTCGGGCAGACGGCCCAGTCGGTCGAGTTCGCTCAGGATATCGAGCGCCAGGCGACCGGTGCCGGCGCCCGCTTCGAGTATCGAGCCACCGATTTCGTCCAGAACCTGTGCCAGCGGCCGCGCCATGGCCGCACCAAACAACGGCGACAGCTCGGGCGCGGTGACGAAGTCACCGGCGGCGCCGAATTTGCGGCTGCCGCCGCTGTAATAGCCAAGGCCGGGGGCATAGAGTGCCTCACGCATGAAATCGGCAAACGACAGCCAACCCGTCTCGGCCAGCCGGGCGTGCAGACGGGCGCTCAGGGCTTCGCTTGCGGCCTGCTGATCGGCGTCGGGTGCGGGTAGGGTGGGCATGTGCTAGATTCCTGCGAATTGTCCAATCGGCGAGTCTAGCGGGAGCATGTGATGCAAGGCAAAGTAGCATTGGTGACGGGCGGTGCGAAACGGGTGGGGGCGGCCATCGTGCGGCGACTCCATGGCGCCGGCGCCAATGTGATGCTCCATTACCGCAGCTCCGCCACCGAAGCGCGCGCCCTGGCGTCCGAACTCAATCTGCGCCGTCCCAATTCGGTTGCGCTGGCCCAGGCCGACCTGCTCAATACCGCCGGCCTGCCCGTGCTGGTGCAGCAGACCCTGCAACACTTCGGCCGGCTCGATGCACTGGTCAACAATGCTTCGAGCTTCTTCCCGACGCCCCTGGCCGAAGTCGACGAAGCCGCCTGGATCGACCTGATCGGCAGCAATCTCAAAGCCCCGCTGTTCCTCGCCCAGGCCGCCGCGCCCGAACTGCGCCGCAGCCAGGGCGCCATCGTCAGCATCGCCGACATCCATGTCGAGCGGCCGATGAAGAACCATGTGGTCTACAACATCGCCAAGGCCGGCCTGGTCGCCCTGACCCGCTCGCTTGCTCGCGATCTGGCGCCCGATGTACGGGTCAACGCCGTGGCACCCGGCGCCAATATCTGGCCCGACGGTGATTCGGTATTCGATGAAGTGGCGCGCCAGCGCATCATCAGCACCATCCCGCTCAAGCGGGTGGGCGAACCGGATGATCTGGCCCGGACCATCCTGTTCCTGCTCCAAGACGCTTCCTATATCACCGGGCAGGTGATCAATGTCGATGGTGGGCGCAGCGTCTATCTGTAGGCAAAGAACAGACAGGACAGGGCCGGAAATATTGCTTTTTTGATATCTCCGGCTATCCATCTTGCGTTTGTTTTTCCTAAAATTTTCCATTTATGGTTCGACCCTCACCGCGTCCGGCTTTTTCCCGCCCCTCCCCCGTCGCCTGCCCTCGATCGGCCCCTTGGCCCGATAAGGCTGCGACCTGACGATTTTCCCTGTAAAATCACGAGTTTTCGCAGTTCTCCCCTTCCGAGCATGGATATCGCCCCGGTTCTTCCCAGCACGGCCGACAAGAAGGCCAAATACAACGTCGACAAACTCAGCAAACGACTGCGCCATGCAGTCGGCGACGCCATCGACGACTTCGGCATGATCGAGCAGGGCGACCGGGTGATGGTCTGCCTGTCGGGCGGCAAGGACAGCTACACCATGCTCGACATCCTGCTCAATCTGCAAAAGAGCGCGCCGATCGATTTCGAGCTGATCGCCGTCAATCTCGATCAGAAGCAACCCGGCTTTCCCGAGCATGTGCTGCCGGAATACCTGACACAGCTCGGTGTGCCGTTCCGGATCGTCGAAGAGGACACCTACTCGATCGTCAAACGAGTGGTGCCCGAAGGAAAGACCACCTGTGGTCTGTGTTCGCGGCTGCGGCGCGGCATCCTCTATCGGGTTGCCGATGAGCTGGGCGCCACCAAGATCGCGCTGGGCCACCATCGCGACGACATTCTGGAGACGCTGTTCCTCAATATGTTCCACGGCGGCCGGCTCAAGGCGATGCCGCCCAAGCTGGTGTCGGACGATGGCCGCCATATGGTGATCCGCCCGTTGGCCTACTGCCGCGAGAAGGATATCGAGCGTTATAGCGAGATGCGCGAATTCCCGATCATCCCGTGCAATCTGTGCGGCTCGCAGGCCAATCTACAGCGCGAGATGGTAGGTCAGATGCTCAAGGAATGGGACCGCCGCTTCCCGGGCCGGCTGGAAACCATGTTCCGTTCCCTGCAAAACGTGGTGCCGTCGCATCTGGCCGATCCCAAGCGTTTCGACTTCAAGGGTCTCAAGACCCAGGACACTCCGTTTGAAGACGGCGATACCGCCTTCGACGAACCGGAGCTGCCGCAGGCCAGCGATCATCCACTGGCGCGGGTCAGCATTCTCGACAACCGCGACCGGTGCCACGACTGATGCGTTTCGGCCGCCGCAATAACCGCGCTCACGACGAGCCGGCCATCGATATCAGCGAGAAGGACGGCATTCGCTCGCTCCATCTCGGTTCCGAAGCCATCCAGAGCTCGATGCGGGTCAAGGATCCCTATGAGCTGGTGCTGAGCTATAGCCGCTGTATGTTTGCCTTCCTGCTGTTTCGCGACGAGCCGGGCAGTATGGTGGTGGTCGGACTGGGCGGCGGCTCGATTCCCAAATTTGTTCATCGCCATCTGCCGCAGACCCGGGTAGTGGCGGTCGAGCTGCTGCCGCAGATCGTCAGCGTGGCGCGCTCGATGTTCCAGTTGCCGCCCGATGATGAGCGGCTGCGGGTACTGGTGGACGATGGGGCGGCCTATATCGAATCGATGCCCGACCCGGTCGATATCATCATGCTCGACGCTTTCGGCCCGACCGGCATTGCACCGCCTCTGTCGACCGAGCGCTTTTTCGGCATCTGCCGCGACCGGCTGACCCAGGACGGCGTACTGCTGGTCAATCTATGGGGTTCCGACCCGCGCTTTCCGACCTATATCGAGCGGCTGTCGAACGTCTTCGACGGGCTGGTGCTGTGCCTGCCGGCGCGCCAGAAGGGCAATGTGGTCGCCATGGCCTTCAAACAGCCCTGCTTCAACCCGACCTGGGCCAAGCTAGACGAGCGGGCAACGGCGCTGGAAAAGCGCTATCCGCTGGAGTTCCGCGAGTTCGTTTCCGACCTGGCCAGGATGAATCTGCACAACGACAGACGGCTGCTGATCTAGGCTTCCGGCCCCGCTTTCCATCGCCGTGGCAATGTGAAAAAATCGAGACAATTTAACGAATTCCACGGTGATAACCATGCTCGACCGAGACGGCTATCGCCCCAACGTTGGCATCATCATCTGCAACGACAAGAATCAGGTGTTTTGGGGCAAGAGGGTTCGCGAGCATTCCTGGCAGTTTCCACAAGGGGGTATCAAGCAGGGCGAGACCCCGGAGCAGGCCATGTATCGCGAACTGATGGAGGAGGTCGGGCTAAGGCCGGAGCATGTGAAAATCCTCGGCCGCACGCGAGATTGGTTGCGTTATGACGTTCCGCTGCACTGGGTGCGGCGCGAATGGCGTGGCACTTATAAGGGACAAAAGCAGATCTGGTTCTTGCTGCGACTGGTCGGGCGCGACTGCGATGTCTGTCTGCGCGCGTCGGACCATCCCGAATTCGATGCCTGGCGCTGGAGCGACTATTGGTCGCCGCTCGATTCGGTGATCGAGTTCAAGCGCAATGTCTACCAACATGCGCTGTCGGAGCTGGCGCGTTTCCTAAAGCCATCGCCGCGCATGCTGTCGCGTGCCTACCACAATGGTCGTTGAGCGTCGCGGGCTCAATGGCTTGGCGCCGTCAATGCGCACTTTGGCAACTTGGGATGCGTTCGCAAACAAGGTAATATTGTTGCTATGCGACAACTATTACTTGTGACGGGCGGCGCCGGTTACATCGGCAGCCATACTTGCGTCGAGCTGCATCGAAACGACTACGACCTGGTCGTGATCGACAATTTCAGCAACAGCAAACCGGCCGTCCTTGAGCGTATCGGCAGAATCACCGGACGCCATCCGACCTGGTACGAAGCCGATCTACGCGACCGCGCCGCGCTCGACCGCATCTTTTCGCAATACCGCTTCGCCGGCGTACTCCATTGCGCCGGCGTTAAATCTATTGCCGAAGCCGAGCGCGATCCGCTCAAGTACTATCAGAACAACTTTGAAGCCAGCATGTGCCTGATCGAGGCCATGGCACACCATAATGTGCGGCGTCTGGTCTTCAGTTCCTCGGCCACCGTTTACGGCGAATCGGCCCGCGCGCCGTATCGCGAAGAAGCGCCGCTGGCGCCCAATACCGTCTACGGCCGCAGCAAGATGATGGTCGAGGAGGTGTTGCATGATCTGGTGCACGCCGACCCCTCCTGGCAGATTGCCATCCTGCGCTATTTCAATCCGGTCGGAGCCCATCCGTCCGGCCTGCTCGGTGAAGACCCCAACGGCATCCCGAATAATCTGATGCCTTATATCTGTCAGGTCGCCATCGGCAAGCTCAACGAACTCGCCATCTTCGGCCACGACTACCCCACCCCCGACGGCACCGGTGTGCGCGACTATCTGCATACGGTCGATCTGGCCCAGGGGCATGTCCGCGCCCTGCAACATCTATTCAGCAATCCAGGCCTCGCCACCTTCAATCTCGGTACCGGACGCGGCTATAGCGTGCTCGAAGTGGTCCGTGCCTTTGAGAGCGCCAGCGGCTGCAAGATTCCCTACCGCTTCGCACCACGCCGTCCTGGCGACATCGCCAATTACTTCGCCGATGTCACCCGCGCCGCCGAAGTGCTGGGCTGGCGTGCTCAACGCGGCCTGGCCGAGATGTGCGCCGACAGTTGGCGCTGGCAATCGCTCAACCCCGACGGCTACCGTTAGTCCCTCCCCTCGCAGCCCGGTTCCCGCCGGCCGCTGCGGTAATTCGACAGGAGACCGCCTTGATTCTCGTTACCGGCGGCGCCGGCTTTATCGGCGCCAATTTCGTGCTCGACTGGCTCAAACACCACGACGAGCCGGTCGTCAATCTGGACAAGCTCACCTATGCCGGCAACCGCGACAATCTCGCTGCCCTGGCAAACGATTCCCGCCACCATTTCGTCCAGGGCGATATCGGTGATACCGCGCTGATCGCCGAGCTGCTGACCACCCACCGTCCGCGCGCAGTGCTCAATTTCGCGGCCGAATCGCATGTCGACCGCTCGATCCATGGTCCGTCCGACTTTATCGAAACCAATATCGTCGGCACCTTCCGCCTGCTGGAAAGCGTGCGCCAATACTGGCTGGGCCTTGATGCTGCCGGGCGCGAGGCATTCCGTTTCCTGCATGTCTCGACCGATGAGGTCTATGGTTCGCTCGAACGCGAAGACGCCCCGTTCGCCGAAACCCACCCCTACCAGCCCAACAGCCCGTATTCCGCCTCCAAGGCCGCCTCCGACCATCTGGTCCGCGCCTGGCATCACACCTACGGCCTACCGGTGCTGACCACCAACTGCTCGAACAACTACGGCCCCTACCAGTTCCCGGAAAAGCTGATCCCGCTGATGATCGCCAATGCCTTGGCCGGCAAAGCGCTGCCGATCTATGGCGATGGCCAGAATGTGCGTGACTGGCTCTACGTCGGCGACCATTGCACGGCCATCCGCCGCGTGCTCGAAGCGGGCAGCCTCGGCGAGACCTATAACGTCGGCGGTTGGAACGAGAAGCCCAATATCGAGATCGTCCACACTATCTGCGCCCTGCTCGACGAGTTGCGGCCGCGGGCGGACGGCAAGTCCTACCGCGAACAGATCACCTTTGTCACCGACCGGCCCGGCCATGACCGCCGCTATGCCATCGACGCCCGCAAGATCGAGCGCGAACTGGGCTGGCGTCCGGCCGAGACCTTCGAGACCGGTATCCGCAAGACCATCGCCTGGTATCTGGCACATCAGGATTGGGTCGAGCGCGTCAGCAGCGGTGCCTACCGCGACTGGCTGGCCACCAACTACGCCCATCGGAGCTGAGCCATGAAGGGAATCATTCTCGCCGGCGGTTCCGGCACCCGGCTCTACCCCGCCACCCTGGCGGTGTCGAAGCAGCTATTGCCGGTCTACGACAAACCGATGGTCTATTACCCGCTGACCACGCTGATGCTGGCTGGCATCCGCGACATCCTGCTGATCTCGACACCACAGGATACGCCGCGCTTCGAGCAACTGCTGGGCGATGGCAGCCAGTGGGGCATCCGGCTCAGCTATAAGATCCAGCCCAGCCCCGATGGCCTTGCCCAGGCGTTTATCCTCGGCGAGGAATTTATCGGCGGCGACAGCGTGGCCCTGGTGCTTGGCGACAATATCTTCTACGGCCATGACTTCCAGCAATTGCTGACCAATGCCGCCGAGCGTCCCAATGGCGCCACAGTGTTCGCCTACGCGGTCAACGATCCGGAACGCTATGGCGTGGTCGAGTTCGACCAGCAGGGCCGTGCCATCAGTCTCGAAGAAAAGCCCAAGCAGCCCAAGTCGCGCTATGCCGTGACTGGCCTCTATTTCTACGATTCGCGCGTGGTCGAGGTGGCCAAGTCGATCAAGCCGTCCGACCGGGGCGAGCTGGAGATCACCGACGTCAACCGTCGTTATCTCGAATGGAACGATCTGTCGGTCGAGATCATGGGCCGTGGTTATGCCTGGCTCGATACCGGCACCCACGAGTCGATGCTCGAAGCCTCGCTGTTTATCCAGACGCTGGAAAAACGCCAGGGCCAGAAGATCGCCAGTCCCGAAGAGGTCGCCTTCCGCCAGGGCTATATCGATGCCGCCCAGTTGGAAAAGTTGGCCAAGCCGATGCTGAAGAACGCCTACGGTCAGTATCTGATGGGTCTGCTGTCCGATACCCGTCCGTTCCGCTGAGCGCTGTGCGGGTCGGCCTGCTCGTTCCCACCCTCAATGCCGGGCCGGCCTGGCACGACTGGCTGGCCGGCCTGGCCCGCCAGTCGCGCCAGCCTGACCGGGCGCTGGTGATCGATTCGGGCTCCGATGACGACACCGCTGCCCTGGCCCGGGCCGCCGGTCTGGAAGTCGAATCGATCGACCGCCGCGAATTCGACCATGGTGGCACCCGGCAGCGCGGCATCGACCGGCTGGCCGATTGCGCGGTAGTGGTATGCCTGACCCAGGATGCCATCCTGACCGATCCCACTTCGCTCGCGGCCCTGCTGAAGGTCTTCGACGATCCGGCCGTCGGCGCAGCCTGGGGCCGTCAGTTGCCCCACGCCGACGCGACACCCGTAGCGGCTCATGCGCGGGCATTCAACTATCCTGCCCAGTCACGCATAGTCAGTTACGACGACCGCCACCGCTACGGCATCAAAACTGCCTTCTGTTCCAATTCCTTCGCTGCCTGGCGCCGTGAGGCGCTCGACGCGGTAGGCGGTTTTCCCAGCGCGACCCTGCTGGCCGAGGACATGTTCGCCTGCGCCCGACTGCTCAAAGCCGGCTGGCGGGTAGCCTATGTGGCCGATGCAACGGTGCGTCATTCCCACAACTTCGGCTGGTTGGCCGAGTTCCGCCGCTATTTCGATACCGGCGCCACCCATGCCAGTGAAGACTGGCTGTTGCGGGAATTCGGCAACGCCGGCGGCGAAGGACTACGTTTTGCCCGCGCCGAACAGCACTTCCTGCGTCAGCATGGCTGGCGCTGGCGCTTGGTGGCCGTGCGACAGCTCACGGCCAAATGGGTCGGTTATAAACTCGGCCGCTTGGCACCGCGTCTGCCGACCGGACTATGCTGCCACCTGAGCAGCCAGCCGGCCTATTGGTTGCGGCGAAATGAGACGGCTCAGGCTGACAAGCAAAATAAATAAAATAAGAAAAATTACTGCAAGATATAGAGCCAACTTTTGTCAGAAATATATCTTTTCTGCCTATCCTTCTGACTCCTCTTCCTTACCACGCCACGACAGTGAGCCCGCCCTGACTCAGTCGGGTAAATTGCGTCAGAGCCCGCCAGAATCTCTTTACACCTGGCCTCCAATCCCACCACCCAGCAGGAAACATCAGCCACAAAACGGCCTAGCGCATTTCCACTGCAATCGGCGTCGCAGCAAGTTTGGTTGAGCGCTAGGAGCCGGTGCTTTGAGGGCCGGACCCACTGATCCCGCATTGACTGGAAATACGCTAATGCTCCGCCACTGCTGCGCTGACAGTTACCTAGGGCGGAGGCATCAGGTGGTCGGGAAGAAGGGTAATCCACCCTATGAACTTGATTCGCCTGGACGCCAGGTTGAAGACGAATTGGGGTCAGCCAGCATCAGGTGTCTGCCTTGCTGGATGATTTCTGCTATCGGACGGGATGGGCTGGCAGGAAAACGGGAGAAGAAAGGTTGATGCTGGGGAGAGGCAGGTGGGGATTAGCCGCAAAGGAAACTATTCAGACAAATCTTTGCAAGACTAATTGCGGAAGAAAAATAGAAATAATCCAACTCTGCAAAAACCTCTCCATCCTCTTCAATAAGCGCCTTTACGCCCCAGCACGACTCCGACGGTACGGAACAGGATGACCAGATCACGGCTGAAGCTCCAGTTGCGCACGTAATCGCTATCGAGCGCCACCCGATGCTCATAACTGGTGTCATTACGACCACTGACCTGCCACAGGCCGGTCATTCCGGGCCGCACGGCCAGATAGTCGGCCAGCTTGTCGCCGTAGCGCACCAGTTCGGCCTCGATCACCGGTCGCGGCCCGACCAGACTCATCTCGCCGCGCAGGACATTGAACAGTTGCGGCAGCTCGTCGATGCTGCTGCGCCGCAGGAAATCACCGAGCCGGGTCACACGCGGATCGTTCTTCAGCTTGAATTCACGCTCCCATTCGGCGCGCGCCTGCGGATCG
The DNA here is from genome assembly GCF_042650885.1 of Chitinimonas lacunae. Taxonomy (NCBI): domain Bacteria; kingdom Pseudomonadati; phylum Pseudomonadota; class Betaproteobacteria; order Neisseriales; family Chitinibacteraceae; genus Chitinimonas; species Chitinimonas lacunae. Next base: position 2,960,423 of record NZ_JBHSBU010000001.1, read on the forward strand.
GAAGCCAGCAGCTCGGCCAGACGGCGGTCGGCGTCAGGCACCATGGTGCGGAATTTGAAACAGCGGAACGGCCGGCCATCGCGCCCGACCCGCAAATGGCCATAAATGGCCGAGCCACCTTCGGCGCGCAACCGCCACATCAGCAGCAGCATGGGCAAGGCCAGCAACAGCAACAGCAGCGTGGCACCGATCAAATCGAACAGACGCTTGGCCAGACGTCCGAGCAGGGCCGAATCGCGGCGCGCCATCAGGCCAGCAGCCGACGCAGTTGATCGGGATCGAGCCGATCCAGATAGGCATGGCCGAGACTGCGCAGCAGGACAAAGCGAATATGGCCATCGACCACCTTCTTGTCCTGGGCCATCCATTCCAGCCACTGCTCAAACGGCAGTGCCGGCGGCTCGACCGGTAGCTTGGCGGCCTGCAGCAGACGCTCGAGCCGCGCCACATCGGCAACGGCCAGATGTCCCAGCAGTTGCGAAGCCCGCGCGGCCAGCATCATGCCAGCGGCCACCGCCTCGCCATGCAGCCAGACCCCGTAACCCATGCCGGCCTCGATCGCGTGGCCGAAGGTATGGCCGAGGTTGAGCAGGGCACGCTGGCCTTCTTCCCGCTCGTCAGCGGCCACGATACGGGCCTTGGCCAGGCAGCAGCGTTCGATGGCCTCTGCCAGTACGTCTGGCTGCTGCGCCATCAGGGCATCGATATGGGTTTCGAGCCAGGCGAGGAATGGGGCATCGTCGATCAGGCCGTATTTGATGACTTCGGCCATGCCGGCGGAGAACTCACGCTGCGGCAGCGTGCACAAGACATCGAGATCGGCCAGCACCAGCTTGGGCTGGTAGAAGGCGCCGATCATGTTCTTGCCTAGAGGATGGTTGATGGCGGTCTTGCCGCCGACCGAGGAATCGACCTGAGCGAGCAGCGTGGTCGGCACCTGGATAAACGGCACGCCGCGCTGGTAGACCGCTGCGGCAAAGCCGGTCATATCGCCGACCACCCCGCCGCCCAGGGCGATCAAGGTGGTCTTACGTTCGCAGCGCTCACGCAGCAGCACATCGAAGATCTGGTTGAGGCTGTCCCAGGTCTTGTATTGCTCGCCGTCGGGCAGGATCACCTCGACCACTGCAATCCCCTCGGCTTCAAGCGCAGCCTTGAAATCGGCCAGATAGAGCGCGGCGACCGTGGTATTGGTGACCACAGCGACCCGGGGCTGTGGCAGCAGCGAGCGGATCAGTCCGGTCTGCCGCAGCAGACCACGACCGATATGGATGGCGTAGGGCGCGTGGGCCAGATCGACGTTAACGAGAGGCATAGCGTTGGATCAGATCACGGTATATCTGTTGAGCCAGATGCTGGACACTCTGGCGGCTGGTATCGATCACCAGATCGGCGATCTCGCGGTAGAGGGGATCGCGCTGCTCGTAGAGTTCGGCCAGACGAGCACGCGGATCGGCGATCTGTAGCAGTGGCCGGTTGCGGTCCTGGCGGGTGCGCTGATACAGCTCATCGACCGAGGCACGCAGATACAGCACCAGACCATGCTCGGCCAATACCTTGCGGTTGTCAGGGTTCAATACCGCTCCACCACCGGTGGCCAGAACGATATCGGGGCGGCTGGCCAGATCGCGGATCACTTCGCATTCACGCTGACGAAAACCGGTTTCGCCTTCGATATCGAAAATGACCGGCACCCGAACCCCCGTCCGGGCTTCGATCTCATGATCGGAATCGTGGAATTCCTTGTCGGTCAGCCGCGCCAACGATCGACCGATGGTGGTTTTTCCGGCCCCCATCAGCCCCACTAGAAACAAATTGCCCGGCACTTTCATGCCGGGCATTGTAGCGGAGCCGGAAACTTAGCGCAGCGACAACGAATCGTCGAGGATGCGCGGCGTGATAAAGATCAGAATCTCACGCTTGGTTTCCTTCTTGGTGCGGGTCTTGAACAGATTGCCGACCACCGGAACGTTGCCAAGCAGCGGTACCTGGGTCTTGTCGTTGGTTTCTTCCATTTCGTAGATACCACCGAGCACCGCCGTATCGCCGTTGGGCACCAGCACCTTGGTTTCGATCGAACGGGTGTCCACCACGTTGCCAGGTTGCAGCGAGTCGTTGGTCACCTTGATCTCGAGGAACACACGGCGATCAGGCGTGATACGCGGCGTGACTTCGAGCATCAGCACAGCTTCCTTCTCTTCGCTGACGATACCGTCGGTGGTGACCCGGTTGACGTAGAACTTCTTACCTTGGCGGATCACGGCCTTCTGCTGGTCACCGGTAATCAGGCGCGGGCTCGACACGGTGCGGCCATTGCCTTCGGCTTCGAGTGCCTGTAGTTCCAGGCTCAGCAGGGCACCGACGCTACGGTTGAGCAGGGTGACACCGATACTGGCCGGCACGAAGGAGCCCAGACCGCTCGACGGCAGTTGCACGTTCTGGATCGTGGTGCCGCTATCGACACCATTGTGAATCACCGAGAACGAGTCGTTGACGCCGGAAGCGATACCGACCCGGGTCGAGTTGTCGATGGTGCGGTCGCCGCGCAGGCCGAGACGGGCGCCCAGGGTACGACCGAAGTCATCCTTGGCGATCACGATACGGCCTTCGATCATCACCTGCTTGGCCGGTGCATCGATACGGGCGATCAGATTACGGATCTCTTCGAGCTTCGAAGCGATCTCGCTCACGATCAGCGTATTGGTGCGCGGCTCGGCGATCACCGTACCGTTCTTGCTCAGGAAGGTGGTCGGGTTCTTATCGTCGCCACGGCTGGACAGCAGCATGGCCTTGATATCTTCGGCCTTCTGATAATTCAGCTGGAAGGTCTGGCTGCGCAGCGGCTCGATATCGGCGATGGCACGCTTGGCTTCGAGCGTCATCTTCTCGCGGGCGGCGATTTCGTCACGCGGAGCGACCCACAGCACATTGCCGTTCTCACGCTTGTCGAGGCCCTTGCTTTGCAGGATCAGGTCCATGGCCTGGTCCCACGGCACGTCCTTGAGGCGCAGGGTCAGATTGCCCGACACGGTGTCGCTGGTGATGATGTTCTTGCCGGTGAATTCGGCAATCACCTGCAATACGGTACGGACTTCGATGTTCTGGAAGTTGAACGACAGCTTCTCGCCCTTATAGGTCGGCTTGTCGAGCTCAGCCAGCTTCTTGGCCTGCTCGTCGATATTCTTGACCTCGACGATAAAGCGGTTTTCGGTCTGATAGGCCGAGTATTCCCAGGTACCCTTGGGCTCGATCACCATCTTGACGGTTTCGCCCTGGGTATAGGTGTCGATGCTCTGCACCGGGGTGGCGAAATCGACCACATCCATACGGCGCTCGAATTGACGCGGCAGCGAGGTCTTGCTGAACTCGACCACCAGGTTCTTGCCCTGTTGCCGCACATCGATACCGACGTTGGGGTTGGACAGATCGACCATCACGCGGCCTTCACCACCCTTGCCACGGCGGAAATCGATGTCTTTGATCGATTCGCGCTGGGTATTGGTAGCGGAGAACACGGCGGTGGCACTGCTGACCGGCTGGCCGGTGGGCGCCTGGTTCAGCGTCACCATCAGCTTATTGCCGCTGATCCGGGTCTCGTAGACCACCGATTTGATCAGGCTGAATACCACCCGGGTCCGACCGTTGGACTCGGCGATATTGACGCCCTTGAGGTTGCCACCGCTGACCGGCACGCTGGTCTTGCCCGAATCATTGGCAGTATTGACGAAATCGAAGGCAATGCGCGGCGGGGCGTTGACGACAAAGCTTGCCGGCACCTGCGCAGGGTTCTTCATAACGATGGTGATTTCCTGCCGGTCGGCAGAGTCATTTCTGACCTCGATGGACTTGATCGCATTGGGGTCCTGCGCCAAAGCCGCACCGGCCGCCATTACCAAGCAGGCAAGCTTCAGCCAGTTGAGCATGCGTTGCTTCATCATCATCATTTTTGTTGCTCCGTTTCGTCAAGCGACAGTACGCTTGTCCTTTCCGCCCAATCGCCACCGCTGTCTTCGACGATTTCTTTGAGGGTGATTTCGCTTTCGGTGATTTTAGTCACCATGCCGAAGTTCTGGCCCATATAACTGCCGACTTTGATCCGGTACAGATTGGCATCGGGAGTACGAACCAGCGCATTGAGTTCCTTGCCACGCTGGATCGTCCCGACCATCCGCAATTTCTCGAGGTCGTAGGCTTCAAGGGTTTCCTTGGGCCGATTCCGGTCGGGTTGCAGCCCTCCCTTGTCGCCGGCTCTGGCTACCTTCATCTTGATCCGGTTAAACGGATCGACCAGATCGTAGGCGTTGTAGACCAGCGGCTCGTAAGGCTTGACCTCAGGCAATGGCTCGATCTTGCCCCGCATATTCTGGGTGCTCTCGTTCATCCACGCCTTCAGGTCGCCGAACTCTTCTCCGGCACAACCGGAAAGAAGGCTCGCGAGCAAACCTATCGTCAGATATCTATTCATCGCTTCATATCCGAATCGTTACGAGCCTTACTGCGGCTTCTTCTGCGATTTTCTGGCCTGGACCGATTCTTCGGGGTCCAAGGCACGGTACGTCTTAGCCACCGCCATCATGGTCAAGGGACTGGAGGTCGCCTTGGGGTCGGCATTCGGCGGCATCGACAGTTGCATATCGGTCAGGGTGACGATGCGAGACAGCTGGGCAACATCGCTGGCGAATGCCGCCAGGTCGTGGTAGGTGCCGATAATGCGCAAAGTAACTGGCCGCTCGGCGAACTCTGGCGTCTTGCGTTCGTTGACATCAGGCCGGAACAGCTCGAACTGCAGACCACGGCCCACACCGGATTGGTTGATCTCGGTGATCAGGGTTTCCATCTCGGCCTTGGTCGGCAGTTGTTTCAGCAGCGCACCGAAGGATTGCTGGATTTCATAAAGCTGCTGCTTATAGGCCTCCAGATTGACCGCTTTCTGTTTCTTGTCCAGGAAGGCCTCTTTGAGTTGCCCTTCCTTGACCCGGCCCTGCTCGAGCTCTTCGCGCTTGGCATCGAGCAAGAGGAAATAGCCGAGCACGATGACCAGCACGATGATCACGAACAAGACCACCAACTGAACGACGGCCGGCCAATTACCAATGTCCTTGGGGTCCAGCCGACGCAGTTCATCCATCGTCATACTCATTGACTGCCTCGCATTTCGTCATCAATTCGGCTTGGGCTGGCCGTCTTTCTTCTTGCCCTTGTCCTGCTCGGGATCTTCACGCGTCACCTTGACCGTCAGGCGGAACTCGTTGAGGCGCTGACCGCCCACGGTTGCTGCCTGAATCTCGATCAGAACGGGTTGCTCGAAGATGGGCGAGTCGTTGAGGCTGCGCATCAAGGTGGAGACCCGGGCACTCGATTGTGCATAACCGATCATTTCGATCTGATCGTTGGTCTGCTTCAGATCACGCAGGTAGATGCCTTCAGGTGTCTGCCGCACCAACTGATCGAGAATCTGCACCGCCTCGGACCGGGTGGACTGGAGCTGTTCGACCACTTTCTTGCGGTCGAGCATGGCCTGTCTTTCCTTCTTCAGCGTCTCGATCTCCGCGATCTGCTTGTCGAGCCTGGCGTTCTCTTCTTCCAGGAAGGCGTTACGCTCTTCCTGGGTGGCGATCTGCGCACTCAGGAAGGTAAAGCCCGCACCGACCACGGCCGCGCCGATGCCGAGAGACAAGGCCGCCAACGCGCCGAAACGGCGTGCACGCGCCTTGCGCTTCTGCTCGCGGTGGGGTAACAGGTTGATGCGGATCATGGATCGAACCTCCGCAGCGCCAGTCCGCAGGCAATCAGCAGCGACGGCGCGTCGAGCAGCAGTTGACGCGTCTTAATCCGACTCGACTGCGTCATATTGAGAAAAGGATTGGCGATCATCGTGCTGACCTGGGTACGGCTGGCAACGACTTCGTCCAGCCCCTGGATCACGCTGCAACCACCCGCCAGCAGGATATGGTCGACCGAGTTGTACTGGGTCGAGGTAAAGAAGAACTGCAAGGCACGGGAAATTTCCAGCGCCAGTGAATCCATGAACGGCTGCAGCACTTCAGGTTCGTAGTTGTCCGGCAGACCGCCGTTGCGCTTGGCAGCTTCGGCCTCTTCTGCGGACAGACTGAACTTTCGTTGGATATCTTGGGTCAACTGGTTGCCGCCGAACGCCTGTTCGCGCGAATACACTTGCTGACCGTCACGCAACACGTTGATATGCATCATCGCCGCGCCGATATCCACCACCGCCACCGTCTGCCCTGCCCCATGGCTGGGCAACTGACGTTCGATCAGTTCGAAGGCAGCTTGGGTGGCGAAGGATTCGACATCCATGACCAGGGCCTTGAGCCCCGCCGCTTCGACCGCGGCGACCCGGTCTTCCACCTTTTCCTTGCGCGATGCAGCGATCAACACCTCGACTTCGTCGGGGGTGGCCGGCGACTGGCCGAGCACCTGGAAGTCCAGGTTGACCTCGTCGAGCGCAAAGGGGATGTACTGGTTCGCCTCGGTCTCGACCTGCATCTCCAGCTCATGGTCGGACTGACCGGCAGGGACGGTGATCTTTTTGGTGATCACGGCAGCAGCGGGCAGCGCCAGGGCGGCGTTCTTGACCCGCGTCCCCATCAGGCGCCATGCCCGCTTGACGGCCTCTCCCACCACATCTAGATTCGCGATGTTGCCATCGGTCACAGCGTCCTTCGGCAACGGCTCGATGACGTATCTTTCTACCGTCAATCCCTTGCCTGCCTCGGACAGCTCGACCATCTTGACCGCCGAAGTGCTGATATCGACCCCGATCAGGGGTGGCGCCTTCGGTTTCAGGAAATCGAGGCTCAACTTGAATTTCCTTTAAAAATTAGGTTTGTAGGAGACTTTTCTACGAAGTTGCACTAGATGCTAACAGCCTGCCATGTGAGTGTAAAGCCGATTTATGCATTTATACTAAAATCTGGCTGACCCTACAATGCAAACTTTCTAGTTCCCCCCTCGAAAGCTCCCATACCTATGATTAAACGCTGGTTCTTGACGGCCATCGGCATCCTGGTCGCCCTTGTGGTAGCGGCCGCTGGCGCCTTCGCGATTGCCGTCGCAGTCACCTACCCGCGCCTGCCTTCGCTCGACATCCTGACCGACTATCGACCCAAGATTCCGCTGCGCGTCTATACCGCTGACGGCGTCCAGATCGGTGAGTTCGGCGAAGAACGCCGCGCCTTCGCGCCCATCGCCCAGGTGCCGCAGCCGATGAAACAGGCCATTCTGGCCGCCGAAGATGAACGCTTCTATGAACACGGCGGCATCGACTACATCGGGGTGATCCGCGCCTCGCTGTTCAACCTGGTGCCAGGCCATCCCCAGTCAGGCGCCAGCACTATCACCATGCAGGTGGCACGTAACTTCTTTCTGAGCAGCGAAAAAACCTACAGTCGCAAATTCAACGAAGCGCTGCTGGCGTTCAAGATCGAGCACAACTTGTCCAAGGACCAGATTCTGGAGCTGTACCTCAACCAGATCTACCTCGGGCAACGCGCCTATGGCTTCGCTTCTGCCGCTCAGACCTACTTCGGCAAACCTCTCAATCAACTTAGCATTGCCGAGATGGCAATGCTGGCCGGATTACCAAAAGCGCCCTCGCTCTACAACCCGGTCGTCAACCTCAAGCGCGCCACCCAACGCCAGCACTATGTATTGAAGCGGATGCACGAGCTCGGCTTTATCACTGAAACGCAGTACCAGAGCGCCCTGACCGAGCAATTGCAGGTCAAGCGCAGCGTCGAGACCTCGTCCGGCCATGCCGACTATGTTGCCGAAATGGTACGGCAGGCGATGCTCGACAAATACAAGGAAGCCGCCTACACCCAGGGCTTCAAGGTCTATACCACCCTGGTATCCAGCCATCAGGAAGCCGCCTACCAGGCCGCCCGCGATGGCGTGCTCGACTACGACCGCCGCCACGGCTATCGCGGCCCCGAAGCCTATGTCGATCTGAACCCCGGCAGCGGCAACCCAGAAGAATGGCTGGAAGACCGCATGGCCGAGCTGCGCGATGCAGCCGGCCTCACGCCTGCCGTGGTCCTGGTTGCCTCGCCCAAGCGGGTGCGGGTGTTTATCAAGGGTGGCAAGGCGGTCGATATCGAAGGGGCCGGACTCAAGTTCGCCGCCCGTGCCCTGAGCGAAAAACTGCCGCCCAATGCCCGCATCCGTCCAGGCGCGGTGGTTCGGGTACAAGTCATGGAAAAAGGTGGCTGGCAGATCGTGCAGCTACCGCAGGTAGAAGTCGCCTTTGTCTCGCTCGACCCGAGCAACGGGGCCATCCGCTCGCTGGTGGGCGGTTTTGACTTCAACCGCAACCACTTCAATCACGTCACCCAGGCCTGGCGTCAGCCGGGCTCCAGCTTCAAGCCGTTTATCTATTCGGCCGGCCTGGAGCGCGGCTTCACACCGGCTACGCTGATCAACGACGCCCCCCTGGTGGTCGATCCGGCCCAGGTCGGCGGCCAGCGTTGGGAACCCAAGAACTTCGACGGCAGCTTCTCGGGCATGATGTCGATGCGCAATGCGCTGACCAAGTCGAAGAACCTGGTATCGATCCGCGTCCTGCAAGCGATCACTCCGCAGTATGCCCAGACCCATATCGCCAAGTTCGGCTTCGATGCCAAGCAGCATCCTGCCTATCTGACCATGGCCTTGGGCGCAGGCAGCGTCACACCGCTGCAACTGGCCGAGGGCTACGCGGTATTCGCCAATCAGGGCTATCGCGTGCGCTCCTATTTTATAGACCGCATCGAAGACAACCAGGGCAACGTGGTAGCCCGCACCCAGCCTGAAGTGGCAGGTCAAACTGCCCAACGGACGCTCGACCCGCGCAACGCCTTTATCATGACCAGCATGATGCGCGACGTGACCCGCTTCGGTACCGCCGCTCGTGCCGCCGTACTCGGCCGCAACGACCTGGCCGGCAAGACCGGCACCACCAGCGAATCGCACGATGCCTGGTTTGCCGGCTATCAACCCAATCTGGTCGCTGTCGCCTGGCTCGGCTTTGACCAGCCACGCTCGCTCGGGGGTTCGGAAACCGGCGGTCAGGCTTCATTGCCGATCTGGATCGACTATATGAGTAAGGCGCTCAAGGGCGTGCCCGAAGTGCCCTATCCGACACCCAACGGGGTGATCGTGCAGGCCATCGAGACCGAACGCGGCACCGTCAACGAGTATTTCTATGCCGAGTTCCCGCAGACCAATCCCGAACTCGGTCTGGACAATAGCTCCAACGGCGCCACCAATATCGACGACGAAGCCAAGGACCAGCTCTTCTAACCATGCACAGGGACCGCAACGCCAAAGGCACGCGCGAGCATATCGCCCATCTCGCCGCGCGCCTGATGGCCCAGGACCATATCGACGACTTTGCGCTGGCCAAGCGCAAAGCCGCCCACCAGCTCGGGCTGCCCCAGGGGAAAAATCTGCCCACCAACCAGGAGGTGGAGGCGGCGTTGCGGGAATACCGAGGTATTTATCAGCCGGAACATGACAATGCGCTAAATGCATTACGCCAAAAAGCACTGGTTGTCATGAAACGTTTCCAGGAGTTTCGCCCCTACCTGACCGGTTCGGTATTGAGCGGCCTGGCCGGGCCGCATTCCGATATCAACCTGGTGGTGTATACCGATAACCCCAAGTCGATCGAGATTTTCTGCCTGAACCAGGGCATCGCCTTTCGCAGCGACCTGCGGCGGGGCGATGATGACTATCCGACCCTGACGTTTGTGGCCGACGAAACCGTGGTCAGACTATCGGTGCGGCCGATCAAGGAAGAACGGCAATCGGCCCGGGCTCAGGGGCAGCAGATGCCCGAACGGGCCCGGCTGGCCCAGGTCCAGGCTCTGCTCGATGCCACGCCAACGGTAGAGTAGGCCATCCGTCGCGGGGCGCGGCACTGGCCGATGGTGCGGACTAAAATCCAGCCATGAAAAGCACCCAGCCTCCGTTGATGACCGATGCGCTACCGCTGCGCATCGAAACCGCAGAGCTAGCCGGCGCCGAGCAATTGCTGGTGACGACAAGAGCGGAAATCGTCCAGCTGCTACAGCAACTGTGCCAGCGGCGCGATCTGGTCAGTCTCTATCTGGACCATACCGACCATTTCGCGCTGACGCTCCCCTTAGTGGTCGACGAGGATCAGCTGGTACTAGACATGCCAAGCGGCGAGCTGCGCCATGCGGTATTCCAGGCATCGCAGCTCCAATGTACGGCCGCCCCCCAACAGATCAAGTTGCAGTTCTCCTGCGCCCATCCACGCCAGATCGACTGGGATGGCCGACCTGCCCTGGCCGTCGATCTGCCGAGCCAGATCCTGCGCCTGCAACGGCGCGAAACCTACCGCCTGACGGTCCCGCTCGGTCAGCCGCTATCGTGCTATCTGCCAAGCGGCCACGGCGACACGGTCGAAGTCTCGCTGGTCGATATCAGCATCGGCGGCATCGGCATTCTGGGCTGCGTGCCAGGATTGTCGCTGGCGCCCGGCACCCACTACCACGGCATCCATATCGAACTGCCCGACAGCGGCACGGTGGTGGCCGATATCGAAATCCGCACCAGCTTTGACCTGACCCTCAGAAACGGCATCAAGACTGTGCGCACCGGCGCCCGCTTCCTCCATCTGCCAACGACCACCGAAGCGCAGATTCAACGCTATATCACTCATGTCGAGCGTGAGCGGCTGGCACGTGAGCACGGAATAGAATAGACCAATTATTTTATTTTCTGTTTTTATTCCACATGATGTCTTGCGATGGATTTACCTGTTTATTTAATTTTCAGCTCTCTTTGCACCATGACCTCGATCAGCCTCAGCTTGGCCCGCCGATCGAGCTTCTTGATGGCCGCTTCGCGCCGCAGTGCTGACGAGCGGTCACTACAGTCTTCCCAATACACCAGCGTCACCGGCAATCTGGCCCGGGTATAGCGACTGGCCTGACCGGCGCGATGGCGGGCCAGCCTTTGCTGTAGACGGTTGGTCATGCCGGTGTAGAGCGTGCCATCGGCACAGCAGAGCAGATACACGCCCCAGTTGGGTTCAGAACACGCCATAACACAGTCCTGCTGCCAGGGTCAGCCCGAGTTCGGCGCAGCGGGCCAAACCGTCGGCATCGGGTTCGCCGCGTACGATGACCGGCTCAGCCACTTTCTGTAAGGGATAGCCACGAACGATCCGCTCGATGGCCATGACGGCACCGCTACCATCATTTCCCGCGCTGACGAACAGTCCATAAGGTCGACCGGCCACCCGGCCCTGGGCTGGATAGTAAGTACGATCGAAGAAGTTTTTCAGCGCGCCCGACATATAGCCAAAGTTTTCCGGGGTGCCGAACAGCACGCCGTCGGCCCATAGCAGATCATCCAGCCCGGCCTCGAGCGCACGGATGAGCCGCAGCTCGGGTGGCGGGTCGAGCGACAGGGCTCCCGCCACGGCTGCGCCCGCCAGCCGGGCAGTGTGGCCAGTCTGACTGCTGAAGATGATCAAGAGCCTGGCCATGGCCTCCTCCTGCTTTGCCTTGTTAAAAAGGAAAATTATCGGCAATCCATTCTCAAGATGTCATACGGAATTTATTAATAAATGAAAGATTTCGCCGATCAGGAAATATTCTCTGCATAGAGTGCCGCCAAGCGGGGCCAGTCGGTCGGTACAACGAAACCTCGACTGCGCTCACTGCCACTGGCTCTATCGTATTCCCCAAGCAGCAGGGGTCTGGCACCGCCAATTAGCTGCTGACCCAGCGCTTGGCGCACTTCGGTTTCACTAAGCAGTTCACCGCCCTGACGCGGGGCCATCCAGTCGCGCCGTGCCAGGATGCGCCAGCCGCTATCTGTGCCATGCTGCGGCCATTCCTCATCAAAGCGGCGCCACCAGCCGTAGAGCGGATCGTTGAGTGGGGGAGCACGCAGAAACAGCCGGCCGCGCAACCAGGCAAGCGCCTGTGTTGTGACACCCAGTGCAGCCAGGGCCGCCTGTCCGGCAGCCGTGTCGGCCAGTGGTAGTTGATGGCCGAACAACCGGGCTTCTTTACGGGCCCAGTTATCGCGTAAACCAGGGCCGACCCAGGCGATGTGGCCAACGCTCGTCTCCACCCCAAGATAAAACTTCACGGTCAGTTCGATATGCCAACAGCCGCCATCGGGGCGTTCCAGCACAAAGTCGAATTCGCCGATACTGCGTCCCTGTTCGCGTATCGGGTGCTGGCAGAGCAGCAGCCGATGAGCCGGCAGCCGCCGCAAGCCATCGCCGAACAGCGCTTCGGCGTAATGGCCAAGCCGGTTGGAAGCCGGCCAGCCAGGTGGGGTGTAGGGCATCGGGCTCAGACGGATGCCTTGCCACCATTCCTGCCCCAGTTGCGGAGAAGGGAGATAGCGACGGTATTCGTCCCGGCTGACCGGCAGCGTTGGCCCGGTCAATAACCAGGCCAAGTCGCGCAAGGTCTCGTCTTCGAGCGTCAGCCAGTCGGGGAGTGACGCGGGTTCGGCATACAATCGCTGCATCTTTTTGCGGGAGTTCTCGATGTCTTTCGCCTATAGCGTTACCGATCTGCGCCGTATCGAGCGGGAAGCACTCGCTGGCGGTCTGCCTTTGATGGAACGCGCGGGCCGGGCAGCCGCCGACTTCCTGGGTCGACGCCTGGGCCGCGACAGAAAGATTCTGATCCTGGCCGGGCCCGGCAACAATGGCGGCGATGCCTTGGTGACGGCACGTTATCTGTTCCAGGCCGGTTATCTGGTCGAAGTGGTCACGCCAGCGCTAGCTCAAAGACCCTACAGCGGCGATGCCGAACGGGCCTGGCTGGGCTGGCTGGCAGCAGGAGGTCAGGCTGCGGCGGATTTCGACCAGACTGGCGACTATGGCGCAGTCGTCGACGGTTTGTTCGGTATCGGCCTGGACCGGCCGCTTACCGGCGAGTACGTCAGGCTGGTCGAGCGGATCGACCAGCTGAACCGGCCAGTACTGGCGCTTGACGTGCCAAGCGGTGTGCTGGCTGATAGCGGCGCCGTACCGGGCGCGGCGATCCGGGCGAACTGGACCCTGGCCATGCTGGCGCCTTCGCGCGGTTTATTTACTGGCGCCGCGCTAGACCGGGTAGGCGAGCTGCATTGCGCGACACTTGGGGTGGAACCCGACCAGCGTGGGCTGCATCCGCTTCCCGTCTTAGCGCAGGCGCCGGAAACCTGTCGCCGATTATTGCGACGGCAGGACAGTCACAAAGGCAGCTACGGCTCAGTTCAGATTCTGGGCGGCAACGACGGTATGGTGGGCGCAGCCCTGTTGGCCGGGCGTGCCGCCGTGGCTGTCGGCTGTGGCAGGGTCAGTCTGGGGCTGCTGGCCAGGAATCCCCCGTCGGTCGATCCGCTCCAACCCGAGCTGATGCTGCATGGCCCTGGCCTCCTCCCTGCCGGCGATATCGCGGTGGTCGGTCCTGGCCTTGGCCAGGATGCAACCGCCCGGAGGGTATTGGCCGAGCGGATCGAGGCGCCGCAATCGCTGTTGCTTGATGCCGATGCATTGAATCTGCTGGCTAAACAGCCAGCGCTGCGTACCGCGTTGCGCCAACGGCAGGCGCCAACCCTTCTCACTCCCCATCCGACCGAAGCTGCCAGGCTGCTGGACTGCGCTACGGCCGAAGTGCAGGCACAACGCTTCGAGGCTGTACAAAAGTTGGCAGAAACCTTCGCTGCGATCGTGGTGCTCAAGGGCGCAGGCAGCCTGATCGCAAGTCGCGAGACTTGTGCCATCAACCATAGCGGCGGACCGGCCCTGGCCAATGCCGGCCAAGGCGATGCCCTCGCGGGCCTATTGGCAGGCTTATGGGCACAAGGATTAGCGGCATTTGAGGCAGCCACCATTGCCGTCTGGCTCCACGGTCGCTGCTGCGACACCTTGCTTGCCCGCCAGCCCGGCCGGCTGGCGGTCAGTGCCAGTGCAATCATCGCGGAAAGCGTCGAGCAACTTGGTCTGGCACTGGAACCACCGGCTAGCTGATCGGGCGCAGCAAGGTCAGCAGACGCAGGGACTCCTGCTTTTCCAGCCAATTGCCGGAGAGCAGCAGTTGTTCGAGCAAGACGATGGCCTGTTGTCGCTCACCTCGTCCCAGATACTCTGCCACCCGGGCCAGGGTATTGGATTGCTCGCGCGCCCGGGTATCCACGGTGATCTCTGGCGGCGGCGCAATGGTCGCCGGGTCGATAATCGGGAAATGATCGGACTCGGTGGCAGGTGGCCACGGGCCATTGCCATTACTCTCCAGTTGCAACTCCGGCAGTTCAAAGACCAAAGGCTCATCACTCACCAGGGGCGGTGGAGGAGCTAGCGGAGAAACGGACGACTGAGGGAATTCGAGCGGGACATCCAGAATCACTGGGGGGGGCGCCGTCTCAGGCACCGGCTCACGCGGCAATGGAGGTGGCACGCTTTCTAGCGGCGAGGCCGCCTGGCTGGCGGTGGTGGTCGCTCCCTGCAACATATCCATACCTAGATCGACCGAAGAATCGGGTCCCGCCCAGTCGGCATACAGGGAATCGTTCGGTGCAAGCTCCTTTCCCAGCTCGCTGACCTGGTTCCACAACCCTTCACTGGCAAACTGGCTGCGGAATTCCAGCGCCTGGATACGGAATTCCTCGACCATCCCTTCTGCATGCAATAAACGGAACAGGCTCATCCAAGCCGCCACATGGGCTGGATGCAGAGCAATTTCCTGCCGCAGCAATTCAATGCTCTTCTCAGGCAAGCCGCATTCGGCAAACAACATGGCCTGTTCCAGCACCGAAGTCGGCTGGATCACTTCGACATCGTCGAGCTGTTCGAACGCACCGGTAGTCTCAGCCTTGCGTGCAAACGATGCCGTCGGCTCAGGGACGGTCGTGGGAGGCTGGGCAGTGTTGAGATCGGATAGCCAACTCTGGAATGGACTGCTGTCGCTCGAGGGGGGTGAAGAGAAAGGAACAGTGGAGACCAGTCGGCGTCTTTCCCACCAGCGCAGTAGCAATACGAGCAACAGCGCGGCCAGGACCAGCACGGCCAACAGACTCAGAATATTCTGCAAACGATTGACCTGGCGTTCCCGCGCATCGCCGCGGGCTTTTTCGCGGTCGAGGGCAAGTTGCTGCTCCTCCAGATAGGCACTCATATGCTTCAACTGCTTCTCCATCTGTTGCAGCCGATGCTGCAACTGACCGAGTTCGGCATGCTGATCGTCACTGAGGGTGAGCAGCTTGTCAGCGACATGTTCCAACCGATTTAGATTGCTGCCGGAGGGAGGAGCGGAAGGACTGAGCGGGGAAGACAGGACCAATCTGTCACGCGACACAGTAGCGGACAGCGTCTGGTCTGGGTGTGGACCGCTGCCACGAGAAGCCGAAGGCAATCCAATCGTGAGCGGAGACGAGGTACCGTCAGTCGCAGCATCCGCTTCCTGACCTGGCCAGAGTGCCCCCACTTCGTTGCGGGTGGGCATCTTCAGTTTGAGGCCGGCAGCAAGCCGGCTGGTACGGTCCTGCGGCAAATCTGGGTACTGGCGTTGCAGATGGAGAATCAACTTGTCGCGGTTGGACTGCATCACCGGAAAATAGTGGCGGGCAATATCGTTCAGCGACTCGCCGCCACGGGTTTCCAGCATCCCGCCAAGTCGAGGATAGGTGGCACGCCGTGCAGGCGCTGCCGATGGCGCGAGTGGGCGGGTAATCACCTCAGGAGGCTGAGGCGCAGTTTGGAAGGATTCGGGGTCGAGAAAAGCGACGAATTCGCGTTGCAGGGCACCATTGGGATCACAACCAACGGAGAGGGTCAGCCGGAAAATCGGTTCGGTAACGGGCGCCAGGCTGCGCACGTAGATCACACCACCACCCGGTGCAGGGCGCCAGGAAAGACGTAGTGAAGCGAGGGGACCAGAATCCTCGGGATTGAGCAGGCGCAGGCAGCGCTCTTCGAGCTGTTCCCCTTGGCCCAAAGCGACGGGAATGCGCGCGAGAAAGGGTTGACCCAGATAGGAATCCAATTCCAATTCCCGCACCGATAACGCCAGGGTCGGCGGAGCGAGGACGGCAGCCAGCATGAAGCGGCGCACACGGGCCGTGAAAAGAGATATCGACAAGCCTGAGCCTCAAGCAAATGCCTATGAGGGTCAGTGTAGACGGCTATTCGGGAATAGAAATCCGCTGGCAAAGCGAAGTGCAAAAACAAAAACCCCAGCTCATGGAGCTGGGGTTTTGAGGAGGTAGCCTGGCGGTGCCCTACTTTCACACGGGGATCCGCACTATCATCGGCGCAACGTCGTTTCACGGTCCTGTTCGAGATGGGAAGGCGTGGTACCAACGCGCTAAGGCCGCCAGGCATTAACGATTACGGGCGTCGCCACAAGGCGCCACCCGGTATGGATGCGCTGTGTAGTCACAGCGCACAGAAGAAGTAACCAATAGGTAGGGATGATCGATCGATCGCACCCGACGCACACAGCGTCTTGGGTTATAGGATCAAGCCGCACGGGCAATTAGTATCGGTTAGCTTAACGCATTACTGCGCTTCCACACCCGACCTATCAACGTCCTGGTCTTGAACGACCCTTCAGGGGAATCGAGTTCCCAGGGAAGTCTCATCTTAAGGCAAGTTTCGCGCTTAGATGCTTTCAGCGCTTATCTCTTCCGAACTTAGCTACCCGGCGATACGACTGGCGTCATAACCGGTACACCAGAGGTTCGTCCACTCCGGTCCTCTCGTACTAGGAGCAGCCCCCTTCAAACTTCCAACGCCCACTGCAGATAGGGACCAAACTGTCTCACGACGTTTTAAACCCAGCTCACGTACCACTTTAAATGGCGAACAGCCATACCCTTGGGACCGGCTACAGCCCCAGGATGTGATGAGCCGACATCGAGGTGCCAAACTCCGCCGTCGATGTGAACTCTTGGGCGGAATCAGCCTGTTATCCCCGGAGTACCTTTTATCCGTTGAGCGATGGCCCTTCCATACAGAACCACCGGATCACTATGTCCTGCTTTCGCACCTGCTCGACTTGTCGGTCTCGCAGTTAAGCATCCTTATGCCATTGCACTATCAGTACGATTTCCGACCGTACCTAGGATACCTTCGAACTCCTCCGTTACACTTTGGGAGGAGACCGCCCCAGTCAAACTGCCTACCATGCACGGTCCCCGACCCGGATCACGGGCCTAGGTTAGAACCTCAAACACACCAGGCTGGTATTTCAACGACGGCTCCACGAGAACTAGCGTCCTCGCTTCATAGCCTCCCAGCTATCCTACACAAGTCTGTTCAAAGTCCAATGCAAAGCTACAGTAAAGGTTCACGGGGTCTTTCCGTCTAGCAGCGGGGAGATTGCATCTTCACAAACACTTCAACTTCGCTGAGTCTCGGGAGGAGACAGTGTGGCCATCGTTACGCCATTCGTGCGGGTCGGAACTTACCCGACAAGGAATTTCGCTACCTTAGGACCGTTATAGTTACGGCCGCCGTTTACCGGGGCTTCGATCAAGAGCTTGCACCCCATCACTTAACCTTCCGGCACCGGGCAGGCGTCACACCGTATACGTCCACTTTCGTGTTGGCACAGTGCTGTGTTTTTAATAAACAGTCGCAGCCACCTTTTCACTGCAACCCCATCGGCCTTCGCGCGCAGGCGCTACAACCTACCGGGGCACACCTTCTCCCGAAGTTACGGTGTCAATTTGCCGAGTTCCTTCTCCCGAGTTCTCTCAAGCGCCTTAGAATTCTCATCCTACCCACCTGTGTCGGTTTGCGGTACGGTCTTGTTGCAACTGAAGCTTAGAGGCTTTTCCTGGAAGCAGAGCATCAACCACTTCGTGAGCAAGCTCACTCGTCATCACGCCTCAACTAAGTCTCGCGGATTTGCCTACGAAACACGTCTACACGCTTAAACCGGGACATCCAACACCCGGCTGGCCTAGCTTTCTCCGTCCCCCCATCGCATTACAACAAGGTACGGGAATATTAACCCGTTTCCCATCGACTACGCATTTCTGCCTCGCCTTAGGGGCCGACTCACCCTGCGCCGATGAACGTTGCGCAGGAAACCTTGGGTTTTCGGCGACAGGGACTTTCACCCTGTTTATCGCTACTCATGTCAGCATTCGCACTTCTGATACCTCCAGCGGGGTTCACACCGCCGCCTTCACAGGCTTACAGAACGCTCCTCTACCACCATCTCTTTCGAGATGATCCGCAGCTTCGGTTATCAGTTTGAGCCCCGTTACATCTTCCGCGCAGGACGACTCGACCAGTGAGCTATTACGCTTTCTTTAAATGATGGCTGCTTCTAAGCCAACATCCTGGCTGTCTAGGCCTTCCCACTTCGTTTTCCACTTAACTGATCATTTGGGACCTTAGCTGGCGGTCTGGGTTGTTTCCCTTTTGACACCGGACGTTAGCACCCGATGTCTGTCTCCCATGCTCGCACTTGACGGTATTCAGAGTTTGCCATGGTTTGGTAAGTCGCGATGACCCCCTAGCCATAACAGTGCTTTACCCCCGTCAGTGATACATGAGGCACTACCTAAATAGTTTTCGAGGAGAACCAGCTATTTCCAGATTTGTTTAGCCTTTCACCCCTATCCACAGCTCATCCCCTAGTTTTGCAACACTAGTGGGTTCGGACCTCCAGTGGGTGTTACCCCACCTTCATCCTGGCCATGGATAGATCATCTGGTTTCGGGTCTACGCCCAGCAACTCAACGCCCTATTCGGACTCGGTTTCCCTACGCCTCCCCTATTCGGTTAAGCTCGCTACTGAACGTAAGTCGCTGACCCATTATACAAAAGGTACGCAGTCACCCGTTTCCAGGCTCCCACTGTTTGTATGCATCCGGTTTCAGGTTCTATTTCACTCCCCTCCCGGGGTTCTTTTCGCCTTTCCCTCACGGTACTGGTTCACTATCGGTCGATCATGAGTATTTAGCCTTGGAGGATGGTCCCCCCATCTTCAGACAGGATTTCTCGTGTCCCGCCCTACTTCTCGTACGCTTAGTACCACCGATCGCTTTTCGTATACGGGGCTATCACCCACTATGGCCGGACTTTCCATTCCGTTCTACTAAACGTTCGACTATCACGTACAGGCTACTCCGCGTTCGCTCGCCACTACTAACGGAATCTCGGTTGATTTCTTTTCCTGCAGCTACTTAGATGTTTCAGTTCGCTGCGTTCGCCTCCACTGCCCTATGTATTCAGGCAGGGATACCCTCGCGGGTGGGTTTCCCCATTCGGACATCTCCGGATCACAGCTCTTTTGCCAGCTCCCCGAAGCTTTTCGCAGGCATACACGTCCTTCATCGCCTATGATCGCCAAGGCATCCACCAGATGCACTTAGTCGCTTGACCCTATAACCGAAGACGTCTGTTTCCAGCGTCTGCGGCGTTCGGTGTTTGCGATTATCTGATTCAACTCGACTTCATTGAATCAGCGATACAATCATCCCAATTGAGTCTCTCGACTCGCATTGGTTACTTCTTCTCTTTGTTAAAGATCAAGTACAGAACTTATCTGTTCAGCTTCAGAAGCCAAACAACAATCGACGAAC